>CAWADZ010000001.1:0-1062070 GCA_963781165.1 uncultured Alphaproteobacteria bacterium
TGGTATTTCCGTTTTCGCAAACGCTGAGATGCGGAACTAGCACCAGCCTCGTTCGCTTCCACTGGTGAACGGACGGAGCATGACATGAGCGACAAGACAGCAATCATCATCGGCGCATCGCGCGGCCTCGGCCTCGGCTTTGCCAAGGAATTGGCAGGGCGCGGTTACAAAGTCATCGCCACCGAGCGCAGTGACAGCGCAGACCTGCATGCGGCAGCCGCAGCGCATTCGCAGATCGAAATCGCGAAATGCGACGTTACCGATGCCGCCAGCGTGGCTGCAATCGGTAAGCTGTGCGACGATGGATCGGTCGACCTGCTGATCGTCAACGCCGGCGTCTACGGCGGCAGCGAACAGGGACTTGCGGATCTGACGCATGATAATGTCGCCGATATTCTGCACACCAATGCCACCGCGCCAATCCAGTGCGCGCTGGCACTTCTGCCGCTGCTGAAGCGCGGCGGAACAATCGGCATGATGAGCAGCAAGATGGGCTCCATCGACGATTCCTCCGGCGGGGTGAACCTCTACCGCATTTCCAAATTGTCGCAGAACATGCTCGCGCGTTCGCTGTTTGAAAATCATGCCATGGAACGCGGCGTCGGCGTTATCTCGCTGCATCCCGGCTGGGTGCAGACCGACATGGGTGGCCCCAACGCGCCGCTGGATGTGGACACCAGCGTCACCGGCATGGTCGATGTGCTGGAAGCCGAAAGCGATCCGCGCCACGTCTTTCTCAATTACGACGGCAGCACCGTTCCCTGGTAGCATTGGCGCGGCTGGCGAATCCGATGGACAGGCCGCGCATTTTCGACAAAGTGCAAAACCTATGCCGATGAATGCTTCGCCCGGATGCTGACCGAATATTCGGCCCTGATCGGGCTTGCGCTGCTGATCAGCCTGTTCGTTGCGTTTGCGATGGAGCGCCGCCCGCCCGTCGTCGTGGCGATCATGGGCGCCGCGGCCATGATGGTGCTGGGTTATTTGCCGAGCGAGCAGATGCTGGCCGTGTTCGGAAATTCTGCCCCGATCACCATCGCGGCGATGTTCATCCTGTCAGGCGCATTGCTGCGCACCGGCGCGCTGGAGGCGGTCTCCGGCTGGGTCATCCGCCGCACCTTGCGCCGCCCCGCGCTGGCGTTGGGAGAGATAGCCGGCGGAACCCTGATCGCGTCTGCTTTCATGAACAACACGCCGGTCGTGATCGTGATGATCCCTATCGTCAAACGCCTTGCGCGGGTGCTCAAGATGGCATCCACCCGTTTGCTCATTCCGCTCAGCTATCTGTCGATCCTTGGCGGTACACTGACCCTGATCGGCACGTCGACCAACCTGCTGGTGGACGGTGTAGCGCAGGAAGCGGGGCTGGAGCCGTTCGGGATATTCGAAATCACCATCGCTGGTCTTGCGGCGGCAGCGGCGGGCCTGGTGGTAGTTGCCATTCTTGCGCCCATCCTACTTCCCGCACGCGGTCCGCGCGCAGAGGATGAGGAGAGCGAGAGCGATCTCTATCTCTCGCACCTGACCGTGCAGGAAAACAGCCGGATGACAGGCAAGGCGCTGGCAGACACCAGCTTTGCGCGGCGACCGGGCCTCAATTTCCTGGCTAAGCAGAATGGCCGCGATCTCGACCGGTCATCCATAGAAGACGTGCCTTTGGAAGAGGGCGATCAATTCGTCATCTCCGCGTCCCCCGAAGAGCTAGCCTCGCTTGCCGAAGCGGTCGATTTCCGGATCGGACTGGTCGGGCTTGGCGGCGGCGTCGTCACCCGCAAGGACCAGCGCCCGGCCGACCTGCGCGTGGTCGAAGCGGTGGTTTCCGCATCCCATCCGATCATCGGGCGGCGGCTGGCTGAAATTCCCTTGCTGTCGCGTCTGCAAGTCCGTGTGCTTGGTATCGCGCGCCCCCGGCATCTTGCCGGGCCGACACTGGCCGATGTGCGGGTTCGCGCGGGCGACCGTTTGCTGATCGCCGCCACATCGGACGCTGCCGCTTCGCTTCAGGCCAATGTGCAGCTCACCCATGTTACCGAAAGCGGCATCCGGTCTTTCCGCCGCGACAAGGCGCCAATTGCGATTGCCACGCTGGCCGCAGTCGTCATCGGTGCGGCCCTGTTCGGCTTTCCGATAGAGGCGATGGCGATCATGGGCGTGGCCGTGGTCCTTCTCACCCGCTGCGTCGAACCGGATGAGGCATGGTCCAGTCTTGATGGCAGTACGCTGGTGCTGATCTTTGCCATGCTTGCCTTTGGCCAAGGGCTTTCCAACGCAGGCACGATGCAGCTGATTGTCGAATGGTTGCAGCCGCTGATCGAGGGCGGATCACCGCTGCTGGTGCTGGTGCTGGTCTATGCGATCACCAGTATCATGACAGAAACCGTGACGAACAATGCGGTGGCGGTGATCATGACGCCTATCGCCATCGGCCTGGCGCAGGCGGCAGGGATCGATCCGCGGCAATTGGTGGTGGCAGTGATGATCGGCGCCAGCGCAAGCTTTGCAACGCCGATTGGCTACCAGACCAACACGCTGGTTTATGGCGCGGCAAATTACCGTTTCACAGATTTCCTGAAAATCGGCGTACCGATGAATCTTGCGGTCGGTGCAGCGGTCTGCACCGCCATTACCCTGTTCTACTAGACGGAATTAAGCGCGGCGAGTGCGCGGTCGCGGTCGATGCCGAAATGATCGGCAACCGCACCGGTCGCCATCGCCAGCAGATCGCCGGTCGGGCGCAAATCGCGGTTTTCATACAGCTGGCTGGAAGCAAGGCCCGGCCAGTCAGCAACAACCTTTTCACCGCGTGGTAACGCGCCGCCCAGCAGCAGCGCTGCAGACGCCGTGCCGTGATCCGTACCGAGCGATCCATTCACAGCCGCCGTGCGGCCAAACTCGGTCGCCACAAGCACGACGGTATCGTTCCACACAGTTCCCAGCCCGCTCCGCAAGGCGCCAAGCAGCCCGTCGAGACCGCGCAATTGCTGGTTCAGGCGGTTGGACTGACCCTGGTGCGTATCCCAGCCGCCGGTTTCCACCATCATGACGCGCGGGCCGCCTTCGGTCATCATCAAAGACGCTGCCAGTTCGCCAATCTGCTGGCCGCCGCGCCCTGCATTGTCACCGATGTCGCTCGCCAGCGCGCGGGTGCGCATCGCCTCTTCCCACAGCGGACCCAGCTGCGCATCTTCGCCGTACAGCATGGCAACGCGGTTCAGCAGGTCTTCGCTGGGGTCAGGCAGGCGGTTCGGGGCATAGGTGCTGACCTGCACCTCTCCGCGCAGTGTCAGCGGCACAGCAGCCGACAGCGCAAGCGGTCCGGGTGTGCCGGACAACAATGGCAGCAGGCGGCCAAGCCAACCGGTGCGCGCGGCATAGGGGCGCGGATTGCCACTTTCGAGCACGTTCTGCGCATCGAAGTGCGAGCGCTGCCGGTAACCCGTGGCAACTGCGTGCCATGCCCGCGCTTCGCCTGCATCAAACATCTGCGCGGTCTGGACCAGCGCGGGATGCAGAGCGAAAAAGCCATCCAACCGGTGCGCATCATCGTCCACCAACCGGGCGCGGAGTGATCGCAGCGCAGGATCGCCATGCGGTTGCACCAGCGAGAGCCCGTCCGCCGCGCCGCGTTGCAAGACGAAGACGAAACGCTTGTCCTGTCCGGCTGCAAAGGCGGTGCGCGGAAAAGTAATGCCCGCCCCCGCAATGGCGGAAGCGATCAGCATGTGGCGGCGGGTGAGGCTGGGGTTCACATCCTATCTCCGCATGAATTCAGGGCTGGAAAGCATTAGCGCGACGCCCATTCCGGGCGCTTCTGCCCGCGCAATGGACCGCGCGGTGGAAGGCAGCAAGGCATCGCCCAGCACGGCTGCGGCAAGTCTGCGGGGATCAGCAATGTCTGCGCGCCGTGTGGTCAGCCGGTTTGCCACTTCCACCCGGCTCAGCAGCGCGCCGGGAGAGGCCCAGTCGCTCGCAACATCGCCCCAGCCGGAGGGATTGCCTGGATGCCACACAGGCTGGCCGAGCATTTCCATCAGACGGTGCAGTCCTTGCGCATTGCGCGGAATGGCATCGGGGCCAAGCGCTCTCATCGAAGCGGTCATCCAGTCCCACGGGGTGCGGAATTTTGCGCGCGGGGCGGACCATGCCTCTGGCGCGTCGATCAGCGCCGTATAAAGGGCAGAAAGCTCTCCGCCGCTGTCCAGATAGGCGCGCTCCAGCCGCGCAACAGCGCTTTGCGGAGGCGTGTCGGCAATGAAATGGCGTGTCAGCTTGGTCGCCAGATGGCGCGCAGTCGCCGGATGCATGGCCAGATCATCCAGAATGCCGAGTGCCTGCCGCGCGCCATTTTCGGCATATCGTTTGCCCAACACTGTGCGCGCACCCGGTTCATGAAGTTCATCGACAAACGCGGTTTCACCGGGCGAGGCATCGATGAAGCGGCGCATTCCGCGCGGGGCAAGCGCCGCCACTGTCCAGCCGGTGAGGGCGCGGGCAAGCTCCACCACATCGGCCTGCGAATATCCGCTGCGCACACCCATCGTATGCAGTTCCAGCACTTCGCGCGCCAGATTTTCGTTAAGACCCAGTTCTCCGTTCCCCCGGCGCCCGTTGATCCTTCTGATCGCAGGAGAATTGGGACCGGCTGAGCGGGTTTGATCCAGAAACAGCAGCATTGCCGGGTGGCCGACAGCTGCGCGCAGCAAAGCTGCAAAATTGCCGTTCAGGTTCCGGCGGATGGCAGAGAATTCGAAATCCGCTGCCAGCGAGCGGACCGGCAGGCGCTCTGCCGACACTGCGAAGTGGTTGGACCAGAAGTGGACCAGCCGTTCCGCAAAGGGCGTTTCACTTTCGGCCGCAATGCGCAGCCGCGCCGCGCCCGCTTCGAACAGACTGCGCCGGTCATCCCGCGTCACACTGCGCAGGCTCTCCCGCGCTTCCTGCTGATCCTGCATGCCGCCAGTCCGGCGCGCCATTTGCACGTCACCTCGCACATCGGCGACATCAACGATCAGCTGTTCTGTCGCAAGCAGCCGCGAAATGTCATCGGGCGACGGGTCGAAGTCACGTAATTGCTGTGCCAGCCAGCCGCGCACATCAGCGGGCACCCGCGTCTGCGGGGTTGCGCCCAGCCCGAAACGATCATTCGCAATGCTCACCGCGTCCGTCATAGCCGTGCACTATAACGCGGCCGCCTGAACACAGGCGTACCAATTTGTCGCAATGTGTCTTGTCAGCCCAGAATGCCCGCGCTCGCCAGAACGGCCAGTGTCAGAACTTCGGGAGCAATAGCGGTCATTGCGGCGATCTGCACCGGCTTTTCCATGCCGATCTGCATCGGTCCGATGGTGGCATCGCCGCCCAGTTCGCGCAGCAGCTTGGCCGACAGATTGGCGCTTTGCAGGCCCGGCATGATCAGCACATTGGCAGGACCGGACAGGCGGCTGAAGGGGTACAGTTCCATGACCTTGGCGTTCAGCGCAGCATCGGGTGCCATCTCGCCTTCATACTCGAAACCGGGATCTTCCGCGTCCAGAATGGCCACCGCATCGCGGACATTGCCCAGCCATTGGCCTGCCGGATTGCCGAAGGTGGAATAGGACATGAAGGCGACGCGTGGTTCGTGCCCCATGCGCCGTGCCACGGCGGCGGTTTCCTTGGCGATATAAGCCAGCTGCGGCGCGGTTGGCCGCTCGTTAATGGTCGTATCGGCAAGGAACGTGGTGTGGTTCTTGCCCACGATCATGTGAATGCCGAACGGCGTTGCATCAGGCTTTGGATCAAGCACCCGCGCCACTTCGCGTGCGGTCTGGCTGAATGTGCGGGTCAGGCCGGAAATCATCCCGTCGCCGTGGCCAAGCGCCACCAGCAGAGCGGCGAACACGTTGCGCTCCTGATTGACCATGCGGCCAACATCACGCTTCGTATAACCGCGCCGCTGGAGCCGCTTGTAAAGATACTCCACCATCGGTTCGATATCTTTGAAATTGGCGGAGTTGGCGATTTCGTAGCTTTCGGGATCGTCCACTGCGAGCTCGCGCAGTTTGTCCATCACCTTCTCTGTCCGCCCAACAAGGATCGGCGTGCCATAACCGAAATCGCGGAACTGGATCGCCGCACGCAGCGCGACATCCTCTTCCGCTTCGGCAAACACCATCCGTTTCGGATTGGCCTTGGCCTCGTCATAAACGCGGGTCAGGGCAGAAGTGGTTGGGTTGAGGCGGGCGCGCAGCCGCAGCGTATATTCCTCGAAATCCTCGATCGGATCCTGCGCGACGCCGGAATCCATCGCCGCTTTCGCCACGGCGCAGGACACCCGCTCCATCAAACGCGGATCGAATGGGGCCGGGATGATATATTCGCGGCCAAACTTGTGATTGATACCGTAAGCGGCGGCGACTTCTTCAGGCACCCGTTCGCGTGCCAGTTCCGCAATCGCCTGTGCAGCGGCAACTTTCATTTCTTCATTGATTGCAGTCGCCCGCACATCAAGCGCGCCGCGGAAGATGAAGGGGAAGCCCAGCACATTGTTGACCTGGTTGGGAAAGTCGCTGCGGCCCGTGGCGATGATCGCATCGGGACGCACGGCCTTGGCCTCGTCCGGCATGATTTCCGGCGTGGGATTGGCCATTGCGAAGATGATCGGGCTGTCCGCCATCTTCATCACCCATTCCGGCTTCAGCGCGCCGGCGGCTGACAGGCCGAGGAAAATGTCTGCCCCGTCCAGCGCTTCTTCCAAAGTCCGCGCCTCTGTTGGCACGGCATGGGCGCTTTTCCACTGGTCGACATTCTCGCGGCCGGGATAGATCGGGCCGGAGCGGTCGCACACGATCACGTTCTCATGCGGAATGCCCATCGCCTTGATCAAGGCGGTGCAGGCCAGCGCTGACGCGCCCGCGCCGTTCACGACCATCCTGCAATCTTTCAGCTCACGGCCGGTCAGGTGGCAAGCGTTAAGCAGTCCAGCCGCGGCAATGATTGCGGTGCCATGCTGGTCGTCATGCATGACCGGAATGTTCATCCGGTCGCGCAGGGCCTGCTCGATGATGAAACATTCAGGGGCGGCAATGTCTTCCAGATTGATGCCGCCAAAGGTCGGCTCCATCAACGCCACAGCTTCGATGAACTTTTCAGGGTCTTCGGTGTCGAGCTCGATATCTATGGAATCGACATCGGCGAACCGCTTGAACAACACAGCCTTGCCTTCCATCACCGGCTTGGACGCAAGCGCGCCCAGGTTGCCGAGACCGAGAATGGCTGTGCCGTTGGAAATTACCGCGACCAGATTGGACCGAGCGGTATATTTCGCCGCCAGCGCAGGATCCCTTGCAATCGCTTCAACAGGAGCCGCCACGCCGGGCGAATAGGCGAGCGACAGATCGCGCTGCGTGGTCATCGGCTTGGATGCGATGATCTCGATTTTGCCGGGGCGGATAGTTTCGTGATAAAACAGCGCTTCGCGCTCGGTGAAACCCTTATTCTCTTTTTCGTCCAAAGCTCGCTCTCCTGTATCGGGCCTCGCATAGAGGCATGTGGCTGGCGGCGATAGGGGAAAGGTTGCGCCTGTGCCCTTCCCGAATCGGATCGCTCCGCGCTACCGCGGAAAATTCATGGCAGGCCCCGTTACCCCGATGATGCAGCAGTATGCAGGTCTCAAGGCCGAGGCCGGGGATTGCCTGCTGTTTTACCGCATGGGCGACTTTTTCGAGCTGTTTTTTGACGATGCCAAGAAGGCCGCGGGTGTGCTCGATATCGCGCTCACCGCTCGCGGCGAAAGCAATGGCGAGCCGGTGCCGATGTGCGGCGTGCCGGTCCATGCCGCGGAAGGCTATCTCGCGCGGCTGATCAAGGCCGGATGCCGGGTCGCAATTGCCGAGCAAGTGGAAACGCCGGACGAGGCGAAGGCGCGCGCCAAGCGTGAAGGCACGCCATCGTCAAAGGCGCTGGTGAAGCGTGATATCGTGCGGTTCGTGACGGCAGGCACGCTGACCGAAGAGGCGCTGCTGGAACCGCGCCGCGCGAACATGCTGGCGGCAGTGTGCGAAGTGCGGGGCACCTGCGGGGTCGCCGCCTGCGACATTTCAACCGGCGCCATGATGCTGGAGGAATGCGCAGCCGAGCGGCTTCCCGCCGTTCTCGCGCGGATCGGGGCGAGCGAAATTGTCACGCCCGAAAACTGGTCCGGCGACGCATCCGGCGCAGCAGACATGGTGGAGCGTCCTTCAGCCACCTTCGCCAGCGAAGCGGGGGAGGCACGGCTGAAGTCGATCCATGCCGTCGCAACGCTTGACGGGTTCGGCCAGTTCAGCCGGGCGATGCTGGCTGCGGCTGGCGGACTGCTCGCCTATCTGGATCATGCGGGACGCGGCACCATGCCGCTGCTGCTGCCGCCGGTGGCGCGGGCCCATGGCGGGCACATGGCAATGGACGAGGCGACGCGCGCCAGCCTGGAAATTCTCGCCAGCCAGCAAGGCGGGCGGGCGCATTCGCTGATCGCCGCGGTGGACCGCTGCGTCACAGGGGCAGGCGCGCGGCTGCTGGCCGAAGACCTCTCCGCTCCGCTGGCGCACAGGCCTGCCATCGAAGAGCGGCTGGGACTGGTGCAATATCTGTTCGCCGATCCGCTGCTGCGCGGCGACCTGCGCGGATTATTGCGCGCCCTGCCCGATATCGGCCGCGCTCTGGGGCGATTGGTGGCCGGGCGCGGCAGTCCGCGTGACCTTGGCCAGATCCGCGATGGTCTGTGTGAAGCGCGCCGCATCCATGATGTGCTGAAAGGAAAATCAGACCGCCCCGCGCTGCTGGACGCGCTGCTGCCTGCACTGACCGGGCATGCCGAACTGACCGATCTGCTGGGCCGCGCGCTGGTCCCTTCCCCGCCCACGGAGCGGCAGAACGGCGGCTTCATCGCGGAAGGATACGACCACGCGCTGGATGAACTGCGCGAAGTATCGGGCAATGCCCGCCGCGCGATCGCCGCGATGGAAGCGCGCTACCGAGCGGATACAGATACGCCTTCGCTCAAGATAAAGCACAACGGCGTGCTCGGCTATTTCATCGAAGTTCCTGCCAAACATGCCGACAAGCTGATGGCACCTGACAGCGGCTTCACCCACCGGCAGACAATGGCGAGCGCAGTGCGTTTCAACTCGGTCACCCTGCATGAAGAAGCTGGCCGCATCGCCGAAGCTGGCGGACGGGCCTTGGCCGCCGAGGAAGCGCATTTCGAAGAACTGAGCGATGCCGTGGCCACGCGCCGTGAAGCCATCGCCGCTACCGCTGCCGCTCTTGCCCGGCTTGACGTGTCCGCCGGCCAGGCAGAGCGCGCATCCGAAGGCGAATGGTGCCGTCCGCAAATCAGTGAGGATGCGGTGCTCGATATCGAGGCGGGCCGCCATCCGGTTGTCGAAGCGGCGCTTGCGGCCAGCGGAGAGCGCTTCGTCGCCAATGATTGCGCGCTGTCGAGCCAGGACCGGCTATGGCTGGTGGGCGGGCCGAACATGGGCGGCAAATCGACCTTCCTGCGGCAGAACGCGCTGATCATACTGCTCGCACAAGCAGGCGGGTTCGTGCCCGCCCGGTCGGCGCATATTGGCCTGGTCGATCAGTTGTTCAGCCGCGTTGGTGCGTCGGACAATCTGGCGCGGGGCCGCTCCACCTTCATGGTCGAGATGGTCGAAACCGCCGCGATCCTCAGCCAGGCAAGCGAGCGCAGCTTC
This sequence comes from uncultured Alphaproteobacteria bacterium, assembly GCA_963781165.1. Lineage (GTDB taxonomy): Bacteria > Pseudomonadota > Alphaproteobacteria > Sphingomonadales > Sphingomonadaceae > Alteraurantiacibacter. The sequence goes on from CAWADZ010000001.1 coordinate 9,717, forward strand.
GTGATTCTGGACGAGGTCGGGCGCGGCACATCCACTTACGACGGGCTGGCGCTGGCATGGGCCGTGGCCGAAGCGATCCATGAAACCAACCGCTGCCGCTGCCTGTTCGCCACCCATTATCACGAGATGGCGCGGCTGGCGGAAACCTGCGACGCGCTTAGCCTGCATCATGTCCGCGCCAAGGAATGGAAAGGCGATCTGGTGCTGCTGCATGAACTTTCCGAAGGGGCGGCAGACCGCAGTTACGGCCTGGCCGTTGCGAAGCTGGCCGGAGTCCCCGCGCCGGTCGTCAAGCGCGCCAAATCGGTGCTCGACAAGCTGGAGAAAGGCCGCGCGGAGACAGGCGGACTGGCCGCCGGCCTTGGCGATTTGCCGCTGTTCGCTGCCGCTGCGGAAGCCGAGGAGCAGGAGTGCGACACCTTGCGTGAAACGCTGAATGCGCTCGATATAGACTCGCTCACGCCGCGTGATGCGCTTGATCTGCTTTACAAGCTGAAGCGCGATGCAAGCAATAACTGACCAGCCGCATTGGCTTTTTTGCCAGCGTCACCTATCCTGCGTTCATGGCACAGGATGATCCCGAACACGAAACCGACGACAAATCCACCAAGTGGGCGGAAGACCGCACCGATTGGGCGGAAGACCGCACGATCATGGCATTGGAGCGCACCTTTGCTGGATGGATGCGGACCGCCTTTGCGGCCATCGCTATCGGCATCGGTTTTCGCGCGCTATTCGGCGAATTCGACCCGCCGTGGCTGGCAAAGGCCATTGCGACGCTGTTCATCCTGCTCGCCATCGTCTTTGCAATAGGCGCAGAAAGGCGCGCCTGCCGTGCGTTCGAACGATTGTCCTCACACGCGATAGACGCGCCAAAATTGCCGAACATAAAGCTTATCGCTTACGCTATTTCAGCTGGCGCCGCCGTTCTTATCGCTGCACTATGGGTGCTTAACGACGGAACGATAGCGCAAAGCGGCTAGACTGGATCAGGTGCCATCGCCGCGCAAGCCGTCTGGCTTGTGGCCCTTGCCGTATTTGTCGACATTGTCGTCGTGGTTCGGCTCGCCGTCAAATGCGTGCATGTCGATCCGTCCGCTGCTTTCCATATCGCGCATGTGATCGACAGTATCCTGTGTGGAATCGCCCATCAGGCCCGATGAATTCTTGCTCTTGGTGCTTTCGGTTGGACTGCCGGTTTCCTCGGTCAGTGCCTGTGCCTGCTCCGCCACTTCCTGCGCCTGCGCGCGGTGATCGTCCTGCTCGTCATTGTGCGTTTCCGGCGCGAGGCCCGCCTGGCGCTGTTCCTGGCTTTGCATTTTCTTGTCGGTCATCATGTAAACTCCTTTTGCCCGATCAACGGGCAGGCAAGGGAGCTGGTTCCGACTTATCGTCCAAATTACCGGTTGGCGCCGGGAGTCCACAAAACATCGCCCGCACCGCCATTGTTGACCGCGCGGCACAGCACGAAAAGATAATCGGACAGGCGATTGATAAATTGGACTGCTGCCGGATTGACCGGTTCCACGGCGGCCAGAGCCGAGACAGCGCGTTCGGCGCGGCGCACAGCGGTTCGGGCGAGATGCAGGCGCGCTGCCGCTTCACTTCCGCCGGGCAGAATAAAGCTGGTGAGCGGCTCCAGATCACCGTTCACCTCGTCGATGCGATTTTCCAGCCAGGTCACCTGGGCGGGCACGATCCGCAGCACCATTTCAGATGGCGCGAAATCCTCTTCCTCACCTGCGGGTGTGGCAAGATCAGCGCCAAGATCGAACATATCGTTGAGGAGCCGCGTCAGATCATCCCGGTGCGCGCCGTCGACAACCTGCGCTGCAAAGCCGAGCGCTGAATTCGCCTCATCCACCGCGCCCACCGCTTCCATGCGAGGCGCGTGTTTCGGCAGGCGCGATCCATCGACAAGGCCAGTGGTGCCATCATCGCCCGTGCGGGTGTAAATCTTGTTCAGCTTAACCATCAGAAATTTCCCCCGGCCCCGTTAGGGCCTAACTGTTGACGGCGAGCAGAACGGCAACCACCACGATGGCGAGCGCCTGATATTTGATCCGCGCAAACATCGCCTGGTTCTGCTTCGCCTGCAAAGCTTGCGAATTGTCGCTCCCGTTTTCGAGGTCAATCTTCGTGGTTTGCAGAAATGCGATGATGCCGCGTACCAGCGACACCACGACCATGATGCAGAAAATGGCGATCAGAATGATAAAAAATGCGTTCATGTTCCACCATGTGGGAAGCGGGAGAGTGTTATACCACACGGCATTTGGCCCATGCGCAGGCTTTGTGCCAGTGCCTTGCCGTCCTCGCCCGCATTCCGGCGATCTGCCAGCGAGGGGGAGCCGCGGCGTTTTGCGAGCTTCTCGCCCGTGTCATCCAGCAGCAGCGCGTGGTGATGCCAGCGCGGCACAGGAAGGCCGAGCAGATGCTGCAGCAGGCGGTGAATATGGCTCATCGCAAACAGATCCGCCCCCCGCGTCACCAAAGTGACACCGTCCGCCGCATCGTCCAGCGTGGCCGCAAGGTGATAGCTGGCAGGCGCATCCTTGCGCACCAGTACCACATCGCCGAACTCGCGCGGGTCTGCCTGCTGGATGCCCGCTGTTTCGTCTTCCCACTGCAAATCGCCCGCCAGCGCCATCGCCGCCTCCAGATCGAGCCGCATGGCCGCTGGGCGAGAGAGATCATGAGCAGTGCCCTTGCAGCTGCCGGGATAAATCAACCCTTGCGGCGAAATCCGCGGCTTCAGCGCCTCAATCTCTGCACGGGTGCAGGTGCAGGGATAGATCAGGCCCATCGCCTGTAGGCGGTCCGCCGCTGCCTGATAGCTATCCAGCCGCGTGGACTGCGCGGGCACCTCGTCCCATTCCAGTCCCAGCCATTCCAGATCGCGGCGAAAATCCTCGGCAAGTTCCAGGCGCGACCGCGCACCGTCGATATCTTCGATCCGCAGCAGGAACCGTCCGCCCGCCGCCTTCGCCAGATCGTGCGCCACTATGGCCGAATAGGCATGGCCCAGATGCAACGGCCCGTTCGGGCTGGGGGCAAAGCGCGTGGTGATCATGGGCGTTGTCATGGCTTCGCAGGCTCATGCCAGATCATGCCTGTTGTGCACATCCCTGTGGAAAGCCTGTCTGTAACAGGGTTGACGCTTCGCTGTGTAAATGCACATTTCAAGCAGAATCACGGAGGACACCAAAAGTGTTCAAGACCGAACTGATTGAACGTGCTGCGGTATTCAAGAGCGCCGAGGGTGATCCGGTGCGCTCTCTGGAAAGCTGCCCGGCCCTTGTGTTGAACGCCGATTACACGCCGCTCTCCTATTATCCGCTCAGCCTGTGGCCGTGGCAAACCGCGATCAAGGCGGTTTTTCTGGAGCGGGTCGATATCGTTGCGACCTATGACCGCGCGGTGCATTCGCAATCGCTCGACATGGCGGTGCCAAGCGTGATCGCGCTGCGGCAATATGTGAAGCCTAGCCAGTTTCCGGCCTTCACGCGCTTCAACCTGTTCCTCCGCGATCGCTTCGCCTGCCAGTATTGCGGCAGTCAGAAGGATCTGACCTACGACCACGTCGTCCCGCGCCGTGCGGGCGGCAGAACCACGTGGGAAAACATCGCCACCGCCTGCGCACCGTGCAACATGAAAAAGGGCGGGCGCACCCCGAAAGAGGCAGGGATGCATCTGCAATACCAGCCGATCCGCCCGACTTCGTGGCAGTTGCAACAACAAGGCAAAAGCTTCCCGCCGAACTTCCTGCATGAGACTTGGCGAGACTGGCTTTACTGGGATATCGAGCTGGAGGCTTGAGGGGCTTCAGAGCAACAGTACTACTGGCAATTTCAAGCCTGCTCGGTTGTGGCTCCGAGCGAGATAGCAGTCATGAAAATGCGGACGCAGATGAGGCGATCCACGATGCTTTGATGGACGATATCGAGACAAATGTCGCGCTGCCGCCACAAGCATACTCAATGAGCGATTACCGGCGACATTACGCCTTCGATAGCAGTGTTGTTGTCGCAACCTATTTACGCAATCCCGAAGGCGGGCGAGAGTGGTTCAAGAGTCTGCGTGATTTGCCTCAAGTGCTCGATGGCGGATGCATTCAAGTGAACGTGAGATACGACCCCACTAGCGAAGAATTTCTCGCGGTATCCTGCAATGGATTGGCCTGATCAAGTCACCGCCCCGCGCTCCGCATATTCGGCCTTCTGCCATTCGCCCGTATCCAGCAGGTCGCGCAATTCGCTCACCAGCCGCGCGCACTCGGCATAGCGGACATAGGCTGGCGCGAAGCCGACCCGCAGTACATCGGGCGCGCGGAAGTCTCCGATAACTTTGCGGGCGATCAGGGCCTGGCATAGCTCGTAGGCGTGCTCGTGCCGGAAGGAGAGCTGGCTGCCCCTCGCCGCCGGATCATCGGGAGAGATGCACTCCAGTTCGGGCACATGCTCCATCATCGCGGCGCGGGTGAATTCTGAAAGCCTGTGCGATTTTTCCACCAAGGGCGCGATGCCGATGCTCGCCATCAGGTCGACGCCCACTTCCATCGCGCTCATCGAAAGGATTGGCGGGGTGCCGCAGAGCAAGCGGTCGACGCCCGGTGCGGGAGCATACTCGTCGGTGAAGTCGAACGGCTTCGCGTGCCCCATCCAGCCGCTTAGGGGCTGTTCAATGCCGCTTTGGTGCCGGTCAGCCACGTACGCAAAGGCGGGCGCGCCGGGGCCTCCGTTGAGATATTTGTAGCCGCAACCAACTGCGAAATCTGCGCCCGCGCCGTTCAGGTCAACCCGCACTGCGCCAGCCGAATGGGAGAGGTCCCACAGCACCAGAGCGCCCGCATCATGCGCGGCTTTGGTCAGCGTTGCCATGTCGAACATTGCGCCTGATTTGTAATGAACGTGGGTCAGCATCAGCAGAGCTACATCGTCACCAAGCGCGCTTTCGATGTCGCCGCGATCCGCTAGTCTCTGCTCGGCAAGCCCCTGATTTTGCAGGCCTTCGATCATGTAGAGATCGGTCGGAAAATTGCCCGGTTCTGACAGCACAACCTTGCGCCCCGGGCGCAGTTTCAACGCCGCGCTGATCAGTTTGAACAGGTTTACAGAAACGCTGTCCGCCGCGATCACTTCATGCGGGTTTGCGCCCACAAGCGGAGCAATTTTCGCACCCAGCCGCTGCGGCAAATTGATCCAGTCCGCCGTGTTCCAGCTGGAAATAAGGTCTGCGCCCCATTCGCTGCGGACAACTTCCGCAATCCGGTCTGGGGTCGCTTTGGGCAGCGCGCCCAGCGAGTTTCCATCGAGATAAGCGACACCGTCATCCAGCAGGAATTCGCCGCGCCATTTCGCCAGCGGGTCTGCTGCATCAAGCTGTTTGGCCTGTTCGAGTAGCGCCCTCACAGCTCAGTCCTCACAGCCAGCAATTCTGGGAAGAAGCCCAGCTTCAAAACGCTTTCCAGATAGGGAATGCCCGCTGTCCCGCCGGTGCCTTTCTTGAAGCCGATGACCCGCTCTACCGTTTTCAAATGGCCGAACCGCCAGCGCTGGAAATGATATTCCAGATCGACCAGCTTTTCCGCCAGTTCATACAAATCCCAATGTTTGCGGGGGTGGCGATAGACCTCGGCCCAGGCTTCAACCACGGCATCATTGGACACGTGCGGGGCGCGGATATCGGGTGCCAGAACATCCTCCGGAATGTCGAAGCCGCGACGTTTGAGCAGGCGCAAAACCTCGTCGTAAAGGCTTGGCCGGTCCAGCTCTGCATTCAGCTTTGCGGCCACTTCCGGCACGGCTTCGTGCATCGTCACCATGTCGGGATTGCGGCCGCCAAGGATGAATTCCATCAAACGGTATTGCGCCGACTGGAACCCGCTCGACCTGCCCAGATGCGGGCGCACCAGCGAATAATCATGCGGCGTCATGGTCGCCAACACGTCCCAGCTGGAAATCAGCTGCCGCTGCGCCTGCGCCACGCGGGCGAGCATTTTGAACGCCGGGGCCAGATCATCGGCGACGATCAGTTCGCGGGCGGCCTCCAGCTCATGCAGGCACAGTTTGAGCCACAGCTCGCTCGCCTGATGGACAATGATAAACAGAAACTCGTCATGCGCATCCGACGCCGGATGCTGCGCAGACAGGATGCGTGTCAGATCAAGGTAGGATGAATAGGTGACGTCGCTTTTGGCCATGGGCAAAGCCTTAGGCCAGAGCGGTCACGAATGAAACTGGGCTGCGACTATTGCTCGATAATGCGGGTTTCGGGATGATGCTTGTCGAGGTGCTTTTTCACGATCCGCAAGTTGCGGGTGTTGGAACGGAACATGAAGTCGAACACATCGCCGACAACCGGCACTGCGCCCACTGCTGTATCGAATGCGACATTGCTGGCCATGCGCAGCAGCTTCCACTTGGGCATGTTCAGGTTGCGCGCTTCCCATACGATATAGGCGCCCATGCCCATGGCGATGATATCGCCAACGACAGGCACAAGGCCGATTATCGAATCAAGGCCCACAGGTCGGTTAATGCCCGGGATGACAAAACTGCGTTCGAGCACCACCTCCATCGCCTCTATGCGGCGGCGGATTGAATGCGCGTCCTGGCCCAGTGGCAAGTCAATGCCAAGCTGCTGCGGCCGCATTGGCTCAGGCTGGATGGGCACAGGCTTTTGAATTTCGGCCATATCGGCAGGTCTCCTTGCCGGTTATCTGGGTATCTGTGCAAGCGGCGGCAAGGGATGGAAGGCATTAGGCGTCGCCTCGAACCCATCGACACTTCCCCGCAGCAGCGACCAGCGAAGCGGCGATCCAATGGGAATATAGATGTTTTCCAAGGTAAACTCAGCCTCCGCCTGGGCCATCAGCGTGGCGCGCGCCGCAGGGTCAGTTTGCGCAAGAGCCTGCGCCACCAATGAATCCACCTCTTCGCTGCACAGTCCGCGGCGCAATGTGCAATTGAACTGGTTGAGGAACCAGCGCGGCGCGGGAAAACGCGCGATGCGGTCAATCACTACGAGCTGCGCCACGTCCGGCGATGCTGCGCGCTCCAGCGTGATGCCGATGTCGGCCATCTGGCCGCTGAGGATTTGCAGGAGCATGTCCCAGCCCGGCCCTTCCTGTAAGGCCACAGAGATGACCGCAGGCCGCGAAATATCGCCCTCATCGAATTGCCGCCGCCATGCGGAGATACGCGCAGCCGCCTCCGCGCGGCGATCCGCTATGTCCATATCCGCCCAGCGTTCGCTAACCAGGCCCGGATCGCCGGGCAGGCCGGGCGATACCGGCCTGGTTGTCGGAATCCAGCCGCCCACGTTGTACCGGGCAAGCAGGGCGTCGCGGTCGATCGCCATCGCGATCCCCTCGCGCACGCCTTCATTGCCGAGCAGTCCGCTATCGCTGCGCACTTGCAATCCGAACAGTCCAACGGGAGAATCTACGCGCAAGGTGCCCGTTGCCAGCGGGCCTGTATCAACGAGCGGAAAGCCGCCAAGATCACCGCCGAGCACCAGTTCGACTTCGCCCGCCTCGAACAGACTGATCGCTTCCGGCTCACTGACGATGGAAAGGGCAATCTGGCGCACGTCCTCTTCCCAGTTTTCATCAATCGGCAGGCCGCGTTCTTCCGGCGGTTTGAAATCCAACCGCGCAATCTCTCGTCGCTCTTCACTGTCTTGCTCTGAAATGCGCTGCAGTATCATGGGGCCGGTCCCGCCGTTGTCGCGGCGCAAGGCGAGTTCGGGCTGAGCCAGCAAGTTGAGGAGATAGGGTTCAGGAGAGGTCAGGCGAATTTCGATCACCCGTCCCGCCATTGCGCGCACTTCCTCGATAGGGGCAAGATCCAGTGCGAGCGAGGTCCCTTCGAGCTTGGCGATGGCCGAAAGCAGTGCCGCCTGGGCGCTTTCCGCCGTCATCGGGCTACCATCGGGCCACTGCGTATCGCGCAGACGGAAGATGAAGCTGAGCCCGTCTTCCGTGACTATCCAGCGCTCGGCCAGGGCAGGTACGGTTTCACCCTGCGCGTTCAGAGTAACAAGCCCGCTATCGGTCGCTGCACGAACGATCTGCGCTCCGGCAGAAAGGCGCGAACCTTCGGTGAATACAGACTCTTGCGTGCCGATCAGCGCTACATCGACCGCGCCATCATTGCTGCCGCCGCACCCGGCCAGCAGCGCGAGACTGGCGATGGCGGGCAAGATGCTGTGAGCGGCTTTCATCCGCGATGGTTAGGCCGGAGCGCGGCGCGCTTCAACCGAAACCGCGCGATCAAAGCTTGCGCAAGGGACCCTCGCCAGTGGGCTGGCCAATCCGCGGGCCGCGCTTTTCGAAGTCGCTGGCTGGATGTGGGGCGGCGCTGGCAGCCGGAGCGCGGGCGAGCTTGGGATCAATCTCGTCGGCAAACGCGATGCCGAAACGATTGCCCTGTTTCCACGCAACACTGCCGCTGATCCAGCCGATATTGCGCAATTCAACTCCGACGCGCGCACCGCGCATGACGTGGGCATCGCCTTCAGCCATCATGCCGCCAGCTGACAGATTGCGAACTTTCACGCGGACAGGGTTGTCCTGCCCGTCGATGCGCACCTGCGCCAAAAGGAAGAGACTGTCACGGCCGACCTGGCGGGTATCGACATTGCTCATGGTGCTCTCTCGTATCTACGTTACCGGGCCGCTTTCAACGCAAAATGCGTATGGCATCGCGGACTTTGCCGTGTCCTGGCAATGCGCGGGCAGAGGCTAACCAGCAGTTAACTTCCGCAGCCAGATGTAAAACTGTCCCGAAGCGGGTCAATCTTCGCGGGAAATCTTTTCACGCCGTTCGTGCGCCGCCTGTGCCTCCACAGTCATCGTCGCGATCGGGCGGGCGATCAGTCGGTTGATGCCGATGGGGTCGCCGGTCACCTTGCACCAGCCATATTCGCCATCATCGATCCGGCGCAGCGCCGCATCGATTTTGGAAATCAGCTTGCGCTGGCGATCTCGCGTGCGCAGTTCAATGCCCCAGTCGGTCTCGCTTGAAGCGCGGTCGTTCAGATCAGGCTCTCGGATCGGTCCGTCCTGCAGGCTTTGCAGCGTACCTTCCGCTGCCAAGACGACGGATTTTTTCCATTCCAGCAAAAGCACGCGGAAATAATCGAGTTGTTTGGACGCCATGTATTCTTCATCGTCCCCAGGCGTATAATCGCGCGGCAGGGAGCGCTTCGCCTTGGTCAGGATATCAATGTCGTCAAATGTGGCAGCGCCCATCAAGTACTCCGAATCCCATCCACTCAGCCTTTCCTGCTGTAGTGGCGGCGCCCGGTTCCGGGTCTGTTGACGCGCACTACAAAGGCCCTCGGTTCGGCGCGCCTATAAGCCTCGTAACTTACTGGCACAAGCGCGAATCTGGCAGCGCTTCAATGGGGCGCAGCAATCGTTACATCTTTGCAGTCCGTTCAGGCCTGATCGGCAATCGGCGCGTTAACAAAGTGACAGCTGCGTTAACCATTTCTTGACCACGTTCGTCAAAACATCGGTTCTCAGGGAGCCCGGCGATTGATGACCGGGCTGAAAAACAGGGGACTTACGATCATGGAACTCACCAAGATCGAGACATTTGCCAAGGTCGAGACCGCCGATACAAGCGGCGCCGACATGATGGTGGCGCGTTGCCTTGCCGCAGCGGCCGATGGCGATGTGAACGCGTATTACGATCTCGGGGTGGCCTATTCCACCGGAAGTCACGGTGTGAACTGCGACCTTGTCGAAGCGCACAAATGGTTCAATCTCGCCGCTTCAAGTGGGCATGAAGCTGCCAGCTGGTGCCGCGCTGATATTTCGGACGAAATGACTGCGGTTGAAATTTCCGAAGCCCAGCGCCGGGCGCGCGAATGGCTTCGTGCAGGCGTTATGCGCGCCGCCTAAACACCGCGGCGTCAGCCCTTGCGGTACGGCATGCGCCGCGCCAGGTGCTGCCGGTCCAGAGCGACCCCGCGCCGCTCTGCTTCGAGGAATTCGGCCACGGCATCGCGGAAACCGGGATCGCGGATGTAGTGCATTGATGTGGTCGCCACGGGTTCATAGCCACGCGCCATCTTGTGTCCGCCCTGGGCACCGGCCTCTACCCGCTTCAGCCCCCGCTCTATCGCCGCATCGATAGCGCGGTAGTAACACAGTTCAAAATGCAAAAAGGGCTTGTCCGCAAGGCAGCCCCAATACCGGCCGATAGAGCGCGTCACCGCCAATAAAATTCAGCGCGCCAGCGATCGGCAGATCATTGTCGAATGCCAGCAGCAGCAAAATGCTGTCCGCCATTTTTTCGCCGAACAGATCGAATGCCTCTCTGGTCAAATAGGGTGTGCCCCACTTGCGTGCGCCGGTATCCTGATAGAACAGCCAGAACGCATCCCAATGTTCGGCGCGAATGTCAGCGCCGCCAAGCGCCTTTATTGTGATCCCTTCGTTTGCCGCACGCCTTTCCTTGCGCAAATCCTTGCGCTTGCGCGATGTGAGTGTGGCCAGGAAATCGTCGAAGCTGGCATAATCGTGGTTGGTCCAGTGGAACTGGATGTCTTCGCGCCGTAGCCAGCCTGCCTCTTCGAACAGTGCGTGCTGGGCCGGCTCAACGAAAGTTGCATGGGCGCTGGACCAGCCGTTGCTGGCCACCAATTGCTCGGCAGCGCGCAGCAGATGCGGGGCGTAGGCAGGGTCTTCCAACAACAGCCGCGGGCCTGTGGCGGGTGTGAAGGGCGCGCTGATTTGCAGCTTGGGGTAATAGGATCCGCCAGCGTGTTGATACGCGTCGGCCCAAGAGTAATCGAAGACATATTCGCCCTGGCTGTGCTGCTTGAGATAGCTGGGCATCGCGCCCAGCAATTTGCCGGTTTGATCCTCCAGAACCAACGGCGCGCTCTGCCAGCCTGTGCCCGGCCCTACGCTGCCCGATTCTTCCAGTATGGTGAGAAAGTCGTGCGAAACAAACGGGTTCGTATTGCCCGCCAGCCGGTCCCAGTCCCGCTTGGGAATATCTCCTACGGATGGATATATGCGTGCAGTCAGCGCGGCGTCGGGCATCAAGCCAACTTAGGAAGCCTGCTCCCATGCCGCCACCCCTGCGCCCTCCAGAATCGGCACAGCGCCGCATTGGGTTGCTGTTTCAAGCTGCGCAGCACTGCGCACAGTCCATGTCAGCAGAGGCAATCCGGCCCGCGCCTGCAACTGCGCAAACCGGCTTGGCAGGTCGCGAATATCATAGGCAAGGAAATCCGGTCGCGCCTTGATCAAGGCGATACGCCGTTTCAGAGCGCCTGACAGCGTGCGCGCATCCTGTTCTGTAATGACCAGCCCGCGCGGCAAATCTGGCAGGCGCTTTTTGAACCAGCTGGCAATGCGCGGATCGAAGCTCATCACCGCAACTTCGCCGGCATAACCTGCCACATCGCGCCGGACCGCGCGGCACAGCTTGTGAATGCTTTCGCGGCCATCCGATTTCAGCTCCAGCAGCAGTGGCACCCGGCCTGCGACAAGTTCCAGCATGTCGCGCAAGGTTGGAATATGCTCGCTGCTTCCGGTCAGGGCCAGTGCAGTCAGATCGCCCACGGAAAGCGCGGCTGTTTTTCCTTTGGCTCCTGTCAAACGGTCCAGATCGGCATCGTGAAATACCATCGCCCGGCCATCGGCACTTGCGCGCAAATCGCACTCTATGCCCAACCCGCGATCGATTGCTGCGGAAAAAGCGCCGAGCGAGTTTTCCGGCACACCTTCGCCGTGCAATCCGCGGTGGGCGTAGGCCTGCCGCTGAAGCCACTGGAGCGTGTCAGCCATCTGACAGCGCTATGACTGCATCAACCTCCACCGCCGCGCCCAGGGGCAAGGCAGGGACGCCGACAGCAGCGCGCGCATGGCGGCCCGCTTCGCCAAAGACATCAAACATCAACTCCGACGCGCCATTGGCGACTTTCGGCTGGTCGGTGAAATCCCCGGTACAATTGACGAATGCACCCAGCTTCACGATCCGCTCCACCCGGTCGAGCGCGATGCCTGCATTTTTCAGCTGCGCCAGGATCATCAGGCCGCACGCCCGTGCGGCGGCCTGTCCGTCTTCCAGAGAAACGTCTTCACCCAGCCGGCCCGTCACCAGTTCGCCGTCCACGAATGGAAGCTGGCCGGACACATGGGCGATATTGCCTGCCACTACGACCGGGACGTAGGCTGCAACCGGTGCAGCAGCTTCCGGCAAAGTAATTCCAAGTTCGCTTAGCCGTGCTTCGATACCCATTTCATTCTCCTGCGTGCAATGCTTCGCGCACCCATGGCAGAGCCTTGTCCCAGCTGTCTATCCGCGCGTCGGCATCACCGGCGGTATGCGCACAGGGGATATGCGGCGCGATTGAAGGCTCACCGCACAAATGCAGCCGCCTGACATGCGGGGTTTCTTTTTTGGCGGACTTATGATGCTGGGCGATGTCGTCGATAAAGACCACGCGGCTGGCGCCGTGATCTTCCACGATCTGTTTCAGCGCCCCGCCCTTGGGTCCCTGGTTGGTGAACACTTCCACATCCATGCCAAGCTTTTGCAGTTGCTGCGTGCGCGCGGCGTTGCGTTCATCGGTCAGATTGGTCAGCACGACGACATCGGCATCGCGCCGCAATTCAGCGATGGCTTCCAGCGCCCCTGCAATCGGTTGCTGCGTGTCCATTTGCGTATCGAAAAATCCGCCAAGCAATTGCCAGACCTCCCGCTCCTCGATCGGAGTGTCATTCCCGCGCCGCGTCATCGATTGGACAAACGGATCGCCTTCCAGCGCAAATGCGATGTCGTGCTCGTTATCCAGCCAGTCGCGAAAGTGGCGCACCATGTGCAGCAGCACTTCGTCGCAATCGGTTACCAGCAATGGGCGGCTCATCGGGTCAATTCCTCTTGTGCGCGGATCAGGACTTCAGGCGGAACATCCAGCGCCTGCGCTGCGCCGAGCAAGTCAGGCTCATGCGCGGCAAGAAAATCAAAAATCGCGCGGTGGGTGGAAAGTTCCCCCACTGCATTGCGCAAACCATTGGGTGTAAGACCCGTCAAATCGAGAAAGCGTTCGGCGCGGGCCTGGTCCGCAAGTATCCATGCCAAAGCAGCTAGTGCTAGCGAGGAACTGTCCTTATACATTTTTTTACAAACACCGTGAATTGTAACATTTGCAGTTACGGGGTATTGGGCAGAGAGAAGCTTCCGGTCATCGATTGATCAGACGAAGCAGACAGGGGCGCCATGACGAAGAGAATCCTAGTTGTCGAGGACAACGATTTAAACCGGAAGCTTTTCTGCGACGTATTGCAGGCGGGGGGGTTTTCAGTCGAGCCGGTGGCCGACGGAAACATGGCGATAGAGCGTGCGCGCATCTTCGCTCCCAACCTCGTGGTCATGGATATCCAGTTGCAGGATGTCTCCGGCCTCGATCTGATCGCTACCCTCAAACTCGACAATGATTTGTCCAGCGTGCCGGTTCTGGCAGTTACAGCCTACGCCGGAAAGGGCGATGAAGAGCGTATCCGCGAATCGGGCGCAGAAGGCTATCTTTCGAAGCCGGTCAGCATCGGGCCTTTCATGGCTGCGGTAAAAGGCCTGGTCGGCGCCGCCGCCTAGGCGGCATCCTGTCCAGCAAAATCAACGATATGATAGGCATGCGCGCCCCTACACGGGCTTTTGGTGCGCTTGACAAGTGGCGGCACTATAGCTTGACCGCAACACAGGCCTGCGCATTGCAGACAATACACAATTCAAGGATTGGACCTTTCATGGACCGTGCCGCAGTCGATACTCGTATCCGTTCGATACTGGAGCCCTTTAACAAGAAAGAAGTCGCCGTCACCGATGCGACCACTTTTGCAGGCGATCTGGAATTTGACAGCCTGACCGTGATGGATTTCGTGGCCGCTATCGAAGATGAATTCGACATCATCATCTCGATGAATCAGCAGGCAGAAATCGAAACCTACGGGCAGCTTGTTGATGCCGTTGCCAAGATGACGGCGGAGTAATTTCATGAGCGAAGGCGTTATGCAGGCTGACCAGCCGCAGGCATTGGAAGGCGAAGGCACAGACCTTTTCTCCAAATTCGATGACACGATCGCGATGCGCGCCAATCTGCTGGCAAGCGGTGTTGAAGACCCGTTTTCGCTGGTGATGGAAAAGGTGCTTTCCCCGACGCGAGCGATTTGCAACGGGCGCGATACGATCCTGCTCGGCACGTATAATTATATGGGCATGACGTTCGATCCGGAAGTGATCGAGTCCGGCATTCAGGCGCTGCGCGATTTTGGCACCGGCACCACCGGCAGCCGCGTTCTGAACGGGACGTACCAGGGCCATAGGGAGTGCGAGGACGCGCTGCGTGAATTTTACGGCGTGGATCATGCCATGGTATTCTCAACCGGATACCAGGCCAACCTCGGCATCATCTCCACGATCGCGGGCAAGGGCGACTACGTCGTTCTCGATATCGATAGCCACGCCAGCATCTGGGATGGCTGCGCGATGGGCAATGCCGAAATCGTGCCGTTCAAGCACAATGATATCGAGGCGATGGAAAAGCGCCTGAAACGCATTCCCGAAGGGGCCGGCAAGCTGGTCGTGCTTGAAGGCGTGTACTCCATGCTCGGCGATGTCGCGCCGCTGAAGGAAATGGTGAAAATCGCCAAGGAAAACGGCGCGATGGTGCTGGTCGACGAGGCGCACTCCATGGGCTTCATCGGCGAAAATGGCCGCGGCGTGGTGGAAGATGCCGGCGTTATGGATGACGTCGATCTGATTATCGGCACCTTCTCCAAGAGCGTGGGCACCGTGGGCGGCTTCTGCGTGTCCAACCATCCCAAGTTTGAAATCATGCGGCTGATGTGCCGTCCCTATGTGTTTACCGCCAGCCTGCCGCCAAGCGTGGTTGCAACAGCCGCCACATCCATTCGCAAGCTGATGGGCGCTGCGGACAAGCGGGCCAACCTCTGGACGAATTCGCGGCGACTGCACGGCGGCCTCAAGGGTCTCGGCTTCAAGCTGGGCACCGACACGCCGCAAAGCGCGATTGTCGCGGTCATCATGCCCGATCTGGAAAAGGGCGCCGCGATGTGGAGCGCGCTGCTGAGCGAAGGGCTTTACGTCAATCTTGCGCGCCCACCGGCAACGCCTGCGAACATGACGCTGCTGCGATGCTCGCTTTGCGCCGAGCATACCGGCGAGGAAGTCGAGACGATTCTCGGAATGTTCGAACGTGCCGGCAAGGCTGTCGGGATCATCTAAAGCGGAACGCTTCTGACGGCCCGGTCGTTTTGTGGGAAAGGAGAATTCTCACAATGAAAACGACAAACACCGGCAGCGCGACTTATGAAGGCCTCGGCAAGAGCGGAAAGGGCCATGTGTCCACCGGCTCAGGCGCGCTCACGGCGCAGCCTTACGGCTTCATGACCCGCTTTGAAGATGAACCCGGCACCAATCCTGAAGAACTGATCGCAGCGGCGCATGCCAGCTGCTTCACCATGGCACTGTCTTTCAAGCTGGCAGAGGCAGGCCATGAAGACGGCACCGTTGTCACCAGCGCAGAAGTGACGCTGGAAAAGGATGATGGCGGCTTCACAGTCACCAAGTCGGCGCTGTCAACGAAGGGCAAAGTTCCGGGAATGGATCAGGCCAAATTCGAAAAGCTTGCGGGCGAAGCGAAGGAAGGCTGCCCGATTTCCAAGCTGCTCGATACGCAGATCACTCTGGAAACCAAATTTGAAGGCTAATTGAGCGCGTACCCTCTGGCCCGCCAATATGTGCGGCCAGAGGGATAGCCTTGCGGCGATCAGGAACGCTCCAGGTCGGTGACCTGCGTGCAAGGATGGGCCGATGCGTCAGCATCATCGCCGCCGCCACCCAGCTGCGTGACCGCAAACACACCTGCGACAACCAGCACCACGAAAATCGTGGTCACAGTGCCCAGATACTCATCGATTATGCGCTTGATCGGCGCACCGAAGACCTGGAACAGAACCCCCACAACCATGAAAATCAGCGCGCGCCCGGCGATCGCAGCAAGCACAAAGGTCAGCAGGTTCATCTCTATGAAACCGGCTGTGATGGTCATCAATTTGAACGGGATCGGTGTTCCGGCGGCCAAAAATACAGCGGCAGCGCCCTGTTCCCGGATATAGCACGCGGCGACGGGAAAGCTTTCAGTCAATCCCAGCGCACCGATTAGCCAGACACCGACCAGATCATACAGGAAATAGCCGATCGCATAGCCGAACAGGCCGCCAAGGACCGAAGCCACGGTGCAGACCAGCGCGAAACGGATCGCCCTGCGCGGTTCTGCCAGGCACATCAGGCCGAGCAGCGGATGCGGCGGTATCGGGAAAAAGCTCGATTCAACGAAAGCAAAGAAAGCCAGCCACCATTCCGCCTTGGGATGGGCGGCCTTGGCCATGGTCCAATCGTAAAGGCCGCGCAGCAAACCCATCATACGCCGTAATCCCGTTTCGTGCGGAGAGAGATGCGCCATTAAGCCAGCCCACGCGGGGGCGCAAGCTTCGGGGGAGCCTCGCCGGGATCCAACAAAGTAACCTATCTGGCACTTTTATATTGACATCGTGACACTGTTTGGTTAGAGAAACGGAACATCGCGAAAAACCGAGTCGGCCAAGACCGGCATCAAGGGCGGCCCCGAAAGGGAGCTGCCCTTTTTGTTTGGCTGAAACGGATCGCGCCAATGGGATTCGCAAACATGACAAGAAGTGGGAGCAGCAAGGGAGGGCCTGCTTGGGGGCCAGCCTTTTTGCGGGCAATCCGAAGAGGCCTGAGCGTAACCGATGCGGCGAAAGAGGCAGGGGTGTGCCACTCCACACCTTTCGCCCAGCGTAAACGTGATGAGCATTTTGCCAAGAGCTGGGCCAACGCCGAGGCAGCCAGCCCTGTGCCGACACACAAGAGGCGCAAGAAGCGGCATAATCCGGATTGGAAGAACGATTTCCTCGAAGCGTTGGCAGAAACGTCCAATGTCAGCGCGGCAGCATTCAAGGCGCACACCGACCCCAGCACAGCGTACAGCTTGCGGCGCAGCGATGCAGAGTTCGCCGCGCAATGGCTCGATGCCCTGCTTGAAGGCTTCCAGCACCTTGAACTGGAAGTGCTGGGATATCTTCGCGATCCAGAACCGGCGCACAAGATGGATGTCGGCTCGGCGCTCCGCTTGCTGGCCGTCCACCGCGAAACTGTCGCAAAGGAACGGGCTCGCCGCACTGAAAGAAGCGAAGAGAGCATTCTGAACACGCTCAACGAGAAAATCGAGCGGCTGAAGCAACAAGACGAAAGGGCCAGGCGAAAGCCATCGGCGGACGGTGCAGACGCGCAGGACAGCAATGAGCAGGATTGAATGGCTGAGCAGTCTCAAAACAGTCGAGTTTGCGCAGCGCGAAGGCATATTATCGGAGGTTTCCGAAGAAGAGGGGCGGCGTTTGGCGGCCTATTGGCCGCTGTGGGCGCGCGACCAGCAGTTGCCACCTGCAGGTGACTGGCGCGTGTGGTTGGTCATGGCAGGTCGCGGGTTCGGCAAGACCCGAACAGGCGCGGAATGGGTGCGCCATGTCGCCACAAGCGATCCCGCCGCGCGGATTGCGCTGGTCGCGGGTTCGATTCACGAAGCACGCTCTGTCATGGTGGAAGGCGAAAGCGGCATTCTTGGCGTGCATACCGACGAAAACCGCCCTCGCTTCGAACCGAGCCTGCGGAGGCTCGTGTGGGAAAACGGCGCACAGGCTGTGCTGTATTCCGCAGCGGAGCCGGAAAGCCTGCGCGGGCCGCAACAAAGCCATGCCTGGTGCGATGAGGTCGGGAAATGGAGCAATTCAAGCGAGCGCGCGATCGCGGCGTGGGACAATTTGCAGATGGGCCTGAGGCTCGGTCAAAATCCGCGCGTTCTGGCCACGACAACCCCTCGATCAGTGCCTTTGGTCCATCGCATCTTGCATGCGGCAACGGCTGGCGACGGAGTGATAACGAAGGGCACCACTTACGACAATGCAGCGTACTTGCCGGAACGTTTTGTCGCATCGATACAGCAGCAATACGGGCAGACCGCCTTGGGACGGCAGGAATTGGACGGCGAGCTGCTGACCGATGTCGAAGGCGCGCTGTGGACCCGCTCCATGATCGAGCGGTGCCGCGTGCCGGCCACGCTGGAGGATCATGTGCGCATCGTGGTGGCGGTCGATCCGCCTGCCTCGGCGCGCGGGGATGAATGCGGCATCGTGGTCGCGGGCGTTACGGCAGAGGGGCACGCGCATGTGCTGGACGATGCCTCGCTCGCCCGCCCCAGCCCCGAAAGCTGGGCGCGCAAAGTGGCCGCGACCTGCGCAAAATGGAAAGCCGACCGCGTCGTCGCAGAGGCCAATCAGGGCGGCGATATGGTGGCGAGCGTGCTGCGCGCCGCCGACTGCCAGATGCCGATCAAACTGGTCCACGCAAGCCGCGGCAAGTCGGCCCGCGCAGAGCCGATTGCGGCTTTGTACGAGACAGGCCGCGTGGCGCATGTCGGCCAGTTCGCAAAGCTGGAGGACCAGCTGTGCGGGATAATGGCTGGCGGTTCGTATGAAGGGCCGGGGCGAAGTCCGGACCGGGCGGATGCTCTAGTGTGGGCGCTTACTGAGTTGATGTTGGGCAAGCGGGGGAGGCCTGCTGTGCGAGGATTGTGATCTTCAATTCTCAAAAATCGTATTGTGTCGAAACAATCTCTTCGGAAATGATCCGGTCCACCATTAACCAGACCTCCTCAGTCATAACTACACAAAGCGGTCGGCGGCCCTCAAAGGTAATTTCACTTACAGTGCCAACGCGCTCTCCGATCTCTGTGGCAAGAGGCGGGCGCTCGATATGCAGTTTCGTACCAACCGTAGGTATTTCCCAGGGGTCGGGCTGTACCGAAAACGGGCCTTCCCAGAATTGATTGTGTTCAAATGCCTGGGCGAAGCGACCGGTCATGATGGTCGGCCCTGAATAAGGCACGCACATGTCCCACGTGAAATCTGCACCCGGCCCATTTCCGGCATGGTCGGCGATGCACTGATCGAGAGCATTATACACTTGTCGGCAATCAATTGCGCTTGGTTGCGTGACGGCCTGTCCGCATCCGCAGGCAAGAGCTGGCGCAAAAAGAGCTAAAAACCTGTTCATTCCTTCGGACCTTACACCCGGTCCGGTTTCAAAGCGAGAAAACCATGTCCCTCATCGACACGCTCCGCACCGCCTTCAAGGGCGGTGGCGGGGAACGTGTGCCTTTGGCGCGCACATTTCAGTCCCCCTGGGGATGGTCATTCGAAAACGGCGGCGCGCGGGCTCCGTTCGAGTATCGCAATGCCGTTCGCCATGCCTTTCTGGACAACCCTGTGGCGCAGCGCGCGGTGCGGATTGTGGCAGAGGGCGTCGGCAGCGCGCCGCTGAACGATGCTGATCCGCAGGCCCTCACCCTCGTCCGCGCCACCAGCGCTGGCCAATCGCTCCTTGAAACGCTCGCCGCGCATCTGCTGCTGCATGGCAATGGCTTTGTGCAGATAGCGCGTGACGGGTCGGGCAAGCCGGTGGAGCTGTTTGCCCTGCGGCCAGAGCGTGTCTCGGTCGTGCCCGGTGATGATGGCTGGCCGCGCGCCTATCGCTACAAGCTGGGTGATCGCACGCTGGAAATTCCGGTGGAGGATGAGGACGGCTGGCCGTGCCTGATCCATCTCAAGGCCTTCCACCCGGCAGACGATCACTACGGCGCAGGCTGCCTCTCGGCTGCCGAGCAAGCGGTCGGCATTCACAATGCTGCAGCTGGCTGGAACCGTGCGCTGCTGGAGAACGCGGCACGGCCATCGGGTGCGCTCGTCTATGATGGCGGCGCGGACACAGCGGGCCTCACCACCGATCAGTTCGACCGGCTGAAGGCAGAGCTGGCGCAGGCCTATCAGGGCGGCGCCAATGCCGGGCGGCCCATGCTGCTGGAAGGCGGGCTGAAATGGCAGAGCCTCTCGCTCTCGCCCGCCGATATGGACTTTGCCGAACTGAAAGCCGCGGCGGCGCGCGACATTGCGCTGGCGTTTGGCGTGCCGCCCATGCTGCTCGGCCTGCCGGGCGACAATACCTACGCCAATTACCGGGAGGCCAATCGCGCGCTGTGGCGGCTCACTTTGATGCCGCTGGCGACCAAGATCCTGTCGGGTCTGGAAGAGGGCCTCGGCCCGTGGTTTCCGGATCTCGACCTGACCATCGACCTCGACCGCATCCCTGCGCTTTCCGAAGACCGGGAGCGTCTGTGGAAGCAGGTGAGCGAGGCCGATTTCCTCGAACCAGCAGAAAAACGCGCGATGCTCGGCATCAAAGAAGGAGGCGTGAAATGAACCGTGAAGACATGCTCGCTGCGCTGATGGCGCAGGCCCAGGGCGGCGGCGCAGATTTGGTGACATTGCGCGCCATCGTGGAGGAATCGAGCGAAGTCGGTGCGCGCCGCGTGCTCGACCGGCTCGGCCTGGCAGATGATAATGCGCAAAGCGATCTGGATGAATTGCGCGATCTGCTGGGCGCATGGCGCGTGGCCAAGACCAGCGCGTGGAAAGCGGCGGTAGACTGGTTCGTGAAGGTTGTAGGCGCACTGCTTCTCATCGGCATCGCGGTGCGGCTTGGTGTGCCGGAACTGCTGCGTTGAAGATCGCCGGATATGCCGCCCTGTTCGACATTGCGGACGGCGCGAAAGACACCATCCGCCCCGGCGCATTCACCCGCAGCCTGAACGAACGCCGCACGCCGCTGCCGCTGTTCTGGCAGCACCGCCCCGAACAGCAGATCGGCACCGTGGAACTGGCCGAGGAAGACACGCGCGGCCTCCGCGTAATCGCCCGCATCGAGAACCCCGACAGCCGCGCCGTCAGCGCGCTGCTTTCCAAAGCCGTGAACGGCCTCAGCTTCGGCTACCGGGCGCGCGGGTTCAGACGCAGTACGCAGGGCCGCGTCCTCGAAGATATCGACCTGTTTGAAATCAGCCTCGTCACCCACCCGCTCCAGCACGGAGCGCGGGTGCACTTCGTCTCTTAGCCTCAATCGCCGGCGGGGCCATTCGGCCCCTTGGCTATCCTCACTTCCGGGCAGGCAAGCTGCCCTCGCTCCGGGCGCGCCTTCGCGCTTGCGGACGCTGCGCATCCGAATGTCACGTAAAAAAATCACCCCCCAAGAAAGGCAATACCCCTATGGAAATCCAAACCCCCACCGACACTGCGACCGTCACCAGCGACACGATGGCTGACAGCTTCGACATTGTTGCGCGCCAGGATGCAGCCGATGAGAAGATCACCGTGCTGCGATCAGACGTCGACGAAGTGAAAGCACGGCTCGACAAGGTTGGCCGTGCAGCTGCCCGTCCGGCCATTGGCGGCGCTGCAATTGGTGAACCGAGCGCCGAAGTGAAAGGTTTCGTCGATGGCTATTTGCGCCGTGGCCGCGAAGCAGAGATCAAGTCCATTTCCGGCGCGGTTCCGCAGGATGGCGGCTATGCCGTCCCCCGTGAAATCGACGCAATGATCGCCAGCGAGCTGAAGGAAATCTCCCCGATCCGCAGCCTCGCCCAGGTCGTGCAGGTCGGCAGTGCAGGCTACCGCAAGCTTATTACGACCGGCGGCACGTCATCCGGCTGGGTTGGCGAAACGGCTGGACGCCCTGCAACCGACACACCGGAATTTGCCGAAATCGCTCCGCCATCAGGTGAACTCTACGCCAATCCGGCGGCGAGCCAGTCCATGCTTGATGATGCAGCTTTTGATCTTGAAGGTTGGCTTGCAAGCGAAGTCGCGATGGAATTTGCCCGCGCCGAAGGTTCCGCCTTTGTGGGCGGCAACGGTGTGGACCAGCCGCTCGGCTTCCTGTCCTCGCCGACGTCGCTGGCCGGTGATGTGGTGCGCCCATTCGGTTCGCTGCAATATATCGGCTCTGGCGATGCGGATGGTTTTGACGCCAATCCGGAAAGCCGCCTGATCGATCTGGTCCACACGATGAAGGCCGGTCATCGTCAAGGTGCAAGCTGGGTGATGAATTCCGCCACCTTGTCTGAAGTGCGCAAGCTGAAGACCAGCGATGGCGCGTTCCTGTGGCAGCCGGGCATGGTTGAGGGCCAGCCCGATCGCCTGCTCGGTTATCCGGTGGTCGAAGCCGAAGATATGCCGGATGTGGCAGCGGGCGCTTTCCCGATTGCTTTCGGCAATTTCAAGGCGGGCTATATCATCGCCGAACGCAGCGCGACGCAGATCCTGCGTGATCCCTTCACCAACAAGCCTTTCGTGCATTTCTACGCCACGAAGCGCGTTGGCGGCCAGGTGCTCGACAGCTCCGCGATCAAGCTGATGAAGATCGAAGCCTAAGGGTCTTCTGTGTTTGGCACGCGCATCCGCGCGCGCGCCTCCTCGGTGCTGCTCCCTCCGCTTTACTGCGGGGCACCTGCGGGCGGCCAGTCGACCTTGCGGTCGGCTGCGCCGCCCGGATGGGATTTTTCCATGCGCCTCCGCAATCAAGGTTTTCTCCATGAAACGCACCATCATTTCGCCTCCGGTGCTTGCGCCGGAAGCACTCGACGAACTGAAGCAATGGCTCGCCATTACCACCTCTCGCGATGACGCCGCGCTCATCGCCCTGCTGCGCTCCGCATTGGATGCCTGCGAAGGGTTCACGCGGCAGTTTCCGCTGGAAACGGCCTGCGAAGAAGTGCTTCCAGCCACGCGCGGTTGGCACGATATCGCCACCTCGCCGGTTCAGGCGATCACTTCGCTGGCGTCGATCAGTGCCGATGGCACCCGGACCCAGCTCGATCCCGGGACCTACCTCTTCGATATTACCGCGGACGGATGCGGGCGGATCAATCTGCTGACCGTCCCAATGCAAAGCCGCGTTGCCGCCGGGTTCACGGCCGGACTGTCGCCGGACTGGCTGCGGCTTCCCGAAGGCCTGCGCCACGGCGTGATCCGCCTGGCCGCGCACGCATATCGGGAACGCAATGACGGCGGTGCAGACCGTTCTCCGCCAACCGCCATTGCCGCGCTTTGGCAACCCTGGCGGCGGATGCGCATCGCATGATCGAGGCAAAGACAAACGTCCGCGCCAGCTTCGCCGCGCGCCTCGCCAACCGTGCCCGGCTGGTGGCTGTGGCAAGCGCTGAATCGAACGTGCGCAGGCGCCGCGCAGATGGCTCTCGCTGGCGCAATGCCAGCCTCCTCTGGCCGCTTTTCAGCAGGGATGATTGACTATGGAAACGCAATTGCGAACTGCGCTGATCGCGTGGCTGGCAGCAGACCCCATGCTGTCCGCTGCACTGAATGATGTCACCGAAGAAGCGCCATCGCGCAGCGCGCCGCCGTGGCTCGGTATCTCGGCCAGCGCCAGCACCGACTGGAGCACAAAACAGTTAAGGGGCCGCGAGGTCCGCATCGCGTTTGAACTGCACACGCGGGGCGAAGAGGCCGCCGAAACGGCGTCGCTTGTCGCCTTCATCGAGGAGCGGATCGAGTTGCTGCCCCGGATGCAGGACGCTTTCCAGATCGTAACCACACAGTTTTTGCGCGCCCGCGCAGAGCAACGCCTGCCCAATCGACGCGCAGTGTTGCTCGAATACCGTTTTCGCCTGCTCGAAATCTGATTCCACCAACGGAGAACCGACCCATGACAGCCCAGAAAGGCTCTGCCTTCCTTCTAAAAATCGGAGATGGCGCACAGCCTCCCGCATATCAAACCGTCGCTGGCCTCAGGACCACGCAAATGTCGATCAACGGCGATGCCGTCGTCGTCACGCACAAGGAGTCCGGCGGCTGGCGCGATCTGCTGTCCGGTGCCGGTGTGCGATCAGTTTCGGTAAGCGCCGCGGGCATTTTTCTCGCCAGCGATGCCGAAGCCTCCATCCGCGCCCACGCGCTGGCAGGCACTATCGAGGAATATGAACTGTCTTTCGAAGACGGCCAAAGGCTGCGCGGGCGCTTCCTCGTTCAGCGCCTGGATTACGCGGGCGATTTCAATGGTGAGCGCAACTACACCATGCAGCTTGAAAGCTCCGGTGCGGTGATGCCTGCATGACCAGCGCACAAGCAGCCGTAGGCGGTAGCGCAAGCAGCACTGCGAATGCAGAACGCGGTGAAGCCGCTTTCGCCATTGCCGGCAGCATGCACATTCTTCGCCCGACGTTTGCGGCCATGGTTGCAGCGGAGGACGAACTTGGTCCGCTGTTCGCATTGGTCGAACGGGCGAGCGAGGGCCAGCTTCGCCTTGCCGAAATCACGGCGCTGTTCTGGCATTGCCTTGCAGAGCGCGGTGCCATTTCCCGCGAAGATGTGGGTGAAGCCGTGATGCAGGCGGGCCTTGCTGCGGCCAGTGCGCCCTTGCGGATGTTGCTCGCGCAAATCCTTCAGGGCCGCGCATGAGCGACAGCTTTGCTGCCGGGGCGCGCCGCCTCGCGGGAATGGCCGGGCGGCTACTTAACTGGCCGCCCGCCTGGTTCTGGGATGCCACCCCGGCCGAACTCGCCGCGATCCTTTGCGGCGAAGACCATGATGCCGGCGGCGGTATCGACCGCCAGACTATCGAACACCTGATGGAGCGTGAGCGCAATGGATGACGAAATTGAAACACTGATGGTCGAAGTGCGCGCCAGCACCAGCGGGTTCCGGTCGGATGTAGAATCGATGCGCAGCGCGCTCGACACGTCCTTGCTCGACGGATTTGAAAAGGCTGGCCAGGTGCTGGAACGCAGCCTGCTATCGGCCATTCGGCGCGGGAAGCTGGGCTTTGACGAACTGAAATCCATCGCGCTCAGCACGATGAACCAAGTTGCGGCTCAGGCGCTTCAGTCCGGCATCGGCGCCTTGTTTGGTGGCTCCTCCCCGGTTGGCGGCGGCACCAACGTCGGCTCCTTGCTCAACGGCATCTTCGGATCGTTCCTGGGCATGCCGGGCCGCGCGACCGGCGGACCGGTTGCACCGGGTTCTGCCTATGTTGTGGGCGAGCGAGGGCCGGAGATGTTTGTCCCGACCAGTGCAGGCCGCATCGAAACCGGGCTTGGCGGCAACGGCGGCGGGCGCGATGTGCGCGTGGCCATCAATCTTGCGGCTCCACGCGGGACTGAAGGGCCGGTCATGCTGCGCCGTTCATCGCGGCAAATTGCCAGCGCCGTTGCCCGCGCAATGCGTGAAGGCTGAGGAAACACAATCATGGCATATTGGTTGGCCAAGGCCCGCGAAGGGCAGGATTTCGACTACATCCAGCGGTTTGACCCGCGTTTCTGGACTGTCGATTTCCCGCGCCCGATGATGGCAAGTGTCATCACCACCGCTCCGGATGCGCTGCGCGTCGATTGCGAATTCCACACCCGTGATGCTCTGGCCGGATTGATCTGGGAAAGTGAGGACCGCTTCGATCATCCTCTGTTGAGCTATGATACAGATCGCAATTACGACAATACTACCCTGTCATTCCGCTGGCGTTCAAACGGCGTGCTGCCACTCGATGCGGTAAACGGGCCGACGCTGACGATCGAAGGGCGCGATCCGTCGGGCTCTCCGCGGATCTGGTATGTGCGGTTGTGGAACTATGCGAGCGGTGCGCCGAACGATGCCGTGATCAACCTGACGCTGGCCGATATGCAGGAAGGCTGGCTGGCAGACGGTGCCCCGGTGCAGGTGCTCGACATCGACCGCATGTTCATATCACTGGCACCATCGGGCTATGATCCGGCTTCGAGCGATCTGTTGCCTGATCGGGAGGACGGCTGGGTCGAAATCAGCAAGATTGACTGCGATGGTCAGCGTGCCGTTCTGAAAATCGGCGACGCCGTGTTGCCGCCGCACGATCTGGGCATTTCGACAGCCTATGACGACAGCTACAATCAGACCCCTGCAAGAATGCTGCGCAACGCGCTGCATCTGGGGTATCGCGGAACGCTGGTGCATTATGTCGGAATGAGCCATTTCTTCCGGCTGGTTCCCGATGCGAATGGCAAGTTGCTGGCCGATACGGATACGATGCTTTGCGCGCCATGCGTCAAATGGCACGAGGCCTTTTTCGCGGAATGCGTTGCGCTGCGAATGCAGCCAATCGTTTCGCTCTCGTTTGAATTGTTCAATGCCCATTGCCCGGACAGCTGGAAACAGCGTGATTGGGACGGCAATCCTGCGCTGACCGGTTGGGAACCGCCTTCGACCCTGCTGTCCCCGCTGGTCGATGAAGCGATCACCTACCTCCAGGATGTAACCCAGGCTTTCACGCAAATGCAGGTTGCAGCCGGACTGGAAGCGCAATTCCAGGTCGGGGAGCCGTGGTGGTGGGTCAATCCCGATGGCCGTCCATGCATCTACGATGCCCAGGTCCGCGCCAAATATCCGAATGCGCCGGAAATCGCCGACCTGACAATTGATTACGGCGCGCCGGAACGCGGCTTCCTGAACTGGTGCGCCGAACGATTAAGCATAGCAGTGCGCAAACTCGGCATCCGTGCGCGCGATGTCGGCGGGCCCGGCACGAAAACCCATCTCCTGCTGTTTACGCCGACGCTGCTCGATCCGGCGCGTCCTGCGATTTCGCGCATGAACCTCGATTTCCGGCTAGGCTGGGATGAATTCAATGTGCTGCAGGTCGAGGATTACGACTGGCTGACCGCCGGAGCGGAGGCCTTGCGGAGGGCCGCGTATGCCGAGCTGGACAATCGCTTCGGCTATCCGCTGTCCGCACAGCATTATCTGGGCGGGTTTGTGCTTGATCCGGCGGATGCTGAGGAATTCTGGGCGCGTATCGACGCCGGCATCGATGAAGCCTTGGCCCGCGGCTTTGACCGCGCCTTCGTGTGGGCGCTGCCACAAATCACCCGTGATGGATACGTCCGTCTGCCTTTCGAGGAGAGAGAAGTGCAAGCCTTTGATGATGTGCTCTACCCGCTGAACCTGGGACGAGACACGGGAGTAAGCCCGGAGTTTTCAACTTCAATTTCGCTCACAGCATCCGGTCATGAACGCCGCAACAGCCAGTGGAGCGATGCGCGCCTCAATTTCGATGTAGGGCCGGGTATCCGCTCGGAAGCCGAGCTTGGCGTCTTGCTGGAATTTTTCCGCGCTCGCAGAGGGCCGGCGCGGGGATTTCGCCTCTCCGATCCGTTTGACTTCAGCTCCAATGGCCTGACCGGCACACCGACGATGACCGATCAGCATATCGGCATCGGCAATGGTCTGGCGGCGACGTTCCGGTTGGCGAAATCATATGGCGGTGGGAACGACCCGCAGCGCCGGTTCATCACCCGGCCCCGCGCCCAGACAATCTCGGTCAGTATCGACGGCGTGGCAGCAAACGGCTGGGTCACGGAAGATGGCGGAAAAATTGTCTTCGCCGAAGCACCAGCAGAGGGTGCTGAAGTACGCGCCGGATTCCTGTTCGATGTGCCAGTCCGCTTCGCCGAGGATAGGCTCGATATTTCAAGCGCCACCTTTGCTGCCAGCGATGCGCCCTCAGTACCGCTCATCGAATTGCGTGAAGAGATATGAGCCACACTTTCTTCGCCCGCGAGCTGGAAGGCGTCGCCACATGGTGGAACATCAAGCGGCGTGATGGTGTTTCGATGGGCTTCACCAGTCACAACCAAGACCTTGCATTTGGCGGAATGATTTATCGCGCCGCTCCCGGAATGATCCCGTCTGCTATCCGCCGCACGGCCAGTCTGGAACGTGACGCGGTGGAGGTGGAGGGCGTTCTCTCACACAATTCCATCTCGCAAACTGATCTTGAGGCTGGCCGCTTTGCCGAGGCACGGGTGGCCATAGGTCTGGTAGACTGGGAAACTCTACAACACGCCACGCTTTTCCATGGCTCACTGGGCAGCGTATCGCAGGACGACGGGGCGTTTTCTGCCGAATTGCGGTCGGCCAAGGCCAGTCTGGAAGTCGATCTGGTGCCGCGCACCAGTCCAACGTGCCGCGCCAGCTTTTGCGATGCCCAATGCGGCGTAAACGCAGCGCGGTTCACACATTTAAGGGCAGTCTTGGCCGTCGATCCGGATCAAAGCAGCGTCCTGTTCGAAGGCTCGCCCGCTGCGGCAGACATGCGCGATGGCCAGGTCAAATGGATTGATGGTCCGCTGACCGGCGTAACCATGCAGGTGATCGATGCCGATGCTGGCGGTTTGGTACTTGACCAGCCGATTGCGGGCGGGATCTTGCCCGGCCATCTCGCCTATCTGCGCGAAGGGTGCGATCACACCATCGCTACCTGCAATACGCGGTTTGGGAATGCGGTAAACTTTCGGGGAGAGCCGCATTTGCCAGGCAACGATCTCCTCGCCCGTTATCCCACCAGTTCCGGATGAAAAGCGAGGCCAATGCGTTTGCCGAGGCGGCGCGCGAATTGGTTGGATGCCGCTTTCGCCTGCGCGGCCGCGATCCCAAGACAGGGATCGATTGCGCCGGGGTGGCGATCTGCGCTCTTGCGGCAATCGGGCGTGCACCGCCGCAAATGCCATTTTACTCATTGCGCAATCTCAATGCCGGCCACCTGCTTGAGCTGATTCCGAAGGCCGGTTTCAGAAGGGCAAAGGGGGCGCTTCAATCAGGCGATCTGATCGTCCTGACACCGTCCCCCGCCCAATATCACATCGCGATCGCCGACACCGCGGCACGCCTTATCCATGCTCACGCCGGGCTGGGCCGTGTGGTCATAACCCCTGCACCTTCGCCGCTGCATATTGCAGGGCACTGGCGCCTCATCTGACTTGAAAGACATTTCATGGCTACTCTGATCCTCTCTGCGGCGGGTACGGCGATTGCCGGGCCCATCGGCGGTTCCATCGGTTCGCTTATCGGCAGCCAGATCGATGCCTCGCTTTTCGGACCGCCGGATCGCGAAGGTCCGCGCTTGTCCGAACTCAAAGTCACGACATCAAGCTACGGAGCGCCAATATCACGCCATTTTGGTCGGATGCGGACCGCCGGAACCATCATCTGGGCAACGGACCTGAAAGAGACGAGTGAGAAGGTCGGAGGGGGGAAGGGCAGTCCATCGACCAAGACTTTCAGCTATTCATCTTCTTTCGCAGTTGCTTTGGCGAGCCGCCCTATCGCGAGTGTTGGACGTATCTGGGCGGATGGGAATTTGCTGCGCGGGGCGGCGGGTGACCTGAAAGTGGGCGGCCAGATGCGCGTCTACACTGGCACAGGTAACCAACAGCCCGATCCATTGATAGTGAGCGCCGAAGAAACCGAAGCACCGGGATTCCGTGGCTTCGCCTATTGCGTGTTCGAGGAACTACAGCTCGCCGATTTTGGCAATCGCATCCCCGCCCTCACCTTTGAAGTGATCGCCGACAATGGCGATGTGAGCCTGACTGAACTTGTCGTCCCGGCAGCAGCGGATGTGACAATCGGCAGATCGCTGCCAGCGCTCGAAGGATATTCCGACGATGGCGGCTCATTAATCGAAACACTGGCATCAATTGACAGACTTTACCCGCTTGCCAGCAATGCCGGGAATGATCGGCTCTTGCTGGGAGATGGCGACCCGACCGGCGCACCTGTCGCGACATTGCCAGAAGCAATCGTGGACCGGCAGGGCGACAGTTTTGGCGGGACCAGTGGCAGGGCGCAGCGTACGCGCGCAGACGAAACAGGCATTCCCGCCGGCCTGCGTTACTATGATGTCGGACGCGACTTTCAGGCCGGATTGCAACGCGCCGGAGGCAGGGCCAGCCCGGGCCGCAACCGCATCATCGAATTTCCAGGAGCGCTTCAGGCTGCCAACGCAAAAGCGCTCGCGGACAACGCAGCACAGCGCGCGAAATGGTCGCAGGACAGGCTGGCATACCGTATCGCGCAAATCGATCCCCGGATCGCTCCGGGTGATGTGGTGGCGCTGCCGGGCAAGCCGGGCAAATGGCGCATCGAGGCCTGGGAATGGCGTGAGAACGGACTGGAGCTTGAACTGCTCCGCCTGCCGAACCGCAAGGGCGTGACCAGCCCGACGGCAACAGGCAGGTCACTCGGCAAGCCTGACAATATCGCGACGCCGACCTTGCTCGAAGCATTCGAGCTTCCATGGGACGGTACCGGTTCATCTGATAAGCGACATGTTTACGTGGCGGCGTCTTCGGCAACTTCCGGCTGGACTGGCGCCGCACTCTACGCTGACGGCGTCGGCGGTCTTGATCCGATCGGCTCAACCGGTTCGCAGCGGAGTGTCCTGGGCAAAACGCTGCAACCTCTTCCAGCCAAGCCAACTGTACTGATCGACCGTCATTCCCGGTTGGTGGTTGAGCTCGCCTCAGCCGATCAAATGCTTGAAAGCCGCACCATCGAAGATCTTGCGCAGGGCGCAAACAGGGCGCTGGTCGGTCAGGAGATTGTCCAGTTCGCTGAAGCCGAGCATCTCGGCAGTGGCAAATGGCAGCTCTCAACCCTGATACGCGGCAGAGGCGGCAGCGAAGATGTGGCATTACGAGGCTCCCCCGCGGGTTCTCGGTTCGTCCTGCTGGATGGTACGCCGCTTAAGCTAGACCCCACCCAATTGGGTCAATCGGCCACGATTGCCGCGATTGGCCTCGCCGACGCCGACCCGGTAATTTCCGAGATAGCCCTAGATGGTACTTCTTTGCGCCCGCTGACGCCGGTTCATCCTAAGATCGAGGTGCAGTCCGGGGGCTCGCTGTCGCTATGCTGGACACGCCGCTCTCGGGGTGCGTGGTCTTGGTCAAGCACAGTTGAAGTGCCGCTTAATGAGCAAACCGAAGCATATGAAGTCGGCCTTGGAGATACCGACGCGCCAGTGCTTGCTTGGCAAACAACATCGCCGGCCCTCCTCCTTGATCCGGCCACGATGGACCTACTGCAACGCCAACATTCCGGCAAATCCTTGTGGGTGCGTCAAATTGGCACCTTCGCGCGCTCGCATCCGCTTTTCCTGACGACTATTTCCTGAGGAATATCATGACAGATCCTATCAGCTTTTCTTCCGTCACGCCGCGCTTTGATTTGCCTAACCTTTTCGTGGCGCAGGCTCAGAAAGAGTTCACGATAAATGAGGCATTCGCCCGGGTTGATGGCCTGCTGCACCCTACGGTCGCAGGAGAGGCGAATGTTCCGCCAGCAGCTGTAAACGACGGTGATTGCTGGCTCGTAGGCAATCAGCCTTCGGGCGAATGGGCCAGTCACGCCGGGACGATCGCTCTTCGGCAGGC
Organism: uncultured Alphaproteobacteria bacterium; assembly: GCA_963781165.1. Classification (GTDB taxonomy): domain Bacteria; phylum Pseudomonadota; class Alphaproteobacteria; order Sphingomonadales; family Sphingomonadaceae; genus Alteraurantiacibacter. The sequence goes on from CAWADZ010000001.1 coordinate 40,929, forward strand.
GAACAATTGGCTATTTGTCGCCCCCGCACTCGGCATGTCGGTCTTTGATGCGAGCGCCGGTTGTCTGGCGCGATATGACGGTGCCTGGCAGCGCTCTGCTGCGATCGCTAACCCTGCGGGTGGGACGACCGAAGACGCTGAAGCACGAATGGCAATCACGCAGCTTATTACCGCTCTGGTCGGCGCAGGCATTCTGCCTGCCAGTTGAGGGACCTTTTGGCGTGCTGCAGGGTTGAAGGAATAACTTAGAAAAGGATTACGTTCATGCCGCATCGCCTGACCGCCGTAGCTGCTCCCTTAGCTCTCTTGGCATTGGCCGGTTGTCAAACCGCCTACGAGAGTGCCGCCACGCAGTTAGGCTCTGCGACGATCCTTGACCGGCAAGGAGCGCAAGTGGGAATGGCGCGAATGTATTCGCTCGGCGGTGAGGTGACGGTCAACGCCAGCTTCACCGGGCTGCCTGAAGGCACTCGCGCGGTGCATCTGCATACAGCCGGCGATTGCAGTGCGGGCGACTTTACTTCTGCTGGTGGTCACCTGAACCCGGGCGGGAACCAGCATGGAACACGGAACCCGCGCGGCGCGCATCTTGGTGATTTGCCGAATGTCTCGATCGCGGCAGATGGAACAGGGACAATGAGCGCAATCTTGCGCGGCACGCTCGCGGAAATTCGGGGCGACATTTTCGATGCTGACGGCACCGCGATCATCGTGCACGAAGGCGGTGACGACTACCGCACTGACCCGACGGGAGCCGCAGGAAGCCGCATCGCCTGCGGAGTGTTTGCGCAGAACTAAGACCCGTCGCTCAAATATCGGCAACGTAGGGCGTGCTGTCCGTTACGTTCGCCTCAGCAAAACCTTTCCGGCGCAATCGACAACTATCGCACAAACCGCATGCGATACCTTGGGGCGAAGGGTCGTAGCATGACCAACTCCAGGCTGGGTCAAGCGACAGCCTGACACATTCGCGCGCGATATCCGCCTTCGTCATATGCTGCAGCGGCGCGTGAATCTGGAAAGGAACGCCTTCGACACCCTGCTTGGTCCCCAGACGGGCAGTTTCTGCGAAGCTGGAAATAAATTCAGGGCGACAATCTGGGTAACCCGAATAATCCAGCGCGTTCACGCCAATAAACAAATCACTTGAGCCAGAGCTTTCGGCAAAAGCCGTGGTCAGCGCTAGAAAAAGCAGGTTTCGGGCTGGTACATAGGTGACCGGTATATCGTCTGCCACTCCGGTTTTTGGCACGTCGATATCTGCAGTAAGCGCGGACCCACCGAATTCCCGCAGGTCCAGCGGAAGGGTCACATGGCGCTCCACGCCAAGTTTCTTCGCGATGCTAGACGCGGACTCAAGTTCCCTGACGTGACGCTGACCGTAATTGATGGTGAGGGCATGCAGTCTGTACCCGCTTTCGCGGGCCATGGCAGCAGTGACCATCGAATCCAGTCCGCCCGAGAGCAGAACCGTCGCAATTCTTCCTGTATTTGACATACCGCTTCGCTAGTCGCGTCAATCGCCAGCTTCAAGCCTGCGCGTGAACGTCAGCAGTTTCCGGTGCGCCGGGCTTCACCTTCCAAGGAAAACGGCGAGCCGCCTCGAATTCCCTGGCTTCGAACCTGGACCAGAGAATTGCTCTCTTTCCGTATGGTCGTGCGACCATATCCATTGCCACGGCAGGTGTATTGCACGGTCACCTCGGTCGGGCCATCTTGCACTACAAATCGTTCGCAGCCGGGCTGCCGATGGCGTAATTGAATGAATTCGCGGCCTGTACGCACACAAATGCGCTGGCTGGTGTCGCTTCCGCGGACCTGCAAAGTCCAGCTACCACGAACAAGGCTGTCCAGCATTGTCAATTCTGCGTTTTGCGCGGTCGCAGGCATGACTGCAAACGCAGCCGCCAAGGCGCCTCCGGCAATCTTTGCTGCACTTGCTATACGCATCGAACGAATCCTCATCATCTGTGTTTAATTCTTTAGCACTCTATATGTGAACGGTGAATTGCCCTTTTTCAGCGGCGAAGCGTTCAAAAGTGTTTACGCCAGTCCTGAGTTTCAATCCTCAATCGCGAACTCTTTTGAACAAAACGCACAGTCGACGACAATTATCCCGTCATCATTCGCCATGTCCCTGCGTTCGTCCCGTGGGAAACGCGCAAGCACTTCCTCGAAGTGCGTGACGGTACAGCGGCAACCCTTTGCGATCGGCGACCCGGGCGACACACGCACTTCGCGTTCTTCATGATACAGACGCCAGACCAAATCTTCCAGTGGCAGACTCCGATCTGCCAACTCCTCGTGGCGCAGACTGTCTGCCATTATCGAAACATGTTCCCACTCGGGATGATCGAGCTGCGTATGCAACCGCTCGCGCCCTTCTTCGCCGTCCGGCAAATGCTGGACCAGAAAGCCGGATGCCAGCACAGCATCGGGAGCTGCTTTGATGGCAGTCCTTATCCGCGTGGGCACCTGTTCGCTCTGCGCAAAATAGCTTTCGACTGCAGCCGAGAGCGAATCGCCTTCCAGCGGCACAATACCCTGGTACCGTTTACCGGTGCTGGCGATGTCGAAAGTGATGGCAAGATGGCCTTTGCCAAACAGCGTCGAAAGCGAGGCGCTTGCACCACCTTCGAATGCTTGGTCCGCATCATGGTCCACATACCCGCGCAGTTCACCGCCGCGAAAATCGCAGACCAGCAGATTGGCGAGGCCACCTTCGCTCTGCGCTTGCAAGGTTAGCTGATCGCCTCCATCCTTCAGCAATCCACCCATCAGCACTGTCAGCACCAAGGCCTCCGACAGGCAGTGCTTTAAAGCGACCGGGTAATCATGCGCGCCCAGAATGTCTTCCAGAACGGGGCCCAAGCGAACCATCCGGCCGCGGCAATCGCGCCCGGGAATAGTGAAAGACAGCAATTGATCGGAGAAAGTCTGGCTTGGTGTTGTGTTCATGCCAGTGAATATGGGAAGCGCGCGCCGCTTTGAAAGACGTGTCAGTCCAGCTTGCCGAAACACCACAGCAAAATGGATTTCTGAGCGTGAATGCGGTTCTCCGCTTCATCGAACACCGCAGATTGCGGTCCTTCAAAAACCTCTTCGCTCACTTCGTCACCCACATGGGCGGGAAGGCAGTGAAGAAAGATCGCATCGGGCCGCGCCTGCGCCATCAGAGCCGCATCAACGCGGTAAGGTTGCATCGCGAACAGTTTTTCGGCTGTGTCGGCTTGTCCCATGGAAACCCATGTATCGGTTACGATCACATCCGCGCCCGCAGCCGCAGCACCAGCATCCTGAGTCAAGGTCACGGTGCACCCGGCCTTGCGCGCCATCGATACAAACTCTTCCTCCGGTTCAAAGCCGACCGGGGTCGCCACGCGCACGTTGAACTTCATCAGCGCAGCTGCCTCCAACACGGAGTGTAGCACATTGTTGCCGTCGCCAAACCAGGCCACTTCCAGCCCGGGCAGCGCCTTGCGGTGTTCAATCACTGTGAGAAGATCGGCGACAATCTGGCAGGGATGGGAACGGTCTGTCAGCCCGTTGATTACCGGCACGCTGGCGTGACGCGCCATTTCCTCGATCTTGGCGTGATCATCGGTACGCACCATTATGGCATCGGCCATCCGACTGAGAACGCGCGCGGTGTCGGCAATCGACTCGCCGCGTCCCAACTGCGACGTGCCTGCATCAAGGATTAGCGCGCTTCCGCCCAATTGACGCATTGCGATGTCAAAGCTGACCCGGGTGCGGGTGGAGTTCTTTTCGAATACCATCGCAAGAACGCGCCCGGCCAGCGGCGCATCCGCGTCAGCCTTGCCCTTCGGCCAATCCCGACGGGCCGCCTTTCGATCAATGGCATCGGAAAGCATCGCCGCGACTGTGTTCCCGCCCGCATCGGACAGGTCGAGGAAATGCCGCGTGCCTGTCATGCGGCAGCGTCGGCATGGTAGCTGGCGGCGCCGGCAGACAGCTTGTCGAAAAACTCATCCATTTCCGCATCACCTATGACAAGCGGGGGAAGCAGACGCAGCGTCGAATCGCCAGCCGCAACCGTAAGCAAGTGATGATGATCGCGCAGATGGACCATGAACGGACGCGGCTCGCCCTTCATCTTGAGGCCGAGCATCAAGCCCATGCCGCGCACTTCCTCGAACAGGTCGGGATAGTTTCCGATAAACTGTTCCAGCCGGCCGCGCAGACGATCCCCCTTTTCGCGAACTTCAGCGAGAAATTCATCGTTCGCAACCGCGTCCATCACGGCCATTCCCGCAGCCATCCCGAGCGGGTTGCCGCCATAGGTGGAGCCATGCGTGCCGAACACCATCCCGCGCGCCGCCTTTTCCGTGGCGAGGCAAGCGCCAAGAGGGAAGCCGCCGCCAATACCCTTGGCGGTTGCCATGATGTCAGGTTCAATCCCGTACTGCTCGTAGGCATACAAGGTCCCCGTCCGCGCGACGCCGCATTGCACCTCGTCCAGTGCCAGCATCAAATCATGCTCATCGGCTAGATCGCGCAGGCCCTGCATGAATTCCTGGGTTGCCGGACGAATGCCGCCTTCGCCCTGCACCGGCTCGACCAGAAATCCAGCCGTGTGTGGACCGATCGCAGCCTTGGCACCTTCAAGATCATTGAAGTCGACATAGCGGAATCCCGGCAACAAAGGGCTGAATCCCTTGTGCATCTTGTCTTGGTTGGAAGCGCTGATCGTGGCCATGGTGCGCCCGTGAAAGGCGTTCTTGAACGTAATGATCTCGAATTTTTCGTCGTTGCCGTCATGCTGATGATAGGCGCGGATCGTCTTGATCGCGCACTCCACCGCTTCGGCGCCTGAGTTGGTGAAAAACACCGTGTCGGCGAAAGTCTTATCCACCAGCCGCTGCGCCAGCGCTTCACCCTGCGGGCTGCCGTACATGTTGGACACGTGCATTAGCGTGGCGGCCTGCTGCTGGATCGCGCTGATCAACCCTTTATGGCTGTGCCCCAGCAAATTCACCGCAATGCCGGATGCAAAATCGAGATAGCGGGTACCGTCTTCATCGATCAGATGACAATTTTCGCCGCGCACGGGCCGCACGCCGCACCGGGGATAGACTGGCATCAGCGGAGTAATCGACATTAAGAGATTCCTTTAACCGGAACAAAGAGAAATGGCGGCCAGCCCTGCTGGACCGACCGCCTGAAATCTCTCTTTATGAAAGAGCGGGTGGCCGGTCAAACGAACGGCCGCCACATAGATCCTGAATGTAAGGCTCTATCAGCCTTGGACCGGGACGAGATTTACGGCGGAGTGTTTCCCACGTCGGTCCATCTCTAGATCGAATTCGAATCGGTCACCTTCTTCGATGCCTTGCAGGCCCGAACGCTCAACCGCGCTGATGTGAACGAAGGCGTCTTCCTTGCCATCGTCACGCGTGATGAAGCCGAAGCCTTTCATGCTGTTGAAGAACTTGACCGTGCCAACAGCCTTTTCACCGGTCAGCTCGCGCTGCGGAGCAGCCGCAGCCTTTACTTCGATGACATCGCCGACAACCTGAAGATCGGCTGCAGAAACCTTACCGCCGCGATCGACGAGGTTGAACTGCAATTCCTGGCCTTCGGCGAGGCCTTCCAGACCAGCGCGTTCAACCTGGCTGATGTGAACGAAAACGTCTTCGCCGCCCTCGTCACGCTGAATGAAGCCGAAGCCTTTCTGCGTGTTGAAGAACTTGACCTTGCCCTGGCCGGTACCAACAACCTGAGCGGGCATGCCGCCACCGCCGCCGCCGCCGCCGCGAGGTGGACCGCGGTCACCGCCGCCGAATCCGCCGCCGCCGCTGCGCTGGCCGCCGTAGCCACCACCACCGCCGCCGCCGCGATTTCCGCCGCCGAAGCGATCTCCACCGCCGCCGCCGCCGAATCGGTCGTTGCCGCCATCGCGCCAGCCACCGCCGCCACCGTCCATCGGCGGCGGGGCTGCGCCGTCCATGAACGGATCAAAGCCGTCTTCGCCAATGTTATCCCGCTTGTCGCGTCCCCGACCGCGACGTCCTTTGTCGTAACCCATGAACCTAAAAAACCTTCAATCCCGTCCTTCGACTTTGGCCAGCGATGCGGACGAATTATCCGCCGACCCAGATGCGATGGACCTCCCCATCCGCTTCCGCCCATGGCTTATAGCCGTAAATTTGGGGTGACGCGAACACTTTAAGGCTGCAGGTTTGTGACGCACCGGAATCGGCAACTTTGCTTGCACAGCGGTCATCCCGCTTGGCATGGTCAGGGTTGCGGATAGTTGGCCCATGGAGATTGTTGAATGAGCGAATTTCGCAAATTGTCAGATACGGTTTGGGCCAGCCCCCAGATCACAACTGCCGACGTCGCAGCGGCAGGCGCGGCTGGCTTTGCCATGGTGATCAACAACAGGCCGGACGGCGAAGATGCCGGCCAGCCAGAGGGATCTGAGATATCCGCCGCAGCACAGGCGCAGGGCATGCATTACCGGGCAATTCCCATCGATCACACCGGCTTCGGAGAGGCGCAGATTGCGGCCATGAAAGATGCATTGGAGGCCGCTGGCGAAAGCGGAAAGGTGCTCGCCTATTGCCGGTCAGGCACGCGTTCCACATTCCTGTGGGCGCTGGCGCAGGCGAGCGCGGGCCGGGAACCTGCAGAGATTGCTGCCGCGGCCATGGACGCTGGATATGACATCTCTCCGGTGCGTCAGGCGCTGGAAACCCTGTCGGCGCGCGCCTAGGCATAGGCCGAGCGTTGGACAGCCAGTTCTTGCAATTTGCAGGCTCGCTAGCTGCGATTGCGGCCGTGATTGCGCTCACCCATTTCCTCGGCTTTTCACGCGCGGGCCGAATTGCGGACGAGAAGGAGGCCCGCGCTTTGATTGCACTCACACCGGGCGGATTTGATCCTGTTGTCTTGGCTCTTGATCAAAGCGGGCGCGGTGCGGTTGCGAAAGACAGCGCGGGGCGGCTGGCCGTACTCGTGCCGCATGGCGGACAATTTATCGCAAGGGTTCTTGGCCCTGATGCGCGGCTTTCAGCCAGAGATGGCTGCCTCGTCATCGGGGCGGGCAAGCCTGGCGCTTGTCCGATTACGATTAACCTGGGCGATTCGGCGCTGGAATGGGCGGATAATCGCTAAGTCTGTGCGACGTGGGCGCGCAATGCTATCTTCCACATCATGCTCTTCAATCCAGTCACCTATGCGATACCTGTTTTCGTGGCCCTGATAGTCGCGGAATTGCTGTGGGCGCGCCGGCGGCGGCCGCAGGCCTACGAATTGCGCGACACCGCGACCTCGCTTGCAATCGGACTGGGCAGCACGGTTGCTGGCGGGCTGACCGGCGCGGCCGTTGTCGCCATGCTGGTGTGGGCACATGGTGCAACACCTTTATCGATCGGCTGGGCGTGGTGGGCATGGCCTTTATGCTTCGTGCTGGATGATCTGGCCTATTATGTCTTTCATCGCAGCGCCCACCGCGTGCGCTGGTTCTGGGCGAGCCACGTCAACCACCATTCCAGCCAGCATTACAATCTGTCCACCGCGCTGCGGCAAAGCTGGACCGGGTTCTTCGCCGCATCCTTCATTTTCCGCCTGCCGCTGGCCTTTGCGGGGTTCGAGCCGGGGATGATCCTGGTGTGCGGCGGGTTCAACCTGATTTATCAGTTCTGGATTCACACCGAATCAATCGGGCGTATGCCGCGGTGGTTCGAAGCGGTGATGAACACGCCTTCGCATCACCGCGTCCATCACGCCGTGAATGCTCGCTATCTGGATCGAAATTATGCCGGGACTTTCATCGTCTGGGACAAGCTGTTTGGCACCTTTGCTCCCGAAGATGATGCAGACCAGATCCGCTACGGCATCGTCCACCAGCTTGGCAGCTTTCAATCCGCTGAAAGCCGTGTTTCATGAATGGCTGGCCATCGCGCGCGACATATGGCGCGCACCGTGGCGGCACAAAGCGTCCTACCTTTGGCGCGAACCCGGCTGGAGCCATGACGGGAGCCGCGAAACGTCAGACATGATCCGCGAGCGGTGGGCGAAGCGGGACTAGCCGCTACATTCCCGCATTGGGGCCGAAAGTGACTTCCACACGGCGGTTCTGCGGCTCACGAACACCATCTGCGGTCGCGACACGCGGCATGCTTTCGCCGAAGGCTTCGGTCGAGATGTTAGAAGCTGGAAGGCCCCGGCCAGAGAGATAGGCTTGCACCGCCGCATTCCGGCGCTCCGAAAGGCGCACATTGTATGTTTGCGGGCCGGACCGATCAGCATGGCCGGCGAGCATGATGCTGGCCGCACCGCAGGTGTTGTATGCGGACACAGCGCTGTTCAGCACGGTCGATGCCTCGGGGGTGATATCCGACTTATCCCAGTCGAAGAACACGATATACGGCCCTGTATTGCAAGACGGCAATCCCTGCGGTGCAGGTGGCTGAGGCGGTGGAGCCGGGCGGGCGGGAGCAGGCGGTGCTGCAATCACCGGCGGCGGTGGCGGTGCGACACGGCTGCCCAGCATCACCATCAGGCTGAGCGACGCCGAATGCGACGCGACTTCAAAATCGGCGAGCCGGCCAATCGAATCGTCCACTTCAAACTCCAGCGTGCTGAAGAAACGGTACTTCAAACCGACATCAACGCGGTCGCTGACGGGCACGCGCGCCTGCGCGATTGCCTGCCACGCCCATTCGCTGTCGCTGGTATCCAGGTAGGCGAAACCGCTGGGAGCCCCGCTCGTTTCGATGTCCATCCACGTGCGGCCCGCACCGCCGCCAACCGAAAACTGAACGCCGTCTTCTTCGCCAAAATCGACCAGGGCGTTTACCAGCAGGGATTTCAGGGCAATATCGCCGTCATAATCCAGAGCGCCAGTGGCCCGCGTGGTTGCCGATTGCGGAATGCCGGCTTGCTCGGATATGATCTCATCCCCGCCCCAGGTGCGATAATTGCCTTCGATCTCTGTCCGGAAACGGCCCCAGTCATAGCCGAGGATGGCCGCTGTTTCCCAGCCCATGTCGTTGGAGACTTGCGCATCATCCCGGAACGTGCCGACGTCGATGCCGTAATCCCTTGGGAGGTTCACCCCTGCATCAAGCCCGATATATGGACCGCGTTCCACGCTATCATCCTGCGCCAGAGCCGGCGATGAAGCCAGAATTGCGAGTAAGCTGAAACCTTTGGCAATATATCGCATACCCGCACTCCGTTACGTAGTTGAACGTATCGGATAGGCGGACAAACGCATCAGCGCAATTGTTACGCAAGCTCGCAACGCGTTTTTACATCTCGGTCCTATAGCGCCAATTCGCCCTCTTCGCCTGTGCGGATGCGTATGGCGGACGCAAGTTCCAGCACGAAAATCTTGCCGTCGCCGATTTGCCCGTTGTTGGCCGAAGTGCGGATCGTTTCAATAATCTGCGGCGCCAGATCATCGCTCGCCGCGATTTCCAGGCGCACCTTGGGCAGCATGTTGACGGCGTATTCGGCTCCGCGATAAATCTCGGTCTGACCCTTTTGCCTGCCAAATCCCTTTGCCTCGCACAACGTCATGCCGGAGACCCCGATGGCGGCCAGCGCCTCTCGCACGGCTTCGAGTTTATGCGGCTTGATGATGGCAATGATGAACTTCATCTCGGGATCTCCTGCTTGCCCGCGTATTCAGCGGACCGCAGTGTAGTGCGGTGCATCGCCCCTAGCTGGCAACCCGAAATTCCAAAAAAAAGGGGCCGGAGCGTGAAGCTCCGGCCCATTCAAGTTGTTCGTTCGCAGGAGGAACGATGTGTGGCGGGACGAAGAAGGAGAGATGAGAGAGTTCCCGGCCCCGCCGAACTGCTTTAATTGTATGCGCGCTCTCCATGTTCGGAGATGTCGAGACCTTCGATTTCGGATTCTTCCGATACCCGCAGGCCGACAAGCGCCTTGGTGGCAAGACCGGCAATCAACGTGCCGACGCCGGCCCAGACGATTGTGATCAGCACACTCTTGATCTGGATCCAGAGCTGCGCGCCGGTGGCCACAGAGCCATCGCCGGGTCCGCCAAGGAAAGACTGGTAGACAATTGCGGTGCCGATGGCGCCGACGATACCGCCCACGCCGTGGATACCAAAAGCATCGAGCGAGTCGTCATAGCCGAATTTGCCCTTCACCTTTGCGACAGCGATGTAGCAAACCAGTGAGGAGACGATGCCAAGCAGGATAGCGCCGAACGGGCCGCTGTTGCCTGCCGCCGGGGTCACGGCCACAAGACCGGCAATCACGCCCGAGCAGAAGCCCAGCGCCGAACCCTTGTGGCCGGCAAGACGCTCAATGACCATCCACGCGAGTCCGCCGGCTGCGGTGGCCACGAACGTATTGATCATGGCAAGGCCTGCGGAACCATCGGCTTCCAATGCGGAACCCGCGTTGAAGCCGAACCAGCCAACCCAGAGCAGACCGGTGCCGACCATTGTCATCGTCATGGAGTGCGGCGGCATCTGCTCTTCAGGATAGCCGCGACGCTTGCCCAGAAGATAGGCGAGCACCAGGCCGGAAACACCGGCGTTGATATGCACCACGGTTCCGCCCGCGAAATCGAGCGCGCCATCTTCGAACATCAGGCCGCCCCCTGCCCACACCATGTGCGCAATGGGGAAGTAAACGATCGTCAGCCACAGCGGCACGAACAGCATGACGGCGCTGAACTTCATGCGCTCTGCCGTCGCGCCCAGGATCAGCGCTGCAGTAATCGCGGCAAAGGTCATCTGGAAGCTGATGAAGACATACTTGCTGATGACTTCGTCGGTAAAGGTTGCCGCTGTGCTGCTGGCATCAGTGCCGGACAGGAAATAGCTGCCGCCGCTGACGAACAGGCCAAGCACGCCTTCATAAGTGGTGTCGCCGAACGCGAGCGAATATCCCCACATCACCCAAACCAGCATCGCCAGCGATGCCGTGGCACCGATCTGGGTCATCGTGGACAGCATGTTCTTGGACCGTGTCAGACCGCCATAAAACAGCGCAAGACCCGGCAGGATCATCAGCAGAACCAGCACGGTTGCGGTCATCATCCAGGCATTGTTGCCGGGGTTCGGCACGGCTGCAGCAACTTCTGCGACCTCTGCCACCGGGGCAGCAAGTGCCGGACTTGATGTGATGAGCGCTGCCATTCCAACAGCGCCGAATTTTAGAAGAGTGTTTGTCATGTGAGCTGACCCCCTGGTCCAGGCTTTGCTGATCACAGCGCGGTTTCGTCGGTTTCGCCGGTGCGGATGCGCGTGGTCGACGCGAGGTCGAGCACGAAGATCTTGCCGTCGCCGATGCTTTGCGTGCTGGCGGTTTGCTGGATGGCTTCCACCACCTTGGGCATCATCTCGTCGCTTACCGCGATTTCGAGCTTCACCTTCGGCAGCATGTTGACCGAATATTCGGCGCCGCGATAAATTTCGGTCTGGCCTTTCTGACGGCCGAAACCTTTGACTTCCGAGACGGTCATCCCGGCAACACCCACTGCGGCGAGCGCTTCACGCACCTCGTCGAGTTTGAATGGTTTGATAATGGCGATGACAAATTTCATGCGCTGCCCCTGATCCTGTGCCGGTGAGAGTCCCGGCCATAGCATCAGGTTGCAAAGGGCGTGCCAAACGTGCTTCTCGGCATTTACGTGGGGGCGGTCGGTGGGTGGATGCCGCCGTTTTTATTGCAGCGCACAATAATCAGGCATCGCCGCTCAAGAATCGGGCAGTGGTCCGGTATCTTTCAACGCAAGCGCCACGCGGATCGGCAAGTGATCCGACGCGGCCCGTGCCAGCACGCTGTTATGAACCCGCGTATCGATCACATCCCAATGCGGCGTGTACATCACCCGGTCCAGGCTGAGCATCGGGCGGCGCGCGGGAAAGCTGCGGCCCGGCGCGATCATTTCCCAATGCGCTGCCAGTCCGCGATCTCCGCCGATAGGCTGTATCCATTCGTTGCAATCACCCAGCATCACCGCAGGCAGGCGCGGTGCGCGGCTGGCGGCGCACAGATGTGCAAATTGCCGTTTGCGGCTGAGCCCGGACAGATCAAGATGCATGGCAGTCACGCAAATCTCCGCGCTGCTGCCTGTGTTGTCTGCCCGCAGCTTCGCGCGGACCGCGCCGCGCGGCTCTATCTGCGGCAGATTTTCCGCCTCGACCTGCGCGATTTCGATACCGCTGCGCACCAAGATGGCGTTGCCGTGCCAACCCAGGCTTTGTGGCAGCGTCGGCATGGCGGCGACTTGCCAGCCACGCTGCGTAATATCGTCCAGATCAAGCACACTCTGACGGTTGCCAAAGCGGATATCGACTTCCTGCAAGGCGACGATATCGGCTTCCAGCTCGTCGATAACATCCAGTATGCGCACCGGATTGCGCTGCCCGTCGCTGCCGATGGCCTTGTGGATGTTATAACTGGCAAAGGTAAGTTGCACGGGTGTCGTCGGCTCTTTTGTTGTACTGGCGAAATAAAGTGAGGCGCTATTCCCCCGCGATATAGCGATCTGTCGGGCGTGTTAGCAGGCCATCGATCGAAGGCTTTGGCTGCGAGTATTTCTCCGCCCATTTTTCCGGCTCTTTGCCGGAATGATATTTGATCAGCGTATCGCGCGGTTTTTCCATTTCCATCACCGGCACTCCCCAACCGCAGCTGGTTTGCACGCTCTCCACCGCAATATCGAAGATCTGCCGCGTGCCTGGCAGCAGAGTGAAATGCTGCGCAAGATCATCCCACCCGCTGTCAGCCGGAAGCACCGGTGAGCCCCGGCCATAAATGCGCAGGATCAGTGCGGGGTTCTGGAAATTGCAGAACATCACCGTGATGCGGCCGTCGGCCAGCAAATGCGCATTGGTCTCATTCCCCGATCCGGCCAGATCGAGATAGGCGACGCGGGCAGGCGAAATCACGCGAAATGCGTCATATCCCTTGGGCGAAAGATTGATCCGTGCACCGGGTGCGGCGGTGGCCACGAAGAAGACCGGCTGGCCCTCGATCATCTCGATGTGTTTGTCGGTCAGTGTGTCGGTAAAATCTGCCATGCGCGTAAACTACGCGTCAAAAGCGCACCTGTCACCGCTCCTTGGTGGCGGAGAATTTCAAATCAGGGTTTTTCTCTTCCTGGTAACCCACATCCCACGCAGCTTTCGCCATGAACACGAGATCGCCGTCGCGGTCGCGCGCCAGATTGCCCTGATTGAACCGTTCGAAATCGTCGATCGCGGCATCCGTGCCTTTCAGCCATCGCGCGGTTGCAAAGGGTGAGGCTTCCAGCGCAGCTTCCACCTTGTATTCCGCTTCCAGTCGGCTGATGAGCACTTCAAGCTGCAACTGGCCGACGACGCCGACGATGCTGCTGCCGCCGATCACCGGATAAAACACCTGGATGACTCCTTCTTCGGAAAGATCATCGAGCGCCTTCCTGAGCTGCTTTGTCTTGGTAGGATCTCTCAACTGTACGCGGCGCAGAATTTCCGGCGCAAAATTGGGCAGGCCGGTGAACCGGATCTGGTTTTTCTCGGACAGCGTATCGCCCACGCGCAAGGTGCCGTGGTTGGGAATGCCGATGATATCGCCGGGTTCGGCGGTGTCGGCAATCTCGCGGTCCTGCGCGAAAAACAGGATGGGGGAATGCACTGCAATAGGCTTGCCAAGTCCACTGGGCGTCAGCTTCATGCCGCGTTTGAACGTGCCAGATACCTGCCGCATGAAGGCGATACGGTCGCGGTGCATCGGGTCCATATTGGCCTGCACCTTGAAGATGAAGCCTGTCACCTCGTCATGATCGGGCGCAATCTGCTCATCCCCGGCAGGCTGCGGACGCGGCGGCGGGGCGTAACGGGCAATCGCATCGATCAGCTCCTCCACCCCGAAATTCTTGAGCGCGCTGCCAAAATAGACAGGTGTCAGGTCCCCGCTACGGTAGGCCTCCAGATCGAACTCCGGATAGCCTGCCTGCGCCAGCTCGTACTCCTCGACATATTGGTCCGGAATGACAGCATCGGCCTCGCGCTTGCCCAGATATTCCTTCGAATCGCCTTCTGGCCGCGCGACTTCGCCGGTGCGGAAATCGAGGATGCCTTCGAACAGACCGCCCATGCCGATGGGCCACATCTGCGGGGACACATCCAGCGCGAGCATGTCTGCCACCTCGTCCAATGTCTCGAACGGGTCGCGGCCTTCGCGGTCCACCTTGTTGACGAAAGTGATGATAGGCACGCTGCGCAGGCGGCAGACTTCGAACAATTTGCGCGTCTGCGGCTCTATACCCTTGGCCGCGTCGATCACCATGATGGCTGAATCGACGGCGGTCAGCGTGCGGTAGGTATCTTCGGAGAAATCCTCATGCCCCGGTGTATCGAGCAAATTGAAGGTGATCGTCTCGGTTCCAGAGTCGGTCACATACTCTTTCTCGAACGTCATGACGCTGGAGGTGACGGAGATGCCGCGCTGCTGTTCGATCTTCATCCAGTCGGACCGCGCCCGCCGCGCTGCCCCGCGCGCCTTCACCTCGCCCGCCAGATGGATCGCGCCGCCTTGCAGCAGCAGCTTTTCCGTCAGCGTGGTCTTACCCGCATCGGGGTGGGAGATAATGGCGAATGTGCGCCGGGGATTTACGGATGTGGACATGGCTTGCGCGGTTAGCGGGGGCGCAGTGTAACGTCCATGGTGAAGTGCCGCGTCTCTCCCGGCAGCAAGGACATGATGCCGCGTTTCTCGGTCAACTCGCCAGTGAAGCCAGCATGGTCGGCAATCCCGGCCCACGGCTCAATGCAAATGTAGTTTGCGCCCGGTTTCTGCCAGATGCCAAGCATGGGCAGATTATGGAAAGCAATATCGAGCGCTGGCCCGCTGGGTGACTGGTAGGTCAGTTTCTGGCTAGAGAGTTCATCCCATATCATCGCGTCATCCACGAATTGATCGGGGTTGAGCGCGAATGATTTGTCCGACACCGGGCTGGCTTCGCTGCGCACAATTATGCCGTCCGCATCAAGCCGCCTGATGTCTGCGGGTTCGTCCTCTGCAAAAACGATCCGGTGCGCCAGCTTCTCTCCGCCGTCCGGCAAGGGCCAGGCAAAGGCAGGGTGATAACCGAAGCTGAAGGGCAATGTGTCATCACCCGGATTGCGGACGGTTGCGCGCATTTTCAGCGCCCGTCCGTCAAGCTCGAACAGCATGTCGAGCTCGAACGCAAAGGGGTACACGGCGCGCGTATCGGCATTGCCGGCCAGTCGAAACAGCACGCTGTTTTCGGTGTGGGAAACAGGCGTGAAAGTGCTGTGCCGCGCAAACCCGTGCTTTTCCATCGCGTAGGAATTGCCCGCGTGCCGGTATTGATCGTTGATCAAACACCCGACAATCGGAAACAGCAGCGGGGCGCGTCCGATCCAGAATGCCGGATCGCCGTCAGACATGTACTCGCGGCCATCGTGATCCTTGAGTGATATCAGCTCGGCCCCGGCGGCCGTTATCTGCGCCGCAAGATCGCCTGATCGGATCGTGAAGGTGTCGCTCATCCGCGCAGGTCCGCACCCTGTTTCGCTGCTGCGGTAACGACTGCGTCCGAAATCGCCTTCAGCTCGTCATCCTTGTAACTTTTCTCGCCCGGCTGGAGCGTCACCTCGATGGCAATGCTCTTCTTGCCTTCTGGGCACGCCTTGCCCAGCGAACACATCGAAGACGCGGGCATCGACGATATTCACCTTGTCCGCGCCCTTTACAGTCCGCAGCAGATCGCCGGCGGGCAGATCAGCGGGCACCAGGAAGGCGAAGTCGCGCGTTACCGCTTGCAGCGCGGGCGGCGCGTAATCGGGTTTGGCGAAGCCGCCTTTCCCTTTCTTGGGCGGAATCGCGTCGAGATAGATTTCGGCGGCCACTACCGGGCCATCGACATCGAAGGCACCCAGCGTGGCGGGATGCAGCGCGCCAAAGCGGGCGAGCACCTTTTTCGGGCCGAGCCGCAGCGTGCCTGACTGGCCGGGGTGGAACTGTGCGCCAGCTTCTCCCATCACCATCAGCTTGTCTACCGGAGCGCCAGCTTCGGAGAGCAGCGCCTCTGCCACGCCCTTGGCATCGAATGCGTCAAACATGGCCGGTTTGCCGGAGACCCAGCCGCGCGCAGTTTTTGCGCCTGCCAGCAGCACAGCAATCGTCGGATGTTCGTCGCTCGATCCATCAGGGCTGCGCAAATAACGGCGGCCCACTTCGAACAGGCGCAGGCCATCAGCGCCGCGGTCCAAATTGCGTTTTGCCGCAGAAAGGAGGCCGGGGATGAGCGAGGGGCGCATCGCCTTCATGTCTTCGCTGATCGGATTATCGAGCACCCAGAGCGGCTGGCCATCGGCAAAGTGTGCCGCCTGATCGGTCGGCAGGAAAGACCAGGTTATTGCCTCGTTCAGCCCGCGCGCAGCAGCGGCGCGGCGCACGCGGCGCTCCAGCAGTTGTTCAGGCGTGGCGGTGGGACGGGCAACGCCGTCCATGCGCGGCAAGGCGATGCTTTCCACCGCGTCCAGCCCGTATATGCGCACGACTTCCTCTACCAGATCGGCGGGGCCTTCAATGTCGTGGCGGCGCAGCGGGCACGTGACCTGCCAACCGTCTGACACAGTGAAATCCAGCGCTTCAAGGATGCGCTTCTGGTCAGCCTCTGCCACGTCCACTCCGCCCAGCCTGGCGGTCAGCGATGGGTCGAAGGCGATGACCTTCGGCTCAGATGGAGGCGAACCTGCGCGCACCATTTCGCTGGCCTCACCGGCGCAAATACGCTGGATAAGGCTGGTGAGAATGGCGAGGCCGTCGTCAAGAAATGCCGGGTCGACGCCGCGTTCAAACCGTGTGCGGGCATCGGTGGCCAGGCCAAGCTTGCGGCCTGTCACGCCGATGGCTTCGGGATCGAAATAGGCGACTTCGAGCAGCACATCGGTTGTTTCGGGCTGCACGGAGGAATGTTCACCGCCCATGATCCCGGCAATATCGTGCACGCCTGCGTCATCGGCGATTACCGTCATGGTGGAATCGAGCGTATAGGTCTTCTCGTTCAGCGCCTCGACCGTCTCTCCATCGACTGCGCGGCGAGCGATCACCGGGCCGGACAGCTTCGCCAGATCATAGGCGTGGGCAGGCCGCCCGAATGCCAGCATCAGGTAATTGGTGATGTCCACCAGCGCCGAAATAGGCCGCTGGCCTGCGGCCTTCAGCCGCCGCTGCATCCAGTCAGGCGATGCGCCATTGGTGACGCCGCGAATAACGCGGCCATAGAAAGCAGGGCAGCCTTCCGCATCGTCGGTGCGGATTTCGACCGGGCACGGATACGCCGCTTCGATAGCGGCAGGCTCCAGCGGCTTCAGCGTGCCGAGCCCCGCGGCGGCCAGATCGCGGGCAATGCCGTAAACACCCATGCAATCGGGCCGGTTGGGCGTGATCGCCACGTCGAAAACAGGGCTGGCGGCGTGGTAATCGGCGAAAGACTGGCCGACAGGCGCATCGGCGGGAAGCTCTATGATCCCGTCATGCTCCTCGCCCAGCTCCAGTTCCCGAACAGAGCACATCATGCCGTTCGATTCGACGCCGCGAATGGCGCTCTTCTTCAGCTTCATGCCATTGGCAGGAACCTGAGCGCCCGGCAGGCCGAGCACGCCCTTCATGCCCGCCCGCGCATTGGGGGCGCCGCATACGACCTGCAGGGGCGGGCCTTCGCCGGTGCTGACGGAAAGCACTTGCAGCTTGTCCGCATCGGGATGCTTTTCGGCTGTCAGAACCTCGGCCACTGCAAATCCGACCAGCTTTTGCGCAGGGTCTTCGATGTCTTCAACCTCGATGCCGATAGCGTTCAGCTTTGCGGCGATTTCCGCCGTGGTCGCTTCGGTTTCGAGGAAATATTTCAGCCATTCGAGAGAGAACTTCATGGCATCACTCCCACACCGCCCGAAAGCGTCGGCTGGTCCAGCCCGCTAAATCCGTAATGTTCCAGCCAGCGTACATCGCCGTCGAAGAAGGCGCGCAGATCGTCCATGCCGTATTTCAGCATGGCAAGCCGGTCCACGCCGAGGCCCCAGGCGAAACCCTGCCATTCGTCCGGATCAAGCCCGGCAAATTCGATTACGCGGCGGTTGACCATCCCGCTGCCGAGCAATTCCATCCAGCCGTGGCCTTCGGCATCGCCGCTGCCGCCCAATATCCGTTTTCCGTTTTCAATCGCGAACCCGACATCGACTTCGACAGAAGGCTCCGTGAAGGGAAAGTAACTCGGGCGCAGGCGCAGGACGATATCGTCCGTTTCGAAGAATGCCTTGAGGAAGGTTTCCAGCGTCCATTTCAAATGGCCAAGGTGAATGCCCTTGTCGATCACCAGACCTTCAATCTGGTGAAACATCGGCGTGTGCGTCGCATCGCTGTCTGACCGGTAGACCCGGCCCGGCGCAATGATGCGCAAAGGTCCGCCGTCCTTCATCATGGTTCGCACCTGCACCGGCGAAGTATGCGTCCTGAGCAGCATCCGCCCGCCCTTGGGGGCCGTATCTGGAAAATAAAACGTATCATGCATCGCGCGCGCCGGATGGCTTTCGGGCATGTTGAGCGCGGTGAAATTGTACCAGTCGTCCTCGATCTCCGGACCGGTTGCGACCGCGAAACCCAGATCGGCGAAAATCTCCGCCAGTTCATCCATCACCTGGCTGACCGGATGAACGCTGCCGCGCGCAGCTTGCGGCGCGGGCAAGGTGAGATCGAGCGTTTCTGTCGCCAGCCGCGCTTCCAGTTCTGCCGC
Organism: uncultured Alphaproteobacteria bacterium; assembly: GCA_963781165.1. Classification (GTDB taxonomy): domain Bacteria; phylum Pseudomonadota; class Alphaproteobacteria; order Sphingomonadales; family Sphingomonadaceae; genus Alteraurantiacibacter. Next base: position 59,689 of record CAWADZ010000001.1, read on the forward strand.
TTCCAGTTCTGCCTTCTTGGCGGCAATCGCATCGGCAATTTGCGCGCGCACGGCCTGAATTTCAGGCGCTGCGCTGGTGCGTTCTTCCGGAGACATCTGCCCCAGCGTCTTCAGCGCGGCGCTGACCCAGCCCTTCTTGCCAAGCGCGGCGAGGCGCTGTTCTTCCAGCGCGTCCACATCGCTTGCGGCGGCAATTGCGGACAGTGCCGCTTCGGTCTTCGTTTGCATTTCAGTCATGGTAACCAGTTTCCAGCGTGAAGGGCGTTCCGCTAGCGTTAAATCGTCCGAATGGCAAAGTGGCAATGCGGACTGCGCCGGCCGATCAGCCGCCGGGATTATCCAGCGCCTGTGCCGGAGAGCCCAGCATCCTCGCGCGCGCGGCGACAAAGGAGTTCATCACCGGATGATCCATTGCCGCATATTCGCTCGGCGTCATGCCCATGAAGTTGGAGAATTCGCGGCTGAATTGTGCCTGATCGTGATAATGGCCGTCCATCGCGCCGCTCCATTTCCCGCCGCTATCCAGCATGAAAGTCGACAGGCTGCGCACAAACCTTTGGCGGCGCATCAGCGTCTTGGGCGCAAATCCGAAGTGGCGGCAACACAGCCGTGCCAGCGAGCGCGGGTTGATATCTGCCTTCTCGGCCAGATCTGAAACGGTCTTCAAGTCCTGATCTAGCAGCGCGCGGTGAACCTGCAAAATCCTGGCCTCGTCACGGTGCGGGCGCATGGCGCCGCGCATTGCCTCTGCAATTGCGAAGAACTGTTTTTCTTCGGTAATCGTGTCGTCGCACAGGATGTCTGCAAGCGGAGAGAAGCGGGAGAATAACGGATGGCTTTCGCCATTCACCACGCGGTTGGCCATATCGCTGGCATCGGCATCGAAAATGCGCGCCCAGCCGAGCGGCAAAATGCCGATACCCCACAGCCTTGTGGACCCGATAGTGAAATGCGCGGGGTGCGAACTTGCACCTGCCACGGCGTACCGCGCACCCGATACCGCATCATCGCCAAGCTTCGCAGTGGGCCACGCGCCCGAGAAAAAGCGGATGCTCGTCCATTCTGGCTGCATGTAATCGGAAATAACGGCGTCTTCAGGCAGTGTCAGGACCATCCGGTAAAAGGTGGTGAAACACCCTTCGAATTCGGCAGGAGGCGCGAAGAAACGGCTCTCGACCTTCGGCGCATCTACGCCGGCCTGCTGTTCAAAATTCTGCGACCCCATGGACGCATCAGTGACAAGGTTTTGAGCATGGCACAAACAAATAGGGCGCCGGAATGGATGCCGGCGCCCTGAAATGTGCAATTGCTGTAATCGGTCAGACAGCCAGCCGGCTTATGCCGGAAGCGCGTCTTTCGCCTGCTTGATGATGAGACCGAACGCGTCGCCTTCATTCATCGCAAGATCGGCCATGACCTTACGGTCCAGCTCGATCCCGGCCAGCTTCACGCCGTGCATGAACTGCGAATAGGTAAGGCCTTCTTCGCGCACAGCAGCGTTGATGCGCTGGATCCACAAACCGCGGAAGGTGCGCTTTTTGACCTTGCGGTCACGGTAGGCGTACTGGCCGGCCTTTTCGACGGCCTGGCGTGCAACGCGGATCGTATTCTTACGGCGGCCGCGATAGCCCTTCGCCTGTTCAAGAAGTCTTTTATGCTTGGTGCGGGTCGTAGTACCGCGTTTAATGCGTGGCATTTCGTATATCCTTAATCAGAAACTCGGTCCCGGTTCCGCGAGGGAACCGCTCTTCGAATTAACCGAGCCCGTAAGGGGCCCATTTTTTCACGGCAGCCCAGTCGGCCTTGGCCAACGTCTTGGTGCCGCGCTGTTGGCGGATATACTTCGCATTGTGGTTGATCAGACGGTGGCGCTTACCAGCGACACCATGCTTGACCTTGCCAGTGGCGGTGAGCTTGAAGCGTTTTTTGACGCCGCTCTTGGTCTTCAGCTTGGGCATTTTCGTCTCCTAAGTTCTAGAACACGTCCAACCAGCCCTGGCAGCCCTAACGGCCAGACCGGCAGATGAATCACGTGTAAGTGAAGGCGCGCAAATAGGGTTGTCGCCGGCAAAAGGCAAGCGTTCTGCAAAATAGGCAAACCCCGCCATCCGGCACGCGGACAGCGGGGTTCACCAAATCAGGCCGGTGGAGCGATCAGAACTCCTGCCTGACAGTCAGGCCGAACGTGCGCGGCTGGCCTATGGCATAGCCGAGGCGTGCCCGTCCGCCGCGTTCACGATCGAAGGACAACAGCGCATTTTCGTCGAACACATTGTTGACGTAGGCAGTTATCGAAAGGCCGCTGTCGAGATCCACGCCCGCCGACAGATTGACGAGGCTGTAGGACGGCAGCAGCAGATCGACCGTGGTGGATGCCGTGGCCGGTGCCCCAAGATACGGCAGTCCGGCCGTGAAGGTGCGCGGGTTGTTTTCCTGATCGGCTGGCTGCGTGTAGCGGTTGCCGACATGGGTAAAGGTCGCTGCGACGAACCCGTTCATGTTGTTCGACAATGGCCATTCATAACTGCCCGATGCCGACACCTGGAATTCAGGGACAGATGGCAGGCGATTGCCTTCGCGGATGCCTGTCGCAGTGGTCAGCGGAGCGGGCAATGTCGTATCGAATTCCGCTTCCACGAGGCTGCCCGAGAAGACGAAGTCAAGCCCCGGCGCGGGGCTCACCCCGACTTCTGCCTCCAGACCCATCGTATGGGCATCAGCCACGTTGAAAACGATACGGGAAGAACAGCTGCCCGCATCCAGCGTCACCTGCAGATCGTTGATGTCGGTGTAGAACGCCGCGGCATTGGCATAAAAGCCGCTGCCCTGCGCCTTTACCCCGACTTCATAGTTCCACAGCGTTTCGTCCTCGTAATCCTGAAATCCGCCAAACAGCGCCAGATCGCTCGCATTACACAGCGGAGTATTCAGCGGATCGTTGACCCCGCCAAGGCGGAAGCCCTTAGAAGCCTGCGCGTTCAGCGTCAGATCGGGGGTCAGGTCATAACTCAGCAGGACGCGCGGGCTGAAGCCGCTGGAGCTGGTCGTATCGACCTGACCCGTGTCGCCATTGGCAAACAGGCCGCCCGTGGTGATGGTGCGCGTTTCGCTGAAATCGTAATACCGCCCGCCAAACGTGACATCGAACCGGTCGGTCACCGCATAGGTCGCTTCACCGAAGACCGCGATCTGCTCGATGTCGTAGGGAAGGTCAGAATTGAACGGCGAATCCGCCGGGAAGCCGTTGGCTATATCATTGGCTGTCACGGGAGTGAGTGTGGCCGGATCGGCGCAGCCGGCGCTTTCATCCGCCATAGTGGTCGGATCATCCGCAGCGCACTGTGCAGCGAAGAACTGGTTGACGAAAACGTCATACCCCGGCGTCGGAAGGCGTTGCTGGTAAATACGGCTGGTGTCGGAATAAAATCCGCCCAGCACCCATTGCAGCGGCCCGTCGTTATCGGATGCAAGCCGCAGTTCCTTTGTCCAGCTTTCCAGATCGGTGGTGTCACGCAGGTTGGACGGGATGGATACCGCCGCATCGGGGAAGCCCAGATCGACCGAGACCGATCCGCTCAGCGCGCTGGCATCGCGGCTGACCAGAATATCGCGGTTGGTGTAGGACGTGACACTGGTCAGCACGAGGCCGCCAAGCTCCACCTCTGCCACCAGATCGGCGATCAGCGTTTCATCCTCGAACGCCTCGCGCAGCAGCAGATATTGCTCGCGCTCGTCAAAGGTTACGGCTGGTACGGTGGTGGTGAATTCATTGGCGAAGAGGTTGAATATCTCCTGCCGGTTGAAACCGTCCGCATTCACGCGCTGATAGACGATCCGCGGCGTAATGCTCAGGCCTTCGCCATTGTCGAACCGGATCGCGAGCCGGCCGCCATAGCGTTCCCCGCTGTTGATGTCTTCGCCGCCAGCCGGGCCAAGCGCGTCGATAAAGCCGCCGTAGCTTGTGTAGTAACCGACCGCACGGGCCGCGACATTATCGCCCAGCGGCACGTTGACCGCGCCTTTGACGTGCCAGCCAATATCATCGCCGTCAACGAGATTGAGGTTACCCTCGACCATGCCTTCCACCACGCCCAGTTCAGGGCGGTTGGTGATGTAACGGATCGTGCCGCCAACAGAGCCGGAGCCGAACAATGTTCCCTGCGGCCCGCGCAGGGTTTCCACGCGGTTGAGATCGAACAGGTCCAGATCAGGTGTGAACAGCGAAAGCGAAATCACGCTCTCGTCCAGATAGACGCCGACCTGTTCCTTCACGCCGGGCTGGTCACGCACGATCTGGCCTGCAGATACGCCGCGCACCGAAAGCTGGCTCTGGCCCGGCCCAAGGTTCTGGACCGACAGGCCCGCCACATTGCGCGAAAGATCTTCCAGCGTAACCGCGCCGGACCGCTGGATGTCCTCTGCCGTCTGCGCGTTGATGGAGAACGGGATGTCCTGAATATTGGCGTCGCGCTTCGTTGCCGTGACAATGATAGTATTGCCGCGCGTTTCCGGCTCTTGCTGGTCCTGCTGGTCTTGCGCAAGCGCAGACAACGGCATGAGGGCGAGCAGTGCCGCGGATGCAGAACCTGACAGTAAAACCGAACGCCCAGCTTACATTGAAGCAAACAAATCGCTCATTTCATCCTCCTCCAGCATATTCGCGCCTTGGCGACGCAGTATTCATGCTAAAAAGAATTTACGCGTCTTTACAGCGTCTGTGAATCCGCCCGCGACTGCACGGCCATTTGTAAACTTTCGCTGTGTCAATACTGTAACAATCTGTATCACATACGGATATGCTTCACGCTTTCCCGATCACGTCCAGCACATCTTCCAGCCGCGCCGGATCGCCCAGCGCCAACACGGTGCCGTCGCTGCCCGCGTGGAGCGGCTCGCCGGCCCAGTCGCTCATGAAACCGCCCGCCCCTTCGACTACCGGAACAAGCGCAGCGTAATCGTGCAGCTTCAATCCGGCTTCTGCCACGATGTCGATGTGGCCGCTCGCCAGGGCGGCGTAATTGTAGCAATCGCCGCCCATTACCATGCGCTTGTGATCCGTCTGTCCCGCCAGCGCCATGAAGCGATCACCCTGCTCCACGCTGAAATAGTGCGGGCCGGTGGTGGCGATGGTGGCTTCGGCCAGCTTCGGGCACAGCCGCGCGGTCACAGGCTCTCCGTTGAACGTGGTGCCTTGCCCGGCGATGCCGATCCAGCGTTCACCAAGGATAGGCTGGTCGATCACGCCTGCCACCGGAAAGCCATCGACCAGCAAGGCGATCAGCGTTCCGAAGATCGGGCGGCCTGCAAGGAACGCCGTGGTCCCGTCAATCGGATCCAGCACCCATTGGCGCGAGGATTTGCCATCCTTCACGCCGAATTCCTCCCCATGAATGCCATCGGCGCTGCATTCCGCTTCGATAATCTTGCGCATTGCCGCCTCTGCATTGCGATCCGCAATAGTTACCGGGCTGGAATCGCCTTTCGACTCGCTTTGCAGAACAGTGCGAAAGAGCGGACGTATTTCTTCACGAGCAACGTCGGCCAAACGATGAAGAAGAGTAATATCGGAGCGGGAGAGCATTCAAATTCCTTAATATATTGATACACATTGCATTTATTTCAATTGTAAAGCATCATTCAATCCATGAACGACGGGCCGCTAATCAAGTCGCAGACTGGCGCCACTCGTGGGGGTTCTCCGCTGGCCTTGTCGCGCGCCCCTGCCAGCGACCTGCTTCCCTGGGCCTATTGGTGGAGCATTGCCGAAGGCGAATTGCCAGAGGGAATGCGCATCGATTGTGGCCGCGTCGTTGATCATCCTTGCATGACCATCATCTTTCACGACGCGTGGAAAGCCGGGACCGCTGACGGCGAGCAGGTTTTCGAAGCGGGTGAACAGGGCCGCGCACTATATTTTGGCCCGCAGACAAAATGCATGCCGATCAGCATCACCGGCAAATATGTGGCGATCACGCTGCATTTCAACGCCGGCGGGGCATCCTTGCTGGGGTTTCCCGATAACGCAAAGATGCTGAACCGTATTCTGGACATCGACGAATATTTCGGCCGGGAGACCCCGCTAGGCTCTATTGTGCCGCTGGAAGAAGATTACGAGGTGTGGCTGGCAGCACTTGAAGATCAATTCCTGCGTCCGCTGGTCGAAGCTGCAAATTATCAGAAGCCCGATCCGATTGCCACGGATTTTGAACGGCAATGCCTCGCCAATCCGGAAATTACCGTGGAAGAATTTGCGGCCGGTCATTCGGTTTGCAAACGCACGATAGAACGGATTATCAAACACACGTTCGGAGTAACGCCAAAACAGGCGCTGCGCCGTGCGCGGGTGCTCGACATGGGGGCAGCGCTGCTGGATGTGGCACGTCCGGAAGACCGCCCGGAAATAGAGCTGCGCTATTTCGACCAGTCGCACCGCGTGAAGGAAGTGCGCAGCTTTTTCGATATGTCACCGACAGAGCTGAAAACCGGAATGCATCCCTTCGTCCGCCTGTCACTGGAAGTGCGGCAGCGGCGCCGTCTGGATGCGCTCAACCGGTTGGCGCCGGATGAGATCGGCCCGTGGCGCGATCCCAATGCCGAACCGCGATCGCACCAGAAAAAGTCCGGCTAATCAGTCGAACAGGCTCGACACGCTGCTTTCGTCGGCAATCCGGCGAATGGCCTCGCCCAGCAACGGCGCGATGGTGAGAACCCTGATCCTGTCCGAATCGTTTGCCGCATCGGTTGCCTTGATCGTATCAGTAATAACCAATTCGGTTAGAGCCGATTTGTTCACCCGCGCTACCGCCGCGCCGGAAAGGACGCCGTGCGTGATGTAGGCCGCCACGCTTTTCGCGCCCTGATCCAGCAGGGCCTGCGCCGCATTGCACAGCGTGCCTCCTGAATCGACGATATCGTCGATCAGGATGCAACTGCGCCCCTTCACGTCGCCGATAATGTTCATCACTTCGCTCTCGCCGGGGCGATCGCGGCGCTTGTCCACGATGGCGAGCGGGGCGTTGTCCAGCCGCTTCGCCAGCGAGCGGGCGCGCACCACGCCGCCCACATCTGGCGATACGACCATCAGGTCTTCCCCGCCGTAACGCGTCTGGATATCGGCAGCCATGGTTGGCGCGCCATACAGATTGTCCGTCGGGATATCGAAAAAGCCCTGGATCTGGCCAGCGTGCAGATCGACTGCCAGCACCCGGTCAGCCCCGGCCTCGGTAATAAGGTTCGCTACCAGTTTTGCAGAAATGGGCGTGCGCGGTCCGGGTTTCCGGTCCTGCCGGGCATATCCGAAATAGGGCACCACTGCGGTGATCCGGTTGGCCGAGGCGCGCCGCAGCGCGTCGATGCCGATCAGCAGTTCCATCAGATTGTCGTTCGCCGGATAGCTGGTCGACTGCACGATAAACACGTCTTCGCCGCGCACATTCTCGTGAATTTCGATGAAGATTTCCTCATCGGCAAACCGGCGCACACTGGCGTCTGTCAGCGGCACTTCGAGATATGCGGCAATGGCGCGGGCGAGCGGCAGGTTTGAGTTGCCGGACATGATCTTCATGGCGCGCGAATCCTGAGTAGTTGGCGGGTGCGCCTGCCCTAGCCGAGCATCGTATCTTTGCAACAGAGGGCGGCGGATGTTTTCCAGCGTGGCGGCGAGAACGCTTTCCTACACCGATGCATGTCCCGATGGACCGGACTGTTTTTATTTACCCGAAGTCCAACAAATTTCCGGCGCAGTGTCACCTTCAGGAATTTCCGGAATATGTGTTTTAGGTCAGCGAGTTACCGAGGTTGTGGCAGGGTGACAGGGTGTAACCTTTGTCACCCTGCACCGGTGCTGCCTGCGGCGTTAGATTTTATGTTCGCCCTTCACCCACCGGACAGTTCCGGAACTGGAGCGCATCACCACTGTCTCTGTCGTCATCACGCGTTCGCCATTGGGCCGGCGGATACGCTTCACGCCGTGCAGCAGCGATCCATCGGTCACACCGGTGGCGGCGAAGATGCAATCGCCCTTCGCCAGATCGTGCAGCTTGTAGATGCGGTCGAGATCTTCGATGCCCCACTTTTCCGCTCGCGCACGTTCGTCAGCATTGCGGAACACCAGCCGCCCGTTGAATTGTCCGCCAACACACCGCAGCGCCGCGGCAGCCAGCACGCCTTCAGGCGCGCCGCCCTGGCCCATGTACATATCGATCGCGGTTTCCTGATCGGTTGTCGCGATAACGCCGGCAACATCACCGTCCCCGATAAGATAGACACCGCAGCCGAGACCGCGCAGTTCCGCGATCATATCGGCATGGCGGGGGCGGTCGAGCACGCACACGACGATGTCGCCCGGCTCCACGCCTTTCGCTGCCGCCACTGCCTGGACGTTTTCGGTAACGCTTTTTTCAAGGCTGATGACATCGTCGGGATAACCCGGACCGACGGCGATCTTGTCCATGTAAACATCGGGCGCATTAAGCAGGCAACCTTCTTCCGCAGCCGCCAACACCGCCAGCGCATTGGGGCCGGCCTTGGCAGTGATCGTCGTGCCTTCCAGCGGATCGAGCGCAATGTCGATCTTGGGGCCCTTGCCCGGCGCGCCGCCGACCTTTTCGCCGATATAAAGCATGGGCGCCTCGTCCCGCTCGCCCTCTCCGATCACTACGGTGCCATCAATGTATAATGCGTCGAATGCGCGGCGCATGGCTTCTACCGCAGCAGCATCAGCGGCCTTTTCATCGCCGCGGCCAATCAATTTCGAAGCGGCGATGGCGGCGCTTTCCGTCACGCGAACCATTTCAAGGACCAGGACGCGGTCGATAACGCTCTGCTCGCCGCCGTTGTTGCCTTTGGTTTTGGAATTCATGGGTAATTCAGCCTCCGGTGCTCAGTTCCGTGCGCTTAAGCAGGGGGGCGGGGCATTGTCGAGATTGTTGGCGCCGGGAAAGATGGGTGCACTGATTGTCGCTGCGGCCCTCTATTCGGCCCAGTGTTCGGGAAATGCCGCTGCGCAGGACGCCTATGGCCCGGCGGACGAGATCGACATAGATGAGGACACACCCCTGCCCGCGTCCGCCAGCGAGCCTTGCGATACCGAAGTGCAGGAAGACGGCGTGATCCTGGTGTGCCGGGAGCTGACCGATTCGGAACGCTACATGTCGCCTCTTCCGCGCCCCACGCGGTCCGATCGGGCGATCATTCCGGGCATGACCGATCCGCCGTGCTGGGTCACCAATCCGGCCGCCGTGGGCACGCCTTCGTGCATCCGGTTCGGCTATGCGCCGGAGCCTGCACTGATGATCGACGTGACGGCTTTTCCCGAACCCTTGAGCGATGAAGAGGCAGCCTTGGTGTCGGAAGTAGAGCCGGTGCCGGACGCCGACGGCGTGCAAGGCAGGCGTATTCCGATCGATCTTTCCGAGGGGGGCGGCGATTGATGCACGCGCCGCTTGTTATGGCGCTGCTGGCAAGTCTCGCGCTATCTCAGGCGCAAGAGGCCTATGGCCCGGAAGAGGGTTTCGAAGGCGATCCCGAAACGCCGGCGGCACTTGCCGGGGACGTGCCTTGCGAAGACACGGTCCAGGAAGATGGATCGATTATCGTCTGCCGCGAACTTGAGGATTCGGATCAGTATTTGTCCCCGATCCCGCGAGAGGTCGATCCGAAGATACGCATTTTGCCAGGTTTTGAGCCGCCGCCCTGCGAAAACCACCTGCTGTCCTTCTGTGGCCGGTTCGGTGGCGGTGGCAGCAGGCCATTGATGATCGATCTCGATAACATTCCCGAAGCGGTAAGCCCCGAAGATCGCGCATCGATAACGCGCGCAGATAAAGAGCCGCCCCCTCTGCCAGGCCCAGCCGATCCGGACCCTTAACCCAGCAGCCGCATGACCAGCGGCTCATCAGCCAGGCTGGATGAACCATGAAGCAGTTCCATCGCCTGATCGACGGCGCCTTCCGGTCCCTCATGCGTCACCATCGCGACCAGCACCGGATCGTCTTCATCGCCCGGGTGGCCTTGCTGGATCATGCTTTCAATGGAAACACCCGCATCCCGCATCGCAGCGGTAATTTCCGCCAGGACGCCTGGACGGTCTGCGACAAGAAAGCGCAGATACGCGCGGTTGCGGCGGTGGCCCGGATCGGCAGGCGCGCTCGCTTCAAGCTCGGAGACAGGCAAGGAAAACGGCGGCGGGACATTGCCCCGCGCAATATCGATAAGGTCCGCAACCACGGCGCTCGCTGTCGGGCCATCACCCGCGCCTGCACCTTCGAACAACAGCCGTCCGGAATAATTGCCTTCCAACACCACCGCATTGGTCGCGCCGCCGACGCCGGCAAGCGGATGGCTGGTGGGCACGAGGTACGGCGCGACACGCTGGAACAAGTGGCGATCCCCGTTGTCGCTCTCGCAGTCGGCAAGCCCGATGAGGCGTATTACATATCCAAGAGCGCGCGCCTGCGCGATGTCGGCCGCGCGAATGCGGCTGATGCCCGTCGTCGCGACAGCATCGAAATCGAGCCTCGTGCCGAATGCAAGAGCGGCCAGCAGCGAAAGCTTGTGCGCGGCATCCACGCCTTCGATGTCGAATGTCGGATCGGCTTCGGCATAGCCAAGCGCCTGCGCTTCACCCAGCACATCCCCGAAGTCACGGCCCGAGCTTTCCATTTCAGACAGGATGTAATTGCAGGTGCCGTTGAGGATGCCGTAAATCCGCTCGATGCGGTTGGCTGCAGCTCCTTCACCAAGGCCTTTGATCGCCGGGATGCCGCCCGCCACCGCCGCTTCGTAACGCAGCGCGGCAGCTTGCGCTTCGGCCAGTTGTGCCAGTTCCATCCCGTGATGGGCGACCATCGCCTTGTTTGCGGTGACAAGATCCTTGCCCGCCGACAATGTCTTGCGCGCCAGAGCCAGCGCAGGCCCATCCGACCCACCGACCAGTTCGACCACGACATCCACGTCAGCGCGCGCAGACAGAGCCGTCATGTCATCTTCCCAGGCGTAGGCCGAGATATCGACACCGCGATCCTTCGCACGGTCGCGGGCAGAGACAGCGGAGATTTCAATGGGCCGGCCCGCGCGCCGCGCAATCAGATCGCCGTTTTCGCCAAGCAGCCGGATTACACCCGCCCCGACCGTACCCAGTCCTGCAAGAGCAATTTTCAAAGTGTCCGCCATTATAAAGCTCGATTCCCCTTGTTCGAATGGCGCGGTAATCGGCGACGAGGGTGTTGGCCAGCGCGCAAACGAATGCGCGCTTCGCCGCCTAGCTGTAACGCCGCGCGCAGGGCCCCAGTTCGTCAAGGACAAAGGCGTAGTCGCGCCGCGCACGATCTTGCGATTCGCGGTCCCCCTGAAGAAACGCGGTTTCCGGCAATTCACGCGGCAGGAAACAGGCAAATTGGTACCAGGCGAGCGAATCGGGTTCGGGCGGACGTGCCGATGTGTCGACGATCTCGCCAAGCGAAATGCCCCATTCCGGTGCCATTCCGGGACGCCGCACCACGCTGAGCGACACTGGCGCGCCGCCGCGCGTTTCGACAAACATCTGCGTTTCCGATTCGCCGGCGAGGTTGCCGGGCACGGAAATCACATCGCGCAGTCCGGTAATGGCGGGCGGTGCTTCTGCAGATGCCAATTGTGTCAGAACGCGGCGCACGCGGCCTTCGATGACGGGACCAGCGGGGAACATCGCGCGGCTTGATACAAGTTGCACCTCGCCCGGCCTACCGCGCGCCTGATCGGCGAATATGACGTAGGACCGGTCTTCCAGATCAGGCGCATCGCCATCCGCCTCCCGGTCCACGTCCGTCACGAAAATCAGCGATTCGCCCACACCGGTGCCAGAAGCCAGCAAGTTACGTGTAAGCGTTTCAAGATAAAGACGGACGCGCTGCGGCGGCACACCGGGCGCGCGCTCCACCGGAAAAACGGCCTGCTTATCCACGGTGACAATCGCGACCAGATCCGCGTTCTGGGCAAAGGTGACAAGATCGGCATAAGTCGGAGCTTCGCCTGGCCCCATTTCGGCGGTAGCCAAGGTCCGGTCGCCGCCGCGCGATTGCGCCGGAACCGTGGTCGAACACGCGGCCAGAACCGTGGCCGCCAACAAGCCAAAGGCAACCTGTCGAAGCCCGTAAATACAGCGATCTGGTGTAACAATGGTCATGATATATCTCCTGCCCCGACTGTGCCTTTGCTGGGCCTTTGCTGGCAAGAGCGCAGCGGTTGCCCCGAGTGAAAGAACGCTGGTTGCCGCCGGTTTATCGCACAGAGCGAAGCGGGAGTGAATCGCCACTGAACGGATAAAGCATTTGCCCAGACCCTTACGGACGGTTAAGACGCCCCAATCTCAGCCCCAAAACATAAGAAAATAACAGGGCTGTTGCCATACGGGCACATTTAGTGTCGTGGGTTGTTTATACCACTGCCATGAAAGTTTGGCTGGACAACAAATCAATGTGACTGGCAGGGTGCGAATCTTGTTTGTCGCGAAAGCCGGCTTTGTCGGCGATGAAAATGGAGTGAAGGGACTGGATGGCGTACGCTGACCAAGAAATGAGCGGTAACCGCATTATCGCGATTATCATCGTTGCCCTCATCCACATTGGATTGGGTTACTTGCTGGTTACCGGGCTCGCCTATTCGGCGTTCAAGGAAGCAGTCGAACGCGTGACCACTGTGGAAATTGAGGACGAACCAGAACCGCCGGAACCAGAGGAAGAGCCTCCGCCACCGGAAGAAAATGTGGCTCCGCCGCCGCCGGTCGCGCCTCCGCCGCCGATCAGCATCGCGCCGAATCCACCGCCTGTGCGTACGCAGCCGAACATTCCGCCGCCAGCACCGCCTGCGCGAATTGTTCCGCCGCCTGCACCGCCTGCAGCTGCCGCACCGCCTCCGCCGCCTCCGCCGCCGCCATCACGGGCGCGTGGGGCCACTCCGGACGGTCAGGCAAGCTGGACTCGCCGGATTATCGAAAACTATCCTTCGCGCGCACTTCGCCGTGAAATCGAGGGTACGGTCGGGGTCGCGGTTACAATCGGCGCCAATGGCCGCGTATCAAGCTGCCGGGTGACTCGTTCTGCGGATCCGATCCTTGATCAGGCCGCATGCGATGATCTCACACGCTATGGCCGCTTTAACCCCGCACTTGATGATGCCGGCAATCCCACTTCGGGAAGCTGGGCCACCAACATCGTCTACCAGCTTAATTAATTTGAATTTTCTCTAGGAAGAGGACTGAACAGCATGTTTATTGAAACTTTGGCCGTAGCCACAGGCGGAGCGGCTCCGAAGGCCGAATTCGGCTTTATCGAAGCGATGGAAGAAGGCGGCCCAGTTGCATGGTCGATCCTGGCCGTCATGATCATCATGTCCGTCGGATCGTTCTATATCCTGATCACCAAGTATTTCGAACAGAACAAGGTGATGAAGGAATACCGTTCCAACCGTAGCAATTTCTGGCGTGCCGGTTCGCTGAAGGAAGGTGCAACCAAGTTCGACAAGAACAGCGCGTGGCGCCAGCTTGTTGACGACGGCATCCGTGCCGGCGACGAATCCGAGAAAATGACCGACAGTCTGGAATCGCATGACTGGCTGCATGGTACGCTTGCGCGTTCCGAAGCCACGATCAACGCAAAGCTTGCTGGCGGCCTGCCGTTCCTCGCAACGGTTGGTGCTACGGCACCGTTCGTCGGTCTGCTCGGCACGGTTATCGGTATTTACCGCGCGCTGATCAAGATCGGTGCAACCGGTTCGGCTTCGATCGACCAGGTTGCTGGTCCGGTTGGTGAAGCCCTGATCATGACCGCCATCGGTCTGCTGGTCGCGGTTCCGGCCGTGTTCGCCTACAACTATCTGCAGTCGCGTAACCGCCGTATCGCGGCGATGCTCTCGGGCTTCTCGACTGACCTTCAGGCGAACATTACGTCGCACGGTCAGGTGAAGCCTGCTCTAATGACTGCAACTTCGACACAGGCATCTGCCAAGGCGGCCAAGACTGCTCCGGCAGCTGCACGTCCGGTCGGTACAGCTGGCACAGCCACGCCGACCAAGAAGGCCTGATAAGGGCGATTATAAAGGGCGGGCACCTTCGCATGCGGGTGCCCGCCGCTTCCCTGCTTACGTGAGATAGGACGAGACACATGGCAATCAGTCTGGGCGGCGAAGAGACGCCGATGTCCGACATTAACACAACGCCCCTGGTGGACGTTATGTTGGTGCTGCTGATCATCTTCCTGATCGCCGTTCCGGTGGCCATTCAGACGGTCGAAGAACTGCGGATCCCAATTATTGAAACACAGGAATCGGACGACAAGGTTGAAAACCTTTTGATCACCGTGACCACCACCGACGTGAATGGCCGCACTCCGGGAACGATCCGTTCCGGTTTTGAAGGCGCCACCCGCGATGGTGAGTGCCGCGTGTTCTTCAACAACACGACGTTGGTCGATTCCAGCGAATTGTATGAAGCGGCGTTCGAGCGCCTCGACGCAATCGTACAGAATTATCCCGGCGGTGCCGAAGCGATCGTGAACGATCCCGAGGCCATTCCGCAGGTCCACATCCGCGGCGATGTCAACGCACCGTGGCGCTGCGTTGCGGGCACCATTTTCAACGTGCAGGCTGCTGGTTACCCGACCATCGCCTTCATTTCGAACCCGGTCGATCCGAACGGACCCGCCACTTAAGGGTTCGCAGATAACCGGCTTTGGCCGATATTTTTTAGGAGTACGCACTCATGGCAATGGCAGGCGGTAGCGACGACGGCTCGCCGATGATGGAAATGAACATGACGCCGCTTATCGACGTCTTGCTCGTTCTCCTCATCATGTTCATCATCACCATCCCGGTCGCGACGCACGCAATCAATATCGATTTGCCTGCGCCAAGCGATGCACCCACGCCCGATGTTGATCCCATCACCAACAAGATCGTGCTGACCCCGGACGGCCTGATCTTGTGGAATGGCGAATCGATTACCCAGGGCGGTCTGGTTACCAATCTGCAGCAATCGCTCGCTTTTGCGGTTGAGCCCGAATTGCAGTTCGAACCAGAGGCAAACGCCAGTTACGAGCTTTCTGCACGTGTTCTCGACATCATCAAGGGGTCGGGCGTGTCGAAGTTCGGCTTCGTCGGTAATGATAAATATCGTCAGTTCGGCAGCGGCGCATAACCGCCTACTGAATTGTGGTTTGAAAAAGGGCGGCTGCGGTCGCCCTTTTTTGTGTCCGGCACCGTTGGTCGTGCTGCAGCTCCGCACGGCTCCGCACATGCGAATTTGACAAACACGTTTTGCGTGATGTTATCTTATCACCTTTGGCGCCCATGCGCCGTCCTTGGGAAAGAGCAGATGGCAATAAGATCCCGCCTACTCGATCGCAGCTACTCCGTAACGCCGCAGCCGATGAGCGAACTCAACATTACCCCGCTTATCGATGTGCTGCTGGTCCTGCTGGTGATGCTGATCCTTTCGATCCCTATCGCCACCAATCAGATCGAGGTTGACCTTCCGCACGGCGGCGATGCAACCGACACACAGCAAATCGCGCTCTCCTTCACTCGCAGCGGCGGCGTCCTCTGGAACGGCGAGCAGGTCGACCGCGCCGAGTTACAGTTGCGACTGGCGCGTGCCGCGGTGAGCCCGGAAGAGCCGGTGATCCTTTTCGAACCCGACGCCTACACCAGTTACAATGACGCGGTGCAGGTCATCCACCTTGTCGGGGAGGCCAACATAGACCGCTTCGCCTTTGCAGATACTCATGAACACCGCGTCTTTGATGCGGACTAGCGCGCGCCGAACAGCGCCGCGCCTGCCATACGATCACGGCGAGCCGATATGGCGCATTTCGCTGGCACCGCTAGCGGCAGTCTGGATGGTCACTGCCACATTGGCGATGGCCGTCTACACCGATCCCGCCCATGCGATACTTGTCGATCTGCCCAATCCCGGCGCGCCCGGCGATCTGGGTCCGCTGACGCCGGTCGGCAACCAGATTTCCATTGATCGCGGCGGCAACTTGTTCTGGAACTCACAAGCGGTCAATCCAGCTGAATTCGCCAGGATTCTCGATCAATCGAAGACCAAGTCCCCGCAGCCGGCGCTTTGGTTCGAACCTGATGGCGATGCCTCTTACGGCAGCGCCGTCACTGTCCTCGCGATGTTGCGGTCTCGCCAGCTTCTCGATCACTGCTTTCGATTTTCGAACGTTTCACTTTACCGCAGGTACGAAAACCTCCGGCCTTCGACGCTGCATTACTATCAGAAGCGTGATTGTGAGCCATTGAGCGGTCACTGATCCTCCCCCAACCCTTCGGGCAAGCCATCCATCCGCATTGCTGCCCCTGCCAGTGTCTCGGCCTCCAGCAGCAGCTCATCATCGGCGCCGCCCTGCGGCACGCTTTCGCGTCCGATCATCACCATTACCGGCACTGCCAGCGGACTGACGCGGTCAAGCACGACATGTTCCAGCCGCTCCGCCGCAGTGTCGAGCAGATTACCCAGCCGCCCAATGTCGGTCATTCGCGCGCGGGCATCGGCCCAGGCTGCCTCTATCAGAACGTGGTCAGGCTCGTACTTGCGCAGCACATCGTAAATCAGATCGGTGCTGAAGGTGACTTGCCGCCCGCTCTTGCGCTTACCGGGGTGCTGTCGCTCCACCAAGCCGCCGATCACTGCGACTTCTCGAAAGGCACGGCGCAGCAAATGCGAATCCTGCACCCAATCGATGAATTCATCGGTCAGGATATCTGGCGATAGCAGTGGGCGCGGATCCTCAACCGGCTTCAAGCCCCACACCGCCAGCGAATAGTCATTCGCAACGAAGCCGCCAGGCATCAACCCCATGGCTTCCATCCGGGCGGTGATCAGCATGCCAAGAGACTGGTTCGCGTTCCAGCCGGTGAAGGTGTAATAAACGGTGTAGTGGCGTTTGGCGTGGGGGAAGCTTTCCACCAGCAGATTGTCCGGTCCTGGCATCTGGCTGCGCCAATCCTGCACCTCCAGCCATTCACGCACATCATCGGGGAAGCGGGACCACCCGGCGCGATTGGTCAGCAAGCCGCGCACGCGCTCTGCCAGGTGGGTGGTCAGCGGGAGGCGAAGGCCGCCGTATGAAGGGATCATTGCAGACTTCTTGCTCGCCCGAACGATCAGCTCCATGTCCTTGATCTGCTCGACCTCGACATTGACGCCGCTGAACTGAAACGTGTCGCCCGGCCTCAGTCCGGCACCGAAACGCTCTTCCACCCGGCCTAGCGACCGCCCGTTTCGAAATCGCACCTCCAGCATTTCGGCATCGATGATGATGCCCGCATTCATGCGGTGCCGGAATGCCTGTTCCGGATGGGTCAATCGCCAGGTGACCGTACCGTCCTTCGCTTTCTCGCGAGTGATCCGTTTGAACTTGTCGTAGGCTTTCAGCGAATATCCACCGGTCGCCACAAATTCCAGGACGCGGCTCCACACGTCGTCATCCACTTGCGCATATGGCCAGCAGGATCGCACCTCGCTCAGCAGGGCGCGTTCGTCGAACGGGGCCGCGCAGGCGCATGCCATCACGTGCTGCGCGAGCACATCAAGCCCGCCCGGACGGAAATCTTCCCCGTCACGCTGGCCCTCGTCCACCGCCTCCATCGCCGCCGTTGCTTCCAGAAATTCAAACCGGTTTCCCGGCACAAGCAATGCGCGGCTAGGCTGATCGAGCCGGTGATTGGCGCGGCCTATCCGCTGGAGCAGGCGCGACGAACCCTTCGGCGCGCCCATTTGCACCACCAAGTCGATATCGCCCCAATCGACCCCCAGATCGAGGCTGGCAGTACAGACCAACGCCCGAAGCTCACCGCGCGCCATCGCGTCTTCGACCTTGCGCCGCGCTTCCTTCGACAAGGAACCGTGATGAATGCCGATGGGCAGATTGTCCTCGTTTGCATCCCACAAATTCTGGAAGATATATTCAGCCAGAAACCGCGTGTTGGTGAAGACCAGCGTCGTGTTGTTCGCCCGGATACGTTGATACAGCTGCGGTATCGCCCACGTTGCCGCATGGCCGCCCCACGGCACGCGCTCCTCTTCGGGCAGCAGGATTTCCACCTCCGGCTCGGCGCCCTCCTCGCCCTGCACCAGCGCCACCGCGTCCATATCGCCCCACGGCGCAATCCAGGCGGCAAAAGCTTCCGGATCGGCAACGGTGGCGGACAATGCAGCGCGCTGCATGTCAGGCGCGATGGCTTGGAGGCGGGATAGCGAGAGCGCCAGCAGATCACCGCGCTTTTGTGTCGCGAAAGCATGGATCTCATCCACCACAACGCGCTTCAGGCCAGCAAAAAGATCGAAGCTTTCCGGATAGCTGAGCAGGAGAGAAAGGCTTTCGGGCGTAGTCAGCATAATGTTGGGCGGCTTGCTGCGCTGGCGTTTCTTCTTGTCGGACGATGTATCGCCGCTTCGGGTTTCGATACGCAGATCGAGCCCCATCTCCTCCACTGGAGTAATCAGGTTACGCTGCACATCATGAGCCAGCGCCTTCAGCGGCGATATGTAGAGTGTGTGCAGACCTTCTGGCGGCGCACCGTCGCCAAATCGCGAGGGGCAAAAAGCAGCGAGCGTAGGCAGGAATCCTGCCAGCGTCTTGCCCGCGCCCGTATCCGCTATCAGCATCGCATGCTTGCCCGCATCACTCGCGCTAAGCATTTCCGACTGATGCCGCCGCACACGCCAGCCACGGCCTGCGAACCAGTCGGTGATTTCAGGGGGTATGGCGGTTGTTGTCACAATTGATCAGCGCGCTGCCACGACACAGGTTCCGGGGCACGATCCTTTCACAGTGACGCAAAGGCAGCGTCTGGCACTTCATCCCTGCGCGCCAACATGGAATCCAGCACGGCAATCCGGACCGCGCAGCTGGCCGGGTCAGAGACATTGGCAAGCGCGATCTGCACGGCCAAGAGCTCCAACCCAGTCGCCTCGGCTGCATCAGTGATCGCCCATGCCGGCACTGCGCGGCGATCTCTGGCGGCCGCTTCTTGTTCGAACGCACCGCTGGCCAGCAAATCGGCTGCCACACCCCGTTCGAAAATCTGCCAATCAGGCGGCATTTCGGGGACGCCGCCGACAAAAGCTTCATCCAGCACTTCCTGGCACGCGCCGCTCCCACTTGCCTGCGCTTCAAGCAGCCATGCACGTTGCAGTTCCGCAATCGCGATTACCTGTTCGCGCGAGGCAACCGATCGTGCCTGAAGGATTGCGATGCGCACCCGTCCGATACGCTCGCCCAGCTGGGCCGCCTCCGGCAAATTCGTAAGCCGCAGAGCCAGCATGGGTGCCTTTTCGCGAACCTCTTGCCACTGCACATTTTCGCCGAATACACTTTCTGTCACGCGCTGGCCGATTTGCGCGTCCGCTTCGCCTTCTCCCTCCCAAATGGCTTCCGGATCGGCAGTATCGTAGATGGGCCGGGCGGGGCTTGCTTCATCAGCGCGCCCTCCACCGGCTCGGTCATCGCCGACCGAACAGAAGCTCAGCAAAGCAAGCAGGCCAGCAAGCCACCAAACACCAAACTTGTTTAGCGAATATCTTTTGAAAGCATCTCCGATCCCGCCAGATTGCAGGCCTATATTGGCCTGCTCGTTCGTGAGCGGCCCAGAAAAGGGATCGCGCCAATAGCCAGGCTGGTCGGAAGCATAGCCGCGCGGCGCCTCCAACATCGAATTTTCAAACGTGTCCAGGTAGTCAGTTTCATCGGCATACCGTCCCCCGCTCATATATGCCGTGTCAGGCTCAGGCTCAGGCTCAGGCTCAGGCTCTGGTTCCGGCTCTGGCTCAGGTTCGGGTTCGGGTTCGGGTTCGGTTTCGGTTTCGGTTTCGGTTTCGGTTTCGGCCGGTGGCTCAGGCTCTGGAAAGGGTGTGTCAATCACGGCAGGGCTGCCGCGCTCCCCAGCCCGTCTGAGTTCGCTTGCAAGAAACAGCGCCTTGTCGCGTGCGCCGGTCAGTTCTGCAAAGGCGGAAATTCGGCCATTTGGATCGATTTCTGCGCGGCGGGCGTCATGCGCGGCATGGATGGCTTCCTTGTCACCCGTAGGCGAGATGCCGAGCGCGGACCAAGGCCATTCCACCGGGCCCGCCATTCCATTAATCGCCAGCAGCCTCGACCGCTGCTTCGGCCGCCTCTGTAGCCTCAATCAAGCCCGAATCCAGTTGAGCCGCGTTCATGGTTTCGCGCAATTCGGTTTGATCCAGACCCAGCAGCGCGCCGACCAGCCCATGCTCGCGCTCCGAAAGCTCATCGTAAGTGCGCATTCGTGGGAGCGCGGCAAGCGCTTCTTCCATCGCGCCCATATCCGGTTCAGTGAAGTTTTCGAACAACTCCGATGCCTGCATCATCGCAGCGAACAGGCGCGGATCGTTCGCCATTTGCAGAGACCCGGCTGCAAATGCCTGACCTGTTTCTGTCGCGTAAAAAGCCTCGATGTCTTCCAACTGCGCCGCAGTGAAGTTGATGGCATACAGCTCTGCCATCGCCTCGCGCAGCACGGGAGCCAAGGGAGCCCACACTTGGTTGACCATGTCTTGAATGAACCGCGCTTCGGTTTCCTGCCGCTCCCTCCAGGAAGGGTTCAGGATGTTAAGGGCACGTTCCGCTTTTCCTTCATTGAGGTCAGCGTTGTAGTAGGCATAGCCGAGGGTTTCGCTGAGCGCTGAGGTGGCGTCCGCGCGCTCGGAGAGGGCTATGCCAGACATCCAGCCGTTTCCAATGCCGCCCATCATCCGGCCCGCAGATCCTTCGGGCATGACCAGCAAGACCACGCGCCGCGCCTGCGGCAGTAGCGCCTCTTGTTCCGCTGTCAGGGGTTCTATTCCCAACTCGGCAGCTACGTCGGCTGGCTGGTTGTGCTGCGCCATCGCAGGCTGAACGGTAAACGTCGCAATAACCGCAGCGACAGCCATTCTGAGTGTCCGTAGCATACCGATTTGTTCCTCAATGCCCCGCGTTCTCGCCCCGTTCGAGGCCGCTCAATTGCAATTGCCTGTCGATCTGCGCCAGCAGGCGGTCCAATCCGTCCTGCGTATCGCTTTCGGCGCGGGCGACCAGCACGTCCTGCGTGTTGGATGCCCGCAGCAGCCACCACCCGTCCGCATTGGTCACGCGCACACCGTCGGTCGTGTCCGCCACCGCATTACTGGCGGCAATGCGTGCAGCGATTTCTTCAATCGCGGCGAATTTGCGGCTCTCGTCAACCTGAAAGCGCAATTCAGGCGTGTTGAGCATGGCGGGCATCTCGCTGCGCAATTGCGTGACCGATTTGCCCAGTCGTGCGGAAGCGGCGATCAGCCGAATCCCGGCGTACAGTGCATCGTCAAAACCGTAATAAGTGTCGGCAAAAAACACGTGCCCGCTCATCTCTCCTGCCAACGGCGAAGAAACTTCCTTCATTTTGGACTTAATCAGCGAGTGGCCGGTCTTCCACATAAGTGGCTTCCCGCCGTGCTTTTCGACCGTGTCGAACAAGGCGCGGCTGGCCTTCACATCGGCGATAATGGTCGAATTAGGTAGTTTCCCGAGGAGGTCCTCGGCGTAAATCATTAGTAGTTGATCACCCCAGATGACGCGGCCTTCGCCGTCGATAGCGCCGATCCGGTCGCCATCGCCGTCAAAGGCAATTCCGAAGTCGCAAGACTTCTCGGCAACCAGGGCCCGCAGGTCTTCAAGGTTCGCCTCTACAGTGGGATCAGGGTGATGGTTGGGAAAGTTTCCGTCCACTTCGGTGAAAAGCAGATGATGTTTTCCGGGCAGCCGCGCGGCGAGCTTTTCCAGCGCCGGGCCAGCGGCGCCGTTGCCAGCGTCCCACGCCACGGTGAGATCGCCCAGCGCGTGCGTGTCGATCCCGTCCAGCGCGGTCAGCATCCGGTCAATATAGCTGTCAATGATGTCGACGCTTTCGACACTCCCGGAACCATCCACCCAGTCACCTTCTGCAGCCATGGTGCCGAGCCGCTGGATATCGGCGCCGAAGAAAGGTCGCCCGCGAAATACCATTTTGAAGCCATTGTAATTGGCGGGATTGTGGCTGCCAGTTATCTGAATGCCGCCATCCACCTCTTCGGCTGAAGCTTCGGAATAATACAGCATCGGGGTGGGGCCCATGCCGATGCAGCGCACATCACAGCCGCTTGAAGTCAGCCCCTCGACCAGAGCATGTTCCAGGATAGGTGAGCTGACCCTTCCATCAAAACCTACCGCGACCAGCGGTTTCTTTTCACCTTCAAGATCGCGCACCAGCAAGGTGCCAAACCCGCGCCCGATCGCGCGCGCATCATCCGGCCCCAGCGTTTCGCCGATGATGCCGCGTATGTCATATTCGCGCAGTACTGTCGGGTGGAAGTCGTAAGTCATGGAAGCGGGGGCCTTATCTAGGGAACCTGCGCGATAACTCAGCGCACTTCGCGGGGCAACTCATCGAGCAACAGGTCCCGTGCAGCGTTGGCTTCATGCACCTGTTCATTGGATCCCCCGCGATCAGGATGGACCATCGCGACAAGCCGCTTGTGTGCTGCGATAATTTCCGCCCGGTCTGCCCGCCCCTCTATGCCGAGCAGCCGCCGGGCGCGGATAATCGCCTGGTTGCGTGTGCTGTCTTTCGGCTGCCACGGCCAGCGACCGACGATCCAGCGGTACAACAGCAGCAAGGCCCCGCCGATTACGATGAATTTCAGCATTTCAGGCCAGCACAGGCGCGGGCTTGGTGGCTGGCAAATCGTTTGCGCTCGTTTCGGTCTTTGCAGGAATTTTCAGGCGCAAGTTCTGCACCAGATTGCGAAGTTCCTGCCGGGCCACCAGGTGGCTGGTGCCGAGTTCACCGAGCTGGCCCTTGTCCAGCAAAGTGAGACCGCTGGGAAACAGTTCGCGGTAAACCACACGTTCCGACAGGCCCTGCACCGCACGAAAGCCGACGCGCTTGGAAAGTTCCGTCAGCGCCTGCTCGATCCGCCGCTGGTTGCGCGCGTCGGTGTAACCCGTGCGGTTGCGGACCACGACCCAATCCATTTCGCTTCTATGCTCTTCAATCTGCGCGCGGCTGCGCTTGATGCGCGCTTCCCAGATCAGCTCTGCATAGAAAGACAATTTGCGCACCTTGAAGCTTTCCGCATCGACCTGGCCGATCAGGTCGAAATCGACAAAGCTATCGTTCATCGGCGTCACCAGCGTATCCGCGCTGGCGGCCACATGGCGTGCGAAAGGATCATCGCGCCCCGGCGTATCGAAAATCAGGAAATCTGCGCCTTCCGAAAGCCGCGCCGCTTCTTCCTCCAGCGCCTCTATCGTGTCGCCGTGGCAGGTGTCGAACACTGGCCCCGGCAGCGCAATATCGCGGCGCTCCTGAGTGGTTGCGCGGTTTTCACAATATCGAAAGAAGGTCGCCTGCCGCGTATCCAGATCGAGCGCGGCAACCTTCGCGCCCTGATACGCCAGCGCCACCGCCACATGCACTGCAGTGGTCGATTTTCCCGTTCCGCCCTTTTCATTCGCGAAAACGATACGGTGCGCGCCAGTCGATGGGTTGGAGGTCGGCAAATCAGGCACGGTCGGGCTTTCTCTTGTCTATCGAGGCAGCTAGCCTCTGGATTGCGTTCTACCGGAGAGACTAGCCCATGCAAACCGTGACCACCCTGCCGCAGCTGCGCCAAGCTGTGGATGAATTGCGCAAAAGCGGGCGAATTGCGCTCGTTCCGACGATGGGCGCGCTGCACAATGGTCATCTCACGCTGATGCGCGAGGCAGCAAAAGCCGCTGATCATGTGGCCGCGTCAATCTTCGTCAATCCGCGGCAATTCGGCCCGAATGAGGATCTGGACGCCTATCCGCGCCAATTGGCAGAGGATTCGGCGAAACTGGAATCTGAAGGTGTCGCATTGTTATGGGCACCCGGCGCAGACGTGATGTATCCGGAAGACTATGCCACCAACATCAGCGTGGCCGGCGTCAGCGCGGGGCTTTGCGGCGGCGATCGTCCGGGACATTTTGATGGCGTGGCGACAGTGGTGTGCAAGCTGTTCAACCAGGTTCGCCCTGACATCGCTGTGTTCGGGGAGAAAGACTGGCAACAGCTTGCCGTTATTCGCCGGATGGCGCGCGATCTTGATCTGACATTGCCAGGTGCCGAGAATATCCACGGCGTGCCGACCGTGCGCGAGGCAGACGGGCTCGCGATGAGCAGCCGCAATGCCTATCTAAGCGCCGAGGACCGCGCCGCCGCTGCGACCTTGCCGCGGGCCATGCAAGAAGCGATAGCGCGGATCGTCGACGGCCAGGAGGTTAGGCCAACGCTCGGCATGCTGGAGGATGAATTGCTCGGCGCAGGGTTTTCGGGAGTAGATTACGCCGAGCTGCGCGATGCCGGTTCCATCGCTCTGCTGGATGCTGACAACACCAATGCGCGTTTATTTGTCGCGGCGCGGATCGGCGGCACCCGGCTGATCGACAATATGGAAGTGAGCTAGATTTGGAGCGGGTAGCGGGAATCGAACCCGCATAGCCAGCTTGGAAGGCTGGAGCTTTACCACTAAGCTATACCCGCGTTGCGGGCGCAAATGCCACCGGCAGGGCGTTGCCGTCAAGCCTTCGCTTCGTCTGACATGCTCAGCTTTCGTCAGCAGCGCCTGAATTAGCCGTATTTGCTGCGCCTGCACGGCCCGCTGGCGGCGCTATCCGGACCTCTACTCTCCGGTTCGCGCGGCGGCCCTGTTCATTTGGCGTGCCATCAGGCCGCGCATTGGGCTGGGCAGGGTTCTGCTCCCCAAATGCGATCACCTGAATGCGCTCGTCATCGACACCGCGCTCCACAAGCCACGCAGCAACAGCCTCGGCGCGCGCGCGCGATGCCCGCATGTTCGCCTGATCATTGCCGG
Source organism: uncultured Alphaproteobacteria bacterium (assembly GCA_963781165.1). Classification (GTDB taxonomy): domain Bacteria; phylum Pseudomonadota; class Alphaproteobacteria; order Sphingomonadales; family Sphingomonadaceae; genus Alteraurantiacibacter. The sequence goes on from CAWADZ010000001.1 coordinate 84,584, forward strand.
AGCTGTCCGTGTGCCCGGCCAGAATAACCGGCCATTCCTCTTCGATCGCGTCCGAACGCATGATGCTCGCGAGCATACGTTCGGCGCGTGCATCGACATTGGCTCCATCGGGGAATGGAATGGTCATCTCTAGCGGCTCTGCAGGTTCTTCCACCGTTTGAACCGGCGCAACCTCTTCGCGGATGATTGAAACGGTGGCCGTTTCGCTGGCAGTGGGCGTCGGTTCAGGTGTCGCCTGCGCGTCCGTCGGGCTGGTGACTGGCGCGGGGTCCTCTTCGCTCGTCTCGTCGCGGCGCAGTTCGCAAGCAGACAGAGCGCCAGCAGCAAGTGCCAGCACGGCGTAACGGGCGATGAAGTTGCTCTCACTCATGGCTTTTGTCCTATTGTTCATGCTGGATCCGGCGTAGGTTCATCCTGCGATTCCTTGCGCGCCGCATTGCGTCCGGCATTACGGGCAGCCTTTTCCTCTGTGCGTTCGTGCGGCGGAGAGAAGGATATGACAGCATCGCCGGCTTGCGGATCAGGGGCGGATGCATGTGTAAAGAAATTCAGCGCACCGCTTGGCTTGATCAGCATTAGCATACTGGCTGCCTCCGGCAGCGTTTCGCGAGCATCCTCGACATTGAATTGTTCAGTAAGCTTGGTACGCCGAAAAACCCAGCCTTCCTGTTGCCGCTGTTGAACATCATCCACCCCGAAGCCGGAAGTGAAGAGCGCACGGCCGCGCAGCGAAGCAGGAAGAGCGCGGTGATCTTCGTCATCCGCGCCTTCGCCGAGTTGGTAGACCTTGTCCGTACCGATTTCCGGTGCAAATTCAGAGCAGACAAGCGCATTATATGCCTCGTTATCAGTCACCGCGATCAGCGCCTGATAAGGCGTCAGATCGAGGTTGTGCTCGGTCGCCTCGTTCAGGATCTCTCCGTGATAAGTTGGCAGGCCGAGCGCGCGGGCGGGCTTCAGCCGCTGCCATGATCCGTCCACCACCATCACCGGCGTATCCAGTTTGTGCAGTGTTTCAGCCAGCGCAATACTCCACGGCGTTGCCCCGGCAATCAGCAACCCTGGACGCGATGCGCCTTTCACCTTCAGCAGTCTTGCAACAAGATTGACGGAGAAACCATGCGCCACGATTGTTGCGACCACCACGGCGAAGCTCAGGCCGATGAGGATGGATCCGTCGGCATATCCCAGATCGGACAGGCGCAGCGCAAACAGGCCACTAATTGCGACGAGGACGATCCCTCTCGGTGCAATCCATGCAAGGAACAACCGCTCATTCCACGGGACCGAACTTCCCATGAACGACAGGATGATTGTCGCCGGGCGAACCACGAAAAGCAAAGCGAGCAGGAACAGATATAGGCGCAGTCCTTCAACCTCGAAAGGATTGAGATACTGCAGCTCTGTCAAATCGAGCGAGGCCGAGAGCAGGATGAAAATTCCCGACACCAGCAGCACGGCGATGTTCTGTTTGAACGGGTGAATGCTGCGCAGGCTGGACACGTGCATGTTGGCCAGAGCGATACCCATCACCGTCACGGCGACCAGACCTGCCTCATGCTCGATCTTGTTGCAGATCACGAACACGCCGACGACAAGCACCAGCAGCACCGGCACTTTCAAATATTCGGGCACAAGCCCGCGCGGGAAACTCCACGCGACAAGCCGCGCCGCGATGTAGCCGATCGCCCCTGAAAGCACCGCGGCGATGGCGATTTGCGGGACCACTTCGTAGGCCGTGCCCCCGTCTGCGGTCGCGCGGAAATATTCATACGCCACAACTGCGCATAGTGCGCCAATCGGATCGTTTACGATCGCTTCCCATTTGAGAAGTGCTGCCGGCCGTTGTTGCACGGCGGATTGCCGAAGAAGCGGCAGGACCACAGTCGGCCCGGTGACGACAAGGATGCCGGCGAAAAGAATGGCGACGGGAAGGACAAGGCCAGCGATATAATAACAGGCCGCAATCCCAAGAACCCAGCCGATCGGCACACCCAGCAGGACAAGCCGCCAGACGCCCTCTCCGTATTTCTTCAGTTCGCGGTAATCGAGACTGAGGCCGCCTTCGAACAGGATGATCGCAACGCCAATTCCCACCATCGGCTCCAGCAAGTCGCCGAAGGCCGCCTCTGGATCGAGCAAGGGATAGCCAAAATAACCGAGAACGGGACCGGCGATGAAACCAGCAGCCAGCATGAGCACGATGGCAGGCCACCCGGTGCGCCATGCGACCCACTGGGCACCAATGCCAAGCACCCCGACGAGCGCAATTGTAATCGCCTGCTGTTCCATGAATCTCCCCGCGGGCCCTGACCCGTTTTGCTTTCAACGCCCAAGGGCAGCTTTTTTTCCCGCTATATTCGCGTGATAACGCGTGCGGACTAGTGTCGGGCATGCGCTGTGCCGCGTCAATGGCCAGTGAATTCGACCACCGCGTCGGCTGTCAGCCCAAGCGCTGCCAGCGCCTTGCTTCCGCCAAGTTCGGGCAAATCTATGACGAACAGCGCCCGGTCTACAACGGCACCAGCGCGGCGCAGCAGTTTGGCACCTGCGATGGCGGTGCCGCCGGTTGCCAGCAAATCATCCACGAGCAGCACATGTTCGCCGGACGAGATGAGGCTTGGATCGAGTTCGAGCCGCGCGGTGCCGTATTCCAGGCTGTAATCCTCACCGATGGTCTCCACCGGCAATTTGCCAGCCTTGCGCAAGGGAATGAAGCCCAGCCCCAACTGGACGGCGAGTGCGGTGCCGAAGATGAAGCCTCGCGCTTCGATTCCTGCGACGGCATCGAACGCGCTTTTACGCGACAGTTTCGCGAGCTCCTCGATGCACATCGACAGCCCCTCGCCGTCAGCAAGAAGCGTTGTGATATCCCGGAACTGTATGCCTTGCTTGGGGAAATCCGGAACGGTGCGGATACGCGCCTTGATGGCCTCTGCCGTCATGACGCGCCTCGCCCGTTGCTGATTGATCCTGCCGGGATCAGTCTTTCCGCTTTGGCTTGACGCCCGACCAGACCTGCTTCTTGGCGAACCATGCGAGTATGGTGGCGAACAGCGTGAAGGCTAGCACCCACCAACCGGTCTGCTTACGCGCAACCAGGCTGGGTTCTGCCGTCCAGGTCAGGAAAGCCGCAATGTCGGCAGACATTTGCTCGACCGTTGCACTCGTGCCGTCGGCATAAGTCACCTGGTCATCCACCACGATAGGCGGAGCCATCGCCAGATTGATGTTCGCGAAGTAGGGGTTGAAGTGCAATCCGACGCCGGGGACATAATCCGGTGCCGCTTCCGCAAAGACCGCACCTGCCTCGTTGGTGTAGGTTTGCGGATTGTCGTAGCCGGAAAGCAGCGAATAAACGTAATTGCTGCCGTCATGACGCGCCTTTGTGATCAGCGAGAGATCGGGCGGAATAGCATTGTTGTTGGCTGCCGCTGCGGCAATCGCATTCGGATAAGGCGACGGGAAATTGTCCGTCGGCAGGCCGGGCCGCGTTGTCGTTTCACCTGTATCGGGATTGATACCGGGGACCGTCCAGGTTGCGGCTTCCGCCTTGACCTGCGCCTCTGAATATCCAAGCTGCTCCAGATTGCGGAACGCGACATAGTTGAGCGAATGGCAAGCCGAACACACTTCCTTGTACACCTGATACCCGCGCTGCAATTGCGCGACATCCCAGGTGCCCAGCGGGCCAGAGAACTGGAAGCCGCCTTCGGGCTCCACCGGATCGAGGTGGAATGCGTAATAGGCGGGCTTCTCGCTTGGTTCGGTGGCGGCGGTATACGCGCCAACACCGAAGGAAACGAGAACCACAAGCGTAAAGCCAAGGCCAATGAGGATACCAACTAGGCGGATCATAATGTCGTCTTTCCCTAAGTCCCAGCCGCTCAGACGGCCACCGGCTCGGCATTTTCGCCTAGCACCGCTTTCTTGTCCGATCCCAACACAGCCTCGGTAATCGAGTAAGGCATGGGCTCAGGCCGCTCGATCGATGAGATGATTGGCAGGATCACAAGGAAGTGCAGGAAGTAATATGCGGTGAAGATCTGGCTCAGCATCACAAAAGGCTCTTCAGCCGGCGCACCGCCCAGATAGAACAGCGCAGCCATGCACGGGATCAGCCCGAACCAGAAAAACTTGCGGAACAGCGGGCGATAGTGACCGCTGCGGACGGGGCCCTTGTCGAGCCATGGCAGGAAGAACCAGACCAGGATCGAAGAGAACATCGCCAGCACGCCCCACAGCTTTGCAGGCAGGATGAAATCGAAGGTGAAAGCGCGCAGGATCGCGTAGAATGGATAGAAGTACCATTCGGGCACAATGTGCGCTGGTGTCGAAAGCGGATTAGCCGGAATGTAGTTATCCGGGTGGCCCAGCACGTTCGGCAGGAAGAACACGAAGCTGAAGAAGAGAAGCAGGAATACGCCCAGCCCGAAGCCATCCTTCGCCGTGTAATACGGGTGGAACGGCAGCGTGTCGCTTTCCTGCTTGATTTCAACACCGGTCGGGTTCGACGAACCCGGGATGTGCAGCGCCCAGATGTGCAGGATCACACAGCCGGCGATCACAAATGGCAGCAGGAAGTGGAGGCTGAAGAAACGGTTCAGCGCGGCGTTGTCCGGCGCATAACCACCAAGCAGCCACACCTGCAGCGGCTCACCCACAAGCGGGATGGCGCTGAACAGGCCGGTGATCACTTTCGCACCCCAGAAGCTCATCTGGCCCCACGGCAGCACGTAACCCATGAAGGCAGTGGCCATCATAAGCAGGAAAATCGTGACACCCAGCAACCATATCATTTCACGCGGTGGCTTATACGATGCGTAGAAGAACCCGCGGAAGATGTGGATGTAGATGACAAGGAAGAAGAAACTGGCGCCGTTGGCGTGCGCATAACGCATCAGCCAGCCCCAGTTTACGTCGCGCATGATGTGCTCGACAGAGCTGAAAGCAATGTCGGCATTGGCGGCATAGTGCATTGCCAGCACAACACCGGTCACAATTTGCAGCATCAGGCAGAAGCCCGCCAGCACACCGAAGTTCCAGAAATAGGAAAGGTTGCGCGGCACCGGGTATCCAGCACCAACCGCGTTGTAGACGAAGCGCGGCAACGGCAGTTTCTCGTCGAGAAACTTCGTCAGATCGTTCTTCGGTTCATATTCCTTGGCCCAGGGGAAGCTCATAGCAAGTCTCTTCTAGCCTTAGCCGATCACGAGGGTCGTGTCGGTGATGGTGTATTCCGGTACCACAAGATTGCTTGGTGCCGGACCTTTGCGAATGCGTGCAGCGGTGTCGTAATGCGAACCGTGGCATGGGCAGAAATAGCCGCCATATTCGCCCTTGTCCTCACCCTGCGCGGCGCCGAGAGGCACACAGCCGAGATGGGTGCAAACGCCCATGACAACAAGCACGTCCTCATGGCCCGCTTGCGTACGATCTGCGAGGCTTTCCGGGTCGCGCAGCGAGCTGGTGCTGACCGCATTGGCCTGTTCGATTTCGAGGGCCGTCAGGCGGCGGATAAAGACCGGCTGCTTGCGGAAAACCGCCTTGATCGCCTGACCGACTTCAATCGAGCCGATGTCCAGTTCCGTGCTGCTTTCTGCAAGCACATCTGCGGACGGAGCCATCTGGCTGACCAATGGATAGACCATGATCAACCCGCCGATACCGGCAGCCGAAACAGCCGCAATTTCGATGAAGTCGCGGCGACGAACGCCGTCCTGATCAACGGCGTGAGCGACATCATTCGCTTCAGGATTGCCTGTGGTGGTTGCCATGTCCTTGCCTTGCCTGGTCCTTGCCCTGCCTGCGCAGCCCCTGCGCGTCCGTAAAAACCGGAGCCTGAGGTGCGCTGAGAAAACTAAACCGCACTGCCCGTGATGATTATTGACCCGGCACGGGCGTCGCGCGGCATCTTGGCGCGGCTGATAGACCAGCAAATCGGCCATGCCAACCCGCCTTTTGGCCGTGGTGCCCGCCAAAAAGCCGCAAGACGGCAATCGGCTGCTATTCTGGCAGTCCGATCAGCGAAAATTGCCGCCCGTCAAGCGCCTCACCGCGGTGCGTTGCCCTGCGATAGGAATGGAAGCGCGCTTCATCTGCATAAGTATCACACCCGAGCGCCTCCACAGAGCCCAGTTTGAGCGATTCGAGCCGCCAGATGACATAGGCAGGAAGGTCGAACAGCCATTTGCCAGGCTTCCCACGCGTAAAGAATCGCTGGTGACGTTCTTCGAACTGGGTGAAGAAGTCCCATTCGACTTCGTAATTTTCCTGCGCGATGGTCGGCCCGATTGCGGCGGCGATATTTTCGCGGCGCGCGCCCAGTTCTTCCATGCGTCTCACCACTGCCTCGATTACGCCAAAATGCGCGCCGCGCCAGCCTGCATGGGCCGCGCCGATCACGCCCGCTGCCGCATCCGCCAGCAAGACCGGAGCGCAATCCGCAGTGCGTATGCCCAGCACAAGGCCCGGCGACGCCGTGGCCATCGCGTCGGCTTCCGGCCTCGCACCAGCCGCGAATGGAGCATCCACCGGCAGTGCAGTGGGGGAGTGTACCTGTTCCACCAGCACCAGCCGGCCACCGGGCATGACCACATCCGGATCGGGTTCCCCGGAACGACCGATACCCGTCAGGAAACCATGCGGCACGGCGGCCAGCCCGCTGGCGCGCAAAACGTCCTGCGGCTCAGCCAAGGCTGCGGCTTACCTGTTCGTGCGTGTCACGCGATAGGCCCGGTGCAGCGGCAATCCGCTCCAGCTGCTCTCGCATCAGGGCAGAGCGGCCCGGCTCTATCCGCCGCCATTTGCCCAGCTGCGGAACGAAACGCGCAGCCGTTTGTGGATTGATCGGATCGAGCGCCAAGACCACATCGGCGATCGTGCGGTATCCTTCACCATCTTCGGCATGGAAGGCGTGGGGATTGTACGCCATCGCCATATAAAGGCTCCGCACACGGTTAGGATTTTTCAGCGTGAAGTCCGGGTGATCCGCCAGCGCCTTCACGTGGGCCAGCGCGGACGGGTGCATGGACCCGGCCTGAAGGGCGAACCATTTGTCGATCACCAGCGCATTGCCCTTATACCGGTTGTAGAAATCGATAAGCTTGTTGGTCCGCTCGATCCCTTTCAGTCCGCACAGCACCATCATTGCGCCCTGGCGGTCGGTCATGTTGTCGGCGCCATCATACTGCGCGGCGGCCATGGTGGCGGCGAGTTCGGGATTGCCGGCAGCAAGGTAAATGAGGGCCTGCGTCTTCACCTTGCGCGCCCCGCGTGCCTCTGCAGAAAGACTGTAAGGGACTTGCGACGCACGCGCATGCAGGGAGATGAATTCCGGCTCCAACGCCCGGCCAATTCCGGAACGCAAGGCCTGGCGTTCTATATGAATAAGGCCCGGATCAGCCACCAGCATGGTTTCGGCAAGATAGGTTTCGCTCGGCAGCACGAGCAGTTCACCGCGCATCGAATCGTCCAGCGCATCATCAGCCAGGACGGCGGCGATTGCCGTTATAATGTCGGCGCGGGCGCTTTCCCGTGCGTCACTGTCCAGCGACCCTCCGACCGCTTCCTTCAAATGGCCGACGACCAGATCCTGGAGCGCTTCATAACGGGCGAATGGATCGTCATCATGTGCGGCGAGGAAGACCAGATCATCGCCCGATGTTTCCCGGTCGATAGTTACAGGCGCCGAAAAACCGCGATTGATCGAGAGAACTGGCGGTTTCGCGAATCCACCAAAGCTCAAGCTATCTTGAGCCTTGTCCATGGTAATAAGTTGTTCACCACGGTGTTCCCCGGAATCCCTGTCGAACAGCGCCAGCTTGATCGGAATGGGCATAGGCTGCTTGTCTTGTTGGCCCGGCGTTGGCGGGACTTCCTGCGACAGGTGAAGCGTGGCGGTATCGCCTGCTTGTTCCAGCCTGACAGACACTTTTGGTGTACCCGCCTGCGAATACCAGAGGCGGAATTGGGTAAGATCAAGCCCCGCACCGTCTTCCATGGCTTTCACGAAATCCTCGCACGTCGCGGCCTCACCGTCGTGGCGATCGAAGTAGAGATCGGTGCCCTTTCGGAATGCCTCTTCACCCGCCATTGTGCGGATCATGCGGATGACTTCGGCACCCTTGTTATAAATGGTGGCGGTGTAGAAATTGCTGATCTCGCGGAAGCTATCAGGCCGGATCGGATGCGCCAGCGGTCCGCTGTCTTCCGGAAATTGCGCCCCGCGCAGCACCCGCACATCTTCGATCCGCTTGACCGGCGCGCTGCCCATATCCTGGCTGAACAATTGGTCGCGCAGCACAGTGAAGCCTTCCTTCAGGCTCAGCTGGAACCAGTCCCGGCAGGTGACGCGATTGCCTGACCAATTGTGGAAATATTCATGCGCGATCACGCCCTCGACACCGTCGAAATCGCCATCCGTCGCAGTGTCTTCATCGGCCAGCACATATTTGGTGTTGAAGACGTTGAGACCCTTGTTCTCCATCGCGCCCATGTTGAAATCGCTAACGGCAACGATGTTGAACAGGTCGAGATCATATTCGCGGCCGAATGTTTCCTCGTCCCATCGCATGCTCTTCTTGAGCGATTCCATCGCGTGGCCCGTGCGGCCCTCATCGCCTTCGCGCACCCAGATATTCAGCGCTACCTCGCGGCCCGACATGGTGGTGAAGGTGCTGGAATTGGCGACCAGATCGCCTGCAACCAAGCGCGAAAAGATAACTCGGCTTGGGCCAAGGGTCATGCCACTGCGCCCAATGGATGCCATCTTCCCCCTCACCCTCAGCTTCAAGATTGCCATTGGACAGCAGGACCGGGAACTGCGCCTTCGGGCCGCTCATCCGCACGCTGTAAACAGACAGGACATCGGGCCGGTCCGGGAAGAATGTGATCCGGCGAAAGCCCTCTGCCTCGCACTGGGTGCACAGCATTCCGCCCGAGGCAAACAGTCCCATCAGGGCCGTGTTGGCGGAGGGATTAATCTTTGTCGTCACTTCGATCTGGTGCGCATCGCCCGGCAGGCTGACGATCAGATCATTGCCTTCCATCGCCCAGCTGGTCGCCACCTCACCGTCGATCTTGACTGCCAGCGGCTCCAGCCCGTCACCGTCGAGGTGGATCGTAGGGGATGCTTCAGCCTGCGGATTGCGCTCGACTGTCAGCACGGCGGTGACATGTGTTTCTTCCAGCCCGAGCGCGAAATCGAGCGAAACTTCCGGCACGCGCCACGCGAACGGCCTGTAATCGCTGCGCCGGATGACCGCCGGTTCGTGCGGGCTTTCGGCGGCATCAGCCATTTCGGGGTTGCCTTCGGGCGTCGATGGGGTGCGTGCAATGTCCATGAGCGGAATTTGGGTCCTTATCTTCGGGGTGTCGAGTCGCTAAACGCACGACATGGCACATCTGTTCATTTTCGGTCTCGGCTACACGGCAAAACGGATCAAGGCGCAAGCGGAAGCTCTCGGCTGGCAAGTTTCGGCCACGGGTAGCGATGGCAATGTCGATTTCGACACCGATTTCGAGCGCAGGTCCGCATGGCGCTAGACCAGGCAACGCACATATTCTGTCCTCGGTTCCGCCGGCAAAGTGACTGGTGGCGACCTGTGCTGGAATATCCTAGCACGCTGCAAGCTGCGGGAAGCGGCACATTCCTCGGTTATCTATCTTCAACGGGGGTCTACGGGGACACAGATGGGGCTTGGGTCGACGAAAGCAGCACCAACCGGCACCGGACGGCGCACTGCGCGCGCAGAAGCGGATGCTCGCTGGCTGGAACTTGGCGCGCATGTGTTCCGTCTCCCCGGCATTTATGGTCCGGGCCGAAGTCCGCTCGACCGGGTGCGCAGCGGCAAGGCGCACCGGATCGATTTACCGAGGCAAGTATTCAGCCGCGTGCATGTGGAGGACATCGCCAGCGGCGTCATGGCTGCGATGACCGGCGATGCTCCGGCGGGCGCATACAATCTCGGGGATGATTTGCCGTGCAGCCAGAACGAAGTGATCGAGGAAGCCTGCCGCCTGCTGGGCCAGGAACCGCCGCCGCTGCAAACGATGGATGAGGCGGGCCTTTCCCCGATGGCGCGCGGCTTTTATGCGGAAAACCGCCGGGTCGCGAATGGCAAGGCGAAACGGGTGCTCGGCTGGCAGCCGGCATTCCCGACCTACCGCGAAGGGCTCATTTCGCTGCTTTAGGCGTGCGTGCCCGCAGCGCGAGAACCATGCCGACTACGGCCAGAACCATCCCGCTCCCCGTCAGCCAGGTCCATTGGTATCCCTCGAAAACCGTCGATATCAGCATTGCCACAGAGATGGTGAGGATCGAATTGTAGGCCGTTCGACCCGCGCCAATCTCCCGCACAAGATTGTAATGCAGCGGGAAGGTAACGACCGATCCGATCAGCGCCAGATAGACGATCCCGGCCCAATATTCATGGCCACTGGGAATGGGCGGCGGGCCTGCTGTCAGCCAGGCGAATCCGAGATCGAAGATCGTGCCGTAAAGCATCGCCCAGGCGAGCAGGCTGACCATCGGCACGGCGCGCCCGGTGGGATTGGCCTGAATGACATTGGCGACAGAGGCAGCGACAATGCCAGCAAGCGCCAAGCCGATACCCAGCGCCACATTGCCGCCGATAACGCCCGCATCGGGGTTTGCCTGCCATTCGTGCCACAAAAGGAAGCACACTCCTACAATCGCGACAGCGCTGCCCAGCAGAAACTCCGGCTTCACCTGCTCGCCAAGGAAAAATCTGGCAAACAGTGCATTGGGCACCATCAGCAGGCCGAACATCATCGCCACAATGCCCGACGTGACATACAATTCCGCATTGTAAACAAACAGGAAATTGCCGCTGAATTGAAAGACACCGACCAACATCGCAAGTTTGTGTTCGGCCGGCACAAGGCGCAAACGCCGCTTCATCAGCAATGCGACAATGAACAGCGCCGGGGTTGCCAGTGCAAAGCGGTAAAACACCGACCATGCAGCGGGAACGCCGTCAATCTGGCCGGTGATGACGAACCAGGTCGACCCCCAGATCGTGCCGGTCAGCACGAAGGGAACGATCACTCGCCAGGTCAGCATGTTGGTGTGGGCGGGGCTCACAACGAAGCGATGGCCTTGCCCAGTGCGTGCGCATGGTCCGGATCAGTCGCCCAGCTTGTGACAAGGCGAATGCAGACATCGTCCCAGTCGTAAAACGCGAAACCCTGTGCCCGCAGTGCCGCGCGCTCTTCGGCAGTCATCGCCACGAAAAGTTCGTTGATCTGTGCCGGATGCACCAAGCGGTCCGCCGCGCTTCCCGCGATTATCGCGGCCGCTGCATTGGCCTTTCGCGCACTTTCCAGCCACAAATCATCATCCAGCATCGCCAGAATTTGTGCGGCGAGATAGCGCCCCTTGCTTTGCAGATGGCCGGCACGCTTGCGCCGCCAGCGCACCAGTTCGGCCTTTTCAGGGTCGAAGAACACGATCGCCTCTGCGCCCATGCCGCCGTTTTTCACAAAGCCGAAGCTGAGCGCATCCACCGGCCCCGCAGCCTCTGCCGCAGTGCATTCCAGATACGCCGCTGCATTGGCAAAGCGGGCGCCGTCCATATGCAGGCCAAGGCCATGTTCGCGCGCCAGACCGGCAATCGCGAATATTTCTTCAGGACGGTAGGCAAGGCCATATTCGCTCGCCTGCGTAATCGAAATCGCATGGGCGGGCACTTGGTGCACGCCGCGCGTAATACTGCCCAGAACATCGGAAATTCCGCCGGGCGTCAGCTTTGCGCCCTCACCTTTGGCCAGCAGCAACTTCGCGCCGTGGAGATAGAAACCGGGTGCGCCGCACTCGTCCATTTCGATATGCGCTTCTTCATGGCAGATCACGCCGCCATGCGGCTCCACCATGGTTGCCAGAGCCAGGCAATTCGCCGCCGTGCCTGTTGCCACCCACAGCGCCGCACACTCGCGCCCGAACAGTGCAGAAAACCGCGCGTCCAGCTCCCGGCTGAGCGCATCGGTATCATACGGCGTATCGGCACCGTCGGCGGCGCGCATAGCGTCCCATACGCGGGGGTGCACCGGGGCAGCATTGTCTGACATGAATTGCATCGCGGAACGCCATGGCCCTACCGTCCGTTTGGCGCAAGAAGGAGAAATTCATGCCGGCTATTGAAATCAACAAGACAAACGAGACCACCCACGGCGCTTACCGCACCGATGTGGAGGGCACCGACGTAAAAGCAGAGCTGACATGGAAGGCCCGCGGGAACGCGCGGATTGCCGATCACACCTTCACCCCGCCCGAGGCGCGCGGACAGGGAATTGCCCAGAAACTCGTGGAAGCATTGGTTGAAGACGCACGCACCGAAGGCTTCACCATCGTGCCGCAATGTCCCTATGTCGCAGCGCTGTTTCGCAAGAACCCGGATTGGGCAGATTTACGGGCTGACACCCCCAGCTAGAAGGCAAATATCAGGAAAATCAGGATTTTCTCGGAACGATCAGCGCTGTCGGCCATTGATATATTGAACACGCCGATGACGTCGACAGACGCTGGCAACCCCGCTCCCCGGACTTTCCGGGTCGAGCATCTCCCTGGAAACGGAGACCAGCCGGGCTCGCCAACACACCAAGCATCCATTCCGGATCGCGTCCGTCACCGGCCAAGCAGGAGATCATATCCATGACCCAGCAAACACTTCAAAACCGCACCGATTTTTCCGAAGCAGAGCTTGACCGCCGCGCACAGTTTGACCGTTCGCGTCCATTGGAACGCGACGAAACAAGCAGCCTGATTTCGTCCGACAAGGTCGAGGGCACAAAGGTGTTCTCGACAGACGGGGATGAACTGGGCCGCATCGAGCATTTGATGTTGGGCAAACGTTCGGGCCGGATTGAGTATTCGGTAATGAGCTTCGGCGGATTTCTCGGGATGAACGAGAGCTATTTTCCGATCCCGTGGGATGCACTGGACTATGACATGGAACGCGGCGGATATGTCGTCAACATCGACAAGTCACGGCTCAAGGATGCGCCAACATTTTCGAAAGGCAAACAGCCCGTATTTGACGAGCAGTTCGGCCGCACCGTGTATGCATATTATGGTGTCATGTACTGAGCAGACACTCAAACCCGAACATGAGAGCGTTTACTAAGCGCCGACAGACGGGTCGCTAAAGATTTGGGGCTCCGGCAATTACCGGGGCCCTTTTTCTATGCGCGTTGTACAGTCTCGGCGAACTATCGCGGCAACTGCGCGAAATCGACTGACGCGATAGAGGTTAGCACTGCGGCCCGCAGTTTCCGCGCGTCTTCCAGCGCCAATCCGTCGAAAGAGAAGGTGCCGCCCGCCATCCCGAACCGCAAATCGCAATAGCCGCGCCAGCGGGCCAGCGGACCTTGCGCAATTTCAACCGAATGCAGCTTCACACGATTGGCGATCTGCGTGCGCGGGGCGAGCCAGCCGCGCCGTGACAGAACCTGCGCAGGATCCAAAGCGTGTCGATCATAACGCCACAAAAACGTCTGCTGGACTGTAAAGAAAACAGCCAGGCCAAGCATTACGATCGCGCCGGTGCCGAGGCCGACAGACTCCGGCAGAATCAGCTTTGCGATAAGAAACGCCAGCGCTGCGAGAAGGCAAGCCCCCGCGCTCAGGATGGCTTTGTCGATCCGGTAACTGGGGCTTGGCCGTCGCCAGTCTTCCGACCCATCCGGCAAAACAAAGCCTGCCTCCTGCGCAATCGGCTCAATTTCCGCCATTTTGGCAAAGGGCGCGACATCGTGGTTGGCTTTGCCCGAATCCTGCGCAAGGCTGATGAAGCTGAGGCCGTACCAACCGAAACGGCGGCGAATAATCCCGGTTGAAACGACCAGCGCCTGCACCCGGTGCACCGGCATGACCACGTCCGTTTTCGTCAGCAGACCGCGGCGGCGGCGAAAGCCCTTGCCGGTGCGTTCGAGCCTGAATTCCCAATCACGCACGAAAGTCTTGGCAATGCCGCTGAGCATGCCGACCACAACGACTGTCAGTACGAGATACAGAATGCCGATGATCCGCGCGGCCATATCCATGCCGCCGATATATTTGCCCGCCTCGAAATATCCTTCGTCCTGAATATAGCGCTCGGCATATTCCCACACATCGAAAGGCAGCAGAAATTCCAGCTGCTGCACCGCGCCAAGGATCACCGCGAAAATGACGAGGGAAAAGCTGAACAGGCCGAAGGTCAGCAGCCGTCCAGATCCCCATGGCAAACAAGAGCCTGCCTTCTGGCTGGAACGCTGTCCGCGTTTCCGCTTCACCGGCGGCGGCAGGCATTGCTGGGGCGGCATCCTCATCCGCGCCTTCAACCAGCGCGCGCACGGTTTCGCGCAGGCGTTCACCCTCTGCCTCTGTCACCAGAGAAAGCTTCAGTTCCTCCTTGCCGCCAGCTCCGGTTTCGAACTTGACCTCAACCAGGCCGAGTAGGCGCGGGATCAGCTTTTGTTCAAGGCTGACGTCCTGGATGCGCTCATACGGCACAGAGCGTGCGGAGCGGCTGATAATGCCCTGCTCCATCCGCACGTCGCTCGTGCCGATTCGATATCGCAGGCGATACCAGCCGAGCCATGCAGGCACGATATTGGCCGCAATGATGAGCAGCAGGATGGGCACCGCATAGGCGGAAACCTGGCCCAGCATTTCCCGCTGGCTTGCCGCACCAAACAGGACCACGCCGGCTGGAATGATCGCGCTGCCCAGCATGCGCACGCCTTGCGCTGCGACCGTCAGCGGGCTGACGCGCCGCCATTCGCCGATCTCGATCTCGCCGGTTTCCGCTTCGGATTCAGCGCTCGATTGATCGCTCACAGGGATTCGCGCTTCACATGCTGGCGGATATCTTCTCGCATGGCTTTCGCATCGTCGAACGGTAGGCCCGGCAGCGTGACAGAGGCGTTGTGCGTGCCGGCCGTGTGCAGGATGAGGCGGGCGATGCCAAAGGCGCGCTCCAACGGGCCTTGCTCCACATCGAGATGCTGGACGCGGCTGAACGGCACCACGGTGTCGGCATGAAACATCACACCCTTCACCACCCGCAGCCGGTCTGCCGCCATGTTATACCCGCGCGAGCGATATCGTTTCATCGGCAGGACGCCGATCAGCAGAATGGCAAGAATCAGGACCGGAATGCCCGGCGCCCACGCAGGCACCACTTCTGCAAAGGAAAGTACGCCGGCGCCAATTATGAAGGGAAGCGTCGTCAGCAATCCCTCGATTCGCATGACAGTGGTGTAGCTGGGGGCGAGCTGTGTGAGAGGTTCTGCATCCATGGGTGGTTTGTAAGGGCAACACACTTTCAAGGGAAGCCCTCAAGCGTTGCGCGTGTTGGTTGGGTTTTTTGTTTCATGAACCTGCATCCGCAGGTTCGTCCTCGGCGCTGTTCCCTCCGGCTTCGCCTACGGGGCACCTGCGGTCGCGCAGTCGCGCTCTGTCGTTGCCTGGTCGGCAACGATATTAGCTCAGCTCGTAAAAGAAAGCGCAAGTCTCGGTCGCGACCAGCGAGCGACAAAGGCCGACCGGCCTACCGCAGGCGCCCCGAAACGAAGGCGAAGCCGAGAGTAGGGAATAGCGCCGAGGATGATCGCGCGGATGCGCGATCTCAAACAGAATGGTGCCACGAGAGAGAATTGAACTCTCGGCCTCACCCTTACCAAGGGTGCGCTCTACCACTGAGCTACCGCGGCGTATCCAATAAGGCGCGCGCTATTGTCGCATGCCCCGTGAAAGTCAAGCCAAGGTTGAGCCTTTGCGCGCCATGCTGCAAGGGGTTTGCATGGACAAGAATATGACACGCGAAGAACGGCTCGCCGCAAAGCTGCGCGAAAACCTGCGCAAGCGCAAAGCCCAAGGCAAGTCGCAGGCGCAAAATGCTCAGCAAGACCGCGACACATCCGAAGACCTTTCCAAGACCGCGCCAGACAGCTAATCCGCGCCCAATTCCGCGCCAACAGGAGTATTTCCGTCCATGCCAACCCTGATCCTTGTCCGCCACGGCCAGAGCGAATGGAACCTTGCCGACAGGTTCACCGGCTGGTGGGATGTCGATGTGACCGAGAAGGGCGTGCAGGAAGCGCGCGATGCCGGACGGCTGCTGAAGGAAAAGGGCGTCTTGCCGACACTCGCCTTCACCAGCGTCCAGAAACGCGCGATCAAGACGCTGCATCTGGCGCTGGAGGAATGCGACCGGTTGTGGATTCCGGAGATCAAGGACTGGCACCTGAATGAACGCCATTACGGCGGGCTGACCGGCCTCAACAAGCAGGAAACCCGCGACAAGCACGGTGACGAGCAGGTGCATGTCTGGCGCCGCAGTTTCGACGTGCCGCCACCGCCGATGGCGAAGGGCGATGAATACGATCCCGGCAATGATCCGCGTTACGAAGGCATCGATGTGCCGCAGACCGAAAGCCTGAAGCTGACGATCGAGCGCGTGCTGCCCTATTGGGAAAGCACGATCCTGCCCGAACTTGCCAAGGGCGAAACGGTCATCATTTCAGCGCATGGCAATTCCCTGCGCGCATTGGTGAAGCATCTGTCGAATATTTCCGATGATGAAATCACTGGCCTCGAAATCCCGACCGGTCAGCCGATCATCTATGAATTCGACGACGCAATGCAGCCGGGCGAACGTTACTATTTGAAGGACAGCTGAGAGTATGACTCCACAAGTCGCTATCGTTATGGGCAGCCAGTCCGACTGGCCCACCATGCAATGCGCTGCGAAGGTGCTGGATGAATTGGGCGTGGCGCATGATGCCCGTATCGTATCCGCCCACCGCACACCGGACCGGCTGCATGATTTCGGCAAGACCGCGGCTGGACGAAGGCTTCAAGGTCATCATCGCGGGCGCGGGCGGCGCGGCGCATTTGCCGGGCATGATTGCCGCGCTCACCCATCTGCCGGTGCTTGGGGTGCCGGTGAAGAGCAAGGCGCTCAGCGGCCTCGATAGCTTGCTGTCCATCGTGCAGATGCCTGCGGGCATTCCCACCGGCACGCTGGCCATCGGAGAAGCCGGTGCAACCAATGCAGGCCTGCTGGCGGCATCCATTCTTGCGCTTGGCGACGAGGAGCTATCGCAGCGGCTGCAGGAATGGCGGGCCGCGCAAAGCGACCGCGTGGCGCAGCGGCCCAAGGATTGAACGAAGGCGTGCAATGCCCGCTTTCTGCTGGTCACGAGCTTGTCGAAAGGCTGCTTTTTCCTATAGCGCACAGCATGGATGCGAAGGACAATCCTTCGGCATGCTCGGGATGAGCGGGGGATTTGTGTGTTAGCTCCAGGCGCAACAATCGGCATACTTGGTGGCGGCCAGCTTGGCCGGATGCTGGCGATGGCCGCCGCACAGCTCGGCTATCGCTGCCATATCTTCGCGCCGGAGGCAGACAGCGTCGCTGCCGAAGTCTCCGCCCGGTTCACCAATGCCAGCTGGCACGATCAGGAGGCGTTGGGGGCGTTTGCCGCTGACTGCGATATCGTAACCTATGAATTTGAAAACGTGCCGGTGGAGCCGCTTTCGGCCATTCCCGCCAGAATGCTCGCCCCCGGCACGCGCGCTCTCGAAGTGGCGCAGGACCGGGTCAGCGAAAAGAATTTCGTCGTAAATCTCGGCGGCAAGCCTGCGCCTTTTGCAGCGATCGATCATGACAGCGATCTGGCCTTTGCAATTGACCGTGTCGGCACGCCCGGCATCCTGAAAACGCGCCGCGATGGCTATGACGGCAAGGGGCAATGGGCTGTTTCGCGCCCCGACGATGTGCAGGGCATCCGCATTCCCGCCAGCGGCAGCGTGTATGAAGGCCGCGTCAGCTTCACGGCGGAATTTTCCGTAATACTGGTGCGCGGCCACGCAGGCGAAGTGCGGTTCTGGGATTCGGCCGTGAATACGCACACGGATGGCATCCTCTCCCACAGCGAACTTCCTGCCCCGGAAATCGTGGGCAAGCAGGTGAAACAGGCCCGCGATCTGGCGCGCAAAGTGGCGGAAGAGCTTGGCTACGTCGGCGTGCTGACCTGCGAATTCTTCGCGACGGCAGACGGCCCCGTGTTCAACGAGATGGCTCCGCGCGTGCACAATTCCGGCCACTGGACCATCGAAGGCGCAGTGACGAGCCAGTTTGAAAATCATATCCGCGCCATCGCCGGTCTGCCTCTTGGCGATACGTCCAGCACGGCGACCCGCATCGTGATGGACAATCTGATCGGCGCAGAGGCGCTCGACGTGGCGCGCCACCTGTCCGACCCTGCGGCACACCTCCACCTATACGGCAAATCCGAAGCGCGCGACGGGCGCAAGATGGGCCACATAACGCGGCTGGGCTGAAACGGATGAGCAGGGACGTTCTCTTCATCGTCGCCCGCGCCGCAAACGGCGTGATCGCCCGGGGCGGCGCAGTGCCCTGGGCCATTTCCGAGGATCTGAAACGGTTCAAGCGGCTCACCATCGGCAAACCCATGGTGATGGGCCGCAAGACGTTTGAAAGCCTGCCCGGCCTGCTCCCCGGTCGCCGCCATATCGTGCTGACCCGGCAGGAAGGCTGGAGTGCGGACGGAGCCGAAGTGGCGCATACTCCCGAAGCAGCTTTGGAAATGGCAGGGGATGGCGATTTTGCGGTCATCGGCGGCGCGGAAATTTTCGATCTGCTGTGGGATACAGGCACCCGCTTCGAACTCACCGAAGTGTTCGAGGACACCTGCGGCGATGTGACCATGCGCTCTCCCGCCGATGATGCTTCCTGGGAAGAAGTATCGCGCGAACACCGGCCCGCTGCAGATGGCTTTCCGCCCTTCGATTTCGTCACTTTCGAGCGGCGCCAATGATGGGCAGGATCATGAAGTGGCTGGCCGCGCTGATCCTGCTCGCGCTTGCGGCGTTCTTCATCTTCGCCCCCGGCATTGCGGAGCGGGACATGAATGTGGTCGATGGCGGTCCATTGCTGGAAATTTCGGACGAAGCGCGCGCGCTCCATGCCTCGCTCACGATCGTCGATCTGCATTCCGACACGCTGCTGTGGAAGCGCGATCTGACCGATGCTGCAGACCGGGGCCATATGGATTTGCCGCGCCTGATCCAGGGCAATGTCGCGCTGCAGGTTTTCTCCAGCGTCAGCAAAGTCCCCGCCGGACAGAATTTCGACAGCAATTCAGCAGATGCGCGCGACAGCATCACGCTGCTTTCCATCGGGCAGTTGCAGCCGGTTTCGACGTGGTTTTCACCTTATGAGCGATCTTCCTGGCACGCCTCCCGCCTTGAGCTTGCTGCCAATCAGGAACCCGATGCGCTGCGGCTGATCCGCACGCCGGAGGGCCTTGATGCCATGCTTGCCGCGCGCAATTCCACCGGGCGGCCCATTGGCGGAATGTTCTCTGCCGAAGGCCTGCACAATCTGGAAGGCAATGCGGCCAATCTCCGGCGGCTGTATGATAACGGCCTACGCATGGCGGGGATCACCCATTTCTTCGACAACGAACTCGCCGGCTCGATGCACGGCGTGGAAAAGGGCGGTCTGACCGACTTTGGCCGGGAAATGGTGCTGGAAATGGAGCGCATGGGCATCATCGTGGATATTGCCCATTGCAGTCACCAGTGCGTGGCCGAAGTGCTGGCGATGGCGCGCCGTCCCGTCGTCTCAAGCCATGGCGGCGTGCAGGCCACCTGCGATGTCAATCGCAACCTCACCGATGAAGAGATACGCGGCGTTGCTGCAACCGGCGGCGTGATCGGCGTGGGGTATTTCGAGGGCGCAGTATGCGATATTTCTCCTGCCTCCATCGTCGCCGCCATGCGCCATATCACGGACCTTGTCGGGGTAGAGCATGTCGCGCTCGGCAGCGATTATGACGGGACGGTCACCGTGCGGTTCGATACCTCTCAGGTCGTGCAGGTGACGCAGGCCCTGCTGGATGACGGCTTTAGCGAGGATGAAATCCGCGCCATCATGGGCCTGAACGCGCTGCGCGTGATTCGCGCTGGCATCGCGCCGATGGAGCAGGCCGCATGAGGCTTTCCCACCGCGATACTGTGCCGGAGGCCTTGCGCGGCGCGATCATTGCGCTCGGCAATTTTGACGGGTTTCACCTCGGCCATCAGCGCGTGGTTTCCGAAGCGGTCGAATGGGCGCGGGCCGAGGGCCGCCCCGCCATCGTCGCCACTTTCGATCCGCATCCGGTGCGCCATTTCGCGCCGCATGTGCCGCCCTTCCGCCTGACGACGCTGGACCAGCGCGAGGAAATGTTCATGGCAGCGGGTGCCGACGCGATGCTCGTGTTCGAATTCGGCGATGCGCTGGCGGCGATGGAGGCGGAAAGCTTCGTGCGCGATTTGCTGGGCCAGCACATCGGTGCGGCAGGCGTGGTGACGGGGGAAGACTTCACCTTCGGCAAGGGACGCGGCGGCAATACTCAGGTGCTGCGCGATATTGGGCAAACCTGCAGGATCGCCGCGCGCGCCATCGGGCCAGTCGGGGCAAGCGGCCAGACCATCTCCTCGAGCCGTATCCGCGATGCCTTGAAAGCGGGCGAATGCGGACAGGCGGCAGCAGCTGCTGACTCGCCCCTTCACCGTGCGCGGCACGGTGATCCACGGCGACAAGCGCGGGCGGGAACTCGGCTACCCCACCGCCAATATCGACATGGGCCAATACCTCCGCCCGCGTTACGGGATCTACGCAGTGACGGCGCGCGTGCTGTCGACGGGGCAAATCCTGAAAGGCGCGGCGAATCTTGGCATCCGTCCGCAATTCGATCCGCCCAAGGAACTGCTCGAACCGTTCTTCTTCGACTTCGACGGCGATCTGTATGGAGAGGTTCTGGACGTGGCCTTCCACCACTTTATCCGCCCCGAAGCCAAGTTCGATGATCTGGACGCGCTGATGGTGCAGATGGAACAGGATTGCGAGCAGGCCCGCAACCTCCTAGGTGCCCCATCCTGATGAGCGACGAAAACACCAAACGCGATTACCGGGACACCGTCTTCCTGCCGAAGACCGATTTTCCCATGAAGGCCGGCCTCCCGCAGAAGGAGCCGGGCATTCTGGCGCGCTGGGAAGATGAGCGGCTGTACCAGAAGCTGCGCGAGGCGCGCGCTGGGCGTGAGAAATTCATCCTCCATGATGGCCCGCCCTACGCCAATGGCAATATCCATATCGGCCACGCGCTGAACAAGGTGCTGAAGGATGCGGTTGTCCGCACGCAGAGCCTGCTCGGCAAGGATGCGCCCTATGTTCCCGGCTGGGATTGCCACGGCCTCCCCATCGAATGGAAGGTGGAGGAGCAGTACCGCAAGAAAAAGCTGAACAAGGACGAGGTTCCGCCCCGCGAATTCCGCGCCGAATGCCGCGAATATGCCGCGCAGTGGGTCGATGTGCAGCGCGAACAGTTCAAACGGCTGGGCGTGGCCGGTGAATGGGACAAGCCCTACCTCACCATGGCGCCCGATGCCGAAGCGGGCATCGTCACCGAACTGCTGAAATTCGCCGAGACCGGCCAGCTCTATCGCGGCGCAAAGCCGGTGATGTGGTCGCCGGTGGAAAAGACCGCACTGGCCGAGGCCGAGGTTGAGTATGAGGACATCACCTCGACGCAGATCGATGTGGCGTTTGAGATTGTTGAAGTCGCCTATCGCTGAACTGGTCGGCGCGCATGCGGTGATCTGGACGACGACGCCTTGGACGATTCCGGTAAATCAGGCTTTGGCTTATGGGCCGGATGTTGAGTATGTTTTGCTTGAGACAACTTCCGATTATAGCGATTACTAGTCGCCAAGGAATTGCAGGGCAGCTTTGGTAGTACGGGGCTCGCACAGCAGTTTCAGCAGGTGGCTTTGCCGACGAACGACTCTTCTGATGGCGAATGACATAGCAGCTTTGGACACGGTCAAAGGCTCCGACCTAGCCGGAACCATCGCCCGCCACCCGATGCACCATCTCGGCGGGTTCTTTGCCGAGCCGCGTCCGCTGCTGCCCGGCGATTTCGTCACCACCGACAGCGGCACCGGCCTCGTCCATATGGCACCCGATCATGGCGAGGACGATTTCGATCTGTGCAAGGCCCACGGGCTAAACCCCAAATTCGTGGTCGATGCCGATGGGCGTTACCGCGAGGATTGGGAATGGCTGCCGCGCACCGATGAACGCTCCGGCTCGGTCATCAATCCCAAGTTCAACGCGCCCGACGGGCCGATCTGTTCGGATCTGCGCGAAGCTGGCGCGCTGCTCAGCGCCTCTGCCGATTACGAGCATTCCTACCCGCATTCGCTGGCGCTCCAAGGCCAAGGTTATCTATCGCTGCACGCCGCAATGGTTTGTGCCGATGGACAAGCCGAACGAGCATGTCTCTCCCAAGTCTCGCCAGGAAAAGCGGTGGGAGAATGAGGGCGGTCCGGCGAATGACGCAGGGCCAATATCGGACTTCCCCACCTTGCGCGAAACCGCGATGGCGGAAATCGACAAAACGCGGTTCGTTCCTGCCAAGGGCAAGAACCGTATCGGTTCAATGGTCGAAGGCAAGCCCGACTGGGTCCTCTCCCGCCAGCGCGCATGGGGCGTGCCGATCACGCTTTTCGTGGACCGCAAAACCGGCGAATATCTCGTCGATCCCGCCGTCAACGCGCGCATCATTCAGGCTGTGCAGGCCGAAGGCGTCGATGGCTGGTGCGAGGAAAACGCCGCCGCCATCCTCGGCCCGGACTACAACCCCGACGATTACGAGATGATCGCCGACATCCTCGATGTGTGGTTCGATCGGGCTGCACCCACGCCTTCGTGCTGGAAATCGGACAATTGGCCGGACCTGCAATCGCCCGCCGACCTGTATCTGGAAGGCAGTGACCAGCATCGCGGCTGGTTCCAGTCCTCTCTGGTCGAAAGCTGCGCGACGCGCGGCCATGCGCCTTACAAGGCCGTGCTGACCCACGGCTTCACCATGGCCGCCGATGGCCGCAAAATGTCCAAGAGCCTTGGCAACACCATCGATCCGCTGAAGGTGATGGAAGAATACGGCGCGGATATCATCCGGCTGTGGGCACTCAGCGTCGATTACACCGAAGATCACCGCATCGGGCCGGAAATCCTGAAGGGCGTGGCCGACCAGTACCGCAAGCTGCGCAACACCTTCCGCTATATGCTCGGCGCGCTGGAAGGCTTCGACGAGGCCGAGCGCGTTGACGTGTGCCGACATGCCCGAACTTGAGCGGTACATGCTCAGCCTGCTGGGCGAACTGGACGCGAAAATGCGCCGCGCTGTGGATGATTTCGACTTCAACACCTACACCCGCGCGCTCATCGATTTCATGAATGAGGACCTCTCGGCCTTCTTCTTCGATATCCGCAAGGACCGGCTCTATTGCGATGCGCCCGGCGGGCTGGAACGCCGCGCCTATCGCACCGTGCTCGACACGCTGTTCCACGCGCTGATCCGCTATGCCGCGCCGGTGCTGGTGTTCACGGCAGAAGAGATCTGGGGCACGCGCTATCCCGAGGGCGGGCAGCGTGCATTTGCTGGAGCTGACGACTGTTCCGGAAGCATCCGCTGATGCCGCACGCTGGGATGCCCTGCGCGCCCTTCGCGAACGCGTCACCGAAGCCATCGAGCCGCTGCGCCGCGAAAAGACGATCCGCTCCGGCCTCGAAGCCGAAGTCACCGTCCCCGCCTCTGCCGTACCCGAAGGCTTCACCGCCGCCGATCTGGCAGAGCTGTTCATAACCGGCACGGTTACGCTCGGGACAAGCGAGACTGTCACCGTCACCAAGACAAGCGACGCCAAATGCGGCCGCTGCTGGCGCCTGCTGCCCGAAGTCACCGAGGACGGCGATCTGTGCGGGCGCTGCGAGACCGTGGTTGCCGAAATGGACGCTGCATCATGACCGCGCTGAACAAATTCCGCGCCATCGGCCTCGCTATCGCGGCGGTTGTTTTCATCGCCGACCAGTGGCTCAAGCATTTCGTTGTCGAGACGCTTGGGCTGGATCAGGTGGGTGAGAATTATCCGCTGCTGCCGTTCTTCGATTTCACCCGCACCAACAATTACGGTGTCTCGCTCGGCATGTTCGAGGCGACATCGATGGAGATGCGCTGGATCCTGGTTGGCGTCACCGCGCTGATTGCCGGTGTCGTGCTGGTGTGGATGCTGCGCGAAAAGGCGCTGGGCGAAATTGCCGCGCTGGCGCTGGTGCTGGGCGGCGCGCTCGGCAATATCGTCGATCGTTACCGGTTCGGCTATGTCGTGGACTTCGCCGATCTGCACTTTGGCGATTTTCGCCCGTTCCTGATTTTCAATGTTGCCGACGCCGCGATTACAATCGGTGTGGTAATAATCCTTGCCCGCGCGCTGTTCATCCGCGAGAAACCGGAAAACGCGCAGGACGCCGCAACGACTGACAAGAGTTCTTAGATTATGACCAAATTCACCCGCACCCTGTTCGTCATCGCTGGCGCAAGCACCCTTGGCGCGTGCGGCGGCATCGATATCGGCAACCGCGACCGTCCCGATGAATTTGCCGTGCAGCGTCAGGCTCCCTTGGTGATCCCGCCCGATTTCGATCTCGTCCCGCCGGCACCCGGCGCACCTCGCCCGACCGAAGGCACCGCGTCTGAACAGGCGCTCGAGGCGCTGTTCGGCGGCCCGGCACAGCGCAGCGCAGTTGAAAACAGCGCGATTCGTCTGGCTGGCGAAGCTGCCCCGGGCATCCGGTCCAGTGTCGGCGATGTCGAAACCTACACGGTCGACAAGGGCGCAGAAGTCCGCACGATCATCGCCGCTCCCGAAGGCGATGGCCAGTCGGCGCGCAGCGTAATACCTTCTTAGTTTTCGTTGCGAAGACGCATCCGCGCCTTCGTCCTCGGTGCTGATCCCTCCGCTACGCTGCGGGGCACCTGCGGTCGAGCAGTCGCGCTCTGTCGTTGCCTTTTCGGCAACGAAATCAGCTCAGTTCCCAAACAGATAGGGCAAGAACCGGCGCTTTTGCGGCGGCAAGGCCGACTGGCCGCCCGCAGCGGGGCCAGCTTGCTGGCCGTCTAGCGAGAACGAAGCCGCGGATGCGTCTTCATGAGACAAACAAATCACCGAGGATGGCGCGCCCGGATGGGCGGGCCGAGCAAAACATCCGGGTTAACGCGGGCGCCGCCGCTTCTAACCTTCCACCTCACTCACCAGCAATTTGTCGATCTTGCGGCCATCCATATCGACCACTTCAAAGCGCCAGCCCTGATCGGTGAAATGTTCGCCTTCGGTCGGCAAGTGCTTCAGCACGAACAGCGCGTAGCCCGCGGCGGTCGCAAATTCGCGGCCTTCGGGCAATTCCATACCCAACCGTTCTTCCAGCGCGTCGGCAGACATTGCGCCTGACACGAGCAGCGATCCGTCCTCGCGCTCGGTAATCATCGGCGTGTCGCCTTCATCCTGGTGGCTGGCGAAATCGCCCGCGATGGCGGACAGCAGGTCAGCCGTTGTCACGATGCCGTCAAGATGGCCGTATTCGTCGTGCACCATTGCCATGCCGGTGCCCGATTGCTGCAAGGTGCGCAGCGCGTCCATCGCGTCGAGCTGGTCGGGTACGACTTCGGTTTTGCGCAGCAAATCGGTCAACACCACGGTCTCTCCCGTGATCAGCAGCGCCAGCAATTCACGCACCTTCAGCACGCCGAGCACCTTGTCCGCCGAACCGTCCGCCACTGGCAACAGGGAATGCGGCGATGCAGCGATAGCCCGGCGCATCTCCTCCTCGCTGGCGTTGACGTCCAGCCAGTCCAGCTCTGTCCGGGGCGTCATCAATTCGCGCACGGGGCGGTCCTGCAGGCGCATGATGCCGGAAAGGATCGCGCGCTCCTGCTCTGCAATCACGCCGGTGTGCGTCGCATCGGCGAAGATCATCTGCAGTTCTTCGGCGGTAATATTGTGATCGCCCTTGTGGCGAATGCCCAAGGCGCGAAGGAGCAGATTGGAAGACGTATCCAGCAGCCAGACGAAAGGCGCGGCGACTTTCGCCAGAAGGTCCATCGGGCGCGCCATGACTATTGCAATGGCTTCTGCATTCCGCAGCGCCAGTTGCTTGGGCACCAGCTCGCCAATCACCAGGCTGAAATAGGTCGTCATCGCAATCATCAGCACAAACCCGGTATCCTGCGCGGTATCGGGATCCATGCCCAACCCGGCCAGTCTTTCGCCGACAGGCTCCCCCAGTGTCGCGCCGGAAACCGCACCGGCAATAATACCGATCAGGGTGATGCCGATCTGTACGGTGGACAGGAACTTGCCCGGCTCCAACGCGAGGCGCATAGCGATGCGGGCGCTGGTGCTGCCCTTGTCGGCAGCCATCTTCAACCGCGCCGTGCGCGCAGAGACAATCGCCAGTTCGGACATGGCAAAAACGCCATTGATGACGATCAGGAGGGCGAGGGCGGCAAGGTAGTGCCAGGGGAACGGAGACATGAGGTCTGCGGCGCTAGCAGATAAGCTGCGCGGCGCGAAGAGTGCGATTTACAAGACTTTGCGGAACGCCCTGCCGACCAAACCGTTTCCCGCCATAACAGACCCGCCATTCGAAAAAATGGTCTGCCGTTTAGAGGAAGGTTAAGTCCATGATATCCAAGAAATTTCTAACATCATCAATCGCAGCGGTCGCGCTTGTCGGTACCACTACCGCCTGTGTTACCGATCCCAACACCGGCAACCAGGTTATTTCACGCACCGCCATCGGCGGCATCGGCGGCGCAGGCCTTGGCTATCTGCTCGGCGGCCTCGTCGGCGGCAAGACAGCCCGCATCGTGGGTGCAGGTATCGGCGCCGCAGCTGGCGGATATGTCGGTTACCGCATGGATGAACAGATCCGCGAACTGGAAGAAGTCACCGCCGGCACCGGCGTGGACGTTACCGAAACGCCGAATGGCGACGGAATCCTCGTAAACTTCCCGGATGTGACGTTTGCGGTCAATTCGACCAATATTTCGCCGCAGATGCGCGACACGCTGGACGGCGTGGCGCAAAGCATGGTCGATTATCCCAACAGCCTGATTGACGTGATGGGCCACACGGACTCGACCGGCAGCGACCAGTACAATCTGGATCTGTCGCGCCGCCGTGCCGAATCGGTTTCCAACTATCTGGTATCGCGCGGCGTTGTGCGTGCCCGTATCGAAACCATCGGTTACGGAGAGCAATATCCGGTTGCCGACAACTCCACCGACACGGGCCGTTCGCAGAACCGCCGCGTGGAAATCCGCATCACGCCGATTACCGAACAGGACGTCGAACAGGCGTATTGATCGCCGGATGATCTGAAGAAGAACAGGCCGCTCCTTACGGGGCGGCCTTTTCTTTATCTGCCGATGATGCGCGTTGCCCGCTCGGCCAGCCGATCGACACCTGCCGCATGAATGCCCGGCGCACAGGCCAGCAGGCCAAAGGCTCGCGGGTCCTGTTTGTTGTACGCCAGCGGGTTGCCGAAGGCATCGGTGACGCTCGCCCCTGCTTCACGGGCGATCAGGGCCGCTGCGCCGATATCCCATTCATATCCCCAGCGTAGCGTGGCGAGCAGATCGGCGCGGTTATCCGCCACCATCGCCATACGCAGAGCGATCGAGTTCGGCTTTTCCACCGTCACCAGGTCCTGATCCTCTTTCGGCAGCGAATCGGCAGGAACCCGGCTGCCGGGGAATGTCTTGCGGGTGCTTGCCTTCAGGCGTTCGCCATTCAGCCAAGCGCCCTTGCCCGCCACTGCCGACCACACTTCCTTCCGCGCAGGAGCGACCAGCGTGCCCAGCAACGGCCTGCCGCCGCTGATCAGAGCCACCGAAACGGCCCACCCGCTGCGGCCACGGATAAAATCGCGCGTGCCGTCAATCGGATCGACCAGCCAGACCAGCGATTTGTCCAGCCGCCCGGCGCTATCGGCAGTTTCCTCACTCAGCCAGCCAGCAGCAGGCAGCAAATGCGCAAGTTCGCGTTTCAGGAAGACATCAACCTCAAGGTCAGCTTCGCACACCGGACTGCCGGGGGTCTTTTCCCAGCTTTTCAGCTCATGACCCGCTCCGGGCCACCGGCCAAGCGCCATATGACCCGCCTCGCGGCAGATCTGTTCCAGTTTCATCGTGTCGATCATGTGTGGCTTGCGCAGATGAAACGGCCAAGGAGTGATTGCAAGGCCCTTCCGATGATGCTTTAGCGCGCAGCGAACCTACCCAATTCCAAGCATGAAGGCCCGCCCCCATGAACATCCACGAATATCAGGCCAAGGAACTGCTCGCCAAATACGGCATCGGCATTCCCACCGGCTATCCGGCAACGACTGTTGAAGAGGCTGTAGCGGCCGCTGGCAAACTGCCCGGACCGCTGTACGTGGTGAAGGCGCAGATTCACGCTGGCGGACGCGGCAAGGGCAAGTTCAAGGAATTGGGCGCGGATGCAAAGGGCGGTGTACGCCTCGCCAAGAGCGTGGACGATGTGCGTAGCGATGCCACAGAGATGCTCGGCAATACGCTGGTGACGATCCAGACCGGCGATGAAGGCAAGCAGGTCAATCGCCTTTACGTCACTGACGGTGTCGATATCGCGCAGGAATATTACCTCTCGATGGTCATCGACCGGGAAACCAGCCGCGTCGCAATGATCGTGTCCACCGAAGGCGGCATGGATATCGAGGACGTGGCGCACAACACGCCCGAAAAGATTGCGACCATCACTATTGATCCTGCCACCGGCTTCATGCCGCATCACGGCCGCGCCGTTGGCAATGCGCTGAAGCTGGAAGGCGCGCTGGCCAAGGCGGCGAGCAAGCTGGCAAAACAGCTCTACACCGCTTTCACCGCGCTCGATTGCGAGATGCTGGAAATCAATCCGCTCGTCGAAACAAATGACGGCGAACTGCTGGTGCTCGACACCAAGATGAGCTTCGACGGCAACGCGCTCTACCGCCACCCCGATGTTGAGGCCATGCGCGACGAATCGGAAGAAGACCCCGCCGAGGTGGAGGCCAGCAAATATGACCTCGCTTATATCAAGCTGGATGGCAGCATCGGCTGCATGGTCAACGGCGCGGGCCTTGCCATGGCAACGATGGACATCATCAAGCTGAACGGCGCGTTTCCGGCCAACTTCCTGGATGTTGGCGGCGGCGCAACGACTGAAAAGGTGACCGCAGCGTTCAAGATCATCCTGTCCGATCCGGCAGTGGAAGGCATTCTGGTGAACATCTTTGGCGGCATCATGCGCTGCGATACCATTGCAGAAGGCATTGTCGCTGCAGCAAAGGAAGTCGATCTGGACGTGCCGCTGGTTGTCCGCCTGGAAGGCACAAATGTGCAGCAGGGCAAGGATATCCTCGCCAACTCAGGCCTGCCGATCATCCCGGCAGACGATCTGGGCGATGCGGCCAAGAAGATTGTGGCGCAGGTGAAAAAGGCGGCGTAGCAACGCAGCCCTGCCGGGGTTTGGCATGCTCTATCTGGTAATAATCCTGGTTGTCCTTGCCGCCTTGCTGGTGGTTCGTCAGAACTTCTCATCAGCAGCGGCCTCTGCCGACCTTACCAAGCTGTCAAAGGGCAAGCTTAAGCAAAACATCGCCTTTGCACGGATGATCGTGAAGAATAATGCCGATGAAGCAAAGCGGACTGAGGCGGCGCAGACTATAGAACGGCTGCAAGCTGAGCTGGACCGGCGGCAGGCTGACTGACCGTGCTGTCGTTGCTGGCCCCCTGCTGATTGGTCAGGGAACGGCTCCGCTAAAGAAGCGGCTCCGGCTCCGGCAATGGCGGCGGAGTTGAATCCGCGTAGGTTATCCAGTGCTGCCATAGCGTGTGCGTGTGCCTGTCAGTCATGCTGATCAGGCACGTCAGCCGCATCACCCCGCGAATGGTGCCGCGGCCGAACTGCGCGGCGATGCCATCGCATTCAGCGTCGCGGTAAGCGGAAAAAGCGGCGTCGGACGTTCGGATCATCGTGGCGATTTCGCTGTAATCGCTCCAACGATCGAGCGCTTCAGCCAAATATCGACCCCGCCGTGTTTCGGCCTGCGATAACAAACCGGCGTAGCACTGGTTCATGTCTGGCGTCGTAACGGCATCGGCGCAGAATGAAGTGCCAGCGGAATGCGTCCCCGCCCGCGTGAAGCGGAACACCAGCTCATTAATCTCATCGCCCTCGCTGCGCATTCGCACGGCAGCCACCAGCCCGTCCGGCCCGTCGCAGCGCAGGGTCAGCGCCTGGAAAAACGCGGCGCATCCCTCGATCGCGACAAGGCGGAAGGTCAGCATCTCGTCCTTCTCCTCCCAACCGGTCAGGTCGGGATTAAAATGCTTAATCCGCAGGACGAGCGAGCCGCCCTCTTCCATCAGATACATGTGCTCGGTAAATTGAATGCCGCCGTCATCGCCGGTTTGCACGAATGTGCCGACCATCGTGCCCGCTGCGGGCGGCAACCAGCTTTCCAGAGCGAGGTTGTCGCCAATGCCGGTCCCTTCCCAGGTGCCCTCAAGCCATACAACCTGCTCGATTTCAGCCATCGGCGGCAGATGGCCGGCGGGCGCGACCTGCGTCTCCTGCGCCGATACGGCAGACGGGACAGCTAGCGTCGTCAGCATGGCTATGACGGGAACGGGAAAGCGCATCGAGGAGTCTCCTTTACAGCAGCGCGGCGAACGCTAAGCCCGATAGAAGCGCGGGTAAAGCTCTTGCTTGACCTATACGTCAGACTGTTTACATAAGCGGCAATTGCCGAATCCGAGAGAGGACGAAGACAGATGAAAATCCTCGTACCCGTAAAACGGGTCATTGATTATAACGTGAAGCCCCGTGTGAAGGCGGATGGATCGGGTGTTGATCTTGCCAACGTCAAGATGAGCATGAACCCGTTTGACGAGATCGCCGTCGAAGAGGCGATCCGCATGAAAGAAGCGGGCAATGCGACAGAAATCATCGCCGTCAGCATCGGCCCTGCAAAGGCGCAGGAAACCCTGCGCACCGCGCTCGCCATGGGTGCCGACCGTGCGATCCTGGTCGAAACCGACGAAGCGGTCGAACCGCTGGCCGTCGCAAAAATCCTGAAAGCCATCGCCGACGAAGAAGGCCCCGGCATCGTGATGCTCGGCAAGCAGGCAATCGACGACGATTCCAACCAGACCGGGCAAATGCTCGCCGCGCTGATGGGCCGTCCGCAAGGCACCTTCGCCAGCGAAGTTGCGATTGACGGCGATCACGTCAGCGTGACCCGCGAAGTGGATGGCGGCCTGGAAACGGTGAAGCTGTCGATGCCCGCCATCGTCACCACCGATCTTCGTTTGAACGAGCCGCGCTATGCGTCGCTGCCAAACATCATGAAGGCCAAGAAAAAGCCGCTCGACATGAAGACACCTGCCGATTTCGGCGTGGATGTCACACCGCGCATCACCACCACCAATGTCAGCGAGCCGCCGGTTCGCCAGTCCGGTGAGATGGTCGAAGATGTCGATGCGCTGGTCGCCAAACTCAAAGCTGTGGGAGCCATCTGATGAGCGCACTCGTAATTGCTGAACACGCAGGCGGGCAGATCGCCGACGCCACGCTTTCCGCCGTCACTGCGGCAGCAAAGCTGGGCGGCGACGTGCATGTCCTTGTCGCTGGCGGGGATGATGCGAAGGCCGCAGCTGATGCTGCCGCGCAAATCGCAGGCGTTTCCAAGGTGCTGCTGGCACAGGACGCTGCCTATGCGCATCAGCTGGCAGAAAACGTGGCCCCGCTGATCGCCGGAATTGCGGATGGATACGACGCCATCCTCGCTCCATCGACCACCACCGGCAAGAACGTGGCCCCGCGCGTCGCCGCATTGCTCGATGTGATGCAGGTGTCCGACATCATCAGCGTCGAAGGCCCGAAAAGCTTCACGCGCCCGATCTATGCCGGCAACGCCATTGCAACCGTCACCAGCGGCGATCCCAAGCTGGTTATCACCGTGCGCACCACGGCGTTCGACAAGGCAGAGCCCACCGGCGGCAGCGCCGCTGTCGAAACTGTCAGCGGAACCGGCGATGCAGGCCTTTCCAGCTTTGTTAAACTGGACGCCGTCGAAAGCGACCGGCCAGAACTGACCAGCGCCGGGATCATCGTATCGGGTGGCCGCGCATTGAAGGACGGGGCGACGTTCGAACAGTATATCACCCCGCTGGCCGACAAGCTGGGTGCTGCCATCGGCGCCAGCCGCGCCGCTGTGG
Source organism: uncultured Alphaproteobacteria bacterium (assembly GCA_963781165.1). Taxonomy (GTDB): domain Bacteria; phylum Pseudomonadota; class Alphaproteobacteria; order Sphingomonadales; family Sphingomonadaceae; genus Alteraurantiacibacter. The sequence goes on from CAWADZ010000001.1 coordinate 116,789, forward strand.
ACGCAGGTTATGTGCCCAATGATTACCAGGTCGGTCAGACCGGCAAGATCGTTGCACCTGACCTGTATATCGCTATCGGCATTTCCGGCGCGATCCAGCACCTTGCGGGGATGAAGGATTCCAAGGTGATCGTGGCGATCAACAAGGATGCCGATGCGCCGATCTTCCAGGTGGCAGACTTCGGCCTTGTCGCTGACCTGTTCAGCGCCGTGCCGGAACTGACAGAAAAAGTCTAAATAGAGAAACACCTCTGCCGCGCAGTCCCAACGGACTGCGCGGCAGAAGAGGTGTTCACTGCGCCATCAGATCGCGCAGCTTCACCAGCGCTTCCGATTTTAGCTGGTGCACGCGCGGCACGCTGACTTCCAACACCTGCGCGATCTCGGTGAGGTTCAGTTCCTCCACGAAGAACAGCTGCACCACCAGTTTCAGACGGTCTGACAGCTTCTCCATTGCCACTCCCAGCCGTTCCCCGTCCTCCAGCTGGCACAGCACGGCGAAGGGATCGGGAATATCGGTGGCAAAGGCTGCGCTGCTGTCATCATAGGCTGCATCGATGGAGGTGATCTGGATCTCCTCGCCCACGAAACCTGCCAGATCGGCAGTGGCAATACCCAGCGCGCGCGCCAGTTCGTCCGCTCCCGGCTCCCGGCCCAATTCCTGGCGCAGACGCTCGCGCGCCGCTTCTGTTTGCCGCCGCCGCTGCACTGCAGTGCGGGTTTCGGGCATAATCTTGCGAATGACATCGAACATCGCCCCGCGCACACGGATCTTGGCATAGGCGGCAAAGCCGTCTTCGCCCGGCCCCTCGTGATTTCGCGCGCATTCGGTCAGCGCGATAAAACCGGCCTGCATCAGGTCATCGACTTCCAGCCCGTCGCGCCCCGCACCGTAAATGTGCCATGCGGCCTTGCGCACCATGGGGACAAAGCGGCGCACACGGTCTGCGACCAGATCTTGCGCGCCATAGGCGGCGAATGCGGAATGATCGTGTTTCATGCCGCGATCTCCTGTGAGTTGTAGGACAGCGCTCCGGCAGGTTGGGGCGGCGAAGCGGATGACTGGTCACCCCCGATGACCCCGACCACATGGACCGGCTGGGTGGCTGGCAGTTCGGTAATCGAAAGGACAAGACATGACGGTGCGCGCTGGCGCAGCAGGGCGGCTAGTGCCCGGCGCGCAGGCGGCTGCACTATCAGGGCAAGGCCGCGGTCTTTCTCCTGTTCGGCAAGGCAGGCGTTTACCTTCTCCGCGATCATGCGGGCGCAATCGGGCTCTATCACGGGCTGGCCCGTCGCAGGGTCGCGGATGCCGCCAAGGATTGCGCCTTCAAGCGAGGCATCAAGCGTCAGCACACCAAGCGACTGCGACGGCGGGCAGACCTGCCCCACGATCCAGCCGCCAAGATCGGCGCGGATGTGATCGACCAGAGCATCGAAATCGGTCGTCTTTTGCAGGCCAAGCGCAAGGCTGGAGAGGATCGGAAGCGGATGGCCGAGCGAAATGCCGTCTGCCAGAAGGGCGCGCAGCAAGCGAGTTACGGCAGCCAGCGACAACGGTTCGGGATGAACCGCCTCCACCAGACCGGGCGCATCTTCGCGCAGGCCATCCAGGATACTGCGCACTTCTTCCGGGCCCAGCAGTTGGTCACTGCGGCCTGCCAGCAGCTGGTTGACGTGGGTGGCGATAACCGTGGGCACATCTACCGCCAGAAACCCTTCGGCGATGGCCTGATCGCGGTCGGCGGGGCGAATCCATATCGCCGGGCAATCGAAACTGGGATCGCGGGTTTCATCGCCGTTCAGTCCATGTCTGTTCCCAAGACCGGCCGTGTCTATGGCCAGCAGGCACTGCGGCTGCGCCTCTGCCCGGGCGAGTTCCACCCCGCCCAGCATCACGCGCCAGACATTGGCCGGCAGATCGAGCGAGTCTCGGATGCGGAATTGCGGCACGACGAAACCGAAGGTCTCGCTGAGTTGCTTGCGAACGCCGGTGATGCGGGTGACGAGCGGAGAGCCTCGGCTTTCCTCCACCAGATGCACCAGCCCGTATCCCAGTTCCAGAGAAACCAGAGTGCGGTCGCTGACATCGGCGATGGCAATGCCCTTCGGTTTATCGTCCACCGGTTCGGGCGCAACGACCGACGCGAGATCGAGCTTTTTCTTCAATGTCCGGTACAGCCAGAAGGCGATCCCCGCCGCCGGCAGGAATACCATCTGCGGCATCGCAGGTATCAGGCCGATTGCGCCCAGCACCAGCGCCACCGGCAGCCAGCTGGAAGGATTGCCGAACTGCCGGCCAATCTGGCCGACAAGGTCGCTCTTGTCCGACACGCGGGTCACAATCGCCGCGGCGGCGATGGACAGCAGCAGGCCGGGCACCTGCGCCACCAGCGCATCACCCACGGCCAGCGTGACATAGATTTCTGCCGCTTCGCCAGCGGACAAGCCATGGGTGATCATACCAAGCGCAAAACCGCCGATGATATTGACGGCAAGGATCAGCAGCGCGGCGATGGCATCGCCCTTCACGAACTTGGACGCGCCATCCATCGCGCCGTAGAAATCCGCCTCCGTCGCCACTTCGGCGCGGCGCGCCCTGGCTTCGTCTGCGGTCATCAGGCCGGCGGCAATATCGGCGTCGATCGCCATCTGCTTGCCCGGCAGCGCATCCAACGTGAAGCGGGCGGAGACTTCGGACACGCGGCCCGCGCCCTTGGTGATCACGACCATGTTGATGATCAGCAGGATCACGAACACGAACAGGCCGACGGCGAAATTGCCGCCCACCAGAAACGCCCCGAAACTTTCGATAACCTGTCCCGCAGCCGCGCCGCCTTCATGGCCGTTCACCAGCACGATGCGGGTGGAGGCGACGTTCAGCGCGAGGCGAAGCAGCGTTGCGAACAGCAGGATCGTTGGGAAGGCAGAAAAATCGAGCGGCTTGCCGGCATTCAGCGCCGCCATCAGCACACCGATGGACAGCGCGATGTTGAAAACGAAAAACGCGTCCAGCAAGATGATCGGGATCGGCAGGACCATCATGGCGATCAGCGCAAGGATGCCGGCAGGCAAAGCCAGGGTGGAGGGCGCGAAAGGCAATTTTTTCGTCACAGGCCAAATGCCTCAAGCTTGGCATAGGCGGTGCGCACATGCGCCTGACCCTGCGTGCTCATCTGGCCGCCGGTCAGGGCAAAGCTGTCCTGCAGGGTTTGTGCCATGGAAGACCGTGCGGGTGGCCCGTTCCATGCGGCGCGCGCCGCCGCGATCTGCGTGCGGGGTGTGGATGAAGCCAGCGCCTGCCGCAGGTTCCCGCCGGGAGAATAGGGTCCACCAGGAAAGCCCGGCGGCGGCGGCGTGGCAGGCCCGGCTTCCATAGCCCGCTCCACCCGCATCCGCACCAGCGACATGACATCGGCCACAGAGCGCGCCGCGCCGGATCGTTCGTAAAAGATGGGCCGGTTGGCTCTCGCCGCAGCGGGCAGGATGGAAGCCGCAGGCGTATCAGGCGCGTTTGCCAGCGTGCCGAGAAAGCGCGTCGCTCCGCCGGAACCGAGGAAATGCGCCATATACAGCTCGCTCGCGTCAGGCTCCCGCCCAAGCACCGGCATCAATGCGGCGCGGTTATCGCTCGCCAGTGCGCCTGCCATCATAGAGGATGCCTGCGGATCGAAACGCAGCGCCATGATGCTGTTGCGCATGGCCGGATCGGTGATACGCGCCCGTCCGCCGCGCATTTCAATCGCATCTGCCATGCCGCCGTAACCGAGCGCGTCGCCGTGCCGGTCTAATGTCGAAAGCCACGTCTGGTCGATAAACTGGAAAAGGCCGCTGGCGCTGGACGTGCGCGCCTGGGCCATTGGATCAAGGCCCGATTCCATGCGCGCCTGCGCCAGCAGATAGGAAAAATCAACGCCGGTCCGCTCCGCCGCGTCGGCAATCGCCTGCTGCGTGCGGACATGCGCGCCCGGCGCGCCGGTATGCTGGGTCGTGATGGGCTGGTCGCTCATCGGCTGAATTCCTTGCTGCGAATATCTGCAAGGTATTCAGCAATAAGCGTGCCAGTTGCCCGGTCAGGCCTGCCGCATGGCCGGGCCGGAATACAGGCAGGGGGACTGGGTCAGCGCATCCAGCCGCGCAGCGACATTGGCGGCGAGGAGATTGCGTACACGGCGGTTGACCTCGTTCTGGTGGCGCGCAGCTTCCAGCAGTCCGCGGCATTCGCTGTCGATTGGCGTGGCGGCCGCTTCCAGATCTTCGCACAAGGTCTGCTTGTCCGCTGTGACGAGCACCAGCGCATCCACATCAAGTCCGGCAAGCGATTGCCGCTCGTCTTCCAGAACGGCAATCATTTGCCGCAGCTTGCCGGCAAGGCCTTCTGCACCTGCAACCGCGCGCGTCATTGGCCGACACTCAGCATAAGCCGCGCAGCGATAATCGCATCGGTAATCCTGGCTGGAACGATGGGGTAGGAACCATCGCGCAGCGCGCTGCGGATTTCCTCCACGCGCTGGTCGTCTACCGGAACACTGCCGGCAGAAACGCGGGCGCCGGTTTGCACGGCCACACCCTTGTCGGCGGCATCGCCTTTGGGCGCATCGCGCGCCGGGGTGCTGCTTTTGGCGGTGTCATGCGCGGCGGGGCGCAATGCGCCAACGCCGGTGAGTTTGGTTACATCATAGGGCGACATGGTCGGCCTTTCCTTGCTTGTCTTCGAAGGTGAGAACGGCAACCCGCCCACGATCTTAAGAAGTTTTTTATTATGCGGCTCAGCCCAGCGGGATGACGGCCCGGCCCGGTGTCACGATGCGGGCGCGCAACGCCTCGCGGTTGCCCTCCGGACGCACGCGGATCCACGCGCCGATTGCGCCGTCTTCCAGCGCCTCTGCCTGCTGGGCGATGGAGAAACCGCGCCCCTCGATGGCGATGGAAATGACCTGTCCTCGTTCCACCACGGTGACGGGCACTTGCTGGGGGCCCGCCAATCCGGCGCTGTCTCCGCCGGAATTGATCGGCACAAAAATCCGCCAGCCAGCCCCGGCACCGCATTCCACGCGGATCATGTCTGCCCGCCTGCCATGCCATGCAAGATCGAGCGCCTGCGGGCACGCCGCCAGCCGCAATCGCCGGTCAACCGGATACCTTGCGCCGCCCGGCGTGCCCACAGGAGCTCCGGTAAATGCGGCAAGCTCTGCATCGATGGCAGCAAGATCGCTGAAACGGGCATCCTGCGCGGCGGCATCGCGGGCGGATGAAAGGGTCAGTGCCACAGCAAGCGCCGGGGCAATGCTGGCCCAGAACAGGGCGTCGTAGCGGAAACCGGAATGTGTCATCATCTATACTCCCGATGGCGCGGGCTGTGTGACGAAGACGTCTGCCCGCTATATCTGCCCTTGGGATTGCAAGTTGCGTGCCAGCACAGGATCGCGGTCGGCGGCGAAGTAGGCCACCACCTGCCGGCGCGCCCCTTCTTGGACGATTACACGCGGGGGCCGCCCTTGTGCGATAGCCTCGCCGGCCAGCGCCTCGCAGCGGGCGTTAACAGCGCTGCGGGTGGCAGCGCTGGAATATTGGCACAGAATTGTGAGCTGTTCACCCCGCGCCAGCGAATGCTCCGCGATCCAGGGGCCAAGTGCAGGAGCCTTCGCGCTATCGACATAGACCGCGGACGCAACGCCCTCGCCAAGTTCCTGCGTCGCGGCATCGGTGTCGGCGCTGTGCTGGCCCGACATGCTGGCCATGCCTGCTGCGGTGATCACGAACAGGATCAGTGCCATGTCGGCAAAGGGCACCAGCCATGCCTGCCCCGGCGCAGCGTGAGTGCCGATCACGCGGCCTCTCCCACTTCGGCAAAATTGCCTTTGGACGGGCTGACAGGCGCGATTTGCCGCGTCAGCCAGTCGATCAATTTACGCCGGTCTGCATCTTCGCGCAGCCCGCGCCGTTCGATCAGCCGCACCAGCGGGTTCAGCACCAGATGGGCGAGCAGCAGGCCGTAAAGCGTAGTCAGGATGGCCAGGCCGATATCGACCAGCAATTCGCCGTCGATGCCCGCAGCGGTCTGCATCTGGCTAAGCGCGAACAGCGTCCCTGCCATGCCAAACACAGGCGCCAGTTCTGCCGCCAGCCGCAACGGGCGCAGGCCGCGTTCACGCGCCGCGATCCGCTTGTCCAGAAGAGCTTCGTATGTGGCGACGAGCGATGCGGGCGACCTGTCATGCACCAGGGCATCGGTCGCGGCGGCAATATCCTTGTCCGATGATTGGCAAGGCTGTGCTCTCAGCAAACCGTCGCGCCGGATCGCTTCCACATCGCGGGCAATTTCAGCGCGGCGCTGCTCAAAATCGAATGGGCGGCGCAGCACGCGGGCGCAGTCTGCCAGCATGGCCGCCAGCTCCCCGCGTCCGCTGCCCAGCAATGTGGCGAGCACGGTCCCGCCCAGCACGATGGCGGCACCTACCGGATCCAGCATGGCGGCGTAATTCATGAAGGCCTCTTTCGGATTGCGGGCGGAGCGGGATCGCGGGCTTGTGACAGACAGAACGGCACGGGGCCGCGCAGATTTAGGCGGCGGCAACAAGCTGCCGCCTGCGGCAAGGCCTTGCCGGTCCTTAGCCCCTCACAGGAGAAGCACGCCTGTGCCACGCCAGTTTGGCACGGCTCTTGCGAAACCCCTGTCACGCGAGCGGCTGGAGCTGCCCTCAACAGGTAACCGGCCCCAGGACAGGAGGCAGTATGAGCGACAGATTATTTGGCATTCACGGTGCAGCGCTGGAACTGCGGTCGCACCGCATGGGCATGCTCACCTCAAACATCGCCAACGCCGCGACGCCGGGATACCAGGCGCGCGACATCGATTTTGATGCAGCGCTGAATGCCCGCATGGACGGTGCCGGACGTGACGGCGCGATTGCCGGGGCCACCCGCTACCGTGTGCCCACGATGCCCTCGCTCGACGGCAATACGGTGGAGCTCGCAAACGAACAGATGGCCTTCGCCGAAAACGCTGTTGCGTATTCCGCCACGCTTTCTTTCCTCAATGGCCGGGTGAACACCATCACCCGCGCGCTGAAGGGGGAATAGGATCATGAGCGATCAGCCAGGTCTGTTCAGCATCGTCCAGCGCGGGATGTCCGCGCAGATGATCCGCATGAACACCGCCGCATCCAATCTCGCCAATGCGGGCTCCGTGTCGAGCACGGAGGAAGGCGCCTATCGCCCGCTGCGGCCGGTGTTCGAACAGCAGTTGGACCGCGCGACCGGACTTTCCAGCGTGCGCGTTTCGGAGGTTCGCCAGTCCGACACCGCCGCCATTCGCCGCCACGATCCCGATCACCCGCTGGCCGATGCCAATGGCGATGTGTGGGAAGCCCCCGTCGATGAAAGCGCGGAGATGGTCGAGATCATGGAAAGCGCGCGCCAGTATCAGAACCTGGTCGAGGCGATGCAGACCGCGAAGCAATTGATGCTCGAAACAATCAGGAGCAAGTGATGACTACCAGTCTAATTTCCCAGCTGACCCCCAATCTGCAGGCGCTCAACGGCGACCTGTCGACCAGCGTCGCTTCGAACAGCGCGAGCGAGCTTGATCAGGGGGACTTCCTGCGCCTGCTGATGACGCAGCTGCAATCGCAGGACCCTTTCGAGCCGGTCGATAACAAGGACATGCTGGCGCAGATGGCGCAGTTTTCCGCCCTCGCAGGTTCTGCCGAAACAAATGCGGCGCTTACCAAAATCGCGGGCAAGCTGGATGCGCTGATCGATGCGCAGAAGGCCGCGCTCGCCGCGCAAACCGCGCCTGCCGCCCCCACCAAGACAAACACCGATATCTAAAGGAACCTGACCCATGACCTCTTTTTATACATCGCTGAACGGCCTGAAGAACTCGCAGACCGATCTCAGCACCATCGCCCACAATATCGCCAATGCGGAAACCACCGGCTTTAAGAAAAGCAGCGTCGAATTTGCCGACATTGTGGCCAATGGTTCAGCCGCGAATCCGCGCATGACGATGGGTCTTGGCGCGACCGTTTCGGGCATCAACCAGAATTTCGGCCTCGGCGCGATCGAGCAGACGGGGCGCAGCCTCGACATTGCCATCGACGGGGACGGGTTCTTCGCCATGCGCAATCAGGAAAGCGGGCAAGTGCAATTCACCCGCAACGGCAATTTCCAGATTGATGCGCTGGGCAATGTCACCGATTTTTCGGGCAAGACGCTGCAGATGTTCGATGTGGATGCGACCGGCGCGCCGGTCACTCCGGGAACCACCATCGATGCGGTAGTGCCGATTACCAATGGCACCGGCGCGGAGCTTTCCAGCATCCAGATCGAAAAGAACGGCAATATCCTGGCGGCCTATTCCGACGGCACGACCAACACGATTGGCCGGGTCGCGCTCGCCACCTTTGTTGCGCCCACCGGCCTGCAAGCTGTCGGTTCGACCAATTGGGAAGCGACCGGATTTTCCGGCACGCCCAATTACGAATTGCCAGGCAATGGCCGCAACGGACAGTTGCTGGCGGGTGCATTGGAAAAATCCAACGTCGATCTGGCCGAGGAAATGGTCGGCCTGATTACCGCGCAGCGCAATTTCCAGGCGAACGCCAAGGCCATCGATACCGCCACGCAGTTTTCGCAGACGATCATCAATTTGCGCAGCTGATCCGCCGCCTGACCTCGCTGAAAGGGAGATAAGCCATGGACCGCATGATCTACACCGCCCTCACCGGCATGGATGCCGCGATGACGCGCCAGCGCACCATCGCCAGCAACCTTGCCAACGCCAACACGCCCGGCTTTCGCGCCGAAACCTTCGCCACCATGCCGATGCATGTGCAAGGGTCCACCTTCGATGTGCGAGGGTTGGCGCAAGGCGCTGTGCGCGGGGCAGATCTTTCACCTGGCACCACGGTCAATACCGGGCGCGGTCTGGATATTGCGGTCAGCGGAAATGCGCTGATGGCCTTCCAGAATAATGCGGGAGAGGAAGTCTATTCCCGCCGCGGCGATTTTTCCATCACACCTGCGGGACTGCTGCTGAACGGCGAAGGTTTGCAGGTGATGGGACAGGGCGGCCCGATCAGTGTGCCTCCCGGCTGGAGCGTGTCTTTCGGCACGGACGGAACCGTCTTCGCCGCCGATCCAGCTGCGCCCGATGCGGAGCCGCAGGATGTAGGCCGGATAAAGCTGGCCAGCGCTGCCGGCAGCGCGGTTGCAAAAGACCTCGACAACCAGCTGCGCGTGGTTGGCGGCGGTGTGCTGCCTGCCGATCTGGAAGCGCAGATCACGTCCGGCACGCTGGAACAAAGCAATGTCGATAGTGCCGGAACACTGGTCCAAATGATCGAGGCCCAGCGCGCTTTTGAAAACCGGGTGAAGCTTATCTCCACCGCCGAACAGCTCGACCAGGCGTCAGCCCGCCTGATGTCGATCAGCTAATCCAACAAAAAGGATACCGCCATGCCAACTTCCGCACTGCAAGTCGCCCGAACCGGGCTGGAAGCGCAAGACACGCGCATGCGCGTTATCGCGCACAATCTCGCCAATATCGGGACCACCGGTTTCAAGCGCGACCGCGCCGATTTCGAAACGCTGTCTTACGTCGACGCACGCGTTGCCGGACAGCGTTCCACCGGCGAAACTGCCTATGCCACCGGCCTGAACCTTGGCACCGGCGTATCGGTGCAGGGCACCACGCGTATCGATACGCAGGGCACGCTGAGCACAACCAGCAATCCGCTCGATCTCGCGCTGGACGGTGACGGGTTTTTCGCGATCGAGACACCGGGCGGGCAGACAGCCTACACCCGCGCAGGCAATTTCACGCTATCGGCTGAAGGCCAGCTCGTCACTGCGCAGGGTTTTGCCCTGCAACCGGGCATCACTGTGCCCGCCGGGGCGCAATCGGTGTCCATCGGGCCCGATGGCACGGTGACCGCCTTGATCGACGGTGACGCCGCGCCCGCTGAACTGGGCCAGATCACCATCGCCAGCTTCGTCAATCCCGCAGGGCTGCAGGCAACGGGCGACAATCTGCTGCGTGAAACCGCCGCCAGCGGCGCTGCCGAAACCGGCGCAGCGGGTGAAGGCGGGCGCGGCCAGATCCGCCAGGGCATGCTCGAATCCTCCAACGTCAACGTTGTCGAAGAACTGGTCGAGATGATCGAGGCGCAGCGCGCCTACGAAATCAATTCCAAGATGATCAGCGCAGTCGATGAAATGCTGCGCAACGCCAACCAGACATTGTGAGAACCCGCATGATCAATTTCCGCACCACGGCGGCCGCTGCCTTTTGCGCGCTTTTCCTGACTGGATGCGGCATGGAGGGCGGCACTCCGCGGGCAGGCTTCAACGCCGCCCTGCCGCCTCCGCCGCCCGCCTATGCCCCGCGCAACGGCGCGATCTATCAGGCCGCCGATGGCTATGCCGCTTTGCACGAAGGCACACGGGCGCGCCGGATCGGCGATCTGGTGACCGTTGTGCTGGTGGAATCCATCGACACTTCAAAAGACACAAGCGCCACCACCGGGCGTAACGGATCGTTCGGATTGACCCCGCCCAGCGCCGGTCCGCTGAACTTCCTCAACCCCGATGCCCTTAATGCCGAGGCACAATCGTCGTTCAATGGATCAGGACGTGCTCGCCAGCGCAGCACGCTCAACGGCGCCATCGCAGTGACTATTGCGGAAGTGCGGCCCAACGGAACAGCGCTGATAATCGGAGAGAGGCATATGCGCCTGAGCCAGGGAGACGAGTGGGTGCAATTCAGCGGCATCCTGCGCTTGGCCGATATCGACAGCGCCAACCGGATTGTTTCCACCCGCATCGCCGATGCGCAGATTATCTACGGGGGACAGGGCGCGATCCAGCAGGCCAGCAGGCCGGGCTGGCTGGGCCGGTTCTTCAACATGATCAGCCCGCTGTGAGGAGGGGAAACACCATGCGTATTTTCATCCTTCTGATTGCGGCCTTGGCCTCCTTCATGTCCGCACCAGCCGCCGCAGAGCGCGTGCGGGATCTGGGAACGTTTGAAGGCGTCCGTCCCAACCAGTTGACCGGATATGGCATCGTCGTGGGCCTTGATGGCACGGGCGATGACAATTTTGCTTATCTGACCGAAGGCATGCTGGGTGTGTCGGGCCGGCTTGGCCTGACCCTGCCGCCAGGCGTTTCGCCCGGCCTGAAGAATGCAGCGGCGGTGATTATCACGACTGAACTGCCCGCGTTTTCAAAGCCCGGGCAGACGATCGACATTACCGTGTCCACCATTGGCCGCGCCACTTCGCTGCGCGGCGGATCGCTGGTGCTGTCCCCGCTTTATGGCGCGGACGGGCAAGTATACGCGATGGCGCAGGGCAACCTTGCTGTCGGCGGGCTGGGCGTGTCGGGCCGAGATGGTTCGCAGCTGACCGTGAACGTGCCCACCGTGGGCCGCATCGCTGACGGCGCGACGGTCGAACGCGAAGTGAGCACCGGCTTCGATACGGAAAGCGAGCTGCGCTTCAACCTCCACAATGCCGATTTCCAGACTGCGGCAAGAATGCGCGATGCGATCAATCGCCGGTTCGCCGGTGCAGCGCGCGTTGTGGACGGCGTAACGCTGGCCATCGTCATGCCGTTTGGCAGCGACGTGCGCGCCCAGATGATTGCGGAGATCGAGATGATCGAAGTGGTCCCTGCAGAAACGCCCGCACGGGTCATCGTCAACAGCCGTACCGGCACCGTGGTGATCAATTCGGCTGTGCGCCTGTCGCCCGCCGCCGTCAGCCACGGCAGGCTGGTGGTGCGGATTGAAGAACAGCCGCGCGTTATCCAGCCAGCCCCGTTCAGTGACGGCGTGACGGCGGTGGAGCAATCCAGCAACATAGCCATCGATGCCCAGGAAAGCCGCATTGCGATGCTGGACCGCGGGGCCAACCTTTCCGAAGTTGTCGATGCGCTAAACATGCTTGGCGTGGGCGCGTCCGATCTGGTCGTGATCCTTGAGGCGCTGAAACAGGCGGGCGCGCTACAGGCCGAAATGGTGATCCTGTGACAACCATCGCGCCTCCTTCCGTTGCTGCCGGCCCAACCGCGACCCCACTATCTGCTCCGGCGGCTGGTCAAAGCGAACTGCGCCAGGCCGCCGAAGCTTTCGAAGCGATTTTCCTTCGTCAATTGCTGGCCAGCGCCCGCGCTGCCGATTTCGGCGGGGAAGACCTGTTCGGCGGCCCCGGGCTCGAACAGTTTGAAGCCATGCGCGATGAACATTTTGCCGAAATTGCCTCTTCACGAAGCATGTTCGGCCTTGCCGATGCGATCGAGCGGCAGCTGACCGCCTTTGTCCAGCCCGCCAAACCCCCAGTCATCCCAACGGAATAACCCAGCATGACAAGCAGCCTCATCCAGATCGGCAAAAGCGGCGCGATGGCGGCGCGTTCGGCGCTCGAACTCACCGCGCAGAACATCGCCAATGCGTCCAACCCGGACTATGCCCGGCGCTCGCTCAGCCTGGAGGAGGTCGCATCGCGCGGCAGCATCGGACAGGAACCGGGCGGCGTGCTGTCGGGAGTGCGGCCAGATCAGGTGCTGCGCACCACATCGGTTTTCCTGCAAAACGAGGCGCGCCGGACATCGGGCGATCTGGCCAGGGCACAGGCCGAACTGGCCGGACTTGCCAATGCCGAAAGCGCAGTGGAACAGGCGGGCATTTATCCCGCCATCGTCGATCTGGAAGCCAGTCTGTCACGCCTTGCATCCGACCCCTTGGGCGGACCGCTGCGCGCAGCCGTGCTTGAAGATGCAGACCGGCTTGCGCAAACTTTCCGCATTGCGACAGACGGGCTGGATGTGGCCGAAGCCGATCTGCGCTTTCAGGCCGCGGCCAGCGTGGAGCAGGCCAATCTCATCGCCGCAGAACTTGCGCGCACCAATGTCGGCATTGCCCGCAGCAAGCCTGGCAGCAGCCAGATGGCCGTGCTGCACGATCAGCGCGATGCCCTACTGCGCGATCTTTCTTCACTGGTGGGGGCCAGTTCCAGCTTCGATGCCTTGGGCCGCGTATCAGTGCAGCTGGACGGGCAGCCGCTGGTTTCGGGTACGCAGTCCGGTGTGCTGGCGCTGACGGATAACCCCGATGGCAGCTTCGCGCTCAGCGTAAACGGCACGGCTGTCGCTCTAACATCAGGCAGCGTTCTGGGGCGCTCTCAGGCGAGCCAGGCGTTGACCGATCTGCGCGGCGAACTCGATAGCCTTGCGGGCAGCGTCATCTCCACACTGAACACCGCGCAGGCCTCCGGCAGTGCGGCAGACGGCAGCGCGGGGCAGCCCTTCTTCATTGGCACCGGCGCGGCCAATATCTCCGTCGCGCTGACCGGCACCGCGCAGATCGCAACAGCAGCCGCAGGATCACCTGCGGGCAGCCGCGATATCTCCAACCTTCAGGCCTTGCGCGATGCGCTCGCCACAGGGGGGCCAGCCAGCCAGGCGGATGCGGTGCTGTTCAACCTTTCAAGCGCGATAAGCGCGCGCAGCGTCACACGCGACGCATTGCGCACCATTGCCGACACAGCGCAGATCGCGCTCTCGGCGGAAACCGGCGTCGATCTGGATCAGGAGGCGGCCAATTTGCTGCGTTATCAACAGGCGTTTCAGGCCAATGGCCGCGTGATCCAGGCCGCCGCCGATATCTTCGATACAATTCTTGGACTGGGATAACGGCATGACCAGCATCACCAACTCGACACAGGCCTTCTATGGCCGTTCGCAGCTTCACATGAGCATCCTCCGCGCAGAGGCGGAGGAACTGCAGAGCCAGCTTGCCACCGGAGAGCGATTGTCGCGGTCATCCGATGATCCCGTCGCCGCATCGCGCCTGCGCATGCTCGCGCGGCAGGAACAGCTGGGCGGCATCGACGCCGGTAACGCCCAGCGCGCAAGCGACGACCTGCAATTGACCGGCAACACGCTGGAAGCGATCGCAGACGACTTGATCCGCGCGCGTGAACTGGCGTTGTTCGCCGCAAACGAAACCACTGGCGATACCGAACGCGCCGCCATTGCCATTGAACTGGACGAGCTGCTTCTGCGCATCCTCGGCAATGCCAACCGAACCGATTCAGATGGCAACGCGCTGCTGGGCGGCGAAGGGAGCGGGCGCGCCTATGAAATGGATGCCACCGGCGTGGTCACCTACATCGGCACCGCCACCAGCGGCACGCTTGATCTGGGCGGCGGGCAAAGCATCACGCGCGGGCTGACCGGGCCGGAAGTCCTCAGTTTCGACGCAGGCGCCGGACCGACCGACCTGTTCGCGCAAGTTGCCGCCCTGGCCGCTGCCTTGCGCGCTACCGGAGGCGATCCCGCCGCCGCCGCGCGCGATGCACTGGCAGGATTTGACGAAGCGCTGGAAACTGTCACGCGCAACCAGACCGTCACCGGATCGCGCATCGCCTGGCTCGATATCGTGCAGGACCGCCATGTCGACCAGTCGCTCTCCCGCTCCCGCCAGATCGCCGACACAGGCGGGGTCGAATTCGCCTCCACCGTCGCGGAATTGCAGCAGGTGCTGACCGTACTCGAAGCCAGCCAGGTGGGTTTCTCCCGCCTTTCCAATCTCAGTCTGTTCAACCAGATCTGATGCCAATTTCACCTTTGATGGGGACGTAAGATGTTTGCAGTGATCGGGATAGTTATCCTGCTCGTCATGGTGTTCGGCGGTTTTATCATCGCTGGCGGCAATATCGGATCGATTCTGGCCGCTCTGCCGCTGGAAATGATGATTATCGGCGGTGCAGCGATTGGCGCGACCATTATCGGCAATTCCAAGCATGAGCTGAAACTGCTCGCCGGCGGATTCAAGAAGGTATTCAAGGGGCCGCAATATACCGATCAGGATCACGTCGATGTCATCGCGCTGACCAGCAAGCTGATGCGGATGATGAAAACGGAAGGGCCCGTGGCACTGGAAGTGCACGTTACCAATCCTGCCGAATCCTCCATCTTCGCAGAATACCCCGCACTGCTCGCAGACAAGGGGCTGACGGACCTCATCTGCGATACGTTGACGCTGATCGTTGTGTCGTCAGGGTCGCTCGATACCCATGCTGTCGAAGACGTGATGGACAATTCCATCAAAAGCCGGCTGCACGAAATGGAAGAGCCCGCCCATGCGCTGCAAACGCTGGCCGATGGCCTGCCCGCGCTGGGCATTGTTGCGGCCGTTCTGGGCATTATCAAGACAATGGGTTCGATCGACGAGCCGCCATCGGTGCTGGGCGGTATGATCGGCTCCGCATTGGTCGGAACCTTCCTTGGCGTGCTGCTGGCATACGGCTTCGTCGGGCCGATGGCCGCGCGGCTGAAACAGATCAATTCGCATGACGCACAAATAATGCATTCGGTGAAGCAAGTGCTGATCGCATCGCTGCACGGCTATCCGCAGCCGCTGGTTATCGAAAGCGCACGGTCCGGCCTTGCGCCCGCGCACCGCCCTTCTCTGACCGATTTGCTCGACAGCCTGCGGGGCAAATAGCGTGGCGACCCAGCTTGCAGCATTGCCGGAAGAAACGCCTGCGCCGCAGCCACTCGCGCCGATCATCGTCAAGAAGGTGATCGTCAGCGGCGGAGGGGGCCATCATGGCGGCGCGTGGAAAGTGGCCTATGCCGATTTCGTGACCGCGATGATGGCGTTCTTCCTGCTATTGTGGCTGCTGGGCGCGACGACGGAGGACCAGCGCAAGGGTTTGGCCGATTACTTCACCCCCACACTGGTCAAGCTGCGCGAAAATTCTGCCGGATCGGACGGAATGCTGGGCGGATCATCGCTGGTCGATGTCGACAATTATCCCCATGCCGCCGGGCAAACGGGCACCGATGCCATTACCATTCCGCGCGGCGCCGAAGGCGGGCCGGTGGAAGGCGGTGCGCCGGATGCCGAGCGGCGGCGGCAGGAGATCGAGGAACGTATTGCGCAGCGGCTGGCGCAGCAGGAACAGTTGCGGCGGCTGGTGCGGCAGGTCCGCGTTCTTCGCACCCCCGAAGGCATTCGTATCGACCTGGTGGATGATGCCGATTTTTCGATGTTTCACCTGTCCAGCACAGTGCTGGTGCCGCAGGCGCGCGAATTGCTGGGCGTGATCGCGCAGGCCGTTGCGCCCGAAGGAAACCAGCTGATCATCCGCGGCCACACCGATGCCCTGCCATGGCGCGCAGGCGTGGCGGCAAACAATTGGTCGCTTTCAACCGGCCGGGCAGAGGCAACACGGCAGGCCATGATGCTAAGCGGAATTGCAGAGCCCCGCTTCGACCGGATCGAGGGCGTTGCAGACCGTGAATTGCTGGTGCGGGATGATCCGGCTGATCCAAGAAACCGCCGGATTTCGATTTTGCTGCTGGATTAGTCTGCGGGCGAAATCCGCACAGCCCGCCAGCCAGCATCGCCAGTCGGCACCAGGCGGCCCCCCGCAACTTCGCCTTCGAAAACGCGCCGCCCGTCTTCCAGTTCAAGACCAAAGCGGATGCGCGTGCCTTGCAGGCTTGCCGTAACCGCCTGCTGCTGCCCCCCGATCACCGCAGTGCCGCTGGCCTCCTGAAAGCTTTGCTGAAGCGTCACGGGCACTGATTGTCCGTCAAATTCGATCTGCCACTCACCCGCCACATGTGCCGGAACAATCCACAAATAGGCATCATAGCCGCTGACCCTGCGCACCGCGTCGGGTCGCCAGTCACCCATGTCGAACCGGTTGCTGACGATGCGTGTGCCGGGCTTTAGTGCAAGCAGGCTTGGCCGCAGTCGCAGGTTCACCTCCGGCAGAAGGAACATGGTCACGACATCCGCGTCCTTCAGCGGCGTTTCGAACAGGTCCTGTTCGCGGAATGTCACGCGGTCTGCCAGGCCAAGGCTTTGCGCCTCTTCATTCGCGTCTTCGATCAGGGCCGCGTCCAGATCCACGCCCAGCCCGCCCGCGCCCCGGTCCTGCGCCGCAGCGATCAGGATGCGTCCATCGCCTGTACCCAGATCGATGACATAATCCCCGGGGCCGACGTCGGCCATATCGAGCATCGCATCAACCATGGCAGAGCGGGTGGCGACGTATGGCACGTCCAGCGGCGGGGTCAGGCCAAGGAAAACCCGCACCGCGCTCGCATCGAAGCCGAACGCGATAGCGCCGAACATTGCGCCAGTAACGGCAATAGCGGCGAGGGCTTTCAGGCCTTGGCGGAAAATGCCCATCCCTGCACTGTCTTCAGTCAATTGCCCCGGTCCTTTGTAGCGACAGCATAGTTTGCCCGCCTGGCGGCGGCCCGTCTTGCATTCGCACAGCCGCACGCAAAGTGCTATTGTTCTACGTCCAGCACCCGATCCAACTGGCAGCCTTTCTGAGCGGAGATTACCGATGGCCTACTATCTTGCAACAATTCTGCCGACCGCGTTCGATGATGCGATCAGCAAGACGGAATCCGCGCTCCAGGCTGAAGGCTTCGGCATAATTTCACGCATTGATCTGAAGGAAACGTTCAAGGCGAAGCTCGGCGTCGATTTTCGGCCTTACACAATCCTCGGGGCCTGCAATCCAAAGCTGGCATATGACGCGCTGCAGATTGAGGACAAGGTGGGCACGATGCTTCCCTGCAACGTGGTGGTCCAAGCAATTGATGATCAGCATACAGAAGTGGCCGCGATCGATCCTGTTGCATCGATGCAGGCCATCGAGAACCCTGATCTTCCCGCAGCGGCAGGCGAAGTCAGGGCCAGACTGGTGCGGGTGATCGAGGCTTTGGAAGCGGGAGCCCCGGCAACTTAGTATGTCCAGCGCAAGCGTTGCTGCTAACGCCCTTTGCAGTGTGAGCGATGGCGGTGGTCGGCCTGGAGACATCACCGTCTGCGAACCGGGAAGTGGGTAGCCTTTGACCGCTTGGCACAGGATGGCCCGACAAGTCGTAAGCGGCCCAAAAGCGGATTGTCAGCAAACGACCCACTTGCGGACATTAAATTTCGAGCTTCAATTGCTGGTTACGCAACGCGAGATTTTGCCGTTTCGTTGCTCACAATATACATGGGAATCTGTTCGCTCGCACAAGCGAGTTACTGAGCATAACTCGGGAGTTGGGATCAGTTATGAGACTGAGATGGGCTTTTGCCGCTGTAATTTTCATCGCGTCGAGCTTGTCTGCAGGCGTAGTGAACTCGCAGTTTGATGCGTTTATCGAAGCGGAGCTTGCCGCCAGCGCGGCTCCGGGTCTCGCCTATGCGCGGATCGAGGAAGGAGAGGTAGCGGCGCGGGGCTTTGGAGAACAGGTCGAAGGTAGCGGCGAAAGTGTTACCGCCGACACACTTTTCCCGATCGGCTCGGTCACAAAAAGCTTTACGGCGCTGGCGATCATGCAACTAGCTGAGGCCGAAAAGCTAGCTCTGGATGACCCGATTTCTGCGCACATCACTACTTTTGCGGATGGTCCGGCGAGCGAGGTTACCCTGCGGCAGCTTCTCAATCACACAAGCGGTTATTCGACGGTTCAGGGTAACAGTCATCACGGCGAGGCAGAAGCCTCGCAACTTGAGTTGATTGAATACGTTGAGCAGCTCGCGCTTATTGCACCCGCGCGAACGCCGGGTGCAGGGTGGGAATATTCCAACGCCAACTATCAGATCCTAGGGGCCGTGATTGAGCAAGCGAGTGGGGAAAGTTACGCCGATTATATCGAGCAGCACATCTTCGAACCACTCGGCATGGCCGACAGCGTGGTAGTTATCGGAGCCAATCCTCCTAGTGTAGTGACTGGGCATCGACCGTGGTTCGGCGGCGTTCGAGCCTCCGCCGGCGGCGAAGGGGATCGCATCAACGCTCCGGCTGGAGGGATTGCGGCGAGCGCCCGGGATATGGGGCTTTATCTCACCATGTGGATCAGCGGCGAGGACGATATACTCTCGGCAAAGGCAAAAGCCAGCATGCTAGAGCCGTCTGGCCCCGCCTCGCCTTTGTATGGCTTGGGCTGGTCAATCGATCCTACGCTTGGAACAGTCTATCACACAGGTCTGGTACCCGGAGCCGAAACGCTTGCCGCTTTTATTCCCGGCGAGGGTAAAGCTGTCGTAGTGATGGTCAACGCCAATGGCGGATTGGGCTTTGCCGACACGTGGTATCTGATTGGAGGGACAGGAGCGCGGGCCTTGGGCCAAGTCCACGAAGATGATGGTTCACGATGGGGGCCGAAAATAGCCTATCTCTCGATCGTGCTGTTGCCGCCGCTCTTTGTGCTGTTTGCAGTTGTTTCATGGAGGGGCCGGTTGGCTCTGCGCGCCAAACGGGAAAGTAAGACGGGCAAGCTCACCCTCTGGTTTCCGCTGGTAGCCATGACCGCCCTCGCATGGTTCCTAATTAGCTTGCTACCGCAGGCTTTCGGAGGCTCAATCGCAACGCTTCAGCTCTATCAGCCTGACTTCGCGTGGTGCTTGATCGCGGCTGCAATCCTTGCCCCAGCTTGGGCAGTGCTTCGGTTGACCCTCGCATACTTCAATAACAGAGGCGCAGCTTTGACCGATTAGAGGGCTGTGATCATGACACACTCTCCCTGTCCGCTTCCCACCCCAAATTCCGCCGTTCAGTCGGCGTCTCACGTTTGACAGAAGCAAACGTTTTGCAAGGTGGGCGCGTGCCCAAGCCGATATTTTGCCCTCTTTCCTACACTTCAGCCACTCCCCCACATTCGCCGCTCCCCTCTGCATCAGGGGACAGCTCTTTCCTATCGTTGGTTCTTGCGTATCATCGGGGCAGCTTTGTCAGCCGAAATGCGCCGCAGAAGTGTCACCCTGACGAAATGGGCGTAACCCGCTCTGACATAACGTTTTTATTGCCAACCCCCTGGGTTACACCCTGTAAACTTCGTCACCCTGAATCGGCGCGCCCTAAGACCCTCACGCAAACGCCGAACGGCCCGGAACCTTTGGGTTCCGGGCCGCCGGAGGGGCGCGTGGGGACTGGCCCCCTTTGTGTTCCGGATTAACGCAGCAGGGAGAGGACGTTCTGCTGGCTCTGGTTTGCCTGGGCAAGCATCGCGGTCGATGCCTGGCTGAGGATCTGTGCCTTGGCGAGCGCAGTTGTTTCCGCCGAGTAATCGGTGTCCACAATCCGCGAACGGGCGTCGGAAAGGTTGGTGGAGTTCGTCGACAGGTTGGCGATCGCCGATTCCAGACGATTCTGGCCAGCACCAAGCGTGGCGCGGGTTCCGCTGATATCGGCCAGCGCCAGATCGACATTGGCGATGCTCGTATCGGCCAGCGCAGCAGTCGACACATCAAGCGCGGTGGCGGACACATTCGTGCCATCAATCGCGGAGCTGGTGAGCGTGACCACGTTGGTGGCGTCGGTCGCAATATCAACTTCCACGTCTGTGCCGGCAGTCGTGCTGAACAGCGTCACGCCGTTGAACTGTGTATTGGCGAGAATATCACCGATCTGTTCCTGAAGCTGTGTTACCTCGGCATTCATGTAACCGCGGTCCGTATCGGAATAGGTTTCGGTCTTCGACTGCACGGCCAGTTCACGAACGCGCTGCAGCATGTTGGATACCTCGTCCAGCGCGCCTTCTGCGGTCTGGGCCAGAGCAATACCATCGTTGGCGTTGCGGGTGCCCTGCTTCATCGCGCGGATATCCGAAGTCATTGTGGTGGCGATGGCCATGCCGGCGGCATCGTCTTTCGCGCCATTGATGCGCTTGCCGGTGGACAGGCGTTCCATCGCGGTGCCCATCATGCGGTCAGCCATGCTGGATGCGTTCGAAGCGCGAAGGGCGCTGATGTTTGTATTGATAACGGCCATGGTAATCTCCTGAAATACATGAACAAATCATAGGGTCTTCGATAATCGCTGCCGCTCCGCTTCCCGTCCCGTGAATGGGTTCGACAAGTGCGGCTGCCACCAACAAGAGCGACCCCTGCGCTGGAAGTTTAAGGTGCCGATCATGGCTGGGCGGCGCTCCGGCATAGGTGTTTTTCCGGGGGCTTAAGTTTTCGCTTCCTTGGTCGCTCAGGCGCGATTGCCCGTCTCACACAGGGTTAACGAGGGCATAGCAATGACGCAGGTTTCGAGCACACAAGAGCTGCAAAAAAAACACGGGAGCGTGGCGGCGCATGGCTCTGCAATCATCAATTCGCTGCCCGGCCGCGGCCACGTGATCATCTGCGAGGCGGGCAATGTAGAGCCCGGACGCAGGCGCGATGATCGTCTTGTAACGCTGGAACAGGCTGAGCAGCCATCCTTGCAGCGCCTTGGCGCAAGCACCGTGCGCATTGCCTACCGCGAAGGCGACTGCGAAAGTGCACGGGCGGCTCTGGTGGCGGGCGCAATCGCGCCGGGTGAACCGGTGGCCGCCGATGCCGGCACCATCGCCATGCTCAATCTGGCGGAGCGCGTGGGCAAGAGCGATATTCCCGTGCTGATCCAGGGTCCAACGGGCACCGGCAAGGAAGTACTCGCCCGTTTCATCCACAACGCCAGCGACCGCGCCAATGAAGCGTTCGTGGCAATCAATTGCGCCGCCATGCCCGAAGCCATGCTGGAGGCACTGCTTTTCGGCCACCGCAAGGGCGCCTTTACAGGCGCAAGCGAGGCAGGCGAAGGGTTCTTCCGCGCGGCCAATAACGGCACCTTGCTGCTGGACGAGCTGGGCGAAATGCCATTGGGCCTGCAGGCAAAATTGCTGCGCGCCCTGCAGGAAGGCGAAGTGGTGCCGCTCGGCGCGACGCAGCCGGTGCCCGTTGACGTCCGCATCATCGCCTGCACCAATCGCGATCTCGCCAGCGAAATTGCTGCAGGCCGTTTCCGCGAAGATTTGTATTTCCGCCTCAACGTCTTCCCGCTCAGCCTCAGCGCCCTGTGCGAACGCCGCGATGATATCGCGCCGCTCGCCTACACGATGCTGATGCGGCATGCGCCAGATCCCGAAAACATCGCATGGCTTTCGGCAGAGGCGCTGGACATGCTCAAGCGTCATCCCTGGCCCGGCAACGTACGCGAACTGGAAAACGTGATCCGCCGCGCCGTGCTGCTGGCGGATGGTGCGCCAATCATCGATGCATCGGCGATAGTGTTCGATCAGACCGCCCGCGCAGTAGAGCCGGCGCACGGCGTGTTCCACGCGACTTCACCTTCGCAGGCGCGCGCCGTTGACGACAATCTGTCCGCTATCGTGCGCCGGTCCGAAGCGCAGGCCATTCTCGACACGCTGGATGACAACAGCGGCAACCGGCTGGCAACGGCCCGCGCACTTGGCATATCGGAGCGGACCCTGCGCTACCGCATCGCCAGCATGCGTGAAGCGGGCCTGATGGCCGCAGGCGGTGCGCGGTGAGCGGCATCAATCCTACGGGTGCAGCGGGCGGCGGATTGCAGGAAGTGATGGCTCTGCGCCGTCAGATCCTCGACCAGTCCGATGCCCTGCGCGGTTTGCAGGGCAACGGCGCTGTGCCGGCTGGCCAGCAAAGCGGCACTCCGCCCGTCGGCGCCGGCTTTGCCGACACGTTGCAGTCCACGATAGACCAGGTCAGCGCCTCTCAGGCCCGCGCCTCCGACATTACATCCGCTTACGAACGCGGCGAAGTGACCGATATTGCGCAAGTCATGCTGGCGCGTCAGGAATCCAGCGTTGCGTTCGAGGCAACACTGCAAGTGCGCAACAAGCTGCTGACGGCGTATCATGAAATCATGCGGATGGGAGTGTGATAGGTGGCTGACGCTGATCTTCCCGCCACGGCATCTCCGCTGACGCCGCAAATGACCGGCATTCCCGGAACCGGTCCCGCCTTCGGAGGAGTGTTTGGCGATCGAATTTCCGGTCTTCTTGGCCAGCCCGCCATCCGCCGCGCCCTTCCGGCAGTCGCCGGCCTCGGCACGCTCGCGCTGGTGGGCTCTGCATACCTTGCTCTGGCAACAGGGCCGGAGCGGGTGCTGTATACCAGCCTTTCCGATGCCGAGCGCGCAGGCGTGGTGGCTGCCCTTGAAACCGGCGGCATTACCTATTCGACAGATCCGTCCACCGGCGCGCTCAGCGTGGCGGAAGACGATCTCTACCGGGCCCGAATGCTGGTGGCATCCGACAGCGCAATCGCCAGTCCCGACAACACCATAGAATTGCTCGATTCCATCCCCCTCGGCTCCAGCAGGACTCTGGAAGGAGAGCGTTTGCGCAACGTGCGGGAGCGTGAATTGATGCGTACGATCGAGGAAATCAACGGCGTGGAATCGGTCCGCGTTCACCTCGCCTCTCCTGAACGGTCCGTGTTCGTGCGCGACAATGCGGATCCGACCGCATCCGTCATGCTGCGCCTGACACGCGGCCGCTCGCTTACGCCAGATCAAGTGCAGGCGATCGTCAATCTGGTGGCGGGATCGGTCCCCGGCATGTCTGCTGGGTCGGTGCGCGTGGTGGATCAGCAGGGCCGCCTGCTGTCAGACACGGGCAATCCACAGGCAGGCGCATTTGAACTGCAGCGCGAATTCGAAGACAAGCTCCGTCTGCAAATCGCACAATTGTTGACCCCCATGCTGGGCGAAGGCAATTTCTCCAGCGAAGTGCAGGTCGATCTCGACATGACAGAGGTGACGCAGGCGCGCGAAAGTTACGACAATGAAGGCGTGGTGCGCCGGATCAGCGAAAGCTCCTCCTCGCAAGCCGGTGAAACTATGGCGGGCGGTGTGCCCGGCGTTCTTGCCAATACACCGCCGCCACCTGCCGAACTGGAAGATGGCCCGCCAGACGGCGAGGCCGATGGGGCCGCAAATGCCGCACCGACAGAGGGCCAGCGCAGTTCTGACCGGATGTACGAGCTTGGCCGTGAAGTCGCAGTATCCAGCACGCGTCCGGGCGGCGTTCGGCGCATTTCTGTTGCCGTAGCGCTGAGCGCGGAAGCGCTGGAGGCGATCGCACCGGCAACCGCCGCGCAGGTGCAGGAACTCGTCAGCGCAGCAGTTGGCGCAGATGCACAGCGCGGCGACCAGGTAACAGTAATTACCGGCGCATTCGACGTGGTGGAGGAAATCCCCACGCCGTTTTACGAAACCGGATGGTTCAGCCTTGCGCTGCGTTACGGGGGCGGCCTGATCGTCGCTTTGCTTGGACTTTTTTTCATAGTTCGCCCGGTTATGAAAGCGCTCCGCCCGGCATCGGCGGAGGCACGCGATGACGCATTGAACGGCGCCGCAGGAGAGGCCGGTAACGCGGCGCTGGCAGCAGATGGAACGCCCGTCCTTTCTTCCACATCAGGCCAGCACGGCTCCACGTCGCCGGATTTGCAGGAACAGGTTGAACTCGCCCGCCGTCTGGCCGCCGAACAGCCCGACCGAGCCGTCGCCGCGCTCCGGCGGATGCTGGCAGAACCGGCTCGCGGCTGATCATGATCGAAAGTAACGCCCCTATTAGCGAAGTCGAACGCGCCGCAATAATCTTCATGTTGATGGATGATGCCGGCGCTGCGCAAATGCTTCGGCAGCTTGAGCCGGACGAGCTTCAGCGCCTAGGCGAAAAGATGCTCGCACTGGGTGATATCGGCCCGCAAGGCATCGCCAGCGCTATCGAAGGCTTCGTGCGCAGCGCGCAAAGCGATACCCTTGGCGCGGCAGACCGCTCGCAGCAATTGCACGACCGGATGAACCTGGCGCTGGGAGATGTGAAAGCGCAATCCATCATGCAGCGCATCGCGCCCGAGACGCGGCCCCGCTCGCTGGAACTGGCGCGCTGGCTGGCCCCGCCAGTACTGCTCGGCCTGCTGAATGACGAACATCCGCAGGCGATTTCCGTCCTGCTCCTTCTGCTTGAAGCAGAGCCTGCCGCCCAGCTGCTGTCGCTTCTGCCTGCCGATCAGCAGCCCGATGTGATCGAGCGGATCGCCCGCATGCGCAAGGTGTCGGCGCAGGCCATGGCCATGCTCGACGAAATGCTAACCACACGGATCGCCGAAAGCTTCGGCACCGCACCGCTGGAAATGGGCGGCGCACGCGAAGCGGCAGAGCTCATCAACATGTCGGAAGGCAATGTGGGCAAGCTGGTTATCCCTGCGATCACTGCCCGCGATGCCGATCTTGCCCGCGCCATCGAAGCAGAAATGTTCACCTTTGCCATGTTGTTCGAGCTGGAACCAATGGCGATGGGACGCCTGCTGCGCGATATCGAAAGCGAAGTTCTGGTCGACGCTCTCAAAGGACTGGAAGAGCCCGCACGCGATCCGTTCTTCGCTTCCATGTCCAGCCGCGCTGCGGACGGCGTGAAGGATGAAATCGAACTGCGTGGCCGGATCCGCCTGGACGATGTGAAAGCCGCGCAAAAGACAATCGTCGCCAAGGCCCGCGAGCTTGCCGATGCCGGAGAAATCAGCCTGGGGAATGATGATGGCGAGTTCGTTTGAGCCGCTGTTTGCTGGCGCGCAGGCCAGCGCCGCGCCAGGCTGGCTTTCCGCCAGCGGCCTGCAAGGCGGATTTACGCCCGACGACCATCTGAGCGGTGTTCAGCCGCACAGTGAGCCTGAACAAACGCGCAGCGATGCGGCCTACGCCGAGGGAGAGCGCGCCGGACGCGCTGCCGCTATGGCTGAAATGGAATTGGAGGCGCGCGCATCAGACAAGCTCGGCGCAGCTCTGGCGCGGCTTGACCATTCACTGGCTGAGCGCCTTTCGGGGCGGCTTTCGGAAACCGTGCTCGCCCTGTGCGAGGCCACTCTTGCTCCGCTGACGATTGATCCCGATGCCTTGCAGCGCCGTTGTATCGAAGCGGCAAGCGCAGTGGGTGACGGCATTATCGATGCCAGCCTGCGCATGCACCCGGACGATATCGCCCTGCTTGATCCGAGTTTCGCGGCGACGTGGCACCTGATGCAAGACGCGGAATTGGAGCGCGGCACGATCGAATTCGATATGCCCGAGGGCGCAGTGCGCGACGGGCCACAGGAATGGCGCAGCGCCCTCCGCGAAGCGCTCGGCCTGAAGGCAGCGGACTGATGATCGACCTGCTGGAAAGCAAGCTTGCCGATATGCGGCGCGCCGCGCCTTCGCTTGGCAAAGCTTTGGGCCCGGTTCCGATGGGGCGCATTGTCAGCTGCGATTCCGCGATGATCGAAGTGAGCGGCCTCAATGCCCCCATCGGCACACTTTGCCGTGCGCAATCTGTAGACGGGGAGCCCGCTCCGGCGGCAGAAGTCGTCGGGTTTCGCGGCGGGCGCAGTCTGATGATGCTGCTGGGTGATACAGTCCGCCTGCAACCCGGCACGCTGGTCCGGGCCGAAGGGCAGCCGGGCCAGGTGATGGTGGGGGACGGATTTCTGGGCCGCGCCGTCGATGGCACGGGCCAGCCGATTGATGGCGGCAACCCTGTCATCGGGACTGAAGGATGGCCGCTTGGCGGGCAGCGCGAAAGCGCGCTGGAGCGCGCCTCTGTGATAGAGCCGTTCGATTGCGGCGTGCGGTCAATCAATGCCCTGATGACGCTGGGCCAGGGGCAGCGCGTTGGCGTCGTGGCAGGTTCCGGCGTGGGCAAATCGATGCTGCTCGACATGATCCTGCGCGGTAGCGAGGCGGACATTACAATTGCCGCCCTGATCGGGGAGCGCGGTCGCGAAGTATCCGATTTTGTAACCCGCCACATGTCCGATCCGACGCGCCGCAGCCGTACTGCCGTGATTGCTGTTCCGGCAGATCATGCGGCCAATCTGCGGCTGCGCGGGGCACAGCTAGCGTGTTCTCTGGCGGAACATTTTCGCAGCCAGGGCAAGCGCGTTTTGCTGGTCGTGGACAGCCTCACCCGTGTCGCCCATGCTGCGCGAGAAATCGCCCTGTCACTGGGCGAACCCGGCGCGGCGCGCGGCTATCCCCCCAGCGCCCTTGCGGCAATTACCAAGCTGATTGAGCGTGCCGGCAATTCATCTGCCAGCGGCGGATCGATCACCGGCATTTACTCGGTGCTTGCCGACGGTGACGACCAGACGGACCCGGTGGTCGATACTTCCCGTGCCATCCTGGACGGACATATCGTGCTGTCCCGCGAAATTGCACAGCGTGGCCGCTATCCGGCCATTGATGTGCCCGCCTCGCTCAGCCGGGTGATGGAAACGGTCGCCGCGCCCGAACACCGCCGGCTGGCCCGCGATGTCCGTGCGATGATCGCGGCGCATGATGCCAACAGCGATTTTCTGATGATGGGCGCATACCGCGCCGGAGCCGATCCCCTGCTTGACCGGGCGATGGCGATGCATTCGCAGATAGAGGCGTTTCTAGCGCAGGACGCTCAGGAACCTGCTACCTTACAAGATAGTGCAGCCGCGCTGGCTGCCATGTTCGGCAATGACGACGACGCGCCGCGGGATTGACCGGCTGTGCCGCCTGGCGCGTTTGTATGACAGCGAGCAGCGCCGCGCCGCCCAGCGCGTTGCCGAGACACAGCATACCTGCGGACAACTGCAATCGCTTGGCGAGCGCAGCGGCGCCATTGCCGCGGCCTATGGCGCGCGCAGCGATGCTAGCGACGGGGCGGAGCTGACGCGGCTGATCAGCTTTGTCCACGGGCTGGCGCGCATCCAGGCCGAAACCGAAACCGAACGTCTGCGGGCGGAAACCGATAGCGAAGATGCACTGCGGCAACTGCAGCAAGCGGAGCAGCGTCAGGACATCAGCAGCGAGAAATTGAAAGCGAAGCGACGAGCCGCGCAGACAGAGGCGGAATTGCGCGATGCATCGATGTCTGCCGGCCGCAATCCCGGTTTGGCACGGAAATTGAAAGATTGATCGCAGCCAATCGATTTTGAAAAGGATTTGCGTGTGAATCTGACACTTGCCATGAACTTTACCGGCAATATCGCTGTGTCAGAATTGCCAGCAGCTGGGCTTTCCGGTGCCGACGTCGCCTTGGAAAACGGCACAATTGCAGGCTTTGCAGGGCTTCTCTCAGGCTTAACCGCTGAGGCGGCGGTAGATGCAGTCGCCGCTCCTTTGTCTGATCCTGACTTTGAAGAAGGGGACGCTGTACCCACTGGCCTTGCCGTGCCACAAAGCCCATTGCCGGCAGACGGCAAGATCTTGCCGCCCCTGACCGGCAACACTTTGCCGGATGCGGCAGGCAAGCCGGTTATGTCTGAACCGGCAGAGGCGGCGCCTCTCCCGCTTGAGGAGAAAAACGCTGATCCCCTAACACTGGCAGCCAAGAATTCTGGCGACCAGACCAAGACCTTGCCGGATCAGCCAGCTTCGGCGCGTCCGGCGACTTCCCAGTCGCAGGTCCAGCCCCTTCAGCTGCAGCTGACAGCGCGTACGCCCATGCTGCCCGAACACGGGCCGAAGATCGCGGCAAAGCCGTCTGCACCCACCTCCGAAGAGATCGGCGAGCCTGCGGCCTTGTCGAGCAGTGCGAACCTTAGCATGGGTGACGCGGCCAAGGCGCCTGCGCCCCTTAACGTGTCTTCGCCTGCGCCTAACACGTCGCAATCACCAGCCGAGCAACCCGTGGCCCAGCAGGCCCAACCTCAGCAGGCCCAGGCTCAGTCGAGCACA
The DNA here is from genome assembly GCA_963781165.1 of uncultured Alphaproteobacteria bacterium. Taxonomy (GTDB): domain Bacteria; phylum Pseudomonadota; class Alphaproteobacteria; order Sphingomonadales; family Sphingomonadaceae; genus Alteraurantiacibacter. The sequence continues at coordinate 145,299 of CAWADZ010000001.1, forward strand.
ATGGCGACACCCGCTCAAGTGACCGCGATGACGCCGTCGCTCGCGCCGGAACCGGCCATGCCAGCCGCCCGTGTTGTGGCAGAAAGCCAACCACAGGACTTTGAAGCGATCGTCCAGCGATTGAGCGAAGCGCGCGATTCCACCCGTTTTGCCGATACCGGTTTGCGCGTCCTCACCCGCGAATTCGGGCAAGTCGCGATGCAGTTCGAAATCGCCGGCCGCGCGCTGAAAGTGTCGCTCACCAGTAACGATGCGGGATTTGCGCCCGCCGTGCAGGCCGCAATAGCGGAGCGCGGGCCGCTGATCATTTCCGATGTCGCACGCCTTGATCCGGCACGCACTGAAACAACACCCGGACGCGGTGAGAACAGCCAACAAGGGCAGACCGGCCAGCATTCTTCGCAGGCCGGACAGTCCAATGGCGGCCAGGGCTTAGGGTCCGGCGGCCGCCACAACGGCGGGCAGTCAGACACGGCCCGGTCCGGCCAGACCAATTCTCCGCAACCCCAAACGCAGGGCAGTGCGGGCAACGACGCGCGCGATCACGGCCTGTTCGCCTGACCCTCAATCTCAATCCAAACGAACACCAGGAAAGCCAAAACCATGAGCAAGTCCAAAGACAAGGACACAGAAGCGAAGCCGAAAGGCGGCAAGATGAAGCTGGTTATCGGCGCGCTTGTCGTTCTCGCAGTCGGGGCCGGCGGAGCGTACGGCGCTATGGCCACCGGACTGATCGGCGGAAGCGGTGACCACGGACCCGACGTCCCGCAGCTGGTCGCGAAAGGTGCGGCCGATCCTTACGCCACTGGCGAAGAGGAAGCGGCCGCCGTCGCGCACGGCGATGGCGGCAGCGAGTATCGCACCGCTTATTACATCTTCGAGGAAGGCTTCACTTCCAATCTGAAGGATTCCCCCGGCCTCGTACAGGTCAGCATTGCTGCGTCCACGCGCCATGATGGCCGCGTGATCCAGTGGCTCCAATTGCATGAACTCGCCATTCGCTCCGCCATTCTGGTCGAGCTTGCCAATACGGTGGAAGACGATGTCTACACGGTCGAGGGCAAGGAGCGGCTGCAACAACGGCTGGCGGCTGCGATGAACACTGTTCTGGAAGAACAGGAAGGCTTCGGCGGCGTTGATGCGGTGTATTTCCAGAGCTTCCTGGTCCAGTGAAGTCGCCCGGTTTTCTTGTCGCCGAAAGGGCATTGGCGCAGCATAGCGAAAGGCTGGGCGCGGTCGCTGCATCGCCCCAGGAGCTGGCCGCCACCCTGACCGAATCCGTTGGCCGGATTCAGACGGCAATTGCGAAGGAGCTGCTCGAACTTACAGGCAACACGCTGCCTGAAATCACCATCGGGAAGATCGACCGCGTTGCCGCTGCAAAGGCGCACAAGCTGATTGATCTGGTCGGTGTACACATGTTGCTGGGACTGCGCGGCGCGGGCGAAGTCCTTGTCTCGCTCGATCGCACCAGCGCGCTGATGCTGACCGATCAGGTGTTCGGCGGCGCGGGCGAAGCGCCTGCAACCTTGCCAGACCGCCTGCCCGCCGCCGCCAATCTGACCATGACCCGCCTTGGTGCCGCCTTGGGATGTGCACTGGGCAAGGCATTCGGCCGCTCCGGCGCGTTGGCAGTTGCACGGCAGGATGAAGTCCTCGGCAAGCTGCTGCCCGCGCGGGAACAGGAAACGCTGCATCTGATGCGCGCGCAGATCACCGTTGGCGGCAGCGCGCCGTGGAGCATCACTATCCTGATCCGTGAAAGCGAAGCGGAACGGTTGCTCGACAGCAGCGGGACCGCGGCAAAGCTGGTGCGGCATGGCGATCGCCGCCGTCCCGATAGCGCGCCATTTGGCGATATGCCGATGGTCCTGACCGCCACGCTTGCACAATTGCGCGTGCCGGTATCGCGGCTCGCAGGATTGCAACCGGGCGACACGTTGCCGATCCCCATCCGGTCCGAAATACCCCTGCGTCTTGGCGCAGTCGAAATAGCCCGCGCCCAAGCGGGATCAGACAACGGCCAGATCGCCTTGCGCCTGACGCGCATGGCGTGGAACGAGAAGGAATACTCAAAATGACCGATAGATTGCGCGGACTGGACCTGATCCGGGATGTCGATGTGTGCCTTTCAGTGGAACTTGGGCGTGCGACAATGCCGCTGAAACACGTTCTGGAACTGGTAGAAGATGCGGTGGTCCCGCTCGACCGCGAAGTCGACGAGCTGCTGGATATCCTGGTCAACGGCAAGCCTATTGCGAAGGGTGAAGTGATTACCGAAGGCAATCGCTTCGCCTTGCGAATCGTAGAACTTGCCGGGGAAACCGCGCCTCCGTTGCCGGCAGGAACGGAAGCCGCCTGATGGTAATGTATGTCCTGAAGCTGCTTCTGCTGCTTCCGCTGCTGGGCGGAATGATCTGGGGCAGCCTGTGGCTAACCCGCAAGGTGCAAGGCTCCATCGCAGCAGGCGCGCGGCGCGAAACGCGTAGCGCGCGGCTGGTTGAAACGACGATGATCGGGCCCGGTATGCGGCTGGCAGTAATCGAGTTTCGCGGGCGCGAAATTCTGGTCGGGGCGACGCGGCAGGGCCTTGTCCGGCTGGCCGAAAGCCCCGCCATCGAACCGCAACAGGATGATGCACAATGATCCGGCTTCTCGCCTTGATGGCGCTGGCCTTGGCCGTATTGGCCGTCCTGGTGCCTGACATCGCCTTCGCGGCAACGACTGCCGTGCCTGCCGCGCCTGCTGTACCTGCGGGCATCGGCGGAGCGCTGGAGCGGGCCATGGGCTCTGCCAATGGAGAAGACGGGGCTCCGCTATCCTTCTCGCTGCAATTGCTGCTCCTCATGAGCCTGCTGACGGTGCTGCCCGCGCTGGTATTGATGATGACGAGTTTTACCCGCATCATCATCGTGCTGGCGATTCTGCGCCAGGCGCTGGGATTGCAGCAATCCCCGCCCAATCAGGTGCTGATCGGCCTGTCGTTGTTCCTGTCGCTGTTCATCATGGCCCCGACGCTGGAGCAGGTGAACACCAATGCAATCGAGCCCTATGCCGCCGGAACGGTGGAAGCCGATGCTGCCATCGCGGAAGCAGGCGTTGCATTCCACGCCTTCATGATCCGCCAGACCCGCGAAACCGATCTGGAAATGTTTGCCGATCTTGCCAGGCAAGACACATTCGCCAGCCCGCAGGATGTGCCCTTTTCGATCCTGCTGCCGGCATTCGTCACCAGCGAGCTCAAAACCGCATTCCAGATCGGCTTCATGCTGTTCCTGCCGTTTCTGGTCATCGATCTGGTGGTGGCCAGCGTGCTGATGTCGCTGGGGATGATGATGATGTCTCCCACAATCATATCGCTGCCCTTCAAACTGCTGCTGTTTGTGCTGGTGGATGGATGGGCGCTGCTGATGGGATCGCTCGCCATGAGCTTCGGATAGGCAGGAGAGACGCGCTATGGACGATTCAGCTTCGCTCCTCGCACTGCTGGACAGGATGCTGTGGACCACCGCGCTGGTTGCCGCACCGATCCTGCTGGCGACGCTTGCCGTGGGCCTTGTGGTCGGTGTGATCCAGGCCGCCACATCGGTGAATGAACAGACCCTCACTTTCGTGCCAAAACTGGCCGTCGTTGCCGGTGTACTGGTGATCATGGGTGCCAGCATGATGGGGATTGTCACCGATTTCGCGGGTGAGATTTTCGCCCATATCGCCGGAATGTCCGACCTGTGATTTTTCCCGATCTGGGCATTGGCGACCTTCAGGACCAGCTTTGGTTGCTGATGTTCGTCATGGTCCGCGTGGGGGCCGCGCTGATTGCTGCACCATTGTTCGGGATTCGCGCGGTGCCCGTACAGGTGCGCGTGATCTTCGCCGCCGCCATGGGCGTGTTCATGCTCAACTGGCTGCCGGTGCAATTGCCGCAGGACATGCTTGGCATCCAGACCATGGTTGCGCTGCTGGGTGAAGCTGTCATCGGCCTGATGCTGGGCTTCACCCTGCAATTGGCCTTTGCCGCGCCATTGCTGGCGGGGGAACAGATTGCAGGCGGCATGGGCATGGCAATTGCCACGGCGGTCGATCCTGCCAGCGGCGGGCAATCCGGCGCGGTCGGCCAGATGCTGGCGATCATGCTGACCCTGATCTTCCTGGCTATTGGCGGGCATTTGCTGTGGCTGAGACTGGTGGTGGAAAGCTATCTGCTGTTCCCTCCCGGCAGCGATTGGGATGTTGGCGCGCAGGCCTGGCGGGTCGTCAGCTTTGCGTCACAGGCCTTCGCCACCGCGCTCATCATTGCTTTGCCGGTGACGCTGGTGCTGTTGCTTGTGCAATTGATTACGGGAGTGGTCAGCCGATCTGCCCCGTCGCTCAACCTGTTTGCCCTCGGCCTGCCTGCAAGTGTCTTGGCAGGCATTGCCGCGCTGATTGCGTCAACCTCGCTGCTGACAGAACAATTCGTGATGCTGGCGGAAACCGCAGTCACGCAGGTCGGCGAGATTTCCCGCCCCGATGGCGCTGCCTTGCCATGAGCGAACAACCAGCCGGCGAAAAGTCATTTGCACCAACCGAAAAGCGCAAGAAAGATGCGGCACAGAAGGGCAATGTTCTGCGCTCCAAGGAAGTGGCGACCGCTGTATCGGTGTTCGTCGGCGCACTCTGGCTGAAAGTGGCTGGGCCGCGCCTTTTTGGCAGTATGGAGTTTACGACGCAGGCCGCGCTCACATTCGATCGCGCTGCGATCGAGGATTTTCGGCCCGGCACAATGATGCGCGATATCCTGTTCGACTTCGTCCCGATCCTGCTCACGCTGGGTCTTCTGGTGGTGGGCGCAACGCTGCTTGCACAAATGCTGCTGGGCGAAGGCCGCTGGGTCATGGCCAACCTTGCGCCCAAGGGTTCGCGCATGAACCCGCTGTCGGGTCTGAAACGCATGTTCGGCCCGCAAGGAATGATCGAGCTGGGCAAAAGCCTTGCGAAACTGGCGTTGCTTGGTTCAATCGCCTGGTATTGGGGCAGCGCCAACGTGCGCATTGTCCTGTCGCTGGGGCGCGGAGAGCTGACCGGACAATTGGCGGCGGCATGGGATTCCATCGCAACTTTACTTCTGCTGCTGGCTTTCGGCCTTGCGATTATCGCAGCTATCGACTGGCCAATCCAGTATGTGCGGCGGCTGTCGCAGCTCAAGATGACCAATCAGGAACTACGCGACGAACACAAACAGACCGAGGGCGCGCCGGAGAAGAAGGCCGCTATTCGCCAGAGACAGCGCGATATGGCACGCGGCGGCGTGTCCCGCGCAGTGAAAGAAGCGCAATTCGTGCTGACCAACCCGACTCATTTCAGCGTGGCGATGGCTTATGATCCGGCGGTGGCTGCTGCACCTTACGTCCTGGCGAAGGGTCGCGGGGAAAAGGCGCTGGCCATGCGCGAACTCGCCAGTGAATTCGGTGTGCCTGCGCTCGATTACCCTGCGTTGGCGCGTGCAGTATATTTCACCACGCGTGAAAAGCAGGTTATCCGCGCAGAACTGTATGCGGCCATCGCCAGCGTGCTCGCCTTTGTCCTTTCGCTGAAGCGCGGCGAAACCCCGCAGAGGCCCCATATCGCCATTCCCATAGAGATGCAGTTCGATACCGAGGGGCGCACGAAAGCGGCTTAAACTCTGGGTGCGCAGACCGTTCTCCAGGACATGGAAACGAGCACAACATCAACGATCATCAGCACCCTTGGCGGCGGCAGCGGCATCAATATGACGCAGCTCGCGCTGGATCTGGCATCTGTGCGCTTTCAGCCGCAAATCAGCCAGCTGGAAAACCGCAGTGAGACTTTGGAAGCAAAGATTTCTGCTGCCTCTGCCCTTCGCAGCCAGCTGACCCAGCTTTCTTCCGCGCTTGGCGAACGTATTCGCAACGGCGATCTTGCCCCCAGCGCCTCCGTGGCCAACGGCAGTGTTGCACAGGCATCGGTGCAGGGAGGCACCAGCACCAGGGGTACCTATACGCTCGAAGTCGAACAGCTTGCATCGGCACAAACGCTGGCGGGCAAAGCCTATGGCGCAGCGACAGACACTGTCGGAGAAGGCCAGCTGACGCTTCGCTTCGGCACGGTCAGCGGCGGTGTTTTTGCCGAAAACACGTCCTCCACACCTACTGTCATCGATGTGTCCGCCACCGATACGCTCGCTGATGTGGCAACCAAGATCCGCAGTTCGGGCAGCGGTCTCAGCGCCTACGTTGCAAACACTATCGACGGGCCGAGGTTGGTGGTCAAAGGAGCCAGCGGCAGCGAAAACGGCTTTATCATCGAAGCATCAGGCACATCTGCCTCTGGCGGCGCACCGGCAGCGGGCAATATCGATTACCTAGCGTGGAACCCTGCCGGCGATAGCGGACAGCTGAAGGCCAGCGCAAATGACGCGCAATTCCTGTTCGACGGGGTGCGCATGACGAGCGCGGGCAACACCGTTGCGGGCCTTCCAGAAGGCTTGACGCTCACCCTGACCGGGACCAATCAAGGTGCCCCGACGAATATTTCCTTTGCCGACAAGAGCAAACAGATCAGTGCCATGATGGCCGATTTCACCGCAGCGCTGAACGATATTACCGGTGCGCTGACAGAATTTGCCGCGCCACTGGGCGGGGAATTGGGCAATGATCCAGGCGCGCGGGCGCTGAAACGTGCGCTCGCATCGCTCACCACGCAGATCGTCATGCCGAATGCGGTAGACGAAGCGCCGTCCACGCTGGCCGATCTGGGCCTTGCCCGCACTCAAGACGGAAATTTCCGTCTGGACAACGCGCGCCTGCAAGCAACTCTCTCCAGCGATCCAGCTGGTGCTAGCGCAATGTTCACCACCGGCCTGTTTGGCGTCTTTGCCAAATTTGACGGGCTGGCGCGCGATGTCAGCCTGTCGACCAACCCCGGATCGCTGGGCGGTTCTATCGACCGCTACACGGGCCAGCTTGGCCGGATCGAGGAACGGCTTGAAGGTATCGCAGACCAGCAGGACGCGCTGCGCGAGAGGCTGATCAAGAATTTCGCCAATGTGGACCGCAATGTTTCCGCATCGCAGTCCACTCTCAGCTTCCTGAAGAACCAGATCGCGGTCTGGAACGGATCGGACAATTGATATGGTACGTATGATTGATCCGGCGGCGGCCTATCGCCGCATTGAGTTCGATGCCTGCGTGGCGGGATCGGATGCGGGCGAGTTGGTTCTGCTTTGTATTGCCCATGTGCGCGCTTCCGTGTCGCAGGCAATCTGGGCGGACCGCCACGATAACCGCGAAATGCGCGTACGATCGCTGGGGCAGGCGCGCAGCGGCCTGGTGGCGCTGCGGATGGGCGTAGACCGGACCAATCCGCTCGCGAGTGATCTGCTCACCCTGTACGGCGCAATGGAGGATTCGGTTACGGCAAGCCAGTTCCGCTTCAACCGGCCGGCGATGGACCGTCTGACCATAGATTTGGACGATATCGCCGCCGTATGCAAAATGGGCCAAGCAGCCTGAGTTCGCCTGTCGCTACCTTAAAAAGCATGCGTGAAGAAGTGGATCGTCAATCCTACCAGACCGCCGACCAGCGTGCCGTTGACGCGGATGAATTGCAGGTCGCGGCCCACTGCGCGCTCTATTCGCAGCGTAATCGTGCTGGCATCCCAGCCCTTCACGGTGTTGGAAACCAGGCTCACGATTTGATCGCCATAACGCGTCACCACGCCCACCAGCGTGCGCCGCGCGAAGCGGTTGACCTGCATTTGCAACGCCGGATCACTGCTCAAACGCTCTCCCAACTCGGCAAGGCTTTGACCCAACTGGCCGGACATGGCGCGGTCCGGATTGCGCAGCATTTCGATCAGCGAATGCCGCAACCGTTCCCACACGCCCATCCACCAGTCACCGACCGCCGGATTGGACAGCAGATCATTCTTCATCCGTTCAACCCTGGCGCGCATTTCGGGATCGTGCTGAAGGTCGCGTGACAAGGATGCGAGGCCTTCCTCGATCTTGGCGCGAACCGGATGGTTCGGGTCCACGTGCATCTCAGCCAGCAGCCGGTACAGTCCATCAAGCACCGAGTTGGCGAGCCTGTCATCCAAGCCAGTCCAGCGGATGATGGCATTGGCGCGGGCTTGCACCATTTCCCGCACCATATCTTCGTTGTCTTCCAGCGCCAGGCCGCCCCAGCGGATGAGTCCGTCGATCAGCGGGCGGTGGCGATTATCGGCAATGGCGGTTTCCAGCACGCGGCCCAGCAGCGGCGACACATCCAGCTTTTCCGCCTGCCGCGCCAGTCCCGCCTTAACTTGCAGGCCGAGCCGGTCCGGATCGAGCGATTCGAGCATTTCGACCAGCAATTGTCCCGCTCCCGCACGAATGCGGCCTTCGGTGCCGCTGCCCTGTTTCGCCAGAAACTCTCCGGCAGAGCGCGCCACGTTCATTTCCCGCATGCGGCGCGCGACCACTACCGGGGTGAGGAAGTTGGAGCGCAGGAAGCTCGCCATCGTGTCGGCGATGCGGTCCTTGTTTTCGGGAATGATCGCAGTGTGCGGGATCGGGATGCCCAGCGGGTGGCGGAACAGCGCTGTCACCGCGAACCAGTCGGCCAGCCCGCCCACCATCGCCGCTTCGGCGAACGCGTTGACGTAACCCCATGCGGGATTCTGCCCGAGCAACTGGTGCGTGGTCACAAAAACCACTGCCATCGCCACGAGCAGAAGCGTGGCAATTATCCGCATCCGCCGCGCCTTGTCGGGCGGCAGAGCATTGGCCGACAGGGCCATGGGCGTCGGTTTATTCGGCAGGCTGCGGCTCCGCACCGGTGCTGGCCTCGTCGCCGGGTTTGTAGGTCAGCAGACGTTTGCGCAGCCATGGGCCTAGCTTCTTCTCCAGCCCGTCTGCCAGGCTGAAGCCTGCCGGTACAATGACCAGAGTCAGCGCGGTCGACAGGATCAGCCCCCCGATCACGACGGTCCCCATCGGTGCGCGCCACGCCGAATCGCCGGTGAGCGAAAGGGCGGTCGGCACCATGCCTGCCGTCATGGCTACAGTCGTCATCACGATGGGCTGTGCGCGCTTGTGCCCAGCCTCGATAATGGCAGCAATCTGGCTTGCCCCGGCATCCATTTCCTCAATCGCAAAGTCGATCAGCAGGATGGAGTTCTTGGCCACAATGCCAAGCAGCATGAGCATCCCGATGAAAACCGGCATCGAAATGGGCAATGGCGCGAAATCGCCGGTGGAGAAGCCTTTGATGTAGCCTGCAATCACCAGCGCAAGGAACCCGCCAAGCGGCGCCAACGCAAGCGAGCTCATGTTCACCAGCGGCGATACGATTCGGCGATACAGCAGCACCAGCACCGCGAAGACCAGGAACAGTCCGGTCACGAGCGCGATGATGAAATTATTGATCAGATCGGCCTGCCACTCGTCCGCGCCGACCGGAAGGTTCTGCACGCCGGTTGGCAGATTATCCATCACAGGCAGCGCATTTATCGCGCTCAAAACCGTGCCGCGCGCAAACCCGGGCGCGATATCAACCCCTACGAAAACACGCCGGTTCTGATTGAACCGCTCGATCGACGTCGGCCCCATCCCCAGCGAAATATCCGCAACACGGCTGAGCGGGACGGAGCCTCCACTGGCCGTCGGCACCGGCAGATTTTCAATCGTCGAAAGGTCGCGCCGGGCGTTTTCAGCCAAGCGGACGCGGATGGGAATCTGCCTATCTGACAGGGAGAATTTGGCCGCGTTTTGATCAATATCCCCAAGTGTGGCGATGCGGATCGCCTGGCTGAGCGCAACTGTAGTCACACCCAGGCTGGCCGCCAGGTCCTCACGCGGAGAAATGATCAGCTCCGGGCGCTGCAGATCATAATCGATTCGCGGCGCGACGGCGCCTTCGACTGTTTCCATCTGCTCGACCAGAGTATTGGCCGATGCGAACAGCAATTCCGGATCCGAACCCGCGAGCATGATCGATATTGCCCGGCCCGTGCCGCCACCGCCGCCTTGATTGTTCTGGAAATTGACACGGGCATCGGGAATGTCCTGCAATACCGGTGTCAGTTCCCGCTCAAACTGCAGGCTGGTACGCTCCCGGTCGTCACCCAGAACCAGACTGATACGGCCTGAGCCTTCATTGGCAACGCCCAGCGCCAGCGCGACTTCCTGCTCCTCGCTCAATCGCGCGGAAATGCGGTCGATCACCGCCTCTGTCTGTTCGAGCGTGGTGCCCGGCACCATCGAAACACTGACGCGGCTGAAATCGCTGTCATTGTCGGGGAAGAATTGCTGCGGCAGGCTACCGGCGATCACGATAGTCAGTCCAAACGCGACAAAACCGAGGATCACCATCCAGATGCGGTGATCGAGGAATCGCGCGGCAAGGAAACGGGACCGCTGGATGAACTGGTTGTGCCGCGATGCGTCCTGCATTTTGCCTGCAAAGGTCCCGATGCCGATGTTAACGAGCGCGCCGAGAAGATACAGGCCGTAGAGGCCGAGTGCGATCAGCCAGATCGCTGGCATTTCCGGCTCAGCCGCATCGGCAATGGGAGCAGCCTGATCCGGGTCGGCGGTCAGCATCGTGTAAAGCGCGCTCAGGCCCATCACGCCAGCGATTGTCGCGGCACCGGATGCCAGGTTGAGCGGGATGTGCCACCAGCGCGTAGTCGTCTTTCCGATCCGTTCACGCATGGCGCGGAATTTTGACGTATCGAGCGACCAGCGCAGCACTTTCATATACCGGTCCATCATCGGACCTTCGCCATGCGTCGCATGACCCTTGGCCTTCAGGAAATAGGCTGCCGCCATGGGCGTGATAAGCCGCGCAACAGCAAGGCTCATCAAAACCGAAATCACGACGGTGAGGCCGAAATTCTTGAAAAACTGTCCCGATATGCCCGGCATCAGGCCTACTGGCAGGAACACGGCCACAATACAGAACGTGGTCGCCACAACGGGCAGGCCAATCTCGTCAGCCGCATCGATGCTCGCCTGATAGGCGCTTTTGCCCATACGCATATGGCGCACGATGTTCTCGATCTCGACAATGGCGTCATCGACAAGGACACCCGCCACCAATCCGAGTGCGAGCAGCGAAAGCGTATTCAGCGAAAAGCCGAACCATGCTTCCATGAAGTAGAATGTCGGGATGGCCGACAGGGGTATCGCCAGAGCAGCGATGATTGTGGCGCGCCAATCGCGCAGGAACAGGAACACCACGACCACGGCCAGCAATGCGCCTTCAACCAGCAGAGCCATGGAGCTTTCGTACTGGTCCTTGGTGTAATCCACCTCGGTAAAAAGCCGGGTGAAGGTGACGCCGGGATTGGCCTCCTGCACCTGCTGCAGGACTTCGACCGCGTCGTCATAAACGCGCACATCGCTTTCGCCGCGTGCGCGCGTGATGGAAAAAGTGACGACCTGCTTGCCGTCAACCTTGGCCACGGTGCGAACTTCGCCGAAGGAATCCTGCACCCGCGCCACATCGGCCAGCTTTATTGAACGCCCGCCGCCAATGTTTATGAGCGTCTGCGAGAGATCGAATGCGCTGCTCGCATTGCCCAATACGCGCACCGATTGGCGCGATCCGGCGATTTCGGACTGGCCGCCTGCGGCGTTGACGTTCAGCGACCTGAGAGCAGAATTGATCTGGCTGGCGGTAACGCCCAGCGATTGCATCCGCGCCGGATCGAGGATCACCAGAATCTCTCGGTCGACTCCGCCGCTGCGGCTGACCTCGGCAACGCCTTGAACCGTCAGCAACTGCTTGGTGACAGTATCGTCAATAAACCAGCTGAGCTGTTCCAGCGTCATATCGTCTGCGCTGACGCCGAATGAAACAATCGGCTGAGAGCTGGTTTGCTGTTTGCTGACACGCGGCTCGAGAATGCCATCAGGCAATTCCCCGCGAATATTATCAACTTCGCCCTTCACCTCATTCACCGCTTCGGCGATGTCCGTGCCAATGGCGAATTCGATTACGGTGAAGGAGTTGCCTTCGGACGCGGTGGAACGAATGTTCTCCAGCCCGTCAATCGTTTGCACAGCTGCTTCGACGCGCTGGGTTATCTGGTTTTCGACTTCGGGCGGTGCGGCGCCAGGCTGCGAAATGCTGACGATGACAACCGGGAATTCGATGTCCGGGTTGTCCTGAACATCCATGTCCATGAAAGACATGATGCCCGCAACCATCAGCCCTATGAAGGCAAGAATCGGCACGATCGGATTGCGGATCGCCCAGGCAGAAGCGTTGCGGAAGTCCATTATCCCGGAGCCTTAGCTCTCGGCCTGAGGGGCAGGACCTGACGGCGCATCGACAACGGCATTCGTCACGGGGCGGACCCGGTCGCCTTCGGTCAGGAAGCCGCCTGCGCGCATCACCACACGCTCTGTGCCGGTGAGACCCGAAGCAATGGTGATACCTGCATCGCTGATCGTGCCAAGCGTCACCGGACGGCGCACGACCGTATCTTCTGCATCGACGATGTAGACATAGCTGCCAGTATCGTCGGACAGGATGGCACTTTCAGGCAATTGGGTCGCAACGGACGTGTCGCTGACCAGCGAGATAGTGGCGAAACCGCCGGGGCGCAGGGCCGGATCGTAAGACAATGCGCAGCGGGCGGTGCCCTGCCGTGTCTGTTCGTCGATCACAGGGGATTTCTGCCACACCTGGCAGGTAAAGGTCTGATCCGTACCTGCGGGGGTTAGCGTGCCCGTAGCGCCGATATTGATGAGGCCAAGCTCGTTTTCGCCCACGCGGGCCAGCAATTCCATCTCCCCGCCGCGAGCGATTAAAAACAGTGTGCCGGTGCCGGGGCTGACGACCTGGCCGGGTTCGACGTCGCGGGTCAGGACGAGTCCGGCCGCCGGCGCGACAATGTTGAGCTGCGCATTGCGCGCACTGCGTTCTGCCAATTGCGCACGCGCGACCTGCACCCGCGCGCGCGCGGCATCGCGGGTGGCGGTAAGACGGTCGATATCGGCCTGGCTGATAAAGCCACGCTCCACCAATTGCATTGCACGATTGAGATTGGCCTGCGCGAGATCGGCATCGGCCTGCGCGACATCAATCTGGGCCGTCAGCGCGCCCAATTGCTGATTCTGCACCGATCGATCGATGACCGCCAGTACCTGTCCTGCATTCACCCAGTCGCCCGCTTCGACCGCAACCGAAACCACGCGCCCGCCTTCTCCGACTACACCCACCGGCATTTCGCGCCTCGCCGCAAGAGTGCCCGTCGCGTTGATAGTGCCCTGTAAAGTAGCAGAGCCCGGCACACTCACCGTAACGACCGGCAGATCCCGGTTGGCTGCATCATCCGGCGCAAAGGGCACTTCCTCTTCGCCGCCGGACAGCATGAATGCAGCGATAACCGCGCCCACGACGATTACGGCAAGCGCAATCCAGAGGCGGCGCCTGCGATTGTCCTGCGAAGCTGGCGTGCCGGTATCCAGGCCGTCATCATCGCCGGCAGCAATGTGATCACTTTGGCCGTGGCCATGCACATCGGCCGTGCTCACTTTGGTTTCATAATTCATCGGCGCATTGCCTCTTGCAGGGCCCGTCGGGTAAAATTTTTAGTTGCATAGCACAATTGATCTGGCCGGGCGACCAAGACCATTCGCGGTGCACCGTCTTAGCGGTTTGCACGCCTGTTGTGCAATCGGGCCGTCTACCAAATTATGATGTAGCCCGATCAAGAACGATCTTCGGGACAGAAAAAGGGCGGGAAGCCATGCTCCCCGCCCCACTCTAATGTCTGATTGTTCAGAATTTCTGGTGAGCTTAGCGCACCCTGCCACGCTGAACGAGATTGACGATCCCAAGCAGGACGACTGCGCCCACTATTGCGATAATCAGGCCGGTCAGCGAGAATTCCTGAACGCTGCCGCCGATACCAAGCAGCGGCCCGGCAATAAGATTGCCGATGACAGAGCCAATGCAACCAACGACGATGTTCCAGAAAATGCCCATAGAGGCATCGCGGTTCATGACCTTACTGGCCAGCCAACCGGCGATACCGCCAACGATAAGTGCAATAATCCAACCCATAACCCTGTTCTCCGTATAACTCCCCATAGCGGGGATTATGGAGCACAAACGTAGCGGAGGTTCCGGTGTTCCGAAACTCCGTTAAAAAGTTGCATGCTGATGCCTTGATAACCCGCCGAATCTTGCCTGATCAGTACTTCAGCTGTCGCTCGTACAGGTCGCGGTAGTGCTGGATTCGGGTCACGCGCAGCCCCTGCATTCCCGAACGGTCTACCGCCCGCTGCCACCCGGCAAATTCTTCCAACGTCAGCCCGTATCGCTCAAGCACTTCATCAATCGTCAGCAGACCGCCGTTAACTGCGGCCACAACCTCGGCCTTGCGGCGCACGACCCAGCGCTTCGTCTTGGGCGACGGCAGATCGTCAATCGTCAACGGCTCACCGAGCGGGCCGATGACCTGTCCGGGACGAATTTTCTGGTTCTCGATCATGTGTATCCTCGGGTGGGCGGATCGCCGTTCTCAGCGTGCCGATCACTATTGGCGCATGCGCCTTTGCCATTGGCTAAATCTTCAGGGTTAACGCCGTGTTTGCTATTGTCTTCGATTAGGTCTTCCGGAGACTTGCCGTTATGCGAGGCAATGCGCTGGGCGCAGTGGGCATCAAAGCTGGCCAGTGTGCCATCTTCTTCAGGAGCAAGTTCCCGGCGAAGATCACGTGCTGCCGCAAGCTTTGCTGTCAGCTCCGCCCAGTCCAGCGCGCACAGTTCCTCGCTTGCAGTTTCAGCCTGCTGCGAACCGTTTGCGCCGGGGGCAATGGGGGGTTTCCCTTCGAACATGGAAATTGTCTTTAGAGTCGAAGCGTCAAGAACAGGTAAAACCCGCTTTAACCTTGTGTTACAATTCATCCGCCGCGATTTCCCAAGGCTTTTGTGCGCATGCGAAACGGTGTAGGTGCGCGGCCATGTCTACCGATACGTCTCTTGATACGCCTGCGAAGGCGGCTGCAATTCCCGCGCTGCCGATTGAAATCGATGCAGAATCGCTGTTCGATCTGCCGCGCGCGGCGAAAGACTGCCGAATCGTCGTAGCTATGTCCGGCGGTGTCGATAGCTCCGTGGTCGCGGCGCTTGCAGCGCAGACCGGTGCCGAAGTGATCGGCATCACGCTCCAGCTGTATGATTACGGCGCGGCAACGGGGCGCAAGGGGGCCTGCTGCGCGGGCGACGACATTCGTGACGCCCAAATGGTCGCGGACAGGCTGGGCATCGCGCATTACGTATTCGATCATGAAAGCAGTTTTCGCGAAGACGTGGTTGAAACATTTGCCGACGAATATCTCGCCGGACGCACTCCGATCCCCTGCATACGCTGCAACATGGGCCCGAAGTTTACCGATCTGCTGCGTATGGCGCGCGAACTGGGTGCCGATTGCCTTGCCACAGGCCATTATGTACGCCGCGTGATGGACGAAGGCGGGGCGCAATTGCACCGCGCGTTGGACCCCGCCCGCGATCAGTCCTATTTCCTGTATGCCACCACTGACGAGCAGCTGGATTACCTGCGGTTCCCCCTTGGCGGCCTGCCAAAAAGCGATGTGCGCGCGATTGCGGAAGGTTTCGGGCTGGTCGTGGCGAACAAGCCCGACAGCCAGGATATCTGCTTCGTGCCAGATGGCGATTACGCCAAGATCGTGAAAAAGATGCGTCCCGAGGGCGGCCGCGCCGGTAATATCGTCCACGCCGAAACAGGCGATGTGCTGGGCCGCCATCCGGGCATAATCCATTATACGGTCGGGCAGCGCCGCGGCCTTGATATCGGCGGCCAGCCGGAGCCGCTTTATGTGACCGCACTGGATGCCCATGCCGCCGAAGTGAAAGTCGGGCCGAAGCGCTTGCTCGCTGTAGCAGAAGCGCATGTTATCGAGACGAATCGCATCGGCCCGCTCCCGGATGTGCAGCTGACAGCAAAAGTCCGCTCCTTGTCGAAGCCGGTGCCGGTTACGCTGGAAGGAAGCGTGGGGGGCGGAGCCACAGTCGCGGTCCGTTTTGCCACACCCGAATTTGGCGTTGCCCCGGGACAGGCGGCAGTTATTTACGCGGGCGACCGTGTAGTTGGCGGCGGCTGGATCGAATCGACCAGGCCTGCCTGAAGACCCGCCTTAACCGGTTCAGCCCTCCCAAGGCTCCAGCACGCAGCCCGGTCCATCACGGTATGTCGCCTCTGTGCTCGAAATAAGCGGCACGGTCGCGGTTACGCTTTGCGCGGCCTCATCCTCGCTCAGCCAGATTACGCCCATGCCCGGCATCAGATCATCGTAACAGCTGCCCAGCTCCCGCCCGGCAATATAGCGGCAGGAACACGCCGATTTGGCGGCATAGCTTGTGCCCGTCTCGGAAAATCCGGCAATCGCCTTACCAAAGAAAAACGCCACCAACGCCGCAGCAAGCGCCGCCATCAGGGCGATTCGCAGAATGATCGTAAAGATGCTCGTTTTCGCTTGTTTTGCGGTTGCCATTCGCTTGCGCCTGCTGGAAAGAATGCGCGCCCATGTCGCGCCGTCTCTCCCCTAGCCGCCTATGCCGCCTCGCGCCAATAGCTTGCTTTGCAGCTTTGGCACTGAACGCCTGCGCGCAGGACGGGCCGCCGCCGCTGCCGCCTTTGCCGGAAGAGGCTATGGCCGCCGTGGTTGTCGATCCGGGCGTGTCCCGTGTCGCGCTGGCCCGCGCGGTGGACGAGCTGTTCACTATGGAAGGCGTGGGAGAAACGCGCGCCGTCATCGTGATGCGCGGCGGGGAAGTGGTCGCGGAGCGGTATGCCGATGATTACGGCCCTGAAGTGCGCCATATCGGATGGTCGATGTCCAAAACCGTCACCGGCGTCCTCATCGGAATGCTGGTGGCGGATGGACGGCTGAGGCTTGATGATCCCGCGCCCGTTCCCGCCTGGCAGCGCAGCGGCGATCCGCGCGGCGAGATTACCTTGCGCCATCTGCTCCAGATGCGATCCGGCCTGCGCCATGATGAAGGCGCCATTCCGGTTTACACATCAGCTGAAGTAAAGATGATGTATCTGGACGGGCGCGATGAC
The DNA here is from genome assembly GCA_963781165.1 of uncultured Alphaproteobacteria bacterium. GTDB lineage: Bacteria > Pseudomonadota > Alphaproteobacteria > Sphingomonadales > Sphingomonadaceae > Alteraurantiacibacter. The sequence goes on from CAWADZ010000001.1 coordinate 162,388, forward strand.
ATGGCTGCATGGGCAGAGGCGCAGCCGCTGGAACATGAGCCGGGCAGCACGTTCGACTACTCCACCCCGACCAGTGTCATTCTGTCCGATATCGCCACCCAGCTTATCGCTCCGGATGCATCTGCGGCAGAGCGTCAGCAAGTGATGCAAGATTATGTCCATGCACGGCTTGCCGTGCCGCTGGGCATGGATTCGCTGGTCGGTGAATATGATGCCTCCGGCACGCTGGTCGGGGGAAGCAGCTTCTGGGCGACAGCCCGCGACTGGGCGCGGTTTGGCGAATTTCTGCGCAATGGCGGCTCTGTGGCGGGTGCGCAGATCGTGCCGCGCGGGTGGATCGAGTTCATGCGCAGCGCCAGCCCGGCCTCGCCGGACTACGGGGCGCAGCTATGGCTCAACCGCGATAGCGAGGCGCAGCGGGATTATCTGTTCGCTGAAACAGGCCCGGATACGGCTTTCGCAATGATGGGTCATCTTGGCCAATATGTGATCGTTTCGCCCGAGCAGCGGCTCACTGTGGTGCGGCTGGGTGTCAGCGACGATACCGAACGCGCCTTGTTGATGAGCGAGTTGGCAGATATCTTCGCGCTTTACCCTTCGAAATAGAAACGCCCTTTGACAATCGTCACGCATCTGCCGCCGAGGATCGCGCGGTCACCTTTCAGCGTGCAACTGGCATGGCCCCCGCGCTGCGATGCCTGGAAGGCGGTGAAGTTTTCTCGGCCAAGTTTGGCGGTCCAGAACGGGGTGAGGACTGCGTGAGCGCTGCCGGTGAAGCTGTCTTCATCCACTCCGCCGCCCGGCACGAACACACGGCTCACTACGTCGGTGTCTGTGCCCGGTGCGGTACAGATGAACTGGTCATCGCCCAATGCCTCCAGCCCGCGCATGTCGGGGCATAGCGCCATCACATCCTCTGCACTGCCGAAGAGATAAATGCCGTAGCCCTCCGGATTCAGCCAGACTTCGGCAGGTTCCGCGCCCATCAAGGCAACCGCCTCCGCCCATTCGCCCCGCTGCACCGGGATGGACGGAAGCGCCAGATCGTAACCCGCATCGGAGCGCGCGACTTCCAGAATGCCCGCCTTGCGCGTGCGGAATGTAACCCGCTCTCCGCCATCACGTTCCAGCAGAACATGTCCGCTGGCGAGGGTCGCATGACCGCACAGCCGGATTTCCATGGTGGGCGTAAACCAGCGCAATTCCCAATCGGCAGCGCCGCTGTGATCCTTCAAAAGAAAGGCCGTTTCGGCGAACATGTTTTCCGCCGCCATGGCCACCATAGTCGCATCATTCGGCCATTCTTCCACGATCACCACAGCCGCCTGATTGCCTGAAAACAGGCGGGAGGCGAAAGCATCGACGTGCCAGTAGGGGATCGATTTGGTAGCCTGCATCAGCTTTCCCTCAGCTTCTTGAACTCGTCTGCCTCGACCAGAGTATTGCCGGGTTCATCGACGTGACCCTCCGGGTCGATATGGATGAGAATGTCGGTATTGGGGAAGGCCTCCAACAAGTCCGCCTCCACACGCTCGATAATGTCATGCGCAGCCTCCACCGTCATGTCTGCAGGCATATCGACATGAAACTGCGCAAAATCATGCGCCCCGCTGGTACGCGTGCGCAAATCGTGCATCTTCGCAAGCTCCGGGTGGCGCGCAGCGCGTTCGACGAAGGCGGTGCGTTTTTCCTCCGGCCATTCCTCATCCATTAGCTGCGATACCACTTCGGAAGAGGCCTGCCGCGCGCCCCATGCCAGCCACGCCGCAATTGCAAGCCCGAACAGCGGATCTGCCAGGGAGAAGCCCACGAAGGCATCCAGCACCAGCGCGGCGATCACTGCAAGATTGAGCATCAGGTCCGATTTGTAATGCAGATGGTCGGTTGCAATGGCTACCGATCCAGTGCGCGAAAGCACATGCCGCTGCCACGCCAGAAGCCCGAGGGTAAGCGCGATTGCCACAAGCGAAACGCCAATCCCCTCTTCGGGTGCGGAAACCCTGACCCCGTCAAGCAACCGCTGGATGGAGCGGATGGCGATGCCGAATGCCGACAGCACGATCAGCATGATTTGCACCAGCGCCGCAACAGCTTCTGCCTTGCCGTGGCCAAAGCGGTGATTGCGGTCCGCCGGCTGGGCTGCAATCCAGACGCCGATCAGCGTGGCGAGGCTGGCCACCAGGTCCAGCGCGCTGTCTGCCAGACTGCCGAGCATCGCGGTGGACCCGGTAAGCCAGCTGGCCCAGCTTTTCAGCGCAACCAGCACCACTGCCACGGTGATGGACGCCAGCGCGGCGCTGCGGATCAGAAAGGAACGGCTGCTACTCATGGATACAGCAACGTGCTGTCCCAGGCATCGCCAGTGCGCGTAAAGCGGCGGCGTTCGTGCAGCCGATTGGGGCGGTCGGACCAGAATTCGATGGCTGTCGGCGCGCAGCGAAAACCTGTCCAATGCGCCGGGCGAGGGACTTCTCCGGCCTCGGAATACTCGGCTTCCAAAGCAGCAACGCGGTCCAGGTAAGTCTCCCGGCTATCGAGCGGACGCGATTGGTCGCTGGCGGCAGAGCCAACCTGGCTGACGAAGGCGCGAGAATGGAAATAGGCATCCGCCTCCGCATCGCTCACCTGCGTCAGCGGGCCTTCGATGCGGATCTGGCGGCGCAGGCTCTTCCAGTGAAACAGCAGGGCGGCCTGCATATTGGCGCAGATTTCCCCGCCCTTGCGGCTTTGCGCATTGGTGTAGAAAACGAAGCCGCGTTCATCATGGCCTTTCAGCAGCACCATGCGCACAGATGGCACAGCGGCGGGAGTAGCAGTTGCGAGGGCAACCGCGTTGGGATCGTTCGGCTCGCTTTCGCGCGCTTCGGCAAACCATGCATCGAATATAGCAAGCGGGTTCTCGGTCGGGATCGGGGCGTTTTCAGGCATGGAGAATCCGAGTTTTGGAACACATGGAGCACTGTCCTGACACCGAAAACAGAGGCTCGCAAATGGGGTGACAGATTGCCGGGTCAAATATTGGTGAAATATGCTCCATGAGCGCGGACCTAGTGCGGCGCAGGCGCTTAGGAAAGCCATGTCTTGTGCGAACCTCGCTGCATGCTACTCCCTCGACCATGTCGATCACGGAAAAATCGCCTTTGTTTCGCTCGGGTTGCTTGGCCTCATTGTGGTGGCATTCTGCATTTATAGTGTTTTCAGGCACGGGAAACAAAGCCGCTTCCTATCGGACATCAACTTGACCCGAAATGGAATGTCGGTGCTTGCGATCGTACTGATCCAGAACACGTTCCAGTGGCTTCGCGGCGAGCCCTTTTGGCTTAGTTTATGGGAAGCTTTGCCAGCGATTGCGGCAATGTGCGTCATTTTGGCAGGGATCTGGCTCGTAGGCTTTTTCTTTGGCCGGGCTCGCGATCACAATGACGACGCCATCATTGGCCAATAGCGCCAATTCCAGCATGTCTTGCCGAATCCCCGCGCATTACCTAGCTAACACACTATGAGTGATCCCTATTCCACCCTCGGCGTGAGCCGTTCCGCGACCGAGAAGGACATCAAGTCCGCCTATCGCAAGCTCGCCAAGGAACTGCACCCGGACAAGAATAAGGACAAACCCGGCGCGACGGAGCGATTTTCCAAGGTTACGCAGGCGTATGATCTGCTGTCGGACAAGGATAAGCGGGCTAAGTTTGATCGCGGTGAAATCGACGCTGACGGTAATCCGGCCATGCCGTTCGGTATGGGCGGCGGCGGATATGGCGGTGCACGACCCGGCGGCGGCGGACCGGGTGGCTATTCTTCGCGCGATTTTCAGGGTTTTGGCGGAGAAGAGGTCGACATTGGCGATCTGTTCGAAGGGCTTTTCGGACGCGGCGGCGGTGCCGGGGCTCGCCCCAACATGAACAACGGGGCGCGCGGGTTCGGTCAGGGCGGCAGAGCCGGCGGCTTCGGCTCCGCACCCCCGCCTCCGCCGCGCAAAGGCGCCGATATCCGCTATAAACTGGCCGTGCCGTTCATCGACGCCGCATCGCTTGCGAAGCAACGGATCACTCTGGCCGACGGCAAGACAATCGACCTATCCCTGCCTGCGGGTGTGGAGGACGGCACGCAAATGCGCCTGAAGGGCAAGGGCCAGCAAGGCGCAGGCGGCTTTGGAGACGGGATCGTGACGATCAACATTCAGCCCCACGCCCATTTCTGGCGCGAAGGCGACGATGTGCGCCTCGATCTGCCCATCACGCTTGATGAAGCGGTAAACGGCGGCAAGGTGAAAGTGCCCACCGTCGACGGCGCCGTCATGCTGACAGTTGCTCCCGGATCAAGTTCCGGCAAAGTCCTGCGGCTGAAAGGCAAAGGCTTCAGCAAGAAATCCGGCGGCCGCGGCGACCAGCTGGTCACTTTGGAAATCCATTTGCCTGATGACCTGGCAGAGCTTTCAAGCAAGCTTGAAGGATGGAGCGACAAGAGCGATATCAGAGGTGACATGGGGGCTTAGGTCCGGTGCATGGAATACCGGCAGGCTCGACACCATGCGTTCACCTGTTAGATTGGCGCCGCAATGGTGAGCCCCGGACTATCCGATAACAATCCCGAAATGGGGCCTCCACGGCCCGATTTTTCTCCCGAGGCCCGGCGCAGACGCGCGACGGAAGAGGCCAAGGCTGGCAAGGGGGCGCGGAAGGTTATCGGCCGCCACATCGGCAAAGGCTCGCGCGCCTTTGAAATCGTGAAGCGTGTGGTCATCGGAACTGTCAACGATGGCACGATCCACGCCGGCAATCTGGCCTACATGTCGATCCTCGCCATTTTCCCGTTTTTCATTACGGGCGCGGCGATTTTTTCCGTCATCGGCGAAGAAGTCGACCGGGCAGCCACCATCAACGCCTTGCTGACCGCCCTGCCACCTGTCGTTTCCGAGGTGATCGGACCGGTGGCGCGCAGCGTTATCGCAGCACGCAGCGGTTGGCTGCTGTGGGTCGGCGGCGCTATCGGGCTGTGGACGGTTGGCAGTCTGGTCGAAACGATCCGTGATATCCTTCGACGCGCCTATGGCACGAAGCCGACGCAGGCGTTCTGGAAGTACCGCATTTTTTCGACCGGGATCATCCTCGCCGCAGTGATGATGCTGCTGCTCTCGCTAATCGCGCAATTTGTCATTGGCGCAGCTCAACAAGTGATCCAGGCCTATTTCCCTGAATTGACCGAAGCGCTCGGACAATTGTCCTTCTCGCGGATCGTCCCTGCGTTTGGCCTGTTCGGTTCCATCTGGCTGCTTTTCGTGGCTCTCACCCCTGCCGATTACCGCCAGAAACGTTACCCAAAATGGCCCGGCGCACTGCTGGTAACATTATGGTGGGTCGGCGTGACCCTGGCTCTTCCGCCCCTGCTGACCAGCATGTTCTCGTACGATCTGACCTACGGGTCACTCGCTGGCTTCATGATCGCGCTTTTCTTTTTCTGGTTGGTGGGACTAGGGGTGGTCGCCGGTGCTGAACTCAACGCCGCGCTGGCCGAATCACCGGAAGAGCAGCGCAATCGGGTGGGCCAGGCAGATGAACGCGAGCGGGCGCAGAACGGCGCCAACAAGGAGGATCAGCAGACATGACGGGTTTGATGGCAGGCAAGAAGGGTCTCATCATGGGGCTCGCCAATGACAAATCCCTCGCCTGGGGAATTGCGAAAAAGCTTCACGAGCATGGCGCTGAAATGGCCTTTTCTTACCAGGGAGAGGCCTTGAAAAAGCGCGTCGGACCTCTGGCAGAGCAAGTTGGCAGCGATTTCCTGATCGAGTGCGATGTGTCCGACATGGCGGCAATGGATACCGCCTTTGCCGAGATTGAAAGCCGCTGGGGCAAAATGGATTTTCTTGTCCACGCCATAGGGTTTTCGGACAAGAACGAACTGCGCGGCAAATATGTCGACACCAGTCTCGACAATTTCCTGATGACCATGAACATCTCTGCCTATTCACTGGTCGCCGCAGCAAAGCGCGCTGCACCGATGATGACCGATGGCGGCAGCATCGTGACGCTGACCTATTACGGTGCCGAAAAAGTCGTGCCGCATTACAACGTCATGGGCGTGGCGAAGGCGGCGCTGGAAACCAGCGTACAATATCTCGCAAATGATCTTGGTCCGGACAATATCCGCGTGAATGCGATCAGCGCCGGACCGATCAAGACGCTGGCGGCCAGCGGGATCGGCGATTTCCGCTATATCCTCAAATGGAACGAGCTGAATGCGCCGCTTCGCCGCAATGTCACGATTGACGATGTAGGCGGAGCAGGGCTGTATTTCTGTTCCGACCTGTCATCAGGCGTGACGGGCGAAACCCATCATGTTGATGCAGGATACCATGTTGTCGGCATGAAGCAGGAAGATGCGCCCGATATTGCGCTGACCTGACGGTTAGCCCGGTTCAGCGGCCGGGGGCGCTGCGCCGAGTGGCTGCGGGCCCTCGCTCTCATCTTCGAACTGCGGCGGCGGCAGATCGCTCGGCGGAGCGCGGTCCGGGTCCAACACTTCGGGCGGCGGAGCATCGGTGTCGACCACTTCGTCCGGGGTCGGCTGGGCCTGCGCTGCGCGGCGACGTTCAAACTCGATGCGCTCCAATTCCTCGACGCGCGCCTGATACGCAGCTGCATCACCGTCAATTTCCGACAGGCGTTCCTCCCGCGCGACGGCAATCAATTCAGCCATCCGGACATCGCTGCCCTGGGCCCGTTCAGCATAGGCTGCCTCGATCATTTCCATGGTGCAACCAAGATCGCCGCCCGCTCCGACCGGCGTGCAGGAAAGCGGGCCGAATGCGCCAACGGCTTCGAGGCTCTGTGCCCGCCGGGCCCACGCCTCGTTATCGGGCGAGCTGCTTTCGCGAAGGCGCGGAGGAATGCGGTAACGCTCACTTTCATCAAGCCGCGCACACACGGTGATGGTATTGTCATCGGACTGCGGACACTCGTCCTCACCAAATATGATGACCTGATTCACGCGGTCTCCGCCCTCATCCTGCGCGGCGGCAGGGCTGGCAGCCAGAACGCCGAGGAAGGCGGTGGCGGCGGCGGCGGAAAGGTTGAACAGGCGGGTCATGGCAATTCTCGATCTGGTTTGAACGCAAAATGGCAGTGCGGCACTATAACAGCACCCCGCTGCTTTAACACGCGATGAAGCGTAGGGTTTCAGACCTTCTGCGACACCTTGATGGCAACCTTGCAGCCCAGCCGGATTGCTGCCGAGAGTAAACCATAGGCGGGCGCACGTTCGGCTCCCGCTTCCAGCGCTGCATCGCGGTGTTCACGCTCATCCTCGCGGAAACGGCGGATCATGTCGGCGAGTTCGGGATCATCGCCAGCAGCTTCCAGTTCGTCCAGCTGATCCGAATAATGCTTGTCGATTTCGGTTTCGACCGCAGCAGTACAAGCCATTGCCGCTTCCGGACCGAGCAGCGCGGTTCCGGCACCAAGCGCATAGCCGGCGATATTCCAGAACGGCTGCAGAGCCGTGGGGCGCACGCCGCGTTTTGCCATCAGCGCATCGAATTCCGCGCGGTGGCCCGCTTCCTGCTCTGCCATCCCGCGGATTTCTGCCGAATGCGGGCCGCGGTCGCCCATCACGGCAAGCTGGCCTGCATAAATGCGGGTAGCACCGAATTCGCCTGCCTGGTCGACGCGGATCATGTTTTCGCGCGGTGTACTCATGCTTTTCGCTCCTTCGCGGCGAGCAATGTCCATATGGCAACTGCACCGCCGATCGAGAATAGCGCATTGAAGCCGGCCAGCGAAATGCCGAACAAGGTCCACGGTGCGACATCGCAGCGAATGACGTCGAATGACATGAAATCGGTGCTTGTGCAGCCTGTGATGCCTTGCCACCAGCCATATTCAACGCCCGCATGAAACGCCCCGATCAGGCCGGAGGTGAGCAGACCGCCTGCCGCCAGCGCGATCCACATGCGTTTTGGAGGCACCAGCGTAGACGCAAATGCCAGCGCGATCGCGGCGATATGCGGCCAGCGCTGCCACCAGCACATTTCGCACGGAAACAGGCCAAAGCCGTATTGGGAGACATAAGCCCCGCCAAGAAGCAGTGCCGGAAGGGCGAGCGCCAGTTGCTGGGCAAGCTTGTCCGACTTGGGAAGAGTGTCAGTCATGCCGCGTCTTAGGCCACTAACCTAATTGCGGGCAATGTTTGTCCCGCCACTCCGTCGCAGGGTGCGCACTGCGTAATCCAGCTGGAAGTCATCCACGCCCATCTCTTCCAGTTCTGCGGCGGTCAGCTGGAACCGGGGATCATCCAGCCGGTCCCGGGTCAGCGATTCGTCTTCCACACCCACTTCGTTGATCAAATGGCCACGCAAATCGCTTTCGCGCAAGGCAAGGCGCTGGCGGCGTTCGGCATCAGGGTCAGACAGCTGCGGCACACGGATGTCGGGCGCGATCCCGCCCTCCTGCACGCTCCGCCCGGACGGCGTGTAATAACGGGCCGTGGTCAGCTTCAATGCCGAATCGCGGGTGAGCGGCAGCAATGTTTGCACGCTGCCCTTGCCGAAGCTGCGCTCTCCCATCACCAGCGCGCGGCGATGGTCCTGTAATGCGCCCGCGACAATTTCACTGGCAGAGGCAGAGCCCTCGTCGATCAACACGATGATCGGCAATCCTTCGGCGACATCGCCGCGGTAAACCGATTCTGAATCGTAGAACACGGTATCGCGGCGGTTGCGGCCGCGCTGCGACACGATCTGGCCGCTGGACAGGAACAGGTCGGACAGAGCCACCGCTTCATCCAGGGAGCCGCCGGGGTTACGGCGCAAATCGAGCACCAGTCCCTCCAGACGTCCGGTTGCCTCAGCTTGCAATTCACTGAGGCCCTGGCGCACGTCGGCGCCCACATCGGCAGAAAATTCATTGACCTGGATATGGCCGATGTTGCCGCCGAGCAGTTCCCAGGTCACCGGCTCAAGTTCGATCAGGCCGCGCGTGACAACAACTTCAAAGCTGTCCTCCCGGCCAGGACGGAATATCGTCACTTCGATGTCGGTGCCTGCAGGCCCTCGCATTTGTGCAACCGCTTCATCCACCTCCATGCCAAAAATCAGCTGGCCATTGATATGGGTGATGTAATCGCCAGCCTTGATGCCCGCCTGGTCTGCGGGACTGCCGCGGAATGGCGACACGACCTTCACCGCGCCCTCTTCCATCTGAATGGAAATGCCGAGGCCCTGATAATTGCCGTCGATCATGGTGTTAAGGCGTTCGAGCGATGCGCCATCGAGATAGGCCGAATGCGGATCAAGCGCAGCAAGCATCCCGTCGATCGCACCGCGAATCAGCACCTCGTCTTCTACCGGTTCGACATAGCTCGCCTTGATCCGCTGGTATGTTGCGAAGAGGCGGGCGAATTCGGGCGAAGCGCGGCCTTCAACCTGCGCAAAACCGGCTGTGGTAGCCGGCAAAAGCGCCACGGCGGTGCAAAGAGCGGCGGCGCGGAAGGCGGAAGCGAATTTCATATTTCGTCGGTTCCTGTCGGAAAATGTCCCAGTCGTCTTGTATCGCACAGCACCGCTTAACGCCAGATGAGGCGAAGGGCGGTAATTTTTGTGCCCGCCGCAGCGCGCCCTAGCTGGTAAAGCGCAGCGGGTTCACGGGCTCTCCTGAACGGCGCAATTCAAGCGAAATCGTGGGGCGGCCAGGTCCGGCTGTTCCAAGCGGGGCGCCTCCGACCACCTCTTGCCCGACGCGCACATCGCTGCGGGCGAGGCCGGTAATCAAACTTGTCCAGCCGCCTGCATGCTCGATAATGACGATCTGGCCGTATCCGCGATAAAGCCCGGCAAAGGCGATTCGCCCTGCAGCAGGCGCAACCACCTGCGCTCCGGCGATGGGGCTGAGCGTGATCCCCTGGCTCAGCCCAGATTCCTGAGGCGCGCCAAATCCGGTCAAAGTGCGGCCTGATACTGGCAGAATGTAAGGCGACGGCGCAGATCGATCAGGCGTCGGTGTTTCGTCGGGTCCGGCTTCTGCCACCGCTGCTTCGGGCGCGGCAGGGCGCATTTTCGGGCCGGGCAATGCGGCAAGACGTTCGCGCAATTGGCCTGCCCGGTCGAGTTCATCAACCAGTCCGTCCAGATCACGTACCTGTTCTGACAGCGCGAGCGCCCGTTCAGCCTCCCGGTTTGCCTCTCCCCCGGCAGAGCGCGCGGCGAGCCGAGCGCTGCTTTCCAGTTCGGCCAGTTCTTCGCGCCTTGTGCCGAGCATCGCTTCTTCGGCGCGCAATGCCTCTGCAGCAGTCACGGCCTGTCGGCGCAGCGCCGCTGCACGCGCAATCTGCCCGCGTAGACCGGCGGTGCTTTCCTGCACCTGCGGCACTGCATTGTGCAGCATCGCGCGTAGGTAAACGACATCCTGCACTTCGCCCGGGCGAAGGACCGACAAGGCGAGGGGGCGGCGTGAAAATTGCTGGAGCGCGGCGGTCAACCGGATCAAGGGGCGCTGTTCCTGCCCCAATGTCTCGCGCAGAGCGGTCCTTTCGCGGTCTACCATAGCCATACGCGCCCGTGCCGCTGCGATACCCGCCTCTGCCTGCTGTATGCGAGCGGCAACCGCTGCTGCTTCGCGGGCCGCACGGTCGGCAGCACTTTCGGCCTGCAAAGCCTCTTCCTCCAGCCGCTCGCTGCGCGCCTGTGCGGCGGCGCGTTCTTCCAGCGCCTGCGCCAAGGCAGTGCGGGTTTCCTCCGCGTCGTCAAATACGGGCGCTCGCTGCGCAGTGGCCGCTGCTGCAAACAGCAATGCCGAACCGGCAAGGAGGATCAGGCGGTGGTTGATCGCAGCCATGCCGCTATCCTGCCCGATGATAGGGATGGCCGGCAAGAATAGATGTGGCGCGAAACAATTGCTCCATCAGCATCGCGCGGGCCAATAAATGGGGCCAGGTTGGTTTGCCAAAGGATAGCAAAAGGTCCGCATTGGTTCGTTCTTCAACAGAATGACCATCCGCCGCTCCGATGACGAAACGGCATTCGCGCATGCCATCATCACGCCATCGTTCCAGCACGGCGGCGAAGTCCTCCGATCCGAAGTTCTTGCCTTTTTCATCCAGTAGCACGGTTTTGAAAGGCGACTGCGGTTCAGGGATCCGTCCGCCAGTTTCCGGCAGTTCTGTCAGCTTCAGCGGCCATTGAATGCGTTTCGCATACCGCTCGACCAGCTCCGCTTCAGGGGTCCGGGCGATCTTTCCGCGAGCAACGATGTGGAGAAGAATAACGGCCTCCCAAAAAGGGCAGGGCTACGTAGAGCCCATTTGGCGCGTCTCGCCATCCTCGCCAAAGCCCCACATCCGCTCAAGGTTGTAAAACCCGCGCACTTCAGGACGGAACAGATGCACCACCACGTCGCCGGCATCAATCAGCACCCAGTCTGCCGTCGGCAGGCCCTCGATGCGCGGGGAAGGCTCTCCCGCGTGCTTGATCTTCACGGCAAGCTTTTGAGCCATCGCGGCGACCTGGCGGGTGGAGCGACCCGATGCGATGATCATATGATCGGCGATCGAGCTTTTGCCGGCAAGCGGGATGGAGACCAGCTCTTGCGCCTGATCATCATCGAGTTGCTGGAGAATCAGTTCGTGGAGCGAACCGGGCTCGGCTTGGATAGGTGTAGCTGTTTCAGACATGGAATGGTTTGGTGCTGATGCGTTGAACACGCCTGGCTGTGCCGGGCTGGTAAGTGCTGAGGTGGTATCCCCAGGTTCGAAAATGTTCATCGCGCCGCGTCATGCTCCAGAATAATGGGAATGGTGACAAGGTTCCGCAAGGGGCCATTGCCTTACGCAACGGGCCCTCCGGACTGGTCTTGGATTAGGGAATGCGTCACTTCGTCCCGCGGCGCATGACCGGAAAAGTCATCTGCCCATTGAGGATTCGCCCGGCGGATTTCAGTCGCCGAACGCGAATCAGGATCGAAACGTAGCTCTATCAGCGCAGGTGCGCTCCATTCGCCCCGGTTAAGCAATCCAGCAGCGGACAACCGGTAGTGCCGCAACCAGGCCATTGCGGGGCTCGCAACAGCATCGTCGTCATACCCCGGGCGCGCTATAACGGCAATGGGCATTTCCCGCGCGATCTGCCGCCAGTTCTTCCAGCGGTGAAACTGCGCAAGATTGTCTGCGCCCATCAGCCATACGAACCGGCGTTTCGGATAACGTCGCTTGAGCGCGCGCAAAGTATCGACAGTGTAGCGTGTGCCCAGTTCGCGCTCGATAGCAGTCACGCGAATCGGCGCGTTGCGGCTGATCGCCTTGGCAGATTGTACGCGGGCAGAAAGCGGAGCCATGCCCGCCTTCGGTTTCAGCGGATTGCCCGGGGAAACCATCCACCAAGCCTCGTCCAGCCCCAGCGCAGCCAGCGCGAAGAGCGTCACGCGTCGATGCCCTGCGTGCGCGGGGTTGAAGCTGCCGCCCAGAAGGCCTGTCAAAGGTCCCGATTTCCGGAGACCCGATTTCTGGCGATTGGCGCGCGCCGGGATCAAGCCCGCGCCTGTCCGCTACCCAGAACCTGCCATTTGTAGGTCGTCAGCCCCTCAAGCGCGACGGGCCCGCGCGCGTGCAGCCGCCCCGTTGCAATGCCGATTTCCGCGCCAAGTCCAAATTCGCCGCCATCGGCAAACTGGCTGGAGGCATTGTGCATCACGATGGCGCTATCGACTTCCGCCAGAAACCTGTCAGCTGCCTCCGTATTGCTGGTGATGATAACATCGGTATGGCCGGAAGAATGGTCCGCGATATGTTCCATCGCCTGATCCAGCCCATCGACGATTGCCACCGACAGCACGGCCTCCGAGATATTCGGTATCCCAATCCTCTGCATTGGCGGCCGTGATGCGCGGGTCGACGGCGCAGGCCCGGGCATCGCCGCGCAAGGCACATCCGGCATCCAGCAAGGCGCTGACAACTTCTTGTGTGGCCGGAAATGCGGCATCGATCAGCAGGGTTTCCATAGCGCCGCAAATGCCGGTGCGGCGCATCTTTGCATTCACGGCAACTTCGCGCGCCATTGCAGGCTGCGCATCTGCATGAATGTAGGTGTGACAAATCCCGTCAAGGTGAGCGAGAACGGGAACACGCGCATCTGCCTGCACGCGGGCAACCAGGCCTTTTCCTCCACGCGGCACGATCATGTCGATCAGGCCAGCCGCCTTCAGCATCGCGCCTACGGCAGCGCGGTCCTGCGTCGGCAACAGTTGGATCGCATCGGCCGGTAAACCTGCGCCAGCTACGCCTTCCACAAATGCCGCGTGGAGCGCGCGATTGGAATGAACGGCCTCGCTGCCACCGCGCAGCAGCGCCGCATTGCCCGAGCGCAGGCAGAGTGCAGCCGCATCGGCGGTAACATTGGGACGGCTTTCGTAAATAATGCCGATCAGCCCGATAGGGATGCGGCGGCGCACCAGTGTCATGCCGGCAGGCGCGGTAGAACGGTCGATTTCTTCTCCGACAGGATCCGGCAGGGAGGCCACGTTCTCGATTGCGGACGCTATGCCCTCCAGACGGGCGCTGTCGAGCTTCAGCCGGTCGAGCATCGCTCCCGAAAGGCCGCTCGCCTCTCCGGCGCTGACATCTTGGGCGTTGGCAGCCAGGATAGCTTCTTGTGCCGCGCGGATTGCTGCGGCAGCGGCGACAAGGGCGGCAGATTTTTCCGCATCACTTGCGCGGGCCAATTGCCGCTGCGCCGCGCGGCCCTTTGTGGCCAGATCAGCTATGAGTGCTTCAGGAGCGGCGAATTGTGCGCTTTGGTCATTCATGGCCGCGCCTTACCATCACGGCAGGTGCCTGTCAGGGCCGAATTCAAAAGCGCCTCGAATCGCCAACAGGCAATTTGGTTCCCGAAAATGTAGCATTATTTTACACGGTTCATCGCTTCACCGCATTGCCAATTCGATTCGACCCGAGAATGCCGGTGATCGACTCGACCTTCAGAAAACGTCGCGTATGGCCTGTGTCACAAGTTAAAAAACAACGGACGGGGTCGTTTTGCAACATTCAACCGACGGCGGTTTTTGGGATCGCCTGCGGACCTGGTTTCCGGAGCGTGAGTTCTTCATGCGTTCCCAAGGTCAGGTTCGTTTCATCACAATCACACCGCGCATGCAGATGGTGGCCGCCGGCCTCGTACTGATCGCAATTCTCGGCTGGGCCGCGTCGGTTGGCGGAGCTGCCTTCAGCCAATACCGCGCCAGTGCAGAACGCACCTCTCTGCTGGAGCGCGAAGCGCATGTCGCTCAATCCGAAGAACGCTTTGGCGCTTATGCGGACGATATTGCCGCCACCACTGCTCAGCTGGAACAGCGGCAAGAGTTTATCGAAGGCGTCGTGGGCTCGCTTCCCGAAGAGTTCCTTTCAGGCGATGCCGACACTGTCAGCGATTCATCGAGCGAGAGTGCAGAGCTTATCTCGATGATCCGCGAAGTGTTTCCGCAGGCCGTGGGCCTTGCCCAGATCGAAGCACGCCAGCTTGCCTTCGTCGAAGGCTTGACCCGTTATGCAGACCGCCGCGCCGCCCGCGCAGAGCAGGCCATGCGAACCTTGGGCGTGGACCCGGGAACCGTAATCAACGCCAATCAGGATGCGATGGGTGGTCCACTCGAATCGCTGTTTTCCGAAGCTGATGGATCGATCGATCCGCGCTTTGAACGCCTCGGCCTCTCGCTTGCCCGGATGAGCGCACTGGAGCGCGGACTCGATGGCATTCCGCAGGTCATGCCTGCCGACATCAATTCGATTTCTTCCGGTTTCGGCTATCGCCGTGATCCTTTCACGGGCGGCGGCGCAATGCACAGCGGCCTGGATTTCCGCGGCCCGCATGGCGCTCCGATCCACGCCGCTGCTGCGGGACGGGTCAGCTTTTCCGGTGTGAAATCAGGTTACGGGAATGTGGTAGAGATCACTCACGGTTCCGGCATGGTCACACGCTATGCACATATGTCGCGGTTCAACACACGGGTTGGCGCGGAAGTCGCCGCCGGACAAGTCATCGGCGCGATCGGCAGCACTGGCCGTTCGACCGGACCGCATCTGCATTTCGAAGTGCGTATCAATGGCCGCGCAGTGAACCCGCGGCCGTTCCTGGAGACTGCACCACATGTTCTCGAAGAAGCCCGCGCAGAATTCGCGCCCCACACCAACACGAATGGCGCCGCGAACGATGGCTAATGGCGGCAGCACCTTTTCGGTAATCGGTGCCGATGTCACCATCCGTGGCAATATCGAGGCCACCGTTGATCTCCACGTCGACGGCAAGGTTATCGGCGATATCACTTGCGCCTCTTTGGTCCAGGGCGAATCAAGCCGGATCGAAGGCGAAATCAAGGCTGAAAGCGCCCGGCTGTCTGGTGAAGTCAGCGGCAAAATCGAAGCGCGCGATCTGGTGGTGCTGAAAAGCGCGCGGGTCGATGGCGATGTCAGCTACGAAACGCTGACAATCGAGCAAGGCGCGAATGTGGAAGGCCGTTTCGCCCCGTTGGGCGCCAAGAAGGCAAAAATAGCCAGCCAGCACGACGCTCCTGCGCAAAGCGGCGATATCGCCAAGTTGCCGCTCACCAACTAAGACAGACCATACCGGTTTTTGGAGAGGAGAGGGGCGGTCCTATGCAGACCGCCCCCTTTTCGTTTTAGGCGGCAAGTCAAGCCGCCGCTATCCAGTCACAGTGACGGGATCTTACAGATCGTCCGGGCTGGGCTCGGGTGCAGGATTGGCCTCTGCCTCGCGCTTTTTCTCGAGCCATGCTTCGGCCTCGGCTTCCTGCGCAGCTTCGACAGCGGCCTTTGCAGCCTCTGTCCGCTCGCGCCGTAGCTCTTCGATCAGCTTTTCCTTGTCGCCGCGCGGATCGACCGGAGTTGCCGGCACTTCTGATTCCGCCGCAGGTTCTTCTGCAGTTTCAGCAGGGGCCGCAGCGGCGGCGCGCTTGGCCGCCTTGGCGACAGCTGTATCGAGTTCACGCTGTGAACAGAGACCCAGTGTGACCGGATCTTTCGGCTGAATATTCTGGATGTTCCAATGGCTGCGGTCACGGATCGCATTGATCGTGTTGCGCGTCGTGCCGATCAGGCGGCCAATCTGGGCATCGGAAATTTCGGGATGGCTGCGCAAAATCCAGGCAATGCCATCGGGCTTGTCCTGACGCTTGCTGACAGGTGTGTAGCGCGGGCCTTTGGTGCGGCTGACATCTACAGGAGCCTTCTGCATGACCAGCGCATAGTCGGGATCAGCCTGACCGCGCTCAATTTCAGCATGCGTAAGTTCGCCGGAATGCACCGGGTCGCGCCCAGTGTACTTGGAACTCGCCAGATCATCCGCCATCGCCTGAACTTCAAGGATGTGGAGGCCACAGAAAGCCGCGATCTGGGTGAAACTCAGTGCGGTATTATCAACCAGCCAACTGGCGGTCGCATGCGGCATGAGGGGTTTGGGCTGATCAGCCACGATATGTCTCCGAAATAAAAGGGCCGCCCCTTGCGGGACGGCCTTGCGTGCTCAGGATGTAGTCGCTTTGGCCCCGATGGGCAAGCATTTGTGCCCCGGCGCCCTTTGGAGGTCTGCACTTCAATGCACTGACCGCCAAAATTCTCTTCCCGTTTTTCCACCTTGCAAATGCGTAAACCATCGCGCTGTCCAGCGACTAGCCATCGAAGTTGTCACGCAGCATCCGTAAGCCAAGAGGTAGGATCAGGAGCAGCGAAGAGCGAGGCGCAGTAATTATGGGCAAATTGGAATATCTCGTCTCGAGCGCGGTCCGTACCGCCTCTAGCGAGCGGCAGAAATGCACGAACTGCGGTGCCTCCGGCGCTCCCGTTACGCGCAAATACGTCGTCACGGTCCTTCGCCGCTGCACGAATTGCAAACTGCAATACCGCACACCGACAGACACGCCCGCCGAAGCATCCGATTTCTACAATGAGGATTACGAGCAGGGCGACACGACAAATACGCCCGCGCTGGACGATCTGGAAGCCGGAAAGGCGAAACGGTTTGACGGTGCAGGCAGCGACTATGATTACGGCAGCAAGGTACTTAGCGAGTTTGGCGTACCAGCAGGTGGCCGCGTTTTCGACTTTGGGTGTTCCTGGGGTTACGGCAGCTGGCTTCTTGCCCAGGACGGTTTCTCAGTAAAAAGTTTTGAGCTCGCACGTGGCAGAGCCAACTTTGGTGCAGAACACCTGGGTGTCGATCTTGCCGGCAATTTCGAAGAGTTTGTCGCTGAAAATGCGGGGACCTTCGATGCATTTTTGAGCATGCATGTGCTCGAACACGTTCCTGCCCCGTCACACATTTTCAACGAGGCCAAGAAGCTGGTGAAGCCCGGCGGCCTCATAACCTCTTTCTTCCCGAACGGTTCTGCAGATTACAGGAAAGCGAATCCCTCTTCGTGGAATTCGTTCTGGGGAATGGTCCACCCCAATTTCATGGACGAAGTCTATCTGGCGGACCACTTTGGTGATGTGCCGCATCTTATCGGTGTCTCGCCCGGGAAATTCAGCGCAGAGGACAAGGCGCATCTGGAAAAAGGGAAGGGTCCGCGCATTCTGGGCCCGCTGAACCGGCCGGAACTGTTCGTCGTCGCCAGAAACGTCTGATCCCGGGCCCGCTGGCCCGCGCCATTCAATCTTCGGAAACCTGCAACACGATCTTCCCGATGTGCTCACCCGCTTCCATGCGGGCGTGAGAGGCTGCGGCATCAGCCAGCGAAAAGATCTGGTCCATCTGCGGCCGCAATTCGCCCTGTTCGGCCAGCGGCCATACTTCGCGAAAGATTTCGTCCGCCACCAGCCCTTTGAAAACATTGCTTCTCGCGCGCATGGTGGAGCCGGTAATGGTCTGCCGCTTCACCATCAGTTTCATCATGTTGATCTCTGACGCCAAACCGCCAAGCGTGGCAATCACGACAATGCGCCCGTCCTCTGCCAGACAATCCAGATTGCGCTGCGTGTAACTGCCTGCGACCATGTCGAGGACAAGATCACAGCCGCGTCCGCCCGTAATTTCCAGCACGCGGGCAGAGAAATCTTCCGATTTGTAATTGATCGCATGATCCGCGCCGATTTGTTGCGCTGCGGCGCATTTATCGTCGGTGCCGCAAGTGACAATCACGGTGAGATCGAACAGCTTTGCCAGCTTGATTGCCGTAGTTCCAATGCCCGACGTTCCGCCATGAATCAGCAGTACTTCTCCGTCGCGCGCATAACCGCGCTGGAATACATTGTGCCACACCGTGAATAGCGTTTCCGGCAAGGCGGCAGCTTCTGCCATCGGCATATGATCCGGAACCGGCAGGCAGTGTTCCGGCCGGGCGAGGCAGAACTGGGCATAACCTCCGCCGGAGACCAAAGCGCAAACGCGCTTGCCAAGCTCTCCGGGATCCACCCCTTCGCCCAGCATTGCGACAACCCCGGATACTTCGAGGCCAGGCAGATCGGATGCTCCCTCCGGCGCCGGGTAGAAACCCTTGCGTTGCAAGCAATCCGGACGGTTTACGCCTGCATGGCTAACCTTGATCAGTACTTCGCCCGGGCCCGGATGCGGCACGTCGCGCGTGGTCACCCGCAACACCTCCGGTCCGCCGGGCTCGGCGATTTCAACTGCAGTCATGCGCTGCGGCACTTTGCTGGTCATGATCGCCCCTGTTCCAATCATGTCTCAATCATGTTTCACTATTGTCGATAATGCCGTCCCTAGTGCTGGTCACCATTGACAGCAAGGCGGAGCGGGGGAATGTTGGGTGCTGATGGAAGATGATGACCTTCCCCGAATGCGGTCCGATGCCGCAAGCCTGCTTTCCAGCGAGAGCCTCGACACGTATTCTCAAGACGAATTGATGGCGCGTATCCAATTGCTGGAAGTCGAAATCAGCCGGGTACGCGCGCATCATTCGAAGGCAGCACAGCATCGCAAGGTCGCAGATGCGCTGTTTCAACCAAGAGAGACCGACTGATGGGCCGCCACGGCCCTTCGGACCTCTTAAAATCGGCGCAGCCGCGCACCATATCTTTCGCAAGCAGGGCGAAAAGCAATCTTATGCGCCCGTTAACTCCGCGCGTCTGGCATAAATTATCACCAGCCCGCACAGATTTTCCCAAAGCCCGATAAGAGGCGCAATCGCGGCCCAAGCGGCCAGAACCAAGGACACTGATGCCAAGTTTTGCACAGAACCTCGAAAAAACGCTCCACAATGCGATCCAGCATGCGATCGACCGGAGCCATGAATATGCCACGCTGGAGCATCTTCTGCTCGCGCTTGTCGACGATAGCGACGCAGCCGAAGTCATGGATGCCTGCGGCGTCGATACCGCAGAACTTACGGGCGTTGTGCGGCAATATCTGGATCAGGAATATCAGTCACTGAAGACTGAAGAAGACGCCGATCCGCAGCCCACTGCCGGGTTCCAGCGCGTAATCCAGCGCGCCATCCTGCATGTGCAATCGTCCGGCAAGGACGTGGTGACCGGCGCAAATGTGCTTGTCGCGCTGTTTTCCGAACGGGACAGCTACGCCGTTTATTTCCTGCAGCAGCAGGACATGAGCAGGCTGGATGCGGTCAGCTTCATCAGTCACGGCATCGGCAAGGGCGGCAGGCAAATTGAAAACCGCTCCGCCCAGGGTGCCGAGGAAGAAAGCCAGGTTCGCGGCGAGGAAAAGCCGGACAAGAAGAAGGATTCGGCGCTCGACCAGTTCTGCGTCAATCTGAACCAGAAGGCGCTGGATGGCCGGATTGATCCGCTGATCGGACGCGGTCCTGAAGTGGACCGCACGGTGCAGATCCTGTGCCGCCGTTCAAAGAACAACCCGCTTTACGTCGGCGACCCCGGCGTCGGTAAAACAGCGATTGCCGAAGGTCTGGCGCGCAAGATCGTTGAAGGCGACGTGCCTGAAGTGCTGGAGCCAGCGGTTATCTACTCGCTGGATATGGGCGCGCTGCTCGCCGGCACCCGGTATCGCGGCGATTTCGAGGAGCGGCTGAAGCAGGTCGTGAATGAGCTTGAAAAGCTGCCCGATGCCATCCTGTTCATTGACGAAATCCACACCGTCATCGGCGCCGGCGCGACCAGTGGCGGGGCAATGGACGCATCCAATCTGCTCAAGCCCGCGCTGTCCAGCGGGGCGATACGGTGCATCGGTTCGACCACTTACAAGGAATTCCGCAACCATTTCGAGAAGGACCGGGCATTGCTGCGCCGGTTCCAGAAGATCGACGTGAACGAGCCGACAATCGAAGACACGGTCAAGATCCTCAAGGGTCTGCGCAGTGCCTTTGAGGAGCATCACAAGGTCAAATATACGCCTGATGCGATCAAGACGGCCGTGGAAATGAGCGCGCGCTACATCAATGACCGCAAACTGCCCGACAAGGCGATCGACGTGATTGATGAAGTTGGCGCGATGCAGATGCTTGTGCCGCCCAGCCGCCGCCGCAAGACGATCACCGCAAGGGAAATCGAAAAGGTCGTGGCAACGATGGCGCGCATCCCGCCGAAATCTGTCAGCAAGGACGACAAAAAGGCGCTCGGCACACTCGACAAGGACCTGAAGCGCGTCGTGTTCGGCCAGGATGAGGCGATCAGCCGTCTGTCCACCGCCATGAAGCTGAGCCGTGCAGGCCTGCGCGATCCGGACAAGCCCATCGGCTCCTTCCTGTTCAGCGGCCCCACCGGCGTCGGCAAGACCGAAGTCGCGCGCCAGCTTGCCAGCATCATGGGCATTGAGCTGAAACGCTTCGACATGTCGGAATATATGGAGCGGCACAGCATTTCCCGCCTGATCGGCGCGCCTCCGGGCTATGTCGGTTATGATCAGGGCGGTCTGCTGACCGATGCCATCGACCAGCATCCGCATTGCGTATTGCTGCTCGACGAAATCGAGAAGGCGCACCCCGATCTGTTCAACATCCTGCTGCAGGTAATGGATAACGGCAAGCTGACAGACCACCATGGCAAGACCGTCGATTTCCGTAACGTGGTCCTTATCATGACGACCAATGCGGGTGCATCCGACGCAGCCAAGCAGGGAATCGGTTTTGGCGCAGGCCAGAAAACCGAAGCCAGCGAAGAGGCCGTGAAGAAGATGTTCACGCCGGAATTCCGCAATCGTCTCGATGCGATTGTGCCGTTTGGTTACCTGGGCACGGAAACAATCAGCCGCGTGGTCGACAAGTTCATTCTTGAGCTGGAATTGCAACTGGCTGACCAGAACGTGCACATCCAGTTCGACGGGGATGCCCGCGAATGGCTGGGCGAGCGCGGATATGACAAGCTGATGGGTGCCCGCCCGATGTCACGTTTGATCCAGGAAAAGGTCAAGCAGCCGCTTGCGGAAGAATTGCTGTTCGGCAAACTTGCAAGCGGCGGTGAAGTGCATGTGAAGGTGAAGGACGGCAAGCTCGATTTTGAGCTTACCCCGGCACCGCCCAAGGCCAAAGCCAAGCCAAAGCGGAAGGCGGCGGCAAAGAAGGCCGCACCGAAAAAGCCCGAAGCTCCTGCGTCGGACAAGGGTGATGATAATGGCACGGATGAAGGCGAAAGCTAGGGACTAGGCGAAACGCGCATGGCGGGATAAGCTCCCGCCATGACGCTTCGCTTCCTTGCGCTGTCGCTTTCCGCAGCCACGCTCGCCTTTCCAGCAACCGCTTCTGCTCAGTTTGCCCCGCCTTTGGCGGAGCGCACGGCCCAAAGCGATTTGCCGCTGGAAGGGCCGCGCGCCGATATGGTGCTGGGAAACGTCCGGCTGAGCATCAGGGTTGATCCCGAAAACCGCAGCATCGAAGGCGAAGGCCTTTACCGTGTTGAAGCTCGGCAGAGCCTGTCCCAAGTCGCCTTCGATCTCGACCCACGGTTCACGATCGAGCGCGTTGTGGTGGATGGCCAGGTTATCGATGCGTCGCAATGGAGCAATCCGGACGGGCTTTTGACCATCAATCTCCCGGTCCAGGTGGGTGCAGGCGATTTCACAAATGTCGTGATTGCCTACGAAGGCCGCCCCCACGTCGCGCTCAATGCACCGTGGGAAGGCGGCTTTGTTTGGGACCGCACGCCCGAAGGAGAGCCTTGGATCGCCACCGCTGTACAGGGCGAAGGCTGCGACATGTTCTGGCCGTGTATCGACCATTCCTCCAGCCGCATTGGCATCATGGATACGCTCGTAACCGTGCCCAACGGGCTCGTCGCAGCGGGCAATGGCGCGCTGATCGAAACTATCACAAATGAGGACGACACCACGACCTTCCACTGGTCCGCGCGCGATCCGAGCAATTATGGCATCAGCCTGCAAATCGGCCCGTATGAGCTGACTGAGCGTGCGTATGAAAGCCGGTTTGGCAACACCATCCCGATCCAGTTCTGGCATCTCCCCGGCAACAACAAGGATGCGCGCCGCCTGAATGCGGAAATGGCCAGCTATCTCGATTTCTTCGAATCAACCGTCGGCCCCTATCCCTTCGGCGATGAAAAGGCCGGCATCGTTGAAACGCCGCATCTGGGCATGGAGCACCAGACCATCAACGCTTACGGCAACCGTTTCCGCCGCAGCCCGCTAGGCTATGACTGGCTGCTGGCCCATGAATTTGCGCATGAATGGTTCGCCAACCAACTGACCCATGCCAGCATCAATCACATGTGGCTGCATGAAGGCATCGGCACATGGATGCAGCCTCTGTATCTTGGCTGGGCACGCGGGGAGATGTTCTACGCCTCCGAAATGTGGCGGCAGCGGCAAATGATTGCGAGCCGCGTGCCGCTGGTCCCGCCCGAAGGCACGCTGCCCGATTACAACGACCGCGAAGCAGGCTGGGGGATTGATATCTATGCCAAGGGCGCATGGATCATGCACACTGCGCGCTATCTTGTGGGTGAAGAGGTAATCTTCCCGGCGCTCACGCGCCTGACCTACGGCACCGACAATCCGGCTCCCTTTCAGATAGCCCCGGTAAACCGCACAACGGACGATTTCCGCCTGATTTTGGAGGAGATGACTTCCAAGGACCTGAACTGGTTCTTCGATGCCTATTTCTACCAAGCCGAATTGCCGCGCCTGATTGTCCAGCAGGAAGGGCGCTCTGTGTCCTTCGAATGGGTGACGCCTTCCGCATACGTGTTTGAAATGCCGCTGGAAGTGCAAGTTAATGGCAGCAATCTTACCCTGACGATGGATGATGGGCGCGGAGAGATCACACTACCGGACGCGCGCACGCATTTCCTTGTCGACCCACGCAATCAGATTTTGCGCTATGACGAATCGATCGCGCTGGCCGGGGAAAGCCGCTAATCACGGAACACCTTGGCGAGCGGCGGATTTCCTATTCGATGACCGCGCCCTTCTCCTGGATCAAGCCGCACCCGCATGGGATTTATGTCGAGCCAGCTGATTGCTGGATTGACCCCTCCCGCGCAGTAGATACCGCATTGGTAACGCACGGCCACGCCGATCACGCGCGCGGCGGGCATGGCGCTACCGTCGCCACGCCCGCAACGCTGGCGATCATGGAGCTGCGCTACAACATCCGCGAAAACGTGACGCCTGCTGAATATGGCGAGACTGTGCGGCTGAAGGGCGGGGTCGATGCGACCTATGTTCCGGCGGGTCACGTTTTGGGCAGCGCCCAGATCCTGCTCGAACATGCAGGCGAACGGGTCGTGATTACGGGCGACTACAAGCGCCGGCCTGACCCTACATGTCCGCCGTTCGAAGTAACCCCTTGCGATATCTTCATTACAGAGGCGACCTTCGGCCTGCCGCTGTTCGCCCACCCGCCGATTGAAGACGAGATGGCCAAATTGCTGGACCGGCTGGCCGCCTATCCGGAACGCTGCGTGCTGGTCGGAGCATACGCGCTGGGCAAGGCGCAGCGTGTGATTGCAGAGCTGCGGGCAGTGGGCCACACGCAGCCGATCTACCTCCACGGCGCGATGGAGAAAATGTGCCGCCTGTACGAGGAATTCGGCGTTGATCTGGGCGAATTGCGCCTGGTCATGGATCACGCCAAGGACGATATGCGCGGCCATATGGTCATCTGCCCGCCGTCAGCTCTCAATGATCGCTGGAGCCGCCGCTTGCCCGACCCGATCACCGCCATGGCCAGCGGCTGGATGCGGGTGCGCCAGCGTGCCCGGCAGCGAAATGTCGAGCTGCCGCTGGTGATTTCCGATCATGCCGACTGGCACGAGCTTACGCGCACCATCGAAGAGGTGAACCCGCACGAGACATGGATCACCCATGGCCGCGAAGAAGCGCTACTGCGCTGGCACCAGCTGCATCAGCGCCGCGCCCGCGCCTTGGCAATGGTCGGGCGAGAGGACGAGGACGAATAGGTGGAAACCTTCGCCGCCCTGCTCGATGCGCTGGTCTATACGCGCAGCCGCAACGAAAAACTCCGCCTGATCGCGGAATATTTGCGCGCCACTCCCGATCCCGACCGCGGATGGGCGCTCGCCGCGCTGACCGACGGGCTGGATTTCAAAGCAGTCAAAAGCTCCACCATTCGCAATCTGCTGAAAGACCGCGTCGATCCGGTGCTGTGGACCCTTAGTCGCGATTTTGTAGGCGATACCGCAGAAACAGCGAGCTTTCTGTGGCCGGAACCGCTTGGTGAAACGGCACCATCGCCTTCAGTGGGCGAAGCTGTAGATGCACTGGAAAAAATGACTCGCGCGAATGTGGCGGGTGAACTGCCGCGTTTGCTCGACCGGCTCGATGCGTCCGGTCGCTACGCCCTGTTCAAGCTGGCGACGGGGGGAATGCGCATTGGCGTTTCAAGCCGTCTGGCCAAAGTCGCCTTTGCGCAGGCTTTTGACGTGTCGGTGGATGAGGTGGAGGAATATTGGCATGCGCTGGAGCCGCCTTACGCCGAACTGTTCGCTTGGGCCGCAGACGGCGCGGACCCTCCGGACACGGCCAACATCCCCTTGTTCAAACCTTTCATGCTGGCCCATCCACTGGAAGAATTGCGCGTCGATCTGGCTGATTACGCGGCGGAATGGAAATGGGACGGCATCCGCGTGCAGCTTGTCCATGTGGCCGGAGAAACGCGGCTCTATTCCCGGTCGGGCGATGATATTTCCGCGACATTCCCTGAACTGGTGGACGCCCTTGATCTGCCCGCCGTACTCGACGGTGAATTGCTGGTGCGCGGGGCGACGCAGGGCGGCGAGACCGGCGGTGCGGCCAGTTTCAACGCATTGCAGCAGCGCTTGGGGCGCAAGACAGTAAGCAAGAAAATGCTGACTGAAAGCCCCGCATTTGTGCGGCTGTACGATGTGCTGTCGGTGGACGGGGACGACTTGCGCGGCCAAGCGTGGGAGGCGCGCCGGAGCAGCCTGGAAAGCCTGATGCCGCGCCTGCCCGATACGCATTTCGATCTGAGCCAGCTTGTCGAGGCGCGCGACTTTGACCATCTGGCTGAAATTCGAGAAGGCACCCGGGACGATGCCATCGAAGGGCTGATGCTGAAGCGCCGCGACAGCCTTTACGTTCCGGGTAGGAAGACCGGCCTCTGGTACAAATGGAAGCGTGATCCGCTCCTGATTGACTGCGTGCTTATGTATGCGCAGCGCGGCAGCGGGAAACGCTCCAGCTTCTATTCCGACTACACCTTCGGCTGCTGGAACGGCGATCCGGACGAGGGCGCCGATTTGCTTCCCGTAGGCAAAGCCTATTCGGGCTTCACCGATGCGGAGCTCAAGAAACTGGATAAGGTCGTGCGCCAGACGACGCTCAACCGTTTTGGCCCCGTGCGCGAAGTAGAGCGGACACTGGTTTTCGAAGTGGCATTCGACAGCGTGCACGAAAGCAAGCGTCACAAATCGGGCTTGGCAATGCGGTTTCCACGCATCCACCGCATCCGCTGGGACAAGCCGGTGCACGAGGCTGACAGGATAGAGGCGCTGCGGAAACTTATCCGCGATTAGAAAGTCGCGCGGCGCAACTCAGCCGCGGATTTGTCTCAAGTGTTTTTGCGCCAGCTTACAGTACCGCTCGGTCTGGAATTTGATCTTCGCGATCTGGGCTTCGTCCTGCGTCCGGTAATATTTTGCCGGGCGGCCAATCCAGATCTCGCCCTCGCCGATGTGTTTGCCGGGGCTGAGCAGCGCGCCAGCGCCCAGCATGCCCCCTTCCGCTATGCGCGCGCCGTCCATCGCGACCGCTCCCATGCCAACGAAGGCGCGGTCCGCCAGCTGGCAGCCGTGGACCACAGCCATATGGCCGATTACGCAGTCCTCTCCGATGATAGTCGGTTCTCCGTCCGTGTCGGGGCGAGGGCCCTCCACATGGAAAACGCTGCCGTCCTGTACATTGGACCGCGCGCCGACGACGATGCGATGAATATCGCCGCGCAGCACACAATTGTACCACACGCTCGCTTCGGGCCCGATGGTCACATCGCCAATGATGCGCGCACCGGGGGCGACAAAGGCGCTTTCGTGGATCTGCGGCACCTTGCCTTCGAATTCCATGATGGTGGCGCCGGGGAAGCGCGGGTCGATCACAAGAAATTCTCCCACACCAGATAGGGCAGGATCGATGCGTAATCATCGGTCCACACCGGGCCTTCTGGCTTTTCCAGCTCCTGCCAGCCGCCCTCAGCCTCCAGTGCGGCAATGCGCGCAGGATCACGTGAAAGCGCAACCCAATTCGATGCAGTAAGCTCAGCCTCCTGATCTTGCCCGTCCTTGCGCAAACGTGCAGTCAGGCCGCGAGACTTCGCAAGCTGAGAAATCACCGGTTCGAGACGGATGTAATTGTTCGAAATATGCATCATCAGAACGCCGTCTTCACCCAATGAATTGAGATAGATGTCGACCGCTTCCTGGGTCAGCAAGTGCAGAGGAATGGCATCGGAGCTGAAGGCATCGATCACCAGAACATCAAACCGGTCGGCCGGCATGGCCTCCAGTTCGATCCGGGCATCCCCGATGACAACCGGGCTGCCGGGCGCGCAGCGAGACATATAGGTGAAATCGCCGCGGTCGGAAAAACGGAGCACTTCGGGGTCGATTTCGAAGAAGGTCCAGTCCTGGCCATCTTCCCGGTAGCACGCGAGGGTGCCGACGCCGAGACCGACAACCCCGATGCGCGCGCCAGCGCCGAACATGGCGGGCGCCTGCAACAATGCGCGTCCGACGCCCGAGTTGCGGCCGTAGTATGTAGTCGGCTCTTCCGCCGCCTCTTCCCCCGCACGCTGCACCCCGTGGAGAGTGGTACCGTGCATCAACAGCTTATCGCCGTCAGGTTCGTCCCGCAGGGTATAGATGCCGAAATAGCTCCGCTCCCGGTCGCCCGCGAAGCTCGTGTACAAGTTGGCAATCCCGCCAAGCGATAGCAGCAGCGCAGCGCAGGCCAGCACGAAGGACCAGCGGCGCGCAGCCAGTATGACTGCCAGCAGCAATACACCCAGCAGCGACAGCCATTGCAGGCCCGACAATTGCGACCCCGCAAGGGTAGACTGAAATACAAGCAGCGCCGCATTGAAGACGACCATTAATGTGGCAACCAGCACAAGGCGTGCAGCGCCGGGACTGCTGAAGCGGTCACCGATCATTCGCTTCCATGGCCCCAGCGGCAAAAGCGCCGCTGCTGCGAGGATCAGGAGTGGATGCTCCCACGTCCAGTCGAACAGGACCGGAGAGATCAAGGCCGTGAACAATCCGCCCAGAACACCGCCTAGAGACATGATGAGATAGAACCGCGTCAGCTCTGACGGAGGCGGACGGTGCTCGTACATGCGTGAGTGCAGTGCCACCGCGACTACGAACAGCAGTATCACACTAGTCACGGCGGCGAGCAGATTGGCGCGTCCTGCAAAGAAGACCGAAATCGATCCGTCGACCAGCAGCACAACCGGCGCAAGAAATACAAAAATGCCCGCAATCGTGCGTTTTTCGGCAAATGCGATGCTGAAGCTGAGGAGGTACAATCCCAGCGGTATGACCCACAGAAGCGGCATTGCCATGATATCGGTCGTCAGGAATGTCGTTGTTGACAGCATAAGGCCCGAAGGCACTGCGGACAGCGCCAGCCACAGCAACACGGTCTTCCAGCCGGTCCGATGCCGAGGCGCCTGGTCCTGAGACCCGGCTTCGGCCACAACAGGCGGCGCAATTCCGCGCCTCGCCAAGACAGCGGTGATTACAAGTACGATCAGCAACGCATAGCCGATCGCCCAATACAGGCTCTGTTGCCCGATGGAAAACAGCGGCTCTGCGACTAGCGGATAGGTTAGCAATCCTGCGAAACTGCCAAGGTTCGACGCGGCGTAAAGCGGATAGGGGTTGCCGGCACCGGGATGCGCGGCAAACCAGCGCTGGATCAGTGGTGCCTGCGCGGAAATTGCGAAGAATGCCGGTCCGACTGTCAGCATGAAGAGCCAAGGCACCCACAGCGCTTCCCAGCCGGGCGCAGGCGGAGCAATCTCGGCCAGCGCCAGTGGCAAGGTCAAACCGCCAAGCACCAGCACGGCAATGTGGATCATTCCCTGCCGCGCCAAAGAAAAGCGCCCGATGAAATGGGCGTAGGCATATCCGCCCAGCAGCAGCGCCTGGTAAACCAGCATCGCGCTGTTCCAGACATTGGGTGCACCGCCAAGGCGCGGCAAGGCCATGCGCGCAACCATAGGCTGCACGAGGAAAAGCAGAAAGCTGCCCGCCAGAATGGTGAGCGTGAAAATCCAGCGACGCGGAGCGGAAGCTGCCGGGAAAGTTTCAGACATTGGCGCGGTGTCCCCATTGCTCCGCAGTTATCGCATAGACGATTGTCGGGTTCAGATCTGCGCCATAGCGCGAATCTGTGTAATCAAGGTCAACGCGGCGCTGCATCCCTAACTTTTTCATCAGCCCCCAGCTCGGCGCATTGCCTTCCACCGTCAGCGCGACGATTTCATCTGCACCAAACCGCCCGAAACCCAGATCAAGCGCCGCGGTGGCCGCTTCCTTGGCATAGCCATGGCCCCAGGCATCTTCTCGCAGCCGCCAGCCCACTTCTATTGTGCCAGTTACAGAGCTGCCGGGCGCATCGGCGCGCTTGAGGCCGCACATGCCGAGCATTTCGCGCGCCAGATGTCCGCCGTCATCCTTTCGCTCGACTAACCAGAAACAGAACCCATGTGCGGCGTTGCAGGTTTCTATCCGCGCGATCTGTTTGGCGCGGCCCTCCTCGCCCATCAGACCGCCGAGCCAGCGCATCACGGTGGGCGTATCGGTGACGCGCCATTGCTCCGCCCAGTCATCCGCTCGCCAATCACGCAGGATAAGGCGCTCCGTTTCGTGCCGGAAATCAGCCATTGAGTATGCGCGCCGCCACCGGAGCGTGATATGTCAGTACTCCGCTGCAACCAGCGCGTTTGAATGAAATAAGCTTTTCCATCAGCAGTGCATCGCGGTCGCCTGCGCCAGCCGCCGCGCCAGCCTCGATCAGGGCGTATTCGCCGCTTACCTGATAGGCATAGACCGGCACTTCAAAGCGCTGTTTCACCCGCCAGATGATATCGAGATATGCGAGGCCCGGCTTCACCATCACGCTGTCTGCACCTTCGGCGATATCAAGCGCCACTTCTGCCAACGCCTCATCGCCATTGGCAGGATCCATCTGATAGGTCTTCTTGTCTCCCACCAGCCGGTTCCCGCTGCCCACCGCATCGCGAAACGGCCCGTAAAAGGCAGAAGCGTATTTGGCGGCATAGGCCATGATCTGGACATTGTGATGCCCGCCCATTTCCAGCGCCATCCGGATTGCATGGACGCGGCCGTCCATCATGTCTGACGGAGCAATAATGTCCGCTCCGGCCTCTGCCTGGTTGATCGCCTGATCGACCAGCATCGCAACGGTATCGTCATTCACGACATAACCGGCCGCATTCACCAAACCGTCCTGCCCATGCGTGGTGTAGGGATCGAGCGCCACATCCGTCAGAACGCCGATGTCCTCTCCGCAGGCATGCTTTACCGCCTTGATGGCGCGGCACATCAGATTGTCAGGATTGTGCGCCTCTGCCCCGTCTTCGCTGCGCAGCCCGTCCTGCGTGTTGGGAAACAGGGCAATACACGGAATGCCGAGCGATACGGCCTCCTTGGCGCGCGCCGCGATGCCATCCACCGACCAGCGCGAAACACCGGGAAGGCTGGCTACCGGGTCTTCGACGCCGTTCCCTTCAGTCACGAAAAGAGGCCAGATCAGGTCTGCCGGGGTCAAGAGGTTCTCGCGCACCATGGCGCGGCTCCAGACGGACGCACGGGTGCGACGCAGCCGCGTGTTGGGGTAACTTCTGTTCATGGCGGGGTGTCCTGCCGCAAAAGCGCGAATCGGGCAATGCACGGCAGCAAACCGTCTACCGTCATTTAGGCAGCATCAGCTGACGCGCTGGCGGTTCTCGATGCGGTCGATTTCGCGAACCGGTTCGTCATTCAATGATGGATCGGGCGCCAGATCGGTAAGCGCAGCGCCCGCTTCGACCAACTGCAGACGCAGCAATTGCTGACGGAAATTCGCAAGCTGATCACGTGAAAGCTGTGCGCGGGTCACGAATTCCACGCTTGCGGGATCAATCTTTTGTCCATTGCGGTACATTTCGTAATGGAGATGAGGGCCGGTAGAAAGGCCGGTCGATCCGACATATCCGATGACCTGGCCGCGTTCCACATTCTGCCCGTTGCGCACCGCAATACGGCTCATATGCGCATAGCCTGTCGAAAGCCCGCCAGCGTGGCGAAGGCGCACGAAATTCCCGTATCCGCCATTGCGGCCAGAGAAATTGACGACTCCGTCGGTGGCGGCATAAATCGGTGTGCCGCTGCGGGCACGGAAATCAAGACCGGAATGCATCCGGCGATATCCCAGGATGGGATGGCGGCGCATACCATAACGGGAACTGATTGCGCCGGGCACGGGTCGGACCAGCCCTTCGCGGATCGTGCCTTCTCCGGCAGCATCGTAAAACCGGCCTTCGCGGCCAAAGCGCATCAATTGCAAACGCGGGCGATCCTGTCGAATGACCGCGGCATACACCAGATCACCCACTTCGACCTCGCCGGTTGCAGCGCGGCGATAATCGATGATCATATCAAATTCGTCAGTTGCGCTGATTTCGCTGTCGAGATTGATCTCTTTCCCAATGGTGCGCAGATATTCCTGCACCGCACTGGGCGGAGCGCCGACGGCGCGTGCCGAGCGGTAAAGACTGTCACCGACAGTTCCGCGCACCCGCAGCGGAGTGGCATCGACCATGATGGGACGCGGATCGAGGACCAGCTTTCCGCCACGCCGCTCGACCGCCAATTGCAGATCGAACCGGGCGCGGAATGACAGTGAATCCACAGGACGCGGCTCATTCGCATTGGCCCGGCGGCCCAATGTGATGTCTATCTGGGTGCCGGGTGCGATATCGGCCAGCGGTATCGCCATGCCAATCATACGGGCAATCTGGGTTGCCTCGTCTTCACCGACTCCTGCGCGGCGGAGCATCCGGTCGAACCCGTCGCCCTGCGTCAAAGTAGCCACAAGATCGAGGCGGGGCCGTTCCGGCGCGCTATCCAGCTCTGCAACTGCGAAAGTTGCGCCCATGCGGCGGCCGCTATCGGCGCCCAGCGCAAGCGGCATAATCATCTGGCTGCGAAATTCGTCCCGAATGCCGTCGTCGATCCGCATCGCGGGCGCCGCTTCTACTGCGGAGAAACCCGGCCATGCAGCAACGGCGACGGCGGACAGGCAAAGCAGCGTTGCAACTCCCCTGAGCCAGCGCCGCGAGCCGATGTCGTTGGCAAGATCGGGTGCCCAATCTGCCGAGGCCAACCGCGACGAAAGGCGGGATCGCCATTCACCGTATCGGCTGGAGAACGAGGTAATGCGGGAAATCCGGCGGTGCGAACTTGGCCCACGGGTAAACTGGACCTCATCATCCAAAGCGCCGTCATCAAGGATCTGGGCGTGCGTCAGCTGCGCAGGCGGGTAATCGCCTTGCGTATGCTGCCCATCGCCTTTGCGATCCGTAAACAAATGCGCGCTCCTTCATGGCGGGCGGGCACACTGATTGGGTAAATGAAATTGTGCGACCCTGTCCCGATCCGCGTAATTGCGTGTAAAACTGACTCAATAAAGTAAATTTCGCCTTAACGACGACCAAGCGACTCCTGTGCGCGACAAGCCGAAGGAACCAAGGCAGCTGTTGCCTATCGCGGCTTGTGCGCCCATGATTCGGGTATTGTGATGTCTCCCCATAATGACAGCCGAATCAGGGCCGTGCTTGGCCCGACCAATACCGGCAAGACCCATCTCGCGATCGAGCGGATGTGCGGCCATTCGTCGGGCGCGATAGGTTTTCCGCTGCGATTGCTGGCGCGGGAGGTTTACGACAAGGTTTGCGCGATCAAAGGCGAAGCCAACTGCGCGCTGATAACCGGCGAGGAGCGGATCGAACCGCCCAATGCCCGTTACTTTCTCTGCACGGCAGAGGCGATGCCCAGAAATGGCTGGAGCGACGCGGGCGGCAAAGCCTTTCTGGCACTGGATGAAGCGCAGCTCGCCGCAGACCGGGAACGCGGCCATATCTTCACCGACCGCCTGCTGAATGCGCGAGGCCGCGAGGAAACCATGCTGCTCGGTTCCGCCACGCTGGAGCCAATGGTTCGCGCCCTCGTCCCCGGGGTGCAGATAGAGGAAAGGCCGCGGTTCTCCACGCTCTCCCACGCCGGTTCGACAAAGCTTTCGCGCCTGCCGCCGCGCACCGCCATCGTCGCCTTTTCGGTCGAGCAGGTGTATCAGGTGGCGGAACTCCTGCGCCGTTTTCGGGGCGGTGCAGCGGTCGTAATGGGCGCGCTCAGCCCGCAAACCCGCAACCGTCAGGTCGAATTGTTCCAGTCGGGCGAGGTTGATTACATCGTGGCGACCGATGCCATCGGAATGGGCCTCAATCTTGATGTCCACCATGTCGCCTTCGCAGCCTTGTCGAAATTTGACGGTGTGCGCCAACGCCGGCTGACGCCTGCTGAAATGGCGCAAATCGCAGGCCGCGCGGGGCGGCACCAGACTGACGGGACTTTCGGCACCATGTCCGGCGGGGGACGCGGACGAAGCGGTTCGCCGCTCGAATTCACCGATGACGAGATCTTCGCGATAGAGCAGCACCGATTTGCGCCTGTAACGAAGCTGTTCTGGCGCGAACCCGAACCGCGCTTCGATACAATTGATGTCCTGATCGGCGATCTGGAAGCTTCGCCGCGCCAGGAAGGTCTTGCGCCCGCTCCCGAAGCGATCGACCTGGCCGTCCTCAAACGCCTGTCAGAACAAGACAATGTGATCGGCAGCATCACGCGGCCAGACCGTGTCCGCCGGTTCTGGGAAGCGTGCCAATTGCCCGATTTCCGGCAACTTGGACCCGAAGGTCATTCGCGGTTCGTCGCCCGCCTGTGGGCCGACCTGAGTGAGGGACACATCGGCGCAGACTTTGTCGCTGCACGAATTGGCGAGCTCGATAATGTCGCAGGCGACATCGACACTTTGCAGGGCCGGTTGTCGGCAGTGCGTAGCTGGGCCTACATCTGCCAGCGGCCCGACTGGGTGCTTGCCCGCGATGAAATGGCCGCCAGGGCGCGCTCTGCCGAGGCGAAATTGTCCGATGCGCTGCACCAGAAATTGACCGAGCGTTTCGTAAATCGGCGAACCGCTGTATTGATGCGCGGAATGGGAAAGGATGCAGGGCTCTTGCGTGTAGAATTGGAAGATGACGACCGGGTAACTGTCGAAGGACAGGCAATCGGTCACCTCGAAGGATTTCGCTTCGTGGTCGATGGCACGGCCAGCAGCGAAGACCGCAAGCTGATGCTGGCCGCGGCTGAAAAGCACATGCCCGCCCTGCTCGCGCGAAAGGCGAGCAAGCTTATTGGCGAGGAATTGGGAGAGCTGCGCATTGCCGATGGGCAGGTGATGCGCGGGGATCAGGTTGTGGCGGCGCTCGAAAAAGGGAAATTCGCGGCTGCCCCGCGCCTCGTCATGGCGAAAGAGCTTGGCCAGATGGATCCGGCACACCGCAGCCGCATGGAAGAAGCCTTGCAGCTCTGGCTGGACCAGCAGCTCGCACCGCTCGCACCGCTGCGGACTCTGGAAGAAGCGGCCAATGATCCGGAGGCCGGAACTGAGGTGCGCGCCCTCCTGCTGATACTGGCGGAGCGAAACGGAACGGTGCGGCGTGAGGATGCCGGACTGGCCCATGTGCCGAAGGAAAAACGGCCGTTGCTGCGCCGCCTTGGCGTCACCATCGGATCGCTGGATGTCTACATGCCCGCCATGCTCAAACCCGGCCCGCGCCAACTTCTGCGGGCGCTGGGCGTAGACAGGCGCAATGTGCAAGGTGCGATGGAAGCCGTGATCGACGGCGGCAAGCAATTGCCCGCTGGTTATCGCCACGCAGGCGCACAGGCCATTCGCATCGACATGGCAGAGAAACTGTTCCGCGCCGCCCATGAACAGCGGGCAAAGGCGCAACATGCAAAGGACAGGCAGGCGCGCGGATTTCCGGTCGATATAGCGCTGGCCACCAGCATGGGACTTTCGCCGGAAAGCTTTGCCAGCCTGATGCGGGACGCCGGCTTTCGCCAGGGAGAGCGGCTGGCGCTGCCTGAAGACGCTTTTGGCCCGCCCCGGCCCGTTCCGTGGACATGGCGCGCACCGCGCAAGGATTCGCTACAAAACAACCGGTCGAACCGTCGGGGAAGCAATCGCAGGCCCGCAGGCGAAACCGGTACCAAACGCAGCGGAAAGGCGCCTGACAAGCGTTCAAGCGGCGCAAAGACAGGCAGAGGCGGGGAAAAGCGTGACCGCTCGCCTGCATCGAACCAGCCCGCGACCGGCAAGGCGCTCGCCGGACTGGCTGACCTCCTGAAAGGCTGAAATGCGGCTCGATCTGTTGCTGTGCCGGCTGCGCTTTTCAAAAAGCCGATCGGTGGCGCAGCGCTGGATCGAAGAAGGCCATATCCGCTGTAATGGCGCACGCGTCTTGCACAGCAATCATCATGTCGCGGCAGGCGATATCCTCACGCTCCCGATTGGGCGAATAGTGAAAATTATTGCCATCGAAGCCTTGCCTGAACGGCGCGGCCCGGCGGCAGAGGCTGCGACACACTACCGCACTCTGACTTGACGCTGGCGTTTCATTCGCCATAGCAATGTGCAGCAACCAGGAAGGATCTGAGTACCCATGACTTATGTCGTCACCGACGCCTGCATCAAATGCAAATATACCGATTGCGTCGAGGTCTGTCCTGTCGACTGTTTCTACGAGGGCGAGAACATGCTCGTCATCAATCCGTCGGAATGCATCGATTGCGGCGTGTGTGAACCGGAATGCCCGGCCGAAGCTATCCTGCCTGACACGGAAGACGGCCAGGAAAAATGGCTTGAGCTGAACACGAAATACTCCGCCGAATGGCCCAATATCACCGAAAAGAAAGATCCGCCCGAAGATGCGGACGAACATAAGGGTGAAGAAGGCAAGTTCGAGAAGTTCTTCTCTGCAGAGCCCGGCGAAGGCGACTGATCACGGCACTACACGACCTGCAGTCGGGATGAACAATTTGGCCGCAGCCCCGTTGACTTAAGCAATGACAATCATCGAAAATCTGAAACGTGCCTGGGCTGCCTCGGGAGAGCATCGTCTATCGATCCTTGCTGCAGGCGTTGCATATTACGCCTTTCTGGCAATGGTTCCGCTGCTGACGGCGGCAGTTCTTGGCTACGGTCTGTTTGCGGACGCGCAGTCGGTCTCACGCGATATTGCCTCGCTTGCGGATAATCTGCCGCAGTCTGCAGCTGCACTTATATCGGACCAGCTTCAATCCATGGTGGCAACGTCTTCCGGAGCCAAAGGTGCGGGCCTCGCGCTTTCGCTAGCCCTTGCGATAATCGGCGCGCGGGCCGGTGCAGGAACGCTGGCTCAATCCATATCATTGGCGCTCGGAGATGACAGCAAGCGCAGCTTTGTTGCCTCGAACCTGTTCGCAATCGCTGTCATCATCGCCGCCTTGGTGGCCGCCGCCCTGATTGCGGGTGCGCTTTCACTGACTGCCTGGTTGACGAACGCTTTGCCAGACCTTTCCGGGGCGAGCAGGGTTCTCAGCCAGACCGTGCCCCATGTGGTGGTCGGCGGAGCCTTCGCTGGTGGGGCGGCCCTGTTCTACCGCAAGGCACCGCCGTCGCGGTCGGTCAGCTGGAGTGAAGCCCTGCACGGAGGCATATTTGCAGGAATCGCCACTCTCCTGCTTACGGCAGCATTCGGATTTTATGTCGCTAATTTCGGCAGTTACAACGCCACCTATGGCGCATTGGGTGCTGTCGTCATCTTGCTGACATGGCTCTATTTGATGGCTTTTGCCATTCTGTTCGGCGCATCAATTGTGGCGGCCCGCGCATCCAAAACATAGCCCGGCAGACCGGCCACTTCGCGCTTGCAGCGATAGACTGGAAATAATGTCGCGAATCTGTTATATACTTACATGACTGTCCACTCTGCGCGGGTGACCAGCATTTAGGAAAGCGGGTCCTCATTTCACCAAACGGCCTTCGAAGACTGACCGCTGATTGGCAGCGGAAGGTTCTCATTACGCCGAAATGGACGATCTGCGAATGAAAGGAATAAAGTATGGCCGCGAATGCGACCGCTTTTGAAGTTGGCGACTACGTTGTCTATCCCAAGCATGGTGTTGGACGGGTAATCGAACTGCAGAATGAAGAAATCGCCGGTATGCAGCTGGAACTGTACGTGCTTCGCTTTGAAAAAGAGCGGATGACCCTCCGTGTGCCCACCAACAAGGTCGAAAGCATCGGAATGCGCAAGCTTTCCAGCGACAAGACCTTGAAGGAAGCGATGGAAACGCTGAAAGGCAAGCCCAAGGTCAAGCGCACCATGTGGAGCCGCCGTGCTCAGGAATATGAAGCGAAGATCAATTCAGGCGAAATCGTCCTGATTGCAGAGGTCACGCGCGATTTGTTCCGTCCGGAAGACCAGCCCGAACAAAGCTATTCCGAACGGCAGATTTTCGAAGCGGCTTCCAGCCGCCTCGCCCGTGAACTGGCCGCGATGGAGAAGACTGACGAGCCGACCGCGCTCACCAAGATTCTCGATGTGCTGAAAGAGCATGCACCGCAGTATTACGAAAATTCCGACGAGGACTAAACCAGGTCATCGGTTTTCAATTTAAAAAGGGCCGTTCGCCATGCGCGAGCGGCCCTTTTTGCTGTCTGGAACCCGTTTCGGCGAACAGGCCCCTGTCATCTACCAGCGGCTTTGCCCCGGCTGACGATCTCGTGTATTGTCCCAATAACACACGAGACAGGAGGACTACTATGGGCGTGGCAAAGATAATCCGGAAGATCGGGCCATTCGTGGCGTTGGCCGCCGCAGCCGGGCTTGCCGGATGCGACGGAATGGATGTCTCATTCAACGGCGAAGACGGCGTTCCCCTGGCAGAGCTGGACATGAGCGGCGATGCCCCCACCGGCGTCGCACTGGGAGGCTCTGACACGGTTGTCATCACCACAGGCGATGAGTTCACGATCGAGGTCGAAGGCAGCGATACCGCCGCTGATCGGCTGCGCTTCGTTCTGGCTGACGGAACACTGGCTATTGGCCGCGACGAAGGAAGCAATAGCGGTGGCGGTGTCGCCACGGTGAATATCACGATGCCCTCCCCATCGATGATTGCCGTCGGAGGTTCGGGGCAGATTACCGCCGATACAATGGACCCTGATGCGGAGGTCGTCATTGGCGGCTCCGGCAGTGCGTCTATCCAGACGCTGGATGCCGAATCGCTGGAAATCACAATTGGCGGCAGCGGCAGTGTGCAGGCCGCAGGCAGTGCTGATCGGCTCGAAATCACAATTGGCGGGAATGGATCGGCGCTGATGCCTGATCTGCGAACCGATCGCGGCGAAGTGAACATTGGCGGATCTGGCAGCGCAAGCTTTGCATCCGATGGCTCTGTCGAGGCCAATATCGGCGGGTCCGGCAATGTGCGCGTCTATGGCTCTGCCACTTGCGAATTGAACTCCATAGGTTCCGGGCAACTGGTCTGTGAACCGGCGGCTGATGCGCCTGAAGCGGGCAATCAAGAGGAAACAGCCGAAAGCTAATTCAAACCGCTTCGGCGAAAACCGATTGCTCGCTGGAAAATGTCGGAGTTACAAATGGCTGGCGGAGAAATCCGTCAGCCGTTTTGTCGTCCGGAGACCTCGCCATGCCGCGTGTCGTCTTGATTTTGGTACCGCTGCTTGCATTCGGCCTGAGTGGCTGCGTTGCAGGCACTCTGGTTGATGTCGCAACTGCGCCGGTCCGCGCTGCAGGACAGGTTGCTGATTGGGCTACCACCAGCCAGGACGAGGCCGACAGGGCGCGCGGGCGAGAAATCCGCCAGCGTGAAGAGCGTCTGGGTGAATTGCAGCGCGAGTATGCTGAACTCGAAGCGGATTGCGTCGAAGGAAAGGCTCACGCCTGCCGGGAAGCAATCGAAGTCCGGCGCGAAATGGACGCCCTGATACCGGCAATCCCTGTGGAGCGCGGCGGTTAGCTTGCGGCAGCGCGGCGCAATCTGTCGTTTATTGCAGCACCCATGCCACTTGCGGGAATGGCCGCGACGGAGATTTCGTCCTGCGGGGCGTCAGCTGCCAGATGCAGACATTCGTAAAGGCGCGCGGCCGCTTCGGCGAGATCGCCTGTGGCCGACAGGTTTACGTCACCAGCAATCCTGCCAAAGCCAATCATGAAACTGCCCGGCACCGGCTCCTGCCTGTTGAGGTGGAGCGGTTTGCCAGGTGAATAATGCCGTGCAAGCTGGCCGGGCGCTTCGACCTGCACGGATCCGCTGGCATCATCTTCGGGGCCAAGCATTTCGGCAAGCAATGCGGCGGCAATGGGACCGGGGCGCAGCAATTGCCAGCCGCCGTTCGGCCTGAGTGCAATGATCGTGGATTCCAGCCCAGCTTCGCATGGACCACCGTCAAGTACCGGCGGCGCGTTCTCGCCCAAAGAGCTCAAAACATGTTCCGGCCGCGTCGGGCTGATGCCCAAACTGCGATTTGCTGAAGGTGCCGCCAATGGAATACCAAGCGCCTCGAGCACTTTCGCCGCCAACGGATGCGCAGGCTGGCGCAGCGCGATTGTGGGCAATCCGGCGGTAACTGCGAGCGCTATGCCCGAATCTGCGCGGGCAGGAAGCACCAGCGTCAGCGGGCCGGGCCAGAAATTTTCTGCCAGCATGAGCGAGCGGGCATCGAACTTTGCCAACCCTTGCGCCATTTCAAGCGAAGCGACATGCACAATCAGCGGATTAAAGTCCGGGCGGCCCTTGGTGCGATAGATCTGCGCCACCGCCTCTGCGCTGTCGGCCCGCGCAGCGAGGCCGTAAACCGTCTCCGTCGGCAGCGCGACCAGTCCGCCGGCGCGCAGCATTTCCGCCGCCTGCGCTACGCCCGCCTCACCGGTCAGAATGGTCTGCGTCTTGCTGCTCATAGGAAGGGCCTATAGTGAAAGGAGCCATGGAAAACCAAGCCGAACTGCTGGGGCGCATTGCTGCGGCGCTGGAGGCGCTCTCTCCCGCAGCCACCGGCACTGACAACTGGCTGGATGCGCCTGCCTATGTCTGGGATGGAACCGCCGCCCGGCCTGTCGAACGGATAGAGGCGCCCGCGCTCGATCTTATGCGCGGTATCGACTGGCAAAAGCAGGCTGTCACGGACAACATCACCCGTCTGGCAAACGGATTGGCGGCGCACGACATGCTCTTGTGGGGTGCGCGCGGGATGGGAAAATCGGCTCTGCTCCGCTCTGCGGTTGCGCAGGCACAGGCAGATGGCGGACAGATTGCGTTGGTGCAGGTCGGCGCTGGATCGCTTCCGAACCTGCCTGCTTTGTTTGCGCAATTGACCGGAATTGCTCGCGGTTTTCTCGTTTTCGTCGATGATCTGGGCTTTGCAGATGGCGACAACTCTTCGCCGCGCCTTTTGCGCAGCGTGCTGGACGGCGGCGTCGAAGCGCGGCCCGCAAACGTGCGGCTCGCGGTGACTTCCAACAGGCGCGCCATCCTGTCCCGGCATTCAAGCGAGCAGGATGATCCGATCAACCCGCGTGACAGCGTGGACGACAATCTCGCTTTGGCAGACCGGTTCGGGCTTGCGCTGGGCTTTCACAATGCGAGCCAGGACGATTATCTCGACATCCTGCGCGGCTACGCCGATGAATACGGACTCGAACTGGACGCGGCAGAGGCGCTGGAATGGGCCAAGCGGCGCGGCACGCGTTCGGGCCGCATCGCCTGGCATTTCATTACCGAGCTCGCCGGTCGGGCCGGCAAGCAAATGTGACTTACATAATGTCGCCCGGCGACAGCGCGCCTTCCTCGAAAGCGCGCGACGGATCGCCCCGCAACTCCCGCTGAGGCGGCAGTCTGTCGCCCGTGTTGCGCTGTATTGCGGAAGCCCGTTCTGCGCCTGGTGAAGTGACGCGCCAGATAATGTTTCCGGTATCGTCACTGACCAACAGGGCCCCGGTGCGGTCCCATTCCACCCATGTCGGACGGCCGTAGGTGTTGTTGTCGCTGGTCAGGAACGACTGCAAGACCTGCCGCGGCTCGCCCACCGGATTGCCACGTTCATCAAACTGCACGAACACCACGTCATAACCTGCAGGCGGAGAGCGGTTCCAAGACCCGTGACGGGCAATGAACGCGCCGTGCCCGTAAGCCTCGCCCATCGTCGTGCCCTCCTCGGTAAACACCAGCCCCAATGCGGCAGCATGTGCGCCCAACGCATATTGCGGAGTGCGGGTGTATTCGGTGAGGAAGCGCGGCATTGGCGATTCCACCCGATCGTCAATCACGTCGTTGTAATAGACCCAGGGCCAGCCGTAATGGACGCCGATTGGCACGTTTGACATGTAATCCGGCACCAGATCGCTCCCGAGCATGTCGCGCTCGTTTACCGTAGTCCAGAGTTCGCCCGTCCATGGGCTGAAGGCCATGCCGTTGGGATTGCGCATGCCAGCGCCGAAAATCCGCGTGTCGCCGGTTGCCAGGTTAATCTCGTGAATGGCGGCGCGGCCTTCCTCGATTTCCATTCCGCCTTCGCCGATATTCGATGCCGAACCAACTGCGACGTACAGGCGCGTGCCGTCCGGAGAGAGGATGATGTTGCGCATCCAGTGATTGCCTGCCGCTGGAAGATCGGCGATCTTCTCCGGTGCGCCGGTCACGGCCGTGCTGCCCAGTTCGTAATCGAAGCGCAGCACCGCATCGTGGTTGGCGACATACAGATTGCCATCGGTCCACGCGATGCCCGAGGGGGAATCGAGATCATCTTCGCGGAGGATAAAGCGTTCTTCGGCAACGCCGTCTTCGTTCGCATCACGCAGCAAAATCAGCTGGTTGGGCGAGGGATCGCCCGCTCCTGCTTCGCTGAACAGCAGTCCGGCAACGAAATTGGTGAGCCAGCCGCCTGCCAGTTCCCGCTCCGGCGCGTTCGTCTGCGTGACCAGCACATCGCCATTGGGAAGTGTGTAAATGACGCGTGGATGGTTCAGGCCGTCGGCAAAGCGGTTGACGGTAAGGCCTTCGCCGGCGACCGGCGTTCCGTCCTCGCCCCAACCAATCGGTTTTGCGATGGCCACTGTCGGAACAAGTTGCGAATCCGGTTCGGCCAGCACGGGGTCAGTGCCAACCGTGTCCTCGAAAGCATATTGCGCCACGTCGGGCCGGGTCAGAAACCAGACGATTATCCCGCCGATAAAAAGCAGGGCAAACAGGGCGATCAGGATCTTCTTCAAAATGCTCATGACCGGCTGAATAAGCCAGCCGGAACGCCGCCGCAATGGATTTGCCAGCGCACCTGCGTTACAGGCGCGGCCATGTATGATTTCACTCCTGCCGCCGAGGCCAGCAAGCCCGAGATTTATGCCGCCCTGCTAGA
The DNA here is from genome assembly GCA_963781165.1 of uncultured Alphaproteobacteria bacterium. Lineage (GTDB taxonomy): Bacteria > Pseudomonadota > Alphaproteobacteria > Sphingomonadales > Sphingomonadaceae > Alteraurantiacibacter. The sequence goes on from CAWADZ010000001.1 coordinate 204,350, forward strand.
CGCAGCAAAGGCCCTGACCGACGGGGAGCCTGACGCCGTGGCCAATATGGCCAACGTCGCTGCCCTGCTCGGAGAATTTCTACCTGACTGCAACTGGACCGGCTTTTATCGCATGGTCGAAGGCGAACTGGTGCTTGGCCCATTCGTCGGGCGTCCTGCCTGCATCCGTATCCCGGTTGGAGTGGGTGTGTGCGGCGCAGCGGCCAAGGGCGAGACACAATTGGTGGAGGATGTGCACGCCTTCCCCGGCCATATCGCCTGCGATGCACGCAGCCGGTCTGAACTGGTCGTGCCGGTAATGCGTGATGGCCGGGTCATCGCGGTAATCGACCTCGACAGCCCCGATCTTGCGCGATTCGACAAGGATGACCGCCAGGGTATTGAAGCGCTGGCGAGCCTGCTCGGCGACCGTATCTAAACCCGTCCGCATGGGGCATGCGTTGCCCCGTATCGGGACAGCAAGAAGCGCCCTCTTGGTTTTCCGCGAGTTTCGTAGGTAAATATGGAGTTAACAGGGCAATATGCCTGTCTCCATGTGAGGGAAACTACGTGATGACGACCCGCTCAATTCTTCTGCTTGCCAGCGCAGCCGTCCTCGGCACGTCGGCCCCGGCCTTTGCCCAGCACGATCATCACGATAATCACCATGCAGGCGAACATCATGGCGCGATGGAACATTCCGATCAGCGCTATGACGGGGAATATGACGGTGGCTGGCAGGGTGAATGGAGCGATGAGAATACCTGGCGCGGTGAATGGACAGGCACCTACACTGACGCCGAAGGGCGCACGGTCGAAACAACTTACCACGGTGTCTTTACCGGAGAGCACCATTTCGTAAGCGACGATGGTCACGCCCTGTCGCATGACGGCCATGGCTGGCGCGAACATCACGGTCTTTCCGATCACCACGGCGACAGCCCGCGCTTTGCCTATACCGCCGAAGAACGCAGCCAGTGGCTGACGGATTGCCAATATCTGATGGGGGACGCTGGCGGTTATTACGAAGATGATCGCCGCGCCAATGGCGGCCTGCTGGGCGGGTTGTTCGGCGCTGTCGTCGGCGGCGTTGCGGGCAACCGCATTGCCGATGGCGACAGACTGCTTGGCACTGTAGTTGGCGCAGGCCTTGGCGGCATTGCCGGTGCAGCGATTGGCTCTGTGCTTGACGGTGACGGCGATGGAGAACTCAGCCGCAACGAAATCTGGGCCGCCCGCTATTGCGAGGCCTATCTGCGCCGCCATGAACTTGGCGGCGGGGAATTTGCCTATGGGCAACAGATCATGGTGGTGCCGGTATCGTCACATACGCGCGCCGTTTCGCGCCATCGGCATAGTGCAGATTGCCACTCATGCCGCGAAACTGTGACCGAGGAAGTGATCGAGATCGAACGCCCTGCCCCGCGACCACGCCCTCGCCCGGCTCCGCGCCCAGCGCCGCGTCCCCAGGGAAAGCTTACCCCATTGAACTAGATCGCTGCGCGTTTGCGTAGAGGTAGAAAACTTGCGCCGCGCAACTTCTTACGCGGCGCAAGCTTTGGCGTGTACTAGATGCCGCCGCCTGTAAGACGCTGACAAATAAGGTCTAATTGGTCGAGCGTGCGGAAGCGCACAGTCACGGAACCGGACCGCGGATCTTCGTCCGTCACGATTTTCACGGGCAGGCCGAGAAACTCCTCGAGGTGATTTTCGACCGCCGCAATATCGGCATCCTGTGAAGGATCGCGCGGCGGACGCGCTGTGCGCCGAGTTGGCGCTTCCCCGCCATTGCGGCTTTTGCGCGCTAGCTTCTCGATCTCTCGCACAGAGAGGTTTTTGGCAATTGCACGCTCTGCCAGATCCTCGGCATCGTCCAGACCTATGAGCGCGCGCCCGTGACCCATGCTGAGACGGCCCGCCTCCAGGTGATCGAGCACTTTTGTCGGAAGCGTCAGGATACGCTGCAAGTTTGCCACATGGCTGCGCGATTTCTCAACCAGAGTCGCGATTTCTGCCTGCGTCATGTCCTCGAATTCTGACAAACGCTGATAGGCCCGGGCTTCTTCCACCGGACTGAGGTCTTCGCGCTGGATGTTTTCGATTAGCGCCAGCGCCATGACATCCCGGTCACCAAGCTCGCGAATTATTGCGGGAATTTCATGGAGTTGGGCCTTTTGCGAGGCACGCCAGCGGCGCTCCCCCGCAACCAGCTGATACTTGCCGCGCTCTTGCGGGCGCACGATGACCGGCTGAATTACACCGCGGCTCGCGATCGAAGCTGCAAGTTCCGCCAGCGCCTCTTCGTCGAAATGCTGGCGCGGCTGATCGGGGTGCGGTTCGATATCGGATATGGCGAGCATCGCCAGCCCATCGGTTTGGGCAGCCCCCCGTCCAGTAGTGCCTGGCATGGGGCGCGGTGCAACCAGCGGCTCTTCACGGCGAGCTTCGCCCATCAGCGCACCCAGACCCTTGCCCAGTTTGCGCCGGACAGGCGCAGGCCGCGGGGTTTCCGTGCCGTTCGGCTTGGGGTTTGCGTCGCTCATGCTGCCACCTGCTGTGCCGGAAGTCTGCCAATGAGCTCTCTTGCAAGCGCCATGTATGCTTTGCTGCCCGTGCAGGAATGGTCATAGACCAAAGCGGGCAATCCGTGGCTGGGCGCTTCCGAAAGGCGCACATTGCGCGGAATAACAGCTTCGAAGACCAAATCGCCCAAACATTCACGCACATCGTCGGCAACCTGGTCCGTCAGGCGGTTGCGGCGGTCAAACATGGTCAGAGCCACACCGACAATGCCCAAATCGGGATTGAAACGCTGCTGAACCTGCTCAACCGTCTGCAAAAGCTGGCTGAGCCCTTCAAGCGCGAAAAATTCGCACTGTAGAGGCACGAGAAGCGTATCTGCCGCACACAGCGCATTCAATGTTAGCAGCCCGAGTGATGGCGGGCAGTCGATGAAACACACATCGTGGCCCTTATGGTTGGCAAAGGCATCACGCAGACGGTGGGAACGGTTCTCAACGCCGACAAGCTCTACCTCTGCGCCGCTCAGGTCGACGGTAGCGGGAAGAAGGTCCAGCCCGGGAATCGTGGACCGGATGATGCAGTGATCGAGCGCAACCTGATCCACCAGCACATCATAGCTGGAAAAATCCCGGTTCGCCGCACCAACCCCAATTCCGGTGGAAGCATTGCCCTGCGGATCAAGATCTACCAGCAGGGTGCGCCACCCACTCGCCGCCATGGCCGTAGCGGTGTTGATGGCAGTGGTGGTTTTGCCCACGCCGCCCTTCTGATTGGCTATCGCTATGACGATCATTTGAGTTCTGGCCTCCCTGTGCCGACGAGTATGCCCGCCTCTGGATCGGTTACCGATTGTTCCACGTGAAACATCGCTCGGATACTTTTCGACTGTTCAGACAGTTCTTGCGCCCCCGACCGCCCTTTGGGCAACAGCCAAACGGTGGAGCGTGTGGAAAACCGCGCGGATAAGTTCAGCAGTTTACCAAGCGGAGCGAAGGCGCGAGCTGTGATAACGGCAATTTCACTGGTATCCACAAGTTCGAGTCTGGATCCCTGCACGGTGCAATTAGTGAGAGCCAATTCGCCCTTTATGTGTTCGAGCCACTCGATTCTTTTGCGCCGCGATTCGACCAGTTCGATCTCAACGTCAGGCCGTGCGATGGCGAGTGCCAAACCAGGAAGCCCCGCTCCTGAACCGAGATCGAGCCATGGCGATGTTTCACGTGGAACATGATCAAGCAGTTGCAGGCTGTCAGCCAAGTGGCGTTGCCATACCGATGACAGGCTGCCGGCAGAAACCAGGTTTTGACGCGCGTTCTCTTCGATAAGGAGGCTTACAAAGCGATCAAGGCGCTCCATCGCGGCGGCATCACAGCGTTCGGCGCAATAGGCTCTGGCCTGCTCTTCAGTTTCTATCATGCAGCCCGGTTACGGCGTTTCGCGTGTACCAGCAATGCTGCAAGTGCAGTGGGCGTGATGCCGCGAACACGGCCTGCGGCAGCAAGGTTGCCGGGGCGCGCAGCGCTCAAGCGCTCAACCATCTCATTGGAAAGGCCGGGCACTTCGGAATATGGGAAGCTATCCCCCAGTTCCAGGCCCTCTCCGCTCCGCAAATCGCGCAGTTCGGCATCCTGACGGGACAGATACGGGGCATAGGCAGCGTCTTCCGCCAACTCCGCGGCGAGCTCACTTGATGCATCCAATCCTTCCGGCAACCAAGGAACCAGATGCGTGAGGTCGATATCTGGATATGTTAGCCAGTCACGCAATGCTTTCGTGCCGGCGTCGCGCTTCACCGCCAGCCCGCCATCATGCAAACCGGTGGCTGTAACCTCTTTGCTGAGAGCAGTGTTCCACGTGGAACGCTCGATCTCCCGACCTTCGAACCATCTCGTCCTCTCTGGCCCCACGCAGCCCACTTCAATCGCAAGCGGTGTCAGCCGTGTAGAGGCGTTGTTCGCACGGAGGCGCAAACGGTACTCCGCACGTGCTGTCAGCATACGATACGGCTCACTCACCCCGTGCAGCGTCAGATCGTCGACCATGACAGCGATGTAAGAGTTTGCCCGGTCCAAGGCGGGCGGCGCTCGGTCCAGCGCCATGCACGCGGCATTCATACCCGCGATGAGGCCCTGCGCGGCCGCTTCTTCATAACCAGTCGTGCCATTGATCTGCCCGGCACAATAAAGCCCCGGCATGCTCTTCAACTGCAAGTCGGAACTGAGCGCACGGGGGTCGATATGGTCATATTCAACAGCGTAGCCCGGCACTTCCATGACCACCTGCTCCAACCCCTCCATCGCGCGCAGCATTTGGAGCTGCACATCAACTGGAAGGGAGGTGCTGATGCCGTTGGGATAGACAAGATGTGTATTCAGGCCTTCCGGCTCCAGAAACACCTGGTGTCCATCACGATCGGCGAAGCGATGAATTTTGTCCTCGATGGATGGGCAATATCGCGGTCCCGCCGCTCCAATCGCCCCGCTGAAAAGTGGCGATCTGTCCAAATTGTCGGCGATAATGGCGTGTGCCGCAGGATTGGTGCGGGTAATTGCGCAAAATACCTGCGGATTCATACGCTTTGGGGTGAGCGGGGACATCGTCCATTGTTCATCATCGGATGGCTGCTCTGCCAATGCCGCCCAATCTATCGTCCGCCCGTCAAGCCGCGGCGGAGTACCAGTCTTCAAACGGGCCATAGGCAAGTCAGCGTTGCGCAGTTGCTCAGCAAGGCGTTTGGCTGAATCTTCGCCAATCCTTCCGCCTTCAAGCCGCTCTTCACCACGAAATAGCCGTCCACCGAGGAAAGTGCCGGTACACAGCACCGTCGAAAGGCCTTTCACCTGACTGCCATCACCCAGAATCAGTCCAGTCACACGATCGCCATCGAACATCAGTTCAGTGGCCTCACCTTCAATGACAGTTAGTGCCGGCAGCTTTGACAGCGTTTGCTGCACACTGGCGCGGAAAAGATGACGGTCGGCCTGAACTCGCGGGCCGTGAACCGCGCTTCCCTTCGACCGGTTGAGCATCCGGTAGTGTATTGCCGCATCATCCGCCGCGCGCCCAAGCAATCCGTCGAATGCGTCGACCTCGCGGACCAGATGCCCTTTGCCCAGGCCTCCGATTGCGGGGTTGCAACTCATGGCGCCCAGCTTGCCCTTGTCGAACGTAACCAGAGCCGTGCGCGCACCCATCCGTGCCGCCACTGCGGCAGCCTCACAGCCGGCATGGCCTCCGCCAACAACAATGACATCGAATTGTGACATGCAATGCCCGATACTGTCCTATCGCTGCGCGGTCAAAGCCCCAGCGGCGACAGGTGCATGTTCCACGTGAAACATATCACTTTCCGATGCAAAACCGGCCGAAAAGCGAATCAAGCACATCTTCAGTCGAGGCGCGACCTGTCAACGCATCAAATGCGAGGCGGGCCTGACGCAGTTGCTCTGCCACAAGGAGTGGATCGGTCTGAGTTGCGGCACCTTCCAATCCGGAAACCGCTTCAGCAATGCGGTCCCTTTGCCTCGCATTGAGCGCCGCTACACCCGGCTTCGGCATTGCCGATCTGGCATGCGCTATCAGTGCCTCCCGCAATTCGGCCAGTCCATCGCCGGTCACAGCGGAAACACGGTAGTCGGCAGCGATTTTGACGGTGCGATCTGGCTGATCGCAACGCGCATCGATCTCCCAACTCCCTGCAGGACCGCTGCCTTCCGCGCCGAGCCAGAGGACAAGATCTGCACGCGCGATCTCGTCGCCTGCCCGCGCGATGCCAATCGCCTCTATCGCGTCATCGCCTGGAGGCGCGCAGGCCCGCCATATCGACAAATGTGAACGGAATGCCCCCCAGCGCAACTGATTGCGTCAGCACGTCCCGGGTCGTCCCGGCCAATTCAGCCGTGATCGCTGCTTCACTTTCGGTAATCGCGTTAAAAAGAGTGGATTTTCCTGCATTTGGCGGGCCTGCAAGCGCGACCCGGTATCCCTCTCGCAATACTTCCGCATGGGGCGCGTCAAGCGCTGCCCGGACTTCTGCCTCCAGCTCTTTCACGTTAAAAGCGAAGCTCTCTGGCAGGCCTGAAACATCATCCTCATCATCGAAATCCAGCACAGCCTCGATCTGTGCCGAAAGCATCAACAGCTGCTCTCGCCAGGCCTCAACCTTCCGTGACAGGCTGCCACTTGCCATCTGGATTGCGCTGCGGCGCTGGATCTCGGTTTCGGCCGACAAAAGATCGGCCAGCCCTTCTGCTTCTGAAAGGTCGATCCGGCCATTCGCAAAAGCCCGGCGGGTAAATTCACCAGGTTCTGCGCGCCGACAGCCCGGAACAGAGCCTAGAGCGTGTTCGACGGCGGCAATGACTGCGCGCCCACCATGGCAATGGAACTCGGCAAGATCCTCTCCTGTTACGGAGCGAGGACCCGCGAAGAAGATGGCCAACCCATCGTCCAGACGCTCTCCCTGCGCATTCCTGAATACCGACCGCGTAGCCTTCCGCACGTCCGGAACCCGGCCTATTATTGCCAGAAGCGCAGTCCGCACCTGAGGCCCGGTCATCCGTATCACGCCGATTCCCGCAGGCGGCATACCGCTGGAAAGCGCGAAAATCGTATCCATAATCAATGCTTTATTCGTCAGAAGCTTTCTTGCCAGATGATCTGGACGCAGCAACACCCTTGTTCGCGCTTTCCATGAAATTCTGGAACATCTTCATACCCATCTGGCCCATAGGGGCGAGCTGCGCAGCGTATTGTTCAAGCTGATCAGCGCTCGACACGCCTTTCATGGCTTTGGCGATCGCGTCGACATAAATGGCGTTCGCTTGTTCTACGTCAGGCAGGCCCATGAACTGGCGAGCCTCTTCGGGAGTGCAATCAATCTCGATATGAACTTTCATTTTGCGGACACCTTTTCTGCTTTGCTGCGTAGGTAGACCACACAGTAACACACCTGCCTGAGAGACTTATATGAGCGAGACAGTCCGCATTACCACACTTTCCGGCGATGGCGCGTTCAATGCCTATATTGCGAGGCCTGCCGGACAGCCGAAATCTGCCATAGTGGTGATCCAAGAGATTTTCGGCGTCAATGCAGGCATCCGGCGCAAATGCGACAAACTGGCCGAAGAGGGATATCTTGCGATTGCGCCAGATCTGTTCTGGCGGCTGCATGAGGGTATCGAACTCGATCCCGATATTGAGCCCGAATTTCAAAAAGCGCTCGATCTGATGGGCAAGTTCAATCAGGACGCCGGAATTCGCGATATCGAAGCCACCATCAAATACGCCCGCGATCTGACCGAGACAGGCAAAGTCGGAGCTGTCGGATACTGTCTTGGCGGCAGGCTGGCATATATGACTGCCGCGCGCACCGATGTTGACGCCAGCGTTGGCTATTACGCCGTTGGCGTGGACGGATTGCTCCGTGAAAAAGAGGCCATCGCCCACCCCTTGATGCTACATATCCCGACCGAAGACGGTTTTGTTGACGCAGATACACAAAAAGCCATGCACGACGCGCTCGATCCTCATCCGAAGGTCACGCTGTATGACTACGAGGGTCTGGATCACGGATTCGCAACAGAATTCGGGAAGCGGCGCAGCGAAGAGGCTGCCAATCTGGCCGACAGCCGGACTGCGGACTTTTTCGCGGAGCACCTGGCCTAATTGAGGCAGGCGAAATTCATAACCATTCGGTGCAGGTCGGGATTCAACGTGGCTGGCAGTCGTTCCGTGAGTTCCTGCTGCCGCTGAGCCGGCGTCGTAGCGATCCGGAGATGCTGCATGGACCAATCCGGGCAAATCCGTTCACTCAAGCTGTTATGCGCGAGACGAACTATTCCTGTGTGACGGGTGTCGAAAGACAATTTGCGCAAAAGCCGCGTCAGACTGCGCATCCTCTCCTTCAAGCAACTGCATGAAATTGCGGCCATTATACAGCAAAAAGCCAGTGATCTCCTGAAGCGGGTTGTTGCGCTGCGACTGATCCAGGATGGCTGCGACGACGTCGTCCCCCAGGTTGGGCGCGGTACTGATGTAAAGCACTTGATGCATAGTCCACGATCCTCCCATGACTGTCTGCGTACGAATACGCAGCAAGCCTAATATCGGGAATTTCCGTCCACGCAAGCACTGCGTGGCGTTCAATAACGCCAACTAAATCTAAGTTAATCAGAGGCTTGCGGTCGAAGTCGAAGTCGAACACCATCCGCCAGGCCTAGCGGCCTCGCGGATGGTGCTTCGGTTTACTGGTTCATCGTCGCGAAGAAATCTTCGTTGGTCTTGGAATCCTTCATCTTGTCGAGCAGGAATTCCATGGAATCGATGGTGCCCATCTGCATCAGGATACGGCGCAGGACCCACATCTTGCTGAGCTGTTCCTTGTCGACCAGCAGTTCTTCCTTGCGGGTGCCGGACTTGCCAACATCGAGAGCCGGGAAGATGCGCTTGTCGGCAACCTTGCGGTCGAGCACGATTTCGCTGTTGCCGGTACCCTTGAACTCTTCAAAGATAACTTCGTCCATCCGGCTGCCGGTATCGATAAGCGCGGTTGCAATGATGGACAGCGATCCGCCCTCTTCGATGTTGCGTGCCGCACCGAAGAAGCGTTTCGGGCGCTGGAGTGCATTCGCATCGACACCGCCGGTCAGCACCTTGCCGGAGCTTGGTACAACCGTGTTGTAGGCGCGGCCAAGGCGGGTGATGGAATCGAGCAGGATTACAACATCGCGCTTGTGCTCGACCAGACGTTTCGCCTTTTCGATCACCATTTCAGCGACTTGTACGTGCCGCGTGGCAGGTTCGTCAAAGGTGGAAGAGATCACTTCTCCCTTCACACTGCGCTGCATATCGGTGACTTCCTCAGGCCGTTCGTCGACCAGGAGCACCAGCAGAATAACTTCCGGATGATTATCGGTGATGGCCTTGGCCATGTTCTGCAGCAATACGGTTTTACCCGTGCGCGGCGGCGCCACGATCAGGGCGCGTTGGCCCTTACCCTGCGGGCTGATCAAATCGATGACGCGCGCCGACTTGTCGAGGACTGTCGGATCTTTCGTGTCGAGATTCAGGCGCTCGTCCGGGTAAAGCGGCGTCAGATTGTCGAAGTTGGTACGGTGACGAACAGCGTCGGGATCATCGTAATTGACCTTCAGCAGCTTGGTCAGCGCGAAGTACCGCTCCCCGTCCTTCGGTGCGCGGATTTCGCCTTCCACGGTATCACCGGTACGCAGGCCCATCTTGCGAACCTGGTTGGGAGAGACATAAATATCGTCCGGTCCAGCGAGATAGTTCGCCTCCGGACTGCGCAGGAAGCCGAAACCGTCCTGCAGCACTTCAATAGTGCCGATGCCGAGGATTTCCTCGCCATCATCGGCGACCTCTTTGAGAATCGCGAACATGAGATCCTGACGGCGCATGGTGGATGCGCCTTCGACGCCCATTTCTTCGGCCATCGAGACCAGCTCTGCCGGCGTCCGCTCTTTTAATTCTTTCAAATGCATGGTGTTTGTATTTCCGTTTGGTTGGGATGCCGGCGGGCCATCTGGGCTTGGAGAAAGCAGACCCGTCGCTTTAAAATCGCGACCTTATGCCGGTTGTGTGAACCGCAATATGGGCAATGCCGGTTGCGGTCAATTCTGGAAATGTGGTGATCGCGCTGCGACCGTGCAATAGCGCAGCCGCAAAGCCGTATCAGAACGGTTTGACGACAACCAGAATGACGATGATCGCGACGGCAACGCCGGGCACTTCGTTGAACAGACGCAGCTGCTTGCCAGTCATCGTGCGCTCTCCGCGTGCCAGTTTCTTGGCATAAGCCGAGAGATATCCGTGATAGCCGGACAGGATCAGAACCAGCAGAAGCTTTGCATGAAACCAGCCACCAATCGGCACCATTCCTGTGCCCAGCAATGCCAAACCGAGCACCCAGACGACAATTATCGAGGGCAACAGGATGATCTTGAGAAGCTTCTTTTCGCGATCAACGAACTTCTCTGCCTCTTCGGAGCCTTCGGGCGCTTCCTGATGATAAACGAACAGGCGCGGCAACATGAACAGGCCCGCCATCCAGAAAATCACGAAGATGATGTGGCCGGCCTTCAGCCAAAAATAGATCATTGCGAGAAATTCCTGCATCGCCAGTCTCTAGGGCAGCAGCGCTCCTGCGTCACCCCTGATAAATTGCACATCATGCTCGCAAAATCTCGAGCAGATGTTCAACGTGAGCAATCGGCGTGTTCTTGTCGATACCGTGACCCAGGTTGAAAACATGCGGGCGATCCGCGAACGCATCGCAAATTTTCTTCACCTGCGCGTCTACCTCGCTTCCCCCTGCCAGGAGCAGCATCGGGTCCAGATTGCCCTGCACAGGCATGCCAGAAGGCAGCTGAGAGGCTATCCAGACCGGATCGGTCGTCTCATCAATGCCGACAGCATCGACGCCGGTCTCTCTGGCATAGGCGGGCAAGCTTTGATTCAGCGCCCTTCGGAAAGCCGATGACCGGGATGCCCGGCCGCGCTTCGTGAATGGCAGCAGCAAGCCGCGCATTGGGAGCAATGACCCATTTTTCGAATTGGGACGGGCTGAGCGATCCTGCCCAGCTGTCGAACAATTGCACCGCTTCCGCGCCCGCATCGATTTGACCGATAAGATATTCAAGGCTTGCCGCCTCGATCGCATCGACCAGCGATTGAAACGCTTCCGGATCACGCCAGGCCAATGCCCGCGCCGCGCCCTGATCTTTCGATCCCTGCCCTGCCACCATGTAGGTCGCCACGGTCCACGGAGAGCCGATGAAGCCCAGCATTGTCACATCAGCGGAAAGCTGGGCCTTGGTAAGTTGAACCGTTCGGTAGACCGGATCGAAATGGTGGAACGCTTTTTCCAGCTTCTGCCAGGCTCCGTCGATCAGCGGGGGCGCCAGGCGCGGGCCTTCACCAGCTTCGAACCAGAGATCCATCCCGAGAGCGTGGGGAACGATCAGAATGTCGGAAAACAGGATCGCACCATCGAAACCGAACCGGCGGATCGGCTGCAGCGTCACCTCCGAAGCAGCTTCACTATCGTACACCAGCTCCAGAAAACCGCCCTTTTCGCTGCGCAATGCACGGTATTCCGGAAGGTAACGTCCTGCCTGACGCATCAGCCATACTGGCCGCTGCTCCGTTCGTGTTCCGCGCAAATTTTCGAGAAGAGGTCCGGGCATTAAGAGAGAGTCCAATCCAATATAATAATTATATTTATAGAAATGATGTTGTTTGTAGGGCCTGTGGATTGCGGGGACACCGGTGGATCACCCGAGTTATGCCGCTCAAACCGTATGATGCAAGGGCTTCGACTCGTTGATTGCCCGCGTCAAGCGATCCTTCTCCACGCTACCCACAGGTTTGGGAAATAAAGTCGCCTCGGGGTATTTCCCTGCCCACGAATCAGCGGTTAGCGGGGACAGAATACTATCCCTGACTTGTTCGCCTTTCTCTCCCGTGGTTTATGCGCCTATCTATCCACATGGCGCGGCTTCACCTTCATCTGCTGTCGGACTCGACCGGCGAAACGCTCGAAATGATCGCCAAGGCGGCGCTCGCACAATTCGAGGATAGCGATGTCGTGCGCCATTTCTGGCCCATGGTTCGCTCTCGCCAGCATCTTGATCGTATTGTGAACGAGTTCAAGGCCAATCCCGGCCTTGTGCTCTATACGCTGGTCAATGAAGACATTCGCGAACGGCTGGAAGAGCGGTGCCGCGCGCTCGGCCTGAAACATGTCGATGCTCTCGATGCGGTTACAGAAGCATTGGAAGAGCGGCTCGGACAAGAGGCCAAGGGCCGCCCAGGCCGCCAGCATGCCATGGATGAGGCGTATTTTGCGCGCGTCGATGCGATCCAGTTCACCATTGCCCATGACGACGGCATCGGGTGGGACAATTGGGAGGAGGCGGACATCGTGCTGGCGGGTGTATCGCGCACGTCCAAAACGCCGACCAGCATCTATCTCGCCAACCGTGGTTACAAGGTCGCCAATATCCCGCTGGTGGTGGAAAGTCCGCCGCCAGACCATCTGTTCAAGCTTCAGCATCCCATGGTGGTGGGGCTAACCACAGCCCCCGCCCGCCTCGTGCAGATTCGCCGCAACCGCCTTTTGTCACTGAATGAAAAGACGCACACCGATTATGTCGACGGGGAGCGGGTGAAGGCGGAAATTGGGTTTGCGCGGCGTATGTTTGCGGACAATGGCTGGCCGGTGATCGACGTGACGCGCCGCTCCATCGAAGAAACGGCCGCAGCGGTGATCCGGCTGCATCAGGAACGCGAAGGGCGCGACCGACTGCCGCAAACCGGACCGAAACCGATATGATCGCGCAGCCATGATCGTCCTGGCGTCAAAATCTGCCTCACGCCAGACTATGCTAAAGGATGCAGGCGTTGCGTTTGAAGCGCGGCCTGCAGATCTTGATGAACGCGCGATCGAAGCCGCAATGGAAGGCGCGCCGCCGGCAGAGATTGCACTGGCCCTTGCCGAGGCAAAGGCTCTTGCCGTCGCTGAGCCGGTAAAGCCGGTGCTCGGCAGCGATTCACTGGTGGTGGTCGATGGCCGGCGCTTCGATAAGCCTGCCAGCCGCGATGATGCAGCAGATCACCTGCGCTTTTTCTCGGGCAAGGTCATGGAGCTGCATTCGGCCGCAGCGATCGCGCAAAGCGGTACGGTGGTCTGGCGCCAAACGGCCCTTGCACGATTGCACGTGCGCGGCCTGTCGGAAGGTTTTATTGCCGATTACCTGGACCACGAATGGCCCGAAGTCGGCTATTGCGTGGGCGTATTTCGTATCGAGGCGCGAGGCGTGCAATTGTTCGAGACCATCGAAGGCGATCATTTCACCGTGCTGGGGATGCCGCTGTTGCCCGTCTTGGCCGCACTGCGCGGGATGGGGGAGCTTTCGGCGTGAGCACGGTTTATGCAGAAGTTATCGGCGATCCCATTGCGCAATCGAAATCTCCGCTGATCCACGGCCACTGGATCGAAAAGCTCGGCCTCGACGCTGAATACCGCAAATGCCACGTCACGCCGGACGAGCTTGAAGGCTACATCGCTTCACGCCGCGATGACCCTGCCTGGCAGGGCTGCAATATTACCATGCCGCACAAGCAGGCCGTGATGCCTTTCCTCGACCGGCTGGAAATCGGCGCAGAGCTTGTCGGCGCGGTCAACACCGTTACCCGGCGGCACAATGGCGCGCTGATCGGCACAAATACCGATGTCGGCGGCTTTCTGGAGCCACTGGCTGCGGACCTTGCGAAGAAGCACTATTTCCGCATGGCGCGCATCATGGGCACCGGCGGCGCTGCGAGGGCGATTGTAGCTGCATTGGCGGAAAACGGGTTCACACTGGTGCTGGCCGGGCGCAACGCGGACAAGGCGCGCGCCTTGCTGGAAGAGATCGATCCCGAGGGCGAACATCACGTTGCTCCGCTCGAACATTTCGCCGCACCAACGGATTTCACCTTCGATGACCGCGAAGGCTGCCTTGATCTGATCGTCAACGCCAGCCCGCTCGGGATGGAGGGCCAGCCGCCGCTCGCGTTTGATTTCAGCCATGCTCCGCCCGGCAGCATCGTGTATGATATCGTGACGCATCCAGCCGATACGCCGCTGTTGCAAGAAGCGCGCGTTGCAGGGCTGCGCACGGTAGATGGCCTGACAATGCTGATCGGGCAGGCAGCTATCGCGTTTGAACGGTTTTTCGGTCAGCCACCGCCGCGCGGGGACGGCGATGAAGAATTGCGCCGGATCCTGACGTCATGACCGACCTTTCCAAAACGCGCCCGCTGATCCTCGGCCTCACCGGCTCTATCGCTATGGGCAAAAGCACTGTTTCGGGCATGTTCGAGGCGCTTGGTGTGCCCGTTTTCGATGCGGATCATGAAGTCCACGTCATGCAAGGTCCGGGCGGAGCGCTGTTGCCGCAGATCGAGGCGGCGTTCCCCGGATCGACCGGCCCTGACGGAGTGGACCGGCAGAAGCTTGGCGCGCTGGTATTCGGCGACCGGGACGAACTCGCCAAACTGGAAGTGCTTGTCCATCCGGCGGTGGCGCAGGCGCGGGAGACCTTCCTTTACCGGCATGCCAATGCACCAATGGTGGTCTACGATATTCCGTTGCTATTCGAAAAAGGCGGCGAGAAGGACGTGGACAAGATCGTCGTTGTTTCCGCTCCGCCAGAGATACAGCGCGCCCGGGTGATGGGGCGAGAGGGCATGACGGAAGAGAAATTCGCGCAAATAATGGACCTGCAATTGCCAGACGCGGCCAAGCGCGCCCGCGCGGATTTTGTGATCGATACCAGCGGTCCGCTCGAGAATACGAAAAAGGCGGTGGAGGAGCTGGTGGAGAAGCTTTCTTCCGGCTTGCACGACTGACCTGCATGGGGCGATAAGGCGGTATGCGCGAAATCATCTTCGATACCGAAACGACCGGCCTTGATCCCGCCACCGGAGATCGCATGGTCGAAATTGGCTGCATCGAAATGGTCAACCGCGTGCTGACGGGCGAGACCTTCCACGCCTATTACAATCCGGAACGCGACATGCCGGCCGAAGCGGAGCGAGTGCACGGGCTTTCCGCAACCTTCCTCAGCGATAAGCCCCTGTTCCGCGACAGCGTGACCGAACTGCTTGAATTTCTGGGCGATTCGCCACTGGTTGCGCACAATGCGCAGTTTGATTTCGGTTTCCTCAACAGCGAGCTTGCAGCGTGCGGCCTCTCGTCGATCGGGGATGACCGGATGGTCGATACGCTGGCCATTGCCCGCCGCCGCCATCCCGGCGCGAAACATTCGCTCGATGCGCTTTGCTCTCGCTACGGCGTCGACCGATCGCACCGCGTCCTGCACGGCGCACTATTGGACGCAGAATTGCTGGCGCAGGTTTACGTCGAACTGACCGGCGGAAGGCAGATCGGCTTGCAGCTCGCGGTCGACAACACCGCAGAAAATACGGTTGAAACCGCCACTTTCCGGCCAAAAACCGGCGAATATCGCGCACCCCGCGCGCACGCGGCCAGCGCCGACGAATTGGCGCGGCATGCAGCTTTCGTAAAAACCTTGGACTCGCCCCTCTGGACCTCATGAGGTAGGCTCACCACATTGAGTCGAACAAGAACCAAAACAGCAAGGAGTTACCGCTCATGGATATTCGCGTGTCAGGCCATCAAGTCGATACCGGAGCAGCTCTGCAGGAACATGCCTCGGATCGTCTCAGCACCATCGTCGACAAGCATTTCAGCCGCGCAATATCATCCACGGTAACTTTCGGAAAAGCACCCGCGAGCGCATTTGCGGCGGATATCATCCTTCACGTAAACCATGGCCTCATCCTGAAAAGCCACGGACAGGCGCAGGATGCGCATGTTGCCTTCGATCAGGCAGCGGACAAAATTGAAAAGCAGCTGCGCCGCTATAAGCGCCGGCTGAAAGACCATCATGAGCAGGCCCAGCATGCCGCGATGGAAGAAGAAGCTGCATACACGATTTTTGCGGCAGACGAGCAAGATAGCGACGCTGAAGCGAGCGCAGATGCACCGCCCGTAATCGCCGAAACACGGATCGATATCCCCGAAGTCAGCGTATCCGACGCAGTCATGCTGCTCGATCTGCGACACACAAATGCGCTATTTTTCAAAAACGCTGGAAGTGGCAGGCATAATATGGTGTATCGCCGCGATGACGGCTCGATCGGTTGGGTCGAACCGTCCTGACCGCTCGTAGCAAGCCCTTGGCTTGCGGAGCTAAAACGCCGGAACCCCTATGTTTTTGCTGGCCTGGGCGCTTACTGTCCGGGACCGCGAGCTTATTTAAAGACGCTATGTGACAGAACCGATGGATCCCAGTTTTGCATTGAAGCCTGAATCGGTTGCTGTTGTCAGTGCCGGTTCGAAGGGCGAGATCCTGGACACCTTGGCAGCCACCTTTGGTTCTGCCTGGGAGCTCGATCAGGATTTGGTTCTGGAAAACCTGGAAGAGCGTGAAAAGCTCGGCAGCACCGGATTCGGGCGCGGCGTGGCAATTCCGCATGCGCGCATCGCCGGTATCCGGCGTCCGATCGCGGCCATGCTCAAATTGAAAAAGCCGGTGCCATTCGACGCGGCGGACGGGTTGCCTGTGGATCTGGTGATTGGCCTTCTCTCGCCGGAAAATTGCGGCGCAGCCCACCTGCATGCACTTGCGGCAGTGTCGCGGATGGTGCGCGATGAACGGATGCATGACGCGCTCAGTGATGCTCCCGATGCAGAGGCGCTCTATGGCATCATCACCAATGTGACGGACCGTGACGCGGCCTGACGCTGACAACAGCTTGGTACCGGATAACGGGCAAGCTGCACATTTCCGCGCGCTTGAGCAGCTTTACGCATCGGCGCCGGTCAATTCCGTGTTTCAATCCCAACTCGAAGTGACCGGCCCGGGCACGTCGCGAATTATCTTCGATGCGCAAGAAGCGCATTTTCATGCTGCCGGCGCGGTGCATGGCACGATGTATTTCAAGATGCTTGACGACGCGGCCTTCTACGCGGCCAATTCACTCGTGTCGGACCGCTTTCTGCTAACCACCGGGTTCAACCTCCATTTCACGAAGCCATTGCGGGCCGGAAAAGTGATCGCCGAAGGGCGATGGATCAGCGGGAAACGCCGCGTGTTCATTGCCGAAGCGCATCTGGTCGATGAGGACGGGGATGAAATCGGCCGCGGTACCGGCACCTTCATGCGGTCCCACATCGCGCTTTCAGGGCTCGATGGATACCGTCAGCCGGAGTGATTCGATGGATGAAAGGCTCCCCGCGCACCTCGAAGTTTCCGGTCTGATCCGGGCAGTGCAGGCCGAAGGCGGCTTCGCGACCGTTATTGCGAAGGGCGAACGCGACGCTGGAACATTGCTCATAATATGTTGCGAAAATGGCACAAAGTTGCGCACATACGAAAGAATGCCACAGTTGGATGGGTCACGTTCTTGGGTGTTATCCAAGGCTCAAGACCCTGATAATCCAGCAGAATTCACCGATTATCTTGACCGCAGAAAGCGTCAGGACAGCGACATCTGGATTCTGGAGTTGGACATCGCAAATGCGGAACGTTTCATCGGAATTGTGCACTGCAACAATTGACTTGAAAGCCCTCGTGGCTATTTGACCCCCAACTTTCCGGAAAGCGTAGGTTGTTAGGCACCGCAATGCGGCGGTGTTCGGCAGCGCGCAGTCGGGGAGACGTTCAGCAGGTCCCCTTGGACGGGCAGCGGTACAGAGACGGTGCAAAATCGCATCGCAGCCGCAGACCTGCAAGAAGTCTCACCGCCGTGAGTTAACGGGATCAATGAAGATTACTTTCAAACGCGCTGGGGCATTTGCCTTGGCAATCACTTTGTTCGCCGGCTCCTTTGCAGCCGCAGGCAGCGGAGCCGTAGCCCAGGACCGGGCTGAGCCTACACAGGCCGAAACAGTCCAGACCGAAATTCAAGCATCTCAGTCCGCCGCGCAGCCGCAAGTCCGGTTCGTCGCCAGCGAAGTGGTGCAGGATGTCCCCGCCGAAGCTGCGGTGGAAGAAACCGAAGCCCCGAGCGCTTCCTCCTTGCGTGAACTTGTCCGCACCATCGACACCGATGGCGCGATGTCGCGTGAGCTGATGTGCCTTGCGCAGGCTGTATACTTCGAATCGCGCGGAGAGCCGCTTGATGGCCAGCTGGCCGTTGCAAGAGTGGTCGTGAACCGCGCCGACAGCGGGACGTTCCCGGATGACTATTGTTCAGTCGTTACCCAGCGCTCACAGTTCTCTTTCGTGCGCGGCGGCACAATTCCGCAGCCCAATACAGGGTCTGCCGCCTGGGACCGTGCCAAGGCGATTGCCCGTATCGCACACCGCGATCTGTGGGATTCGCCTGTCGAGGATTCGCTCTATTTCCATGCCAATTACGTCCGCCCGAGCTGGGCCCGCCGTATGACTATGCGTGCGCAGATCGATAGCCATATCTTTTACCGGTAATCGTATGATGCGGCTGGCCTTGGGGCCGGTCGCAGCTGCCGACTAATCTCTGATTTCGACCCACACAGGGGCATGATCGCTCGCCCGTTCGCGGCCGCGATGCTCCTTGTCGACCCCCGCCGCAATCAAGCGGTCGGCGCATTCAGGTGACAGCAGCATGTGGTCGATCCGGAAGCCGTGATCGCGCTGCCACGCCCCTGCCTGGTAATCCCAATAGGTCCAAACGCCGCCGCGCGGGTTCAGTGTGCCCAGCGCATCGGTCCAGCCATCATTGAGGATACGCGCATAGGCATCGCGCGATGCAGGCTGCATCAGCGCGTCGGACGCCATGGCCTTTACCGACCACACGTCGCGGTCTTCCGGAATAACGTTGAAATCGCCTACTACGACGGCAGGAATCTCCTGATCGCGGAGGTCGAGCAACCGCCTCCGCAACCGCTCCATCCACGCCAGCTTGTAATCGAATTTCGGCCCAGGCTGCGGGTTTCCGTTGGGCAGGTAGAGATTGACCACCCGCACACCGCGAAAGGTGCATTCGATGAAGCGCGCCTGTTCATCGCTTGGATCGCCGGGCAGCCCCTTGGATGGGTTTTCTGCCGCCGCGCCATCTGTCAGGATCGCCACGCCGTTGAAGCCTTTTTGGCCGTGCCAGACGGCGTGGTAGCCGATTTCGGTGAACTCGGCTTCCGGGAAGCCTTCGTCCTGCGTCTTGATTTCCTGCAGGCAGGCGACGGCAGGGCGGGTTTCCACCAGCCATTCCTTCAGGCGCGGCAGGCGCGCCTTGATACCATTGATGTTGAAACTGGCGATCCGCATCAGCGGACCTTAGATGCCGAACGAAGAACCGCAACCGCAACCGGCGGCAGCGTTGGGGTTTTCTACGCGAAAAGCCGCGCCGCCAAGCGATTCGACGAAATCCACGGTGCTGCCAGCTACCAGATCTAGGCTGACGGGATCGACAACCAGCTTCACATTGCCGGTTTCGCTGATCACATCATCCGCCTCAGGTTCCCCCAGATCGAACTTGTACTGGAAGCCTGAACAGCCCCCGCCTTCTACCGAAAGCCGCAAAACCGCAGGCTTGCCCTGCTTTTCCGCGATTTTCGCGATGCGCGATGCCGCAGCGGGGCTGAGTGTGAGGGAGTTGACCATACAGGAGATGTAGGGTGCGGCGCGCGCTTGCTCAAGCAGTGGTTATATATTCGCGCATCGCCTGCGCCTCTTCCTCGATCCGGTCCATCCGGTATTTCACCAGATCGCCGATCGAAACGAAGCCGATCATCGTGTCGCCGTCCACCACGGGAAGGTGGCGAATCCGGCGCCGGGTCATCATGGAAAGCGCGGTCAGAATCCGCTCATCCGTGGTAATGGTGATGGCGGGCGACGTCATGACTTCGCTGATTTTGCGGTTCAGGACTTCCCCGCCTTCCTTCGCCACGCAGTACAGCACGTCGCGTTCGGAAAAGACTCCGACGACCCGCTCGCCTTCCATCACCGGCAATGCGCCGATGCGGTATTCGGCCATCAAGGCGGCACCGTGCTGAAAGCTGTCGTCTGGCGAGCAGGAGACAACTTTGTGGGTCTGGCCCTCCATCAGGCTCTTGATTGTCATAGCGCTTCTCCCCTTGTCATCGCGAAAACATGCCGATCCATCCGGCGAGCACCTGGATTGTGCCACGAAATGCCGAGTCCCGGCAAATCACAGACCAAGTACCGTTGCCAGACAAGCCGCCGGGGTTCATTAGCAATGCTTATGGCACGCCCTTCACCTCTCGACGATCCTGAAAACGCAGCTTTCGCATGGGCGAGATACAAGCGGTTGATGCGATTTATGTTCGGCCTCACCACTGGTGTGGTGATCATCGCGATGGTGATCATCTACAAGGAACTGGACGATGTCTCGCCGCACTTCTTCATTGCGACCGCGCTCGGCATCGGGTTTTCCATGTTGCTGATGAGCGCGCTGATGGGGCTGGTATTTCTATCCAGCGGGACCGGACATGACGAATCGGTCGACAATTCGCTGGATGATCTGGGTCCGAAAGATCCAAACAGCGATTGGCGCAAGCGCGACTAGCGGTTCGGGTAAAGCCGGAAATCTTCCACCGGCACGCCGCCGATGATGTGTTCCTGCAGGATGCGTTCAAGCACCTTTTCGTTGCACGAATGATACCAGACCTCGCCCGGCCAGACGACAGCGATGGGTCCAGCCTTGCAGACTTGCAGGCAATCAGCCTTCGTACGCATGATGCCCCCGCCGTCAGTGCGCTTCGGTCCGACAAGGCGAAGCTCTTTCATGCGGCGCTTGAGATACTTCCAGGCCTTTTCGCCCTCCTCCCGGCTGCAGCATTTCTGCTTGTCCGAAATGCTGCACAGGAAGATGTGGCGTTCGATTGAGCCTCCGCCGATTTTGGCGAGCGCGGCTTCCGCTTTGGCAATTCCCATAAGTGCGTTGACCCGATTCAGCGCTTCTTGCCTGCGATCCGGGCGATCTCTGCCTTAACCAGCCGTTCCACCATATCGGGCAGATGGGTATCGAGCCATTGGGCAAGCATCGGCCGCAACATTTCGCGGACCATGCCTTCCAAAGAAGTTTCGCCGGAGCGCACGATTTGCGGCCGCGCTGGTGGGTCGGACAGCATCGCAAGGGCTGCAAGCGACTGACGCATGGCATCCGCCGCCTGATCATTGGTCAGGGTTTCGGATTCGGAGAGTTCAAGCGCATCATCATCGTCGTCGGCATCATCCGACAGCGGCGATCCTGCTTCGCCAAGATCGAGTATCTCTTCAGCCTCGTCTTCGTCGACGGGCTCCATCGGGAAGGCAGTGGATTCGGGCGCCGGACGCGTGGCCGACTGGAACGCGTCACGGCTGTCCCGTTCGATTACGCGTTTGATTGATTCGAGGATTTCCTCAACCGACGGTTCGCCTTCTTGCCGCATTCAGTCCCCGCTTAATCCTCTGGTGAATCGCCGATAAAATCTACTACCGGGATTTCCCCGTCTGGCGCCGGTATGTCAACGGTGCGCGAACTTTGAACGACAGGTTCGGGATCGCGCTGCCAATCCCAGATGATATTTTCAACCCGGTTATAATTGTCGACCGGATCATACAGCACGCCGTCATCGCCAAGACCAAGATCGCGTGCCTCCGCCTTGCCCATGGCTGCCAGCAGCGAGAATCCGGCGACGTAAGCATTGCGGCGGGCCGTCACCAATTGCACCTGCGCGCGCAGCAATTCCTGCTGCGCATCGAGAATGTCGAGCACAGTCCGGTTGCCCACGGTATTTTCGGCCCGTACGCCTTCAAGGCTGAGCGAAGCGGCATCGACTGCAGTTTCACTGGATGCGATAATGGCATTGGCGGCACGCCAGCTGGAATAGGCCGCGCGGACCTGCGCAATCACGTCGCGTTCTGCTGCGATAACGTTTTCCAGGGCAGCCTGCGCCCGCGCCGTCGCCTGCCGCTGCTGCGCCGCCACACGCCCGCCCTGAAACAGGGGGATCGAAACAGTGACGCCGGCTGTCAGGTCGGTGCCCGAATTCCTGCCCGCACCCAAAGTGCCGAGGAAATTCTGATAGCCTGCGTTGGTAAAGGCGCTGACAGTAGGCAGCCGGCCCGATCCGGCGATATCGATGTCGATCCCCGCTGCCTCTGCACGTTCAAAAGCGGCGATCAGATCGGGATTGTTTTCCAGCGCGACTTCAACCGCCATGTCCGGACTTGTCGGCAGGCCGGGCAATGGCGGCGGAGGCTGCAAATCGCCCGGTACGTCGCCAACCAGCGCGATATAACTCTCGCGCGCTGCAACAAGATTGGCCCGTGTCGAGCGCAAATCGCCGCGGGCAAGCGCAAGCCTGCTCTCGGACTGCGCGACATCGGTCCGGGTCAGATCGCCGATCTCAAATCGGTCGCTGGTCGCTTCAAGATTGACCGACAGCACATCGACATTGTTCGATGCAAGGCCAACAAGCGCCTCGTTCAGGATCACATCCATGTAGGCTGCGACAACTTGCGTGAAAATCGCGCTTTCAGTGCCGCGAAGATCGGCCCGTCCGGCGGCGACGCGGGTTTCTGCCGCCAGGATGCCATTGCGAACCGCACCGCCGCGATAAAGCGGAATGGACAGGTCCACCCCGCCGGTAAAGATGCGCTCCGGCGAAACGACCGAAGGCGTGCTTTGCTGGATTAGCTCGGAATATCTGGCGGATGCGCTTGCAGAAGGCAGGCCATTGGCCCGCTGTATCACCACATTTTCATCGGTAGCGCGCTGCTGTGCGCGCGCGGCGGCGAGCACCGGATTGTCGATGTAAGCGCGGGTCAGCGCCTCTTTCAGAGTTTCTGCGCCAGCCGGGGCTGCGATCAGGCACGCCCCTGCCAATAATCCAGTTAGCACCCGGCGCAGCGACATGATCAGAAGGTCCAGCCCTTAGGTTTGTCGAAGGCATGCAATTGCGGGATCCCGATATCGAACACAGGCATCAGCGAGATGCCGCTGTCGGTTTTGCGACCCACTGCAACGCGGGTGACGCCGTTACCGACAAGGCCGGTCACGACGCGCGCGCCATCAGCCAGGCGGTTTGCGAGCTTTGCAGGAATTTCTTCCACTGCGCCGTCAATCACCAGCAGGTTCGCGCCCTTGCCCTTCCGGCCTGCCCCGACCGCGTCTTCAGGCGAAATCACCGTCAGTTCAGCCACCAGCGGGCGGAGCAATTCAGCCAGATATCCGGAGCCGCCATCAACGACCAGTGCGTGCTCGTCTCCCGAAGGATTGGCTTCTTCCAGCATCTTACCCTGCACCAACGGGGAGGGCAGCCAGCCGCCATTCTCGAGGCGAATTGCGCGGTCCATATAGGCCTTGCCACTGCTGGACGCAGGCACGAATTGTTCACGCGGCACGGCGGCCATGCGTTTCAGCACAAAGGGTTCATTCACGCCGCTGGTGCGCAATTGACTGTCTATCATGGCGCGGCGGGCGCGGCTGTGCGTCAGGTTTGCAGCTTCGGCGGCATCGAGCGGATCGGAAATCACAGGATAAACTCTCGTCTTTCTTGGGCGGCCTCCGCCTTAGGACTTGCGAAGCCCATCGCCAAGGCCTTTGACCCGGCACCGGGCGAAAGCCTATGGGCGGATCGACGAACAGGAGTTTTGATACGATGAAAGATATGGTGACGATCCGCGAGGAAGACCTGATCGAGACGGTCGCTGATGCGCTGCAATATATCTCATATTATCATCCGATGGATTACATCCTCGCGCTGGGTGAGGCCTACAAGGCCGAACAAGGACCGGCGGCGAAGGATGCGATTGCGCAAATCCTGACCAACAGCCGGATGTGTGCAGAAGGGCATCGCCCGATCTGCCAGGACACGGGTATCGTCAACGTCTTCATCAAGTGGGGCCAGAACTGCCGGCTTGAATCGTCTTTGAGCCTGCAGGAAGTGGTCGATGAAGGTGTGCGGCGCGCCTACAACAACACCGAAAACAAGCTGCGCGCCAGCATTCTGGCCGATCCCGCTTTTACCCGCCGCAACACGCGCGACAATACGCCCTGCGTCCTCAGCGTGGACATGGTGCCGGGCGATACGATCAGCATCGATGTGGCGGCCAAGGGCGGCGGCAGCGAGAACAAGAGCAAGTTCAAGATGATGAACCCGAGCGACAATATTGTCGATTGGGTGGTGGAACAGATTCCGTCGATGGGCGCTGGCTGGTGCCCGCCGGGAATGCTCGGCATTGGCATCGGCGGCACAGCGGAACACTGCATGAAGCTTGCCAAGCAATCACTGATGGACCCCATCGACATGGCACAGCTGAAGGCGCGCGGGGCGCAAACGGATATCGAACAATTGCGGATCGACATATTCGACGCGGTGAATGCGCAGGGCGTCGGCGCGCAGGGGCTTGGCGGGCTTTCCACCGTGCTCGATGTGAAGATTTACGATTGGCCATGCCATGCTGCGGGTAAGCCCGTGGCGATGATCCCGAATTGCGCGGCAACGCGCCATGCGCATCTGACGCTGGATGGCAGCGGACCTGCCTATCTGCCGCAGCCCGATCTCGACAAATGGCCTGATGTTCACTGGGAGCCGGATGCAGAGGCAAAGCGCGTCGATCTGGATCATCTGACGCCCGAAGAAGTCGCCAGCTGGAAGCACGGCGACCGCCTGCTGCTCAGCGGCGGAATGCTGACCGGCCGCGATGCGGCGCACAAGCGCATTCACGAAATGCTGGAACGGGGCGAGAAATTGCCGGTCGAATTCAAGGGCCGCGCGATTTACTACGTCGGACCGGTCGACCCGGTGATGGGCGAGGTGGTCGGCCCTGCAGGCCCCACAACGGCCACACGGATGGACAAATTCACCGAAATGATGCTCGACCTAGGCCTGCTCGCCATGATCGGCAAGGCGGAGCGCGGCGCGGATGCTGTCGAAGTCATCAGCCGCTTCAAGGTCGCCTATCTCATGGCCACAGGCGGCGCTGCCTATCTGGTGGCGCGGGCTATCAAGGAGGCGAAAGTCGTCGCCTTTGAAGAATTGGGCATGGAAGCGATTTACGAATTCACCGTGAAAGATATGCCGGTGACAGTCGCTGTCGATGCCGAAGGCAACAACGTCCACCAGCTCGCTCCGCTCCATTGGCGGGAGAAGATTCGCGAGGAAGGCTTGCTGAAGGCGTAACTGCGTCACTGGCCAGCGCCTGACCGCCAGAATGGCTCGATTCATCGACCAGCGGCATATTCATTTCGACCGAAACCGGATGCGGGGCTGGTTGCCACCTGTCTGAGCGCGTAAACGGAAGAAATGGAAAAGACAGAATCCGAAAAGCGGGTCGCACGCGTTTCGTTCAAGGTCGTCCTTGCCTCGGTCGTCGGGCTGTGGGCTACGTATCTTGTGCTGATGACCTTGCGGGCAGACCTGCTCGGCATGGACTTTGCCCAGGAGATGTTTGCCCGGCGCGCCATTTCCGTTGTGATCAGCATTCTGATCACGCTTGGCCTTTGGGTGGTCCTGCGGCCATTCGATATTCGCCCGCTGTGGGTCAAGCTAACCGCTGCATTGCTGTTCGCCCTGCCCGCCGCATTGCTGAGCGCGCAGGCTAACCGCGTGGTTTTCGCCGATTTGCAGGCCGCGCTTGATGACAAGGTCATTCAGGAATTTGCGCAGACGCGCGGTGTCTCGGCCGAAGAGGTCGATGGCGATATGCTGCAGGATCTCTCGCAGTTGGTTGTCATGGGCACGCGCGAACAGATAATCGAGATAACGTTCAGCCGCTATTTCATCATGCTGGCATGGTGCGCGCTGTATCTGGCGCTGCTTACCGGTGAAAAGGCGCGTACGGCAGAGCGGCGCGAACAGCAGTTTCGCAATGCCGCCAAGGCGTCAGAATTGCGATCCTTGCGCTATCAAGTGAACCCGCATTTCCTGTTCAATACGCTCAACTCTCTCTCTGCCCTGGTGCTGACCGGCAAGACGCAGGCGGCGGAAAAGATGATCCACATGATCAGCACATTTTACCGCCGCAGCCTGGCCGACGATCCGACATCGGACGTGACGCTGGGCGAGGAAATCACGCTGCAGCGGCTGTATCTCGATATTGAATCGGTGCGCTTTCCTCTGCGGCTGGTGGCCAATTACGATATCCCCGAAGATCTGGAAAATGCGCTGATACCGGGCATGATCCTGCAGCCACTTATCGAAAACTCGGTCAAGCATGCGGTTGCGCCGTCTTCGGGCCAGGTCACGATCACGCTTTCGGCAAGGGAGGAATACGGGCGCCTGCTGGTGACCGTGTCGGACAACGGCACATCATCGGCAGACCGCGAGGATATTCGCCCGGGCTTCGGCATCGGGCTGAACAATGTCCATGAACGGCTGGAGGCGCGCTTCGGCAATGAGGCAACAGTCGTGTCAGGCCATACAGAGCGCGGCTACGCCACCCATCTGCGCCTGCCCCTGGAGCGTGTGCGAAAGGTCGCTGCGGCATGAATGACAATCCGGACCATACCTTGCGCACGCTGATCGTCGATGACGAACCGCTCGCGATTGAACGGATGCAGGTCCTGTGCGCTGAAATTCCGCATCTGACGGTGATCGGCACGGCAAGCGATGGCGAATCTGCACTGCGGCTGGCGGAAAAACTCTCGCCTGACCTGTTGCTGCTCGACATGACGATGCCGGGCATGGACGGGCTGCAAGTGGCGGAGGCGGCGCGTGCGCAGAAACCGCAGCCGGCGGTGATATTTGTGACTGCCCATGAGAATTTTGCTGTCGAGGCCTTCGATCTCGAAGCGATCGATTACGTCCTGAAACCAGTGGCGTCGGACCGATTGGAACGCGCGATCGAACGCGCTTTTACGCGGCGGAACGATAATGATGGCAAGGGAGAGGAGCAAAGCCCTTGGCTCACGGAATTCTGGGTGCCGCACCGGTCCGAATTGCTGCGTATCGAAGCCGATCAGGTTTTCCGCATCGATGCGGAGCGCGATTACGTGCGGCTCCATGTCGGGGAAACGAGTTACCTCCTGCTCCAGACAATCGCGGGCCTTGAAGAAAAGCTGGATCCGGAAAAGTTCATTCGCATCCACCGTTCCACAATTCTGCGCCGCGATTTCATTCGCGGGCTTAAGCATGAAGGGCTTGGCGTGTGGTGCGCCGAACTGGAAGACGGTGAAGAGCTGCGCATCGGGCGCACTTACCTAAAACGCGTAAAGGCCATGGCCGGGCGTTGAACCGCGTGAGCCACGACCGAAAAAGGGCACCCGGTCCAAGCGCCCTTTTCGTTTTTGGTAGATCTCAGCAGACTGGTTGACCGCCAAATCGTCAGCCGCCCAGTCGTGCCTCGCGGATCAGGCTCGCAAAACGTTCTTCAAAGCTGCGTTTTGCCTCATTGTAGCAATTGCGGGCGTCGCGGTCGCGAATACGCGTTCCGGTTTGGGTCCGGTCAAGTTCGCAAACTTGCCGGGCGGCGCGGTCGATCCGCTGTTCAAGCGTTGCAAGTCCTTCCTCGGTCGACAGATCGAGATCGGAATAAGATACGCTGGCGGTGCGATCCTGTTCGTCCGCCGCGGCAATCGCCGGGGTGACGGTGAGGGCGCAAGCAGCAATTGCTGCGGCCATGGCGTATGGGTTTGGTGCCAGTTTCATGATTGGGTGTCCTCCTCATGTCCACTCCCTGTCCCGTGGGAGGGTCGCACCGCAGCCGGTGGGACTGGAACGGCTGCGGTGCGATTAGAGAACTAGCCCAACGTGCTCCCTCGCGCTGCAAAGGCTCGACTTGCGGGGCAGCCGGTTCGACCAGCGATTCCCAAATCCGACGAACGACATTTTTCGCCTGACAAACGGCGCGCTGCCACAATTGCGTATTTGCAGCGAGAGGCCGCGTCAGGCAGGATTGCAGGCGCAATGGCTCTCATCATCACCTTTCTGCTCGGCATCGGCAATTTCGCCTGGCATTCTGCCGTGATGCGGAGCGGGCACCGCATGGTGAGCGACATCCCGCAGGATCACCGGCAGATGATCCGCTGGTCCAGCATGTCGCTGGAATTCGTGCTGCTATGTGCGGCTCTTTATGGCGTGAACGGCGGCCACACGGTGTGGATGTGGGTCTACCTTGGCTATTCGGCGATAAACGGCACTGCAGCGTGGTTGATACTCAAGAACCGGATATGAATGCAGCGCGGGGCTGGAACAAGTACGCTGCCCGATCCTTTGACTTCTATGGGAAATGAGCGGCGCATCTGGTTGATTACAAACAAGGCAAGCGGCTCCAACGGAGAGCAGGCACTCGCGGATTGCGAAGTGAGCTGTGCTGCTTGCAACTTCCCGATTGCCCACCGCACTTCATTTCCGGATCAGGAACTGCCCACGCCTGCCATGCTGGACGCAGCGGGCATCGAACTCGTCGCGATTTATGCAGGCGATGGCACCGTCAACGCAGCATTGAATGCATTGTCAGGTTGGAATGGCGAAGTGCTAATCCTGCCTGGTGGAACGAAGAATCTGCTTTTTCACCGGCTGTTTGGTGACCTGACATTACAAGAAGCGCTGGAGGAAGTTGCGACAGAAACTGCCGTTGCGTTGAAACCAACGATCATCGAATGCAGCGCTGGCCGAGCCTACGCCGGCGTACTGGCCGGGCCGGGCTCAGACTGGGCTGATGTGCGTGAAGCCATGCGCAACAGCGATCCGATCAAAATGATCGGAGAGTTCAAAAATGCTCTCACCGAATTGCTTTCCGGCAGCCGGCTGACGTGCGAGGAACCCCAATTGGGCCGTGCCGACGGTTACCCCCTCATAGTTCTCACGCCATGCCCAGAGGCGTTGCAGGTCGATGCCTATCACGCGGAGAGTGCGGCGGATTATCTGGAACACACCTACGCAGTTGTTCGCCGGGAATTTCGCGAAGGCCCGCATGACAGGCTGGGTTCGGCAAAGGCCGTCACATTGACGAATACCGAAGGTGAAGATTTCGGCGTTCTGTTGGACGGCGAGCAGCATCAGGCTGGTCCCTCAATGTGCTTTACTCTGGCAGAATGCCCCGTGAAATTGTTAGCGTCGAGAACTGATGGCTGATCACAAGACACTGTTTCACCTCTCCGATATCCATTTCGGGCTGGAGGACAATCGAGCGTTGGACTGGGTCGTGCAGGAAATCGCTTCGAAACGCCCAGATGCGGTGGCGATTACCGGCGATCTTACGATGCGCGCACGGCATTCTGAATTTGCAGCGGCGATTGCATGGATAACGGCGCTTGATGTTCCAGTTACCGTGGAAATCGGGCAACCACGACATGCCCTACTTCAATCCGGTAGAACGTTTCTTGAACCCGTATAAGCGATTTCAGGGAATGCAGGATCTCGTTGAAAAGGAGATCAATCTTCCCGGTTTGGCGATCATTCCCCTAAAGACTGTGCGCCGCTGGCAACCACGTCTGAACTGGTCGAAAGGCTGGATCACCGGGCCGGCTTTGGAAAAATGCCTTACTGCAATCGACGCATTGCCGCAGGGCACCCAAGCAATTGTATCCGTTCATCACCCGCTGCGGGAGGTGGGGACGCAAGGAACTGCGCTGACAAAACACGGTCTGAAGGCTCTGAAAGAGCTTGCAACCCGCCCTGTTGTTGCAGTGCTATCCGGGCACGTCCACGACGCCTTCGATATCTTGGAGGAAACAGTGCAAGGTTCGGTCCGCATGATTGGCGCAGGTACCCTGTCGCAGCGGGTTCGCTCCACACCGCCCAGTTTCAACGAACTGACCTGGGATGGTGAGCGGCTTGAAGTCACGGTGCGCAATCTCGAGAATGTCGACACGGCCGATATGTTGATCGATGATGTGCCAGAAGACGCCATGCCGCCACGCGAGGCGGGAGAGCCGGTCGCACCAATCGGCCACGTGCCGCGCACCGATCCACCGGTTCATTAAGCAACTCTGCGTAATCGCGGCAAATATTTGGCATTTCGCCGTTTTTAATCGCCGCTCTGTCGCAAGCAGAGAGACTGCGCGATGCTTCGGGAGTATTGCCTAGGTAATGACAACGAAAGTACTCATCGTCGAAGACGACCTTCTGAACCGCATGTTTTACGAGGCAGTCTTCCAGCAGCGCGGCTATGACATGATGGCCGTGGACGATGGCGCGCGCGTTCTTGATGCTGTCGACAGTTTCGCACCCGACATCATCACGATGGACATCCATCTTCCGCACGTTTCCGGGCGCAAGCTTATCCGCAAGATCAAGCGCAATCCGGCAACCCGCCACATCCCCATCCTGGCGATTACTGCCTATGCTGGACAGCGGGATGAAGCTGAGATCCGCCGTGCCGGGGCAAAGGGCTTTCTGGCAAAGCCGCTATCGATCGATAGCCTTCTGGCCGAAGTCGATACGTTGCTGCCGCGCGAAACCACTCCCGCCTGATCCACCTTAACGACATTAGCTGATAGTGATTTCGTAGGAAGCCTTGCGGTTTCCAACGGTACAAACGCTGCATTCTGGGGCAACTCGCCCTAAACCGCGGATGCCGCGCAGCGAAAAGGGCGACCCTTCGTGGGGGCCGCCCTTCGCATTTCCCACCGTCGCGGGAACTGGTGTGGAGCGATACCGCTCCGAAATTTTAGCGCTTGCTGAACTGGAAGCTACGACGAGCCTTGGCCCGGCCGTACTTCTTACGCTCAACCACGCGGCTGTCGCGGGTCAGGAAGCCAGCGGCCTTCACAACAGCGCGCAGTGCAGGTTCGTAGCGGGTCAGCGCCTGGCTGATGCCGTGCTTAACCGCGCCAGCCTGGCCGGAAAGACCGCCGCCGGAAACAGTGGCGACCACGTCATACTGGCCTTCACGCTCTGAAATAGTGAAAGGCTGGTTGATCACGAGGCGCAGGGTTGGACGTGCAAAATACACTTCCTGTTCCCGGCCATTGATCGTGACCTTGCCAGTGCCGGGCTTGATCCAGACGCGGGCCGTGGCATCCTTGCGGCGGCCAGTAGCGTAGGCGCGGCCCTGCGCGTCAATGATCTGCTCTCGCAGGGGCATGGTCGGTGCAGCGGGCACTGAGGCAGCGGTTTCACCTTCAGCCGAAGTGTCGGCAGCGGCAGGCGTTTCGCCAACCACGTCCTTCAGATCGGAAAGATCGTTGGCGGTGTTGTTCTCTTCGGTAGCCATTATGCGGACACCTTGTTCTTGCGGTTCATCGAGGCAACGTCGAGCACTTCGGGCTTCTGGCCGTCATGCGGGTGCTCGGTGCCGTTATAAAGGTGCAGGTTCTTCATCTGAACGCGGCCCAGCGGACCGGTTGGAACCATACGCTCGACAGCCTTTTCAAGCACACGCTCCGGGAAGCGGCCAGCCAGCACCTTGTCTGCGGTGATGTCCTTGATGCCGCCGGGATAACCGGTGTGCTTGTAATAATGCTTCTTGCCAGCCTTGTTGCCGGTGAAACGCACCTTGTCTGCATTGATGACGACAACGTGGTCGCCGCAATCGACATGCGGTGTGAAGCTCGGCTTGTGCTTGCCGCGCAGGATATTGGCAATAATCGAGGCGAGGCGGCCGACGACCAGACCCTCAGCATCAACAAGATGCCATTTCTTCTCGACTTCGGCCGGCTTGATCGACCGGGTGGTCTTGCTCAGCGCCTTCATGGCTTTCGTTCCTTGGAATGCGTGTACGAATGAATTGCCGACTTGCCCTGGAGAATCGCTTCGTCAGGTTCGGCGAAGGCGCGCATTTGTAGCCAATGGACCCGCAAGTCAAGCAAATCCGCGGGATTGCGAGGAGGTAATATAATACCGTGCGACTGTTCGACTAAAGAAAACGCGGTCAGCCCCGCGCGAGATTCCAGCTTTCGCTTGTCATTCGCCGGTTGTCGCCAACCTCGGTCACGATTTCGCGCGACGCAAAGCGCATGAGTCCGGTATTGCTGTCGGTTTCTCCGCTGAAGCGGGTCACGACATGGCCTTCCCCGCCGTCGGGAAGAGCAATGCTCAGTTCCTCCTGCCGTAGTGGTCCAGCCGGAGCGAACAGATCGACGGGCATGTGCGCGGTAATTCGGTTGCCAGCGCTATGCACAGCGGCAACGAAGGCGGACAGCATGGCCCGCTCTTCCTGAAGCATTTGCTGATCACGCAGCGCTGAAAGCGTGCGGTCCACCGCCTGCTGAATTGCCGGTCCGGCCGCTGCGTGCTGATCGTAGGAAAGCATCAGGCCAAAGGGATCGATTGCCAGCGGAAAAAGGCCGCTTTCATCGCGTGCGGCCTCCATTCCTGCAAAAGGCGAAAGCTCCTCCGGCGCGTTCACGGCAACGTCAACCTGCTGGCCGTGGACCATGAAGCCTTCGGCAAAACGATGAAACTCCACGGTGAAGAAGCGCGAAACGCTGAAGCTTTTCCCATCGACAAGATCCCGCGAAACCGTGCGGCGGTACGTCATCGGTCCTGTCGGCGGATCGATCAACCCGCCAGTAACTGCCTGCGCCTGCGCCTGACTGGACGCGAATGTCGGCGCAATCGCAGCAGCAAGCGCAAGGCGAAGCGCGCCGCGCCTGTCCATTCCGCCAGTTGCTTCCTTGCTCATCAATCCTCCTGCGCAGCGGTCTGCTGCAACAGCCAGTCCAGCGTTTCCGGAGCCGCCTGATCCGCACGCCAGCCGGTAATGGCCGGTGTATCGTATGGATGTAACTTGGCCAATCTCTCAACGGCAGCGCCTAGCAGATTGTCGGTCGTCTTGAACAGTGCTCCCGTTTCCTGGCCGCGCTGCACCTTGCCTTGCCAGCGAAACACAGAGGTGATGGATGGAACGATGTTCGCGCAGGCCACCAGGCCTTCTTCCACCAATATGGCGGCAACCGCCTCCGCGCTTTCCGTATCGCCGAAGGGGCACCAGATCAGGGCAGCCTGCGCCTGCGATCCGGTGGGCTTTTTCATCCCCGCCGGCCCAGCAGATGCGCGCCGCGTGCGAAGGCCGCAACCAGCAGCGCCCCGACCAATTGATGCGCCACGGCAATCCACAAAGAGACACCTGTCACCACCGTCGCAATCCCCAGAAGCACCTGCACGCCGTACGCAATATGGATGGAGACAGCGCCAATGCGCTCTACCCGCTTGACGCGAATTGCCATCACCACCAGCGCCGCAACCGCGGCAAAGGCCCACCAACGGTGTACAAAGTGGAGCCAGAAGGGATCGTGCGTGAATGTGTGGACCACGCCGCCAGCCCAGCTGACTTCCGGCATCAGGCGGCCTTGCATCAACGGCCAGCTATCGGAGGCAAGGCCCGCGTTCAGCCCGGCCACCCACGCCCCGAAAAGCAATTGCAGGAAAAGCACCGCGCCAACCCACGCAGCCGTTGCGGTGACGCGGGCGGGCCGGGGGTTGCCCGCCGCCAATTGCCGCAGATCCAGCGCCGTCCAGATCAGGCCGCCGAGCGTGATCAGAGCGGTCAGGAGGTGGATCGAAAGCCAGAAATGGGAAACGTCCGTCATCTCTCCGGACAGGCCGGATCGCACCATGAACCAGCCGAAAGCGCCTTGCAGGCCGCCCAGCGCCAGCAGGGCGACGAGGCGCGTCTTATAACCAGCGGGAATCGCGCCTTTCAGCCAATACCACGCCAGTGGCAGGGCAAACGCCAGGCCGATAATGCGCCCGAGCAGGCGATGGAACCATTCCCAGAAGTAGATGAATTTGAACGACGTCAGATCCATTCCGCCGGGGCCGGTGACATTGCGATATTCGCCTGTCGTCTGGTAAAGTTCAAATTCGGCCAGCCAGTCCGCCTCGCTCAGCGGTGGCAGGGCGCCTGTTACCGGTTTCCACTCGGTAATCGACAAACCACTTTCCGTCAGCCGGGTGATCCCGCCGACAGTCACCATGATGAGCACCAGACCGGCCACGAAGAACAGCCAATTGGCCAGAGCGACCGGACGCGGCAGCGAATCGGTATGCGAAACCGCGTCACCGAAGTGTGTTTGAGCAACCATGCGCCCGATTTGCGCATTCCGGTACCAATGCGCAAGCGGCAGAAGGTCTGTGTTTTGCGACGTGTGGCAATTGCGCCCCTTGCGCAATGTTATAGCGTTACATACATGGGGCGCATGGCTCAAATGGTCCCCTGGATTCGCGGCAAGCTCGACCGCGTTGGCATTTTTCTGTCAGCGCTGTGCCTGCTGCACTGTGTTCTTGGCCTTGTGCTGGTCGCGGGGCTTGGTCTTGGCGCGGGATTTTTTCTCAATCCGGCGATACATAAGTTCGGCCTGTTGCTCGCCACGCTGGTTGCCGGGGTGGCCATCGGGGTCGGCGCAATTCGCCACCGCCGTCCGAAACCCTTTGTGGTGGCCATGATGGGCCTCAGCTTCATGGGCGGCGCGCTTGCTGTCGGTCATGGCGCGGAAGAGGCTGTATTGACGATGATCGGTGTCGGCCTGGTCGCCGCCGGTCACTTCCTGAACTTGCGCGCAGTCTGACACGCCTTATGTGTTGCTGGACATGACCCAGCCATTGAACCTTACCGTCAACGGTGACAGCCGCCAGACATCCGCTTTGACCATAGCAGCCTTTGTGCGCGAGCTGGGCCTTGATCCGAAAAAGGTTGCGGTGGAGCATAATGGCGAAATTGCCCCGCGATCGAGCCTCCAAGAAGCTGCGCTGAGCGATGGCGATGCACTTGAAATTGTCCACTTCGTCGGCGGTGGTTGAACCGGCGCTCTTCCTCAAGCAGCGACGCCAACAGTCTTGCCTATGCGCGAAGCGGCAGATACCGCGCGCGGCATGACCCAAAACCCAGACAGCAGCGTGCATCCCGATCCCGACGACTTTTGGGAAGTGGCCGGACAACGATTTACCAGCCGCCTGATTGTCGGCACGGGCAAATACAAAGACTTCGCTCAGAACGCCGCTGCCGTCGAAGCTGCGGGAGCGGAAATCGTAACCGTGGCTGTGCGCCGCGTGAATGTGTCCGATCCCACCCAGCCGGTGCTGATGGATCATATCGACCCGAAAAAGATCACGTACCTACCCAATACCGCTGGCTGTTTTACAGCCGACGATGCGATCCGCACGCTTCGGCTGGCGCGCGAGGCGGGCGGATGGGATCTGGTGAAGCTGGAAGTGCTGGGCGAGGCGAAAACGCTTTACCCCAATATGCGCGAAACGCTCCATGCGACAGAAGTGCTCGTCAAAGAGGGCTTTAAACCGATGGTGTACTGCGTGGACGACCCCATCGCTGCGAAGCAATTGGAAGAGGCAGGCGCAGTCGCCATCATGCCCCTTGGTGCGCCGATTGGCAGCGGGCTCGGCATCCAGAACCAGGTCACGATCCGGCTGATCGTCGAAGGCGCGAATGTGCCGGTGCTGGTCGATGCGGGCGTCGGGACGGCTTCTGACGCCGCCGTGGCAATGGAACTGGGCTGCGACGGGGTGTTGATGAATACCGCCATTGCAGAGGCGAAAGACCCGGTCCGCATGGCGCGGGCGATGAAGCTGGCCGTGCAGGCGGGCAGAGATGCCTATCTGGCGGGCCGCATGGGACGGCGTAGATATGCCGACCCCAGCAGCCCGCTGGCGGGCCTGATCTGACGTCGGAAAACAGGCGCTTCAAGAAAATCCGCCCGGGCAACACGCAATATTAACCATGCTGCGCGACAACCGTCATGAAACAGGCGGAGTCCGAAACGTGGGTCAAAAATCGAAAACGGCATCACTGACGATCGGTGAAATGCGCGAATTTGCAAATTTCGCGGAACATGAGCGCATGTTCATCGAACGCTCGCTCGATATCGGCATGGGCCGGGGCGATGCCTTCAAGATCTGGAGTCGCACTCCCGATGACCAGCGGTCCATCCGCTCGCAATACCTCGCTTACCGCGAATTGAAGCAGCTCCGCGCCATGGTGCCTGACGAGCAGGGTTTCGACGGGATCGAAAGCTTCATGGGTGCGCTCATCCGCATCACGGCACAGGATCTGGCGCAGGAATCGCTGGACAGCTTTTCCGCCTATCGCTTCCTTTACGAGCGTTTGCTTGGCGCAACGGCGCGGGCGTTCCTGCCAGCTGCCTTCTGCGGTGCTGCCGCCTTGCCGCACATCCAGCCTGAACGGCGCAAGATGCTGCTGCAAAGCCTTAGCGAAGCTGCTGCAACTGCGCCGGCCTGGTCCGTGCGGGAGCCTGCGTTTTTTCCCGAAAAGATCGAAGACGAAGCCGCCTGATTACCGGGTGCCGACCACCTGATATCAATACAGCGCGTCCATCCGTTCTCCGTAAGCTTCGCGGATCTGGTGACGGCGAATTTTCATGGTCGGCGTCATCTGGTTGTTGTCCACCGAGAACGGCTCGTCAGCGAGTTCGAATTTGCGGATCTTCTCGATCACCGAAAGATCAAGATTGGTCCGGTCGATCGCGGCCTTGATGGCGCTGCGGAATGCCGGAAGCGATTGCAGCGCGGCCATGTCGAATTTTTCATCATTCGCGCGCGCCCATTCCACCGCCCATTCTGCGTCCGGCACGATCACGGCTGTCATGTAAGGCCGCTTGTCCCCCATCACCATCGCCTGACTGATTTCGGGTTGCAGCGTCAACATGCCTTCCAGCTTTTGCGGTGCGACATTGTCGCCTTTGTCGTTGACGATAATGTCTTTCTTGCGATCGGTGATCTTGATCCGGCCCTTTTCGTCCAGATGTCCCACATCGCCTGTGTGCAGCCAGCCATCCACCAGGGTTTTTTCGGTATCATCGGGCCGCTGCCAATAACCCTTCATGACCAGTTCGCCGCGCACCAGAATTTCGCCATCTTCCGCGATTTTCACTTCAACACCGCGAAGGGGCGGACCAACCGTATCCATCTTCAGACCCGCGCGGGGACGATTGCAGCTGACCACTGGCCCGCTTTCCGTCTGGCCGTAACCTTGCAGCATGGTGAGCCCCATCGCTTCGAAGAAATAGCCGACTTCGGGATTGAGCGGCGCACCGCCTGAAACCATTGCCTTCATCCGGCCGCCGAATTTCGCGCGGATCTTCGGCCGTAGGGTGCGCTCCAGAATCATGTCCATCGGGAGATCGATCAGTCGTTTAGATCCCTGCTCACTTTCCTTCTGCGCGATGGTGAGCGCGCGGCCCATCAGATAGTTTGCAAATTTGCCCTGCTTTTCGACCTGTTTCATGATCCGCGTGCGCAGCACTTCGAACAGGCGCGGCACGACGACCATGATGGTTGGGCGCACTTCCTCGATATTGCTGGCGAGCTTTTCCAGCCCTTCGGAATAATAGATTTCCGCGCCGACGCCGATGGGCAAAAACTGGCCGCCGGAATGCTCGTACGCATGGCTGAGCGGAAGGAATGAGAGGAAGCGTTCGTCCTGGATGCCGAAGTCCTCGATCAGCACTTCCGCGGCCCCGGAAACGTTGCACAGGATCGCGCCATGCGGCTGCATGACCCCGCGCGGTGCTCCGCTGGTGCCGCTGGTGTAGATGATGCAGGCTGTTTCATCGCGCTGGATATTGGCAATGCGTGCATCGACGGCCTGGCGCGCCGCCGCGGCATCCCCGGTTACCAGATCATTCCAGTGATGCAGGTCAAAGGAGCCTGATTGGGAGGAAGCGATAGGCTCAATCGCGATCACATGCTTTGCGCGGCCCGTTTTCATGATCGCCGGGAACAGCGATTTTGCCAGCTTCGCATTGGAAAAGATGACTGCGCTTGCCCCGGAATCGTCAAGGATATGGCAGTGATCGCGCTCCGTGTTGGTCGTATAGGCGGGTGTGGTAACGCAGCCTGCCGCCATGATCGCTAGATCGGCAATGCACCATTCGGGGCGATTTTCGGAAACGATAACAACCCGGTCGCCGTCGCGCAGGCCCATCTCGCGCAAGGATTGCGCCAGCAGGCAGACCGTGTCGGCAACTTCCGCCCATGAAGTGGAGGTCCATTCCCCGTCCGCCTTGGCGCTCAGGAAAGGCGCATCGCCCTTCTGCTGCGCTCGCTGCAAAAACAACGAGACGAGATTTTGCGCATTGTCGATATCATCCAAACGCATGCGAACATGACTCCCGGTAGCGCCGGGTTGTCCCGGCTGCATATGTTTCACACAGCGAGTTAGGGCGCGCAGCCTTTTCGGGCAAGTCCGCCGGCAAGTTCGCCGTTATTGCGTGACAGCCGCGCCTTCGCTGCGAGGATCGGCGGCACCGATCCAGCGGCCCATGCGCCATTCAACCGCATTGGCCTTCAATGGCAGATCGCGCGGCGAGACCGTATGGCCCAGCGCCTCCAGCGCTGCCTGCAAGTCCGGGCACGGCATGGTCTTCCTCTATCGCGATAGTGTCTCCGGGCGAATAGAGCATTGGCAGGGCAATCGCCTCCTGCGCCGTCAGGTCCCAGTCGATATATCCGACAAGCGCCTTGGCCACCTGCACCGGGATCGTCCCGCCGCCTGCCGCGCCGATGGCGAGAACTGCCGTGCCGTTTTCATCGAACACTATGGTGGGCGCCATGGAGCTGCGCGGACGCTTCCCGCCTTCCACGCGGTTTGCGACCGGCACGCCGCCGATTTCGGGGCGAAAGCTGAAATCGGTAAGTTCGTTGTTGAGATAATATCCGCCGAACATCAGGCCCGACCCGAACGGCCCTTCGATGGTGGAGGTCCAGGACACCATACTTCCCGCACTGTCCGTCACCGCGAAATGGCTGGTGCCGTTTTCAACCGGCTCATCGCCGTCGGGCGGGGCGAGCGCGATGCCAGGCGGCGTTCCGGCCTCTGCCGTTTGCATACGTGAAGCCGGATCGATGAGCAGGCTGCGCGCGGCAAGATAGGCCGGGTCCGTGATGCCGGCGGGAACAGTCACAAAGCCGGGATCAGCCAGATAGGCTTCCCGGTCAGCATAGGCGAGCCGCTGGCTTTCGGCAAAAAGATGCCACGCGGTATGACTTTCCTGACCCAGCGCAGCCATATCGAAGCGTTCGAGCTGGCCAAGAATTGCCAAGACGGTTGTCGCCCCGGAAGACGGCGGGCCCATCGAACAGATCGTATATTCGCGGTAATCCCCGCAAACGGCGGGCCGGTATATTGCGGAATAATCGGTAATATCGGTTTCTCGCATGGCGGCATCGCCCGGCGTTTGTGCTGCGACATGGGCAGCAAGCTCGCCTGCGCGGTCCGCGTACATGTGCGACGGGCCATCACTGGCAAGTGCTTCCAGCGTGGCCGCGAGATCTCGATTGATCAGCACGGAGCCAACCGGCAGGACGTTACCCTGACTGTCGAAAAACAGCGTTTCGCCTTCAGGCTGGTGCGCTGCGCGTTCGCGGACGCGTTCTGCAAATTGTGCGCCGCGCTCGCTCAAGACCCAGCCTTCCCGGGCAAGGCGAATGGCTGGCTGAAACAGGGCTTCCCATTCGATCTGACCGTATTGTTCATGCGCCATGGCTGCGAGTGCGATATTGCCCGGCACCCCGACAGAGCGCCCGCTGATCACCGCGTCACGGTAACCCAGTGGCTCTCCATCCGGACCAAGAAACCAATTCGGCCCGGCCTCGGCGGGCGCGGTTTCGCGGCCGTCGATAGTGACAAGATCGCCGGAAGCATCGGTGCGCACAAAGAACCCGCCGCCGCCAATGCCGGAGCTTTGCGGCTCAACCACTGTCAGCGCCAGCATCACGGCAATCGCAGCATCGGTGGCGCTGCCGCCTTGCCGCAGGATTTCCGCCCCGGCCTCCGCTGCACGCGGATCGGCGGCGCTAACGACGCCTGGCTGGCCGATTGCCGCATTGGCGATGCCTGGTTGGGCGATGGCCGGCGCTTCATTCGGGTAGGCTGACTGGCAAGCGCCCAGAGCGAGAGCGGTCGATGCGGCGAGGAACGTGCGGGACGTGATCATACGTGCACTGCTATTCTGTTCCGACCGCCTCGGCAATGGAGGTAAAGCCATCACGCGCCATCAGGCGTTCCAGCCCAGCGTTGATATCGCGGGCGATCCCCGGTCCGCGGTAGATCATGGCGCTGTAAAGCTGCACCAGAGTGGCCCCCGCCCTGATCCGTTCCCATGCATGTTCCGCCGTGGCGATTCCGCCCACACCGATCAGCGGCAATTCGTCCCCCGCCACCCTGCGGAATGCGCGAAGCTGTTCAAGCGCCAGCTGCCGCAAAGGTGCACCCGAAAGACCGCCCGTCTCAACCGCATCTGCCGACTTCAGCGGTGGGCGAGAAATTGTCGTGTTCGACACGATCAGCGCAGCAATCCCATTGTCGAGGGCGGCGCGCACGATCCGCTCATGATCGCCTTCTGCCAGATCGGGCGCGACTTTCAGGAAGATCGGGGGAACTTCGTCCGTGCGGTTCGACGATACGGCCTGAAGCAGGTTTTCCAGTTCGCCTTCGCTTTGCAGATTGCGCAGCCCCGGCGTGTTGGGAGAGCTGATATTGATCGTGATATAGTCTGCCACAATCGACATCGCTGAAATCCCGGAAAGGTAATCTGCGATCCTGTCCGCGGCATCCTTGTTCGCGCCGACATTCACCCCGACAATGCCGTTTCGCGCCGACCGGCCTTCATCATCGCGCTTCACCAGCCGCAGAAAGGCTGAATCCAGCCCGCGATTGTTGAAGCCCATGCGGTTGATGACGGCCTGATCATCGACCAGCCTGAACAGACGCGGCTTCGGATTGCCCGCCTGCGGTTCGGGCGTCAGCGAGCCGACCTCGACGTGGCCGAAACCGTATCCGAGCAAGGCATCGGGAACTTCGGCGTCCTTGTCGAAGCCCGCCGCCATTCCGAGCGGATTGGGGAAGGTCAGCCCCGCCAGCTGCACTGTCAACGGACCGCCGGGCGACACGGGCTTACCCTTGGGGCCAGCTTTCAGCGCTGCAATCGAAAGGCGATGCGCGCGTTCGGGATCAAGGG
Source organism: uncultured Alphaproteobacteria bacterium (assembly GCA_963781165.1). Classification (GTDB taxonomy): domain Bacteria; phylum Pseudomonadota; class Alphaproteobacteria; order Sphingomonadales; family Sphingomonadaceae; genus Alteraurantiacibacter. Next base: position 245,249 of record CAWADZ010000001.1, read on the forward strand.
TGAAAATGGCCGGGCGGAGAAGGTCGTAGAACATCAGCAGGCTCTTGGCAGGTCGGCCCAGCTTCGCGCAACGAAAAGCACCAGAATGGACGCATAAAACGGCGTAACGATCATTATGTCGCCTTCTTACAATGAAACGTCATACGAATCGGGTATCAGGATCGTGCGACCCGAAGGGCTCGGAACGCAAGGCGTAACGAGTTCTCCACTTACAGGGGCGGTGATCTTATGATCACCGCCCCCTTTTTTGTGCAACACTTCGGCGGGCTTTCTTCACAGGCGTGATTGCCTTACGTCCCTCGTGCATAGACACAAAGGATCCCCGACCATGAAGTTTGCCCCGCGCCAATTCCTCTTTCTTGCCTCCAGCGCCCTTTCACTTGCCGCTTGTGCCAGTGTCGCTGTCCAAGACGCCGCGCCTGCCACCGCAGAGGCTCCTGTCCCGTCCGACATCAATGCATTCTTCGAAGAATACGATGTGGCCGGATTGGAAATGTCTCCCCAGACGAAGGCCTATCGCGGCATCCGGGACGAGGATTACGGCCTCTGGAATGATGCGTCGGCTGCGGCGGACGATGCGCGGCAGGCCATGCGGCTGGAATATCTGGCGCAGATGCGCGCTGGGTATGATTTGGGTCAGCTGGATGGGCAGGATGCGCTTTCCTACCGCCTGTTCGAAGCAACGGCGGCACGCTCTGCCCTGCTCGATCCGTACCGCGAATACGGCTATATTTTTGACCAGATGAACGGTGAGCAAAGCGGCATTCCCGCTTTCCTGATCAACACCCATACCGTGACCGATGCCAGTGACGCGCGCGCTTACATCTCCCGGATCGAAGGCATTGGCGCGCTGATGGATACGCTGATTGCGCGCTCTGCCGCGCGTGCCGCCAATGGCATCATGCCGCCTGACTGGGTGTATCCTTACGTACTGTCCGACATCGAAAACCTGCTGAATGCGGGAATGGACAGCGCCGTTCTGGAAGACTTCCGCGGCGAAGTGGCCGATCTGGAAATGCCTGCCTCGCAGCGCGCTTCCCTGATCGCCGAGGCAGAGGCCGCATGGCAGGCCAATGCCGTGCCAGCTTATGGCCGGCTGCGTGCGGAAATGCTGCGCCAGCAAGCCATGGCGCCAACCGATGACGGTATCTGGCGCTTCCCGCAGGGGGCGGAATACTACGATGCGCTGCTGTCTTATTATACCACCACCGATCTTTCGGCGGATGAGGTTCACAACATCGGACTGCGCGAAGTTGCCCGGATCCACGGCGAAATGCGCAGCATCATGGAGCAGGTAGGCTTCGAAGGCAGCTTGCAGGAATTCTTCCAATACACCCGCAACGGCGACCAGTTCTTCCACACCAGCCGCGAAGATTATCTCGCCGAAGTGGATCAGGTCGTGGCAACGATGGAAGAACGCCTGCCGGAATACTTCATAACGCTGCCGGAATACGAATTGCAGGTAAAACCTGTTGAAGCCTTCAGGGAGCAAAGTGCCGGCAAGGCCTTTTACCAGAGCCCTGCACCCGACGGATCACGCCCCGGCACATATTACGTCAATCTGTACAATCTGCGCGACATGAGCCGCAACGAGCTGGAAGCGCTTGCCTATCACGAGGCGCTCCCCGGCCACCATATGCAGCGCGCTATCCAGACGGGGCTTGGCGATTTGCCGCCCTTCCGCAGGTTCGGCGGCTTCACCGCCTACACCGAAGGCTGGGGGCTCTATTCCGAAGAATTGGGCAAGGACATGGGCTTTTACACCGACCCCTATTCCGATTTCGGGCGACTGGGCATGGAACTGTGGCGCGCGGCGCGGCTGGTGGTCGACACGGGCCTGCATCACAAACGATGGAGCCGCGAAGAGGCGATCGCTTATCTGACGGAAAATACGCCCAATCCGGACGGCGATATCCGCAAGGCGATCGAGCGCTACATCGTGTATCCGGGGCAAGCCACGGCCTATATGATCGGCAAGCTGAAGATCATGGAGCTCAGGGAACGCGCGCGCGAAGCGCTCGGCGAGGATTTCGACATTCGCGAATTTCATGAAGTCGTTTTGACCAATGGTCCTGTCCCGCTCGACATTCTGGAGGAGCAGGTTGACGCCTGGATTGCTGACGAATTGTCTTGATTCGCATAAAGCGACTTGTAGAAATGCGACAATGTCGCTGAGATACAATGCGCATGTAACAAATGCGACTATGCACTTTGGTGCGGGTCGCTCGGGTTTGGTCGCCCCCCGATCAACAGTGCGACAAGCGGGGCGGCGTGGTACACGGGTCGCATCTGGTGAATTATGCCGCCCCCTTTTTCTCTAGAGTACTTTGATCCTCCGCCAGAGCTATCGCGCCATATTTTGGTGCTGTTTCACTTCGCAACAGACGCACCTCTGATTGATGACCTTCATCCAGGTGCCTCTGGGCAGTTGGTGATTTTTCCACGCGGAACAGGATGCGTCAGCTTCGGTGATCGCGAGGATGCCATGGCCAAAGCCAGCATTATGAGCGCTTTTTCCAAGGCTGCACCCTTCAGGATCGCAGGGCCTTGGCACGCCATCGGTGCTTCATTGTCACCGCTGGGCTGGGCGGCCCTGAGCGGCACTCCGGCATGCGACCATATCGACCGATTTTTATCTGCCGCTGAATTGCTGGGAGAGGAAGCGGCTGTTTTCGGCGAAGACTTGAGCGCCCGCTATTGCAACGGTGACATTTCAGGAGAGGCAGCCAGCTTTGCTTTGGCGGACTGGATTGCGCCGCGCCTGTCCCGCGTCCCCGCGGCGCATGAAAAGGTGATGGAGCAGACAATTAGCTGGCTGAGCGAATCGCTCAATCCCGATCTGGAAGGATTGTTCGGCAAGCTCGCCTATTCTCGGCGGCAGGGGGAGCGGCTGGTGGAACGCTATTTCGGCTTGCCTCCGGCGGCCCTTGCTCGCAAATATCGCGCAGTCCGCGCGGCAGCATTGCTTTCGAAAGAGCAGCTGGAAGACCACGAAGTGGCTGCGATTGCCGATGCCTTTTACGATCAACCCCATATGGTCAGAAAGATCAGCCGCTTTTGCGGATATACGCCGTCCCGTCTGGGCGGTGCTGGCCAGCCTATTCTCAAGACATTGCTGCAAATGAAAAACTTCAGCCGCATGCTGGAATTCCGGGCTTCTTAGTCTTGGTTTCCTCGGCCCGCCCATCCGGGCGTGCCATCCTCGCAAAAAGCCGAGAATGCTAACGACTCGCAACAAGGGAAACGGGCTTGATTTCGCCGCTTTTACGCATAGGTGACTAATACGAACGAATTGGTCCAATTAGAAAGCCGTCCGCATCATGCGCCTGTCCAATCTTGCTGATTACGCGGTCGTCACAATGACGGCTGCTGCTCGCCATTGCGGCGGCGGGCGCACCAGTGCGGCGGAATTGGCGGCGGAAACGGGCCTGCCGGTGCCGACGGTCCAAAAGGTCGTCAGCAAACTGACTGCCGCTGGTCTGCTGCGCTCCACGCGCGGCGCGGGCGGCGGGCTGCAGCTTGCGCGCCCCGCCGCTGCCATCACGGTTGCGGATATTGTGGAGGCGGTCGAAGGGCCGATCGCGCTCACCTCCTGCATCACCAGCGGCGATTGCGCGGTGGAGCAGACCTGCGCCGTCAAACCGCACTGGCCATTGATCAATAACGCATTGCGCGGCGCGCTTGCCGATATTTCCCTCACCCGGCTCGCTCGCCAGGAAACCCAGGAAACCGAACTCGCATGACCGAAGAAACACAGCTCCAATCCCGTGACGAGATGGATCAGGACGCGCGCGATGCCGCCGCGAAGGCCGCCGATTACGAGCATGGCTGGTCCTCCGACATCGAGCAGGAGTTTGCTGAAAAGGGCCTCACCGAAGACACGGTGCGGTTCATTTCGGGAAAGAAGAACGAGCCTGAATGGATGCTCGAATGGCGGCTGAAAGCCTTCCGCCTGTGGCAGACCATGGAAGAGCCGGATTGGGCCAAGGTTGGCTATCCGAAGATCGATTATCAGGACGCGTATTATTACGCCGAACCCAAGGCCAAGCCCAAGATCGGCAGCCTTGATGAAGTCGATCCGGAAATCCTGCGCATTTATGAAAAGCTGGGCATTCCGATTGCCGAGCAGGAAGTGCTCGCCGGGGTCGAAGGTGCGCGCAAGGTCGCTGTAGATGCTGTGTTCGATAGTGTCAGTGTCGCCACAACATTCCGCAAGGAACTGGAAAGCGCGGGCGTCATCTTCCGCAGTATTTCGGAGGCGATCCGCGAATATCCGGAGCTGGTGAAAAAGTGGCTCGGCAAGGTCGTGCCGCAGCGCGACAATTACTTCGCGACACTCAACTGCGCGGTCTTCTCAGACGGCACCTTTGTCTACATTCCCGAAGGCGTCCGCTGCCCGATGGAGCTTTCCACCTATTTCCGCATCAATGCCGAAAACACCGGCCAGTTCGAACGCACGCTGATCATTGCCGAGAAGGGGTCTTACGTCTCCTATCTCGAAGGCTGCACTGCGCCCATGCGCGATGAAAACCAGCTCCACGCAGCCGTGGTGGAACTGGTCGCGATGGAAGATGCGGAGATCAAATATTCCACCGTGCAGAACTGGTATCCCGGCAATGCAGAAGGCGTGGGCGGGATCTACAATTTCGTGACCAAGCGCGGGCTGTGCCAGGGTGATCGCTCCAAGATTTCGCTGGACGCAGGTGGAAACCGGCAGCGCGGTGACGTGGAAATATCCCAGCTGCGTGCTCAACGGAGAGGACAGCGTGGGCGAGTTCTACTCGGTCGCCGTCACCAACAATCACCAGCAGGCCGACACCGGCACCAAGATGATCCACAACGGCAAGGGCTCGCGCTCCACCATCATCTCCAAGGGGATTTCGGCGGGCAAGAGCAACAACACCTATCGCGGATTGGTGCGTGTGGGCGCGAATGCGGACAATGTGCGCAATTTCACCCAGTGCGACAGCCTGCTGCTCGGCGACAAATGCGGCGCGCATACCGTGCCCTATATCGAGGTGAAAAACCCCAGCGCGCAGATCGAGCACGAGGCGACCACGTCCAAAATTTCGGACGACCAGCTGTTCTACGCCATGCAACGCGGGCTGGGCGAGGAAGAGGCCGTGGCACTGATCGTGAACGGTTTTGCCAAGCAGGTGCTGAAAGAGCTGCCGATGGAATTCGCCGTCGAAGCGCAGAAGCTGCTGGCGATCTCGCTTGAGGGGAGTGTGGGGTGAATTCCGCAACTATCATCCGCTTGACAATTCTATCAGTCGTTCTCGCTTTTGGCACTACGATGGCTTGGGTCGGGTTCGGTTTTGCGGGAACGGGACCTGTATCGTTGGTTTTCCACAGTGCCTTGGTCGTTATTCCGCTTGCAGCTCTGTTGTGGACGATTTGGCAGCACATAGCTGACGACACAGCACCAAGTTCCCAGAGTTTCATACTCACAGGAGCCGAAACGGACGCACCCCGAGCACTTCCGGTCGAGCCTCCGGAAGGCCTCTCCATCAACGGATCGCCTGTTGAAGAGCTGAGCCACCGCGGTAGTCCGACCCCAACGAGCGAAAAGAATGACTGAACGAAAAACCCTACAAATCCGCGACACCACCGACGCCGAAGCACCCGAGCTTGAGAAGAAGGGCCGTGGGTGGAAAATCTCTGACAAGCGGCTTGATGTGCTGCACGATCAGGCGCGCGACATGAAGCGGCATGCTTCTGAGGCGCACAAGGCTCTGGCAGCGCGCTTTGCCAAGGCTGATCTGGGCAAATACACCTTCAAACGCTTCGCCGTGGTCGGCAGCGCGATTGTCGATTTCAATTGCCACAACCTCGGCATGGCCATCGTGATCGATGAGGAGGGCGACAATGAGGCCCTCAACCGCCGCCGCGACAAGAGCCTGGAATCGGTCGGCGTGCGCGTGATGCATTTGAAGGCGTCAGACATTCTCGAAAACATGGACGAGGTGCTCGTCCGAATCACCGCCGGAATGCGCCTGCGCATCTCCGACAGGGCCGATGCCCGGCGCGAACATTTCTCCCAGCAGAAAAGTGATGGCGAGCGGTGAGCGAGGGCATCCTCAAACTTGTGAAGATGGCGCAGGACAAGGGCATGCCCGGCAAATTGACCAAATGGTCAAAGGCCGATGTCTGGTGGTTCGAAGGTGAAATGCCCGAAGACATCCTGCGCGCCGGCGCGTCCGAACCATCGGTAGATTATTACGAACAGGCCGCCAGCCCGCATCACCGCGGCGATATCGGATTTATCGATGGTGCGGCCAAGCTCGCCATCTCGTTTGACACGAAGAAAGATTGAAATGCTGAAGATTGAAAACCTCTCCGCCGAGATTGCCAGTGCCGATGGGGCAAAGCCGATCCTCAAGGGACTGAGCCTTGAAGTGAATGCTGGCGAAATCCACGCGATCATGGGCCCCAATGGCGCGGGAAAGTCGACGCTTGCCTATGTGCTCGGCGGCCGTCCGGGCTACGAAGTGACGGGCGGATCTGTGACCTTCAACGGGCAGGACCTGCTGGAACTGGAGCCGCATGAGCGCGCCGCTGCGGGCATGTTCCTTGGCTTTCAATACCCGGTCGAAATTCCGGGCGTTTCCAATGTGCAGTTCCTGCGCGAGGCCCTGAATTCGCAGCGCAAGGCGCGCGGTGAAGAGCCACTTTCCGGCGGTGATTTCCTGAAACTGGCGCGCGAAAAGGCGGCGCTGCTGAAGCTCGACATGGAAATGCTCAAGCGGCACGTAAACGTCGGCTTTTCCGGCGGCGAGAAGAAGCGCAACGAGATGGTCCAGATGGGCATTCTCGATCCCGACTTTCGCCATTCTGGATGAGACCGACAGCGGCCTCGATATCGATGCATTGCGGATTGTCGGTGACGGCATCAATGCGATCATGCGCGACCCTGCAAAGGGCGTGCTGCTGATCACGCATTACCAGCGCCTGCTCGATTATGTGCAGCCTGATTTCGTCCATATCCTGTCAGATGGTGCCATCGTGAAGACCGGCGGCGCCGATCTCGCCAAACAGCTGGAGGCTGAAGGCTATGACGAGGTGATGGCCGCATGAGCGAAGCTGCAACCTTTCCGACTACACGCGACGAAGATTGGCGCTATGCCGACCGCGATTTCCTTGCGGCGGCAAATCCCGATGCGATCAATCACTGGCGCACGCTGGACGTTCCTGCCGGTGAAACGCGGCGCGAGGTCAAAGTCATCTCATCTGGCGATCAATGCATCGGATCGACAGACCGATTGCGTGTGCATGTTGGCGCGGGTGGAAGGTTCGAAGCTTTCGTCACCATCGCGGGCGGAAAGTATCAGCGCGTAGAAATCGAAGTCACGCTGGAAGAAGGCGCGCATTTCGAATTTGGCGGCGTGACTTTGGGCGGCGGCGACAAGGTGCAGGAATTTGTGACACGCACGATCCACGCGCATCCGAATGCGACCAGCAATCAGGTTGTCCGCGCAGTGCAATGGGGCCGCTCGACCGGCAATTTCCTTGGCCGGATCGAAGTCGCGCGCGATGCGCAGAAGACCAACGCAGCGCAGAATTTCCGCGCAATCCTGCTGGAAAAGGGCGCAAGCGCCAACACCAAGCCGGAACTGGAGATTTTCGCAGACGATGTGCTGTGCGCGCATGGTGCGGCGATTGGCCAGCTGGATGAAATGGCGCGCTATTACATGGCCAGCCGGGGCATTGCGCCGCAGGTGGCGAAAAAGCTGCTGGTGCAGGCCTTTATCGGCGATGCCTTCGTGGCCGCCGAAGATGATGCGACCCGCGACCGTATGCTGGAAGAAACGCTCGCGTTTCTGGAGGACACGCTTTGAACCGCGCTCCCCATTATAATTACCGATGGAGCCGCAATAGATGGCTGTAAGCGAAACCCTTTCCCGCCCTCTGGCTCGCCGAGCAGATTTCCCCGGTCTGGTCACGCCTGATGGTGCCCCGTGGCACTATTTGGACAGCGCTGCGACTGCGCAAAAGCCGCAAGCGGTGATCGATGCGATGACCAATGCCGTGGGCCGCGATTATGCGACGGTACACCGCGGTGTTTACGCTCGCTCTGCCGAGATGACGCGCGCCTTCGAAGATGCGCGGCGCAAGGTTGCCGCCTTCATAGGCGGAGAAGAGGCTGAACTGGTCTTTACGCGGGGCGCGACCGAGGCGATCAATCTTGTTGCCTATTCCTATCCAGACAAGAGACGCGTGCTGCTGTCGGAGCTGGAGCATCATTCCAACATCGTGCCGTGGCAACTTGCCGGGTGGCAGGTGGACGTCTGTCCGCTGACTGCAGATGGAAAGATTGATCTCGATGCCGCTGAAGCCATGCTGACACGCGAGCATACGATGGTCAGCTTCGCGCATGTTTCCAATGTTTTGGGCAGTACGCTCGATGGCAGGCGCGCAGCCGATCTGGCGCATTCCGTCGGCGCGAAACTGCTGCTGGATGGATGTCAGGCTGTGCCGCGTATGCCGGTTGATGTGGCCGCGCTCGATTGCGACTTCTACGCCTTCTCGGCGCACAAGCTGTACGGCCCGACGGGCATCGGTGCGCTGTGGGGCCGGGCGGAGCTGCTGGATGCCATGCCGCCGTGGCAAGGCGGCGGAGCGATGATTGACCAGGTCGGGTTCCAGCGCACTACCTACGCTCCTGCACCGCAGCGGTTCGAGGCGGGAACGCCTGCCATTGTCGAGGCCATCGGCTTTGGCGCAGCGTGTGATTACACCGCAGCCATCGGGCTGGAGGCAATCCACGCGCATGAAAGCCGCTTGGTGGCGCAGACCCGCGAAGCGCTCGGCGCGATGAATGATGTGACGCTCTATGGCCCTGCTGACAGCGCAGGCATCGTCAGTTTTCTCATCGCCAATGATTCCGGGGGTATTCACCCGCACGATTTGGGCACCATATTGGATGAAGAGAACGTGGCGATCCGCGCTGGCCACCACTGCGCGCAGCCGTTGATGGCGACGCTGGGCATTCCGGCAACCGCCCGCGCCAGTTTCGGCATTTATTCGGATGAAGAAGATGTTGCCGCGCTCATCCGCGGAATTGAACGCACAAAAAGGATTTTCGGCTGATGGACAATCACAGCGATACGCAGACGCAGGACGAGAAAGACTACGTCGCTGCCCCTGCTCCCAACGAGCAGGTGCTCGGCAAGCCGCCGCGTGCCCGTGTTTCCGATGCGCCCCTGCCCGATGAAGAGACGGCGGGCGCCAAGCTGGAACGCAAGCGCGATTATCTCGATGGCTTCCTCGCGAAGAAGCCCGAGAATGTGCCCACCGGCGAACCCGGCGGCGAATTGCACCAGACAGTGATCGATGCGCTGAAGGAAATTTATGATCCGGAAATTCCGGTCAATATCTACGACCTCGGACTGATCTACAATGTCGAAGTGGCGGACGACGTCGATGTCGTGGTGACCATGACGTTGACGACGCCCAATTGCCCCGTTGCCGAAACCATGCCGCAGGAAATCGAAATGCGCGTGATGGGCCTGCCCGGCGTGCGCGATGCCGAGGTCGTCATCACCTGGGACCCGCCGTGGGATCCATCCAAGATGAGCGACGAAGCCCGGCTCGAATTGGGGATGCTGTGATGGCTGATACGAAAACCCGCCCGGCTCCGAAAGCCGCCGTCAATCTGACGCCTGCTGCCGAACAGCGTGTGGCTGATCTGATGGCAAAGGCACCGGCTGATGCGATTGGCGTCAAGCTGTCGACGCCAAGGCGCGGATGCTCTGGTCTTGCATATTCGGTCGATTACGTGACCGAAGAAGCCAAGTTTGACGAGAAGATCGAAACGCCCGGCGGTGTATTCTACATCGACGGCGCCAGCGTGCTGTACCTTGTGGGCAGCACGATGGACTGGGTGGAGGACGATTTCACCGCCGGTTTCACTTTCGTAAACCCCAACGCCAAGGGCGCATGTGGCTGCGGCGAAAGTTTCATGGTTTGATTTCTGCGATTAAGCCCGGCCCGTTTCCTCGGCGATGAATTCCAGCAGCGCCTGGTCATAGGGGTCGACTTTCCCGTTCAATTCGATCTGCGCGTCGAGCCAGTCCTGCTCCGATCCTGTCACCTCAACATCGGCTGCGATCTGGCTGCTGCGGCTGTCGGCCTTTTCGCGCTTTCCGAACACAATGCCGAAAGCATTGGGAGCCGCCACGGCCATTTCGCCCATGAAGCGGCCAACGCTGGCCCTGTTGTCGGCGATAAAGGCATCGAGCTCCATCTGGCGCTCGCGGCTGATCTGGCCTGCGCTGCCTGCAAAACCCATCAGGTAATTGCCGACGCCTTGCACAAACAGGCGTTTGAACTCGGGCGCATTGGCGGCATGTTCGGACGCGTCCTTGATGCGGAAAAGCATTTCGGCTTCGCGGCGGCTGACGGCGGCAGGACGATCGCTCGCCTGTCCGAAAACGACGCGGCGCAGCAATTTGCATTCGGCTTCGGAGACATGCGTATCCGATAATTCGCCGCCATCGCGAGTGGGGCCGGTGCCTGTCAGCACTTCCGCCTCTATCACTTCAAGCACATAGGCCTTGAGCGTTTCGGGGATGTTCTGCGCCTTTTCTATGATGCGGGTGAGCAGTTCCAGTTCTGTCATGGAGCATACGCGGCCATCGGCTTTCACCTGATCTACCAGCCAGCTGGCTTCTTCCTCGCTGGCGTAGCCGCGCGGCTCGCTGCCTTCCAATACGTGCTGCTGGATCGCTTCGACGAAAAAGTCGCTCCATTCTGCGGACGGATTGGCCACAGCGTGCTGCGCAGCGAAGACCGATTCCGCTTCGGCGCGGGTCATCTTGCCGTCGGCCCAGCCGGCGCGGCGCATGGCCAGGATTTCTTCGGAGCTGATGCCGCCATCTGTGGCGGCGCTGCGGGCGATATCGGCGAAATGCATGCTCATGGGTAGTAAAGATCCCTCCGTTTGGACCTTCTGTGCCAGAACAGGCTTAAATTCGCGTTACCAAGGCCTAGCGGGAGAGCGCCTGAATGCAGGCCAGCCGGTCCACCGCCGCCCCGTCCGAAGCACGGCGCGCTTCTACCCACGTCGCCACAGGGGCCGCGCCCTGGCTGAGTGGATAGAGAAAAATGTCGAGCACGCAGGCCTCGCCGGCGAATTGCAGTTTGCGCATGTCACCTTCGATCACATCCAGCCGGGGCTGGCCGAAGCGGCGCTGCAAGGCGGCAGGTTCCTCGCGGATGATACCGCCAAGGCCGGGGCCTTCCATGATCTGCGGTTGAGGCACGACGCCGACTGCGGACGGCGGCGGTGCGGCCGGCCGCGTGGGCGGCACCTGCGTGGTTGCACCGGGGCGCGTTGGCGGCGGCGGCACCGGCTGCACTTGTGGTGCAGATACGCAGGCAGAAAGCAGCGCGGCGAGGAGGAGAACGGGGATCAGTCGCATATATCAGGCAGCAATCATCTTGCGGTTGGAACGATGAACGAGATGTGTCGCACTCGCCGCGCCAAGCACGGGAGCGAGGAAATTGATAAACGGGACAGCCAGCAGTGCGGCCACGATTCCGCCAAGCATGAACCGTTCGCCCGGCCCGACAGGGGACACGGCGGCCTTGTCCTGCCGGTGGCGCAGCCACACCATATCCTGCAGCTCGCGCCCGACCAGCAGCGCATTGACCAGCCAGAACACCGCGAATGTACCCACGCCGGTAAACAGCAGGATCAGCGCAATCGGCGCGGCAATCAGATTGGCCAGCAGCGTACGGACCGCAGCCCGCGCCGCATTGCCCGCCTGTTCGCCGAAGCTCAGCTCGCGCGCCATGCTCGCCTCGTTCGGATAATGCCGGCGCTCGACAGCGGCCACCACATCATCGGCGAAAAACTGCACCACAGCCATCGCCACCACGCGCCACACCAGCCACAGGCCGAGTAGCGCCAGCAGCAAGGACAGTGCTTCGCGAATTGTCCCAGCGCCTTCAAACATGCCGTCTTCGAGCCCGCCGCGTGCCAGCAGCCAGTCGAGCGCATACCAGCCTGCCGCCGCCACGATGACGAAAGCGACCAGCGTCACCGCAATGCTTTTCAGCAGGATGCGCAGCACGGCCCCATCGAACAATTGTCCGAAACCCAGCGCTAGTGATGATGTAAGCGATGCCATCGGCGCTTGCGATTGCGCGGCCCTTCCGCCAAGTCAACGCCGACGCGGCGAAACACGCCGAAAATCGCTCAGGAGACTGCATGACTTCCCCCCGTTACGACGTAATCGCCATCGGCAATGCCGTGGTTGATGTGATCGCTTCTTGTAAAGACGAACTGATCGAAGAACTTGGCCTGAATCGCGGCGGCATGACGCTGATCGATGCAGAAGGCGCGACTTCGCTGTATGCCGCGATGGGTCAGGCGCGTGAAGTATCGGGCGGTTCGGCGGCCAATACGCTGGCGGGCGCTTCCATGCTGGGCCTGCAATGCGCCTTTGTCGGGCAAGTCTGCGACGATCAGTTGGGTGAGGTTTTCACCCACGATATGCGCGCCACCGGCATCGATTTCGATACCGCCCCGATCAAGGGTGAGCCGCCCACGGGCCGCTGCCTGATTTTTGTCACCCCCGATGGGGAGCGCACGATGAACACGTTTCTGGGTGCTGGCCAGTTCCTGCCGAAAGAGGCGCTGGACGAGCAACTGATCGCGAGCGGCGCGATCCTGTATCTCGAAGGCTATCTGTGGGACCCGGAAGAGCCGCGCAAAGCCATGCGCCGCGCCATCGAAGTTGCCCGCAAGGCTGGCCGCAAGATCGCATTCACCGCCAGCGAAAGCTTCGTGATCGATCGCCACGGCGACGATTTCCGCGCGATGATCGAAGACGGCGTGATCGATATCCTGTTCGTCAACGAACACGAATTGGCGACATTGACGGGTGAGGATGATTTCGAAGCCGGTATCGCGGCCGTTGCAGGCAAAGTGCCCGTTCTGGTGGCAACCCGCAGCGAAAAGGGCGCCATCGCGATCGCCCACGGAGAGCGCGCCGAAGTCGCCGCCGAACCCATCGCCAAGGTCATCGACACCACTGGCGCGGGTGACCAGTTTGCCGCAGGTTTCCTGTCGGGCCATGTGAAGGGCGAACCGCTTGAGCGCTGCCTGAAACGCGGCGCGATTGCTGCTGCCGAAGTCATCAGCCACTACGGCCCGCGCCCTGAAGTCGATATGAAAGCACTGATGGCTGAAAAGCTGGGCTGATCTCGTGCGAGGGTGACAAAGGTTACACCCTGTCACCCTCCGCTTGGGCCATGTTTTTGTAAGGTTTATAAAGTGATGCTTGCCGATTGGGGCGGGTGACACTTTGCGTCTGAATTGTTGGATTTGGCTGGTTTCAGGGTTGGTCATCACTGCCATGACTGGGCGCAAATCCAGAGAGTAGGAAAGCCGCGCTTGATCGCGAAATGCTACTCTGCGTCTTTTTACATCTAAGGTTCAGCTTCAAATTGCACACTAGATTGATGCTCAGATACTTCCTTGCTCTCGCTCTGCTGTGCGCGCCGGTATCGGCGTCTGCGCAGGACACCGAAAAGCCTCCGCCACAGGACTATCTCCTCGAAGCCCTGTTGATGTTGCAGCATAACCATTACCGCTCTGACGATGCAGATTGGGATGTGCTGCGGGCTGAAGCGGCAGAGGTCTTTTACGCAGGGGGCCGCAATATTCCCGCTGCACATGCCGCTATTCGCCATGTGATCGAAGGGCTCGGTGAACGGCATAGCTATCTTGCTACCCCCGATATGGTCGCCGCCGACAGGGCATATGCTCTCGGCCAGAATTCCAGCGAAAGCGTTGAAAGCGCCGACGACGCTGGACGGACAGAACCCGCTCCGCAGCCCGTTCCAATATGGCGCGCCGTCAACGGCGGTATTGGCTATGTCGCTTTGCCAGCGCTCAATATGAACCGTGGTGGCAGTGAACTGGCTGCGCGATACGCGGCAGCGTTGACCGATGGCCTTAGCCAGCTCGATGAGGATGCGAGTTGCGGCTGGATCGTAGATCTGCGCGGCAATGAAGGCGGCAATATGTGGCCGATGCTGGCGGGGCTGGACCCGTTGCTGGGCGAGGCACCTTTCGGGTTTTTCATTCAGCGCGGGCGCGAGTTGCCATGGGCGCGCACGGCTGACGGTATCGCGACCGTACAAGAGGTGCACGCGGCAATTGCACCTGCATTTGAGCTGCGCAATGCAGACAAGCCGCTTGCAGTAGTGTTGAGTGGACGCACTTCCAGTTCCGGTGAAATGGTGGCGCTAGCCCTGATTGGGCGCGATGGTGTGCGGACATTCGGCCAGCCGAGCGGAGGATATTCTACCGCTAATTCGACTTATCCGTTGGCAGATGGTGCCATGTTGGTGATTACTGTGGCCAATGCGGCGGACCGTACAGGGCAAGTGGCAGACGGGCCGCTTATTCCCGATAGTGAACACAGTTACGAGCAGGCGAGTTTCTCTGCGCGCGAATGGCTGCTGGAAGAGTGTATCAAGCAGGGCTGAGCCTACGGCCTCTGACTTTCCCGCTCGATTTCCTTGTGACCGATATCGCGGCGGCAGAATCCGCTTTCGAAGTCCACTGCATCAACGGCTGCATATGCGGCATCGCGGGCGGCTTTGGTGTCTGCGCCCAGAGCCGTGACATTCAGCACGCGCCCGCCGCTTGCCACCAGCTTGCCGTCTGCCTGCAATGCGGTGCCTGCGTGAAACACCTTCACGGCGTCACTTTCTTCAACGCCGGACAGATCGATCGCGCCGCCCTTCTCGGGCGTGCCGGGATAGCCTTTCGCGGCCATCACAACGGTCAGCGCGGTGCGCTCGTTGAAGCGTGGGGGTGATTGCTCTGCCAGAGTGCCGTTTGCGCAGGCGAGCATGTAATCGGCCAGATCGCTGTCCAGCCGCATCATCAGCACCTGGCATTCCGGATCGCCGAAACGGCAGTTGTATTCGACCAGCTTGGGGCCTTCATCGGTCAGCATCAGGCCGGCGTAGAGCACGCCGCTGTAGGGCATGCCTTCGTCCTTCATCTGGCGGACGGTGGGGAATACAATGCGCTCCATCGCCTCTGCCAGCAGTTCATCGCTCAGCACGCGGGCCGGGCTGTAGGCACCCATGCCCCCTGTGTTGGGGCCGGTGTCGCCCTCGCCAACCTGCTTGTGATCCTGCGCGGTGCCGAACGGGATTACACTGGTGCCATCCGTCAGGGCGAAGAGGCTCGCTTCCTCGCCGCGCATGAATTCCTCTATGACGACTTCTGCGCCGGCTTCGCCAAAGGCTCCGCCGAACATGTCCTCCAGCGCTTCCTGTGCGTGCGTTTCATTGTCGGCGATGACCACGCCCTTGCCGCCCGCCAGCCCGTCTGCCTTCAGCACGAACGGCGGGGCGAAAGTGGCGAGTGCCGACATTGCTTGCGCCAGAGTGGTACAGCGTACGTAAGCGGCGGTGGGGATGCCGGCGCGGTCGCACAGCGCCTTGGTAAAGGCCTTGCTGCCCTCAAGCTGAGCCGCCGCAGCCGACGGGCCGAACACCGGCACGCCTGCACCGCGCAATGTATCGGCCAGCCCGTCCACCAGCGGGGCTTCCGGGCCGATCACGACCAGTCCGATCCGGTGTTCCTTGCAAAAAGCGGTAACCTCGTCATGCCGTGCCGCATCGACCGATACGATCTGCGCCGCGTCCTTCATTCCGGGATTGCCGGGGGATACATACAGCGTTCCGCCCTCGCTTTTGATCGCCCGCGATTGCGCCAGCTTCCAGCACAGGGCATGTTCGCGCCCGCCCGACCCCAACACCAGGATATTCATGGCCAAAGACTCATCAGGCAATTCCCCATACGAAGATGACAGTTCTGACGGGTTGGTAGCGAAGGCGCGCGAAGGCGACAATTCCGCGCCGCTTTCCATCACCGAAGTTTCGCTGGCTCTGAAGCGTACAGTGGAAGACCGGTTCGGCTTTGTGCGGCTGCGCGGGGAGCTTTCCGGCGTGAAACGCGCCGCGTCTGGCCATTTGTACATGAGCCTGAAGGACGAAAAAAGCGTCCTCGACGCCGTCATGTGGCGCGGGCAGGCAGGGCGGCTGGCGTTTCAGCCGGAGGACGGGCTGGAAGTGGTCGCATCGGGCAAGCTGACGACGTATCCCGGCCGATCCAAATACCAGATCGTGGTCGAGCAGATGGAAATCGCGGGCGAGGGCGCGCTGCTCGCCCTGCTGGAGAAGAACCGCAAACGGTTCGAGGCGGAGGGATTGTTCGGCAATGTGCGCCGCCTGCCGTTCGCTCCGAAAGTGATTGGCGTCGTGACATCGCCCACAGGCGCGGTGATTCGCGATATTCTCCACCGGCTGGAGGACCGCTTCCCCACCCATGTCATCGTCTGGCCCGTGCTGGTGCAGGGGCAGGGCGCGGCAGAACAGGTGGCGGCGGCCGTGCGCGGCTTCGGCGCTTTGGAGCCGGGCGGCGCAGTGCCGCGTCCGGACCTGCTGATAGTGGCGCGCGGCGGCGGATCGGTAGAGGATCTGTGGGCCTTCAACGAGGAAGCCGTGGTGCGCGCCGTGGCCGAATCGCCCATCCCGGTGATCAGCGCCGTGGGCCATGAAACCGACACCACGCTGTGCGATTTCGCCGCGGACAAGCGCGCGCCGACCCCCACGGCAGCGGCAGAAATGGCAGTACCGGTACTGCGGGAGCTTTCCGCCACGCTGGATGATTTCGCCCTGCGTCAACGCAAGGTCGTGATGCGTCCCGTTGATCTGGGGCGGGAGCGGCTGGAGGCGCGGGTGGGCCGCCTGCCCGGTGCAGAGCAGCTGCTCCAGCCCCATACGCAGCGGCTGGATGATCTTGGCGGACGGCTGCGTCAGGGACTTATCGACCGGAGTGCAAAGGGCCGCCAGCGCCTTGCCGATTTGCGCCTGTCGCCGGCCATCCTGCGCGGCAGCCTGCGGGAGGCGAAGCAGCGGCTTGGCGCAGCGCGGCTTGACGCGGCGCTGGTTGCCCGTCCCATTGCCGATCATCGGAAACGCCTTGATGCGCTGTGGCGATTGGCGGAGCAATTGCATCCTGAAAAGCCGCTGTCGCGCGGCTATGCGATGGTGCTGGATCCGCAGGGCAAGGCAGTGACGAGCGCGGCGGCGGCGGGCAAACAGCCGTCGCTGGGCATCAAGTTTGCCGATGGTGCAATCACCGCCATTCCGGCAGGCGCACCGCCCAAACGCCGCAAAAAGGCCGAAACGTCGCCGGAAAGCGGGCAACCGAAATTGCTTTGACCGCGCGCACATCCTAGATAGGCTGCATGTTGATGAACTCCTCTGAAAATGCTGCCACGCTGCTGTATGGCCCCAATGGCTTCCGCGTGATCAAACCCGGCCACTTCGTGATCTGCGCTGCGAGCGGCGTGCCTGTGTCTCTGGAAGAGCTGCGCTATTGGAGCGTCGACCTGCAAGAGCCCTACGCCACTGCAGAGCTTTCCACCCACCGGGCCATGCAAGAGCAATGATCAGGCTGAGATGCGCCGCGATGGCGGGAATGGCCGCGTTGCTGGCAGGTTGCACGGTTGTGCCGGCCTCTACCGCTTCGACAGCGCCCCCGGCGACGACCGCTGCGGTGGTGCAGCCGATTGCAACGCCGACACCCGCCGCGCCGCCAACTCCGGCCCCCGCTCCCACGCCGACTGGCCCGACCACATTTCTCTACGACGGTGAACTGACGCAGGGCGGCTGGATTCGCGGAACGGCGCCTGCAGGGTCCGTATCCGCGCGGCTGGGCGATCAGGCAGTGGAACTGGACAGCGACGGGCGCTTCTTCGCCGCTTTCGACCGCGATGCCGGAACGTCCGCAGAACTGACCGCAACCCTGCGCGACGGGCGCATTGTACGCAGCCCGGTTGCCATATCGCCGCGCGACTGGGAACTGGAGCGTGTTGATGTCGCTTTGCGTCCCGGCGGCAGCAGCGCAGCCTTCCAGGCGCGCCGTGCGCCGGAACTGGACGCAATATGGGATGCACGCACCGCCAATTCGCCCGCCACCGGCTGGGAGGACGATTTCATCTGGCCGGTCACCGGGCGCATTTCAGGCCTCTTCGGCTCGCAGCGAATTTATCGCGGAGAGCCGGGCAGCTATCATTCCGGCCTCGATATCGCGCGGCCCACCGGCACGCCGATTGTGGCACCTGCATCCGGCGTGGTGACACTGGCAACAAGCGCGCCGTTCAGCATCGAAGGCAATCTGCTGATCATCGATCACGGGCAAGGCCTCAACAGCGCCTTCCTGCACCTGTCGCGCATCGATGTGCGCGAAGGCGACCGCGTGGCGCAGGGCCAGACGCTGGGCGCAATCGGTTCTTCAGGCCGCGCCACCGGTGCGCATCTGCACTGGAGCATCAAATGGCACCTTGCGCGCCTCGATCCGCTGTTGTTTGTCGGCCCGATGCCGTGATGGCGCGCATGATGTGCAAGGCCGCATGGCCGCATTCCGCAAGATTTTGACATCGCGAGGACGCCGCGTCGCTGCGGCGGCGATGCTGGCCGTGGCGCTGGCACCGGGCACCTTCGTGCGCACCGCCATCCCGGACCGGCAGGTACAAGGGTTGCAAGTGGCCGCCCTGACGGACCTGCCGGAAGAGGCAACCGACCGTGGTTTTTCGCGCGAAGGCGTGTGGCACCTTACCAGCCCCAATCTGAAATTCGGCGGTTATTCCGCGCTGCTCCTGATCGGCGATGGGACTGCCGCGCGGGCGTTCTCCGACCGCGGCACAATGATGACCTTTTCCCTTCCGGGCGCACCGCAACCTAACAATGCGGAGCTATCAAATGGCCCGGAGCGCGGACGGCTGGGCAAGAATATTCCCGATATAGAGGCCGCGACGCGCGATCCAGCGACCGGCGATTACTGGCTGGCCTTCGAAGGCGTCCATTCCATTATCCGGTACGACGAAACCGGCGCGCTGCGCAATTTGCGTGCACCACCGGAATGGAGCGGCTGGGCCCAAAATTCCGGCGCGGAAGCCATGGCGCGATTGCCCGACGGACGGTTCTTGATCCTTCCGGAACGCAGGCGGAGCGCGCTTCTGTACCCTTCCGATCCGACAGGCGAAGGTACCCCGCTGCGTTTTACCGTCGATCTTCCGGGTGACTTCGCGCCCACCGACCTTGCCGCCCTTCCTGACGGGCGGGTGCTGGTGCTGCTGCGCCGTGTGGCCCGGGCGTGGCCCCCGTTTACTGCAGCGCTGGGCATTGCCGATCCGGCTGCGATCGAAGATGGCGGCGAGTTGAAAGTCGAGTTGGTTGCCGATCTGGACCGCATCCTGCCGCGGGAGAATTACGAAGGGCTGGCGGCGGAGCTGCGGGCGGACGGATCCTATACCGTATGGATTATCTCCGACGACAACCTTGCGTCCTTCCAGCGCACCTTGCTGGTGAAGCTGATATGGGATGGCAGCACGGCAGACGACTTGGCAATCGCGCACGAAAAAGCGCGCGGGGAATAGCCCCGCGCGCCTTTGAAACTCTGATCTAACGCCGGTTAAGCGTTACGCCGCTTCGGATTCCGAAGTCTTGGCAGCTTTCTTAAGCTCACGCTTTACCCGAACGGCGCGCGTCGAAAGCTTTTCGTCCTTGGTCTTCAGCAACCAATTGTCGAGACCGCCATTGTGCTCAACAGAGCGCAGGCCCTGTGTGCACACGCGAAACTTGAAGCTGCGGTCGAGCTTTTCGCTCAGCAGCGTGACGTTCTGCAGGTTGGGCAGGAACACCCGCTTGGTCTTGTTGTTGGCATGGCTGACATTGTTGCCGACCTGGCGGCCCTTGCCTGTAAGTTCGCAGATGCGCGACATGGCGTGTTCTCTCGTTCGAAACGGTTAAGTTGAATCAGCGTGTAGCTGGGAAAGGCGTGCGCATAGAGGGGGGCTGGAGATTCGTCAAGCAAACAGGTAGCGCGTGGCGATGACCAGGTGGCCCCTTCCCGAACCCATGCGCCGCGCGCTGGAACTGGCGCAAGTGGCTGCTTCCTCAGGCGAAGTGCCCGTTGGCGCAGTCGTGGTCAAGGACGGCGTGGTCATTGGCGAGGGACATAATCTTACGCGAACCGACAATGATCCGACCGCCCACGCCGAGATCGTGGCGATTCGCCGCGCGGCGGTGGCGCTGGGCGATGAACGGCTGACCGGCTGCGATCTGTACGTGACGCTGGAGCCGTGCGCGATGTGCGCCGGAGCGATCAGCCATGCGCGAATCGCTCGGCTGTACTTCGGCGCGAGCGATCCGAAAGGCGGCGCGGTGGAGCACGGAGCGCGGGTTCTCGCGCAAGCGCAATGTCTGCATGTGCCGGAAGTGTATTCGGGCATTGGCGAAGGCGAGGCAGGCGAGTTGCTGCGCGGGTTTTTTGCGGGGCGGCGGTAAGTGAGTTCGGGACTTTAGTAGGCTGCCGAAAGATAGATAAAGTGCATTTCGAGCTGGCCTTCGACCGACCATTGCGACAGCGGTTTCTTTAACAGGTTAGTAGAAGCTGGCTGATGCCTATTCGCCTTGAATTCCGCAACGACCTCACCGCGAATCCTCGCCACCCAGCTATGCCCTCGCCCTCCGACTGAGGCGAGGTAACGCCTTGTCGCAAGGTGATCGAAGACCTCTCCCAAGGTAACGGCCGCATCCATTTCAAAAGCATAAGTGTGAGGCGCGTCGATGTCGTCACCCGCCGCCACGCTGTCCCGGGTAACATTGATCGTTAAAGCCGACATTTGAAACTCCACTCGGTAAGGATAATGCCATGGGCGCTACATTCCCCGCCAGATCCGCACATCTTCATCATCATCCGGCCCGTATCGCCGCGCATCACACGCCATCGGCATAAAGTCCGCGCCGTAGCAGAGGCGCATTTCGCGCAGCCAGCCTCGCTCGCTCACCACCATCCCGATATCTTCGGTGTGCCAATAGGGGTTGGCCTCGGCAAACGCCTCTCGCACATCGCCTGCGGTCAGGCTGCTGCGGCGGGAAACGCGGTCGAAATCGGGCCAGCGCAGGCTGTTCCACAGAATCTGGGTGACGCGCAGATAGGTGCCTGCGTCGCTTGTCATGCAGCTGCCGTGCTTGGCCCATTGGCGGGCGACCAGCCGCGTATCGGGGGACATGCACAGCGCGCCGCGCATTTCGCTTTGTGTGGGCGTATCGCGCGCAGGGCACCATTGCGGATAGCGCCCATTCGGCCCCTCCGGCCACAACCCGTGAACGATAAAGGCAAAGCGCCCATCTCGGCCCGAACATTGCCGGGCATGGCGCGGCTCATCATCGCGGAAACGGCAGAACTCCGGGCTCCAGCTGAGCGCCAGCGTATATCCGGTCACGCGCGTCTGGCGGACCGGGCCGTCACGCTGGATATCGGGCAGAGCGACCGCGCCTTGCGGAATACGACATTGATAGGCCTGCGCGCTCGCCATGGCGGGCACCAGAACACTCAAAAGTGCGACAGCCGCTGCGAGCCCGCGACCCATCACCCTAGGCCAATTCAAGCACTGCGCGCGGCGAACCATTCCGATGCATCACTGCGGAACAGGAAAAAGACCGAAATGGCTTTCAGGAAAACGCTGATGAGATCGGTGATGCTGACGTTCGCGCCCTGAGCAATGCCCATCAGCCTGCTGGCGACAGAAATCACGACGATCAACAGAATGATCCACTTCACAAAACCGATCCGCAATTTGGATGCGAGAAACCACAGCAGCAAGTTGAAACCCAGGATCAGGCCCAGCGTCACCATCATGACGGTGCCGGCCTGATCCTGCAGACCCGCTTGGCTCAACTGTCCGGCCGCAGCCTCCAGCTGCGAATCGTAATTCATCAGCGAACTGGCGAGACCGATGGCGATTGCCGCCAGATAAAACATATCGAATTTGCGTATTGAATCAGGTCGCATGGTGTCTTGTCCCTCCACCTTTGGATTGCAGATGGCAGAAGCCTAAAGCGGCGTAAAGTCGAGGCCGATGTCTGCCGCAGGTGCGCTTTGTGTCAGGCGCCCTACCGAAACGAAATCCACGCCCGTTGCGGCCTTTGCCTTGATCGTGTCGAGGTTGATGCCGCCGCTTGCCTCGGTCGGCACGCGGCCCGCTACCAAAGCCACCGCTTCGCGCAGGGTTTCTGGCGGCATATTGTCGAGCAGCAGGCGCGTGGCCCCTGCCGCCAGCGCAGGCTCGATCTGGTCGATCCGGTCCACTTCGCAGATGATCTGCTCGACCCCGGCATCGCGTGCGCGGCGCACAGCTTCGCCGACGTTTCCTGCCACGAGGATGTGATTGTCCTTGATCATGGCGGCATCCCACAATCCCATCCGGTGATTGCTCGCGCCGCCCATCCGCACGGCGTATTTTTCCAGATGGCGCAGGCCGGGAATGGTCTTGCGCGTATCGAGCAGGGTGCAGTTCGGATTGTCCATCGCTGTCACGTATTCGCGCGCCATGGTCGCGATGCCGGAGAGGTGCTGCACCGTGTTCAGCGCGCAGCGTTCTGCCGTCAGCATGGCGCGGGCATTGCCGGACAGGCGCATGAGATCGGTACCGGGGGAGGCCTGCGCGCCTTCCTCCATCAATATTGCAATCTCCATATCCGGATCGAGATGGCGGAAGAACGCCTCTGCAATGGGCAGGCCTGCCACGGTGATCGGGTCACGGCTGTCCATCACGCCGGAAAATCGCGCATCCGCCGGGATCACGCTCTCCGCAGTGACATCACGCCCGCCGCCGGACAGCCCTTCGCCGAGATCTTCGGCAAGCGTGTCGCGGACAAATTGTTCGAGATCGAATCCGGGAAGGGTGAATGCTGTCATGAAGCAACCTTTGAAACGGTCCCGCTTTGAACCGCAAGGCCGACCGGCTGCCCGGACCGGCGCCGCAGCAAAGCGGAGGGAATAGCCGGGAGGACGCGTGCCCGGATGGGCGTGCGCAAAACGAATTAGTGAACGAAGCGTGCGACCACATCGCGGTAACTGCGCGAAACCTTCACCTCAGCGCCCGAATCCAGCACCAGGAAGCATTCGCCATTGGTGTGGGGCTTCACCTGACGGACCTGATCAAGGTTCACGATGGTTGAGCGGTGGACGCGCTGGAAGTTCTTCGGATCGAGCCGCCGTTCGAGATCTTTCATCGTTTCGCGCAGGATCAGCGAATTGTCGCCGGTGTAGATGCACATGTAATCGCCAGCCGCCTCGATATGTTCGATCGTGTCGACATCCACGCGGAAGATCTGCCCCCGATCCTTCACGTTGATCATCTTTTCGTACCGGCTTGCGCTTTCTTCCTCGCCCATGTCTTCAAGGCTTTCGGGGCTGACTTCGGCCAGCACGTCCTTCAGCTTTTCGGCTTCTTCGGAAGAGCGTTTTTCGGCGAGGCGTTGACGCACCCGCTCGATCGTGTCGGCCAGCTTGTCCTCATCCACCGGCTTCATCAGATAATTCACCGCATTGGCTTCAAACGCGCGGATGGCATGTTCCTGATAGGCGGTGACGAATACGAACAGCGGAGGATCGATTTCCATCACGCCTTTCACAACCGAAAACCCGTCAAAACCCGGCATCTGGATGTCGAGGAACACCAGGTCGGGCTTCAATGTCTTGATCGCGCGGATCGCCTCCCGGCCATTGGCGCAGGTTTCGATCACTTCGATGTCCTGATGCGGTTCAAGCCGCAGTTGCAGGCCCTGGATGGCGAGCTTCTCGTCATCGACGAGGATTGTTCGGATGGTCATACGTGGGCTCCGGTCTGGGGGGTTCCGATTATCACGTCCCTGTCACCTTCAACGGACGAAGGGCTGGGAAGTTTCTGGGGTGTGAGTGCGGGTTCATCCACTTCCGCAAGTTCATAAGGAATCTCAATCACAACGGTGAAACCGCCATCGGGCGGGGTTTCGATTTCGAAGCGGTGATCTTCGCCGTAAGCCTGCTTCAGCCGCTCCGCGATGTTGGCCAGGCCGACACCGGTAGAGGACGTGCCTCGCTCTACCGCTTCGGCGGCGTTCTGATTGCCTTGCAGGCCGGGGCCTGTGTCATTGACGGTAAGCCGCAGGCGCGAACCGATCACCTTGGCCGAAAGGCTGATGCGCGCGCCTTCTTCCTGCGCGGACACGCCGTATTTGATGGCGTTTTCAATCAATGGCTGGAGCAGGAAGGACGGAACGGCGGCTTTTGCCGCGTCATCGTCCACCCGGAATTCGGTCCGCAACCGTTCTTCAAACCGCATCCGTTCAATTTCGAGATACAGCTGCAAGGTCTCCACTTCCTGCGCCACACTGACCTTGCCGCCGGGCTGGGTGATCAGCGTATGCCGCAGAAAGCTGGAAAGCTTGGTCAGCATGGCATTGGCAGGCGCCGTTTGTTTCAGCAGCACCAGAGTGCTGATGGAGTTGAGCGTATTGAACAGGAAGTGCGGATTGAGCTGATACCGCAGCATGGCCAGCTGGGCACTAGTCGCCTGCGCCCTCAACCGATCAAGCCGGTCTGCCTGCTCTTCCACCTGGAGGAAGAAATTGATGGCGTAATACAATGCAGACCACGCCCCGAGCAGCGCCAGCGGGAAAATGGAATACCCGATGATAAGCTGCGTGAAGCTGGCGCCGTCCGCAATCGTGAGCTGCCGCACCCAGGTCTGGATGAAAGCGTAAATCAGGACAGATACCGCCAGCACGATGGAAGTTACGCCCCACGTCGTCAGCGGATTGCGTTTGATAAGGCTGTTGTAAATCACGGACAGGACGGTGCTGATGGAAAAGCCGGTAATGGCTTCGATCAGGACGACCGCGAAGAAGGACAGGTCCGACCCATTGGCGATACCGGACACGGAACGCAGCATGAAAGCGCCGCCCCAGCCGAGCATTTGCAACCGCCAGAATGCGCGATTCTTGTCCTTGAAGAACGGGGTTGGTTCGAAGGGCAATACAGCCATGCCCCGCCTTTTAGCCGAATTTGGCCGCCGCGTCAGACGTATCTGCACGGGCATTGCTCCAAACGCAGGCAGTTCGGCCTAGGAATCACGCGCTTCGGCGATTGCGTCGCCGATCTGCTCTGCGCCGACCGCGCCGTTCAGCACCCGGTCGCCCACGATGAACGCAGGCGTTCCGGACAGGCGCATCGTCTGGCCAAGGAATACGTTGTTCTGCAGCTGGCTTTCATATTGCCCCGCCGCGATGGCTGTTTGCGCTGCGGCGAGATCGACGCCGGCAGCGGTCGCGGCCGCCTCGATCGAAGCGGCATCGACGCCGTCCTGCGCGTACATCGCGTTGTGAAAGGCTTCGAAACGGCCCTGATCCGCTGCGGCCAGTGCCATGCGTGCGGCATCGGCGCTGCCGGCGGACAGGATGGGATATTCTCGAATGACCACTTTCAAATCGGAATTGGCGGCGACCAGCGCGTTGACGTCGGCCAGGCTCTGGCGGCAGTAACCGCAGGCGTAATCGGCAAATTCAACGAGCGTGATGCTGCCCTGAGGGTTACCCAGCACGGCACCGGGATACGGCGTTTCGAGTTCGGCGCGCAGCGGAGCGATCTGCTCTGCCATCTGCAAGGCCTGATATTCGTTCATGGCTTCCGGCAGCCAGTCAGGTTCCGCGATCAGGTCATCGCGCATCCGTTCAGAGCCGAGACCCGAAAAATCCCACGCCGCTGCTCCGGCGAAACCTGCGACAAGCGCGATGATAGTGGTGATGATCCAACGCATGCCCTTGGCCTAGTTGCGATCCGCCAGCCGTTCAAGCTGCGCGCGCGCCTGCAATTGCACGTCTTGCGAACGAATCCAGTCGGGAGAGCCCGTGGGCAGCGCCTGTTCTGCGGCGCTTGCGTTCATCAGCGCCCCTTGCGGATTGCCCGCCATGATCTGCTGTTCGGCACTCGCGAGGCGCGCGCGGGGCGTATCGCCGCGCTGTCCGTACACCACGCTCAACTGATACCAGGCGAAGGGGTTTTCCCGGTCACGCCCGATCGCGGCGCGCAAAACGCTTTCAGCCTCGTCCAGATTGGCGGGATTTTCCGTGGCGATCAGGGCATGACCCAGAATGCTGGCGATCAGCGGGTTCGATCCTGTCAGCCGTGTGGCTTCGCGCAGCGGCGGCAGAGCGGCCTCCACGCGGCCCGATTCGAGCAGGACTTGCCCCTTCAGTTCCAGGAAATAGGGGTTGCCTGGCTCCTCGGCAATCAGCGCATCGACTTCGGCCAGAGCCTCCTCGATGAGGGCATCCTTGTGATAGGCGTAGGCGCGGGCATAGCGGGAGGGGATATCATCCAGATATGTCGGATATGCGATGAGCACCCGTTCCGGCGGGGCGAGGAAACCGTACAGCTTGGCTTTCGCACGTACGAACCGGCGCTGCAGGTCCGCATCGCTCGGCCTTTCCCATGCA
Source organism: uncultured Alphaproteobacteria bacterium (assembly GCA_963781165.1). GTDB lineage: Bacteria > Pseudomonadota > Alphaproteobacteria > Sphingomonadales > Sphingomonadaceae > Alteraurantiacibacter. The sequence continues at coordinate 271,613 of CAWADZ010000001.1, forward strand.
GGATCAACGACATAATCCTCCCTCAGCCGGGCGATACGATTGCCTGAAAGCGGGTGGGTGCGGCCATACTCCCGCTCATTCGCCTGACTGATGCCGCGGCGAAATTCAAAATTCTGCAGACGTTCAAAAAACCGCAAGCTGCCTTGGCCGCTGATGCCTGCTTCGCTGAGATACTGCGCGCCTGCTGCATCGGCGCTGGCTTCCTGCGTCCGGCTGAAAGACAGGAAACTGCCCATCGCCGCCTGCTGGCCTGCCGCCAGAACGCCCATCGCGGCTTCACCGCCGCCAGCAAGCGCAGCGGCAGCGGCAAGCAGGGCGGACAGCAGCGTGATACGCGTCGCGTTGCCCGCGCCTTCGGAATAACGGTTCACATGGCCGCCGGTGATATGGCCCAGTTCATGCGCAAGCACGCCCTGCACCTCGCCTACATCTTCGGCTTCGTTCAGCAGGCCGGAATGGACGAAAACGCGCTGCCCGCCGGCGACGAACGCGTTGATCGAATTGTCATTGACCAGCACGACTTCGACAGCGCCTTCGCCAAGCCCTGCAGCCTCGGCCAGCGGATCCATCATGTCCTGCAGCAATTGTTCGGTTTCGGCATCGCGCAGGATGCTGATGCCTTGCGCGGCAACAGGCTGGGCAACCATCGCCGCGGCCGCAAAAATGCAGAGCAGATTGGCCAGAAGGCGGGCGGGCTTGAAGGCTGGTTTGCGCATATTGCGACCTGCGTAGCGCGCGCCGCGCTGAACGGAAACTGAAGATTATCGGGCGCTGCCCTCCGCCGCGCGTGTTTCCTTGGCCGTTTCGACTTTTTCGACCGTGCGGACAATTTGCTCTGTCTCCCCGCCCGGCGTGAACCCGAGCTTGCCGAGGAAATCGACGCCTTGGGCGTAGGATTCGCCCAGCCATAACGGAACCCCGGCCGCTTCGATGGCGGATTTGGCGGCATTTTCTTCCGGTGTGAAGACCTCGCTTGCGGCCTTGCGCAGGAACACCGCAGCCACGCGCCCGGGATGGGTTGTTACCGCATGGGCAAAGGCTGGCAGATCGCCCTGCGTATCATCGCCGATCAAGGCGAATTGCATGGCCGGATACATTTCCAGGATCGAAGCGATGGCGGCTTCCTTATGCGCCCCGTGGCTGCCGGAGCCGAAGGTTGCGCGGTTGAAGCCCCAGTCGCGCAAGTGGATCGGCCCGAGCGGCAGACCTTTCAGCCGCTGGAACGCCACGAGATAGGAGAACAAGTTCCACGGACTGGAGGAGATATAGAAAAACGGCCGGTGCGTCGCCGGCATCATTTTCGCGCCATGCAGATCGCCAGAGGCTGTGACGCCGCCGCCCAGTGCACCGTAAAAGGCATCCGCCCCCGGCACGGCTATCCGCTCATGCGGCAATTGCGCCAGCACCCGCTTCCAATTGCGCGCGATCTTGCGCGGATTACCGGTGATGCCGGTTTCGATGATCGTATCATCGATATCGGATATGACCGCCAGATTGCTGTCCTTGCCCGGCACAAGGATATGCGCGTCCACCGATTGCGGGCCTTCGCTGTTGATCCAGTGAAGCTCTGCCACTTCCCACGCGGGATAATCCGGCAGGTCCCACCCGGGAGACAGGGCGATATCGAAATGGACGAAGCCTTCGTGGTCGGTCGTGGCGACCTGTTCCAGCAATGGGCCGTGCTCGCCCTCTATCACCAGCCGCACATCAAGCCCGGCAACCTCGCGGCTGGCGAATTGCGAGATCATCGTGCGAACAGCGCGCAAACGCGAACCTTCACCGAAGGCAGAGGGTTTGGAACGCAGGGCGCGGGCAGACAACACGAGGGTATCTGCACTGCGGTGACCGAAATAAGGCTGGATGCGCGGCGGTGTCTTACTGAAAATGGGCATGCCTGCCGCGCTAGCCAATTGCGGGCAGTTTGCCCACCCGTGCGCGAAGCGTTGGCTTCAGCAGGTTAGCGAACAGCCTTGGCGTACGCGTTTAGTTGACGAGGCTGCGTGCGGCCTTTTCGATCAGGCCTGCATTCTGCGGCACTTCGCCCAGCACAACCACTTCGCCGGCCTCGGTGCGGCGCACCATGACCAGCGCGAATTCTTCACCCTGCGTTGGCAAGGCATCGAAGTTCTGCGGCGCAATATTGCGCAGCTTCTTCGCAGTTGCCTTGCGCGGACCCTTGCGGGCCGGGCGCGGCGTGGATCCGTCGCTGGCACGCCGGAAAGCGCGTTCTTCAGCGACAACGCCTTTAAGCCCGCCATCAGCCTGTGAAAGATACTCGCCCAGTTTCCCCTGCGCGATGCCACCACGCTGCGCATAGGCGAGCACGGCGGCATATTCGGTGAGGCGGGTCTTGTCGTAATTCGTGCCGAACACCAGCTTTACGACCGGAGTCATCGGCGCGCGTTCCTGCATCGCGATGCCTGCATCTTCGAGCAATTCGGCAAAGTCGTCCGGCGCGTCTGCTGCGGCCAGGGCAAAATCCCAGGCGCGGCCAACGGCATCATACAATGCGGCGCGGGTGCGTTCTTCGCTGCTGCTCGCGAGCTGCGCGGTTTCACGCGCGGCGGCAAGCCAATCAGCGAGCTCCATCGGGCCAGACACGTCTGTGCCGGCCAGATACGGAGAAACAGTTTCGGATTGTCCGGACAGATCGAAGGACGGGCGCACCGCCTCTTCTTCGGCCATGTCGCCCTGGCCCAGAAGCGAAGCGGGTCCGTCGGCCCAGTCGGTCAGATCGGGCCTGCGCGACTGGCTTACGCCCATGGCAAGAGTGTCATCCAGGGCCTGATCGATTTCGAGCAGCAGTTCGCTGGCAGAGCGCGCGTCGGCCATCTCTTTCCAGTTGATCACGCCGTAAATGAAATCGATGGTTTCATCATCGCTGGAAAACGGCAGCAGAATGCCTCGGTACAGAATGGTCGCACCGGTATGATTGACGAACTCCGCCTCGAAACCGATGGGCGACTGATTCGCGATGATTTGCATGTAATGATCGGTGATACGCGACAGCAATGACCGCGGCTTCACCTCCGACAGGCGCTGCGGCGTGTTGCTGGCCGCGGAACATTCCGTTGCCAGCCGGTCGCCGATAAAACTGATTTGCGGATCGTCCGCGCCGGCGGAAAAATCAAGGAGCACGCTGTTCGGTCCGAAATCCGGCAACAGCGTAGGATCAAGATCGTCGATCGCTGGGAAGTTGCGATCTTCCAGCAGGCTGGCCCAGAAATTATAGGCGCGGACCTGCATCCGGCGCTCGTCCGTGCCGATGCTGGGAGGCGGACTGTCGTCAACCTCGTCCTCATGATCGTGCACATCGGCATCGATCGCATCGAATCCTTCCAGATCCAGCGCGTCAAGCGAGCCAATATTGCCGCGATAAGTGTCCATGCCCGAAAGCCTTTCCCTTGGATTGCAGGGACCCTTTTGGCGCGACGTGGTAAATTTTTCGTGAAGTTGCGCCGAATTTCGCGGGCGCGCAGGACAAAAAAGCCCCGTTTTCCTAAAGCATATACCGCATGCGTATGGTTAGCCGGCTGTTTTCCGAACCGATGGTAACGGCGGCATCTTCAAAATCGGGCGGCCCCATGCGCACCGGCGCGTCGCGGGAAAAACCGAATCCTTCGGTCGGCATCATGCCCAATGCACGGTCTGCACGGCCATTGTCGTTTTCATCATGCAGCAAAGCGATTGCATAAGTGCCGGGCGCGACATTGCGGAAACGCAGGACGGCCCCTTCGCCTGCCGGAACGACAACGCGGTATCCCTGCTCTGCATTCTGGCAGCGCGGGAAGCGGCCCTCGTCGCGCGTCATGCAGGCGCGCAGAACGCCGTCGCTATTGCGCAAATTGGTGACGGACACAGTGACGTCCGTGCCGGCCGGCTCTGCCTGAAGCGGAGCGGAAGCGGCAGTGACAGCCAGAGCTGCAATCAAGGCCGCGTTGCGGGCTGACCCAATCCTTTGTCGGTTTTGCACAGGTGATCCCAAAATCTGAAATAGAGGCCATAATTGCAGCGATATTCGTCGTGGTGCCGCTGATGATGGCTTGCTGTTATCAGCCACTTGCCTGCTGGAGAATGAACAAGCCAGCGCGGAAACATCTCCCACCCCATGTGATTGGTGACGCCCATGACCGTCATGATCGCAAGAACCAGCCCCAGAACGCCGACGTGCACCGGGATCAGGAATACCAGAACCGGGATAACAATTGCTCCGCTCAGCGCCTCGATCGGGTGAAAACTCATGGCTGCCCAGGCGGTTGGCGGGCGGCTGGCATGGTGGACGGCGTGGGCAACGCGGAACCATTTGGGCCGGTGCATCAGCCGGTGGGTCCAATAAAACCATGTGTCGTGGGCAAACAGATACAGGAACAGGGAAACCGGCAGATACCACAGCGGCATATCCCCAATATCGCTGTACACGCGTGTCCAGCCCTGATTGTGCCAACCCCATGCGACCACGCCGGAAGGCACGCCGTAGATTGCGGCGGACACCAGCGACCAGCCGATTTCCTTGCGGATTTGCGGATCGAGCCCGGCATATAGCCCTGGACGCACTTTCGCAGTGGCCCAGGCGAACAGCGCGCTTGCCGCCATGTAACGGGCCGCGACAATTGCCGTCATGACGAGGGCGGAAAGGACTATGGCTGCGATCATGCTGCCACGCCTATGCCGTTTCCGTGAATATTCCTCTACCCCGAAATCAATTTCTTCGCGAATTCATCAGCCTGCCAGATCGGCTCCCCAATTGCTGCATTGCGGGTCCATCGCGATCAATTGGCGGCGTAGCGCGGTGCGGGCAAGGCGCTCCACCTCCACCCGGCGGCGCGCGGCAACAAGCGGGTGGCTGGGAGCAGGGCGCACGATTTCAGCGTCATATTCGTCCGCGACAATTACGCCGCAGCAATCGGGCCGGTAGTCCGGTCCTTCAAGCACCTTGCGGTCCAGTTCGGGCGGGAGGCCCCAATAGAACCGGTCGCAAAAATCGAGATAGTCCGGCCATTTGCCGTCACCCAGCAGATCACCGCGCGCGGTCTTTACTTCCACGATCACGATCTTGCCCTTTGCATCGATGCCCATCAGATCGGCCCGCCGCCCGTTGCGCAGCGGCATTTCGGTCAGCGCCCAGATTCCATTACGCGCAAACAGGCGGCAAATCCCGCGGCATACCGCGCGCGAACGTAACGCGAAGGCTTCGGGAGAATCATTCTCAGGCTGGGCGGTCAAGGAATCAGGCATGCCGCATAACTGGAACGAAATAAGAACACCGTCAAGCGGGGAGAGCAATCAAATCGCTTCAGGCGCTGCGCTTTGGTCCCATTCCGCCTGTCGGTGGCAATAGTGCCAGCATAGCGCCGCGCGCCGCAGTAAATTCGCGCCACAACGCCTCTGCCGCCGGCTTGCAGTCGGACCCGCGGGCATTGATCGCCAATAGCGCGGCAATGCCAGGCTCCATAACGGCGGCCAGATCGGCGCAGCCATTGTCCGCAAGTTCGCGCCGCCACGGCTCTGCATCGCGCATCAACGCGGGGAAATTGCGCACCGCGTTGTCCGGGCGTTCCGCAGGATGTCCCGCCAGCATGGCGACGACGTTGCCTGCTTCGGAAAGCGCGGCCCAGCGCAGGCTGGTCGAACTGGCCTGCGCGGTCTGGCGAACGGGCCCACCGACAGAGCGTGGGCCGAATCTGGGCGTGACAGCATTCATCCTCTCAGCCGTTAGCCCGGCAAGAGTTGCAAAGTCGTTATCGCGCTGTGCGATCTATCGTGGAGGCGGATAAACTGGTGCACCCGACATGAAAATAATGGGCACTCAAATCATTGGGAAATATTGGTCGAACTTTCCTGAGCGGCTGCTTTTCGAGTAGTGTTCGGCCCTACTGAACGTCTGAGTATGGGGTGGGAAGCAGACAAATCACTGGCAGGCTGGTAAGTCACTGTCGGCGCGAAACGAGGTCCATCCTCTATGCCCTCCGTCACTTATGCTGACTTCGTAGTGCCCTCCTGTAACTAGCGCCACTGGAGGTTTCGTAATGGTCCAGTTCGGCAATTCCTGCCCGTAAAGGACTAAGTTCCGAGCTGGTCGGGTCTCGTAGCCGGTATCCCTATCAGAACTAAGCTGGAGGTTGGTGCTCCAAACAACTGAGTTTTCAAAGTTGTTTTGGCCATTCTGAGATACCCGGACACTCTCGGGCCGTGGGTCGTAGTCTGTGAACCATCCATCAATGCCTTCTATGCGAAACCCGAACTGGCCATCGGAAAAGCACGGTTCGATTTCAAAACTTTCCAACGTGCATCCGCCCAACATCGTCGCTGCGAGGATCGAAAAAGCGGGTGGTATGACGGTATGCTTCATGCGGACAAATTAGCACAGGACGCTGACGGCAGCTATTGGGTCGTTTGCCGACAGTCCGCTTTTATCAATACAGCTCAGATAGCTGCCTGTGTTTAGCCGAGGTCCGCTGAGGCAGCCAAAAAAATCGCAGGTATAGCTGAGGCGGCGCGGAATATGCATCCGCGCCGCCCAGCCCACTCTACTAAGCCGCTACGCTGTATTGATCCGCGATCTGCGTTTGCAGTTCGTCACAATAGCGTGCGAGCAATTCAGCTGCGGCGTGATCCGGCCTACGTCTTAGAAAGCCCGCGATTAGGGCAATGGTGCCAGGTGCGAACCGCAGCCCGGACGTGCCTTGGGCAACAAGCCACGCGATCTTCGCAATTGCCAGCAGAAGCGTATCCAGTTCTACATGATCACGCAACTCAGCCCATTCTTCGGCTGTCTTGGGCTGTGATACAGACGGTTTTGCAGCAACCAGCTCAAGCGGCACGCCAATCCGCAACAGTAGCTGCGACAGATGCGTCCAGGTCCGTCCTCCACCTTTTAGCTGCAACGCCAGATCGATGTGAGGGCGCGGACCTCGCCGGCCGGGTTGATCGATCAGCTGAGGTGGCAACCGCAGCCGCTCTCCCATGCTCGCGAGCAACAGCACAGGTATGTCAGTTGCCAGCCCGCCAAAGGTCAGGACCGGCTTTCCCTCATTCATGCGAAGGTGGTCAAACAGTTCCGATACGACAGCTTGTTCGTCGCCCCAATCATGCTGGGTCCAGCTTGACACCGCACCGGTGCTGACGCGCCCCTCATCGTCCACGGCGAACTCAAATGTAGCGGCAGCGATCACGCGCTTTACGGCTGCCGAATGGCGCTCCGATTTGCTGTCGATGCTGCGATGCGCCTCATGCAGATGCTCATCCCATGCAAATTCACAGTCGGTGCTCAGATATGTATTCTTCATTTCTCTATTTTCCTTTCAGCCAGAATGGCCAAAATCCATCCAACTCAAAAAGGAATGGGTCGCCGCTCGTCCAGCAGGCGCCAGGCGCGGAAAGCGGCAATCAGAGCCTCATGCTCCGGATCTCCTCCTAGAACTTTCGTCACCCACGCCAGCCAGATGATCTGAGCCCGGTCAGGCAGCAGTCTCGCCTTCTGCACGCGGGATGCATCCTGCGGAGGCAATCGGAATGGAATAGTCTCCAGCAAAGGCGCGCAGGGTGCGCTCGCGCGTCTGCAGGATATGATGCTGTCCCCAGCCAGATTGCAGCAGAGACCGGCCCGCGTGTTGATCGCGCCGCCGATGGTCAGCTATGCGCTCATTCTGGGGAGATGCTGGCCGTATAGGCTGGGCCGATATCCGATGGGTGCCGGGGCTCAACGGATCGAAGATATCAGCATAAGGATCGCCGACAGCTTCGCGCTGGTAGACGTGGTGATGCCGCTTGAAGATGGCATCCGTGCCGTTGCTAAGCGTGACCTCCAGCGCGCCGATGGCGAGGATCGGTTTCTTTCCGCGCAAGGTCGGAGGATGCCGGACAAGTGCGATAGGCAATCACGCGTTCCGGATGAACGCCGATGTAGCTGTGTGAAGTCATGATGTGTATTTCCCAAAAGGAAGCGGGCGACATCCGAAGATGCCGCCCGCTCTGTGGTGTTTGTTGGCTTGGGTTGGGTTGGCGCCCGCCGAGCTGGCAGCCGGTCGCCCTGCAGCGCGATCAGCCGATGGCTGCAGCCAGTCTTGCCTGCCCGCGTTCTACTGCTCTTTCTATACGTGCCGACGGTGAGCATGGCCTTCGAAACAGCTCATGCTTGTCGTTCAGAGCAAAGATGCTGCGGCGATCTCCTGAGATCAGGACAAGGGCCTTGTCATCACGAAGACTGGCGGGATGGACCGGTGCCACTTGAACTCCGGCGGGCGTGCGAAAGAATACGACGAGCCAGGCAGGCGCCTTGCTCTCCTCATCCTTCCACATGCTCATAACCATATCGCGGCTGCTTTCTTCAGCGACACAGGCAAGCCCGATGAAGGTCCTGTCTGTAACGCTATCAACCACGCCAAATATCGAGCCCGAGGTAGTCGTGGTGGTTTCCTGCGCTCCCATTTCTGCGCTCAGGGCGCGCGCCATTGCTTCGCGCGCACAGAGGTGCGCGTTCAAAATCGTAGTCATTCACTGTTCCTTGGTTTTGGTGACGACCGTTCTGGTCGGAGCAGCTTTTTTCCGTTCCCACGGACTGCTCAATCTCACCTGTTATTCTGACGTCCGGGCGGCCTTTCAAGCCGCCCGTTTCTGGTCAATCTTATCGCTGGTAACGCGTGTGCCATGTGATGTCTGAGACGCGCAGACGCGCATTCGGCATGGTCTCTTCAACCCAAGCGATTTCGGCATCGGCATCGCTTTGGCCAACTTCGGTCCACCACGCACTGCGCGCCGGATTCCACCGATAGCCTCGCTGCTTCATCTCACCGCGCTTCGAATAATAGGCCTTGATCACTTCGATCATGGTGGTCGGCTTTGCCGCCTTATCCAGCACCTTACCTATGATGGTTTCTCCATCCGGCAGTTGATGTGCCAGCAGGTTCACCAGCGCCTCTACATCGGCGAGTGCGCTGTGCGCCTTGGGAGCAAACAGACCGATCTGGTTGATGAGATGACCAAGCTTGGCCCCGTCGAACCCGGCACCAATCCAGTCGAAATCATTGAGGCTGCACGCCCACGCCAGGTCTTCAATATTTGGTATGAAGCGCTCTGCAAATTTTCGATCGAAAGAGCTGTTGTGTGCCAGCACAATATCCGCCTGTCGCAGCACGTTGGCAAAGGCTTCACGACCGAAGTTTCTACCCGCCACATCGGCGTCGGTGATGCCGGTGATCTGTGTGACACGCGGCGGTATGGGGCGGCCTGGATCCTGTGTGCCAGACCCTTTTCGGAGCACTTTTGTAATACGCCCGGTAGCGTCCACTTCGATCAACGCGACGGCCAATTCGATGATCGCATCCTCATCCGGATCGAATCCAGTCGTTTCGGAATCGATCACCGCGACAAGCCTCGTGGGCTGCACTGGGTCCGATATTTTCGGCCATTCGGTCAGCGGTGTGATCTTGCGCAGGACACGGCGGTCTGGATCGCTATCGCAGTTGCACTGACGGGTTTCTGCCGCCGAGCTTTCTGGTTCTCTATTCATAATTTCACCTTCGGTGACGTCAGCGGACGGAACCATTTTCCATCCTTTCACTCACGTCACGTCAGGCTTCAGCCAACTGACTTTTCTATCTATTTCGCACCTCTACGGCGTCCAGCATTTTCGCTATGTCGTGTTATGCAAAGTCGAACAGCAGTCAGCCCAAACCCCTGTCTGGGTCGTGTCCGCCAAGTCTCTGCAACCGGAAATGATTGGCGGCATCGGCTTCCATATTACGCAGGTCGCTAGCCTCCGGTGTCACTGCCCAACGCTTACAAAACTTCAGTGCTGCCGACGCCAGCTGGTAGCGTTGGGCAGTATCGGCAGTATGAGCTTTCGACCAAGCTGCAACTTTTGCGGTCGCCTCTTTCCGCTGCCTGTTTTTCACGGACTTCAAAACTGCTTGCATGTTCTCAGTGTCTGCCCAGCGCTGCGCAGCTGCCTGATCGCTCTTCAGCAGCACCGCGATAGCTTTCTTCTCATCCTCAACATCCGCAGCGGATCCACGGTGTTGAAGGAGCTTGATCAACAGCATCATTTCGGACGTCTGATCCTCAAAAGTCTGGCGTAATAGCTTCTGAATACGGTCATCCCTGAGAACGGACTTGGTGATCTTGCGAGCTTTCCGCTCCTTCAAACTGAATGTGAACAGCCCGCTTTCCAATTTCGAAATTGGTATAGCGACCACATTTTGCGGTATCTGTTCGATCGACCTAAGAGCGGCCTTGATCTTAAATTCATCCGGCAAATCGCGCTGGATGGCGGGCTTATCGTTCGGTGCTGAGGTCTCTGACCCACCCTCACCGCTCGCCGTATCACCGCGCGGCTGCGAGCAGCGCTGGGCGATGTCCGTGAGCATGCGGCTAATCGTTTCAGCTACCTTTTGCCCTTCAGCAAGGAGCGTGTTGAGACGCTCGGTGTTGGGCGTCAAAATCTGTCTGGATGTCGCACGAACGGAAATTTGACGTGCGGGCTTTATGAGCGGACTTGATACCGCTTTGACAGTCCTAGAGCGCATACTGCGCACGAATTTTGATACCGCCGCAGAATTCATTTTGGCCGCACTTTGTCCTCCAGCTCTGACTGCGCTTGGAGTGACACGATTGCCCGAATACTTGATAGGCTTTGCTGGTGACAGCCTTACCACGACATCGTTCGCACTTTGAGGCAAATGAACTGCCGTAATGTTCCCAAGCTTGGCACGCGGCAAGAATACGCTTTCATGTATGGCTGCCGGATCGACGCGTTCTGGCGGCTGAACAGGTTTGATCGACAGGCGGCTCATTGCATTTGCGCTTGGCAATGACACGGTAGAAGACACTTTTATTTGGCGGCCCAATCCTGCGGACCGCACTGCTGCGATGTTAAAAATCCTTGCGCCTGTCTCCGCCGATGTAACCGGCTGAATCGCTACATAAAGATAACGATTTTTAGGGTGTGGGACCGTGCTGATGGGCAATGTAGTCGCCTTCGAAGGAAGGCTCACATTCCATACCGAAACAGTGTGTTTGCCCGACATTCTGGAGGCGCTAACAACGCGATTAGCGTGAACACCGCTGAGTGCCTCAGTTATATTCACAGCGTTGATATTGGATCTTGCAACGCGCGGCACATTCCCGGTTGTCGGAATAATTTTGCTTTGCCCGCCAGCTGTTGGGACAGAAGTTTGGCGAACCTTGACTGCCTTGGCGACGGCAACTTCCGCAGCTTGTTTGACCAAAGGGTTTCGTGCTTTGCGTGCCTGTTCATCGCTCGCATTCTTCTTCGCCGCGAGGTCACGCACAGCCTCTACATTTGCGGCGATAATCTCACTATTTGCCTCAACATCAGCGACGAACTTACCTTCCCGCGCCATTCGCGTTTTGCGCTTGTTGAGCTTGCGCTGAGGACGATGGATCATGCCCCGCTCCGCATTTGATAAGTGGGTGTAGACACGTTCAATGCCTGCATTGTTGACATGAGTAGTCATGATATCTGCGATGACGCGGCGCGCATGACCAAGATATTCGGGGCCGTCGAGGTCGCTGCGGTAGTCCTCGGCAATGTCCCACTGGCCAAAAGATTTACGGCTCATTGGGCGCAATCCGCCGCAAATATGCGCGTGGAAATTGCGCTGGTCGCCGTCCGGATCTGGCTCGTGCACCGAGGCAACATAGGGAAGACCGTGGCGCCCAAACAGCTCATGCGCGATGGCTTTCATGATCTGCTTGCGCACTTCGGGCGATACATCGTGCGGCAGTTGCACAATGATATTTTTGCAGAGTTGCGCATCAATCCTGCTCTCGCGCTGGGCTAGCTCCCATAGGTCCGCACCTGCTCCAACCTCTTCCAGAAGCACTCCGAAATTGCAGGACACCATAGGGCGTCCTTCGGCATCTTTCTCACAGTGTGACGGATCAAGCAGATATATAATTCTGCGGCGGATGACCCCGAATTTGTTCAGCTTGGCGCCGTCATATTTGAAGTCCACAAATACGCCGATACGGCCGTTTCGGTCGGTAATTACGCTATCATATTTGGGTAGATGGAGCCGAGTAGTCGGCCGCACGCGTCGCAGCTTAAACCGGACTTTTGGCATACGTTCTGGGTGCATCCCGACCCTTATGCGCCGAGGTTTATACCAACGCTGAACCTTATCCAACTGCCGCTGGATAGCCTTGTAAGCCCTCGCCGAAACACGATCGCCGCGCAGCGCCGCAAGCTTCTCTCGCTTGGCCCGGTGGGCCCTCGTATCTATGTCCCTGCGGTGCGATGTATATTGCCGAAGTTCAGCACGCGACAGCGTGATAATGGTGCCATCAATAACCTGCGTGCACTGCGCAGCAATGGCATCAAGCTCTGAACTGGATGGGGGGGTCTGGGGGGTCTTACGTTTGGACATCGTCTAAACAATTTCTCTCGCCTGTAACCCCCCAACCTTACTGCTCTCCAGCTTTTTCGGATTGTGATGCAAAAATTTTGTCTACTTTTCGGGAGGCCTTGATGAGCAGGCAACCTCACTGTTCGACGCTGAAAAATGAGATCGGAATCCACGAATGTCGACGATCAATTTTTCTTCATCTTTGGCGCGGTACGCGTCGACAGGCAGCCTGAAAAATGAGCTTAGGCACGTGAAAGGGAAGCTTTTTCGTGCGAGACTTAGGAATTATCGTCGGGGGAGAATTGGGAAGTGCAAGGATCGCTCCTTGGTCCGCTTTGCGCCCCATATCGGTCATTCGGTCTCTCGCTGCGCGATCCCGAAAGCGGCCATTCGTTATCTATCTCGGCCAATTCTGGCTGAGGAGAAAGACAATGGGATATTCAAAATATGATATCGCGGCACCAGGACGAGCTGCATGGAATGCTGGAAAGACTGTTGGGACAAAGCGGCCGCTTACCCAGAAACAGATCTGGGCTATCCGCTTCTTCCTAGATCGCGAAGAGCGTTTGCGAGATCGAACCCTGTTTGACCTGGCAATCGACAGCAAGCTTCGTGGCTGCGATCTGGTCAAAATCAAGATCGGCGATGTGGTCGCAGGTGCCGACATCAGGAACCGAGCCACCGTAATTCAGCAGAAGACCAATCGGCCGGTTCAATTCGAAATTACCGCTGATGTCAGGACAACGTTGATTACGTGGCTCGAGAGGCGAGGAGGCGGCCATGCCGACTTCCTGTTTCCCAGCCGTATCGACCGCAATCACCACATAAGCACACGGCAATACGCACGGCTTGTTGATGAATGGGTGACAGCGATTGGCTTACGCAAAGCCGAATATGGAACGCATTCTCTACGACGGACCAAGGCCGCGATGATTTACCGGGCAACCGGAAACATTCGCGCGATACAAATCCTCCTCGGCCATACGAAGATCGAGAACACGGTTCGTTATCTCGGAGTAGACGTTGAGGACGCTTTGCTCTTGGCCGAGCGAACAGAAATCTAATGCGAGAGCGGTCATTCAAAGCTTCCGGATGACCGCTCTTGGGAAACTGGGCTGCGATGCCGGACGTCTCTTAATGGGGTGGGAAGCGGACGTTGAAAATCAGAGAATTGTCGCTTCCCGAAGCGTTTTGGATGAGGACGTTCGGCAAATCTGTAGCGGCAAGCCGTTCGGAACAGCCGGAACGCCCTCGCCTCTGTTTCGCATTCAAAACGAGATTGGTTACAGAACACCGAAATTTTACTTCGCACGAGGACGAAATGAGGGTGCAATGGCTTAGCCTGACCACCGCTAGGCATAGGATCGAGAGTGCTGCAGTCCACTTTTAGCAAGCCTTGGGATATGACAGCTTAGGCATTTTGTGGATTGAAAGGCGGACTTTACATACGAAGGCGGGCCTCAATCGTCACAATTCTTCTGCTTCCGGGTTGGGCAACACGGTGATTTCAAGCCGTGCTTCCGGATCCAGATATGCGCGCGCAATTTGTTGCAGGTCTTCAGCCGTCAGGGCCTCCAGGACATAGCGAGCTCGCAAAAAGCGGTCTATCCGGTCCGACTGCGTTTGCGCCCTATCGACGTGAGCCATCCATCCGTTGTTGGTGTCCAGAGCATTGTCGTAAGATTCAAGCATCGGCATACGTGCCCGGACCAGCAGATCATCTGTAATGCCCTCGTCACGGATCGAAGCGAGTGTGCTCAGAATTGCCGCCCGGGTCTCCGCGACATCAGCGGTGTCGATTTGTGCGGTGATGGTGAAGACCCCATAATCGGTATAGACCATGCTCTGGCTGGTTTGAACGGACGGCGAATAGGTCTGCCCCAGCTCTTCGCGCAGGCTGTCCGTCAGTTCCAGACGCATCACCCGGCCCAGAAGGCCTATCTTGGCTGACTCGATCTCGTCGCTGCCGTCGCGGGTTGGCCAGCGCATGGTCAGCAGAGCCTGATCAGCTTCCCCATCATGATACAGTGTGCGTGCAGACCGGTCCGCAGTGAAGGTACGCAACCGCTGCTCATCATAAGCACGGAATTCGTTTTCGCGCTGCGGCAGGGTGCCAAGTGTTGCTGCGACGAGAGCGATTGTCTCGTCCTCATCAATGTCGCCGACAATAGCAATTTCCATCGCCCCGTTCTGCCAACGCTCGATAGTGTCTTCGCGAAGTTTGGCAAAATTCAGCTCGGCAAAAGCTTCCCTCGGCAGCTGTGAGAAGAGCGGATCATCATCCGATAAGATGGCGCCTATCTGTGCCGTAAGACTCGATGACGGCGTCGCAAACCGGCGAGCATAATAATTGTTGATCCCGCGCTGGTATTGGCTTTCTGCAGTTGGCCGGAACCCGGGATCCAAAATGGCCGCCGTCATTAGCTGTAGCTGCAGCAGAAGATCGTCCGGCGTAGTGGAGTTCCATATCCAGAATGTCTCTGAAGCAGACCCCATTCGCAGCCCGGCGCGCCGCCCAGCAAGCGCTGTTTGCAATTCATCCAGCGTATGGGCGCCGAGCCCGCCACTTGCGAAGTTGGAAAACATGGCAGTCGCCAGCGGGTTGTCACGCGTGTTCAACATGTTGCCGCCGTCGATATTGACTTGCACGGCCACGTTATCTTCGTCCAGCTCGGTCCGCTTGAGGTTCAACCTTGCGCCATTTGCGAAACGCACTTCCCGGATGCCGAGGCGCTCGTCCATCAGGTTCTGACACAACCTCTCCCGGTGCGCCAAAATCCGTATATGCAAAGGCCACTGCATCAGCGGCATCGCCAGCCGTAATGTCTTCCCGGAGGCCAGCCTCCCAGGCGCTCCGCAGCGCTGCCTCTCCGCCTTCTGGCGCAGTGCGTCCTTCGAAACGTATCAGCGGATTATCAAGCGGGACGAGCTGCGATGCGAGCGCCGCCATTATCGCAGTGGGAGTTATTTCAGGCTCGATCTCTTCGAAAAATGCCTGTCCGGATTCGGGCGTAGAAGGCACCCGGCCGTTGCGCAGCAGGCGGAGCGCGGCCGAAACAAACCCGCCGTTTGACCGGGTCGCTGCTCCGTCGACGCTGTTGACAAGGGCGGTCCTCACATTGGCCAGTTGTTCATCCACTTCGGCTTGCGTGAAGCCGTATTGCAGCGCCCGCCGATACTCCTGTTGCGCTGCTTCTAGCGCGCGGCGCCACTCTCCGTCAGCTGCCTGAACCGAAAGCGTCGTCGTGCGTCCTTCGCGAAAAAAGCTGGACGTGCCGAGCCGTGCACCGCGAAATGGCGGGTCCTCTTGCCGAGCGATACGCTGCATACGGCGCGTGATGATGGCATAGCCAACTCCTCTCAGAAGTCCTTCGCGGCGACTTGCGAGCGTATCACTTTCGTCCAGCCAACTGCCATGACGCGATACGGTAACGCTTTCGCCAAGCGCAGGATCTAGAAATATACTGGTTTGTCCGGCGAGCCCGATCTCGACTGGACCAAACGCAGGACGATCAAGCCGCGGCGCTCCCGCAAAATCGCTGAACTGCCCCTCAATCGCGGCCTCGACAGCGTCCGCGTCAAAATCACCGACGACGACAATCGCCATATTTTCAGGGCGATAATAACGCTCATAAAGGGCGCGCAGCGCGGCTCCGTCTGCCGCTTCAAGAGTTTCAATCAACCCAATTGGCAACCGTTCGGAAACGGCTGATCCGGGATAGAGAAACCCGAGCCGGTCTACCGTCGACTGCAACTGATACGTGTCGCGAACCCGCCTTTCCGAGAGGATGACGCCCTTTTCTCTCTCCACAGCCTCATCATCGAAGGTCAGATTGCCAGCGGTTTCGCGCATCAGCATCAAGGCAGTTTCAAGAAGCTCAACATCATTACGCGGCAAATTAAGCTGGTAGATCGTGGTGTCGAAGCCGGTGGAGGCGTTCGTATCAGCGCCGAACGAGAGACCCTCTCGCTCCAGGAGGCGGACCATTTCGCCCTCTGGAATGTTGGTGGAGCCATTGAACGCCATATGCTCTATGAAATGTGCGAATCCACGCTCCGTCTCGCTTTCCGCCACACTGCCGAAATCGACCCACAAGCGCACGGAACCCCGTTCAGGCGGCGTGGCATTTGATCTTATGATGTAGCGCATTCCGTTAACGAGGCTGCCAACCCGGTAATCGGTATCAAAAGGCACATCGCTGCCAGCGATTTCTGGAAACGCATCTGCCACATCTGCGGGGATGGGAGCATTCGCCAAAACATCGGTAGCCGCTGAAGGCGCGGGCTGCGCAAACACGGGAAATGAAAACGCGGGCGCAAAGGCAAATCCGGCGAGCAGAGAAAGTCTGTATTTAGTGATCATGGCAACATCCTGACCCAATATCACCATTGGATCAACCAGATGCTTCAGGCAGCGTTGCGCTTGAGTCATTGTGGAATGGTTGTCGAACTAAGCCTCAATGAGGCGCGAATGTATCCGTCTGCTAATGGGTCGTTAGCGGAAGGTCCGCTTTTATCTCAATAGCCCGAATAGCTGCCTGTCCGGTTTCAGGCAATCGCGAGCGGGTGTCGAATGTCTGCTAATGGGGTGGAAAGCGGAAGGGCTGCTTATGGAATTAAGGACCTTGAAAGCAGCCATAGTCTGGTCGTTACTCCCATGGCATCTTGACCGATATTCGGACGTCCGCTGATTAGTCTTGGAGGCCCTGCATGAGGCACCGCATACACGACGATCAGTGACCTTCGAAAGTCATCTGGACCTTATCCCAACGCTGCGCCTCTAGGTCTCTTGGGGCGATCCAAAATTGAACCGCGCCAACATCACCGAACTTCATCTGAGCAATGCTGTCATAGGCGATCTGCAACAGAAGATGATCGCCGAGATGTCGATATGGCGCTTCTTGGACATCAGCCCCGAAGCCAAACAGTTGATGGAAATTGCGGGTCGGCGTGCGATAGTGATCGTTGATGAACGTCACAAGGTCATCGGGCAATTTGGCGAACCGCTTATCGCTTTCGATCATCAAACGCTCGACTGACACATTCCTTATAGAGTCGAGTGAGTATGGCGGGTTTCCCGAGTAGGCTTGGCGAAACTCCTTGTGCAGTCGTAAGCGAAACTCTTCCAGCCTTCCAATCTCGGCCTCATCCAATTCATCCCATGGGTCGTGTCCTGACACGAAGGAACCAAAGTTATCAGAAAACAGCCTGACTTCTGTCGCAGTTCTTTGCAGTCCAGCAAAGTTCGCCTCCTGGCGAACAATCTGTTGCTCGCATCGTGCGACGTCCTTCTCGTAATTGGGCTTCAACTTATCGAGCCCAGCGAGATACTGGCGGGACCTCGCCAATGAGGCTTCAGAAGATCGGCAAACATCGTGCAAGCGACTTATCCCAATCGCCAGCTTCTCACGCATCAGAATTGCGCCATGCCACCAAACTTTACCTGCACCATCAATGCCTAATTTGTGGGCTGCCTGAACTCCGAAATCTGATTGTCGCTCGGGAAAATGCGCATGAAGCGCAGCCATTTGTGCATCCCAGATCAACTGGTTCGTCTTGTAATCCAAACTCGGGGTAGGAAGAGTGGACGGCAGATCGAGCCTGATCGCCTCAAGTGGCCAGTATGGGAAACAGTCACGCTTATGCAGGCCGCTTTCTGAGGGGAAAGCATAGCCATCTTCTTGGTAGGCCGGCGGTAGATCTGCCGGAGGCGACGTTTTGACGTCCTCGCCGGGAGGCGTAAAGCGAACTGCGCCCTCGCTTCCATCATCGGTTTCTGAAAAGAAAAACGACAGAGTGCCTCTATCGGCCAGCGGCAGTCCAGGAGCTGCCGAATGAACTTCAGCCAGATCGATGCGCGCGATGTGGTGAAGTGGGCGTCCACTGCCCCCGCGAGGCCAGTCTCCCCCACCGAGCGTGGGAAGTCCGCCGAGCCAAGTCCTTTGCGCAAACCAATCGTCGCCCTTGTGGCGCTGTTTGCGAACCAAAGCGACCAGCGGAGGCGACGGATCCTTCAATCCTCTTTCTCGCCTCGCCAGAGCCACCACTTCAGCCATGACCTCATCCACGTCTTGTTGGTCAGCGGAGTCGCCACCAACTGCCTTTCGGCTGGCTCGACCGATCTCGCCCAACGGAAATGTCTCTTGGTCCGCGAAACCCCGCACGATCTCCGAGATTACATTAGGCCCTGGTTTGGCGCGCATAAGACGTCTCCATTCGCCTTAACTGCTAGGGTTTTGAGATTGATAAAGCGTGTACACTGAAATTGCTTTGAGTCCCCACCTTAACTGGGTCTGGAAACCGTCAATTGATGTCCGCCTCTAACCTCGAAGCCTGAGTCAACTCGAACGAACGCAAACTTCGTCCGCTCTTGGGCAATAGGTCAACTCGCGGTAACGTCCACAATTGGGGTCGTTAGCGGACAGGCGGCTTCGCCCCTTTTGCCGGCCAAAACCGGACTTTCCGCTGACGGCCCAAAAGCTACCGGGGAGCAAAGCGATGTGTTGCGGCAGTTTGTTTGACTCCAAGTGCGATGCTAGCTCCTTGCGGATGGATGCGGCTACGATGATAGGAAGATGGCCATGACATTTTACCGAATTGAAGATTACCACATTCCGCTCGATGCGCTGGAACTCGTGAGGCTAGACAGGAATGCGACGGGATTCGGATATTTCATCCCCCAACACTCGCATATTGGCCATTCGCTGATCGAGGGTGATGGCAAATCTCTAATCCTTATCCCGCTGGACGGTGATAAGGCCTTTCGTCATTTTAGCATTGAAATGGGTTCGCCAATTCGTGGAGTTTTGTTCCGTGATGTCAATCTTGCGATTGACCTTCAATCTCGCTTTAATTGCCGCGCAGCGGAGCATCTTGGTGCAATTACAGTGTCAGACGGGAGGGCATGCCTCACGACCTCCTCCCTTCGTGATGGGTTTAGTGACCCAATGCCATTTCCGCTGCCGCTAGATGCAATCGGGGACGATGACGCGCCCATCGGTTTTCGCCAATGGTCAATCACGAAGCGAATTGGTGACGACATTGTAGAGCTTTGGAAAACTCCGGTGCCCGACAGGGATTAGCCCACAGGAGCCCAGGCGCTCGTTGATCATCCACCGTGCTGTGCTAATCTCGATGGGATAGAATCTGCCATCGAGTGAGGATACTTCGAGATTGGTTGTTTAGATAGGTCACGGCAGGGTGTTTGTCTTTCGCTCCCGTGCTTATGCGATGGATCAGCTTCGGTGTCGTCGCCGAAGAAGGGCGAGCAGATCTTCGGTAAGGCGCGTATGTTCGGCCCGCAGCGCCATGCGCGTCCGGTCAGGAGGATTGAGCATGACTGGTCCTGAGCCCGACTTGTCCATGGCGACCTGGATGGAATCCGGGCTCGCCGCCTGCTCGCGGGCTGTCCGCCAACCGAACACTCCACTCGTCCCGATGTCGGCCGCTATGACAATCCGGGTGAGCTTCTGTGTGCGGTCGAACTTCTCGAGCATCCTTTCGGCGAACGTCAAAGCCTTTTCGATAGCTGCGGAAACGTTCTCTTCGATTAGTGGCTTAATGTGCCCGGACGCCTGCTCGACCGGGACCGATAAGAGCATCTCTCCGGCTTCGTTGATGCAGAATAATGCACCGTTCTCCTGCTCGATGAGCAGTGCGCCGCTTTCAAGGCGCGGTTCGGTCCGGCGACGATAGGAGAAGTAGCCAGAGGCGGAGGACAAGTCGGCGATTATGCCGTCCACGAGCGTGTGATCCTCGATCTCACTGGGACGGATAATCGTCTGTGTAGGCCCTCCTGCAATGGCGAGATGGAGAAGCGGTCCGGTCATTCGGGCAAACCCGCGCGCCTCATCAGGTATCAGTCGCCGTGCGGCATCGACCATCGTCGTCACGTCGACGGGAGAGGTCGCCGCTGAGAGCTGGTGGTGCGCGAGCGCGCGTGTGACCTCGGTCCGCAGGTTCTCGGGCGTGACGAAGTTCCTGCCACGATGCATACCGGTATCGTAGTTCTCAACCTCGTCGACAAACGCCTGCTGCGCCAGCTCGCATGTGACGCCTTTCTGCACGAAGGGGATTACCTTACCCTCGGTCACCGCTTCGCGGAATTCTTCGTGAGTCGGCGAGAGACCGGAATGAGTGTCGGACCAGCCGTAGCGCTCACCAAGGATCAGCACCACAAGATCCGCTTCGCGCACCCCCTGAAGGCAGGCGACGCGGGAGGATGTGGTCGAAGCGGGAAAGTCTTCGGCCCGGGCGACGTCGTGGTCGAGGCTCTGAATGGCTGCGAACGCCGCCTCCCGGAACCCCTCGAACCCGTTCATTACGCTGCTGACAAAAATTTTCATTGTCGGATTCAAGCTCCATTTGCTGCAGGATCAGCGACCGTTTTAGTTAGCCCATCAAATGGCCGTTCCAACCAATGTCCGCAATAGGGTTGCCAGTTGAAAGGCCGCTTTGCGGGCTCGATCGCCAATAGCGGACAGTCAGCAATCGGCCCAACGAAGGACGTTACAATGGGGCCGCAAGCCCTGCGTCAGCTCTCGTCTTGTTAATCGCCCAATTGTAGCTTTATTCCGGTGCCGCGGTGCTCGTTGCAGCCAGTATCACGCGAACGGTCTCGTCTGGCCGATCCCACATCGGGAAGTGTCCGCTACGTTCGAACCAGTGCAGCGTTGCTTGAGGGAAGGCTTTCATCGCGCGGTCCGCCTGCTGCGGTAAACACAGCCGATCCTTGCGTCCCCAGCCGATGACAACGGGCGCATCCGTCGCCGCAGGGCCCTCTTGCATTGCGCCATTGGCGAGGTCCTTCACAAGCGAATTGACGGTGCGCGTATTCGCCAACGACTTCAGTTCACGTGCGACGAATGCCGGATCGAGCGCCCACGGCCTTGCAGAAAGCTGGGCCATGAGTGCGGTCCGTCCTGCGACATTTCCGGTGATGGCAGAAAGCGCCGGTCGCAGTGCGCGAACCAGTGCAACCGAAGGCATTATCGTGGTCTTGAAGAAAGTCCGCTCCCACCCCTGCCAAAAACCGCCCGGGTCCAGTGCGACAACCGCGCCCGAGTGGCCGCGCCGCGCCATCTCGAGCACCAGGCGAGCTCCCAAGGAGCTTCCAACCATGTCGATACCTGTGAGACTTTCCGCGCTAAGCCAGTCATCCAGACTGCGCGCGAGTCCTGCAAACGTGCCGCTGTCGTTCTCTTCGGGCGTCTGCCCATGACCAGGCAGATCTACGGCAATAACCTCCCTGGCTTGAGAAAGCGCAGGCGAGATCGTGTCCCACGAACGAGAGGTAGCCCCCAGCCCGTGGACAAGGAGAAGGGGTTTTCCGCGCCCCGTGCGCGTATGGTGCATGGTCATATTATAGCAACGCCTCGCACCGGCTTATGGCCCCGCGAATGTCTATTTTGCCGAAGGTGAATTCAAGAGCGGACAGCCCGCTTCCGGCCCATTTTCGGCCATTTGTCTGATTCATCCCTGATATTTTTGAGTCACAATCAGAAAAGGCAGCTTCCAAGTAAACGGATTGGGAAAGGAATTTCCCATGCGCAATCAAGACAAACGCGTTTATCATGCCGTGTCGCTTGCCGGCCCCCTAATCGATAGAGGATTGACGGCGAACGATGCCGATATGTTGCTTGGCTTTCTGCTCCTTAATCTCAAGATTCTTGTGCCGTTTCTTGAAGCTCTCGACAGCACTCAGAAGAAGCCGCTCATCGACCTCATCCCCGATCTCATCGAACAGGAAGGCGATTTCCTGAGAGGTCTCGCCCAGATCAGGCGTTGGCAGGAACGGAAAACCAAATACGACGCCGATCGAGCCGAATGGGTGGCTGCGGAAGTTGGTGATGAGTGGCGGAAGAGACCGATGACCGCCGGACAGCGCTATCTGGTCCAGTCCACCGCCGCTTTACTGACCATAGAAATTCCCGCCGGAATGGATCGGGGTGGCGCTTCTGATTGGCTGGAAAGCCATATGGCGCATTTAGTGCTCATGATCGAGCAAGGATATGAAGGAGACGACAATGACTAATGAGGTAACCCTGACGGACACTGATGGGAAGGCTGTGACGTTAGATACAATCGAGCAGATCGAAGCCTTCATGCGTAAAGCGCAACAAGATATCGCTCGTTTCCCTGACCATTACGAAAAGCACGGAGCACTCAACGATAGTTCCGTCGATCACTGCGCAATTCTGGTTGAGCGCTGGAATTCCAATGCTCAGGCTCTTGAAAGGTTTAACGCGAAAAATGCTGCCGACAGGGTTCTTCAGACAGTGAAGGCAGCCCGAGATATCGTTGATCAAAAAATCTAGTGCTGCTTCGCTGTACGATTCATGATCCAAGCAACTGACCAAATCCGCGTAATTCCGTCTTGAACTGCGCGTGATCCGGAATCTTATGCTTTTTGGGTTTCTTGGCCCTCATCTTTTCCGAAATCGGCACGTTCCCTTTGGCCTTCGATGCAGCGTCTCGCATAGCTGCAGCCGAAATATCCAGCATCTTAGCCTCGCGGTTTCGCAAAACGATCCAGATCGGATCACGACTGAACGCCGTTGCACATTTGGCAAGCTCTGCCCAAACTTCAGATGCCTCATCCAGTTTCCATTTACGCGCGATGGCGGGGAAAAATCCATGAAGATACCTGCGGACGATGAGAAAATATTCCGTGTCCGGCGTTGATCCATAATTGTGTTCTGTAAGGGCCCTCCAATTCTTGGCCGCACCGTTCGAGCGGCACCACGATCTCAAACCAAAATCCACCATGCTCGACGGACTGCCAAAATCTGCGTTGGCACGTTCGCCAAAGTCCTTCTCCGTTTTGGCACGCTGTGCCCAAGCTGATGGATCGCCATTAAGATCAGGAAGATTAAGACCTGCTTCCAAGAGCATCGCTTGTGCGAATATTCCCACACTGGTGGGATTTTTTACCGAATTACAATCTTCAGATGTTTGCCGCACTAGTCGACAGCCAAGTTGCATTAGATCCAAACTGAAAACGCTGCAGAGAGTAAAATTGCGATGACCGCCGGCACCTTCTACCCGTTCGACAGTATCGCTCCCCTTTCCGCCGTTTCCGGCAGGGCGGCCAGTCGGATATGCTGCGTTAATTTCACTGGAAATATTGCTGAGCAAGGCTTTCGCCCCGTTATTGCCGTGGCCGAGAAGCATATGGTCGACGAGCGGGACTTCTTTTTCCGGATTGGCAATCACCCACAGCTGGTTGCCTTTCGGCTGGAGCTCGGGACGGCTACAGTTCAACATGAGGACCTGGCGAACAGCGAAAACCGAGGTTCCGAGGGACTTAAGGTAACTTCTGGTCCCTTTTTTGTGTGGACCGGAAACATCGGCGGCAAGATCATTAGCTACTGACAGGCTTTTTAATTTCTTGGACGTAAGTTCAGTATACGGTTCGAGAGCGAGCACGAATTCCCGAAACCGCTGTGCGCTCCCAATTGTGCGCATGGCGATAAGGGGCGACACTTTCAGGTTCGGAAAGCAAGCATTTGCCGTGTGGACAACATGACCAGGTATATTTTCCACTACCCAAGGATATAGCGCTTCTGCCAGTTCATATTCGCGTGAAACGAGAAGAAAGAACAAGATCGGGTTCGTGCGGCGGACCATCCACAGAAAGTCCGCTGCTTGGTCGAAAGTGAATGACCAATTTTTCTTCTGCTTCTTCATCATACTGTCACGGACAAGCGTCGTTTTTTCCAAGAATTCCTTCACACCATCGCGGCTTGAGAAATCCGGGCAATTCGCTGGAATTCTCCCATTGTTTTTGACAATCTGGCTGATCAGAACTCTGGGCGAAGTTGAATAAAGGCCAAGTGTCGATCCCGGTGGGGCACGGTCGACTGTCTTTGAATCTCTATCGCATCCAGCAATGCGAACCAGAAGTTTGGTCAAACATTTATCTTTGGCCGACTGATCGCGAACATCCTCCAAGCCGATCTTTCCATCAATCAAATCGACGCATACTTGCGACCATTCCGAAATGTCGTCGCGATCCGCTATGCGCGACGTAATCCGGAAGAACTTTTCCATGTATCCCGCGTGTAAAATGAAAGCTTCGTCGAACATAATAAGCATCCTGCAAAAAGAGTATTACTTCTACTTTTAGGATGTTTGTTTAGAATACGGAAACCAACTGCGAAAATTTTTGAGTCACAATATCTATGTGCCGTAGCCGTCCATACGCGTTGAATGGATACGCAGAACGAAGTGCAGGACAGTCATAGTGTAAAAGCTCCTTCTGTTTGTGATTCAATTCAGGACACACTTGTTGTTGTCGATGAGTTGCCCGGCGAACTGCCTATCCTGCCCGAAGAACTGCTCTGGCTCGCGGGCTTCATCTAAACGCAGGAGAATACAATGACCGACCGAAACCTGATTTTGAAACAAGCGGCTTCCTATGTCTCAACAATTCAGCACGAAGACGAAGACTCTCCAAATTTCATGGAGGGATGGGAACAGCAGGATACGATTTATGAGGCGGCTTCGAACCTTGGTTACACAGTTGTCGAGGAATTTGACGATCTTGATGCTTCGAATGAAATTGACACCCGTCCAAGCTTCAAAGAGATGATTGCGGCTGCACGTTCAAAAGACTGTGTATTTGAAGCAATCCTTGTGACAAGCATGAATCGGTTCTCTCCAGTCGTTGCTGAACAGGTCATCATCGGTGCCCAGCTTGAAGCTCACGGTATTAAGCTTGTCAGGGTCGTATAAGATGCCGACGACTGTCTCTCTTGATGCGCCTCCGCTTGCGATATCCTACATCCGACTGTCATCGAACGGTCAGGCTGACGAGGGAGCGCCACTTGACGAACAGCGCAGCGCAATTGCAGCGGAAGCTACGCGGCTCGGCTATAAAATTGTTGCTGAATACATCAATGGCAGAATCTCAGGTCGCTTAAAGCGCCGCTCTGCATCTCAGCGCATGATTTTGGAGTGTTGCTCGGAAGACAGTTCCGTAAATGCTGTCTCTGTCTATGATTTATCGCGGTTCAACCGCGATGCCGATGAAGCAGCGAACTACCGCCGCAAGCGCGAAAGTGTGAGCGTAGAACTTCTGCTCGCGGCTTGGAAGAATGGGACAATGACGTATGCAAAGTAATCCTGACGATGATTTGCTGCTCGCAGTGTCGTATATCCGCGTCTCAACGAAACGGCAGGCCGATGAGGGTGTGTCTCTGGATGAGCAGCGCCGGGCAAATGAAGCCGAAGCCGCCCGACTTGGCTACAAATTGGTTGCCGAATTTATTGATGGAGGAAGCTCGGGGCGCTCCGATCGCCGCCCCGAATTTCAGCGTATGATCGCTGAGTGCTGTTCGAAAGATAGTTCGGTGAAGGCAGTATTCATCTATAATTTCTCGAGGTTTTTTCGGGACGATTATGAGCTCGAAGGCTATCGTCGCAAGCTTGAGAAGGCTGGCGTCGAACTCCTTTCGGCGACCCAACAGATTGCCGCTGGGCCCCATGCAAAACTGCAGCGCGCAGTAATCACCGCGATGGATGCTGCGCAATCGGAAATTACCGCTGAAGCCGTAACTCAGATGATGCGAGCAAACGCTGCTGCCGGTTTCTGGAACGGCTCGACGCCGCCGCTAGGTTACGAAACCTATGTGGCCGAAGCTAAAGGCAAGAAGCAGAAAAAGAAACTGCGCATCGTTCGTGCCGAAGTGGACCAGGTTACCAAGATTATTGAGCGATACCTCGGACGCGGCGGCGGCGAAATGCTCGGGATTGCAAACCTTGCAAAGTTCCTGAACGATCGCGGAGAAACCTATCGCGGGCGGCCTTTCACTCCCAATCTCGTCCATACGATTCTGACACGGGAGAGCTACACCGGTCGGCATTTCTACAACACTAGGGACAGCCGGACGAGAAAGGCCCGTCCGCGCGAGGAATGGATTGAGGTGCCGGTTCCGCGGATCATCTCAGATGAAGACTTTGAGGCGGTCCAGAAGCTGCTCAGATCGCGTGACCCAAAGATGTCGCCCGCTCGGTCGCATAATTCGCCGGTTTTGCTGTCTGGTCTCGGCAAATGCGGTAACCCTGGATGCAATGGCACAATGATGCTCATGACCGGCAAGAGCGGACAGCATCGTTATTACGCATGCTCAAATGTGCGCCGCAAGAAAGACCGGAGCTGTGGCGGCAACAATGTGCCAATGCAAATGGTCGACAATGCGGTGATGGAAGCGCTGAAAAAGCGCCTCTTGCAGCCTTCGCGCCTTAACACCCTTTTATCAGGGCTTATCGAGAGGTCTGAAGGCGCGGACGCCAAACGCCGCCAGTCGTTGGGCGTCCTGCGTAGCGAACGGACTGAAGTAGAAAATTCCATTCGCCGGATATTCGAGATGGTCGAAGCGGGGATGATCGAACCTGGGGACGGTGACTTCAAAGCTCGGCTTGCTGTCCATCAGAAGCGCCGCGCTGCTATCGACGAAGAGATCCGGATTCTTGATCGGCAGATCGGGCAGAAGGGCAAACGCGTCGATAAAGCTGCCATTGCCAGCTTCGCCCACAAGCTCAAATCCCGGCTGGACGATCCAAAGAATCCAGCGCTCCGCAAAAATTATGTAAGAGCATTCGTTGGCGAAGTTGTCATGACGAAACGCCAGATCGTCATTCGAGGACCGGTATCGGCCCTGACCGCAGCAGTCACTTCGCCCGAAAATGACGAACGGCCACCGGTGCGTAGTTCCATGGTAGATTGGTGCACCCGGCGCGATTCGAACGCGCGACCTCTGCCTTCGGAGGGCAGCGCTCTATCCAGCTGAGCTACGGGTGCTTACTACGCGCGGCGATTAGCAATGCGCGGGCTCCGCGCCAAGCCAAAACCTACTTCCAGCCATTCTCCAGGAATTCTGCAGCGCAGCCGGCCAGAAACGCAGCGCCTTTCGGCATCACGCTTTCGTCCACGATCATGCGGCTGGAATGGAGGCCGCAGCACCCCTGCCAATCGGTACCATCTGCGGCCACTCCGAGAAAGAACATCGCGCCGGGCACTTTTTCCAGCACGTAGGAGAAATCCTCTGCGCCCATTGTGGGGGCGGGCCGGTCTGCCCAGGGCTCCTCTCCGCCAAGGCTGGTGGCGACATGTTTGCCAAGCTGGATGGCGCGCGGGTCATTAATGGTTGGCGGAAAGCCGGGAGTGATCGTGACTTCTGCCGTGCAGCTGTGCGCGCGGGCGATGTTTTCTGCCACCTGCCGCACTGCATCCTTCATGGCTGCGCGCCGCTCTGGCGACAGATTGCGCATCGTGCCGAGCAAATACACGCTATCGGGGATGATGTTGTTGTTGCTGCCTGCCTCCATCTTGCCGATGGTCAGTACGCTGGCTTCGCTGGCGGCAAAGCGGCGGGTGATCATCGTCTGCAGGGCAATCACGATTTCTGCGGCCACGGGCACGGGATCGATGGAATCATAGGGCATGGAGGCATGGCCGCCGCGTCCCTTTACAGTGATTTCCAGCATATCGGCAGACGCCAGCATGGCGCCGGCCCGGCCCTCCACCCGTCCGTGCGGGGCATTGGGCCAGACGTGCAGGGCAAAGGCGGCATCGGGCAGCGGGTATTCCGGCGTGCCGCCCAGAAGGCCGTCATCCAGCATATGCCGCGCGCCGTGGAAGCCCTCTTCACCCGGCTGGAACATGAACCGCACTTCGCCGGTCATATGCTGAGCCTGCGTAGCAAGGATCCGGGCTGCGCCCGCCAGCATGGCCGTGTGGGCGTCATGACCGCAGGCGTGCATGCGGCCGGGAATGGTCGAGGCAAAGTCGAGCCCGGTGTGCTCGTCCATTGGCAGGGCATCCATATCGCCGCGTAGCAGCACGCCCGGGCCCGGTTTGCCGCCTTTCAAAATCGCGACCGCGCCGGTGCAGGACGGCCCTTCGTGCCAAATCAGCGGCAAATCGGCGAGTGCGGCCTTCACTTTCGCCAGCGTCTTGGGCGTATCCAGCCCCAATTCGGGCTCTGCGTGAATGGCGCGCCGCAGAGCGGTAATCGCGCCTTCTTCACCCTTGGCGGCATCAAGCAGGTTGGCGGTCAACATCGGTTCACTCCAATTTGGTCAGGGCTCAAAATCTGCACGGCCGGGCTGGTCGTCCTGTCAATCGGCCAGATGATCGGCCCAATGATCTGCCCAATGATCGGCCTAGTGACGCATCGTGATCCGCAAGGTCATCAGCTTGCAACGCGCACAGGGCTTCCCATGTTCTTGGTCCGATACAATGTTGCCTCGCGGGCGTGAAGAGTGAAGCTGCGAGGAACACTGAATTATGTTGCGCTGCGACGACAGGTTTTCGCTATTTGCGAAAAAGGCCGTAGTAAAAGCAGCGGAGCAATGTGTAAGGCGATCCGGTAATGCATAACAGCATCCATTTTTTTGAGCGCCTGCCGCAAATTGACGCCAATCCGCTGGACCGCGGCCCGGCAGAGACGAACGAACGCGATTTGTCTCCGGTAAGAGCCAAGCCGCTTGTCGGTCTCATCCGTAACCGCCGCAGCTATCACAATGGCCGCGGAAACAATGAACGCGGCACTGTGCCACACAGTGAGGCAGAAGATGTCATTGTCACCACTCCCGGCGAGCGGAGCGAACTGGCCGAAATTCTCGCCGATTTCGCAGCGCGCAGGGTCGATTGCATCGCCATAGACGGCGGCGACGGGACGGTTCGCGATGTTCTGTCCTGCGGCGCAGGCATTTTCGGCGACATCTGGCCTACAGTCATCATCCTTCCGCATGGCAAGACGAATGCGCTGGCGCTCGACCTGGGCCTTCCTGCCGACTGGACGCTCGAAAAGGCGCTCTCCTCCTTGCGAGAGGGAAATATCGTACGCCGCCAGCCGCTCGTGATCACACAGCGCGACAATACAGAGGCGCAGGTGCGCGGGTTCATTATGGGCGCAGGCGTGTTCAATCGCTGCATCGCGCTGGGCCAGCGCTCGCATGATCTGGGCGCGTTTAACGCCGCCGCAGTCGGCGTGACCACTGCGTGGAGCGTGCTGCAGGCGTTTTTCGGGGGCAGCGGCAATGCCTGGCGGCTCGGCACGAAAATGCGCGTGCGCACCAGCGACGGCGAAGAGGTTGAACATTTCGGCGGTCTGCCAGCCAACGAGCGATACTTGCTGTTTGCCTCGACGCTTGAAAGATTTCCCGCAGGGCTCAATCCGTTTCGCGGAGTGACTGATACGCTCCGCGTTGCCATGCTGGATAATCCGGGGCGCGGCCTGCTGCTGCGGATCGCCGCCCTGATGCGCGGCACAGCCAGCACGGCGACCCGCCGGCGCGGCGCGCATGTGTTTGGAAGCGAGGCTTTCGATGTCGATCTATCGGACAGCTTTATTCTTGATGGTGAAGCGTTTCCGGCGGGCCAATACCGGGTGAGCGCCGGTGCCAAGATGCGCTTCGTCGTTCCGTGAACCTGACGGCCCGCGTCGAACAGGCGCTGGACCGCAAGGTTGATCCTGCGATTTCCGCTTTCGCTGCGCGCCTCGGGGAAGAGGCGCAGGCCCTGGCGGTGCTGTTCTATGGCTCCAATCTGCGCACCGGATCGCTGGAGGGCGTGCTTGATTTCTATGTGCTGACCCATGGTCCGGCGGAAACGGGGCTCTGGCCGACAGTGTCCTACCGCGAATGGGAGCATGAGGGCGAGGTGCTGCGTGCCAAGATCGCGACCATGAGTTTCGCGAAATTCGCGTCCGCTGCCAGTGGCGAGACGATCGACACGACGATCTGGGCAAGATTTGTCCAGCCGAGCGCCTTGGTGTGGTGCGATGACACCGGCGATATTGCCGGGAACGAACGCGCGCTCGTGTCCCATGCTATCTTGCAGGCGGTGGTTACAGCGGCAAAGCTTGCTGCCGCGCTCGGCCCGCAAAGCGGGCGCGAAGAGGAATATTGGGCAGCGTTGTTCAGGGAAACATACAAGGCCGAACTGCGCGTCGAAAAGCCGGGACGCGAAAACTCCATTCTTGAGCTTAACGCAGAGCATTTCGACGGATTGCTGCCCGCCGCGCTCGAATTTGCCGAAGTTCCCTGTTCCCGCGATGGCGACCTGCTTGCCCCTGACATGGCACCGCAGCAGCGCCAGCAAGTGCTGCGCTCCTGGCGCCGCTCACGCCGCTGGGGAAAGACGCTCAATATAGCGCGGCTGCTGCGCGCCACCCGCACCTTCGACGGCGCGGGGCGCTATGCTGCGTGGAAGGTGGAGCGCCACACCGGCGTGAAGGTTGAGGTGACACCTTGGCGCGAAAAACACCCGGTGCTTGCCGCGCCGGGTGTTCTATGGAAAGTCTGGCGCGCCAGGCGGCGCGCCAAGTGACCGATCACATGTAACGCATGCGGATGGACATTGGCTTTACTTCACGGCCAATCGAAAAGCGCGTGCGATCAATGCCTGGCCGGCCAAGATTGAAGATATTGATGCTTGGGTTGTTCGACATGCCGCCGCCATCGGTGGTGATATCGGTGCTGCCATTCCCGTTGACGTCATGCCGGATGGCAATCGCATAATCCCCGGCAGAGGGGACGGGCATACAGATCTGCATGGTTCCGGCGCGCGCAGGCACCTCTATCCGGTTCAGCCAGCGGCCCGATTCCAGCCAGTCGGCCCTTGTGCCGCGATACAGCTGTACGCGAATAGTGCCGCTTGACGACGAGATATTGGTCACGTTGATCCAGACCGCAGGCCCATCGCCCCGGCACGGCGCGACCGAATGGCGCAGTTCCTGGCGATATTGCTGCGCGCTGGCAGGCGCTGCCATCCCGAGAACGGCCACGGCTCCAAGCAGTGCGGCGCCAGAAAGGCGGAATTTGCGATTGGTTGTCATGATTATGCGTAACCCTGTTTATGTTTGCCGGACCCCGGTTGACCGCGCCGCAGTTTTCACACTTCGGCGCAAGTATGACATGCCTTTCGCACAAGTGCTTTGCGCAATTAACGGCATGACAAACCGATCCGTAATTGCGCGCTGTTTGGCCTATTTCCACTGAACACTGGCTGAAGAGGCCTGTCAGCTTCGTAAAACTATGAGTTTTCCCCCACCATTGTCTGAAAATCGCATGCTCCGTCCTTGAGCGGCGATTCGCGCGTCTTTATCGCAGGGGATGCATATGACCCGTCCACTCATCTCGCCTTCGATCCTTTCGGCCGACTTCGCGCGGCTCGGCGAAGAGGTGCGCAGCATTGACGAGGCTGGCTGCGACTGGATCCATGTTGACGTGATGGACGGGCACTATGTGCCCAACATCACCATCGGTCCTGACGTCGTGAAGGCATTGCGCCCGCACACGCAGAAAACGTTCGATGTGCATTTGATGGTGTCCCCCGTCGACAATTGGCTGGAAGCCTTTGCCGAGGCTGGCGCGGATATCATCACAGTCCATCCGGAGGCCGGGGCGCATACCCACCGCACCGTGCAGGCGATCCGCGGGCTGGGCAAGAAGGCGGGCATTTCGCTCAATCCCGCAACGCCTGCCAAAATGCTCGATTACCTGCTTGAGGAAATCGACCTTGTCCTGATCATGAGCGTCAATCCCGGCTTCGGCGGACAAAGCTTCATTTCATCGCAATTGCGCAAGATCGAGGCGGTGCGCCGCATGATCGACAAGGCCGGGCACGATGTGCTGATCGAGGTGGACGGCGGAGTGAATCCCGAAACTGCGCGGCAGTGCGTGGATGCGGGCGCGGATGTGCTGGTTGCCGGTTCGGCCACCTTCAAGGGCGGGCCAGATCATTATGCGGCCAATATCGCCGCGCTTCGCGGAGGCGCGGCATGAACGCCGAGGCGCTCGGGCTGCGGCGTGAGGCGCAGGCAAAGGGCGCCGGCTCGCAGCAGGAGCTGGCTCTGCCGCTGGATGCAGAAGTTGAAGAATCGCTGGTCGATAGCGTTCCGCCGCAAGGCGATGAAAGCGCGCACGATACGCATGAAAGAATAGCTGCCGACCGCGCGCTGGTGCTGACGGATTTCGATCCGCCAGCCATTTCCGCGGGCGAACGGTTCCTGCGCATGGCCTATCGCATGGGTATCCCCGGCAGCACTCTGGCGTCGCCGTTCCGAAAGCCTGCGCGCACCCGCCTGATGGCAACGGTCGAAAGCCCGCTTGCCGGTGAGCGGGCGGCCGGCATGGCGCTGCGGGCGGGACATTTCTACGTCCACGGCGTGAAGGCGCCGATTGCGCAGGTTGATTTCGGCCCGACCGCAAAATTGAGCCCTCCGTTCGAGCGGACCGTGCACGGCTTCACCTGGCTTCGTGATTTGCAGTCGTGCGCCCCGCGTGAACAATGCACGCAGGTGGCGGAGCGGATCCTGCTGAGCTGGCTGAAGGTCAATCCGAAGCCTGCGAAAGGTCCTGCGTGGAAAGTCGAACATGCCGGGCTGCGCCTGCTTGGCTGGCTGATCCACGCGCCGCTGATCCTTTCCGGACAGGACAAGGCGCTGCGGCAGGATGTGCTGGCGTCGATGGAAGAAACCGCGCGCTGGCTCGATCGCAACGTCACCCGCGCGCCGGAACGGATGGCAGAGCTGGCTGGCTGGTGCGCGATAACGGCTGCCGGGCTGCTGTTGTCCGACGGCAAGCCGCGCCGCCTGTTCGGCGAAGCCGGCCTGGCGCGCGCTTTGGGCGAATTGGTCGGCGATGATGGCGGCGTCCTGTCGCGCAGCCCGCTGGCCCAGATCCAGGCGATTGAGCTGCTGGTCGAACTTTCGGCCTGCTATCATGCAGCGAAGCGCGATATACCCGAAGCAATCCAGGCGGTCCTGCAATTGCTTGTGCCCCCGCTGCTCGCGCTGACGCATGGCGATGGCGGGATCGGCAGCTGGCAGGGCGGCGCGGCGGTGCCGGCAAACCGGCTTGCGGATCTGATCGAGGCGAGCGGCGTGCGCGCGCGCCCCCTAAGGGAACCTCGCGGCTGGGGCTATCAGAGCATTTCTGCGCGTCCGGCGGTGTTGCAGGTCGATGCGTCTCCGCCGCCGCTTGCGCGGCACGCACGGCACGGCTGCGCCTCGACGCTGGCATTTGAATTCAGTCACGGCGACCACCGACTGATCGTGAACTGCGGCGGTGCTGCGCTGGCGGGCGGGCAAGTTCCTATCCGGATCGAGCAGGGTTTGCGGGCCACGGCGGCGCATTCCACCCTGACGCTGGGCGATGCCAATTCCACTGCGGTTCTGCTTGACGGAAAGCTGGGCGCGGGCGTTGGCGAAGTCGAAATCGATATGCGCAGCGTGACGCTGAAGAATGGCAATGCCCGCCGGCTTGAGGCCACGCATGACGGTTACGCCCAGCGCTTTGGCCTGCTGCACAAGCGCATACTGATCCTGCGCGATGACGGCAGCGAACTTCGCGGCGAGGATGTGCTTGTTCCATCGGGCCGCAAGGGCAAACGCGGCAAGGTGCCTTTTGCCATCCGCTTTCACCTTGGCCGCCGCGTCGAGGCGACACTGGGCGAGGGCGGGCGCAGCGCCAGTCTGGTTCTTCCCGATGGCACATTATGGCAATTCGTCACCGGAGAGCCGGAGCTCGAAATAGAAGAAAGCATGTGGGTAGATGGAAACGGTCGCCCGCATCCGGTACAGCAGTTGGTGATTCAGGGCCTCGCCTCTCGCGGCGGCGGCAATTTCTCCTGGCTGCTCAAACGAATGGGATAGGCATCACGCATGACTGACGTTGCGATCAAACGGGCACTGATTTCAGTGTCCGACAAAGCCGGTATTGTTCAGCTCGCCAGCCGATTGGCCAAAGTGGGCGTGGAACTGATTTCCACCGGCGGCACGGCAAAGGCGCTGCGCGAAGCTGGCTTGCAAGTCAGCGATGTCTCCGATGTGACGGGTTTCCCCGAAATGATGGATGGCCGCGTGAAGACGCTGCATCCGATGATCCACGGCGGCCTGCTGGCGGTGCGCGATGATCCCGCCCATGCGGACGCAATGGAAGCACACGATATCGGCGCGATCGATCTTGTGATCGTCAACCTGTATCCTTTCGTGAACACCGTGATGAGCGGCGCTGACCGCGATACCATCATCGAGAATATCGACATCGGCGGGCCGAGCATGGTGCGCTCTGCCGCGAAGAACCACGCCTATGTGACGATCCTGACCGATCCGGAGGATTATCACGGCCTGTACGATGAACTGGCCGAACACAACGGAGCGACCACGCTGGCTTTCCGCAAGCGCATGGCAGCCAAGGCCTTTGCCGCCACTGCCGCGTACGACTCGGCGATCAGCAGCTGGTTTGCCTTTGCCGATCAGGAAGCGATGTTCCCGGATGATCTGACCGTGGCGACCAAGCTTGGCTCCACGCTGCGATACGGTGAAAATCCGCACCAGAATGCTGCGCTGTATCTGCCAAGCGGCCCGGCCGCTTCCGGTGTGCCGCAGGCAGAGCAGGTCCAAGGCAAGGAATTGTCCTACAACAACCTCAACGATGCGGATGCAGCGCTGAACCTGGTGGCGGAATTTCCTGCCGATACGCCTGCCATCGTGATCGTGAAGCACGCCAATCCTTGCGGCGTTGCCCAAGCGGCGACCTTGCTGGAAGCGTGGGAAAAGGCGCTCGCCTGTGACAGCGTTTCAGCCTTTGGCGGGATTGTCGCTGCGAACGTCCCGCTGGACGGCGCAACTGCCGAAGCGATCACAAAGATCTTTACCGAAGTGGTCATCGCGCCCGGAGCAGACGATGCAGCGCGCGCAGCCTTTGCGGGCAAGAAAAACCTGCGCCTGCTGCTGGTCGATGACCTCCCCGATCCTGCGCGTCCGGGTCTGGAGATGAAAAGCATCGCTGGCGGTATGCTGTTCCAGTCACGCGACAATGGCGTGATTGTAGAAGCAGGTCTGAAGGTGGTTACGAAACGCCAGCCAACGCCGCAGGAAATTGCCGACGCACTGTTTGCGTGGAAGGTGGCCAAGCACGTCAAATCCAATGCGATCGTCTATGCGAAGGATAACGTCACGGCGGGCATCGGCGCGGGCCAGATGAACCGCCGCGATTCATCGCGCATCGCCGCCCTGCGCGCTGCAGAGGCTGCCGAATCCGCCGGGTGGGACGCCCCGATGACGGTCGGCAGCGCAGTTGCATCCGATGCTTTCTTTCCCTTCGCCGACGGTCTGCTGAGCGCAGTGGAAGCGGGCGCGACCATGGTCATCCAGCCGGGCGGGTCCATGCGCGATGATGAGGTGATTGCCGCCGCCGACGAGGCCGGCATCGCAATGGTCTTCACCGGGATGCGCCACTTCAAACACTAGGCCACGAATTGGCCGACACCAGTATTGGGCGAAGGTCCATGTGGAAGCGGAATGGCTTGTCACTATTTTAAGAGCGCACGGGCTAACGCACTGTGTGAACGGCAGGCAACGCGGGAATTCAGTCGTTCGTAAGTAACCGGTGGCTACATCGGGGACGAACTCAACGATAACTGACATTCGAACCGGACCATAAACCATGACGCTTTTCTCCTCCGACCTCGTGCGCTCCTTTCTTTTGGGATTTGGTGTAACCGCGGCCGTGCTTGCGGCGAATATCCTTCCGCAACTCGGAGGAGCTTGAATGCACGTCAAAGCCGGTTTCAAAGCCACATTTACCGCCATCGCTCTGGGCGCCAGCGCACTTGCGCTGACGTCAACCGGCGCATCTGCGGAAGTGTTCGATGCGCCTACAGCGACGCGGCAAGCCAATGAACAGGGCTTGCAAACCGCGATCTTCGCTGGCGGGTGTTTCTGGGGTGTGGAGGCTGTGTTCAGCCATACCCGCGGCGTAACCAGCGCCGTTTCCGGCTATCACGGCGGCACTGCAGAAAATGCGACATATGAACGGGTCTCGGGCGGCTTTACGCGCCATGCAGAGGCCGTTCGGGTCGTTTATGACCCTTCTGTTGTTCGCTACGACCAGCTGCTCGAAATCCTGTTTTCAGTTGTTGCCGACCCGACCTTGCGCAATCGGCAGGGTCCGGACCGCGGCGCCCATTACCGTGCCGCTATCGTCCCGCTGACGGCAGAGCAGCGCACGGTGGCGCAGGCCTACATCCGCCAGATGGACCGTTCGGGCGTCTGGAATGATCCGATCGCGGTGCAGGTAGAACGGCACAACCGCTTCTTCGAAGCAGAGGCCTACCACCAGGATTTTGCGCAGCGTAATCCAAACCACGGCTACATCCGCCGCTGGGATGCGCCCAAGATCCGCGCACTGCAGGCCAATTTCCCCGGCCTTTACCGGGCCCGTTTCCGCACAGGCTGATCGCGCGCCCGATTGCGCATGAGATTGCCATAACCGGGCCAATCCCTATGTTGGCTGGATGGCAACGCATCATCATCACAATGAACATCACGGCGACAAGCTGATTAAAGAGGCTGGCGCGGTGCTTTCCGAGGCTGGCGAACAATGGACAGCAATGCGGCAGGACGTGTTCCGCGCGCTCGCAGCGCAGGATCGTCCGGCATCCGCCTATGATATTGCCGAACAGGTAGGCAATGCGCGGGGCAAGCGCGTTGCAGCCAACAGCGTGTACCGCATTCTGGATCTGTTCGTGCGCACCAACCTCGCCAACCGGATCGAAAGCGCAAACGCCTATCTGGCGAACACGCATCCCGGCTGCCGCCATGATTGCATCTTCCTGATTTGCGACGACTGCGGCCAGGCCGATCATTTTGACGATGATTCGCTAACTGGCGGCCTGCGACAGGCTGGACGCGATCACGGCTACACCAATGTCCGCCCGGTGGTGGAATTGCGCGGCCTTTGCAGCGAATGTGCAGGATGATCAGCGACGAAGCGTTCTAATTCGTCGATAAAGCGTTCATCGACAGGCCAGAAATTCGCGTGTAAAGCTGGTTCCATGACTACTTTACGTCCGGCTACGCCGCTGCTCGATACTGTTGATACACCTGAAGACCTGCGCAAGCTCAAGCCAGAGCAATTGCGCCAGCTTTCTGACGAACTGCGCACCGAAATGATCGATGCGGTGGGGTCGACCGGCGGGCATCTTGGTTCAGGCCTCGGCGTGGTCGAGCTGACAGTTGCGCTCCATTACGTTTTCAATACGCCGGACGACCGCCTTATCTGGGACGTTGGCCATCAGGCCTATCCGCACAAGATCCTGACCGGTCGCCGCGACCGTATCCGTACTTTGCGCCAGGGCGGCGGATTGTCGGGCTTCACGAAGCGCAGCGAGAGCGAATATGATCCGTTCGGCGCGGCGCACAGCTCCACATCGATTTCGGCTGGTATCGGCTTTGCCGTCGCCAACATGCTCAACAACAAGCCGGGCAAGGGCATTGCCGTCATCGGCGACGGCGCGATGAGCGCGGGCATGGCCTATGAAGCGATGAACAATGCCGAACAGGCAGGCAATCGCCTGGTTGTGATCCTGAATGATAACGACATGTCCATCGCGCCGCCCGTCGGCGGCCTGTCGGCCTATCTCGCGCGCATGGTGTCCAGCAGCGAATATCTCGGCCTGCGCTCGCTTGCTTCAAAGGTCGCGCACAAGATCAGCCGCCGCGTCCACCATTCGCTCGGCAAGGCAGAGGAATACACCCGCGGTCTGGTGACCGGCGGCACTCTGTTCGAAGAACTGGGATTTTATTACGTCGGCCCGATTGACGGTCACAACCTCGACCATCTTCTCCCCGTGCTGGAAAACGTGCGTGACAGCGAGCAGGGGCCAATTCTGGTCCACGTCGTGACCACCAAGGGCAAGGGATACGAACCTGCCGAAAACAGCGCCGACAAATATCACGGTGTGCCCAAATTCGACGTTGTAACTGGCGAGAAATCCAAAAGCGCAGCAGGACCGCCGGCCTATCAGAACGTCTTCGGCGAAACACTCGCCAAGCTGGCCGAAAGCGACGACCGTATCTGCGCCATCACTGCCGCCATGCCGAGCGGGACTGGCGTGGACAAATTTGCGAAAGCCCATCCGACGCGGACCTTCGATGTCGGCATCGCCGAGCAGCACGGCGTGACATTTGCCGCCGGCCTTGCGGCGCAGGGTATGCGTCCGTTTGCGGCGATATATTCCACCTTCCTCCAGCGCGCCTATGATCAGGTCGTGCATGATGTCGCGATCCAGAACCTGCCGGTTCGCTTCGCCATCGACCGCGCGGGCCTTGTCGGCGCCGACGGTGCGACCCACGCAGGCAGCTTTGACGTGACGTATCTGGCCAGTCTGCCCAATTTCGTGGTGATGGCAGCGGCGGACGAAGCTGAACTTGCGCACATGACCTACACCGCTGCCGAGCATGACAGCGGCCCCATCGCGTTCCGTTATCCGCGCGGAAACGGCGTCGGTGTCGAAATTCCCGAAACATTGCAAAAGCTTGAAATCGGCAAGGGCCGGATCGTGCGCGGCGATGTAAACGGTGGCCGCGTGGCGATCCTTTCGCTCGGCTCGCGTCTGGAAGAGGCAAAGAAAGCCGCCGATCAGCTGGAAGCCAAGGGGCTGCCGACCACCATTGCCGATATGCGCTTTGCGAAACCGCTGGATGAAGAATTGATCCGCAAGCTTGCTGCAACGCACGATGTGCTTGTCACCGTGGAAGAAGCCGCGATTGGCGGGCTGGGCGCGCATGTCCTGACGATGGCGAGTGATGAAGGGCTTACCGATCCGGACAGTTCCTCTGGTGGTTTGAAAATCCGCACCATGCGTCTGCCCGATGTATTCCTCGACCATGATGATCCGATGAAGCAGTACGACACCGCGCGCCTGAACGCGCCGCATATCGTGGAAACCGTGCTTTCGGCGCTGCGCCACAACAGCGCGGGCGTGGAAGAAGCGCGGGCCTGAGCGGAACGCAGCGGCGGCGACCGGGCGTGTATCTGATCGGCAAGATTATTCTGGTCTTGCTGCTTGTCTACGGCGGCGTTGTGGCTGCCGTGTACTTCAATCAGCACCGCCTGATCTACGTCCCGCCACAGGCGCGCAGCGATGTTCCCCCTGGATTTCAGCCTGTAACATACAGCGCGGCTGACGGGCTGGCGCTTTCCGCCGGATACCGCCCTGCGAGAAGCGGCATGCCGACCCTTCTGTTCTTCCACGGCAACGGCGCCGACTGGCGCTCCTCTGCCTTGGTGACGGCCCGCCTTGCAGCCCGTGGCTACGGCATCCTGGCAGCGGAGTATCGCGGATATTCAGGCAATCCCGGCACGCCTTCCGAAAGCGGGCTGTACGATGATGCGCGCGGAGCATGGCGTTTCCTGCGCGAGGAACGGGGTCTGGATGACAGCGAGATTGTGTTGGTCGGCAACTCAATAGGCTCCGGCGTGGCGACGCAGTTGGCGACAGAGGTGAAGCCGCGCGCGCTTGTCCTGATTTCACCGTTCGACAGCCTCGAAGACACCGCGGCCCGCCAGATAAGCTGGCTGCCGGTCCGTATGTTGCTACGCGATCGCTATGCCAACCACGAAAAGCTGCCGGTTATCGCAGAGCCGGTCCTGATCCTGCACGGGACCGAGGATACGCTTATCGTGCTGGAACAGGCGCAGGCGCTGGCATCATCGCGGCGCGATACCG
Source organism: uncultured Alphaproteobacteria bacterium (assembly GCA_963781165.1). GTDB lineage: Bacteria > Pseudomonadota > Alphaproteobacteria > Sphingomonadales > Sphingomonadaceae > Alteraurantiacibacter. The sequence goes on from CAWADZ010000001.1 coordinate 311,504, forward strand.
TGATGGAAACCTATCCCGGATGGGGCCATGATCTTGTGGTGCATGAGGCCGTGCAGGACAGGATTGCGCAGTTCGTTGAACAGCCCGAAAGCTAAAGCCAGCGCCAGATACCTGCTGGCACATCGCCCAGGTGGATGTGCGCGTAGGTGGCAAGCAACCAGCCAATAACCCCCGCCACCCATAGTCCGGCGCCGACACGCGGCAATGCTGCCAACCGCGGCCAGAAGCTCGTATTGGACTGCCACTGCTCCCACGCATCGCCCATTTGCGCGGCCTTCTTGCGGTCCTGCAGATGCGCACCGACGAGTGCGAGCACAATGATGGCAAGCGCCACGATGTTCGTCCGCCAGCTCCACCACATCACGATGTGCGAGACGCCCCATAGGGCGAAGCTCCACATCATCGGATGGCGGGTGACGCGAAACGCGCCGTGCGGCTGTTTGAGCGCCGCCTGCTCAGCGCCCGGAGCAGGCAATGCCGGATTTCCGACAAAGGACCCCAGCAGCAAAACCATCGCGGGCAAAGTCAGCACAGTCGCAATCGCCCAGCCGAGCGTGCCGCTGCCGCCCAGCATTCCGCCGTCAATTGCGCGAAATGCGAGCGCCATCCAGCCCATCGCCGCGAATGCGACCAATGAGTAGACGGCCGTGAAGCCGCCATTTCCCAGCACCCGCACCAGCGGAGCCCGCAGCGGGTGTGACAGCGCGAAATGCGTGCCGACGAAGGTCAGGCTGGCGGCGGCAAGCGAAGTGTAGGCCGCATCCATATCCTACCGCCGATAGGCTGGCGGAAGCTGGCTTTCATCAAGCGTGCGATAGCGTTCGCGCAGGCGGGTCTGATGGTTGTCGAGCGGTTGCTCGACCCCGTCGATGAACACGCGCAAAGGAGCAGAGCTGACTTCCAGCGGGTCACCATCCCAGATCACCAGATCGCCATGGGCACCCGGTGCGAGCACGCCCGCGCGGCCTTCCAGCCCGCCAATGCTGGCAGGCACGGAAGTGATCGCCGCGAAGGCTTCACCCCATGTCAGGCCGGTTGCGCCGGGAATGCGGTTAAGCGCAACCATATTGCCCGCCTGCTGCGGCAGATTGCGCGGATGATCGCCGCTGCTTTCATACCCGCCGATGGCGACTTTCACGCCCGCATCGACCATCCGGCCAACATTGCTTTGCGTCGCGGCGAGTTGTTCGAAGCTCGCAGGCAGGTCGGTCAGCGCAGCGGTGATCACCGGCACGCCTGACGCGGCGATCTGGTTTGCCACCATCCATCCTTCGCTTGCCCCGACAAGAACCATGTCCAGACGCGGGAATTGTTCACGCAAGGCCAGCACGGAAAGTATGTCGCTTGCTCGGTGGACCGAAACATAAAGCTTTTGTTCTCCGCGAACGACGGGAACGAGGGCCGCAGCATCGAAGCGCGTCAGCAGGACATCGCCGTCACGCTCAGCCTGTCCGAGCAAGCGCGAATCAACCGTAATATCATCGCCCGGGCTGCCACTGTCGGTGCGGCTGCGGCTGGTGGTCCGCAACTGCGCACTGTCACCATAGGTGCCAGCCTCGCGCAAAGCATTGAGCAACAGGGCATAGACCGAGGTGCGGCTTCCCCCCGCAAGCCGAGCCCCGCGTTCACCCATTTCGACCCATTGGAATGCGCGCGGCTGTGTGACCGCATTGAAATCCGCACCCAGATCAATCACCGCGCCTTGGCCGGCGAAGATGGACGATCCCGCCGATGGCGTGACTGTTGCACGGGTCACGCCGCCCGCGCGGCTGTAGCTGAAATCCTGTGCCGCTGGATTGATGGCGGGAGAGACATCGAGCGCGGCGTTGAACGGCGAACCGCTTGCCGATTCGTCATTGCTTTCAGACACTGCGCCCACATCGACCAGACCAAGATTGGTGATGGAGGCGAAAATTCCGGGAGTGACCCATGTGCCGCTCCCATCCATCACGGTCATATCCGCAGGAACGGTCACACCGCTGCCGGCGGCCACCACGCGTCCGCCGCGCACCACGACAGTGGCGTTTTCGATGGGATCGCTGCCGTCGCCAGTGGCGACCGTAGCACCGGTAATGGCGATATCCTGCGCGGCAAGCGGCGCGCTGACGCATGCGAGTGCGGCGGCGGAGAGAGTCAGGAGGCGCTTCATTTCACATCTCCTTCACCGGGCTGGCCAAGCTCGAAATCGCTCACCGGACGCAGCAGCGGATTGTTCATATCGTACATCAGTGCGCCGTCGATCCAGACCATTTCTGGCCGCGAATAGATGCTGAGCGGATCACCGTTCCACAGGACCACATCGGCCATCTTGCCAGCTTCCAGACTGCCGGTCATGTCATCAATGCCCATCGCGCGGGCGGCATTGAGTGTGATCCAGCCGATAACATCGGCATCGGCAATATCGATACCCATCCGGCGGCCATCGGCCTGCGCCTTGGCGGCTTCCTGGTTGAGGCGCTGGATACCGTTTTCATCGTCCGAGTGGATGACCACGCAGGCGCCGGCATTATGGATCATCGCCGCGTTTTCAGGGATGGCGTCGTATGCTTCCATCTTGAAGCCGTACCAGTCCGCCCACACCGCGCTGCACACGTCGTTTTCGCGCAGCAGATCGGCGATCTTGTAGCTTTCTACCGCGTGGTGAAATGCGGCGACGCGGTAGCCAAATTCATCCGCCATATCCATCACCAGCGCCATTTCATCGGCGCGGTAGCAATGGTTCTGGATCATGATTTCACCGGCGAGCACACCCGCAAGTGTTTCCATCGCCAGGTCGCGGTCAGGGTTTTCCTCTGCCGCATATTCCTGCGCTTGCAGCCAAGTCTCGCGGTTTACGGCGAAATTGCCCATGCGGGTGGAAGGCATGCGGCCTCTGCCACCATAAACGCGCTTGGGATTTTCACCGCAGGCCATTTTCATGGAATATGGTGCGCCGGGAAATTTCATCCCCTGCACCGTGCGGCTGGGCACGTTCTTCAGGGTAACGGTGCGCCCGCCCATAAGGTTGGCGGAGCCGGGGAGGATTTGCAGCGAGGTAATCCCGCCATTGGCCATCGCGCGGCTGAAACCGGGATCCTGCGGCCATACCGAATGCTCTGCCCACACTTCCGGTGTGGTCGGGCTGGTCGCTTCGTTGCCGTCGGAATGCGCGTCCACCGACGGGGTCGGATAATTGCCGAGATGCGAATGGATATCGATAATGCCGGGTGTGACGTAACGGCCCGTGCCGTCGATCCGTGTATACCCTGCCGGAATGGCGAGATCGGCGCCGCCGATGCCGACGACTTCGCCGTCAGCAAACAGCACCACGCCGTTGTCGATCCTGCCGCCCGCACCATCATAGATGACTGCGCCGACCAGAGCGGTGGGCACACCGGGATAGCGTTCGTAGGTGGATGCGTAGGGCGCATCGGCCTCGGTCGCAGCGCCATTGGCCGAAGCCACGCTCTGCGATCCCGAAGCCGCGGTGCAACTGGCGAGAGCCAGCGACGCAATTGTAACGAATGCGGCGGCTGGACCGCCCTTCAAGAAGTGACGGTCCATTTGCGAATTATCCCTTGGTTGCCGGGTGAATACCCGCTTCTTGCGCTTCCAGACCAGCGCCGGACTGGCCGAGCAGATCGTCGCCGACGTTGTCGTCAGCCAGCGTGTCGAGATGCATCAGCTTCTTGACAAGCGGGCTGACCACCATGACGACAACACCGATGCCCGACGGCCTACAAGCCGACGGTGCCGTAGACATCAAGAACAAGCTGTTTGCCCGCCTCTTCGCCTACGTCTTCTGCGCCGGTTGCCGAAGCAATCAGGCCAGCAGCAAAGTTACCGGTCGCCGAGGCAAAGAACCACGTGCCCATGATCAGCGATGCCATGATGTGCAGGTGCCAATCGGTTCATCGCCGAAAGGCCGACCGGGCTGAAAGGCAAAGCTCACCAGTTGTGTGCAGCAGGTAGATCAGGAAGATGAAGATGACCGGCGTCGGCACATTCACGCCCACGCTTTCCGCACCCCAGACCAGAACCAGGAAGCCAAGGCCCACCTGAACGACGGCAAGACCAAACTTCATCGGTGTGCTCGGTTCTGCGTCCCGCGCTGCCTAGGACCTGCCACAGCATCGCGAATACCGGCGCAAGCAGCACGATGTAGATCGCGTTGATGGACTGGAACATCGACGCATTTACGCCCTGCGTATCGACATGGCGATCGGTGAACAGGTTGAGGCTGGAACCGGCCTGTTCGAACAGTGCCCAGAAGACGATCGAGACGAGGATGAGGAACATCGCAGCAAAGATGCGATCACGCTCTTCCGCTTCCACCATCGTGACTGCGGTGAACAAAACGAAGAGCACCAGACCACCACCAAACGCGCCAAGAACGTATCCAACCAGTTCCTGGTACTGAATTGCGACCCAGCACAAGAGCACCATGGCAAGGCCAGCACCGTAGATGCCCCATTCCTTGCCACCAGCAATCTGTTCCGGATGCTTCGGTTCGCCTTTGCCAAGCAAAAGCGGCTTGCCCACCACAAAGAATATGAGACCGATCAACATGCCGAAACCGGCGAGACCAAAGCCATACTGCCAGCCCACTGTCTGGCCGAGGTAACCGCAGATGATGGAGGCCGTGGCTGCTCCGACGTTAATGCCCATGTAGAAGATGGTGTAGGCCGGATCGCGGCGGATATCCGTGCGCGAATAGAGTTGCCCGACGATCACCGAGATATTGGCCTTCAGGAAGCCCGAACCCACGATGATCAGCGCCAGCGCCAGCCAGAACACGTTGATCATCGGGTTGTCCTGGCCCTGCGATGCATCGCCTTCAAACGCCATGAAGAAGTGGCCGAAGGTCAGCAATACGGCGCCGAACAGCACCGCCTTGCGCTGGCCCAGATAGCGGTCAGCCAGATAGCCGCCGACAACCGGAGTGATATACACAAGAGCCGTATAAGCGCCGTAAATGATCGAGGCTTCACTATCGGAGAACAGCCAGTGCTGCACGAGATAGAAAATCAGCAGGGCGCGCATACCGTAGTATGAAAACCGCTCCCACATCTCCGCCATGAACAACAGGAACAGGCCCTTGGGGTGGCCGATGACCTCTTCCTGAGGACGCGTGATGAGAACCACGCCGCCGATCAAGAAACTGACAAGAGCGATGACGGCGAACCGGAAGGTCCACATCTCAAACGCTGATCCGAATGTGAAGAACGTGCCTTCGACCATAATTTTGCTTCCCTTGCCGTGCTGCCTGCGTTTGCCACTTGGCGCCGGTTATCCCTGAAAGCGCAGCACCCTAACGATTGTTTCACCATTGTGAAGCCGTTTCGGTTGCCGGTGAAACCGAATGCGAAACCGAATGCGAAGCTGCGCCTATGCTGAGGCAAGCCTTGACCTGACGCGCTGTATTATGGCACTGATGCACCTGACATGGTCGATACCCGCCCCGTTTACCTGCGCCTGCGCGAACAGATTGCCGCTGCAATCATGGACGGGCGCTATGCCGAAGGTGCGATGCTTCCTTCGGTGCGCGCGTTTGCAGCCGATCAAGGGGCCAATCCGCTTACCGTTGCCAAGGCATACCAGCAATTTCAGTCAGACGGGCTGATCCGCGTGCAGCGCGGCGTCGGCATGTTTGTGCGCGAAGGTGCTGCTGCGAAACTGCGCGAGAGCGAGCGCGCTGCCTTTTTGCGGGAAGAATGGCCGGCAATCCGGCTGCGGATGGAACGGCTTGGTTTTGATTTAGCCGATCTGATCGAGCAGGCCTGAAGGTCTCTAGAATTCACCCATTCTGGACCTTTTCAGGAAATTCGGGTGTAATTTCATTGATAAATGTTGATCTGCATTGCGCCAGCGATGCGTTTCTGGCAGTCTGCGAAGCGATCCGGACGAATATCGTCCGGCGGTTGAGGTATACGGGTCGCACCCATAACCCGATCGGGGAATGAATATGATCAGGTCCGAACTTTTACAGGCATTGTCCTCGGACAATCCCGAACTGCGCCCCGAAGAGGTGGAGCAGGTCGTTGATATTTTCTTCGACGAAATCGCGTCACGTCTGGCCGAGGGCGGCCGGGTGGAACTGCGCGGCTTCGGCACTTTCTCCACGCGTCAGCGTGATGCGCGCACAGGGCGCAATCCGCGCACTGGCGAGACTGTTGAAGTGCAAGCCAAGCGCGTGCCCTATTTCAAACCGGGCAAGGAAATGCGCGAACGGCTCAACGCCGATTGATCCCGGCCACGACCTGCGGCGTAATTTCTTCAGACGCTGCATTCAGGCCATTGGCAAACCGCCGTCACTGCCGCTAGGCGCGTAAAGCTGTGCGGGCGTGGCGGAATGGTAGACGCCGGGGACTTAAAATCCCCTGATCCTATAGATCGTGTGGGTTCGAGTCCCACCGCCCGCACCAGTTTCCGCGACTCAAAGCCGTCCGGGGGACGGCTTTGGCCAGACACTCCCGAGCGAAGCGAAGGGCCGCGCCCAAATCTTTGTCCGGGGGACGGCTTTGGCCGGAAACTCCCGAGCGAAGCGAAGGGCCGCGCCGATGCCACGATCCGTGGGTCCTTGGCCAAAAATTCCCGCGCGCAGCGGAAGTAGTAAACGCGTAAGTCATTCTTTATCACGGGTTTCCCCGATCCCCGCCTCGCAAAATGCTAATCCCGTTTCGGTTATCCCATCGGTCAAGCGCTACTTGAACCGGCCGCTCTGGTCGTTCCGCGCGAGGGACGGGGAATTTATGGGAATCGTTCAGCCAAGAGAGTTATCCGGCGCGGTGCCTGTCTGCAGGCAGACAATTTACGCCGAAATGCGAGACGCCCCGCGCTTCACCCTGCTGATCCGCGCGGCAAAGCTGGTCACACGTCGCGGTGAGTTCCTGTGCGTTATCCGCGACGCCTCCGACACCGGCCTTTCAGCTCGGATATTTCACCCCCTGCCTTCGTGCAAGGAAATGACCGTCGAGTTGCAAAATGGCGAACGCTTCGACGTCGAAATGGTCTGGCAGGAGGAAGACCGCGCCGGCTTCCGGTTCAAGAGCAGGGTGGATGTGAAGACAATCATTGAAAGCCAGAGCAGCTTTGCAAAACGTCCCGTCCGCATCAACCTGACCGCCCCCGCCCAGATCGAAACGCTGGAGACAGCCGAATACGCCACCATCCAGGATATCTCGCAGCAGGGCGCAAAGGTTGCCTGCATGAACGGCTATGCCATCGATCAGCGGGTCAAACTGCTCGCCGCCGGAATACGGGACACCCATGCAAAGGTCAGGTGGCGACAGGACGGCACATGCGGCCTTGTGTTCGAAGAAACGTTCCAGTTCGGCGAACTTGCCCGGATCGCGCGCGAGCTCCAGCGTGCCGACTAGGCAAACTGCCCAGCGGGAAGAGCACCCGTTAACCGTCCCATAACCATTTTCCTTCACTCCCGGACAAGACGACATACCGGGAGCTTTCATGCACGACAGTGGCCAGATTCAAGGCGCGACGAACACCAGCGAAATTGCAGTCGATGTTGCCATTATTGGCGCAGGGCCGGCAGGACTGACCGCCGGTTATCTGCTCACCAAGGCGGGCAAGACCGTCGCGATCATCGAGAAGGACGCGACCTATGTCGGCGGCATCAGCCGCACGGTGGAACATGACGGGTACCGTTTCGATATCGGCGGGCACCGCTTCTTCTCGAAAAGCCAGCAGGTCGTGGATTTGTGGGACGAGATCCTGCCGGATGACTTCATCCAGCGGCCGCGCATGAGCCGCATCTATTACGAAGGCAAATTCTACTCATATCCGCTGCGCGCATTCGAAGCGCTCGGCAATCTGGGAATATGGCGCAGCGCGATGTGCATGCTCAGCTATGCCAAGGCGAAAGCCTTTCCCAATCGCGACATCAAGAGTTTCGAGGACTGGACGACCAACCAGTTCGGCAAAAAGCTCTATTCGATCTTCTTCAAGACCTACACGGAAAAGGTGTGGGGCATGCCGTGCAATGAAATGAGCGCAGACTGGGCGGCGCAGCGCATCAAGGGCCTGTCTCTGTGGAGCGCGGTGATCGACGGGCTGAAACGCTCGCTCGGCCTCAACAAACTGAATGACGGCAGCGCAGGCCAGGCGAAGACACTGCTCGAAACATTCCGCTACCCGCGCCTTGGCCCGGGCATGATGTGGGAAGCGGCGCGCGACAAGATCATCGCCACCGGCAAGGGCCGCGTCATCATGGGGCATGAGCTGAAACAGCTTGCGTCCGATGGCGACAATGGTTGGCGCATGACGGCCAGCGGTCCTGACGGGGATGTGGCAATAAAGGCGACCCACGCGATCAGCTCTGCCCCGATGCGCCAGCTTGGCGCGCGGCTTCATCCGCTGCCTGAAACCACGCTGGAAGCCAGCAATCTGAAATACCGCGATTTCCTGACAGTCGCGCTGATGATCAAATCCGACGACCTGTTTCCAGACAACTGGATTTATATCCATGATGACAAGGTCAAGGTTGGCCGCGTGCAGAACTTCCGCAGCTGGTCGCCGGAAATGGTGCCCGATCAGGATGTCGCTTGCGTAGGCCTTGAGTATTTCTGCTTCGAAGGCGACGGCTTGTGGTCGATGGAGGATGACGATCTGGTCGCTCTCGCCACAAAGGAAATGGGCATTCTGGGTCTTGTCACAGCGGACAAGGTTATCGGCGGCGCGGTTGTTCGGCAGGAAAAGGCCTATCCCGTCTATGACGAGGATTACGCCGCCAATGTCGAAGCCATGCGCGCCGAACTGGAAGCGAAACACCCAAGCCTGCACCTCGTGGGGCGCAATGGAATGCACCGTTACAACAATCAGGATCACGCGATGATGACCGCCATGTTGACGGTAGAGAACATCATCGCTGGTGAACGGCTGTACGACACATGGTGCGTGAATGAAGATGCCGAATACCACGAGGCCGGCGACGAGGGCGCGGAAAAGGCGCTTCCCGCGCGGGAAGTCACGGCCGATCAGGCCGCTGCGCTGGCATCGGTGCGCGATGTGCCCCGCCGCGTAGATAATGGCAAAAAGGCTGCCTGAGCATGACGGCGGCCCTGCTGCGGATCGTTGACAGGCGTATCACACGCTATTTGCTTGCCAGTGTTGGCGCGCTGGCGGTGGATGTTGGCGCATTCCTCGCGCTGCTGTCGCTCGGCGTCTGGGCCGCTGCGGCATCCGCGGCGGGATACAGCCTTGGCATTGCCGCGCATTGGATTTTGAGCAGCCGCGCCGTGTTTATCGGCAATGTTGCTGACAAGGGTGCTGCCCGTAACCGGCAAAAAGCGATGTTCGTCATCTCTGCGCTGGTCGGTCTGGCCCTGACCACGGGAATCGTCTGGGCAGGCGATATTTCCGGCTTCGATCCGCGTGCGGCGAAGCTTCTTGCGATCGGATGCAGTTTTACTGCAACTTGGCTACTGCGCAGCCGCATTGTTTTCCGCTAGAGACCTCGCCCTATGGCAAGGTCAGGGACAAAACAGGGCGCGTTCATTCGCTCCGCGCTCGCGGTGCTGCTCGTTTGGGCGGCGTATTGCGCGATGCGTCTGGCGCTACAGCCATTTCTGGGGTGGGAACCGCCGACTGCCGATGACTGGACCCGGCTGTTGCAGGTCCGCGATCTGCTTGCCGGACAAAGCTGGTGGGATGTCACGCAGTACCGGATGAACCCGCCTGAGGGTTTTGCGATGCATTGGTCGCGGCTGGTTGATCTGCCGCTTGCTCTGGCGATCAGGGTGCTGGGCGAACGCTGGGGCATGGCCGTGGTCCCGCTATTATGGCTGCTGCCTGCATTGTTTGCCCTGCGCGCCATCATGCTGCGGCTGAACTTCTCGCGCGCGGCGCACGGTATTGGCCTTGTGATATTTCCGCTGTTCCCGCTGCTGCCGGGCATTTTCGCACCGCTGGCGATAGACCACCACACGCCGCAGGCGGTGCTTGGCCTCGCTTGCGCGGCGCTGATGCTTTCCGAACGGCGATGGGGCGCGATCGGCGCGGGCGCATTTGCAGCGGCATGGGTGGTGATCTCGCTGGAGGCGCTGCCGCTGGTTGCAGTGATCGCAGCGCTTTACGGCCTGCGCTATCTGGGAGAGGAGCGGCGCCTGCTCCCGTGGTTCCTGCTTTCGCTGACAGTTTTCAGTACATTCCTGTCCCTGGCTACGCGGCCTTATAGTGAGCTTCTGGGTCCGTGGTGCGATGTGCTGAGGCCCGGCCACATGACGGCCTTCGCCCTTGCCACGCTGATGGCGGGGATCGGCCCTTTCTTGCCTTACCAGGACAAGGTCGCCGGACGGCTGGCCGCGCTGCTGCTGATCCCACTGGCCAGTTTGCCGGTTGCTTTCGTGGTGCTCGGCCCATGCGCCACAAATCCTATGGCTGCGCTTGATCCGGTGTTGCTGGAATGGTGGCATGGCTACATCGTTGAAGGCCTGCCGTTCTGGAAGCAGCCGCTTTCCAGCGCAGTGATGCTGATCTGGGTGCTGGTGCCTATCGTGGCAGGGTATTGGCTGGCGGCACGGGGCGGTGCCTTTGCCGAAGGGGCCGGCGTGCGTTGGCTGATGTTGTTCGTGCTTGCGCTGAGCGCCTGGGCCTATTCGCTCTACCTGATGCGCGCGGGTGTGATGGCGCAAATGCTGGCGGTGCCCTTTGCTGCTGTGCTGCTGGCCTTGCTGGTGCCGCAAGCCAGGGCGATTGGCGCGGTAGGCCCGCGTATCGCGGCGACGCTGGGATGCTTCATGCTGGCAACACCGATGTTCGTGACCGCATTGGCCAAGCCGCTCGATCCGCTGCTGCCAACTGCAACCATGGCGCGCGGTGCGGCAGCGCCCATTGCCAGCGACGCTTGTGAATTGGAGCGCCTGACCGCGCTGGAACCCGGACTGGTGTTCATCACGCTGGATGATGCGCCGCAGGTGCTCGGGCTGACAAATCACGAAGTGACCGCCGCCAGCTATCACCGTAACCAGCGCCCCATGGTGGACGTGATTTCTGCCTTCACATTGTCGCCTGTCGAGGCGCGCGCGATCGTTACCTCTTACGATGCAGATTATGTCGTGGCATGTCTGTCGGCGAGCGATCTTGCGCTCTACCGTACAGCCGATCCGGATAATTTCGCGAACGCCCTTGCCGGCAACGAAGCGCCCGCATGGCTGATGCCGGTGACGGGTTTTCGTGACGGAGCCTTGCGGGTTTACCGCGTCCGCTAAGCGGGCCGGAATTCCAGCGCCACGCCGTTGATGCAATGACGATGGCCGGTCGGACGCGGACCATCGTTGAAGCGGTGGCCAAGATGGCCGCCGCAATCAGCGCAATGTTCCTCTGTCCGCGCATAACCCAGCAAGCGGTCGGTTGAATACCCGACGGCGCCGCTGTCTATCGGCTGCCAGAAACTGGGCCAGCCGGTGCCGCTGTCGAACTTGTGCGCGCTGGAAAACAGCCGGTTGCCGCAGCCCTGGCAATGGAATGTGCCGCGGCGGCTTTCATTATCGAGCGGAGAGGAAAAGGGTCGCTCCGTGCCGGCCTGGCGCAGGATGCGGAACTCCTGTGCGGTAAGGCGGCGACGCCATTCGGCTTCCGAATAAGATACGCGGAAGTTCTGCTGCGCCCGCGCTTCATTGCCGCCGCATGCGGCCAGCACGGGAACGGATGCCCCGGCACCAAGCCAGGCGAGGAGGGAGCGGCGATCGGTCTGGAGATTTTTCATAACACATTACCTATGATGCAGGCGCTGAACTGTTCCTGACATCTCCGCCGTTCAGCCTGCCGCGCGGCCCAGCCTCTTGAACAGACTGCGCTTTGCACCGCGCGGGCCGGACTTCATCACCCTGCGGCGGAACAGCGATGCTCCGCCCTTGATGAAAAGCGCCACCCACATTGCCTGCCAGCCCAATGCCAGCACATGCGGCCACAGCGATTCTTCTGCTGCTGCCCGCGCCACCATGGCGAAAGGCGAACTCAGCGGAAATGCCATGGCCGTGTATTCGATCACGCCCCCGCGATCGGTTACAGCCAGGCTGGCGAAAAAGAACACCAGGATCTGGAACATGGTGGCGGGCATGGACAGGGTCTGCACTTCACGTACCGTGGCGGCGAGCGATCCCACGGCCAGGAAGATGCTCCCCAGCAGCAGATATCCCATCGCGAAATACAGCGCGAACAGCAGGAAGAACATCGGCCAGCCCACGCCGGGATTGGCGAAATCGGACAGCGATTGGCCGCCTGCATAAAGGATGGCCGCGCCGCTGCTGCCCCACACGGCAATGCCAACTACCGACACGCCCAGCATGGCGAACAGCTTGCCCATGAACACCGCGTCCATCGGAATGGCGGCGGCGAGCACTTCGATAATCTTGTTGCCCTTCTCTTCAACCAGATTGGACAGCACCATGCTGGCGAGCAACATGATCAGCAGGAACAGCAAGACCTGTCCGCCCTGCGCCGTGCGCAGCCGCCCGGAATTCTCCGCTGCGCCGCTGGTTCCGACAATTTCCGTGCCGACGCGGGGATAGATGCGCGTGCGCTGGTCTGCGGCATGGGCGGCGATCAGCCCTATCGTACCTTGCCAGCGGGCCACGCGCCCTTCGGTGGCGGTCAGGACCGGCGCATCGAGGGTTCCGGTGACGATGGCGGCAAGGCTGCCTTCGCCTTCCTCCAGCACGCGGCGCGCGTCGTAGGTTTCGCCTGGCGCCAATCTTTCCAGCGCGACCATTGGCGGCACCGATCCGGGCACTTGCATGGACAATTCGCGGTGCGCGGCGAGCATGGCGTCGACATCCCGTGCCTCCATCGCGATGCCGACATCGGCAACGGATGCTTCGCTCTGCACCTGTGCACCAACGCCCCCGGCAAGGCCCATCACGACGACCGGAAACAGCGGGCCGAGCAGGAAGAAAATGAACGTTCGGCTGAACAGGATTGCGGTGAAATCGCGCCGGGCGATAACCCAGGCTGCGCGCCAAGTGGACAGGCGTCCCCCATCCCTTACTGCATCGCTGCTCATGCCGGTTCTCCTGCGCCCTGCGTCACCATATCGCGCGCTGCCGCTTCGCCCGCGATGGCGACGAAAGCATCGTGCAGACCGGCGCGTTCTATACTGAGCGACAATATGCCCGCATCGCCTTCGATCAGAGCTTTCAGCAAGGGCTCAACTCCGCTTTCGGGCAGGGCGAAATTCCAGAAAGCGCCCACACGGCGCGCATCTTCGGGCAAGGCAGCGCGCCATGGCCCGTCGGAATTGCGGGTTTCCAGGCGCACCTGCGCTGGAATGCGGTCACGCGCTTCATCCACGCGGCCTGCGAACGGAACCTTGCCGCCTGCAATAATGGCGATGCCTTCGCACAGGCGTTCTGCATGGGCGATGACGTGGGTGGAAAAGATCACCGTCGTGCCTTTGTCCGCAAGGCCCCGGATGAGCACTTCCAGCTTGCCCTGGTTGATCGCGTCCAGACCGCTGAACGGCTCATCAAACACTACCAGTCTGGGTTCGTGGACCAGCGTGCCAAGCAACTGCACCGTCTGCGCCATGCCTTTCGACAATTGGCGGATCTGCTTGTCTATCGCATGGCCCAGGCCGTGATTTTCCAGCAGCACCTTGGCGCGCGCGCGCCCTTCGGGCAGGGGAACACCGCGCAGCGCGCCCATGAACGCAATCGCTTCATAACATTTCATCGACGGATACAGGCCGCGTTCTTCCGGCAAATAGCCGATTCGGCGCGCCACATCCTGCGGATTGTCCGACCCCAACACGCGGCGATATCCCTCGTCCGGATCAATGATTCCCAGCAGCATGCGCAAAGTCGTGGTCTTGCCCGCGCCATTGGGGCCAAGGATGCCGTAAATCGCACCTTCGGGAATGGTAATGTCTACACCATCGACCGCCAGCGTGCTGTCGAACCGTTTGACCAATCCGCGCGCTTCAATCGCGAGAGGGCGGGTTTCATCGTGAGCAGCAATATCCTGCGCGGGAGAAAAATCACTTGTCGCCATATCCATCATGTAGCCGCTAAAGCGCAGGAATGAACGGGACACACCCGCATTATGGTTAATAACCCGGAGATTACGTCAATTGAGCAACGGCTCAAGGCGAAGGCGCGTGAATTGGGCTTTGTGGCTGTGGGCATTGCTCCGGCGGCAGATGATCCGCTGCGCGCGCGTCGGCTGCAGCAATGGCTGGACGATGGTTTCCACGGCGATATGGGCTGGATGGAAGACCGCGCCGATGTTCGGCAGGGCCCGCAAAGCATGTGGCCGGAAGCCCGCAGCGTGATCGCGCTGGGCATGAGCTATGCGCCCGACGTCGATCCGCTGGCGCTGGAAGGTGATCCGGATGCGGCGCGTATTTCCGTCTATGCGCAGGGACGCGACTATCACGATGTGCTGAAAAAGGCGCTGAAGGCGCTGGCCCGCTGGATGTGCGCCGAGATACCCGAAACGCAGCTGAAGGTGTTTGTCGACACGGCGCCGGTTATGGAAAAGCCGCTGGGCGAAGTGGCGGGGATCGGCTGGCAGGGCAAACATACAAATCTGGTGAGCAAAGAACATGGCAGCTGGATGTTCCTGGGTGCTATCTACACCACGCTTGAGCTGTCGCCCGATACGCCGCACGCAGACCGCTGCGGATCATGCCGCGCCTGTCAGGATGCCTGCCCGACCGACGCTTTCCCGGAAGCTTACCGGCTGGATGCGCGGCGCTGCATTTCCTACCTCACGATCGAGCACAAGGGCCCAATACCGCACGAATTTCGCGAAGGTATCGGCAACCGCATTTACGGCTGCGATGATTGCCTGGCGGTCTGCCCGTGGAACAAATTTGCGCAAACGGCCGCGCGCCATCTTGCCTTTGCACCGCGTGAAGAGCTGATTGCGCCGCGCCTGGATCAATTGCTCGATCTGGATGACGCGGCGTTCCGCGCCAAATTCTCCGGCTCTCCGATAAAGCGTATCGGCCGCAATCGCTTCGTGCGCAATTGCCTGATCGCGGCGGGCAACAGCGGCAATCCGGCGCTGTTGCCGCAAGTCGAACTGCTGACAGCCGATGCCGACGAGGTCGTGGCGGAGGCGGCGCGCTGGGCGCGTGAGCGGCTTAGCGCAAATCCTTGAGCGGTTTTTCGGTATCGGCCAGATCTGCCGGATCGACCTCGACTCGCGCTTCCACCAGTTTGCGGCCCTGCACGTAATCCTTGGTGCGGTTCACCGCATCGACCGCGATAAGTTTGCCGTCTTTCAGATACAGCACCGAAAAGCTGCGATCCTCCGGATCGCCGCGCAGCACGGTGTTGTCATAACCGATGCTTAGCCCGGCGGTTTGCAGGCGAAGATCATACTGGTTGGACCAGAACCACGGGAAGGCGGTGTAGGGCTGCGGATCGCCGCAGATCGACTTGGCAGCCGTGGTCGCCATGTCGTGCGCGTTCTGCACGCTTTCCAGCCGGATGACAGCGCCGTCGGCCCAGGGATTGGCATGCGCGGCGCAGTCACCGATTGCGTAGACCTGTTCCAGACTGGTGTGGCAATTGTCCGATACATCCACGCCGTTCGCCCCGGCCGCCCCGGCGGCGATCAGCGGGCCCACGGCGGGCACGATGCCAATTCCGACAACCACCGCATCACAGGGAATTTCTTCCCCGTCAGAGAGCACTACGCCGGTCACACGGTCTTCACCGCTCAGCCGTTCGACGCCGACGCCCAGCCGGATGTCGACGCCGTGCTTGCGGTGCTCTGCTTCATAAAAGTTCGACAGGTCTTCACCGGCCACGCGGTTCAGCACGCGGTTTTCTGCCTCGACCAGCGTGACATCGCGGCCAAGCTTTCGCAGGACAGCGGCTGCTTCCAGTCCGATATAACCCCCGCCGATAACGACAAAATGCTGTGCGCCGTCAGCCAGATCGGCCAGCAGATTGTCGACATCGCGCATGTCGCGCACGGCATGAACACCGTTCAGATGGGCGCCGGGGCAAGACAGCCTGCGCGCATCGCCGCCCGCGGACCAGATCAGCTTGCCATAACCGATCCGCTCGCCCGACCCGAGCTGCACTTCATGCGCCTCCGGATCGATCTTGGTGACCGACTGGCCCAGCATCAATTCGATCTGCTTGTCCGCCCAGAATGCCTCTGGCCGGATCAACAGTCGCTCCACCGGTTTTTCGCCGGCGAGATATTCCTTCGACAGCGGTGGCCGCTCATACGGCGGCATGCGGTCGCGCCCGATCATGAGGATTGAGCCTTCGAAGCCCTGCTGGCGCAGCGCGATCGCCGCCTGCGCGCCGCCGTGGCCGGTCCCCACGATTACAACATCATGCTTGTTCATCGGCATGGCGTGGGCAAATTCGGGCAGGTCGTCAAGCCACGGACTCGTTTAGCCCTGCAACAGGTTGCGCGCCTGACTGGCGATCTGCGCGAGCATTGCGGGCGCAACGGGCGCTGCCGCCTGAGCGCGTGTTATCATGCGGCGGAATTGCCCGATGGCGACTTCGTTCCTGTCAGCCCACGCCGCAATCAAGGCGGACGGATCATCTGCATTCTTGCCGCGTTTACGAGCAAGCCTGCGCAGGAAGTCGAACCGCATCTGCTGGAAATCGCGGGCCAATCCCGCCACCAGCAGCCGTTCCCACGGATCGGCCGGGCTCATCACGGATGCGCGCGACTGCGCCCAGTCGATGCCAAGTAGTGCGCCAAGTTCAATGAAGGCACTGGCAAGCTGGGCAGGTGCAATGGCTGTATCGCTGGCAAGACGCGCAAGCCCGATGGCCCCGTCCACCGCGAACAACCGGGCAACCATTTCAGCCTGGCTTTCGCTTGCGCCTTTTTTCACCAGCCGCGCGACAATATCGTCGATGTGGCTGCGCGCTTCGTCGCCCAGCAGTGTATCGACATCGTCGATGAGTTCCCGAACCATGCCGCCAATCTCTTCGCGAAGCGCGGATGGTGACGCGTCCGCGCCGCCCGCCCGCAGCAGGTCTGCCACATGGCCGCGAAGGGCAAGTGCAGCCTGATCGAACAGCATGAGCCGTGCGGTTTCTGGCATCGTTTCCGTATCGAGCGCGTGCCAGATCGCATCCATACCGAGCAGGGCGCTGGCCGATACAAACGCGGTGCCGACCTTTTCGAGCCCTGCGCCTTCTTCCTCTGCCAGCTCGAACGGGTGGAGCATCCCCATGCGGTTCACGATCTTGTTGGCAACCACGGTACCGACGATTTCATTGCGCAGGCGGTGGCCCAGCAATTGCGTGGCAAACTGTTCCTGCAATTGCGGCGGAAAGTCACCCAGCACGAGCGGATCGGCGGCTTCATCCTTGGCCAAGGCGCCGCTTTCGACTGCATCCTGCAAGACCAGCTTGGAATGGGACAGCAGCACGGCGAGTTCCGGACGGGTCAGCCCCGCACCATCGGCGGCGCGCCGGGCGAGCGATTCTGCATTGCCCAGCCCTTCATTCGCGCGGTCCATGCCGCCCATTTCTTCCAGCATTTCGATCAGCCGCGCCTGCGCGCCGATCGTTCGGCTGCCGCCTTGTTCGGCAATCGAGAGGGCCAGCGCCTGCAGCCGGTTGTCTTCCAGAACAAGCTCCGCGACCTCGTCCGTCATGTCTTTCAGAAGCGCGTTGCGGCGTTCTTCGGACAAGCGTCCGGCCTTCCGCGCCGCGGTAAGCGCGATCTTGATGTTGACCTCGTTATCCGAACAATCGACGCCGGCCGAATTGTCGATGAAATCGGTATTCACCCGGCCTCCGCCAAGCGCGAATTCGATCCGGCCAGCCTGCGTTGCGCCAAGATTGGCACCTTCGCCGATGACTTTGGCGCGCACATTCTCCGCATCGACGCGCAGACCGTCATTTGCCGGATCGCCGACCTCTGCCTGACTTTCGTGGCTCGCCTTGATGTAGGTGCCGATACCGCCAAACCAGATCAGCCCGACCGGGGCCTTCAGGATGTGGCTGATCAGCGTTTCGGGATCCAGAGCGCCTTCCTTGAGCGCGCTTTCCGCGATGCCAAGCGCGTCCATGGCGGCGGCGGACAGCTCAATCCGCTTCAGGCTGCGCGGATAAATTCCGCCGCCTTTCGACAGCAGTTTTTCGTTGTATTCGCCCCAGTTGGACCGGTCCATTTCGAACAGGCGCTTGCGTTCTTTCCAGCTGGCGGCGGCGTCCGGATCGGGATCGATAAAGATGTGGCGGTGGTCGAATGCGGCGATCAATTTGATCGATTTCGACAGCAACATGCCATTGCCGAACACGTCGCCGGACATATCGCCGCAGCCCACGACTGTTACCGGGTCTTTCTGCACATCCACGCCCATTTCCAGGAAGTGGCGCTGCACACAGACCCATCCGCCACGCGCAGTGATGCCCATGGCCTTATGGTCATAACCGTTGGAACCGCCGCTGGCGAAAGCATCGCCCAGCCAGAAATCATGTTCCAGCGCGATGGCATTTGCGGTGTCGGAGAAGGTCGCAGTGCCTTTATCGGCGGCGACCACGAAATAGGGGTCCTCGCCGTCATGGATCACGACGTCAGCGGGATGCACAACCTTTTCGTCCACGATGTTATCGGTGATCGAAAGCATGGTGCGGATGAAAAGCTTGTACGCCTCTTTCCCTTCGGTGAACCATGCGTCTCGGTCCAGCGCGGGATTGGGCAGACGCTTGGGATAGAAGCCGCCTTTCGCGCCGGTTGGCACGATGACGGCGTTCTTCACCTTTTGCGCTTTCATCAGTCCCAGCACTTCGGTGCGGAAATCGTCTCGCCGGTCAGACCAGCGAAGGCCGCCGCGGGCCACGGGGCCGGCGCGCAGGTGAATGCCTTCCACGCGCCGCGAATAGACGAAAATCTCGCGCCACGGCACAGGCTTTGGCAGGCCGGGGACGAGCGAGGAATCGAGCTTGAACGCCAGCGCCTCATCCGCAGCAGCCGAAAAGGCATTGGTGCGCAGGATGGCGCGGATAACGTTCCAATACCGGCGCAGCAGGCGATCATCATTGATTGCCGTAACCGCCACGAGAGCGGAACGGATGTCCTGCTCAATCTTCTCGGCGGCTTTGGCACGGTCCCCCTTGAACGCGGGATCATGCAACGTGCGGAACAGGTCGATCAGCCCGCGTGTGACTTCGCCTGCACCCGCAAGGGCATCGACCACGGTGTAGATCGTAAAGGCGACATTCGACTGGCGCAGATAGCGATAGAAAGCGCGCAGCCAATCGGCCTCCTGCTCGTCCAGTTCGGTGCTGAGGACAAGGCGGTTGAAGACATCATCATCCGCCCTGCCGTTCAAGACGCTGCTGATCGCGTCTTCGACAACGTCCGCGCGTTGCAGCAGTGTTTCAGGTTCCATGCCCGCAGGCAGGCCGAGGAAAAAGTCGTGGATCGTACCGCTGTCCTGCCCGCCGAGCTCGCTCGGGATTTCGGACATG
Source organism: uncultured Alphaproteobacteria bacterium (assembly GCA_963781165.1). Classification (GTDB taxonomy): domain Bacteria; phylum Pseudomonadota; class Alphaproteobacteria; order Sphingomonadales; family Sphingomonadaceae; genus Alteraurantiacibacter. Next base: position 330,904 of record CAWADZ010000001.1, read on the forward strand.
ACGCGGAAGCCGAAATTTTCGAGCGCTGGCACGGCATCGGACAAAGGCAGCGCGCCGTGGTGCTGATACACCTTCAGCCGCATACGTCCCTTGCCGTCCTCCTCTGATCGATACAGGCGCGCATCACGGCCTTGGCCGGCCTCTTCCGCACGGGCAGCAAGCTGGCGCAGGCGCATGATATCGATCGCCGCTTCTGCGGGGCTGTATTCGGTGCGGTAGTAATCCGGGAAGCTCGCGCCGTAACGCAGGGCAAGTGCGGCGGCCCGGCTGGGATCTTCGGTTTCCGCCAGCGCCTCTTCAACGGCATCATCCCACCCGCGCAGCATTTTCTGCAATGCGGCATCAACAGCGTCGATATCCGGCTCCGCCTTGTTGCCGCGGTAATCCATGACATAGCGTAGCAGGGCGAGATTGCCGCCTTCGACCATCAGGCTCCAGTCGAGTGTGGTGGCGCCTGTCTGTTCCTCCAGCAGGCCTTGCACCTGCAACCGCACGGTGGTCGACAGCATATCGCGCGGAAGCCAGACGAAACCGAACAGGTGCCGACCAAGCGGCGCTGTCACCAGCGTGGCACGCGGGCGCGGCCGGTCTGCCAGACCCATCATCGAGGTGGCAACACGGGTTATGTCCGTGTCGGAAAAACTGATGATCAGATCGTGCGGCAGCGCCGTCAGCGCGTGAACCAGCGATTTGTAATCATGGCTGCCAGTTTCGAAATCGAGCCGGTCCATGATTGCGCCCAATTGCTGACGCAGTACCGGCACGGTGTCAGGCGGAGAGACCAGCGCGGCGCTCGTCCAGATGCCGGCATGGACGGAAAGCGCCTCGACCCGGCCCTTTTTCATGATCGGGGCAATGAACAGATCCAGCGGTACGCGCCGGTGAACCTTGGAAATGCGGTTGGCTTTCAGGATCAGCGGCACCCGGCCCGGCTTGTTCTGGCCGGTCTTGCCGTTTTCGCCGTCAAACCATGCGAATGCCTTGTCATAGGCGTCATCTGCCAGCAGGTCGGGTGTGGAGCGGCGGCAAATGCCCATCTTGCCCGTTTCCTTGCCGTCGCGCCCGCGCGTGATGTGGCCAAGCTGCGTCAGCATCCCGTCCGACAGCCACCGCAGCAATGCTGCACCCTCGGCATCGGGCAGGCGATCTGCATCCTGGTCCATTTCGGCGCGCATCGCGGACCAATCCGCCACTGCAGCGCGCACATCGAGGATGGCGGCCTCCAGTTCCTTTTCCAGCTTGCGCCGTTCTTTCGCGTCAATCCGCGCGGTTTCGAGGTAGACCCAGCTTTCCTTCTTCTCGCCGGTGCCGTCACCTTCAGGCATTTCAGCAAGCGCACCGTCCTTGCGCCGCACCGGCACGATCGGATGGGCGAGGACGTCTATCGTCATGCCAAGCGCAGCCAGGGCCGCACCGATGGAATCGACCAGGAACGGCATGTCCTTGTTGATGATGGCAATGCGCATGAAGCGGCGCCCCTCGGCAGCCGACTGGATCAGGATTGACGGCATGCCGTCTTCGCGGGTGCGCGCGGCGGTGACGACAAAGGCGCTTGCATGGTCCAGCCGCTCACCCTCGAGCGGGGTTTCACCGGGCAGAATCGAATCGCTGATGCGATCGCTTAAGGCTTTCGCGAAGCCCTTTTCCGCCTTGCTCAGATCGGAAAATGGACCGGTTGCGCGCTTTGTGCTGGCCATAGCCTGTATGTTCTCCTCCGCGAGGCCCGTTACGGGCTCTACGCTTCACTCTCAACTTCCAGCGAGTGCCTCTACAGGAAGTTCCCTGCTGTCACTATCGCCGCGTGCTACGCATTGCACCTATTTTGTTTCATCCGAAACCGGTTTGCCGCTTTCGAGCATCCAAGACACCGAATTCAGCAGCAAAGCGATATCGCCGGGGCGCGACAGCCGGTGGTCCCCGCCCTTGATCAGGGTCACCTGCACATCAGCGCTTTGCAGGGCAGCGGCGAGGCGGAGCGAGATTTCCGGCGGCACATCGCGGTCTTCCTGTCCGTGCAAAAGGCGCACCGGGCAATGGATGGCGATTTCGGTATCAAGCAGCCTGCGGGCCTCCGCATCGCGCCAGAATTCGGCATGCGTCGGCATGGGATCGTAACCGTAATCGCTGTCTTCGAAGATCGTGATCCCTCCGCGCAATTGCGCCTTTTGGCTTTCATCAAAGCCCCAGTCTGAAAAATCCGGAGCAGCGGCGATGCCGATCAATCCGGCCAGACGGTCCTTCAGGGCCAGACCAGCCAACAGCATAAGCCAGCCGCCCATGGATGAACCGGTCAGGATGACGCGTTCGCTCGAAACCTGCGAAGCGATCAGCTCCAGCACCTCATCGCGCCACAGGCCGAGCGTGCCATCGGCAAACTCGCCGCCACTCTGGCCGCAGCCGGAATAATCGAGCAGCAGGCATTCGCGCCCAAGCGATGCGCAATGGTCGAAAACGGCGGTCGCCTTGCCGCCTTCCATGTCCGACATATAGCCGGGCAGGAAAATTACCGCTGGTCCGCTGCCGGGTGTGTGCCGGAATGCCAGAGGGGTTCCTAGAGGCGAGGGATGCGAACGGATCGTGGTCATTGTGCCACTCTATTGACGGCCAATGGCAAACCGCAAGCAGCAATCCCCACTTGGCGCGCCCGCACCTAGGCATTAGGTGGCACTGCATGACCGAACTTCTCAAAATCAGCCTGCCCGATGGATCCGTGCGTGAAATGGAACCTGGCAGCACTCCCGGCGATGTTGCCGCCGCAATTGGACCCGGCCTTGCGAAGGCCGCCATCGCTGCACGCGTGAACGGCGAAGTGCGCGACTTGGGTCGCCCGTTCGATGGTGATGCGGAGCTGGCGCTGATCACCAGCCGCGATGAGGAAGACGCGCTCGAACTCGCCCGCCACGACTTTGCCCATGTGCTGGCAGAGGCGGTGCAGGCGCTGTATCCCGGCACCCAGATCACTTTCGGTCCCGCCACCGACGATGGCTTTTACTACGATGTGAAAGCGCCCGAAAGCCGTGCGCCGTTTTCGTCCGAAGACCTGCCCGCCATCGAGGAAAAGATGCGCGAGATCATCAAGGCGGACAAGCCGCTGATCCGGGAGGCTTGGACCCGCGAGCAGCTGATCGAAAAATGGTCGTCCGAAGGCGAAACGTTCAAGGCCGAATGGGCCAGGGAATTGCCCGAGAACGAGGAATTGACCGTCTATTGGTCGGGCGAACCCGGCAGTGACGGGGCGTGGCTCGATATGTGCCGCGGGCCGCATTTGCCCAGCACAGGCAAGCTCGACCCCGATGCATTCAAGCTGATGCGGGTGGCGGGAGCATATTGGCGCGGCGACCAGGCCAATGCGCAGCTGACGCGTATTTACGGCACCGGCTGGCTGAACAAGAAACAGCTGAACCAGCATTTGATGCGGCTGGAAGAAGCAGCCAAGCGCGATCACCGCAAGCTGGGCCGCGAAATGGACCTGTTCCATCTTCAGGAAGAGGCGCACGGCAGCGTGTTCTGGCACCCCAAGGGCTACCGCATCTGGCGCGAGCTGGAAGCGTATATGCGCCGCAAGATGGACGGCGCGGACTATCAGGAAATCAAGACGCCGCAGCTGATGGATGTGCGCCAATGGACCCAGTCCGGCCACTGGGGCAAATATGCGGAAAACATGTTCGCCGTGCCGGATATCGTGCCCGAAGTTGATGCGGAAAGCGGCGAGTCTTCTCCCGCCGTGGCCGATGACGCAGGATGGATGGCGATCAAGCCGATGAATTGTCCGGCGCATGTGCTCGTCTTCAAGCAGGGCATCACATCGTACCGTGATCTGCCGATCCGGCTGGGCGAGATGGGTTGCTGCCACCGCAACGAACCGCACGGCGCGCTGCACGGGCTGATGCGCGTGCGCCAGTTTACGCAGGACGATGCGCATATCTTCTGCACAGAGGCGCAAGTCGTCGATGAAGTGCGCGCTTTTTGTAAGCTGGCGGACGAGGTCTATTCCGATTTCGGCTTTACCTATCACGTCAAATTGGCACTGCGCCCTGACCAACGCTTCGGTTCCGATGCGGATTGGGACAAGGCAGAGCAGGAATTGCGCGACGCCGTGGCAGAGGCCGGCATGGATAACGCCGAATACGGCTGGGAAGAACTGCCCGGCGAAGGCGCGTTCTATGCGCCCAAGCTGGAATGGCATTTGACCGACGCGATTGGCCGCACGTGGCAGGTCGGCACGATCCAGGGCGACCGAGTGCTGCCCGAACGCCTTGATGCGACCTATGTGGGTGAGGACGGCGACAAACATCGCCCCGTCATGCTGCACCGCGCGATTTTCGGATCGTACGAACGATTCATCGGCATCTTGATCGAGCATTTCGCAGGTCGACTGCCCGTGTGGCTTGCCCCGGTTCAGGCCGTGGTCGCGACTATCGTGTCTGACGCTGACGATTATGCCAAGGGCGCGATTGCACGGCTGGAAGCGGCTGGCATTCGTGTGGAGAGCGATTTCCGCAACGAGAAAATCAACTACAAGGTGCGCGAACATAGCCTTGCCAAGGTGCCGCATCTGCTGGTGATCGGTATGCGGGAGGCAGAGGAAGGCACCGTTGCCGTGCGTACGCTTGGTGAAAAGGATCAGCGCGTGATGAGCCTTGATGATGCGCTTGCGATGCTGACCGAAGAAGCAACTCCGCCCGATTTGCGCGGATAAGACCGGCACAAACGCATGAGCCCGGATGAATTCGAACGCAAAAGCGGGCCGCGCGCGATACCCATGATAATCGCCGGATGCGCGGTGATGCTCTTTGCTGCCTTTGTTTCGCTTGTTGGCACCGGAGCGGGTCACGGCTGGATGCGTCCGATCCTGGTGACTTTATGGCTTTTCGCGATCTGGCCCATTGCTTTCTGGCTGCCCACGCGCGCACCGGGAGGCAGCCCGCAGCTTGAAAAGCTGCTGGCCGTGATAATCACTCTGGCGGCGATCTATCCCGTGCAGGATCTGCTATCGGGCTATTTCTACTCCAATGATCTAAATCCCGTCGAAATTTCCCTGCCGTGGCCCGGCATCGCCTTCTTGCTAATCGCTTTGGCCGGAAGTCTGGCCTTCCTTTGGCATCGGAAACACTATCTTGCGCTGCTGCCTGCGCTGTTGCTGGGCATAGGGATGTTCATCAATCTCGGCCTGTTCTGGCAGGCCAATTACGGACCCGGACCGTGGCGCTACAACGGCTCGCTGCCCGATGTGCTTTGGTTCGGGCTTTGGGCGACATGGCAATTTGTAGCGGTCTGGGGCTTGCTGCGCGCGTTTGATCCGCCTTCCGGCGATCTCGACACTTTCGCATGACCGAACTGTTCGGCTTCGCTCCCGTGGCCGTGGCTGCCGCTCTGTTCGCTGCCTTTGGGTCCGCCTTTGTGCGCGGGCTGACCGGCTTCGGCATGGCGATCCTGCTGGTGCCGATCCTTGCGCTGGCCCTGACTCCGCTCGATGCTGTGCTGCTTGCCAATTTCCTCTCGCTTTTCATCGGCCTGTCGGAAATCGTCCGGCTGGTTCGCGGGGCAGAGCGATCGGCGTGGATCATTGCGGGTATCGTCCTGCTGACCGCACCGTTCGGCTTTGTCGCGCTGTCCCATACCTCTGCCGATGTGGCGCGGCTGCTGATCGCGCTGATCGCCTTTTCCGCTTTCCTCGCGGTATTGCTGCCCCGCCGCCCTGCCACACCGCACGGCACGGCAACCACCGGCGCAGTGGGCGTGGTGAGCGGACTGATGACGGGCTATGCCGGAATGCCGGGCCCGCCCGTCGTGCCCTATTATGTCGGGCGGGATATTCCTCGGGAAACGGCGAAGGCATCGATGATGCTGATTTTCACAATCGCGCCGCTTGCCGGGCTGGCATCCGGCGCGGTGATGGAGGTGCTGGAATGGCAATTGGCGCTGTTTGCAGCCTGCCTGTTTCCGGCGGTCTTGCTGGGCAATTGGCTGGGCAACCATGCATCGGGCCGCGTTTCGGACCCTGCATGGCGAACCATCGTGGGGCTGATCCTGGCGGGTGCCGCAATCGCCGCTTTCCTGCGGCTGCTGTAGGGGCGCGGCGTGTTTGGTTTTGCTCCCGAAATGATCGTCATCGCGGTGCTTGCCGCGATTGCTGCGGGATTTGTGCGCGGCCTTGCAGGGTTTGGCCTGTCGGTCGTTCTGGTTCCTGTATTACAGCTTGCCATCGCGCCGAGCGCTGCCGTGCTTGTCGGGCTGATTTCGCTGTTCCTGATCGGTCTGACCGATCTGGGGCGCGTTCGCCGTGATGCTGACCGGTCTGCAATCCCCATCAGCGTGCTCTCGCTCGTCTGTATGCCGCTGGGCCTGTGGGCTCTGACGGCCTTAGCGGCGGAATGGGCACGGGTACTGATCGCTCTGGTGTCTTTAGGTGCCTTTGTGCTGGTGGTAGTGCCGCTTGGCAAAGTAGTGATGCCGCGCCGTCCCGCGATGGGCCTGTCCGGGTTTTTCACGGGCTTTTTCAGTGGATTTGCGGGGATGCCGGGGCCCGGGATGGCCCCGTTCTACCTGCGCGGGCGGTTGGAACCTGCCGCCGCGCGCGCCTCCATGATGGCAATATTTCTCATCGTGACGCCGATTTCCGCCGCCGTATTCCTGTGGCGGGGTGTGGGCGGCTGGCAGCAAATCGAGCTAGCGCTGCTGCTATTCCCGGCCGTGCTGTTTGGTGACTGGTTCGGCCACCGCGCCTATGGGAGGGTAAGCAAGGCCCAATGGCAAATTGCCACTGCGCTGGTTCTGGGCGGAGCGGCGCTGGGCGCTTTGTGGAAGCTGGCGGCCTAGAGCGGCAGAAACTGGCCCGCCGCGATCAACGCCATGCCGCAAGAGGCGACAATCAAAGTGCGCGCAGTTTCGCGCAGCTGGGGGGTGACCGTGTGGGTAAAGGCAATAGCTTTGGCCATGCCCTGATTGTGAGCGCAAATCCCTAACGAAAGGTTAAGGGGCGGCGGGGACGTGCTGGCTGGCGCAATGGAAACTGCCCCCGCCGGTCAGCACGGCATCGGCTGGCAGGCCCACAGCCCTGCGGTCCGGGAAAAGCGCGCCAATGGCCGCCACCGCATCATCATCATTGGCCGAGTCATATGTCGGAACCACCACCACATTATTGCAGATGGCAAAGTTCATGTAGCTCGCCGGTTCCGCGTCATCGCTTGTGCCGATCAGTCCGGGGGATGGCACATCGCGCACTTCCAGCCCGAAGTCCTGCGCACGGGCGCGAGCGTCAGTGTAAACGGCGGCATTGGGATCGTTCGCGCCGCTGGGCACGGGAATGGCGATGGTGCCTGGCGCAACCATGCGCGCCAGATTGTCGACATGGCCATCCGTGTGGTCGCCCGCCAGCCCTTCACCCAGCCACAGGATGCGGTCAAAGCCCAAGTCGCGCTGGAGGTTTGCCCAGATATCTCCCCGGCTGAGCGATGGATTGCGGTTGGGATTGAGCAGGCACTGTTCCGTAGTCACAACCAGCCCGGTGCCGTCGCTTTCAATCGCGCCGCCTTCCAGTATCCAATCTGCCCGGCTGTATGGGAGCCTTCCTGCCGCGGCGAGTGATGGTCCCGTGTCCTGATCGCCTTCGAGCAGATATTTCCCGCCCCAGCCGTTGAAGCCAAAGCCTTGCGCCCTGCGTTCCCCGTCCGGGCCGAGCAGTGTCAGCGGCCCTGTGTCGCGCAGCCAGATGTCGCCGTAAGGATGGTGTTCGATCTGCACGGCGCCGGAAACCAGTGCCCGCGCAGCCGCCTCTGCCGCATCGCCCTGCACCACCAGCCGCACTTGCTGCCCCGTTTCGGCAACGGCATTGGCGAACGCCGCCATCTGCGCCTGTGCCGGGGCGAGGTCATCTTCCCACAAATCCGCATGGGCGGGGAAGCCGATCCAGATCCAGTCCTGCTGCGCCCATTCGGCGGGCATCAAGAATGTCATGCGCTCAGCAGCCTTCGTCGTCCGAGGCGCAGCTTGCATCACGCACTGCGCGGAATTCATCGCCCTCGTTCCAGTTCGGCCATTCGCCGGTATCGCCCAAGCCGCGGGCGAGCCGGAAATAGAGGTTCAGGTCCTGCATCACGCCGGTCCAGTCCCAATCTTCCGAATATTCATCGCTCGCCGCGTGGTAATGGTTGGTGTTGTATTCTTCGTAGGCCGCTTCGCCAGCTTCAGCGCCGCCCTCCGTCAGCGTCTGGCCCGACTTCACGTAGAACATTGGCACGCCGCGTTTGGCGAGGCTGAAATGGTCAGAGCGGTAATAGCGTCCGGCCTGCGGAGCAGCATCGGGGGTGGAGGTGCGGCCCTGCGCTGCCAAGGCATCCGCCAGATAGGCATCAAGCTCGCTCTTGCCGCCGCCGATCACGGTCACGTCCTGCGCTTCGCCGAGCACATACAGCGCATCGATATTCACGCCGCCCACGGTGCGGTCCAGCGGATAGACCGGGTTCGCGCCGTAATATTCGGAACCGAGCAGTCCCGATTCCTCTGCCGTCACAGCGAGGAACACTTGCGTGCGCGCTGTCGGGCCAGCTTCGGCATGAGCCGCAGCCAGAGCGACAAGTGCGGCGGTGCCGGTGGCATTGTCGACTGCCCCGTTGCAGATCTGGTCTTCCTCGCCCTCTTCGCCGCAGCGGCCCAGGTGATCCCAATGCGCGGTATGCAGCACATATTCTGTCGGCGCCTGATTGCCCGGCAACACGCCGATGACGTTCTGCGATGTAAATCGGCGCACTTCGCTGTCGAAACTGGCCGAGACATTCTGGCTGAGCGGGATGGCCTTGAAGCCAGGCTGGCTGGCAGCCGCGATCAGTTCATCGAGGTCCAACCCTTCGGCAGAAACGATCTGCTCTGCCGCTCCGCGCGTCATCCAGCCGTTCATCGCGGTGGCATTCATGCCGCCATCGCCGGTATCGGCATAGGCCTGCGCGCCGGTCCAGCCGCCCTCCACCACGTTCCAGCCATAGCTGGCGGGGAAATCTTCGTGAATGATGATGGCTGCGGTTGCGCCTTGCCGCGCGGCTTCTTCGTATTTGTAAGACCAGCGACCGTAATAGGTCATGGCGCGGCCATTGAACGGGCCTTCCAGCCCCTCTTCCGCATAGTCCGGATCGTTGACCAGGATCAGCGCGGTTTTCCCCTCCATGTCGAGGCCTTCGTAATCATTCCACCCGCGCTCCGGCGCGTTGATGCCGTAGCCGACGAACACCAGCTCGCTATCGGTGATTTCGGTACGCGCCACCTGCGGGTAGCTGACGCCGACCCATTCGCTGCCATGTTCAAACTCCAGATCGCCAACGGTCAGCGGCGTGAAATTGCTGCTGGTCATTTCCACCAGCGGCACTTCCTGCACCCAGCTGCCGGCATTGCCCGGCTGGAGGCCGGCAGCCTGAAATTGCTCGATCAGATAGGCGACTGTCCGCTCCCCGCCCGGAGTGCCCGGTTCGCGGCCTTCGAATGCGTCGGAAGAGAGCGTGCGCGTCACCTCCTGCATCAACTCGAGCGAGATTTGCGGTTCGGCTTCCTGCACGTTGGTTGTGCATGCAGTGAGCGCGAGAACGGCGACGGGGGCAAGAATGCGGAACATGTGACAGGCCTCTCAGACGGCGATTTTGTGTTGCCGATCATGTGGCACCGCAGGGCGCGTGACACAAGCGCACTTGCGGGGTGCGTGGCAGGCGGGCAGGAGCATGCACTATGGCAGCAGATTGGCAATCGGCACTGGACCGCGCCCGGGCGCATGCGCCGTTCCTCGCGCTGGCGCTGGAACGAAGGCCTGAACTTGCCGCCATGCTGGCCGAGGGGCGCGGCGCGGACGCTCTGACAGCGGCCAAGGCGAGCGGTGAGGGGATCGAGGATACAGGGGTTGCACTGCGCCGCGAACGGCTCTCGCTCGCATTGGTGCTGGCCATTGGCGATCTGGCCGGGGAATTACCGCTTTCGCAAGTGATGGCCGAACTCAGCAGTTTTGCCGACCGCGCTCTGGATGCCGCCATGCTGGCCGCAGTGCGCCGACGGGTGCCGGACGGCGATACGCGCGGTTTTTTCGGTCTGGCTCTCGGCAAGCAGGGCGCGGGTGAGCTTAATTTTTCGTCCGACATCGATCCCATCCTGCTGTTCGATCCGCAGACGATTGCCCGCAATGACCGCGATGAACCGGGGGAGGCGGCGCAGCGATATGCGCGCCAGGTGGTGGAATTGCTCTCCAACCCTACGGCTGAGGGTTATGTCGTCCGGGTCGATCTCCGCCTGCGTCCGGCGAGCGAAGTCAGCCCGCTTGCGGTGCCCGTGAACGGCGCGATCTCGCACTATGAAAGCTCCGCGCTGGCGTGGGAGCGGGCCGCCTATATCCGCGCCCGCTCTGCAGCAGGCGATCTGGCTGCGGGCGATCAGTTTCTGGAGGACATCCGCCCGTTTGTCTGGCGCAAGAGCATCGATTTCACCGCGATAGAGGAAATCCGCCGGCTGACGGCGCGCATCCGCTCCGCATACAAAGGGCCGTTGGAGCCGGGGCCGGGCTTTGACGTAAAGAAAGGGCGCGGCGGCATTCGTGAAGTTGAGTTCTACGCGCAGACCCATCAGCTGATCTATGGTGGCCGCAATCCGGCGCTAAGGCTGCGCGGCACACGCGCTGCGCTGGATGCGCTGGCAGAGGCGGGGGTGATCGCGGCAAATGACGCACGGGTTCTTGGTGAAAGTTACGACCGGCTTCGGGTGATCGAACACCGGCTGCAAATGGTCGATGACCGGCAAACGCACGAACTGCCCGCCAGCGGTGAGGCCATTGACAATGCCGCCAGGCTGGACGGCCTGGCAGACGGCGATGCCTTGGTAAGCGAACTGCGCGAGATCTGCGGCGCGGTCGCCGCGCGGTATGACGACTTGCTCGGCGAAGAGGCGGAAGCGGCCGTTCAGGTCAGCGTGCCCGACATTTTTCGTGACCGGTTCGATGCACGTGTCGATCATTGGCGCGGTACAATAAGGTCGCTGCGATCAACGGAGGCACGCAAGGCCTTCGCCGCTATCCGGCCCGATTTGCTCCAATCACTCGCCGATGCGCCCGATCCGGACAGGGCGTTGGCCCGGTGGGAAACTTTCCTGTCCCGCCTGCCCACCGCCATTAATCTGTTCCGCCTGTTTGAAGAGCGGCCCGGACTGCTGGAGCGAGTGCTGCGTGTGCTCACCCTGTCGCAGCCGCTGGCGGACGAACTGGCGCGGCGGCCGGAATCGCTGGATGTGCTGATCGACGCAAACGCTCTCAGCCTGCCAGGATCACGCGAGACGCTGGCGGCCCGCATGGCGGCTAGCGAGGAGGATGATTACGAGGCGCGGCTCGACCGGATACGCCAGATTGTCGGAGAGGAGCGGTTCGCGCTTGGCGTACAATTGATCGAGGCGCGGCACGACCCGCTCGACATTGCAGAGGGGCTGTGCCGCGTGGCAGAGGCCGCGATTGAAACAGGCGCCCATGCCGCGCGGGATGAATTTCGGCAAGCGCACGGCGAAATTGCGGATAGCGAACTGGTGGTGCTGGGCCTCGGGCGGCTGGGCGGCGGGGCGCTGACCCATGCGTCCGACCTCGATATCGTCTATCTTTTCACCGGAGACTTCGGCGCGGAATCGGATGGACGCAGGCCGCTTTCCTCGACGCTATATTACAATCGCCTTGCCACCCGTGTGACAGCGGCGTTGAGCGTGCCGACAGCGGAAGGCGCGCTGTATGAAATCGACACCAGATTGAGGCCGCAGGGCAAGCAAGGCCCGCTTGCGGTCAGTTTCACTGCGTTCGAACAATATCAGCGCGAAGATGCGTGGACGTGGGAGCATATGGCGCTCGCCCGCGCGCGGCCCTTGTATGGCTCTGCCGCAGCGCAGGAAAAGCTGGCCGGTATTATAAAGAGTGTCCTGTGCCAGAAGCGTGATCCTGATCAGTTGCGCGCCGATGTGCTCAAAATGCGCAGCGATGTGCTTGCCGCAAAGCCGCCGCAGGGCCCGCTCGATGTCAAATTGCTGCGCGGGGGCCTGATCGATTCCGAATTTCTCATTCACTATCTGCAATTGCGCGAAGGGATCGGGCTTGATCCCGCAATTGAGAAGGCGTGCGCCGCTTTGGCGGAGGCCGGGCTGCTGCCCGCTGACCACGCGGCCAACCACCTCACGCTCACGCGGTTCCTGGCGGCTGGACGGCTGTTTACGCCGGATGGCGGCGAACCTTCCGATGCAGCCAAGCCGGTGCTGGCGCAGGCTTGCGGCCAACCTGATTACGCGGAACTGTTGCAATCGCTTACCCGAGCACGGCAGGAAATAGCCGAGCAATGGCACGCCCATTTTAACGAAGAACTGGAGATCGAACCATGACAGACCGCCCCGATATCGGAGACAAGATGCCCGACGTGGCAATGGAAACGACGGATGGCGGCAGCGTGAAACCGTCCGACTTCAAGGGGAGGCCGCTGGTGATGTTCTTTTATCCGAAGGACGATACGCCGGGGTGCACGACAGAAAACAAGGATTTTACATCGCTGAAGGGTGAATTCGATGCAGCCGGCGTGGCCCTGCTCGGCATCAGCAAGGACCCGCCGAAAAAGCACGAGAAGTTCATCGCCAAGCATGACCTCGCCGCGCCGCTTGCATCGGACAAGGCTCCGGATTCGGGCGAGGACGGTATTGCCGAAGCTCTCGGCATCTGGGTGGAGAAGAATATGTACGGCAAGACGTACATGGGCATGGAGCGCACCACGTTCCTGGTCGCTGCCGACGGCGCGATTGCGCAGGTCTGGCGCAAGGTCAAAGTGAAAGGCCATGCGGAGGCCGTGCTGGAAGCGGCAAAAGCGCTTTAGAATCTGAGACTGCTTTGGAGGTAGACCTGTCCCAGGCCATCCGCGCCGCCTTGTTGACCGGCGACAAGCGCGGCAAGGTCATCCGTACGCGTGCGCTGGTCCGGCAATGGCGGCGCGGGGAACTCTTCACCGGCTTCTCCGCGCAGATGCCGGACCATCCCGCATGGCCGGACAATCTTGAAATCCTGCCGCCGTCGCGAATGCCGCGGCGCGGCAAAGGCGGCTCCGCCAAGAACCGCATCGCCCTGTGGCATGCCCTGGCGCATATCGAATTTGTCGCGATCGACCTCGCACTCGATATCGTAGGCCGCTTCGGTGCAGAAATGGGGGAAGTGTTCATCGCAGACTTCCTCGCCGTCGCTGCAGACGAGGCGATGCATTTCGCTATTATAGAGCGGCATCTGGCCGGGATGGGCGCCGCATACGGCGACTTACCCGTCCACGGCGGGCTGTGGCAGTCCGCAGCCGACACAGCTCACGCCGTCGATGCGCGGCTGGCCATAGTGCCAATGGTGCTGGAGGCGCGAGGCCTCGACGTAACCCCTGCCACGCTGGAGCGTGTGCGCAATCAAGGAGATCAGAGAGGCGCAAAAATCCTCCAGCGAATCCTTGAAGACGAGATTCGCCATGTGCGCGCAGGGTCCACCCATTTCGGTGAATGGTGCATCGCCAAGGGTGAACGCCCCGAGAAACATTGGAGATTTTTGGTGGAAAGGCATTTTCGCGGTGCGATTAAGCCACCGTTTAACGACTCAGCGCGTCTTGCAGCCGGTCTGCCGCGCAGAATGTATCAAACTGTTGCTTGATTAACTTTTCACCGCATACATCACAATCACTGAGGCGGACGGGAGTTCCGGGTTCCTCAAAATTTTTTGCCAACGTTCTGCGCTGGCTGTTCGAGTTCCGGAGGGTGAACCCTTTGGCAAGATAAAAGAAAAAGGGATCGCATGCTCATCAAGATCACCAGTATTATGGCCGCTGGCGCCATGTTGTTTGCCACTCCGGCCCTGGCGGATGAGCCTGCACCGACCGGCGCTATCGACACCGCTGCGGTCGCTACCACAGAAGTCGATTCAGAATTTACAGAGCTGTTTGCCAGCTGGGAAACGCTCGAAAACGGTGGCCGCGTGTCGGTGACCGGCGAAGTCGAAGCCGCCCCGCGTTTTGCAGTATCGGTTCCTGCGCGGATGCCGGTCGACGGTGTGACCCTGACCAGCGGATTTGGCATGCGCGATCACCCGATCCTGCGCCGCCGCGCTCGTCACAACGGCGTTGATCTGGCCGCCCCGACCGGAACGCCTGTATATGCAACTGCCGACGGCGTTGTTGAAATGGCGCAGCGTTACAGCTCCTACGGCAATTACGTGCAGATCGGCCATGGCGGCGATATCGAAACCCGCTACGCGCACCTGTCGAGCTACACCGTGTCTGCCGGAGAGCATGTCCAGATGGGCGATTTGATCGGTTATGTCGGATCGACCGGCCGCTCCACCGGCCCGCATCTTCATTACGAGGTGCGCGTTGCCAACGAAGCGGTAAATCCGATCCCTTACATGGTGGCGCAGCTTGAAGCTGACGAAGCTGCAAACGCAGCACGTGGCGGTCCCGAATAAGACGGGCAAGCAACTTCACTTGAATTGAAAAAGGCGGGCCTTGGTGCCCGCCTTTTTCGTTTCCGCAATGTAACCGAGGTCTGCGCTTATTCAGCCAGCAGGCGCTGCGCCATCGCACGCACTTCGGCGCCCATGTCCTCGCGTTCCAAAGCGAGAGCCAGCGTTGCCTCGACGAAACCAAGCTTGCTGCCGCAATCGAACCGGCGACCTTCAAACGTCACCGCATGGAATGGCTGGCTGCCGATCATTCTTGCCATGGCATCGGTCAGCTGGATTTCACCGCCAGCACCCTTCTCCTGCGTTTCCAGCGTCCGCATGACTTCGGGTTGGAGGATGTACCGGCCGGATATGATCTTGTTAGACGGCGCCTGGTCCACCGGTGGCTTTTCAACCAGCCCCTTGACTTCAGTAAGGGCGCCGCTGCTTTTGCCGGGATCGATCACTCCGTAACTCGATACCTCCTCACGCGGCACTTCGAGAACTGAGATTAGATTGCCGCCGACCTTATTATAGGCGTCCACCATCTGTGCCATGCAGCCCGGCTGTCCCACCATCATTTCATCCGGTAGGAGAATCGCGAAGGGTTCATCGCCCACGATGGCGCGGGCGCACCAAATTGCATGGCCCAGGCCTTTGGGCACTTGCTGCCGGACCGTGATGATATCGCCCGGTGTGAAACGGGAAGAATCAAGCACGTCCAGATCCTTGCCGCGCTCCTCCATCGTGCTTTCCAGCTCGTAGGCGACGTCGAAATGCTCGACGATGGCTGTCTTGCCCCGGCCGGTGACGAAGATCATCTGCTCGATCCCGGCCTCGCGCGCTTCGTCGACCGCGTACTGAATCAGAGGCTTGTCTACGATGGGCAGCAGCTCTTTCGGAATGGCCTTTGTGGCGGGCAGGAAGCGGGTGCCGAGACCGGCAACAGGGAATACCGCTTTGCGGATGGGTTTGCGTTCACTCATGCTGCGTTACATGCAAGTCGGCATGCGCCCGGTCAACCGTTGTTGCGCAGCGCCCGATTTCCGAAGATGAGCGGTATTTGACAGGAGCTTTCGCGGCTGCCGTGCGTTGGTTGGAAAAATAGAGGAAAGACTATCATGCTCATCCAACTCGCAGCCATCGGTGCGCTCGGCTATGCCGGGTATCGCTATTACGACAAGAAGAAGCGCCAGCAGAATGAAGCCTTTGCCGAAGGTGAGGCTGGCGGTTCGAACTTTGCGCAGGTGCGCAACGCCGGTCCTAAGGCGATGAAAGATCCGCCGAAAGATACTTGGGATTCGGTCGACGAGGAAAGCGATCAGGCAAGTCCTGCCAGCGATCCGCCAGGTAATTATTGATTGGTAATCCGTTCGGCTCGCTGCTGCAAATCAGCGGCGAGCCACAATCTGACAGACGTAGCAAGGCCGGGCGGATGCTCGGCCTTGATGCGTTCGGCGTCGATCCGCGCGATCACAGCGTTGAGCGGCAGGTTCTCCCGCGCCGCAACGGCCTGCAGCATGTCCCAGAACAGCGGTTCGAGACTGATGGAAGTCTTGTGCCCGGCGATCTCTACCGAGCGTTTGACGGGCGGGTGGTAAATATCGGTCATCTTTTCGCTGACTAGCGCCGCCAGTCGCAATATACGAATTTTTCGGGGTGGCTGGCATTTCGCCCATGTCCTATTTCTGCCCGGAAGAGGACGTAACCAAACTCCATGTCGCAGCGATACGAAACCCTGACAGAGCGCGAGAAGGAAACGCTGCGACTGATCCTGCACGGTCATGATGCGAAATCCATGGCGGATACGCTTGGCCTGTCGGTTCACACGGTCAACGAATACCTTCGCAACGCGCGCCGCAAGTTTGGCGTGACGAGTAGCAAAGAGGCGGCCCGGTGTCTGTTCGAGGAAGAGAGCAGCGCCCCCCATTTTCTTGGTCACAAGAGTTTGGGGGATGTGCGCCAATACGGGGGAGACCAAACCGATCACCAGCCGAATACCGGCGGAAGGGCGCGAATCCATCGCGGCCGAATTGTTGCAGGACTGGTATTTATGACGATAATATTCTCCGCACTCGCACTGGCGTTTCTACCCGGGCTTTCTGACAGCTTTCAGGAAGCGCAATCCGCCGAAGCGGCACAGGAAAGCGAAGCCGAGCAGGCAGCCGCCGCATGGCTTGAATTCAGCGATGCTGGTGATTGGCAGGCCGCGTATGACAGCAGTGCTTCGGCTTTTCGCACACTGAACACGGCTGAGCAGTGGAGGCAGGTTTTCGCGCAGGCTCGCCCGCCATTAGGCGCGGCCCTTTCGCGCCGGCTAGTATCGACAGAGGTTACCGCGACCCCGGAAAACTATCTCATCATGAAGTTCGAAACCGTTTTCGAAAACCGCGATGAACAGTCGGTCGAAACGCTCACTTTAGTGCGCGAGGATGGCGTCTGGAAAGTTGTCGGTGTGATAATCGACTAGGCGCCTGATGGCGCGGGCACGCGCCAACCCTCTCTAGCGCCGGTCATTTATGGTCCGCTTGGACAGGCTGATCGCCCGCGGCAAAAATCATGCGGACTTAAGAATGGGCGTCCGGGCAGAAGGTCCGGCCGCCCATTTAGATCAATACATGTGTTGCCCGCCATTGATCGATAGTGTCGATCCGGTGACAAACGCGCCGTTCTCGGAGGCCAAGAAGCTCACGCCGCGGGCGATTTCGCTGGCTTGGCCAAGGCGGCCGACCGGAATTTTCGCGACGATCTTTTCCAGCACGTTTTCAGGCACGGCGGCGACCATATCGGTGTCGATGTAGCCCGGCGCAATCGCGTTCACGGTAATGCCGTAGCGCGCACCTTCCTGCGCCAGCGCCTTGGTAAAGCCGTGGATTCCCGATTTGGCGGCGGCATAGTTCACCTGACCATACTGACCGGCCTGACCGTTGATGGAACCGATGTTAATAATGCGGCCCCATTTGCGGTCTTTCATGCCTTCGAACGCGGCCTTTGCCATGTTGAAGCAGCCGCCCAAATTGGTGCGCATGACATCGTCCCAGTCTTCGTAACTCATCCGCATCAGCGTACCATCGCGGGTGATCCCGGCATTGTTCACGACGACATCGATCGGTCCGACCTCCTCGGTGATCTTGGCGCAGCCAGCCAGAGTGGCTTCGTGATCGCCAACATCGAATTTGTAGGTGGGAATGCCGGTTTCTTCGGTGAAGGCACGGGCCTTTTCATCATTGCCGGCATAGGTGGCGACGACAGTGAACCCATCGTCCTGCAATGACTCGCAAACAGCGCGCCCGATACCGCGTGTGCCACCTGTGACGACTGCAACTTTGCCCATAGCCTCTTCTCCATCCTGTTTCTGTTTTTCTTGGACAAAGTCTTAAGCAGGGCGCGCATTTTTCGCAAAGAAAAACCCCGCCGAAGCGGGGCAATCCATACCAATTCCGTCAATACCGGGCCTTTGCGCTACGATGCAGCGGATCAGAAGCGGAACTGGGTGCCGATATAAACAGCCTGACTATCTTGCTGGTCGATTTCCGGCAGCGGCACGATATCACGGTCCTGTTCGTACCGAACGCCAGCCGTGATATTGAGGTTGTTGGTCAGGCGATAGCTGCCGCCAACATCAAGCAACTGGTCGCCAACCGACTCGCGTGCGTCGCGTGCAGTGACCGAGGTGTTGTCATCCATTTCCACGCGGGCCGCAAAACGGCTTTGATCGTCACGCGCCCTTGTGCGCGGGGCGAATGCGGAAAGATCCGGGATGTTCGCATCCGAGAGCGAGCGCGAAATCTGCGGCGCGCGCATTCCTGCCGGAATAGAAGCGCGCCCTGAACCCTGTGCCGGATTCTGTGCGAAATTGCCGTAACCGCGCGCCAAGCCAAGATTATAGCGCGTCGGCGCGACCCGCAGGCCCGCCAATGTTCCGGTACTGTCGCGCGGCGCGGCGACGCTGGCGGTCGCATCGGAAAGGGCCTGCGCGGTCCGCTGGTCGATCCGGACGGCGACCGTGACCGAACGTTCAGCTCGTGAAGCAGAGACACCTGCCGGTGTGAAGCGCATCATGCGCGCCTGGCCGCCCGAAGTCTGTGCAATGAGTTCTGCAATCTTGGGATCGGCGGCTGCAGGCGTGAAGGCGAACTGTCCGCCCAGCTGTTCTACCCCGTCGCTGCTGAGCAATCCGATCGCGAATACCGAACTGGGAAGCGCAACGGCCAGCAGCGTAGCGGACGCTGCGAGCGCCACCTTGCTTGCAATAGTGTTGTTACGCTTGGCCATGATGACTGCCCAGTAATCCCCTTTTGATGCATCCTGAGTGAACAGCCCGTTTACGAATCGCGAAACGACTCGGGGCCCTGACGGCGCATCATTTAGGATTCCAGTTGTAATCATCGAATCAGGGTTTTTCCACTTAATGCGCCGCTGACCAGCGGGTTTTTGCAAACTGTTGCTGTTGCGGCACAAAACTGTCGCACGGCGTCATGCCTCTTCCTGCCCCTATTAAGCGCGCATTCACCGCTACGCAGCGCATGGACGGGTGCGCATTCGTGCGCATTCTTGCCACTTCGTCTTGCCGCGCGCCTTGCGGCTTGTATAGAAGCGGCGAACCGGGCGTCAGAGCCCGCAACCCGCGTTTACAGGACTGACAATGGCCCATTCCACCTCCGCAACAAATTCCCGCACGCGCCGCATTCTGGGCGCAGGTCTTGCAGGCCTTGCTACCTTTGCGCTCGCTGCATGTGGCGGCGGCAATGACGAACGCTTGCGGGCCGACGTGGCTGCGTCGCAGGTCACCTCGATCGGGGTAAATTCTTATCTGTGGCGCGCCAGCCTCGAAACATTGTCCTTCATGCCTCTCACCACGGCGGACAGTTCTGGCGGCGTGTTGATTACCGATTGGTATGTAAACCCCGACAGCCCGAGTGAACGGGTGAAGGTTTCCGTCTCCATCCTTGATCAGGATCTGCGCGCCGATGCCTTGCGCGTTGCCGCCAGCCGCCAGACCTTGCAGGCAGGTCAATGGGTCGAAGCACCGGTGCAGGCCGCCACGATCCAGCGTCTGGAGGACATTATCCTCACCAAGGCGCGTGACCTTAGGCGTTCCACCGTCAACTAAGTCCCGCTAGGGGACATTCATGAGCAACGAAAGATTCGATCCGTCCGTCGCTGACGGGCGCTGGCAAGCCGCGTGGGATGATGCCCGCTGTTTTGAAGCGGACAGCAATTCCGACAAGCCGAAAAGCTATGTGCTGGAGATGTTCCCCTACCCCAGCGGGCGCATCCATATCGGCCATGTCCGCAATTACACGATGGGTGATGTGCTGGCGCGGTTCCGCAAGATGCAGGGCTGCGAAGTGCTGCACCCGATGGGCTGGGACGCCTTCGGAATGCCTGCAGAAAACGCGGCGATGGAAAAGGGCGTCCATCCCGCAGGCTGGACCTACCAGAACATCGAGACAATGAAGGGTCAGTTGAAACAGCTTGGCTTCGCGCTCGACTGGTCCCGCGAATTCGCCACCTGCGATCCTGAATATTACGGCCACGAACAGGCGCTGTTTATCGACCTGTTCAATGCCGGGCTGGTTTATCGCAAGGAATCGGAGGTGAACTGGGACCCAGTCGATATGACCGTGCTCGCCAACGAGCAGGTGATCGACGGCAAGGGCTGGCGCAGCGGAGCCGAAGTCGAGAAGCGCAAGCTCAACCAGTGGTTCCTCAAGATAACCGATTTTGCCGAGGAACTGCTCGAAGGCGTGCAGGGACTGGAGCATTGGCCGCAAAAGGTGCGGCTGATGCAGGAAAACTGGATCGGCAAATCGCAGGGGCTCGAATTCGCCTTCGACCTTTCGAATGGCGAGAAGTTGCCAGTTTACACAACGAGGCCCGACACGATTTTTGGGGCGAGTTTTGTTGCAGTGGCGGCAGATCACCCGATTGCTCAAGGCGTGGCGGCGGATAGCGCAGAGGCGCGCGACTTTATCGCATTGTGCAAGAAGGGCGGAACCACAGCGGCGGAACTGGAAACAGCGGAGAAGCTGGGCTTCGACACTGGCATCACAGCCAAGCATCCCTTCACGGGTGAGCCGTTGCCGCTGTTCATCGCAAACTTTGTCCTGATGGATTACGGGACCGGCGCGATTATGGCCGTGCCCGGTCACGACCAGCGCGACTTCGAATTTGCGACCAAATACGGTCTGCCGATCCCGCGCGTTGTGGCAGCTTCAGTCGAAGACGCTGACAAATCCTTCGACGGCGAGGCAGAGGCCGGCGACGGCGTTATCGTCAATTCCGATTTCCTGAGCGGGAAAGAGGTCGAAGATGCCAAGAACGATGTAATCGCCCGCGCCGAAAGCGGCGGCTGGGGCAAGGGTACAACCGTCTGGCGCCTGCGCGATTGGGGCGTATCAAGGCAAAGGTATTGGGGCACGCCCATACCTTTCATCCACTGCGAGGCTTGCGGCGTGGTTCCCGTTCCGCAGGATCAACTGCCGGTGAAACTGCCCGATGATGTGTCGTTCGAGCAACCAGGCAATCCGCTGCTGCGTCACCCCACATGGAAGAACGTCGCTTGCCCCAAATGTGGCGGCGCGGCGGAGCGTGAGACCGACACGCTCGACACCTTCGTCAATTCCAGCTGGTATTTCCTGCGCTTCGCCAGCCAGCCGGCGGACAAGCCATTCGATGCGGATGAAATCGCCAAATGGCTGCCAGTGGACCAGTATATCGGCGGAGTAGAGCATGCGATCCTGCATTTGCTCTATGCCCGCTTCTGGACCCGCGCGCTGGCGCATTGCGGTAAGCTGGATGTGAAGGAGCCTTTCGCCAGCCTGTTCACGCAAGGCATGGTCACGCATGAGACTTACTTTCTCGTACAGCCGCAAGGATGGCTTCGACGAGGTAAGGTAGTATCTACATGCCAGCCGAAGCCGACCTGATCCGGCACGACGGCGCTGTTCGACAAAAATTCGATGGCCAGCCAGTCGACAATCGGCAAAGTCGATCAAGATGTCCAAGTCGAAGAAAAACGTCGTCGATCCTGAAGACATCATTCGCGATCACGGCGCTGATGCAGTGCGCTGGTTCATGCTGTCCGACAGTCCGCCCGAACGCGATCTGCCGTGGTCCGAGGCCGGGATTGAAGGCTGCACCCGCTTCGTGCAGCGGCTCTGGCGTCTGTTCGGCCAGTTCGAGGCCGATGCCAGCGGCGAAGACAAGGATCTGGCTCGCAAGACGCACCAGACCATCGCTGCGGTGGCAGGCGATATCGAGGCGCTTGCTTTCAACAAGGCAGTGGCGCGGCTGTACGAACTCACCAGCGCTGCCGAGAAAGCCGGGCCAAGCGCAGACCGCAACCATGCAATTCGCAGCCTGCTGCTGATGACTTCTCCCATGATGCCGCATCTGGCCGAAGAGGCTTGGTCGACGATGGGCGGGAAGGCCTGGTTGCAGATGCAGCCGTGGCCCGACGTCGATCCCGCTTTGCTGGTCGAGGACGAAGTGACCATCGCCGTGCAGCACAAGGGCAAGCTGCGCGATACGCTGACTGCGCCCAAGGGTGCTTCGAAGGAAGACCTCGAAGCGCTTGCGCTCGCCAGCGAGAAGGTCCAGCGTTCACTCGATGGAGCAGAAATTCGCAAGGTAATCGTGGTGCCCGACAGGCTGGTCAATATCGTCACATGATGCGCGCGTTCGCCCCGCTTGCCGCGTTGCTGATGCTTGTGCCCGCTCTGGCTGGATGCGGCCTCCAGCCGATCTATGCCGGTGGATCAAACGGCGTGGTCGCACGCGGGCTTGCGCAAATCGATATCGCTCCCATTCCGGGAGACGAGGGCTGGCTGATGCGCAATGCGCTGTCGGACCGGCTCGGCCGCGGCGCAGGTGGCGGCGGCTCGCAGTACCGGCTCGATGTAGTGCTGGACGATCAACTGGAAGGGCTCGGCCTGCTGACCGACGATACGATCGGCCGTGAACGGCGGACCTTGCGTGCGCGCTATCAATTGGTCGACCTGACGACGGACACGATCATCATTGATGCAACCGCCGGTTCCGATGCCGGTATCGACGTTGTCGGCAGCGAATATGCGACCATCGCTGCCGAGCAGACTGCGCTTGAAAACCTCACGCAGGAAGTGGCGGACCAGATCATTGTCCGGCTGACGCGCATCTTGCGCGAACAGGACCAATGAAGGCCAACCAGCGCGATTATGCGCAAGCCGCAAAGCGCGCCGGAGAGACTTGCCGGCTGTTCTTCTTTTGCGGGCAGGATGAAGCGGGCGCCTCTGCTGCTGTTGCCAAGCTTGTCGCTGGGCTGCCTGACGCAGGCGAGCGGGTCGATCTGTCCGGCAGTGAACTCAGATCAGATCCGGCAAAGCTGGTTGATGAAGCGCGCTCTTCATCCCTGTTTGGCGACGTGCGTCACATTGTGGCCAGGGTATCGGGCGAGGAAGCGCATGATGCCATTGCCAGCTGGTGCGAACTGGTTGACCGGGGCGAAGTCAGCGAAGGTTGGCCGATCTTCATTATTGCCGCTTCGGCCACAGATAAATCGCGCAGCGCGAAATTGCTCATCAAGCGGGATGATGCGCTGGTGGCGATATTCTATCCCCCCGACCTCCGTTCCGTGACCGCCGATGTTCGCGCCATGGCGGACGCGGCAGGCATGCGCCTTGATGGTTCACTGGGTGAAACCATTGCACGTGCAGCCGGGCTGGACGTGCGGTTGGCGCAGTCCGAAGTGGACAAGCTGGCGCTCTACCTCGATGCATCCCCGCGCTCGCCCAAAACCGCCGATCAGGCTGCGTGGGACGCGATCGGTGCCAGCACCGAGGAAGACGGCTTCATGCCGCTGGTGAATGCCGCACTGGGCGGAGAGCTCAGCAAATTGCCGCGAGAACTTGCCCGCATGCGCGAAGTCTCGCTCAATCCGGTGGGAGTTGCGCTGGCTATGGAGCGGCGGGCCGCACAATTGGCCACGCTCGCCCCCAAATTGCGGCGCGGCGATGATATGAAGCAGTTCCTTCGCAGCAATGGCGTGTTCTTCAAGGAACACCGCGAAGTGGGCGATCAACTGATGCGATGGAGCGGCGGCAAGCTGGAACGGCTTGTGCCTCGCCTCGCAGACCTTCACCGCTCTCTTTTGGCAAATAGCCAGACCGCTGAATTGCTGTTGGCGCGCGAAATCACCCAAATCGCACGCTATGCAGCGGCGAGGCGATAGAGTCCTTTCCTCAGCTTATTGTGCAATTGCACAATTTCATTGGTGAATTGTTTTGGAATAGCGTCTAGGTACTTTCCCGTAAGGCCGCAATTCGGGATGATTTCAAGGCGATGGTTGATCCGGTGCAATTGCGACTGATTGGCGATTCGACCCGGCCCGGTGTAAAGCTTAGTCCAGATGAAAAGCCTACAGCGTCTGAACCCGCGCCAAAGCTAAGTATTCCCAAGGCCCCCCAAAATGGCTTGGTGCGATCGCTGGAGAGGCGGCGCTTGCAAGCCTACCTTTTTCAGGTTGCAGTCGACAGCATCATTCTGCTGTCCGTCTTCTATGCAGTATCAGCCGCGTATCTCGGTACATTCACCAATGTCGCCAGGTTGGAGAGCGGCATGCTGTCCGCCTATGTCATCCTGCCGCTGTATCTTACCGTAGCAATGTATAGCGGTACCTATTCACGCCGCGCCCTGACAGACTGGCAATTGAGCGCGATGAAAGCGATTGTCGCACTCTTCGTATCCGCAGCGCTGCTGAACCTCTTCGCGTTTTTTATCAAGATCAACGCAGATTTATCGAGGGTCGTTTTCGTCACAGGGAT
The DNA here is from genome assembly GCA_963781165.1 of uncultured Alphaproteobacteria bacterium. Taxonomy (GTDB): domain Bacteria; phylum Pseudomonadota; class Alphaproteobacteria; order Sphingomonadales; family Sphingomonadaceae; genus Alteraurantiacibacter. The sequence continues at coordinate 355,153 of CAWADZ010000001.1, forward strand.
GGCGATCTCCGCTGTCTTGATGGTGGGCATGCGCGTGGCGATGGCGAAAGCGATTTCGCGAAGCTGGGGGCCGACAGTCATCAATCGCCTGGTCATCCTTGCAGGCGGGCCGGAATTCAAACTTCCGCATTCTTATCACGTCGATGCGCAGCACCATGGTCTTGTGCCGGATTTCAACGATCCGCAGGCGCTCGACCGGCTCAGCAAATATTTGCGCAATATGGATGAGGTCATCGTGAGCTGCGCCGAAGGTGACAGGCCGGCGTGGGCCCAGGTGCTGAAGGGCACGGGCATCCATGGCGAAGTAACACACCAATTGTCGCGCGAAATCGGCGCCGTAGGGGTAGTCCATCACGACGTTGCCGGTGTATCGGCGCTGAAGGTATCCGCCCGGCAGCTCGGTTTACGCGCACGCGCGGCGAAGCGCATTTTCGATCTTGCAGCCGCCACATGTGCGCTGCTGGTCCTTTCACCAATAATGCTGCTGACAGCTTTGCTGATGAAGCTTGAGGACGGCGGGCCAATATTCTTCGTTCAGCGCCGGATGGGGAGAGGCAACGAGTTTTTCAATATCCTGAAATTTCGCTCAATGCGCGAAGGGGACGCTAACGGAGTGTTGTCGGCATCAAAAGATGATGACCGGATCACGCGCATCGGCCGGTTTATCCGCCGCACAAGTATCGACGAATTACCCCAATTTATCAATGTTTTGCGAGGAGATATGAGCCATCAGGCCTGGATTACCCGTTGCGCAATCAGGCGCTTCTTTGCTTTGCTGCATTGCTCACCGTGATGCTTGTGCGGAGCAGGGAGGAGGCGCGATGATCGGCCGCCTGATCTGGTGGGTGGTGATCGTGGCAATTGCCGTGATCGCCAGCTTTGCGCAGATCGACAGGTCGTCCCGCTTCAACCCGTCACTCGCTCCATTGGTGCCGTCCGCGTTTTCCGGCTTCGCGGCAGCCCAGCGCACCCGTCTGGCCATTGCTGCCGAGCAGCCCGAACTCGCGCTGGCCGAGGCGACGGCTCTCGTCAAAGCGCGTCCGCTTCCAGCCGAGAATCTGGAGCTGTTCGCAATTGCCGCGGCGATGAATGGCCGCACGGAGCAGTCAATCGCGGCGATTGAGGCTGCAAGCCTGCGAGGTTGGCGTGCGCCGATCGTCACGCAGGCGGTGGCCCAGGCCGCGCTCGAGCAGGGTGAATACGATAGTGCCGCCCAGCGCATTTCGGCGCTTCTGGCCACAGGCTCTGCCAGAGACGCCGCGCTTACCCTCGCAAACCGCCTCCTGACCACGCCGGAAGGGCAGGCCGCATTTGCGCGCCGATTGGCAGCGCCCGGTCATTGGCAGGGCAATGCTTTGCCGCGATTGGCGGACGTTGTTCCTGCGTCCGGTTTCTCGGCCACCCTAGCGCTGGCAGCGGAGCAAGATGCAGATCTCGATTGCAGCCGTTTGGCCAGCGTTATCCAGCGGTATGAGCGAGAAGGTGAAACAGGCCCTGCGGCACGCCTGCGGGCAATCTGTCCGGCCTGATCAGTCGCCTTCAGGGACCGCGAAAGTGCCGGAAACCCGCCCGGCATTCTGGCCGTTGGCAGGCCGCGATCCGGCACCATCTACGCTCGACACGCCGGAATTGAGATCAATCGTCAATCGGCCGCCGTCCAGCCTGTCGGCACCGCGATTGAGTGCGACACCGCCCGACATCACGATTACGCGGCTGTTGAAATCATAAACCGCTGCATCCCCGCGCGCGCGTTCCGATCCGCGGGTCACGACTACGCCGCCGGTCGCGTCGATCCGCTGGATACGCAGGGTTCCTGCATCGCTGTAAGCGATGGTTGTGCGCTCTGCCGTCAGGCGCAAATCGCCCTGTTCGATAATGACATTGCCCGACAGCACGACGCGGTTCTGGCGGTCCTGTAGCTGGCCGAAATCTGCCGACCATGTCACCGGCGTGTTGGCGCTGAGCCCCGCGATATTCTGCGCCTCTGCTGGCGCGCCGAAGGCATAGGCGCCAACCGTCCCGGCAAGCAAACCTGCGGCCAGGCCGCGCAGCGCCAGCTTGCGCAGACCGGAACGCGGCGCGATGTCTTGCGAAGTGGTTGTCTGTGTCATTCCAGTCGCCTTATTCCATGCCGCTTGGCAGACGCAATTGACCGGGGATCATGGTCATGCGGGCATTGCCTTCAAGAGTGATCGTACGCGAGTTCAAATCCGCCCGCATCGAATCTGCGGAAAATCGCCCGGCGGGAACGACCCCGCTAACGCGGCCTTGCCCGAACAGGCTGCGATTGGCGAGATCGATTGTCACATTGCGGGCCGACATTTCATACCCGTCCGAAGCTGTGAATTGCACCATGCCGGGAATGCGAACCTGTTCGTCATTTATGGCATACAGCCCCGCAGAGGCGGACAGGATGGCTGGCCCTTCCGGCAAGACGATGCGGGCAACCATATCCTGCAAATCCACCTGCGGTACGGCATTGCTGCGCTGCACGGCTTCACCGGCATTCAGCGAGAAAGGACGGCCCTGTTGGTCTTGCCCGCGGTACATGGCATCATCCACGCGCATCCTGTCATCGGCGACCGCCACATTGTTGCGATCGAGCAGAAAGCTGATTTCACCGCGCGGAGACAGCGGCGTGATAATCATCAGCGCCGCGATAACGCCGACCAGTGCGGGCAATCCAACCGCGAGCAGACGCACAATCCGGTCGAGCGCGCTGCCCGGTGCGGCGAAAGCCTGGCGCTTTGTGCGCATCTGATCGGCAGCAAGTGTCATCGTGCCTGACTAACGCCTGTAATCACCAAGTGGAGCCTCACATGTGGCTGAAAATGTCGCTGTCTGCCCATCCCGCCACGTCCAGCCGTGCGCGGGTGGGAAGGAAATCATAACATGCCTGCGCCATTTCCAGCCGGCCTTCACGCTCCAGCCGTTCTGTCAGAACATCGCGCAAACGGTGCAGATAGCGCACGTCGGATGCCGCATATTCTCGCTGCGCATCGTTCAGTTCCGGCGCGCCCCAGTCGGACGATTGCTGCTGCTTGGAAATATCCTCGCCCAGCAATTCCGACACGATCATCTTCAGTCCGTGGCGGTCGGTGTATGTGCGGGTCATCTTGCTGGCGATCTTGGTGCAGAATACCGGGCTGGCTTCGACACCCAGATAATGTTCGATCGCGGCGAGATCGAAACGCGCGAAATGATAGATTTTCACCCGCGCCGGATCGGCCAGAACAGCTTTCAGATTGGGCGCATCATAGGCGCTGCCATTGGCAAAACGCACCAGATGTTCATCGCCATTGCCATCACTGATCTGGACAACGCACAGCCTGTCACGCGTGGTGACAAGGCCCATGGTTTCGGTATCGACGGCAACGGGGCCATCGGCGAGGACGCCTGCGGGCAGGTCTTCTTCATGATAATATACAGTCATTGTGCAACAGCCTTTAGGCGGATTGGGGATTGGAGGGAAGGGCGCCTTTGCGCGGCCATTTGCCTGGCCTAAACCATATGGCGTGAGAGAGAACATCCCGGAAAGCTGGGCACCGGTGCTTGGGCCGGTGCTGTCCACGCCAGAGGCGCGCGCGCTGGGCGGCTGGCTGCGGGCGGAGGAGGATGCTGGCAAGCAGATCTACCCGCCACGCGGCACGCGCTTGCGGGCGCTGGAGCTCACCCCGCTGGACGCTGTGAAAGTCGTCATACTCGGGCAGGATCCGTACCACGGGCCGGGTCAGGCGCATGGCCTCAGCTTTTCCGTGCCCGAAGGCGTTAAGCCGCCGCCATCGCTCGCCAATATTTTCAAGGAGCTGGAGAGCGATCTTGGCATGGCTCGCCCCGGTCATGGCAATCTGGAAAGCTGGGCACGGCAAGGCGTGCTGCTCCTCAACACTTCGCTGACGGTAGAACAGGGCCGGGCGGGAAGCCATGCGAAGCGCGGCTGGGACGCGGTAACCGATGCCTGCGTTGCTGCCGCAGCGCAGCGCGCCGAGCCCAGCGTGTTCATCCTGTGGGGCAGCCATGCGCAGGCCAAGGCCGGGCGGATAGCAGCCTTGCACGAAGGCGGCCGCCATTTGCTCATCAAAAGTCCGCATCCGAGCCCGCTGTCCGCCTATCGCGGCTTCTTCGGCTCTGCCCCGTTCTCCAAGGCCAATACATTTCTGCAGAAAAATGGCCGCAGGCCTATCGACTGGCGGCTTTGACGTATCCTTCAAACCGGTGAGAAGGTGACAAAGTTTACACTGTGTAACCCGGCATATTATGCCCCAAACATCTGTATTAATTAGATAAATGGCGAAAATTGGCAGGGTGACACTTTGCAGGGCAATTTCCTGCGGGGGTGGCGATGCAATCATGCCTGCGCTTTGACAAAGCGGCCCGATGTAGGAAAGCTGCGTTCGGCTTGACCGAGATTGTTCCTTCCGCAAATTGGACCCGCACCGCACCCGTATTCGCGCCGCCCTCAAGCGGCTGGACGACGACGAATGGGGCTGGTGCGTTACCTGCGGAGAGGAATTTGCGGCTGGCCGACTGGCGCATAATCCCAGCGCGGCCCAATGTGTGGGGTGTGCGGGTTAGTCCCTCTCAACGCGGACCATTTCGACAAAATCGCCGCGAAGGCCCAACAGAATCCCGTCCTCGGTCTGGAGGATGACCGTACCAGTCATGTCTTCCACGCCGAAATCACCGGGTACCAGCGTAAAGCGCAATCGGTCTGGCAGGCGGTCTGGCTGTTCTTCAAGGTTGAAATAGGCTGGCCCGATTTCGTGGATGCTTTCCGTCAGGCTGAGCGATACCGGGACATCGCATTCGCCCGGAACAAGATCCCATCCGTCCTCCTGCGTGTAATGCGAAATCTGTTTGCCGTCTTCGCACATCAGCACGAAATTGATGCCTGCGATGCCATTGCCATTGGGCCAGCTGATTTGCAGGAAGGGTGCGTCCTCTGCCGTGTCCGGTTCCTCCTGCCGGAATTCGGGCGCAACCGGTGTTGGCGTGGTGGTGAGGACGATGCCGTAATCTTCCACTGCCCATGTGCCGGATGACCGGCGGTCCATCGCACCGACCGAAATTGCCCATTCATAGGTGCCGTCTTCGTGCAGACGCAGCCCATGAAACATCTCGAAACTGCTGCGGTCACGGTACTCGCCGGGAATATCGGCCTCGTCCCGGATCGCCTGTTCCGTCTGCTCGGTGCCATCCGTTGCTTGGCCGGTTTCCGGCAGTTGCGGGGGCAACTGCGCGGGGACGGCCAATACAGACGACAAGAAAAGAGAGAACATGCGTGATCCTAACGCGGTAGCTGCGTCGCGCCCATCAATGCCTCGTCCACGCTAGCTGCGCATTGGCGGCCTTCGCGGATGGCCCACACAACCAGGCTCTGGCCGCGCCGCATATCGCCGCAGGCGTATACGTCCGGATCGCTGGTGCGATAATCATGCGTGTTCGCGTCGACATTGCCGCGCGCCGTCAGTTCCACGCCTGCCTGATCGATCATGCCTTGCTTGCGAGGCCCGAGGAAACCCATGGCAAGCAGGATGAGATCGGCAGGCAGAGTAAATTCGCTGCCGGGCACTTCTTTCAACTTTCCCTCGGACCAGTCGGCGCGGACACATTTGAGGCCGGTAACCTGGCCATCCTTGCTTTCCACTTGCTTGGTCAGAACGGCCCAGTCCCGCTCCACGCCTTCTTCATGGCTGGAGGAAGTGCGCAGCTTCATCGGCCAGTCGGGCCATGTCATCAGCTTGTTTTCATGGGCAGGCGGCTGCGGCATGATTTCGATCTGGGTGACGGTCTTTGCGCCCTGCCTGTTCGACGTGCCGACGCAATCGCTGCCGGTATCGCCGCCGCCGATCACGATCACATGCTTGCCGGTCGCCGTCAGCGTGCCGCGCGGTGCGGCTCTGGTTTCATCATCGCCCGCATTGCGCTTGTTCTGCTGGGTGAGAAATTCCATCGCCAGCCGCACGCCGGGCAGCTCAGCACCCGGAATTTCGAGCACGCGCGGATGTTCCGCGCCGCCCGAAAGCACGACGGCATCGAAGTTTTCTTTCAGCGATTTCATGGAGATATCCACGCCCACTTCGGTGCCGGTGCGGAAGGTGACGCCTTCTGCCTCCATCTGTACCGCGCGGCGGTTGATCTGGTTTTTCTCCATCTTGAAGTCGGGAATACCGTATCGCATCAGCCCGCCCACACGGTCGCTTTTCTCGAATACCGTGACCGAGTGACCCGCGCGCGCCAATTGCTGCGCGCAGGCCATTCCGGCGGGGCCGGAGCCGACCACGGCCACGCTCTTGCCGGTTTGCTTCGCTGCCACCTGCGGCTTGATCCAGCCTTCTTGCCAGCCGCGATCAACAATGGCGCGTTCGATGTTCTTGATGGTGACCGGCTGATCGGTGAGGTTCAGCGTGCAACTCGCCTCGCACGGGGCGGGGCAGACACGGCCGGTGAATTCGGGGAAATTGTTGGTCGAATGCAGCACTTCCAGCGCATTTTGCCAGTCGCCCTCATACACCAGATGGTTCCAGTCCGGGATGATGTTGTTCACCGGGCAGCCGTTGTGACAATACGGAATGCCGCAGTTCATGCAGCGCGCCGCCTGGTTTTTCAGCCGCTCCTCACCGGGAGGAATGGTGAATTCCTTGTAATGCTTCACCCGTTCCTTGGGATCGTCATAGTCCAGCTCTTCGCGGTCGATTTCGAGGAAACCTGTCTCTTTACCCATCTTATCTGACCCTTATTCCGCTGCGACCGAGGCGGCAGCATCGCGCTCTGCCTCAAGCTGCTTCAATGCGCGGCGGTAATCCGTGGGCATCACTTTGACAAAGTGGCCCAGCGTGTTTTCAAAATCATTCAGCAGCGCTGCGGCGCGTGCCGATCCGGTGTGCAGCTTGTGCCGTTCCAGCAATATCCTGATGCGCGCCGCATCGTGATACAGCGGATCGCCCATGCCCAGATCGTCCACGGTGGAGGGGCGCTGCTGCGGCAAGCCCGTTCCCTCGGGATCATTGACTGAAGCATCGATCTTTTGCAGTTCGACCTGCGCCATGTTGCAATGCTGTTCGAACGCGCCGTCCGGATCGTAGATATAGGCCACGCCGCCGCTCATCCCGGCGGCAAAGTTGCGCCCGGTTTTGCCCAGCACCATCACGACGCCGCCGGTCATGTATTCGCAGCCGTGATCGCCATTGCCTTCGACAACGGCAATCGCCCCGGAATTGCGAACGGCGAACCGCTCACCCGCGACGCCGGAGAAATACGCCTCTCCAGAAATCGCACCATACAAAACCGTATTGCCGACGATGATATTGTCGAGCGGATCGCGGCCTGCGCTTTCCGGCGCGCGCACGATGACGCGGCCACCTGACAGCCCCTTGCCGACATAGTCATTGGCATCGCCGACCAGGTCCAGCGTGACGCCGTGCGCCAGCCATGCGGCAAAGCTTTGCCCCGCCGTGCCGGTGAAGTTCACCCGGATCGTATCGACCGGCAGACCGGCATGGCCATGCGCCTTGGCAATAACGCCGGACAGCATTGCGCCGGTGGTGCGGTTGAGGTTTTTGATCGGCAGATCGAGCTGCACAGTCTCGCCCTTCTGGATCGCAGGCTGGCACGCCTCGATCAGATCATTGTCGAGCGCGTTGGCAAGTCCGTGGTCCTGCACCTCTGTCTGATACAGCTGCTTGCCTTCGGGGACATCCACGCTGTGCAGCAAGCGGGACAGGTCCACGCCGTCTGTCTTCCAGTGGTGGATGGCGCGGTTCATGTCGATCCGGTCCACCCGGCCAATCATTTCCTGCACCGTGCGAAAGCCCATTTCGGCCATCACGCTGCGCAGTTCCTCCGCCACGAAGAAAAAGTAGTTGATCACATGCTCGGGCGTGCCAACGAACAGCTTGCGCAGTTCCGGGTTTTGCGTCGCAACGCCCACAGGGCAGGTGTTGAGGTGGCACTTGCGCATCATGATACAGCCCGCCGCGATCAACGGAGCGGTGGCAAAGCCGAACTCGTCCGCGCCCAGAAGCGCGCCAATCGCCACATCGCGGCCCGTCCGCAGCCCGCCGTCCACCTGCACGGCAATGCGGCTGCGCAGATTGTTCAGCAGCAGCGTCTGCTGCGTTTCGGCCAGGCCGATTTCCCACGGGCTGCCCGCATGTGTCAGGCTGGTGAGCGGAGACGCGCCAGTGCCGCCTTCATATCCTGAAATGGTGACATGGTCGGCGCGCGCCTTGGATACGCCCGCAGCCACAGTGCCCACGCCCACTTCGGCCACGAGCTTTACGGAAATGCGCGCGGCAGGGTTCACGTTCTTCAGATCGTGGATCAGCTGCGCCAGATCCTCGATCGAGTAGATATCGTGATGCGGTGGCGGAGATATCAGGCCGACACCCGGGGTGGAATGGCGCACCTTGCCGATGCGCTTGTCCACCTTGTGTCCGGGCAATTGGCCGCCTTCACCGGGCTTTGCACCCTGCGCCATCTTGATCTGGATATCATCCGAATTGGCAAGATATTCCGTGGTGACACCAAAGCGGCCAGAGGCGACCTGCTTGATCCGGCTGCGCATGGAATCGCCATTATCCATCGGTTGGAAACGGAACGGTTCTTCCCCGCCTTCGCCGGTGTTGGAGCGCCCGCCGATGCGGTTCATGGCGATGGCCATGGTCGAATGCGCTTCATGGCTGATGGACCCAAGGCTCATCGCGCCGGTGCTGAACCGTTTGACGATTTCTGCGGCTGGCTCGACTTCGTCCAGCGGGACCGGCTCGTCGGCCTTTTTCAGCGTCATGAGCCCGCGAATGGTCAGCAGGCGTTCGGACTGTTCGTTGATGGACTTGGCGAATTCTTCGTACTGGTCCCATTTGTCACCGCGCACCGCGTGCTGCAATTGCGCGATATTGGCAGGCGTCCAGGCGTGTTCTTCTCCGCGCAGCCGGTATTGGTAGATGCCGCCCACATCCAGCATGTTGCGGTAGATCGGATTATCGCCGTAAGCAGACGCGTGGCGCCGCACCGTTTCCTGCGCCACTTCCTTCAGGCCGATACCTTCGATGGTGGTCGCGGTGCGGGTGAAATACTGCTCGATAAATGCAGATGACAGGCCGACCGCGTCGAAAATCTGCGCGCCGCAGTACGACTGGTAGGTCGAAATGCCCATTTTGGACATGACCTTCTGGATGCCCTTGCCGACTGCCTTGATGTAGTTCTTCTCGACCTGTTCAGGGGAAAGCTCAGGGGCCTTTCTGGCGCGGATATCTTCCAGCGTTTCGAATGCGAGATAGGGATTGATCGCTTCCGCGCCGTATCCTGCCAGCACGCAGAAATGATGCACTTCGCGCGCTTCGCCGGTTTCCACGACGATGCCGGTCTGCATCCGCAGGCCTTGCCGGGTCAGTTGGTGATGCACGGCAGCTGTCGCCAGCAGGGCGGGCATGGGAACGCGGTCTGGCCCCTGCCTGCGGTCGGACAGGATCAGGATGTTCTTGTCCTGCAGCACCGCCTCTGTCGCGGCCCAGCACATTTCCTTGATCGCCATTTCGAGACCCTCGGCCCCGCTTTCCGCATCCCAGGTAATGTCGATAGTGGCGGTCCGAAAAGCTCCATCCAGCACGGTTTCGACCGAGCGGATTTTTTCCATCCCGCTGTTCGTCAGGATTGGCTGGCTGATTTCGAGCCGCTTGTGCGTGCCGGCATCACGGCCCAGCAGATTGGGGCGCGGGCCAACCATGGTCAGCAGGCTCATCACCAGTTCTTCCCGGATCGGATCAATCGGCGGATTGGTAACTTGCGCGAAATTCTGTTTGAAATAGTCGTAAATCAGGCGCGGCCGCTTTGACAGCACGGCGATGGGCGTATCGGTGCCCATGGAGCCGATGGGATCTTCCCCCAGCACCGCCATCGGTTCAAGGAAGCGTGAGATATCTTCCTGCGTGTAGCCAAAGGCCTGCTGACGATCGAGCAGGCTGACTTCGTGTTCCTGCACCGCCTCCTTATCGGTTTCGATCGTTTCGAGGTCGCGCAGTTTGTATTGCGCGGCATCCAGCCATTCTTCGTAAGGATGGGCGGCGGCGAGCTGGGCTTTCAGCTCCTCGTCCTCGATGATGCGGCCTTCTTCCAGATCGATCAGCAACATGCGCCCCGGCTGGAGCCGCCATTTGCGCACGATATCTTCTTCCGGGAACGGCAGCACGCCGCTTTCCGATGCGAGGCAGACGATATCGTCCTTGGTCACGCAATAACGCGCCGGGCGCAGGCCGTTACGGTCAAGCGTGGCGGCGATCTGGCGGCCATCGGTAAAGGCAACGGCTGCCGGGCCGTCCCATGGCTCCATCAGTGCGGCATGATATTCATAGAAAGCGCGGCGTTTCGCATCCATCAGCGGATTGCGCGCCCAGGCTTCCGGGATCAGCATCATCATCGCATGGGCAAGACTGTATCCGCCCAGCAAGAGCAGCTCGAGAGCGTTGTCGAGGCAGGCCGTATCGCTCTGCCCGTGCGGCACAATCGGCCACAGCTTATCAAGGTCAGCGCCAAGCAGTTCGCTTTCCATGGTGCGGCGGCGCGCGTTCATCCAGTTCACATTGCCGCGCACCGTATTGATTTCGCCGTTGTGGGCGATCATCCGGAACGGCTGGGCAAGGCGCCAACTGGGGAAAGTGTTGGTGCTGAAACGCTGGTGGACAAGGCCCAGCGCGCTTTCGCAATCCGGGTTGCGCAGATCGTCGTAGAAACTGCCGACCTGGGTCGCCAGCAGCAGGCCTTTGTAGACGACGGTGCGGCTGGAGAAGCTGGGCATGTAAAGCTTGGTCAGTTCCGGCATGTCATGCTTTTGCGCCAGTTCCGCCAGCGGGTTTTGGGTCTGCTTGCGGATCACGATCAGCTTGCGCTCGAACGCGTCCTGATCGGCGCAGTTCTCTCCGCGCGCGACAAAGCACTGGCGGATCATCGGCATGCTATCCAGCACGGCTTTGCCGAGGCCATCCAGCGTGGTTGGCACATCGCGCCAGCCGATCAGCTGCTGGCCTTCCTTCGTGACGAACTTTTCGAACTGGCCGGTGATGAAATCGCGCGCCGCATCATCCTGCGGCAGGAAACACATCGCCACGGCATAATCGCCCGGTGGCGGCAGGGTCAGGCCTTCAGCCTCTGCCCATTTGCGATATAGCTTGTCCGGGATCTGGGTCAGTATGCCTGCGCCGTCACCCAGCAACGGGTCTGCGCCAACTGCCCCGCGGTGATCGAGATTGGCGAGGATTTCCAGCGCCTGCGTAATAATCCCGTGCGATTTGACGCCCTTGACGTGGGCCACAAAGCCCATGCCGCAATTATCGTGTTCATTAATGGAATTATACAGGCCTTGTGGCGCGGGATACTCGGTCAATCTTCTTGCTCTTCCTGTTGCTCGCTGGGCCGCGGAGCGGGTGCCGACGCCGCTTCGGAACCGGTTTCATCGGTAACGAAACGCGAATCAACAGCCCGCGGCTGCACGAAAATGTCGCGAAAGGCCGTAATGGCGACAGGAAGTGAAATTTGCAAGTTTTGTTGCGCCGCACAAGAATGCAGCGCGCCTGCGGTATGCCTTGTCAGAAAGGGTGCTTTACTTGGCCATCCTCTGGAGGTTCATCAGCGCCGCACGAAGGGCCTGTTCATTGTCCTCATGGGAAGCCGGGTTGCGCGGCGCCTTGGCCGCTTCCGGGGTGGGCGCAGGCACGGGGACAGGCGCACCTGTTGGCGGATCGAATGCGCGTTGTCCGGCAGCCGCAGGATGTTCGGCAGCAGAGTTTGCAGACGGCTTGTGCGCTTGCTGGTTGGGGAACAGCACGGCAGGCTCAGCAGAGCCGGCTTCGGGTTCCGGTTCTTCAACGCGCACGAATTCCTGGGCTGATTTCTTGAAGGGATTGTCCATTTCCGACAGCGAGCGGTAGCTGGCATCGCTTGCGGGCTGCCTTGCTGCAGCAGATGAGTCAGCGGCCACTTCATCGGCAGCGCTCTCGGGTTCCGGAGCAGGAGCATCTGCCGGAGGGATGTCGAATGCAGGGCGCGGCGATGGTGCCTGGTCGGCGGTGTTGTCCTGCCTGACCATAATGGGGAGGGTAAAGGACGCGGCGAGCTCGTGCGCATCATCCTCGGATTCGTCTTCTTCATCGTCGACAATCGCCAAACGGCCCATTCCGGCGAACGGCTGGTAGCTGGTTCCGGCAGCGGAAGCAGGCTGAGCAGTCGCTGCCACGGATTCGAATGGCGTATAAGGCGCTGCGTCATTGCCAGCTTCTGAAGCAGGCTTGCTGAAATAGGCGGCCATGGCCTCTGCAGCTTCATCAGGCGCGGCTGGCGCGAATTCCCGGGGAATTTCGTCAGCAACAGGCTGGGCTTCAGGGGCCTGCACTTCGGGAGCCTCGGTTACGCTTTCGGTTCCAGCGTCGGCTGCGGTCTGAGCGGCAGCAGCGCGCTGCGCGCTCCATTCGCGGTGCTTTTCCAGAGTGCTGCCCAGTTTCTGGACCAGTTGCACCAATCCGGTCGTTTCCTCTTCGCGTCCGGCGTCCACGCTTGAATCTTCAACAAACGCGTCGATTGCATCGTAACTGGCGCTGTCGCCAGCAAAGGAAACGGATGTATCTGGCACACTTACCTCATCTGTTGGTTCTTCGTCCGGCCCGGCCGAACTGGCCGGCTGCTCGGTAATCTCTTCGGGAGCGGATTCGGTTTCCGCCTGACGTGCAAGCGACGGAGGGGAAAACGGCAGCGGGTTCGCAGCAGTATTTGCATGCGCCGATGTGGACGAGGCTACGCGTTCGATCTCCACCGGCGACGCGGCTTCGATTTCCTGATCGACCTCTTCAACCTCTAGCTCGTCAGAGGCTTGCGGGGCAGAAGCTAACGGAATGAATTCCTGCCTTTCCTGCGGCTGGTCGGCGTGATCCTCTAACGTGACACTCTGTTCCGGTAGAGCACTAAAATCATCATCGTCAGAATGATATTCCGCATTCAATTCCAGCGCATCGTCATCCAGATCATAGGCGGAGCCTTCGCCCGGAAGCGGGGCAACGTCCAGAAAATCGCTGCGCGCATCATCCTCCGCGATTGCCAATGGACGGCGGCGGCCGAGCGGCGCTGGCATTTCGCGCAGCGGCGGCAATTCGTCATCAAGGAAATCGTCGTCCATATCTTCGACCGGATTGAGCGCGCGCATGCCATTGTCCTTGCGAACGATGGCGAGCGGAGCGTTTGCGCTGGCACCCATGCGGCGGGCAGCAACAAATCCGATAATGGCACCCAGAAGGGTAGCCACCAAAGCGATCCCTGCGCGTGCGGTGAAGCCGAGCGGAGGCGCTGCGGATGGGACGACGCTGGCAATGCCGGTGGCAGTAACGATCTGTTCGATCACCTGCACGGGCACGATCAGCGTGCCGATCCCGAGCAATGCGGCAAACCACAATGCGACAATCGCGGGGAATGCAGGATGCGCGCTGACAGGCGGTTTCCCGCTGCCTTTCTTTCTGCCTTCGGTCTGATCCATCCGGATAGATGCCACGGTAACGTCCTGTATTGCGCCGGTTCGCCCCTCCGCCCCGTACGTCAGGCGGCGGCCGAATTCCGGCTATTCGCATCAGGCCCTAACAGTCTTTGGTAAACGCTCTGATAACGCTGTGCATTGCGGTGCCAGTCGTGATTTTCCTGGACATGCCTGCGGGCACGGGTGCGGATGGCGTCCCATTCGCTGCGGCGGTCGATCAGATCAGCCAAGGCCGCTGCACAGGCGGCGGGGTCGTCCGGTGGGAAAAGCACTCCGGTTTCCCCGTGCGTCACCAGTTCGCGGTGTCCGCCCACATCGCTCGCCGCCACCAGCTTCATCTGCGCCATGGCCTCCAGCGGTTTCAATGGGGTCACAAGGTCGGTCAGGCGGCTTTGCTTGCGCGGATAGGCCATCACATCGGTCAGCGCGTAATACCGCTCAACTTCCGCATGCGGCACGCGGCCGGTGAAGCGAATCGCATCAGCCACAGGTGACGCATCAGCCTGAGCCTTCAGGCTGTCTGCCATCGGACCGCCGCCGACCATCAGCAGGCGAGCACCGGGGTGCCGATCAACCAGCATGGGCATGGCGGCTATCAGATCATCCAGCCCTTCATAATCGTAAAAGCTGCCGATGAAGCCGATAACCGGACCCTCTCCAATGGCGAGCTCCTGCGCCAGAGCGGCATCTCGGGCGGCGGGTTTGCCGAACATCGTCAGATCCACACCGTTTGGCATGATCCCGATTTTGCTGTCCGCCACGCCGCGCGATATCAGATCGTCCTTCAGGCCCTGGCATATCGTCATCACCGCATCGGCACCTGAAACCGCCATGTTTTCAAGCTGGCGGGTGAGGCGGTATTTTAGTGAGCCTTCGTGAGTAGTCAGATTGCCGACAGCGGCATCTTCCCAAAAGGCGCGGATTTCGTACACCACCGGAATGCCCAGCACTTTGCCTGCGCGCGACGCGGCCAGGCCGTCCAGCGCGGGCGAGTGCGCATGCAATACGTCGGGCCGCCATTCCTGCGCCAGCGCGACAATGGCATCGGCCAGCGCGCCGATTTCGCGCCACTCCTTCAGCCCTGCAGGCCCGCTCGCAGCACCGGGAGTCCGGTGAAAGGTCAGCCCGTCAACGGTTTCTACATCCGGACCGTCCGCCGCGTGGCGCAGGCCGGTAATGCCGCGCACTTGCAGCCCCGACGCTTGCTGCGCTGTTAGAATTGCGCGGGTGCGAAAGGTGTAGCCGCTGTGGAGCGGCAGCGAATGGTCGAGAACGTGCAGAATCCGGGTCATGGCGCGGCTCTTAAACGGATTGTGCTTAACGCACCGTCAAGAGCTTGACCGTATGGCGAAGCTTTACAAACAGCCGGACCACATCCTTGATCGACTATTTCTCCATTGCGCTGACGCACGGCCTGATCATGGTCGCCGCATGGCGGCTGCTGATGCGGGATGATCTGGATGTCGAAAGCACGGACACGCCCAAACCGGAACGTCCCTGGCTGAAAAACCGCGGAAATCAGGCATCCGATAGCGCTGGGGCGCAGGCCGATGCGTGATATCGTCCTGCTGATATTCATCGGTGCTATCTTGCTGATGGGGTTCAAACGCCCGTTCCTGTGGGTGCTGTTATATATCTACGTCGACATCGTCTCCCCGCAATTGATCGGCTGGGGCGTGATCCGCAGCCTGCATCTTTCGCTGGTGACCTTCATCGCTGCATTTGCCGGATACGTCATTCTCGATAGCAAGGAGGGCAGCCGCTTCACCTTGCGCCAAGGCATCATCGCCGCGCTTCTGGTGTGGTGCGGTTACACCACGCTGGGCGCGGTGTTTCAGGAATTTGCTTGGCAAAAATGGGACTGGGTCTGGAAAGGCATGTTCTTTGCCGCCTTCCTGCCGCTCGCCCTGCGCACCCGGCTGCGGCTGGAGGCGGCGGTGGTGGTGTTCGTCCTGTCCATCGGGGCCAATGCGATCAATGGCGGGATGAAAACGGTGTTCGGCGGCGGCGGTTACGGCTCGCTCACCATGCTGGTGGACATGGATTCAGGCCTTTATGAAGGCTCCATCATGTCGACCGCAGCGATTGCGACGATCCCGCTGGTGCTGTTCCTTGCCCGGCGCGGCACGATCTTTCCGCCTAGCTGGATGGTCTGGACTTTCGCTGCTGCGTTGATCTTTGCCTGCCTGCTGATCCCCATCGGCACCAATGCGCGGACCGGCCTGGTCTGCATCGCGGTGTTCGGCGTGCTGATGATGCGGCAGGTGCGGCACCGTTTCCTGTTCGCCGGATTGGCGGGCGTTGCACTGGCCGCGTCCCTGCCGTTCCTGCCTGCCGAATATGTCGAGCGGATGGAGACCATCACCGGTTTCCGCTCCGACGAAAGCGCGTCCACGCGCATCGAGGTGTGGAAGTGGACCTATCATTACGCGCTGGAAAACCCCAACGGCGGGGGCTTCGATGCCTATCGCGGCAACAGCTTCACCTATGATCTGCCGCAGATCACGGGCGAGGGAAACAACCGCCAGATCACCTACAGCGAAGTGACGGACGAAGCGCGCGCGTACCATTCGTCCTATTTTGAAGTGCTGGGAGAACAAGGCTGGATCGGCCTGTTCCTGTGGCTGTCGCTGCAAGGACTGGGGCTGGTGCAGATGGAACGCGTGCGCAGGCGGGAAAGCGCCAAACACCAGGACCGCGATGTGTTCATGCACGATCTCGCCACGGCATTGCAACATGCGCAGATCATCTTCCTTGTCGGCGCCCTGTTTGTGGGCATCGCGTTCCAGTCCTTCGTCTTCATCCTGATCGCCATGCAATGCGCGCTGTGGAGCCAGTGGCGATTGAAGCGCAAAGGGTTTGAGCCTTCGGCGGTGGCGAAGCGGTTAGCACAAGGGCGTGAGGTGTCTTTGGTTTCATGAAGTCACATCCGCGACATCGTCCTCGGTGCTGTTCCCTTCGGCTTCGCCTGCGGGGCACCTGCGGTCGCGCAATTCGCGCTCTGCCGTCTGCTAGTCGCATCCGATTTCAGCTCGGTTTAGACTCAGGGAGACCAAAACCGCCTTGCTTGAGGCGGCAAGCGCGACTGCGCGTCCGCAGCGGGGCCAGCTTGCTGGCCGTCTAGCGAGGACGAAGCTGCGGATGCAGCTACATGAGACAAACAACCCAGCTCTCGACAAGTGGTTGCGCTTGCACGATAGTCCTGCCCCATGGACGGTGCCGCTACACTCGGGATCATGGAAATCATCGGCATTGCCGGCAGCGCAAGCCTGCTGGCGGGCTGGCGATTGTATATCGTGATCCTGGCGACCGGCCTCGCGATGCGCAGCGGTTTCGTGCCGCTACCCGAACATCTTGAATCGCTACAAACCCTCGCCAATCCGTGGGTTCTGGGTATCGCCGGATTCGGCGCGCTGGCTGAGTTTTTTGCCGACAAGGTCCCATGGCTCGATAGCGCGTGGGATACGGTTCACACGCTGGTCCGCCCGATTGGGGGCGCGCTGCTGGCGCTGGCAATTGTCGATCCGGGTGATCCGGCCATGCAGGTTATCGCGTTCCTGCTCGGCGGCGGCGGCGCGTTGCTGGCGCACGGAGGGAAGGCAGGCGCGCGCGCGGCGATCAATACCAGCCCTGAACCTGTCAGCAACATCGCGATGTCCACCGCAGAAGACGTCGCGACTGTTGGCCTGATGTGGTTCGTTTACGAATACCCGTGGGCAGCGGCAGGCGTGGCAGCGTTCCTGCTGGCGCTGGCCATCGGGCTGATGCTGGCTGTGCGGAGGCTTTTCCGGAAGGTGTTCGGCGGCGCGAAGAAAGGCACCGCCGAAACCTAATTGTTCGCCGCAATCCACTCATCGACGACAGGCGCGATACGCCCACGCCATTTGCTGCCGTTGAAGATCCCGTAATGGCCCACGTCGCGGGCGAGGTGGTACTTCTTCTTCGACAACGGCAGATGCTCTGCCAGGTCCAGCGCGGCGCGGGTCTGGCCGATGCCGGAAATATCGTCATGCTCGCCTTCGATGGCGAGCAATGCCGTGTCCTTGATCGCGTCGGGATTGATGGCTTTGCCCCGGTGCATGAATTCGCCCTTCGGCAAGGTATGCTTCTGGAACACATGCTCGATTGTCTGGAGGTAAAACTCCTCCGTCATGTCGCAGACCGAAAGATATTCGTCGTAGAATTCCTTGGTGCGGTCCGCGCTGTCCTGATCGCCCACCGTCATATGTTTGAACATTTCATAATGGCTGAGCATATGGTCGGACAGGTTCATGCTGATAAAGCCCGCCAGCTGCAGGAAGCCGGGATAGACTTTGCGGCCAGCACCCGGATAATTCATTGGTACGGTTGCAATCACATTGTCTTCAAACCAGCTGAGCGGCTTGTTCATCGCCAGATCGTTTACGCTGGTCGGGCTGGCGCGGGTATCGATCGGGCCGCCCATCATGGTGAGCGAGGCCGGGCGGCACTTGTCCTTTGCCGCCGCCATGACTGCCGCTGCCGCAAAGGCAGGCACGGAAGGCTGGCATACGGCCAACATATGCGTGTTGGGGCCGAGGAACTGCATGAATTCGATCAGATAATCGATGTAATCGTCCAGATCGAAGCGGCCTTCTTCGGTCGGCACCAGACGCGCGTCGGTCCAGTCGGTGATCCACACCTGGTGGTTTTCCACCATCCGGTGCACCGTTCCGCGCAGCAACGTGGCGAAGTGCCCGCTCATCGGAGCGATGATCAGCAGCTTTGGCGCATCTTCGGGCAAGTCATCGCGCACAAAACGGCGCAGGCTGCCGAACGGCTTTTCCAGCACGACGGATTCTGAAATGGCCTTCATCTCGCCGCCGATTTCTACCGGCTCGAGATTGAAATCGGGCTTGCCGCGGTCTTCATAAAGGTGCGCAAACACCTTCAGCGCGCTGGCAGCGGCGGGACCCATGCCGAAATAGCCCATCGGCAGTGCCGGATTGTCCAGCAGATTGGCGCCGACGGTGGCCCAGTTACCGGCTGAGGTGAACCAGGCTTTTTGCATTTCATATGCGGAGTAGAGCAAACTTAAGCGTCCCTTGTGAAGTAAATGGCCCACCGACAAACATTTGCAGGGGGCTGCCGGTGCGCGCTTCTGTATCGATGAAGCGGCGCGCATCTGGCGATGATTTGGGCATGACATGCCCGTTTCTGCACCATGTTGCAACGCGGCATGAAGGTTTATGGTCCCGCTATCATCTGCTCTGTCCTTTCGGCTGGCTTGACGGACACGGCGATTGAGGTAGGGCGACAGGCAACATGTCGCTCCCCGAACAGCAAGACTCTGAACAGCCAGGCCCCGAAGACCAAGAGGGCCCCAAGCCGGTCCGCACCCTCGGCCCGCTGCGGATGATCTTCCGTGAAGCGAAGAAATATCCGCTGCAAATCACCTTTGCGATGATTGCGCTGCTGGTGACAGCCGCGGTTATGTCTCTCGCGATACCCTACGCATTGAAGCTGGTGATCGATCGCGGTTTCAGCGGAGAGGGCGATATCAACCGCTGGTTCCGCTATCTGTTCGTCCTGGTCGGCGTGCTTGGAATCGGCACAGCGGTCCGCTTTTATTTCGTGAGCTGGATCGGGGAACGCGTCGTCGCTGACATCCGGCGCAAGGTATATGACAATCTGCTGCGCCTTTCGCCGTCTTTCTTCGAGGAAAACAGCCCCAAGGAAATCAGCAGCCGCATGACATCGGACACCGCGATTGTGGAGCAAGTGGTCGGCACCACCCTGTCCATTGCCCTGCGCAATTCCATCATGGCCGTGCTGAGCACCATTTTCCTCTTCTGGCTGGTGCCGCAGCTTGCGATCTGGCTGCTGGCCGGGATTCCCGTGGTAATCGTTCCCATCGTCGTGTTTGGCAGGCGCCTGCGCGATGTCAGCCGCAGCAGTCAGGATAGCGTTGCGGATGTTGGCGGCATCACGACCGAAACCCTGTCTGCGATGAAGATCGTTCAGGGCTTCAATCAGGAACAGCGCGAAGGCCAGCGGTTCGGTGACGTGGTGGAGAAGACCTTCGCCATCGCCAAACGGCGCGTCGCCATTCGTGCCGCGATGACGGCCACATTGATCACGCTGATCATGGGCGCGATCACCCTGCTGCTGTGGCGCGGCGCATTGATGGTGACAGAAGGTACAATCAGCGGCGGCACAATCGTCGCCTTCATTCTGGCTGGCATCACCGCAGCCGGAGCATACGGCGCGCTGACGGAGGTTTACGGCGATTTGTTGCGCGGTGCGGGCGCCGCCAGCCGCCTGAATGAACTGCTGGGCGCAGAGCCGGACATTGCGCCGCCTGCGCGCCCGCAGGCCTTGCCCCAGCCTCCGCGGGGGGCATTGGCGTTCGACAATGTCACCTTCAGTTATCCGACGCGCCTCGGCGAAAAGGCGATTGCCGATTTCAGCCTGAACATAGAGCCGGGCGAAACGGTGGCGATCGTCGGCCCATCGGGCGCGGGCAAGTCCACCATTTTCCAGTTGGCCGAACGATTTTACGATCCGCAGAAGGGCGTGATCAGGATGGACGGCGTTCCGCTGACGCAAGCCGACCCTGCGGATGTGCGCCGGCGCATGGCCCTTGTGCCGCAAGAAGGCATTCTGTTCGGCGCGAGTGCGCGCGACAATTTGCGCTACGGCGCGTGGGACGCTTCCGAAGACGACATCTGGGAAGCGGTGCGCAATGCCAACGCCGAAGATTTCCTGCGCGATCTGCCACAAGGGCTGGAGACGTTTCTTGGCGAAGGCGGCGCGCGCCTTTCGGGCGGACAGCGCCAGCGCGTTGCCATTGCCCGCGCATTGCTCCGCGATGCGCCGATCCTGCTGCTGGACGAGGCAACCAGCGCGCTGGATGCCGAAAGCGAAAAGCTGGTGCAGGACGCGCTGGAGGCGCTGATGCAGAACCGCACTACGCTGGTCATTGCACACCGTCTGGCAACTGTGCGCGCGGCGGACCGCATCATCGTGATGGAAGGCGGACGCATCGTCGAACAGGGCGATCACACCAGCCTGACGTCGTCCGGCGGGCTGTATGCACGCCTCGCCTCACTGCAATTTGATGAACAAGCATTGGCCGCAACCGGCACCTGAACCGCGAAGGCCATACCAAAAACCAAGGGGCGCAAGCTGTGCCCAAAGCCTTGCGTCGAGAGGAATCGATGCTTAGTCGATATGGTAACGACAGCAAACGCCTGCCTCGTTTGGGCAATTGATGTCGATATCTAGATAAACCGCGATACGACCGTTTCCAAAGAGGACTGCCGAATGATCCGCAAATTACTTGCCACTACTGCCAGTATACCTGTGCTTGCCCTCGGGCTGGCGCTGACCACCCCTGCCGCAGCGCAGGAAGAATCCCAGCCACTTCCGCAAATGGATTTCGGCACCTGGGGTGTCGGTATCGATGGGATCGATACAAACGTCGATCCGGGCGACAATTTCGATGCCTATGTGAACGGCAAATGGGTTCGCGAAAACACCATCCCCGCCGATCGCCAGCGCTTTGGCGCGTTCGATGTGCTGGGTGAAAAATCAACCGAAGACGTGCAAACGCTGATCCGTGATCTGGTTGCGTCCAATCCTGCGCCGGGCACGACCGCGCGCCGTATTGTCGATGCCTACAACGCCTATATCGATGTCGACGCCATCGATGCGACCGGCCTCGCCCCTGCGCAGCCATATCTGCAGGAAATCTTCACTGCACCGGACCTCAACCGCCTGGTCGAGCTGTTCGAAGAGCCCGGCTATCCCGGCCTTGTCAGCGCCGGCGTTGGCGCCGATGCGCGCAATCCGACCGAATATGCCGTGTCGATCGGCTTCGATGGAATGGGCCTGCCCGACCGCGACTATTATCTGGTCGATTCGGAAAGCAATCTGGCCATCCGCGAAGCTTACATGGACTATCTCGCCACCATGCTTGGCGCGGCAGGCTATGCCGATCCGGCAGGCGCAGCCCGCGCCGTCTATGCGTTTGAAACGCAGGTCGCCGAACTGGAATGGGCGCGACAGATGCTGCGCATTCCGCAGATGACCTACAACGTGCTGACACGTGACGAGTTGATCGCGCTGGGCGGTGATTTCCCGGTCGACACGCTGCTCAATTCCGGCGGCTTTGCAGGACAGGACCGGTTCCTTGCCTCGCAGCTTCCCCCGACCCCGGAAGAAATCGAAGAGCTCGGCCTGACCGAGGCGCAGCTTGGCATGATGGGCGGCGGTCTGCCAGCCATGATGGAATTGCTGACCGAAACACCGCTTGCCACGATCAAGGCCTATATGGCGGTCCAGTTCCTGAGCGGAAATGCTTCCATTCTCAGAAGCGATCTGGACGAGGCGAATTTCGATTTCTTCGGCCGCACGATCGGCGGCGCGGAGGAGCAGCGTCCCCGTTGGAAACGCGGTATCGGCGTCGTGCAGGGCCTGCTCGGCGAGCAGCTGGGTGCGCTTTACGTGGAACGGTACTTCCCGCCCGAAAGCAAGGCGCAGATGGAAGAACTGGTCGGCAATCTGTCGCGTTCGATGAATATCGCCCTCGACAATAACGAGTGGATGACGCCGGATACAGTCGCAGAGGCGCGCAACAAGCTGGAAGGCTTCGTGCCGATGGTCGGCTACCCCGACGAATTCGAGACTTACGAAGGCCTTGAAATCAGCGCCACGGATCCGCTGGCCAATGCGATGAATGCGTCGCGCTGGCGCCAGCAGGACAATCTGGCCAAGCTGGGCACGCAGGTCGATCCGAGCGAATGGGGCATGCTGCCCCAAACGGTGAACGCCTATTACTCGCCGCTGACCAACCGCATCGTGTTCCCTGCAGCGATCCTGCAGGCACCGTTCTTCAACGCAGAAGCCGATCCGGCTGTGAATTACGGTGGTATCGGCGCGGTCATCGGGCATGAAATCGGCCACGGTTATGACGATCAGGGGTCGCAATTCGATGCCACCGGCACATTGCGCAACTGGTGGCAGGATTCCGACCGCGAAGGCTTTGAAAAGTTCACCGCACAAATGGGCGAGCTGATCGAAGCCTATTGCCCGGTCGAAAACCCCGAAGGGCCGGTCTGCCTGCGCGCTGGCCAGTCTATGGGTGAGACCTTGGGCGATGTGGTTGGCCTCCAGATGGCCTACCGCGCCTATCGCCTGTCGCTGAATGGTGAGGAAGCCCCTGTGATTGACGGCCTGACCGGCGACCAGCGCTTTTTCCTCGGTTTCGGCCAGATCTGGCGCGGGATGGAGCGTGACGAATCGCTGCGTAACCGCGTGATGACTGCAAACCACCCGCCGGGTGAATTCCGCGTCAACAATGCGGTCCGCCATCTGGACGCATGGTACGATGCATTCGGCGTCACCGAAGACGATGCCCTGTATCTGCCGCCGGAAGAGCGCATCCGCATCTGGTAAGCTGACCGGACACTGACATGAAAACCCGCCCCTGGCAGTGCGCCGGGGGCGGGTTTTTCGTATCTGTGAAACAGGCAATTGCTTGACTTGAAGCTGCACCGCGCCATTGAGCGGGAACTATGACTTTCCTCCAGCTCCTGCTGATTGCCGTTGTTCAGGGCATCACCGAATTCCTGCCGATTTCATCGTCGGGCCATTTGATCCTGATCCCATACCTGACCGATTTTGCCGATCAGGGGCCGCTGATCGACGTGGCGGTCCATGTCGGGTCGCTGCTCGCAATTATCGTCTATTTCTTCAAGGATGTGGTGGTGCTGGCGCGCGGAGGCTTTGCCTCCATCGGTATCGGCAAGGCACCGTTTGAACGCCGGCTGTTCTGGTGGATTGCCCTGGGCACGATACCTGCCGTTGCCTTCGGCCTTGCCATAAAGATGGGCGCGTTCAATTCCGTTGCGGAAACCTGGTTCAACATCACCGTCGTCGATGATGATCTGATGTCGTCCATCCGCTTTACCGATCTGATCGCGGTAAATCTGATATTTTACGGCATCCTGCTGGGCATTGCCGATCACTTCGGACGCGAAACGAAGACTTTCGAGGACATGACATGGCGTGACGGCCTGCTGGTTGGCATCGCACAGGCGCTGGCGATTATTCCGGGCACAAGCCGTTCGGGCGTTACAATGACTGCCGCAAGGGCGCTTGGATACAGCCGCTTTGAATCGGCGCGCTTTTCCTTCCTGCTTTCGGTCCCCGCAGTGGCAGGCGCGGGTGTTCTGATTGTTCCTGAAATTTTCGAAGCGGGCGGCGGTCTGGCGATGGAAGCCCTGATTGCTGGCGTGCTGACATTCATTGCGGCTTTCGCAACGATGGCCTTCCTGATGAATTTCCTGAAAAAAGCCTCCATGCTGGTGTTTGTTATCTACCGCGTGGCGATGGGTGTGGCGCTTCTGACGCTTTTCTAGGGCACTGGTTTCAGCGCCGATTTGAATAGTGGCGGAACAAAGGCAGCAGGCCGCCGTTCTTCTTGCACTAGCTAATGCGAAGGAACTTGGCCCGTGGGCATTGTATTCATGATTGTGACCGGAGCTGTCCTTGGATGGCTTGCGACGATCGTGTTCAATGCAAACGGCACTTCAAGAGGGTTGCAGACGAATATCGCCGGCGGAATTATCGGAGCGCTTGTTGCAGGACTGATCATCAGCCCCGCGATCGGCACCGGGAGCCTCATCGGCAGTCGTTACAGTGTCGGCGCGGTAATTGTGTCCATGATTGGCGCTATGTTGCTGCTTTTGTCACTAAACCTGTTGCGATCGAGGATTTTGCGTTAAGCGAGTCGCGAATGCCCTAGCGGGTCATTCTTTTTGGGGCGATCCAAGCGGTCGCCCTTACCTTTGAAGGGGAATTTAAATGAAGAAGATTATTGCAGTTGCGTCCGCCGCCGTTCTCGGCCTGAGTGTTGCAGCATGTGACAGTGCCGCCGAAAACGAAGCCGAAGAAAACATCGAAGAGATGGAAGACGCTCGCGACAACCAGGTTGACGCTATGGAAGAAGCTGGTGAGATCACTGACGATCAAGCCGACGCCATGGACGATCAGATCGACGCCATGGAAGAAGTCCATGGAAGAACGCGCTGACAAAATCGACGAAATGTAAGTCAGGCTTCAGCCTAACTTGAAAGACCGGCGCTGGTTCGATCCAGCGCCGGTTTTTTATTGCCTTCAACGATTCAAACCGGCTTGGCGCCGCTGCCCCGGCCACCGCGCAGGAAATATTCCTGGGTACCGCGGTTCACGACATCGTCGACATCGATCACGGCTGAATTGGCATAGGTGAAGCTGGGGCCAAGATTGCGATACAGCCGGTCAAAATCACGTTCCACCGTCTGGCGGAACAGATCCTCAAAGCTTTCGATCACGAAATAGGTCGGCTGCAGATCGTCGATCACATAATCTGTGCGCATCACCCGGTCGACATTGAGCATGATGCGGTTGGGCGATTCCGCTTCCAGTGCAAACACTGCTTCGGTTGGTCCCGACAAGATGCCGGCACCAAAAATCCGCGGTTCGTCATTTTCCATGATCAGGCCGAATTCGACGGTATACCAATAAAGCGCGCCCAGCGCTTTCAGCCTGTTATACCGCATCGCCTTCCATCCGGCGCGGCCGTATTCCTGCATGTAATCGGCAAAAACCGGATCGGTCAGCAGCGGCACGTGGCCGAATACATCGTGAAACACGTCCGGTTCCTGAATGTAATCGAATGTTTCGCGCGTGCGGATGAAATTGCCCGCCGGGAAACGGCGATTGGCAAGGTGCCAGAAAAACACGTGATCGGGGATGAGCATGGGCACGGGAACCACGCTCCAGCCGGTCAGCTTGCCCAGCCCTTCGGACAATTCGCCAAAATCGGGGACGCCCCCTTTGCCAAGGTCCAGCTTTTCCAGCCCGTTCAGCATGGCCGAACAGGCCCGGCCCGGCAGGATGTCCATCTGGCGCGAGAACAGATCATTCCAGATCGCATCGTCTTCAGATGTGTAGCGCGTCTGCGCCGGTTCCAGCCAGTCGTCGCCCACATGCGCCGGCCGCTTCAGCGGGGCGGTGAACACATCGGGAGAGACTTCGGGAAGCGTTGTGAAATCTTCCGTGTCAGCAGACAATTGAGCGGCGTGTGTCATGAGGTGAACATTAACACAGAGTGCGTCCGCGATCCAGTTTCACCGGTTACTATCTTGGCCAGCGGTTTCTGGTGTCTCGTCGGGGCCTGCGGGGACGCGTTCGTGAAGCATTTCGGCTGCGTCCGAGACGGCCTGCCTCTCGTTTTGCGTCATTGACGCTGGTGCCTGCGCCCCCGCACCATCGCCGCAAGCGGGGAGCGCGCCTGCCAGTGCCAGCAGCAATGCCGCGCGCGCTCCCCGTAGCAGTATCATTGTTCGGCGGCGTCCATTTCAGCCATCGCAGCTTCGGCGGCTCCGACGGTGTCCATGGCTTCGTCAGCTGCGGTTTCCGCTTCTTCTTCGGTGACGTTCATGGTGGCTTCCGCTTCTTCGTCCGTCATTTCAGGCTCGGCAACAGCGACCGGCTCCGGCATGTCGGCCATGGCTTCGTCTGCAGGAACTTCCACAGTGTCAGCCACGGCTTCTTCGGAAGCATCAGTGGTTTCGCCGCAAGCAGCCAAGGCGAAGGCGGCGGTGGCGGCAACAAAAGCAAATTTTTTCATCGGAAGTGACCCTTCTCGTCGTACACAAACAGGACGAGTGCCTTAGCGTAGCGCGGAGCAAAGTGGAAATGCCCTTTATCGCGGGTGGTGGCGCGCCGTGTGATCTGCCAGACGAACCGCAATGGCATCGCTTTCCACCCCATCCGCCGATCTGACCTTCGCCCGTCAAGAATTGCGCCGAATTTTCGGCTTCGACAGCTTTCGCGGTGTGCAGGAGGCAGTTCTTTCGCGGGTGCTGGCCGGCGAATCGACTTTGGCGGTAATGCCTACGGGCGCGGGCAAATCGCTGACCTATCAATTGCCGGCCACCATGCTGGAGGGGACCTGCGTAGTCATCTCTCCGCTGATCGCCCTGATGCACGACCAGTTGCGCAGCGCGCGCGCGAACGGGATTGCCGCAGCGACACTCACCAGCGTCGATGCCGACTGGCGCGAAACGATGGATGCGTTTCGCAGCGGGCAGCTGGATCTGCTGTATGTTGCGCCGGAACGGGCCAGCCAGCCCGCTTTCCGCGATCTGCTTTCATCGGCCAGGATTGCGCTGTTCGCCGTGGACGAGGCGCACTGCGTGTCCGAATGGGGACATGATTTCCGGCCCGATTACCGCCAGCTTCGCGGATTGCTGGATGCCTTCCCGCAGGTTCCCCGGGTTGCGCTGACCGCCACGGCAGACGAACATACCCGTGCTGATATTCTGGCCCAGCTGGGCATTCCCGAAGAAGGCATGGTGCTGGCAGGTTTCGACCGGCCCAATATCAATTACATGATTGCGGAACGGGGCAATCTGGCCGCACAGCTGACCGATCTGATGCATAAGGAGCCGGGTCCGGGGATCGTCTACGCCCCGACCCGCGCGAAGGTTGAAAAGCTGGCGCAGCAGCTGGCGGAAAACACCGGCAGGCCGGTGCTGCCGTATCATGCCGGTCTTGATCCGCAAGTGCGCGCCAGCAATCAGGCGGCCTTCGTGGATTCGGAAAATATGGTGATCGTCGCGACGGTCGCCTTCGGCATGGGGATCGACAAGCCCGATGTGCGTTTTGTCGCTCACGCCGGCATCCCGAAGTCCATCGAAGGCTATTACCAGGAAACCGGCCGCGCAGGGCGTGACGGCGATCCGGCGCGGGCGGTCATGTTGTGGGGCGCAGGCGATTTCGTCACTGCAAGACAGCGCCTGTCCGATGTGGAGGAGCACCGCCGCCAAGGCGAACATGCGAGGCTGGACGCCTTGGCCGGTCTGGTCGAGACACCGGGCTGCCGCCGTGCGGTCCTGCTGCGGCATTTCGGGGAAGATCCGCCAGCGACCTGCGGCAATTGCGACAATTGTCTGAACCCGCCCAAGGTGTCCGACGCGACGGAGCTTGCGCGCAAACTGCTGAGCGCAGCCTACCGCACCGGGCAAAGTTACGGCTTTGGCCATCTGGCAAAAGTGCTGACGGGCGACGCTGACGAACGGGTGACCCAACGCGGGCACGACAATCTGTCCGTATTCGGCATTGTCGGCGCGGAGGAGGCACTGCTGCTGCGTCCGCTGGCGCGCGCCTTGCAGGCGGCTGGCGCGCTGGTTGCCAATGCGCACGGCGGGCTTGAGCTGGGCGGTGATGCGAAGGCGATCCTGAGGGGTGAACAGCCCGTTGCCATCGTCGTCCCGCCGCCGAAACAGCGCCGCAGCCGCCGGGGCGGTCGCGATCAGGCACCCAATCCGGTCGGCGATCCCTTGTTCGAGGCGCTGCGTGCATTGCGCCGTGATTTGGCCGCGCAGGCGGGTGTGCCGCCCTATGTGGTGTTCCACGATGCGGTGCTGCGCGCCATGGCGGCTGGACGGCCTGCTTCGTTGCAAGAACTGTCCGCGATCCCCGGCATCGGCGAGAAGAAGCGGTCCGCCTACGGCGCAGCGTTCCTCAAGGTGATCAGGGACAATTAGGCTGCCCGAACGCGGCGCAAAGTCGAATTGCATTGCAGGTCCACCGCGTTTGATATAATGGTGATATCATATTTATATCAAACAGGAGGAATCACATGGCAGAACTACACATCCCGATGGACCGCAGCCGGGAAAAACCGGCCAGCGGCTTCAATGGCTTTCTCATGCTTATCGTGGCGGTCGTATTGACGGGTATTGCTGCGTGGTTTCTGGCTTCGGGCATCGCGTCAGAGGAAGCTGGCGGATCGGGCGGAGGATCGATCCTGTTGGCTATTCTCGTGTTCGTCATCGGCCTGATCTCCTGGATTGGATTTTACATGGTCCAGCCCAATCAGGGCGTAGTGATCACGCTGTTCGGCGAATATCGCGGCACCGACCGGACCGAGGGCCTGCGCTGGGTATGGCCGTGGATGGGCAAGAAAAAGCTCAGCGTCCGCGCCCACAACATCCATTCAGAACGTATCAAGATCAACGATCTTCGCGGCAATCCCATCGATGTCGCGTGCAACGTCGTGTGGCGCGTGAAAGATACGGCGCAGGCTGTGTTCGACGTCGACGATTACAAGGAATTCGTGAACATCCAGATCGAGGCAGGCCTGCGGACCGTCGGCGCACGCCACCCCTATGACGATTTCGAGGAAGACGAAACGACGCTGCGCGGCAGCCCCGATGTGGTCAATTCCGAACTGCAGATGGAGCTGAACGAACGCCTTTCTGCTGCCGGTGTGGTGGTCGACGAAGCCAGTCTGACGCACCTTGCCTATGCCTCCGAAATCGCCGGAGCCATGCTGCGCCGTCAGCAGGCAGAAGCTGTGATCGCCGCTCGAACAAAGCTGGTGATCGGTGCGGTCAGCATGGTGGAAATGGCGCTCGAAAAACTCAGTGCAGACGGCATCGTTGAACTGGATGATGAACGGCGCGCGGCCATGGTTTCCAATTTGATGGTGGTGCTGTGCGGGGAGCGTGAAGTGAACCCGGTCGTCAACGCAGGCTCGCTGTACCAGTAAACGATGCCCCGCACCGCTCCCTCCAAGAAGGCATTTGCCTTGCGGCTCGATCCGGCGCTCCACGATTGCGTGGAGCGCCTGGCAGCGGGTGAGTTGCGGTCCGTAAATGCCCAAATCGAGATGCTGCTGCGCGAATCCCTCGACAAACGGGGCATTCGCGTGCCCAAACCCGAAGCCGCGCGCAGGGGCCGCCCGCCCAAGGAGTAATGAGGATGCTCGAAGCTCTGGCTTGCCAAGCGCCCTACACCGGGCGGCTGGCTTTGGCGTCTTGGCGAATACGCGGCCTTGAGGTCTTATCAGCCCATTAACCCTTTTACGCTACGCCTGCGGGCATGATGACCGCCGCCTCCACCCCGCCCGTCTCTGCTGCAAAGCGCCTTCCGATCAAGGCAATCCTGGCGATAGCCGGGATAGCAATCGCCGCCATTCCCGCTGCGGCTTTGCTCGCTCAAGGCGCGCCTGCGCTCTATACGGTAGTCGAAACAGGACGGGGCTATGGCAATTTGCAGGACGCGGTGAACGCCATCGGCGATGCGCGCGGTACGATTGCGATTGGACCGGGCCGGCACGAACAATGCGCGGTGCAGACCGCAGGCGACATCAGCTATTTCGCCAGTGAGCCGGGCTCCGCCATTTTTGACGGCGTGACCTGCGAAGGCAAGGCCGCCCTCGTGCTGCGCGGACGCAGCGCCGAAGTGGCGGGCCTGATTTTCGAAAATATGCGTGTGCCAGACTACAACGGCGCCGGAATCCGCTTGGAAACAGGCGATCTGACGGTCGCCGAAAGCTGGTTTCGTGACAGTCAGCAAGGCATTCTGACCGCCAGCGACACATCCGCACGCCTGGTGATCGACCGGTCAACTTTCACCCGCCTTGGCACCTGCGAAGGCGCAGGGGGCTGCGCCCATTCCATATATACCGGCGATCTGGCGCATGTGCGCGTAACCAACAGCCGGTTCGAACAGGGGCGCGGCGGGCATTATGTCAAATCCCGCGCAACCCGCGTAGATATTGCTGCCAGCAGCTTTGACGATGCCGCCGGCCGCGCCACAAATTACATGATCGACCTCCCCGGCGGCTCCATGGGCCAGATCAGCAACAATTGGTTTGTGCAGGGTGCGGACAAGGAAAATTACAGCGCCTTCATCGCGGTTGCTGCCGAGGGGCGCAGTCACGATTCAAGCCAGCTGAGCGTGGTAGGCAATGACGCACGGCTGGCACCGGGTGTGGACCGCAACACCGTGTTCGTGGCCGACTGGTCCGGCGATATGGGCGGAATTGGCGACAATGCGCTGGGCCGGGGCCTGACGCGCTACGAAGTGCGCTGACGGAACACGGAGCCATCCTCGCTCGTTGACAGGGCAAGGAGATACAGCATGGCTGGTGGATGGTCCCGCGATGGCGCGGTGCAGGAACAGATTGACGATACGGTAAGCGACGCGGTGGCCGCCGCACGCGCGCGTCTTCCCAAGGGCGAAAGCGCCGAATATTGCGACATTTGCGGGGAAGATATTCCTGAGAAGCGGCGCATGGCCGTGCCCGGTGTGCGTACCTGCGTGGCCTGCCAGTCGGGCCGTGATGCCAGTGTTCGCCACTCCGCAATCAATCGCCGGGGTTCCAAGGACAGCCAACTGCGCTAGGGCAGGTTCATGTCCAGCAATTTCATCCGCCTCCAGCACCTGCTGCCGCACCATGCCGTTTCCCGCCTCGCAGGCAAATTCGCCGGAAGCGAAGCCGGTTGGCTCAAAGACCTGCTGATCCGCCGATTTATCGCTTCCTACGATGTGGACATGGGCGAAGCTGCGCGGCCGGTGGAGGCCTACGCCAGCTTCAACGACTTTTTCACGCGCGAGTTGAAATCCGGCGCGCGCCCCCTGGCTGACAGCGCGGTGCATGTGCTCTCCCCGGCAGACGGCGCGATCAGCCAGATCGGGACCATCGAGCAGGGCCGCATATTTCAGGCGAAAGGTCGCCATTTCACTGCGAGCCAATTGCTTGGCGGGGATGAAATAACCGCGCAGCGGTTCGAAGGCGGCAGTTTCGCCACGATCTACCTCAGCCCGAAGGATTACCACCGCGTCCACATGCCTGCGGCTGGCTCCCTGGAATCGACCAGCTACATTCCCGGCGATCTGTTTTCCGTAAATCAGGTCACGGCAGAAAATGTCGACGGGCTGTTCGCCCGTAACGAACGCCTGTCATGCCGGTTTGACGGACCGCATGGCCATTTCGCCAGTGTGATGGTCGGCGCGATGATCGTGGCAGGTATCGAGACCGTGTGGGGCGGGCGCGTAGAGGCGCACAACCCCGCACCGGTTCGCCATGACTTCCACCCAGGCGAGCATAGCTTCACCGCTGGGGACGAAATGGGCAGGTTCTTCCTTGGCTCT
This sequence comes from uncultured Alphaproteobacteria bacterium, assembly GCA_963781165.1. Lineage (GTDB taxonomy): Bacteria > Pseudomonadota > Alphaproteobacteria > Sphingomonadales > Sphingomonadaceae > Alteraurantiacibacter. Next base: position 386,621 of record CAWADZ010000001.1, read on the forward strand.
ACCGTGGTGATGTTGTTCGAGCCGGGCCGTGTGGACTGGAATGCCGACATGCGCGCCGGTGATACGGTGCGCATGGGTCAGGCACTGGGGCGGTGGACTTAGCCGAAGGCGGGCGCAAAGGTAATCGATGCGGAAGGTATCGGTTCACCGAAACTCTTGACCTGCAGGAACTGGCCCAATTCGCCCGCAAGCTTCATTGCGGTGTGCTGAAGATAGCCGAAACGGCGGTAAAGTTCGGGATCGCCAAGTACTGTTATACCTTTGGCTCCGGAGGCCCTCAACTTTGCCTCGCCTGCTTCCAACAGCGCTCTGCCAATTCCTCGCCCGCGATATTCCTTTGCAACGGCAATCGGCCCGGCGACCATCCAGCCATCGTCTCCATTGGAAAGCTTTGCCCGCGAATAGATAACTTGCCCGACAATCTCGTCGCCGAACACGGCGACGAGCGACAGGAGCAGATCGCCATCCTCGCGTAGCTTGTCGATTACTTCGGCTTCGTCACCATCGGAATAAGGCTGATCAATGAACGCGCGCTTTGTGACTGCGTGTATTGCAGCTTCATCACCTGGCGTCTCTTCACGGATCGCCCAGTTCATGTCAGCAAATGCCCGGCCCGGTCACGCTTGGTCGCCAGATAACGTACGTTGTGCGGGTTGGCGGGCAATTCATGCGGCACACGCTCGATCACTTTCACGCCTGCATCCTCCAGCGCGACGACCTTTTCCAGATTGTTCGTCATCAGCCGCACATTACCGACGGCCAGCAGATCGAGCATCCGCGCGGCCAGCGGGAAATCACGTGCTTCCTCGGGCAGGCCAAGGCGGCGATTGGCCTCCAGCGTATCCACGCCTTCATCCTGCAACCGGTAGGCACGCAGCTTGTTCACCAGCCCGATGCCGCGTCCTTCCTGCCGCATGTAGAGCAATATGCCCCAGCCTCCGCCTGCTGCCTCGCGGCTCATCGCCAGAAGCGCTGCGTCCAGCTGCGGACCGCAATCGCACTTCAGGCTGCCGAAGATATCGCCGGTCAGGCATTCGGAATGCAGCCGAACCAGCGGCGCACGGTCCGATGACTGCTGCCCCAGCACGATCGCAACGTGTTCGCGCATGTCATTGATGCTGCGAAATGCGATGATTTCGGCCTTTTCCTCGCGTGCGATGGGCAGATGGGCGCGGGTGGCGACCGCAAGATGGGCGGGGTCCGCCCATGCGGCGAGATCGATGCTCTTGAGTTCCACAGGCTCACCGGGCGGATCGGGATCGACCATGAAAGCGGGCAATATTCCGGCAATCCGCGCCAGCTCCATCGCCGCCACCGCGGCAGTGCGCCAGCCGATATCCTCCGCCTTGAACGGGCCTTTCAGCGGATAGTCACCGTCCAGCGCCGGATCGGCCACGGGCAGTGCAGCATCAAGATCCAGCGGCTCGGCCGCGCGTATCAGAGCAGGCGAATGGCCGTCCGCAGCCGCGCGCTGGTTCGTCAGCCGCAGCGTTTCGGCTCGCGCGGCGGAGATGAGAAGATGCGCGGAAGTGGACGCGCGCAGCGGCGCTGTTTCCACCGGCAGCAGCACAGGCGCCTCGCCAATCCTGATCGGCCAGCCATGACGCAGCGCGTCGACCGCCTGCGCCACGCGCCGCTCGGGGGAAGGCGCGTTCGCCGTCAGAGGTCGAACTCCGTGATGAGCGGAATATGGTCAGATGGCTTTTCCCAGCTGCGCGCATCTTCCAGCAGCCAGTGCCGGGTGCTTTGCGCCGCCAGATCGGGGCTGGCCCACATGTGATCGAGCCGCCGCCCGCGATCATTGGCTTTCCAGTCCTTGGCCCGGTAACTCCACCAGCTGTAATAGCGTTCCGGATCGCGGATGTGTTCGCGACCGATATCGGTCCAGCCATGCGCGTCCTTGAATCGCTGCAGCGTTTCCACCTCGATCGGCGTGTGGCTGACGACCTTCAGAAGCTGTTTGTGGTTCCACACATCGCTTTCGAGCGGGGCAACGTTAAAATCGCCGACGATCAGGGTGGGCCGGTCAACCTTGTCTGCCCAGCGCGTCATCCGTTCAAAGAAATCGAGCTTCTGGCCGAACTTGGGATTGATCTTGCGGTCCGGCTCATCCCCTCCTGCGGGAATGTAGACATTTTCCAGGATCATGCCCTTGCCCGCCCCGCCAAGCTCAACGCCGACATGGCGCGCCTCGCCGTTATCCTGCCAATCGTGGCGCGAAAATTCCGTCAGCGGTACACGGCTGACAGTGGCCACCCCGTGGTAACCTTTCTGGCCGTGGACGGCGGTGTGGGTGTAGCCAAGCTCCGCAAACGCCTCATACGGAAACTGGTGTTCCTGGCATTTGATCTCTTGCAGGCAGAGAACGTCGGGCGCTTCCTCTTTCAGGAAACGCGCGACGATGGGCATGCGCAGACGAACGGAATTGATGTTCCAGGTGGCGATAGAGATCATGCAGATGACCTAGCGCGCTTTTTCAATAAAAAAACCCCCGTCGCGGGGGCATTGCGACGGGGGTTCGTATTGAGCGTTCGTCACGCTTCGCAAGATGGGCTTTTAAGAGAGAGGGCAACAGGGGGGAAACCCGCCTCACCGCATCTTGTTGACATAAACTAGGCGTTTCGTGCTGTCTCGCCAATGAATAATGGCGGTCACTTGTCGCAAATTTACAACGAACTGGCGCTAACCGGTTTACCCCGGGCGACGGGACGATCTGCGCGGATCGCGGTAGGTGAAGGCGCTGTCCGGCACGGACATGCCGTAACGGTGGTTTCGCAAACGTACCGTGGTGCGCGTATTTTGCGAATCGAGTGCGACCCAGCTCGCCAGCTCAAGCCCGCCGGGCGCGCTTGGCTCGGCGACGAAGATCAGCGTCATGACGCCGAATTCGGGACGCTGCGGATCACGCACCTCGATGCTGATCACATTATCGGTGGAGGACGGCTGCAGCCTGCCATAACGGGTCATGTCGCGGCCGGGATCGAGAAGGGCGCCCAGCGGTGAATTGCGGATCGGCCACCGTTCGACCTGGCTGACATCGTAATCGACCAGCGTCAGCGCACGTCCGTCAGACACCACCAGCATGTTCACATCATCCGTGTATTCGAAGCGGATGCGGCCGGGATTGCGCAGCGTCAGCTGTCCGGAAACGGAATTGCCAGCGCGGTCTGTCTGGGTGAAATCGGCGCGCATCGTGGTCACTGCACGCAGGGCGCGCACAGCCCGGTCCAGCTGATTCGCCTGAGACGGTGCTGGCGGCTGCGCGGTTGCAGAAGCAACCGGCACGGCCAGCGAAACGGGGACGGCCAGCGTGGCCGCGCCAAGCATGGCGGCGGCGACTGGTTTCGAAAGATGGCGTTTGATAGCGTTCATGCTGCACTCCTTAGGTGTGCAGCGTTGAACTGTCACTGAACTAAGCGGGTTCCCGCCGTTCATAAATCAAGGTCGAATAACGCGAGCTAAGCGCTGTTCTTACTTGATCTTGCCTTCCTTGTACTCGACGTGCTTTTTCGCAACCGGATCGTACTTGCGGAAGACGAACTTCTCGGTGTGGTTGCGCGGGTTTTTCTTGGTCACGTAAAAGTGGCCGGTGTCCGCGGTCGAGTTCAGGCGGATTTTGATAGTTGCAGGCTTCGCCATGGTCTTACTTTCAAATGTCTGTGAGGGACCATAGCGGTCCGAAAAAACATAGGCGACGCGATGCGCCGCCCGTCAGCGCGCGCCTCTGCGGCAGAGTCGGGGAAAAGTCAAGGCAATCTGCTGTATCGGGCCAGCGCGCGTCCTCGCTACAGTTCAACCTTCCCGCGAAGTGCCTTTTTCTGCCCTTGCGCCTTCTTGCCGGCAAGCCGCTTCGTCTTGCCGACCCGGTTTACGCGGGTTTTCTTGCGGGTCTTGGGTTCTTTCAGCGCGGTTTCGATCATCTCCGCCAGCCGTGCCCGCGCATCGCGCCGGTTGGCATCCTGCGTGCGGTGACTGCGCGCATCGATTACGATCTCGCCCGCGTTGTTCAGGCGGCTGCCTGCCAGATCTTTCAACCGGTGAAATACGCGCGGCGTCAGGCCGAGCGCATAGATATTGACGCGCAACTGCACAGCGGTCGCGACCTTGTTGACGTTCTGCCCGCCGGGGCCGGACGCTGTAACAAACTGCTCCTCGGCAATGGCATTGGCCCTGTCGAGGACCGCGCCCATTACTGCGCGCCCAGTTTCTCGAAATCGGCAGGCAAGGGCGCTTCTGCCGTGATATCGGGCTTGCCTTCACGCGGCATGGTGACGGCGCTGGCATGCAGCATGGTGCGGCTGACGCGCGGGTCTTTCTTGCCGTAAACCGGATCGCCCAGCAGCGCATGGCCAAAGGCGTGCTGCGCATGAATACGGATCTGGTGGGTGCGGCCTGTCTCAGGGCGGAATTCGACCAGCGTCAGTCCGCCGTCCAGTTCTGCCCGCTTGGTCCAGTGAGTGACGGACGGCTTGCCCTTCTTCGCCACGATCATCCGCCAGCCCTTTTCCGCGCTGCTGATCTTGGACAGAGCGAGATCGATGGTACCTTCATCCTCCTCAACCGGGCCCGCCACGATGCCGAGATAGGTCTTGCTGACGACCTTTTGTTCGAAGGCGGCGTTGAACCGCTTCAAGGCCTTCGGGTTGCGCGCGAGGAGCAGACAGCCCGAAGTATCGGTGTCGAGCCGGTGGACAGCCTGCGGCGCGCGCTGGAAGCCCAGCTTCAGGCTGTCCAGATGATCGGCCAGGGCAGCGCCGCCCTTGCGCGGGGTTTCGATAGGCATACCGGCAGGTTTGTTGATCACCAGCGCTTCGCCGTCTTCGTAGAGAATGGGAATATGTGTCATGCCAAGGCGCTTTCGATGCGGCCAAGCGCAGAGTCCAGCACTTCCTCACTTGCGGCGAAGCTCAGGCGGAAGCCGTCGCGGCCGCCAAATGCGCTGGCGGCGACCACGGCGACCCCGTGATCGAGCAGGTGCAGCGCCAATTTGGTGTCGTCTCCGCCAAACCGTTCCATCAGCGGCGCAGCATCGACAAGACAGTAAAACGCGCCATCGGGCACGGGCGCCGATAGGCCGGGAACGGCATTGATCCGGCTTACCACCATGTCGCGGCGGGCGCGGAAGACCTCGCGCCAGTCGTTCAGGAATTCCTGCGGCCCTTCGAACGCGGCGGCAGCGGCAGCCTGGCTGATGCTGGCGGCATTGCCGCTGGAATTGCTCTGCAGACGCGCCATTGCGGCAATCAGCCAATCGGGGCCGGTGGCAACGCCGATGCGAAAGCCCGTCATCGCGTGGCTCTTGGATACACCCGAAACGGTCAGAATGCGGTCTGCGAGGTCCGGGCACAGCGCGGCAAGCGATACATGCGGCGCGCCTGTGTAAGACAGCGGAGCATAGATATCATCGCTCAGCACCATGACCTGCGGATGACGGCGCAGAACATCGGCAATGCCCAGCAGCATGTCCGGAGGGAAAACCGCACCGGTCGGATTGCCGGGGCTGTTGAGCATCAGCCAGTTGGTGGCAGGCGTAATCAGCGCCTCCAACTGGCCCGGATCAAAGCGGTATCCATCATGCGGCCGGGTGATGAGCGGGACGACGCGCCCGCCGCAAAAGCGCACCATTTGCGGATAGCTGACCCACCAGGGGCACGGCACGATGACTTCGTCGCCGGTACTGACGGTGGCGGCCAATGCTTCGAAGATCGCCTGTTTGCCGCCCGCTGTCACAATCACATTCTCGGGACCGATCTCGATACCGAGATCACGCCGGAAATGCAGCGCAGCGGCCTCCTTCAATCGCGCCGTCCCCGCAACAGGCGTGTAGCGCGTTTCGCCTGCATCGAGCGCGGCCTTTGCAGCGTCTATGACATGCGGCGGCGTATCGAAATCAGGCTCGCCTACGCTCAGCGAGATAATGTCGCGCCCCTCGGCCCGCAGCGCGCTGGCGCGGTCTGTCATTGCGGTCGTCGGGCTGGCCTCGATCCGCTGCAACGCCTGGCTGAGCGAAGGCGCGGTCACTTGAGAACCGCAGGCATTAGTCCGCGCAGGGCATTGCCGATGAAAAATCCGCCGGAAAGGTCCTCCAGCGTCAGGTGCGCTTCGCGCGCCTTGCCGTCTTCGATCAAGGATCGGCGCAGGACACCGGGAAGAAGGCCGAGGTTTGCCGGAGGGGTGAGCAAGATGCCATCATCGCCTTGAACAAAAATGCTTGTCCAGCTTCCTTCCGTCAGTGCGCCATCATCACGCACCAGCAGCGCCTCTACCGCGCCAGCTTCAATGGCCGCATTGTGGGCAGCTTCGTAAAAACTGCGGTCGGTGGTCTTGTGCTGCAACCGCCAGTCATGCGCGACAGTGGGGTGCGGCAGGGCGATGCACGGGGCAGGGTGCGGCAACGCACCGGGAAGCGGCCCGTTTTCCAGCGTTACCGCGCCGCTGCGCGCCAGTACCAGCCGCACCTTTGCCGCCTCGTCCAGTTCAAAGCACAGCGCCTGGATGCGATTGCGGGTTTCGTGGCGGTCGAAGGAAAAGCCCAGCTCCGCCGCGCTCGCCTTCATCCGTTCCAGATGCATTTCGAGGAGCGGGATGCCTGCCTGCGGATCAAACCGCATTGTTTCGATCAGATCGTGCCCGCCAGCAGGTCCGCGTGTAAAAGCGCCCTTTATCAGGCATTCGCGCCATTCGCCCATCGGATCGCTGTCCGCCACGATTGCGCCGCCGACACCCAGCACTGCCTTGTGCCGCAAGTTCTCCCCCGGTGTCAGGCGAACGGTGCGAATGGCCACGTTGAACGCGGCATCGCCATCTGCCCCGATGCGGCCAATTGCTCCGCAATATGGCCCGCGCGGATCGCGCTCGACCTGATTGATGAGCTCCATCGCACGGATCTTCGGCGCGCCGGTGATGGACCCGCACGGGAACAGCGCATTCAAAACATCGATCGCGCCCTTTCCGTCCTGCAAATGCGCAAACACGGTGGACACCATCTGGTGCACGGTCGGATAGCTTTCCACGGCGAAGGGCGATTCCACGCGGACGCTGCCCGCCTGCGCCACGCGGGAAAGATCGTTGCGCATCAAATCGACGATCATCAGGTTTTCGGCCCGGTCCTTGACCGAACTGCCCAATTCTTCCTTCATCGCGGCATCGGCGGATGGGTCTGATGCGCGGGGCCGCGTGCCTTTCATCGGCTTCACCTTGGCTTCCCCGCCTTTCAGCGAGAAGAACAGCTCCGGGCTGAAGCTGAGCAGATAGTGCGAGCCGTCAAATACCAGCCCTCCGTAGCCTGCTGCTGCCGTCGGACGGATTGCGGCATACAGCGCTGCCGGATCACCGCGCGCCGGCCCTGCAAGCGGGAAGGTGAGGTTGGCCTGGTAAATGTCGCCCGCCCGGATTGCATCCTGCAAGGCGGCGAACCGTTCGCAATATTCGCCTGCCGATACTTGCGGATCAAGCGGTCCGATACCGACCTCGCCAATGCCATCATGCTGGGCGCTAAGCCAGGTGGGCATATCTGCGGCGGGAATGATCTGCGGATCACCGAACAGGCCGAGCCACACGAGCGGCCCATCGGCTCCGCTGCGAGGCGCGGCGAGCGGTTCCAGCCGCTGCTCCAGCGCCAGGCCTGCTTCGTAAGCGATGTAGCCAGCGAGGTGTTTGCCAGATTTTACACGTGCAGCTTCTGCCGCCGCCAGCACGCCTGCAATTTCCCCGGGCCTGCGCGCCACAAAGGTCTGCTCCGGCGCCGCAAAGTAATGCGCATCGCTCGCGCCGGTCACGCGCGCGTCGTCTAACAGGACGAAGGGGGTCTTGCCATCCATCAGCCCCGCTCTAGGGTCCGTTCAGGAATCGAGCAATAACAGAGATTGGGTGCGCAAATGGGCGATATTTTCCTCGGCAATGATCTGAACGGCAATCGGCAGGCGCTGGATCTCGGCCGCGCGAACCGCCACGGACTGATCGCGGGCGCGACCGGCACGGGCAAGACCGTCACCTTGCAGGGCATGGCGGAAAGCTTTTCCGCAGCTGGCGTGCCGGTATTCGTGGCCGATGTGAAAGGCGATTTGTCGGGCGTGGCCATGCCGGGCTCTCCCACCTTCAAACACGCAGACAAGCTGGAAAGCCGGGCCAAGGAACTGGGCATGGACGACTATGCCTATTCCGATAATCCGGTGGTTTTCTGGGATTTGTACGGTGAACAGGGCCACCCCATCCGCACCACGGTTTCCGAAATGGGCCCGTTGCTGCTTTCGCGCCTGCTCGATCTAAACGAAACGCAGGAAGGCGTGTTGCAGATCGTCTTCCGTTATGCCGACGAGAATGAGCTGCTGCTGCTCGATTTCGAAGATCTGCGCTCGATGCTGGCCTGGGCCTATGACAATGCCCGGGAACTGTCCGGCGAATACGGCAATGTGTCGAAGCAATCGGTCGGCGCGATCCAGCGCCAATTGCTCAGCTTCGAATCGCAAGGGGCGAACCATTTCTTCGGCGAGCCCGCGCTGGAGATCGACGATTTCCTGAAGCTGGATGAAGAAGGGCGCGGCATCGTCAACGTGCTGGCCGCTGACAAGCTGATGCGCAGCCCGAAGCTTTACGCGACTTTCCTGCTGTGGCTCCTGGCCGAGCTATTCGAAACGCTGCCCGAAGTGGGCGATCCGGAAAAGCCCAAGCTGGTTTTCTTCTTCGACGAGGCACATTTGCTGTTCGACGATGCGCCAAAGGCGCTGGAAGACACGATCGAGCGGGTTGTACGGCTGATCCGGTCCAAGGGCGTTGGCGTCTTTTTCGTCACGCAAAACCCTATCGACATCCCCGAGGAAATCGCCGGGCAACTTGGCAACCGGGTGCAACATGCCTTGCGCGCTTTCACGCCGAAGGATCAGCGCGCGATCAGGGCGGCGGCGGAGACGTTCCGCATCAATCCCGATCTCGACGTGGCAGAGGCAATCACGCAGCTGAAAGTGGGGGAGGCGCTGGTCAGCACGCTGGATGATGATGGTGCGCCCACGATTGTACAGCGCACCTTGATCAAACCGCCGCGCAGCCGCCTTGGCCCGGTCACGCCGAAAGAACGCGCGATCATCCAGTCGGTCAGTCCGTTCGATGGCAAATATGATGAAGTGATCGACCGCGAAAGCGCCGAGGAAGTGCTTGCCCAGAAAACTGCCGATGCGGTCAAGACAGCCGAAGAGGTTGCCGAAAAGGGCGAGGAAGAGGTGCGCAAACAGCCGCGCAAATCGACCAGCATCTGGGAAAAATCCGGCAAAAGCGCCGCGCGGGCAGCGGCAGGGTCGCTGGCATCCATTGCGGTCGCTGCCGCCATGGGCCGCAAGTCCAGCGCAAACCCGCTGCGCACAGGTGCCACGGCTTTCGTGCGCAACATCATCGGCGGCTTGATGCGTTAAATTGCCGCGGCAAAGCCCGGATTGCGTCAGTCCGGCAGCGGCATCCGGATTTCCGCCAGCAGCCCCGCCACCGCGCCGTCCGCATCAATGCGATTGGTCAGCCTGAGCCCGCCGCCATGCTGTTCGGCAATGGCGCGGGCCAGCGTCAGGCCAAGGCCGGCGCCGCCGGTTTCGCGGTTTCGGGAAGCCTCGCCGCGAGTGAATGGTTCCAGCATGGCGGCGATTTGATCTTCCGGAATGCCGGGGCCATCGTCCGCAATGCGGATAACCGCCACATCACCTTCCCGCGCCAATGCGACACGTGCCTGTCCGCCGTATCGCAGCGCATTGCCGATCAGATTGCGCAGCGCCCGGCGCATCCAGGTTGCCCGCAGCGGCAAGGCCACACGCTGCGTTTCGCCCAGCACGACGTCATCGCCCATATCCTCATATTCCTCGGCCACCGATGCGATCAGCGCCGAAAGGTCAGTGCGTTCCAGCGGATCGGTGGGTCGGCCCACGCGGGCTAGCGAGAGGATATCGTCGAGCGAGGACGTGATGTCTTCGATGGTGGCAGCCATGCGGGCGCGCTCCGTCTCGTCCTCCACGCTCTCTATCCGCACACGCAATGCGGCGAGCGGGGTTTTGAGATCATGGCCAATCGCGCCCAGCATCACGTTCTTTTCATCGAGCAATGCCGCGATGCGCGCTTCCATTGCGTTATGCGCGGTGATCAGTCGGCGGGCATCATCGGGGCCGGAGGGTTCCAGCGGAGGCTCAGCGCCCAGCGTGCCGCCAAAACTTTCCACGCGCGTCGTCAGCTGTGCCAGCGGCCGCGTCAAACGGCGCAGCAGGAAAGCCAGCCCGCCCACCAGCACCAGATACAGAATTACCGTCTGAATGATGATTCCGGCCAGCGCCCTGCGCGCAGGTTGCGGCCGGGGTTGCCGCGCGATGACCCATTCGTCGGTGCCCTGGCGTTTCAATCCGGCAACCACGAGTTCACCATCGGAGGACCAGCCGCGCCGTTCCAGGAAACGCGGGTTTTGCTCCAGCCGCCCGAGAATGAACGGGTCTTGCGAAATCCGACGGGAGAGCACCACCAGCTGACCGATGACAACACCTTGATCTTGCAGCACACTGCGCAGCGCCGCTTCCCTACCCGGATCGCGCAATTCGCCTTGCACCAATGGGGATGAGAATGCGCTCTCGATCCGCATACGGCGAAGGCCCGCGCGGCGCTGTCCGCGCGGGCCTTCGCCAATTTGTCTCGCCGCACGCCCCTCGCGCTGGCGATCGGCCAGCAGTTGGAAGGCCAGATCATTAACCAGACCGCTTTCGATGCGTTGCTGTTCGGCGCGGTAAAGCAAAACGACCGAAATGGTCTGCGCCGTCAGCAGCGCCAGCGCCACGGCAAGCAGCATCTGGCCAAGCAGGTTTTTCGGGAGGAGGCGGCGCATCGTGTGTGTCAGCTCGCTTCCGGCGCGATGCGGCGTACGTCGCAGGCGAGGCGATATCCGCCGCCCCATACGGTCTGGATCAGTTTAGGATCGCGATTGTCTTCTTCAATCTTGCGGCGCAGGCGGCTCACCTGATTGTCCACGGCGCGGTCGAACAGATGCGCCTCGCGGCCCTGAACCATGTCGAGCAGCCGGTCCCGGTCCATCACTTGCTTGGGATGCTCCAGAAAGGCAGTCAGCAGGCGGAATTCGGCCGAGGATATCGGCACGACTGCGCCTTCGGGATCGGTCAGGCGGCGTTTGAGCGGATCAAGCTGCCAGCCTTCGAACTGGTAATGCGCCTCGCTTTGCGGATCGGCAGGGGATGCGCCCTTGGCCACACGGCGCAGGACAGAACGGATGCGGGCGACCAGCTCGCGCGGTTCAAACGGTTTGACGACATAATCATCCGCGCCGACTTCCAGCCCCACAATGCGGTCGGTCGCCTCGCCCCGCGCAGTCAGGAAAATCACTGGCAGATTGCGCGTTTCGATCAAATGGCGGCACAGCGAAAGCCCGTCCTCTCCCGGCATCATGATGTCGAGCAGGACCAGATCGGGCAGGTCGTCCAGCAACACGGCGCGCGCCTTGGACGCATCGGCTGCCTGCGTAACGGCAAACCCCTGGCGAAGGAGATACTCCGCCAGGGGTTCGCGCAGACTGGCTTCATCATCCACCAGCAGCAGTTTGACTTGGCTTTCGCTCATCAGCGGCGGCCGGGGCCACGCCGTCCGCCACGTTCGGCGCGCTGTGCCTGGCGTTCTTCGGCAGTGACAGTGCCGTCATTATTCGCATCCACGCTGTCAAAGCGGGCGAGAGCGGCCGCGGTGAATTCGGCCTGACTGACGGAGCCATCGCCATTGGTATCGGCGCGTTCCATCATCTGGCCGCGATTGCCGCCGCGGCGACCATGGCGCCCACCGCGCCTTTCACCGCGCTCTGCACGCTCACCGCCGCGCTCTGCCCGGCGTTCCTGCCGGTTAGCCTGACGGGCTTCACGTGCAGCCTGCATTTCCTCAAAGGTCAGCGCGCCGTCGCCATTGGCGTCTGCTTCGTTGAAGCGTTCCAGCGCGCGGGCTTCACGGTCGGCGGTGTTGAGCATGCCGTCACCGTTTACATCCATGCGGGCGAAGCGTGCCGCCGTGCGGGTTTCAACATCGGCGCGGGTCATTTCTGCACCGCGCATCTGGTCTTGCGCAACTGCGGCGCCGCCAACGGTCATACCGGCTGCGGCCAGTGCGAGGATAAAGGTCTTTTTCATGGGTACTCTCCAGTTACGTTTCAAAGGTAGAGCAACGAAGCGCCAGCTTGAAGGGGAGGAGGACATTGGTCGGCGCCTCGCCACTCTTGATCCCTGTTCTAGAGAGTGCGTGTCGCACAAATTCGCCGGTTTGCAGGAGTATTGTCGCAAGTTGTCGCGCGGCGGGCGGCGTATTCACCTGCCCGCCATCTGCGGTTTATCCGGCGTTCACAAACCGCACTGGAAGCCGCGCAACAGGGTTTTAGAGCGGCTGGCAGCTCTTGCCCAGCCACGCCAGATTTTCGCCATCCAATTGCGGTGCGAGTACGGCGTGCACCTTCGCGTGGTAATCGTTCCACCATGCGATTTCGGCTTCGCTCAGCAAATCGCGTTCCACCAGCGTCCGGTCGATCGGCACGAGGGTGAGCGTTTCGAAGCCGAACCATTCGCCTTCCATGCCGTCTATCTGGCGTTCTTCTACCAGCACCAGATTTTCGATGCGGATGCCGTATTCGCCGGCCTTGTAATATCCTGGCTCGTTCGAAAGGATCATGCCTGCAACCAGTTCCTGATCGGTCCCGGCCTGGCCGCCGCGCCCCTTGGCGATGCGCTGCGGACCTTCATGCACGCCCAGAAAACTGCCGACGCCGTGGCCGGTGCCGTGGGCATAATCGACGCCTGCCATCCACAGATACTGGCGGGCGAGAACGTCAAGCGCGGAACCGGCAGTGCCGGTAGGAAAGACCTGCGTGTCGAGCGCGATATGGCCCTTAAGAACGCGGGTGAAGCGGTCTTTCACTTCGGCGGGCGGGGCATCGGGGCCGATCCACACGGTGCGAGTAATATCGGTTGTGCCGTCCTTATACTGGCCGCCCGAATCGACCAGATAAACGCTGTTTGGTTCGAGCGGCAGGCAAGTGTCCTCGCTCACGCGGTAATGGCACAGCGCGCCGTTGGAGCCAGCGCCTGAAATCGTATCGAAGCTGAGATCGACCAGTGCGGAATTTTCCTCGCGGAAGGCCTGCAACCTTGCTGCGGCGGAAAGTTCGTCCACCGTGCCTTTCGGACCTTCGTTTTCGAGCCAGTTGAGGAACCGGCTGACTGCGGCACCATCGCGGGCCTGCGCATCGCGGTGGCCCTGTTGTTCGGCGGGGGTCTTGATCGCCTTGGGCAGCACGGCGGGATCTGTTTCGAGCGCAACTTGCGCGCCGACTTCGTCAAGCCTGTCAAAAATGGCGTAGACGGAGCGTTCCGGATCGGCGGCAACGCGCTTTCCGGCCAATTGTGCAAAGGCGGCGGAAAATTCGTCCACCGGGTGAATGCGAACTGCATTGCCCAGCTTCTTGGTGACTTCGTCAGTGACCTTTTCCGGCGCGATGAACCAATCCGCCGTACCGTCCGCCTGAACCATCAGATAAGACAGGGCGACCGGCGTGTGATCGACATCGCTGCCGCGAATATTGAGTGTCCATGCGACAGAATCCAATGCGCTGATGACAACTGCGTCCAGCCCTTCCTCTTTCAGCCAATCGGCCATGTCGCCGCGCTTTTCCGCGCTGGTGCGGCCGGCATGGGCATCGTCCTGCACAAAGGCCGGCGCCAGCGAGCGTTCGGGCTGGTCCGACCAGACGGCATCAATCGGGTTACTGTCCACCGCGACCAATTCCGCCCCGGCCTTTTCCAGCCGCTTCGCCATGGCCTTGGCCCAGCCGCGCGTATGAAGCCATGGATCAAACCCGATGCGGGCGCCCTTGGGAGCAGTTTCGGCAATCCAGTCGCCCATCGTGTCTTTGGGCACGGATTTGTAATCATACAGCTTGCCGTCGACCTGGTCGCGCACCTGAATGGTGTAGCGCCCGTCCACAAACATGGCGGCATTGTTCTTCAGAACCACCGCACTTCCGGCAGACCCGCCGAAACCTGTCAGCCACGCCAGTCGCTGGGCATAGGCACCGACATATTCGGACAGATGTTCATCACTGATCGGGACAACAAACCCATCCAGTTCGCGGCGGGCGAGCTCTTCGCGCAAGGCGGACAGGCGGGCTTCGTGAGTTTGCATCAACATGGCGTTTTTTCCGGTTTCTAGGTCTGCTATTTCTCTATACGCACCACACATAGACCTTCACCGCCCGGCTTTCCAGCGGCGCGCGCAGAGATTAACCTCCAGTCCGGCGAGATCACCTTCTTTGACATATGACAAAACCATAAGCCCGCCCCGCGCAGAGCAGCGCGAGTACAGCCAAACCCACCACGGTATCACGATATCAGACCCGTATCACTGGTTGCGCGACCCCGGCTATCCGGCCGTCGAGGATGCCGATGTGCTGGCCTATGTGCGCGCTGAAAACGCCTATTTCGAAGCGCAGATGGTCGGGCAGCAGGCGCGGGTCGATGCGTTGTTCAAGGAAATGCGCGCCCGCATCAAGGAAGACGATTCCACCGTCCCGCAGCGCGATGGCGATTTCGACTACTGGTCCGAATTCGAAGAGGGCGGGCAGTATCGGAAATTTTACCGCCGCCCGTCCGGTTCGGATGAGCGCGAATTGATACTGGATGGACCGGCACTGGCAGAAGGGCTCGAATATTTCAGCCTTGGCTCACTGTCTGTCAGCGAAAACGGGCGCTATCTTGCCTATTCCACCGATACCACGGGAGGCGAGTTCTACACCGCATTCATCAAGGACCTGCAGACCGGAGAACTGCTCCCCGACCGGATAGAGAACGTCAATTCGGGCCTGATCTGGGCGGCAGACGACACGGTGATCGTCTATGGCCGCGCCAATGAAAGCTGGCGGGTCGACCGCATTTTTGCTCACCGCGTGGGCGAAGCGGGCGACGACCGGCAGATTTATCATGAGGAGCAACTGGGCTTCACCGCGTCCCCCGGTCTTTCCTCCAATCGCGAATGGCTGATTATTGCGGCAGGCGACAATGAAACGAGCGAAGTGCGCCTGCTCCCCGCGTCCGACCCGCACGCGAAACCGCTGCTTGTCCGCGCCCGCCAGACCGGCGTGGAATATGATGTGGATGTGAAAGACGACACGATATTCGTCCTGACCAATGACATTCACGTCAATTTCCGCCTGGCCACCGCGCCCATGTCTGCGCCTGCAGACTGGTCCACATTGATCGAGGGATCGGACGAGTTCTATCTCACAGGATTTGATCTGTTTCGCGACTTCTACGTCACCGAAGGCCGCATCGCAGGCCTCGATCAGGTGCAGGTTCGCTATTACGATGATCCCGCGCGGATAGAGACAATCAGCTTCCCCGAAGATGCCTATACGGCAGGCCTCGGCAACAATCCCGAATGGGCGATGGACCGGCTGCGGATGCATTACCAAAGCCCGATCACGCCCGACACCGTGTATGATTATCACGTGGCCAGCCGGGAGCTGGAACAGCTGAAAGTGCAGGAAATCCCCAGCGGTTTCGATCCGTCGCTATACACAGTTGAGCGATTGCAAATCACCGCGCGCGACGGAGCAATGGTCCCTGTCAGCGTGCTGTATCGCAAAGACCGTGACGAGATGAACGGCGGCGCGGGCGGTCCACTCCATCTCTATGCTTACGGCGCCTATGGTTATGCCGTGCCGCCGGGCTTTTCCACGACGCGGCTGAGCTTCGTCGACCGCGGCTTCGCCTTCGCCATCGCGCACATCCGCGGCGGAGACGATCTGGGGCGCAATTGGTATCTGCAAGGCAAAATGAAGGCGCGCATCAACAGCTTCAACGATTTCGTCGATGCCGGGCGCGCGCTGGTGGAGCGCGGGCTGACGAGCGAGGGCCGCATTTCTGCCAGCGGCGGTTCGGCTGGCGGTGAATTGATGGGCGCCGTCATCAATCAGGCACCTGAACTGTTCGGTGCGATCGTTGCGCATGTGCCGTTTGTCGATGTGCTCAACACCATGCTGGACGAGACATTGCCGCTGACGCCGGGCGAATGGCAGGAATGGGGTAACCCGATAGAGAGCCAGGAGATGTTCGAGCTGATCCGCGGCTATTCTCCCTACGACCAGACCAAGGCGCAGGCCTATCCGCCGATGCTGGTGACAGCCGGCCTCAACGATCCGCGCGTCACCTATTGGGAACCTGCCAAATGGGTCGCCAAGCTGCGTGAATTGAAGACCGACGAGAATATCCTGCTCCTGAAAACCAATATGGGCGCGGGCCACGGCGGGAAATCGGGCCGGTTCGAAGGGCTGCGCGAAACGGCGGAGGAGGTCGCCTTTGTGCTGTGGCAGATGGGCGTAGAAAAATGAGCAACAGCTTCTCCCGCACTTTCACTGCGCTGCCCGAACACATCGACATGAACGGCCACGTCAACAACACCGTCTGGCTGCGCTGGATGGAGGATTTGTCGGGCGCGCATTGGGAAGCCGAAGCGCTGCCGGAACATGTCGACAAATACGTCTGGCTCGTCCTGCGGCACGAGATCGATTATCGCGGCAATATTGCCGAGGGTGAACATGTAACCGGAGAGACCACTATTCTGGAGGGGCCACGCGGTCCGCGCTTCAACCGCCATTTCAATTTTACCGATGCGGACGGCAGGGAGCTGGTGCGCGCCAAGACGACCTGGGCGATGGTCGACAAGGCCACCGGCAAACTGATGCGCGTGCCCGGAGAAGTTGCGGCGCCGTTCATGCCCGAAGGCGGTTGGGCGCAGAATATGCGATAACGCCGCCTGAAGGTCAGGCGGCTTCCCTGGTTTTCCGCCGGTCCGCCAAATTCCGGCTGCGGAAGATCTTGACCCTTTCGCTGACCGTGCGGTCCCGCCCGGAATGTTTTGCTTCGTAAAGCAGCCGGTCGGCGCGTTCGTACAGCGAACTGAAATCCGAGTCAGGCAAGGCGTCGGTGTGCACTTCGACAAGCCCCATGCTCGCGGTCAGACGGTGATCATTGCCCAGCGCGGCCTTTGCCGCAATCGGGATCATGCAGCGGCGGTGTTCGGCCCGTTCGAATGTCCCGCGCCCGCGCATCAACAAGGCAAATTCCTCGCCGCCCATGCGAATGACGACAGTGTCGCTATCGGGTTGCAGGGCTTCTGCCACCGCGCACAGCACATTGTCCCCGGCAGTGTGGCCGAAGGTGTCATTCACCGCCTTGAAATGGTCAAGATCGATCAGCGCCAGCGAGGTAAAGCCTTCGGCGCGGAGCCGTTCGTAACGTTCGGTGATGACCCGGCGATTGTATACCCCCGTCAGCACGTCCCGTTCGGACGCGCGCTCCATCAATATGGCGGCAGTGCGGGCGTTGTCGCGGTCCCGCTTGATCAGCATGAACCGGTCCGCCACCGCAAGCGCGCTGACGATGACCTGCCAGCTCAAGGCAAAATGCTGGAGCATGACCGCGTGGAAACGGACTTCGAAATCCGTCAGCAAGCGCCAGCGCAACGCGCGTTGCACCGATCAGGATAAGCGGGAGGTATGACACCACCAGAAACAGCGTCGCACGGCTGCCGCAGCGCAACGGATGGATCAGTGCTGCGGCCAGGGCGGTCAGGAATACGACATAGCCCGCGTAATAGACAACCGCGACTTCCATCCCGATCGAAAAGCCCAGCGTCACGCGCATCACGCCCAGCGTGACGGCGAGGGCTGCGGCGCCATAGAGGATGCGGCGCGACAGCTTGTTGATCTTGTCCTGCTCGATAAAACTCGCGGCGAAAATCGCGCTGGTCGCTGCGATCAGATCGAAGCTCATATGCAGGACGATGAATTGGGTTTTGCGCGATATGTCCATCATCAGCGGCAACAGTCCGGCCAGCGCGGCTACCTGTGTCACCGCAAGCAGGCAGTAAACCGAGTGATAAATCGGGAAGCTGGTGCGCAGGACCCGGAAATACCCCAAGCCGAACAGTGCCGGGGCGATCAGGAGGCCGCATAGGACGGCGGCAATCAACTGATCCGCATTGGCCAGCAAAGTTGCAGGAGCGGTGTCTTCCAGATCAAAACGGTTGATGACACCGCTGCTTTGCGGGGCGTCGATACGCACGACCACAGCCTGAAGATCATCGCCCGCAGAGGGAGCCGTCACGCGCGTCTTCCATACTGGCGACGTCGGCATGAAATCGATCAGCGACAGCCAGCCCGTCGCGGACGCTCCTTGCGGGCCGACAGAGATCAGTTGGAACCGCGAGAAACCGTCGGTTTCCCGGTATGTGTGCGAATTGATGAGCAGGCCGGGCTGCTCGATGTCCAGGCCCCTCAGGTCAAAGCGCAGCAGCAATTGCTGCGTGTCCTCCGAAAGCCGGTCAGGTGTGCCGCAATTCCAGCCAGCGGTGCTGAGCAGCATTTCTTGGGCTGTGTCCGCCGGCGATATCGGGGCGTGGCAGACCGAAGCTGCGGGAAAAACACCAGAATTGCCTGCAATTTCAGCGCGCACCACCGATGGGGCTGCCAGCATAAGCAGCGTGATCGCTGCGGCCCAGAGCCGCGCGAAGGTCGATATCCTGGATCGCACGCCGCCATACTAGGTGCAACCTGTTGGTGGCGGGTTAACGACCAGACCTGAAATTCGGCAACTTCAGATCAGGCAATCGCCTCTGCAATCGGCAGCAGATCATAACCCAGCTCGCTCGCGACGGCGGGATAGGTCACTTTCCCCGCGTGCACGTTCAGGCCTTCTGCCAGATGGGGATCGGCGCGCATCGCCTCTTTCCAGCCGAGATTGGCGATCCGCAAGGCATGCGGCAGGGTGACGTTGTTGAGCGCGTAGGTGCTGGTGCGGCTGACCGCGCCCGGCATGTTGGCAACGCAATAATGCACGATATCATCCACCACGTAGGTCGGATCATCATGCGTGGTGGCATGGCTGGTTTCAAAGCAGCCACCCTGATCGATCGCAACATCAACCAGCACTGCGCCCGGCTTCATGGTTTTCAGCATGGCGCGGGTGACAAGGCGGGGTGCGGCAGCGCCCGGAACCAGAACAGCGCCAACCACCAGATCAGCCTCTGCCACGGCTTCTTCTATATTGGCGCGGCTGGCGAAGCGGGTGCTGGCGCGGGCTTCGAAATGGGTGCCCACTTTCTCCAGCACTTCCGGATTGAGGTCCATGATCACGGTATCCGCGCCAAGCCCTGCCGCCATTTGCGCTGCGTTGAAGCCAACCACGCCGCCACCGATAATCACGACCTTGCCCGGCATCACGCCCGGTACGCCGCCCAGCAGCACGCCGCGCCCGCCATTGGCCTTTTCAAGCGCCGTGGCGCCAGCCTGAATGCTCATCCGGCCCGCGACCTGGCTCATCGGTTTCAGCAGCGGCAATCCGCCGCGCGATCCGGTTACCGTTTCATAGGCGATGGCAGTGCAGCCTGATTTTACCAGATCGGCAGTTTGTTCAGGATCGGGCGCAAGATGGAGATAGGTGTAGAGCAATTGGCCTTCACGCAGCATCGCGCGTTCCCTGGCCTGCGGTTCCTTCACCTTCACGATCATTTCGCAATTGGCGAAGATTTCTTCAGCGGTATCGACGACCTTCGCGCCGCGATCCGTGTAATGCGCATCGAACGCGCCGATGCCGTCGCCTGCACCCGTTTCGATCCACACATCATGGCCATTCGCGACCAGTTCGCCGGCGCTTTCCGGTGTCAGGCCGACACGGTATTCGCGGTTCTTGATTTCGCGTGGGCAGCCGATACGCATGGGAAGTCTCCGGTTAATGGTCAGGCAGAGCCGTTACCGTTGCAACCAGTTGCGCGCAAGCAGAGACAGCGGGCGGCCTGAACCGCTCGCTACGAAGACAGCCAGCGCCGCCAGCTTCATCGTCAAAAGCAAAGGGCGCTGCCTCTGTGGGAGGCAACGCCCTTGGTGCGGCATTACTTAACGGATCAAAGTCAGAATTCGATGCTCACCCGCCCGTACAGGAACCGTCCGCTGAAGCCGAAGGGCGACTGCGAGGAGTAGGGCAGGAAGCTGGTGTTGAGGCCGAAATTCACACCGCCCACAGTGCCGAAGGGCAGGCGATCGGGATATTCGTCGAACAGATTGTTCGCGCCGACTGCCAGCTGGACCATTTCGACAGGGTTGAACCGCAGTTCCAGATCGACCACCCATTTCGGCGTCAGCGTAATGTCTCCCGGTGCATCGCCTTCGCCGATGGTGATATCGTTCCGGATCGCGGATGGCGAAACCCCATCGGGCAGGAACACGCTGCCGAAGTGGTTGGCATTGATCGTGAATCCGAATGGATCTCGGTCAAACACCGCGCCAAGGTTCAGCTTGTTGCTTGGCTGGCCATCGGTCAGGCGGAAGCTTTCCTGGCGGGCGAACAGGCGGTCGGCGGTAAAGCCGCTGAACACCCGCCGATCGGTAATGCTGGTATCGTTCAGATTGTAGCCCGCCGTCAGCGTCAGCGATCCGCCGGCGATATCAGGAATGCGGTAGCTGCCGACAATATCGAGGCCTTCTGTGCGGGTATCGATACCATTGGTGAAGAAGCGCGCCGAAGACCCGGCAACGCCCGCGTTTTGCAACAGCAGAAGGACGTCGGCACCGGTCAGGTTCTCAGTCAGCACGATGCGGTCATTGATCTTGATATTGTAATAGTCGATCGTGAGATTGAGCCGCGGGACCATCGTGAATACGATGCCGCCACCCAGATTGACCGAAGACTCCGCCTCCAGCGGCTCTGCGCCGAGCGCCACTGCAATCGGCGAAGCAACCGGGAAAGTACCGACTTCGATCAACTGCCCGCCGACGTTGTTGGTGGATGTGGTGGAGAAGAACTGCTGCGCCATCCCTGGTGCGCGGAACCCGGTGGAAACCGAACCGCGGAAGGCAAGGCCCTCCACCGGTTCAAACCGCGCGGCTAGCTTCCCGTTCAGCGTGCTGCCGAAGTCGGAGAAATCCTCAAACCTTCCGGCGACCTGCACATTGAACATGTCCGACAGATCGGTGTCGAGTTCAACATAGGCGGCGAAGGAATCGCGCGAACGGTCAATCGCCGTCGTCGGGGAGAAGCCGGGAAAGACCTGCGCGCCCGGTGCCGAACCATTGCTGAAGAAGAACGGACCGGCGACGTAGCTGCCTTCTTCACCGGCAACGATCTTGTAGTTTTCGTTGCGCCATTCGCCGCCGATGGCAATCGAGGTGTCGCCAATGCCGAAATCCACTTCGCGCTGGACATCGATATTGACCGATGTCTGGCCCGACCGCAGTCCGCCTGCGTCAAATTCCGTGGGGCTGACATTCCCGCCCAGCGAAGCGTTCCAGGTGTTGGTAATCAGATAGTCGAGGCGGTTTGTGCCGTAATTAACGGAGAAATCGAGGTTCCATCCGCTTGCCTCGCCGCGAATGCCGATGACACCTGCGATATCCTCTACCGTGCTGTTGATCAGCGGCAGGAAGCCATCGGGATAAAACGGCTGGCCGCCATTGGCGAAGTCGGCGTTGCGCGAGTCCAGCGAGCGGCGATAGAAACCGGCGCCATTGCCTTCGCGGTTGCCATAACTGCCGAATGCGTAAAGCTCGAACGCATCGCCGATATCCATGCCGGCATTTGCGAACAGATTGATATCGCGCGATTCGCCGTCACCGAAACGGTGGCTGTAGCGGTCAAAGGTCGTCTCACGCGGATCGCCAAGCCCGGAATACTGACGGCGCAAATCGGGGCCGGAACGGTTGGTCGGATCACGGTCCTTGTATTCGACCGTCAGGTTCAGGAACGCTTCGTCGCCCACCGGCAGGCCGAAATTGGATGCGATGGTCCACGTGTCGCCGTCGCGGCGTTTGCGGTCTTCACCGGTGAAGCTGATGACCGGCAGTTCGCTGGAACTGGTGGTGGTGGTAGGGGCCACGCCGGCAACCTGGTCCACCCCGTCCATCGTGGTGATGTACCGGCCATAGGTCGCCTGCGCACGGCCGCCTTCGCGCGACCTGAGCTGGACGTTGATCACCCCGGCAATGGCATCCGAACCATATTGCGAAGATGCCCCGTCGCGAAGGACCTCGATCCTCTCGATCGCGAGCGGCGGAATGGTGTTCATGTCGACTGCGGCCGAACCGCGTCCGATAGAGCCGTTGAGGTTGAGCAGCGAAGACAGATGGCGGCGCTTGCCATTGACCAGTACCAGCACCTGATCCGGTGCCAGTCCGCGCAAAGTCGCGGGGCGCAGCGAATCCGTGCCGTCGGTCAAGGATGGCTGCGGGAAGTTGAATGAAGGGACCAGATTGTTGAGCAGGCGGTTCGTTTCCGTGGTGCCCTGGTTCAGCAGAGATTCCGAACTGATGACGTCTACCGGCACGGTGCTTTCGGCAACCGTGCGGTCAGTCCGCCTGGTGCCGGTGACGATGATCTGCGGTGCATCATCCAGGTCGCTGGCATTGGTTTGCGTGTCTTGCGCGAAGGCAGGCCCAGCGATCGTTGCGACGGAAATCGAAGCGAGAGCGCATCCGGCTCTGAAGGAAAAACGAACACTCATTGGCATATTCCCTTGGAAACAGGCGCAGTGAGCCTGCGCAAGAACCATATTCCAAGGGCAAATATTATGAAAGAATATTACTCCGCAGTGTGATGCTTTTGTAATATTTGATGCAATCGCGCCACAAAGTGCATTGTGTCGTCAGGCCATGACATCCTCGATGCCGGGCACGGTAATTGTCCGATCTCCGCCGAAATCTTCATGCACCGATATCAGACCTGTCTTTTCAAGGTGTTCTAGCAAGCGGCGGATGCGCCCCGGCGATGCGGTGCCGTAAACGCGGGCCAGATGATCCTCGTCAGGAGCGCGCTTGCCTGCAGCAGCGGCCACCACAATGGCGAGATACGGCGCAAGAACATCGTCCGCCACGCTTTGCGCCATGCGCTCTACGGCTTCCCGCGGTGCCTGCTCCAGCTGGTCTACCCCCGCGCTGGTGAAGGCAAACTGGCGGCGAAACGCGGGCATGTCGATATGCGAAGAATTTACCCCCCGATCGCGGCAGCGGGTGGCGAAATCGCGGAACAACGTGGCTGCCGGACGGAAAGTTGCGCCTTCCTCTGCAGCCAGTTCGCGCATGATATCTTCAACAGAGCCGGTTGGCGCGGCTTCGGCGGAGGCAGGCTTTGGCGGCTCCATCTCGGCGCGCGCAGCGATGCTTTGGGCCAATGCATCCACATCCGGTGCAGGCGGCGGCGCGGGCGGGGGCGGGCGGTGCACTGTTTCAGCGGCTTCTTCTGCCAATTGATCGTGCAGCAAGGCGCCCATTTCTTCCGCACCCGCCTGCGGCAGCGGCGTGAGCGCACTCGCGCCGTTCTTCCCGCCGGATTTCACCGCTCCGATATGCACCGCAACGGGACGGCGGCTGACCGCGGGCCCAAGGCCGAGAAAATGCCCTCGTTGCAAATCGCGAATACGCTCTGCCTGTTTGCGATCCATGCCCAGAAGGTCCGCTGCGCGCTGCATGTCGATATCAAGGAAGGTGCGGCCCATCAGGAAATTGCTCGCCTCCGCCGCGACATTCTTCGCCAGTTTCGCCAATCGCTGCGTCGCCACGATCCCTGCAAGACCGCGCTTGCGGCCCCGGCACATCAGGTTGGTCATGGCAGACAGCGTCATGCGGCGCGTATCCTCCGCCATCTCGCCTGCGGCAGACGGGGCGAACATCTGCGCTTCGTCGACCACGACCAGTGCCGGATACCAATGCTCTCTCGGGCGCATCGAACAGGGCTGTCAGGAACTGCGCCGTGCAGCGGATCTGCTGTTCGACCTCCAGATCATCCAGAGCCAGCACAACAGAGGCCCGGTGCTGTCGGATGCGTCCCGCCAACGCCTCTATTTCTCGCGGTGAGTAGCTTGCGCCTTCGATGACAACGTGATCGAAATGGTCGGCCAGGCTGGTAAAATCGCCTTCAGGATCGATCACCACCTGCTGCACAAGGCCTGCGCTTTGTTCCAGCAGGCGGCGGAGAAGGTGCGATTTACCGCTGCCGGAATTGCCCTGCACCAGCAGCCGCGTGGCGAGCAATTCTTCCACGTCGATCGGCACGGGTGTGCCATGCGCGTCCTTGCCGATTTCGATCTGAGTCTTCACGCGAAGAACGATACGGGCGGACTCGCTGGCCGCCTAGGCATGCGCGATCTTTATCCAGTGTCGAGGTCGCGGTGTATCGTGCATTTTCGATTGGATATCATGCAGAAGATAAACTTCGTCGATTTATACTTTTCAAATAACGAATCATAAACTTTGGATAAACCACCTTTTTGCAAAATGCGCATATGCTTCATGATTTAATAGACTCAGTAAATTTCTCTAAATAACCGCCGCTGACGTGAAATTATCGGTCAATCGTGCTAATGCTACTAACCTGCAATTCGACTCGTCGGTATGACGTTGGAGGTAGGTTTATGAAAATTTTCCGTACACTAATCATTGGCACCGCTTTGACTTCTGGATCATTCGCTCTTTCGGGATGGGCCATGAGTCCGCCGCCACAGGATGAAATAGTGGCCGCCACCAGTCTGCAGGATAGCGAACTGGTGCAGATGGCCGGCGCGCCGCTTTTCGAAGGTATGGGCGATTATCATCGCCCAATCACGACAAACAGCGCCGGCGCGCAACGTTATTTCGATCAAGGCATGGTGCTGGCTTTTGGTTTCAACCACGCAGAGGCAATCCGCTCATTCCGGGCGGCCCAGCGGCTTGATCCGGAATGCGCCATGTGTTTCTGGGGCGAGGCACTCGCGACAGGTCCGAACATAAACGTAACGGCGAACGGCAAAGCGGTTATGAGTCCGGAAGAGCGGCGCGCAGCATATGCCGCGATCAGCCAGGCAATGGCACTGCGCGGCAATGCAAGTCCGGCGGAACGGCGGCTGATCGAAGCGCAGGCGGCTCGTTACAACGGCGATCCTGAAACCGACCGAGAGCCGCTGGATCAGGCCTATTCCGATGCGATGGCTCTTTATGTTGCAGCTTACCCTGACGATGACGATGCGAGCGCGATCTACGCGGAATCGCTGATGAACCTCATGCCTTGGGATTACTGGTCGGATGCTGGCGCACCGAAGGACGACACGCGCCGCGTGATCGCTGCGCTGGAAAACGTCATCGCGCGCAGTCCGGACCACCCCCTCGCGCTGCATCTTTATATTCATGCGGTCGAGGCATCCGAAACACCCGGTATCGCAGAGGATGAGGCCGATCGCTTGCTCAGTCTTGTACCTGGATCGGGTCACCTCACGCATATGCCGGCGCATATCTATTGGCGTGTCGGACGATATAACGATGCAGCCGAAACCAATATCCGCGCTGCGGCAGTGGACGAGGCATATATTGCTGCGTGCAATGCGCAGGGCTTCTACCCGGCGTTATATTACCCGCATAACATTCACTTCCTTTGGGCAGCGTCAAGCATGTCCGGCCAAAGCGCGATGGCCTTGGAAGCGGCGCAGAAGCTTGCCGACAACGTGCACATGGAGCAGATCGAGCAGTTTCCGACGATTGAGTTCTTCAAGACAATTCCGGTGCTGACGCAGGTCCAGTTCGGGCGCTGGGACGATATTCTGGCGCAAACGGAGCCGCCGACACCGCGCGATTACTCGCGGGCAATAATGCATTACGCCCGCGGTATTGCTCTATTGCATGAGGGGCGGGCGGCTGAAGCCGAGGCGGAGCTGGCGCAGCTGGCATCCAGCAAGGACACGGTGGAGATACGTTTTCTGGATACTGCCGATTACCCGGCAACTGTGCTGCTCAACATCGCGCATCGCCTGCTTGCTGGTGAACTGGCGTTGGCGGACGGGCGCGAGGAAGAAGCTATTGCCTTGTTCGGAGAGGCCGTCACCTTGCAGGATGGTTTGCCATATATGGAACCGCCATTCTGGTATTATCCAACGCGCCAGTCACTGGGCCAGGCGTTGCTGACAGCGGACCGCGCGGCAGAGGCCGAGGCAGTATTCCGCAAGGATCTGGAGGATTATCCCCGCAACGGCTGGTCAATGGCGGGTTTGATCAAGGCCCTTGAAGCGCAAGGCAAGCAGGCGGTTCAGGAGCGGGCGGACTTCGCGGTAATCTGGGCAAACGCTGATGTCGCACTGGATGGATCGCGCTTTTAGGCTCCGGCTTGCTCCGGCCAAGGCAGCGCGCAGAGGCGTGCGTTTCTAAAGCTTTTCGCCCGCCAGGATCATCGCACGGCGCAGGCCCTTCTGGTTGATGTTCTGGATTTCGATGCCCGGGTGGGCGTTCACCTCCAGGATCATGGGTCCGTCATTTTCGTCCAGAATGATGTCGACACCCAGATAGCCCAGCCCGATGGCAGCACTGCACCGGGAGCTCATTTCCAGCACAACGTCCCATTCCGGCAGCTGAAATCCGATCAGTTTGGTGCCGGTGTCGGGATGGTGCGTGATTACTTCTCCGACCACCATCGCGCGGGTAATGATGCCCGTCTCGATATCCACCGCCGCGCCGATGGCGCGCTGGTGCAAATTGGCTTTGCCGTCAGAGGCATTGGTCGGCAGACGCATCATCGCCATCAGCGGATGTTCGCGCAGGGAAATGACACGCACATCGGGCAGGCCCTCGGGCACCAGACCGGCGATCCTTTTGTCAGGGCGGATAAGAGGTTCGATGAGCGCTGCGTCTTCCGCTGCGGCATCGCCGGAAAAGCCGCCGTCAACAATCCGGCGCAGGTGGTTCATCACATCTGCCGGAGTAAGTTTTCCGCCCGACCCCTTGTACCAGTCATTCCCTTCGCGCCTGACGGCCAGCAAAATGCCATCGCCCTGGCTTCCGCGCGCGGGCTTGATCGCCCAACTATCGGGCAGATCGCGCAAGGGATCGAAATCAAGCAGATCCCCATAACTGGAGATTACGCAGATTGTGCCGGTAGTTACGACGCCGCCAGCGTTCAGTGCCACTTTCGCTGCCACCTTGTCCCGCGCCTGCTCGATCGCCCAGCGCGGATTGTATTTCGCGATAATCGAATTGCGCAGATTGATCCCGAGGATCTCGTCGATATTCCCCGCTTGCGGAATGGAGGATTGCAGGCCCTGGTCCGGCGTTCCACCCGCCGCCGAAGCGCGGTTGCGGAAGAACGGGGATTTCCATCTGCGGGATGGTTTGTGCGGGTTGGTCGCCGAGCTGTCCGTCATGGTCGCGGGCAACTTCAACGCGCTCGTCAAGAGCTGTGGCAGCATTGGCATTGCGTAATCCTTCAAGCCAGATGGGTGCAAAACGTTTGATTTCCGAAAGGCGCAGGCCGCGGTATCGGCCCAAAAGCGCGATCGCGAGACCGGCAAAGCCGGGCAAAACCAGCGGGGAAATCTCGATCAGGGTCAGGGCAACCCGGCTCACCATCACAAACTGGATGATCAGCGCGAGCAGAAACGTGCTCATGGCTATGGAGAAGGCTTCTTTCGCGCCGTCTTTTTCCCACTGGCGATACCAGCGTTCCACCACCAGCGCGGTGACGACGACGGGGAATGCGTCAACCTGCAATTCGGTATCGAAGGCCACCTGCAGGCCCGCCAGGACAAATACGACGAAGCTGATCAGCACGCCCAGAAAACCTACCCGCGTCATGCGCAATTTCAGCAGGGTGGGCGCGGCCAGCATCCCGACACCTACGGCCGAAATCAGCACGAGCGGTCCGAAAATCGGGCCGATCTGCAAAAAGGCGATGGCGATCAGCATCGGGGTGAACAGGCCAAAGGCTTTCATGCCGACAAAGCTGCGCGCCAGCACCACCAGAAACGCGCCGATCGGCAAAGCCATCAGCAGGTTTGACGGCTTCATCCCCCAAACAGCGTAGGACACCGCCTGTTCGCCAAGCGATTGCGGCGCATAGAACAGGTTTTGCGTGTTCGCGATGCCGAGGATGGCAAGCAGGCCGATGACAGCAAAAACGCCCGCACCGATCAGGGCGGGCGCTCTGATTTGCGGTGTTGCTTTCGACAGGACGCGGCGCAATTTGCGCCAGCGGCTCAGCCGCCATTTGCGCAAGGCTCTAGAAGACATAGCCGACGCTCATGCTGAACCGGTAACCTTGCCGGTCGCGCACCGGATCATTGCTGTCTGAAAAGATGTATTTGGCTTCGGCTTCCATGCGCCAGTTGCCGGTCCACCACAGCACTTCGACTTCGGGCACGATTTGCGTGTCTTCACGCAGCTCTGCGCCGGGCGCGAGACGTCCGCCGAAATTTGTTTGCCGCACTTCCAATGCCGGCCGCACGCGCAAATCCGAAGTGATCGGCTGCGTGTAGGATATGCTGGCAGATTCGCGGGTATAGCTGCGCAGCGGATTGTCCGACGTGATTTCTTCGGCGCGCAGATCGAAGTTGATGTAGTGATAGCGGCCCAGACGGTGGCGATATTCAAAATCGACCCGCCCGCCTTCGCCGGTGGATGACGTGCCGCCGGGGCCCTGGCCATCGTCATACTCGCGGTCTCGCCATGTGCCGCGCAAGGTAAAGCGGTGGGCCTGTTCCGGTTCGAATTCGACACGTGCGGAAACCTGCGTTTCGTCCGTATCGGTCGCCTCCACGCTTACCAGATCATCATAGATGCGGCCGCGAAGCTCCACTTCCCAATCATCGCCCAGCTTCTGCGTGATGCCGGCCGACAGGCGATCCCTGTTGAAGCGGTCTCTTCCGGTGGAAGAGCCGAAGCGTTCGACTTCGATGCGGTCTGCTTCCAGACGCACTTCGGTTTTCTCATCGCCGATGGAGACGCCCACCTGGCCGCGCAGATAGCCGCCATCGCCGTTGATGATGAGTTCGTCATCGCGGTCTTCGCTTTCGGAGAAAACGACGCCCAGTTCGATGCGTGCAAACGGATCGAGCGTCCAGCCGTCTCCGGCCTCCTGCGCTGCGGCAGGCGAATGCACTCCCGCGATGGCCAGCCCGGCAAGGGCGGCCATGCGGAATGCCTTGAACAAACAGATGAAGCGTACCCCGAACATGTTCAGGGTTATTACGCAGGTGGTGGTTTACGAATTGCTAACTGTAAACCGAAAGCTTTGGCGGCATCCCGCTTGGAAGCCGGGTGCCTAGCCTTTGCCGCGGGTCTTCGTCTTGCCCAGCTTGGCATTGCCTTCGATAAATTCGATAATCATTCCAGCAATATCCTTGCCGGTGGCGTTCTCGATTCCTTCCAGGCCGGGCGACGAGTTTACTTCCATGATTACCGGACCATGGTTGCTTCGCAGCAGGTCCACACCGCAGACATTCAGGCCCATCGCCTTGGCCGCGCGAACTGCCGTGCTGCGTTCTTCGGGCGTGATCTTGATCAGCTGCGCGCTGCCGCCGCGGTGAAGGTTGCTGCGAAATTCGCCCTCGGCACCTTGCCGCTTCATTGCCGCGACCACCTTGCCGCCGACCACAAGGCAGCGGATATCCGATCCGCCTGCTTCCTTGATGAATTCCTGCACCATGATGGCGATGTTCGCGCCCCGGAACGCTTCTATAATGGACGCGCCGCCTTTCAGCGTTTCGGCGAGCACCACGCCAATCCCTTGCGTTCCTTCAAGCAGTTTGATCACCACTGGCGGTCCGTTCACCGCCTTGATAATCGCCTCTGCCTGCTTGGGGTCGTTGGCATAGGCCGTGAGCGGCAGGCCGAGGCCGTATTTCGCCATGATCTGGGTGGAACGCAGCTTGTCCCGGCTACGCCCGATCGCAACGCTTTCATTCAGTGACCAGACGCCGCCCATTTCGAACTGGCGAAGCACCGCCAGACCGTATGCGGTGATGGAGGCGCCGATGCGCGGGATAACCGCATCGTACCCGTTCAGCGTCTCACCCTTGTACATCACTGTAGGACGGTGGCTGGCGATGTTCACCGTGCAGCGCGTGGTATTGAGAATATCGAGTGTGTGGCCGCGATCCTTTGCCGCCTCCACAAGGCGCTTGTGCGAATAGAGGTTCGGGTTACGCGCGAGCATTGCGATTTTCATGAAGTTTTTCCCTTGTCCGGCTTCCCGCCGGGAGTCTGCAGCCAAGAATGGCCGGAATCGACGGCAAAACGCCGTCTGAGTGAAGAACGCCCGATCAGCATCGGGAATTTCATATCCGACCTGTTGGCCAGACTGATTTCGGCACGAAATGTCAGCGTGCCGATCTTGAGCGGTGTCTTGATAATCATGCGGCTTTGCGTCTCACCGTTGGAACTGGTGATGCCGCGCATGTCGATGTGGATCGCTTCGCAAATATGCCGTTCGTTGTGCGGGCCGAAATCGACCGAAAACCGGACGAAGCGTTCACCGTCCCGTTCGAATTCTTCCAGCACATCTGCGTGCAAGGATGATGTGCGCGCGCCCGTGTCGATCTTGGCCGGAACCCCGATCAGGCCCAGTTCGGGTAAATCGACCAGTTCCCGCCACCCGACGGTTCTCAATTTGACAGGCTTTGTACGCGGCGTGACTGCATCCTTCATCGCGCGCGTTTAAAGCAGGTTATCTCGCCTGCGGCTACAGCGGATTGCCATCGCGGTCGCGGAAGATTTCCCGCCTGCCCACGTGGTTGGCGGGGCCGACGATCCCGTCCTCCTCCATCCGTTCGATCAATTTGGCGGCGGTATTGTATCCCACGCCCATCTGCCGCTGCAGCCAGCTGCCGCTCGCCTTCTGGTTTTCGATCACGATCTGGCACGCCTGGCGATATTTGCGCTCTTCCGGATTATCCGATGCGGTGAATTCATCCTCGAAATTGTAACCACCGTCCTCCGGTTCCTCGGTGACGCTGTCGACATAGGCGGGCGAACCCTGCGCACGCCAGTGCTGCGCAACCTTCTCGACCTCTTCATCGGAGACGAAAGGTCCGTGAACACGTTTCAGCGGGCCGGTATTGGGTTTGAACAGCATGTCGCCCTTGCCCAGCAATTGTTCCGCGCCCTGCTCCCCAAGGATCGTGCGGCTGTCGATCCGGCTGGTGACGTTGAAACTGATGCGGGTCGGCAAGTTGGCTTTGATGACGCCGGTAATCACATCGACGGACGGGCGCTGCGTCGCCATGATCAGGTGGATGCCAGCCGCCCGGCTCTTTTGCGCCAGGCGCTGGATCAGCACCTCTATTTCCTTGCCGACAGTGACCATCAGATCGGCCAGCTCGTCCACGATCAGCACGATCTGGGGCAGGACTTCGTAATCCAGCTCCTTTTCCTCGACCACGGCTTCGCCGGTTTCGGGATCATAGCCTGTTTGCACCGTGCGTTTGAGCGGTTTGCCCTTGGCCACGGCGGCGGCGACACGTTCGTTGAACCCGCCAAGGTTACGCGCGCCGATCTCGCTCATCATGCGGTAACGCCGCTCCATCTCTTCCACCGCCCATTTCAAGGACCGGACCGATTTGTGCGGCTCTGTCACCACCGGGGCGAGGAGGTGGGGGATGTCGTCGTAGCTTTTCAGCTCCAGCACCTTCGGATCGATCAGGATCAGGCGGCATTCGGCGGGCGTGAAGCGATAGAGCAGGCTGAGCAGGATGGCATTGAGGCCGACCGACTTGCCCGATCCGGTAGTACCCGCGACCAGCAGATGCGGCATGGCGGCAAGATCGGCCACGATAGGCTCGCCGGAAATGCCCTTGCCCAGAATGATCGGCAGGCCGCCTTTCGAACTGACGAAGGCTTCGGACGCGACCATCTCCTTGAAATTGACCATTTGCCGGTCAGCATTGGGCAATTCGATGCCCATCACGGTCTTGCCCGGGATCGGCGCAACGCGGGCGCTGATCGCGCTCATATTGCGGGCGATGTCTTCGGCCAGGCCGATCACGCGGCTGGCCTTGATGCCGGGCGCAGGCTCCAGTTCGTACATGGTGACGACGGGGCCGGTCTTCACCGCCGTGATCTCTCCCTTGACGTTGAAATCATCGAGCACGGTTTCCAGCAGACGCGCATTGCGTTCCAGCGCCAGCTTGTCGAGCGGCGGGGCCTGATTGGCAGGGCCATCTTCCAACAGATCGACCGAAGGCAGGTCATATTCGGCAAACAGGTCTTTCTGCGATACCTTTGCAGCTGGCTTGGCGCGCTGGGGCGGGCTGGCCGGATCGCTGATTTCGGGTGGGCGCCGCTTGCTGAAAGGAGAGCCTCCTGCCGCCGAAGCGCCGCCAGCAGCAGTGCCATCCTCATCGCCGTCGTCTGCCTGCGCTTCCGGGCGGCGGCGCTGCTTGCGCGTTGTTTCGTCCTTGAACGGGTTGGAAGATTTCAGGAGGCGTGGGGGAGTTCTGATCCATTCAGGCAGCGTCAGCAGGCTTGCCCAGTCGATGGCGAACACGCGGCCTGCCAATAACGCGCCGCCGACAAGCGAGATCAGCCCGCCTGCAAGGATTGTCCAGAAACGCCCGGCTTCGGGCACAAGGCCGGCAATTGCGCGAATGCCGCCTTCACCTAGCAGCCCGGTTAATCCGCCAAATCCCGCAGGCCAGCTGTGCTGACGCGGATCGGTGACGAGTGCGAGCGTTGTCGAAAGGAGCGCCATCGCCACCAGCAAGAGTGCTACGGTGCGCCACCATTGGCCGCCCCAATGTTCTTCCTCATCGGCATCGCGCCATAATTTGCGCGCGACCACATAAGTCAGCGGCAGGAACAGGACCGATACCCAGCCGAATGCGGTCAGGGCCAGATCGGCAACGAATGCGCCGGGCTTGCCCATCCAATTGTCCACCACATCACCGGCGGCGGTGGACAGCGAAGGGTCGGTCTGGCTGTGGCTGAGGAGGGCAATCGCGAGGAACGCGGTAAAGGCATACAGCGCCACCGCGCCCGTAAGCTGCGCACTGCGCGCAAGCGAGCGACGAAAGGCAGCTTTCCAATCCGCGTTCTGGTTGGCCTTCGTGGCCATGAGATATCCCCTTGCGATGCGTCCCGAGGCGGAGAATCCCACAGAGGGACTCGGGGGTCAAATTGTTTGTCTCATGAAGCCGCATCCGCGGCTTCGTCCTCGCTAGACGGGCAGGCAAGCTGCCCCCGCTGCGGGCGGGCGGTTGCCCTTGCCGACCTTTAGTCGGATTGGCTTAGGCCATCAATTGCGGCCCAACGAGGGGACTTCAATCGCCGCGCCGTTTCCAAATTCATTCCGCCTAGCGCGATTACAGGCATTTTTGCATGGCGCGCCAGTGTGTGCCAGCGGTTTGACCCCAGTGTCTTGGTTCCGGGGTGAGATCGCGTGGGGAATACGGGCGATAGCATTACTGCGTCTGCTCCGCTCAAGTTCGCCTGCGCTATTTCGCGCATATTGTGCGCGGTGGCGATCTGGAGCAGTTCGCGGCGGCGCGGATAGAGCGACAGCGGTGCGCCATAAATTCCGTCCGCCCCCCATTCGCGCGCGGTCAAGGCGCTGTCCGACAGGATTACCTTGTGCCCCTCGGCTCTGGCGATACGGCTGAGTTTGCGAAATTCGGCATATCGTTCGGACGGCGGCAGGTGATAATGGCGGTAAACGAATGCGATCTGTTCGCTGAAAGAGCCGAGAATACGGCCTAGCGTCTGCGCATTTCGCTCATCCGAAAGCAGCCACATATACGGCAGGGGGTTTTCACCATTCATCGGGCGGCTATAGCGCGGGCATGACAAAAAGCACCCCAGCCAGCAAGCCAGCCGCAAAACCCGCTGACCGTCTGGCCGCCATCGATGCCGAGATTGAAAAGGCGTGCAAGATCGCCCGGCGCAAGGTTGCCGAAGTGACGCTGATCGCGGTCAGCAAAACACATCCGGCAGAGCGGATTGCCCCGCTGATCGAGGCCGGCCAGCGGGCGTTCGGTGAAAACCGGGTGCAGGAAGCCGAAAGCAAATGGCCAGCTCTGCGTGAAGGGGCCGCGGATATCGAACTCCACCTGATCGGCCAGTTGCAGTCCAACAAGGCGGAGGAGGCGGCCGCGTTATTTGATTACATCCACTCACTCGACCGGCCCAGCCTGGTAAAGGCGCTGGCCAAGGCATTCGACAAGACCGGGCGGCAGGTCCCGTGTTTCGTGCAGGTCAATATCGGCGGGGAGGACCAGAAGGGCGGCTGCGCTATTGCCGATCTTCCCGCATTGCTGGAAAAGGCGCGCGGGGCGGACATTCCGCTGGCAGGACTGATGTGCGTGCCGCCGTTCGGCATAGAGCCCGCCCCCTATTTTGCATTGCTGGCCAAGCTGGCAGACGATCACGGTCTGGAAGGGCGCAGCATGGGGATGAGCAGTGATTTCCCCACCGCCATCATGCTGGGCGCGACCCACATCCGCGTCGGCACCGCTTTGTTCGGGACACGCGGCAGGCAATAGCGCTGTTGACCTGAGGGGGCAGGCCGCGTCAGAAGCTGCACAGTACCGTCACATTGGAACATCACGATCATGAACCGCTATTTCGTCGTTCTCGCAGCTCCGATCTTCGCAGCGTTGTCATTGCCCGCTGCCGCGCAGGATACGGCAGACGATCCCTATGCCGATTGCGCAGCGATAGAGGTTGATTCCGAGCGGCTGGAATGTTTCGACCGCACTTTTGCAAGCCAGCGGGTGGTTATCGCCGAGCGGGCGGAGCGCGAAGAGGAACGGCGGGAAGAATTGTTCGGTTTCCGCGAAGAGGATGCAGTGCTGGAGCGTACAGAGGAACCTGACGCCGCTGTGACGGCAACCGTTTCCGAAGTGCTTCAGGGCGCACGCCGCTCGCAGGTGCTGTTGATGGACAATGGCCAGCTTTGGCGCGAAATATCCGGATCTACCCTGCGCAACCGCATTCGCGATGGCTGGACCGCGACGATTACCCGTCA
Source organism: uncultured Alphaproteobacteria bacterium (assembly GCA_963781165.1). Classification (GTDB taxonomy): domain Bacteria; phylum Pseudomonadota; class Alphaproteobacteria; order Sphingomonadales; family Sphingomonadaceae; genus Alteraurantiacibacter. The sequence goes on from CAWADZ010000001.1 coordinate 421,417, forward strand.
CTGGAGCGGCGCCTATGAAATGCGGTTCGAAGGAAGAAATGGCTATCTGCGGGTAGCCCGGGTCCAGTAACCGCCGGGCTCCTGATTTCTACGGAACCCGGACATACCAAACCTTAAGTTTGCGCGGTGTATAGCAGGCGGCAAGTAGCCCGCAGTACGCAACAGTAAGGTTAACACTACGTCATGCAGGACGCAGAATTGCCAAATACCGGCACACAGGCCGAAGGTGATGTGAACCGCCGCGACAACGGGCGGGCGCAGATCGATCTCGAATGCGAGATTCGCATCGGAACGCGGGCCTGGCGCAAGGCGCGGCTGGCTGACCTGACGCCAAGCGGTTTTCAGGTGACGATTTTCGACATGCCGCCGCGCGGGACATCGGTCTATGTCCGCTTTGCCGGGATGCAGATGTTGCAAGCCGAAGTGTGCTGGTCAAAACTGGAAACAGCAGGTTGCCGCTTCGCCTCGCCGCTCAGCAGTTACGTGTTCGATCACATTATCGCCAATTGCAGGTAAGCCGCATTCGATTGGCCTTCGGGTTTTATTCCGCAGCTTCGGCCAATTCGCGCTCACCCGCCGCAATGGCATCCAGCAAGGCGCGCTCCACTTTTTCCATCCGGCTTGGCGAGTCCACTTTCAGGCCGAGCAAGTCTGTCACGTAGAACGTGTCGACTGCGCGCTCTCCGAAATGGGTGATATGTGCTGAATTGATCAGCAGGCTTTGTTCGAACAATGCGCGGGTCAGGCGGTTGAGCAGGGCGGGCCTGTCGGTCGCGTTGACCTCAATCACGGTGAAGCGGTTGGATGCTTCATTGTCGAATTCGACATTGGCGGCGATGCGGAAGTTTTCAGCGCGCATCTGCTTCAGCGGGCGCTTCTCCAGGCTCGGCACCATGTCGATGCGATTGGCGAGCGCATCCTCAATCCCCTTTTTCAGCCGCTGAAGCTGCGCTGCTTCGCTGAAAGGCTGGCCCATCGGGTTCTGCACCAGGAAATTGTCGACCGCCTTGCCCATGCGATTGGTATGGATGCGCGCGTCGATGATATTGCCGCCTGCAAGACTGATCGCCCCGGCGATGCGGAAGAACAGGCCGGGATGATCGTCTGCGATGACGGTCACCAGCGTTGCGCCCAACGCTTCGTAATATTCGGTGTGGATCGACAGCGAATGCTTTGCCTTAATCGCAGCGGCATAATGCGGCAGGTTGATGGCGATCACGTCCTCTGGCTCCGCGATCCAGTAGGTGTCACCGAACATGTCTGCCAGTTCATCCACCAGCGGCGCTTGCTCGCCCAGCAATTGCGCCACTTGCGCTTTCTTGGCCGCAATACGTTGCGGGCGGCCATGCGATTTGTGGCCAAGCCGCAGCATTTCCTGCGCGGCTTCGAACAGGTCGGCCAGCAATTGGCGTTTCCAGCTGTTCCAGATGCCCGGACCGACCGCGCGGATATCGACGATGGTCAGCACAGCAAGCAGCCGCAGCCGCTCCAGACTTTGTACCTCGGCCACGAAATCGGAAATTGTCTTGGGGTCGGAAAGGTCGCGCTTGAAGGCGGTCGCGCTCATCAGCAGGTGATACCGCACCAGCCACGCCGTCAGCTCCGTTTCCTTTTCATCCATGCCCAGCCTTGGGCAAAGCTTGCGGGCAACCCCTGCACCCAGAACGGAATGATCGCCGCCGCGGCCCTTGGCAATGTCATGCAGCAGGGTGGCCACATAGATCACGCGGCGATTGGCGAGTTTCGGCAAAATGTCCGTGGCCAGCGGATGATCGTCCACCAGCGTGCCGCGCTCGATCTGGCTCAGCAGCCCGATCGCGCGGATCGTGTGTTCATCGACGGTGTAGTGATGATACATGTCGAATTGCATCTGCGCATTGACCTTGCCGAAATCCGGCACGAAGCGGCCAAAAACGCCCGCCTCGTTCATCCAGCGGAGCACGTTTTCGGGATTTTTGCGCCCGGCAAGCACATCCAGGAACATGGCATTGGCGCGTGCATCCTTGCGGATTTTCGCGGTGATCAAGGCGGCATCGCGGCGGGCGATGCGGATCGTGCCGGGATGGACTTCCAGCCCTTCGCGCTCGGCTACGGCGAAAATCTCGATCAGCCGCACAGGATCTTGCTGGAACCAGTCGTCCGACGGTGCGGCGATTACGTTATCCTCCACGCGGTAGCCGCCGACTTTGCGCGTCTTGCCGGGCCACATACCGGAAAAAAAGTTAGCCACCCGGCTCGTCTGCGCGGTGTGATCTTCCAGATGAGCCAGGAACACGCCTGTCAGCAGTCCGACGTGCTTTGCCTGCAGGAAATAGAATTGCATGAAGCGTTCGACCGCGCTTTTGCCCGGCCTGTCCGCGTAATTCATGCGCGCCGCGACTTCGCGTTGCAGATCGAATGTCAGCCGGTCTTCTCCCCGCCCGGCGATGGTGTGGAGATGCGCCCGCACTGCGAGGAGGAAACTTTCTGCTCGGCGGAAGCTGCGATATTCCTTGTCAGTGAACAGGCCTTTTTCGACCAGCTCCGCGGCGCTGCGCACACGGTAGACATATTTGCCCATCCAATACAGCGTCTGCAAATCGCGCAGGCCGCCTTTGCCGTCTTTGACGTTGGGTTCCACGACATAGCGCGAATCGCCCATGCGTTTGTGCCGCATGTTCCGCTCAGCCAGCTTTTCCTGCACGAAGGCGGATTCGGAACCTGGAACAACCTCGTTCCAGAATTGGGCGCTCGCCATGTCATAGACATTTTGATCGCCCCACAGGAAGCGCGCTTCGAGCAGTGCGGTGCGGATCGTGAGGTCCGATTTGGCCATGCGGACTGTTTCAGCCAGCGAGCGGGTGGAATGGCCGACCTGCAGATTGAGATCCCACAAATAATACAGGATTGCCTCGATAACCTGTTCGCACCAGCTTGTCGGCCTGTCCGGCGTGATGAAAGCCAGATCGACGTCCGAAAACGGGGCCATTTCCCCGCGGCCATATCCGCCCACAGCCAGCAGCGCGATGCGTTCACCGCTTGACCGGTTGCCCACCGGATAGACATCTTCAAGCACGTGATCGTGAATGACGCGGATCAGCTGATCGATCAGAAACGCCTGGCCATTGGCGTGTTCATGCCCTGCGCCCGGCCTTTTGGTCAGCCGCCGCGCCAGTTCCGCGCGGCCATCGGCGAGCGCGCTGCGCAGCGCCTCGACGATATCCTGGCGGCCATCCTGCGCGCCCTTGTCTGCAACAATTTCTGCAACGGTGGCAGACAATCGCCGGCGACCGATGATCTTGCGCTGTTTGGGGATACGGGGAAGGCTCATGATAAAAGGAAATAGGCGCACGGGGCGGACGATGCAAAGCTTCGATTGCGCGGGCGAAGCGAAGGAGGGCTTTCGCGAGCGCCCGCTCTATGCCAAAGCGCCAACCGAACCGGGCTGCGTGCCGACCATGCGCCCGCCAGACATTTAGGGAATGCAAGCAATGCTGGATATGCTGGCCACATCAGCGAGCGAAGCAATCCGATTTAGCGGACTGGGCCTCAGCCCAAGCATCGATCTCGGCTTTTTTCAGCTTAAGTATTATTCGCTCGCCTATCTGGCGGGGATTATCTTTGCCTATTGGCATTTGTCCAAAATGATCAAGCAGCCCGGTGCGCCGATGGGGCAGCTGCATGTCGATGACCTGTTCTTCTATTGCACGCTCGGCGTCATTCTGGGCGGGCGGCTGGGCTATGCCACTTTCTACGATCCATCGCTGTGGACGACGTTCGAACCCGACAGCTTCATATCGTGGCGCGTGCTTCGTTTGTGGGACGGCGGGATGAGCTTCCACGGCGGACTGGTAGGCGTGGTGGCTGCCATCGGTTGGGTCAGCTGGCGCGGCGGACTGCCGTTCCTGCGGGTGTGTGATTACATCAGCGTCAATGTCGGCATGGGCATGATGCTCGGGCGACTGGCCAATTTCATCAACGGAGAGCTGTGGGGCCGTCCGGTCGAATCCGATGTTCCATGGGCGATGGTGTTCCCTACGGGCGGTGAAGTCGCCCGCCACCCGAGCCAGCTGTATCAGGCCGCCGGGGAAGGACTGCTGGTGTTGACCGTGATGCTGTGCCTGTTCTGGTTCACCCGCGCACGTTTTCGCCCTGGCCTGCTGGTCGGCGTGTTCACCGTGCTAATTGCTGCGGCGCGCTTTACAGTGGAGTTTTTCCGGCAGCCTGACGCGCAATTGACCGAATTTGCGATCCGGACGGGCCTGTCCATGGGGCAGTGGCTGACGATACCTTTGATCCTTCTCGGAATAGCGCTTGTTATCTGGGCATTGACGCGGCGCGAACTGGCGAGCGGCAAGCCCGGCACGCTGACCAGGCCTGTAGTAAAGGGAGCGCCTCCCGTCATCGACACCGAAATCGATAAGGGTGCTGTGTGAACGACCTCCGCGATGAAGATGCCCGGCGCGATCTTGGCGACACATTCCGCCGCTTGATCGCTGCCACCGGACCCATCAGCCTGGCGCATTACATGGGCGAATCGAACCAGCGGTATTACGCCGACAAGCGCCCCATTGGCGGGCACGGCGGCGATTTTATCACTGCGCCGGAAATCAGCCAGATGTTCGGTGAACTCATCGGCCTGTGGCTGGCGGATATGTGGATCAGGGCAGGCCGCACGGAACCTGTTCATTATGTCGAATTGGGGCCGGGTAAGGGCACGCTGGCACGCGATGCGCAGCGCGCGATGAAGCGGTACGGCCTGACGCCCAGAATGCACCTGGTTGAAACATCGCGGCGCATGCGCGATGCGCAACTGGCCGCAGTGCCCGATGCGGTGCATCATCATGATCTTTCGCGTATCCCGACAAAGGGGCCGGTGCTGATCGTCGCGAACGAATTTCTCGATGCCCTTCCCGTGCGCCAACTTGTGATGACCGACGAGGGCTGGCGCGAAGTGATGGTCAGCATCGATTCCGCAGGCAATTTCATCGAAGTGCCGGGCCGCCAGCCGATGGATTCTGCCGTGGCGGAGGCGCGCCGAAATGCTGCGCCGGGAACAGTAATTGAAACCAGCCCCGCATGCGCTTCGATCATGTTCGAAGTCGCCGGACGGCTGGCGGAGCAGCAGGGCGCGGCACTGTTCATCGATTATGGCCATACCGACAGCCGCAACGGCGCCAGCCTGCAGGCCGTGCGCGAACATCAGAAGCTGGGCGTTTTCGATGCGCCGGGAGAGGCGGATTTGTCCGCCCATGTCGATTTTGCGCAAATGGAGCAGATTGCCCGCTCACGCGGCAGCCGGGTGCTCGGCACTGTGACGCAAGGCGAATGGCTCAGCCGGCTGGGCATTGCACAACGCGCCGAATCGCTCGCGGAATTCGCTCCGCACCACAGGGACGCACTGATGCGCGCGAAAACGCGGCTGACGGCGCCCGACCAGATGGGCGATCTGTTCAAGGTGATGGGGCTGGCGCATCCCGATTGGGGTGATGGTGTGGGTTTCGGCGCAGGCTGATCAGCCCCTGAATGGCGCGCGCGATTAGCGCTCGATTTCCGACAAAAGCCACTGCGCTGCCTGTTCCGGCGTCCATTTATCCGTATCCCTGTCCACCCCATAATTCGCCTGCCGCATGGTCGCGACGTCGACTGCTCCGATCAGCGGCTGGATCGCAGCCACCAGCGCAGCATCGCCCGCCCGGTCTGGCGCGATCAGTACGATGGCGTCGTAGGCTGGCAGTGCGCCCTTCGGGTCTGACAGGACCACGAGGTTATCTGCGGCGATGCGCCCGTCGGAGGTATAGGCGCTGATCACATGGGCCTCTGCCGAACGCAGCGCGTTGTACATGAAAGTGGGAGAGAAGGTTCGCCGCTCGGCAAAGCGAAGGCCATAGGCATCGCGCACCGCCGCCCATTCAGGACGTTCGAACCATTCGGGATCGCCGCCGATGGTCATTTGCGGCGCGGCGGCAGCCAGATCTGCGATGCTGTCGAGATCGAATATCTCGGCGGTATCCTGATAAACGGCGAGGCCATAGGCATTCTCGAACCCCAGTCGTCCCAGCACGCTTGTGCCGGTACTCTCTGCTTCCCAGCGGACGATTTCATCGTACATCGCGCTGCGACCGGGATTGTCGGTGCGGCCAAGTTCATTGGCCCACAGCGTGCCGGTATAATCGACCGCGATATCCACCGCTCCGGTGGAGACGGCATTGTGTATAACGGCAGAACCAAGCCCTTCGCGGTATTCCACCCGGTATCCCGCATCTTCCAACAAACTCCCGATTGCGCGGGCGAGGATGTATTGCTCGGAAAAGTTCTTTGCGCCGATCACAATGGTGTCCTGCGCTGGCCCATCCCGCCAGTCGGCAAGGCTGATGCCCGCCGCTGCAATGCCGGCAAGGGCCAGCGCTGCGCCTGCAAATGACTGGCGCAGGCGTCGTTTGGCAAAGCCGCGTTCCACAAGGCCAAACAGGGCGTCTGCAGTCAAGGCCAGCCCGGCAGAGGCGATACACCCTGCCAGCACCAGCACCCAGTTCTGCGTCTGCAATCCGGCGAAAATCGGGTCGCCAAGGCTGCGCTGCCCGATGGTGGTCGCAAGCGTCGCAGCGCCGATCGTCCATACGCTGGCGGTGCGGATGCCGGCCATCACGTACGGCGCTGCCAGCGGCGCTTCGACCAGCCGCAGTTTTTGGGCAGCTGTCATGCCCAGCCCGTCCGCCGCCTCTATCACTTCGGGATCGATATTGGTGAGCGCGGTAACGGCGTTGCGCAGGATCGGAAGCAGGGCATACAGGCCCAGCGCCAGCCATGCAGGCAGGAAGCCGAGCGTTGGCAACCCTTCGCCAAACACCGTGCGCGCCGCGAGCAGAATGGGAAAGAACAACGCCAGCAGGGCGAGCGCGGGGATAGTCTGCACCAGGCTGGCAAAACCCAGCGCGATCCTTGCAACGGGCGGAGATCGGCTGGCCAGGACAGCCAGGGGAAGCGCCAGCACTATGCCCAGCGCCACGGCGGCGGCGCTCAGCAGGACATGTTCGGCCAATTGCGGGCCGAGGCCGGACAAGGCATCAACCAGACCGTCCGTCACGAAAGCTGCGCTCCGGTGGAATTCGCAAGGGCGCGGGCCTGATCTCTTGGAACGGCGACCAGAGCCTGCGCTTCTTCTCCGCCTTTGCCGCCGAGCAATTCAGCCGGTGTGGCATCGGCAACAATGCGTCCGGCATCCAACACCAGCACGCGGTCTGCCAGCAGCAGGGCTTCGGCCATGTCATGCGTCACCATGACCGTGGTCAGGCCGAGTTCGCTGTGGAGCCGCTTTACCCGTGCGCCCAGCGATGCGCGCGTAATCGCATCGAGCGCACCAAAAGGTTCGTCCATCAATAGCAGGCGCGGGCTGCCGGCAAGGGCGCGTGCGACGCCGACCCGCTGCCTTTGTCCGCCGGACAATGCATCGGGATAGCGGGTGGCCATTTCGGGATCGAGTTCCACCAGTTCCAGCAATTCGGCGATGCGGCTGTCCGGCAATTTCTCGCCCTCGAGCCGGGGCACCAGAGCGATATTTTCGGACACGCGCATATGGCCGAACAGCCCGATCCCCTGAAAGACATAACCGATGCCATGGCGCAGGCGCGGCGCCGGCACATCGGATACGTCAGTCCCGTCCAGCAGGACCCGGCCCGAGGTGGGCGGAACCAGCCGGTTGACCATTTTCAGCAAAGTCGATTTGCCCGATCCGGAGGCACCGACGAGCGCGACGAATTCGCCTGCCGCAATGTCTATAGATACGCCGTCCACAGCGCGGACCGCGCCGTAATGCTTGCTGATCTGATCAAAGCAGAGAAAAGGTTTTGCAGTAGCAGCCATCGACGTGGCCGACGCTAGCGGGCGAGAGCGTCCTTGGAAACCGTGAGCGCGACCACCAGGCCGCCTTCTTCGAAACGCCGTTCCCAGCTACCTTCCAATTGCCCGCGGACACTCATATCGACAAGGCGGGAGCCGAAACCTGTCTCGCCAGTGTCTGTTGGCACCGGGCCACCATGTTCGGTCCACAGGATTGCCAATTTGTCTCCTGTGTCTTCGACATCCAGCGTGACGTGGCCCTTATCAGCAGAAAGCGCGCCATACTTGGCTGAATTGGTCGCGAGTTCGTGGAAGACGAGCGCCAGAGGTGTTGCCGCACGGGTGGAAATATCCGCATCGGCCCCGCTGATTGCTACGGATGGCTCGTCATCAGCGCCGTTGTAGGGCGCGAACAAGGCTTTGAGCAGACCCTGCAATTTTTCCTGAACAACGCCTGCGTTCGGATGAACAAATTCATGCGCCCGGCCCAGTGCGCGCAGCACGCCGGTCAATTCGCGGGCGAAGGGTTCGTGCTCGGGCGTCTTGCGCACTTTCAGCGTGGCAAGGCTGATGACGACCGCGAAGATGTTCTTGATCCGGTGGGACAGTTCATTGGTCAGCATGTCACGCTCTTCCAGCGCCTGCTTTGTCTCGTGAATGTCGGTTATCGTGCCGAACCAGCGCAGCGGCTCGCCAGCGGTTTCGGCCGTCGGCACCGCCAGCGACAAGCACCCAGCGGTATTTGCCATCAGCGTGAAGCATGCGGAATTCGGCTTCGAATTCCTCGCCGTTTTCGAACGCGACATACCAATCCGTGAATGTTTCATCGGCATCGTCAGGATGGATATACGGCCGCCAGTCTTCCGCGATCTTGGGGGCTTCGGGCCGATCAGTTGCTGCCACCGCGCATTGAAATAATCGAAATTGCCGTCCGCATCGGCAGACCAGGCGATTTGCGGCACGCCTTCGATCACGCGACGCAGGCGTTCGTCACGCTCTTCGATCTCCCGGGTGGCCGATATGTGCGCACGGCGCGCATTCAGACGGCGCATCACGGCCTGCGCCAAAACCGCCAGCCCCTCGCGCTGAAAATCGTTCAGCCCGTCAACATGGGCATCGGTATCGACAACGCACAGCGCACCAAGCGGCGCACCCTCGTCTGAAATCAGCGGTTGCCCGGCATAGAAGCGCACACCCGGCGGCCCGGTGACAAGGGCGTTTGCAGAAAACCGCGTATCCTTCTCCGCATCGAGGATTTCCAGAAGCTCCGGAGTTTTCATCGCATGGGCGCAGAAGGACACTTCGCGCGGCGTTTCCCGCTCTTCCAGTCCTTCGCCTGCGAGGAACCTCTGGCGCTGCTTTTCCACCAGCGTCACCTGTGCCACAGGCACATCACACAGCTTCGCCGCGAAAGCGCACAATCGCCAGCAATTCGGGATCATCATCGAGCGCGTCCGGCCCGAAGCTTTCCAGAACGCGCAGACGCTCCGCCTCCTCGACAAATTGCGGGGAAGGTTCCGGCATGACAGCCTGAGGTGAAGGTTTGTGCAAATTCAGATACTTACTCCGATATGGACAATTCTTAGCGCCGGATTGCGAAAATTGAAAGAGGGGGCGGGCTGGTTGCAGACGTAACGTGTTTGCCTTGGCCCGTGCTATTGCTATCTGGGGGCCTGATTATTCAAGGAACCTGAACAATGCGTGCCACTCCAGATTTTGATTTCGGCCTTGGTGAAGAGGCGAAGATGATCCGTGAGAGCGTGGGGCGCTTTGCTGATGAGCGAATCGCGCCGCTGGCCGCGAAGATCGATGCACAGGACTGGTTTCCGATCGAGCTATGGCCTGAAATGGGCGCGCTCGGCCTGCACGGGATGACGGTGAGCGAGGAAGATGGCGGCACCGGCCTTGGCTATCTGGAACACACCATCGCGATTGAGGAGGTCAGCCGCGCCAGCGCCTCTGTCGGTCTCAGCTACGGCGCGCATTCCAACCTTTGCGTCAACCAGATCGCACGCTGGGGTAATGCGGAGCAGAAGGCCAAATACCTCCCCGGCCTGATATCTGGCGAGCATGTCGGATCTTTGGCGATGAGCGAGCCTGCGGCAGGTTCCGACGTGGTTTCGATGAAGCTGAAGGCGGATGCGGTGCAGGGCGGATATCTGCTCAACGGCACCAAATTCTGGATCACCAACGGCCATGCGGCAGAAACGCTGGTGGTCTATGCCCGCACAGATGCGGATGCAGGCAGCAAGGGCATCACTGCCTTCCTGATCGAGAAAGACATGGCCGGTTTTTCCTGCGGGCAGAAAATCGAGAAGATGGGCATGAAAGGTTCCATCACGTCGGAGCTGGTGTTTGAGGATTGCCACGTGCCGGAAGAAAACGTGCTCGGCGAAGTGGGCAAGGGCGTGCAGGTGTTGATGAGCGGGCTGGATTACGAGCGCGTAGTGCTCTCCGGCGTGCAGCTGGGCATCATGCAGGCGTGCCTCGACACGGTCATTCCCTACGTTCGCGAACGCAACCAGTTCGGCAAGCGCATTGGCGATTTCCAGCTTATCCAGGCGAAAGTGGCAGACATGTATGTCGCGCTGCAATCGGCGCGCGCATATACCTATGCCGTGGCGAAAGCCTGCGACAATGGCCAGACAACGCGCTTCGATGCGGCGGGCACGATCCTGCTCTCCAGCGAAAACGCTTTCCGCGTGGCGGGTGAAGCTATTCAGGCACTGGGCGGCGCGGGCTACACGACAGACTGGCCGGTGGAGCGCTATCTTCGCGACGCGAAATTGCTCGATATCGGCGCGGGGACGAACGAGATCAGGCGGATGTTGATCGGGCGCGAGCTGATCGGGGCTGCAGGGTGAGCGCCGACGAAGATTACGTCTATGACGAGGCGAGCGGAGAATGGATGCCGGCGTCGCAGCTGGCCGCCAAAGAGGTTGCAGAAGGCGCTGTCGAAGTGCGCGACGCGGTCGGCAATGTGCTGTCCGATGGCGATCAGGTGACGCTGATCAAGGATCTGAACGTGAAGGGCGCGGGCCAAACGCTGAAGCAAGGCACTCTCATCAAGTCGATCCGCCTGACCGGCGACGAGCAGGAAATCGACTGCAAATATCCCGGCATCAAAGGCCTCGTCCTGCGGGCCGAGTTTGTGCGGAAGCGTTAGTTTCAGCCGTGCAGCCTTGCAGTGCGCCCGATAGGAGTTAGACGCCCAAATATGACCGCACCCGTTCTCACATCGACCCTCGACCGCGAAAGCCCCGAAGCCAAGGCGCGCTTCGCGCACAACAAGGCGCTTGCGAAGGAACTGCGCGAGCATGTTGCCAAGGCTGCGCTTGGCGGCTCCGAGAAGCACCGGGAGCGGCATGTTGCGCGCGGGAAACTATTGCCGCGTGAGCGGGTGGAGCGTCTGCTCGATCCCGGATCGCCATTCCTCGAGATCGGCCAGCTTGCCGCAAACGGCATGTATGGCGGAGACGTCAGCGGCGCGTCCATGATCGCTGGCATTGGCCGCGTGTCGGGCCGGCAGGTGATGATCGCCTGCAATGATCCAACAGTGAAGGGCGGCGCTTACTACCCGCTGACGGTCAAGAAGCACCTTCGCGCGCAGGAAATTGCCGAGGCCAATCATCTGCCGTGTATCTATCTGGTCGATAGCGGCGGGGCGAACTTGCCGTTTCAGGCCGATGTCTTCCCCGACCGCGATCACTTCGGGCGCATTTTCTACAATCAGGCTAATATGTCCGCAAAGGGCATTCCGCAGATCGCCTGCGTGATGGGCAGCTGCACCGCTGGCGGCGCTTACGTGCCTGCCATGTCCGACGAAAGCGTGATCGTGCGTGAGCAGGGCACCATCTTCCTTGCAGGGCCGCCCTTGGTGAAAGCCGCGACGGGTGAGGAAATCAGCGCGGAAGACCTTGGCGGCGGCGCGCTCCATGCCAAGAAATCGGGCGTGGTCGATCATCTTGCGGAGAATGACGAACACGCGCTCACCATTGTGCGCGATATCGTCAGCCATCTGGGGCATTCCCCAAAAGCTCAAGTTGACTTGAAGGAGCCCCGCCCGCCCAAGTTCGACGCCGATGATCTCTACGCCATCATTCCGGACGATGTGCGCGCGCCATACGATGTGCATGAGGTGATTGCGCGGCTGGTCGACGGCAGCGAATTTCACGAATTCAAGCGCGATTACGGCTCCACATTGGTGACAGGCTTCGCGCATATCTGGGGGATGCCGGTCGCCATCCTTGCCAACAATGGCGTGCTGTTTTCCGAAAGCGCTCAGAAGGGCGCGCACTTCATCGAACTCGCGTGCCAGCGCGGTATCCCGCTGCTGTTCCTGCAAAACATCTCCGGCTTCATGGTCGGCGGGAAATACGAGGCGGAAGGCATCGCAAAGCACGGCGCAAAGCTGGTGACGGCGGTCGCCACGGCGCAGGTGCCCAAGCTGACCGTAGTGATCGGCGGCAGTTTCGGCGCGGGCAATTACGGCATGTGCGGGCGGGCCTATTCCCCGCGCTTCATGTTCACCTGGCCCAATGCGCGCATTTCCGTGATGGGCGGAGAGCAGGCCGCCAGCGTGCTGGCGACCGTGCACCGCGATGCCGACAGCTGGACGGAAGAACAGGCCGAGGAATTCAAGGCCCCGATCCGTCAGAAGTACGAGGACGAGGGCAACCCCTATTACGCCACCGCGCGGCTGTGGGATGACGGCGTGATCGACCCGGTGCAGACCCGCGATGTGCTCGGTCTCAGCCTGGCAGCCGCGCTGGAGGCACCGTTCCCGGCGCGTCCGCAGTTTGGCGTATTCAGGATGTGATGATGGAAATGCAGGATCGCCTTTTCGTACTTGAGCGCAGCTATACAGGAGACGATGGCGCCGAGTTCTATTGCCGCGATTGCATCGAGGTGGACGGCCTGCTCGCAATGTTCCCCGAGCATGCCGCGAAGCTGGAGGTGATCCGTGTGCCGTGGCCGCGCCCACGCACCGCGATTGTCGATGCCATCGGTGAGGAGAATCAAAACCTGCCCGCGCTGGTATTCGCCGAAGGCGGCTTTGCAAGCGATCAGGACGCTCTGCTGGCCGCCCTAAATGAACGCCACGGCTTCCCACGGCGTTCGTCTTAGGGCTAGGGTGCGGCAACGCTGCATCACCAAGGGCATTTCTTGACCAATCCCTCGAACCTTTCGCAACCAACTCTCCTGTCCCGCATTGTCTGGCGTATCCTGCGGGGCCTGTACCGCTGGAAAAATTTCAAATTGTCGGGCGGCGCGCCTGACATTCCGAAATATATCCTGATCGGTGCGCCGCACACGACCAATTGGGACTTCATCTTCTTTGCAGGCGCGGTGCGCGAACTGGGCATCAAGCCCAATTTCATCGGCAAGAACACGCTGTTCAAATGGCCGATGACGCGGTTCATGTATGACATGGGCGGCATACCGGTAGACCGGTCCAGGAAGGGCAATTATGTGCAAAGCGTCATCCAGGCGATCGGTGAGGCTGATCACATCGCCTTGGTGATCGCGCCCGAAGGCACCCGCTCTTCTGACGGGCGCTGGCGCAGCGGGTTTTACCATATTGCGCACGGTGCGGGCATTCCCCTTGTGCCTGCCTGGGTGAACCACGAGACGGGCCGTGGCGGGCTGGGGGAGCCGATGACCACGACTGGCGATTTCCACGCAGATCTCGCCAAGTTGGCCGCGTTCTATCAGGAGCATCGCCCCGATTGCGACAGGTTCGATTTGCTCGCCAAACAGGCGCGCGGTGAGGTGGAGGATCCGGGGCGCAAGCGTGATTGAAGACCTGCTGATAAACGCGGCATTTCTGCTCTGTGCGATGTTGGTCCTGTGGCTCCTGTCGCTGTGGCAGCGCAAGGTCAGCTTCGTCGATTCCGTCTGGGGCTTTGCCATGGCCGCGCTTGCCGTGCTCAGCTTTGTACGGGTTGACGGCCCCGGCCCCGCCGCGCTGCTGCTGGTGATCATGACAGGCGCGTGGGGAATTCGGCTTGGCGTTCACCTGCTGCGGCGTTTCCTGTGCAATGGCGAAGATGGCAGATATACCGAAATGCTCCCTTCGCCGGATGATTTCGGCAAGTTTGCATTCACCGCTTTGTGGAAAGTCTGGTTGCTGCAGGCCGCGCTGATCATGCTGGTTAGTAGCCCGGCGCAATTGGGCATTCTGGCGGCGGCGGATGGCCAGGAAATATCTGTCTGGGCGGCTGCGGGTATCGCGCTCTATCTGGTTGGCATATTCTTCGAATGGGTGGGCGACTGGCAGCTCGCCAAGTTCAAGGCTGATCCTGCCAACAAGGGCAAGGTGATGAACAAAGGCCTGTGGCGTTACACCCGCCATCCCAATTATTTCGGCGATGCGTGCGCGTGGTGGGGCATCTGGATCGTTGCGGCCAGTATCGACATCGATGTGGGCCTGGTGACACTGATCGGTCCGATCTTCCTCACCTTCACGCTGGTAAAATGGTCCGGCGCGGCCATGACGGAAAGCGGGATGCGGGACAAATATGGCGAAGAATTTGCCGCCTATGTCCGCCGCACATCGGGGTTCATCCCGCTGCCGCCACGGGAAAACGCCAGCGCGTGACATCGCTGGTAAGACATGCAATTGGCGCAGGCATGAGAATCTGGATCGCCCGCATTGCCCGCCTTTTCATCATCCTGATCGCTGTTGCCACCTTCATCGCGCTGCTCGCAGCCGACAAATGGTGGATCCGCGTTTTCGATTTTCCGCGCCTGCAATTCGCGCTTTTGCTCGCAATCGCGCTAGCCGTGCTCATCGCGGCAAAATCCAAGCGATTGTATCTGTGGAGCGGGATCGCGGTGGTGGCGCTGGGTCTTCAACTGTTCCAGCTGTTCCCCTATTCACCCATCGCGGCAAAGCAGGCGGTGGACGCGCCAGACTGCCCGGCGGTTGACCAGCTGAACATCGTTTCTCTCAATGTCTTTCAGGATAACCGCGATTTCGACGCTGCCATCGCGTATCTGCAGTCTACCGACGCAGATATCATTCTGGCGATGGAAAACGATCAGGCGTGGACCGATGCGCTGTCCGCAGCGCTGGACGAAGATTACCCATACTCGGTCAAAATCCCGCAGGACAATACCTATGGCATGGCGCTGTGGTCCCGGTTTGAACTGCTTGACGCACAGCGCAATGAACTGGCTGGTGGCGGCACGCCGTCCATCCGCACACGCATCCAGCGCGCCGATGGCAGCACGCCGACATTGTTCGCCGTGCATCCGCGCCCGCCCCATCCCGGACAGGACAGCGGGCAGCGCGATGCAGAGCTTATTCTTCTGGCCGATCTCGTGCGCGATTCGGGCAGGCCAACAATCGTCATCGGTGACTTCAACGATGTCGGCTGGTCGCATGTGACCGAGACATTCCAGCGTGTCGGACAAGTGATCGATCCGCGGGTCGGACGCGGGTTTTTTGCCACTTTCGATGCCAAGAACCCGCTGATGCGGTGGCCGCTCGATCATGTGTTCCACACTGATGATTTCGGCGTCGTTCGTTTTGCGACGGGTCCGGGCGTGGGCTCCGACCATTTCCCGCTTGAAGTGAAGCTGTGCCAGCAGCGCGAGCGGTTTGCGCCGCAGCAGGAAGCACCTGAACTGACGCCCGAGGCGGTGGAAGCAGCCCGTGAGGAACTGGAAGAAGCTTCGCTAGGCGGTGAAGGGCCGGATGCAGAGCGGCTGACCGTCACCGACGACGGTGACGAGCATGAGGCTCTCAGCCCTCCCGATTGAGCGCGTATTTCAGGCTGGTGCCGATCATCAGGCCGGATACGGCGATGATCAGTACCGCCCACACCCAATGGGGCAGGAACAGTACGGCTTCCATCACGCCGGTGTCCGATCGCATCACTTGTCCGCCGACAAGGCCGCTTTCGCTGAACAGGTAACTCCAGTCGGCAAACATGCTGAGCGCGCCAAGCATGCCGAGGAACTGCAGGGCAAAGCGCTTAATCCAGTCGCGCCCGCGCCATGCTATCCACACGAGAGCCGCTGCGATCGATGGCAGGAACACCCAGCCGATCACGCTGCGCACCCAGATCAGGGTCGAAAGCACGAGGGCCGCGGCAAGAGCAAGCAGCGCAGGTTTCCAGTATTTGCGCGCGCTGCTCGCCAGGATCAGCACGGCGCCAATAATGCTCGGCCCCAATGGCCCGCCCATTGCGATAATCGCGCGATCAATGCCGAAATCGCCGCCGTCCGTGCGGGATTGCGCATAGCCGGAGCCGTCCGCGTTCAGCACCAGCATTTGAAAGTCATTGCCAGTGGCCAGCGCGGCCAGCCCGTGGCCCATTTCGTGATACCAGGTCGATAGGATGACGAAGGGATAGATCAGGTAACTTCCCAGCGGCACTACGGGCAGGAACAGCACCAGTGCGCCGGCCAGTATCAAGCGGCCAACCTGTTCTTCCTGGCTGCCGGGGCGTACTTGAAACATCAGTCTGGCACGGCTCCGGCCGTATCCGGCTGAACCGCAGCAAACTGTCCGCCGCGCGACTGGTAAAGGATAGACCATCCGGCAAGGAACAGTCCGGCAGCCATCGGCCCGATGACAATTCCGGCAAGGCCCAGCATGGAGATGCCGCCCAGCGTGGAAATCAGGATAATCCAGTCAGGAATGCCCGTGTCCCGGCCAACGAGTATCGGGCGCAGGACATTGTCCGCCATGCCAATAACCGCGACGCCTGAAACCAGCACCAGCACGCCCTGCCAGATCTCGCCTGTGGCCAGCAGGTAAATCGCCACCGGCCCCCAGACGATCGCCGGCCCTATGGCGGGTAACAGGGAAAACAGCGCGGTAAGAAGGCCAAGCAGGACAACTGACGGCATGCCGACAATCCAGAAGGTCGCAGCGCCCAGCCCGCCCTGGACCAGGCCTACGACAACCGAGCCCTTTATCGTCGCGCGGACAATCGAAAGAAACCGCTCCGCCAGTTGTTCTGCAACAGGCCCGGCGACAGGCAGATGCGCAATCAGACGTTCGCCGAGTTTCCGGCCATCGCGCAGCAGGAAATACGCAACATACAGGCCGACGCCAAAAGCCAGCAGAAAGCCCAAAGCACCGCCTGTGATCGAAAGCGCCTCCCGCGCGATCAGGCCGGAGCTTTCGAGCGCGATTTCCTGCGCCCGCTGCTGCACCAGTTCTGCCGTGCCAAATCCTTCCAGATCGAGGTTGCGCCGCAGGACTTCGGGCAATGCGCCATGGACGACGTCAAACCACAAAGCCAGATCGATGCGGCCTTCCTGAAAAGCAATCACAAGCGAGGTCGCCTGTTCCACCACGACGCTGCC
This sequence comes from uncultured Alphaproteobacteria bacterium, assembly GCA_963781165.1. Classification (GTDB taxonomy): domain Bacteria; phylum Pseudomonadota; class Alphaproteobacteria; order Sphingomonadales; family Sphingomonadaceae; genus Alteraurantiacibacter. The sequence continues at coordinate 438,559 of CAWADZ010000001.1, forward strand.
GATCATGATCGCAGGGATGATCACGGCAATGGTGATAACCAGCAGCGTCGCAATCGCAGCGCGGTTGTCGCCGCCAAGCCAGCGACGAAACCAGCGGTAGAGCGGCTGGAACATTATTGCCGCCAGCGCAGCCCACAGGATCGGCATGACAAACGGCCAGATGACCGCAATAAAGGCGATGGTTACCAGCGCGAGGAACAGCAGGTAGCCCCCGTTTTCGAGCCGTGCGCGTCCTTCAGCAGTGTTCAAGTTCGCCTCCCAGTGCAGTCCGGTCAGACGTCCAGATTGGCGACGTTCAGCGCATTGTCCTGAATGAACTCCCGCCGCGGTTCCACAACATCGCCCATCAATCGGGTGAAGATTTCATCCGTCACATCGGCGTCTTCGACCTTCACCTGCAACAGCTCCCGGTTTTCCGGGTCCAGCGTGGTTTCCCAAAGCTGTTCCGCGTTCATTTCGCCCAAGCCTTTGTAGCGGCTGATGGAAAGACCCTTGCGGCCCGCGGTCAGAACTGCCTCCAGCAATTGCGAAGGCCGCGTGATGGCGGTGTCGGGATCGAAAGCCGGGGTATCGGCATCCGTCTCGTCAGGATTGTCGTCAACCGGCTGCGCTTCGCTGCTGCCGGCCTTCACCAGACGGGTCGCGCTGGAATAGGTTTCAGCCTGTTCAACGCCGCGTGTGTGCAGCTTGCGCGCCTCTGCACTGTCGAGGAACTTGGCTTCGATCAGATGGACGTCGGTCACGCCGCGCCACACACGGTCGAAGCGCACGTCGCCGGTGTCGGTAAGATGGGCGGACCAATCGGCCTCGCTATCGCTCAATTGCATCTGGCCAGCGGCATGGGCGAGGCGGGTATTGCGTTCCGCTTCGTCAAGGCCGTGCTCCAGCGCGCCGGCCATCGCCATCGCCTCGATCACGGCCGGATTGTATTTGCGCGGGGCAAACGCCATCAGGTTTTTCAGCAGCAGGGCCTTGTCCACCAGATCGGCCAGATCCGCGCCGGAACGCGCACCGCCGGCGGTTTCCAGAACCCGGTCCTGCAGGCCGTTTTCGACCAGGTATCGGTCAAGCGCAGGCTGGTCTTTAAGATAGACCTCGCTTTTGCCTTTGGCGACTTTGAACAAGGGCGGCTGCGCAATGAAAAGGTGCCCCGCCTTGATGATTTCCGGCATCTGGCGATGGAAGAAAGTGAGCAGCAGGGTGCGGATATGCGCCCCGTCGACGTCGGCGTCCGTCATGATCACGATCTTGTGATAGCGCAGCTTTTCCAGATTGAATTCGTCACGCAGACCGGTGCCCATCGCCTGGATCAGAGTGCCGACTTCCTTCGATGAAATGATCCGGTCGAAACGCGCCCGTTCGACATTCAGGATCTTGCCCTTCAGCGGCAGGATCGCCTGATATTTGGAATCGCGCCCGCTTTTGGCAGAGCCGCCTGCGGAATCACCCTCGACCAGGAAGATTTCGGATTTTGCCGGATCACGTTCGCGGCAGTCGGACAGCTTGCCGGGCAGGCTGGCGACGCTCATCGCGCCCTTGCGGCTCATCTCGCGGGCCTTGCGCGCAGCTTCACGCGCAGCGGCGGCATCGATGATCTTGCTGATGATCGCCTTTGCGTCAGCCGGATTTTCCTCCAGCCATTCGCCCATCTTCTCGCTCATCAGGCTTTCGAGCGGCTGGCGCACTTCGGAACTGACCAGCTTGTCTTTCGTCTGGCTGCCGAATTTGGGATCGGGCAATTTGACCGAAACGATGGCGGTCAGGCCTTCGCGCATGTCCTCTCCCGACAAAGAGACCTTGGCGTTCTTCATCAGGCCGGATGATGCGGCGTAATTGTTCATGGTGCGGGTAAGCGCCGCGCGGAAGGCGGCAAGGTGCGTGCCGCCGTCGCGCTGCGGAATGTTGTTGGTGAAGCACAGCACGTTTTCGTAATAGCTGTCGTTCCATTCCAGCGCGACATCGATGCCGATGCCTTCCTTCTCGGCGCTGACCGAGATGGGTTCGGGCACCAAAGGCTGCTTGTTGCGGTCCAGATATTTCACGAAAGCGCCGATGCCGCCTTCGTAGAACAGGTCATGTTCCAGCGGTTCTTCATGGCGGTTGTCGCGGATCAGGATGCGCACGCCGGAATTGAGGAAAGCGAGCTCGCGGTAGCGGTGCTCCAGCTTGTCAAAGTCGAAGTCGAGGACGTTCTTGAATGTGTTCGTGCTGGGCAGGAAGGTGACGCGGGTGCCCTTTTTCAGTCCGTTGTCATCGCCGTTTTCCGCCACCGGCGGCGCCTTGTCCACGACGCGCAGGCTTTCCACCGCGTCGCCGTGCTCGAACCGCATCCAGTGCTCTTCCCCGTCGCGCCAGACGCGCAGCTCCAGCCATTCGGAAAGCGCGTTCACCACGGAAACGCCTACGCCGTGGAGGCCGCCCGACACCTTGTAGGCATTGTCGTCAGATGTGTTTTCGAACTTACCGCCCGCGTGCAGCTGGGTCATGATAACTTCTGCGGCCGAGACGCCTTCTTCCTTGTGGATGCCCACCGGAATGCCGCGCCCGTTATCCTCCACACTGACTGATCCGTCAGCATTCAGTTCGATCAGGACAAGGTCGCAGTGGCCAGCCAACGCTTCGTCGATGGCGTTGTCGGATACTTCGAACACCATGTGGTGCAGGCCCGATCCATCGTCGGTATCGCCGATGTACATGCCGGGTCGTTTGCGCACTGCATCCAAGCCCTTGAGAACCTTGATGCTTTCGGCGCCGTATTCGCCCATCCGCTTCGCATTTTGCGAGACTGGCTCAGCAAGAGTTTCGGTCACGGGATCGGGAGTCGTTTCAGGGGTATCTGCCATGTGCAGTATATAGGAATCCTACCCGCAAATAGGAAGCGCAGAGCGGATTATGGCCTTGGTGTTCCACAGATATGAACAGCGGGCTGCAAATGCGAAAATGGCCGCTGCCCGAACCGTGTGGTTCAAGGGAAGCGGCCATTCGCAAAATGGTCCGGAGACATAAGGGGGGAACCTCCGGACCGGGGGGGTTCGGGGACAAACGCGCTTCTTACCCAAGCGCGTGTCATGGGCAGCCAGATAGCCGGCGCAATATTGTGATTCAAATGCGTAATAAGCGACATGTGTTGCGCATTTTGCAATCTTTCCCGCGAGACTTATCCGGCACCTAACACAATGCCCGCTGCATGCTTCGTTTTGAGACAGCCGCCGCGCTGGGGTGGAGCGGACAGGCCCCATCTGCTTGTGAAATCTGCAACACGAACAGATGGCTTGGTCCGGTGGGGAATTGCAATGAAGAAGTATTTGGCAGTGGCAGGGACCGTCCTTGCGTTGGGCATGGCATCGCCGGCTCACGCAGACATCCTGAACTACGGCGTCACCAATGCGACCGGCGGCTCTTGCGCGCACGGATTGTGGACGAACTCGCTGAACAGCGGGTGCGACCGTTACCACTCGTTCCAGGATGATACGCTGTTTTCGATCGACACGGATGCGGGCACAGGCACATTCACTGGCACCGCGATCAATCCGTCAGGCCAGACCGCTACGCTCGACCTGTCGCTCAGCGGCTTTCTCGGTTCGCTGGGCGGCACCGGCTACGACTATAAAGCTGGCGGCGGGCGGTATAACCCGCGCGTACAGGACTATTTCACCAACGCCGCCGGCACGATCACCATCGGGGGCACGACCTACACGCTGAACCCGGCCGATCCGCTCGCTGGCCACACGACCTTCCAGTTTGGCAGGGGCGCCAACGACAAGACGGGCGATTTCGGCGGCTCTGCCTGGCTCAACCTGCTTGATCCCAGCGGTCACGCGCTCAGCCATTGGGATATCAATTTCGATCTCTCGCTGATCCCGGGCACTCCGGTTCCGGCACCTGCGGGTCTGCTGCTGTTCGGTATCGGCCTTGCCGGCGCCTATGGCATGCGTCGTCGCAAAAAGATTGCCGCGTAAACAGCAAAAGGCTGAAAACAGCCAAGCGGCGGCGGGATTTTCCCTTCGCCGCTTAGCTGTGTCTTAAGACCACCGCGCTACGCTGTTGCAGCTATGAAACTGCATAAATCTGCCCTTGCGGCCCTGCTCGCATTGTCCTGTGCCGCGTGCGGTGCATACGCCGACGATCCGCTGGAAACGGGCCGCGAAGCCTATGCGGCGCGCGACTACAACACCGCCCGGGTTGCCTTGGCGACTGCGATGAATGCGGACAATGCCGCGCCCGAAGCTGCGGAGCTGTATGCCCGCACCTTGCTGGCGCTGGGTGACGGCGCATCGGCGGAGCGCGTGCTGGACATCCTGCGGGCCCGGCCTGCTCCGCCCGCCGATCTGCAAAGCCTGTCGGCCCACGCTGCCCTGCTGCGCGGCGAATTTGAACTGGCACTGGAACGCGCCGACGCGTCACACGGTCAGCCGCTGGGCGAATGGGTCGCGGTCCGCGCCTTGGGCGAACTCGACCGCGGCGAGGAAGCCCTTGCCAGAGCCGATGCCGCGATAGAGGCCTATCCGGACCATGCCCCGCTGCTCGCCATGCGCGGCGCGATGGCCGTGGCGATGCGCCAGATCAGCGCCGCGAAAGATTATTCGATCCGCGCGCTTGCTGCGGGTCCGGATGACCTGGATGCACTGATGCTTGCCGGTCAATTGCGCGTGATGCGCGCAGATTATGCGGAGGCGCATGGATTTTACACCGCCGCCCATGACAAACATCCTGCCGACCTCGGGGCGCTGTTCGCGCTTGCTGCGGTAGAGGCGGATATGGGCGAGTATGATCAGGCGCGTGGACGGCTCGGCAGCCTTTTGTCTGCTGCTCCGGGCCACCCGATGGGACTGCTGCTGAGCGCGCGTCTGGCCTTTGTCGAAGGCGATGTGGACGAAGCGCATACAATCGTCCAGCAATCCGAAAGCAATATCGGCCGCATTCCGCAGGGCCGCCTCTTGATGGGCGAAATCGCCTATCTGCGCGGCTTCCCGGCGCAGGCTATTGTTCATCTGGAGGCTTTTCTGGACGATCTGCCGGGCCATGCCCATGGCAGCACCGTGCTCGCCCGCGCCTTTTCCGAACAGGGGGAGCAACAGCGTGCCTGGAACCTGATCGCGCCGCTGGCAGACAGCGCGACGGCGACGCCGCAAATGCTGGCGCTGGCATCCGATCTGGCTGGCCAGGTCGGTCAACCTGATCGCTTTGCAGCGCGCCTTGCCGCCACACTGCCGGATGGTTTTGCGGAGCGTTACCGCGCCGCGCAGAACGCCCTGGACGATGGCAATGCTGCCGATGCAGAGCGCCTGTTTGCTGCATTGATCGCCGATGGCGGAAACAGCGATGCGGTTATCCTCAACAATGGTGCCCATGCCGCTCTTGCTGCCGGTAATCCGCGTGAAGCTCTGCGCCGTGCCCGCGCCGCGCATGATCTGACGCCGCGTGATCCGCGCGTGCGCGATACGCTGGGCTGGATGCTGCTTGAAAACGGGGAGGCAGGGCCGGCGCTCAACCATCTGACCGCTGCCGTGCAAGGCCAGCCGGGCAATCTCCAGATCCGCTGGCATTATGCCAATGCGCTGATCGCCAATGGCCGCAGCGGCGAAGCGCGCAGGATCATCAGCGAAATGCGCGAATTTGCAGGCGCTGAGCAGCGCGCAGCGATGGACCGGTTATTGGCGCGGATTTAAGCCTTCAACAGGCGCAAAAAAGGGGCCGCTCCAGCACATGAAGCGACCCCATTTTTTTAAAGCGGTGGCAATCCTTAGAGGATGCCGAAGAACAACGTGGAGCTGATCGTGACAGCAGCCAGAGTTGCAAGAATGTTTGAGGCGACGTTGCGCATGGATTTTGTCCTGTCTTGTTTTTGAGGCGCTTTTTCCAAGAAAACCGGGCCGGGAATCACTCCCGACAGCGCCGTTGCCGCCCACTTGGGCCTTGTTGCATAATTCTACAATTGAGTAATTATCGACAAGTGTTGCGCATTTTGCAACATAGCGCCTGCGCATCGTTGCGAATTGCCTGCGAATTGGCAGGCGCCGCCGCTGGACAGGGCGGGGCTTCGCCCTTTAAGCGCTTTGGATGCAGCCAGATCACACGACTCATTCCGCATCCGATTCCATCCTGATTGTCGATTTCGGCAGTCAGGTCACCCAGTTGATCGCGCGCCGCGTGCGCGAAGCCGGTGTCTATTCCGAAATCGCGCCGTTCAGCATGGCGGAAGAGGCGTTTAAACGGATGCAACCCAAGGGCATCATCCTGTCCGGTTCACCGGCGAGTGTGCCCGACGAAGGCAGCCCGCGCGCGCCCGACATCCTGTTCGAAAGCGGCCTGCCGATCCTGGGCATCTGTTACGGCCAGCAGGTGATGACCCACCAGCTGGGCGGTGAAGTGCGCCCCGGCCATGAAACCGGAGATGGCGGTGAGTTTGGCCGCGCTTTCCTCACCGTGACGAAGGAATGCGCGCTGTTCGACGGACTGTGGCAAGTGGGTGAGCGGCATCAGGTCTGGATGAGCCACGGAGACAAGGTCACCGAGTTCGCCGACGGGTTTGAAATCGTCGCCACCAGTGACGGCGCGCCCTTTGCGGTTATCGCTGACGAGGCCCGCAAATATTATGGAACCCAGTTCCACCCCGAAGTTTATCACACCCCGGACGGCGCAAAGCTGCTGGCCAATTTTGTGCGGCACGTGTGCGGGTTGGCGGGCGACTGGACGATGGCCGCCTACCGCGACACCAAGATCGCGGAAATTCGCGCGCAGGTGGGCGACGGGAAAGTCATTTGCGGCCTTTCCGGCGGCGTCGACAGCTCCGTCGCGGCGATCCTGATTCACGAGGCCATCGGCGATCAGCTCACCTGCGTGTTTGTCGATCACGGGCTGCTGCGGCTGAACGAGCGCGAGCAGGTCGAGGCCATGTTCCGCGGCGCTTACAATATTCCGCTGGTAGTGGTGGACGCGGAAGAACGGTTTATGGCCGGGCTGGCGGGAGAGACCGATCCTGAAAAGAAGCGCAAGTTCATCGGCGGCGAGTTTATTACCGTGTTCGAGGAAGAGGCAAAGCGCATCGGCGGCGCCGATTTCCTCGCCCAGGGCACGCTCTATCCCGATGTGATCGAAAGCGTGTCCTTCACCGGCGGACCGTCGGTTACGATCAAGAGCCATCACAATGTCGGCGGCCTGCCCGAACGCATGAACATGGAACTGGTCGAGCCGCTGCGCGAACTGTTCAAGGATGAAGTCCGCGCACTGGGCCGAGAACTGGGCCTGCCGGACATGTTCGTCGGCCGCCATCCGTTCCCCGGTCCCGGCCTCGCCATCCGTATACCCGGCGAAGTCACCAAGGAACGCTGCGATATCCTGCGAAAGGCGGATGCGATCTATCTCGAAGAAATCCGCAATGCGGGCCTGTACGACGCGATCTGGCAGGCGTTCGCCGTGCTGCTTCCGGTAAAGACTGTCGGCGTGATGGGCGATGCCCGCACCTACGACAGTGTGTGCGGCCTTCGCGCAGTAACCTCTACCGACGGTATGACCGCAGACGTTTACCCCTTTGACGCAGCCTTCCTGACCGGATGCGCCACGCGCATCGTCAACGAAGTGCAGGGCGTGAACCGGGTGGTGTATGACTACACATCGAAGCCGCCGGGGACGATCGAGTGGGAGTGAGACCTATGCGTGCAATCTTGGCCGCCTGTTTGGTAAACACCTCTGCCATGATGCTTGTCGCTTGCAGTCAAGGTTCGGCAGCTGAGGGGGCACCTGCCGCGGCAGCATCGGCTTGTGAGGATGCCGGGAAAATCGGCTTGTTCGACGTGACGCAAGATCTGCTTATCGCCAATTACGACAGCAAGCCCGACGTTGATGACCTGCAAGCAGTCGCGGCACTGGGAACAGTGCTGCGCGATGGGCAATTCGATTGCATAAATTACGTTGCCACACATGGCGCCTATGGCACGCAGGCTGGTGATCTACTTCCTGCAGAATCGCTGTTCAATCTGGCTTTCGGAGACAATTGGGTCGATGCTGATGCCGACCGGGCAGGCGCAATCCAAGAGCTCACCAGGCGTGCGCTTGAAACGCTGGAGGCGGGCGGCAAGGTCTGGGTCGCTGAGGCCGGACAGTCCGACGTAACTGCGGCGGTCGTCGCAAATTTGACCGAAGACATGCGGCGCCGGGTCAACGTAGTCCAGCATAGCTACTGGAACGAGAGCCAGACCAGCCCCGATGCCATGCAGATCGTCGTCTACAACACCACTTATCACCGCGTGCAGGATGGCAATTTTCCCGATAACGGCTCGCCTGCATTCAATACAAATGATGGATCGCATTGGGACGCGCTGCTGGCCGATCCGGCCGTCGGCCCGATTTGGCTTGAGGCCAAGCGTCTGTCTGACTTGCACAATCCGGTTGCCGCCTATGTCAATCCGGCGGTCGCAGCGGGCGGGTTGGACTTCTCCGACACAGTTGAAATCGCTTACATTTTCGGCTTCGACAATATGGCAGGCGTGGAGGAATTCGTTGCGCGTTTCGCAGCCGCTGAATAGCACTGCAAGCTGGAGCCAAACTCCATGCCCACGATAATGACCCACGCCATCGTTCCGCTCGCCATCGCGGTGGCAGCAGGACCGGCGCGCATTTCACCGAAACTGGCGGCCGCCGGCGCGGTGCTGGCGATATTGCCGGATGCCGATGTGATCGGTTTTGCAGTGGGGATCGATTACGCAGACCCATGGGGCCACCGGGGCGCGAGCCATGCGGTGGCCTTTGCAGCCCTGATCGCAGGCCTGCTGACGGTCCTGTGGCGCGAAGCGCGGTCTTTTGGCGCATTCCTGTTCCTCACCCTTGCCATGGCGAGCCACGGTCTGCTCGATACTCTGACCGATGGCGGTCTGGGCGCGGCACTGTGGTGGCCCTTTGACGATGCGCGCATCTTTGCAGCGGCAACCCCCATCCGCGTGTCCCCCATCGGTGCCGATTTCTTCTCCGCACGCGGACTGGAAACGCTGGTGTCGGAAATTTTGTGGGTGTGGGTTCCCTGTATGCTGCTGGCGATCGCCGGGCGATGGATACCAGCAGAACCGCGCCCGGCCCGCTAAAGTGACCCCGCGTCATTGATTGCGCGAGCCCAAGATTTTCTTGTCTGCCGCTGCGGAACACGGCCCGCCGCCGACCATTTCCGATGCAACAACTCTCTTTTGTATCGAAAGGCCGCATCATGGCACGCAGCGATTCTGCACCAGACACACAAACGCTTTTTCAACCTGTCACCGCAGGCGACATCACCTTCACCAACCGCGTATGGATGGCCCCGCTGACGCGCAGCCGTTCGACAGCGGGCGACAACGAGCAGACGGCTCTCCACGCGCTGTATTATGCGCAGCGGGCCGGCGCAGGGCTGATTGTTTCCGAAGCGACGCAGATCAGCCAGCAGGGCCAGGGTTACGCCTGGACACCCGGCATCCACAGCGATGCGCAGGTGGAAAGCTGGAAGCTGGTGACGGATGCTGTGCACGATGCGGGCGGCCGCATTTTTTGCCAGCTGTGGCATGTTGGCGCGGTCAGCCACCCGGTGTTCCAGCCTGACGGCAAGGCGCCTGTTTCCTCCAGCGCGTGGACACCAAAGGGAGAGGCATTCGTCGGCGATTTGCATCCCGATGGCCCGACCGTGCCGCATGAAGAGGCTCGCGCCTTGACGCGGGATGAGATCGACGCCGTTATCGAAGACTATCGCCACGCGGCAAGACAGGCAGCAAAGGCCGGATTCGACGGCGTGGAGCTGCACGCGGCCAACGGCTATCTCATCGATCAGTTCATGCGATCCGGAGTGAATAGCCGCACCGACGAATTCGGCGGTAGTCTGGAAAACCGGCTGCGGCTGCTGGGAATGGTGATTGAAGCTTTGACAGAGGAGCTTCCTGCGGGACGCATCGGCGTCCGCCTGACGCCCATCGGAGGCGCAGGTGGAAGTCATGATGAAAAGCCGGAAGAAACTTATCCCGCTGCAGCCAAACTGCTTGCCGGACGCGGACTTTCCTATCTGCACGTCGTACGGGCCACCGACCATGGCGGCGCTGCGGGAGAGCGATCGGATGGCGATGCGATTCTAAAGGCCATGCGCGACAATTTCGATGGCGCTTTCATCGCCAACGGCAATCTGTCGCCCGAAGATGCCGCCCGCTGGATTGCGGAAGACCGCGCCGATGCGGTGGCATTCGGACGGCAGTTCCTCGCCAATCCCGATCTTCCTGCGCGAATTGCGCAAGGAGGGCCGTATAACGAACCTGACCAGGATACTTTCTACGGCGGCGACGAGCATGGCTATGTCGATTATCCGGCGCTGGGCGCGGTACACGACCCGCTCCCCACGAAGTAAGATCCGCAGCAAACTTGCGAAGGGGGAACGCGCGCGATGAGCGAGCGTTTCCCCTTCAACGCTTTAACTATCCGAGGTGATTCCGATGAACAGCAAATTCCTGATGGTGGCCACTGCCACCGCCGCCCTTGCCCTGACCGGCTGTGAGACACTGGAAGAAGCATATCTGGAAAACACCTCCGCCACTTACGAAGCGCAGCTGCGCGGCGCGAACGAAGTGCATCAGGGCGATCCTGACGGCTCTGGCGTGGCAGAAATCACCTTTTCCGATGAACTCACGCGGGTGTGCTGGGATTTGAACGAACTGCGCGGCCTTGGCCCGATTACCGGCGCGCATATCCACCGCGGCGGCATGGGCGTTGATGGCCCCGTGGTGCTTGCCCTGCAGCAGGCGACCGAAGGCGGCTGGCGCGGTTGCAGCAGCGAAACCGGCTGGGTGCAACAGGCCTTCAATGAAGGGCTGTCCAATTATTACGTGAACGTCCACACGGCAGAATATCCCTCCGGCGCCATTCGCGGTCAATTGCGGCAATAAGTCTTGCGGCCTGGCCAATGACTGGCTTCCTGCCGTTTGGCCCGGACCCGCGCACACAGCAGCTTGCGACGATCCACGCGTTGCTGAGGGCAGCGTTCGGACGCATCTTGCGCCCGGATGACAAGCGCCGCGACCCCGTTTGGACCTTGGTGCAGGGCGTCATCGGCGCGCAAACGAAGACTGCCATCTCCAACGCATCCACCGATGCACTGCGCGCGCGGTTCGGATCGTGGGAGGGTGTGGCCCGCGCTGATCTGGCTGCGTTGGAAGAATTGCTGGGCCCGCAGACATTTCCCTCCGTCGCGGCGGAGCGGGTCAAGGCGTGCATGACGACCATCATCGAGGAACGCGGCAGCGTGGATTTGCGCCACCTTTCCAACCTGCCTGATGACGCCGCGATGGAATGGCTGGAGGCTCTGCCCGGCGTTGGCCGCAAGATCGCGGCAGGCGTGATGAATACCAGCATTTTCGCGCGGCGCGCCATCGTGATCGACGGGCACCATCGGCGCGTCATGCAGCGCACCGGGCTGGTTCCGCCAAAGGCCGACACGGCGCGGGTTTACGATACGCTGATGCCATTGTTGCCGGATGAATGGTCTGCCGCCGATATCGATGAACATCATTTGCTGGTGAAGCGGCTGGGGCAGGTCCATTGCCGCCCGTCACGCCCGCATTGCGATGCGTGCCCGATCCTTGGGGAGTGCGATACCGGAACCGCGATCATCGCCGTGCGCTGATACGCCATGCTGTCAGAACCCGAAGTCGAAACGATTTATCTCCGCCTGTCCGAAGCGATGCCAGGCAGAACGAAAGATGCGAAGGGGCCCAAAGGCCAGCCCGATCCATTCCGGTCATGCATTTCGTGCATGCTGTCTGCCCAGTCGCTCGATCGCAATACTGCCGCCGCCAGCAAAGCGCTGTTCGCCCTGGCGCGCACCCCCGAAACGATGCTGGAACTCAGCGACGATCAGGTCGCCGCGGCGATCAAGCCATGCGGGCTTTATAACAACAAGGCGCGCAACATCCGCAAATTCTGCGAGGCATTGCTGGCGGAACATGGCGGCGAAGTGCCCACCACACGCGCAGGTTTGCTCAGCCTGCCCGGCATCGGCCGCAAATGCGCCGATATCGTGATGAGCTTCGTGTTCGACGAGGATGTGATCGCTGTCGACACCCATGTCCACCGCGTGTGCAACCGCATCGGACTGACGCAGGCGAAGACTGCGGAAAAGACCGCGCAGCAATTGGAAGAACGTTCGCCAGACTGGGCTTTGCGTGATGGTCACTTCTGGCTTATCCAGTTCGGGAAACGGATCTGCCAGGCACGCGTCCCCAAATGCGATGTTTGCCCGGTCAGCGATCTGTGTGAATATTATGCCGAAAAGCGCGGGGATGAAGAATGAGCTGGGACGATTATTTCGCGGAAGACGCCGGCGCTGCAGAGGCCGAGGGCCGCGGCAAATCCCGCACGGTAACCGTCGGCTGGACGGTGCGCTGGAAGCCTGTTGGTGGGTCGATCTGGGCACCGCCCAAGATTTTCAGCCGGTCCGACAGAAAATCCGCGAGTGCCAAATCCATCCAGGCTTGCCCCGCTGCGATCGATTTCGACCGGCGCCATTTCGTGGTGCCGTGCCCGGTCGATCTGGAACTGGCGTTCACCCGCAATGCGCAAGGTCAGTTGCAACTGACCGATGCCAATGGCGAACAGTCTGCGATGCGCCCGCAAGGCCGCGCAAACCTGTTCCAGTTGCAGCCGCCCAGCGAATGGCGCGACCCGGAACGCCCGATCCTGCAATTCACCGCGCCATATGTCTTCGTGGCAGACACGCCGTGCTACGTCGTCCAGACGGAGCCCTACCTGCACTGGTTCCCCACCCAGCGGCCCGGCGTTGCGATGGGCGGGCGTTATCCGATACACATCTGGCCGCGCCCGCTGGCCTGGGCGTTCGAATGGTATGACATCACCAAGCCGCTGAAACTGACGCGGGGGGAGCCGTGGTTCTACGTGTCATTCGAAACGGAGAACCCGTCTGCCCGTGTGAGGCTGGTAGAACAGGAAATGACCGAGGAACTGGACAGCTATCTCAATTCGATCATCGACGTGTCGAATTACGTGAACAAGACCTACGGCCTGTTTGACGAAGCGCAGCGGATACGTCCGGAAAAGCTGGTGAAGCCCAAGGGCTAGGCTACCAGGCGAAACCCGCTTCGATGGCGCGCTTTTCCGCCGCCGTTGTCTTGCGCCCAAGAATTTCATTGCGATGCGGGAAGCGTCCGAAACGTGCGATCATCCGGTAATGGCTGCGCGCGAAGCCGAAATTGCGGCCACCGTTGATACGGCGAAACACCTCCAACGCGCGCAAGTGATCGGCGATGTCCTCGCTATGCATCAGGGGCATGGCAAGAAATTGCGTCCAGCGCAGCGGCAGGGCGTCTTCGTATCCGGCATCCAGCGCATCATGCGCAATCGCGCAGGCCAGCGGATCGAAGGCGAAGGCACGGGGGGTCCCGCGGTAAATATTGCGCGGCATCTGATCGAACAACAATATGCTGGCAAGTGCGGTATCGGCCGAAGCGGTAAAGCTGGCGCGCGGCATGACATGGAGCGCCTCCAGCTCTGGCTGGAAGCGCTGCTTGCACAATGCATCAAGACTGTCTGATCCGCCCCACCAGTCGCGCGGGCGCAGTTCGTGAAACCAGAAATGCAGAATTTCGGCGGCCCAGCGCCTGTGCGCCAGCGCCACTTCCGATCAGCCGCCTGCTTCGGCTGTTTCGGTATAGGGCACCCAGTCGCTCAGGAACACGACGCCGGAGAACATTCCCGAACTGCGGTCGATGGTGCGGTTTACGTCATGGCGGCAAATCTGGCTGCCCGTACGTTCGATAATCGGGATATCCCACGGGCCGAGATTGCGCGGATTGCTGGTGCGCGCCACCCACAAGGTGTCACCCCGTTCATAGGCAAGGCCAACATGTTCAACCACGCGGAGGCGATTGCTGTTGAAAGTGGTGATACAGGGCGTCGGCTCACCCGCAGTGCGTCCCTCGACCAGTTCGTCGAAGGCCTCTTCATACTGCGCTTCACGCTCCGCATCGCGGTCCTGCGCGGCGGCGGGGGCGGTAACGGTGAGTGCTGCGGTGGCAGCGGCTGCGGCAAGAATCAGTTTCATATCGCTTCTCCTGACACGCATGTTACACAATATCGCTGAACCTAGGCTGAAAAAATCGTGCTCGGCGATCGATCAGGCCCGTCTTCAATAGGCAGGGTTTTTCTTGGCGGTAGCCACGCCAGCTCCCGTCGCGGATACATCGGGCACATTGCCATCATCCGCCGGGCCGCCCTGCAGCACAAAGCGCCGGTCGCAATAGCCGCAGTCGACATAGCCCTTTTCATCGATCTGCATCCATACGCGCGGATGGCCGAGGCTGATGGGGAGGTAGTTCTCTCCGCCGCGAATGTCTCCGGCGCCGTCGCACCAGACGCGCGGGGTATCGACGATTGTTGTTTCGGGTACGTGTTCCATATGGGCGCTCCTATCGCTTTACGCGGGACTGGAAAAGCCCCTAAGAGCGGCTGACCATGGCCGAAAACGCAATCGAAATCCGCGATCTTCGCAAAGTCTATGCCGGCAGCGGCAATGCGCCCCCCAAAGAGGCGCTGAAAGGCGTGACTTTCGATGTGCCGCAGGGCCAGGTTTTCGGCCTGCTCGGCCCCAATGGCGCCGGCAAGAGCACGCTGATCAATATCATGGCCGGGATGGTCAACAAATCCGGCGGCACGGTGAAGATCTGGGGTCATGATATCGACACCGATCACCGCAATGCGAAGCTGAATATCGGCATCGTCCCGCAGGAAATCGTGTTCGATCCGTTTTTCACTCCGTTCGAAGTGCTGGAAAACCAGGGCGGCATGTACGGCGTGGCAAAGGCGCTGCGCCGGTCAGAGGAATTGCTGAAGGCTGTCCGACTGGAGGATAAGCGCGACGCCTATGCCCGGACCTTGTCGGGCGGCATGAAGCGGCGCTTGCTGATCGCCAAGGCGATGGTCCATTCCCCGCCGATCCTGGTGCTGGATGAACCCACGGCGGGCGTGGATGTGGAACTGCGCCGCCAATTGTGGGAACTGGTCAGCGAACTCAATGCCGAAGGCGTCACCGTGGTGCTGACCACGCACTATCTCGAAGAAGCCGAGCAATTGTGTGAACGCATCGCGATCATCAACAATGGTGAGCTGATTGCCAACAAGACCACCCGCGAACTGGTGGAAATGGGCCGCGAGAAAATCGTGCGCGTGTCGGTCGACAAGGATCTGGGCGGGCCGATCATGGAAGAAGCCTTCACCAAGGCCGAAGTGATCGAAGACCGCATTCTGGAAGTGACATACAACCGCGACAAGGCCTCTGCCGGACAGGTCCTCGCCCTGATCCAGCAGCATGGTTACGGCATCGAGGATGTGACAACGCGGGAGGCCGATCTGGAAGATGTGTTCGTGCAGCTCACTGCGCCGGCAAGCGCCGAAGGCTGATCGCGCCCAATTGCGTCCAGCCACAGTTCGCCAAGTTCGAAATCGATCCAATCCGCTGCAAACGGATCAAGCCCGCTTCCGGGATACAGGCAGAACTCACCGAACAGCGGCTTCCCCGCGAACTCGTAAAAATCCACGCGCAGAAAATCGAAGCCGGTCGCCAGCTCTTCCGCCGCATCCAGCATGGCCGCCAGAGATCGCGGTGCAGGAGGAGCGTCTGCCACAGAAAACAGCTGACGATAGTTGCGATCGTGAAGCACCCAGCGGTGCACGCCGCCCCGGTCCAGATGGACCTGCACATGCGTGGCCTTGCCGCCGAAGACGTAGATCTTGTAATCGACCGGCAACGCTCCGCCGCCGCCATCTATCAATGGCTCGGCAATCACACCGCGCGTCACCCCTTCGTACGCCCATTCATCCAGCCAGCCGCCATAGGGTTTGGCCGTCCATTTTGCTGCCAGGTTTCGCAGTTTCCGCCAGCCTTCTGCATCGGGAGCGTGGCGCAGCACGCGGTACTGGTTGCAGCCATGCCGTGCCTTCACGATGGCCGGACACGCAAAAGGCTGATGCTGCGGCAAGGATGATCCGGTCCAGATTGTGGGGATTGTCCATTCCGGTCCCAATCGCCGTGCAGCCATCGCTTTTGCGGCCAGCTTGTCGATCAGCACGGTTTGCAATGGGTCGCGGTCTTCCAGCTTGCGCTGTTGCACAAGTTCGGTGAATCGGCGCGGATTGGCCAGATCAGGCAGACGGTGTTGCCGGGCGGCATAGGTCAGCATGATCCGCGCACGGGCAAGCCAATCGCGCGTCGCCGGGGAAGCGGCGCGCACATCTTGTGGCAGATCGAGCATCACTGAACGAAGTAGTCGATCGGTTTGAAGCTGCCGCCGTTTGAGGCATAGGCGGAGCAGGCCGTCAGTCCGATCACGCAATCCATCGCTGCGCGCAGGCGAATAAAGTCACCGGGTTTGCTTATTGGCGGGTCGACCCGCAATATGCCGCTTGCGCCGTCGACCGGCACATTCATGAACAGATTGAAGGCAGTGGGAATATCGTCGGGCGTTATGCCCCACGGCGCCAACGCCTCCGCCAGATTGCCGAAGCAACCGCGGTGGACCGGCTTATCGGCATAGAAATGCCGGAAGGTATCTTCACTGCACGGCGTCAGCAGGAAATCGTGGACGCCGACCGTGTCTTCCACAATTTCCAGCATCGGCCGGGACCGGTTCGACCAGAGGCGATTTCCCGTGGTCAGCTTGATCGTCTCTTCATAGTCGAACGTGCGCCCGTTGGAGATAACTTCCTTCACGTCTGCGAGGCCATAAGCGACAAGGTCGGACACCTGCACGCCTTCAGGATCGAAGACAGTCAGTTCCCGCCCAGCTGCAAGTTCGAAAGCGGCACCGCTGCGGGGCGGTATACGGGATCTCTCGGTCATGCGCGCGGATCGCTGAACGGGCAGGCCCAGTCGCTATCGACCTTGCGCCCGCTATATTGGCGCGCTTCGCTTATGTCGCCGTGGCGGGCGAGCATGGGATTGGGAGAGCCGGCCAACTTAATATCGCGATTGATGATCGTCTCGCGCATTTTCTCGTAACGGCCTTCCTCGCGCAGCCGTTCAAACTGGTGGCGCAGGTTAAATACCATCGCCGGGCGGGGAAAGCGGCGTGCGGGGCGCGACGCTGCGGGGTGCATGCCGACCACGAAGAAGGCCTGCCCGCCAAAGCTGAGTGCAAATTTGGGATCGCTGGAATCCGCGCTGACAGAGCTGTCATAGGTCTGGCCGCGCCACGCATCCTTGTCGGCCAGAGATTGCAGTCTTTCCCACATGGCCTGCTCGAACGCCTCTTCGGTAAGATCATCGGGCCCGTCGAACACAACGACCAGGCTGCGGAAACCTTCCGTGTCAGCCGTATGCTGCCATGCCCATTCCAGCAGGGCGTCATGGATGGTCAGATCGTTCCATGCGGTCGTGATCGAACGGGCGCGATGCACCTCGATCCCGCCTCTTGCGGCTGCGGATTTTGCTCCGACACAGGGAAAGTCACCATCGCGCAGGAAGGCGAGAAACTCGTCCTGAATGTCGAGGGGTTTGGCAAGGACAGTATACGTCATTGCCGCATAACGCTGCGAGCCGAGATATGGGTCCACAAATTCAGCACCTTGCCGCCCGGCAAGGTTCGCGGCATGAGATAGCATGACCATTGCTCAACATGATGTCCTTATCATCGGCTCCGGCGCTGCCGGGCTCACTGCGGCGCTCACTCTTGCTGAAAAGTGCAAGGTGCTCGTGCTTGCCAAAGGCACGCTGCGCAGTGGTTCCACGGCTTGGGCGCAGGGCGGGATCGCGGCGGTGCTGGATGCAGGCGACACGTTCGAGGATCATATCCGCGACACAATGGTCGCAGGCGCCGGTCTGAATGACCGCGAAACGGTGGAGTTCGTGATCGAAGGCGCGCCGCGCGCAATTGACCGCTTGTGCGAGCTGGGCGTGCCTTTCAACCGCGAGAGCGGGGACCTCCACCTCACCCGCGAGGGCGGCCATTCACACCGCCGGATCGTCCATGTCGATGATGCCACCGGCTGGGCCGTGCAAGCGGCCTTGCTGAAGGCGGCGGAAGAAAATCCCAACGTCACGCTGCTGCCGGATCGCACCTGCGTCGATCTGATCACCGGGCGGCATGAGGCGAAATATTCAGGCAGCGGGCGTGTGTGGGGCGCCTATGCGCTCGACACGGCGACCGGCAAGGTGGAGGCCTATACCGCAAAGGCGACGATCATGGCGGCAGGCGGTGCGGGCCGTGTGTACCAGTTCAGCACCGCCCCGCGCGGTGCGACGGGCGACGGGATCGCAATGGCATGGCGGGCAGGCGCGCGCGTTTCCAACATGGAAATGATGCAGTTCCACCCGACGTGCCTGTACAATCTGGAGGTCAAGAACTTCCTCATCACAGAGGCTGTGCGCGGTGAGGGCGGGCGGCTCTACCATCCCGAAACCGGCCACCGATTCATGGCTGATTACGATCCGGAACGGATGGAGCTTGCCCCCCGCGATGTGGTTGCCCGCGCGATCGACGACCAGATCAAACGTTATGGCCTTGATTACGTCCATCTCGATATCAGCCACGAAGCCCCCGAATTCGTGAAGCAGCATTTCCCGACCATTCACGAAAAGCTGATGGGGCTGGGCATCGACATGACCAAGGGTCCGATTCCGGTCGTCCCGGCTCAGCATTACACCTGCGGCGGGGTGGTGATCGACCTTGATGGCCGCACCGATCTGCCGGGCCTGTATGCGGCGGGCGAATGCACCGAGAGCGGGCTGCACGGGGCGAACCGTCTCGCATCGAATTCGCTGCTGGAATGCTTCGTTTTCGGAGAGGCGGCAGGGCGAGATATCCTGGCGAACTGGGACAGCTTCGAAACGCCGCCACCCGTACGCGAATGGGACGAAAGCCGCGTGACGGACTCCGATGAAGAGGTCGTCATCAAGCAGAACTGGACCGAAATCCGGCGCATGATGTGGAACTATGTCGGCATCGTCCGCACGACGAAACGGCTGGAACGCGCGGGCAACCGTATCGATCTGCTCAGCGGCGAGATCGCCGACTATTACGGCAATTTCCGCGTCACAACCGATCTGATTGAATTGCGCAATCTGCATCAGTGCGCCGACCTGATCGTGCGCAGCGCTCTGGCCCGCCACGAAAGCCGCGGCCTGCATTACATCCTCGACTATCCGGAAACGGATGACGAGGTGCGCGATACGGTGTTGGTGCCTTAGAGTAAGGCCGCATTCATGGCGTGGAGGCCACTGGGCTGCCATGAAAACACTCGCCTTCAGCCTCGCTGCTTCGCTATGCATCCTTGCCGCTCCCGCCATCGCGCAGGAACGCGACGCGGCGACCGAATCCATCATCGTGACCGCGCAGCGTTCGGGCGCTCCGATGTGGACTATCGACACGCCGCGCGGTGCGGTCATTCTGGTGGGCGAGATTGCGGCAGTGCCCGAAAGCACACCGTGGCAGCCGGACCGGCTGGAGGATGCAACGCGGGAGGCGCAGCGCGTTATCCTTGGCATCAAACCGCGCATTTCCCCCGGCGATATCCTGCGCATGATCTTCGCCGGCGGCAGCATCACGCGTCTGCCGGATGATACCGTGGCCGCCGATTATCTCGACGCAGCCCAGCTCGCCCGGCTGACCGCGCTGGAAGAAGAGTACGACCAGAATTACGAACGCAAGAGCTTCCTGCTGACGTCCTTCGACCTGCTCTCTCGGCGCCTCGGTTTCACCCGCGATACAGGGCGCGATGCGTCCGATGTGGTGCGCCGTGCCGCCCGCCGCGCCGATGTGGCGTCAGAACCGGTCGGATCGGTGCGCGGGGAGGATATGCTGGATAATCTGGCAGACACGCCCCCGCAGGCCCATCTTGCTTGCCTCGATGCGGCGATGACCGCCACCGAGCTCGGCCCGGACCTGATCGAGCAGCGCGGGCGGGACTGGCGCAGTTACAATGTGCCGGCAGTCATGGCCAATCCGCTGGAAATGGCGCTGGGCCAATGCTGGCCGTGGACCGATGCGGACATGGGGCCGGAACTGCGCACCCAGTGGCTCGGCGCGATCAACAGCGCGGCGGCGCAGGACGGTGTAACGCTAGTGGTGGTGCCGCTGCGGGTGCTGGCAGAAGACGACGGCGTGCTGGATCAGCTATCCATGCAAGGGCTGGATATCAGCGGGCCGGAATGGCGCTGATCCGTCAGTCGCCCATCATCAGCAGCAGGACGAAGGTGAGGAAGGTTCCGCCCAGGAACAGCATCCAGCTCCAGTAAAAGCTGAAGTCCAGCATCAGGTCGGGATAGTACACATCGACCTTCATGACGTTCAGCATTCCGCCCGTCGCTCCGCCCGATCCCATGAACAGGGCGATGATGATGGTGAGAAAAGCCCCGAAGGGTACGGATTTGAGGAAGGCAATCATGCTGCACCCGTTTCCTGTCTAGCTTGCGGCGACTATCCTTTAACGGACCGCCGCGCTGCGTCCACCTTGCACAGCCCGTCAGTGGACAATTCGAAAGCATATTGCGCGCGCTGATTCTTTTGATTCGCAGGCCTGTCCATTTCATTTCCGATCGCGAAACCCGGCAAATTTTTTTCCGCAGATTGATTTTGCCCCTTGCGCTGCTCGCGAGCCATGGAAAACCCACGCGTCGCGGCGTGTTGCCTGCGCCATACACCCTTAGGATAACCTCAATCGGACCAGTAAATCGACTTTAACCCTCTTGCGTGTGAACCGTGTCTGATTCACTATGGGTTGTGGTCGTAATGCCGGGGGCACCCACAAGACCTAGATTTTTGGCCTTAACGTGCGATTCGCGCGGCGGGGGCCGGAGTCTGGCGAATTGGGGAGCTTTTTGTGGGCAACCGGTGGATTGCCGGTGGACAGAACGGGGATCACGAGTGGACATATCGGGGGACAAATATTGTCGCCCGAAGGATGAAAAAAGCGGCGTGAACGGCTACATGGGGGATGCCTCCTCGAGTCGAACACAAATAGAACATCGGAAGCGCGGCAGACAATGATCTGGGCGTTTCGTCAAACAGACGGGAAACGGGGCACAATGGAATTTCGAAACGGAGACGATGCGGCAATGGGCCTGGAAGATAATGTCGCGGGTGATGCCCCGGAGAAAACCGTCGCCCCCAGGAAGGCGACCAAGAAAGCGGTAAAAATGGACAAGAACGACGTAGGCACGGACGAGTTGATTGCGGCAGAAGTTGCCGGAGCGACTGCGGCTGCGCTGGCCGAAGCCACGCGCGCTGCATCGCAGAAGGACATCGATTCAAAGTCCATCCTGCCACGCCGCTTCGACGTGAAGACGGATCCTGCGCGCGATGCCAACCTGACCGCGTTCGGCAAGGAAACGCTGGAAGACCGTTATCTTCTGCCGGGCGAAAGCTATCAGGATCTGTTCGCCCGCGTGGCCGATGCCTATGCCGATGATGCCGAACATGCGCAGCGCCTGTACGAGTATATCTCCAACCTGTGGTTCATGCCCGCAACGCCGGTGCTGTCCAACGGCGGCACGACGCGCGGCCTGCCCATCAGCTGCTACCTCAATTCCGTGTCGGACAGCCTTGGCGGCATTGTCGGCACGTGGAACGAAAATGTCTGGCTCGCCTCCAAGGGCGGCGGCATCGGCACCTATTGGGGCAATGTTCGCGGTATCGGCGAACCTGTCGGCCTGAACGGCAAGACCAGCGGCATTATTCCGTTCGTGCGCGTGATGGACAGCCTGACGCTGGCCATTTCGCAAGGTTCGCTGCGCCGCGGTTCAGCCGCGTGCTACATCGACGTGCACCACCCGGAAATCGAGGAGTTCCTCGAAATCCGCAAGCCATCGGGCGATTTCAACCGCAAGGCGCTGAACCTGCACCACGGCGTGCTGCTGACCGATGAATTCATGGAAGCCGTGCGCTCCGGCGACAGTTTCGATCTGCTCAGCCCGAAGGATGGCAGCGTCCGCAAGACGGTGGATGCGCGCGGCCTGTTCCAGAAGCTGGTGGAAACCCGCCTCGCCACGGGAGAGCCTTACATCGTGTTCTCCGACACGGTGAACCGCATGATGCCAAAGCATCACCGCGATCTGGGCCTGAAGGTTTCGACCTCCAACCTGTGCAGCGAAATCACTCTGCCGACCGGCATCGACCATCTCGGCAATGACCGTACGGCAGTGTGCTGCCTGTCCTCGCTCAACCTCGAAAAGTGGGAAGAGTGGGACACGGAAAAGCAGTTCATCGAAGATGTCATGCGCTTCCTCGACAACGTCCTGCAGGACTATATCGACCGCGCACCCAGCGAAATGGCGCGCGCCAAATATTCGGCAGAGCGTGAACGCAGCGTCGGCCTTGGCGTCATGGGCTTCCACTCCTTCCTCCAGTCCAAGGGCATCGGTTTCGAAAGCCCCATGGCAAAGGTGTGGAACCTGAAGATGTTCAAGCACATCAATGCCAAGGCGAACGAGGCGAGCATGATGCTGGCCAAGGAACGCGGGCCGTGCCCGGATGCCGAAGAAATGGGCGCGATGGAGCGGTTCAGCTGCAAGATGGCGATCGCGCCGACCGCGTCGATTTCGATCATCTGCGGCGGCACCAGCGCCTGTATCGAACCGATCCCGGC
Organism: uncultured Alphaproteobacteria bacterium; assembly: GCA_963781165.1. GTDB lineage: Bacteria > Pseudomonadota > Alphaproteobacteria > Sphingomonadales > Sphingomonadaceae > Alteraurantiacibacter. The sequence goes on from CAWADZ010000001.1 coordinate 461,152, forward strand.
GAATATCTACACCCACAAGACGCTGTCCGGCAGCTTCGTGGTGAAGAACCCGTATCTGGAAAAGCTGCTCGACAAGAAGAGCAAGAACTCGACCAACATCTGGAACTCGATCCTGGAAAAGGACGGCAGCGTCCAGCACCTCGATTTCCTGACGCCCGAAGAAAAGGCCGCGTACAAGACCAGCTTCGAAATCGACCAGCGCTGGCTGCTCGAATTCGCCGCCGACCGCGCGCCTTTCATCGATCAGGCGCAGTCGCTCAACCTGTTCATCCCGGCTGACGTGGACAAATGGGATCTGGCGATGCTGCATTTCCAGGCATGGGAAAAGGGCATCAAGTCGCTCTATTACCTCCGTTCCAAGTCGGTGCAGCGCGCAGGTTTCGCCGGCGGCGTGGAAGCGGACAACACCGCAGAGCCTTCGAAGTACGAACTGCCGACGACCGATTACGACGAGTGCCTGGCCTGTCAGTAGAACGGACGTTGTAGGAGGCGATTGCGATGTCGTTCTGGACCATAGCAATCATCGCAATCGCCGTGGTGATCATCGTGCTCGCGGTCATGGTGATCCGCGCACCGCAAGAAGATCGTAGCAAATACTTCTTGCTGATTGCGGCGCTGCTTATGCTGACCACCACATTGCTCCTGCTGGGGCAGGGGTAGATTTGGCGGAGCGAGATTCTGCAGAAACCTCTCGGGCAAAGGCAAAGTGGGCTGCGCTCGCTTCGCCTCTGGCCTTTCTGCCATGGGCAATCATCGACGCGGTAATCGATTGATTCGAAGGACAAATAATGGGCGAAAACATCCCGATCATCATCGGCATCGCGGGCACGCTGACTGCGCTGTTTGTGTTCGTCAACGGCTGGCGGATGCGCGCGAAAGGCGATCAGGGGCGCACGCTGGGCGGGCTGCATATGCTGATGGCGGCCTTGTTCATCCCGATGATCTGGTGGATTATCCTGGTGCTGATGCCCGGCTGATATTTACTTAAACGAAACCATCGCCGGGTATGGCCCATGGCCATGCAAACGCGGCAAAAACCCCGCAAGGTCCTGACAGTGCCGGGCCGATATTTCACCGGAGACGGTGAGCCGGTGGACGTGAACCTGTGCGATCTGTCAGTCGGCGGTGCCCGCTTCGCCATTGGCAGCGACACCTTGCTGCGCGGCTCCAAAGTGCAAATCCTGATTGCCGGGCGCGGCCCTTACAAGGCCACGGTCAAATGGTGCGCCGACGGCGAATGCGGGGTCACCTTCGTTATGCCGCTGGACCCCGAAACATTTGTGCAGTTTCGCAACAGCCACATCGCCGATTTCTCCGAGGAGGGGACAGCGGGGGATTTTCAGCCGATGGCCCCGCAAAAAGGGCAGCGGTTCTGCTGATCCGGTACTCGGTCCGACAGGACTTGCGATAACCGAAGCATCCAGCCATCCTGCGCACATCGACGCGAAGGAGAGACACCATGACTATCCGCATAATCGCCGCTGCAGGTTTGGTGCTGGTGCTTGCAGGCTGCGCATCGCAGATCGATGCGGGCGTGGCGAAAGAGGCCGGCTCTCCGGGGTTCTGGTGGGGTCTGTGGCACGGGTTCATCTTCCCGTGGGCCTTCATCGGATCGCTGTTCGACCCCGATATCGCAGTATATGCCGTGCCCAATCGCGGCGGCTGGTATGATTTCGGCTTCTTCGTGGGTGTGACAGTGCTGGGCGGCGGCAGCTTCTTCGGATCGAAAAGGCGTAAGGATTAACGCCAGAGCGGCAGGCGAGCAGCTTCCTCTGCAGAAAGCACGATCCCGAATTGATCCGCCAGCAGCGCGCGATATTGCGCCGCATCTTCCACCACCCGCTTCACCGGCGCGGCACCAGCACGCCACACGGACAATTCGCGCTCGACCATGCTGGCAAAGCCATCGGGCAGGCAAATGCTGGCAATGTGGAGATTGGTGAAGCGGGAGCTTTCATGGCTGGCCGCCCAGTGGCACCCCATCATCATGTCGGCCTGCGCGACCTCTCCCAGATCGAAGGCAAATTGCGGCTCCCACGCGGTTTCGCTTCCCGATCGGCCGTCACTCGCGCCGAGCGGGCCCTTGCGCTCCAGCAGCCAGGCACCGGGGATGGAGCCTTCAACGCCGATGCGGCGGAGGCGGTGGCGTACACCGTCCGCGCTTGCCGCCTCGGTCCCGTCCTCCAGCGGCATGGGCGGCGCGTAACCTCCGCCAAAGCCCGCATCGGCGATCCAGGCGCCGCCGCCGAAATGCACCAGCACCAGACAATGGGTGCGCGGCGTCGGCTCTGCCGGATTGCCCAGCAGCACCCGCGCCAGCAGCAGCCGCCCATCAAATCCCAGCGCACCGAGCATGTCGGTCAGCAGCCGGTTGTGTTCGAAACAGAAACCCCCGCGCCGCGCAGTCACCAGTTTCGCAAAGGCGGCCTCGCTGCCGCAGGACACGGTCCCGCCCGCCATGATGGCGAGATTTTCAAACGGGATCGCCTGCCGGTGCGCGGCCTGCACAGCCTCCAGCCCGGCGGGATCGGTGCGGGGCGGCTGCGAAAGGCCGATGCGGGCGAGATATTCAGCGATGTCCATCGCCGGTTTCTTGGCGCGCGGCGTGCACCTGATGCAAGTCCCGATTGCGCATTTCGCACCCCGGAAAAAGCCCCGCAGTAAGGCTTTCCTAACCATTCGCGAGGTAACACCCGTGCCATGGCAAAGCGCGTGAACAAACGATTTTTGAACCATCACGGATATGGCGAAGTGCGTGTGTCGCGCTATTTCGCGCTGTATGTGACGCAGGTCGCATGGTTCACGCTGGGCATTTACCTGTATTCGGGCGCCTATTGGCCCTCCACCTGCCAGCCGGAAAACCTGCTGGAAATCTACGGCTGTTCGGCCCGCCTTCCCAGCGATGGCGGCGGCTGGCGCGAGGCGGCATTGCTGACGTGGCTGTGGGCAACGCCGATCCTGATTGCGCTGGAAATATCGCGCCGGATGAACAAGGGCGAGGACTAGTCTTGCCCGCCTGCCGGAGGGATTTGGCACCCGCTGGATAAGTCCGGCAAAACTTCTGCGAATTATCCCCCGACCAAAGTCCCCTATTGCTATCGAATCGCCGGTATGATTCTCTATATAGGAGTTTCGCACCCAATGCCGGAGATACCAGATGTCGTTGCTAGAACCCCGTAACACCTACAAGCCCTTTGAATATCCGTGGGCGTACGAGTTCTGGAAACGGCAGCAGCAGGTCCACTGGATGCCGGAAGAAGTTCCGCTTGGGGAGGATTGCCGCGACTGGGCGCAGAACCTCACCGATCATGAGCGGAACCTGCTCACGCAGATTTTCCGTTTCTTCACCCAGGCCGATATCGAGGTGCAGGATTGCTACCACGAAAAATACGGCTCCGTGTTCAAACCGGTAGAGGTCAAGATGATGCTCGCCGCGTTCTCCAACATGGAAACGGTGCACATCGCGGCCTATTCCCACCTGCTCGACACGATCGGCATGCCCGAAAGCGAATACGGCATGTTCCTCGAATATGAGGAAATGAAGGACAAGCACGATTACCTGAAAGAATTCGGCGTCGACACGGATGAAGATATCGCCCGCACGCTCGCCATGTTCGGCGGCTTTACCGAAGGGCTGCAACTGTTCGCCAGCTTTGCGATGCTGATGAACTTCCCGCGCTTCAACAAGATGAAGGGCATGGGGCAGATCGTCAGCTGGTCCGTGCGCGATGAAAGCCTGCACTGCGAAGGCATCACGCGCCTGTTCCACGCCTTCTGTGCAGAGCGGCAGTGCCTGACCAAATCCGTGAAGGAAGACATCATGGACATGTGCCAGAAGACGGTGCGGCTGGAAGATGCCTTCATCGATCTGGCGTTCGAACAGGGCCCCGTGCCCGGCATGACGGCGAAGGAAATCAAGAAGTACATCCGCTACATCGCGGACTGGCGCCTGTCGCAGCTTGGCCTGCCCAGCATCTACATGGTCGAAGACCACCCGCTGCCATGGCTCACCCCGCTGCTGAACGGTGTGGAGCACGCCAACTTCTTCGAAACCCGCGCCACGGAATATTCCAAGGCCGCGACGAAGGGCAATTGGAACGACGTATGGGGCAGCTTCGACAAGCGCCGCAACGCCAGCGCCGCGAACGAGGAAGAGGCAGTGGACGAGGGTCCGGATATGTTTGGTGATACGAGCGGGAGTGTTGCGGCGGAGTAGTTGCTCCGAAATGGCGGCGAACTGTTGACTTAGTCTCGGGATTGATTCAGATCTCGTTTTGTTCTGAAAGCGGAGGATCAAATGCTCGACCCAATTGGCCACAGTTCCGCCGGAATGTCGTTGCTGGAGGCCGCAGGTAGCAAACAGTTTGCGACGATTCTTGCCGATCCTCCTTGGCAATTTCAAAACCGCACGGGCAAGGTGGCGCCGGAGCATAAGCGACTTAATCGTTATAGCACCATGTCGCTTGACGAGATTTGCGAGCTGCCGGTTTCTGAAATCGCGGACGATCCCGCCCATCTGTACCTATGGGTTCCGAATGCTCTTTTGCCTGACGGAATGCGTGTCATGCAGGAATGGGGGTTTCGCTACGTTTCCAACATCATTTGGGAAAAGGTAAGAAAAGATGGCGGTCCCGACGGTCGCGGTGTTGGCTTCTATTTTCGCAACGTAACCGAGGTGCTTTTGTTCGGTGTTCGAGGGAAAAATGCCCGCACACTTCAGCCTGGCCGTAGTCAAGTGAACATAATCCGCAGCCGTAAGCGCGAACATAGCCGTAAACCAGATGAGCAGTATCCGATCATTGAAGGTTGCAGCTGGGGACCACGGATTGAGCTCTTCAGTCGTGGAAAACGGAAGGATTGGACAGTCTGGGGTGCTCAGGCGGATGAAGAATACAAGCCGAGTTGGGATACCTACAGCTACAATAGTGCTGCGGAACCAGTGTGAGGCGAAGCTAAGTGTTTGAACGGCTTCGAGACCAAGGCTTTGAAATTCATTTCGCTAGTCATGCCGAGGCAATTCTCTCTGTCGATTTCCCGGAAATCGCTGTTGGTTTAGAGGATGCACTACTAACCGTTTCCCTTCCCATCACCGAGATCGTGGGAAGCGGAGGTGGTGAAGCACAGCTAACGCAACGATTGCGGCGCGCGTTCCATGATCTTGGCTGGATCAAACGCAACATTAGGATTGAAAAAATTGTTGACGGCGTCTTGGATATCACAGCGACCGAGACACACGAAATCGATCATTATTTTCAAACTGATCAAGGCAACTTTGCCTTGGAGATCGAATGGAACAACAAAGATCCGTTCTTTGATCGTGACCTAGAAAATTTCAAGCGCCTTCACACGGAGGGAGTTGTGAGCGTTGGATCTATTTTAACCCGTGGAAGTGAGCTCCAAGCGTCATTACGAGAGATGGTGCAGGGTTGGGCTGAACGCAAAGTTCTAAAGTCATTTGATGATTTAAGGGCGTTAAAATTCAAGCGCCCTACGGAAAGGCAAGAGCTTATTGTTTCCAAACGGGAAGAACGAGGAGACACTTTTCCTCAAGCTTGGGCCGCTATGTTCTGTAACGATAAGTACGGCATGGCGACCACTCACTGGGATAAATTGCAGGCAAGAGTTGGGCGCGGCGTGGGTAATCCTTGTCCATTGCTGCTGATCGGCCTTCCTCCGACGATCGTCGATTTGAACGCTTAAATTGGCGTTCTTTTCTTTCGTCGCTAATCTAGAGGCTTGGCAACTCGTGCCTTCGGTATCCGCAAAACCGCCAATTTGACCCACATCAAAGCCAGCACCCACTCCCCCGGCTAATCCCCTTCCAAGTCACCAACCGGAAGGACCTCCCCATGTCGCAGCACACCCCCAACGAACTCACCGAAGTCTTCAAGCGCGACCGTGATCTGCTCACCCGGCTCAAGGCGGATGATGCGCATTACGTGCGGCTTGCGGACGAGTATCACGAGGTCAACCGGCAGGTGCACCGCGTCGAGGCAGAGACCGAGGCGGCGAGTGATGAGCGGATGGAGGGGCTGAAGCGGCAGCGGCTCGGCCTGCTCGATGAAATCGCCGCGATTGTCACCAGGGCGCGCGGGTCAGCCTAGGCCGCAGCTGCCGGCACTTTCCTACAAGCTTAGACAGGGTCCATCACGAGCGCGTGCTGTATCCGCCCGTCTTACCACCACGAAAACCCAACATTTTCGCGCAAAGTGTCACCCTGTCGCCGCGCCCCTGTAACCCGCACGAAACAGCCGTTTATCGCCCCTACAGGCCGGGTGACAGGGTGTAACCTTTGTCACCCGCGCTCCACACCATCCTTTAACCGCGCGGTGCTATTCCCAGACCCATGTTCGAGAGCAAATACGCCCCGATCTTCCGCAGCCGCTGGCGGGCCGTGTTCTGGTCCGGCTGCGTGCTGCTGACCGCCTATTGCACCGTCCCTTCCGAAGAGGGCGGCGATCCGGCGATGGAGTTTATCGAGGGCACAGCGCGCATTGCGGGAGAGCATTCGGGCGGCGGCGAAGCGGCAGAGCCAGAACGCGTCAATCCGTGGGCGCTCGATCCCGAAAAGCGGCGTTGACCGCGCTTTTCGCACAAAAAATCCGATTTTACTTGGAACCAGACCGAATTGTTCGTATTTACATAATTGCGGACCGGGCCCCTCTGGCGAGCGCCTTTATGGCACTCGTGATGTCGGACCGCATCGGACAGCCGATGCGTGTTTGACGGGTAGTTTCGCCTTCCCCACAACACAGGATACGGCTGACCGATCACCCTCAACCCCCTTTTCGGGAGAATTAGGATGACGGCCCGTTTGTATAGATTGAGTGAGCTTCACCAGAAGCTGGATGACAGGCTGCGCCAAGAAGCGCGCAGGCTTGTGCCGGACCAGTTTCGACTGATGGAGCTGAAACGCCGCAAGCTGCGCGTAAAAGACCTGCTGGCGCGTGCGGCGCGCAGGCCGATGCGCTTCAGCCAGCTTTCGCGCGGCTAACCCTTTACGGCGGGCAGGGCGCGCAAGGCCGCGTTCCTGCCCGCCATTCTTGACAGTTTCCGGGGGGCACATTCCCAATGCTTAGTACCGTTCAACCGATGATGCAGGATTTCCTGAAAAAGGAAAGCGCCGGCGGCATAGTCCTGATGGTCGCCGCAGCGCTGGCGCTGGTGATCGCCAATTCGCCCGCCGCCTCCACCTATTTCGGCGTGCTGGATATCCCCGTCATCGCCGGGTTCGGCGATGCGGTAATCGACAAGCCGCTGCTATTGTGGATCAACGACGGGTTGATGGCGATCTTCTTCTTCCTGGTTGGCCTTGAGGTAAAGCGGGAGGCTCTGGTCGGCCAGCTGAACAGCTGGAACAAGGCCAGCCTGCCGCTGATGGCGGCGATTGGCGGCATGGCCTTGCCCGCGATTGTGTTCCTCTCGATCAACTCCGGCTCGCCTGCAAATATGAACGGCTGGGCCATTCCCGCCGCGACCGATATCGCCTTTGCGCTGGGCGTGCTCGCCCTGCTCGGACCGCGGGTTCCGGTTGCGCTGAAGGCATTGCTACTGGCGGTGGCGGTGATCGACGATATCGGCGCGATCACGATTATCGCGGTTTTCTACACCGCTGAAACCGATGTCGGAATGCTGCTGGGCGCGGCTGTGACGCTGCTCGTGCTGGGCGCATTCGGGCGGGCGAAGGTCGGCTCCAGCATACCCTATGTGGTGCTTGGCGTGGTGCTGTGGGTGTTCGTGCTGAAATCCGGTGTCCACGCGACGCTGGCCGGTGTCGCGGCGGCCATGTGTGTGCCGATTGCATCCAGGGACGGCGGCCAGCCGCTGGAGCGGATGGAGCACGCTCTGCACCCCTATATCGCGTTCCTGATCATCCCGATCTTCGGCTTTGCCAATGCGGGCGTGTCCCTGACCGGAGTGGGCTTCGACACACTGCTGTCCCCGCTGCCGCTGGGTATCGCGCTCGGCCTGCTCATCGGAAAACAGCTGGGTATCGTGGGCTTTGCATGGATTGCGGTGAAGGCCGGTTTTGCCAGCCTGCCGGAAAATGTCGGATGGCGGCAGATCCACGCGCTGTCGCTGCTGGCCGCAATCGGTTTCACCATGAGCCTGTTTATCGGCAACCTCGCCTTTGCCGATCCGGCGCAGGTCGATGCGGTGAAAATCGGCGTGCTGTCAGGTTCCTTGATCGCGGCGCTGGCCGGTTATTTCATGCTGAGAGCGACGCTGCCGCCGGAAAGCGAGGAGGCTACCGCTAGAACAGCCAGCTTGCCGGGTTAGGCATGGGCTGCCGGTTTCCGGACTTCACCATGGAGAGGATACTGCGAATGCAGAACCAGATCGCGGTGAGGAAAAAGAGGCCCATTCCGGCGATCATTGCGATGATGGCCGACGCCGAAGCTGGTCCGCCGCCGGCTTCGGCTTCGGCGGCCCCAAGGACGAAGATCATTGCTATGAACATCACGATAAAGGCGACGAAGGCCGCGAAACCGATCCAGAAGGTGCGGATCAGATAGGTGTAATGGGTCCGCTCCCAAGGCTGCGTTTCCGCTTCGCCGCGCCAGATGTAGGCGAGGATCAGGCCAATGAAGACCGAGAAGCCGAGGAAGATGTTGAGCAGATAAAGCGTCGCTACGATAAAAGGGCGCTGCAGGGTAACACCGGTGCTGGCGGCGGCTTGCGGTTCTGGCCGAGGATTGTCCGATGCGTTTTCCATGCGCGCCAGTGTAGCGCAATTGCGGGGGCCCTACCAACCCCAGGCTGGCGGCGGCGGGGCAATGTCCTGCGTGGCATCGAACTCCACCCGGAACAGCCGTGTCGGATCATTCCTGCGGGTGAGTTGATACGCGAAGCGCGGGGCGCGGTCGTCGGCATGATCCACTTCGATGCGCCAGATGTTGGTCAGGGAAGCGTCCAGCCCCTCCCGCTCGAACAGGGCGATGGAATAGGCATCGACGGGGAAATCCTGCACGCTGGCGGTTCCATCGGATAGCGTATCGCCGCCATACTGCGTCACCGCGTCCTCGCTGCCGTCTTCATGGCGGTGATCGTGTTTGAGGCGCAGGCCGTCCGCGGTGCGCGTGATCAGCCAAGTCCGGCTGCGGTTCCATTCACCGTCCAGCGACGGCGCGCTTTCCAGATCCGCCTCGACATGAAAAGCGATGGCGATGCGTGTTTCGGAACAATCTGCCCAATGGGCTACCATGCGTTTGTCCGCCCAGTCAGCATCGCGCTCATCACTGCTGGCCAGCGCACCGGAATATGCATTTCCGCAATGGCTCTCCAACGCGTCCCAGAATGCCTGCTGCGAGGCAGGCAGGGCGGGAAGATCGGGTGTGGTGGCACAAGCGGAAAGCGTGAGCGCGATAGCGGCGGAGGCAAGCATTCTTGCCGAGTTGCTGATTGTCATCCCGCATCCCTAGCACGGCTTGGCCGATCAAGGCCATGCCGCCTGCCGCAAGGCCCTTGCGCCGCAGCGCGGGCAGAGCGTACAATTAAGGGGACTCGAACTGATGAGGAAGACCATCATGAAGCTGACCGTCGCTCGCCTTCTCGCCCCTGCTGCCCTTGCGCTTTCTCTCGCTGCTTGCGGAGAGCAAGAGGAAACCACTTATGAACCGGATGCCGTCGATCTTTCGGGCGGAGAGCTGCAGATGGCCGATCCCGAAGCCGAAGGCGTGCCGGTCGACCTTCCACAGGCGGAAATGACCAATGTCCCGCTTGACGAGCAGGGTGAACCGATCACGGATGAAATGGATGACGAACCGGCTGAGGAAGGCGATGCGGCTGAATAGCGGCATCTGATCCAGCACTCAGCGTGGGCTGATGTAACCGGCGCTCCGACCGTAGCGAATGCCTTTGTGGCACCGCTTAACCAAGGAGAAAGCCCATGCCTGAAACAAGACTAACCCAATTCCTCAAAGTCGCTGGCGGCCTCGCGCTTGCCGCGCCCGCTTTGTCGGCGTGCGGCACGTGCGGAGCATGCGGTGCGTGTTCGGCCTATTCCTGCTGCGCCGCGGCGGGTGGCTGCTGTGCTGCAGACGGCGGCGATGACAAGATGACCGATAGCGAGACCGAAGCTGCGGAGTGATGGGGACGCCGCGCTCGCGGAGCTGATCACGCTGAGCGAGATGATGGCTGGTGAGGGCAGGACGCTGATCGAGCGCATCCTCCCCGCGCCGCCTGAGGAATTTACCCAGTGGTCGCATTATCCGCCGGGTGATGCCATTGATCCGGCCAGCAGAGCGCGCTGGTTCTATCATGCCCATCCGCCCGAACAGCGGGGGCCAGGAGAGCACGGCCATTTTCACATGTTTCTGCCGCTTGACGCCTTTGACGGCATCGAGCCGCTGGCAGTGCCGGAAAAAGAGGACCCGGCGAAGGTCGTGCATGTTGCCGCGCTGTGTTTCGACACTGACGGCCTGCCGACGCATTGGATCGCGACCAACCAGTGGGTTACCGAGGAATACATGTATCCCGCAGGCGCAGTAATCGAACGGCTTGATGGCATGGATATGTCCCACGCCGGTGAGGCGAAGGGCATTCCGCATGTGGGGCGCTGGCTGACCTGCGCATCGCGCACCAGCCGTGCTGATATCGAGACATTGCTACGGCAACGCGACGCGGCCTTTGCCAAAACAACGGCGCGCGGCCGTGATGCAGAAATCCTGAGCTGCCTGCCTTTTCGCGTTTAGCACCAGTTCGCCGCGCCCGCGCCCCAGCCATTACCGCGTGCAAGTTCATGTTCGATCATGAAATCGGCCAGATACTCCTGTCCGCGCCGCGCTGCGCGAAGTTCGCGGCCGTACTGGTCGCGCGGCGGCTCCGCCCCGCCATCCAGTTCGAATGGCCCCAGATTCAGCCACTGCGTCAATTCATCCCGGGCGACCACGGCCAATTGCCGTTCAGCCTTGCATCCACCGCCAAGCTCCGGCGTATCAAAGCCCGTAAGCCGGATCCGGCGGTTGGCGATCATGATCGTATCGCCGTCGACAGTGCAGGCTGCGCTGCCACGCTGCGCACACGGGGTGAATTCATAATCGGCTACCGCCCATCCGGCAGTAGTTTCGTCGTAATATCGTGCCAGCAGCGCAGCTCCCGCCAGCACCAGCAAAACCAGCAGCCAGCGAGACCTGTTCCACCACCGTTTCAGCTTTCGGCGGCGCTGCCATGCCGCGTCAAAGCGCGGGGCTTTGCCCGGGGACATTCTGGACCGGGCCAGCGGTCAATCGTCCAGCGGGAATGGCGCGACGGGATGGATCAGATCGAAATCCTCGCCCAGCGGCTCATGACCAAGCTCCGGCCAGTCCAGCGCTTCTTGCGGAACATCCATATCTGGCAGGCTATCGAGAAGATGGCGGATCAGCGTCAGGCGGCCACGCTTTTGATCGTTGTAATCCACCACTGTCCACGGTGCGTAATCTGTGTGTGTGGCGGCAAACATCGCTTCCCGCGCGGCGCTGTATTCGGCAAACCGGGTGCGCGCCTTGATATCGATGGGGGAGAGTTTCCAGCGTTTCAGCGGGTCTTCCAAACGTTCCGCAAAACGTTCTTCCTGAGATGCCTGGCTCGCGCTCAGCCAGTATTTGAACAGGAGAATGCCATCATCGACAAGCAGCTTTTCAAATGTGGGCACTTCGCGCAGAAATTTGTCGACCTGATCGTCTGTCGCAAATCCCATGACTTTCTCGACGCCAGCCCGGTTATACCAGCTGCGGTCGAACAGCACGATTTCTCCGGCGGCGGGCAGGTGCTGGACATAGCGCTGGAAATACCACTGGGTACGCTCGACATCGCTGGGTTTCGGCAACGCCACGACACGGCATTGGCGCGGGTTGAGGCGTTCTGAAATGGCCTTGATGGTGCCGCCTTTGCCCGCAGTATCGCGGCCCTCCAGCAGGACACAAATGCGCGCACCTGTGGCCTTCGCCCAGCGCGCCATGGCAACCAGTTCCAGCTCCAGAGGCTCGATCAGCTCGTCATATTGTTTGCGTTTCATAGCCGACATCATTGCCGCAAGCGCGCAGCAATTGCCAGACGGTGAAATGCGGCGCAGCTTTGCGCGGCAAGTTTATTCGGTCGTGACGCGCGGATTGCTGCGGCGATCATGACCGCTGCGGCGGTCACCCTTGCGCCGGTCTACGCCGTCAAAGGGAGCATCTGCCTTGCGGCGATCGTTTTCACGGCGGCCACACCGGCCGGTATCATTGTCATTGGTCGGCGCACGCATGAGCCTTCCCCCCAAATCAAGACCCCTTGCGGGGCCGGAACGCGCGCATCGTAAATGCGCATTAACGAAGAGATGCCTAATCTTCGTTATTTTTTCGTTAATCCGGCGGCATCGTGCCGCGCCGGATTTGCTGGCCCTGCGCGCTTATGCGCCTTATTGGCCTGAACCATGACGAAGGAAGCAACCACCATGCACAATGATGACCGGATGCTGGCGAAGGCCGAAACGCTGATCGAGGCGCTGCCGTATTTCCAGCGCTATGCCGGGCGCAGCTTCGTAGTGAAATATGGCGGTCATGCCATGGGCGATCCCGCGGCGGCGCGCGACTTTGCCGAAGATATCGTGCTGCTGAAAGCGGTAGGCATCAACCCGGTGGTGGTTCACGGAGGCGGCCCGCAAATCGGCGCGATGCTGAAAAAGCTGGGCGTTGAAAGCACCTTTGTCGACGGCCTGCGGGTGACGGACAAGGCGACAGCCGAAGTGGCCGAAATGGTGTTGTCAGGCGCCATCAACAAGGAACTGGTCGGCTGGGTAAACCAGGCGGGCGGCAAGGCGATTGGCCTGTCTGGCAAGGACGGCAAGATGGTCCATGCCGAAAAGGTCACCCGCACCGTGAAAGACCCGGACAACCAGATCGAGCAGGCGGTGGATCTGGGATTTGTCGGCGAACCCAAGCGGGTTGATACGATGGTGCTGAAAACGATCAGCGATGCAGGCATGATACCCATCGTTGCCCCAATTGCCAGCGACGGCGAAGGTCACACCTACAATATCAACGCCGACACGATGGCTGGAGCGCTGGCTGCGGCGCTGGGCGCGGCGCGGCTGTTCCTTTTGACAGATGTGGCGGGCGTGCTGGACAAAGACGGCAAATTGCTCACCGATCTGACCCCCGCGGACATCGCGCGCTTGCAGGCCGATGGCACTGTCAGCGGCGGGATGATTCCAAAATTGCAGACCTGCGTCGATGCGGTAGAGGCGGGCTGCGAGGCGGCTGTGGTACTGGACGGGCGCGTGCCGCATGCCATGCTGCTGGAATTCTTCACCAGCCGGGGCGCAGGCACACTGGTGAGTTCGGAGCATTCACCCGATTAAGACTGCAGCTTGAGTGTATGGCGCTGCATCCCTAAATGGTGACGGGGACCGCAACACAGGCAGGCGACAACGCGCGCCTGAAATATAACCGAACGGAACAAAGCCTTGGACGCACTCATTCAAATTGTCGGCCTCTTGACCAGTGCCATCGTGATGCTGGTCATTGTGCAATTCGTGATCGGACTGCTGTTCGCCTTCAATGTGGTCAGCCCCAGCAACCAGTTCCTTACCCAGGTTTACACCTCGATCAATTCGCTGCTTGAGCCGATCCTAGGGCCGATCCGCAGGATGCTGCCGCAAACCGGCGCGATCGATTTCTCGCCCCTGGTTCTGATCATCCTGCTGCAGATCGTGCAGATTGTCCTGGCGAACCTGGCCGCCTAGCCTTTGACAAAGCGCAGCGGCGGGAGCAGGGGCGCGCCATGATTGGCAGATATCTCATCGCTACGGCTGCGCTAGGGTCGCTGCTTTCCGCCTGCACATCGCCGCAGCAACAGCGCCGCGTGCAGCAATCGCGCATGGCGGAGCGGACATTGGACCGGATCGGCTCTATCGGCGATCCCGGCCTGGTGGCTGCTGCCGATATCGCGTTTGCGCGGCAAGCCCGTGACCAGGGGCAATGGACGGCCTTTCGCGCCACTGCCGCGGCGGGTGCGGTCATGCATCTGCGCGATGGTCCGGTGCCTGTCGCAACCTACACTGCCGGCCGCGATGATCCTCCGGTGTCGACCGCATGGACGCCCAACACAATCTGGACGAGCTGCGATGGCACACTTGCGGTGACATTCGGCCGTTTTCAGGTGCCGGACGGAGATGTGGGCAATTACGTCACCGTTTGGGAATTGCAGCGCGATCGCAGTTACAAATGGACCTATGACATCGGCGCGCTCGACGATCCGCAGCCAGAACCGGAATCAGGACCGGATATTCCGGAAGGCGAGGAGGCAATCATCGTGCCGGGCATGACTTCGATCGAAGGACGCATCGCGGATTGTCCGCGCGAAGGCGCAGGGACGCCGACGGATGCACCGGTCGCGCGAGCGTTTTCAGGAACCGCAACTTCGGGCGGCAGCCGTTCACGCGATGGCACTCTGGACTGGGCGTGGTCGCATCAATCAGACGGTACGCGGCAGGTGAACGTCAGTTGGCTGCGTGAAGGCGAATGGCAGCAGGCAGTCCAATTTTCCGTCCCCTCGCAGGCAGAGTAGACCATGCCCGAACTGTTCTTCTCCGCCTTCATCACTCTTTTCGTTGTAATCGACCCGCCCGGCTGCGCGCCGATCTATGCCGGGCTGACCAAGGGTGCGGCCCCGGCGCAGGCCCGCAACATGGCAATTCGTGCGTGCTTCATCGCTGCAATTATTCTGCTGATATTCGCCTTGTTCGGTCAGGACCTGCTCGGCGCGCTGCATATCGAACTGGACAGTTTCCGCATTGCAGGCGGTTTCATGCTGTTCTGGATCGCGTGGGAAATGGTTTTTGAAAAGCGCACACAGCGCCGCGAGGAACGCGCCGAAAAGGTCGCCCTGACCCCGGAGGTTGAAGACGTCTCTGTCTTCCCGATGGCTATGCCGATGCTCGCCGGGCCAGGGGCGATTGCCGCGATCATGTTGCTTCAAAATGAAGCAGAGGGCTTTGAAGAAACACTGGTTGTGCTGGGCGCGCTTGCCGCAGTGCTGGTCCTCACCATGCTTGCCCTGATCGCCGCCGGACCGCTGATTCGCCTGCTCGGCGACCGCGTGGAGGCTGTGATCACCAGACTGCTCGGCGTCCTTCTCGCAGCACTTGCCGCGCAATACGTGATTGACGGACTGCGCGGCAGTTTCGCCCTGTAATCACTGCAGCGTGACGTGCCCTTCATCGGGGTCGCCGCGCGCAAAGAATTCCAGCAGGCTGACCAGCAGGTCGCACCGCTCGCGCAGGTTTTTCGCTTCCAGCAGGCCCTGCTTTGCCGCAGCATCGAAGGGCGCGATTTGTGACACGCCATTGATCAGCGTCACATCGTCAAGCTGGGCGACCGAATCCCAATCAATCGCATAGCCTTGCGCATCGGCAAATTTGCGCGCCTCGTACTCGAAACTGGCGCGTTCACCCAAAGAGAGATATTCCTCCTTGGCGTCCTCGATCAGCTCGGCCTCGACCTGGCGGAAAGGCGTGGTGACCTCCAGTTCACGCTTCACACGGAAACGCGCCTCGCCCTGCAAAATGACGTTGTAGCGGCCATCCTCGCTTGTCTCGACATCCTGGATCTTGCCAATACAGCCGACCTGGTACAGCGGCGCACCATCCACCGTATCGGTAGGCTGGATCATGCCGATCTGCCGGTCGCGTGCCAACGCATCGCCGATCATCGCGCGGTAACGCGGCTCGAAAATATGCAGCGGCAATTGCAGCCCAGGAAACAGGATTGCTCCCGTCAGCGGGAATATCGAGAGGCGCTTGATGCTCATCCGAACAGGATCAGACTGAGCTTGCGGCGCTGTGCGGAAACCCATGGGTCTTCCATGCCGACCGCTTCGAACATCTGCAGCAGCTTGGCCTTCGCTTCGTCATTGCCCTCCTCGCCGCCGCCTTCGATGGAGCGCAGCAGTACGCCCGCCGCTTCGTCCCGTTCACCGGCAGCAAAGGCTGCTTCGGCAAATGCAAGCTGCGCCTGGGTATCGGCGGGGCTTTCCGCCGCGGTCGCGCGCAGGGTCTGCAGTTCGCCCGGATCGACCTGCGGTGCGGCAAGTTCAAGCGCGGCCTGCGCCTGCTTTACCAAAGCATCGTCTTTCAATTCCTGCGGCAGAGCGTCGAAGGCGGCCTGCGCATCGTCTGTGCGGCCAAGCGCCGCTAGCGAGCGGATGAGGCCGGATTGCACTTCGGGCCGATGCGCGATGGGCGGCGGGGCGTTTTCGGAAATCTGGGTGTAGAGTTCCAGCGCCTTGTCGTTCTCGCCAGCAGCAAGCAACTGCTCACCCATGGCGATCATTTCGCCAAGCTGGGCCTCCATCTGTTCCATTTCGTCTCCGGCCTCGCCCGCTGCCCCGGCCTGTATCGGCAACTTCTCCAACAATTGGTCCAGCGCGGCCTTCAGCTGCGATTCGGTGCGGGCAGGGGTCAGATCGGCAACCGGCTGGCCCTGGAACATAGCATAGACCGTGGGGATCGACTGGACCTGAAACTGGCCAGCGATGAACTTTTCGGAATCGACGTCGATCTTCGCCAGAACCACACCCTTGTCGGCATATTCTGCGGCGACCTTTTCCAGGATCGGGGTGAGCGCCTTGCACGGCCCGCACCATTCGGCCCAGAAATCCACAATGACCAGTTTGGTCTGGCTGGGGTCGACAACCTGTTTGCGAAAACGGTCGACAGCTTTCTGCTCGTCGAGATTGAGGCCCATGCTTGCCAAGGTGATGCTCCTGTTCGTGTTGCCGCATTGGTATTGCTGGCGGGTAAGGGTCCAATGTGGCGTTATTGTGCGGTTTGTGAAGGGGTGATGCGCCGCAAAGCATGATTGCGGCGCGGCCCGCAGAGTTTGGTGCGAATTTGGCGTCCTTCTGGCGAGAATTCCTCTTGCAGGCTCTGAAAGCCGGTGCTAACCGCCCCGCTCCCCATTCGGAAGAGACATTCCGGATGAGCGCCAGTGAGCGGGCGTAGCTCAGGGGTAGAGCACAACCTTGCCAAGGTTGGGGTCGGGCGTTCGAATCGCCTCGCCCGCTCCATTTTCCAGATTTTGGATCGACACGTCAGCCGCCTTCGGGCGGCTGACGCGCGTCGTGAAACGCAATGGCGCCGGACATCCCTGCGGACTAGCGACCCATTCCAGAGTTGGAAAAAGCGGGGCGGACGGCCTCGCCTATGCGTCGTAGCCTTCGAGTTCATCACCCTGAACGTTGACGACATGCACAAGATTGGTCGCGCCGGACTGTCCGAACGGAACGCCGGCCATCACCGCCATGCGCGAACCTGATCCGCCGAAACCGTGGCGCAGCGCCATGCGCTTCCCCTTGGCGATCATCTCTTCGAAGCTGCCGATATCGCGAGTGGCCACGGGATGCGCGCCCCACAGCAATGCGACGCGCCGCGCCACTTCCATGCTGGGCGTCAGCACCATGACGGGAACGGCTGGCCTCTCGCGAGAGACGCGGCGGGCGGAACTGCCTGAATTTGTAAATACGGCGATCGCGTTGATGTTTACTGTGTCGGCGATGGTCATGCAGGCATGGGCCATCGCATCGGCGGTCGTGGCGTCGGGCGGAGTGTCGAGCATGCGCACGCGCTGTTTATAGCCCTCATCATGTTCCACCTGCCGCGCGATGGCATCCATCATCATTACCGCCTCTTCGGGCCAGTCGCCCGCTGCGGTTTCGGCGCTAAGCATGACCACATCGGCACCGTCATATACGGCATTGGCCACGTCTGAGACTTCGGCGCGGGTCGGAGCGGGGCTTTCGATCATCGATTCGAGCATTTGCGTCGCCACGATCACCGGCTTGCCGGTCAACCGCGTCATGTTGACGATTTTCTTTTGCAGTGGTGGGACCTCTTGCGGCTCCAGCTCCACGCCCAGATCACCGCGGGCGACCATGATCCCGTCCGATTGCTCGATAATTTCGGCCAGGCGGCGGATGGCGGAAGGCTTTTCGATCTTGGCGCACAATGCACCCTTGCCAGCCATCAATCCGCGCGCTTCCATCAGATCTTCCGGGCGCTGCACAAATGACAGCCCGATCCAGTCAGCGCCCTGTTCCAAGGCAAAGGTCAGGTCGCGCCGGTCCTTTTCGGTTAGAGCGGGAATGGGAATTTCCGCATCGGGCACATTCACGCCCTTGCGGTCGGAAATGACACCGCCGACTTCGGTCTTGCAGACAATGGCTTCGCTGCGGACGGATTTGACGCGGAATCGCATCTTGCCGTCATTCACCAGCAGGCGCTGGCCTTCCTCGATGACTTCGAAAATTTCGGGATGCGGCAATTCGACGCGGTGTTCGTCACCCGGCTCGCCCGATCGGTCAAAGGTAAACTCCGCACCATGCGGGATCGTGGCGCGGCCATCGGCGAACTTGCCTACGCGCAGCTTCGGGCCCTGCAAATCGGCCAGTACGGCAATCGGGCGGCCGAATTCCTGTTCCAATGCACGGATATTGGCAAATGTCTTGGCGTGATCCTCATGCTCGCCGTGGCTCATATTGACGCGGAAGGCATCGACGCCGGCCAGAAACAAGCGGCGCAGCATATCGGGGTCTGCGGTGGAAGGCCCGGTCGTGGCGAGGATTTTGACCTTGCGGTCCCTCGGCTGGAGCTTTGGTCGGTCGAGCTTCGTTTTGGGTTCTTGTGCCATTGCCAAGGCCTATGGCAATCTGTTGCTACAAAACAAGGACACATTTGTATGCACGAAGAACAAGACCTGCTGGACGATTTGCCTGATGAAGTCGCCGCCGCCGCATTTCGCAGGCTGGTAAGGCATTTGCGCCACCGGCATGACGCCCAGAATATAGAGCTGATGGGACTGGCGGGTTTTTGCCGCAATTGCCTGGCGGACTGGATCCGCGATGCCGGTTATGACGGCGACAAGGCCGCTGCGCGCGCGCTGATCCACGGGATGCCGATGGAGGAGTGGAAGGCGACCCGCCAGACCGAAGCGACGCAGGAACAGCTGGACCGGATGGCGGAAAGCATGGAGAAAAACGGGCCTGATCTGCGATAATTCACGATCTGTGGATTGCGCCCTTCACCCGGCGCGCGTGCCCCGCTAACCACCGGCCAACCGATTCTCACATCACCGGAGTTAATGACGAAATGGCCGAAGCCACCGACGACCGCCTGCGCCTGCTGATCGAGCGTATCGAGCGCCTTGAAGAAGAGAAAAAGGGCATCGCCGACGATATCCGCGATGTCTATTCCGAAGCGAAAGCGGTCGGTTATGACACGAAGATCATGCGCCAGATCGTCCGTCTGCGGAAGATGGAGCCGAACGACCGCAGCGAGCAGGAAATGATCCTTGATACCTACAAGGCCGCGCTTGGCATGGGGTAAGCCAATGGTTGACAGATCAGAGTGTTATGCGTGTAATACACGTATAACACTCTGATCTGGAGGACATTGTTTTGACCACATCAAATCCCAACAAGCTGGTCGGCTTGATCGCGCTTACGGTCGTCGGACCGTTCGTATTTGCCGTTGCGGCGGTCATTGCCCTGTTACTTGGTGCGGCAGCGGGGTGGGCCGGTGGGCTTATCTTTCCAGAGGTGTTTGCCAATCTGGCTGAACTTGTTTTCGACAAGCCGGTGCCCGCGTGGCAAATTGGTGCGATGCTCGGCTTTGTCGCCGGGTTCTTGCGGGTAAGTGTACCCAAACGCAGATAGGAGACGCCTTATGGCGAAGGAATGGAAAGACGCGCGCGGCATTCCCGTGACCACTACGCCTACATTCGAAGGCCAGCCGATCCAGGAATACCTCGGCATCGTGACCGGCGAAGTGATCGTCGGCGCGAACGTGTTCCGCGACATGTTCGCCAATATCCGCGACATCGTGGGCGGAAGGTCCGGCAGCTACGAACGCATTCTGGCCGATGCGCGCAATCAGGCGATCGAGGAATTGCAGGCTGAAAGCGCCTCGCGCGGGGGCAACGCTGTCGTCGGCGTCGATCTGGATTACGAAGTGATCGGCAAAACTGGCTCCATGCTGATGGTTTCTGCCAGCGGAACCGCTGTTAAGATCTGATATCGCGGCTTCGTGCACACGGCATGTTGAAGCGAAGGCGGGGCTGGGCTAGGCCCCGTTTTCAATTCCAGACATATTGAAGAAGACCCATGGCAGGCCATTCCAAATTCAAAAACATCATGCACCGCAAAGGTGCGCAGGACAAAAAGCGGTCCAATCTGTTTTCCAAGCTTTCCCGCGAAATTACTGTCGCGGCAAAGATGGGCACGCCCGACCCGGACATGAACCCGCGGCTGCGGCTGGCGGTCAACACCGCCAAGTCCCAGTCGATGCCCAAGGACAACATCCAGCGCGCCATTGATAAGGCGACTGCCGGGGATGACGAAAACTACGAGGAAGTACGCTACGAAGGCTATGGCCCGGGGGGCAGCGCGATCATCGTGGAAACGCTGACCGACAACCGCAACCGCACCGCCACCGCTGTGCGCACCGCGTTCAGCAAGCACGGCGGCAATCTGGGCACCGAAGGCAGCGTTCAGCATGGCTTCGAACGGCTCGGCCTGATCGAATATCCGGCAAGCGCGGGCGATGAAGACACTGTGCTGGAAGCCGCGATGGAAGCGGGCGCGCAGGACATCGAAAGCTCTGGTGATGGCCACACCATCTGGACCGCCGCGGACGACCTTCACCAGGTTGCGGGCGATCTGGAAAAGGCGCTGGGCGAGGCTGAAACGGTCAAGCTGGCATGGAAGCCCAACATCACCGTCGAGATGGACGAATTGGGCGCGAGCACATTGCTCAAGCTGATCGACGTGCTGGACGATGATGATGACGTGCAAACCGTGTGGGGCAATTACGACATCTCTGACGAGGTGATGGAAAAGCTGGAAGGGTGATGTGGAGCGTTATCGCCAAGGCGTTGCTTGCCGGGGCGATGATCGCAGCCATTGCCGAAATCGGGAAGCGCCTGCCGGCCATGGCTGCGCTGGTCGCCAGCCTGCCGCTGGTGTCCATTCTTGGCATGATCTTCCTTTGGCACGCCCGTCCCGATGTAGAAAATATGGCGCGCCATAGCGAGGCGACATTCTGGTTCGTGCTTCCCAGCCTGCCGATGTTCCTCGTCATCCCGCTGCTCTTGCGCGGGGGAATGCCGTTCTGGCTTTCATTGACGATCGGCTGCGCACTAACCGTCGGTCTTTATCTGCTGATGGTGCAGTTCGGGCCGAAGCTGGGCATCCGTTTGTGAGCCCTCCATGCTGATCCTTGGCCTTGATCCATCGCTTACCTGCACCGGGTGGGGCGTGATTCGCGCTGAAGGCAACCGGATCAGCCATATCGCCAATGGTCAGGTGAAGACCGATGCGAAGGCTCCCATGCCTGCGCGGCTCGATCACCTTTACGCCGCCATCGTGGCGGTAATTGCTACATACGCGCCGGACCGCGCTGCGGCGGAGGAAGTGTTCGCCAACAAGAACGCGCAGAGCACGATCAAGCTGGCGCAGGCGCGGGGCGCGGTTCTGGCGGCGTGTGGCGGCGCCAATCTTGAAGTGCGTGAACATGCGGCGCGGCTGGTGAAGAAGGCCGTGGTCGGCACCGGGGCGGCGGAAAAGACGCAGGTGCAGGCGATGCTGAAAGTATTGTTGCCGCAGGCGCAGATCGAAGGCGCAGATGCGGCGGATGCGCTGGCTGTGGCCATTGCAGACGCCAACCTGGGGTAGGGGAGCGCGCCCATGTATCTTGTCGTGTTCCGCAATCGAAAGCGCGCCGATATAGACATGGCGGCTTATCAGAAGGACGCGGCCCATATGGAGGCGATGGCGGCAAAGCAGCCTGGCTACCTCTCTTTCAAGACCTACACAGCCAATGATGGCGAAGTGGTCGCCGTGTCCGAATGGACCGACGAGGCGAGCGCGCGGGCATGGGGCCGGGAAGAAGAGCACCGGCAGATGCAGGCGTTCTCCCGCGCTGAATATTACGAGGACTACACTCTGTTTGCTTGCGCTTCGCCAAGGGTTCACATTTTCAATGCAAAGGACAAGATATGATCCACGTCTACGGCATTCCTAATTGCGACACAGTCAAGAAGGCTCGGGAATGGCTGGATGGCCAGGGGCTGGAATACACGTTCCACGATTACAAGAAGGAAGGTGTAGATGGGTCCAATCTGGAGCGCTGGTCAGATGGCGTCGGGTGGGAAATCCTGCTCAACCGCCGGGGCACTACGTTTCGCAAATTGGACGAGGCGGAGAAGGCTGACATGACGCGCGAAAAAGCTCTCGCTCTGATGGAAGAACACACCAGTATGATCAAGCGACCGGTGGCAGAAACGGGCGATGGCAACCGCGTCCTTGTAGGCTTTGCGCAGAGCGAATGGGAAAACGCATTTTGCTAAGGCAATTTGCCTTGTTTACAACGCTTTGCTGCGCAGCATTGGCTGCAACATTTTCGCCTGTTTCTGCTCGGCAAACAGAGGAGCGGGAGATGCTGATTATCGCCCATCGCGGCGCTTCTGGCGAGCGCCCTGAACATACTCTGGCGGCCTATGAATTGGCCATTGATCAGGGCGCAGATTACATAGAGCCAGACCTTGTGCCGACCGCCGACGGCGTGCTGGTGGCGCGGCACGAGAACGAGATATCGGGCACCACCGATGTTGCGGATCATCCTGAGTTTGCAGACCGGCGCACGACCAAGCTGATCGACAGCGAAGAGATCACGGGCTGGTTCACCGAGGACTTCACACTGGCCGAACTGCGCATGCTGCGCGCGCGGGAGCGGCTGCCCGATATCCGCCCGCAGAACACAGCCTATGACGGGCTGTATCAGGTGCCGACACTGGCCGAGATCATCCAGCTGGTGCGCGCGAAGGAAGCCGAGACAGGCCGCGTCATCGGGTTGTATCCGGAAATCAAACATCCGACCTACTTCTCCGGTATCGGCCATGATGTTGTGGCGATGCTGGTCGAGCAGTTGCAGGTTGCCGGATATGCTGGCGAGGACGCCCCGGTGTTCATCCAGTGTTTTGAGGCGGAGCCACTGCGGCGGCTGGACGCGATGACAGACATCCCGCTGGTGCAGCTGGTGGCGGCAGAAGGCGGGCCGGCGGATGATCCGCAGGCCAGCTATGCCGCCATGCTGACCCCCGATGGACTGGCCAGGATTGCCGGTTATGCCGACGGGATCGGGGCCGATCTGCGCCTGTTGATCGCGCCGGACAGCTATTCCCTGCCACTGGTCGGCCATGCGCATGACGCCGGATTGTTGGTGCATGGCTGGACGGTGCGCAAGGAGAACGCATTTCTGCCGCCGCCGCTAACATCGTCGGCGGACCCGGCCGCGCGCGGCGATATCGAAACGCTGATCGGCTTGCTTTTGCGCGCGAGGGTGGACGGGATTTTCACCGACGATCCGGGAATCGCCGTGACAACGCAGGACTGCGCGGCAGGTATCAGCCCCTGCGCGCCGTAAGGTTATAATTGAGCGACATATCATCGCTCATATGCAGGCCTTTCACTGGCGAAAAGGCGATGCCTTTCATCTGTGTCACTTGCAAACCTGTCGCTGCCAGCAAGTCGGTCAGCTCTTCCGGCGTCACGAAATCTTCCCAGTGATGCGTACCCTTGGGAACCATGCCCATTGCCTCTGCACTTTCAACCAGCAGGGCGCGGCTTTTCAGAGTGCGGTTCGGGGTGGACATCACCAGCAGACCATCCGGTGCAAGGTGCGTGGCAAGCTCGGCTAGGAAAGCGGACTTATCGGCCACATGCTCGATCACTTCCATGCAGGTGACCAGATCGAACTGGCCGAGGCCCAGCGTGCGAAGCTCTCCCGGAACATAGCGAATATCGAGGCCAGTGCCCTCTGCATGAACCGCCGCGACCCGTGTATTTTCCGGCGCAGCATCCACGCCTGTTACTTCGCCGCCCATGCGCGCCAGCGGCTCACACAGCAGGCCAGCGCCGCAGCCCACATCCAGTGCGGTCTTGCCGGACAGCGGCTTCACGCTCTCCACATCGCCCGCCCAATGCATGTCGATTGCATCGCGGATGAAACCAAGGCGCACCGGGTTCAGTCTGTGCAGCATGGCGGAAGAACCTTTGGGATCCCACCAGTCCCGCGCCAGCTTTCCGAAATGCGCAGCTTCTTCCGGGCGGATGGTTGCGGAATTGGTTTCAGATGTGACAGTTGCCTTGCTCATGCTGCAACCCTAACAGCGCACGGGTAATTCAACCATACCGATAAGAGGCGGCATTGGCGCGAATAGTAATGAAATTCGGCGGGACATCGGTGGCTGGCACCGAACGGATTCGCCGTGTCGCAAACATTGTGCGGGCGCAGGCGGCAGCCGGCAACTCGGTTGCGGTCGTAGTATCAGCCATGGCGGGGGAGACTGACCGGCTGGTGAATTTCTGCCGTGAGGCGAACGCCCTGTATGATCCGGCGGAGTATGATGTGGTCGTCTCCAGCGGAGAGCAGGTAACCGCTGGCTTGCTGGCGCTGACGCTGCAATCGATGGGCTGCAAGGCGCGCAGCTGGCTTGGCTGGCAATTGCCGCTCAAGACATTTTCCGCCCACGCCAATGCACGTGTTGGTGAAATCCACGCCGAACGCCTGCTGGAAAGCATGGACGCGGGCGAGATCGCGATCATTCCTGGTTTCCAGGGCATCAGCGATGCCGACCGCATCACCACCATGGGGCGCGGCGGATCGGACACATCGGCTGTCGCCGTGGCAGCCGCGATTGGCGCGGACCGGTGCGACATTTATACCGATGTCGACGGCGTCTACACCACCGATCCGCGCATTGTGGCTCGGGCGCGCAAGATCAAACATATCGCGTTTGAAGAAATGCTGGAGCTGGCATCGGTAGGGGCGAAAGTTTTGCAAACCCGCTCCGTCAGCCTGGCGATGAAGCACAATGTCCCGGTGCAGGTCTTGTCATCGTTCATCGACGACGAATTGCCGTCTGCAGACACGTTGCCGGGCACAATGATCGTCTCCGAAGCGGAGATGGCAAAATTACTGGAGGAAGGCCAAGTGGAACGCCAATCCGTTACGGGAATTGCTCACGACAAGAACGAGGCACGCGTGGTGCTCACCCGCGTGCCGGACAAGCCGGGCGCAGTCGCCGACATTTTTACCCCGCTGGGTGAAGCTGGCATCAATGTCGACATGATCATCCAGAACGTTGGCCGCGACAAGGGTGAGACCGACGTGACGTTTACCGTCCCTCAGGCAGAACTCGCGCGGGCCCAGGCTCTGCTAGAGGACCGTCAGGAAAAGGTCGGTTTCAACAGGCTGATCACGGATAGCAAGGTCGCCAAGATCAGCGTGGTAGGCATGGGCATGAAAAGCCATGCCGGCGTTGCCGCAACGATGTTCAAGGCGCTAGCGGATCGCGGCATCAACGTGCAGGCCATCTCCACGTCTGAAATCAAAGTCAGCGTATTGATTGACGAGGATGAGACGGAACTGGCTGTGCGGGTTCTGCATACCGCCTATGGCCTGGATGCGGTAGACGAACCGGCGTGAGCCACACCGCCAAAATTCTCCTGCTGGGCTCCGGCGAATTGGGCCGTGAATTTGTGATCTCGGCCAAGCGGCTGGGCGCTTATGTCGTCGCCTGCGATGCCTACGACAACGCGCCAGCCATGCAGGTTGCCGATGCGCGCGAGGTATTTTCCATGCTCGATGGAGACAGGTTGCGCAGCGCAGTCGAGGCCCATCGCCCTGACCTGATTGTGCCGGAAATCGAGGCGATCCGTACTGAAGTGCTGGCCGATCTTGAAGCACAAGGCTTTGCCGTTGTACCCTCTGCCAGAGCGGCGCAGTTGACGATGAACCGCGATGCTATCCGTGATCTGGCCGCGAGCGAACTTGGTCTCACCACGTCGCGCTATCGCTATGCGGAGAACTTCGGTGAAGTGCAGGCAGGGGCGGCATACACCGGCCTGCCATGTGTGATCAAGCCGGTCATGTCGTCTTCCGGCAAAGGGCAGAGCAAGGTCGATAGCGAAGATGAATTGCAGGCCGCGTGGGATTATGCCGTTGCCAACATGCGCGGCGACCGGGCGCGCGTCATTGTCGAACAATTTGTCGACTTCGATTACGAAATTACGCTGCTCACCGTACGCCATGCCGGCGGTATCACTTTCTGCCCGCCGATTGGCCACCGCCAGGAACGCGGCGATTATCAGGAGAGCTGGCAGCCCGCAGTTATGTCGGAGGCGGCGTTGCAAGACGCGCAGGAAATGGCCCGCAAGGTGGTCGATGATCTGTGCGGCTCGGGACTCGGTTATGGCCTGTTTGGCGTCGAGTTTTTCGTGAAGGGCGACGAGGTCATCTTTTCGGAACTTAGCCCTCGACCTCACGATACCGGTATGGTCACGCTCTCGAGCCAGAACCTCAATGAATTCGATCTCCATGCCCGGTCAATCCTCGGACTTCCAGTGCCCGACGATATAAAAGCGCGTCCGTCGGCATCGGCGGTGATATTGGCCGACAGGGAGAGTGATAGCTTGTCTTACAATGGCTTGGCAAAGGCGCTCGGCGAAACGGGCACTGACCTGCGCATATTCGGCAAACCCACCAGCCGCCCTTACCGCCGCATGGGCGTGGCGCTGGCAACGGCGGCCGATACAGACGAGGCGCGGCGCAAGGCCAAGGTCGCGGCAGATGCGGTGCACATCGGTTACACGCGCTGACTCTTGCTGTGCGGCAGATTGCGCCGTAAGCGGCCCTGCATGAGCACCTATCCCAAAACATCGGCGCTAATGGCGCGTGGCAGCGAATTTCTCGGCAGCGAGCATGCAATCATGTGCGGCGCGATGAGCTGGGTTTCCGAACGCAATCTCGTATCCGCAATCAGCAATGGCAGCGGTTTTGGAGTGATTGCCTGCGGAGCGATGACGCCCGAACTGCTGGATACCGAAATTGCCGCGACCCGCGCGATGACGGACAAGCCTTTTGGCGTGAACCTGATCACCATGCATCCGGCTCTGACCGACCTCATTGCTGTTTGCGCCAGGCACGGCGTCAGCCATGTGGTGCTGGCGGGCGGCATTCCGCCAAAAGGGAGTGTGGAGGCAATCAAGGCGTTCGGCGCCAAGGTTATCGTGTTCGCGCCCACCTTGGCGCTCGCGAAGAAGCTGCTGCGATCCGGCGCGGACGCGCTGGTAATCGAAGGCATGGAGGCAGGCGGGCATATCGGCCCTGTGTCTACCAGCGTTCTGGCGCAGGAATTCCTGCCCGAACTCAGCGAAGATCATGTGGTGTTTGTTGCTGGCGGAATTGGCCGGGGCGAGGCGATGGCGGGATATCTGGAAATGGGCGCTTCGGGTGTTCAGCTGGGCACGCGCTTCGCCTGCGCCACCGAAAGCATTGCCCATCCGGACTTCAAAAAGGCCTTCTTCCGCGCGAAGGCCCGAGATGCCGAAGCCAGCGTGCAGGTTGATCCGCGTCTGCCGGTAATCCCGGTCCGCGCATTGAAGAATAAGGGCACCGCGGAATTCACCGCCAAACAGCGCGAAGTTGCAGGGGTGCTTGATTCCGGTGAAGTCGACATGGGCGAAGCGCAATTGCAGATCGAACATTACTGGGCCGGGGCACTGCGCCGCGCTGTCATTGACGGTGATATCGAAAATGGTTCGCTGATGGCCGGTCAAAGCGTCGGTATGGTCAAGCAGGAAGAGCCTGCCGCAGACATTATTGCGCAGCTGATGGCTGAAAGCGAAACCGCCCTGACGCGGCGCTGATCAGCCGTATTTCTGCCAGAAGCGTTCATCATCCATCGTAAGGTAGATGATACCTTCGACGATGCCGAGAAGCGTGGGAATGCCGGTCCAGAAAAAGAGAGTGTAGAGAATACCCTGGCCCACGCGGCCAAGGTAGTATTTGTGGACGCCCACAAAGCCGAGCAGGATCGCGAGAATGCCGGCGGCAATCTTGCTTTTCGTGCGGGTGTACGGGGCCGCGGTTCCGCCCTGCCTCATCATTTCCTTCTGCCGCAGAGCGGGATCGAGCGTTTCGCCGCAGTGGCGACATTTTCGGGCGCGGGCGGAAATATCCTCGTCACAGATCGGACAATTGGCCCGCGTAGCATCCTCGGCATCTGCAGCCTCCGGCAAAGTTCCTGTGTCATCCGGAGCGACCCTTACCGAACGATTGTTTTCGTCCAGCGGCCCCTTCTTTAGCATGGCACGGATTTCTTCTGAACGGCTTGGCATTCCTGGCTCCCATCTGCCTTGTAAGACTGCCCGATTTCAGGGCGGTATTACAAGGGGGAAGTATCAAGCGGCGGCTTGGTCGTTGGAATGCGCAATCGACCAAGCACGCTCTCGGCGCGACGGACAGCAGACATACCCTAACGCCGCTGATCGCCATCCGCAGTACGGCGATCCGCGACGTCAGAGCAAGTCAGAGCCTCCTGGCTGGAGATTGATCAGCGGGCGTAAGCAGATCCTGCAACGGTCAATGCAAGAACCGGCGGATCGCCGCGTTCCCGCGCCAATGCCATGCGTGCCGCCTCCTCCCTCTCCAGCTGTCTGAACAGCCGGTCGGCCTGCCGTTCGCTTTGGGCAAAGACGATATTTGCCTGGATGACGCGGCCATCGGCAAATTGATCCATAGCCGGAGGAGCGATGTTATCGAGCCTGCCGATCGCCCAGAGCGCTGCGCGGTCCAGCTGGTTGCTTCCGGATTCGCCAACGATAGTCATATCTTCGGCAACGCCGGCACCATTGGCGATGAATTTCACGCGAACGATGCCATTCGGATCAGATCTGAGCGGAAAGCTGTAGCGCGAAAGATTATTGTCCAACTGATACGATACATGTGCCGCATAGCGTGCATCTTCCGAAGTCGGCTGGACAAGAATGTCCTGCTCAACTTGTGCGCGCTCCTGCGCACCCAGCGGCGCTGCCAGTGCGATACCCGCTGATGCAAAAGCGATGGTTGCGATTTTCAAAGTATTCATTGGATCATCCTTTCAGGTTGAAAAAGATGATCGGCCACAGAGTGTGCGCGCCAAACGCGTCCCAAAAATTTCGGCGTGTTCGAGTTTGCGGTCGATCACGTCCCCGATGCCTGCGGAACCTCAGGGGCGATTGCGAGATACGCCCAGATTTTGACCAAACCAAGGCGTCGCTCTACGAACAGTAATTAAAAAACGACAATCTGCATGGCCATTTGATTTGTATTTTATTTATTGTGCGCGTGGTTAACTTTGTGAAAGGTGCGCGCTTGTCTTTGATATTTGTAACATTGTCACGTTGGCGACTCGACATTACTGGGCAGGTTGATGCCGGTTTCGAAGCGCATTAGTGCTGCCTGCTGACATCAAAGGGAAATGAAAATGAACGTTGAACGATTGGATCACATCAACATCATTACCGAAGCGCTTGACGAAACTGCCGACTGGTATGTGCAGATGCTTGATCTGGAACGGCGTGACGCTCCGCCGCCGATGACGAAGCAGACTGCGCAGTGGCTGCACGATGCACAAGGCCGCGCGATCATCCATCTCAATTCGCTCGAATTCAAACGGACCTATGATCGTCCGGTCACGCCGGGCGCGCATACCGGCGCGGTGCACCATGTGGCGTTCCGGATGCAAGGCTATGAAGAGATGGTCGCTCGGCTTCAGAAGTACGAAGCTAGCTACCGTGAAAATTATGTCGAGACGATCAACTTACGGCAGATTTTCACAACCGACCCGAACAATGTGCTGCTCGAACTGAATTTCTTCAGCGAATAGGACAGAGACGTGGGGAGGTTTTGCCAGCCTCACCGACGACAGCGAACAACTTTCTGAAAGATATAAAATCTGACTTTGAGAATTTGTAAAATGTGTTAGCTTCGTTGCACTGCAGCAAGGGTCGCGTCTTGTTCACTCTCCAGGGAGATCACGAAGTGCCACTGCGCGAGATTATTGCATACAGTCTGATTGCTCTGGTTGTGCTGGCTTGCGTTTGGGGCCTGATGGCTTACCGCCGCCATCGCAAACGGGAACGCGACATCAAGCGCGGCAAGATATTCCCAAGCCATTCATCATCCCGTCGTCGCTGACCCGGATCAGGCATACTTTATCCTGATTGCATGATCGTACCGGTCGCTGCTACCTCGTGATCTCGACGGGACAGCTAAAGGTAACAAGCCATGTGCAATCAGGATCAATTTTCAGCGGCGGGCCGCATCAATCGCCGGGAATTCGGCAAGATCGGTGCCGTAGGTGCTGCTGGCGCAGTTGCGGCTTGCGCCCCGGTCGGGGCAGGCGGAGCCGCCGGCATGGTGCAGGAAGCTGTCAGCTTTGCGGCAGATGGCGGCACAATGGACGGCGTTTTCATACACCGTGCGGGTACCGTCAGCCCTGGCGTGATCCTCTGGCCCGATATTGCTGGCCTGCGCCCGGCCAAGATTGAAATGGGCATGCGGCTGGCGGAAGCTGGCTATGCGGTGCTGGTTGCGAACCCCTATTACCGTTCCGTCACCGGCCAGCAATTCGAAGATTTCGATGACTGGCGCTCCAACGATGGCTGGAACCGCGTTACACCTTGGCGGGAAGCGAACACGCCAGAGGCTGTCATGGCGACCGCGCGCAGCGTAGTCAGTTGGCTCGATGCGCAGGATGCTGTCGATACCGCGCGCGGCATCGGCAATCAGGGATACTGCATGACCGGCAGTTGGACGATCCTCAGCGCCGCCGCAGTGCCCAGCCGTATAAAGGCTGCGGGCAGTTTTCATGGCGGCGGCCTGACGGGTGATGGGCCGCTGGCTCCTGTCAATTTGCTGGATGATGTTGCAGACGATGCGCAGGTGCTGATTGCCATCGCACGCGATGATCACGCCAATGACATGTCAGCCAGGGACAAGCTCCAGGCAGCAGGTGCCGATGCGCAGGCCGATGTAACCGTCGAAGTTTACGATGGCGATCACGGTTGGACGGTTCTGGACAGCCCGGCCTACAATGAACCAGAGGCGGAACGCGCATGGGCCGCACTGCTGGCGATGTACGCCAATCTGTAACGGAGAGTCGCCGCGGTGTGGACTGAAGTCGCCGCGATTCGCATTTCGAAAGATGAGCTGAGGCCTGCGCGCGGCGGTTTGCCGGATGGGTTTTGCGCCTGCGCATGCCGCCGCTTCAGTTCATCGCGCGTGCGCCACGTTTTCCTCCAGCCGTCCTTTTTGCAAAGCATTTGAGCAGCTTGGCGATTGCCCAAGCATGTTAGGCGGCGCAGCATTCTTTCCGGGGGCGAGAAGTACCCTTGGAAGGAATCACGATGAAACCGTTACTCACACTTGCCGGTGCTGGACTAATTCTGGCTTCGGCAAGCGCCCAGGCGCAAGACGCGCGAGGTTCGGCGGAACCGATGCAAACACGGGAAATCCCGCCCGCTCAAACGCCACAAACGTCAATGGATCCGGACTCGGTGGGCCAGGAATCAATGGAACCGGAATCTATGGATCCGGAAATGACTTCGCCGAGTTTCACAGACGATCAGATTGCCGGATTTGCCCGTGCGGCAATGCAAATGCGCGATCTGAATGCAGACGCGGCAATGGATGAAACCGCCCGCCGGGCGCAGGCAGAAATGATCATCGCTGCAGAAGGGCTCGATCCGCAAACTTACTCCGCCATTGGCGCCGCTGCTGCTGGTGATCCGGCAATCGCCATGCGGATTCAGCAAGCAATCGAGGAAATGTCGGAACAACCAGAAGGCTAGTGCGCGTGACCGAACTCTCCTGAAAGAGCCCGCGCAACTTGTCCCGCCCGAGCCTAGTCGGGTCGCAAGAACCTGGCCCCGCCGTCCACTCGCCGGCGGGGCTTTTTTGCATATTGGACCCGGGCGTCATCCCGGTATAGTGCGTCAATACAAAGGCCGGCGCTTTTCTATGATCGGTCCCAAACGGAGAGAATGATGACCGAGCGACGTCTCGAAAAGGCCCATTGCGATTGGTATGCGGACGAGGAAATACTCGATACGACCATTGGCGGATTGCTGCGCGCGCAGGCAACAGACCATGGCGATACCGATGCCCTGATCGAAGGACTGGCTGACGGGACGAGCGGCAGGCGCTGGACCTACGCCGAATTGCTGGCCGATGCAGAGCGACTGGCCAAAGGACTGGCTGTGCGTTTTCGCCCGGGTGAAAGGATCGCTGTCTGGGGTCCGAACATTCCTGAATGGGTCCTGGTCGAATATGCCTGCGCGCTTGCCGGGCTGACGCTCGTCACCATAAATCCGGCCTACCAGAAGCGGGAGCTGGATTATGTGCTGCGCCAATCCACCGCCGCTGCATTATTCCTTGTAAGAGAGTTCCGCGGCAATCCGATGGCCGCGATTGCAAAAGAAGTCGCGGAAGATATCCCGCACTTGCGTGAAGTGATCGACATGCTCGATCACGATGCATTGTTCACCGATCCTGCCGGGACGCTGCCCGATGTCGACACGAACGATCCGGTGCAAATCCAGTACACCTCCGGCACCACGGGCTTTCCCAAGGGGGTAGTGCTGTCCCACCGCAACCTTACCAACAATGCGCGCATTTTTGCCAAGTCGGGCGAATTGGCTGATCGGCAATGCACCATCGGTTTGACGCCGCTGTTCCACACCATGGGCTGCTCCATGGGCGTGCTGGGCGCTTTGCAGACCGCTTCGGCTTATTGCCCGCTGCCGGCATTCGATCCCAACGCGGCGCTTGATCTGATAGAGCGTGAAAAGGTCACCTGGACGCTGGCCGTGCCGACGATGGCTGTGGCGATGATCGCTGCGCAAAAAGCCAATCCGCGCGACCTTTCCTCGCTGAAACTGATCGGCATGGGCGGCGCGATGGTTGCACCGGAGCTGGCCAAGGCGGCAGAGGCTATTCTGGGTGCCAAATCGCTCGTCGCCTATGGGCAGACCGAAAGCAGCCCGGTTATCACCAGCGCGCGCGTTGGAGATTCCATGGAAGACATCACCACCACAATCGGTCGCCCCGCTCTCGGCTGTGAAGTCGGCATATTCGATCCTGCAACAGATGAGATCGTCGCCTGCGATACAGTCGGAGAGATCCGTTCGCGCAGCTACGCCACCATGCTTGGATATAATGATAACCCTGAGGCCACGGCAGAGACTATCGATTCCGAAGGCTGGCTGCGTACGGGCGATCTCGGCACGATGGACGACCGCGGTTTCGTGCGCATCACGGGCCGCGTAAAGGAAATGATCATTCGCGGAGGGGAAAACCTGTTCCCCGCAGAAATCGAAAACGTCCTGCTGGAACATGAAGGCATCGCTGAATGCGCTGTAGCCGGCGTGCCGGACGAGGTGCTGGGTGAAGCCGTTGCCACATGGGTGCGGATGGAAGAAGGGTACGCGTTCGATCCGGAAGAACTGCGCGCCTTCTGCCGCTCCCAGATCGCCCCGCAGAAATGTCCTGCGCATTGGCAGCAAGTCAGCGAATGGCCGCTCACCGGCTCTGGCAAGATCCGCAAGTTCAAGCTGCGCGATGAATGGATTGCCGCGACGGTGGCCGAAAAGGCCAGCGACGCGCTTGGCGGTTAGGGAGAAAGGCGCCTGATCACCGGCAGCGCGTTGCTCGCTACATCAGTCCTTGCCAAGACGTTTGCGAACACGCCTACGCCATGCGCGCCAGCCCCAGCCGCTGCCCAGGACTCCGCCGCCGAATAGCAGTCCCGCCGCGCCGAAAGTGGCGAGGGCAGTTCCCAAGGCGCCGAACAGCGCCATCAGGATCTGCACAAAGAATTGTAGAATTGTCTGCAAACGCCCCTCCGCTTCGCACACACCGCATGGCCGCGGCAAGCGCAGGTTGACCGGCTAGGCGATCAAAGGATCGATTGGCCGGTCTTTGCCCAATCGGCCATGAACCCATCGATGCCCTTGTCTGTCAGCACATGCTTTACCAGCGCATGGATCACCTTGGGCGGGGCCGTCATGACGTCCGCGCCGATACGTGCAGCTTCCAGTACGTGCACGACATGGCGCACGCTTGCGACCAGAATTTCGGTTTCAAATGCGTAATTGTCATAAATCAGGCGGATGTCGCGGATCAGATCCATGCCATCGGTGCCGTTGTCATCGTGCCGGCCCACGAATGGCGATACGAAAGTGGCACCCGCCTTGGCTGCGAGCAGAGCCTGATTGGCGGAGAAGCACAGCGTGACATTCACCATGGTGCCATCCCGGCTGAGCGCGTTGCAGGTCTTCAGCCCGTCCATCGTCAGCGGCACCTTGATGCAGACATTGTCGGCAATCTTGCGCAGCACTTCTGCCTCTTTCATCATCGTTTCATGATCCAGAGCGACCACTTCTGCGCTGACGGGTCCATCGACGATGCCGCAAATTTCCTTCGTGACTTCCATGAAATCCCGCCCCGATTTCGCGATCAGGGATGGGTTGGTCGTGACCCCGTCCAACAGGCCGGTCGAGGCCAGCTCGCGGATGTCGTCAATTTCGGCTGTGTCGACGAAGAATTGCATTGTCTGAACTTTCCTATTCGATTGGCCTTTTCGGCATCATGGTGTTTCAAAACCATAGGCGCGGTTTGCGGGCAACTGCCACAGGGCGTGCCAAGATTTCCTCTATTGCGTCACGCCTTGATAGGCCTGACGCAGCAGCAGTGCGGTTTCAAGCTCGGCTGTCAGGCGCGGTGCTCGGTAAAGCGGCCATGCTTGCGGTACCGCACCATCCATCGATCAAGAAACAGCGAAAGCGGTTTGGGTTCGATCCCCAGCTTGGCCAGCTGCGCTGTCCCCGGCGAGGCTGTGCTGCCAGTTTTCAGCATGGCCAGCTGATCGCCGTTGATCGGCGACAAAGGTATCGATGCAAAAATCTTTGCCAGCGGCTCGGGCATGGCAAAAAAGGTGCGTTTGCGGTCCTGTGCTTCGGCAATCATCTGGTGAATTTCCATCATGCTCAGCGCGTCAGGCCCGGCTGCTTCGAAGATCTTTCCGCCATGTTTGGCCGGATCTTCCAGTGCGGCGACAGCGGCAGCGGCGACATCGTCCACCCACACCACCTGGAATTTGGACTCCGCACCGAACACCGGCATCACCGGCATCATTTTCACCATGTCGGCAAACATCGGCACCAGCCCTGCTTCCTCTCCGAACACCACCGAAGGACGGATGATGCTGGCCTTCGGGAATGCTTCCAAAACCTGCCCCTCGCCATCGGCCTTGGTCCGGTAATATCCCGTTTCGGCATCAAGGGATGCGCCAATGGCTGAGATGTAGACGAAGCCCGTTGCGCCGTTTTCGGCGGCTACTTTTGCCGCATGTCCGGCGCTGTCGGCCTGCAGGGTCTGCTGATTGCCTTCAAACGTGCCGATCAGATAGACGACAGCGTCCGAACCCTTCACGCAGGCCTCGATACTGCGTTCGTCCGCGGCATTGCACCGCGCGAACTGGATCTGCCCAAGATTGGCAAGCGGTTTCAACGTGAATGCCTTTTCCGGCTCCCGTGCGGCGATGCGCACGCGCGCGCCGCGCTCAAGCAAGTCCTGCGCGACATGCGTGCCGATGAAGCCACTGCCGCCGATCAGTGTGACAAGCTTGCCTTCGAGCGGAGATGTTTTGGCCATTGGGTCCTGCCTTGGCGGATGGGGTTGAGAAGATTTACATGGCCCTATGCACAGGAGCGCGTCGGCGGGCAATGCCTCCAATAGGCCCGAGGTGCATTTGCCGCTTGGCAGTGGCAGCGCCGCGTACAAAAATTCGCGCAGCAAAGCCAAGACCCGCGTTGACTCGGCGCCCGCCCTGTCCTAACTGCCCGCCCCTACCTGCAGACGGACTACGATGACCGTCTTGCTCCGGTGCCCAGATGGCGGAATTGGTAGACGCACCAGCTTCAGGTGCTGGCGCTCGCAAGGGCGTGGAGGTTCGAGTCCTCTTCTGGGCACCATTTCCGGCTATGTCAGACTAGCAAGAAAATTTGAGCCGCACCGGCATCGCTACGCACTCGCCTGGGCCAGCGGCGATAACCCACCGTGCTCACTGCCACGAGAGTGAGCTGGATACCCGGCGACATCGCAAATTTGCCTGAACTCGATTTCATTTCAAACCATCGTCCATTCGCGTTTTGGTCGGTGGCGAGACATGCTCACCCGGCTTTGGGACCCGACGTGCGTCCTTTAGAGTTGGCCCACAGCGGCCTCGCGCCTGCGATGGCAAGCGCGAGGCCGGTTTGCGGGATCGCTGCTTAGAAGTCGAAACCGACCTCCACGCCGATCAGGCGGCGGGCACCGGGGGAGATGAACGATCCGCCGAATTCGATCGCGGGAATGACTTCGTTAAGATACTTCTCGTTGAACAGATTGTCCGCGAAAACATAGGCATGGATATTTCCGAAATCGATCCCGGCGCGGGCGTTGAAAACGCCGAAGGTATCACGCTGGGCGACTGAATAGTCGGCATCGCCAACCTCTGCCGGCAGAGCCAGCGCCGAGATTGGCAGCAAGCCCGAAAACAGCGTGGGGCGCACCTGGTCCTGAACCGAATGGAACCAAGTCGGGCCGGTCAGGCGGTAATCCACGCGCAGCAAGGCGTCGGCACCTGCGCTGATCGGCACATCGACCTGCGTGCCGAGGTTCAGCGTCCAGTCTGCCGTGTAGGGCGATTTGTTGCCCACGGTGTAGGTGCGCGAACTGTTGGCGATAATCTCCGAATCGGTGACGTTGAATGCGCCATACAGCGTCCAGCCGTCGACCGGCTCTGCCGTGACGTTCAATTCTGCGCCCAGCACTTCGACTTCGTCGATATTCGACACGACACGCAGCAGGCCAAAGGCTCCTACGAAAAATTCGAAGAACTGCATGTCGTCGATCTGGGTATAGTATCCCGCAAGATCGAAGGTGATCGCATCGTCGAGCAGCGAACCTTTGAAGCCGAGCTCAAATGCGGAGCTGACTTCCTTGCGGTACTGGTCTTCAATCGTGACGTCGGCGCCGATGAACTGGTTGAAATTCGCATCGATCAGCGCGGACGCACCCTGGTTGTTAAATCCGCCCGATTTGAAGCCGATGCCCCAGGTCGCATAAAGATTGAGGTCCGGCGTCGGCTGATAGCTGAGGTTGATACGCGGCTGAAGCTGTTTGAACGTCTCGCTTTGCGGTGAAAGCGTGCCGAAGGCCTGGCCGGGATTTATCGGCCCACCGGTAAACGGATCAAGCGCATCGGGCACCAGCGATTCCGTTGAACGGTCTTCGATATCGTAGCGCAGGGCGAGGCCCGCGGTGAATTCCGGACTGAATTCATATTCCAGCGAGCCGAATGCGGCGTAGACATCGGTATCGAACTGGTCGGCCAGCAGCAGCGATGTCGGGTTTGAACTGTTTGGCGGGTTGTAAAGGTTGGGAATGACGCCCTGACCTGTGTCCGCACCGATGCTGACGCCGGTCTGCCGATCGATGGTCAGGTAATATGCGCCAAGCTGCCAATCGAGCGGACCGTCGCCGCTGGAGGCAAGCCGGATTTCCGCACTGAGATCGGACTGACTGCGGCTTTGAAATTGCGTTCCGTCGCATGTCGTGGGGCTATAGGCACCGAAGGTGGAGCCGTTGGCCGGGGCGAAGATGAAGGGAACCGGAATTTCGCCTATGAACAGCGGTTCGTTGACAGCGAAGCCGGTGAGATCTGCGGTCGAGCTGAAACAGCTTGCCACCGAACTGTCGACCGCCGGATCGACATTGGAAATAAAGCGACCGAAATCGGCTGACGTGCCGTCAGCCACCAGCGCCTGGTCCACGTCGGAATACAGGGCCCATGCAGTCAGCACCAAGCCGCCATCGAATTCATGTTCGATTTTCGCGGAGATATCGAAGCTGTCCTGCGTGTTGGACGGGGTGATGTTGCCGTAATAACCGAACGGATGCTCGTTCACGTCTTCATAAAAGGCCGGATTGACGGCTGCGAAGTTGGGCAGGTGGAAAGACGAATTGAAATTGATCGACGCGCCGCTCAGTTCGGAATAGCGCCCGCGAATGTCCAGTTCCGTGGCGGGACCAAGATCGGCAACGATCCGCCCATCGACTGACCATACCTCCTGATTATCGACCGTATTGGGATCTGCCAGAAATGTGTTTTCGAAAAAGCCGTCGGTCGAGCGGTAATAACCTGACAGGACGAAACCGAGATCCTGCGAGATCGGCCCGGAAATATGCGCCGTGCCTTCAAACGTATTCTCGTTGGCATAGGACACGCGACCGCCACCTTCCAGCACGGGGCCTGGCCGCAGCGTCTGGATGACGATGGCGCCCGCGGCGGCGTTGCGTCCGTACAGCGCGCCTTGCGGGCCTTTCAGGATTTCGACCTGCCGCAGCGTGCCTTGTGGCTGGTTCAGCTGGGCCGTGTTGGTTTTAAGGATTCCGTCCACCACCAGCGCGACGGAGCTTTCTGCATCGCGTGCGCCGTTGATGCCGCGAATGTTAATCTGCGTGTCTCCTGCCTCTGCCGTGCCGGTCACGATCGTGACACCCGGGGTCAGCTGCGCGAAGTCATCCGCGCTGTTTGCTCCTGTATTGGCAAGCGTATCTGCCGAGAGAACCGAGACCGAAGCCGGCACATCCTGCAAACGTTCATCCTGCCGCCGCGCGGTGACGATGATGGTGTTGTCATCACGCTCCTCTGCGCGTTCGTCCCCGGCGTCCTGCGCCATGGCGGGAAGAGCGATAAATGGGCTGGCGGCGATACCTGCGAAAAGCAGTGACTTGAATCCACGCATTCGAAATTCTCCCCTAAAGTTTCCGACCTGCTTGTTCGTGAATCGGATAAGTGCAGCTTGCAGCACCGCCGCATTATTGTATACAAATTACATTCGTCAAGTCTTGGAGGCCAGAAATGTCGCGCGCATCGGATCGTGCTTTCGAAACAATTCGGTCGATGATCGTGTCGGGCGAGCTGTCTCCGGGAGAGCAGCTTGTCGAAGAGGCGCTGGCGGAACGTTGCGGAGTGTCGCGCACGCCGGTCAGGGATGCCTTGCGGCGGCTCGAATCGGACATGCTTGTTCGCCGCAGCGAGACCCAGCGAACCTTTGTCGCGGACTGGTCGTTGGACGATCTCGCAGACGTTTTTGAGCTGCGCGCAATGCTGGAGGGCCACGCCGCAAAATTGGCTGCGGAGCGGATGGACCCGCCGACGCTGGAACAGCTGAGAAAGTGCAATTCCGCCCTGCGCAAGGCGGTGCAGGCCAGTCCTCCGGATGTCGACCAGTTTCTTGAACTCAACCGCGAATTTCATGCACTCGTGCTCAAGGTCGCCGCGTCAAGACGTCTTGCGACACTGCTTGCCACCTTGATCGAACAGCCGGTGATCTGGCGCACAGCGCATCATTACGGGGCTGACGAATTGCTCCGCTCCTGCACGGAACATGACGCCTTGCTTTCCGCCTTTGCGCGGGGCGATGCGGCCTGGGCGCAATCGATCATGTCCGGACATATCCGGCGTGCCTACCATGCCTATGCCGACGCCCATCACGGGTTGACGTCAATCGATGCGGCAGACAGAAAGCGCCGTGCATGAGTGACAAATTGTATACAAGCGCAATCGAAATGGTCGAGGTCGGCCCGCGTGATGGTTTGCAGAACGAAGCTGTGCATGTTTCGACCGCGGACAAACTTGCGCTGATCGATCGGGCGATTGCCGCTGGCGCAAGGCGCATCGAAGTGACCAGCTTCGTCAGCCCCAGGGCTGTCCCGCAGATGGCCGATGCGGATGCGGTTTGCGCCGGTCTGCCTCTGCGTGATGAGGTGACCTACATCGGGCTAGTACTCAATGGCCGCGGGGCGGAGCGGGCGCTGGCCACGGGCAAGATCGATCAACTTGGCGCTGTCTGCGTTGCGACCGATACCTTTGCCCAAAAGAACCAGCGCCAGACGAGCGACCAGTCGGTCCAAGTCGCGAAGGAACTTATCGCAATGGCTCAGGCCGCCGGGAAAACCGGGCAGGCGACGATCGGCGCCAGTTTCGGCTGCCCGTTCGAAGGCGAAGT
Organism: uncultured Alphaproteobacteria bacterium; assembly: GCA_963781165.1. Classification (GTDB taxonomy): domain Bacteria; phylum Pseudomonadota; class Alphaproteobacteria; order Sphingomonadales; family Sphingomonadaceae; genus Alteraurantiacibacter. The sequence goes on from CAWADZ010000001.1 coordinate 501,109, forward strand.
CGCAGAAGAGCGCGTTATCTCGATGGCGGAGAAACTGGCCGAGGCAGGTCCGGTCGAAATTGCATTGGCCGACACCATCGGCGTCGGCAATCCGGCGCATGTCACACGGCTGGTAAGCGCGGTGCGCGATGTGATCGCCCCGATCCCGGTTCGCGTCCATTTTCACAATACGCGCGGCACCGGCCTTGCCAATGTCTGGGCCGCCATCGCGGCGGGTGCCAGCACGGTGGATGCCTCCATCGGCGGACTTGGCGGATGCCCCTTCGCTCCCAGTGCGGCGGGCAATGTGGCGACAGAGGACGTCGTTTACATGCTGGAGCGGGCCGGCATCTCGACCGGGCTCGATCTTGAAAAACTCATCGAAACACACCGCTGGCTGACCGGCGTAATGAACAAACAACTGCCCGCAATGGTGGGCAGGGCGGGCGGCTTTCCCAAGCCCGCTGCAACAATGGAAAAGGAACACGCCTGATGCGATATCGCCTTGGAGTGGATGTCGGAGGGACCTTCACCGACCTTCTCTTGTTCGATCACGACAGCGGCCAGTTCTGGCGGCATAAAACCCCGTCCACCCCGCAGGATAGCTCCGAAGGCATTCTGAACGGCGTGAACGCGATCACGGAGGAGGCCGGCGTCGATGCCGGCGATATCGAGTTCTTCCTGCACGGCACCACCGTGGCGACCAACGCGGTGCTCGAAGGCAAGGGGGCGCGGGTCGGCCTGATCGTGACCGAGGGATACCGCGACATCATGCAGATCGCGCGCAGCTTTGTGCCCGGCGGTTTGGCGGCATGGATCGTGTGGCCCAAGCCGCAGCCACTCGCCGCACTGGAAGATACGGTGGAAGTGGCAGAGCGCATGGGCGCGGATGGCAAGGTGGTGCGGGATCTGGACGAGGCTTCGGTCCGCGATGCGCTGACCAAGCTGAAAGATGCAGGCGTGGAGGCGCTGACCGTCAGCCTGATCAACGCCTACACCAATGGCACGCACGAGGCGCGCATCGGCGAACTTGCGGCGGAAATCCTACCCGGCATACCGGTATCACTCAGCCATGAAGTGCTGCCCGAAATGCAGGAATACGAACGCACGCTATCCACCGTTGCCAATGCGGCGGTGCGCCCTGTGGTCAGCAATTACCTCACCAATCTGCGCTCCCGCCTTGCTGATGCTGGCGTGACCGGCAAGCTGTCGCTGCTGCGTTCCGATGGCGGTCTGATGAGCAGCCAGAAGGCAGAGGAGCATCCGGTCAATATCCTGATGTCCGGCCCTGCAGGAGGTGTGACAGGCGCAGTCTGGGTGGCGAAGAATGCTGGCCTGAAGAACATCCTGACGCTGGACGTTGGCGGCACTTCTACCGACGTGGCTCTCATCGAAAATCTTGAGCCGCGCCGGGTGCGCACGACCGATGTGGGCCACCTGTCAGTTCGCGCCTCGTCGCTCGATGTGAAAACCGTGGGTGCGGGCGGCGGTTCGATCGCCTTTGTGCCTGAACTCACCGGCGCGCTGCGTGTCGGCCCGCAAAGTGCGGGCGCGGTGCCCGGACCTGTCGCCTACGGGAAGGGCGGGGAAGAACCGACTGTGACCGACGCCAATGTGGTGCTCGGCTATCTGCCCGAAAACCTGCTCGGCGGCAGCTTCAAGCTGGACCGCGAAGGCGCAAAGGCTTCGGTGCAGAAAATCGCCGATGCGCTGGGTGTCGGGCTGATGGAGGCCGCACGCGGCATCATCGATATCGTCAATGAAAACATGTTCGGCGCGCTGCGGATGATCAGCGTCCAGCAGGGTTATGATCCGCGCCACTTCGCGCTGATGGGCTTCGGCGGGGCTGGGCCGTTGCATGTCAATGCCGTAGCGCGGCTGATGGGCAGCTGGCCTGCGGTCTCGCCCGTCTCCCCCGGCGTGCTGTGTGCGCTGGGCGATGCGACCACCCGGATGCGCACCGAAACTGCGCGCAGCTTCAGCCGCCTTGCCGATGCCACCGATGTGGACGAACTGATCGCGCTGCTGGATGAAATGGCGCAGCAAACCCGCGCAGAGCTGGAAGCCGATGGAATCCCGGCGGACAGCATCTCCAGCGAGTTTGAAATCGACGTGCGATATGCGGGACAGGCGTTTGAAGTACCGCTCACTATTGATCAGGCGACCCTGCGTGGAAAGGGGCTGGAAGGCATCCTCTCGCGTTTCGATGAGGAGCATCACCGGCTCTTCACCTTCAACATGGATACGCCGCATGAGATCGTGAACCTGCGCGCCGTAGCGCAAGGTGCAGCGCTGGAATTGCCAGCGGCCCAGCTTGAAAAAGGCGACGGCGATCCTTCAGCTGCGAAGATCCGCGATCATACGCTGTGGATGGAGGGGGAAGAGCACGCCGCGGTCATTTACGACCGTTCCAAGCTGCGTCAGGGCGATACGATCCCCGGCCCCGCCATCATCACCGAAATGGACTCGACCACGCTGGTCGAAACCGGCTGCGTCGCCAAGATCGACGCTGTCGGCAATATCCTGATCAATCCCGCCTGAGGAGGCACACGCGATGCCCGCTGAAATCATTCAAGAGAACACCACCCCATTCGAGCGTGTCACCATTGATCCGGTCACCCTGGATATTATCGAAAACGCCCTGCGCAATGCGCGTATCGAAATGGATGCGACACTGGTGCGCACTGCCATGTCCCCCGGAATTCGTGAACAAGGCGATGCCTTTCCGCTGATCGCGGATGCCAAGGGCAAAATGATCGTCGGCCAGTTCGGCAGCTTCATCGACGGTTTCCTGCGCCAATTCGATGGCACGCTGGAAGACGGCGACATGATCTTCCTGTCCGATCCCTATTCCTGCGAAGGCGCGGTCAGCCACTCCAACGATTGGCTCGTGCTGCTGCCCGTGTTCAAGGATGGCCGGCTGATCGCCTACACTGCCATGTTCGGTCACCAGTCCGACATTGGCGGCAGCGTTGTCGGCTCCATGCCGATCAAGGCCAGTTCCATTTTCGAGGAAGGTGTTCGCATTCCGCCAGTCAAGATCTGGAAGAAGGGCGAATATAATGATGATCTGATGAAGCTGGTGATGCACCAGACCCGCAAGCCCGACTGGTGCCAGGCCGACCTTAACGCCCTGATCGCCAGTTGCCGCGTCGCTTCCAACCGCGTGATCGAAATGGCGGGCCGGTTCGGCGATGACGTGTATTTCTCCGCCACGCAGGAACTGCTCGAACGCAACCACCGCGCGATGAACGCGCTGATCGGCATGGCCATCGCAGAAGAGCCGGTGAGTTTCGAAGATTACATCTGCGATGACGGCAAGGGTTTCGGCCCCTACAAGATCAAGTGCACCATGTGGCGCGAAGATGGCCGGGTGATCCTGGATTTCGATGGCACTGATCCGCAAAGTGCGGCGTCGATCAACTTCTATCTCAATGAAAACATGTTCAAGATGTTCTTCGGCATCTACATGATCATGGTCTTCGATCCGCAGATCCTGTTCAATGACGGGTTCTATGATCTTATCGATGTGCGCATCCCCGAAGGATCGCTGCTGAAGCCGAAATTCCCCGCCGCGCTTTCGGGCCGGACCCATGCTCTGGGGCGGATTTTCGATATTCTGGGCGGTCTGCTGGGCCAGAAGACACCCGAATTTCTCAATGCTGCTGGCTTCAGTTCCAGCCCGCATCTGTTTTACAGCGGGTGGGACAACCGCGAAGGCAAATCGGGCGAGTGGTTCCAGCTGTTCCAGATTGGCTTTGGCGGCATTCCCGGCAGGCCGATGGGTGACGGGCCGGATGGTCACTCGCTCTGGCCGGGCTTTACCAATGTGCCCAATGAATTCCTCGAACGGTATTTCCCGCTGCGGATCGAACGCTACGCGACGGAGCCCGACAGCGGCGGCGCGGGCAAGCACCGGGGCGGAAACGGCATCCACATGACCTACCGCTTCCTGGCTGACGGGCAGATCGCAGTGCATGATGACCGCTGGTTCGTGCCACCGTGGGGCGTCAACGGCGGCGCGCCGGGAGGCCGCGCGACAAAGCTGCTGGAACGCGCCGATGGCACCAGCGAAGTCGTCGGCAACAAGGTTGAAGATGTCGAGGTGAAGGAAGGCGATCTGCTGCACTTCGTCACCTGGGGCGGCGGCGGCTGGGGCGATCCGCTGGAGCGTGATCCTGAACTGGTGTCGCTGGAAGTCAGGCAGGGCCTTGTCACCGTAGAAGGCGCTCGTGCCTACGGCGTGGTGCTGGCGGATGATGGCTCCGTCCATGAAGGCGCGACAGCGACTTTGCGCAAGGAAATCACATCGGGTCGCGGCGAATTGCCACTGTTCGATTACGGCCCCGATCTGGATGAATTGCGCGCCAATTGCCTTGCGGAAACGGGCCTGCCCGCTCCTACACAGCCGCAATGGACCAATCACAATCATCTGGCAGAGGCAGCAGAGTGACTGCGCCAGCGGCGTTTTCGGCAACGGGCGCGTTGGCCGGTTTGCGGGTCGTGGAAATGGGCCAGCTTCTGGCGGGCCCGTTCTGCGGCCAATTGCTGGGCGATATGGGTGCGGATGTCATCAAGGTGGAACCTCCGGGCCGCGGCGATCCCATGCGCGACTGGGGGCAGGGCGCGGAAAAGGTGCAGTGGGAAGTCATCGGCCGCAACAAGCAATCGGTCACCTGCAATCTGCGCGTACCCGAGGGTCAGGCGCTGGCTCGCAGACTGATCGCTACGGCAGATGTGCTGGTCGAAAATTTCAAACCGGGAACGCTGGAGAAATGGGGACTGTCCCCCGAAGTCCTGCAAGCAGATAATCCCGGCCTGATCATCGCTCGTATGTCCGGCTACGGTCAGGATGGCCCATATTCCAATCGCGCCGGTTTCGGCGGCATCGGGGAAGCGATGGGCGGGTGGCGCTACATCGTCGGCGAACCTGACCGCATGCCATCGCGCATGGGCATTTCTATCGGTGATACGCTGTGCGCAAGTTATGGCTGCATGGGCGTGCTGGCCGCGCTGCATCACCGTGACAAGACGGGGCAGGGCCAGATTGTGGACACCGCGCTCTACGAAGCGGTGTTGCAGGTGATGGAAGGGCTCGTATCCGAATACGACCACAATGATTTCATCCGGGAGCGGTCCGGCTCCATCCTTCCAGGTATCGCGCCGTCCAACGTGTACCAGTGCAAGGATGGACCGTTCATGATTGCGGCCAACAATGATGCGATTTTCGCGCGGTTGGCGCAGGCGATGGGCCAGCCGGAACTGGCGCAGGATGACCGGTATTCGACCCACATCGCGCGCGGAAAAAACCAGACCGAGCTCGACAATCTGGTCAATGCCTGGACCAGAACCCTGACAGTCGAAGAGGTGGATGCCGCGATGATCGAACATTCGATCCCCGCAGGCCGCGTCTACCGCGCGCCGGACATGCTGGCAGACCCGCACTTCAAGGCGCGAGAGGCGATCATAGAGGTAGAAACCGAGAGATACGGCAAGCTCAAGATGCAGAACGCCTTTCCCAAATTCTCAGAAACCCCGTCCAGCGTGCGCCGCGCGGCGCCATCTGTTCCGGGGCAGCACAACGCGGAAATTTACGGCGAGGCGCTGGGGCTGGACGAGGCTGAACTTGACAGGCTGGCCGCAGAAGGCGTGGTGTAATGACGGGTGGCAGCGCGCAGGACAATTACGCTGGCGTCTATGATGGCAGACTGGTGCCGGGCCGCAAGGCGGCTTTGCTGATTGTCGATGTGGTGATGGCTTACCTTGAGGAAGGCTCGCCATTGTTCATGGAAACCGCAGAGGCGGCGCTGCAAAGCAATGTCAGGCTGGCGAATGCCGCGCGGGCGGCGGGGATGCCGGTGATCTTTACCAATCTGGAATATCAGGCTGGCGGCGCGGATGGCGGAGTGTTCTACCGCAAGGCTCCGGTGCTCAAAATCTTTGACGCAGGCTCGCCGCGCGGTGCCTTTCCGGACGGGCTGGAGCCGAAGGCGGGCGACCTCGTGGTGACCAAGCAATATGCCTCCGCTTTCTTCGGCACGCCGCTTTCCGCGACACTGACCGCGATGGGCGTCGATACGTTGCTGATCACGGGATATTCCACATCGGGCTGCGTGCGCGCCACGGGCGTGGACGCGATGCAGCACGGCTTCATTCCGCTGATCGTGCGCGAAGCCTGCGCCGATCGCCATGCAGGCCCGCATGAAGCAAACCTGTTCGATCTGCAGGCGAAATACGCCGAAGTGATTTCAGAGGCAGAGGCGCTGGAAGTTATCGGCTGATCAGGCTGCAGCGGCCAGAGTGCCCAGCACCATGTCCGCATGGTCTTTACGGCAAATCAGCAGATCCGGCATGTAGGTATCGCGCTGGTTGTAGACCAGCGGGCTGCCGTCGATGCGGCTGATATGCAGGCCGTGCGCTGCGGCGACGGCAGCAGGGGCGCAGCTATCCCATTCGAACTGGCCGCCCGAATGGAGGTAGATGTCTGCCTCACCGCGCAGGATTGCCATCGCTTTTGCACCGGCACTGCCCATCGGAACAAGCGCCGCGCCGATGGCTTCTGCCACCATCACAGCTTCTGCAGCAGGCCGGGTGCGGCTGACAACCATGCGCAGCTTTTCCGGCGCGGCGGGCACTTCTACCAACCGATCGGTCCGCAGGACCTGACCCAGACCGGGCAGGGCAACAGCGCCGATCTGCGGCTCGCCGCCAACGGCCAAGGCAACATGCACTGCCCAGTCGGAGCGTTCCTCGCCATATTCGCGGGTGCCGTCCACCGGATCGATGATCCACACGCGCTCCTTTTCCAGCCGGTCCTCTGTGTCCTTGCTTTCTTCCGACAATAGCCCGTCATCGGGGCGTTGCTGGCGCAGGGCATGCATCAGGAATTCATTGGCCGTCTGGTCGCCCGCCTTCCCCAGCGATTTGCCTTCGAAGATGCCCGAATTGCGCACTTCGATCAGGATGCGGCCAGCGCATTCGGCAAGATGTGCAGCAAGCTCGGCGTCGGTGCGGGGAGAAGTCATGTGGGCAATACTCACTTCAAGGGCAGGATTTTGTCGATGATGTAACTCGCCGCTTCTTCGGGCGACATTTCGACCGTGTTGACGGTGATTTCCGGTGCCTGAGGAGCTTCGTAGGGGCTGTCGATCCCGGTGAAGTTCTTCAGATTGCCGGCGCGCGCCTTTTTATAGAGGCCTTTTACATCACGCTCTTCGGCAACCGCCAGCGGTGTATCGACGAAGATTTCGACAAATTCGTGATCTTCCAGCATTTCGCGTACCATTTGCCGCTCTGCCCGGAACGGCGAGATGAAGGCGGTGAGCACGATCAGGCCCGCATCCGTCATCAGCCTGGCCACTTCGCCAATGCGGCGGATATTCTCGATCCGGTCGGCCTCGGTAAAGCCAAGATCCTTGTTAAGGCCATGACGGACATTGTCCCCGTCGAGCAGGAAGGTGTGCCGGTTCATCAGCGCCAGCTTCTTCTCCACCTCATTGGCGATGGTCGATTTGCCGGAGCCGGAAAGCCCCGTGAACCACAAGACGCGCGGCGTCTGGTTTTTCATGCTGGCATGATGATCGCGCGTTATGTCGCTCGCCTGCCAATGCACGTTCTGACTGCGGCGCAGGCTGAAGTTGAGCATTCCGGCGGCAACGGTCGCGTTGGTGATCTTGTCGACGAGAATGAAACCGCCAAGCGTCCGGTTGTCGGCGTAGGATTCGAACACCAGTGGCTTGTCCGCGTAGACTTCGGCGACGCCGATATCGTTCAGCGACAGGGTCTTGGCCGCCAGTTCGTCCATCGTGTTTACGTCAACGCGGTGCTTGGGCTGCTGCACGGTGGCAGATACCGTCTGTGTGCCCAGTTTGAGCCAGTAGCCGCGCCCGACGTGCAGGTCTTCATCGTTCAGCCACACCAGCGTCGCTTCGAATTGATCGGCAGTTTCGGGCGGATTGTCCGCCACGCACAAAACATCGCCGCGAGAACAATCGATCTCGTCCGCCAGAGTAATCGTGACGGCCTGGCCCGCAATAGCCTCATCCAGATCGCCGTCATAAGTGACGATGGATTTGACAGTGCTGGTCTTGCCCGACGGCAGCACGCGCACAGCGTCGCCCGGTTTGACTGTGCCCGTTGCGATCAGGCCGGAGAAGCCGCGGAAGTCGAGGTTGGGCCGATTGACCCATTGCACCGGCATGCGAAACGGCTTTTGCGAGGCGACTTCGGACAGCACTTCGACGCTTTCGAGATGCTCGACCAGGCTTGGGCCGTCGTACCACGGGGTATGGTCCGAAGGTGCCGCTGTGATGTTGTCGCCCTTGAACCCGCTGATCGGCAGAGCGGTGAAGCTTTCGATCCCGATCTCGCTTGCAAACTTGGTGTAATCGGCAACGATCGCGTCGAAGACGGCCTGATCGTAACCCACCAGATCCATCTTGTTCACTGCCAGCACGATATTCTTGATGCCGATCAGGTGACACAGATAGCTGTGGCGGCGCGTCTGGACGAGCACACCCTTGCGCGCATCGATCAGGATCACGGCCAAATCGGCGGTGGAAGCACCGGTCACCATGTTGCGCGTATATTGTTCGTGTCCCGGACAATCGGCGACAATGAACTTGCGCTTTTCAGTGTTGAAGAAGCGGTAGGCGACATCAATCGTGATGCCCTGTTCGCGTTCCGCCGCAAGGCCATCCACTAGCAGCGCGAAATCGATTTCCTGCCCCTGCGTGCCGACCTTCTTGCTGTCTGCGCTCAGCGCATCCAGCTGGTCTTCGAAGATCATCTTGCTGTCATACAGCAGCCGCCCGATCAGCGTTGATTTGCCATCATCCACGCTGCCGCAGGTGATGAAGCGCAGCATCGTCTTGTGCTGGTGCGTTTCCAGATAGCTGTCGATGTCCTCTGCAATAAGGGCTTCGGTCTGGTAGACGGAATTGCCGGTGGTATCTTGAGCCATCAGAAATACCCCTCCTGCTTCTTTTTCTCCATGCCGGCACCGCCAGCGTCCTTGTCGATGATGCGGCCCTGCCGCTCGCTTGTGGTGGTCAGCAGCGTTTCCTGGATCACTTCGGAAAGTGTCATGGCTTCGCTTTCGACTGCGCCTGTCAGCGGGGAACAGCCCAGCGTGCGGAAGCGGACGGATCTGGTGGTGAGTTCGGGCATATATCCCAGTACCTGCTCCAGCCGCTCCGGATCGTCGGCCATGAACAGCCCGCCTTCCCATTCGTAGGTCGGCCGCGGCGCGGAAAAATACAGCGGGACAATCTCGATATTTTCGAGCTGGATATACTGCCAAACATCCAGCTCGGTCCAATTGGAGATCGGGAACACGCGGATGCTTTCGCCCTTGTTTTTGCGGGCATTGTAGAGGTTCCACAGTTCCGCGCGCTGGTTTTTCGGGTCCCATCCGTGGCTGGCGGTGCGGAAGGAGAAAATGCGCTCTTTCGCGCGGCTCTTTTCCTCGTCCCGGCGCGCGCCGCCAAAGGCTGCGTCGAAACCGTGCATAGTCAGCGCCTGCTTCAGCCCTTCGGTCTTCCACATGTCGGTGTGCAGAGGCCCATGATCGAACGGGTTGATGCCGCGTTCCTGCGCCTCAGGGTTCTGGTGGACGATCAATTCCATCCCCGCATCCTGCGCCGCCTTTTCACGCAGCGCGTACATTTCCTTGAACTTCCAAGTCGTGTCGACATGCAGCAGCGGGAACGGCGGTGGGGAGGGGTAGAAGGCCTTCTTCGCAAGATGCAGCATCACAGCGGAATCCTTGCCGACCGAATACATCATCACCGGCTTTTCGGCCTCGGCCACGACTTCTCGGATGATGTGGATCGCCTCGGCTTCAAGGCGCTGCAGATGGGTTAGCGGCGTGGTCACAGATGGTGTCCCTGAATGCTTGCGTTGAGGTGCGGGATAGGGCGCTCATGTTGGAACTGGACCTCCCATATGGGAGGGGCTATACTTCTGGCCATGCGGGTTCCCAATCTTGGTGAAACAGAGCTGCTGCTGCCGCTTCACGATGGTATGTTCCAGCAACCGATGTGGGGGACTTTCCTGGGCCGTTTGCGGCAGGTGACAGGCGCAGATCTCGCAGCAATCACGCTCCGCCCGTCCATCGGCGCGGAAACAGTCAGGCTGCAATCGGTGCGGCGGGACTGGTCGCAGGCCCTTGATCCGTTTTTCGGGAAATTGGATGCTGGCGAAATCGCACCGCGCGAAGGCAGGGTGTACGGCGCTGGAGACTTCGATCCATCAGTGACCGGCGCTGTTCGCGGCCTCCAGCTCATGCGTGTTTCGGACAGCTCGGGGCTGGAGGCAACCATGATTCTTGCCGGGGAGAAGCCGCTGGGCGCAGATATCGCTAGCCTCCTCTCGGCGCTCGCCCCGCATTTTACTGCCGCGCTCAGGGTGTTTGCCAATGTCGAGCGTGAACGCGCGCGGTCCCAGATGAGCGCCGAAGTTTTTGCCCGCATCAACTTCGGCTGGATATCGCTCGATGCCAAATGCCGGATCGTTGATTGCGACCCGCAGGCAGAGCGAATGTTGCAGCAATCAGGTGTTTTGCGGCGGGGCCATTATGACCGGCTGACGCCCGCGTCCCCCGCAGTGGACCGGCAACTGACTGCACTGGTGAAAGAATTTGCCGCCACGCCGCGGGCCCGCCCGCGTGCCATTAACCTCAGCCATGATCCGTGGATCGATATCCTCGCCGCGCCGCTGCGTCTGGAAGCGCTGGCGGGCGGAACTGATGCGGTGGCGGTGGTCTACATTCGGGGGGATCGGTCTTCCTCCGAAACACGCGCTGAACAATTGGTCGATCTGTTCGACCTGACGCCCAGCGAAGCGCGGCTGGCGTGGTCGATGGCGCAAGGGCTTTCCATTGCGGAGGCCGCGGCGGAGCATGGGCTGACCATTGAAACGGCGCGCAATTATTCGAAGAAAATCTATGCCAAGACCGGCGCGCGCGGGCAGGTGGACCTTGTCCGCCACGTGCTGACCGGAGTACTGGCGCTTGCGTGATCAGGCCTGAAATGTCAGTCACGCTGGCAAGGAGAGAGACATATGAAAATCGCATTTATCGGCCTTGGAAATATGGGCGGCGGGATGGCGGCAAACCTGGCCAAGGCTGGCCATGACGTGCGCGCTTTCGATCTGTCCGCAGATGCCCTGGCGGCGGCAGAGACGAAGGGCTGCACGGTTTTCCATGACGCGAAGGAGGCCTGCGACGGCGTCGACGCGGTCGTCTCCATGCTGCCCAACGGTGCGATTGTGCGCAGTGTCTATACCGACAGCGTGATCGGCCATGCGCCTGCCGGAGCCGTATTGCTGGATTGTTCAACCATCGACGTGGCAACGGCGCGCGAAGTGAGCGAGGCGGCGGCGCAGGCGGGTTATCCCATGGTCGATGCGCCGGTCTCGGGCGGCATTGCTGCGGCAGAGGGCGGCACGCTGACCTTCATGGTCGGCGGCACGCAGGAAGCCTTCAAGCGCGCCGAACCGATCTTGAGCGATATGGGCAAGGCGGTGATCCACGCAGGCGATGCAGGCAACGGGCAGGCCGCCAAAATCTGCAACAACATGCTGCTCGCCGTCCAGATGATCGGCACGGCAGAGGCGTTCGCAATGGCGCAAAAACTCGGCCTCGATCCGCAGGTCTTCTACGACATTTCCAGCGTCAGTTCGGGCCAGTGCTGGTCCATGACAAGCTATTGCCCCGTCCCCGGTGTGGGCCCCAAGTCACCGGCCGACAATGGCTACGAGGGCGGCTTTGCCGCGGCGCTGATGCTGAAGGATTTGCGGCTGGCGATGGAAGCTGCCGAGACGGCTGGCGTGGCCCCGCGCATCGGCGGCAAGGCAAGGGAATTGTACGAAGCATTCGATGCAGCGGGCAACGGCGCGCGGGACTTTTCCGCCATCATTACGGAGTATGATTGAACTCGCTATTTCGGAACCAAATCACCGTTTCAAGCGAAGTATTAGCACGCAGCGCAATGCCGCCTGCACGCAGCTTTAAGGAAAACCGCTTTGGCCTCTGACAAAAATGACCATGTCGATTTCGATCAATTCATGGAGGGCGTTGCGCGGCGCAATCCCGGTCAGGAGGAATTCGTCCAGGCGGTAAAAGAAGTGTCGCAGGACATTTTCCCGTTCATCGAAGACAAGAAGGAATATCACGAAGCGCAGATCCTGCGCCGAATTACGGAGCCGGACCGGATCGTTTCGTTCCGCGTCTGCTGGGAAGATGACAACCACAATATCCGCGTGCAGCGCGGCTGGCGTGTGCAGAACAACAATGCGATCGGTCCCTACAAGGGCGGCATCCGCTTCCATCCCACAGTGAACGAAAGCGTGCTGAAATTCCTCGCGTTCGAGCAGACCTTCAAGAATTCGCTGACCGGATTGCCAATGGGCGGGGGCAAAGGCGGCTCCAACTTCAATCCCAAGGGCAAGAGCGATTCCGAAGTGATGCGCTTTTGCCAGAGCTTCATGACAGAACTCTACCGCCACATCGGGCCGAATACCGACGTGCCTGCCGGCGATATCGGGGTCGGCAGCCGCGAGATCGGCTATATGTTCGGGCAATACAAGCGCATTACCGGCCGCTGGGAAGGCGTGCTGACCGGCAAGGCTACCGAATATGGCGGATCGCAAATGCGCCCCGAGGCGACCGGATATGGTGCGGTGTATTTCCTGCAGAACATGTTGAAACATGCCGAGCAGGATTTGGAAGGCAAGACGGCGGTGGTTTCCGGCGCGGGCAATGTCGCCACGCATGCAGCCGAGAAGCTGTGCCAGCTGGGCGCGAAGGTGCTGACCCTGTCGGACAGTGACGGCTTCGTCCACGATCCCGCCGGTATCGATCAGGAGAAGATCGACTGGGTTCGCAGGCTGAAGAATGAGCGGCGCGGACGCATCTCCGAATATGCCGATCACTTTACCGACGCGACCTACCACGAAGGCAAGCGCCCCTGGAACGTGAAGTGCGACCTTGCCATGCCGTGCGCCACGCAGAACGAACTGAACGAGGAAGAAGCAAAGGCGCTGGTCGAAAACGGCGTCATCGCGGTGTCTGAGGGCGCCAATATGCCAACCACGCTGGACGGCGTGAAAGTCTTCCATGACGCCCGGATCATGTACGGCCCCGGAAAGGCGGCGAATGCCGGCGGTGTGGCAGTCTCAGGGTTGGAAATGAGCCAGAATTCCGAACGCATCAGTTGGGAGGAAGAAAGGCTCGGCAATATGCTGACCAAGCTGATGTGCGAAATCCACGAAAAATGCGTCGAATACGGCCAGCAGGATGACGGCAAGCACGTGGATTATGTCAAAGGCGCAAATATCGCTGGCTTCAAGAAGGTAGCCGACGCGATGCTGGCTTTTGGGGTAGTGTGATCAGCCTGTTGGCGCGGTGACAAGGCATTTGCCATCAGGTGCGAAAGTCACGCTGGAAAGTCCGGGCGCGAAGGCGCATTCGCCAGGTCTGACGATGTCTCCTGCCACCAACACATCGCCTGACAGTGGCACGACAAGCAGCTTGTCTGCATAGGCATACAGCAGACCGTCATCGGCAATTCCGTCCACCAGATCGAGCCGGAAATGCGGCCCGTCAACGAGGGTCGCGTGGCCGTTTTCCGGAATGCTGCCACGCAGGTTCTCCGGATGCGGGGTGCCTCGCGCGACTGCTATACCGTCGTCCAGGTGCAATTCACGCGGGCGGCCATAATCGTAAAGCCGGTAGGTGATGTCGCAGTTCTGCTGGATTTCGATGATTGAACATCCCGGACCGATCGCGTGGACCGTGCCCGCTGGAATGTAGAAAAAATCGCCGGCCTGCACGCTGTGCCACGTCAGCAAATTTTCAATTGAGCCGTCCAGTGCGGCGGAGCGCATGGTTTCTGCGTCGATATTCTTGTTAAACCCCACACCCAGCGTTGCATGCGGTTCTGCAGCAACGACCAGCCAGCATTCTTCCTTGCCCGTCCGGCCCAGTCCCGCTGCCTCTGCCTGATCCGCGCCGGGATGACACTGGATGGACAGCTTTTCACTGGTGAACAGATATTTGACGAGCAGTTCGGGCAGATCTGCAGGCGGTTCAAACCAGATCTCGCCGACGCGAACGCCTGCTGGCGCGATGAAGGGCGCAGGCAGGATATTCCTGCCCCAAACCTTTTCAACGGTGCGCGTGGGCAGAACCATGGGTGACCTTTGGAAAGAATGTTCAGCGTTCATGACGCGGGCAAATAGCGAATGATTCTTGCGATTTGCACAACGGCTCGCGCTTTTCCAGTGCTGCGGGCTTCTTTCGTGGCGATTGCAAAGCTAATGCTGAGGGCATGAGCGATGCCAAGACCATAGCAAGCGATCCGCAATGGCTGCCGCATTCGCTGGACCTTGCGGGCGGGCGGATGATGTTCGTGCGGATCGAACGCGAAGTGCTCGGCGAAGCCGGGTTTCTCGCCGATATCAGTCCGGAGGGCGCAGCAGACGCGGCATGGCTCCCGCTGGACGAAGTGCGGGGCATGCGCCCGGCGCCGGGCCGGATCCATTTCATCTTCCACACGGCCTTCTGCCGGTCCACCTTGCTGGTCCGCGCGCTTAACATGACAGGTGTTTCGGCAGGCTTGGCAGAGCCTGGTATCCTGGCCCAGATTGCCGGGGCGGGTGAAGCGGCGCGGGATCTGGTGAAGCCGGTCGCAGATTTGCTGGCACGGCCCTGGGGAGAGGGTGAGGCGGTATTCGTCAAGCCGACTAATCATGCCAACATGCTGATCCCGGCCCTGCTGGCGGCACGGCCCGATGCGAGCGCGGTGCTGATGACCGGTCCGCTGAGCGGTTTCCTGCGCAGCGTGGACAAGCGCGCCCTGCTGGGGCGGCGTTGGGGGCGGCAGCTTTACCTCGAAGTGATGGGCTATGCCGGCATGGACCTTGGCATGGACGGTCGCGAGCAATTCAGCATGACGGACCTGCAAGCCGCGGGTCTGGCGTGGTTCCTGTCGCAGCGCATGTTCACCCAGCTGCTGTCCGGGCCGGACGGCGCGCGGCTGCGAGTGCTGGACGGCGACCTGTTCGATCTGAACCGCGCCGATACTGTCGAAGCGGTCATGCAACTGGCAGGAATTGCCGCCGATCCGAAAGCGATCGAGCGCGTCGTCGATGGCCCTCTGCTGCGCAGCCATGCGAAGGTGGGCGGTACTTTCACCGGTGATACCGCCGCCGCAGCGCCCGCGCTTGCGCAGGAATGCGAGCAGGTGTCGCAATGGATCGGCATGATCGCAGAGCAGGCAGGTATTGCCGTGCCGGTAAAACAGACGCTGTTCTAGCGTTCCAGAAAAGCCTCCAGCGCGGTGCGGAAAGCCTCCGGCTGGTCCACCATCAGGAAATGCGCGGCCGGAGCAATTGCTACAAACTCGGCGTGCGGCAAGTTTGCGTATTGCTGGCGGTAAAAGCTCTCCACACGTTGCGGCGTCATGAAGCCGGGCTGGTGCGGGTAGACGATTGTGACGGGCGCGGTGATGCCCGCCACGCCTTCGCGCATATCGCCGGTCATCAATTCATACACCAATTGACCGGTGACACGCAGATCGGCGGAGCCTGTCCATTCGCGCAAGAGCGGCAATTTGGACTGGTCGACGATGTAGGAAGACAGCAGCGCATCATTCGCGCCTTGGGGCATCTGGTTTCCGGGCATGCGCAGCATCATCGCGCGGGCGCCCTCTGCCCGCATGGTGACCTGCGCCATGTCTGGCTCTGTACCGGGCGGAACGGTGATCACGGCAAACCATGGGAGGCTGTCGACAATCATGACGCGGCCAACCAGATCAGGATGCTCGGCTGCCAGTTTCATTGCAATAAACCCGCCGAGCGAGTGGCCGACAATGGCCGGGCGGTCCAGGTCATTGTCCTCGATGTAGCGCGCCAGTTCTGCGATCAGCGGTTCCAGCACAGGACCTTCGCTGTTTACACCGGCTTCTTCCCCGAAGCCGCGGATTTGCAGCAGGTGGATGCGGTTGCCTTCAAGGTCATCCGTGCTGCCGCGCCACGCCTCGCGGGTGGTTGAAAGGCCGGGAATGAAAATCGCATCCGGCCCTTCGCCGCTTACTTCGGCGCTGAAACGGGCGGGCGGCGCGGTGTTTTGCGCCAGGCTGCTGCTGGGCATCAATGCGACAGCGCCAAGCGCTATAAAGAGCAGCAAAATGGCAAAGCAAATCCGTGCCGGGAAAGCCCGGTCCATTGGAATTATCATCATTGGCTCCTGTGTGCTGTGCGCTACTCAGCTGCCTGTTCGGCGATGTCGCGCAGGAAAATCTCTTCGATTTGCAGATTGAAAATATCGGCAATCCTGAATGCGAGGGGGAGCGAGGGATCGTATTTGCCGGTTTCAATGGCGTTCACGCTCTGACGGCTGACTTCCAGCCGGTCCGCCAGATCCTGCTGGCTCCATTCCCGCTCTGCCCGAAGGACGCGAAGGCGGTTCTTCACCGGTCGCCTCCTGCGCCGCGCTCTGGCAAGGCCATGCCGATGCCAAGGCCGATGGCCCAGGCGGGGAAGACCCACCATGCCCAAATATGCGGAGCGAGGCCGAATGTTTCGAGAAAGCCCCAGCCCGTGCCGAGCACCAAGACGAGCCCGAGGCCAAACATCGAAGCACTGACAGCGCGGTGGCGCATGTATTCGTCGGTCTCGTCACGCAGATAGCGCATCATGGTCCAGATCATGCCGAAAGCCGGCAGCATGGGAAGAATGGCGAGCGCCCACATCAGCGGAGAATTTTGCGCGATGTAATTTGTGGCTCCGCCCGCTCCCATCATCACAGCCGCATAGACCGCGCTGAAGATCAGGAAGCGGCGATTATAATCCCGTAACGCGCGGGTCATGGCGCCCTTTTCCTCCTGCGCTTGCTTGGCAGCCTTTATCATTGGCATAAGCAGCACACAGTTGAAGGCAAAGAGGATTATCGGAACCGGATGCTCGATCGCGCCCGATCCAGCCAGTACGGCAATGACCGCCATGTTTGCCGCAAACAGGCCTCCCCAAAGGCCCGGCCTTGCCTTGCTTTGTGTCGCAGCGGTCATCACGTGCACTCCCCGAATGTTCCCATCGTGAGCTTGTTGTAGACTGCCCCGATGCCAAGGCCGAAGCACCAGATGGTGGGCCACCAGAAGGCGCGCACATGCGGTACCGGCATGTAGGTTTCCAGAAAGCCCCAAACGGCAGCGGCTGTCAGCGCCAGGCCCGTCGCGACCATCAATTGTCGGACGTAAAGCATGCGGATAAACTCATCCCGCTCCTCCACGATCAGCCGCACGAAAATCCAGAAAATCGCTGCAAAAGCCAGGCCGGGCAGGGCCGCCAGCATATATGCCGGCCACCCTGACAATCCGCGATCCTCAATCAGGATTTCGGCGGCGAAGAGCGAGCCGAGATACAGCGCCATCGCCAGCGCAATGCGGATCAGATAGCGCAGCTTTTCAGGTTTACCTCGCGACCATGCGGTCATGACTTTCCTCCAGCTTGGTTGAAGAGCGAACATGGCGCGCAGCCACGGCGATCCCGCGCGATGATTACAGCCGACAATCCGGGGATGGTGATGAACGCCATCTGCGCAGCATCTTCCGAAACCACACCCGCCGCATTGGCAATCGCAATGCCGATCATGATGGCCGCAAGGCCGAGCGCTTCGTAAATCCTGGTCATATCAAGCCTCCTTGAATTTATGTAAAGGAAGCTAGACATGATTCGCTCAAAAGTCAAGCAACCTTGTCATAATGATTGGCAGGCTTGACTGGCGCGGATTTAAACGAAGCGGGCAACCGTTCACTGTGATCGCAGAAACCCGCCCTAATCCCGTATTCGCGTTATCTTGCCATTCACCCGCGTGTGCCTACATTGGAGGTCACGAAAGGATGCCCTGCGCATGAGCGAGAATCGCGAACCCGAAGAAACACCGAACCCCTGGATGAAGAGCCTCTTTGTCTGGGGCGGCATTTTCCTGGCCCTGCTGTTGGCCGTCTCCATGTTTGGCGGCGACCGTGAAGCGCCGGGGACGCCGATCCTGTATTCCGACTTCAAGGAGAAGGTGGAAGAAGGCAGCGTTCGCGAAGTCACCATCGCTTCTGATCGCATCACCGGCGTTCTGCGCAATGATGAGCGGTTCTCGACCACTCCCGTCCCGGGCGACACCCGCCTGACTGAACAGCTGGAAGATGCTGGCGTCCAGTACACCGGCACCCAGCCGGAGCAGGGCAATCTGTGGATCGCGCTGCTGATCAATACTCTTCCCTTCCTGCTGATCCTCGGCATTGCGTTCTTCGCGCTGCGCCAGGTGCAGAAGGGTGGCGGCGCTGGCGGAGCGATGGGCTTCGGCAAATCCAAGGCCAAATTGCTGACCGAAAAACAGGGCCGCGTTACATTTGAAGACGTTGCCGGCATTGATGAGGCGCGCGAGGAATTGCAGGAAATCGTCGAGTTCCTGCGCGATCCGCAGCGTTTCTCCAAGCTTGGCGGGCAAATCCCCAAGGGCGCGCTGCTCGTCGGATCTCCAGGTACCGGTAAAACGCTGCTCGCCCGCGCCATTGCTGGCGAAGCGCGCGTACCGTTCTTCACCATTTCCGGTTCCGACTTCGTCGAAATGTTCGTCGGCGTCGGCGCAAGCCGCGTGCGCGACATGTTCGAACAGGCCAAGAAAAACGCGCCGTGCATCGTCTTTATCGACGAAATCGACGCTGTGGGCCGTCACCGCGGCAACGGTGTTGGCAATTCCAATGACGAGCGCGAGCAGACGCTGAACCAGCTGCTGGTGGAAATGGATGGTTTTGAAGCCAATGAGGGCATCATCATCATCGCTGCCACCAACCGTCCCGACGTGCTGGACCCCGCGCTGCTGCGTCCAGGTCGTTTCGACCGTCAGGTCGTGGTGCCGATTCCCGATATCGATGGCCGCGAAAAAATCCTCGCCGTGCACATGAAGAAGGTCCCGCTGGCACCCGACGTCAACCCGCGCACCATCGCGCGCGGAACGCCCGGCTTTTCCGGTGCAGACCTCGCCAACCTCGTCAACGAAGCTGCCTTGCTGGCCGCGCGCCGTAACAAGCGCCTTGTCGCCATGCAGGAATTCGAAGACGCAAAGGACAAGGTGATGATGGGCACCGAGCGCAAGTCCATGGTCATGACCGACGACGAAAAGAAAATGACCGCCTATCATGAGGCTGGCCATGCCATCGTCGCGGTGCACGAAGAAGCGTCGGACCCGATCCACAAGGCGACGATTATCCCGCGCGGCCGTGCCCTTGGCATGGTGATGCGCCTGCCGGAACGTGACAACTATTCCTACCACCGCGATAAAATGCATGCGAACCTGTCGGTCAGCATGGGTGGCCGCGTGGCGGAAGAGATCATCTTCGGGCACAACAAGGTATCGAGCGGCGCAAGCTCCGATATTCAATATGCCACAGATCTGGCGCGTAACATGGTCACCAAGTGGGGCATGTCGGACAAGCTTGGCCCGCTTCAGTATGAATCGAGCCAGGAAGGCTATCTCGGCATGGGTCAAACCACGCGTACGATGGCCGGTGCTGAAACGAACAAGCTGATCGACAAGGAAATCAAGGATCTTGTCGAAGGAGCGCACAAACGCGCTACCGATCTGCTCAAGGAGCATGAAGACCAGTTGCACCTGCTTGCGCAGGCCATGCTTGAATATGAAACGCTGACCGGTGAAGAGATCAAGACGCTGTTGAAAGACGGCAAGATCAACCGTCCCGACGCGCCAAGCGGCCCCATTCCGGTGGTGCCGACCCACGGCTCTGCCATTCCCAAGGCTGGCAAGCGCTTCGGCGGCGAGGGTGAAGCGCCGCAAGGCGCGTGAAGCACGAACCGCCGCCGCGTCCTTTACGCGATCTCGCCGAAGTGGCGATGCGCGTGATGGAGGCCGGCGGCCGGTTTCTCCTCTGGCTTGGCGGCGCGCTCATTCTTATCGCCCCGGTCATCTGGCTTCTCAACCGTGACCGCAATGATCAGATCGTTAGCGAAATCGGCCTGTCATTTCTTGCGTGGGCAGCAATGCTTGTCGGCTGGCATCTGGTGCTCACATTCCTGCGCTGGTGGATCTGGTGGCATGGTGATGAGAGCCCCTGAATGCGCAGCAACGCTGTCTTTTATTAGGAACATAACAAGAACTCCTGCGTAGGTTGGGAAAGGAGTTTTCAATCATGACAGCAACCAAACCCAATCCCGCCCCGAAGTCCGATCCCGTTTCCAATGCCGAGAAAGATCCCGAGAACTGGACGACCGGCGACGAACGCATGACCGGCGCGCAGGCCAGCTATCTCAAGACGCTGAGTGAAGAGGCGGGTGACACAGAAGCATACGACACCTCTCTGACCAAGGCAGAGGCATCGAAGCGTATCGATGCCCTGCAGGAAAAGACCGGTCGTGGCAGCTAAAATGCGCCAAGCAGGAACAGCACCTGCAGGAACAGCCCGACTACGATCCAGATAAAACTGCTCAGGACGAGCAGCCGCCAGAACGCGCTGAAACGTGACAATTCATAAGTCCCCCGCAGGTGCTTATAGAGATGTATCGGCGGTATAATCAGCAGTGGAAGCACTACCAGCGCCTCATGCGCACCGGCCTTTGCAACCAGCGACGCAGTGATAAACAACAGCGTCATGAAGCTGAGCGAATAGGTCACGAATATGGCGTGATCATAGGCCTTGAAGCGCCGCTTCCACGCGAAGACCAGCCAGACGAACGGGATTGAGATGGGGATGAGCAACCAGCTGAATTTGTAGGCATTGGCCTGCAATTTATAGATCATCAGGCTGGGGTTATCCTGCCATTTGCGCGCAGCGTTATCGAACCAACCAATGCCTGTTCCTTCGCTCGCATTGCTCCGATTCTCATCTTCGACGACAGCCGCCGCTTCGTCGGCGCCATCGGCCGTGGCGGCGTCTTGTGCGGTTGGCTCCGCTCGTCCCTCCGGATCGCCCATCCCTTCCCTGAAACCATCGAAGAAGGAGCGTCCATGACTACGTTCAGGAGCAGGCCCGTTTTCCAGGAAAAGCTCCAGGGCGGCAATCTCTCCTTCAAGCTCGGCTCGGCCGGGGTCGCTGCTTTGCATCGTATCCAGTTGGGAGCGCTTCGTCACCAATTCACGCTGGGCTTCTTCCTGCGCCTGCTCGATGCCGCTTTCGATCGCGCTGTTGGGGTCCAGATCAGTCGGCGCAGTCAGGCCGACCATCTGGAACACAGCGAACATCAGGAACACGCCGAACAGGAACAGCGCCATCGGTGACACGAAACGGGCGCGTTCCCCGTCGATATAGCGGCGGGTCAGTTGGCCCGGCCTGAATATCAGCACGGGCAAGGTGCGCCAGAATTTGCCTTCGAAATGCAGCGCCCCGTGCAGTAGATCATGCATGAATGCACCGATCGTCCGGTGCAGATGCCCCTTTTGCCCGCAAGCCTGGCAATATGCTCCGGTCAGGCGCTCTCCGCAGTTCAGGCAATTCTCGGGCTGATCGGGATGCGGCTTCTTCGCGCCGGAATCCGGCTCCAGAGCGCGCGCAAACAGGCCCCCTTCGGTGGCGGTGCCAATACCGTCCAGAAAATCGCTCATATTTTCCCCGTCTGTCCCAGCTTGCACTATAGGCTGCCGAACTGTCGTGGCAATCGGGGCCAAAGCTCACCTTGTGCCTTTGCCGGCGTGCAGCCACATAGCGAGCATGGATATACCCCTGGATCAATTGCCGCTGATTGGCCTGTGCATCATCGGAACCGCATTCTTCGTGTTTTTGGCCGTGCAGGTTGCCGCACCCGTGCGCGGATATGTGCTTCCGCGTGGCCGCCGCCGCCTCACGAACCTGTCATTGTTCGCTATCGATACCGCTGCTGTGCGCCTGCTGTTGCCGCTTGCCCTGGTCGGTGCCGCGGTGCTGGCGCAGGAGCGTGGCTGGGGCCTGTTCAACGCTTGGGATGCGCCCGCGTGGGCGGCCTTCGTGGCAACGCTGCTTGTCCTCGACCTTGCGCTGTATGTGCAGCATTGGGCGACGCACCGCGTGCCGCTGCTTTGGCGACTTCACCGGGTGCATCACACCGACCGCGATTTCGACGTGACGACTGCTGCACGCTTTCACCCGGCGGAAATCCTTCTGTCGATGGCCTACAAGTGCGCGGTCGTGATCGCACTTGGCGCGCCTGTGATGGCGGTGTTCGTCTTCGAAACGGCGTTCGCCGTCGCCACTCTGTTCACCCATGCCAATTTCAGCCTTCCCGCCAGATTGGACCGTGCATTGCGTTTGCTGCTGGTCACGCCCGATATGCACCGCATTCACCATTCGGCGCGCATGGCGGAAACGAACAGCAATTACGGCACGGCGCTGACGCTTTGGGACCGCGTCTTTGGCACCTACCGCGCATTGCCGCATGATCCGCAGGAGGCGATGACGATCGGGCTGGAGGAATGGCAGGATGAAAGGCCCGCACAGCTGGTAGTTGCGTTGAAGCAACCATTCGCGCGCGACTAGGCCGCTTTCGAATCGGATTTTAGCGAATCGGACGGTGGCGAATCGGAACGCTGCAAAAGCAAGGGGCCGCAACCTTTCGGCGCGGCCCCTTGACTAGAAATCAAAAGCTACGAGGCTTCAGCCGTCGTAATCGGCCCCGATCGAAGTCGAGCGGGTCGGTGCGGATGCGGACAGGCGCATGGCCTCTGCCGACTGGCTCAGCGAACCGATATCGTCAGCTTCGTCCTCTTCATCGGGCAGAATCGTCTGCAGCGATTGCACCAGCGATTCTTGGAGATGCTTCGGCTTAACCGTCTGTTCCGCGATTTCGCGCAGGGCGACAACGGGGTTCTTGTCCCGGTCACGGTCAATGGTGAGTTCGGCACCGCCGGAAATTTCCCGCGCACGCTGTGCGGCAAGCAGGACGAGATCAAAACGGTTAGGGACTTTGTCGACACAATCTTCGACGGTAACGCGCGCCATGGGCACTCCGATAGTCTGGTGTTTTCGGAAAGCGTGTCACTTAGGCGGCAACAGCATGTCAGTCAAGGTTTTCCGCAGGGCGAAGCGTGCTATCAGGCGCAGATGGACCAGACGCTTTCGAACCCCGCCGCCGCCGATCTTCCGGCCTATGCCGATCCGGAACCTTTCACGGCAGAAGCGCAGGGGCAGTCTTTCACCTTCTACCCAGCAGGCAAGGATCGGCGGGCGGCCCTGCTGGACATCATTACCGGCGCGCAGGAAAGCCTGAAAATCGCGTTCTATATCTTCGCGCCCGATAGCGTTGGTACGGCGGTGCGCGATGCATTGGTGGCGGCGGCGCGGCGCGGAGTGGATGTGACGCTGATTGTCGATGGATTCGGCGCCAGCGTGGACGACAAATTCTTCGACGATCTGCGTGAGGCGGGCGGCACCTACTATCTGTTCATGGCCAGATGGTCCCACCGCGCGCTGATCCGTAACCATCAGAAGATTGTGGTCGCGGATGACAGCGTCGCCATGATGGGCGGCTTCAATGTGGAAGACGATTACTTCGCTCCGCCGCAGCAAAACGGCTGGAATGATCTGGGCTTCCGGCTGGAAGGCAGCATCGTGCAGCAAATATCGGAATGGTTTGGCGAACTGAAGGCATGGGCCAGCGACGACAAGGCACAGTTTCGCGACATCCGCCGCCGCGTGCGCGAATGGGATGGCGGGGAAAAGCCGGTGCAATTGCTGATCGGCGGCCCGACAAAGGGCCTGTCCAGCTGGGCGCGCTGTATCGGGCAGGATCTGCGGCAAGGGGAAAGGCTGGACATGATGATGGCCTATTTCTCGCCCAGCAAGAAACTGCGTCACATGATCCGGCAGATCGCGCGCAAAGGACAGACCAATCTGATCATGGCCGGCAAAAGCGACAACGGCGCGACCATTGGTGCCAGCCGCGCACTTTATAAAAAGCTGCTGGAAGCGGGCGCGAAAATATATGAATTCCAGGCCTGCAAGATGCACACGAAGCTGATCGTGTTGGATGATGCGGTTTACATGGGCAGCGCCAATTTCGACATGCGCAGCCTGTATCTCAACCTGGAAATCGTGCTGCGGATAGAGGATGCGGCGCTGGCCGACACAATGCGCAAATTCATCCACGGCCATCTGGACGCCAGCGATGAAATCACGCCCGAAGAGCATGCGAAGCGCGCAACGCTTTGGACGCGCGGCAAATGGTGGCTCAGCTGGTTGCTGGTTGGCGTCCTGGATTACACCGTGACGCGGCGGCTGAATTTGGGATTATAAACGGGGTGCCAAAAATCGAGGGTGTTTCCCGATCCGCAACTTAAGGACAAGCACCTTAAGCTTGGGACTTGGCCGAAATGCGGGCTGCCTCGCGGAAAGTGACCAGCTTCCTTTGACCTTCATCCCATAAGGCGAGCCGCAGGGCGCTGATCGTCTTTAGTGCCGTGAACCGGTTCAAATCGCGCAATGCCGGATGCTGCTCCAGCACTTCGGGCAGGCGGTAGAACGGAATGCGGCTAGCAAGGTGATGCACATGGTGGATGCCGATATTGCCGGTAAACCAGCGCAGGATCGGCGGCAGGTCGAGGTGTGAACTGCCATGCAAAGCTGCATCGTGAAACGACCAATCGGATTCTTCATGCCAATGGGCGTCGGCAAACTGATGCTGGATATAGAACAGCCACACGCCTGTTGATGCGGCGGTCAGCAGCACGGGGAAAAACACCATCGCTGTGACACCAAAGCCCGCCAGATAGATCGGCAAGACCAGAATCATTGCAGTCACCAGATTGGTAGCGAGCGCGCTGATCCAATACTTCCGTCCTTCTTTCATCAGGCCAATCGGTAGCCGGTGGCGCAGGAGGAACAGATATGCGGGGCCAAGGCCAAGCAGAACCAGCGGATGGCGGTACAGACGGTACTGGAATCGCTGCCAGGGGCCGCGTTCCTGGAATTCGCGGACCGTCAACGTGTCCACATCACCAATTCCGCGCGCGTCCAGATTGCCAGTGGCCGCATGATGCTGCGCATGGGATCGCCGCCAGCAATCGTAAGGCGTCAAAGTGAACACGCCGAGCGCCCTGCCGAACCAATCATTGCCCGCCCTGCCGCGAAAAAACGCGCCATGCCCGCAATCGTGCTGGATGATAAACAATCGCAGCAGAAATAGCCCTGCAACAGGGGTCAGGAGAAGCGCCAGCAAATAGCCTGACTCCACCGCAGTCACGATGGCAGCAAACAACAACAGGAACGGTATCAGCGTGATCGCCAGTTCCCATCCGCTGCGTATGGGGCGCGGATCGCGAAATGCCTTCAGGTCGCGCATTAGCTGCCGTGGATCGACGATCGGTGGATCAATCAGAGCGGGGCCAGCCGCGCGGCTGTGCTCGCTGCTGAGATTTTCATGTTCGGAAGAGTTCACGGGTACACCGCTAAAGGCCTCCGCGAAATTTGTCACGCAGCTTTAAGGTACCCCCCAGACGAGGCGCGAATCAGTGCTCAGAATCTACTCGAACCCGTAGTCCGAGTAATCCTTCATATTGGGCGACGTGAACTTCGTGAACTCGCTCTGGAAGTGGAGCGGGACGTTGCCGGTGGAGCCGTGGCGCTGTTTGGCCACCATCAGGGTCGCGCGGTTTTTCAGCTCCAGATAGCGGTCTTCCCAGATGCGGTACTTTTCCTGATCCGATTCGGAGCTGGTTTCGTTCGGCATGTCGGGACGGGATGCCTCGTGGTAATATTCGGCGCGGAAGATGAACCACACCATGTCGGCGTCCTGCTCGATCGAACCCGATTCGCGAAGGTCGGACAGCATCGGGCGCTTGTCCTCGCGCGATTCCACCGCGCGGCTGAGCTGGGAGAGAGCGATCACCGGAACTTGCAGTTCCTTGGCCAGTGTTTTCAGCCCGCGCGAAATTTCGGAGATCTCATTCACCCGGTTGTCGCTCGCCCGGCCGGAGCCTTGGAGGAGTTGCAGGTAGTCGACAACGATCAGGCCGATGTCATGCCGCCGCTTCAGCCGCCGGGCGCGGGTGCGCAGGCCTGAGATCGTCAGCGCGGGCGTATCGTCGATAAACAGCTGCAATTCGGAAAGCTTCTGCGCCGCATACGATAGCTTCTGGAATTCATCGCGGTTGAGCTTGCCCGAGCGCAGCGCTTCGGAAGAAACCTCTGCCTGCTCGGCCAGAATACGCGTGGCGAGCTGGTCTGCGCTCATTTCCAGGCTGAAAAACGCCGCCGGCGCGCCGTAATTGTGCGGGCCGCCATCGCGCTGGAACCGCATGTGTTCCTCCGCGCAGTTGAAGGCGATGTTCATCGCGAGCGAGCTTTTGCCCATGCCCGGACGGCCAGCCAGAATGATCAGATCGGAATTGTGCAGGCCTGCGGTCTTATTGTCGATCAGTTCGAGGCCCGTGGTCTTGCCCGACAGGCCGCCGCCGGAATTCATCGCAGCTTCGACCATGCGGATGGCTTCATGCGATGCGCTGCGGAAGCTGGTGCCGGTGTTTTCGCTCACCGCGCCTTCGGCCACTTCGAACAGCCGCGCTTCGGCAGATTCGATCTGGCGCATGGGTTCCACATCCTGCGATGTGTCCAGCGCGTTTTCCACCAGTTCGCGGCCCACGCCAACCAGTTCGCGCAGCAAGGCCAGGTCGTAAATCTGCTGCGCCAGTTCGCGCGGTGCCAGCAGGCCCTGACCATCGGCGGTCAATTGCGCCAGATAGGCGCTGCCGCCCAGTTCCTTCAGCCCCTCGTCATTTTCAAAATACGGCTTCAGCGTCACCGGGGTAACGATCATCTGCTTTTCGACGCTGATCAGGATTCGCTCGAAAATGCGCTGGTGAACCGGCGCGTAGAAATGCTTCGGCGCAAGTTCGATCGGCAGTTCTTCCAGCACGCGGTTGTCGATCAGGATGGCACCGATGAAGGCTGCCTCGGCCTCCAGATTGGTAGGCAGGGCGCGGCCTGCGGGCGCACTATCGTCCGATTTGGAATCGCTGCGGTCTAGAATGGCTTGGTTGGACATATCGCGCACTAATGCGCAGCGAATGCGGCGCGGGCAAGACGCAGCTTGCGACATTTTTTCATCAATGCCTGTGGAAAGCGGGGACGAATGTCCGCGCCCCTCCTTTCGCAATTGCAATATACCCCCGCAGTGGGCCAAGAGGGGCGCGAGATGGAGACGAGTTCAGACAACCGGATCGAAGCGATCACGCTTGACGAAGCGACGGTCATTGCGCGCAATGAGGAAATCGAGAAAGAGCGTGAGGTCGCAATGCGCGATCTGGTGGAAGACAATCTGTTCAGCCCGCTGCGTGCGATCGAAAACGGCCATGCCGGTCCGTGGCACCTGCATCTGGGAATTGTCGAAGGCATGCTGGCGTTGGGCCTGAAGGACCGGGCCGGCACCGATGCAGGCACGATCGGACTCGGCCTTGGGCGATTGCGCCGCGTGGTGCGCGAATATTTCGCCATCTGCGATAGCTATTACAAGGCGCTGCGACGCACGTCGGCGCAGGAAATCGAAACCATAGACATGGCGCGCAGAGCCATTCACGACCGCGGCACACGGCAATTGAGCGAAGCGCTGGATGGAAAGGTCGAAACGGATTTCGAAACCGCGCGGCGCTTGTTTACATTAATTTGCGTGCTGCATATCAAGGCATAGCCTAAGGCGGCTCTGTCCGCTTTACCCAGCCAACACACTCAGAATTGTAGGTCGCGCCCGATGGGCAAGAAGAAGAAATCCGTCTGGCGCTTCTGGATAGAGGCGCTCCTATTGCTCGCGCTTGTCGGCACCGGGGCGTTCCTGTGGTGGCAGACGAACAACTGGTTGCCGGAACGTGCCGAATTTCCGGTGCAGGGCGTCGCCATGGGGGCGGCGGACGGACCCGGTTGATATCTCCGCCCTGCGTACTGCACGCGCGGATTTCGTATATCTGGAAGCCAGCAGCGGGGCTGACGGACGGGATGAACTGTTTGGACGCAATCTGGCGGCGCTGGCCGGTACCGGCATCATGCACGGCGCGATCCACACCTATGATCCGTGCATTCCGGCAGAGCGGCAGGCGGCCAATTTTGTGACCATCGTGCCGCGCGACCCCGAAATGCTTCCGCCCGCCATCGCGCTAGACAAGCCCGCAAGCGCGTGCGGTGATCCGGTGATCGAGGCGGCGCTGGAAAGCGAGCTGACCACATTCATCAACCAGGTTGAAGGTCACGCCGGTCAGCCTGTGGTGTTGAAGGTGAGCGAAAGCTTCGAATCGACTTACGCGATTGCATCCCGCATCGAGCGGAACCTGTGGCTTGAAAAAGACTGGCTGCAGCCCGATTACGCTGGCCGCCCGTGGACGCTGTGGACCGCCAACGCGGGGCTGAAAAATCCCGCCAACGGGCAGACCATGCGCTGGGTCGTGGTTCGTCCCTGAGGCGCCTTAGTCTTCGCCGCTTTCCAACCATTCGACCAGCGCCGCAAGGCATTCGCGCGCCAGCAGCTTGCAGCGTTCCGGGCTCCAGCCCTGGGCCGGATCGGGCCAGTCGGCATTATCCTTGAACGGCATTTCCAGCGTCATTGCACACGCGCCGTACCGTTCTGCCACCTGATTGGTGCTGATCGCCAGATTGGCCTTGCCTGGGGCCGATTTGGGATAGCCCTTTTCCGTCTGGAAATCGCCTGCGCGGCGGTCGAGGATGCGCTGATAACGGTACATCGCCTCGCCCTGCTCGTCCGTCCAGGAAGGGATACCTTCAAAGCCGGCGAGGAAGACGGCGGCAATGGCTTCATCACCGTGGACATCCATGGCGAAATCTACGCCGCTTTCGTCCATCGCATTACGGATGGCGAGCACTTCAGGAGAACGCTCGGCGCTCGGCTCGGCCCATTCGCGGTTCAGGTTCACACCATCTGCATTGGTGCGCAAATGGCCGCGGAAACTGCCGTCGGGATTGCAGTTGGGCACCACATGAATGCGGCAGGACGCGCGCAGAGCTCGGCCCACGACATCGGCGGGATCGGTCAACACTTCCAGTGCGCCTTCCATCCACCATTCGGCCATGCTTTCGCCGGGATGCTGGCGTGCATAGAGCCACACCTGTTTCTCCCCGTCGCCCAGGTCGAGGCAATCGATTGAGCGGCCATCCAGCGTTTCACCAAGGCGGCGATATTCGACGCCTTCCGCGCTGGCGGCTTCGGCCACCAGATCATTGTGCCGTTCCATCGAATAGGGCGCGAAATAGGCGAAATAAGCAATGTCGGAGGCCGGCGTATAACGGATGGTCAAAGTGCCATCGCCGCTGCCCTCGTCATAAGAACTGTCGGCGCGGCCCCAGTAATCACGGTCTTCGGACACGCAGGCATCATAGCCCGGCCAGCCGCCGGGATAGGCGCTTTCCTTTAGGTTTTCGATATGCAGCACCAGCTCGCGCCCCGCCGCGCCTGACACGCGAAAGTGGAACCACTGGGCAAATTCGCTCTTGTGGTCGCGCGGGATGCGCAGACGCGCTGATGCGCCTTCTACGGACACGACTTCGATGTTGCCGCTGTCGAAAGCGGCGTCGATGGCGATATTTGGTTGAGTCATTCTACCTCTATAGTCTCACCGGAGTTACCGGGAAATCCTGCAAACAGAGCATCTGCCAGACGCGTCGCGGCTGCGGCTTCGTTGCCGTATTCGCTATTGCTGGTGGCCGTCATGCTGGCGCGGCCTTCCCAAAGGTTTGCGCCGCCTTCGGGCGACTGGATGGCGACGAACATCTGCCGCTCGATACGTTCTGCAGGCGGGCCGGAAAGCAGGCTGTTCAGGTTTATGCCGACACCCACTCCGACGCCCGATCCGTACCGGCCCGTCGAACCGCCGGCGCCTACACCAACGCCTCCGCGGCGATCTTCGTCTGCCGCCACGTAAGCTTCCAGATCGATCATCGCGATCTGTCCGCCGTTGCTGGCGACGACGCGGTAGCCCAGCGTTTCAAGTTCCTGCCGAACGGCATCGCGGTAAATCCCGAATTCGAGCGAGTCCGCATCCACCGAAGGGGCAGCGGCGATTTCTATCGTTCCCTGCGCAAGGAATGCCGGAGCGTCTCCCACAAAGCGGGTGACTTCCACCGGAGAGACATAGGCGGGCGTAGCGCAGCCTGCGGCAAGCGCGCACGCGGCGAGAAGAGGGAGAGCTTTGTATTTCATACCTTCCATAATGCACCAGATCGGCGCGAGTGCCTAACGCTGTGATAAAAGCGCTATTTCAGCGATTGCTCCGCGGCCCAATCGTGCTACCCGCGTGCCCCTATGAGCAAGCCCACACCCGTTCTCGTGACCGGCGGTGCCGGTTATATCGGCAGCCATGCCGTCCTCGCACTGCTGGATCGCGGATGGCCTGTGGCCGTCATCGACAATCTGACGACCGGCTTCAGATTTGCCGTGCCTGACGGGGTCGCGCTGTACGAAGGTGATATAGAGGACGGCGATTTGCTCGCGCGGATATTTGCTGAGCAGGATACACGTGCCATCATGCATTTCGCAGGCTCCATCGTGGTGCCCGAAAGCGTTGAGGATCCGCTCAAATATTATCACAACAACACGGTGAAAAGCCGCGCCTTGCTGGATGCCGCAGTCGCAGCAGGCGTCCCGCATTTCATTTTCAGCTCGACCGCCGCGACCTATGGCATTCCCGAAGAATCGCCAGTGCGCGAAGACATGCCCAAGGCGCCGATCAATCCCTATGGCTGGTCCAAGCTGATGACGGAGCAGATGCTGGCCGACACGGCAGCGGCGCATGACATGAACTATTGCGCCCTCAGATATTTCAACGTTGCAGGCGCCGATCCGCAGGCGCGTAGCGGGCAGTCGACGGCGGGAGCGACGCATCTCATCAAGGTCGCCGTAGAAGCCGCGCTGGGCAAGCGCGCCAGTGTGAACGTGTTCGGCACCGATTACGACACGCCCGACGGCACCGGCGTGCGCGATTACATCCACGTCAGCGATCTGGCGGCGGCACATGTCCTCGCGCTGGAAGAGCTGATTGCGCAGCCCGGCACCTCGATGACGATGAATTGCGGCTATGGCCGGGGCTTTTCCGTGCTCGAAGTGCTGGATGCCGTGGACCGCGTGACCAATATGCAGATCGACCGGGTAATGGGGCCGCGCCGTGCCGGTGATCCCGATTCGCTGATTTCAGACCCGGCGCGCATCAAATCGACCTTGCCGTGGCAGCCGCAGCACGCCGATCTCGATGCGATCGTGGCTCACGCCGTCGCGTGGGAGCGCAAGCTGGCGGATATTCGCGGTCAGGGGCTCGCCGGGCCGGGTAGGTTTGGGTTGACTTCGCCCCCCGTGCGCCATATTGGCGCGCCTTGAAATTCCGGCATCGGGGACTATCTCCGGTGCCGCTTGTTTTTTGCAGGAAATTGTCATGAAGATCCGTAACAGCCTCAAGTCGCTGAAGAACCGCCACCGCGATTGCCGCGTGATCCGTCGTCGCGGCCGCACCTATGTGATCAACAAGACCAATCGCCGCTTCAAAGCCCGCCAGGGCTAATCGGCGCTGCGGCGCGCGTGATTCGTGCCGCCGCCTAATGGCTGGTCTTTTGCAAAGCCCCCGCGACCACGGGGGCTTTTTGCATGTCTGAGGGGCACGATGTGAGCGCAGTTGTATTCGATGTAGGAAGGGTGCTGATCCAGTGGGATTTGCGCTGCCTGTTCGCCAAACTGATCGACGATGCGCAGGAACTGGAATGGTTCGTCACCAATGTGGTGACCGAAGAATGGCACCACCAGCATGATGAGGGCCGCGCGCTGGCCGATATGGTGCCGGAACGGATTGCCGAATTTCCCCGGTACGCAGACCTTATTCGCGCCTATGCGACGCGCTTCAATGAAACGATCCCGGGCCCGGTGCCCGGCACGCATGAAATTGCCCGCCGGCTTCATGCGCGCGGTGTGCCGGTCTTCGGCCTGACCAATTTCGGGCACGAGTTCTGGCACATGTTCCGCCCAACGCAGCCGATCTTCGACCTGTTCACCGATATCGTGGTGTCCGGCACGGAGAAGCTGGCAAAGCCCGACCCTGCGATTTATGCGCTGGCAGAGGAGCGCTTTGCCCTGCCGCCGGAACAATTGTTCTTTATCGACGACAAGGCGGAAAACATTGCCGCCGCCACCGCGCGCGGTTGGCAGGGGCATGTTTTCACCGATGCTGCGCGTCTGGAGGCAGACCTGGCGCGGACCGGCCTGCTCTGACTCTCACACAAAAAAAGCCCCGGCGCGCATAGCGGACCGGGGCAATGGAGTGCCGCTCGGGATGGAGAGAGAGCGGCGGGATGGGAGTGCTGGGCCTAGCCGTTGCAGCGCGCCAGCAGGCTTTCCGACATCGCTTCGCCATTGGCGGTAAAGCTGGCGATTGTGCCGACCTTGCGGCGCAAATCGCTGCACACGCGCAAGGGCCGGTCGCCGCTGCGCGCACCGGAGCAGGTGACACCTTCACAAGCGAACACGACGCCGCCAGCAATGGCGGTGGTTTCTTCGGTCGGCTGCGCCAGTTCTACAGTGTAATAGCTGCTGCGAGCCTGTGAGGCGGTTGCGGTCGACAAAGGCGCGGCCACGGCACCGAAGGTCAGTACGGCGGCGAGGGTTGTGGTGGCAAAACGTGACATGGGGAGTTCCTTCTGGACAGCATTGTAAGTTGCGTTTGACAACCAGTTGCGAATCACTACCTATCCAAGCGAGTTTCGTTTCGCAACCCTTTTGCGTGAATATTTTGGCATATCCGCATTTCCCTGTAGGAGGTGTGCGGGATAGAGATGCATTTATGGGAATAAGAGAACCGCTTCGTGAGCTAGGCTGCGGCCTGCCGCATGCACTGGAAGTGATGGGAGAGCGCTGGTCGTTCCTGATCCTGCGCGCCGCCTTCAACGGCCTTTATCATTTCGAGGAATTTTCCGGAGAGTTGGGCATCGCCCGCAATATCCTTTCCAACCGGCTCGCCAATCTGGTGCATCACGGCGTGCTGGAACGGAACCCGTGCGAGGCCGATCGCCGCAAGGTCGAATACCGGCTGACCGAAAAGGGCCTTGGCCTGCTGCCTGCCATGCTGGCGCTGCGTCAGTGGGGCGAGAAATATGCCGAGAACTTCAACGCCGATCTGGTGCTGGTCGATTGCAGGGATGGCCTGCCCGTGGCCCCCATCGGCATCCGCGCGCATGATGGGCGGGAGCTGAGCTGGGAAGAGCTGGGTTGGCAGACGGCAGACAAGCTTGGCACGCCGGTGGACCGGCACAGCAGTGCGTATACCAAGGCCGAAGCGGCTGAAGATGTAGAGGACTGCTGCTGAGGCAGCGGCGCAACGTGCCAGCCGATACGCCTGACCGGACGCCTGACGGACGTTACATCATCGTGCGCGGACGGCTGTGGCGGGCCAGCAATCCGCACCTTTCGGAAGAAGATCGCCAGCGCCACGTGGACGAGTTGATGGATGCGCGCCGAGCCGTTCGCAGTGCAAAGAATGACGCCGCCGCGATAAAAGCCGCAAGAGCGCGCGTCCATGCCGCAAAAATTGCTTTGGGCGAACGCGGCCCGGTCTGGTGGACAGACGGCGCGCCCGATTACAACCGCAAAATGCTCAAGAATACGCCATATGCGCAGTGACGCCCACTACGCCCGGGGCGCCTGCCTCCGGTAACTCAGCGCCTCGGCGATATGAACGCGGCCAACCTGCTCTGCGCCTGCCAGATCCGCAATTGTTCGGGCCACGCGCAGCATGCGGACATATCCACGTGCGGACAGACGCATCTTTTCTGCAGCTTGCATCAGTAAAGCGCGGCCTGACTCGTCCGGCGTGGCGTATTTCTCCAGCGCATCGCCGTCCAGTTCCGCATTGCTGCGCACGCCGCGCGGCGTTTGCCGCATCCGCGCAGCAGCCACACGCGCCGCCACTTCCGCGCTGCCTTCTGCGGAGGGCGGCAAATGCAGGTCGGCGGCACTAACTGCGTCCACTTCGACATGCAGATCAATCCGGTCGAGCATCGGCCCGCTGACCTTGCTCTGATAATCGACCGCGCATTTGGGCGCACGGGAACAGGCCAGCACCGGATCACCAAGATGGCCGCAGCGGCATGGGTTCATGGCCGCGATCAATTGCACCCGCGCCGGGTAGGACACATGGGCATTGGCGCGCGCGACATCGACCTTTCCGGTTTCCAGCGGCTGACGCAGCGAATCGAGCACGGCGCGCTGGAATTCAGGAAGTTCATCCAGGAACAATACACCCAGATGCGCCAGGCTGACTTCCCCGGGCCGCACACGCAATCCGCCGCCCGTCAGCGCCGCCATGCTGGCCGAGTGGTGCGGCGCGCGAAACGGGCGCGCGCGGCTGATCTTGCCTCCTTCCAGCGTGCCTGCGACGGAAGCCACCATGCTCACCTCCAGCGCCTCTGCCGGGGTGAGCGGGGGGAGGATGCCTGGCAGGCAGCCCGCGAGCATCGATTTGCCCGCACCCGGAGGGCCGTTCATCAACAGATTATGCCCGCCAGCGGCCGCAATTTCGAGCGCGCGCTTGGCAGTTTCCTGTCCCTTCACCTGCCGCAAATCCGGCCCGTGCGCCGCCGCCTCGACTTCGCCCGGTTCAGGGTCGGGCAGGCGCTGGCTTCCCTTCAGGTGATTGAGCAGACTGGTGAGATCGGGCGCGGCGCAAACGCGCACATCGCTTGCCCATCGTGCTTCCGGTCCCTGCGCCTTGGGGCACAGCAGTCCCTTGCCCGTCTCACTGGCATGCAGCGCCGCCAGCAATACGCCGGGGCAGGGTACGATCCGGCCATCCAGCGACAACTCGCCCACGGCCACCCACTCGCTCATCGCTTCGGCATCGAGCACGCCCATCGCCGCCAGCAAGAGCCAGCGCAATCGGCAGATCGTAATGCGATCCTTCCTTTGGCAGATCTGCGGGTGACAGGTTCACGGTGATGCGTTTGGGGGGAAGCGACAGGCCCATTGCACTCAGCGCCGATTGCACCCGTTCGCGGCTTTCGCCGACGGCCTTGTCAGGCAGGCCGACCACCGAAAAGCGCGGCATCCCGGCGGCCAGCTGACACTGCACCTCCACGCCGCGCGCTTCCAGCCCGAGATAGGCGACCGTCGAAACCAGTGAAACCAAGTGGAAACCCCTTTTTCCGCAAGGTGATAGCGGCGGGTTTCGCTGTGTCGAGAGGGAACCAGCGTTAAGACGATAGCAACCCCGTATCTTGGGATTCGCGAAGCTTGCATCTGGCATTTATCGCGCAATGGCTTTGCGTCTCTCCTTCCTTGCCTATGCGCTGGCGCCCGTAGCTGCTTTGGCAGCCGCGCCTGCGGCGGCGCAAGAACACGTGATTATGACCGAGGAGTGGGTTGAGGTTGAAGCCGCACCCCGCACCGCCGGCCGCTATGTCTCGCCGCAACACGCGGCGGCGGAGACCGCAGCAATTGCCGCTTTCGGCGTTTTCCGCGTGCTGGATGAAAATACTGTCGCGATCGTCGGAATCACGACCGATCGTTCCCCCGCCAACTTTGCCCGTGTGCTGTCGGCGTATCCAGGCATCGATACGCTTGAATTTATCGAAGCGCCCGGCACCGACGATGATCGCGCCAATCTGCGGCTTGGCCGGATGATTCGCGAAAACGGCATGTCGACACGGGCCCCCGCAGGCGGATCTGTCCGCTCCGGCGCAGTAGAACTGTTCCTTGCAGGTGTACGCCGGGAGATCGACGAGAGCAGCGAATTTGCAGTCCACGGCTGGATGGATGACCGCGGCATGGGCGCAGAAGATTACCCGATGAGCGCGCCGGAGCATCGCCGCTATCTGGATTACTACGCCGAAATGGGCATGGATCAGGCGCAAGCTTCGGCCTTCTATGCGATGACCAATTCGGTGCCATTTGAAGACGCGCTATGGCTGACAGGCAGGGAAATGCGCAGCTGGATGGGTGAAGGCGGTGCGCATGGGCCTGATCAGGGTCTTGCACAACAAAACGAATCCGCCGATAAGGGCGAAACAGAAAGTGCCGCGCCGCGTCTTGCGTATCTTGACTTGGGCCCGGCGCTTCAGTAAGCGCATCTCCATTGTAAGGCCGCCCTTCGATTGGCGGCCCTTTTTATTCTGATTTCGAGGTATTTCGCCATGAAGCGTACATTCCAGCCGAGCAATCTGGTGCGTGCACGCCGCCACGGTTTTTTCGCCCGTAAAGCCACCGTCGGTGGCCGCAATGTGCTGCGCAACCGTCGCCGCAAGGGCCGCAAGAAGCTTTCAGCCTGATTTTGTTGAGTTCGCCCATCCGGGCGAACATCCTCGCTAGGCGGCCAGCAAGCTGGCTACCTACGGGCGGCCTTGTGGCCTTGCGGGCTCCTTTCGGAGCCCGTTTTCGTGCGCAATTCCGATGCAGCGCGACAACCCCTTCGCGCGTGACACGCAGCCGGCGAAGTTCATCGGCGGAACAATTTGCCCTGAGGACGGGGCTTCGGATGCGCGATCACGAAACAAATGATTCGCCGAACCGCAGCGCCTTACCTATCTAACACACCATGACCCCGACCATCCTCACCAAACGCGCGGATTTCTTGGCCGCGAATCGGGGCTTGCGCGTTGCGCGGCCCGGTTTCGTCCTGCTCGTGCGCCCGAATTCCGGCCCGGCTGGCGGGAGAGGGGTCCGTTATGGCATCACCGTTACCAAGAAAATCGGCAATGCTGTGGTGCGCAACCGGATGAAGCGGCGCTTTCGGGAATTGCTCCGCGCTGCGCTGCCAGAGCTTGGCCTGCCCGATCATGATCATGTGCTGATCGGCCGCGAGGGCGGTATCGAGCGTGACTTCGGCCAGCTTGCAGGTGAGCTTGAAATCGCGCTCCAGCGCGCATCAGAGGGCAAAGGCGATCGTGCGCGCCGGCCCCGGCAAGGCAATCGCGCTGGCAATCGCAGCAAGCCATGAAGCATGTTTTCATCCTGATCGCGCGTTTCTGGCAGCTCGGCCCAAGCCGGGTTTTGCCTGCAAGCTGCCGCTTTCAACCCTCCTGCAGCGCCTATGCTATCGAAGCCTTGGGCAGGTATGGCGCAATTCGGGGTGGATGGCTGGCGGCTAAGCGTATACTGCGCTGCCATCCTTGGGGGGGACACGGGCATGACCCGGTGCCTTGATGCCCCAAAACCGACATTTGAACAGATAACCTCGACGGATCATTCACCTTGGACAACCAGCGTAACCTAATCATCGCCGTCGTGCTGAGCGCGGTCCTGCTGTTCGGCTGGGACTTCGCAATGCGGACCTATTATCCGGAGCCTGAGGAGGCCCCGGCCAATATGGCGAGCCGCGAAGACGCGCCTTCGCAGCGCGTCGATGGCGTGATCGATGTGCCCGCTGCCGATGGCACGTCCGAAAGCGCGCCGGCGATTGATGTGAACACGGCGCTTGCCAGCGCGGACCGCATTGTCATCGATGCGCCGGAAATTCACGGCTCCCTCAATCCGGTCGGCGCCCGCGTCGACGATATCGATCTGAAGAC
Source organism: uncultured Alphaproteobacteria bacterium (assembly GCA_963781165.1). Classification (GTDB taxonomy): domain Bacteria; phylum Pseudomonadota; class Alphaproteobacteria; order Sphingomonadales; family Sphingomonadaceae; genus Alteraurantiacibacter. The sequence continues at coordinate 538,602 of CAWADZ010000001.1, forward strand.
CCATCGCCGGACGGTGGAGATGAACAGCGGTAATATCCGCCTGTTCTCCCCTGCCGGGACGGACCAGCAGCATTTCGCGCAGTTTGGCTGGGTCGGCGAAGGCGTTTCGCTACCCAATGCCAATACGGTCTGGCAGCTTGCAGATGGAGAGCAGCTTACGCAGGAAACGCCGGTCACGCTTCGCTGGGACAATGGCGCAGGGCTGATATTCGCTCTGCGCTTTGCAATCGACGAGCATTACATGCTGACCGTCACGCAGAGCGTGGCGAATACGGGAACAGGCACCGTTGCCTTGCGTCCCTACGCCTTCGTCAACCGCACCAGCGAAACCGCCAGCACCAGTACCTGGAACGTCCATTCCGGCCCGATTGCCGCCACCGGCGAAGGCGTCAATTTCGACTGGGATTACGACGAGGTCAGCGAAGAAGGGCCGGTCGAGCTGGGCGGCGGGACCGACTGGATCGGTTTCACCGATATCTACTGGCTTTCCGCTCTTATCGCGGAGGATGGCCAGTCCGCATCCGGCACGTTCCGTGCCGCCGGCGGCGAGCATTACCGCGCCGATCTGATCTATGATCCGGTAAACGTCGGCGCAGGGCAGACCGTTACGCGGACCACACGCCTGTTCGCCGGCGCAAAGGAAAGCGCTGTCCTGGATATGTATCAGGCGCAGGGCGTGGAGAAATTCGGCCTTGCTATCGACTGGGGCTGGTTCCGCTGGATCGCCTGGCCGATGTGGCAGGTGCTGATCTTCCTGTTCGACCTGGTCGGCAATTTCGGCCTCGCCATTATCGCGCTGACATTCATCATCCGCCTGCTGCTGTTCCCGATCGCGCAGAAGCAGTTCAAATCGATGGCGCAGATGCGCGCGGTGCAACCGAAGATGAAGGCGCTGCAGGAACGTTACAAGGACGACAAGCCAGAGCTGCAGCAGCAGATGGCGAAGCTGTACAAGGAAGAAAAGGTCAATCCGCTGGCGGGCTGTCTGCCCATTTTCATCCAGATCCCGATTTTCTTCGCGCTGTACAAGACGCTGCTGCTCGCCATTGAAATGCGCCACCAGCCCTTCTTCGGCTGGATTCGCGACCTTTCAGCCCCCGATCCGGCGACATATTCTGAATCTGTTCGGTCTGCTGCCGTTTGACCCGCCGGGTTTCCTGGCGATCGGTGTTCTGGCTGTATTGCTCGGCTTTACGATGTGGCTGCAGTTCAAGCTGAATCCCGCCGCGATGGACCCGATGCAGCAGCAGATTTTCATGATCATGCCATGGGTGCTGATGTTTGTGATGGCACCGTTCGCCGCAGGCCTCCTGATCTACTGGATCAGCAACAACGTGCTGACGCTGGCGCAGCAAAAATATCTCTATTCGAAGAACCCCCAGCTGAAGGCGCAGATGGAGAAAGACCGCGAAGAAAAGGCCCGGGAAGTAGCCCGGAAAGAAGCCGAGAAAGCGGAAGAGTCCAAGGGATGACGGACGAGGAACAACAGCTGGCAAAGGAAGCGAGCAAGCTTTTTTCGGGCCGGGTTGAATTCCTGCTGTCAGCGCCGCAGCTGAAATTCATTCCCGAACCCGATTTTCCCGAAGTTGCTTTTTGTGGCCGGTCCAATGTCGGAAAAAGCTCGCTGATCAACGCGCTTACCGGGCGCAAGAGCATCGCGCGCACGTCGGTCACTCCGGGACGTACGCAGGAACTGAACTTTTTCGAAGTGGGCGACCCCACGCAGTTTCGCATTGTCGACATGCCCGGATACGGCTTTGCCAAGGCTCCGCTGAAGATCGTGGAGAAATGGCGCAAGCTGGTGCGCACTTTCCTGCGCGGGCGCGTGCCCTTGCGGCGCACGATGGTGCTCATCGACAGTCGCCACGGGTTGAAAGACAGCGACCGAGAGATGATGACCATGCTGGACGAGGCCGCCGTCGGCTACCGCCTCGTCCTGACCAAGGCGGACAAGATCAAGGCCAGCGCCTTGGAAAAGGTTGCCGCAGATGTCCTGGCAGAAGGACGCAAGCATCAGGCGGCCTATCCGCATGTCCATGTAACCAGCGCCGAAAAGGGCATGGGCCTGGAAGAACTGCGCGCTGCAATCCTGTTCGACGTTCGGCAATAGTTATCGGAATGCGCCGTTCCGGCGGCAACTTACATTCCCGCCGCATCTGCTTCAGGCACAAAAAAAGGCGCCGAAAGCACCTTTTTCCGTATTTTTATGTTGGCTCGATCAGACGTGACGTCCGCCGAAAAGCCAATCCCAGAAACCTCTGCTCATAGCGACTCTCCTAGTTGAGTAAGGAGAAAGTGCGTTAACCAAGGTTGTTTGTAAAGTCTAAACCATGTTTTTTTGCAGGTCGTTTACTTTATCATTCTGATAAGAAAGGATTTTATCAATTGGTATGGGCCGGGAAATTCCAAAACCTTGCGCCACAAGGCACCCGAAATCGCGCAATTGCGTTAACGTTTGGGCATCCTCAACCCCTTCTGCAACAACGATGATTCGCAAATCCTTGCCCAGTTGCAGGATGTTACGCACGATGCCTGCGGCCTTGTCGTCATTGGTCATGCCGGCAATAAACATGCGGTCGATTTTTAGTTCGCCAAAAGGCAATCGCAAAAGCGCCTCCAGGCTGGCAGCGCCAACCCCGAAATCATCCATCGATATCTTCGCACCGAGCGCGCGCAATTCACCGAGTATTTCGGCGGCGCGGTCCAGATTGGAAATGCGATATGTCTCGGTGATTTCCAACGTCAGGCGGCGCGGTTCGAAACCGGTCTTGCGCAGCACGTCTGATACAAGATCGACGATGGCGTGCTCGTGCACCAATGTTGCGGAAATGTTGACCGCGACAGGAATGCTCAGCCCGCAGTCCTCCATGATGTTGCCCGCTTTGCAAGCTTCCTCCAGGACGAAGCGCGTCAAATGGCTCATCCGGCCAGCGGTCTCACATTGGCGAATGAAATTGTCCGGCGGAATCTGGCCGCGCACCGGATCATTCCAGCGAACCAGAGCTTCCACGCCGACAATTTCCCCGGTCTGAACCATGACCTTGGGTTGATAGACGAGATAGATTTCGCCGTTGGAAAGCGCGGCATCGATCCGCGCCTGAAGCGAGATATTCCAGATCAGGTCCTCTTCGGATGTCGTATCCGCAATGGCGATCGGCTCGAATGTCTCGTTGGTCTGTTCCGCAACAGCGACGGCGGAGGCAAGCCGCCGCGCCACGTTGGGGCTGGGCGTGATATCCACGCCAAATGTTATGCCGACATCAACCTGTTGGTCGCCCACGATCAGCGGCGATGAAAACAGCGCGCGCAGACCTTCGAGGTGTTCATGCAGCAACGCCGGTTCTTTCTCCGGCATGGTCCAGGCGATCATATGCCCCTGGCCAAGATAGATCGTCGCGTCCTGTGTGGCTGCTTTCAGGCGGCCGATAATGCGTAGCAAATATTCAGAATGCAGTTCCCTTGGCAGAGTGCGGCGCACCTGCTCGAACCGGTGGATTTTAGCCACGATGATGGCCGGTACGGTTTCGGCTGCCTCGCTATCGCTTTCCAGCGCGGCAAAAGTCGGAAGGTTGGTTTCTGGATCGACCAGCGCAAAGGAGTCTTTCCACACCGATCGCAAACGGAAGATCGCGTAGATTGCCAAGAGGCTGATCGAGCCCCCGAAACCGACGCGCCAGCCGATCATTGCCGTGATGGCAAATCCAATGGGAATCGACAGCACCACCGCGCCGTAGGCAAGCCGCCGCATACGCGCGCGCCGCAGACGCCCGCTCAGCAGCAGCAGCAGGAACGCTCCGATTGTGATCAGCCAGCCATCGACATAATTCATCCCGCCCGCTTTGAGAGTTTCGGCGGCCAGAACATGAAGCAGCGTTGGCGACACGTCGGTGTGGCCTGGAATGCTGACGGGACGATTATCGGTGCGATTTTCGCTGCCGATGATGACAGTCTTGCCCGCGAACCTGTTGCGGTCCGTTCCATTGGAAACAGCGTCCCGAAACGTCGATACCGGCACTGAGCCAAGTGCAATATTGTAGCTTATCGGGAATCTCTGTCCTGCTGTCCCGTTCGCTCCGGTGATTTGGCTGGCAATATTCGGCAGGGGAACTTCGCTGTATCCAACGACATATGGCGCATCCCAGACGTAACCCATGTAGTCACGGTACAAGTCGCCGCCGACTTGCGGTATTCCGTCCCCGATCTCGGGAATCGACTGTTTGCGCATCGATATACCGTTCAAAGTGGTACGCACATCGTGGACAAGGTATGCGCGGTCACCGAATGTTCGCAAAGCCGCGTTCAGATCATTATCGATCAGATTGTTGGTTGGCGTATCAAAAACACTGTCGATGTAGACCGCGTCGGCGCCAGCATCATCCAGCTGGCGCACAAGCTGGGAGAGCTCCCTGCGCCTCGACGGAAATTTCGGGTCGGACAGGTCCTGCTCGCTGCTTATGAAAACAATGTCGCCCGAGGCGGAGGTTGTGACCATTCTGCTCTGGATGGTCCAGAGTACTTGATCGAGTGGGTAGAGCAGCGTCAAAACGGTCAGGACAAGCGAGATCAGTCCGGCCCAGAGCACATGTCTGAACCGTTCGCCGCGCTTGGCCGCTGTCCGCCCTGTCGGTTTTGGTCCGACCACTAGTCACCCTTGCAAAGCCTTTCCCGCGAATTGCGAGATGTCCGCTCTGACACAGGATGGTTAACAAACGAGAAAGCGATTTTACAATCAGTGCTGTCTTTTTACACTGCCGAGCCTGGGTGGAAGCGCCTCTGTTCAGTCTCGACACTCCCAGCCTTAACGTCTAACTCTCGGCCAAACAGGGGATAGGGCACGATAATGAAGCTGATAATCGGCAATAAAAACTATTCCAGTTGGTCGCTTCGCGGCTGGTTGGCGGCCAAGCAGAGCGGGCTGCATTTCGACGAATTGACCGTCAATATTGATGGCGACGACTGGCAGGCGATGCGGTCCAGCAAGGGCGAATTCCGCCCTTCCGCCGGCAAGGTTCCTGTGCTGTGGGACGGCGATGTGGTTGTGTGGGACAGTCTCGCCATACTGGAATATCTGGCCGACAAGGTTGGCCGAGAAAGATTTTGGCCAAAACCTGATGATGCCCGCGGCATGGCCCGCGCCATGGTGGCGGAAATGCATTCCTCCTACCTCTCGCTGCGGCGCAATTGTCCGATGAATATTCGCGCGCGCGCCGAAGTGGAACTGGCGGACGAGACCAAGGCGGATATCGTGCGCATTCTCGGCCTGTGGGCAGAGGCGCGGGCTCGGTTCGGCAAGGGCGGGCCGTTCCTGTTCGGCACTTTCAGCGCGGCGGACATATTTTACGCCCCCATCGTTAGCCGATTTATCACTTACGGCATCGGCGTGCCCGGTTTCGCGCAGGCCTATATGCAGGCGGTATGGGAACAGGACTGGATGCAGCAATGGATCGAGGCCGCGCAGGCAGAGGAATGGACCATTTCGCAGTATGAAGTGGGCGACACGGCGTGAGCGCGGATCCGCTTTCCAACGCCAAGCACCTGATCGCCTGCGAAAGCGTGACCCCGGCGCGTGGCCCGGTGTTCGACATGCTGGAAGAAATGCTGGAGCCGATGGGATTTGACGTGCATCGCTTCACGCGCGGCGAGGGGCCGGAAGGCAGCGAGGAAGAACCGGTCGAAAACCTGTTCGCCATCCGCAAGGGACCCGAAGGATCGCAGCATTTCGCTTTTGCAGGTCACCTTGATGTGGTTCCGCCTGGTGCCGGCTGGGCCAGCGATGCTTTCGTGCCCGAGGAACGCGGGGAGTTGCTGCACGGGCGCGGCGCTGTCGACATGAAGGGTTCGATCGCCTGCATGGTGGCAGCCGTGGCGGACATTGCGGTAGACGCTGGCACGATCAGTTTCATCATCACAGGCGACGAGGAAGGTCCGGCGCTGCACGGCACGCGCGCCTTGATAGACCTGATGCGGACACGCGGCGATATCCCGGACATGATCCTTGTCGGGGAACCCACAAGCGTGAACCGGCTGGGCGATATGATGAAGATCGGACGCCGCGGATCGGTCAACATCTGGCTGGAAGTGGACGGGACGCAGGGCCATGTCGCCTATCCGCATCTGGCCGACAATCCGATGCCCAAGATGGTCGCGATTCTGGCGGAGCTGGATGCCTTGATGCTGGACGAAGGCACCGACTGGTTCCAGCCCAGCAATCTGGAAATCACCGAATTCAACGTGCCAAACAAGGCGCACAACGTGATCCCCGGCAAAGCGACGGCGCGCATTTCCGTCCGGTTTAACGACCAGCATTCGGGTGCTTCGCTGTCCCGGTCAGTCACCGAGATCGCGGAAAAGCACGGCGGCACGGCGCGGCCCGTTATCAGCGGAGAGCCGTTCCTGACCCCGCCCGGCGAATTTTCCGCCATGATTGCGGAGGCTATCGCGGCAGAGACCGGTATCGAGACCGAAGCGTCCACCACCGGCGGCACATCCGATGCGCGCTTCCTGAAAGATCTTGCCCCGGTGATCGAATTCGGCCTGGTCAACGCGACCATGCACAAGACGGACGAGGCGGTAGCCATTGCCGACCTGACGACGCTAACCCGCATTTATACCCGCGTGGCAAAAGCTGCACTGGCGCGCAATTGAGACAAGGATAATCCGAGCATGTTGAAAGCCTGGTTCGCAATTCCGCTGTGGCAGCGGGTGATTGGTGCGCTCATCCTTGGCGTCGTGCTGGGCCTATGGTGGGGGCCTGAGGCAGAAAGCATCAAGTGGATCGGTGATTTCTTCATCAAGTCGATCAAGATGCTTGTCGTCCCGCTGATCTTCTTCAGCCTTGTTGCCGGCGTCGCCGCGATTGGCGATTTGCGCAAACTGGGGGCAGTCGGCGGGCGCGCGATCATCCTGTTCGTCGTGACGGGCCAGATTGCCGTTTGGCTCGGTCTTGCGCTGGGCACGGCCGCCGTGAACCTTGGACTGTTCCCCAGCAAGGAACAGCTTGGCACGCCCGAAGTCGCCACGCCGGAACCGAATGAAACGACGGCAGTCGACATGATCCTCAGCATCGTGCCCGAAAGCCCGGTTCAGGTGATGGCCGATGTAGCGGTGCTGCCTCTGATCGTGTTTTCCCTTCTGCTCGGCATCGGCATCCTGATGGCCGGCAAGGACGGGGAGCCGGTGCAGAAGATTTTCGATAGCGGCGCGATCATCATGCAGAAGGTCACGATGATCGTGATGGAGCTGACTCCGTTCGGCGTCTTCGCGCTGATGGCGTGGGTTGCGGGCACACTAGGTATAGACGCGTTAAAAGCGCTCAGCTGGCTCGTTGTGCTAAATTACACCGGCTGCCTGCTGATCATCCTTGTGATGTATTCCTCCATGATCAAATTCATCGCCAAGCTGCCGGTGGTGGATTTCTTCCGCGGCATCGTGGACGCCGTGGCGGTCAGCTATTCCACTGCCAGTTCCAACGCGACATTGCCGGTCACCTTGCGCTGCGCAGAGCGCAACCTTGGCGTCCCCAACTCCATCGCCGCGTTCGTGATTTCGCTGGGCGCGACGATCAATATGAACGGCACGGCGATGTACCTGGGTCTGGCGACGCTGTTTGGCGCGAGCATCTTTGGTGTCGATCTGAGCTGGGGCCAATATTTCCTGATCTCGATTTTGGCGACACTGGGCGCCATCGGCGCGGCAGGTATTCCGGGCGCGGGCCTGATCATGATGGCGCTGGTGTTCGGCGCGGTTGGTGTTCCGCTGGAAACCATCGCTTTCGTGGCGGGCGTGGACCGGATCATGGACATGATGCGCACCACCACCAATGTTTCCGGCGATGCTGCGGTGGCAACCACCGTGGCGAGCATGCTGGGCGAGATCGACAAGGAAGAAATGATTTCGGCCGACGATGTTTAGGGACCAGCAGATGAGAAACAGCAACGCCATCCGGACCGGCTTCATATTGGCCGGGCTCAGCAATATTACAGGCGTCCTGATCTTCTCCAGGGGCTTCACGAACGATGTGATGATGAATGCCCAGCCCGGGGTAATGGGTCTGTTCGGGCTGATCTCGATAATTCTGTGGGGCCTTGCTTATATCGCGGTCAGCGGAAGCTACGCGAAAGTGCGATTGCTGGTTGCCGTTTTCGCTATTGAAAAGCTCGCCTATGTCGCAGCCTGGCTGTCGTTCCTGAGTACCCAGTCCTTGGGCGGGGTGTATGAACAAGACATCATGGCAGGCATCTTTTATGCTATCTATGGCGCGCTGGACTTCTTTTTCATGGTGTTCTTCGGGTTCGTTTTTGTAAAAACCCGCAGCGGCCATTCATCTGTTTTGGGTTCAGCCTAATACGCCGGACAAGTGCTGACGCATGTTGCGTCCGCGGTGGCCATCAGAATGCCGCTGACCTTCAGTATTGCGCCATTGTTCATCCGGTACGTCGGGACAGCAAACCTATCCAGCGCATCAACGGCGGACGTAATCCAGTACACGGTATAGCTGCCCGCTGATCCGCTGGGCGTTCCGCCAGCAGAGGAACCTCCGCGCCGGGCGCTGGATGAGCGGGAACGCGTTGCCGCAATGGCATCGCTGGCACCGCCGAGACTGTTCCTGACTGCCCCGCCAAGATCGCGCGCAGCCGCGCCGGTTTATTCACCTGTTCCGGACAGGATTACCGCCTCTTCCGCTGCCGCCTGGGCTGCGGCTGGAGCGCTTGCCAAAACCGCTACGACGAAACATGCGGCGGCCCCGCCAGATTTCACAATCGTTGAAGTGCGCATAAAAATCCCCCCATTTCTTAGCGCGACACAAACTGCGCCCATTTTCCGCGATTGGCAAGATTACCGCCCCTTCGGCGGCTCAAGCACTTTCTTGCGGTAACTGCACAGATCCACCAGATCGCAGCGCCAGCATTCGGGCGTTCGCGCCTTACACACATAACGGCCATGCAGGATCAGCCAGTGGTGCGCGTGGAGGCGGAAAGGTTGAGGTACGCGCTTTTCCAGCTTTGCCTCCACCGCCTCGGGCGTCTTGCCCTTGGCAAGGCCGGTGCGGTTGCCGACGCGCAGGATGTGGGTGTCGACCGCGAAAGTCTCCTGGCGGAACCAGCAGTTGAGCACGACATTTGCGGTCTTGCGGCCCACGCCGGGCAGGCGCACCAGATCATCGCGGGTGTCTGGCACTTGGCTGCCGTATTCGTCCACCAGCAGCTGGCTCATGGCGATGACGTTCTTGGCCTTGGAGTTGAAAAGGCCGATGGTCTTGACGTGGTCGATCAGCCCGTCCAACCCCAGCTCCAGCATCTGTTCCGGTGTTTCGACCTTTGCGAACAGCGCGCGCGTTGCCTTGTTCACCCCGACATCGGTCGCCTGCGCTGAAAGAGCGACCGCAACGACCAGCTGATAGCAATTGCCGTATTCCAGCTCCGTCTCCGGCTCCGGATTGTCCTCTGCCAGTCGGCGGAAGAATTCGAAGATCTGATCCTTGGTCACTCTGCAGTGTCAGCCAGATTTGCCGCCTTCCACTCCATCGCCGCGCGGATGCGGTCCTCGATAGTGGGGTGGGTGTAGAACAAGGCTTCCTCCAGCGCGCTGGCCCGCGGATAGCGGTACTCTGCTGTTTTGATCAGAGCGCCGGCAAGCGCATCGGGCAGGCCAACTGTTTCCAGCGAATAGATATCTGCCTCCCGCTCACCGGCGCGCACGACGGCGTTGATGGCAGGCTGTGCCAGAGTGAAGAACAGGCCGAAGACAAATGCAAAAACCGGCACACCGCGCGCTTCATCCAGATTGGCCGTGCTGCCGAACACCCGCGCAAAAAACGGATAGGTTTGTGAAATGAGCCAGAACATGGCGATGGCAATCAGGGCATAGACCGCGATAGAGCGCCATACGTGGCCAAGCGCATAGTGGCCAATTTCGTGGCCCGTCACCGCGCGCACTTCGTCCAGCGATGCTTCGCCCATCGCCACATCGGAAATGGCGATGCGGGCATTGCCGCCCACGCCGGAGACATTGGCGGTAAAATTGTTCGATTGCCGCGATCCGTCAAACATGAGAACGCGGGTATCCGGCACGCCTGCATCGGCGGCCAGCGCCAGCACAGCATCGCGTACTTCGCCCTCGGGAATAGGCTCGTAATCATTGAACAGCGGTTCGATAAGGACAGGCGCGAGGAGCAGGAAGAAGGCAAGCGCGCCTGCGACCAGCCCGCCGCTCCAGATCCACCAGCTTTTCCCCGTCCGGCGGATCAAGGCGTAGACGCCGGCAAGAAATATCCCCCCGATGATCGCAGCAAGGACAAGTTCAAGCGCCCCTTGCGAAAGATGATCGCCGAGCGGTTGGCTGGTGTGCCCATACTGCGTTTCCCGCCACCAATCGGTGTAAATGCTCCACGGCAGAGTGAGCACGGCGGATAACACCAGATAGACCGCCGCAATGGAGAAACTGCGCAGGAAGGCTCGGCGATTTTCCATTCGCGATGCGAGCCTGTCCAGCAGGCCGCTGCGCACGATCAGCCATGTGACGATGGCTGACACGGCCAATCCGCCCAAAATCAGCCAGTGATTGCCCGTGGTATATGCGCGCGCCAGTTCCAGTGCTTCTGGGTCAAGCGTCTGAAGGTAAGCCTCAGTCGCCGCTGCCGGATCGAATGTCACCCAGTCTGCTCCCCACAAGATCGCCCAATTTATTGAGCCAATCCAAGCACATCGCGCATCGTATAGCGCTGCGGCTCCCGATCGATCAACCAAATTGCTCCGCGCACGGCGCCATTGGCAAATATCAGCCGGTTTTCGGCGCTGTGGGAGAGCGTGATGCGCTCCTGCTCTCCGGCAAAAATGACACTGTGATCGCCTGCGACCGTGCCGCCGCGAAGGGCCGCAAAGCCGATCGCACCTGTGCCGCGCGCGCCGGTATGACCATCTCGCCCGCTCTCTGAATTTGCGGCCAGATCGATACCGCGCGCCTCGGCCGCAGCTTCACCCAGCAGCAGGGCTGTGCCGGACGGTGCATCCACTTTCATCCGGTGGTGCATTTCCAGCACTTCGATATCCCACTCAGGCCCGAGCCGCGCTGCGGCCTCCTTCACCAGATGCGCAAGCAAGGTCACGCCGAGTGACGTATTGCCTGTTTGCAGAACAGGTATGGCGCCCGCCGCGCTGTCAATCGCGGCATGATGGCTTTCATCCAGACCGGTCGTGCCGATCAGTATGGGTATGCCTGCGCCGACTGCGGCATAGAGATTATCCTTCAGCGCAGCAGGCGCGGAGAAATCGACCAGCGCATCGCTTGCGTCTGCCAGGTTGGCGACATTGCCGCCCTTGTCCACGCCGCCTGAAACTTCGTGGCCTGCAACGGTGATCGCCTCGCGCAAGGCCTCGCCCATGCGCCCATCGCTTCCGATAATGCCTATCCGTGCCATTGCCACTCCCGTTGGTTGTTCGCATCACGCGCGGCTTTTCACGTCCCTACATTGTGCGTAATTGATGGCAATGAGCAACCGCAACATTGTAATCCTGACAGGTGCCGGAATTAGCGCCGAGAGTGGCCTGAAGACATTTCGCGCAGAAGACGGATTGTGGGAAAACCACCCGGTCGAAGAGGTCGCAACGCCTGAAGGCTTTGCCCGCAATCCAGATCTCGTGCAGCGCTTTTACGACGAACGCCGCGCGCAGGTGCTCAGCGCGCAGCCCAACGCCGCTCACAAGGCGCTTGGGCGATTGGACCGGGAATTTGGCGGCGATCTGCTGATTGTGACGCAAAACATCGATGATCTGCATACGCGCGGCGGGGCGGGCAGAGTGCTGCACATGCATGGAGAAGCGCTGTCGGCATGGTGCCGCGCCTGCGATGCCCGGCATGGTTGGAAAGGGACATTGCGTGATGGACCCGCCTGTCCGCAATGCGGCGTGGCTGCCATGCGGCCAGACATCGTCTGGTTTGGCGAAATGCCCTATCAGATGGAGCGCATATTTTCTGCGCTGGAGCAAGCCGATCTGTTCGTCAGCATCGGCACGAGCGGCGCGGTTTATCCGGCGGCAGGATTTGTGCAGGCTGCGCGGGATACCGGCGCGCGGACATTGGAATTGAATCTGGAGCGCAGTGCAGGCTCGGCCTATTTCCACGAAACCCGTCTTGGCCCGGCGAGCGAACTGGTGCCGGTTTGGGTTGATGAAGTGCTGGCGGGCTGACCCGGGAATGTCTGCCCGCCAGGCTTCAGACGTTTCTAGTCGTTGAATTCGAGTTCGCGCAGCATGTACACGCCCTGGATCTCGCGGATTTCGTTGTAAATATTGACCACGGTTTCGTTGGAACGGTCCATATTGGCCCGGCCCCACGCTGCCATGAATTCATCATAGCGTTCACGCGAAGGCTGCATGTTCTGGCCGGGGAAAGTGATCACGAGCATCAGATGAAAATCACCGCTGCTTGGCGCCATGTTCGTGTAGATGCCGTAATCGGTGATGTGGCCCAGTTCCTTGGCGACCTCGTTGGCGGCAACCCAGGTCTGTTGCAGACCGGCGAGATAGGTATCGAGCTGGCCCGGTTGGATGCGAACTGTTGTCAGTTCGACCACATTTTCCGAATACTCGTAATCCTCGTATTCGCGAACCTGTGCTGATGCGGGTGCACTGATAGCCGTCACGGCGAGCGCTGCGGCGATACTGCTCAAAACAAATTTTTTCATAATTTCCCCCAAAGTTGAAGTGTTTACACAAGTAAAGCGTCTTCACCAAAGGGTCGGGCGACCCTGCAACTGTAATACAGTCCGCCCTTCAGCACTATTTGTGTCGCTCAAGATTGGTCAGGAGTCAAATAGCGCCCGGATTATTGCCGCCGAGTTTATCAATATTACATCCCCCGCACGCCGGATCTTTAGCAATACTGAGCGTGCGCATGGCGGGTTTCAGTCCGTCCATCAGGTGCAGCTTCCCCCATCCCGGTTCGCCCATGCCGCCGGTTGCACTGATCAAAATGCGTATCGCCTGCATGGCAGCGAAGGTGCCGGTCCAGCCTACCATTGCCCCCAAAATACCGTCTTCGGCGCAAGTATCGCAATCTTCTGCATCAAAGGCATCGCCGACGAAGCAGCGGTAGCAGGGCTGGCCCGGCAGATGTCCGGCAAAGGCGCCGACCTGGCCTTGAAACCGGCCCACGGCGGCTGACAGCAGCGGCACACGCGCGGCGGTGCAGGCGTCTGAAACGGTGAGCCTAGTGGCGAAATTATCCGTCCCGTCCAGCACCAGATCCGCGCCCGCAACCATGGCGCCCACATTGCCTGCTGTGATGCGTGTGTCGTGAATAGTCACGCCCAGCTTGTCGTCGAAATTGGCGAGCCAGCGGCGGGCGGAAACTGCCTTGCCATGCCCGATATCGCGGGTTGTGTAGATCGTCTGGCGCTGCAGATTGCTGGCCGAAACCTTGTCGTCATCCACCAACGTCAGCTGGCCCACGCCGGCACCTGCCAGATATTGGAGCGCCGGTGCACCGATCCCGCCCAGCCCGACCAGCATGACGTGGCTGCGCGCCAGTGCCGCTTGCCCTGCGCCGCCGATTTCGGGCAGCACGATATGGCGCGCGTATCGGTCCAGCCGGTCGGCGGAAAGCGGATGGGGGTGGGATTGGCTGTCTTCGCTCATCACCGGGCCACACCTAGCCGCATTTGCGCGCGGGTAAAGCGCGGGCATGAAGTGGTGGATGCGCTGTCCTACAGCCTGTGGACATTGGCAGGCGTATACCAGTCATGGCTCACCCTGGAGAAAACTCCGTAAAAGGCGAAATTTGCCGCTGGGTGTCACCCCGCGTCAGCGAGGCGCAAAGGGCTGAAATTTATCGAGAATTGCGTCAGTTATAAGGGTGACAGGGTGTAACCTTTGTCACCCTGGTGCCTGTGGATGGACCTGTGCAAGGACCTGTGGATATGCAGCGCACAGGCCTGTGGACCGCGGCGGTAAAACCGCGCGGCAAGGCCTGTGGATTGGTAGGTGGATTGTGTGCGGAAAGGCCGCCTGTCCCCTGTCGTCAGCTCTCCAGTTGCCGCAACAGGCTGCGCACGTCGCCGTCCATATCGGCATCGCGCTGGCGCAGGTCTTCGATCAGGCGCACGGCATGGATCACAGTCGAGTGATCGCGTCCGCCAAACTTGCGGCCGATTTCGGGATAGCTGCGCGGGGTCAGCACCTTCGCCAGATACATCGCGACCTGACGCGGGCGTACCACGGCGCGGGCGCGGCGCTTGCTGCTCATTTCGCTGCGGTCGATGCGGTAGAACTGGCACACCGTGCGCTGGATTTCGTCGATCGTTATCCGGCGGCGGTTGGCGCTGAGAATATCGGTCAGCTGTTCCTCGGCCAGCTGGAGCGACACTTCCTGCCCGGTGAGCTGGGCGTAAGCGATCAGCTTGTTCAGGCCGCCCACCAGTTCGCGCACATTGCGGCTGACGGTGCGGGCAAGGAAATCGATCACATCGGCGGGCACTTCGAGCGGAGCGAAACGGGTGAGCTTCGATTCCAGAATGGCACGGCGCAGCTCGATGTCGGCGGGCTGGATATCGGCGACAAGGCCCATCGAGAGGCGGCTGAGCAGGCGGGGTTCGACCCCGTCGAGAGCCTGCGGTGCGCGGTCGGCAGCAAACACCAGGCGCTTGCCTTCGGCCAGCAGCGCGTCGATCGTATAGAGCAGCTCTTCCTGCGCGGCGGCCTTGCCGATGATGAACTGGATATCGTCCACCAGCAGCAGATCGAATGCGCGCAGCCGGCCCTTGAATTCGATCATCTCGTTCGATTTCAGCGCCTGCACGAATTCCACCATGAAGCGTTCTGCGGAGCAGTAGAAAATGCGCGCCCGCGGGAAGGCCTGCAGATAGGAATGGCCGATGGCGTGCATCAGATGCGTCTTGCCCTGGCCGGTTGCGGCCTTGAGGTAGAGCGGGCTGAACTGCGGCTTTTCAGCCTTGGACATGCGCTCTGCCGCGTTCTTGGCCAACACATTGGTAGTGCCGGTGACGAAGGAAGCGAAAGTCTGGGTCGGATCGAGGCCGACGGACGAGGTGAACCCGTCATCGCCGATCGATTCCATCGCCATGGTCGCATCATTGGCGGCGCGGTGGCCGAAGCCGTCCTGCCCGCGCAAATTGAAATCGGCGATCTTGCGGCGGCCCGGATGGACCTGAATGGAGATATGGCGAACTTCAGACGACGCGATCTTCCACGCCAGCGAAAGCCGGTCGTGATAACGATCCTTCACCCAATTGGCGGAAAATTCCGTCGGCAGGAACAGATCGAGAGTGCCATTGTCCTGGTTGAGTTTGCCCAGCTGTATCGGCTTGACCCACTGAGTGAACAGCTGGTGGCCCAAATCCTTGCGCAGCCCCTGGCAAATGTCCGACCAGTCGGCGGCCAAGTCTGCGGCTTGTTGATCTTCCATGCGTCCCTCAGTCCCGTTCTTTTTCGCCGCGCTAATGCGCGTGTCATTACGACTCATCCGAAGCATCGCATGAACCCTGAATTTTGTGTCGGTCCGAGTAGCCCCAATTCTTTATCCGGACGAAAGACAAAACTTCCCCAACCAGCGCCTCGGACCGGGCACCGGATCTTTCATCTGGATAACTCATCAAATTTCAACCGCGGCGGTGTTTGCCGCTGTCTGATTGCTGTTATGAACATCTTGTCGGAACGGGCAAGACTACCGTGTCAAATTTATTAAAATTTTGGATATTGACTCGCCTCTAAGCCGCAGGCTTCCATCCATAACACTGTTTTTCAAAGACAATTTTGTGACAGTCTTGCGAATCGCGGGAATCCCTTACTTTTGCGGCGGATTTCCGAAGGGCTGTCACGAATGTAAAAAAGGGGCCCGCGCAAAACACGGGCCCCGTTCTAATTTCGTTCTGTAAAGTATTCCGACTACGGCCCCGATCGGGCCATCGAAACGCGAATCAGAGCGCAGCGATTCGCTTTGAAAGGCGGCTCATCTTGCGTGCAGCTGTGTTCTTGTGGATCACGCCTTTGGAAACGCCCTTGGCGATTTCGGGCTGGGCGACCTTAAGCGCTTCGGCAGCGGCTTTCTTGTCGCCTTCGGTGCAGGCTGTTTCGACCTTTTTCACGAAGCCACGGATGCGGCTTTTGCGGGCACCGTTGATGACGGCGCGGTTATCGTTGCGGCGGATGCGCTTTTTGGCTTGCGGCGTATTGGCCATGTTCGTTCCTGTCTTTCAGCCGCCCGCAAGCGGCCGGTCCTTGGTCTTTGTATGAATCGGTAAACGCAGCGCACAAGCGCCGGAAAGGGGGCCACATAGGGCGCACGAAGGTTGAGGTCAAGGATTCGCTACGTTTGGCGAGCTACGTCTGTCATCCTAAGTCTGGCACACCGGGCAGTGCCACGTCGACCTGCCTCCTTGCACGGTTCGCCGGATGACGCCGCCATCGCCGCGCACGCAGGGTTCGCCTTCGCGGCCATACACCTGAAAGCGGGTGGCGAAATAGCCAAGCTCTCCGTCGGGCCGGGCGTAATCGCGCAGCGAGGAGCCGCCGTCTACTATCGACTGTTCCAGCACATCGCGAATCGCGGGCAGTAATTTCTCCAGCGCCGGTCGCCACACACGGCCGCCTGCCTTGCGCGGATTGATGCCGGCACGAAACAGCGCTTCGCAAACATAGATATTGCCCAGGCCCGCGATGATCCGCTGATCCAGCAGCAGCAGCTTGATCGCCTGCTTGCGGCCTTTCAGGGCGGCGCGCAGATGATCGACGCTGAGGTCATCGCCCAGAGGCTCTGGGCCCATCACGGCAAATGCGGGCCAGTCATACAGTCCGGGCGTCCCGACCAGATCGACATATCCAAATCGCCGAGGATCGTTGAGGGCAAAGCGGTGACTGGCAGTTTCGAGAACGAGATGGTCATGCTTGTCCGGGGCGTCCGGATCGATCCGCCAGCGACCGCTCATCCCGAGATGGAAGATCATGGTCGTATCGCGGTCGGTGTGGATCAGGCCGTATTTCGCCCGCCGGCCGAGCGAGGACACCCGTGCTCCGCTCAGGCTTTGGACCAGTCCCACCGGAAACGGAAAGCGCATGTCGGGGCGGTTGAGCACGAGCCGCTCGATCCGCTCTCCATCCAGAAAACGCGCAAGACCGCGCACGGTAGTTTCGACTTCGGGAAGTTCAGGCATAATACAGTCCTCTATCACCCTTTGCGTGTTCGACAATTCCTCCTAAAGCGCAGCGCATGAGTGATCAGGTTTCCTTCGGATATGAAGATGTCGCCCCGGAAGAGAAAACTGCCCGGGTTGGCGGTGTGTTTTCCAGTGTCGCCAGCAAGTACGACATCATGAACGATGCCATGTCGGGCGGGATGCACAGGTTGTGGAAAGACCAGTTCGTCCGCCGCGTGAAGCCCCAGCCTGGCGAAGCAATACTGGATATGGCGGGCGGCACGGGCGATATCGCCTTCCGCATGGCGGCCAGGGGCGCAGAGGTCGTGGTGGCTGATATCAACCAGGACATGCTCGATGTCGGGATTGAACGGGCGATGGAGCGCGGCATCGATGGCCTGACCTGGTCCTGCCAGAATGCAGAGGAACTTTCCTACCCAGACCGCCACTTCGATGCGTACACCATCGTGTTCGGCATCAGGAACGTCACCCACATCGACCGCGCACTGAAAGAAGCGCACCGGGTACTGAAATATGGCGGACGCTTTTTCTGCATGGAATTCAGCACCACGCAGTGGTCCGGCTTCAAGGAAGCGTATGACCTGTATTCGCACCAGGTCATGCCGCGTATCGGCAAGGCGATTGCGGGTGATGAGGACAGCTACCGATATTTGGCCGAATCGATCCGCCGCTTTCCGAAGCCGCCAGTTTTCGAAAGCATGATCCGCGACGCCGGATTTGCGCGGACACGGGTTGAAGAAATCCTCGGCGGCGCGGTTGCCATCCATTCGGGGTGGAAGATCTAGGGTGACGCGTCCTGCTACCCATATCTGGAGGCTCCTGAAGTGGGGCCGCACCTTGGCGCGCCACGGGGCACTGCGCGGGATAGAGCGTGATGCCAATACGCCTGATCCGGTCAAACGTCTGGCACGCATCGCGCGTTTCGGAACAATCCAGCCACGCGATCCCGATTACGCAGGGGCCTTCCGCGCGATCGGCCCCGCCGCGATCAAATTGGGACAAACGCTTGCCACCCGGCCTGATCTGGTAGGCGATGAAGCTGCGCATAATCTGCTTAGCCTGCAAGACAGTCTGCCGCCTGTTCCGTTCGAACAGATGAGGCACCAGATAGAAAGCAGTTTCGAGCGCCCGCTGGAAGAGCTGTTCAGCGAAGTCGATCCGCATCCCGTGGGTGCGGCCAGCATTGCGCAGGTCCACCGCGCCAAAACCATCGAAGGCCGCGACGTTGCGATCAAGGTACTGCGTCCGGGCATTCGCGAGAAATTCGCCCACGACATCACCACCTATGAATGGGCGGCTGCTCATCTTGAGGCACTTGGCGGAGAGGCCACGCGGCTGCGCCCGCGGCTGACCATCGCCAATTTCAAACGCTGGACCAATAGCGAGCTGGATTTGCGGCGGGAGGCAGCGTCCGCTTCCGAACTCGCCGATGCCATGCGCGGTATGGAAGGGTACCGGATACCCGCGATCGACTGGGACCGGACCAATGGCCGCGTCATGACCATCGAATGGATCGACGGGGTCAAGATTTCCGACCGGGAAGCCCTGATAGCCGCCGGACACGACATGCCCGATCTGGCGCGGCGGCTGGTGCTGGCCTTCCTTACGCAAGCCATCAGCGGCGGCTTTTTCCATGCCGACATGCATCAGGGCAATCTGTTCGTGCAGGCCGATGGCACCATCGTGGCAATTGATTTTGGCATCATGGGCCGGATCGACAAACGCGCCCGGACATGGCTCGCGGAAATCCTCTACGGACTGATAACCGGCGATTACAAACGCGTCGCGGAGATTCATTTCGAGGCGCAATATGTGCCCAGCTATCACTCGGTCGACGAATTCGCGACGGCGCTGCGCGCGGTGGGTGAACCCATGCGCGGCAAGCCGGTGAGCGAGCTTTCCGTGGGGCAGATGCTGGACGGGTTGTTTGCCATCACCCGCGATTTCGACATGCAGACGCAGCCGCATCTGCTGCTGCTGCAAAAGACCATGGTAATGGTCGAAGGTATCGCCACACAGCTCGACCCGGCTATCAACATGTGGGAGACCTCCGCCCCTTATGTTCGCAGCTGGATGCGCGACGAATTGGGGCCGGAAGCGGCCATCGCCGACCGGATCCGCGAAGACACGCAAACCTTGCTGCGCCTGCCGCAACTGGTTCGCCGGATGGAGGAACAGTTCCCGGCAAAGGGGGGCGCGCCTGATCAACCGCCGCTGCCCGACGTGGAGCTTGTGTGGGAGCGCAGCGCGCGTAAGGAAGGCGGCGTGCTGAGTGGCTGGCTGGGGTATGTGGTTGCCGCGATTGCAGGGGGCGGTATTGTGTTCGCGGGGAGTGTAATGGGGTGGCTCGGATAAGATCACGGTCTCAGGACTGGGACCGTTTTGCACATTGGGCGCCGGGGGCGGCGATGCTTGTCCTCGCGCTTGTCGCAGCCGTGCTCGTCGCAGCCGTTCTTACAGAACGCTCCGCGATTTACGACGCGCCCGCGCCTGCCGCTCCAACGGCTGAGCAGACCGCCGCGCCTGCTGGTGACGAGGGCGAGGCAACATCCCGCGATACAGATCTGCTATTGTACGACCGGATTGCCGAACGCGTTCGCGGCGGCGAAAATTACTATAAGGTCGCAGTAGAGGAACAGCGCGCGCGCGATTTTCCAGTGCGCCCCGGACTGGCGGTGCGCCTGCCGACCCTGGCTTTCCTGAATGCAGCCATCGGACAGTGGGGGCTGATGGCGCTGGGCGCTGCGCTGGTTCTTGGGACTGTCGTCGCATGGCATTACCGCCTGCGGGACGCGCCGGGAGGGCCGGGGCGGCTGCGGTATATTCTGCTGCTGCTGCTGATCGGCGTCGCAACCGGGTTCAAGCCGCAATATATCGTCCTGCACGAGGTTTGGGCTGGGCTCCTGATCGCGCTATCCCTGGGATTGTACCGGCCCGGCAAATGGATTTGGGCCTTTGTCGCCGGCGTGCTCGCGCTGGCCATTCGGGAACATGCCTTGCCGTTCATCCTGCTGATGATGGTGATGGCGCTGATGCGCGGTTTTCGCCGGGAAGCGGCCGCATGGCTTGGGGCGGTGCTGGTCTTTGCGCTCTTGTTGCTCGTCCACCTTTCACTGGTCGGGCAGTATACAACGGCGCAAGATCCCACGTCACCAAGCTGGCTGGCGCTGCGCGGTTTCGGCGGCCTGACAGCAAACATCGTGCTTTCCAGCCCGCTGCAATTCCTGCCGGGCTGGCTTGCTGCACCCTTGGCTCTGCTGCCGCTGATCGGCTGGGCGGGCTGGCGCAGCTGGTTCGGCGTGACCGGGTTCCTGCTGTGCCTCGGGTACGGCGTCCTGTTCATGATCGCCGGGCGCGACAACAACTTTTACTGGGCGCTGATCGTCATGCCGATCTGGTTCGTCGGGTACGCCTTCGTACCGCGCGCGGTGGCGAGCCTGTGGCAATCTGCGCGCGGGAATTGAGCTTGCCCGCTTTGCGCGCCACACTGCCGTCATGAATATCTTGCGCGATCCTGTTGGCTGGTGGGAAGGGCTGGACCGCCCGCTGTCATTGATTCCGCGCTGGGCGGCGCTGGCGCTGCTGGCGGTGATTGCCGCTCTGATGGTGTGGGGCACCGCCGCGGTCGCTTCGGTGGCGGGGGATGCAATCCCCGGCGATGAATCCAGCGAGACAGCGGCTAAGGATGAAGATGGTGGCGGCGATCTTGCGCTCTACCGCCGAATTTCGGAACGGGTCGCCGCGGGAGAGGATTATTACGCCGCGGCCATGGCTGAGCAACGCGAAGGCAATTACCCGACGCGGCCATTCGTCACCGTGCGCCTTCCGACGCTGGCGATGATCCACCGCGCGGTCGGGATAGAGGCCACGAACATGATGCTGCTCGGCCTGCTGGTCGCTGCCATCCTGTTGTTCATGCACAATCTGCGCAAACAGACCTTGCCGCTAGAGCGGGTTGGAGCAGGCATCTTGTTGCTGCTGGGCGGCGCTGCGGCGATTACGCCGGAGGCCGGACTGATCCACGAATTGCTGGCCGGGATGCTGCTGACGATGGCGCTGGCGCTGTACCGGCCGGATCGTTGGTGGCCCGCATTGATCGCGGCGGGGCTGGCGCTGGCAGTGCGCGAACTTGCCGCGCCCTTCGTGCTGCTGTGGCTGACTTTCGCCCTATCCCGCCGGCGCTGGGCAGAGGCAACAGGCGTGGCGGCGTTGCTCGCAGCTTTTCGCGGCCGGGCTTTATCTGCATTACCTTGGCGTGGAGGCGCAGCGATTGCCCGGTGATGCCGTATCGCAGGGGTGGGATGCATTTGCCGGGATCGGATTGCCGTTGCTCGCCCTGTCAAAGCTCACCGCGCTATTGATCTTGCCGCTTTGGCTTGCTGCGCCGCTGGCCGTCCTTCCGCTGCTGGGCTGGCTCGGGCTGGGAGGACGCCTCGGCCTGTTTGCAGCCTTGTGGTTTGCAGGATTTTTCGCTGCGATGGCGCTGTTTGCGCGGCCAGAGAATTTTTATTGGGTGCAATTGACGCTGCCTGCCTATCTGGCCGGATTCGCATTTGTCCCCCGCGCTTTGTCCGATCTCACCCTTGCGATAAGAGGGCGCACGGAAAGGCAATTTTAACCATCATTTGCGATGGCGCAGGCTTGGACTATTAGCGGACACGACCCATTGCTGCATGAGCGCATCGAATCTGACGCGGAGGATACAACGACTACTCCCAGAATCCTGCTTATCGTGGGCGGCGGTATTGCCGCGTACAAGTCCTGCGAGCTGGTCCGTCTGATCAAGAAGGGCGGGGCCGAGGTGACCTGCGTCCTGACTGATGGCGGGGCGCAGTTCGTCACGCCAATGTCGCTCGCTGCACTGTCCGGCAATGAAGTGCACACCACGCTGTGGAATCTGAAGGACGAGGCCGAGATCGGCCATATCCAGTTGTCGCGTGAGGCAGACCTTGTCGTCGTGTGCCCGGCCACTGCCAATATGCTGGCGAAGATGGCGGCAGGCATCGCGGATGATCTGGCCACCACATTGCTGCTTGCCACGAACCAGCCGGTGATGGCGGTTCCGGCTATGAACGTGAAAATGTGGCAGCACGAAGCGACCAGCCGCAATGTCGAAACCTTGCGCACATCTGGCGTGAAAGTGATGGAGCCCGATATGGGCGACATGGCTTGCGGCGAATTCGGCCCTGGCCGCCTGCCTGAACCCGAAGCCGTCTGGATGGAAATTGCAGGCGTGCTCGGCCTCGATCCCGCGGCGGCCAGCACCGACATCGCGCGCTATCTGGCGAACCGCAATGCGGACGAGGAATGGGGCGAGGAAGACTACGAAACAGAGGGCGCGTCGCCGGGCGGCGGCGGACTGAGCGGACTGCTATCCTCCCTCATCCCGCGTTCTGCTGCGGCGAAAGTTGCCGAGGATGATGATGAGTTCGAAGGCATGGAGCTGCCCGAAGGCATCATCGAAGGGCCTGAACTGCCCGAACCTGATTTGTCCGGCGCGGAACACCTGTTCGCCAAGAAAGGCGCGGCCAGCGCTGCGCCGCCCACCGACCGCGAAGCAATCAATCACGAAGTCAACGCCCGTCAGGCCGCCCCGCAGCCTTTCGAAGGGGAGGATGCCGCAGCGCCGGTCAATCCAATCGATTCGCGGGCCGAGGGCGGCGCGCCGGCAGCGCCGGGCCAGGATTTCGATGGTTTCGATCCGCTTGCCGGGCAGCCGGGCTTCGATGAGGATATCGAGCACCGCCCGCTTTACGGCAAACATGTGCTGGTAACCGCCGGCCCCACGCATGAACCGATTGATCCGGTCCGCTATCTCGCCAATCGCAGTTCGGGCAAGCAGGGTTATGCCATTGCCGCAGCAGCCGCGGCGGCGGGCGCAAAGGTCACGCTTGTTTCCGGCCCGGTCAATTTGCGCACCCCTCTGGGCGTCGACCGTATTGATGTAGGCAGTGCAGAAGAAATGGCGGCCGCCGTGCGCGAAGCCCTGCCTGCCGATGTCGCGATCATGGTCGCCGCTGTCGCCGACTGGCGCCCGCGCGATTACATCGACCGCAAGATCAAGAAACGCGGCTCTGCCCCGCCGGCATTGATCCTTTCCGAAAATCCGGACATTCTGGCCAGCGTTGCGGCCAGTGCCGAACGGCCTGATCTGCTGATCGGCTTCGCCGCCGAAACCGATGATGTGGTCGATAACGCCCGCAAGAAGCGCAAGAACAAGGGCGTGGACTGGATCGTCGCAAATGACGTTTCCGGCGAAGTGATGGGCGGGGATGACAATGAGGTTCACCTTGTGCGCGAAAACAAGGTCGAGCATTGGGATGCTATGACCAAGCAGGATGTCGCCATGAAACTTATCACGCAAATCGCCGAAAGGCTGACCGAGGATGCATGATCCTGTCGGTGTGCAGGTCAAACGTTTGCCGCATGGGGAAGGGTTGGCTCTGCCGTCCTACGCCACAGCCGGCGCTGCCGGCATGGATGTGCTGGCCGCTGAAGACGTCACGATCGCCCCGCGCGGCCGCCATGCAGTTGCGACCGGATTTGCGATGGCAATCCCTGAGGGTTATGAAATCCAGGTCCGCCCGCGTTCCGGTCTGGCGCTGAAGCACGGTATCACTCTGCCCAATACGCCCGGAACGATTGATTCCGATTATCGCGGCGAGTTGAAGGTCATCCTGATCAATCACGGCGATGCCGATTTCCAGATTGCACGAGGCGACCGGATTGCGCAGCTGGTGCTGGCTCCGGTGACATTAGCTGCATGGGATGAAGTGGCAGAACTGGGCGATACGGAGCGCGGTGCCGGCGGGTTCGGTTCGACCGGCGGGCACATTAAGCTTTAGGATCTTTCGTCTGTCGCCGCACGGTTGAAACACGCTGCGGCTGCCATCCAGATCGCTCCGAAGAAGACCAGCACGCCCCATTCTACGCTGTGTCCTGGCATCATCCACAGCGCCAGAACCCCCATCAGCAGCTGTGCGAACGCCATCACGCCCATGATCCAGCGCATCGCGGCAGGGCGGAACCGCACGAACAGTGCGGCGAGCAGCGCGGTCAGCACAAGCCAGTAGAAACCGAGATTTAACATTTCGTCCTCCGAACCGATGAGACCAACCGCGCCGTTCGCCCAGAAAGTGAGAAACGCCGCTAACGCGGCAATCATCAGACCCGCCCGCGCAGGCCCGGTGCGTGCCGTGCGAACGGCGAATTCAACCGCGTAGCCGAGAAACAGCAGCATAAGGGCCGCGGCGGTGAAATCGCCCGCAGTCCAACGCACTTCGTCGGTCAATTGCATGGCAATGGCGGGGAGCATGAGCAGCGCCAAAGCAGTACCCCAACCAGCGATGCGCCAGCCGTTGAGCAGGGGTGTTCGCGTAGAAGCCGAATTGGTCATGGAGTTATCCTTGTGATGCCGGAATTATCGGCTTTTCATGCCAACAACTGCTGTGAGCGGCATGAGCAATTTGTGAGCAATGGCTGAAATCCTTCCCCTGATTGGACGGGGTCTTTAGGAAGGGGCAGCCCATGACCACGCCGCCCGCCATAATCCGCTTCGAAGCCTTCACGCTCGATCTTGCGAACCGGCAGTTGCGCTGCGATGGCAAGCAGGTGGAGCTTGGCAGCCGTTATTTCGACGCGCTGGCGCTGCTGGTAGCAGAGGCCGGATCGCTGGTTTCGAAGGACCGCTTCATGAATGACGTGTGGCGCGGCATCCCGGTGACCGACGAGGCTTTGACCCAATGTATTCGCACCCTGCGAAAGGCGCTGGGGGACGACGCAGGTGCTCCGCGATTTATCCAGACAGTGCCAAAGCATGGATACCGCTTCCTTGCCGCTATCGGGCCAGAGCCTGGCGTGGTGAAGGAACAGGCATCTACACCCGGACACGAACTTGCCCCTTCGCGCGTGGCCGGAGCCTGCACGCTGGCAGGAGCGGCAGCAGGGTCTTTGGGCGGTCTGATCTATTTCTTGCTTGCTGGTGCTGGCGGCGGACCGGGCCTGCTTGCGCTGGGCGCGATGGTGGGTGCACTGGGTATGTTGGCAGGCGCGGGAATTGGTCTGGCTCTGGGCGGAGCGCTGGCGCTGCGCCGAAAGGCGGATTTCTGGCTTGTCCCCGCAGGCGCGGCAGGCGGCATGATGACGGGGGCACTCGGCAGCACTCTGGCGCGCGAGGGAATCGTTCTACTAACCGGCAGCGCTATCGGGCCGGTGACAGGTCTTTTTGAGGGAATTGTGCTGGGGTTGGCCGCTGGCATGGCAGCATTGCTGGTTGGCGCGGCAAGGCCGCATCATCCCAAGGCTGGTCGGAGCGGCGACGATAGGGGGCGGAGCGGGGACTATACTTCACGCGCTTGGCGGCAATTTGCTCGGCGGCAGCCTGTGGGAATTGCAGCAGGCGCTGGGCACATCGCGATTTGCTCTCGAAGGCGTTGGCGCGACACTGGGGGAGGCGAGTTTCGGTCCCCTAGCGCATCTGCTGACGGCAATGGCCGAAGGCGCTGTTTTCATCGCCTTGTTGGCTGGCGGAGTGCTGTTCGCTTCGCCCAAGCAACAGGTTGCCAAATAAAAAGCGGCCCTCCCGCGAAGGAGGACCGCCTTTTCTTCGTTAATATCAGCGCCGGTTACGCTCAACCGGCTGATCTTCCGGCGCGATGGAAATGCGCACGGTCTCGCCCGAATTGCCGGGGAAGTCGGTGAACATCGCCTCCACCAGGTTGGGCACCAGATATTGCAGACGGTTGGACTGTGACACCGCCTGCGCACTGCCTTCGAACAGGCGTTCGCCGGTGGCGGCATTGTCGATCTTCATGTCGATGCCGCTGGTAAAGACAGTGTAGCTGACAACATCATTCCCGCGCCCGAAAAACGGATCGTGCCAGCCGTAGCCCCAACGGCTTGTCGGAACATAGGCGACACGTGCACGGCCGCGGCGATCACGGTACACAACCCGGCGGGAATAGGTGTTCCAGGGGCTGTAGAAAGGATCGCGGGCGAAACCGGTGGAGCGAACCCGTTCACGTCCATTGTCCACGCCGTAATCGAAACGCACCAACAAGGTGGCATCTTCCGGCGTTGCCGCCTGGACATAGCCTAGCTGTGCCATTTCTTCCTCGACTTGATCGGCATAAAGGCTGAATTCCAGCCCTCCGGCAAGCGCGGGATCTTCTGCCAGTACGTAAAAGGTCTGGCCCTGCGGCGCAGGCAATTGGCTTTCGAAGCGCGATACATCCGCCTGGAATGGTGTGGCGCATGCGGCAAGGCCCAGCGCAAGCGCGGACAGCGTCGCGAGCTTCGAGCCCTGCTTCAGCATGGTGGTAACATTCATGGTTCGTCTCTCTCAAATTTATACATTGGAGGTACGCAGTCCCTCAACCAAACGCACACAAATCTCTACGATGAGTCGTGTGATAGCAAGGGCGGACTGAACCCGGCTTGAACGCCGCGCTTAACAAAAGTGATATTTTTGAAGGGCCTAGCTGTCGGCCCAGCGAATTCGGCAACGGGTTAAAATGTTGCGGGGCTTGGAGCAAAAGACCGCTGCGCGCCGGTTTATCAGCCGCGGACAAGCCCCAGCGCCTGATACGCCGAGTCGAGCGTCGGCCTGCTGAGTTCGCGGGCCTGCGTGGCGCCGCGCGCCAGGATCGCGTCCAGTGCCTCGCGGTCTTCCTTCAGTTCGACAAATCGCTCGCGCAGAGGTGACAGCTTTTCGACCAGCAATTCGGCCAGGGCCGGTTTGAAATGACCAAAGCCCTGTCCGCCGTGGTCCGCCAGAACGGCTTCCGGTGTAGTCTCCGCCAGCGCGGCAAAGATCGTGACCAGGTTGAGCGCTTCTGCCCGGCCTTCCAGCCCGGCAACTTCGCTGGGCAGCGGTTCGGGATCGGTCTTCGCCTTCTTCACCTTGGTGGCCATTTCGTCAGGCGTGTCGGACAAATTTATGCGGCTCATATCGGAAGGTTCCGACTTGCTCATCTTTCGCGACCCATCGCGCAGGGACATGATCCGCGCGGCCGCTTTCGGGATATAGGGATCGGGCAGAGTGAACACCGGCGCATCTTCTGTCGCGAAGTCGTTGTTGAACTTCTGCGCAATATCGCGCGCCAGCTCCAGATGCTGTTTCTGGTCCTCTCCCACAGGGACGTGCGTTGCCTGATACAGCAGTACGTCGGCGGCCTGAAGCACCGGATAGCCGAACAGCGCGACCGACTGGCCTTCGCGGTTCTTTCCCGCCTTGTCTTTCCACTGCGTCATCCGGTTCAGCCAGCCCATCCGGGCCGTACCCATAAGCAGCCATTGCAGTTCTGCGTGGGCGGGAACCTGCGCCTGATTAAACAGGACGGTCTTGGCCGGATCGAGCCCGCAAGCGACCAAAGTGGCAACCATTTCCAGTGTGCTGGCGTGCAAGTCCTTCGGATCATGCGGCATCGAAATGGCGTGCAGATCGGCAAGGAAGATCAGGCACTTGCCATCCTGTGCCGCAGCTTCATCCTGAAGCTTTACGTAATTACGAATTGCACCGAGGTAATTGCCGAGGTGGGGCTTGCCAGTGGGCTGGATTCCGGAAACGACAATCATGGGGTCTCGGGTTCTCTCTTCTTCAGGAAAATAGCCAGCCGTTGCTTGCTGACTGCTCCCAGCGCGAATGCCACGCCAAAATAAACGATGACGGCGCAAGCCACGAGAGCCAGCAGAGCCAGCATCTGTTCGGGTATACTCGCGTTGTAATACGGCGTTAGCAACTCACGCGCGTAGAACAAGGCCGCGCCCATGGCCGCAGCGGCAATCAATTGCCGCACGAGTCGCCCGATCAGCGGCCAGTCCATCTGGTAGTATCCACGCACGCGCAGGACGACATACAGCACCAGGCAATTCAGCCACGCACCCACGGCACTGGCTGCGGCCACGCCCTGGACACCAAAGCGTTGCAGAAACACGACGTTGAACCCGACGAATACGACCAGCGCAGCAACGGCCGCATAAACCGGGGTGCGGGTATCAGACCGGGCGTAGAAACTGGGCACGAGCACTTTGACAAGCACGTATGCCGGCAGCCCTGCAACCAGCACAGCCAGCACTCCGCCGGTCATTGCCGCATCTTCGGCATCGAAGCGGCCGCCGCCGAAGATGATCGAGATGAACGGCACGGCACAAATTGAAAGCGCGACCGCGGCAGGCAGCGTCAACAGCATGCCAAGCTCAATCGCGTTGGACTGCACGCGCGCGGCACCGGCATTGTCCCTTGAGCCTATGAATTTGGACAGGGTCGGCAGGATCGCGGTGCTCAGCGCAATGCCGATAATCCCCAGCGGCAACTGGTTGAGCCGGTCGGCATAATTCATCCAGCTGACGGCACTGCCTTCCAGCTGGTTGAGGAAATAGACCTGCAGCAGCGTGTTGATCTGATACGCGCCGCCTCCAATCGCTGCGGGCAGGGCAATTATGCCGAGCCGTTTTACCTCCGGCGTCATGCGCGGGCGCTGGATCCACCGCGGGCGGAAGCCTTCTTTGTGTGCCCAATAAACCAGCCAGCCCAGCTGCAACAGGCCCGCCACCGGAATGGCCCATGCAACTACGTAGCCCATGGCGACAATGTCACCTTCGCCCATTCCCACGGCGCTGATGCCGAGCAAGGTACCGATCAGCACCAGATTGAAGATGATCGGAAAACTTGCCCCCGGGCCGAAGCGGGACACCGAATTGAGCATTCCCGTCAGCAACGTAACCACGCTTACCAGCAGAATGTAGGGGAACATGATCTGCGCGAAATCAACGGCATAATCGAATGTCGCATCGTTGATAGGCTTGTCCGACAACAGCCAGATCACGCCAGGCATGGCGATTTGCATGATGGCGGTCAGCACGATAAGCGCCGGCACGAAGACGGAGATCACGTCGTTGCTGAAACTGCGCGCTTCCTCCAGCCCGTCTGCTTCGCCATCGGCATTGTGCAGGCGCTTGGAAAACATCGGCACGAAAGCGGCGGAAAAGGCGCCTTCTGCAAACAAGCGGCGGAACACGTTGGGAATGATGAGCGCCTGGAACCAGGCGTCAGTCACTTCATTCGCACCCAGAACGCGGCTGAAGATCATTTCGCGCGCCATGCCGGCGACGCGGCTGACCATCGTCAACCCGCCGATCGTTCCGACATTCTTGAGGAGGCTCATTGTATGGCCATCCGCCTGACCCTAGCGGTCAGTTGCCACCGGCGGGTGCCGGAGCAAAGCCGCCAGCGGCCTCTTCCTGCGCACGCTTCTGCTGCAATTGCTGCACATACAGACCGTTGAAATCGATGGGATCGAGCATCAGCGGCGCAAATCCGGCATCGCGCACGGCATCGGCAATGACGCGCCGGGCGAACGGGAACAGAATGCGCGGCGCCTCTGCATAGGTAAAGGCGTGCTGCTGGTCTTCACCCATGTTGCGCATGCCGACGAGCCCGCAATAGGCAAGATCGACGATGTAGGCAGCGCCTTGCGAGGTCTTGCTGGTGGCCGTGATTTTCAGCTCAACTTCTGTCAGGTCGTCGGCAACCTTGCGCGCGCCGATATTGAACTGGACGTCCATTTCCTGCTGGTCGCGCCATTGGAAGCTTTCCGGAGCCTTCGGATTTTCAACCGACAGATCCTTCACATATTGCGAAACGATGCCCGCAATCGGCTGGTTATCCGCGCCGTTCCCGGCAGGCTGGGCATCGAGGTTGGTCAGGACGTCGCCTTCATCGGCCATGGGTCATGTCTTTCGTGTCAAAACAGTCGGTTTGTGCGGACGATCCTCACAAGGAATTGTCCGCCGCGATTTCGTGCGGCGCGCCTATCATCCTTGCACGCGCGCTGCAACGCTGCCGGGGTTGTGCCAGAAAATTGTTTTCCCGCCGCTTCAGGGACCCTTAAGTCCTGCTTGTTCATTTGCTATAAGAACCTATCTCGTTCACAATTGCTGTTAAAGTCCGGGACAGCGCGTTTTTGCAATTTGAATTTTCGGGCAAGTTTGGGAAGTTTATCGAATGATTTGGCAAATCGTCATCCTCGCCATGATCGCGGCATTTCTGGGAATGCGTCTGTATTCGGTGCTCGGCCGCAAGGCGGAGCATGAGGAAGAGGCGATTTCCAACCGGCTTGAGAGAGCGCAGCAGGAAGACGAAAACCAGCAGCAATCACAGCAGTCGCAAGTGGCAGAGACGCCGCGCCACGATCGCGCTTTGGCAGGCTTCTCGCCTGCTATCGAGCAGGGATTGCGCGAAATTTCGACGGCAGACCGCCAGTTTGAGCTGATCCCCTTCCTCGAAGGCGCGAAAAGCGCGTATGAAGTGATCCTCGACGCCTTCTGGCGCGGAGACAAGGAAGAGCTGAAGCAGCTGTGTGATGACGATGTTTTTGCCAGCTTCTCCGCCGCCATCGACGAACGCGAAGCTGCCGGCTTCAAGCCCGACAACCGCCTTATCCGCATCGAAGACACGACAGTGCATTCGGCTGTGCTGGACAAGAAGGTGGCCCGCATTGCGATTCGCTTTGTCGCCGATATCGCCAGCGTTACCTACGATGCCGATGGCGATATGGTGGCCGGATCGCTTGATGATGCCATTGAAAGCCGCGATATCTGGACGTTCAGCCGCGATGTGCGCAGCGATGATCCAAACTGGCTCCTCGACGAGACTGACGCAGCTTGAGAGCGGCGCGGCGTGACCATCATACGCCGCCTCTTGCCAGTTTTCGGACTCGCCCTGCTCGCCGCTTGCGGGCCGATCATTCCTGAGAGCAGTCCGCAGCAACCGTTGCCCGCCGCCGCCAGCGCCGCGCAGCTTGGCGCGTTCCGCGTCCCTTCGCTCAGCCTCGGGGCGATAGATGCAGGCGATGCGCAGGCAGCGCTGGGCGCTTTCCGCACAAGCTGCCGCGTCGCGACGAGCCGCGAGGACCTTTCCGGCCTGACCAATCCATCCGACTGGTCCGCGCCATGTGATGCGGCGGCGGCCTGGTCCGATGCGCGTGCGCCGGAGTTCTTCGCCAGCCAGTTTACGCCCGTTCGAGTGGGCGAAGGCACAGCCTTTGCGACCGGATATTTCGAACCCGAAATCATGGGCAGCCGCACCCGCCGTTCCGCCAGCGATGTGCCGATTTACGGCGTTCCCCGCGATCTGGAACGCTGCTGGCGCGATGACATACCGGAAAGCGAACGCGAAGGGCGCGCTCCGCTAAGCCGGCGCCTGCCCGATGGATCATGCGTGCCGCATTATGCCCGCGCCGAGATTGAGGCCGGAGCTCTGGAAGGCACCGCGCCCGTGCTTGGCTATGCCAGCGACCCGGTCGAGTTCTTTTTCCTGCAAATCCAGGGATCGGGCCGGGTCCGCACGCCCGAAGGTGAAATCATCCGCATCGGATATGACGGCCAGAACGGGCACGGTTACACCGGCATTGGCGGCGTGATGCGCGAGCGGGGATTGTTGGGGGACGGACCGGGCCAATATGCCGGAAGCATGCAGGGCATCATGCAATATTTGCGCGAAAACCCGCGCGATGGGGCAGACCTGATGCGCCTCAATGAAAGCTGGGTTTTCTTCCGCGAGCTGACGGGAGAAGGTCCGATCGGTTCCATCGGTGTGCCGGTGCGCCGGGAAAGCTCTGTCGCGGTCGATCCCAAATTCGTGCCCTACGGCGCACCGGTGCTGCTTGATCTGGACCGCACCGTCGCCAATGGATTGTGGATTGCGCAAGATACCGGCGGCGCCATCCGCGGGCCCAACCGTTTCGATACCTTCTGGGGCGCGGGCGAACAGGCGCGCGAAATCGCCGGCGGGATGAGCGGGCGCGGGCAAGCCGTGATCCTGCTGCCTAACGCCGCCGCCGCCCGTTTGAACACCCGCCTGCGCCGATGAGCGCGCCGCGCGGCCTTTCCCCGCAAGAGGCGGAGCTGTGGGGCAAGCTTGCCAGCACGGTTGAGCCGCTGCGAGGCGACGTGCTTCGAAAGGCGGCCAGTCCTGTGCCGCTTTCCGGCGGCAAAGCAGCCGAGCCAATGGGCAAGGCAAAAACCGCTATTCCCGGATCTTTACGGCAAAGGCCGCGCATCCCTGCGCCGCCAGTCGCGCCTACGCCGCCGGTAAAAAATGCGGGCCTCGATTCGCATTGGGAGCGGCGGCTGTCGCGCACGTCCACCGATCCGGACTTTACTCTCGATCTGCACGGTCACACGCTGGATCAGGCATATAGGCGGCTTGACGCAGGGATCATGCAGGCAAAGGCAATGGGCGCGCGGCTGGTGCTGGTGGTAACGGGCAAGCCGAGGCCTGTGGATGCGGCGGACCGGGCGAACAAGCGCGGGGCGATCCGCGCGAAAATCCTCGATTGGCTTGCCGCCGGTCAGCACGCCTCCGACATTGCCGCCATACGAAAGGCGCACCGCCGCCACGGGGGCGAGGGTGCGCTTTATCTCGTGCTCAAACGGCGCCGCTGAAGCAGTTCAGCCAAGCAACCCAATTTAGCCGAACAACATCGCGTTCATCAGGCGGCCTGGCAGCGCAAAGGCGAAGATGCCGGGAATCATCAGCGCAGTGAGATACGTAAGAACAAGGTGCTTCTTGTGTCCGGCGATATCGCCGCGGCGCGCTGTGGCGACTGTCTTCCACGCCGCGTGGAAGGTGATCGGCACGAAGATATGAATGAAGCTAAAGCCGCCGCTGGATTGAATGAAGATCGCGCTTGTAGCCGTGATAAGCATCAGCACCAGCCACACCTTGCCCAGCCGCTTGTGAAGTGCCGTGCCCTTGCGGGCCAGCAGTAGATATCCGCCCAGCGGCACTGCGGGGAGTACGCTGGCGACATGGATAATCACGGGAAGTTTGGAATAGTGGTGCAAGTTCTCGACCATGCCGAATGCAGCCTTGGCCAGCGCGATGACGATGAAGAAGCTCATCGTGAAGCACGCCAGGCTCACTGCGCTGCGGGCCACCGGACCGATATCGAAATTTCCTGCATCGGACTTGGCATTTTTGCGGAAAGGCAGGGTAAGGGTGGTCATGGCGGGTCTCCGTTGAAGTTCGTGAGACCGTTCTGATCGATGCCGCTTCACGGGCAACGCAGGTTACGCGGATTGCGCAGCAAATGCGTGAAAAGCGCGCAAACCTGCGCATTTGCCACTTTACGATACGCGAACGGGCGCTAGTTTCGCCTGTATGGACGGCACCGGACCAAAACCACGCGCTCAGCGAATACGCCAGATCATCATCGATCTTTCCGTACTGACCGCCATCGGCATAGTTCTGGGTATCCTTGCTCCGCTTGGCACAGGCTACATGGGGCTCGCTGGACGAATCCTCTATTGGGTGACGCTCGCCCTGGCGGGTTACCTGCTTTACAAGCCCATCGGCGCAGTCGCGCTCAGCCTTCGAACCTTGCTCGATCTGCCAGCCTGGTTCCTCTGGACAGCAAGTGTCCTCGTCGCTTCGATACCGATGGCCATATTGGTCTGGGTCGTAAATGCGGGCGGTAATGCACCAACGATGCCGAGCCTGGAAATAGCGCTATCGCATTATTTTGCGGTCAGTATCGTCGGCGCAGTCATAACTTTGATGTTCAATCTTTTCCCTGCGACGAGCATGCAGACACCAGTTGCCGATGGGACAGCCATTGTACCTGCTGCAGAGGTAACGGCCGCCACGCCCGGCCCCAGCAGGCCCAGCTTCATCGACCGGCTGCCGCCGGAGCTTGGCAGTGAGCTGATCGCGCTCGAAATGGAAGACCATTACGTCCGCGCGCATACCGCGCTTGGCAATGAACTGGTGCTGCTGCGCATGCGGGATGCGGTGGCGGAACTGGACGGGATCGAGGGCGAACAAGTGCATCGCAGCTGGTGGGTCGCGCGCGGCGCGGTGGCCGACGTGAAGCGTGAAGGGCGCAATGTCCGGCTGGTGCTGGACAACGGACTGGAAGCGCCTGTCAGCCGCGCCAATGTAACACCGCTGAAAGAGGCCGGCTGGATCTAGCCGCCAGATCTCCGGCCACGCATCCTGATTATTCCGACGAGCGACAGGCCGAGAGCCAGGAAGAACAGGGTCAGCCCGGCGATGTTCACGGCCATCTGAGCAGGCGACAGCGTATTCGCGTCGATGAAGGGGTAGGGATACATGCCCGTCACCATGCCGCGTGCCAGAATATACACACAGTACAGCACAGGCCATATGACCACGAGCAGTGCGTCGCGCCAGCGCAGGCCGTCCAATGGCGCGAACATCGCAAACCAGATCACGCTGAGTATCGGCACGGCTGTGTGCACGCCTTGATTGGCGATCATCCCGGCCCCGACCTGTACAACCAGATCCGACAGCAGCGCGTGGAAAACGATGCCGACACCGGCGATTGCCGCGGTCATGGCAAGCAACCATCGCGGTGATACCGTGCGACCTGCTGCAACAGATGCAAATGTCGCGGCGATGATCAGATTGGTGAGGATCGTGAAGAACCGCGCCATGCGCCACAGGGTCTGCGCCAAAGGCTCCCCGTCCAGCACGTTGAGGCCGATTTGCAAGGCGACGCTGCCGGCGGCCAGCAGTGCGATGATCCCTGCGCTGATGCGCGCCGGACGACTGTAAATGGAAATTGCATTCATACGCGGTCCCTAGCGCAATGGCGCAGCTTGCAAAGAAAAAGACCCCCACCGGCGAACCGATGGGGGTCTTCCAGCGACCCGAATTGCTTGGGGGGCAAGCTCTCCGGGGTTGTGGCCGGTAAACTTTTCCGTTTCAGGCGAGATACTTAGCGTAGCTCACGTCGAATCGGTCGGCGTCCATTACCTTCGTCCAGGCGCGAAGGAAAGTGTCCATAAACAGTTTTTCCCCACCTGCCTCTGCGAAGGTTTCGGAGACTGCGCGGAGCTGCGAATTGGAGCCGAAGACAAGATCGGTGCGCGTGCCCCGAAACTTTTCTTCACCCGACTTGCGGTCCGTGCATACAAACTCCTCGTCGCCGCTTTCATCCACCACGTCCCACTTGTTACCCATGTCGAGCAGATTGACGAAGAAATCGTTACTGAGCGTGCCGGGCCGGTCGGTCAGCACTCCGATCCGGTTGCCGTGATCAGCATGCTTGCTGACTGCACCCAGGGCCCGCATCCCGCCGACAAGTGCGGTCATTTCAGGCATGGACAGGCCAAGCAGGTCAGCGCGGTCGATCAAGAGATCCTCTGTCTTTACCGAAGCCTTCGTCTTCAGATAATTGCGGAAGCCATCGGCGAACGGCTCCAGCGGCTCCCAGCTTTCCGCATCGAAGTCTTCGGGCCGCGCATCGCCGCGTCCTGTCGTGACATCGACGCTGATCTGATGACCACCATCGCTGGCCGCCTTTTCAATCGCCGCTGCACCCGCCAGCACAATGGCATCGGCCATCGAGATATTGCCGCGCAGGCTTTCCAGCTTGTCCAGCACCTTGCCCAGTTCCTCGGGATCGTTGACCGCCCAGTTGCGGACTTCATCGAACCGGATATGCGCGCCGTTGGCGCCGCCGCGGTGGTCCGAATTGCGATAGGTCGAGGCTGATGCCCACGCCGCTTTCACCAGTTCGGAAACGGTCAGGCCGCTGTCCAGCACGGCGGACTTGAACGCAGATACGTCCGCATCCGAAGGCTTGGTGCCGGCAGGTACCGGATCCTGCCAGATCAGGTCTTCAGCCGGAACTTCCGGGCCGAGGTAGCGGACCTTGGGGCCCATATCGCGGTGGCACAGTTTGAACCATGCGCGGGCGAAGGCATCGTCCAGCGCCGCCTGATCGTCGCGGAAGCGCTCCGAGATGGCGCGGTAGGCCGGATCGCGCTTCAGCGCCATGTCGGCCGTGGTCATCATCGTCGGCACCTTCTTGGAAGGATCGCGCGCGTCGGGCGCCATGTCTTCCGGGTCCGGGTTGATCGGCTGCCACTGGTTCGCGCCTGCCGGGCTTTGCACCAGTTCGTAATCATACTTGAACAACAGGCGGAAGTAATCGCCGCCCCACTGCGTGGGATTGGGCGTCCACGCGCCTTCGATCCCCGAAGTGGTGATGTGGCCCTTGCCGATTTCGTCGGCATCGGTCATCCAGCCGAAGCCCATCAGCTGCAAATGTTCGCTTTCAGGTGCGCCGCCAAACGTGTCGGAAGGCTTAGCGCCGTGCGCCTTGCCGAAGGCGTGGCCACCGGCGGTCAGCGCAACGGTTTCTTCGTCATTCATGGCCATGCGGGCGAAGGTTTCCCTCATGTCGCGGGCCATGCCTTCGGAATCATGCGGATTGCCGCCCGGTCCTTCCGGATTGACGTAGATAAGACCCATCTGGATCGCGGCCAGCGGGTTTTCCAGCGCCTTGCCTTCATCGGGCAGGATGCGGGTTTCCGCGCCCTGGTCGACCCACAATTCTTCGGTGCCCCAATAGGTCGTCTCGGGTTCGAACACGTCCTTACGGCCGCCGCCGAAGCCGAACACCGGTCCGCCCATGCTTTCAATGGCGACATTGCCGGTAAGGATGAACAGATCGGCCCAGCTGATATGCTTGCCGTACTTCTGCTTGATCGGCCACAACAGGCGGCGAGCCTTGTCGAGATTGCCGTTGTCCGGCCAGCTGTTGAGCGGAGCAAAGCGTTGCTGGCCGCTGCTGGAACCGCCACGGCCGTCACCCGTGCGATAAGTGCCGGCGGCGTGCCACGCCATGCGGATAAAGAACGGGCCGTAATGTCCGTAGTCGGCTGGCCACCAATCCTGGCTGTCGGTCATCAGCGCGGTAAGGTCAGCTTTGAGCGCGTTGTAATCAATAGCGTTGAATGCTTCGCAATAATCGAAGTCTTCGCCCAACGGGTCTGCAGCCTTGCCGCCCTGCATCAGGACGTCGAGTTGCAGAGCGTCGGGCCACCAATCCTTGTTGGTACGGCCAAGCAAGCTGCGTGTGCCGCCGTTACCTGTGAACGGGCATCCGCCTGAGATGGAACCTGTTTCTGCGTCCATGGGAAATTCCTCTTTGCAATGAATTACGGCCGATTGAGTCGGCTCTCATCGTCAAAATGCGCCAGTTCGGGTGATTAGTCCAATCGATTAGATGGAAGTTATTGATCGAAATTCCTGTTTTAACGGGAGGCTGTGCATTTGGCGCGGCAGAACGAAAAAGAGCCCGCGTCCGGCTGCCGGATGCGGGCTCTTTTCAAATGGTCCAGGGGACAAGAGAAAGTGTCAGGCAGCCTTGGCTACATCCTCTGCCGCTTCGGTGCGGATCAGGTAATCGAACGCCGACAGGGCTGCCTTCGAACCAGCGCCCATTGCAACGACAATCTGCTTGTATGGCACGGTTGTGCAATCGCCTGCGGCAAAGATGCCAGGGATGTTCGTTTTGGCATGAGCGTCGATCTGGATTTCCCGGTGCTTCGAAAGTTCCAGCCCGCTGTCTTCCAGCCATTCCGTATTGGGAACCAGGCCGATCTGCACGAATACGCCTTCCAGCGCGAGATCGCTTTCCGTACCGGTTTCGCGATCCTTCCAGCGAAGGCCGCCAACACGCTCACCATTGCCCGTGATTTTGGTCGTTTGTGCATTCACAAGGATTTCGACATTGGTCAGACTGCGCAGCTTGTCCACAAGCACTTTGTCAGCGCGAAGCTGGGTATCGTATTCGATAACCGTGACGTGGCCCACAATCCCGGCAAGGTCGATGGCCGCCTCTACGCCGGAATTGCCGCCGCCGATCACCGCCACGCGCTTGCCCTTGAACAGGGGGCCGTCGCAGTGCGGGCAATAGGCCACGCCCTTGTTGCGGTATTCATCTTCACCCGGCACGCCGAGCGCGCGCCAGCGGGCGCCGGTGGACAGGATCAGCGACCGTGCCTTCAGCACTGCGCCGTTTTCCAGCTCCACCGCGTGCATGCCGCCGGGCTGCTGCGCGGGAACCAGCTTCTTGGCAACCGCCAGGTTCATCAAGTCGATGCTTTCCTGCGTGTCTACCTGACGCTGCAAATCACCTGTCAGCTTCGGACCTTCGGTGTATTCCGTGCCGGGCAGGTTCTCGATCCCGAGCGTGTCGTTGAGCTGGCCGCCGAACCGTTCTGCTGCGATGCCAGTGCGAATGCCCTTCCGCGCGGTGTAAATGGCGGAGGAAACCCCGCCTGGTCCGCCGCCGATAACCAGCACTTCGAACGGCTCTTTCGCGTCCAGCTTTTCAGCAGCCTTTGCCTCTGCGCCGCTGTCCACTTTGGCCAGCACTTCTTCCAGCGTCATCTTGCCGTTGAAGAAACTGTTGCCGTTGAGGAAGGTGGCGGGCACGGCCATGATGTCGCGCGAGTCCACTTCGTCCTGGAATGTGCCGCCTTCGATCAGTGTGGCGGTGATGCGCGGATTTTCAAAAGCCATCAACGTCAGCGCCTGCACCACGTCGGGACAATTGTGGCAGCTGAGGGAGAAATACATCTCGAACGCGAAATCGCCTTCCAATGCGCGGATTTGCTCCAGCACTTCATCGGAAACCTTGGGCGGGATGACCGCCGGCCCACAGCAGGGCGAGCACGAGGGAGGTGAATTCATGGCCCATCGGCAGGCCCGCAAAGCGGACCCAGCGCGCTGCATCGGAGGCGCGGCGGACGATAAAGCTTGGGCGGCGCGTATCATCGCCATCGAAACTGGCAGAAACCTTGTCCGACAAACCGTCGATAGCTTCCAGCAATTCGCGCGTTTCGTCCGATTTGCGGCCTTCACCAAGGGATGCAACAAGCTCGATCGGCTCGCGCAGATTACCGAGATAGGTCTTGAGCTGGTCTTTCAAATTCTGGTCGAGCATCGGTGCGTCCTGTCATTGGATAAAGCGTAAAGGCCCGGAGCGCGGGGGGGGGAGGAGCCCCGGGCCTTCTTGCGACCCGGACCGGGGGGCGGTCCGAGTGAAACGTGAGCGGACCGATGCCCGCTCACGCAATTCAAATTAGATCTTGCCGACGAGGTCGAGCGAAGGAGCCAGCGTATCGCTGCCTTCTTCCCATGCCGCCGGGCAGACCTGGCCCGGGTTGGCGCGGACGTACTGTGCCGCGCGGATCTTGCGCACCAGTTCGTTCGCGTTGCGGCCCACGCCTTCGCAGGTCTGTTCCATGATCTGGATCACACCGTCCGGATCGACGACGAATGTCGCACGATCAGCAAGGCCGACGCCTTCGCGCAGCACATCGAAATTGCGCGCAAGATTGTGGTTCTGGTCGCCAAGAAACGCGAACTTCAGCTTGCTGATCTTGTCAGAGCTGTCGTGCCATGCCTTGTGGCTGAAGTGGGTGTCGGTCGATACGCCGTACACTTCCACGTCCAGCTTCTGCAGCATGTCGTAATGTTCGCCCAGATCTTCCAGTTCGGTCGGGCAGACGAAGGTGAAGTCCGCGGGATAGAAGAAGAAGATGGCCCACTTGCCCTTCACGTCTTCGTCGGTGACATCGAAGAAGTCCTTGCCCGCCTGAAATGCTGTTGCCGTGAACGGTTTGATCTGGCTGCCGATGATACCCATGTGAAATTCTCCGTAAGTCGAGTGAAATAAAGTGTCTGAGGTGGTAACGAACCGGAGATAGGTTTTGTTGCATCGCACAACAGGTATTTTGTGCGATTGCACAAATCGATATTTCCGATCATCACGTCGGGCATCCCGCTAAAGTGACACATTCACCGGCATATGGTAATTATCGCCGATGGACGCCGGGGCTAAATTGACGCGCGGACAAAGCGACGACCGCACCTTCAGCGGGCGAACGGGCCGCGTGCGCTGGCCGCGCATCTTGCTTGCTGCGGGATTGACGGCGGCGCAGTTCGGTCTGCTTTTCCTCGCGTGGCAGGGACGATACACCGCGCCCCCCGGTTCACCGGCGGTCACCGTGATAGCATTGCCGGCCGATCTGGAAGAGCCTGTGCCTCCACCTCCAGCTGAACCAAATCCCCCGCCGGCGAGGGCGCAGACGGCTGGCGGAGCGTCACCGCTTGCCCCGCAGGCACCAGCAGCGCGGCCATTTGTGCCAATACCGTCCATTGTGCTGATGGAAATTACCGAGCCTGCGTCTCCGGCCCCGCTGGATCTGCCTCTCGGTCTGGTCGGCGCAAACGGTACCAGTGGAAACGGGCGCGGCAGTGGGGGCGGTGAGGGCGATGGAACGGGAAGCGGCCAGGGCGGTGGTTCCGCCCGCGCTCCAGCCCGCACGCTGACCACAACATGGGCACCGGGAATGCGGTTCGATCGCCTGCAACAATTCTATCCCGATGGCGCCCGCCTTGAACGCATTGCCGGCGTGGCGCGGCTGGACTGCGAAGTGCGGCGGCGTGACCGTGTCCGCGATTGCCGCCTGCTTGGCGAGGCGCCCCGCGATCACGGCTTTGGCGAGGCAGCACTGGCAGCGCAGCACGTCTACCGCGTGCGCGTCCATGATCAGAATGATGACCGGGTATACGGAGAACGCATCGTCCTGAACGCCCATTTTCGCCCGCGGGATTAGCCGCCGCCCAGAATTACCCGCCCAGAATCACTCGCCCAGAATCACCCGCATTGCGCCCTGTGCAGCAATTTCTGGTCTGCCAGCACCAGCGCCATCATCGCCTCCACCACAGGAACACCGCGAATGCCGACGCAAGGGTCGTGGCGGCCCTTGGTGCGGATTTCGGTCGCTTCGCCTGAACTGGTGATTGTCTCGACAGGCGTCAGGATGGAGCTGGTTGGTTTGAACGCAACTCGCGTCACCACAGGCTGTCCGGTCGAAATGCCGCCCGCGATCCCGCCCGCGTGATTGGCGCTGAATTCCGGACCATCGTCGCCGGGGCGCATAGAATCTGCATTGCCTTCACCGGACAAGCGCGCTGCGGCAAATCCGTCGCCGATTTCCACGCCCTTCACCGCATTGATGCTGACCATGGCGGCGGCCAGTTCACTGTCCAGCTTGGCATAGACGGGCGCGCCCCATCCGGCGGGAACGCCAGTCGCTTCGCAGGCCACACTCGCGCCGAGCGATGATCCGGCCTTGCGGGTTTCGTCGATCACTCTTTCCCAATGCGCCGCGGCCTGCGCATCGGGGCAGAAAAACGGGTTTTCGCGGATTTGCCCTGTATCGAAGCGCGCATAGTCGATGGCATGGGTGCCAATCGCTTCGGCCCAACCGGTAATCGTGACTTCGGGAATGACCAGCCGCGCAATCGCCCCCGCTGCAACCCGCGCCGCAGTTTCCCGCGCGCTGGACCTGCCGCCGCCGCGATAATCGCGAAAGCCGTATTTGGCATCGTAGGTGTAGTCCGCATGGCCGGGGCGGTATGCCTTGGCGACTTCGGAATAATCCTTGCTGCGCTGATCGGTGTTTTCGATCATCAGACTGATCGGGGTGCCGGTGGTGCGGCCTTCGAACACGCCGGACAGAATGCGCACCTCGTCCGCCTCTCGCCGCTGCGTGGTGAAGCGGTTCTTGCCAGGCTTGCGCGCATCGAGGAACGGCTGGATGCACTCTTCGGAAAGTTCAATTCCCGGCGGGCATCCGTCAACCACCACGCCCAGCGCAGGCCCGTGGCTTTCCCCCCATGTGGTGAAACGAAAAACGCGTCCGAATGTGTTCCAGCTCATGGGCATCCGTTTGGCGTAAGTGCGGGCAAGTGTCTAGCGAGGCTGGACCGCGCAGGCGCATTGAGGCAGGGAACAAACCATGATTGCAAAGCTGACAGGGCGTTTGGACGAAACCGGCGAGGATTGGGCCGTGATCGATGTGCAGGGCGTGGGTTATCTGGTCCACTGCTCCAACCGGACACTGGCCGCGCTGGGCGGGCCGGGGGAGATATGCACGGTCTACACCGATTTGCAGGTGAGCGAGAACGACATGCGCCTACTGGGCTTTGCCGATGCCGGGGAACGCGACTGGTTCCGGTTGCTGACGCAGGTGCAGGGTGTGGGCAGCAAAGTGGGCTTGGCGATCCTTTCGGCTCTCTCGGCTGGTGAACTCCGCGATGCCTGCGCAGCGGGCGATGCGGCGACCGTGGCGCGCGCGAACGGGGTGGGCCCGAAGCTGGCGGGGCGCATCGTGAACGAATTGAAGGACAAGGCGGGCGCAATG
Source organism: uncultured Alphaproteobacteria bacterium (assembly GCA_963781165.1). GTDB lineage: Bacteria > Pseudomonadota > Alphaproteobacteria > Sphingomonadales > Sphingomonadaceae > Alteraurantiacibacter. The sequence continues at coordinate 580,804 of CAWADZ010000001.1, forward strand.
CCGGGCGTGTCATTTGGCGGCGCGGGCGGCGGTTCGACAATCTCCCACGCAGGCGGAGCAAGCGCCGACGCGGTCAGCGCCTTGCAGAACCTCGGTTTCAAGCCTGCCGTGGCGGCGCAGGCCGTGGCGCGGGCGCAGGAGGAATTGGGCGAGGGCGCTGAGGAAGGGGATTTGATCCGCGTGGCGCTGAAGAAGGCAGCGGGATAGGAGAATGACGATGCGTAAAATATGGATTGCAGCCGTTGCGGCGTTGCTCGCAGCCACCCCCGCTGCCGCACAGCAGGCGGATATGTCTGCCTTCACGCCCGGACCCGTGTTCACGGATTTCGGCCCCGTGGCCGACATTGCCGATGCGGATTTCCTTATCCCTGAAGGTGCAGAATTTCATGTGGCCTTCGATGTTGCCGAACCGGCGGAGGACGGGGCGCTCAATCGCACGTTCAATTCCGCCGCCCGCCTCATCAATATGCACGCCCGCGCCGGGGTGGAGCCAATGAACAACCGCGCCGCCGTGGTGGTGCATGGCCGCGCGGTGTTCGATGTTTTGCACGCCGAAGCATGGACGGCGAATGGGCGTGAGGGCGAGAACGGCTCTGCCGAAGCAATCCGGCAGATGATCGACCAAGGCGTGCGCTTCATCGTGTGCGGCCAGAGCGCGACCGCTTATGGCGTGAGCGCGGATGATTTGCTGCCGGGCGTGGAAATGGCGCTATCCGCTATGACGGCCCATGCGGTGTTGCAGCAGCATGGTTATACGGTGAACCCGTTTTGAGCGGAGCTTCCCAACACCGTCATCCTGAACTCGTTTCAGGATCCGTTGCGTCTGTCGTAAGGGATTACGGGCTGTTGGCGCTCGGCATTGCTTTTGGTGCGCTATATATTGCTTTTGTGCTTTTCCATTTGGTGTCGATCAAATTTGCTGCCCTCGATGCTGAGGGATTCTTCTGGCTGGCTTGGTTCCTATTGCCTATTTTCGGTCTGGGATGGCTTCAAATGAAGCACTGGGCTTGGTCACTTGCTCTTATCCTTTCCAGCATGGTTGGATTGTTCGCGATCTATAATGTGTTCCTTCGGCCAGGCAGCACTGCTGAAGGATATAAGCTCCTCTTTTTACCTGTTTACCATTGGGGCATTATGGCTCTTGTGGGGTTGGCTCTAATTGCTAGCAATTTTTTCCGGTTCATTCGGCGACGAGCATTTGTCCGCCAAGATGACGGTGGAGCGGGGCAATGACTGACCAACCCATCCACTCCCCAGACCGCCAGCCGGAAGACCCGGACGCGGCTTTGCGCCCGAAAACGCTCAAGGAGTTCATCGGTCAGGAAGCTGCGCGCGATAACTTGCGTGTCTTCATAGAAGCCGCGCGTGGGCGGGGCGAGGCGATGGACCATGTGCTGTTCTTCGGCCCTCCTGGCCTCGGCAAGACCACGCTGGCGCAGATCGTCGCCAGAGAACTCGGCGCAGGGTTTCGCGCCACTTCCGGCCCCGTTATCGCCAAGGCGGGTGATCTGGCAGCGCTGCTCACCAATCTTGAGCCGAACGATGTGTTGTTCATCGACGAAATTCACCGTCTCAATCCGGTGGTGGAGGAAGTGCTCTATCCGGCGATGGAGGACCGCGCGCTCGACATCATCATAGGGGAGGGGCCGTCTGCCCGCTCTGTCCGGATCGACTTGCCGCCCTTCACGCTGGTCGGCGCAACCACGCGCCAAGGCCTGCTGACCACGCCGCTGCGCGACCGGTTCGGCATCCCCGTGCGGCTGGTGTTCTACACGCAGGAAGAACTCACGCAGGTCGTCACCAGAGGTGCGAGGTTGCTCGGCATGCCGGTCGATCCCTCGGGCGCGGGTGAAATTGCGCGCCGGTCCAGAGGGACACCGCGCGTCGCCGGGCGCTTGCTTCGACGGGTGCGCGATTTTGCGCAGGTGAAGGGCGAAAGCACCATCAATGATGCCGTTGCAGACGAAGCGCTGACCCGGCTCGAAATCGATTCGCTGGGCCTCGATGCGATGGACCACCGCTATCTCACCATGATCGCGACCACTTACAAAGGTGGCCCTGTTGGCGTCGAAACGCTGGCCGCCGGCCTCGCTGAGCCGCGCGATACGGTGGAGGATGTGATCGAGCCGTATCTTATTCAGCTCGGCCTGATTGCACGCACTGCCCGCGGTCGCTGCCTGAATGACGGAGGATGGAATCACCTTGGGCTTTCCGCTCCGGGCGGGCAGCAGGACGGGCTGTTCAACACGGGCAAATGACGCCCACGTCTTAAGGTTTTCTGCGCATTTGCGGGCAATTCGGTTTCATTGTGGGACACAAGCCTGCGAAGCCCGGAAATCCGGCATTTTATTTACATTTCAGACCGCCAAATCATGGTTAACGCCATTGCGGCAGCTGTTTTTATAAGTCTCTTTGCCAGAACGCGGATGAAGCCGTCGGTGCCATTGAGGGCGCTGCAGGCAGACTTCGCGGGAATTGAAAGAGATTATTCATGTCGGTACGCATGGCAATTGCGAAACTGAGCGCTGCAGCAGCAGGCGGGGCCATCATTGGCGGGGGCGCCGTTCACGTCGCCGAACCGCAGACCTCCGTAGTCCGCTACAAGTCGGACAAAGACGATGCGGGCGAGCTGATCGACGTGAAAACCGGCGGTGACCGGCCTGTGGTCCACACCGCCCGCCGCACCATCGAACCGCGTCCGCAGCGCCGTCTGCGCCGCACGATCGAACGTGAGTGCTGCGAAGAGGAGCCTGATTATGAATTGGCGGGCGTTCCCCTGCCACTTCCCGCTCTGCCCAGCGCTCCTGTGCGCGGAGGTGGCGGCGGCCAGCCGGTAGTGATCGGCGGTACCGGCGGATTAGGCGGCGGCTTCGGCGGCGGTTTCTTTGGCGGTTTCTTCGGTGGCGGCGGCAGCGGTGGCGGCGGTGCCAGCGCAGTTGTCGACATGAGCACGACCACAACAACGACCAGCGGCGGCGATCAATCCAGCACTGGCAATCCAGGGCCACCCAGCACTACTGGCAATCCAGGGCCACCCAGCACTACTGGCAATCCAGGGCCGCCCAGCACCACCACCGGCGATCCTGCGCCGCCGCCATCCACATCCACAGGCGGCGAGACCTCGAGCGGTGTCAACATCAATATCAACATTGATAACAGCTCGACGGGTTCATCGACCTCCACATCGGGCGGCTCGACCTCCACTTCTGGCGATGTCAGCAGTTCTTCGGGCTCCCTAACGAGCACTACATCCAGCGGAACGATCAGCAGCACGTCTTCATCTTCGACAGGCGGCGTCACAAGCACCTCGTCCTCTTCGACGGGCGGTGTAACCTCCACAACGGGCGGGGTTACCAGCACGTCTTCGTCCTCTGGTAACGTGACATCATCGACGTCTGGCTCCAGCTCCTCGTCTACTTCATCGAGTACCAGTTCGTCTGGCGGTGGGAGCACGAGCACTTCGACCAGCAGCGGGACGAGTGGGACCAGCGGCACATCGGGAGCCTCTGGAACTACAGGACATCCGGGCACCTCGTCGGGTACCTCAGGAACGAGCGGAACCTCTGGCGCGTCGGGTACCTCGACCACTACCGGCGGGATTACCAGCACAGGCGGATCGACGACTTCCACGACCTCGGGCGGTATCACATCGACGACCACGACTGGCGGCGTAACAAGCACCACGAGTGGTGGGAACACGACCTCGACCACGACCGGGGGCAATACGACCACCACAACTGGTGGAAACACGACCAGCGGCAGCACCAGCAGTGGCGGCTCAGGCGGTTCGACGACTTCGACCAGCACAGGCGGTGTCAGCACCACGACGGGCGGCGTAACGTCGACCACCTCCAGCTCCGGCGATGTGACCAGTTCGACTAGCTCGTCCAGCTCGACTTCGACTAGCTCTTCGACTTCCACGTCGACTAGCAGTTCGACAAGCACAAGCAGTTCTGGCACGACCGGGACAAGCGGCACTTCGGGCACGACGGGAACTCCGGTTCCCGCCCCAGGTATGCTCCTGTTGTTCGGCGCTGGCGCGGGCGCAGTCTTCGTGCGGCGCCGCCGCGCCAAGAAAGGCGACAAAGCGGAAACGCTTACAGCCTGAGTTTACAGCAGATAAATTGGAAAGGGCGGTTCCTCGCGGGGGCGCCTTTTTCTTTTGAACTCTGAAATCAATCGAAATTGTTGATGAGGCGCCATGGCTCCTGTCGAAACCAGAGCGTCACGATATGCTTGATCCCGCGGATAACCGGTAGGCCAGCATGCAGTGTATTCATGTTGGGACGACCGTCGGGTAGCATGTTGTTCCACAACAACAGTCGCCCGGATTTTGGTTTAAAGCTTTTATTCAAGTGCGGAAACTCAGTTTCGCCGCCCTCGCGCGGTTCGTTCAGCGTAATCATCGCGGTCCACGTGCGCTGACCGCCGTTAAGCCGTTCTTGCTGCCAATAACCATCGCCCAGATGGAAAAAGTCATGGTGGTGGCGGTATTGTTGTGACTTCTGATACCGCTGCCCCTGCATCCCCTCGGCGTGCAGCATGTCGAGTCCGGAAATCTCACAGATGTACTGCTCCAATTCACTCGTATGCGTGTTGCCCGGCACGAAATGGTGAGTTTGGCTGGTTCGCAGCTCTGGACCGCCTGTACCTTTGTAAAGGGTAGACGGTACTGCGTTCGAATTGATGGCTTTGATGATTTCGCGGCAATCGGGGCCGACAAGGAATTTGTCCGCCATGTATATTTCGGCGCCATTATTGGGTACCTGCACAACACCACGTGTTGTAGAAAGGCGCTGACGCACTTGTGCACCAATCGCGGCCAGTTTGACCCGATCGCAGTACGGATCGAACGCTTCTTGCGTGCCTTGAAGGGTTGTTTCACTGCCCATGTTCAAGATCATGGCACGATCACTTCAAGACTTTGTTAAATGCGCGGCTCTGCGTCCTATTCGCTGCCCGCAGCCCCGATTACATCGCCGCCGGCCTCTTCCCAGGCGATTATCCCGCCCGCCAGATGGCGCACGGTGCCGCTAGTGTGCTCGGCCAGCATCTGGGCAGCCTGCTCTGATCGGCGGGCGGAGCGGCAATAGAGGATCGTTTCGCGGCCAGCCTCCACCGGAATGCTGGCTGCATCGAAGGTTTCGACAGGCGCGTTCAGAGAGCCGGGCAAGCGGCCTTCGCCGAATTCCTGTGGCGTGCGCACATCAACCAGAACCACCTCTCCGCGTGCGATCATGTCGGTCAATTCGGCCACCTCAAGCGTTTCGACAGCGGCCGCAGAAATGAGCACGTTTTCGAATGTCTCGCCTGCCATCGCCTCGGGTGTCGGCAGCGCTCGCTCATTCGAGCAGGCGGGCAATGCCAACAGCGCCGAGGCGATAAGCAGGCTGCGCATCTTTACGCCGCCAGCTTGCGCAGCACGTAATGGAGGATTCCGCCGTTGCGGTAGTACTCCATTTCGTTGGCGGTATCGATGCGGCACATGGCCATGAAGCTCATGGTAGAACCGTCAGCCTTGGTAACTTCGACTTCGACATCCTGGCTTGGCGACAATCCGCCAAGGCCCTTGATGCTGAAGGTGCAATCGCCGGTCAGGCCGAGCGTATTGCGTGTGTCGCCGTCCTTGAACTGCAGGGGCAGGACGCCCATGCCGATCAGGTTGGAGCGGTGAATACGCTCATAGCTTTCCACAATCACGGCGCGCACGCCCAGCAGGATAGTGCCCTTGGCTGCCCAGTCGCGGCTGGAGCCGGTGCCGTATTCCTTGCCGCCGATGACGACCAGCGGCGTGCCGTCTTCCTTGTGCTTCATTGCCGCATCGTAAATCGGCATCTGCTTGCCGTTGTACGTAGTCTCGCCGCCTTCTACGCCAGGGACCATTTCGTTCTTGATGCGGATGTTGGCAAAGGTGCCGCGCATCATCACCTCGTGATTGCCGCGGCGCGATCCATAGGAGTTGAACTCGCTCTTGGGCACCTGATGGCTGACGAGGTAGGAGCCGGCGGGGCTGTCTTCCTTGATCGAACCAGCGGGGCTGATGTGGTCGGTCGTCACACTGTCACCCAGCACGGCAAGCGGTTTCGCGCCGACGATGTCGGTAATCGGATCTGGCTCCATGCTCATGCCGTCGAAATATGGCGGGTTGGCAACATACGTGCTGGACGGGTTCCAGTTGTATGTGTCCGAGGCTTCGACCTTGATTGCCTGCCAGTGCTCATCACCCTTGTAGACGTCGGCGTAGCGCGTGACGAACATCGAGCGGTCGATATTGGCTGCGCGGTTTTCCGCGATCTCCAGATTGGTCGGCCACAAATCGGCCAGCATCACGTCATTGCCGTCCTGATCCTGACCGATCGGTGTCGTGGTGATATCCTGCGTTACCGTGCCTTTCAGCGCATAAGCGACGACCAGCGGCGGCGATGCGAGGAAGTTGGCGCGCACATCCGGCGAAACGCGGCCTTCGAAGTTGCGATTGCCCGACAGCACCGATGCGGCGACAATATCATTGTTGTTGATCGCGGCGCTGATCGGCGGGGCCAGCGGGCCGGAATTGCCGATGCAGGTGGTGCAGCCATAACCGACAAGATCGAACCCGAGCGCATCCAGATCCGTCTGCAAGCCGCTTTTCACAAGATAGTCCGTCACGACCTGCGATCCGGGTGCGAGGCTTGTCTTGACCCAGGGCTTTGGCAACATGCCCTTGGCGTGAGCCTTTTTGGCGACAAGGCCTGCCGCGATCAGGACATCCGGATTGGATGTATTGGTACAGCTGGTGATGGCCGCGATAACGACGTCGCCGTCGCCGACATCGTGGTCCTTGCCTTCGACTGCCACGCGTTCAGGCGCGTCTTTGCCGTAGACTTTCTTGAGGTCGGAATTGAACAGCTCGTCCACTTCAGGGAGGGCAACGCGGTCTTGCGGGCGCTTCGGCCCGGCGAGGCTGGGCACAACGCTGGCCATATCAAGCTGCAACGTGCTGGAGAAAATCGGCTCCGCTTCTGGCGTGAACCACATGCCCTGCGTTTTTGCATAGGTTTCGACGAGCGCGATCGTTTCTTCGGGGCGGCCGGTAAGCCGCATGTAATCCAGCGTCTTGTCATCGATGCCGAAGAAGCCGCATGTCGCGCCGTATTCCGGAGCCATATTGGCAATCGTCGCACGGTCGGCGAGGGAGAGGTTGGCGACGCCAGGGCCGTAGAATTCGACGAAACGGCCGACAACCCCGTGTTCACGCAGCATTTGCACGCAGGTGAGCACCAGATCGGTTGCGGTTACGCCTTCGGCCATCATGTTGTCGAGACGGAAGCCGACGACTTCGGGGATCAGCATGGAAATCGGCTGGCCGAGCATGGCAGCCTCCGCCTCGATCCCGCCAACGCCCCAGCCCAGAACGCCAAGGCCATTGATCATGGTGGTGTGGCTATCCGTGCCGACGCAGGTGTCGGGATAGGCTACCAATTCGCCGTTCTGGTCTTCGGAAGACCATACGCCCCTGCCGATATATTCCAGGTTCACCTGGTGGCAGATGCCCGTTCCCGGAGGCACGGCGGAGAAGTTCTTCAGGCTTTTTGCGCCCCATTTGAGGAAGTCGTAACGCTCCGCATTGCGTTCATATTCAAGCTCCATATTGTGCTCGAACGCCTTGGGATGGCCGAATTCATCCACCATCACGGAGTGATCGATGACAAGGTTCACCGGAACCTGCGGATTGATCTTCGCCGTGTCGCCGCCCAGCTTGCCGATGGCATCGCGCATCGCGGCCAGATCGACAACGCAAGGAACGCCGGTGAAATCCTGCAGCAGCACGCGCGCCGGGCGGTACTGGATTTCATTGCCGGTTACGGGGTTCTTCTGCCAGTCCACGATGGCCCGCACGTGTTCTTCGCCGACAGTGAAGCCTTCATCCTCGAAGCGCAGCATGTTTTCCAGCAGCACTTTCATCGAATGCGGCAGGCGCGAAACGTCACCGAATTTTTCTGCCGCTGCGCTGAGCGAGTAGTAGGCGTAGCTTTTGCCGCCCACTTCAAGTGTTTCACGAGTTCCGAGCGAATTGGAGCCGACCTGGGTCATGTGCTGCATTTCCTGTAAAAGGGTTGCGGGTGCGGCCTTCTATCTGCGAGGGGGAAGGCCATGTTTGAAGGCGACCTGCGCGTTTGACGCTGGCTCGTCAAGTGGTCGGTTTCAAATTGATCGCATGGGACATTTTGTTGCGGCCAGACGCAAGCAAAGGAACGGTAGTGGCAATTGGAAATCCAAAACGGCCAAAAGCCCGGCTCGGCGTGTTCATCATGGCGATTGCGCTGGTGCTGGCGGCATTTATCGGCGCCGTCGCGGGCCTGATCTGGCAAAGCTCGGACTGGTTCTCCGACGATCCCGAGGAACAGGTGCTCACGAATGAAAGTGCGCCCGGTTAAATCCCTTCCTGCAACTTCACTTTGCGTCTTGGTGCAGCGATCCAGCAGCCGGCCATGATCAGCAATGCGCCTGCGATTGTGGTTGCTGTGACCGCTTCCCTGAAAAACAGCCAGCCGAACAGTGCGGCCCACAGGAACCCTGTGTATTCGACAGGCACCAGCGCCTGCGCCTCTGCCCGGGCAAAGGCCCATGCCACCGCAATGGAGCCGGCCACGGTGAGGGCGGCAGAAATGGCAATCGTGCCAAGCGCATCGCCATCCGGCATGGCGAAAAAAAACGGCGCGGCCAGCAATTGCACAAGGCCGCCGATACCGGCGTGGAAAGTCGCGACTTCCAGCGGCCCGGCAGCCTGTGACTGGCGGCGGATCACCACGAAATTGTAGGCATACAGCATCGCGGACACCAGGAGTGACGCGATACCCAGCGCCACGCCTTCATCGAAATCGCTGCGACCCAGGCGGCCACTGATAATCACCAGCGTTCCTGCCAGCCCGAGAACGGAGGCAAGGACGGCTCCGCGCCCGATCGTCTCCCCCAGGAAAATCCGCGCGAAATACAGCGCGACCAGCGGCGCGACGAAGCTGATGGCAATCGCTTCTGCTATCGGAAGCTTTGTCAGCGCGAAGAAGAATGACAGCGCCATCAGCGCGGATACCACGCCGCGTTCGATGTGCAGCTTCATGACAGGCCAGCGCGGCCACGCGAACCCATGTGCCAGCCACATCGGGGCCACAATGACCGCAGCCATCAATGATCGCAGCAGTGATGCGGTGTAAACCCCGCTCGCCAATGCTGCCTCTTTCATGAAGGCATCCATCAGCGAAAGAAATCCGACACCGGCCAGCGCAGCGAGGTAAGGCAGAAGCGGGCGGCTGTGCTGGTCCATCGGCTTTGCCTGTAGTGGCGGTGGGTGCGCACGTCACCCACCAGCATTTCGCGTACCCGGCATTTCAACGGCAAAATTGCGCGGTTCAGCCCAGCGAAAGCGCACCTGCTTGATACCTTGCGTTTAAACCGCCAAAGTCGGTGGATGGTGATGGTTAACAGGGATAAGATACTGATGCGTTTCGTAGGTGCTTTTGGCGCTGTTGCAGCAACTGCAATGATTACCGGGCAGGGCTATGCCCAGACTCTTTTTGCGCAAGACATCCTGCAGGAAGACGATGCGGCGCAGGTAACTGAAACGCCGGGCGTTTCATCCCAGGAAGTCGTACAGGAAGATCCGCGCCTGCCGATGGTGCAGGAATGGTCAATCGACAATGCGAACGCGCTCCTTGCCGCGATCGATGCCGTTGAGGCCGAGGGGCTCAATCCTGCCGATTACCGCCCGGATCTGCTGCGTGAAGAAATTGCCAAAGGCCCCGGCGCGGAGCTGAATTTGCGCGCCAGCGGAACGTTCACGTGGCTCGTCGAAGATTTGCGCGATGGCCGCACCCCGATGGAATCGCGCCGCCAATGGTTCGTGGTCGACCCAGATTCAGATCTGCTGCCAACGGGCCAGTTGATGGAAGAGGCACTGGCGGGCGGCGATGTTGCCGGCGTTCTTGCCTCGCTCAACCCGACCCATCCCGATTACGCAGCCTTGCGCAGCGAGCTGGCCGATACGCCGCAAAGCGATACAGAGCGTCGCCGCATTATCCGTGCAAATATGGACCGCTGGCGCTGGCTGGCGCGCGATCTTGGCGGGCAATATCTCATTACCAACGTGCCGGAATACCAGCTGCGGCTGACGGTCAACGACCGCATCATCAGCACATACCGGACCATTGTCGGCGCGCCGGGGCGCACTGCCACACCGCAATTGGCGGAAACTGTTGAAGGCGTTGTGTTCAACCCGACATGGACCGTCCCGCAAAGCATTGTGCAAGGTGAAGGGCTGGGCGAGCGGGTGCTGAACAATCCGCGCTGGGCACAAAACAATGGCTACACCGCAACGCGCGGTGCGAATGGCTGGATTACGGTCGTGCAGCAGCCGGGGCCGGGCAATTCGCTTGGCCGGATGAAGATCGACATGCCCAATCCGCACGCGATATTCCTGCATGATACGCCCGCGCGCAATCTGTTCGGCAGTGACAATCGGGCGCGCAGCCACGGTTGTATCCGCGTCGAACGCGCGCTGGAACTGGCGATGACAGTGGCGATTCTTGGCCGCGGTGCATCACGCGATGAAGCGGTCGAGATATCCACCAGCGGCGATTACACGCGTGTGCCGGTGGAACGGACCATGCCGGTCTACATCACCTATTTCACTATGGGCGTCGATATCGACGGCAATCTGCGCAATTTCGAAGACATCTATGGCCGCGACGCGCCCGTTCTGGCTGCGCTCGATGCGCCCCGCCAAGGCAATCGCGCCCGCGAGTCGAGCGAAGAGGTGATCGAAATAGTCGATGATATCCGCACAACCGTAAGCTGATTGCGCAGCAAGTGTGCTTATTCTCCGGGGCTAGTCTCTAGCCCGGGATTGGCCGCTGCATAAATGCTCGCCAGTTCATCGGGATCGGCCTGCTGTTCCAGGAAATTGCCCCTGCGGTTGCGCGCGGCAAGCGCTGCGAAATCGACAGGTTCCTGCGCAGGCCGGGCAATGTCTTCGACCGTTCTCACCGATGCCGAGCGCATCTGCAAAGATCAGCCGTCCGCCAGAGAGGCGATAAAGCACTTCGCGAAAGGCGTCGGGGCCAAATGCCGGGCAGCCGTTGGAGCGCCCAAGACGGCCCCAGCGCGCAACATGGTCCTGTGTCGCGTAGCTGGCCGAATGCAGCACAATGGCGCGCATCAAGGCGTTTGAATTGTCCGCATCCAGTCCGCCCAGGCGAACGGAGGTTCCGTAGCGGCCTTCATACCATTCCCAGGTGGCATAGGCTCCGCGGCTCGTGGCCCAACTGTCTTCCAGATTGGAAAATCCGTTTAGCCAGCCATCATGCTCAGGGTCGGAACCGCTGCCGTGGGTGACCAGAACCGACCTTACTGTTCCGGCTTCCATATTCACCAGATGAAAGCGCGGCTGGCTGGAATGGAGGCCGAAATCGGCGATGCCGACAGTGTCCCGGTGCCACAGGGCGGTGCCCGCCCTTGCAACTTCGCGCGCTGCGATATCCAGCAGGCGGCGGGTGCGCGGATCCGGGGCGGCCTGGGCAAACACTCTTCGCGGCGCAGCAAATGCAGCACCGGCGGCAAGGGTCGTCGAAAGAAGCTCACGGCGATTCATGCCAGCAATATTGCACGCGGCGCATGAACCTTGTCCATACCGATCGCTATGATTTGCCATTCAGCCGCTCGATCGCCTGCAAGCTGGCGCGGATGTAGGCACCGTTGTCGTGGCGATGCGTGCCGACGAAATGCACAAAGCTTGTGTCCGTGCCCCAATCCTGCGCCCAGTAATTGGAATACCGGTCATAGGGCAGCACGGCAGGAGAAACTTCATTGGCGAGCACGAAGTTGGAGGTCACCTGTTCGGTGCCCCATATTGTCACATCATCTTCCCCGATCATGCGCTTCATTTCCGTGAGAAAAGCCGATGCAAGGCCCCTGCCAGCACCCATCGCAGCAAAACCTGCAAAGCCGGAACACCCTCTCACATAACGCCAGCCGCGTGTTTCATCGACCGTATCGAGCGCATCTTCGATGCGTGACTGGACGTGTTCGTGTTCCCGCCCGTTGGCATAGAATCGCTGGTGAAATTCGCTGAGCGGCAGCGGGCCGTCCGCGGCCTCTGCTTCGCCCAGAAACAGAAAGCTGCGATTGCGCGCGATGGCCTCGGCCACTTCTGGAACGGGGCCGATCGTGACTGTATCGCTGTCCAGCTGGATCCAGTATTCGCTCGTCCGCCGGTCGAGAATGGTCAGCAGTCGTTCCCACGTCCCGCCCTTGGGGAACTCGCCCAGCAAGACATCCTGTATTCGCATGATTTCCGGATCGCCGCAGTGATGCGCAAGGATTGCGCGATCCTGTGCGGTCAACGTGCCGTCGTCCAGAAGGGCAACGCGCCCGCGGCCAAGTTCGCCCCACAGGCTTTTCACCGCGACCAGATACGGCAGCAGGACTGCTGTGCCGATCATGGAAAACAGCACTACGCCGTCTTTCTTGCTGGTGATCGGCGGCGTCTGCAGAATACCTGCAATTGCCTCGGCATGGCGCGTGGCTTCGATCTTGGTGCGCCAGCGGCGCGGGAGAAGGCTGTTCATATTCATGCTTCTCAATTCTCCAGCACCATACGGTCGCCCGCAATTTCAACTGTGTCCACAGTCGAAAGGAATGACTGGCCAAGCAGCGAGATGCCTAGCCCTTCGGGGATGATAACCGCATCGACCTCGCGCGCCTCAAAATTGCCGAGGGACACGCTGCTCAGACGCGTCTTGACGCCGTAGACCGCTCCGCTCGCCCCCTGCGCCACGACAGCCACGGCATTCGGGTCCCAGTGCAGCCCCATGGCCGCAGCATCGTCCCCCGTCAGCGCTATGACGCTGGCACCGGTATCGACCAGCATCCGGCTAGGAACGCCATTGACCGCGACATCGGCGTAGAAATGCCCGTCGGTTTCCCGCTCAATCGTGACTTCTGCAGCCCACGTGACCGGCTCGCCAGCATCTGTCATTGCGGCAAGTGTCGCACCGTTTTCGGCAGAAGCCTCGCCATCGGCGGGGATCAGCGGAGAACCGGGATCCGCAACCGGTGAAATGATCGGCAAGGCCACGCCGACGAGGCCGCCGCTGACGAGAATTCCGGCGAGAAGAATGCGCATATCCATGATGTGCGTAAGAATAGCTGCAGGGCCTTAAACCCCGGTAAAGACTGTCTCTGCCCAATCCAGGGTGTCGATAGGTGCCGCTGGAAAGGCCATCGCCAGCATGGAGCGGGCATGGCGGGCGGCGACTTTGCGCTGGTCTGCCCCATATCCGCCGCCCAGCGCGCTGGCCAGCGGCAGGCCTCTTTGTGCAGCTTGCCCAAGGACATAGCGGTCCCGCGCGATAAGCCCCGCGTCGCTGAGAGCCAGTCTGCCCAGCTTGTCGTCGTCATGCGGATCGACGCCCGCCTGATAGAGCACGATATCAGGCGCAAAGCCCTCCATAATGCCGGGCAGATGCTCAGCCAGGGTTGCCAGATACGCATCATCGCCAACGCCGTCCGGCAGTCCGACATCGAGTGTGGAGCGGGCCTTGCGCACGGGAAAGTTCTTTTCGGCGTGGAAAGACAGGGTGAACACATCCTCCCGCCCGGCCATCAGGCTGGCCGTGCCGTCGCCCTGATGCACATCGCAATCGACGATCAGCACCCGATTTGCATCGCCTTCTGCAAGCAAGCGGTTGGCTGTCACGGCAAGATCATTGAACACGCAGTATCCAGCGCCGGTATCATGCAAGGCATGGTGGCTGCCCGCCGCGCTGTTGGCAGCGTAGCCGTGCTGCATCGCAAGTTTTGCGGCGAGCCAGGTTCCGCCATTCGTGTGCCGAACGCGGCTGGAGATACGCTCCGTGACGGGAAAGCCGATACGCCGTTCCTTGTCACGCGGGACATTGGCGTTGAATACCTGTTCGACATAAGCGGGGCAATGCACAGCCTCAAGCCAGGCGCGCGGCATTGGATCGGGGGCATGTTCGGTGATGGCAAACCCGCTGCTGCGCAGGGCCTCCATCACGAGGTAATATTTGTCGAATTTGAATGTGCCGCGCGTGGGCTGCGGGGCCATGTAATCGGCGTGATGAACGACGTGAAGCACGAGGTCAGCTATTCAGCAATCTCAATGCCTTCGACGGGAAGGATCGAGCGGGCGGGGCGATGCGCCAATTCTGCCAGCTCTGTATAAATCTCGTCCTCGCTGCGGCTCGCGGCATTGCGCCAAGTGGTCGCTGTGTCCGCATTCACGAGCAGGCCCTCTGGTGTCACGACCAAGAGATTTGGCGTTCCCGGCAGATCTTCCAGGCCAAACCGCCGGGCGATGTCCAAATTGTGACCATCGCCGGTCTGAGGCAGTCCGATGTTGACGAAGACGAGCTCAAAATGATCGTCCAGCAGGGCGGTGAAACGCTCCGTTCCCAGCCATCCGGCAAGCGCGCGGCTGTCATGGCACCAGTTTGCGCCCATCACCAGCAGCAGGCGGGTATCCTCGGCTGCGGCGCGCGCAAGTGCGGCATCGACTTCCGCCATCGGATTAGCCGTAACGGCGTAGGATGTGGCCTCCGGATGAGCAGGCACTTGCGCCTCCGCGGATTGTTCAGCCGGGGTGGTGCAGCCCGCAAGCGCAAACGGGGCGGCGATCATCAAGGCCAAAGCTGCGACTGGTATTTTCATTACCTGTCCCGATGCCCTTGCTGTGCGGCGATTGCAAGGCGTTGCAAACCGGGCAAACCCCGCTCAACCGCCTGCGCGAACCCCGCCATTACTGCCAAGCGCGGATCACCATCCGCCAGCATTTTTGCCACCGTTATGCCAGTCGGATCGAGCCGCGCCTTTCCCAGCCAGGCTGAAATTTGCGGGTCTTTCGACCACTTCCCGCGGTTGCTCAGATTGGCCAGCATTCCCAGTGGATAGGTTTTTGGCGTATCGGTCAGCGGCGCTGGCATGGCTATCGCATTCTTGGCCGCATCATCTTCGAAGTGGACCTCGATGAAGGCGGTAAGCGCCGCGCTGAGTGTCACCAGCGGAACATGGACCGGCTGCAGTACGATTGTGTCACCTCGAAATTGCGGTCCGTGAACGCGGCTTTCGCTGAACGGCACTGCCGATGCGGTGCAGTCGATAAACAGCGCATCGTCCGGGACCGTTTCCTCCCCATCGGCGAAACTCATGCGGCCCGGCGCAATCGCGCTGACCCGGCCGCGCCGGATGACATTGGTGATGGCGCGCAGCAGGGCGATTTCGCCTTCGGAGATGGTCGCGTAGTGGAACATCTCCGGCTTAACGCTTTCGTCCATGCGCAGCATGTAGCCGCCTTGGCCTAGTATCTCGAACATCTCGTCGCCGCTTTCCGCTTCTGCCGCTGCGTTGAGCTGGGCGATCTGATTTTCCACGACGCGTCCAAAAAACTCCGGTCCGGGCTGTGAATACGCGCGGTTGATCAGCCAGCTGTCACGCGGACGGACCCAGCTGATCTTGTTCGGCGCAACACCGGCCTGAAGCAGCCACACGCCCGCATCCATCGCCGTCTTGCCACCGCCGATGATTACGTAATGACCGGGAAGTTCGTCACCGCGCCGCCACAAATTGGGCAGATCGCCGGGAATGGCGAAAGGCGTACCGTCCGCAATAGTGTATTGCGGCGTGTGGGTAGCGGGCACGCTGGTCTTGTAGAACGTCCCGTCCACGGTCTTGCGGCGCACGGCGATGCTGGTGGTCTTGCCGGCCAGGATCGATCGGAAAGTGCCCACCCCGTCAGAACCGGTGCCCATATATTCGCACAAAGGATGATAATCGACGCGTCCGCTTGGCAGGAAACTGCGATCCATCAACTGCGCGAAATAGGCGCTGACCTGCGGGCCGCTTGCCAGCGGGAACAGGCCTTTGTTGGGGCCGTGAACTTCCGGCACATCGTCCCCGAAACTCATCGAATTGACGCCATAGAAGGCGCTCGGCTGATGCAGAGCGACAAAGCCATAGGCATCGTTCCAGTGCCCGCCCGGTCTGGCGTGCATGTCCACGATGGTGACATGGCAATCTGGGTCTTCATCGAGCAAGGTATCTACGAAGGCGAGGCTGACGGCGCCCGCGCCGACAATCAGATAGTCTGTGGCAAGATCGGTCATATCACGGCCCTCGCAGCTTCGAGGCTGGGCCTCTGGAGTATGCAGCTCACGCCGGGCAACGCTCTGCCGCTATTGTGCAGCCTCGGCATGCGGATCGAATGCGGTAGAAGCGCCGCTTTCTATTTCGGCCGCCTTGGCTTCTACCAGCGAGACAATGTGGTCGAGCATCCTGTCGCTTTCGACCGTGTGATCGGTCACGCCGGAAAGATACACCATGTGCTTGCCCGCGCCGCCGCCGGTAATGCCGATATCGGTTTCGCGCGCCTCGCCGGGGCCATTGACCACGCAGCCGAGCACGGAAAGGCTCATCGGTGTCTTGATGTGTTCCAGCCGAGCTTCCAGCGCCTCCACCGTGCGGATCACGTCGAACCCCTGCCGCGAGCAGGATGGGCAGGACACCACCCGAACGCCGCGCGTGCGCAGGCCGAGTGCTTTCAGCATTTCGAAGCCGACCTTGACCTCCTGCTCCGGTTCGGCGGACAGGCTGACACGGATCGTGTCACCAATACCGGCCCACAGCAGGCTGCCGATGCCGATGGAGGATTTGACGGTCCCGCCGATCAGTCCGCCAGCCTCTGTGATGCCAAGATGCAGCGGGCAATCGACCGTTTCGGCCAATGAATGATAGGCCGCCACCGCAAGGAACACATCGCTGGCCTTCACTGCGACCTTGAATTCATGAAAATCGTGGTCTTGCAGCAGCTTGATATGGTCAAGCGCGCTTTCGACCAGAGCTTCCGGGCACGGCTCTCCGTATTTTTCCAGCAGGTCTTTTTCCAGACTGCCTGCATTTACCCCGATACGGATCGCGCAGCCGTTTGCCTTGGCGGCGCGGACAACCTCGGCGACGCGTTCGCTTGAGCCGATGTTGCCCGGGTTGATGCGCAGGCAAGCTGCGCCCTTGTCGGCAGCTTCCAGCGCCCGTTTGTAGTGAAAGTGAATATCAGCCACGATCGGGATATTGGCTGCGCGGGTGATCTGGTCAAAATGCGCAGTCGATTCCGCCGTGGGGCAGGATACGCGAATAATATCTGCGCCAGCATCCTCACAGCGCCGGATCTGGTCTATCGTCGCGCCCACATCCTCCGTCGGAGTGTTCGTCATGGTTTGCACGGTGATCGGCGCATCGCCGCCGACTGGAACATTTCCGACCATGATCTGGCGGGATTTGCGGCGATCTATCATGCGCCACGGGCGCACGGAGGATATGGCGTCTATGGACATGACCGATGATATAGCGGCCCCGATGTGAAGGGGCAATGACAGGCAATGAATCAGCGGCTAGGCACTGCAAATGACTTCGCTGTCGATCGATAATCAGAAACTGGATGGTCCCTTGCTATTCGCCCGCGTGCTGGACGGTGCAGGAGGCGGGCGCGCGGTTAGCTGGGCAGAGGCCAAGTGTTGGCAACCCGCCAGCGATGCCGAAGTGCTCTGGCTGCATTTGTGCCGCGGCGAGGCTGGCATACAGGATTGGCTGGAAGAACAGCTTTGTATTCCCGAGCCGACGGCAGAACTGCTGGTCAGCAATGAGACGCGCCCTCGCGCGTTTCTGGAAGGGCAAGCGCTGGTGGCCACCTTGCGCGGTATCAATTTCAACCCCGGCGCCCAGCCGGAAGACATGGTCGCACTGCAATTGTGGAGCGATGGGCGAAGGCTTGTTACTCTGCGCCGCAGGCCGCTGCAAAGCCCGCGCGATGTGCTTGCCACTATCGACAATGGAACCGGACCGCGCGATGCCGGGCGCATCATTACCGAAGTGGTAGAGGCGCTCATCAACCGGATGAATGCCTCCATTGTCGATATGAATATAGTGATCGACGAAATGGAGGAAGCGGGCCCCGATGCAGATATCGACACCACTTTGGAACGCATCGCCACGATCCGCCGCAATTGCCTAGCACTGCAGCGCCACATGGCTCCGCAGCATGAAGCTTTGGAGAATATCTCGCGAAGCGCGCCTGGATGGTTCGAAGAGGATGATCGCCGCGAAATTGCCGAAAGTATCGACCGGCTGCGGCGTTTCCTCGAAGATATCAATATCTCCAAGGAAAGCGTGCTGGTTTTGCAGGACGACATCCGAGCCCGCTCGCTCGCGAGTTCAGAACGCACCAATTATCTGCTGACAATTGTCGCGGCAATTTTCCTGCCTCTAGGGTTTTTGACGGGCTTGATGGGTATCAATGTCGGCGGAATGCCAGGCACGGACAATCCCGACGGCTTCTGGTTTGTTGTTGGCCTGTGCGGCGCAATTCTGCTTATGCAGATCGTGCTTTTCTGGAAATGGAAATGGCTTTGACAGGTTGCGGGCAGGGCTAGGGACAGCAGACAATGGAATCACATGGCGGATTGATGCTGCGCGATGCGCTGCTGATGCTGGGCTTTGCAATGGTGGCGGTGCTGGCGTTTCGCCGTGCCGGACTGGGAGCGACGCTTGGTTATCTGGTGGCAGGTGCCTTGCTTGGCCCACAAGTGCTGGGGCTGGTCGGCAATGCAGAGGAAATGGCGACTGTTGCCGAACTCGGCATCGTGATGCTGCTGTTCGTTGTGGGTCTGGAGCTGAGCCCGGCGCGGCTGTGGCGTATGAAGCACCTGATATTCGGCCTCGGCCTGACGCAGGTGGTGGCCTGCGGGCTGGCGGTCACTGCGACGATTCTGGCGCTGACGGGTTACACGACCGCTGCCGCGCTCGCGATTGGCCTGCCGCTGGGGCTGTCCTCCACCGCGCAGGTTCTGCCGATGCTGCAATCTGCCGGACGTCTGCGGACGCCCTTTGGCGAAAAGGCCTTTGGCATCCTGCTGTTCCAGGATCTCTCGATCATTCCGCTGATTACCATCGTCGCCGCGATGAGCCGCAATCCCGCCGCCGAAACCGGGCCATCGGGCTGGATGCTGGCGCTGATTACCGTGGGCGCAATCGTCGGGCTCATCCTTGCAGGCCGCCTGATCATCCGCCCGCTGTTCCGCCTGATCGGCAAGCTGGGAGAGCGGGAGCTGTTTGTGGTCGCCGCGCTCTTTACCGTGCTTGCCAGTGCATATGCGATGCAGGCACTGGGTCTTTCCGCCGCGCTGGGCGCCTTTATCGCCGGTGTTATGCTGGCCGATACACCGTTCAGGCACGAGCTGGAGGCGGATATCGAACCGTTCCGCTCGATCCTGCTGGGCCTGTTCTTCGTGGCTGTAGGCATGATGCTGGATCTTGGCGCGGTGGCAGAGCAGCCACTGTTCGTCATTGGCTTTGCCGCGCTGCTGATCATCGTGAAAACCGCCATCATTACCGGCCTCGGCCTGCTGGCGAAAATGACGTGGCGCGCTGCGCTGGCACTGGGGCTTCTGCTTAGCCAGGGCGGCGAATTCGCCTTTGTCCTTTATACCACGGCGCAAAACGCCCTGCTGATCGAACAGGAAACCGCCAGCATCTTTGGCGCAATCGTGACCCTGTCCATGGCGGTCACGCCGTTCCTGATGATCGCCACCAGGCGCATCCGCAAAGAGCCGGGCAATGGCGAGGAAACCCGCGAAGGCCCGAGCGATCACGGCGCTGGCGCTGTCATCGTGGGATATGGCCGGTTCGGCCAGAGCGTATCCAATACGCTGCGCGCGGGCGGGCTATCAGTCACCATTATCGACAAGAAGGCCGAGCAGATCGACCTAGCGGAAGAATTTGGCAGCAAGGTTTATTATGGCGATGGCACGCGCATGGACATGTTGCGGCAGGCGGGCGGGGCAGATGCACAGCTTATCATGTTCTGCATGGATGAAGTGCCGGACAGGGAACTGATCGATGCCGTCCACGAAACTTTCCCCGATGCGCTGATCTACGTGCGCGGCTTCGACCGCCGATCTGTTATCGAACTTGCCGAAAGCAGCGCCGAATATGTCGTCCGCGAGGTCCACGAATCAGCGATCCACATGGCGCGGATGGCGCTGGAGAAGATCGGTTTGAGCGAAGAGGAAATGGACCGCGCCGAATCCACCTACCGCGAAAACGATCAGGAACGCATGCACGTCCAGATCGAAAGCGGTGACATCTACGCGGCGAAGGAAATGACGCGCGAACAGCAACGCGACCTGCGCGGAGACGACTAGGCGGCGCGTCTAGTGGCGCGTGCTGCCTGCTAGCAGGAATTGCTGGGCTGCGACGATCGGGAGCGGGCGGGAATAGAGATAGCCCTGTCCGCAATCGACGCCGAGTTTTTTCATCACCCGTGCTTCATGCTCGGTCTCGATACCTTCGGCGACCACGATGCAGCCAATTTCCTTGGCGAGTTGGACTAGCGCAGCTGTCATCGCCTTGCGCGCTGGATCGGCTTCGATCCCGCGGGTCAGGACCATATCCATCTTGAGGATGTCCGGCTGCAGGTCGACAATATGGCGAAGACCTGAATAGCCCGTCCCGACATCGTCGATGGCAATTCTGGCATATGTTTTCAGTGCGGAAATCTCACGGGACAGCTCGTCAAAATCCGTCACCTGGCAATGCTCGGTTATCTCGACCACGAGGTTTTTCGTCTCGACCGTCTCTAACAGTTCGCGCAGCACGCCTGATGCCACGGTCGCCGGCGAGACGTTTATCGTGGCGTACATGTGGTCCGGAATGTGCGACAGGGAATCGAGCGCGCAGCGCACGGCAGTCATTTCCAGTTCTTTGCCAAGTCCCACCAGTTCCGCATCGTCGAACCAAGCATCTGGCCCGCGCTTTGTCAGATCGGGGAAACGGGAAAGACATTCGACACCAACCGGCAGGCCGGTTTCCAACGATATGATAGGTTGCTGGAAGGTCGATACACCATGCCCGTCCAGCATGGATTCCACGCGCTTGCGGGCTTCCTTCTTGCTCATTTCGCTTTCCAGCGAACTTTCAATCCGTTCTGCCGCCAGGCTGGCGAAGCTTTTCAGGATCGTCAGGTCGCGGTCATTCATCGTGCGGTCGGGAGTTCTTCCCAATGCGCAGAAGCTGCCCCAGACCGTGCCGTCTGCCAGCCGAAGCGGCGTGTTGATGTGACAGCCGACAGGCAGGAAATCGGTGATCGGCATGCCTTGGGTAATCGGGTGGTCGACCGGATCCTGTATCAGTTCCGGCAAGCGACCTTGCAGCACGTTCCAGCAATATGTGTTTTCGCGGTCTTCACGAAAACCGGGGCCCATCGGCAAATCCAGATCGGAACTGACATGGGTGAGTTCACGCTCTCCGCCTTCGACATAACGGGAAACGAACGCGATTTCGACGCCGAGATGTCCGCGAACGCTTGCCAGGATGCGTTCGATTGAACCATCGCTGATCAATTCATCAGGAAGCGGCGATGCGGGTGCCTCGAATTCGGGCAGTATATATGCGACATTGGCCATTGCTGCCCCGTTTGCCGCAAAAGCCCTAAAGCCTGCTTAACCGCAATCTTTTCCGCTAATTTGCTACAAGCGCAATTCGTACAGGAATTCATCGTCGCGCTGCTGGCCGACCCAGAAGCCGATATCGGCAATCTTGGTAAAGCCGTAACGGGCATAAAAGCGCTGCGCCCCGGAATTCTCGCTCCAGACCGAAAGCTGGATGGCGTCGCATTCGCGCGCCCGTGCCTCTGCCAGCGCCCAGTCCATCAGCGCCGCGCCGATACCTCTGCCGATATGATCAGGCGCGCAATACAGTTGGCCCAGCCCAAGCGGATTGCGGGCTTTGGAATACTCCTGATATCCGCTCGGCTGCTTGATTTTGACAAAGCCCGTCAGGGCGCCGTCTTCGCCATCCTGCGCGAGTTGATGGGTTATCGCCGGATCGGCGATTTCGGCGGCAACAGCTTCCACCGAATACGCCTCTTCCAAAAAGGCGGACAGGTCTTCTGGCCGGTAGAGGTGTTCGAACGCAGCGCAGAAGCTCTTCCGGCCCAGATGGGCGAGGCTTTCGGCATCGGGTAAAGAAGCGGGGCGCAGGATCATCATCCTGCGCCCCGTATCCTTTTTCATGGCTCCTCGTAAAGATCAGGCCCCGGGTGGGAGATCTTTCGGGTCTGCAGAGCGGGCTGGCTTTGACTTGGAAGACTTGGGCGCGCCAAGCGAACCGGCGCTCTTGTCCCATTCAGCCAACTTCTTGGCAGCCCATTCCCGGCCACCAAGGCCAAAGGCGAGCGCGCCTGCGACCGAAGCACCGATCACAATGGCAGTGAATGCGGTTTCCGGAATCATCGCGCCGACATCCATGAAGCTGAGCCCCATGAAGGTGAAGATGACAATCGTTGCCAGTCGCACGATATTCCCGGCAGTATCGCCGATCAGCTTGGCAAGCATATTGGCGATCAGGAATCCTGCGCCAATCACAACCGCACCAAACACCACGCGGCCGCCCAGTTCGAGCACTTCGTTCAAGATTGCCGTCAGTTCAGGGAAGCCGAGCATCCGTGTTGCCGCAATGGCAAAGAACAGGATGATGGCGATCTGCACAACGCGGGCGATAATGCCCGATGCGCTGGTCCCTTCGCTGAACAGTCCTGTTGCACCCAGCGAACGGTCGACACCAAGGCCGGCGAGCAGCTCTGTCAGGATTCCGACCACGAACTTGCTGATCATGTAACCAAGACCAAGCAGTACGGCAGCGGCAATGATCCGCGGAATTGCCGCCATGATCAAGTTCAGCATTTCTGTTGCAGGACCGGAGATCGAGGCAATATTCAGCACGCCCAGTGCGCCGATGGCGACCGGGATGGCGATGAAGATGTAGGCGATCGTGCCCAGCGTCTTGCTGATGGCGGTCGTGCCGGTCACTTCGTCGACATTGCCTGCGCTTGCCGTGCTGGCGAAGCGATCAACATTCAGCGTCTGCGCCGTCGTGACCACAATATCGCGCACGATACCTGCGATCATGAAGCCGACATAGGCAAGGATGCCTGCGCCGATCAGATTGGGCACGAAGGCCACCACGTTTTCAAGCAGCGAATTGATCGGGCCTGCAACCGCATTGAGGTTGAGTACCTGAAGCACCGCCAAAAGGCCGAACAGCCAGATGAAAAGCGAGACAATCTTGCCGAGCGAAACGCCGACGCTTTCGCCCGAAGCAGTGCCGCGCTGGAGCAGCGGGACGGCATCCACGATTTTGGCAAAGGCCCATTTGGCCGCCTTGGCTAGCAGCCAGGTGACGACAAGAATGGCGACGGCAAAACCGATCTTTTCCGCGATTTGCATCGCCAGACCGGGATCGAACCGCATATTTGAATTTAACATAATAGCTCCCCTGTTTTGTATGTCAGGGGGATAGTAACATGCCCCCGCGGTATAGGCCAATCCGCGAGCGCAGTTATTTTACAATCACTTACGAGTGCTTGTCCCGCTTGCGTTTGCCAAAACGCATTCCGCTTTCCAAATGGCCGCGCAGCGCGGCATAAAACGCTTCCAGAAATTCGCGTTCGTCATCCCGGCCAAGCTGCCAGCCAATCTTGCCGGTTATGGCATTGGCGACATCGTGCAATGCCTCCGGCTGGTCCTGCCGCAGCACCCTTTCCAGCACCTGCAGCTCATGCTCTCCGTAAACGGACAGCTCTTCCTCACCGAACCGGTAATCGGTGCTGCGATCGGGGGCGAGCGACATGGCTTCTTTCAGCTTAGCCGTTTGCGCTTCCACCACCCACGTGCCCGCAACCAGATCCCCGGCGCGCAGGGCATCCTTGTTGAAAAAGGGAAACGTCACGAACACGGCGAGCCAGAAGAACGCAGCCAGGCCGGCAACTCCGGCCTCTCCGCCGCCGCCCAGCAGGAAGAAGAGCGGCAGGAACACTTCCACATCGCGGACCAGATTGCGCGCGATCACCATTTCCGCCGTCAGCCGTCCGCCGTCACGGGCCGCCACCCGCAGGCCAAGTATGCGTTTGCCGGGCGTTGCGCCTCTTGGCCCAAGTTCAAACCACAGGAAATAACCGTAGCGGGCAAGAAACAGGAACAGGATGATCAGCACGATTATCAGTTCAAGGACGGGATTGGCGTTGTTCGTGTCCGACAGATCAAGGACGCCGAAGCCGATAGCAGCCAGAACCGCGAAAAATACAATCACTCCAACGAGTATGATAGTCAGATCAAGTAGCAGGGCGCCTGCGCGGTTTCCGCGGCTGCCGACGGTCAGCGGCAGGGCCAGACCTTCCGGTGTGAGCAGCATCCGGTCGCGTTTGCCCGGCTCCCCGCGCTTCATGCCAATCGCCGCGTTCATGCGTCATGCTCCGGCGGGCGTCTGACAAAGGCGAAATAGACAATCCAGAATACCAGCATGCCGCCGCCAATGGCGAGGCGGGACGCCGTATCGCCGACCAGTTGCCGGGCATATCCTTCCAACAGTCCGGCGACGATCAGCATGATCGTACAGCCCGCCATAACCTGTGCTGCGCGCACACCGGCGTCCTGCATCGCGGATAGGATGGAACGTTCTCCCGGAAACGCCATCGTCCGCCCGACATGCAGCCCCGCAGCCCCGCCGAGCATGATTGCGCCGAGTTCCGTGGTGCCGTGCACTGACAGCCAGCCGACGAAATCCAGACCAAGCCCGGCGTCGGCAAAGACATACAGCATCGCGCC
Organism: uncultured Alphaproteobacteria bacterium; assembly: GCA_963781165.1. Lineage (GTDB taxonomy): Bacteria > Pseudomonadota > Alphaproteobacteria > Sphingomonadales > Sphingomonadaceae > Alteraurantiacibacter. Next base: position 605,508 of record CAWADZ010000001.1, read on the forward strand.
AAGCAGGGCGGTATTGTAAACAAGCAGCAGCAGAGTGGGGATGCCAAAGGCAAAGCCCAGCGCGAATGCCATGATGGTGACGCCGGTATTGTTGGAAAACAGATAGGCGGCAAAAACAGACAGCCCTTCGGCATTCTCTGTCTGGCCAAGCGATTCTGCGAGCACTTCACGCGAAGCACCCGGAACGCGGCCTCCGGCCATTTGACCCGGTACCAGCGCATAAAACCAGTCTTGATCGCGCGCCACCAGCAACCAGCCGACGGCAGTGCCTGCGACCATTACGGCAAAGGAAATGCAGATATCGAGCCAAATTTCGCGCACCGAAGTGCTCCAGCCGCCCCCGAGAAAGCGCCGTAGCCAGCCAAACAGCCCGATGCGCGGACCATAGATCTGGAACCAGGCGCGGCGCACCAGCGCCTCCAGATAACTCAGCGTTGCAGCATCCAGCGAAGTCTCACGCGCCACCGCAAGGCTGGATGCAGTCTTGCGGTAAAGGACCGGCAGATCGAGTAAGTCTGCATCGCTGATGCGCCCCGGCCGCCCTTTTTCCAGCGCGACGACAATCGCCTCCAGCCGCTGCCAATCCACTTCGCGTTCCAGCCTGAACCTATCAGACCGCAGCGATGCGGCCTCGATATCGGCGGGCGGTTCGATCTCTGCGCTTTTGAAGAAGGGGAGTGCCATCAGCCGATCGCCTCCGCGCGCTTGGTTTGTAGATACAGGTCGATCAACTGATACCCGATCTTGTCATGCGGTGCCTCGATCACATTGACACCCAGCCGCCGCAGCCTTTGCAACACGAGTGCGCGTTGACGGGCCAAGGCATCGGCGCTGACGGCGATGGCGATATCGCCCATCGTATCCGGCTCTGTCGCGGCCAGCTCTTCCAGCTCCTCATCGACCATGGTGACGAAGATCACCAGATGGTGCCGCACCAGCCGCTCCACGCTTTCCACCATCATTTCCGCTGAGGTCGGATCGGAAAAATCGGAGAACAGTACAATCAGGGACCGCCGCTTCAGACGCGACGCCAGCGTGGCCAGCGCCAGCGTGAAGTTCGGCTCGCGCGGGACATAATCCAGCTCTGCCGCGGCGCTTTGCAGGCGGTAGAATGCGCGGGTGTCGGTGACAAACGGCGTCATGACCTGCGGGTGGTCGGCAAAGCCGAACAGGCTGACCCGGTCGCCGCCTTTTAGCGCGACATAGGCAGCGGTCAGGGCAGCCGATACGGCGCGGTCGATGCGCGGCAAACCGTCCACCGGTTCACACATGGATTGCCCGCAATCGAAAGCAAAGACGACCTGGTTGTCCCGCTCCGCCTCGTTCTCGCGGGCATACAGCGCGGTGTGGCGGGCAGAGGCTTTCCAGTCGATCCGGCGGCGGTCCATGCCGGCCTCATATTCGCTCAGCGCTTCAAATTGCGTGCCCTCGCCGCGTATCCGCCGCGCAACAAGGCCGAACTGGCTGTCGCGAAGGAAGGCCTGGAGTACCGGGGAACGGACAGGCGACAAATCGGGCCACACGCGGATACGTGCGTCCAGCGACTTGTGGACCTGCCTTACGGTAAGGCCCAGCGGACCGGGCCAGCGCAGCCACAGATCGTGCAATTCACCTGTGCCGCGCCGCACCGGCACAGCTTCACCGATGCCGGAAAACCGGCTCGCTTCTCCCGTCGGCTGGAGGAGAAATCTGGCTACGCCCCGATCGCCCAGACGCGGCTCGAAACCGATGGCCGCTTCGGGCAGTCGGGAATCGCTGTCCCGTTCGATCGTCGCATCAATGCGGAGCATGGCCGGCTGACCGACTTCGACATCGGCGGGCACGAAATAATCGAACTTCACCAAGCTTCCTGCCAGCCATCCGTCAATCAGCACCAGCAGCAGCAGCGCGAAACCCGCGGCAGGTGCGATGATCCATGCGCCCGGTGCGGTGGCCGCAATCACGACCGCCACAGGTGCCAGCAAACCAAGCAGCATCAGGGTGCGGCCAGTTGGCACGATGGGCAGCGGCGGGAGGTTGATGCGGGGCAGTTTCACTTGAGGGCAGCCTAGCGCGGTGCCTCTGTCTCTTCGATCAGGCCCGCAACCAGATCTTCAACCAGTTTTCCTTCGATTTCGGCAGCTGGCGAGAGCAGCAGGCGGTGACGCAGGCAAGCCGTGGCAAGCGCCTTCACATCGTCGGGAATGACATAATTGCGCCCCTGCAAAGCAGCGCGCGCGCGGGCCGAATTGGCCAGCAGCACGGCAGCGCGGGGGCTGGCTCCGCTGGCCAGATCGGCGGTTTCGCGAGTCGCGCGAACCAGCGAAACTGCATATTGCAGCACCTCCGGCGACATGGTGACGGATTTCACGGCGGCCTGTGCCTGGGTAATCGTTTCCGGCGTCGCGACTTGCTCGATCCCGAAATCGGCGGGTTTTTGCGGACCACTGCGCTCACCAAACCTTTGCACGATGCGCGCCTCTTCCTCGGCGCTCGGATAAGGGATCAGCAGCTTGAAAGCGAAACGGTCAAGCTGCGCCTCCGGCAAGGGATAGACGCCCTGGTTCTCGATCGGGTTTTGCGTCGCAACAACCATGAAATTGTCGCTCAAAGTATGCGTCTCACCGTCCAGCGTCACCCGGCGTTCCTGCATGGCTTCCAGCAAGGCGGCCTGCGTCTTGGGCGGCGTGCGGTTGATTTCATCGGCCAGCAGCAGCTCGCAGAAAATCGGCCCGCGCGTCAGAGTGAACTGGCTGGTCTGGAAATTGAACAGGTTGGAGCCGAGGATGTCGCCCGGCAGCAAATCTGGGGTGAACTGGATGCGCCCGAAATCGAGCCCGGTGGCGTGGGCAAAGCAATTGGCGAGGAAGGTTTTGGCCGTCCCCGGCGGACCTTCCAGCAGCACATGCCCCTGCGCCACCATGGCGATCAGCAGGTGCTCTATCGTCTCGTCCATGCCGACGATGGCCTTGCCGACCTCATTGCGGATCGTGCCCGCCAGATGGGCGGTCTGTTCCAGGGTCATGGTCATCTCTTCAGCGTCCTTTCGATGGATTTCAGTGCGCCGGCAGCGCGGATAATGTCACGCGGGCGCGATGCGCCGCGCAGGTCACTCGCCATTTCGGCAAAGCCCGGTCCTTCATAGCCGCGCCGCTCCAGCGCAGTGTCGATAGCGGCGGCGCGGGCCTCCGCGTGCGGTTCGCGCACACCCAGCGCATCCCCAATACGTTTGCTCATCAGCGCGGCGTAAGGATCGGACAGCAGGTGAAAGCGCTTCACCCGTTGCACCAGCGATGCGCCGTTGCGGGCAAGTTGCCGTTTGCCTTGCGCCATTGCGGGCACCTCTGCCACGGGCGGGCCAAACCGCTGGAAACCGCGCCATGCAATCACCAGCCCAGCCAGCAAAAGGCACAGCGTTGCCGCCAGGAATGGCGGGCGAAACGCAAGCGTCAGCAAGTTCTCGCTGGCACCAAGGCCCGGCAATGTCAGGTCGAATATCACCGGCATGGCTGTGTCACCGTCTGTGGCGTTTTCGATCAACGAGAACGCCAGCCGCGCCCGGCCTTCATCGCCAAGGCCGTAATTGTTCATCAGATCGGGTTCGAACACGAAAGTGACGGGATAGGGGGCATAATCGTAATCGCCCGCCGTGTAGTCAGCCGGAAGATCGGCCACCAGCACATCGCCCTCGCTATCCAGAACGCGGGCCAGCATTTCGTTTTCCGGCTGCTTCGTCAACGCCTGCACTTGCTGCGCGGCGGGCAATGCGCCGCTCATGCCTAAACCGTTCCAACCCTTGGTCTCTCCCACGGAAAGCGCCGCGCCTTTGGCCAGATCGAGCTGCGCAAACCAGTCAGGACTGCCGGAATTCATCAGGAATACCCAGCCGTCCTCTGCCTCGACATCCATTTGCTCCGGGATAGGAAATGCCATCCACTTGGGCAGGATAACCAAAGTCGGCCCGGTGTCCCGTTCGCGCCGCTCCCTGATGATTTCTGCCAGCTCATCACCATCGCCGTACATCGGCGGCGTCAGAACCAGCAGGCCGTAATCATTGTACCCGGCGCGGCTGCGTGAAAGCTGGACGTTGTAGCCTGTGTTTTCGAGCAGGCCCGCAAGGCCGGCAAAACCGTTGAGCCCGTTGGACGCAGCGTGATTGCCGCCATTGCGATCATCGCTGCCGTCCCATCCCTGGCCAAGCGCGTAGAGCATCAGCAAGAACGCCGCCACGCCAATGCCGAGCAGGGCCAGCACCGTGACGGGGCTGAAAGGGCTGCGTGTGCGGCTCACGCAGACAAAGCCCTGTTGCGGAGTGATTTCTGCGCCAGCGCAAATTCGGCATAGGCATCGCGCGCCGCGTGCCAATCCGCCGCAGACAGGGCGGAGAGTGCAAACAAGCTTCGTTCAACCCTACCGGCGATCACCGCAAAGGCACTGCGCGCACCTTCCGGAAGGCGTGGTTCTGCCGAAAGCTCCCTTGCGGTACTCGACGGATCAACCAGATCGGGCCGCGCCTGCGCGATCTGCCCGACAGAGCGTTTCAGCAGCAAATGCGTTGCCTCATCATATTGGCCCGCAGCTGCAAGCCGGTCTGCCTCTTCCAGCAGCGCGAGCGCCTCTTGCTGGTCAGGCACCCAGTCTTCGGCTTCTTCTGCCCCGCTGCGCCTGGCAAACAGGCCCGGGCCGAAGGTGCGGAAGATGAGATAGGCGAGCAGGGCAATGCCGCCCCCGATCAGCACCCAGGACAATACGGGCCAGCTCGCGACGAAAAGTTGAGCGATGGGCGAAAGGAGTTCGGCCAGCCAGCCCATGAAGCGGACCCACCAATCGGGCGGTGGGGCACGTTCAGGCATGGCGACCTCGGCATATTGGATGGCGCTATCGGCGCGCATGTCCTGCCAGGCCTTTGCGAAGCTCTCGCCCTGCGCCGGCAGCGCTTCTTTCCCATTGCCTGTGGTCACAAGTTCCTAAGTGGCATGGAGAAAGTTACTAAGCAATGACTTGCTGGGGGCCAAGGCAGGGATAATTGCCGGTCATTGCAGGCTCAGCCCCATGCACATGCTGAAGTCGTCGCTTTGATAATCGCCGAACGGATCGCATTCGCGAAAACCGTTTCTGGCGTATAGGTGCTGTGCTGGGAGAAATGCCTCGTGCCGCCCGGTTTCCAATCCGATCCAGTTGTATTTCCGGCTGCGCGCCTCGGCCAGCAGCGCCGTCAGGATGGCGGCCCCGGCACCGCGGCCGCGCCAGATGTCTGCCGCGCGCATGGCTTTCAGTTCCCCTCTTGCAGCATCGATTTGTTTAAGAGCGCCGATAGCAGCCAATTCGCCGCTAACCCGCGCGGTGAAGAATGTGACGTCAGGTTCGGCCAATCTTTGCGCGGGTAGGGAATTCACTTTGCATGCCGGAGAACAGCGGTGCATTTCGGCAAGGTGCTGATCCAGCAGAGCCAGGACGTCAGCGCGTGTCGGCTCTTCGTGAGCGATAGTGAAGTCGGCCGGGTGGCCCGCGTTCATGGACGCTGCCGGGCAAGCGGGTAGGTGCCGAACATCGTCACGCCTTTGCAGTGAAACGCCAGTTCCTCCATCGCCCGGTCAACAGCCGGTATTCCCGGTGCACCGATGATATCGGCGTAGAACATGGTCGCTGCAAAACTGGCGCCGCGCTGGTAACTTTCCAGCTTCGTCATGTTGACGCCGTTTGTCGCAAGACCGCCCAGCGCCTTGTACAGCGCGGCGGGGATGTTTTTCACTTCGAACACGAATGTGGTCATGCATTCCTGCCCGGCCACATCTTCGGACGAGAGCGGCTGCGGTGCGAGCACGACGAAGCGCGTGGTGTTGTCCGCGCTGTCCTCGACATTCTCGTCGACGATTTTCAGCCCGTAGAGATCTGCCGCCAGCATGGGTGCAATTGCGGCGATTTTCGGATCGCCGGTTGCCGCGACATGCGCCGCAGCGCCCGCCGTATCGGCATGGCTGAGCGGGACGATGCCGCGTTCCCGCAGATAATGACGGCTTTGGCTGAGCGCGTGGGGGTGGCTGTAGGCGGCATCGAAAGGCCCTTTCGTATCCAGCGCCATCAGCGCGTGATGGATCGGCAGGAAATGCTCCCCCACAATCGAAAGGCCGCTTTCCGGCAGCAGGAAATGGATATCGGCGACCCGGCCGGCCTGTGAATTTTCGATCGGGATCATGGCGCAGCCTGCGCGCCCTGTTTTCACAGCATCAATTGCGTCGGCAAAGCTGAAACAGGGCAGCGGCAGCGCGTCCGGTTCCCATTCGAGCAGCGCACGGTGCGAATTGGCACCTGGAGCTCCCTGAAAGGCGATGGCGCGCGAAGGCTCTGCTTCGGCGGCAGCGCTCATCGATTCGACCATGGCGAGGGCGGGGGCGGGGAAACTGTCCATCGTGCATCCAGCGCCTAGCTTGGCCAAGGCCATGCTACAAGCGTGTACGCGGGCGACAAGCGACTAAAGGCCCCTTGCGCGCCGCGCCGCTGGACATTAGAGCCGCACCAACTTCCAACAGCTTTCCGAACGACATACATTATGAACGATCGAATGAACACAACGATGGGCTGGATCCTTGCCAGCGCCGGTATCGCACTTGGCGGCTCTATTGTCGCTGGCACAGCGTTTGAAAGCGAAGTGCCAGAAAACCCCGGCTACGTGATCGATGCGCCTGAGGAAGGCGCAGCAGCCGACGCTGGTCCTTCGATTGCCGAACTGCTGGCCTCCGGCTCTGCCGAAGCAGGCGCAGCTGTTTTCGCAAAATGTTCCACCTGCCACAGCATCGAGCAGGGCGGCGCAAATGGCATCGGCCCGAACCTTTACGGTGTGCTTGGAACAGACATCGGTGCTCACGCTCCCGGCTTTGACTACTCCAGCGCGCTTGCCAGCCATGGCGGCGCGTGGACGTATGAAAACATGGACGCCTGGCTTGCCAGCCCGCGCGGCTTTGCAGACGGCACGAAGATGAGCTTTGCCGGCCTTGGTAGTGCAGAAGACCGCGCCAACATCATCCTGTACATGCGTGAGTATGGCGGCGGTCCGGAACTTCCGGCCGTTGAAGCCGCAGCTGCTGACGGCGAAGCCACAGACGCACCCGGCGCTGGCCCGGGCGAAGTCGAAGGCGCGGCCGCCACAGCGCAGGAAGCTGCCGGTGCCATGGGCGCCGATCAGCCTGTGCCGGAAAATCCCCCGGGCACCTGATTTTTCTGCATCAATGGAATACAAAGAAGCCCCGGTTCGCGCCGGGGCTTTTTGTTGTGCTTTATTCCTTGCGCCCTTTGAAGCCCTGCGCGATCACGAACCATTCGCTTGAACCCTTGCGGCTGGCGGGCGGCTTTGCGTGTTTGACTGTGCGGAAATGGGATTTGAGCAGGTTCAGCAAATCCTTGTCGGTACCGCCCGCAAATCCCTTGGCGATAAATGCGCCGCCTTCGGTCAGATTGTCGACGGCAAACCATGCGGCTGCCTCTACCAGCGCCATGGTGCGCAGATGGTCTGTCTGTTTGTGGCCCACGGTATTGGCTGCCATATCGGACAGCACCAGATCGGCAGGTCCGCCCAGTGCATCTTCCAAAGCTGCCGGAGCCGCTTCGTCCATGAAGTCCATTTGCAGGATCGTGACCCCGTCAATCGGTTCGGTTTCGAGATAGTCGATCCCGACAACAGAAGCCTTGGGCGCGCGTTTGCGCACCACCTGGGACCAGCCGCCCGGCGCGATCCCCAGATCGACAACGCGGTTTGCGCCTTTCACAAGGTGGAAGCGATCATCCAGTTCGATCAGCTTGAACGCCGCACGGCTGCGCCAGCCTTCTTCCTTGGCCCGTTTCACGTAAGGATCGTTGAGCTGGCGTTCGAGCCAACGCTTCGAGCTTTCCTTGCGCTTCTTGTTATCCTTCAGCCGGCGCTGTGAGTCATCTCCTGAACGGCTCATTGGCCGGCGCTCCCTGTTTTAAGTTTTCGCAGCGCGGCCTGTGCCTCGACGCCTTCGGCATCGGCAGACATCAGGCTGCGCAAAATACCTTCGCGAATGCCGCGGTCTGCCACGCCAAGACGCGGAGCGGGCCAGATTTCAAGAATAGCCTCCAGGATTGCGCAGCCTGCGACCACCAGTTCGGCGCGTTCATGGCCGATGCAATCAAGCTTGCTGCGGTCCTCAGGCGACATCGCCGAAAGGTCCTGCGAAATGCCCAACATAGCGTCTGTCGGTACGATCAAGCCATCGACTTCCTTGCGGTCGTAATGCGGCAGGCCAAGGTGAACGCTGGCCAGCGTGGTCACCGTGCCGCTGGTGCCAAGCAGGCGCTGATCTTCGGCCTTGTGACGTTCGATACGCTGCGCAAATTCAGCAAAACTGTCGCGGACAAGGCTCTTCATTTCCTCATAACGGGCAAGCCGGTCGACTTCGCCGCCCTTTTCGTGCCCGACCGTTTCGGTCAGCGAGACAACGCCCCAAGGGACGCTCTGCCAATCGAGAATGCGCGGAACCGGCGCGCCGGGTTCAATCAGCACAAGTTCTGTCGATCCGCCACCAATGTCGAATATTACCGCCGGGCCAATGCCGTCTTCCAGCAGGATATGGCATCCCAGCACCGCCAGTCGTGCCTCTTCCTGCGCGCTGATTATGTCCAGCACAACGCCGGTTTCCTGCCGCACGCGTTCGATAAATTCTTCGCCGTTCGTGGCTCTCCGGCAGGCCTCGGTCGCGACCGAGCGGGCGAGGTGGACATTGCGTTTGCGCAGCTTGTCCGCGCAGATTTTCAGCGCGCCCAGCGCCCTGTCCATTGCTTGAACTGACAGCTCACCGGTTTGCGCCAATCCCTCGCCCAGCCGGACTACGCGGCTGAAGGCATCGATAACGACAAAATTTTCGTCGGACGGCCGCGCGATCAGCAGGCGGCAATTGTTGGTGCCAAGATCGATTGCGGCATACGCCTGTTTAAAGGATTTAAGGGGTGGGCGCCGCCAACCAGTCGCCTCGCGCTGATTGCCTGAACTGCCTTCACCGGGGTTGCGTTTCGGGCCCTTGTTTCGATTGCGGGGGCGGCCAGTATTGGTGCCACCCATATCGCCCGCATCACTCTGGGCTTTTTCGCGACCGTCCGGCGGGAATTGATCCGCCATGATCGTACTCTCTAAAAATCTATCACCCGCCACATCCGAGCGGAACCTGCTGACAGGCTAGACCAAGCACGGACTTGATACAAGTTAAGCTGACGCCGGGCTTAAGATGGCAGGGGCACTCGCCAGCCGCAGCAACGAAAGCTAGAGAGCCGCTGATGGATCAGGCCGTTCCCCAGATTGCGCTCATTGCAAAGTATCCTGCGCCTGGCCGTGCGAAGACGCGGCTTGTGCCTGCATTGGGGGAGGAGGGCGCTGCGCAGGTTCACCGCCGCCTTGTCGAACGGGCCTTGGCGACAATCAGGGCAAGCGGCCTGCCGTTTTCAGTTTGGACCACGGGCGCGGCCCACGCGGAATTTGCCGATTGGCTGGGCACGGACATTGCTTTTGTAGAGCAGGGTGAGGGCGATTTGGGAGCCCGGCTGGCGCGTGTTCCGGCACCTGCGATTGTGCTTGGCGCAGACATTCCGGGGCTGACTGCGAAGCATTTGCGCGATGCCGTGGCGGCTTTGGAAGAAGTGCCGGCAGTGATCGGTCCGGCCAGCGATGGTGGATATTATCTTCTTGGATTTACCCGCGAAATGCCGTTCCTGTGGGATGACATGCCATGGGGCACTGAAAGGGTCCTAAAGCACACTGAAAGACGGCTGAAGGAACAAGACGTACTTTACCGCCTGCTCGGCGTGCTCGATGATTGCGACCGGCCTGAAGATCTCTCAAAATGGCCAGATTTGTTGCCATGAACGGCGTCACCATTGTCATCCCGATGCTCAATGAAGCGCGCGCCTTGCCTGCGCTGGTGGAGCATTTGGCGAAACTCGATCCCGCTCCTGCCGAAGTGGTGGCCGTCGATGGCGGCAGCACGGATCGCTCTGTCGCGATTGCAGAGGCGGCGGGTTGGCGCGTTGTCCAGACCGAGGCTGGGCGGGGCCGGCAGATCAACGCGGGCGTCGCGGCGGCAGCTTCCGACCTTGTCGTCGTGCTTCATGCCGACACCGTGCCGCCTGTCGATATGGTGGCGGTAGTTTCCCGCACCCTTTCCGACCGCCGAATTTCGCTCGCCGGGTTCACGCCTATTTTGCGCGGGGCCGAGAAAACGCGGTGGGGAACGACTGCGCATAATTTTGCCAAGACGTGGTACGCCCCGCTATTGTTCCGCCCGCATTTGTTCGTGAAGGGATGCCGCCTGCTGTTCGGCGATCACGCGATGTTTTTCCGGCGCGCGCAATTTCTGGAGTGCGGCGGATGCGACCCGGAGGCCAAGGTGATGGAAGAGGCCGATCTGTGCATTCGCATGACGCGCTTTGGCCGCGTGAAACTCGTGCCGCGCACCGTCGAGACATCTGACCGCCGCATCGCCGAATGGGGCGCGCTGAAGGCCAACTGGATTTATCTGAAAGTCGGATTCCTGTGGGGCATGGGCGCGAAAAAGCGGCTGGAACGGCATTACCCCGACGTGCGCTAGCCAGCTTTGGGCAAATATCCGGCGGCGATGCCGTATTCGATCAGCCTATCGAGCCATTCGCTGTCTGTGGCTGGACAGGAAAGCCCCGTCACTTCCTTCAGTCTGGCATCCGAGAAACGCGGATTTCGGGTGAAATAGGCACCGAACGTGCTCAACATTCTTTCGGCCAGCATCCTCTCTCCGGAGCGTAGTGCAGAAGGGTCATAGTCCTCCGGGCTGACAACCAGCGGATCGGGGAAGTGGTCTACCCGCGCGACACCGTGTGCCAGTTCTGCGGCAGGCATCGGCGTGTCGGCGACAAGGTGAAAATACCCGCCTTCGCCCGCGTCCATGTTTTCCGCCAAGGCCACTATCGCGGCTGCCACATGGTCGATCGGCACCAGGTCGAGCGTCGATCCCGGCTCACACGGAAACTGCGTCACCTTGCCGCGCGCCATCAGGCGGAAAACATTGCACAGCGACGGAAAATCCCGGATTGCGCCAGTCGCGCTGTCGCCAAGCACGATGGATGGGCGCGCCACCGCGAAGGGCACACCGCTGTCCGCCACAACGCTTTCTGCCGCGGCCTTGCTCGCCTCATACCGGTTGGTGAAGGCGGTATCTTGCGGCACCGGCCCTTCCAGAATTTCACCTTCGCGCATTCCGCAGACATAGGCCGTGCTGACATGCAGAAAGCGTGCGCCCGCCGCCGCTGCGTAGGCCAGCGCATTGCGGGTGCCCTCGATGTTGATGGCGCGAAGGTCCTCTTCAGGCGCATCGAATTCAAGGCTGGCAGCGCAGTGGATTACGACATCGCAGGCCTCTGGCGTCAGCCCCATAAGTGTGCGCGTTACATCGCCGGATAGTGTACGCAGGCCTGCAACTTCACTTCCGTCATTGGCGCGCACGATGGGGTTGCGGCGGACCATCGCCACAACCTCATGCCCGCCAGCTACCAGCCGCGCGCAGACTTCGCCGCCGATCAGGCCGGCGGCTCCGGTAACGAGAATTTTCAACAGCAGGGCGCTTCGGTCTTGGCGGGGTTAGCGTCCGATTGGCCAAACGGCACAGCCGTGCCGCAGCCGGGAAAGACGCCGTAATGGCGGCTGAAATCGCCAATGAATTCAAAATGCGGCGCAAATCGTGTTTCCGCCAGCATCAGCCAACTGTTGCCGCATACAGGGAAAACACGGCCTGCCTCGATGACATGATGCGCGTCGAGATGAAACGTGTGTTCACTCCCCCCGACAGTTCCCTTGTAGCGCACAGCCTGCCCGTAATCTTCGCACTGCGGCTCAAGCTGCGGCATCTTGAAGAGCCGGTAAGTGGCGGAGACGAAATTGATGCCTTCCAGCTTTTTGGAAACTTCCGCGTCATTGATACCAAGCGGGCGGTCGGTAACAAGGCGCGGATCGGCGAACCCGGCTGCCTTTGCGAGCCGGTCAAAATCGCCCCAATACAGCGCGCCGGACAGGCATTCCCCGTGCAGCACCGGATCGTCCAGCAAATGCGCGGGCACGCGGCGGTCTGCATATACGTCGGAGAAATACAGCTCCCCGCCGGGTTTCAGCAATTTGTGCGCGGCGCGGAACACCGCATCCTTGTCCGCCACCAGATTGATGACGCAGTTGGATACGATCACATCGAAACTGCCAGGCTCCAGCCCCAACTCGTCCAGCTTTTCGATATCGCCTTCCACAAAGTGCGTGTTGGCGTATCCGAACCGCTCTGCGTGCCAATCCTGATGTTCCCGCGCCACCGCGAGCTGTTCAGGCGTCGCGTCCACACCGGTCACGCTTCCGGTCGGGCCGACCAGCTGGGCGAGCAGATAAACATCCTGCCCGCTGCCCGAGCCGAGATCGAGCACGTTGCACCCTTCCATCGCCTGCGGCGTCACCAGCCCGCAGCCGTAATACCGCGCCTTCACATCGGGATGGACATTCGCAAGGGCGGTCAGAATATCGGGCGCTGGCCGTTCGGTCGTGCAACAGGCATCGGTGCGCAAATCTGCCGACTGCGCGAGCACTTTGCCGTAATAATTCTGCGAATTTTCAAGATTCATGAAACCGTGGCCCTTCTTTGTGCGAATAGTGATGCGCATAGACGGTTTGAACTTCGCCCGTCATCACCCAATGGTTACCAACAGGGATAATTCATGGACTACACGCATGATGTGATTGTGATTGGCGGCGGCGCTGCGGGCCTGACGGCGGCAGGCGGCTGCGCGATGTTCGGGCTGAAGACCGCGCTGATCGAAGGCCACAAGATGGGCGGCGAATGCCTGAACAATGGCTGCGTCCCGTCAAAGGCGCTGATCGCTTCGGCAAAGCGCGCAGCGGAGGCACGAGAGGAAATGCGCGCCGGGGTGCAACTGGCCGCGCCGCATGTGGAGTGGAGCGGCGTTCACGCGCATGTCCACAAGGCGATTGCCCAGATCGAACCGCATGATTCAGTCGAACGGTTCGAGGAAATGGGCTGCGAGGTTATTCAGGATTGGGCGAAGTTTACAGGCCCCAGATCAGTCGAGGTCGGGGGCCGCACTCTGACTGCGCCGCGCATCGTCATCGCCACCGGATCATCGCCTTCCATCCCGCCCATTCCGGGGCTGGAGGAAGTGCCATATCTCACCAATGAAAACCTGTTCGACCTGACAGAGCAGCCGGAGCATCTCGTCATCATTGGCGGCGGTGTGATCGGCATGGAAATGGCGCAAAGCTTCCGCCGCCTGGGCAGTGCAGTCACGGTGATAGAGCCGGGCAATCCGATGGGCCGCGATGACCGCGATTCTGTCGCCATTGTTGTCGATGTAATGAAAGGCGAAGGCGTCCGCTTTGTCGATGGCAAGGGCGCGAAGGTGGCGAAAGGCAGCGATGGCGCGATCACTGTCACCACCGATGGCGGAGAGGAAGTGACCGGCAGCCACCTGCTGATCGCAGTAGGCCGCAAGGCCCGGGTATCAGGTTACGGGTTGGAGGAACTGGGCGTTGAGCTGGGCCGCAACGGTATCAAGGTCGATGCGCGCCGCCGCACTAGCCTCAAACATATTTACGCGATCGGTGACTGCCGCGAAGGCCCCCGACTGACGCATGTGTCCGGTTATGAAGGGTCCAACGCCGTGCTGGAAATCGCGCTCGGCCTGCCGGCCAAGGCCGATTTTACCGCGCTGCCGTGGTGCACCTATACAGAGCCGGAAGTGGCCCAGATCGGCATGACCGAAAGCGAAGCGCGCGAGGCATATGGCGACAAGTTGCGCGTCGTCACCGAAGGCTTCGACCACAACGAACGCGCCATTGCGGAAGGGCTTGAGAAAGGCCATCTGAAAGTCATGTTCAAAGGCAAGAAGGTCGTCGGCGCCAGCATTTGCGGCATAAATGCAGGCGAATTGCTGCTGCCGTTCACGCAGATGATCACGGGCAAATCGGGCAGTTTCGATATGGGCGGGGCGATCATCAGCTATCCCACCCGCTCCGAAATCATCAAGGCGGCGGCCTTTGCCGTGTGGGAGCCGACCGTGTTCGGCACATGGCCCAAACGCTGGGTTGCCTTCCTCGCCAAAATCCGGCGGATGTTCTGATGGCCAGCCGATCCCTCTCCCGCAATGCTCCCGCTGGAGCTTCACCGTTCGCAGTCGAGGCAGAGCGGCTGGCGGCTGAGAAGTTCGCCGATCCCAGTGTGACTGCCGATGGCGCTGCGCGTGCAAGCGTCGTGTTGAGGGAACTGGACACACTGTGGTTCGCCACCGGAACGCTGTGCAACCTCGCCTGCGCCAATTGCTACATTGAAAGCAGCCCTACGAATGATGCGCTGATCTATATGACGGCGGCACATGTGGGGCGGTTTCTGGATGAGATCGCAGACCGAGGCGTGCGCGAAATCGCCTTTACCGGCGGCGAGCCATTCATGAACCCGGACATCATCACGATGCTGGAGGATGCTCTGGGGCGCGGGTATGACGTGCTGGTGCTGTCGAATGCCATGAAGCCAATGCGGCGGCATGAGGCGCAGCTGCTGCGCCTGCGTGCGAGCTATGGCGACAAGCTGACGATCCGCGTGAGCATCGATCACCATACGCAGGCCGTGCATGAGGCAGAGCGCGGGCCAAATAGCTGGGAGCCGATGCTGGACGGGCTGCGCTGGCTTTCTGCGCACGAATTTTCCCTCGCCGCTGCGGGCCGGCATCTTGGCGGGGAAAGCGATGAATTCGCGCGTCGGTCCTACGGCATGCTTTTCGCGAACGAAGGCATTGCGATCGACACTGCCAATCCGGCGCGGCTGGTGCTGTTCCCGGAAATGGATGCCAGCGCCGACGTGCCGGAAATCAGCGAGGGGTGCTGGGATATACTCGGCAAATCGCCGGACGAGCAGATGTGCGCAAGCAGCCGCATGGTCGTACACCGCAAAGGCGAACCTGAGCCGCGCGTCGTCGCCTGCACTTTGCTCCCCTACGATCCCGGCTTCGATCTGGGCACCACGGTGGCGGAGGCCGACGGCGATGTTCCGCTGAACCATCCCCATTGCGCGCGCTTTTGCGTGCTCGGCGGCGCAAGCTGTTCAGCCTAGGGCACTTTTTGACCGTCTAGGGGTTCGTCCTATGATGATCAAACTCGCACTCGCCTCTGCTGCATCCCTCGTCTTGCTGTCCAGCGCTGCCCCGGCGCAGCGTTCCATTGATGGAACGTATCTCGATCAGGGCGGCTATGTCGAAATCACCGTGGGCCGCTGCGGCAATGCGCGCTGCGGCGAGATCACCCGGATCGTGCGACGCAAGCCGGGGGAAACCAATCGCGACCGGCACAACGATAATCCCGCTTTGCGCGACCGGCCGATTGTCGGCATTCAGATCCTGCAGAATCTGCGCTATTCAGACGGCGCATGGCGCGGCCAGGTTTATAATCCCGAAGATGGCGGCACCTACCGCGCCGTGGTCAATCCGGCGCGCGGTGGCGGGCTGGAAGTGCAGGGCTGCGTCACCCTGTTCTGCCGCACCGTAAACTGGAGCGCCGCCAGCTAAGCGCATAGCAGGGCCACGCAACAGCTTGACCGAATCCGGCGCGCGGGATAGAGGCGCGCGCAATTGCCCTGTCCTCTAATGGTAAGAGAGCGGACTCTGACTCCGTCAATCAAGGTTCGAGTCCTTGCGGGGCATCCATTTTCTACAATAGATGCAAATATCGCCGAGCGCTGATCGCGCTGGCCCATTAGTCCGGTCTGGATAGGTCAGGCGGGCAGGGCGATGTGCTTGCCGCCGAAAACGGATTGCCAGCTTTCAATCTCATCGACCACGACTTCGTCGATCGCATGGGCGACATTGGCAACCGCGCCGTAGCTGATGCCGCGTTCCGGCCCGCTTAGAAGCAGCGCGATACGCGTATTCAGCTCATCCAGCTTCTCGGCAGCGATTTCGGAAATGGCGGCGAAGCGTTCAAAATCCCCGAAGAAGCGGATGCCGGCGATGCTCGCGCCCAGCGTTGGAAATGCAATGCCCAGAAAGGTGAACAGCTTTGATGTCGCCAGCGGCCACGCCGCCGGAACCAGCCCCGTCACAGAGCCAATCTTGAGCATCAGATAGGTCAGCACCGAAAAGATCGCGAGAATGAAAAACGTCTCCGCCACCTTGTCCAACCGGCGGTGAACATTGTGCAACCGGTGCGCCTTTACCCGGTGGTAGTCGCGCTGCGCAGTGACATGTGGCTGCACGACCTGTTCAAGTGCATGACGCAGATATTCACGGTCCACCACGACTGCGGGAAGTCCGGCGGCGCGCAGGCAATGGCGGGAGAAATTCTCCGGCCAGTCTCCGCCTTGTCCTACATCATGGCTGCTACCGTGTCCGCCACCCTGTCCTCCACCTTGGCCTCTGGGCCAACGCCCTAGTGGCCGCGACACGCCGAGCAGCAGCATGATCGGCCCGTGCCGCAGATATTCAGCGACCCGGCGCGTTTCGAACCAGCGTGTATGCCAACGCCGCTTGCTGCCCACAAAAGTGATCACGATGATCATGACCAGCAGCAGCAATTCGATCGAGGCGAAAATCCACTTCTGCTCGGTCAGATCCCACGGCAAGTAAGCCGCACCGATCACCACCGCGAGTGCCGACAGGATGAAGTTGTAGCCCATGCCGCTGCGATAGGCATCGGACAGCCAGCTGGAAATGCCGTCTGCCCAGGCAAATTGCGGCAGGATGGAGGTTGCGATGCGGTCAATCTGGTCATTATCTGCATTCGGCAAATCGCGTGCTCTGCCCAAGAGATCTGCGGCGCTGCCAGCGGCGATTGCGTCCGGCGTTTCGTAATATGTTTTCAACGACCGGAACGGTTTTCCGCCGCCGCCCCCGAAGCTGGCCTCAATCCGGCGGTGGAGATGCCACATACGCGCGCTGGCCGGGTGCCAATTTTCGGCAGAGATGCTGGCATCAGCCTCAAGCTCCGAACCAATGCTGGCGGTGATAATCGCCTCCAGCTGGGCAGGGTTATGGCGGCGAGGGTGGAGCAATTTTTCAGGGCGGGACAGGACCGACCATTCGCGCGGATTGGCAATATCGATCAGCAAGACCGGCGTACCCATTTCGAGCGCGGTGACCACGGTATGGCCGGTGCCGCCGCGCATATTGACCAATTGGCCGTCCCAGACCGCAATCAGGAGATCGCACCTCTCCAGCATGACCTTGCCCGCCAATGATGCCTGATCGGCGGTTTGCGTCTGGAACGCCTGAACCTTTGCCAGATCGCCCGGACTTTCCAGCGTGTCGAAGAACAATGGCGCGATCTGCGCGTCGCGGTCCGCCAGTTCGAACAGAAGCGCGGCCTCGGCAACATCGCGTATGGCCTGCGCACGCGCCTGCACCACGGGATCGCTGGCCGGCTTGTTTTCGGCCAGCAGCCGCGCATCGGCAGCGGTTTTTGGCTGCGCATTGATCGCGATGTTGAGGGCATTGCCAAACGGTAGCGGCGCGACGAGTTCCCACCCTCTGTCCAGCGCCATTTGCGCGGTGATCTGGTCCACCCCGTCCACCAGCAGGCTGTGGAAACGCACAGCGGAAAGGTTCTTGCGCCTTTTATCAAGCAAGGTGTCGATGTGATCGAACAATGCAGCAAGCGCTGCATCAACCGCATCCCGGTTTTTGGCGTAGGCGGCATTGCCGCTGCGGTGGCCGGTAATGCCCAGCGACAGATGCGGCGGGCAGGCGATGGGTGCGGCAATCGTCATGCGGCGCGCATCGCCGCAATTTGCCTTATCCTCAAATTACCGTGTGTCATGCGTTCAAATGCCATACGCGCCGTACCCCCTTGCGTTACGGGGTTAGTTGCGCCTGATTGCCGTGTCCAGCCAATGACGCTGCGCTGCTTGCTTGCCCCTGTTGTTGCGATATAGTCCTCCTCACCTTGGGGGGCTTTCAGTGGAACCGGCAGACAACAGTGTAGAAGGCTCTGATCCTGCCGCCCCTGGCGCGCCCACGGTATTCTTCAGCTATTCCCGTGCCGATCAGGCCATGGCCCTGCCGATCATCAGCCTGCTGGAACAGGCAGGCTTCAAGGTCTGGTGGGACGGCATGCTGGAGGCCGGCGCCCAATATCTCGAATCCACCGAAGATGCGCTGGAATCAGCCAAGGCCGTGGTGGTCCTGTGGACGCAGACTTCCACAGCATCCAATTGGGTCCGGGATGAAGCGATGAGCGGGCGGGAACGCAGCTGTCTGGTGCCGATTTCGGTCGATGGATCGATACCGCCGCTGGGATTCCGCCAGTTTCAGGTCCTTGATCTATCAGCATGCCAGGGCAAATACGCGTCTCCTGCGGCAAAGGAGTTGCTGCGGGCGGTGGCCGCTTTGCATGACCGTGAGGAGCCGGAGATGCCGCTCCCTCCGGAGCCGACCGCATGGTTGTCCCCAACCCGCCGCAATTTGCTGCTGGCCGGGATTGGCGGCGGGATTATCATCGGCGGCGGATTTGCGGTGTCTTCCCTGCTGGATACAGGCGATGGGGACGTAGGCAATTCGATTGCTGTCCTGCCTTTCCGTGATGACAGCCCGGGCGCTGAACTGGGCTATCTCGCCGCGGGCATCGCGTCCGAATTGCGGTCCCTGCTGTCAGGAAATCAGGCGCTGCGGGTGATTGCCCGGTCCACCTCGGAAGCGGTGCAGGGCAGGGGCGATGATGCGTTGACGATCGCCAGGGAGCTGGGCGTCGATTATGTCGTCGAAGGATCGGTGCGCGTTGCGGACGGTATTGCAAACCTGTCCGCAGACCTAATTGATGGCGCAACCGGGCTGGGCCGCTGGTCGCGTACCTACAGCCAGCCGGCGGATGATTTGCTCGGCTTGCAGCAGGAGCTTGCTGGCGCAATCTCCGCGCAATTGTCGCTGGAAATCACCGATGCGCAGGGCGTGCTGCAGTTGGGCGAGGCGACGGTGCCTGCAGCTTTCGAAGCCTATTTGCGCGCATGGCAGCAATATATCGAAGCTCAAAGTCACGAGGACCTGAAGGCGGTTCTGGCGACCTTCGAAAATGCAGTCCGGCTCGATCCCGAATTTGCTGGAGCAAGGGCAGGGCAGGCCGCAGCGCTGACTGTCTTGGGCCACACCGCCAGCAGCGCTGCGGAGACGCAGCAGTATTATGCCCGCGCGCAGGAAGCAGCGGACCGTGCGATAGAGCTGGCCCCGGATCTGGCGGAGGCGCATTCGCTGCTGGGTATGATCCTGTTCGAAACACAATTGCAGGCCCGCGAAGCCGCGCCGCATTACGAACGGTCGATAGAAATTGGATCGGGTTCTGCGGTGATAGAGGCGCGCTTTGCCGCCTTCGCCGCCCTGACGGGACGGGAAGAAGAAGCCCTGCGGGCCATCGAAATCGCAATGGACCTCGATCCGCTAAACCCCACGATATTCAAGGAAGCCGGCCTGGTGCATTACGCCGCCCGCCGGTTCGACCGCGCGATCGAACTGCACCGGCAAGCCCTGGCGATGAACCCGGACATCAGCGGATCGCATTCATGGATCGGCAGCTCGCTGATCCACCAGGGCGATTATGCGGCCGCGCTGGATGCTTGTTTGCAAGAGCCATCGCGGCTTCTGCGCACGCCGTGCCTGGCGATTGTCTATCACCTGCAGGGTGACACACAGCAAGCACAAGCCGCGATGACAGAACTGGTCGAAGGGTATGGAGATGCCGGCCTGTATCAGCAGGCGCAGGTGTTTTCGCAGTGGGATGAAGCTGACGAGGCGATGCTAACGCTCGAAAAAGCTTATGAAATTGGTGATGCTGGACTGAATTACCTGGCAATGGACCCGATGCTGGATCCACTGCGGGCCCGCACTGACTTTATTGACTTGGAGCGGCGACTGGGCTTCACCCCGTTTGTCGCATCATAAGGGGAATGAATTCGATGAGAAGACTTGCCACCACAATTCTCGGACCGAAATCGGCCAAGGCTATACTTGCCGCGACAGGCGTAGTGCTGCTGTCGGCCTGCGGGACGTCAGAAGAGGCTGATGAAACCGCGATGGAGGAAACCGCCAGCGATGATGCCATGGCCGGTGATGCCATGATCGATGACAACGCGATGGCAGGGGATGCCATGGCAGACGACATGATGACGCAAGAAGCGGCCACCGGTGAGGCCCCGCCTGCGCCTGAAGCTGCCCCCGCTCCACCCCCAGCTCCGGCGGCGGCGGCGGCGCCTCGGGCTCCGACGCCAACAAGGGCTCCGGCGCCTGTACGGACTACCGCTCCTTCAGACAGCGGCGATGATGATGACGGGCAAGGGCGCGATACCGGCGCTGCCGGTCCGGGCTGAATAAATCCGGAAACCAGCTTGAATCAGGGAAGGCCGGCAGTTTCTGCCGGCTTTTCTATGACCGAGTTGATCCATTCGGCATATTCGGACACCCGCGTGTATACGCCCGGTTGCCCGTCGCCGGCACATTCGCGCTTGCCCCAGCTGACGATGCCGACCAGCACGCCGTTCTGCAAAACCGGGCCGCCGCTGTCGCCCTTGCAGGTCTTCTTCAGGTCGTGCCTGCCGCAAAACACGTTCGGATGAACACGCGGCATCACCACGCCGTCACGGGTGACCGGATTCATTCCGGGTAGAGCGCTGCAATCGCCATTGTCCATCACATCCAGGCTGACTTCCATCAGGCTCGCATAGGGGACGAACCCTTCAACCGACTCGGTTTTGCCCCACCCGTAAATCGTGACGGGCAAATCTGGATTGAGCGCGCTGCCGGTTTGCGCAAATTCGATATAGCTGACTTCTGCCGGCAGAGTGCCGCGTTCGCTGACGGGGGGCTGTAGCGGTGATCCCGGCGGGCTGCGCACAACATCGAACACCAGCCGTTCAGACGGGTTCGCAACCGGAGTGACCCGCGCCGTGCCATCTTCGCTCCAGGTCAGGATTCGCAGGGGATCGGTCAAATATGCCGCTCCGTTCACGATGCCGGAATGGTAGAGGCGCTGCGCTTCCTCGCCGCTTTCCAGGTCCCACAGCCGTGCGGTCGCGTCCAGGCCCCAGGTCAGCAGATGGCGCTCGTCCGGAGAAACGATCGCACCGTTCATTCGGTCCAGATGGCCGAAGCGGTGGATTTCCTGCCCGGTGTTGCCATCCCAGACGATGGCACCTGCGGTATCATCGGCAACGACGCGCAAGCTTTGCCCGATGAAGCTGGCCTGTCGCAGTTTCAACCGCTGCGGCATTACCGACAGCAATCGTCCCGACCGCGCATTCCACAGCCTGAGCGTGCCGTACTGCGTCCAGCTGAACAGGTGCTGCCCGTCTGGCGTCAGCCCCGCGCCATCCACGATCTCGCTCACCAGCGGATCATCATGCGCAAATCGCTGGACCAGTTCGCCGCTGGCGACATCCCAGAACCAGATATCGGATTCCCCGTATCGCCGGGTGAAAGTCATCAGCAGGCGGCCATCATCGCTATAGCTTGCATCGTACACCAGATTGCGCGCCCCGCGGTCCGGTCCGCCGCCGTGCAGGCTTTGCCATGATGCGCTGCGTGGATGGACGTAACGCCGCAATTCGTCGCCGGTCCTCGGATCAAGCAGCAAAACCGAATCCAGCTCTGCATAGAGGATGGCTTGGCCTGTCGCCCCCAGCACACTGGGGGCGAGCGGACTTCTTGGGTAATCGGTCACTTCCAGTTCCGGAGCGATCACCCGTGTCCACAGCGGCTCCAGCGTTCGCGCATCAAACGTGCGGACGGCATAATCTTCAGGCGCGTCGAGCAAAGTGATGTAGGTTTCGTCTTCGGAAATTTGCAATTGCCAGATGTTGCCGAGGCAAGCGGTAGCAATTGGCGGGCCGCCAGAAGCGTTATTCAAGGTAAGCATGTGAGTGTCTTCGGCGCATGCGACACCATCACCCATCGCCCATATGAGGTTCCTGTCGCCGCTGTTGAAATCCATCGCACCATTTTTCGAAAGGGATCTTCGCTCCTCTCCCGCGATGAATGTTCCGGGCCGCCCCGGTTCAGGCGGAGTGGCTGGCGCAACCAAATCCTCTTGCGGGTACCGGGCCAGTTCAGCGCCATTGGCGATGTCCCATTCGCGCACTAACGCGTCCCTGCTCCATGTCCTCAGCGCGCCGGAAACGGGATCCAGCTCTGCCCTCTCGACACTGACAGTTGCGAATACGGAAGGATCGGGCGCATCAGCGAGGCTGTCATCGTCAGCGGTGAAATGCAGCAGGGCAATATCATCCCGGTACAGCACGCGCGGCCGGTCTGCGGTGCGGCAGTAGACGGGATTGAAGCATTCTATCCGGTCGATTGGAAAAACCCCGCCGACGTCCTCGGCAAGGTTGTTGATGCCGACCCGTATGCGGAAGCCGCGCTCCACCATGTTCTCATCGATGCAGTGCGCCGCCGTCAGCACCCAGCCGGGTGCCACCAGTGCGCCGCCGCAATAATGGCGCTCCTCCCAATCGTCTGCCGGGACAACAGTGCCATCGGACAAGATGTAATCGGCAGGCGCCGTCAACTGGGCCTGGAATGGCACGGCACCGCGCAAAACCGGCGATCCGCCGAACGAAAAAACCAGCGGCCGCTCGCAGTCTGGCCCACCGGGAGGCGGACAGGACGCCATGAACTGCTCGAGTGCGTTTATGCGTTCCTGGAAATATCTGATTTCATGCGCCCGAAAATCGAGCACTTCGGCGGGAAATTGGGCTGATTGACGCTCCCCGCCGCGATCGGCCAACCCGGCTTGGGCGTAATCGTCTTCCCCAGTATCGACCTGTTCCGCAGAGCTTTGATCGGGTCCGGCATCATCTGGCGGCGGCAAGGTTTGCGCATGTCCGGTAGCGGCCGTGAAGTACAGCGCGCCAGCGACAAGCAAAGTTGTAATCCGCATTTTCACACCAACCCCCCAGTCTTGCGTCGATACTATCCCTGCACAGCAGCCATTTGCAATGAATGCGCTATTTCCCTTCAGCTTCGTTCCAGAAACGCTCCATCATCAGATAGCTGAAGCTGGCGGTCCACGCGATCAGGACAAGGCCGGTCAGCGCCTCTATCCCGGCGAGTATCCGCAGAGGGCCCAGCGGTACGATATCCCCCACGCCAAGCGTGGTGTAGGATGAAATCGAAAAGTAGAAATAGCGGGTGAAATCATCAACGTTTGCTGGATTGGTATCGCTCAACGTGCCCATCCACTGCGACCAGTGCATCACGTAATACGTGGCAGCGAACAGGAAAACTTCTGCCAGATGCGCCAGGAAAACCAGCACCAGCACAAACATCAATGGACGCTTGGTGGATTTTTCTTCGCGGATGATCAAACGGGCACCCAAACGCAGCGCACTGTAATGCAGAGAAAAACTGCCACCTACCAACGCGCCGGCCAAAAGGACCATTGCCAACATTTCTGTCACTATGAGACCTCCCAAGTATTGACCTTGGCCTGATATGCGTGCGCCGTAGCCTGTCCCGGATCAGAGCGTGGCGAGAACCCTTGTAACTATTGCACCGGTTGCGATCGCAGCGCCATAGGGCAGTTCTTTCGACCAGTTCGGGAGCGGCCTGATTCTTGACCAGACGCTCATCATGATCAGGACCAGCAGACCTGAAACGGCGATGCACAGGGCGAGCATTGGTCCATCGCTCAATGGAAACCAGAGCGCCAGTGCGCTGTAGAATTTGGCGTCACCGCCGCGATTGATCCACTCTACATCATTAGGGCGCGGATGACCTTCTGGAAGGTAGTTGAGCGTAAGCAGGTCCTCCGCCTTCACCACATAGGCGAAATTCATCGGCTCAGACGTACTCATCTATGTCATGCCCCCCCGGACGACCCCTGTTCAGAACAATGTAAATCGCAACAAGATGCAAACCATGGTCCTGTTGGAAGGCGCTGTAATAAAATAAGTTGTGTACTTCAATGCAGCCCTTTGTGTCATACCTATTTATCTATCCGCGACCGGGGTTTTTAAGCTGCCTGATGCCGGGAACGCTCCACTGGTTTTGCGATGATTGGCGGGTGCAGCGCGAATATTTAAAGTATCGGCTGGCTTTTCGGTGCTTTGCGGAGCAACATATCATGCATGCAAGCGCTGGGGGGCGAATCGATGGGGCAAATCAAAACAGGTCTGCTGATGCTTTTGGCGGCAGCTTCGTGTGCCGTGCCGCATACCGTTGCTGCGCAGGAATTCGCCGCGACGGAAGCTGCCGGGCAAATTCCGCCTGCTGGGGATGCTACCCCGGCAGTCACAGTCCTGGCCACTTCAGGTAGTGATTACGGATCAGCGCGCAGCCGTGTCTCGATCGGGTTTGATACCGTTGCAGGGGAGCGCCGCTATCCCGTGCGCTCCACAGACGAGAACGGTGTGGTCAACGTTCGCTTTTCTTCCAGCCGATCATCGGGGGCAGGCTATTCTGGCGATATCCCGGACCGGCTGCCGGTATCACGGGTACGCCTGACCAGCCGGTACGGTTACCGCGTGCATCCGGTGACCGGCCGCGGATCGAACCACAGCGGAATAGACCTGGCCGTATCCACGGGGACACCGGTGGTTGCCACAGCCGACGGTGAAGTCCGCATTGCCCGGTATCAAGGTGCCTACGGGCTGCTGGTTGCAGTAGACCACGGGGACGGCGTGCAAACGCGCTATGCGCACCTGTCTTCCGTTTCCGTTTCGCCCGGCCAATCCGTTCGTGAAGGCGAATTGATCGGACGCTCCGGATCGACAGGTCGATCAACCGGCCCGCATCTGCATTACGAAGTGCGGGTGAACGGCGCATCGGTCGATCCCATCCCGCCTTCCTGAGCGGGCTTTCCAACATCGCCAACCCCCTATAGGGCGGGCACAAATGCCTTTCAGGAGAAATTTGTGAGCGCCGAAGAAGATACCCCGAGATGTGATCTGAGCGATCATCGCTTTTATCACGCGGACAGCGAAGCCGGTTTTGCAGAAGCGATCCCGACAAGCACACCGCAAACGCGCCACCCCGCGTATAAACTGGCATTCCGTGATACGGATTTCCTGCTGCGTGAAGAACTGCGCCCGGTGCGCTTTCAGCTGGAATTGCTGAAGCCGGAAATGCTGCTGGACGAAGCTGGAGTGGGCTCCACGCTGGTGGTCTACGGATCGGCCCGCATTCCCTCTCCTGAAGAGGCCGATGCCAAGATCGAGGCGGCGAAGGACGGGTCGGAATACGATCAGCTGGTTGCACGTAACCTTGCGGCCAAATCGAAATATTACACCGAGGCTTACAAGCTGGCCAAGCTTGCCGGAGAAAAGGCCATCATCGAAGAAGGCAAGCGCCAGTTTGTCGTCTGTTCCGGCGGCGGGCCATCAATAATGGAAGCTGCCAATCACGGCGCAAGCGATGCCGGCGCCGAAAGCATCGGGCTGAATATCATCCTGCCGCATGAGCAAGCGCCCAACCAGTATGTAACTCCCTACCTTGCGCTGAACTTTCACTATTTCGCCTTGCGCAAAATGCACTTCCTGATGCGCGCGCGCGCAGTCGCGGTGTTCCCCGGCGGGTTCGGCACGTTCGATGAATTCTTCGAGCTGCTGACACTGATCCAGACCGGCAAGATGAAACCGCTGCCAATCCTGCTTTTCGGCAAGGAATTCTGGAACCGCGTCGTCAATTTCGAAGCGATTGCCGAAGAAGGCACGATTTCGAAAAAGGACCTCGACCTGATTACGTGGTGCGAAACTGCGGAAGATGCGTGGGACGCCATTTCGGACTTCTACGATTTGCAGCGATGATAGGATAGTGCACGATTCCGCCAGCCCGATGTCGTTCATCCTGACCTTGTCGTGCAAGG
This sequence comes from uncultured Alphaproteobacteria bacterium, assembly GCA_963781165.1. Classification (GTDB taxonomy): domain Bacteria; phylum Pseudomonadota; class Alphaproteobacteria; order Sphingomonadales; family Sphingomonadaceae; genus Alteraurantiacibacter. The sequence goes on from CAWADZ010000001.1 coordinate 631,342, forward strand.
ACCGGGTTGGCATCGTGGCGGCGGTATCGGGGCATCTTGCCGGGATCGACGGTTTCATCCTCGACAGCCAGCAATATGCCGATCTTGATGCAGGCAGTTTTTTTCTGCGCCTTGAATTCAAGGCGGCGGGTGGCAAGTTTCCGGAAGATCTGGACGAATTGAAGGCCGGGCTGGACCCGGTCGTTCGCGCCTTTGATCCGGACTGGGGCCTGGTGTCATCATCGCATAGACCCAAATTGCTGATTGCGGTGTCGAAGGGAAGCCATTGCCTCAACGATCTCCTGCACCGCTGGAAGACCGGCAATCTGCCAATCGATATTGCCGCTGTAGTGTCAAACCATGACGATCTGCGCGAACTAACCGAGTGGCACGGTGTTCCCTACCATCACCTCCCCGTGACACCTGATGCGCGTGCCGAGCAGGAAGCCGCTCTGCTGGCGATTTTTGAACAGGGGGGCTGCGATTATCTGGTGCTTGCGCGTTATATGCAGGTCTTGTCTGCCGATTTGGTGGAAAGGCTTGCCGGGCGCTGCATCAACATTCACCACAGCTTCCTGCCCAGCTTCAAAGGTGCGCGGCCATATCTGCGGGCGCAGGAGCGCGGCGTGAAACTGATCGGCGCAACGGCCCATTTCGTCACCAGCGATCTCGATGAAGGACCGATAATCGAGCAGGATGTGGAACGCGTCGACCACCGCGCGACTGAAAGCGATCTGGCGCGGATCGGGCGGGATATCGAGGCGCGTGTGCTGGCCCGTGCAGTGCGCTGGACGGCGGAGCGGCGGGTGTTCCTGAACGGCAAGCGGACCGTCGTGTTTCGTTAGAGGAACGCGGCCTATCGCACCGCCTGATGGCCGAGCGGGCCGTTGCCAAAGCCGAAACCGGGCGCGTTTTTCAGTGCCTCGCGCACGAACTTGCGCCCTTCCGCGACAGCCTGTTCGAGTGGCAGTCCGCGCGCCAGATGCGTGGCGATGGCGCTGGAGAGTGTGCAGCCGGTGCCGTGGGTGTGCTTGGTAACGATGCGCGCTTCGGTCCAGATGGTGTCCGCCATGCCGGGGCGCACGAGGCGGTCTTCCACCATAGGCCCGTCGGCATCGCCGCCCTTGGCGAGATAGGCGATTTTTCGCTCCGCCATGCCGTCAGCGCCGCCCAACGCTTCGAGTTCCGGCACATTGGGCGTGGTAAGCGTGGCAAGGTCCATCAGCCATTCGAACACCTCGACCGTTGCAGGGTCCGCCAGCACGCTGCCGCTGGTGGCCACCATTACCGGATCGAAGATGATGGGGCAGGGCAGGTCTTCCAGCCGGTCCGCCACGACTTCGGCGATATCCGCGCTGCCGAGCATCCCGATCTTCACTGCATCGACGCCGATATCTTCCATGCAGGCATCCATCTGCGCCGCGACGAAATCGGGCGACATGGCCTCAACGCTGCGCACGCCGCGCGAGTTCTGGGCGGTGAGCGCAGTGATGGCGGTCATGGCATAGCCGCCAAGCATGGTGATGGTCTTGATATCGGCCTGAATGCCAGCGCCGCCGGAGCTGTCCGATCCGGCAATCGCGAGGATACGGGGCGGGCGGGTCATGATCAGCGCTGGAACCTGCGCTGTGTGCTGGCCGGAAACTTCTCCAGCAGATCGCGTGTCCGCGTTGGCCGATCAAGCAATTCCCCGCCGCAATTGGGGCAGACATCATCCACCGCTTCGGAGCAGGCGGCGCAGAAAGTGCATTCGAAGCTGCAGACAAATGCGCCCGGCAATTGCGCTGGCAAATCGGTGCCGCAGCGTTCGCAATCAGGCCGCATTTCCAGCATCAGAGTGCCTTGGTCACCGCTTCGCAAATGTCGTCCACCAGGCGGTTCACCTGTGCCTCGTCATCCCCTTCGGCCATTACGCGGACCAGCGGTTCGGTACCCGATTTGCGGATTACCAGACGGCCGTTGCCAGTCAGCTCAGCCTCGGCTGATGCAATCACGTCTTTCACGCTTTGTGCTTCCAGCGGGTCGGCATTTTCGTATCGCACATTCTTGAGCACTTGCGGGACGGGATCGAAAACGTGCAGTAATTCGCTGGCGGGTTTCCCGGTGCGTACCATTGCGGCCAGCACTTGCAGCGCGGCGACTGTGCCATCGCCGGTGGTTGCATGATCGAGCAGGATCATATGACCCGATTGCTCCCCGCCAACATTGTAACCGCCTGCCTTCATGGCCTCCAGCACGTAGCGGTCGCCAACCTTGGTGCGGATAAGCTCAAGCCCTTCGCCCTGGAGGAACCGTTCCAGCCCGAGGTTGGACATGACAGTGGAAACCACGCCGCCGCCGCGCAGCAGGCCGCGTGTAGCCCAGCGGCTGCCGATCAGCGCCATGATCTGGTCGCCGTCGACTTCCTTGCCCTTTTCATCGATTACGATCAGCCGGTCGGCATCACCGTCCAGCGCGATACCGATATCCGCGCCTTCGCTGACAACCCGCGCCTTGATGGCATCCAGAGCGGTCGAGCCGACGCCGTCATTGATGTTCTTGCCGTTGGGCTCCACCCCCATCGCGATAACCTTCGCGCCTAATTCCCAGATGGCAGTGGGGGTCACGTTGTAGGCGGCGCCATTGGCGCAATCGACCACGATTTTCAGCCCGTCCAGCCGCAGGTCTTGCGGCAAGGCCTGCTTCACGGAGTGGATGTAGCGCCCGCGCGCATCCTCGATCCGCCGTGCGCGCCCTATTGCATCGCCGTCGGCCAGTTCCTGCTCCACCTGCATCGCAGCTTCGATGGCTTCTTCGTCGGCGTCCGACAGTTTAAAACCGTCGGGGCCGAACAGTTTTATGCCGTTATCGGGATAGGCATTGTGGCTGGCGGAAATCATCACGCCGATATCGGCGCGCATTTCACGCGTCAGCAGCGCAACTGCCGGAGTGGGCAACGGACCGGTCATGATCACATCCATGCCCACGCTGGTGAATCCCGCGACAAGCGCGTTTTCCATCATATAGCCGGACAGCCGCGTGTCTTTGCCGATGACCACGCGGTGGCGGTGATCGCCGCGCTGGAAGTGGCGGCCCGCAGCCTGCCCTACTTTCATCGCGATCGCCGCGTTCAGTGTCTTGCCATTGGCGCGGCCGCGGATGCCGTCTGTTCCGAAAAAGGTGCGTCCCATAATTCTGTCTTGCCCGATATGGAGTTGATGACCTGCATGCCGCCTTGCGTCCATGTTGTCACGCACGAAGCTGGCGCACATCACCAGCAGGACTTTTTCCCGCGACTAATGCAACTCCAACGCGTCTCGGGCGTTGGTTTGCCAAGACAGAAATTTTCAAAACAGGAAGGACGAAAACCCGATGGCTTTCACACTTATGCCGCTGCCTTACGATTCAGAAGCAATTGCGCCTGCGATTACTGCAGAAACTTTCAGCTATCATCATGGCAAGCACCACCAGGCCTATGTCAACAAGACCAATGACGCGATCGAAGGTACCGATCACGCGGACAAGTCGCTTGAAGAAATTGTTGCTGCATCGCGCGATAGCAATCAGGGCCTGTTCAACAATTCTGCGCAGGTCTGGAACCACGGGTTCTACTGGCACTCCCTGACCCCCAACAGTACCGGCCCGACCGGTGAATTGGCTGCCAAGATCGAAGAAAGCTTCGGTTCGCTGAGCGATCTGAAGGATCAGTTGAAGAGCAAGGGCGCAGGCCACTTTGCCAGCGGCTGGGTATGGCTCGTCGAAAACGGCGGCAAGCTTGAAGTCGTGGACACGCATGATGCGGACACTGTTGCCGACAAGGGCATGAACCCGTTGCTCGTGATCGACCTGTGGGAACACGCCTATTACCTCGATCACCAGAACGCGCGCCCGAGCTATCTCGATGCGGTTGTGGACGGACATCTCAATTGGGATTTCGCCTCCGACAATCTTTCACGCGGCAGCGTCTGGACCTACCCGGCCTAATAGGCGCGGTCAGCGAACCAAAAAAAGGCCCGCATTCCGAAAGGAGTGCGGGCCTTTCTATTTGCGCCTTTTATGGGTTCGCTGGCCAACGCAGCTGATCAGTCTTCCTCATACAGCGCGAGCACGTTTTCAGCGAACAAGGGTTCGCCGAACAGGAAGCCGATGAAGTTGGGTTTGCCCAGGTGGTCGATCAACGCCGTCAACGTCAGCAAGATCGGAACCGACAACAAGGCGCCGATAACGCCCCATATCCAGCCGAAGTAAGACAGTGCGAGCAGGATCGCGATGGGGTTCATCGTGAAACGAGCTCCCAAAACGCTGGGGGTCACGACATTGGCCTCGACCGTGTGGAGCCCGAAATAGGCTGCTGCCGGGATCAGGCCGACAAGCACCGATTCAGCCGATCCCAGCCCGAACAGGCCGAGCAGCACAACCATCAAAAGCGGACCGACGTAGGGAACGAAATTGAGCAGCGTGGCAAGCCCGCCCCACATGATCGGCGCGTCCATGCCCAGCGCCCAGGCGCCCAGTGCCACCACTATGCCAACACCTGTATTAATGAGCCCGACCGTCAGGATGTAGGCTGCGACGCGGTCCTGCACTTCGCGCATCGCGCGCGCAGCCTTCAGGCTGGAATCCACTTGCTGGCGTTCGAGCAGAAGGCGGCGGCGCAGGCGCACCCGGGCCTCTATCATGAAGAACGAGAGCAGGAAGGTCAGCAGCACTTCCAGCAAGACCGTAGGTGTGGCGAAGGCAAGCTGTTCCAGCATGGTTGGGCTGGCAAGGACAACCTGCTGCGTGCCGTCGCCCGACAGTGCAGCCAATTGGCGGTTCAGCTCTCCCACCCAGGCAAAGGTCATCTGGAGGTCGTTAAAATGTTCTCCGACCTGACGGGCCATGGCAGGTATTTCGTCATACAGAGTGATTGCGGGCGTCAGCACGGCAGTAAGTGCAAGCGCCAGAACGGCAAAGAACACCAGCAAAGCCAGCAGGGAGGCCAGGAAATTGGGAATGCCCCAGCTCGCCAATTTGTCTGCCAAGGGCGAAAGAATGATCGTCAGCATCAGTGCTGCGACCAGCGGCAGGAATACCACCGAGCCGATTGACAGCACGAAGGGCAGAGCAAGGAACAGCCCGATCGCAAGCAGCATGACGAGTGCGGAAATGAGCCGCACTTCCTGAGCAGCGAAGGTCAAGGGCGTTGGCTTCGCCAAATCCGGCTGCTGAATATCGGCACTGTCCTGCGACTCGGTCATCGGGCGGCCCTTATCTACAATGCCGTGTCATTTGCCCGCCTGTTGCGGGCGATGTGTCATTTTATGATCGCCGCAGTTTCTCCGCGGCCTGCTGCCACTTCATCCAGCTCTTCCAGAATTGCGCGATGAGCGGAAGGATCTCCGATTGCGCGATCCGGAATGTCGCCATCCTGAATCATGCTGGCCAGCGCAGCGCGTGCTCGGCCAACGCGGCTTTTGATCGTGCCGACTGCGCAGCCGCAGATATTGGCCGCTTCCTCGTATGAAAATCCGCCAGCACCAACCAGCAGCAATGCCTCGCGCCGTTCCGGCGGCAGGGTCAGCAATGCACGGTGTAGATCGGACAAGTGGATTGGCTCTTCCTGCCCGGCTGGTGCTGTCAAAATGCGTTCGGCCACGCCTTCATCATATTCGCCGCGGAAACGGTTGCGGCGCATGTCTGTCAGATACGCGTTGCGCAGAATGACAAAGGTCCAGGCGCGCATGGATGTGCCCGGCTCAAACCGCTTTTGTGCAGCCCAAGCTTTCAGCAATGCTTCCTGTACTAGATCGTCGGCCATGTCCGGCCGACCGCATAGGCCGCGCGCGAACGCACGCAGGTGCGGAACGACTTCGGTGAGCTCTCGCTTGAAATCGCGCTTGTCCTGCTCGCTGCGCTCGGGCAGCTCGCGTTTTGTGTCAGGCTTGCTCATTTACTCTCGTTTTCGTCTAGTTGGGAGAGCAGGTCCTTGAAAGTGTCAGGCAGCGGCTCATCCAGCACGCTGTCGTACAGGCGTTTGAGACTGGAAGTCCAATCCGGGTCGCCCGGTTTGCCATCTTCCGTCTTTTTCGGAACCGGTGCAACCTTCTTGTCGTCCTTGGAGGATGTCATTGCAGAATAATTTCCCGTCAGGGCTGTCCGATTGCTCTTGCTCGGGAACAGCCTGCGCAAGTTGGTGTTGGTATGTCACATCGGAACGACACGCCGCGCATCCGGTTCCCCGGATAACGCAGTTTGCGTGATCGCTAATTCGCAAATGAGTGACGCGGTCGGCGATCCGGGGACTTGAATGATGACCGCGTGAGGCGGTTTAGGAGTTAATTTGCAGCAGCAAAGTGGCCAGAGAAGCAGGACGAAACGGTGGCTGCTACGCTATCCGCGCGCCATGCCGCTTGCCATTTTCGCCATGATTGCTGCGATTACCGTGCTCAGCATCTTTGCCATCGAGCGCGTCCAGATGCAGCGGGACAATGCACAATTGAACGGCCGCGCCACCGCAATCGCATCGGCGCTGGAACGGCGGGCCAATGCCAGCAGCGCATATTTGCGAGCAGGCGCTGCCCTGCTTTCGACCATGGATGACGTACCACCAGAGGATTTCCGCCGCTTCGTATCCGAATTGCGGCTCGATGCCGATTACCGCGGTGCCGAAGGGATCGGCTGGGCGCGGGTGGTCACGCCGTCCCAGGTCGAGGAATTCAATGCCCAGGCAGCAGAATCCGAAACCGGCGGATTTGAACTGTATCCAACACCCGATGGCAGCCAGCCATTTTCGTTGCCTGTGACGTATTTGCAGCCGGATACGGAACGCAACCGGCGTGCGCTCGGCTTCGATATGTATTCGGAACCGGTGCGCCGCGCCGCCATGCAAGAGGCCGAACGAACCGCTCGCCCTACCGCCAGCGACATGGTGACGCTGTTACAGGAAGGATCTGTCGAGGCGCCGGGTTTCCTTGTCTATATGCCTGTGTTCGAAGCACGCGCCGGAGGGCGCGCATTGAAGGGGTTCATCTACAGTCCTTTCAACGCAGAGGATTTCCTGCAAAGCGCGCTGGAATTGGAAGATGCCGGAGCTTATGGCGTGCGGCTTTATGACGGCTTGCCCGGCGAAGAAGCCTTGTTGGCGGCCACGGTAGACAATGAAATCGATGGCGTACGGCAAGTAAGCCAGACGGTGACGATAGCCAACAATCCCTGGGTTCTGGTGCTGAGTGAACGGAACGCGGGAGGTCTCTCGGTCCTGTCCATGGCCACATTGATATTTGGCATGCTGGTTGCGGCGCTGCTGATGTTGCTGGTGCGCATGTTGACCCAGCAGGCACAGGAAGACGAGGCATCGCTGGCGTGGTTCGAGGAACAGGCGTCGATCCGGAACACACTGACGCGGGAATTGAACCACCGGGTCAAGAATACGCTGGCCAACGTCCTGTCGATCATTGCGCTTACGCGAAGGCGGGCCGATTGCGTGGAGAATTTCGCAACATCGCTCGATGGCCGGATCCGCGCGCTTTCGGCCACCCACGATTTGCTGACGCAGTCCGACTGGGGTTCGACGCCGGTGCACGACGTGATCGAGGCTGAATTGCTGCCCTATGCGAAAGGCGGAGATCAGCAGGTCACCATGACCGGCCCCGACGTCGAACTCGCTCCGAATGACGCACTCTCGCTGGGCCTGGCAATCCATGAACTTGCCACCAATGCGGCAAAATATGGCGCGCTGAGCAAAGCGGGCGGGGTGCTGACAATTGATTGGCAATTGGTTGAACCGACGCTTTGCCGCGTGGAGTGGCTTGAACGCGGAGGCCCGAACGTTTCGCAAGATCGCAAGCGCGGATTTGGCACTGATTTGATCGAGCGGATCGTGGCGCATGAATTGCGGCATCCCGTCGAACTGGATTTCGATCCCGAAGGCGTGCGCTGCGTCTTGCTGATACCCGTTCGCCGCGCGACGGAATTCATGATCCGCGCAGGACGGGACAAGCCCGCCGACGCCTGATTCCAGCCGGGGCTTGTCCAAAGGGCGCGCTGGACGGAGCCAACAGGCCATCCTACAACCTTGGCGATGCGGCCCGTTTCGATCCTTGTACGATTTCTGACGGGGCTTATCGCCTTCGCTATATTGGCCAATTGCTCTTCGCCAGAGCGCCAGGGGCCTGTCGTCCTTGCACCGTCAAGCTTGCAGGAAGCGCTGGAAGCTGTGGCCGATGCGTGGACAGAACGGGGGCATCCGCGGCCGGTTCTCTCCTTTGCCGGTTCCGGTGCGCTGGCCCGGCAGGTCGAACGGGGCGCACCGGCCGATATCATTATTTCCGCCGATGCGGCCTGGATGGACTGGCTGGAACAGCGTGCGCTGATCGATCCTGACACCCGGCTGATCGTAGCAGCCAATTCGCTATCTCTTATCGCAGCAAGTCCAACCGACGCGCGCGGCTCCATTGCAGTACGCCTGCGGTCACTGGGTGATGGCAGGCTGGCGATGGGTGATCCGGATGCAGTTCCGGCTGGCCGTTATGCCCGCGCGGCGCTGCTACAGATGGGCCTGTGGGATGATGTAAAGGACAAGGTCGTGCCAACCGAGAATGTGCGTGCAGCGCTGGCCCTGGTCGAGGCCGGAGAGGCGCGGCTGGGTATCGTCTACGCCACCGATGCCGCTGCATCTGACCGGGTTTACGGCGCGGCCACTTTCGATTGGAGCGATACGCCGGAAATTGTTTATCCCGCCGCCCGCCTGACTGCCGCTCGCCATCAGCAAGCCGCAGCTTTCCTTGAATTCCTTGCAAGCCCCGCCGCGCAGGACATTTTTGCACGGTACGGCTTCATTCCTTACGAGCCTGCGCGGTGATGCTGTCGGACGCCGAATGGGCAGTCATCGCCCTGTCATTGCGCGTCAGCGTGACCGCTGTAATGGTCACACTGCCGCTGGCATATGCGCTGGCGTGGCTGATTGCGCGGCGCCGCTTTCCCGGGCGGATGCTGCTGGATGCGGCGATCCATCTGCCGCTGGTGCTGCCGCCGGTGGTGACGGGCTGGCTACTGCTGATCCTGCTCGGGCGAAACGGACCGGTTGGGGCGTGGCTGGAAAGCGCATTCGGCATTACGCTGGTGTTCAACTGGCTGGGCGCGGCTGTGGCGGCAGCGGTCATGGCCTTGCCGCTGATGGTGCGTGCGATGCGGTTATCGATAGAGGCGGTGGACCGGCGGTTGGTCGGCGCGGCGCGCACTTTGGGCGCGACGCCGTTCTGGGCGTTCCTGACCATCACCTTGCCGCTCAGCCTGCCCGGAATTGCCGCCGGTGCAATGCTCGGCTTTGCCCGGTCACTGGGAGAATTCGGCGCAACGATTACCTTTGCCGCCAATATCGAAGGGGAGACCCGCACCTTGCCGCTGGCGATTTATACCGGCCTGCAAATGCCCGGCAGCGAAGGCGCGGTGGCGCGGTTGGCGATTATCTCGATCATCCTCTCGCTGGGCGCATTGCTGGCGTCGGAATGGCTGGTCCGCCGTTCCCAAGGATCCCGCGCGCATGTCCTTTGATATTGATCTGGAACTGATGCTGGGCGACCGCCGCATCGCCGCGCGGTTCGCATCCGATGCCAGGCTGACCGCATTGGTGGGGCCATCGGGCGCGGGCAAAACAAGCGTGCTTAATGCCGTCGCAGGCCTGCTTGGGCCGCGTTCTGGCCGGGTGGCCGTGGCGGGCAATGTGCTGTTCGACAGCGCGGCAAAGATCGACGTTCCGCCGCAGCAGCGCCGCGCCGGTTACGTCTTTCAGGATGCCCGCCTGTTCCCGCACCGCCGCGTTGTTGCCAATATCTCCTATGGCGAAAAACTGGTCGACCCTGCCGAACGATGGATCAGCCGTAGCGAGGTCTGCGAACTCCTACAGATCAGTGACTTGCTGAACCGCTGGCCGTCAACGCTTTCAGGCGGAGAGGTGCGGCGTGTCGCAATCGCCCGCGCCCTGCTGTCCGCGCCCAAATTTCTGTTGCTGGACGAACCGCTCGCGTCGCTGGATGCAGAGCGCGCGGAACGGCTTTCTGCTTTGATCGAGCGTATTCGGGACGAATTGGCGATCCCCATTCTGCTTGTCAGTCATTCTGCAGGCGAAGTGGAACGGCTGGCGGGCAAGGTGGTGACGCTTGACGCGTAGTGCAGGGACAGGACACAAGCCTGGCCGATGGCGGAAAAGCGACCAGACTTGAACGATACGTCACCATACGATTTGCTCGTCATCGGCGGAGGCATCAACGGGGCCGGGATTGCGCGAGACGCTGCCGGGCGCGGTGCAAAAGTGCTGCTGGTGGAGAAGGACGATCTTGCCCAGCACACGTCCTCTTCCAGCACAAAACTGGTACACGGCGGCCTGCGCTATCTGGAACATTACGAATTCCGGCTGGTGCGCGAAAGCCTGATCGAACGCGAACGGCTGCTGGGAATTGCGCCGCATATCATCTGGCCGCTGCGCTTTGTCCTGCCGCATGACAAGGGCCTGCGTCCGAAATGGCTGCTGCGGCTCGGGCTGTTCTTGTATGACCATATCGGCGGGCGCAAACTGTTGCCGCCGACGCGCACGGTCGATCTGCGCCAGCCGCCACACGCAGCCTTTCTGGAAGACCGGCTGACGCGCGGGTTCGAATATTCGGACTGCTGGGTGGAAGATGCGCGGCTGGTCGTGCTCAATTGCATGGACGCACGGGACCGCGGCGCGGAAATTCGCAGCCAGACTCAATGCACCGCGCTGGATCGTAAAACCGATGGCTGGACCGCCACGCTAAGCTCTGCCGCCGGGACGCAGCAGGTCGAGGCGCGCGCCGTCGTCAATGCGGCAGGCCCTTGGGTGGACGCGGTGCTGGGGCAATCCTCACCTGACAAGCGCCACGAAAACCTCCGGCTGGTCAAAGGCAGCCATCTTGTTTTCAATCGGCTGTACGATGGCGATCACGCCTACATCTTCCAGAACGGGGATGGCCGCATCATCTTCGCGATACCGTATGAACGCGATTACACACTGGTCGGCACAACCGATCAGTCATTCTCCGGGGATCCGTCCGGCATCACGATTTCCGACGAGGAATCCGCCTATTTGTGTGACGCCGTGAACGAATATCTAAAGCACGATGTATCGCCCGCTGATGCAGTGTGGAGCTATGCCGGGGTGCGCCCGCTGTATGACGACAAATCCTCCAGCAATTCCACGGTCACGCGCGATTACGTGTTTGAATTGGACAAGGATGGCGGCGCGCCGATCCTGTCGATCTTCGGCGGCAAGATCACGACCTATCGCAAGCTTGCCGAACATGCGCTGGAAAAGCTTGGCGGCTTTGGCGGCCGAAGCTGGACTGCAAACGAGCCCCTGCCTGGCGGCGATATGGAGGCAGCGGGTTTTGATCAGTTCGTGGCCGATTGCCAGCAGCAATACAGCTGGTTTCCTGCTGCCGGAATTCACCGCCTGGCGCGGGCATACGGAACACGGATTGACCGCATCCTGGACAAAGCACAAAGTCCCGGCGACTTGGGCCCGCATATGGGCGGTGATCTTTACGTGGCAGAGCTGGAATATCTTGTCCGCGAAGAATTCGTGACTGCAGCCGATGACGTTCTGTGGCGGCGCAGCAAGCTCGGGCTGCATCTTGATCATAGTGCCCAGGCCCGGGTCGCGGACTGGTTTGCGCAGCGGGGGGTATCTGCGCGCAGCTGGGCCTAGCCCGGATTGACCCAGCCTTCGGCAATCGCGACCGTGCCTGTGGAATGATCCCTCCGCAGGTGAAAGATCGCCCGGTACGCGTCCGAACCATGCCAGTCATGCGCAGCCTGTTTCGATGGGAAGCGGACCAGCACTGTTACGGGATGCGGCTCTCCTTCAAGCGTGGCGCTTGCAAAATCGGCTGCGATCAATTCCCCACCAAAGGGTGCCAGGGTCGGCGCGACGGCTTCTGGATAAGGGGCGTAACCTTCGGGGTCGGTGATGGTGTAGCTGGCGACGAGATAGGCTGTCATGCACAGGGCCTCCTTTGAGCGAATGCTGGAAAAAACTCAGTCCTGCGGCTCTTCAAATTCGATGCGGGCAGCAGCGGCGCCGCTCATGATAAAGCCAATCGGTCGTTCTGTTTCTTCTTGTAGGTGAGCGATCAAACTGGCGGTGCGCGCAAGCAGCGACACGCCTTTCAGTGCAGCCAGCGGAAAGCCCGCATCCAGCATGACCACAGGAATTGCGCCATTCACATTGATCGGCAGGCTGCGCCCGATAGCTTCGGGAAGGACGCTTTCGATGGCGCGCAGCATATCGGCATGCTTGCTGCTGGACGTGTGCTCTGCGGCAATTTCCAGCAAGCGATGTGCGCGCGGGTCGCCGCCTGAATGTTGCGGATGTCCGAAACCGGGAACGGCCTTCTTCTCGGCGCGAAGCTGGGCGATGCCGGCCTTGGCTGCGTCTTCGTAACTGATCCCGTCCGCCTCTGCGCGGGCGATGCAATCGGCGTAGAACCGCCCTGCCACCTCTGCGCTGCCAAGTACCACCGATCCGCAGCCGAGAAGGCCTGCCGCGACAGCGCCCTGAAACGCTTCGGGCGCGGCTGCGAATGTCATGCGGGTGGCCACGACGCTGGGCACGAGACCGTGTTCGGCAATGGCGCACAATACCGCATCGGCGAGGATCTTCTGGCTTTCATCCGGCATTGTTCCTGTGACCAGAAGCCAGAAATAGCTGGTGAAATCGACTTTCCCGATCACCTCGTCGCACAGGTCGATCCCGCGCACCGTGATGCTTGTCGCGTCTGAATCGCAGATGGAAGTGACGGCGTTTTCTTGCTTGCCGATGCGCATGGCTTACCTCTTTTTCGTATGTCGAAGTTGATTTCGCTATCCGAAGAATATAGAGCCATGTCAAGTTTATGCTGCAGAAGACAGGAACACTACGATGACGGCGAAGCCATTGCAAAACGTCACCGTGCTCGAAATGGGCACCTTTATAACCGGACCGGCAGCAGGAATGCTTCTTGCCGATCTGGGGGCCGATGTCATCAAGGTCGAGCGACCTGGCACTGGCGACCCGTTTCGTTCCTTCAAAGGCGGGCTCTACAGTCCGCACTTCCAGACCTACAATCGCAACAAGCGCAGCCTGACGCTGGACACGCGCGATGCTGAAGATCTCGCCGTGTTCGATGCACTGGTTGCGAAAGCCGACGTGTTTATCCAGAACTTCCGGCCCGGTGTGGCAGACCGGTTGAGCGTGGATGCGGAGCGCCTTCAGGAAATCAATCCGGCCCTGATCTACGCTTCCATCTCCGGTTTCGGCACCGAAGGACCGGACAGGGACCGGCCCGCTTTCGACACTGTGGCGCAGGCCGCCAGTGGGTTCTTGCGGTTGCTGGTCAATCCTGATCATCCGCGCGTCGTCGGCCCTGCGATTGCCGATGCGATGACGGGTTTTTACACTGCGCTGGGCATTCTGGCTGCACTGAATGAGCGGCAGGAAACGGGCAAGGGCAGGGTGGTCGAAACCTCCATGTTTGAGGCGATGTGCCACTTCAATCTGGATGATTTCACCCATCTGCTGTCGGTCGATGAAGTGATGGGGCCTTACAGCCGCCCGCATGTCTCCCAAAGCTATGTTTTCGAATGCGCCGACGGCAAATGGCTGGCGCTGCATATGTCATCGCCGCCCAAGTTCTGGGAGAACCTTGCCACCGCCGTGGGCCGTCCGGACATGCTGGAATTGCCGGCATTCGAAAGCCGCAACGCCCGTATCAGCCATTACGACGATGTGATCGCGTTCCTCGCCCCGATCTTTGCGACAAAGGACCGGGAGCATTGGACCGACGAACTGACGCGGCTGGAAGTGCCAAATTCCGCAGTGCGCAGCTCCGCCGAAGTGCTGGCGAGCGAGCAGGCGCAAGTCTTGGGCATCGAAGTGTCAGATCCCGCCGGGCCGCATGGCGAATTCCGGACGATCCGTTCCCCGCTCAGCTTTGACGGGGAGCGCATGACGAGCGTGACTGCGCCGCCAGTTCTGGGCCAGGATGACCAGGCCATCCGCGCCTCTTTGAAGGAATAGGGCATGAAGGCGGAGGGAAAAGACCCGGAATTCCTCTCGACGCTGGAGCGCGGTCTGCGTGTGCTCCAATCGTTCGACGAAGATCATTCCGAAATGACCTTGAGCGAAGTCGCGGCGAAGACCGCGCTCAGTCCCGCAGTCGCGCGCCGATGCCTCAATACACTGTTGGAACTGGGCTATGTTGGCAAGAGCGACCGCAAATTCATGCTGCGCCCGCAGGTCCTGACAATCGGTTCGGCATTTCTGTCTTCGATGCATGTGGAGCATGTATGTCTGCCCGGCCTTCAGAACCTGCGCGATCAGACCGGGGACAGCGCTTCGCTTTCTGTCCTCCAGGGCAGCGATATCCTGTATATTTCGCATGTCTCGACCGATCGCCGCTTCCGTCTGCAAACCAACGTCGGCACGCGGTATCCGTTTCATGCCACATCGATGGGCAAGGTGCTTGCCGCATTTCTTGACCATGATGCGCGGGCAAGCCTGCTGGCGGATTCTGCATTGGAGCGTTTCACCGAACGTACACTGACCGACCCGGCTACGCTGGAAGAGCGGTTCGCCCTGATCCGGGAGCGCGGCTATGATTCCGCGCTGGACGAGCTTGATTACGGCATCGTTTCCCTCGCGATCCCGCTGTTCGACAAGAGGCGGCAGGTCATCGCAGCGATCAACTGCTCCACCTCAACTACGCGGATATCACAGGACGAACTGGTGCGAACCCGCCTGCCATTGCTGCGGGTCGCCGCGAGCGAAATTCAGGCGGCACTGCAGCAATGGCCAGCACTGGCGACATCGCTCGGAAGCGGGTGACTGTTTTTCGCATATCGAATTTGACTTCGCATGGCGAAGTGAGTAGGGGCGTGTAATAAGGCGCGGAATAACGCGTTCCAACGGGAGAGAAGTAATGAGAGCTCTTGGAATTTCCTTGGCAAGCACGATCGCCATTGCCGCAGCATTGGGCGCGGCACCGGTTCATGCGCAGGACAATCAGGCAGAAGGCGACGCCCAGGTAGAAACGCAGGCGCAGGGCAATGATATCGTCGTGACCGCGCTGCGTCGCGACGAAAGCCTGCAGGATACGCCGGCCGCAATCACCGCTTTCAACGCCGAAGCCATCGCGAATGCCGGCATCGAGCGTCCCGGCGATTTCATCGCACTTACTTCCAACGTGAATTTGGTTGAAACGCAGAACGCGGGCAACGCCTTCATCATCATTCGCGGGATCACACAGGCCCGCAATTCCGAGCCTTCGGTCGCAGTGGTTGTAGACGGGGTGCAACAAGTAAACCCCGCGCAATTCAATCAGGATTTGTTCGACATCGAACAAATCGAGGTACTCAAGGGACCGCAGGGTGGTCTGTATGGTCGTAACGCTATTGGCGGCGCGATCATCATCACCACCCGCCAGCCGTCAGATGTTCTGGAAGGAAATATCCGCCTGGGTGTGGACAACGGCTTTGGATATTACGCCCGCGGCGGCCTGAGCGGTCCGCTGGCCGATGGCGTCGCCTTCCGGGTCGCCGGTTCCTATTACGACACAGAAGGTTTCATTCCCAACACCTTCCTTGGCGAAGATGCCGATCCCGTCGAGGATTACAGCCTGCGCGGGAATCTGCTGGTCGATGCAACCGATGAATTGACCTTTGACCTGCGCGCATCGATGAACCGCCTGCGCACGCAGGCCCTGTATTTCAACATCGTGGGTGACGTGAACGACACCAGCCTTCCGGTCCGCGTCAACAACCGCGGCCAGAACGACCGCGACATCAACAATGTCTCCCTGAAAACCACATTTGAAGGCGACAACGCGGTTTTCACCTCGGTCACGTCCTACGACACGCTGGAAGAAGTGCTGACGGGCGATGCCTTCGACTTCCTTCCGATCGAGGATTCCTTTTTCTTCAACCTGTTTGAAAATATCTTCGGCCCAGGCAACGGGTTCGATCTCAACCAGAGCCAGTTCCTCGATGTTGAAGCCTTCAGCCAGGAGGTCCGCATCGAATCGCCCCGCAATGCCGGACCGTTCAACTGGATGGTCGGCGGCTATCTGATCGACACCCAGCGTTTCATCTCGACCGGCAACATGATCGATACCGGCGCCGGGGTCTTCCCGGTATTTCGTGAACCATCGACCAATCCGCTCAACCCGCAATTCAGTTTCCTGGCGGATGAGCAGGACAATTTCGCTTGGGCATTATTCGTGAATGCGGGTTACGAAATCAGCGAACAACTGCGGATCGACGGTTCGCTCCGGTATGACCGTGACCGCCGCCGCAACACGACGCTGACGCCAACGGCCTTCCTGCCCAATGTTCCCGGCTTCCCCCAAGGTGCAACAGGCGAAGTGCGCACGCGCACCTTCGATGACTGGCAGCCGCGTTTGACGGTCACCTATGAACCGAATGACGATCTGACGATTTACGGCGGTTACGGCCGCGGCTTCCGTTCGGGCGGCTTCAACCAGACCGGCGTGGGCGGGGTCGCAGCGAATGCCGGGATCGTCGGTGTCTCCGACATTTTCGAGGCTGAAACCGCCGATACGTTCGAACTCGGTTTCAAGGCCGACGTCGGCTTCGCGGATATCAACGGCGCGGTTTACACCACCCAGTCTCGCAACAGCTATTTCTTCGTTTTCCTTGCTGAAAACTCCACGCAGAACCTCGGCAATATCCCCGAAGTGCAGCTGCAGGGTTTTGAGCTTGAGGCGACCGCTGAACTTTTCCCATATTTCGATGTGAGCGCCGCACTCGGCGTCACCTACAGCGATATCCAGGACTTCCCGGATCCGGACGTGATCGGCAATGAAGCGCCGTTGATCTCACGCTATACGTTCAATCTTGGTGCGCAGTATGATGGCCCGCTCAGTGGCAATGTCGATGCCCTTTTCCGCATCGATTACCGCCGCACAGGCAAAACCTGGTGGGAGCCGTACAACACGACAGTCCGCGATCCGGTAGACATAGTCGACATGCGTGTCGGCCTGCGGATGGATGGGTGGTCTGTCACCGCATTCACGCAAAACTGGTTCGACGAGGAATACAATGCCGAGTTTTCACCCGGCGGCTTCGTCTACAAAGCCAAGCCTTTGCGCTATGGCCTCGAAATCGGATATGAATTCTAAGGAGCAAGAATAATGGCGAAGGTGCTGGTCCTCTACTACTCAAGCTACGGCCATATCGAGACCATGGCGCACGCCGTGGCCGAAGGTGCCGCTGGCGTGGAGGGCACTGAAGTAACCGTCAAACGCGTGCCTGAATCAATGGCCGACGATGCCGCTCGTGCAGCGGGAATGAAGCTGGAGCAAGACGCTGAAATTGCCACGCCGGGCGAACTTGCCGATTATGACGCGATTATCTTCGGCACCCCGACACGTTTCGGCAATATGGCGGGTCAGATGCGCAACTTCCTCGATCAGACCGGGCCGCTGTGGTTTGAAAACAAACTGGTCGGCAAGGTAGGCAGCGTGTTCTGTTCCACGGCAAGCCAGCATGGCGGGCAGGAGACGACGATCACTTCGTTTCACATCACCCTGCTGCATCACGGCATGGTCATTGCCGGCCTGCCTTACACGTTCGCCGGCAATAACGAGATGGGTGAAATCAGCGGCGGAACGCCGTATGGTGCGACGACGCTGGCAGGCTCCGACGGCAGCCGTATGCCGAGCGAGAACGAGCTGGCAGGCGCCCGTTTCCAAGGCGCACATGTGGCAAAGCTGGCAGGCAAGCTGGCGGCCTGAACGCAGAGACGCGAAAAAATGGAGAGAGAAAAATCATGACGCAGCAAATTCTGGCCAAGCGGCTGCATCACACGGCCTATGTCACGAAAGATCTGGAAGCGACCCGCGCTTTTTACGAAGATGTGCTCGGCTTCCCGCTGATGGCGACATATTGCGAAAAGGACGAACTGTTCGGCAAGGAACGCACCTATTGTCATTGCTTCTTTGAAATGGCGGATGGCAGCGCGCTCGCCTTCTTCCAGTTTGCCGATCCTGACGATCAGGCAGAATTCGGCCCGGACATGCCGCAATCCCCCTTCATCCATATCGCCTTGCAAGTTGACGTCGAGGGCCAGGCGGAACTGGAACGCCGGGTCAATGCCGCGGGGATCACGCCGCCCAACACTTATGTGCTGGAACACGGCTACTGCCGCTCGCTTTATGTGAAGGACCCCAACGGGATGATCCTGGAATTCACCTATGACGATCCGCGCGCTGCACCGCTTGATGCGCAGCGCCGCGAGAGTGCGCACGGTGAACTCAAACGTTGGCTGGCAGGCGATCATCGCAACAACAATCCGTTCCGCGCAGAAGAAGCGGCCTGATCGCGGTTTCGGGGGCGTCAGATATGACCGATGCCCCGCTTATGCCTCTTTCCAGAGCAATCTGGCACGGTGAAGTCGATGTCGGTGATGGCGTCGTCAAGGTTGCGCTGGCCGGTGACGGCCCGCCGCTGATCATGCTCCACGGCTGGACGCTTGATTGGCGCATGTGGCAGCCGCAGATCGATGCCCTGGCACAGCATTTTCAACTGGTGATGCCCGACCGCCGCGGCTTTGGCATGTCGACCGCCCCGCCTGACCTGGCGCGCGAAGCTGACGATGTCGAGCGTATCGCCGATTTTCTCGGGCTGGAACGATATGCGCTGATCGGCCTGTCACAAGGCGCCGCAGTGGCTCTCGACTGCGCGCACAAACATGGCTGGCGGATCAATTGCCTGATCGCTTCCGGCGCCCCGTTGCCTGCTCTGGTCGAGCGGGATGAAGTGATCGACATTGCCCGATATGCGGCATGGGCACAGGAAGGCGACTTGGCCGCGATGCGCGCAGACTGGTCGCTCCACGAATTGATGCGCCACGATAATCCCGCCACAAGTGCGCTGGTCGACCAAATTCTCGGCGATTATGCCGGACGTGATTTGCTCTCCCCGTCTGCATTGCCCGGTGTTCCGCGCGATGCGCTTGCGCATTTGCCAATGCCGGTGCTGGCCATGACAGGTGCCAGCGATAGCGTCTGGAGGCGCGATTGCGCGCGGGCGCTTGCTGATCTGGCCCCGCGTGGCCGCAGCGCATTGATCAAAGGGGCGGGCCACATGGCCAATCTGGACAATCCGGCAGGCTTCAACGAGGTGGTCGGCGAATTCTTGCACAAATGCATTAGGCCGAAGAATTAATCTTACGGGCACCTGCTGGGTGCCCGTGTCGCAACGCCAAACACAAGGCCCTTTTCATGACTTCAAGACGTTTCCTCACCACCCATGTCGGCAGCCTGCCCCGGCCGGAATATCTGCTCGATATGATGTTTTCGCGTGAGGAAGGTAACGCTGTTTCAGCCGGTGCCTTCGAAGACGCCGTAGAGCGGGCGACTGCAGAAGTGGTGCAGCGACAAGAGCAGGCAGGCATCGATTTCGTGAACGATGGTGAAATGTCGAAGCCAAGCTACGCGACCTACATCAAGCATCGCTTGTCAGGCTTTGGCGGGGAAGCGGGGCAGTATGAATTTCAGGATCTGGAAGACTTCCCCGATGCCAAGGCGCAGGTGTTCGGCAACAAAGGGCGCGCCAAGCGCTCTGCTCCCGCCTGCACCGCGCCCATCGAAGTCATCGACATGGATGCCCCCCGCATTGATGCAGAGCGGCTGTCCCGCCTTGCTGGCGGGCACGCCACTTTCATGTCCGCCGCCTCGCCCGGTGTGACGGCACTGTTCTTCCCCAACCAGTATTACGCGACCGATGAGGAGTATGTCTTCGCGCTGGCAGAGGGACTGCGGCACGAATATGAAACGATCGCTGCTGCCGGGATCAAATTGCAGGTCGATTGCCCCGATCTGGCGATGGGCCGCCATGTGAAATTCACCGATTTGTCGCTGGAGGATTTCCGCAAACGCATCGGAATGAATGTCGCGGCGCTCAACCACGCCTTGCAGAATATCCCGGCGGATCAATGCCGGATGCATCTGTGCTGGGGCAATTATCCGGGGCCGCATCACTGCGATGTTGCGCTGGCAGAAATTGCCGACATTGTGTGGCAGGCAAAGCCGCAAACTGTGCTGCTGGAAGGCGCCAATCCGCGCCACGCGCATGAATTCACGCTGTTCGAAACCCATTCGCTACCGGACGGCAAAATCCTGTGTCCCGGCATGGTCGAACCGCAAAGCACCTATATCGAGCATCCCGAACTGATCGCGCAGCGCATTGGACGCTATGCCGATCTGGTCGGCCGCGAAAGCGTGATGGCCGGAGTGGATTGCGGTTTTTCCGTTCACGCAGGCAGCAACACTCTGGTGCCGGAAATCGTATGGGCAAAGCTTGCTGCGCTGGCACAGGGTGCCGAAATTGCGAGCGCGAAATACTGGCGCTGAAAGTCGTTGAAAACGGGGGGCCGGCCAAAGGCCGACCGGCGGTCAGGCACCAATTAACATGCGGGATTTCCTGCCTGCTAATTTTCATGCGTTTTCAGCCAAAGCAGCACTATGCAGGCGAGCGCCTTTCGTAATCCGCACCAACCCGAATTCCGAAAGCATAAGGAGCCATGAAGACGGCCATGTTTTGCGGCGAGTTGTCAGGAAAGGTGCGGCCGAGGAAAAAGGGAACCCGTATCGCAGCCGCTACAGGCCAGGCGATAACTCAATTCTGTTCAATGTCCGCCCCCCAGCATTGCTGCGATCTGGGCAGCAGCATTGGACCCTGATGATTGGCTTACCAAGGCAGCCACCCGCCAACGGCGTTTCCGGCCGGTTTGCATTCGCTACGGACAGCCCTATGCTTGGCTTTCTTCAGTGGCCACGACCAGTTGGTTCGATTTCCTGCAATTTGCACGAAAATGCCCATTCCCAAATTGAGATAAGATGTCGGAAAAAACCGAAAACCAGATCAGCCCTCCACTCGTCAAACTTTCGATCAAGACGCACGACAGCGGGTTCTATGACGGCTTCAGTCGATCCGTTACCATCCCGGCGAAAATCATCGTTTCGCTCATTATCATGTGGGCGATTTTCTTTCCGGTCAGCGCCAATGAAACGCTGTCGGCGGCCAATTCATCGATAATCTCGACCTTCTCTGGCTGGTATGTCTATCTGGTTGCAGCTGTCATGCTGGTCGCCCTTGTGCTGGCGATCATTCCTCAAACCGGCAGCCTGCGCATCGGCAATCCCGGCGAGAAGGCAGAATTTGGGCGCTTCAGCTGGTTCTCCATGCTGTTTGGTGCAGGCATCGGCATTGGCATGCTGACCTATTCGGTCGGGGAACCGATGGCCCATTTCGCCAACAATCCTGACATCATCCGCGGTGCGATTGAGCCGTTGACACCCGAAGCGGTGCGGCCAGCCTATGTCTACACCTTCTTGCACTGGGGGCTTGCCGCATGGGGAACCTACGGCCTGGTCGGCCTGGCAATCGGCTATGTCGCCTATCGCCGCAACCTGCCGCTCACCATCCGGTCTGCGCTGGCTCCGCTGTTTGGCAAGCTCATGTCCGGCAATGCGGGGCATGTGGTGGATATTGTTGCGGTTGTCGCCACGGTCCTTGGTGTGGCGGTCACGATGGGCCTTGGGGTGGAGCAATTCGTGGCCGGTCTTTACCGGCTTGGCGTAGGCGAATGGCTGCTGGATGCAGAGGGAAGCTCCACGCCTGCCGCCATCATCATTTCGCTGGTGCTGCTGGTAGGCGCGTCCACGCTGAGCGCACTGTCCGGCGTGGGCCGCGGGATCAAATGGCTTTCCAATCTGAACATGGGGCTGTCGTTCGCCTTGCTGGCGCTGTTTGCCATGGTGGGTTCTGGCATGCTCGGGCTCGAACTGCTTGCCACTGGCGTCTACGATTACCTGCGCACCTTGCCGCAGACCGCGCTGACATTGTTCGCGTCCGACGGCAGCGAGAGTGGCGATGCGCTGGTGCAGTGGCAGCTTGATTGGTCGGTCTTCTACTGGGCGTGGTGGATCGCATTTGCGCCCTTCGTGGGCATGTTCATCGCCCGCATTTCACGCGGCCGCACTGTCCGAGAGTATGTACTGGGCGTATTGCTGGTGCCTTCGCTGATGTGTTTCGCCTGGATGGCGCTGGTGGGCGGCACGGCGATCGATCTGGAATTGAGCGGAGCGGCACAGGGCAGCATTATCGGCGCACCGATTTCGGACCAGCTGTTCGCAACTCTGGCCGTGCTGCTAGATCCGGCTGTCGCGTCAATTGTCTCCGGCCTCGTTGTGCTATTGTTGATGACCTACCTCATCACGAGTGCAGACAGTGCAATCCTGATTGTGAACACCATCAATGGCGCCGGGGAAAATGAAGGGCAGCATCGCAACCACATCCTGTTCTGGGGTGCGGCGCTGGCCTTTGTGGTCGGATCCATGCTGATCATCGGCGGGATCGATGCAATTCGCATCACCATGATAATCGGCGCGTTGCCGTTTTCTGTAGTGGTGGCACTGATGGCGGTTTCGATCGTGAAAGCGATTGCCTTCGACCTCATCCGCAAGCGCCACGGGGTTCCGACTACTGCGCTGGCCTGTGAGGATTGGGAGCCGGGCAAGTAGCCGGCAAAGTATCTGCCATGTCTAGAATCCGCTCGATGCCTAATGAAAATCGAGGACTTGGTTTAGACTGAGGCAAAACGGCAATAGATAAGTTTTTAGAGAGAATAAAATTGAGATGACTGGATCGGTTAAGAACAAATAAATCACTATTTCAGATGCTATTTCACGAATAGTTGTTTGTGGTTATTGTGCAACAACACTAGAAACACTCGAGCCAATTACCGATACGGCGGTGGTATCTATCGCTGCTCGTCGCTATCTACGCTGGCGTCGGCGGATTTGCTTTCGCCATTTCGAGATGAAGGCCGCGCCCACTTTCGCAACTTTGCGGCGTGACCACTGCATTGTGACCTCAAGGGATCCCTACATGTTGAAATTTACCAGCGGCGCGTCGATCGGCGCGCTGGCCATCGCGATTGCTATTCCTGCCGCCGCGCAAGATACGCCTCAGCCGGCCGCGCAAGAGCGTACCGGCGGCGTGGGCACTATCGTCGTGACCGCGCAGAAGCGGGAAGAAGATTTGCAGGATGTGCCGATCAGCGTCCAGGCGCTGGACGCAGAGGGCCTGCAGGAACTTTCGATTGATACGTTCGAAGATTATCTCGACCAGCTGCCCAGCGTCACTGCCGGCGGCAGCGGTCCTGGCCAGTCCACTATCTACATTCGCGGTCTCGCCTCCACCACGCCAAACCTGACCACGGCTGGCGTCGCTGGCCTCGCGCCCAACGTAGCGCTGTATCTTGACGAGCAGCCCTTGGCGCAGCCTGGCCGTAACCTCGATGTTTACGCAGCCGATCTGTCGCGCATCGAAGTCCTCTCGGGCCCGCAGGGCACACTGTTCGGTGCAAGTTCACAGGCCGGTGTTGTTCGTCTGATCACCAACAAGCCAAGCCTGGCCGGTTTCGATGCAAGAGCATCTGCCGGTGTCTCCTTCACCCGCGATGGTGAGACGAGCTACAAGGCGGAAATGATGCTGAACGTGCCCGTCACGAACAACATCGCTCTGCGCGGTGTCGTCTATCTTGATCATCAGGGCGGTTATATCGACAATGTTCAGGGAACCCGCGACCTTTCCGAAAGCGCGCGTTTCCGCCCAGCTGGTACGGTGCGTTCCAATGGTGTGGTCGTCAGCCCGTTGCGCGGTGGATTCCAGGCTGGTGCCGATCTGACCGATGTCACCTTCCTCGATGCCGACAATGCTGGCCTGGTCCAGGAAAACTTCAACGACACGCAATATTCCGGCTTCCGTGCCACGGCGCTGTGGGAAATCACTCCCGACTGGACCGTGACGCTCGCGCATTCGCGCCAGAGTGTTGAGGCGGACGGCGTGTTTTTTGCCGATCCGGAACTGCCGGGCGGCCTTGATGAACTGGACATCCAGCGATTTGAGGAAGACCGGTTGGAAGACAATTTCTCGAACACAAGCTGGACGGTCGAAGGCCGTCTCGCGATGCTCGATGTAGTCTACACCGGTGCCTATACCGACCGGGAAACGAACCAGCGGGTCGATTACACCGACTATCTCTTCGTCGGCCAGTATCTGCCTTATTACATCTGTGATGGCGGCGTCAGCTATCCCGGAGCAGGCAACGATCCCAGCGGCACCTGTCAGGCGCCAAACCTGTATGTGACGTCTGCTTCGGACACGACCGTATTCACGCAGGAGCTGCGTTTCGCGACACCGTCCGATTGGCGCGTGCGGGCTCAGGCTGGCGGTTTCTATTCCGATCTGCAGCTGGAAGAGCGCAACGACTTTGCCTATCCGGGCAATGTTCTCGCGCAGCCGTTTGGTGCGTTCGCGCCGAACTTCCCGCAGGACGGTTTCACCACGCAGCCCGGCCCTTTCCCGGCCGACACGATCTTCCGCAACGACATTCGCCGCACCGATCAGCAACTTGGTCTTTTCGGTGAAGTCAGCTTCGACATTATTCCCGATCTGCTGACTGTCACGGGCGGCATGCGGTATTACGATATCGAAGTGGATTTCGAAGGCAGCGCCAACGGCTCTTTCTGTAATTCCGGCGCGGCGCAGGATGCCAATGCATTCGGCACCGACATCAACGATCTGTATGATGGCGACGGCGTGTACACTTTCATCGGGTCGTGCAACGCAGCACTGCGCCAGACGTTCGATCTGAACGACAGCCTGCAGGATATCCAGGACGCGGGCCTTTCCGCGACGCAGGCGCAGCAGGTGTTCAACGCTGTGCGCGCACCTGACGTGGCGGCTGCTTCGGGCACCATCTTCAAGGGTACTGTTACCCTGACGCCAACGCCCGATACGCTGGTTTATGCCACCTATTCGGAAGGCTTCCGTCCCGGCCTATTGAACCGGCCGGGCGGTGCAACGAACGGCGCTGGCTTTACCGTCCCGTTCGAACTGCAAACCGACGAAGTGCAGAACTACGAACTGGGCTGGAAGCTCGATCTGATCGACGGTCAGCTGCGTTTCAACGGCAGCGCTTTCTACGTCGACATCAGCAATCTGCAGACGACCATTTTCGATCCCAGCATCACCAATCTGTTCTTCTCGGACAATGCGGCCAATGCGGAGATTTACGGTCTGGAAGCTGACTTCACGATTGCGCCATACGCCGTACCGGGCCTGACGATTGCAGGCGCCGTGTCGATCCTCGATACGAAAATTACGGAGGTGCTGACGCCGACGGATGACGTGATCGTGGGCGAACCTCTTGCTTTTGCTCCGGAGTTCCAGGGCAATATCCGTGCCCGTTACGAATGGGATCTTACGAACGACCTCGAAGCGTTCATCATGCCGCAGTTCACTTATTCGGCATCGAAGTTCACCGATATTATCGAGATCAACAAGCTTGAGCTCGACAGCTATTCGGTGGTCGATCTGTCTGCCGGTGTGGTGGCCAGTGAATGGCGTTTCGAAGTGTTCGGTGAAAACCTGTTCGACGAGCGCGCGCAAATTTCGGGCAACTACGTCAACGACCGTCCGCGGATTTCCGTGAACCGTCCGATGACCGTTGGCGTTCGGATTTCCTACGACTACTGATCTACGGACTGATGTGAAAAGCGAGGCGGCGGGAGCGGACAGCAAGTTCGCTTCCGCCGTTTCTATTGGTAAAGGCCAGTGATGGAGACACGGGAAGAGCACTTGGCGGCGGCGCAAAAGGCCTTGCAGGCGGGCGACTTTGCCCGCGGACTGGCGCAGGCCGAGGCTGTTCTGGCGGACGCTGCGGATGACCCCGATGCGCTGTATATGGCAGCGGTCGCGCAGCGTTATCTCGGCTCATTTGACGAAGCGAACCAGACGCTTGTGCGTCTCCATGCAGCGATGCCCGAATATGGCCGAGCGTGGCAGGAGGCGGGGCATCTTGCCAAGGCGAAGGGCCGTCAAGCGGACGCTATCGCTGCTTTCACAAGAGCCACACGGTTCAATCCCGCGCTGGAGGCAAGCTGGCGCGCGCTGGCCCAGCTGCAATCCGGCGATGCGGCAATCGCCGCCACGGCGCAGGCAGACAGGATCGCTGCCCTTCCACGCGAATTGGCCGCGGTAACCAATCACCTTCATGAAGGCCGCTTGCTGCGCGCGGAGGAAATCTGCCGCCACTATCTGCGCGCCAATCCCAAAAGTGTAGAGGGCATGCGCCTGCTTGCCCAGATCGGCATCAAGCTGGGCATTCTGGACGATGCCGAATTCCTGCTGGAAAGCGCGCGGGTGTTTGATCCCGGCAATGTGCAGGTACGGCTGGATTACATCGACGCGCTGCGCCGGCGCCAGAAATTCGCCAAAGCCCGCGAAGAAGCGGAAGGCCTGTATGCGACGGACCCGGATAGTCCACTGTTCCAGTCCCATCTCGCAATCGAAAGCATGCAGACAGGAGATTTCGACCGAGCCTTTGCCCTGTTTGATGCGGTTCTGGAAAAGCTGCCGTCAGACCCGGCAACGCTGACCAGCCGCGGACATGCGCTTAAGACCACCGGCCGCAGCGATGATGCGGTGGCAAGCTACCGCGCAGCCTTTGCTGCAAAGCCCGACCACGGCGATGCATGGTACGCACTGGCGAACCTGAAGACTTACAGGTTTTCGGATGAAGAGATCGCCGCGATGGAAGCGCAGGCCGCGCGGCCAGATCTGGCCTTCATGGACCGCGTCCACATCTCCTTTGCGCTCGGCAAAGCGCATGAAGACCGCATGCAATACGAGGCGAGCTTTGGCTATTACGAAGCGGGCAATGCGCTGAAACGTGCGCAGACGCGCTACGACGCAGACCGCATGAGCGAGGAACTGGCGAAGCAGCGCGAAATCTGCACGCCGGACCTGTTCGCCAAACATGCAGGCGTTGGCCACGGTGCGCCCGATCCGATCTTCATTCTCGGCCTGCCGCGCGCAGGATCAACTCTGCTGGAGCAAATCCTCGCCAGTCACAGCCAGGTCGATGGCACGATGGAACTGCCCGATATTCTCGCGCTGGCCCATCGCCTTCGCGGACGCAAGGCTGGCCAATCGCTCTATCCGCAGGTGCTGCATGACCTGACGACGGATCAGCTGACGGGGTTTGGCGAGCAATTCATCGAAAACACACGCATCCACCGGCAAGGTGCGCCGTTCTTCATCGACAAAATGCCCAACAATTTCCGCCATGTCGGATTGATCCACCTGATCCTGCCCAAAGCCACCATCATCGATGCACGCCGGGCGCCAATGGACTGCTGCTTCTCCGGCTTCAAACAGCTGTTCGCAGAAGGGCAGGAGTTCACCTACGGATTGACCGAGGTGGGGCGCTATTACGCCGATTACGTTAGGCTGATGGATCATTGGGATGCGGTGCTGCCGGGCAAAGTGCTGCGAGTGCAACATGAGGATGTTCTGGACGATCCCGAAGGCCAGATACGCCGCCTGCTGGACCACTGCGGATTACCGTTCGAAGAGGCCTGCATGAATTTCCATCAGACCGACCGCGCTGTTCGCACGGCCAGCAGCGAACAAGTGCGCCAGCCTATCAATCGCAGCGGACAGGGCGCGTGGGAGCCGTTCGATCCCTGGCTAGGCGAATTGCGCGAAGCTCTCGGAGACTTGCTCTAGCGCGCAGGCATTTGCGGGTTTATGCGCCAAAGATGATCCGCTCTCTGCTTTCCGTGCGCGCCTTGCTGCTGGCGATTTTCGTCCTGATGGCCGGAAGCGGTTTTCTGTCCACCCTGATCGCGATCCGGCTGGACCAGCAGGGTGCAGGCGCCCTTGTCATTGGCCTTGCCGCAACGGCCTATTTCGGCGGGCTGGCATTGGGCTCGCTTCGGGTTGCGCCGATCATTGCGCGCATCGGCCATATCCGCGCCTTTGCTACCTTCGTGTCGATCTATTCGGCAACCAGCCTGACCTATGCGATCGTTGATCTCCCCGCCATCTGGACAGTGCTACGGTTCATAGATGGCTTCGTGATGAGCGGCGTCTTCGTGTGCCTTGAAAGCTGGCTGAACAAGCTCGCAAAGCCGGGCGATCGCAGCACTATTCTCGCTGCCTATATGATCTCGCTTTATGCGGGGCAGGCGGTCGGGCAATTCCTGCTTAACCTCGGCGACAACGCTCCGGCGCTGCCTTTCATGCTGTCGGCTATCCTGCTTTCGCTAGCGCTTCTGCCCGTCCTGCTGACTCAGATCGAACAGCCTGTGTTGGAGCAAATCCAGCCTTTCTCTCTGAAACGGCTGTACGCCGCCTCGCCGCTCGGCATTATCGGCACCTTGGTGACCGGCATAATGCTGGGGGCATTTTATGGCCTTGGAGCAGTGTTTGCGCAGCGCGCCGGCTTGCCGCTTTCTCAAGTGGCGCTGTTCACCTCCTGCGTCATCGGGGGCGGGGTTGCGCTGCAATATCCGCTCGGCTGGTTGTCCGACCGATTTGATACGCGCCGTGTCATCATTCTCTGCATGGTTCTATCGGCTGCTCTTAGCGCGGTACTGTCCGTGGCAGACAGTCCCGCAGCGATCTTCATTGGCGGGGCGCTTTTCGGCGGATTTGTGTTCGCGCTTTATCCGCTGTGCGTGGCGCATTCAAACGACCACCTGGAGGAAAGTGAACGCGTTGCCGCCAGCAGCGGTCTGGTCCTGGTATATTCCGCAGGTGCCGTCGCAGGCCCGCAAATGGGCTCTGTCGCCATGTCGATCTTCGGGCCGCCCGGACTGTTTGCGTCCATTGGCGCTGTAGCGCTGGCAGGCGCACTTTTCGGCTTCTGGAGGACGGCAGTCAGGAAATCCGTGCCCGGTTCCGAACAACAGTCGTTCCGCAGCGTCCCCCGCACGACTTCCGCAGCATCGCTGTTGGATAGAGGTTCTGACAAGGGCCCTTAAGTCAGGGAACCGAATTTTAGACGCAGTTTTCGAGCCGGGACGAGACGCCTGTTGGACGCACCGCATTCGCCCACTCTTCTGAAAGGGCGCGGCAGGGATAATGCCCTCGTTCACAGTCCCGTGCCACAACTCACGCGGTCAACGCCAAGACCATTCTTGTAATTCGGTAATTTTCCAAAGGTCCGAAGATATGCAGTCGTGATGGTTTGAAACTCCAGACTGTTGTGGTTCAAATATGGAGAAAGCTGGGGGGCAATGATACCTATTACGATCGCAAGTGGCGCGCTTTTGCTGGCATCAGCCTTTGCTCCCTATCGCGAACTTCTGCGCAACTTTTTCGCTCGCATGACACATATTTGCCTGGACAAATTCATCGTTTTTCAAAGCAGCCGCAGATGACCGAAGCCGCACGTGGTGTGTTCTTCAGGCACACGTTCCGGGTCGAATTGGTGAATCGAGGTGCTCGTGAAAATCTCGGTTATTCACTCGAAGAACTTCATTCGCTCACACATCGCGGAATGGTCGCCCCTGGGTTGGTGGAAGCCAGCCAGTTTATCTGATTCTCGGTGACGACCCGGTCCATTTTGCGACGATCTCTGCGCTAGGCGTTTCCCCGGATCCGGCGATCTTGGGATAATGATGGACTGCTAGGACCGTGGCGTAGTTCTCAATGGATTCCCTTTGGACCATGATCCGATCACCTGGAGACGGAGAAGATACGAACTCGAACTCGCCCCAGTCTTCAGAAACGCTTTCTTTGCCTCTTACCAAGATGATTTTGCCGCTGATCATATGCAAATCCTATTCTCGAATTATTGCACCCTAGGCCAAATGATCGTCACGGCAAAACTACGCGCCAACTCTTGACAAAATCACTCCGCAAGCGTGGTGACAGATGCAATCGGGAGCCGCGCAGTATGGGCCGCGAACTTGATCTGATCAGATTGACCTCTGGCCATGAAGATTATTGGCCTGCGTTGTTTCCGGGCAATGGGTGGAGACTAGCGAAGCCTGACGCAAACTCTGGGTATTCGGAATGCTATCCGGCGCTCAGTTTGGCGTGAAATGGGAACCTGCCCGGAGTTCTTCGAAAAGGGTCCGAACTTTGGTCAAATACGTTTTGTAGCGTGCCCTATACAAAGTTCTCGACGCCGTTGCGAATTCGGTTGGTGCCCCCATCGCCGATATATCAGTCCGCTTTCATCTCTCATTGGCGGGTCAAAAGAGGCCTTCAGCGTGTCGAGAGATCGCTTAATCAGCGCGCCATCTCAGGGTTAACTTACCGAAGACTTGCGCGCCAGACGTTCCGCACTGCGGCGCCGTTTCTTCTCCAACTGGTTTTCATTCAATGGCACATCTATCGCAATATCAGCCATCACAGCGCCGCGCTCTCCCATTGGCCGGTCTTCTCCGACTGTCGTGTCCACCCGGGTCTGCCGCTCAATTTCGACATTCAGCAAGGCGCCGATCAGAATCGCGTAGCTTGTCAGAAACAACCACATCAGAAACACCACGACTGCCGACAGCGAGCCATAGGTTGCGTTGTAGTCGCTGACATATTGTACATAGAGCGAGAAACTGAATGATACCAAGACCCAGGCAAAGGTTGCCAAAAGCGATCCGGGCGATAGCCAGCGCCATTTGGCAGGGCGGCGGTCAGGTCCGTATTTCATGATGAGTGCAAAACCGCTGGTGCCCAGCACCATCGCGAGTATCCAAGTGAGAAACTGGTAGAAGTTTTCCGCAACAGGTCCGATCATATCACCAGTTTGCAGTTGCAACCATGCGACGATTCCGCCGCTGACGAGCCCAGTGAGAGCGATCATGACAGCGGCCAGCGTCAAGCCGACCGCCCGCAAGGCAACTGACAGAAAATTGCGCGATTCATGCTCTGAATTGATGATGTTGAGCGCACCGATCAGACCATTGGCTGCGCGCATGCCGCCAAAGATTGCCAACGACAGGGATAACGCCAAGGTCATTCCCGCAACGCCGGTGCTGGTGGTCACGACGCCCAGCAATTGTTCTTCGATCAGCGATGCTGCTTCTGCTGGAACCATCTTCACGACCGTCAGCATTTGTCGCTGTACGGTTTCGACATCGACCAGCAACCCATAGCTCATCACAGTCGCTGCCAGCAGCGGTGTAATCGCAAGAAATGCAAAGAACGCGGTGCCTGCTGCGAGGAGCGACAGATTGTGGAACCCCATCATCACCCACATCCGCCTGGCAATCTGTTTCCAGGCTGGCCATGGCAGGTTCAGGGGGGAGCGGGCATTTGCGCCGGGTTGAAAATCTTCTATAAGAATAATCCTTTAGGCGCAGGTTGCTTGGCGATCCACGCGTCTCGGTTGGGCGGCATCGGACCGCGAACCGGACGCCGGTGATAGTTCAGTACTGTTAGAGAGTTAGGCGCGAAAAGCCAATGCCAGTGTCAATTTCCAAAGCCGCTCGAGGCGCTCGCCTTCGTTGCGGTCTTTCAGCGATTGCACTCGCATCGGTGACAATCTGTGCGCAAGCCGCGTTTGCTCAGGATGCTTCGACGCAGACTGATCCGGGTGATGATCCACCGACCCTGGAAGCTGGAGAGCTTCCTATTTCGCCGCCTCCACAGGATGCTGACTTGCCGCCAGTTGAAGAGATTATTTCGGACGAGGAGTTCAACCGCTCCATTCCCGATCTTGGCGAAGATGATCCCGAATTATCGTCAGAATTGGAAAGTATCGAAGAATTCGAGCGACGCTTTGCCGCCGATACTGCGCAGGGAGACGCAGATGCCGTAGCATCCGCTGCCGCCGAAGCGCCGTTCGGCCTGCCAGAATTGGCCGATGGCGACCGGACAGAGGAAATTGCCGACGCGCCAATCCGCGATGCCGCATTGCTCGAGCCGCTTTCTCCGTTGGAAGAATTCGAAGTTCGCGAAGTTGAATTTGCCGAGGATGCGAGCGACGAAGAGGTGCTGACCGTTGAATATGGTATTGTCATCAACGGATTGGACGAGGTCGACGAGCAAACGGAAATCAGTCTCGCTGATTTGTACGAAAGCACTTCCGCGCTTGAAAACGGGGACGGTGAGGTTGCCAATATCGCCATGCTGGCGGCACGGGTGGAGGAAGACAGCCTCTTGCTCCAGCGCATCCTGCGGTCCGAAGGCTGGTATGACGCAGTCGTCACGACCCGCATAGACCGATCCGAAGCAACTAACGGTCAACCGCTGACCGCAGTGCTTGACGTGGCACCCGGTGGACGTTTCACTTTCGCAGAGATCAATATCGACGCAGAGCCGACGGTTCCTGCGGGACTGATCGAGGAAAACCTTGCTTTGCAGGTAGGCGAACCGATTATCGCGGTCCGCGTTCAAGGTGCAGAGGCGCAGGTTGCAATCGCCCTGCCTCAACAGGGATATCCTTTTGCGAGCGTCGGTCAGCGTGACATCCTGCTCGATCAGGAGACAATAGACGGGATTTACACGCTGCCAGTCGACATCGGCCCGCGTGCTCGTTTTGGCGGGTTTACGACCACGGGCGATCTCGCTTTCGATGCCGAGCATGTCGGTGTGCTCGCCCGGTTCGAGCGCGGCGAATTGTATGACAGTCGCCGGGTCGACGATTTGCGCGATGCCCTGATCGCCACCGGCTTGTTCAGCACGGTAACGGTGCAACCTGTACAAACTGGCGAAACAGCGGAAGACAATACAGAGTTCGTCAATATCGCCGTCGACCAGAATGCTGGGCCACCGCGATCTTTGGGCGCAAGCGCAGGGTTCGGGACAGGACAAGGATTCTTGTTGGAAGGCAGCTGGACGCACCGCAACATGTTCCGGCCAGAAGGTGCGCTGATCGCATCGGCAGTGCTGGGCACTCAGGAGCAAGGTGCCGGTGTCACATTTCGCAGGTCAAATGCCGGAAGGCGCGACCGTACAGTCGAACTTGGGTTGACCGCATCGCACACAGACTACGACGCGTTCGAGGCATTTACCGGGCGACTGGGCGGACTGATCAGCTATGTCTCCACGCCCATCTGGCAGAAGCGCTTCACCTATGCCTACGGCGCAGAATTAATTGCTTCGGTCGAAGAGGATTTCGATTTCGATCTGGGTGAACGGGTAGACCGGACCTATTTTATTGGCGCGCTGACGGGGCAGGTCGGTTTCGATACGACCACGAGTCTGCTAGACCCCACCAGCGGGTTCCGCCTGCGCGCTTTTGTGCAGCCTGAAGGGTCCTTGCAAGGCGGCTTCAGTCCCTACGCCCGCGCCATCGTAGACGGTTCGGCCTATTATCCCATCGGCGACTCATTTGTCTTGGCTGGCCGGGTAAATTTGGGTTCCATCCAGGGTGTGGACCGGGTGGACATCGCTCCTTCTCGGCGGTTCTATGCAGGCGGCGGAGGCTCTGTCCGCGGATTTGGTTATCAGCAGTTGGGCCCCAAGGTGCAGGAGGTGAATCCGGATTTTGATCCCGACGATCCGGACGAAACCGATGACCCGTTCGTGTTCAATCCCATCGGCGGACTGGCTGTAAACGAGGTCGCCGCGGAAGTTCGCTATCGCTTTGGGAATTTCGGCGTTGTCGGGTTCGTAGATGCGGGGCAAGTTTACGAAGGCTCCACCCCGAACTTCTCCGATCTTAGGTACGGCGCGGGCATCGGCGGACGGTATTATACCAATTTCGGTCCGCTACGCCTTGATGTGGCCATGCCGCTGGACAGGCGGGAAGGCGAAAGCGCCTTTGCTGTCTATATTTCTATCGGTCAGGCATTCTGATGGCTGACGCGCCGGCACTTACCGAAGACATGGACGAGGTTGCCGAAGCAAAGCCGCGCCGCAACTGGTGGAAATTTGCAGGCAAATCATTGTTGTTCGTGCTGCTCGGGCTGGTGTTGCTTGTCGGCGCTGTCGTATTCGGCATCAACACCGATCCGGGGCGCAAATTCGTCGCCGGGCAGATCGAAGCGCTCGAATTCGAGAATGGCATGGCCATCGGGATCGAGGAGATCGACGGGTCTCTCTACAGCGAGATGACCATTCGCGGCCTCACCATTTCAGATCCGAACGGCGTGTTCTTGCGTTCTCCGGAAGTTGTACTGGATTGGCATCCCTTCGCCTTTATCGACAGCCACATCGATATTGACGCGCTGACTGCTGAAACGATGGTTCTCGAACGGCTGCCGGAATTCAACGAAACACCGCCCTCTGATGATCCGCTGCTGCCCGATTACGATATCGATATCGAACGGCTCGAAATAGGCGAATTCATCGCAGAGGCCGCAGTCACCGGTGAACGCCGCGTCGCTTCGTTGAGCGGCGATGTCCATATCGCCGATGCGCGCGCAAAGGTGAATTTGAACGGTGCTACGGTCGTTGGCCCGAACCAGGCAGGCGGGGACCGGATTGCACTTGTGCTGGATGCCGTGCCCGACGAAAACAGGTTTGACCTCGATCTCGATCTGCGAGCGCCCGCTGACGGCGTCATCGCTGCGATGGCCGGTTTGACCGAGCCGCTCGACGTGCAACTGAAGGGCGCTGGCGACTGGGCGAGCTGGACCGGAACGCTGGATGCAGGGATTGGCGAAGGGCAACTGGCCAACCTCGATCTGACCGCCCGCGATGGCACATTCACGGTCAGGGGCCCGATGCGGTTGCAGCGATTTGCACCGGAATCTTCTGCGGCCCTGCTCGGCGAAATCACCACCATTGATCTTTCGACTGCGCTGGAAGAGCGCCGGGCGAGCGTCGAGGGGCGAATTTTCAGCGACGCTTTCAACTTGACCGTCAATGGCGGCGTTGATCTTGCGGAGAGCAATTTCGACGACTTCTCGGCTGCTTTCGTGCTGCTTGAGCCATCGACTCTTGCGCCGAACCTTCGCGGACGTGGCCTGCGCGCGATGCTGAATCTCGAAGGCGCTTTCACCACGCCGACAGTCGAATATGATATCCGTGCCACGCAGATCGTGATGAACGACATGGGTATCGAGAACCTGCGCGCGCAGGGCCGGACCGATGTCGATATGACCAGCATGGTCGTGCCGGTTTCGGCAACAGCCAGCCGCATTACCGGACTGGATACAGTCGCCGGTGGGCGGCTGACAAATATCCGGCTCGACGGCGATATCGCGATCGACGGGACGCGCATCCTGTCGGACAATATGCGCCTGCGCTCCGACCGGATCGACGCTACGCTGCTGCTGGTGGCCGACACATCTACCGGACTTTACACCGGCGCTATCGATGGAAAAATCGATGATTACCGGCTTGAAAGTGTCGGGATATTCAACTTCGAAACCGATATGGATCTGGAAGCCCGAGCCGATGGCGCTTTTGCGCTGACCGGCACCGTGCGAGCGCGCTCAACGCGTTTGCTGAATGATTCCATGCGCGAATATCTTGGTGGCAATCTGACTGCGTCGAGCGATATCTCATATGGCACAGACGGCGTTGCGCGGTTCGCCAATGTGCGCATGAATTCGCCCTTGCTGCGCATTACCGACGGCCGCGGAAGCTACAACACCAATGGCCAGATTGACCTGACGGCTGCCGCAATTTCCGAACCCTACGGCCCCGTTGGACTGCGCCTGACCGGCACCATAACCAACCCCAATGCCACCATAACTGCCGCCAGTCCGGGCTTTGGCATCGGTCTGGCCAACCTCACCGCGGTCGTCCGAGGAGACAATGGCGATTACCGGATCGATGCGAACGGTGACACGGATTACGGCGCGTTCACCGCCGACGTGACAGTCGCCACGGCGCGCGGTCCTCTCGCCTTGACGATCAACCGCGCGGACTTTGCCGGAATAGCCCTGTCCGGCCAACTTCGCCAAAGCCCGGCTGGGCCATTTGTCGGGCAACTTGATGCCAACGGGCGCGGATTGGGCGGCATCGTCCGGCTTGGCGCGGCTGGCCAGTATCAGTCCGCTGTGGTGAACCTGCGCGCGAATGACACCGTGCTTGGCGGACCTTCCAACGTCCGCATTGGTTCAGCCATCGTGGACGCAGAGGTGGTCCTTTACGACACGCCGCAAGTGCTTGCCGACATCCAGCTTGCCGACACGACATATGGCGCAGTGAACATTGCAGTCATGCGCGCGCTGGTCGATTACCGCGATGGCCGCGGGAATGCGCGGTTGTTGGCAGAGGGCACCAGCGGCGTGCCGTTCCGCATCTCCGCCAACGCCGATCTCCAGCCAGAGCTGTGGCGTGCCTCCATGCAGGGCAGAGTGCGCGGCATTGCCTTCAGGACTACCAACCCTGCGCGCATAATTCCGGCGGATGGCACATATCAGCTGCTGCCCACCAACATAGATTTTGGCAACGGCAGCATCCGACTTGCGGGCCGATACGGCGATGGATTGGTCGTGCAAAGCCGGCTTGATTCACTCGATTTGGCAATCGCCAACGCGTTCTCGCCTGGCCTTGGCCTTGGCGGCACCGCCACGGGCAGCCTGGATTTTGCACAGTCAACGCCAAACAGCTTCCCCACCGCCGATGCGCGAATGCGGATCAACGGCTTTACGCGAACGACAGCGGTCTCTGTCAGTCAGCCGGTCAATGTGAATTTCGTAGGCCAATTGCAGTCCAATGGCGGTGCAGCGCGCGCGGTTATCCGGCGGCGAGGGACCGTTATCGGGCGTTTGAATGTGGCTCTTACCCCGCTTCCCCCTGGCAGTGGACCGTGGACCGAAAGGCTCATGCAGGCGCGGCTTGGCGGCGGCATACGCTATAACGGGCCCGCCGATACGCTGTTCTCTCTGGCCGGTCAGCCCGATCAGCGACTGTCTGGCGCGCTTGGCGTGGCTGCAGACTTCACAGGCCGGGTTTCTTCACCTCAGCTTGCGGGAATAATCCGGGCGAACAATCTCACCTATGAAAACCAGACATTCGGCACCCGCCTCAGCAACATGACGGTGCGCGGTAGCTTCAGCGGTGACCGGCTGGAGATTGAGCAACTGCGGGCAACGGCCGGCGACGGTACGGTTTCTGCAACTGGTTACGTAAGCCTCGCATCTGATCTCGGCTATCCGATGGATATTCAGGTTGAAATGGATGAGGCCCGCCTTGCGGAGAGCAGCGCCATTGATGCAAGTGCAACCGGCAATCTCTCTCTGACCAAGGCAGCTGGGCAAAATGCGCTGCTGTCTGGACAGATCGTGCTGCCTGAAACGCGATACGAAATCATTCGTCAGGGAGCGGTCGAAATCCCAGAGCTTACCGGCGTGCGCTTCGCTCCTCCGCGCGGACGCCCGCGCGTGAGCGGTGATGAGCCCGCAACGCCGTCTGCCGGTGCGCTTGGCCTGCTGCGGCTCGACATCGCCTTGGTCGCTCCAGAAAAACTGTATGTTTCCGGCATGGGCCTGGAAAGCGAATGGAGCGCTGACATGCGCATACGCGGCACCAGCTCTGCGCCCCGGATATCGGGCGGGGTGGAACTGGTGCGTGGTACGCTCGGCTTTGCCGGTCGCTCGTTTGAGCTTACCGAAGGCGAAGTCAGTTTTGTCGGCGGCACAGAGATTGACCCGGTGATTGCACTTGTCGCGACCGAAGATATCGAAGGCATCACGGTCAATGTGAATGTCAGCGGCAAGGCATTCAATCCGCAGATTGCATTTTCAAGCACGCCTGGGCTTCCGCAGGACGAGATCATTTCCCGTATCCTGTTCGGCAGCTCTGTCGCCAATCTTTCCGCTATTCAGGCCGTTCAACTGGCCGCGTCGCTAAATTCCCTGCGCGGTTCGGGCGGAGGGCTGAACCCGCTTGGTACACTTCGTTCTGTAACTGGCGTTGACCGGCTCCGCATTCTTGGCGGCGATGAGGCCAGCGGGCGGGGTACAGCGATTGCTGCCGGGCAATATCTGACGGACGATATCTATATCGAGATAATCACTGACGGCCGCGGCTTCACTGCCACCCAGCTCGAAATCGCACTTACGCCTGCCCTTTCCGTTCTCAGTCAAGCCGGCGGCAGTGGCGGCACGAATGTGAACGTGCGTTACAAGATTGATTATTGATGCGACCGGCCGTGGTTCTTGTAATCCTTGGCTTGGGGCTGTTGGCTTTGGTTCTGATAAAGCGGGAGCAAGACAGCAGTTTCGATGCACGTTTCGAGAACACAGAAAAGCGCATTCAAGAACTGGCGGAAGATATCGATAGCGATCTGAAAGAGAACGAAGAAAGCTGAACTTTCACAGGTATCATCACCAATCGTGACCATCTCTTGTCACGGCTCTCGGCAACCTGAATCAAAGGAGGCCAGAATTCCTGCTTTTCGAAAAAGCACCGCGACTGGTCATGCTTCGACCTCTCGCGATCAAATCTGAGTAATGACAAGCCTGCCAGTGCCAGTGGTAGCTTCAAATAAGCGTCCCAAGCAGGACCCAAACGCGCCACCAGCCGAACGGCCTTTCAGCCGCAAGCTGTGATCTACACTACTGAAAGGGATGGTGCCGCCTACAGGACTCGAACCTGTGACCCCCGCATTACGAAGTGGGATCACTATGATTGTGAATTGTGCTCGTTCTCATGACTTCGAGTGAAAATATTGGTGTGCAAATCGGCTGGATCCAAGCAGGGTCCAAGCTTCGTTGACCTGTGTTTCTAGGCGCTTCCTAATCAACGCGCATAACTTCAGTGAGACAGCGGAAATGTTATCTTCCAGCTTCCCGTGAAAATGCTCAGCCGCTACCGTCGCTCGCAAATTTACGAATTCCATCGCCCCCGCATTCTGTAAATGGTCGATGGGCTTACATCGAGTTCAATTGCAGCCTTGGGAATGCTGCCGCCAGCCCTTTTGATGGCGGATTTTACAATTAGTCGCTCGGCTTCTGCGAGCGTCAATGGAACTGTCCCGCTCTGTATTGCCGCGATGTTGTCAAATCCGGCGGTACCGCCTGCTTCTTCGGGTGGAAGCGAAGTGTTAGTCGCCGAGGCCGAGGACTCCTTTGGCGAAGATGCAGCTATATCTCGCGAGAATGTCTCAAGCTCCAGAACAGGTCCGGGGTTCATAACGACGACACGGCGAATGGTATTTTGTAGTTCGCGAACATTACCGGGCCAACGACGGGTCTCGAGTGATGCCAGAACCTCTGCGCTCAAAGGTTCGAACGATTTAC
The DNA here is from genome assembly GCA_963781165.1 of uncultured Alphaproteobacteria bacterium. Taxonomy (GTDB): domain Bacteria; phylum Pseudomonadota; class Alphaproteobacteria; order Sphingomonadales; family Sphingomonadaceae; genus Alteraurantiacibacter. The sequence goes on from CAWADZ010000001.1 coordinate 670,299, forward strand.
CTTCCTCATCCGCGAAACGGTCAAGAAAAGCTTGCGCTATCAGGCCGACATCGCCTTCTCGTTCGCGCAACGCGGGCAATTCCAGCGGGATTACCGCCAGCCGGTAAAACAAGTCCTCCCGAAAGCGCCCCTCAGCAACTTCAAGCGCCGGGTTACGGTTGGTCGCGCAGAGCACTCGAACATCAACTGCTTCAGGCCTGTTTGACCCTACCGGCTGTACCATTCCCGTTTGCAGAAACCGCAGCAATTTGACTTGCAAACCCAAGTCCATTTCGCAAATTTCATCGAGGAACAGCGTTCCGCCGTGTGCCTCTCGCGCGGCGCCTTTCCGGTCAGCGACAGCCCCGGTGAAGGAGCCTTTGATATGACCGAAAATCTCCAATTCCAGCAAATTTTCGGGAATCGCGCCGCAATTGATCGCGACAAAACGCTTCTTGGCGCGTTGGCCAGAATTGTGGATTGCTTCTGCCGCAACTTCTTTTCCCGTTCCGCTTTCTCCCGTAATGAACACGGTAGCCGCGGATCGAGCGACGTTTTCAATCGCGCGGTAAACTACCTGCATGCTGGGTGATTTGCCAATGAAGCCCTGAAACGTGTCGCGCCCGATCAGCTTTTGCGCGGTTTCCGCTCTCTCTACCAAATCCTGACGCTCGAACGCATTGCGTACGGTGGTAAGAAGGCGCGGAGGGGCAATCGGTTTGACTAGAAAATCATAGGCACCCAGCCGCATGGCGGTGATGGCCCGGTTGATCGATCCGTCTGCTGTTACAACGATGACAGTACTTGCTGTAACCAGCTCCGGTCGCTCTTCCAGCCATTCCAGCCCATCATAGTCCGGAAGCTGCAAGTCGAGCAAAACAATGTCGAATGGATGATCAGCCTCGGCAATGGCATCATCTGCCGCACGGCCGGTTTCCACTATGTGCACCTGATGGCCAGCACCTTCCAAGATGCCAGCGAAGGTGTGCGCGATCGAAATCGCATCCTCGATGATCAGTATATTGGCAGTAGATTTGCTCATGGCGCAGGGGCCAGTTTGAATACCGCCCGATTGCCACTCGCAGCTGCTTCCCAAGTCAGGATGCGCGGGTCCTGGTAATGTTCAATGCTTTGAGCGATCAGCCCATAAGCAATATGTGCAAGTGGCCGGTGCGATTCATAGGTAACGACCAGATTATCGCCTTCGCGAGTTGTCACGACACTGGGTGGCTGTGCGCCGGGATATAGAATGCGGACCTCTTCGTGAATATGCGGCCCAACATGGTCAAGCAGCGCGTCCACAGTGGCGTACAGTTTCATGATGTCGGGAAACAGCACATGAAAGCGCCCAAACAGATACGAGCCATATTTGCGGCATAATTCGTCTCCGGGGATGCCAGACATTTCTGACGCAATATCGACCAGTTTCAACGCATGAGCCGACGGATATGAACCGACTGCGGTGAACGCACCGCCATTTGGCAAGTCTGCTTTTGTAAGTACTTCGTCGGCAAAGACGACGCCAACGGCATCCTCCATAAAGTTGACCAACTCGGTAAAAATAACACCCTTCATCAGATCGCTCCGGCAGCATGAATACTCTGTTAAGCATGCACATCGCGTGCCAAATGCAAAAAGCTTGGCAATTTGCCATTCCTGCGAATTGCATAGCGCCAAAGCGTTGCAAAACGCAAAATAGTCTTCGCAAATTGCAATTTGTTTCGTCGCATAATGCACAGAATTGCAATTTGAGTGGGTGATTTGCCCGAAAACTACCGGAAAACCCAGTTGGCACGATGATTGAAGTGCATCGGGGAAATTGTATCCGGAGATTCGTCCCATGCGTGCCACATCATTGACCCTCGCCATCGCCGCGTCCCTGCTTGGGGGGTGCGTTGCAGGCCATGCTCCTGCCAATTACGAAGGTGCCGCATGGATGCCCCAGCAGCGTGCGCAGCCTGCAAGTTACGGCTGTTCCCACAGGCCCACAGCGCTGCCTGCCATTCCTACCGCGCATATGGCCAACCCAGTCGGACTTTTGCTTGCGCCGGGCGACAGGGTTCGTCTGGACGTTTTGGGCGATCCAGACCGGGTCAGCGGAGTCTACGTGATTGGCGATGACGGCCATCTTCAAATAAATGGATTGGGCCGTATCAGCGCCATCGGACTTTCGCAGGGCGATCTTGAGAACCGCCTTCGCGCTCAACTGGTAGCGGAAGAGGTCGTTCGTCCGCTTCGCAATGCCGTGCGGGTCAACCTGCTAGAAAGCGCTGGTGTGTCCATTGCGGTGAGCGGAGCTGTGTTTAATCCTGGCAGTGTCCGGGCGGGGGAGCGCAATCCTGAAAACCGTGTTGGTCAGCGCGAGGGCGCGGCCGACGGCGATACCAATGTAGGCCGGACTGTGTCCACTGCGCTGCGCGCGGCGGGTGGCGTTCGCCCCGATGCGGATATACGGCAGATCGGGCTGGTTCGGCATGACCAAATGATGGTTCTCGATCTTCGTGCCAGCCACGATGGCACCAGCGTGGGCGATGTGTTGCTGGCCCCGGGTGACCGATTGATTGTTCCATCAACCGGGTGTTTCGATCCCAACCTTGTGCGCCCGTCTGTCGTCACACAGCCAGGCATTCGGGTTCACATGTCCAACCTGTCTCGCCCGGCGAATAACAACGCCGGCGCAGCAATTAACGAGCGCACCGGCAGCCTGCCTTACGGCACGCGGTTTTTGCAGGGGCTTGTCGCGATGAATTGCATTGGCGGTTCTGCCATGAATGCCGGACGGCGTGCTGTACTGATCAGCCGTAACCCGATGACGGGTCAGTCTGTTGTCATCGAACGCGAAGTCGAGGAATTGGTTCGCCACGCAAACCGCGATGATCTGGATCCCTATCTCATGCCGGGTGATGCGCTGGCTTGCTATGACAGCCGCTGGATGAATGTCCGCGACGCAATCAGCCTTGTGTCCAACGCCGCCAGCACCCTGACGCCTGCCATCCTCCTCGAACAGACGGTGTCGAACTGATGTTGCAGCAGACCACCACTCCACAGCCGCGGCGCCTAGTGCGCATGTGGTTTGTCCTTCGCGATGGTTTGCCATCGCTTGGCCGCTACCGCCGCTACATCGTTGCAATCGCTCCAGCATTGTTGTTGGTATGGGGCATTACGGCTGCATATCTCGTGTTTGCACCTGAGAAATACACAAGCGCGACCACTCTGATCCTGCCGGGGTCGGGCGTAGGCGGTTCATTGAATCTGAATGACGTTGGGCAGGCGACCACAGTGACATCTTCTGCTTTTGCCAGCACGACGCTCAGCCCGACCGAAAACTACAAGCGGTTGCTGATGTCGGACACGACGCGGACGCGGGCTGCCGAAAGCCTTGGCGAAGACCTGTCGGCTTTTCCGGAGCCAACGATCAAGCTGGTCGACCAGACCAATCTTATCGAAATCCAGATCTCAGGCGCCACACCAGAAATTGCTCAGGCACGCGGGGAAGCTCTCCGATCAACATTTCTTACGATACTCGAAGAGCTTCGCCGTGACGAAGCTGCGGGACGCGAAGATGCCGACCGTGGCTATATCGCTGAGCTTGAAGGCCAGGTGCAGGAAACTCAGCGGGTATTGCTCGAATTTCAGGGTCGCACCGGTCTTGTAAGCCTTGAGCAATTCGACACCCGCGTTGGCGCTGTAGACACACTACGGGCGCGTGAGCGGGAAGCGCGTGCGGGCCGTGCCCAGCAAAACGCCGTACGTTCTCGCTTGGCATCGGTTCTGGACATATCCCCGACCAACGTGCGCCGCGCCCTGCGTTTGAAAGCCGATCCGGTATTCCGTTCGCTGCTTGATCGCTACGCCGATATCAACACCGAAGCTAGCGAAGCGAGCGGCACTCTGGGCGCAGCCCATTCGACGCGTGAGGAACTGGATGCCGAGCGTGATGCCTTGCGCAGTGAAATCGTATCGCGGGGCGGAACCGTTAGCGGTTTATCCAGTCAGGCCCTGCTTGGATTTGCAGATATATCTGTCAGCGATGGCCGGGAACGCATGTTTGAAGCCCTGATCGGTGCTGAAGGGATGTCCGCTGGCGCCAATGCAATGGTGTCTGAAATCCGCAGTCAGATCGGTGAGCAGAACGCACAGAACCCGCAATTGGTGGTGCAGGCCAGCGAACTGGCAGATTTGCTGCGCGAACACCGGGTGGCAGAGGCGACCTTTTCATCTGCACTGGCACGGCTCGATACCAACAAGGCTGATCCTTTCGCGTCCTATCCGTTGGTTCAGACATTCGAAGTGCCGACCTTGCCCACGGAGCGGTCCTCACCTTCGCTGCTGATCGCCCTGCTGGGCGCAATCGCTGCATCCATCTTCATCATCATGGGATTTGCTCTCGCATGGCTTCGTCAACCGATCCTTGCCAAATTGCTGCCGAACGCCTGATCGCTGGGGCCATCGGCGCTACATGGCTGCTTTGGCTGGTAGGCGGGCTCTATATTGCAGGGCCCGCCTTAGGCTGGGTACTGGCCATGATAGCCACGTGGAAACTGTTTGCAGCGCCCGCACTGCCAGCCGCGCAACGGCCCTTGCCGCTCGGCGCGATCATCTGGTCGCTGCTGATCGGCATGGCCGCGATGGAGGTCATTTTGTTGATCGGTCACGCTACCAATGGTTTCGGCATCGGACAAACCATCAAATCGTCGATCGGCTGGGCCAAGGGGTGGGCGCTGATCGCGCTGTTCCCGTTTGCCGCAGCTGTTCTGAATGTGCGCGCGGAAGTAATCTACCGCGCCGTGTGCAAATTGGGCCTGCAAACATTGGTTGTGCTGCCGCTTTTTGTCATCGCACCTTATGCGGGATTGCCGGAAACGCTGTGGGTTTCACCGCTGCAAATCGTTGGTGGATCTGGCCCCGAGTATTTCGCGACCATTCTCTACACCGTCGAACCCGGCGCAGGGACACCGCGCTGGCAGTTTTTCGCGCCATGGTCCCCCGCTGCAGGCATGGTCGCGGTGACCCACGCACTCTGCGCCGCTGAAGAAAAGGACATACGCTGGAAACTCATCGGTATTGCCGCTGCGATCCTGATGGTTTTGCTGTCCCAGTCGCGCCTTGCTCTGGTTGCCCTCGTGCTGATCTGGCCGGTGAGCTTTGCGATCTCGCGCCTCGGCAAATCCTGGATCTGGTGGCTTGGCGCTCCGGCGATCCTGGCGATCGGGCTCCTCGCGCCGATCATGGTCGAATTCGCCGATCAACTCGTCAGCGATTTTAGCAGCGCCCGCGCAGATAGCAGCCGCGTTCGTGCTACGCTCGGCCGGATTGCAATGGAACGTTGGAAGAATGAAGCGCCGTGGTTCGGGCATGGCATTGTCGAAAGCGGGCCGCATCTGGTTGAGTATATGCCCATCGGTAGCCACCATAGCTGGTACGGCCTGCTTTTCGTAAAAGGCGCAACCGGCTTGCTCGCGCTCGCCGTTCCGCTGTTAATAGCTGCTCTGGTGACTACCAAACTCGCTATCGCCCATCCGCTTGGAAGGGTAGGCCTGTCGATGGTCCTGGTGCTGGTCTTTTACAGCTTCGGAGAGAATCTTGAGATGCTGGCCTACCTATATTGGCCCGGCCTTGCGATACTGGGAATTGCTGCCCGCCGATCTGTCGCTGAGAGATCCATCTGACCGCATTTGCTGGCCGCCCCGAGGCGGTTAGACGTAACTGAACGCACGCATTGTCGCGAAGAAGCGAAAAAAGCCCCGCCACCACCCACATTCGAACCGCAGTTCTGATACCGAAGGAAAAGACCCCGGTCGCATAGCGCGACCGGGGTCTCGGCGAGCCGTCCTTTTCTGCAGCGACGCGAAGGGCGGACGGCTCAGTTGTGCATTGACTGCTAGAGACCTGCTGGGTCCAGTTCGCTGCGCCCTGAGGCAAGCGTGCGCTGGGCCATTTCGAAGACAGCCAACCATGATGCCACGCGGCTGGATTCGGCACCTGCCATCGAAAGCTGTGCCTTGCGCCCCAGCTCATGCAGATCGGTCTTAACGGCAGTTTCTATGGCGCGAGCAAGGCTGCCGGGGCGGCTGCAATCGTCCACGAAGCCGCAACCGGCAACCTGTTCAGGAAGGCCATCGCAGTCATTCACAAGCACCGGTCGGCCTGCCATGCGTGCTTCCGCAGCGACGAGCCCGAAAGCCTCTCTGCGTGATGGCACTACGATAAGATCGCACTGCTCATAGAAGCGGGCGACATCATCCACTTTGCCGGCGAAGCGAACATTCTTCAGACCCTCAGCCGTGTACCGGAAGAGGTCTTCATCAGGTCCGGCACCAGCAATCGTCAATTCGAACTTGCCACGCGGCAGGAGGCCTACTGCGCGGATCAGGGTGTCGAACCCTTTTGCCTGGTCGAATCGTCCGATTGCACCAAGACGAAGGGGGCGGTTCGGATCGATCTGTAAGGGAGCAACTTGGTCAAGGCCGCGAGTGCCGCTCCACGGATAAATCACCATGATTTTGGCAGCGGGCACAACGCCGGCGGAGACCAGCCAGTCCCGTTGCGCTTTCGAAACGGCTACGATGTGATCGAAATTTGCATACATCAGCTTCAACATGGTCCGAAAACGCGGCTTATCAGGAGCATGGTCGGCTTCCCAACAGGCTGTGTAGGTATGTTCGATATGCACTAGATATGACTGCCGATGGCGCAAGCGGAGCATGTAATAGAAGGGTAGGCTTGCCCAATTCGGTGTGGCGTGGTTGATCAGTATCTCTGCATCAAACCGAGGAGCGACTACTTTTCGCGGATCGATAGGGACCACCCGGCTGCGGACAAAAGTGCGCAAATCAGGGTGATCGAACAGGCTCAGCGCTTTGGTAACGCCGCCCATGGCGAAATCGGTGTTCAGGTGGACACAGCGCATATCGGTCATACCGCACCTGCCTTGCCCAGTTGGCGCTGGGCAACCCGGCCAAGAACGGCACGCGGCACTATTGCGCTCGCCACTGCTGCCATGGTCGTGACCAGCGACTTCTTTGGTTCTTCTACCAAAATGGCGGGATAACGGCGCAGCGCCTGCGCCGTTAAAGAGCGGGCGAAGCCATAATCACCCAGTTGCAATGCGCGCCTTGCCAGATAGCGAAGCTGATAGGCCGCAGCAGCATCGCCGTGATCTGCGATCAGGCCCGGTGCGTAGCCGCGCGCTTTGTCAATCGCACGTTGCCAGCTTTCAAACTGGCGCACGATATTCGCGGACAGTCCACCGCCGATAATACGATAATCGGTGAGTAGACCGCCAATGCCTTCGAAGCGACAGCCGAAACCGGCTGCCATACGGATCCACAATTCGATGTCTTCGGATTGGCGAAAACTTTCATCAAACCAACACGTGCGGCCCTGCTCTTCCGGATGCAGGAAGCGCACAAGATCAAGCGCGGAGCGACGGATTACCGGGACAGATCCGTTGCCGACAGGGTTGCGCTTGAGAATGTGTGACGCGGTGATGCGCTCCAGCTTCGGACGCATTGCAACTGACAGCGAATTTCCCTCAGCATCGATCATCCGGGAACCCGAATAGCTGACATCCACAGAGCGATTGGTGCGGAGGTGGATCGCATGCAGCATCAGCTTGTCACGGTGCCAGCGATCATCGGAATCGAGCAGCGCGACAAAGGACCCGTTTGAATTCAAGATACCGGTATTGCGTGCGCCAGCGAGGCCGCGATTGGGCTGGCTAACAATGCAGATCCGATCATCCTGAAAGCGGCGAACAATATCCATGCTGCCATCAGTCCCGCCATCATCGACAACGATCAGTTCGAAGTTTTCATAGGTCTGGTCGAGCACCGACTGGACCGCGTCGGCGACATAGGCCTCGACGTTGTAAACAGGCATGATGACAGAGATTTTTTCGGGAGAATGCATGGGATAGTTCCTTTAAGAAGTGTGATTCAGGCAAACAGGCGCTGGCGCACGGATGAAGGCATCGCCCCGGCAGCGAATGCCGCAATCAGGGTCGCGCCACCGCGGCGCATGTCGGAAAGAAAAGCTGAGGGATTGAGTGAAAGACCGCGCAAGGCGTAGCGGCGGGCATCCGCAGGAGGATTGCCGCCACGCAAGGCACGGCGCGCGAGATAGCGGCAGTAAACGGCTTCAGCGGCGGCGGTATCTTCATCTGCGCCATAAAGGGCGGTCAGTTCGCGCCATCCGGCATACATCTGCTCAAGGTTGACAGAGAGGCCGCTCGGCGAAAGGCGGTAGCCCACCAAAAGCTCGTCGATCCCGGAGATGCGCTCACCTTGTGTGACAGCGCGGGCGAGCCACTCCTGATCTTCGGCGTAATTCATTCCTACGATAAAACTGCCCACGCGATCGAATGCCGCGCGCGTCACCACAAGATTTGATGTGGTGCAGACGGGGTTTTCACCAATGATCTGCGCGATTGTCAGATCACCCGCCGCCACGGTGGAAAGCGTGCGTTTCTGAGGCGATGCAGAACATTGCATCTCCACGAAGGCAATCTGCGCATAGCTTGCAGCGTGCGCGCGATTGGCGCGATGGAATGCGAGATGCACGGATAGTTTTTCGGGATGCCAAAGATCATCCGAATCGCAAAAGGCCAGCAATTCGCCCTGCGCGATTGCAGCGCCACGGTTGCGCGCGGCAGAGACACCAGCGTTCCGCTGAGCGACCAATTTGATGCGCGGATCGCTTCCCGCCAGACGCAGCATTTTCAGCAGGCTGTCATCGCTTGACCCGTCATCGACCAGGATAAGTTCGAAGTCTTCCAGCGTTTGGCTGCTGATCGAAGCAATCGTGTCTTCAATCGTTGCAGCGGCATTGTAGACCGGCACGATCACGGAAATAGTCGGACGGTCCTGGGCGAGATTGTGAATCATGAGTTTGCTCCATTCATGATGCGGAGAGTTTGGGGAGAGCCACGGCCGGGCAAGCGGAACAGGATGACGTATGCGGCGGGCAACTGGATCAGCCAGAGCGCGACAACATAGGCCCATGCAGCGGCGTTAAGGCCGAAAGCGGCACCTCCGCTCAGGGCCAGCAGCGCACCTGCCGAGGCTGCCAGCGCTATGGCCGCGTCACGCTGCGGCTCGCCGTTGGCGCGAAGCCACGCGGTACACAGCGCGCCAAAGATGGCTGGGATGCCTGCGAGGCACAGGATTGCCACCAAGGGTGCAACAGGGATCCATTGCGTGCCGAACAGGAGCGGCACATAAATGTCGGCCAACAGCACCTGCGCCGCGATGATCGGCACGAACAGTACAAGCGACAGGATGGTGGCCTGAATGAGCCGCTGGCGGCGCGACCAGTCATCCTTCTCGGAACACAGCTGCGGGAAAAGAACGATTGAGAGTGCCGCGATAAAGCTGTTGGTGATGCCAACACCGGCGTTGAAAGCGAAATAGTAATAGCCGAGCGCTTCGGTGCCGAGCAGCGCGCCGATCACAAGCTTGTCCAACTGCTGGCGTGCAGCGACCACAAGCTCGGTGCCCAGGACGCCTGCTCCAAAGCGCATGAACTGTTTGGCAGGGGCAGGAGTAACGCCGGGCGCGGGAGACCATTTGCGCGCCCGGCGAACCAGAATAAGCCAAATTGGAGCAGTCAGGAGTTTGGGCAAAACGATCGCCCAGGCGCTTGGCCACACAAGCGCAAGCACCATTGAAAGGACGTGATCGAGCATGGTTTGCGTCGCGCCAATGCGCGCTGTTGTGCCAAGCTGACCATCGCGCATTAGCAGGAAAACCTGCACCAACCCGCCCGGCATCAGCGCGTATACGCCGGTGAGAACGGTAAGCATCAAGGCGATCTCGCTTTGCGCAAATACCAGCCACAAAAGTGCCGCGACGATCAGTTGCACCAAGGCGACACCGGCGCACCAGATATGGAACAGCCGGTGCGCTGCATTACATATGGCGGGCAGCTCTGCATCGCTGGCTGCGATGATGCGCTGCCCGATACCGCTATTGGCAAGTACGCGGACGATCTCGAAAACGGCAAGAGCAAGCGCGGCGACACCAATTTGCGCTGGCGGGACCTGACGCGCGATCACGATGATCGCAAATACGCGTAATATGCGCGAACCAGCTTCAGCCAGCCCATAGGCCATCAATCCGCGCAAGATGGGTCTCAGGCCCTCCGGCAGCATCATTTCAAGGTGAGTAAGCAATAGCATTGTCTGGTTCCTGGGATCGGTTCTCCAGTCACCTATCAAGAGCCGTGCCAGTCGCCATAACCGGCAGAAATCCGCCATTTTCGGCATTTTTAAAGCTTCGCAAAATGCAAAACGCTCGGAAAAATTGCGTAATGCACGGATCGCTGTTGCAAAATGCAAATTTGCATTGATTTGTGCCCCCTTGAATTCCTCCGAGAGCACTTAGATTATTGTATTTAAACAAGATTTTCGAACTGGCACGCTTCCTGCGCTTCCTCCGTCATTACCGATGGAAGGATTTCCCATGTACCAGTCGTTCGATATCTCAACCTCTCACGTCACTCCCCAATTTACCGGCTGCCCCACTCCGGACGTTCTTGTAACCAGGTCTGACAAAGCCAAAACGACCCGCCTCTTTGGATTGGAATTGTTCGATGGCGAACAGAAGGCAACCGCACGTATGCTCGTTGCCAAGGCTGCCCGCAGAGAGCGTGCCTCAGTCGGATTCATCAATGCTCATTGTGTGAATGTTGCAGCTCGCGACGCAGGCTATCGGTCTGCGCTTGAACAATGCGATCACTTGCTGCCTGATGGATCGGGGGTCCGCATCGCAGCAAAGCTTGCCGGCAAGTCTTATGGCGACAATCTCAATGGTACAGACCTCTTTCCGCTCATCTGCGAAGAAGCTGCGCGGCGCGGTGTAAGCCTGTTCCTTGTTGGCGGCAAGGATGGCGTGGCCATTGGTGCTGGGCTGGAAATGATGCGCCGTTACCCCGGCTTGCAGATTGCGGGTGCCGAACATGGCTATTTCCGCCGTGAAGACACCGCAGGCCTTATCGGCCGGATTAACGGCAGCGGAGCTGGCATGCTGCTTGTCGGGTTCGGCGTGCCAACGCAGGAACGCTGGCTGGCCGATCATGGAGCTAGCATCGCCGTACCTGTGCAGATGGGAGTGGGGGGATTGTTCGACTATTATTCCAATCGCATCCCGCGCGCGCCGCAAGCGGTCCGCGACATGGGCTGCGAATGGGTCTGGCGTCTCGCGCAGGAGCCACGCCGCCTTGCCGAACGCTACTTGCTTGGCAATGCCGCATTTCTGGTGCGGGCCTGTTTGCATGCAATCGAGGTGCGCAGCGGTATATCGCCGTTGGCCGCCATCAAGCGCGCTGGCGATTTCGTGTCGACTTTCATCGGCTTAATGCTGCTTGCACCGATTTTCGCCGCCATCGCGCTTGCTATCAAACTGGAAGATCGCGGTCCGGTGTTTTTCACCCAGACCCGTATTGGCGAAGGCGGGAAGCCGTTTCGCGTATGGAAATTCCGCAGCATGGTTATCGATGCAGAGCGGGTTCGGGCACAGTTGGAGGGGCATTCAGAACGCGATTCCGTGTGCTTCAAAATGCGCCGCGATCCCCGAATTACGCGTGTTGGAACCTTGCTGCGCCGCACCTCGCTGGATGAACTGCCGCAGCTCTTCAACGTGCTCTTGGGAGAGATGTCTCTCGTTGGCCCGCGCCCCGCTTTGCCTCAGGAAGTGAATTCTTATTGGGACCGCGCGCTGCGCCGCCTTTCTGCCAAGCCAGGTATCACCTGCACTTGGCAAGTCTCTGGCCGCGCAGAAGTTCCGTTTAGCGAACAGGTTGAGATGGATATCGATTATGTCGAGCGCCAAAATCCCATGCGTGATCTCATTCTGTTGCTGCAAACAGTGCCCGCCGTGATAACCGGGCGCGGAGCTTACTGAGCAGGCCCAGCTTCTGCATCCAAATCTAAACGGCGGCGGATTTCCGACAGGGTGTCCGCCGCCAGCCTCGCTATCTCTCGGGCATCCACCTTGTTCTGATCGCGCACGGCATGCGCCAAACTTGCCGCTCCAATATTGCCGGCAACGCCTCTCAAACTATGGACCGTCCGCTGCACGGCTTCAGCATCACCTTTTTGGGCCTCTGCCTGCAATTGCTGCGAGAGCTGCGCAATATCCTGCATGGATGCCCGCAGGATTGTCTCGCGACGCGCTTCCGGCAATGCATCAAGCAGCATCGAGATTGCCTCCATATCCAGAAGATTTGCTGACGAGCGCGAGCCGCTCGGTGCGTTGCTGGAAAGCACATCTTGCATAGCTGCATAGAGCAATTGGCGGTCAATCGGTTTGGGGACTAGCGCATCCATTCCTGCTGAGAGCAATTTGTCTTGCTCTTCGGCCATGACATGCGCCGTCACGCCGATGATTGGGTTCTTTCGATAATCTGAGCGGGACGATCTGATTGAACGTGCCGCCTCTATACCGTTCATCTCGGGCATGTTGACGTCCATCAAAATTAGTTGAAACTTTTCTTGTCCCAGCAGCTCAATCGCCTCGCGGCCATTGCCCGCCAATTTGTAGGTACATCCCATCTGCTCAAGGATCGCCTTGAGCACCTCGCGGTTGGTCTCGACATCTTCCGCGATCAATATGTGGGCGCCCTCAAGCATCGATGCGACAGGCTGAGGGTCCTGAATTTGCGGCTCGCTACCGCCGCCTTCGATCTCTTCCGTTAGAGGCACTTCGAACCAGAATGTGCTGCCTCTGCCAACCTTGCTCGACACACCGATGCAGCCCCCCATCGCTTCTACCAAGCGGCGGCAGATCGCCAGGCCAAGACCGGCGCTGTGCCCTCCACCTGCGGCTTGCATATTCTGGAGGCGTTTGAAATCCTTGAACAGGCCCCTTTGCTGTTCCTCTGAAATGCCTGGCCCTTCATCAACCACTTCGATGCGCAAGTTTTCGCCAGCCGCAAATGCGCGCAGACGCACACGTCCCCTGCCAGCGTATTTGAGTGCATTGGAAAGCAGATTGTCGATCAGTTGGCGAAAACGCGTTGGGTCAAGCACTGCAGTGTTTGGCAGATTTCCGCCAAGCTCGCAGTGGATCGAAATATCGGAGTTGGTATTTGCGACGCCCCAGAATTCTGTGATGCCTTCGATGGTGCGGGCGAGTGGCAATGGTACCGGTTGCAGTTCCAGCTTCCCGGCCTCGGCTCGGACGATTTCAATTATGTCATTCAGCAGGACATTGAGCTGTTTGCCGGATTCCTTGGCGAGTTCAAGCTGGCGGGCCTGCTTGGCATCCAGCTTGCTGTCAGCCAGCGTTTCGAGCATCCCGAGTATGCCATTCATCGGAGTACGGATGTCGTGGCTCATCATGGCCAGGAAGCGGGACTTGTAGCGATTGGCCTTTTCCGCCTCGGCCCTGGGCCGGCGCAACTGATCTGAAAGCGTGACAAGTTCTTCCACTCGCTCCGTCAATTGCATGCGCTGAGTGAGCAATTCGGCCTCGACATGTTTGTAACGGGTCACGTCAGAATAAATCCTGATCATGCTGCCATCTTCACGGCCAACTACCGTGACCTGGATGATCCTGCCGTCTTTCAAATCGCGTTCGTAAGTGGTGTTGAGGACTCTTCCCTTATCGTCACGCTCAATCTCGTGGCTCTGCTTACCATCCTTCAGGCCTTCCGCGCCTAAAGGGGGAGGGGCTTCGAATGGCAACCCAAACCTGAGAGAGCCGGCATCAAACTCAATGATGTCGGCCAGGGGGGAATTCCAGGAAGTCAGTTTCAATTCGGCATCAAAAACGGCAATTCCCTGAGGGACAGCATCCATGATGGCGCGCAAGAATTCCGATGTCTTTTGCTGATAAAGCTGTGAATCTTCAAGCTCACTGGTCAGCCTGGTCAGAATCCGGACACGTCGCTCTGCCATCAGGCCGAGCGCGGCAACCCTGCGCTCTGTCCGGCGCTGTTCGGTAATATCTTGAACTGTTCCGAACACCGATCGCCATTCATTTGCACCATCTATCTCACGGCGCAACGTCCAACGGAGCCAGCGCACCTCGCGGTCACTGCGGCGAATGATGCGGTGTTCGTAAGTGTGATCCAGGTCGGGCGAAGCTGAAGAATAAAACTCTATATTTTGCTTGGTCACCCGTTTCTGATCCAGAGGATGGACGGCATCCGCCAGAACTTCCGGCGCAACAGTTTCTTGTTCATCAAGGCCCAATATTACCGCGAATTCTGGGGAGAACTGATACTGGCCGCCTTTGGATCGATGCATCGTCGCGATGCGAGCGGTGCGCTGTGCCGCCAGCAGCTGCCTGTTCCCCAGTTCAAGCCTTTCACGAAGAATTTCTTCTCGCATGCGTAATTCGGAATTGATCCGATCAAGTTCGCGCGCACGCCGTTCAAGCAAAGACTCGGCATCCCGGCGAGCTTGCTCGGACCTTTCGAGCCGCCGGAGCAAGATTTCGATTTGCTTCTCTGGCGCAAGAGTCTCGAGCTGCGTTTTTAAATCGTGCATATTCGGCGCTCAACTCCCAAGCCTGTGTGGTGCATTACAGCCACCTTCGCGAACTGGCAAAGGATCGGTACGTGGGCCGATCCTTTCTGCGGCAGATATGGCACTGACCGGCCCACGGCAGGCTTTTTGTTGCAATGCGCATTGCAGCTGCCAGCCGCTACAGGCTCACTGGCCAACAATGACTTGGGAACCGGTCCCAATGTGCCCCAGGAAAAACCCAAAAACGCCACCAGCCGAACGGCCTTTCAGCCGCAAGCTTCGATCTACACTACTGAAAGGGATGGTGCCGCCTACAGGACTCGAACCTGTGACCCCCGCATTACGAAGTAGTTTCACTATGAGGGTGAATCTCTATTATTTTCATGTGCTTCGCGGGAAAACTTCGGGGTGCAAATTGGCTGAACCCACGCAGGACCCAAAGTGCGTTAATTTGTGTTTCAACCCGCTTCCTATTTAAAGCGCATAACTTCAGTGTGGAATCGTTTGGCGACCCGTTCCATACCCACTAGCGCCTCAGCAAAAGCCGATCGAGATCCAGCGTAGGGGCATCTTCCAAAGGCCTTTGTGGAAGCATAAATGGCGACAATTGGAGTGAAATGAAGACAGATAACTCAAGTTCGGACATTTTGATGGCAGTGCTGGAAAGGTTGTCAGCGAGTTATCGATTGCCGAGCCGAAGAACGAAATCAGGCCAGAGGGAGAATCAAGCGCAATCTTGGGGAGCCTTCACTCTTCAATGACTCCGGCATTCAGAAGAGCCTCTGTAATTGCAAATGTGGCAAAGCCCATCAGATTGCTGGACGATGTGCCGTAGGCAACAATCGAAATGTCCTGACTGGCAGCTATGTCGGATTCAAATCCGAGCGTCTGCCCGCCATGCCCCCAAAACCCCTCTCTTTTGAGGGCCAAGCCCAATCCGTAGCCCAAGAGTGATGGGTTTGTGGTTCTCACGGTCGCCTTCATCTCGTTAAGTGTTTCGGGCGAATTGAACAGCTGGCCTGATATCAGCGCCTCGACAAAGACATGCATATCGTCAGGGGTTGATATAACTGCGCCAGCGGACCAACCTTGCGACATATTCCAATCGGTCGTCTCGTACCCAGTACCGCTCAGAAATGAGCGCGGCAGCTCAAACACCGGCCTTGGTGTAGAATTCCACAAATAGGTTTGGTCCATGTCTAGCGGACCGAAAATTCGACTTTTGAAAGACTTGCTGATTGGTTGGCCCTCAATCTTCTCAATGATCATGCCGAGGAGAATATAGCCTGTGTTGCTGTAACTCCATGCACCCTCAGCCCCAGGGCTAAAACCAGGTTGGCCGTGCTCCACTACGTAGTCGACCATTTCGGCCGGTTCGATCTGCCGAACAAGTGCGTCCCGGCTTGTTGTTGCGCCTTCCATCAGGCCCGGTGTTCCGTCGGGGGCGTCGTCAGTGTAGCTGAACACGCCTGACGTATGCTGCAAAAGGTGGCGCAAGGTCATTGCACTCCCATGCGGTAAACGTGCTGCGATTTCATGCAGGTGCTCGGACAAGGGGTCGTCTATCCCAACCTGCCCTTCTTCGACGAGTTGCAGCAACACAACTGCGGTCATCATCTTGGTGTTGCTGCCGATTTGGAAGTGCATGTTGCAATCCAGGGGCGTGCCATCGGAGGGGTCTGCCAATCCCGCTGCTGCAAAGTAACGCCACTCGTCTGTTTGCACCGAGATTACAGCGCCCGGTGCTGTTCCAAGCGGGGAGTCTAGAACCTGTTCAAGTACCTCGTCGAGCGCTCGCTCAACTTCGACGGGCGCAGTCGAAGCGAATTCGCAGATTCCGCCGCTTGCCGTGCTGCCGCTTGCCGATGTCGGGAAGGCAGTTAGCGCCAAACCCAGCAACATCGAAGCAAATAGGCCAGTTGCCCTGTTGCTCTCGTTCAAGTTCTGTCCCCAATCGGTTGAGTCTTGCCCCAATATGAATTTTCGCCCCAAGACATTCAAGCCAACCCTGACGAAACTCGACACAGATCCGGCATCAATCCAAGGCTAGCGTTTGGCTTAAATGCGACATGTGAACTCCCCAAATTAATTGAACGAGACTATCCTAGGGCCGAAATGACCGCAACTGGGGTCGAAGCAGATAGAGCAGGGCATCAATTGCATTGTTTACAATTCAGCCTGCTCTTCATAAGTTATCTTGTCCTATAGGTAATTTTAAAAACACCCCGTCATGAACATGTTGGATGTCGAAAACCGTAAGTTCAGATAAGACTGAAAATGGTAAGCATTGATCATCTTGTCATAGCGACGTTTGTGCGGTGGATGAGTGATTCGGAGAGGACACGATTTGATGAAGAAAGCTAACGAATTTGAATCTAGGTGTTGGACCCAACCAGAGATTATCGACTTGGACAAGGGTCTCGATGGCGTAGAAGATGGAAACGGTGGAGCCTCCGATGGTGCACCATTTCCAAATACATTCAGTAGCTAACAAGCAGTCATAAATTCCTGTTACCAGCTTTGCGAAATTGAGCCTCCGTCATTGGGTCGTTATCTGTCAGTCGGCTTACGTTGCCAATCGAACCTAGCGGCCTGTGTGCTTTCAGGAGGGGGCGAGCGGCTATCGAATGTCGGTTGCGAACTGAGATAGATCGTTAATTTTGAATCGGGGTCAATTCATCCTCGGCGATTACTACAGTTCCGGGGATTTCTACGGTCTCGACATCGGTCCCCGTGGGATTCGATGGATAGGTTTCGCCATCAAAGGCGAGGCGGCTCAGCGTCTTTGGTGCGCCGCCCCCGTAGGTCGTGACCCAGATGTCGCGCATTCCGTTTGTCGTTGTATCAAGAACGCCCACCGGCAACTGCGTCACGCTCGTCTGTAGAACCTCTTCCAACCCATCCTCAGATTGTCGCAAAACGACCAAGGGGCAACCACCCGTCCCGCAAATGCCGGAGCCACCGACATAGGCAAACAATTCCTCGATCCCGTCTCCATCAAGGTCGGCCAAGCCCTGGCGCGCGAGGAGATTCTCCGTATCCGGGAATTTGGCCCGCAACCAATCTTCAGACTGTTTGAGCAAGTGGGAACCAGCCGCATCATCCGCCATCGTTTCGTTCGGCGTAGTCTCGGTCGTGACCGGTTTATTCGTCTCTTCAGAACAACCAGGAACAAGCAGGAAGATCGCGAGAGACAAAGACAAAAGTTTTCGCATTGATCCAACCCTCATGAATTCATTTAATGGCATAAAGACGGCTTGCCGCCCGGTACACTTCAAGTGTCTGTCTGAGTGCCCTTCAGCGTGATTTCCTGCTGCGGGTAAGGAATTGATATCCCGTGCTCTGCGAATTTGCGAACGATCTGGACATACATCTCCGATTTTGTCGTCCCGGCCTTCCCAACCTCGTCGATAAAGCAATAGAGCCTCAACATCAGGGCACTATCCCCTAATTGTTCCAGCATGACGAAGGGGGCTGGATCCTCGACGGTCCGCTCGTGATTGCGGGCGATTTCGTTAATGATGTCGAAGGCAGCATTGATGTCCGCATCATAGGCAATCCCCACTGCACATTCGATACGGGTCATCCGGTCCGTAAGCGTTCGGTTGCGCACGGTACCCGAAATCAGTTCGGAGTTGGGGATGATGACATCGTCGTGATCGAATGACTGAATGCGAGTTGCCCGCACGGATATCTTTGCCACTATCCCCGCGTATCCATTCACGACGATGGAATCGCCCTCCTTTATCGGACGTTCTATCAACATGATGATGCCACTGACGAAGTTGGCGACAATCGATTGCAAGCCAAAACCTATGCCAACTGAAAGGGCGCCGAAGACCAGTGCGAGATTGGAAAGATCAATTCCTGCAGCACCCACGGCCGCCACGAAAGCCAGCATGATGCCGACATAGCCGGTCGCAGTGATGATCGCGCTGCGCGTGCCCTGGTCCATCTCCATGCGATTGAGAAATGCGGTGTTGAGGAGCCGCTGGACCCATCGGGTGAGGATGTACCCGAGAATGAATACGCCGAAGAACACAGCGACGGTCCCGAGCGATATTGTCGAGCCCCCGATTGTCACGCCATCGCGCAACAGAACCAACAAGTCGCCGAGTTCGGCTGTGCGGATACCCCAGAAATAGGCAATCAGTGGGGTGGCAGCCAACGCGAAAAGCAGGATCAATCCGAAGCGGATCGCAGGAAGTACATTGTGTGCTTGCTCCTCGTACTGGCGCTCGGCCACGACCGAGAGAAGGGCATTGAGCCTCAAGTAAATTACGGCGAGAATGGCAACGACTGCCAACGTTTCGATGAGCGGAAAGATTATCCAACGCGCAAGCGCTACATAGCCCACAACGCCGGTGACAAAAGCAACAACGGCAGATGCTTTCATCGCCTTGGCCGCAAGTCGCGGCCAATCGATACGCTGGCTTACAAATAGATCGTCATTATCCGGGACCGCGTCTCCCTCTGGTTCTTGCTCAAATGGCCGGCTTCTCTCCAGCGCTCTGCCAAGAAGGAACAGTGCGGTGGCAACCAGGGTGATGGCAAAGAATGGGGCAATGCTCTGAGCGCCATTCGAATAGGGTGAACTATCCTCGATAGCTTCAACGACGCTCTCGAAGCCAAGGGCAAACCCGATTAACGTGCCCAACCATACAGCCTTCTGTGCGCCGCCAGCATCCAGTTTTACCATTTGCAATTTGGGCGAACCCGGCGAGAAGACCGTTTTGGCGAACCAGTGACTTAGCAACAATGGGAGCCCGAATATCAGAACCGCCAGGGGCCAATCAACACCGCCATATATGATGCTTGCGATCAGCGACCCGGCAGCAATCACGGCAATTCCCAGAAGGACGAGCACAAAGCCCGATAGGTCCTTCGCCACGGCTAGCCAGGCCACGCGACGCTTGTTGTCTGCGCTCTCGATGGATCGATTGACGCGTGCAACGACAGCACCTCGACCTAGGGTTGCTACAAGTATCCCCACCAGCGCCACAATCAGGGCAGCACTCAGATACAGACTGTTCGGACCGTCGTTGTCGGACGCGTCAGAACCGGCGTTTGACACGAAGTAGGCGCTCGCCTTCTGGCTCGACTGATTCGCAAAAGCGACCCACGCAGAGGGCCAAAGCGGCGATGGAGCTCGTTGTACAAGCTTGCTGAATTGCAGCTGGTTGATCTGTTCGTCCAGTTCCGCCACGGTCGCCGCTGAGCGCAGATACGCGTCCTCATAAGCACGGCGGGGTGCCTCGGCCTCGTACAGTTCGGTTTCGAGGGCGTTCCTCCGGCTTGCAGCAAAGTCGGTCTCACCGCCTTCTGGCACGGCGCCAAGCAATCGGAGCTTTCCCTGCAGGATCGTGACTTCGAAGGGTTGCGACCTGCTTGCCGCCAACGCCGCTTCGCGCTGCTCTGCTATCCGCGCCCGTATCGCTTCCAGCGCGGCAATACGCTCGGCTGCATCGTCCTCGTTCAGATTGACTGCGACGTTTCGCGCTTCCGCGATATTCCGCGTCCACGCCGAGACGCGGTCATCAACGGGCGAGGCGCTGACATTGGCAGGAGACAGGATCGCTAGGATGGCGAACCCGGCAAGGGCCAGCACAAATGCCTTCACGGTCCCTCGGCACATGTTTTTATTCGGCATTTATCACCCCGTGTGAGTTGCCCGGACTTACGATCGGTCGCGCGCGACACAATTGCGCCCTCCCTCAAAACGATCGTTCCGCTTATGCTGGTGATGAGGGCCAGTCTGGTCGCCTCACGTTACATGGACTGGAAGGTGTACACCGTGTCAGCGGCATAGATGGTGAGCGTACGAGCGCCAGCATCCAGCCGGTATTCTTCAGTACGCGGCAATTCAGCGGCCATGCGCTCGCCATAGCTGGGACTAGGGCAAAATGCCCGGGTTGCAGCGATACGCGATATTTCCAAGCGCCCGCTGCCCGATGAACCGCTGGACGTCGACCAGTTACTGGTCCCGCGATTGCAATCGAGCTGCATTGTAAGCGAGCCATCCCTCTCGAAGTTGATCGTGTGGCGCATGCTCAACTGGGGACGCAGACGGACTTCTTCTTGCGTGTCGGCCACGGACATGAGTGTCCAGTTTCCGGCAACGATCGCCCGCTCGTCTGGCGAAAGGTCGGGCGTGGTTGCGCATGCCGAAAGCAGTGCAATGGCCAAGCTGGCAGGTAAAACCTTGTTCAATTTGCGCATGTGTTGAGCCTCCTTTGAGATGCAGGATCACGAACCGCTGTCGAGAAAGAACTTTTTGGTTCAACGAAGATATAACGCTTTAGCTGTCCCAGTCGAACGAGTAGGCTATTGACCATATGACAATGTCGATACCGACGGGGGAAAATATGCGCTGGGTTTTGTGGATTTTCACGGCTCTTTACGTAATTGCGTTGCTATTGCTTCTGATTGGTACACTGGGTTTGTTCGGACAGGAAGTAGATCCCCTGTCCGCTGTCTTCCTGCTGCCCCTGGGGCTGCCGTGGAACCTTCTTGCAGACAAGATTGGCATCCCCGGCACCATTGCCACGATCGCAGCGCCCGCGTTGAACGCTGCGATCCTATATTGGCTTTGGAAACGCAGGTCCTGACGATCAGCCCCCTTCTACGAAAGCGTCGGCAATCACGTAGGTTTCGGGACCGAAGCGAACCAATATGAAGCCATCGCTGTCCCTGCTGGAGGTAAAGTCCCAATCAGCCGAGCCATCTGCTTGTGACGAATCCGCACCGATTGGTTCAAGGCCACGGAAATAGAGCGCTCGCTTTACACCGTCGGGCTTCGTCACTTCGACCAGCGTTGACCCGTCATCGCCCCATCCGCGTTTCACTCCCGCTTCGCAATTGTTCGTCGGATCAAGGCCATCCACGCCGCACCGCACTGTCGCAGTCGCGTTATAATCTGTTCCCGCAACCAGAGCATCGCCCCCGTCTGGTGGAGGCGGAGGCCCATTCTCGCTCATCTGGGCATTCGCATCGCCCATCGGTACGGAAACCAGCCTGACACCATCGACGTTGTCGACGATATCTCCGCCCAATGCTTCAGCCGAGGCCTCCGTCGGACAGCCAATGAGAAAAGCGCTGTCATCCAGATAGTTGGACGTGACGGTGGATTCGCCCAACCTTCGGCACGGATCTCCGGATGAGGGGTAGCCATCTCCGAAGGGCGAAAGGCTTTCAGGTATTGCGACGGCAACGTCGTCACTTTTGGTTGCCGCGCCGCCATCTTCATCTTGCGAGCCGCAAGCGGCCAGTAAGAAGGTCGCGAGCAGGCTCGACAAGGGAAGGCTCTTCATGGCGATTACCAACTGCAGTTGGGATTGGTGCCGATGTCGCGAATGTCGTAAATCCGACCTTCGGCAATCGTCATCTGCACGCACTGTCTTGTGTTCCGGTTCCACTGGATTGAATAGCGCGTATCGCCAGAGGTAAAGTTGTCCACCTGGCGAAAACCGCGGTTTTCGATATCTTCCATGGCACCTGCTGCACGGGCACCCTGAAGGTCAGAGAAGTCGACCGAAGCATGATAACCGCCACGGCCGGAATGGTGCCGCAGATTGGCGCTGCGCTCGTCAACGCCGGCAGAGTACCCGCTGGCGTATTCTTCGTTGCGATTCCGGTTATGATAGGGCGCATTGTGCAGTCCATCGTTATAGCCGCGCTCATACAATGCCTCGGCTTGCCGATCGGAATGATGGTTGTTATCATCGTGGTGATGCGACTTGTGCGAGAACAGTGCGCCTAGGATGGCAGCGCCAGCAACAACACCAACCGCAGCGGCAGCATCAGCACCCTGATGATGGCCACAATCCTGGTCCGATGCATCAGTTATCGTCATAATTCTGCCGCCGTTAGCTTCCACAGTAATGCAGTCATCGTCGCGCTCATTCCACCAGTAACTGTTCGTATAGCCACCCGAAGAATTATGGCTGGAAACAAAGGTGAATCCACGCGACATCAAGGCATTTTCCGCTCCGCCCGCATCCATGCCGTTAATGTCAACCAGCTGGTCGGCTTGTTGTGCTGCGGCTGGCCCTGCAAAAAGTGCGCAACCGGATGCAATCGCAATTGCTGTAGCCTTCAAAGTCATCTTCTGTTTCCTCTCTTAAACGTTCTTGGGCCTTGCGCGATTTGACGGCTAAATCACGGATTGAAAGTCGCGCAATATGGACGAAAGTGACTTTGCCCTAACTAGGCCCCGCAAAAACAAACCGAAATTGATCGGCGTCAGCCAGAGGTAGACCATAAGAAAGAACCTAGGATATAGACAAATCCCGACAAAAACTATACAAATCGAGCCAATACCAAGCATGGCCGTGGTCTTGTGGTGAACGCAAAGATAGTTCCGATGGGATCCGTTGGATCCCCTTGTGCCGCTATAATCCGACGTGGCTTTTTGCGTCCGGGGATCAGGCTGGAGGATCGCATCAGATAATGGACCGACCTCAACTCGGCTCTGCGACACCCGTCATCGGTGGGTCCGGTACGTCTGCCGAGAGACCTAGCGAGAAACTTGGGACGGGACTACTTTACCGGCCCGATGCACTACGGGCTATTGATGCTCTTGATGCTTTTGCGAGCGCGCGCGTTCGAACCGGTGTGTGGCTACACATAGGGCATTGGTTCCATTGGCCCGGTTGGCTAGTCGACGGAACCAATCTGGATGCAGGCTGCGAGTTGCCACACTTCATTACCGCCTCCGACGACTTGCTTATTGCTGCAAATGTCTTTGACAATTGCGACCTTGCCGAGATTTGCCGGTTGGTCATCGAGCAAGCGCACCCGCCCTTGAACCCACGCGGCACTCTGCTCAGATCTGCGCCTGACGCGGGGGAACTGCTGCGCCTGTTCCGGGATAGCCTGATACCAGCGAACCCAACGATGGAGGCGAGCCTCCATGAGCGTAAGAAAAGGTGGACACTCATTGTTAAGCCAACAGTTCCGATCGGCAACCTGCATCACCCGTTGATCTTGCTGTGTCTGCTGACTGTGTGCAAGTCTGTACAAGGCATCTCGTCGTCGCTGAAAGATGCAATTTCGATCGAAACGATCGCTCCAACTTCGCCGGGCCTAGCGGCCACCTTTTCAAAGATGGACGCAGGTGTGCGGTTAGGCTGTCAGCGGGACTGTGTGCACGTCTCCGCCAAGCTTGTGACTCAGGTAAATCCGGAGAGAGATACGGGCCTGTGGCAATCTGCGAAGGACGAGCTGGAGGCCTTCATTCGGGATTTTCGAGAAGCCGAGATAATAGGAAGAACCCGGTCCGGCATCGTCGAGCTTTTGTTGACGCACGGCAGAGTGCCGCGCCTGAAACAGGTAGCAGCGCATATGGACACGTCAGCCCGCACCTTGACGCGGCGCCTCGCGGAGCAATCCACCACGTTCCATAACATCCTTGAGGAAGAACTACGTAGCTTAACAATACGGTTGATTAGCGAGCCGAACCTCACGTTACAGGAGATATCAGAAAGGCTCGGGTTCACCGACAGGTCAAGCTTTGGCCGATCGTTCAAGAAATGGTTCGGGGACACTCCGGCCAATTTTCGCAGATCAGCTTCTTCGAGCGACCATTGTTGACTGAAGATGGGGCGCCTTGTCTTGTCAGCTTTCGGGATGCGAGCCAGCGTCCGCGAATCTTCGACAATGGGGCGCAAAGTGGTTGTGTGGTCGAACGTCCGCAATTGGGGCGTTAGCAGACTGGCAGCGGTCGAGAAACCTTCAGCGGATTGTCAGCTCTAATAGGTCGCCTGAAGTCCGAAATGGTCACTTACTTGCCTCCCGTCTTCCCGCAAGTTTGATAACGCCTCGACCCTTGCCAGTCTGAGCTCAAAAGTGTGGCAGATGTGATCGATGGCTTGTTTGCCCATGCCGGGAATGATGCCGCCCGTTGCGAGATCAAATCGCCGCAGAATCACACGCTGAAGCTGCTCGGTAGCGCTTTGCGGCTGGTACTTTGCAGGACTTCGCTGGTTAAAGTCGCCCAAGATTATTGATCGCTGAGGAACGGGTGGCAGAAGCTCACCCAGGTTATCGAGAAACGCTTCGTGCATTTCCCAGGCTTTGCGCTTCGGTTTGCCATAGCGAACATCGCAGAAGCGATAGGGGATCACGATGCCGTAGACTGTGATCGGCCCAGCAGCAGTTTCGGTTGTCCCTGCCAGATAGTGACTTGGCAAGCTTCCCTCTCCGATCTTTGCACTTGCCCAAGGACGCTTGCTCCACAGCAAAACCTTGCAGCGGCCATCGTCGCGTTCCTCGGCTCGAAAGGGCGGATCCAGCAGGTAGTCAGGGGCACCTGCCGCCGCCGTCAAGTTTCACACGCACGTCCAACTAGTTGCCTTCGTGTTTAGTGAGGAACCGCGCGCATTTACCCGACGTGCCTAGAGTTCCGGTATTAGTTGATGATCATACCGGCAGAAAATTTTGGATATCTGCGGAGCGTCTCTTTTCGACGAAGCGCTTGTCGATAGCCGACTGTCCGCTCCCGGTCCACTTTCGGACGTTTTGCAGGGTATGAGTTCGGAACCCGTCCCAAAGCGCCCCAAGCAGGACCCAAACGCGCAACCAGCCGAACGGCCTTTCAGCCGTAAGCTTCGAAGTCTACACTACTGAAAGGGATGGTGCCGCCTACAGGACTCGAACCTGTGACCCCCGCATTACGAATGCGATGCTCTACCAGCTGAGCTAAGGCGGCAATTTGTCGCCCCATAGGCAAGGTCTATTGCAGTCGCAATACGCATATTGCCAAGGGAATGGAGGCCCGAGCCGGAATCGAACCGGCGTGCACGGTTTTGCAAACCGCTGCGTAACCACTCCGCCATCGGGCCGGAAGGCGCGCCAATTAACCCAGCTTATGCAAAGGTGCAATGCCTTCCTTGTCTTTGCCTGCGCACTTCGCACTCCAGCGTACTGAACAGCGCGTTAGGCGTTAGAATGAGCGCGGAGTAAACGGCTTCTCAATTAACTGCCGCCATACCCTTGGTTTTGGTCGTTTCTTCAAGTCAGGATTACATACGCATGGTTTCGATGGCTGCGCAGGAAAAAGCCGCTTTACGGATAAAATGCCGCACGCGCAGAGGCATGAGCGCCGATCTGGAAGTGCTCGATATATCCATCGGCGGCGCCATGGTTGCAGCGCAGGGATGGACCGGGCGCGTGGGTGACCGCATGCTGGTCACGTTTCCCGGCCTGTCTGCCCAGCCGGCGGAAATGATCTGGATTGAGGATGGCCGCGCTGGAATGGTGTTCGAACAACCGCTGCATGAAACGGTGTTCGACAAATTCAATGCGATGATTGCGCGCTAGGTCCGGGAATCGTCAAAGCGCCGATTCTCTGGTCCACCCAAGATCGCGCAGATACCCGTCCAACGCATCGCCTTCGGGCGGATTGCTGCCCAGCATGAAAGGCAGGCTCTTGGCCAGCCGGTAGCCCCCATCAGGATCGGTGGTGACCAGCGCCGCGCAGCCTGCATCCGCCAGTTTCGATCGCAGCCGGGAGACATGGACTTCGACACTGTTGGTTTCGGGTTCATGGCTGATGCGCCACACATCCTTCAGCAATTGCCGGCGGGTGACCGTTTCCCCGGGCACATCGGCAAGCCGCCAGATCACGCCAAATTCGCGTGGATGCAAGCCAAGCCAGCGGGCGCCGTGGCGCGCATCCCGGTGAAACAGATCAAGCGTCAATGGGCCGCAATTGCGCCAGCGGGGCAGCATGCCGAACATGTCGCTGACCCTTTTTGCCCGTGCCAGCAATTCGTGGCGGTCGGTTGCGGCAGGCAATGCCTCTGCGCATCCCATGGTCAAAAGCTGCGCGCGTTGCGCCGGGTCTTCCACGCCCAGCAGGATCAGCCGCCATGCGGGCCGGTCCGCTTCTGCCAAACCAATCCGATGATCTTGCGACAGGGTCCGGGTATCGCAGATCAGCACGTGGCGGCATTCTGTGCGGCAACCGCCAATGCCGCTGCAAAGTGACCACCCGCCCAGCCTGAGGTCCCATTGCGAAGGCGGCGTAGCGCCATCGGCAATCCAGCCGAAAAATGCCAATGTGCTGCTCCAAACCCCGTTGCGGGCCAATTCCATTGCGAGCCAATTTCAGCTGCCAGCTACGTCTGCCTGTTTAATTGTCATGCGCAAGTGCGTATTTCTTCGTCCGGAAGGCGGTTTTCCTGCCGTGGACGCGCATGAAATCGGTCAGGCCGAAGGTGTATTGACGCCCATGCTTTGCAAGTAACGTTTCACATTGCGCGCGGCCTGCCGCAACCGCTGTTCGTTTTCTACCATGGCGATGCGGACGAAGCCTTCACCGTCCTCGCCGTACCCCACACCGGGGGCGACCGCGACTTCTGCCTGCGTCAGCAACTGCTTGGAAAACTCCAGACTGCCCATCTCTTTCAGCCCGGGCGGAAGCGGAGCCCATGCGAACATGCTGGCGGGCGGAGAGGGAATATCCCAACCGGCGCGGCCAAACGCTTCGACCATGACATCGCGCCGCTTGTGGTACATCTCCCGGTTTTGCGCGACGAAATCCTGCGGCCCGTTCAGCGCAGCACAAGCCGCCGCCTGGATGGGCGTGAAAGCGCCATAATCGATGTAGCTTTTGACCCGGGTGAGTGCAGAAATCAGCGTGCGATTGCCCACGGCAAAACCCATGCGCCAACCGGCCATGCCATAGGTCTTGGAAAGGCTGGTGAACTCGATCGCGACATCTTTCGCGCCCTTGGCCTGGAGGATCGATGGTGTCGGCTTGCCGTCGTAATACAGCTCCGAATAGGCGAGGTCGGACAGGATCCATATCTTGTGGAACTTGGCCCAGTCCACCAGCCGCTCGTAAAATTCCAGGTCGACCACTTCGGCAGTCGGATTGGACGGATAATTGACCACCAGGATCGTGGGGCGCGGGACGGTGAATGTCATCGCCTGCTCCAACGCCTTCCAGTAATTTTCATCGGGGGTCGTCGGCACTGCGCGGATCGACGCGCCTGCGATGATGAACCCGAAGGTGTGGATCGGATAGCTGGGGTTCGGGGCAAGGATCGTATCACCCGGCGCAGTAATTGCCGTGGCGAGGCTGGCGAGCCCTTCCTTCGACCCCAGCGTCACGATCACTTCGCTTTCCGGATCAAGCTCCACACCGAAGCGGCGTTCGTAATAATCGGCCTGGGCCTTGCGCAGGCCGGGGATACCCTTGGATTGGGAATAGCCGTGCGCATCGGGCTTTCGTGCCACTTCGCACAGCTTGTCTATCACATGCGCAGGCGGCGGCTGATCGGGGTTGCCCATGCCCAGATCGATAATGTCCCGCCCTTCCGCACGCGCGGCCGCTCGCATCGCGTTGACTTCTGCGATGACATAGGGCGGCAGGCGCTTGATGCGGTAAAACTGGTTGTCCATGATATCCTTCGCGGGCAGGCCGGGGCAGTATTGCTGCCGCAGTAAATGACGCAAACGCGGTGGCAGCGCAACGCGCACTGTCACACCGGATCACTTTTCGTGTGAAAAGCGGGGGCTATCTCCCAATTGCCATTAATTGCGTTATAAGCCCCGTATATGACCGATCGAACCGAAAACGGGCGCGACGCCGCCGACATCTTTACCGAAATGATGCGTATGCAGGGGGAGGCCGCCCGGCAGATGATGTTGGCCGTGGCGCCCGACGCCCAGAACCCGGATACAGACCGCACGGCGGTGGACGCGATGGGCGATGCGATGACAGAATTCCAGCGCAACTGGCTCCAGTTCTTCATACCGGAAGACCAGCGAACAGAGCCGATGCTGGCTGATCCCGCAGGGTGGATGGAAGCGATGCAGAAATGGTCGGCCAGCATGCCCATGATGGACCTCACCGCGCAGCAAAAGCTATGGTCGGACGGGTTTGAGCTTTGGCAGAATGTGCTCGCGCAATATGCTGGCGGCGGTGAAGGACAAGAAGACGCCGGTGATCCCGAGTTGCCGCGCAATGATCGCCGCTTCAAGGATAAGGCGTGGCGGCAGCAGCCCGTCTTCGCGCTGATCCACCAGACCTATCTGCTGATTGCAGAGCGGCTGAGCCAAAGCGTCGACACTGCCGAGGGCCTGTCTGACGACGATCGCAAGAACCTGCGGTTCGCCACGCAGAATGTACTCGATGCGATGAGCCCGGCCAACTTTCCGCTGATGAACCCGGTTGTGCTCGAACGCACAATGGAAAGCGGCGGCGAAAACCTGATGCGCGGGCTGGAACGGCTGTCGGGCGATCTGGAAAAGGGCCAGTTGACGCATACCGACACGAGCCAGTTCGAAGTGGGCGAAAACATCGCCTCCACACCGGGCAAGGTGATCTACGAGACAGAGCTGTTCCAGCTGATCCAGTATTCACCCACCACGCCTGAAGTCATGGCGACGCCGCTGATCATCTTTCCGCCGTGGATCAACCGGTTCTACATCCTCGATCTCAATGCCAAGAAAAGCTTCGTGCGCTGGGCCGTGGATCAGGGCGTCACGGTCATCATGGTCAGCTGGCGCTCGGCCGATGAAAGCCTGGCGCATATCGACTGGGACGATTATTTTCGCGCGCAAATAGAAGCGATCGATGTCGTGCGGGAGCGGCTGAAAGTGCCGAGCGTCCATACCATCGGTTACTGCGTGGCCGGCACCACTCTGGCGGGCACCCTTGCCGTGCTGGCGGAGCGCGGAGAAGCGGATAAGGTGAAAAGCGCCACTTTCTTCACTGCGCAGGTCGATTTCGAACATGCGGGCGATCTGAAACTGTTCATCGATGACGGAAAGCTGGAGATGATCCGGCAGGCATCGAAAGGCGGTTACCTTGATGGGCGGTATCTGGCTGCGGCCTTCAACATGCTGCGCGGCAGCGACCTCATCTGGAACTACGTGGTCAATCATTACCTGCTGGGCGAGGAATATCCGGCGTTCGACCTGTTGTTCTGGAATGGCGATGTCACCAATCTGCCGGCCAAATGGCACGCGGCTTACTTGCGGGACCTGTACCGCGACAATCTGCTGGTCGAACCCGGCGCGCTGAGCGCTGACGGCACTCCGATCGATCTGACCAAGGTCAAAACGCCAAGCTACGTGCAAGCGGGGCGGGAAGATCATATCGCACCGCCCGAAAGCGTCTGGAAGATTACCGAGCATTTCTCGGGGCCAGTCCGCTTCGTGCTTGCAGGCAGCGGCCATATTGCAGGCGTCGTCAACCCGCCCGAGGCGAACAAGTACCAGTATTGGACCAGTGAAGACGAGCATCAGTCGCTGGAAAATTTCGTTGATTCGGCGCAAGGAACATCCCGGCAGCTGGTGGCCCGACTGGATTTCATGGCTGGAGGCGCAGGATCCCAAGCGCGTCAAAGCCACCGGCGCACGCAAGCCCGGCAGCAAGGCGAACCCCGCGATCGAAGATGCTCCGGGACGCTATGTAAAATTGCGCTAGAGGGCCCGAGGGCGCAGTTTTCCTGCGTTTTCGAGCTTTTGTGCACTGCAACATTTTCCTTGACTTCGCGCCTGCACAACCTTATTTTGTGCACTGCAACAAGAGGTCGTAATTGCGCGACCACGAAAGTGAGGACAAATGGCCGAGTCGAAAACCGATACTGCTGTGAAGAGCGAAGACAGCGCAACCAAGGCATATGCCGAGGCTGCATCTGCCGCGCCGCAGCCTGCCAAGGCAAAGCCCCTCGTGGATTCTTTGAAGGCTGACGTTGCGGAAAACACCGCAGCCCAGACGGCGCCAGCGCCGACGAAAGCTACACCTGACAAGGTTGTCGCCGAGAAGGCTCCAGTGAAGAAAACTCCGGTGAAGAAGGTTGCTGCCAAGAAAGCGGTCGCCAAGAAAGCACCGGCGAAAAAGGTCGCTGCCAAGAAGGCACCTGCCGCACAGCCTGCAGCCAAGAAGGCGGCGCCGAAGAAAACAGTCGCGAAAAAGCGCGCTCAGGCAAAGTCTGCGCCCAAGAAAGCGACACCAATCAAATCCGCTGCGAAGCCTACGAAGGCGAAACCAGCAGCGAAACCCGTATCAACTGTTATCCAACTCAAGGAAAAAATCATGGCTACCAAGACAACCGATTTCACCAACGTAATGACCGACACGCTGAGCGGCGCTGTCAATGAATTGCAGACCCGCGCACAGTCCGCTTACACAAAGAGCACCGAAGCGATGACCGAAATGACGGATTTCGCCAAGGGCAACGTCGAAGCAGTCGTCGAAAGCAGCAAGGTTCTTGCTGAAGGCGTACAGAGCATGGGCGCATCCTATGCCGACGAAGCCAAGACTGCCTACGAAACCGCAACTGCGGACATCAAGGAAATGGCTTCGATCAAGAGCCCGACCGACCTGTTCCAGCTGCAGGGCAAGATCCTTCGTCGTAACTTCGACGCGATGATCGCGGCCACTTCGAAGACCACCGACGCTGCAATGAAGCTTGCCAACGATGCTGCCGCCCCGATTTCGGGCCGCGTCAACGTTGCTGCTGAAAAGATGTCCAAGGTCGCCTAAGCGCCTGTTTGGATTGCAACCGTCACCTCGCGTGATGGGAATTGAAAAGAGGGGCCGGGCAGTGAAAGCTGCCCGGCCCTTCCTGCATCCTGGGTCTTTTCGGGCCGCAGGATCGGCCCTAATTCCCGTTTTCTCAGACGAAAGACCAAAGCACCCCTTGCAGCTTTCGCTCCCGATACGATATTTGCCCTTCCTCATGATCACTTCACACCCATCCGATTCTGCCCAGACGTGGCTTGTACCCCCGGCATTTGCCGGGCCGGACGATGGTGACGTCGGCGGGCCGGGAAGCGGTGATGACGGTATCGGCGGCAGTGACGGCCAGACGGGCCTCGCCACAAAGACCCGCACCAAGGCAAAAAAGCCGAGCATGTACAAGGTGCTGATGCTCAACGACGATTACACACCGATGGAATTCGTCGTGCTGGTGCTGAAGCGTTATTTCCGGATGGATCTGGAACAGGCGACGCGTGTCATGTTGCAGGTGCACCAGAAGGGCGTCGGCGTGTGCGGCATTTTCCCATATGAAGTCGCCGAAACGAAGGTGAATCAGGTGATGGATTTCGCCCGCGAGAACCAGCATCCCCTGCAATGCACTCTTGAAAAGGCCTGAGCGCAACGCAAAGACCTTAAGCGGGGCTGACCTGCCAAACAATTCCCGCTAAGACGCGGATACCTTCCGCAACAGTGTGAAACCCTTGTCCCGCTTCATCACCGCCACAGACCGCTACATCTTCCGGCTCGTGATCGTGCCGATGATTGGCATTTTTGTGCTCGCGGCCAGCCTGTTGATGCTGGAAAAAATGCTGCGTCTGTTCGAATTCGTCAGCATGGAAGGCGGGCCTGTTGGCGTCGTTTTCGAAATGCTGCTCAACCTCATTCCCGAATACGCCGGCCTCGCGATTCCCTTGGGCTTGATGCTGGGCGTGCTGTTCGCGTTTCGAAAACTGGCCGTGTCGAGCGAATTGGACGTGATGCGTGCGGTGGGCTGGTCCTACAATCGCCTGCTGCGCGTGCCCTATCTGATCACGATCGCTCTGATGGCGCTGAACTTCGCCATTGTCGGATATATCCAGCCGCAATCGCGCTTCGCCTATGAGGAAATGGAATTCGAATTGCGATCGGGTGCGCTGGGCGCATCGATCAAGGTCGGCGAATTCAATTCCATCGAAGACCGTATGGCGCTGCGCATCGAAGGCAGCGAGGATTCCGGCCGCGAGCTGCGCGGGATTTTTGCGCGGCTTGCAGATGATGACGGGCAGGTCCTTTCTATCACCGCCCGCGAAGGACGCTTTCTGGCGAACCGCGAAGATCGCAACACGATCATTCTGCGGCTGATGGACGGCACGATTGTGCACGAAGTTGCAAATGGGTCGCCGCGTGTGCTCAGCTTCAGCCAGCATGACCTGCCGATAGATTTGCCTGCACTACAGGCCTTCCGGGAGCGCGGGGAGGACGAGCGTGAATATGTCCTGCCGGAATTGCTCGAAATCGGCTGGAGTTCCGACAGCACTCAGAAAGAGCGCGCCGGTAGCCTCGCCAATTTCAATTACCGCATGGTCGAAGTCGTGATGATGATCATGTTGCCGCTTCTAGCGGTTGCGCTGGCCATTCCGCCCAAAAGGTCGACCAGTTCGCTGGGCGTGTTCCTCTCCATCGTGATCGTCGTCGCTTACCACAAGGTCAATCAATATGGCGCGGAAGTTGCCGCCATCGGGCAGCTCGATCCGTTTCTGGCGCTGTGGGGACCATTTGCTGTGCTTACGGCCATGATCGGATGGATGTATTATCAGATCGCCTATGTGCCCGGCGGGCAGGCGATCGGATTCCTTGAAACGTTCTATTCAAAGATCGGGCGCGGCATCAGCCGTCTGCTTGGGCGCAACAGGCTGAAGGGCGTGGTGCCCGAAGGCCAGTTTGGCGAAGAAGAAGATCCGAACGAAGCCATCGAAGCGGCATTGCAGGAGGCGCGTGGTGCTGCTTGATTTCTTCCCCTCCCGCCGGCTGACGATCTATCTGGCAAAGATGTTCGCGCTGCGCATCGTTGCGGTGCTGGCGATGCTGGTGCTGGTGCTGCTGATGCTGGATTTGCTGGGAAAGACAGGAAACATCCTGTCGGTCGAAGGCAATACCAATGCTGAGGTATGGAAATATGCGTCCTTGCGCGCACCGCAGCTGGCGGCGCGGTTCCTGCCCTATTCCGTGCTGCTCGCAACAATCATCACATTGGCCGGGCTGAACCAGAATTCCGAAGTGATCGCGATGAAGGCCGCAGGGCTTTCCGCGCACCAGATACTTGCTCCGTTGCTGCTGAGCGGACTGGTCGTTTCCGTTATATCGTTCGGGTTCAATGAACGCGTCGTCACCCGCGCCAATGCTACCCTTTCGGCGTGGGAGAATGTCGATTTCGCAGCGGTTCCGGATGATCCGGCAACGCGCGGAAATGTCTTTTTCAGTGATGGGCGCAATATCCTGATGGCGTCCCGCGCATCGGGCACAGGCGCCGCGACTGTCTTTACCGATGTGACGTTTTACGAACGTGACGAAAACGACATGATCGTGCGTCAGGTGCGCGCAGATGCGGCCAGCTTTGCCGATCCCGGCTGGCAATTGCAGAACGCTGTCGCGTTCTCCGTGGCGCGGGCGCAGACGCAGGACTTGGGAGACGTAGTCGTGGCGCCGGGCGTCACGCTTGGCCAGGTGGAGCTTGGCCGGGTGAATCCCGATGCCGAAACCCTGCCGCAGCTTTCGCGAAGCATTGCTGCCCTGGAATCCTCCGGCCGCCGGACAAGCGAGCTTGAAGCCAAATGGTGGCACAAGATATCCGGCCCGCTCTCCGCCTTCCTGATGCCGCTGCTGGGCGCGGTTGCAGGTTTCGGCCTTGCCAGATCCGGCAATCTGTTCGTGCGCGCAGTAATCGGCATGGCGCTCGGATTTGCCTATTTCGTGGTCGACAATGCCGCCTTGGCTATGGGCAGCTTCGGCGGATATCCGCCATTGCTGGCAGCATGGGCGCCGTTCTTCCTGTTTCTTCTGGTCGGCGAAACGGTGTTGGTGCGGACGGAGGAATGATCGATCCGCAATGGTCGATCCGGCTGTCCCGCCGCGAAGATGCAGGATACTTTGTGGAGGTCGAAGCCGATGCCCTGGCCTCGCTTCGAAACGCGCCTGAACTGGCCGACATCCCCACAATCCCGCCGCGTCCGGCTGCGGGTTACGAAAAGATGATCGGCCAGCGCCATTGCCTCACAGTGATCGCTGAGGAGCAGATTGTCGGCTTTGCCGCCACCAGCCCGGTCAAGCGAGAGCTGCATTTGCATCAGATCAGCGTTGCTCGGGCATTCCAGCAGCAGCGCATAGGCTCGACCCTGATGCGCGCGGTCCAGATCGATGCGCGAAATGCCGGCCACCGTGCAATCACGCTCCAGACCTTCCGCTCTCCTCCCTGGAATGCGCCGTTCTTCGCGCAGCACGGATTTGTGGAGATTGACGATCTTGCCGCCTATCCCCGCCTTGCGGCCGGGATGGATGCCGCTGTTGCCGCAGGTCTGGCGCGCGATGACCGCTGCGCCATGATCGCCTTTCTGGATTAAGCTGAGCGCGTGCGGGGAAGAAGAAGTCGATCTCGATACCGAATACGAAGAAAGCCTGCCGTCGCCTGTTCCCGAAGGCGGTGAAGGTGATGCACCAGTTCCCGACCAGACATCCATGGAAGGCGGTCCGGACGAGCAAGTCGATCAGATCGTTGCTGACGAATACGGCGCAGGGGCAGACGGCGAAGCCGAGTAGGCTTTGCCGCCAGGCACCACGCGAAAGGGCCTCTGCAACGCAGGGGCCCTTTTCGTATCAGGCTGTGTCCTTGCGCTTGCCCATCGTGCTTTGCGCGATGCGGCCGACAAGGGGCCACATGCCGCGGTGGCTGGCCTCTTCGAATGTCGATCCTGCGCCCAGATGCGCACTGATGCGCTGATGCGCCTCATGCAAGGAATGATACGGCATCGACGGGATGAGGTGATGCACGGCGTGATAGCGCAGGCCGACAGGCGCCCACAGCGCCGCAATGGTGCGCGGCACATTGACGCTGTCGAGATATTGCGCAGTCACCGTCATTGCCTCACCCTCGTTCTCCCACAAATGCGCCACCAAGGTGCGCAGCTGATTGAAGACGGCAACGGCGGCGGTGACGGCCATCGCCACCAGCAGCGGCTTCCAGCCGAGCCACAGCGGCGTGGTCATCAGGACGATGGCCCAGATGCTCGCGCCGATCTGCTGGAACAGGAACCAATTGCGCTCCTTTTCCTCTGGCGGACGGCGGCGAAATTCCGGATTGATCGCAAGCGTGGAGAACCGCTCCCACGCGAACCGGCGCAGCGGGGGGATAACAAGTCCGAGCGGAGCGATGATGCCCCAGCGCACGATCAGCGCAACCGGCGCAAGCGCGGCAACCAGCACGAACGCCGGCAGGCTCCACGGCGTCATCAATGCCAGCGGCATATATTCGGGGTCTTCCACCGTGCCGTACCGCGTGCGCGTATGGTGGATACGGTGCGGTCCTTCGTACATCAGGCTTGGCGTCAGCATCGGCATTCCCACCAGCAGGTTCCACGCGGTGCGGAAACCGGGCAGGGCATCGCGGTGCAGATGGCTGATTTCGTGGATGAACAGCAACGCGCGGTACAGGGCGAATACGGCCACCAGACCGCTCAGCACAGCAAGCCAAACGGATTGGAGCAAGATCGCGCCTGCCAGTGCGCTGTAACCGACCGCGGTGCTCAGCAGCATATCGGGCCAATATATCTCAGGGCGGGCGGTGTTGATATCGCGGGTGAGTTCGACCGCAGCGCGCAGCATCGTCTTGTCGTCCGGAATTTGCGCGTGCACGCGGCGGCTCCCGGCGGCAGGGCCGGTGCTGGCGTCTTCGGGAAGGGTTGTCGCACTCATCGCGTTAAAACTTTCCAGACTGATCGTAGAAGCGGCGCGTCCGCTTTGAATTATCGCCAATAGCGCAATTGCGCCGTGCTTGACATACCGCCCCAAGCACAAGCAGGGCTGCTGCCACATGAACAAGGCTTCTTGAACAAGGGCGAGAACGTGAGCAGCCAAATAGATATTGTGCCGGTTTCGGGCAAGGGAGACCTTAGTGCATTTATCGATTGCGCTTATCGACTGAATGCAAATGACCCCAATTGGGTGCCGCCATTGCGCGCCGATATGGTGGAATTGCTCACTCCGGGGAGAAACCCGTTTCACGAACATGCGAAGATGCAATTGTTTCTGGCCAAGCGCGGCGGCGAAGTCGTGGGACGTATCTCTGCCCACTATGACGAGCTGGCGCTGGCGCAGCCGCCGGAACAGGGCATGGGGCCGGGCACGGGCAATTGGGGAATGTTCGAAGCGGCCGACGCGGATGTATCGGCAGCGTTGATCGCGCGGGCGGAAGACTGGCTGCGCGAGCAGGGCATGACACGCGTTCTTGCGCCGATCAGCCTGTCGATCTGGGAAGAGCCCGGCCTCCTGGTCAAAGGGCATGATCATCCGCCCATGCTGCTGACAGGGCATCACAATTCAGCGTATCAGGGTTGGGTTGAGGGTCAGGGTTATGAAACGGCAAAACGTCTTTTCACGTACGACCTCGATGTCCGGAAGGGGTTTTCGCCGCTGATCAAACGCATCGTTACATCGGGGGAGCGCAGCTCTCGTATCACGGTGCGAACGGTCGATAAGAAGAACTTTGCCCGCGACGCCGCGATCTGCATCAAAATCCTGAATGACGCCTGGTCGAAGAACTGGGGTTTCGTGCCCTTTACAGAAGCCGAAATCGCGTATGGCACGAAGAAGCTGAAACCCCTGATCCTTGAAGGCGCGAACATGATCGCAGAGGTTGACGGGGAACCTGCCGCTTTCATGCTCGCATGGCCCGATATCAACCAGAAGCTAAAGGGTTTTGGCGGCAAGCTTTTGCCGTTCAACTGGGCAAAGCTGCTGTGGTGGCTGCGCGATCCGCCGCAGGCCTCGTTTCGGGTTCCGCTGATGGGCGTAGTATCGAAATACCAGAATTCACGCCTGGCCAGCCAGCTTGCCTTTATGATGATCGAATATATTCGCCGCTATGCGATGGAAGAGCACGATGCCAAGCGCGGCGAAGTGGGCTGGGTGCTGGAGGATAACCAAGGCATGATTGCCATTGCGGATGCCATCGATTCCAAAGTGAACCGTGAATACCGCATATACTGCAAGGACTTGTAAGGGCCGGCGGCTACGCCTTTTCGTGAGGCCGGGGAACCACATCGGCACAGGCCGCGTTGGACACGCAGACGCGAATACCGCGTCCGGAGGGTCCCCGTGTGAAATCGCCGTCATTCATGAAACAGGACGCAAAATCAGCTGACGCGGTTGACGGAACATCGGCCGACGAGAAGACCAAGGCGAAGCTTAAACCGCTAGGCCGTGTCTTGTTGGTCGAGGACGACACAATTCTGGCCATGGCGCTGGAGGATGCATTCCGCCGCGCCGGCACTGATGACGTGGTCATCTGCCACAGCATGAAGTCTACCGTGCAAGAACTGGAAAAGGGCAAGCGCCCCGACGCGATTGTCCTGGACGTGCATCTCGCTGACCGTGACGATGGCTGGGCCATCGCCGAACTGGTCGACATGCTTGGCCCGCGCCGGCCTCACATCGCGTTTTCTACCGGTTCGCCGGAAGCTATTCCGGCCGCCATTGCGGAAATGGGTCCGGTTTTCGAAAAGCCTTACGATCCCGACGTGCTCGTCGCGGAACTGGCTGCGGGACGCAAAAAAGGCCTTTTCGCCCGCTTGCTTGGCTAATTGCGCTTTCGGGCGCGGCAATCCATAACGTTAATCTATCGGAGACTTAGTCGCTCCGTGTCGCATTTAACCCAAAAAAGAAGGCCCCCGTTCTTGTGAACGGAGGCCTTTGGGATCATATCACCGCCGCTTGGACGGGAGGGGGGTCTCGGCGGTGATGTAAGCTAAATGACCGGCCCGAATTTCAGTTCCCGCCGGTTTTGCAAATTTCTTGCAATTTTTTTCACTGGGCTTTTCAATGGGCTTGGGAAAGCTCCGAATTTGCCTATCTTGGCCGTGTAAAAACTAACTGGAACCGAGCGCGTAACAAGGCGTTCATGTTCGACCAACTTTTTGGGAAGGGTATATATGTCCATTGGGGCCGAAGTCGCAGCTCATCTTCCATTTCTCCGCCGATATGCACGCGCGCTGACAGGTTCGCAGTCAACCGGCGACGCTTTTGTTCAAGCCACATTGGAAGCCGCACTGGCCGACGAAGATCTGGCATCTTCGCTGCGCGGCGGACGGGTTCCGCTGTACGCCGCATTCAACAAGGTGTGGGCCAGCGCTTATCTGGAAGTCGCCGATGGCGGCGCCGAGAACGGTTCCCATGAAGCTGCCGCGCAGGATCAGCTAAAGCGGATTACTCCGGTAAACCGTCAGGCACTGTTGCTGACGACCGTGGAGGACTTCTCTCCCGAAGATGCCGGCATAATCATGGATATGTCCGAGGATGATGTGAATTCGCTGGTCAGTGACGCTGTGGCTGAAATCCAGCGCGAAAACACGACCAGCGTCCTTATCATCGAGGACGAGCCGCTGATTTCGATGCAGCTTGAAGATCTCGTCCGCTCGCTCGGTCATGAAATTTGCGGCACTGCCGCCACGCGCACGCAGGCGCAGGAAGTCGTTGCTGAAAAGACGCCGGGGCTGGTGCTCGCCGATATCCAGTTGGCGGACGGATCATCCGGTCTTGATGCAGTGGACGATATTCTTGCCATGGACAGCGTGCCGGTGATTTTCATCACCGCCTATCCGGAGCGTCTGCTGACCGGTGACCGGCCGGAGCCGACGTATCTGATCACGAAGCCGTTTCAGGAAGACACTGTTCGCGCGGCGATCAGCCAGGCGCTGTTCTTCGGTTCCAGTCGCCCGCTGGACTAAGTTTTCGCGGCGTCCGGACCATCAGCTTCCGGGCGCCGCCACAATACCCACCATGCAATAGCCGCAGCCGCAAGTCCGCCCAGTAGATTGGCGGCCAGCTCTGCAATATACACGGCTTTCGTGTCGAGAACGGCACGGGCGAGCCATGCGATTGGCACCATCACAAGCATGACGCGCGCGATGGACAGGGCAAGCGCATTCGATGCGCGGTCGATCAGCATTCAGTGCACCATTGACGATGATCAGCACGCCAAACCCGGCGTATCCCCAAACCGAAATCGCCAGATATTCGGTGGTGGCCGATAATACCTGCGGTTCTTCGCTGAACAGCCCGGCAAACCAGTCCCTTGCCAGAAAGAGAACCACTGCCGCGCCCAGCCCATAGGCGATTGCTGCGACGCCCGCCTGCACCAACGCGCGCCGTGCGCGGGCATACTTCTTCGCGCCCCAGTTTTGCCCGACGATCGCTCCGATAGAACCCGACATCGCGAGCAAGGGTACGACAGCGAAGCCCTGCAAGCGTCCACCTGCGCCGAACCCCGCAACAGCGGACTGGCTTTCAGCCGCGAGGAACGCGGTTAGAATCGCGAGTCCGGCGGGATTGATGGAATTGGTGAAAGCGGCTGGTCCCGCGACACGGGAAATGGCCGCAAGCTGTGTCTTCCAATTGCATTTGCGCATCGCAGACGGTGTGAAAGGCAAGTCGTGCCTTTCCAGCAGCCAATAGGCAAAAACGATCGCGATCAGCCAGCCGCCGATGGTGGCATAGGCTGCACCCGCCACCCCGTATCCGCCAATGCCGAATGCCCCGGTGATCAGGATCGGATCGAGCACCCAGTTGGCGGCGGAATATATCAGCAGCACCAGAGTATTGCTTTTCGCCGCGCCCTGTCCGCGCAGCACGCCGTTCATCCCCATCATCGTCATCATCAGCGGGAAGCCGATGGCAAACGGGGCCATATATTCGTCGATCAAGGGCAGGATGGCAGCGTCGGCCTGCATCAGCACGAACAGCGGTTGGCGCAAGGCATAGATGAGCAGGCCCACGACAAGTCCCGACACCAGCCCCAGCACCATGCCCAGATTGGCGCGGGCAAGCGCGCGGTCCCTGTCACCTTCCCCCAGCGCTCTGCTGACAACCGAATTGATGCCGACCATCACGCCCACGCCAAGGCTTTGCAGGGCGGTGATCACGGGAAAGATGAAAGCGATTGCGGCGAGTTCAGCCGACCCCAGCTGGCCGATGAAGTAGGCATCGATAATGCCCACGGACATGATCGCCGCAACGCCTACGACGGCTGGCGCAGTCTGTCGCACAAGATGGCCCGCGATGGAGCCTTCGATGAGCTTCGCTCGGCTGCTGTTAGTGTCGGAAGTTTTGGCCATGGGCCTCCGTTACGGGCAACCGGAATGGCCGCAAGCTGGCCCTAGGACGGCGTGCGCACCCGATCAACTCCGCGCGGCTTTTCCATCGGCAAATTTGCAGAGGGTCGCTCGCCGCGCTCGACTTCACCGATGACTTGCGCAAAAGATGGCGCGACCCTTCACATTAGGCACAAAGACGGAAAAACAGCCACTATGCCCGCAATGACCGTGAACGAACGGCCGGTCGAGTTCGAGATGGACCCGGAAACACCGCTACTGCACGCATTGCGCGATGCGGCGAACCTGACGGGCTCGAAATACGGCTGCGGGACGGGTGACTGCGGCGCGTGCATGGTGCTGGTCGACGGGGAGGCCCTGCGCAGCTGCCTTGTCACCATTGCAGAGGCAGAGGGCCGCTACATAACCACGATCGAAGGCCTCAGCCGGGACAGGTCGCACCCGGTGCAGCAGGCATTGGTGGCGGAGCAGGCCATCCAGTGCGGTTTCTGCACACCCGGCATTGCAATTGCTGCCGCCGCGCTCCTGCGCCGCAATCCGGACCCGAGCGCCGAGGACATAAGTGCAGCAATACCGAACCTGTGCCGCTGCGGGGTCTATCCCCGGCTGGTCGAGGCCATCCAGCGCGCAGGCCGTGTCACGCGCCGCCGCGAAACCATCAGCGCTGCACCAGCTCCCGGCATCGATCCGGAAGACGCTGCACGGTCCGTTCCCGCAATGCGCGGGCCAGAAGGTGCAGCCGATGATGCGGGAGAGGGTGCCGGAGAAACGTCCTCCCCGGCACCCGGAGTATCAGAACCTTAGGCGTGCACCGATGCTTGCATTCAGCGGAGCGCCCGGCTGGATGTTGTTGTCGCCATGCGCGGAGGCGTAGTAATTTTCGTCCAGTAGGTTTTCGACATTCACCTGGAATGACAGCGTGTCGGTCGCTTCGAAGAAGATCGCTGCATCGATACGCGTGTGGGCCGGCAGCACCACATTGTTGCTGTTGCTGGCGAATTGATCGGACAGGTGGACCAGTCCGGCGCCCACGGCCCAGCGGTCTGTCACATCATAATGCGCCCATGCCGTCACGTGATGCTGCGGAACCTGTTGCAGCACCGTGCCGATCTGTGAGGCATCGGGATTGTCGCTGATCTCGCCGTCGAGATAGGTGTAGCCGAGGCTGACGGAGAGGCCATCCGCCGGTTCACCCACCAGGCCAAGTTCAAACCCTTCGACCTGGCTTTCGCCGTCGAGCGTGGTCAGATTGGTCAGTGGATCGATCGCCGGGGTGTTGGAACGGGTCAGGCGGAAAACCGCGCCTGTGACAAGGAGCCCGCGGTGCGGTGACCATTTTACGCCAAGTTCAAGGTTTTCGAATGTTTCGGGCTCAAGCGCTTCGTCCTGCTGGCTGAGAACGGTGAACTGGTCGCCGCCCGATGGCAGGAAGCTTTCGGCATAGCTTGCGTAGATCGAAAGATTGTCCTGCGGCTTAACAATCACGCCGAACCGCGGGCTGACGCGGTCATCCACCCTTGCGCCGTTGAACCCTGAAACAAGGTCCTGGCTTTCCAGATCGAAGCGATCATAGCGCAGCCCCCCAACCAGTTGCACGATGCCCAGATCAAGCTGTTCCTGCGCATAGAGCGACAGGGTGGAGAGCTGGGTTGCGCTTTGCCTTTGCGGTGCCAGCGTGAACGCGGGCACGGTGATGGTATCTTCCAGCGCAACGGTAACGCTGGTGTCCGCGCCATTGTTGAAGAGTGCACGGTCGCGGATGGAATCGGTATCCGAAGATGTCGCTTCCGCGCCCAGAAGCACTGTGTGACCGATTGCGCCGGTATCGAACTGGCCGACGATATTGACCTGCCCGATCAGGTTCTGCCGATCCGTCCCGCTTTCATATCCAGACAGGGTCACGGTAGTCGCGGTCGCTCCGCCGGGCACGATATTGCTGTAGAACTTGTCATAATCGGCAAATTGCAGGCTGGCATTCACGCTCCAGCTGTCGCTGAAAGCATGGTCGATGCGCGTGCGGGCAATGTGGGCTTCCACGGCGCTGAAGTTGTAATCTGCATCGCCGAAGAAGGTTTCATCAAAGCCCGTCAGCGGCAGGCCGCTCAGGCTGGGCACCCCGCGATCGACAATCCGCTCGTCATCGTCATAGGTATAGCTGGCGGTGAGATTGGTGTTGGGGCCAAGCCGCGCAGTCAGCGTTGGGGTGAGCCCGAAGAACCGGCCTTCATAAACATCGCGGTGATTGGCGAATTCTTCGTATGTGCCGGTCAGGCGCAGTGCGACTACGTCGGAGGCTGGCATGTTCACATCGCCGGTGAGCGCGAATGCGCCGAAGGTATCCACTTGCGCTGCCAAGCCATATTCCGGGGCGCCGAAATTGGCGATCTTGCTTACGCGGTTGATCGCGCCGCCGCCTGCGCCGCGCCCGAAGATCAGGGCATTGGCGCCTTTCAGCACCTCCACACGCTCCACATTGTACAGCGAGCGATAATACTGCGCATCGTCGCGCAGGCCATCGAGGTAGAAATCGGCGGTGGTTTCCTGCCCGCGAATAAACACCTCGTCGCGGTGTCCTTCGCCGGTTTCCATCGTAACACCGGGCACGAAACGCAGCGCGTCGCCAAGCTGGGTGACGCCTTGGTCTTCGATCTGGTCGATGGTGATCACGGTCATCGCCTGCGGTACATCGATGATCGGTGTCGGGGTCCGGGTCGCGGTGCTACCGTCGTCGCCGACATATCCATCCAGATCGCCCGTCACGATGATATCGTCAGGCAGGTAAACGCGCTGGGGATCCTCTTCGGCGTGTGCGGCCCCGGGCAGAATGGCAGCGGCACTGGCGAGCAGGGAAAGACGGACGGCGGTAGTAAGAATAGGAAATTCCCTCGGGCTTTTGAAGTGTCGACTCGCTTATTGCGATTGATTTGCAAATGCAGCCTTAATGAGAATGATTATCAGTGACAACAGTCAATGTGCGCTTGGCGGAAAGATTTTCGCGGGCTAGGCGCAAAGGCTACAAAGGAGCATGATACCGATGAAAGCGACCATCTGG
Source organism: uncultured Alphaproteobacteria bacterium (assembly GCA_963781165.1). Taxonomy (GTDB): domain Bacteria; phylum Pseudomonadota; class Alphaproteobacteria; order Sphingomonadales; family Sphingomonadaceae; genus Alteraurantiacibacter. Next base: position 713,654 of record CAWADZ010000001.1, read on the forward strand.
CACAACCCCAAGTGCGGCACTTCGCGCAACACTCTGGCGATCTTGCAGGAAACGGACGGCGTGAACGTTGAGGTGATCGAATATCTCAAGAACCCGCCCACTCGTGCAAAGCTGAAACAGCTGTTCGCAGATGCCGGCATCACCCCTGCACAGGGCCTTCGCCTGAATGGCACAGACGCGAAAGAGCGCGGCCTGCCGGACGCTGATGCGGACGCGGTGCTGGATGCGATGGCGGCAGAACCCATCCTGATCGAGCGCCCCTTGGTCGAGACAGACAAGGGCGTCAGGCTGTGCCGTCCCAAGGAAAAAGTAGCAGAGATTCTATAGGCAATCTGCCGCGCAATTGCTTCTCCAGCCTTGCAAAGCTGGTATGGCAATGCGAACGGTTTGCCGAGAAACCGGTTACAAGGACGATATTGCAGCATGAATGGCAATGAACTGGCGCAAGAACGCCGCCCCGGCTTGCGCAAGCGAATCATGCGCGCAATGGGGCCGGCGGGCGTCTTTTTTCGCGGTTTTCTGGAAGAACCGCGCATGGTCGGATCAATCATTCCTTCATCGCGTGTCACCATCGATGCCATGCTCGCCCCGGTAGACTGGGAACGGTGCAAGCTGTTTGTCGAATACGGTCCCGGCGTCGGCACTTTCTGCCAGCCCGTGCTCGACCGGTTGCCGCGCGACGGCGAATTGCTGGTGATCGACACCAATCCGCTTTTCATCGACTATCTGAAACGCACGATCCGTGACAGCCGCTTCCACGCCGTCTTGGGATCAGCGGAGGACGTGGAGGCTATTGTGCACTCGATCGGGCATGATCATGCGGATTTCGTACTGTCGGGTCTGCCGTTCTCCACTTTGCCTGCCGGCGTTGGCAGCAACATTGCAGCCGCCACCCACCGCATCATTCGCGAAGGCGGCGCATTTCTTACGTACCAGTTCAAGGGCGTCGCACGCGATCTGACCGCGCGTTATTTCCCGCGCGTTGATACCGGATACGTGTGGCTGAACATTCCGCCGTGCGTGCTCGCATGGGGCTGGAAAGAGAGCGCGGAGGCCGCCTGACGCGGCGTTTTGTTCGCGAATTACGCGAAAGTTTCCTTCACCGTTTCGCTTGTGCTGCCGGAAAGCTGCCGATGCACGGCGGCCAGCACTGCCATAAAGACAGATACTGTCGCCATGCTGACAATTGCGCCGCCAATGGCGGTTGCGAACAGGCCTATCTGCTCTCCCATGATGCTGAAGATCGCCCACACCATGCTGCTGAGCGCGGAGATCACGATCAACACCAGGATCAGCAACAGGTAAAATGCGAACAAGCGCAGGGAATTGCCCTTCGTCAGGCGCCACGAACGGCGCATGGCTGTGAAAGGGTTCATGACCTTCTCGATGGCGATGACCGGCGAGGTCAGCGAGAATTTCACATACATGTAAACGGCAAGGACAATCCCGACCAAAGCCAGCAATCCGCCAAGGGCAGGCGCAATTAGCGCACCCAGACCAGCGGGGAGGGCGATGACCAGCACCAGCAACAGGCCGGTGAGCAGTTGGACGCCGATGTACGGCAGCAACGCCTTTGCGCCCACTTTCAACGCTTCACTGACAGTTGGCCGCGCCGCATCGGTAAGAAGGGCCAGCAGGCTGAGCACGCCCGCAGCCTGAAACAGCGCCAGCAAGACGATAATCCACCAGATTTCCGAATACAGTGCCGAGAACATCTCCAGGACAGCTTCAGGCTCCGGCTCTGCACCGGAAGCCGCCATCGCTTCCAGTTCTGCAGTCGCCTGCGGCATGGCCAGCGTGGCAATGGCGTTAGGCAGGAAAAAGAACACCCCTGCAATGATCAGGACAACGTCCTTGTTTGCGGAAAGCAGCGCCACCGCGTCGTTCCATGCCTTGCCCATATCCAGCTTAATCGCCATGCGTATTCCCCGAATTGATCTTGCCCAGCCTCAATCAGCCAGCCTGATAGGCCGCGCAAGGCATCCTGCGCAACCATTGCAAGCCCGTGAGCGATATGAAAACTGCCGATAATCTGCATCACAGCCTGCCGGCCGGTATCGAATGGCGCCGGTCTGAAGGGCTGGTCGACTATCGTACCGCCATGGCAGAGCAGGAAGCGCGCAACACCGCCATCGCATCGGGAGAGGCGGAGGAGCTTGTCTGGATGCTGGAGCATCCGCCCGTCTACACCGCGGGGACCAGCGCCGATGTGGCTGAACTGGTCGATCCGCGTTTCGACGTCGTCGCCACCGGCCGCGGCGGGCGGTATACGTATCACGGGCCGGGCCAGCGGGTCACATATGTGCTGCTCGATCTGGGGCGGCGGGAAAAGGATTTGCGCAATTTTGTCCACGCGCTGGAAAACTGGGTCATTGCGACCCTCGGCGATTTCGGCGTCGAAGCCTTCGCCGTGCCGGACCGGATCGGCATCTGGACACGCGATGCAGCAGGCGCAGAAGCGAAGATCGGGGCCATCGGAGTGCGCGTTCGGCGCTGGGTGACGATGCACGGTTTTGCCGTGAACCTGTCCCCTCACCTTTCTCACTTCAGCGGGATCGTGCCCTGCGGGATTGCCGATTTCGGTGTCACCAGCATGGCCGCCCTGGGGAAACCAGTTGCGCCGGAGGAATGGGATAGGGCATTGCTGGCGCGCGCCGACCAGTTTCTGGGCGCGTTGGACAATCAAGATAGGATCGAGCCATGAAATTCCGTCCGGCCATAGCCTTCGTTTCCGCCGCCGGGCTTGCCATGATGCTGGGCGCCTGCGGAGATGATCCTGCGCCAGCAACCGGGGAAGGCGATCTGGAAGCGAGCGAAGACGTGATTGAGGGCACAATCAGCGACGAAATGATTCCGCTCGATCAAGTCCGTTCGCAGGCCCCGCTGGCAGAGCCTGAGGCTGCAACAGGCACTAACAGCCCAACCGGCGGTGAGGACCAACCCGCAGCCGAGGCCGCGCCACAGGCCGAAGACGAGGCCGTGGCCGGAGCCGCGACCGAAGAAAGCGAATAGAGGCTAGGCTTCCGCTGCCCGGCCAACGCTGCCGAGCAGCTTTCTCGCCTGATCCAGATGCGGCTGGTCGATCATCCGGCCATTCAGCTGCAACGCTCCGACACCCGGATTTGCGGCGAACAATTCCACAATGGCATGTGCTTCGGCCAATTCGCCCTCGCTTGGCGTAAAGGCCGCGTTGATGATCGGCACCTGCGCAGGGTGGATTGCCATCATTCCGGAAAAACCGTCCTGATAGGCCTCTCGTGCCACGCGTTTCAGGCCGTCCTCGTCGCGAAAATCCGCGTGTAGCGTGTCGATCGCGGCAACACCGGCGGCATGGGCCGCCAACAGCGTTTGCGCGCGCACCATGCGGAAAAGATCGGTCCAAACGCCGCGGCCATCGCGTTTCCGGCTGGCTCCGATGGCGGCTGACAGATCCTCTGCCCCCCATGTCAGGCCGGCGAGGCGGGAGCTGGTATTGATGCGCTTGCCATAGTCGGAAATCGCGTTCGCTGCGTGAGCTGTTTCACTGACGAGAGGCATTAGCCTGGTGTCCCCCGGCACGATGCCGTTGCGCGATTCCTGTTCGTAAAGCAGCTTGATCAGCCGCTTCAGCTGCGCCGGACGTTCGGCCTTGGGGACCATGATGCCTGCAGGTTTGCCGGGCAGGATCGCTTCCACATCATATTGCCACAGCGCAGTATCGAGGGGATTGATCCGCACCCAGTACTGCGGCCCGGATTGCGCGTTCCCTTCCGTTGCCGCCTTGTTTCGCGATTTCAGCCAATCTCGGGTTATTGTACGCGCTGTTTCCTTCGCGCCGGGTGCAACGGCATCTTCCAGATCGAAGATCACCACATCCGCGCCGCAGCCCGGCGCCTTTGCCATTTTGCGTTCGCTATCCCCGGGTACGAACAACCAAGACCTTATCGGCAAATGTATTCTCCATGTGTCGCTTGTTGCTTTCTATAGCCAAGGTGGCCCGCTGCGCTAGACCTTGACTGTGGACCAGATGGGGCAAGAGATTCGCAGCCGTGCGCTGCCGATGGCTGCGCTGCTTGCCGGCAATGTTGCCTTGGCACTGGGGCCGTGGCTTGTCCGGTTGGCGGATACAGGTCCGGTTTCTGCCGGGTTCTGGCGTGTGGCGCTGGCGCTGCCATTCCTAGCGTTGATTGCGCTGGCCAATGGTCAGCGATTTACCGGCCTTGGGATGCGCGGTGCGGCGCTGGTTTTGCTGGCGGGAGTATTTTTCGGTTTCGATATCGCCAGCTGGCATCTGGGCATTGGCGAAACGCGGCTGGCGAACGCCGTGCTGTTCGGCAATTCCGGCAGCGTTATCCTGATGCTGTGGGCTTTTGCCGTGCTGCGCCGCTTTCCAATTGCGCGGGAATGGCCGGCGATACTCGCCGCACTGACAGGCGGGGCGATCCTGCTGGGCCGCTCATTAGAGATTTCCCACGCCAATCTCACAGGTGATCTGCTCTGCCTGCTCGCGGGCGTACTGTATGCCGGGTATCTGCTTCTGGCACAGGACGCGCGCAGGGCGCTTGGCAGCTGGGCCTTGCTGACCCTGGCCGGGCTGGCAAGCGCGCCGGTCCTGCTGGGTACGGCGCTGTTTCTGGGGGAGCCGGTTTGGCCCACCGACTGGACGCCGGTGATTATCCTTGCGCTCACCAGTCAGATCATCGGGCAAGGTCTGCTCGTTTACGCCTTGCGCCATTTTCCGCCGCTGATCATCGGTATCGCTCTTTTGACCCAGCCAGCCGTCGCTGCAATCGTTGGCTGGTGGCGCTTTGGAGAGGTGCTGCTACCGCTCGATTTCATAGGGATTGCGCTGGTCGGCAGCGCCCTTGTGCTGGCGAAAGTTACGACGCCGCGCGTAGCTGCGTAGCCGGGACGGCAAGCTGGAATTTGCGATACCGGCTTTCCACTGCTTCCAGATCAGGCCCGACCAAGGCCAGGCTTGCCTGCGCCATCAAACCGTCAGCTTCGGCACGCAAAATCTCCTTGCGCGGAGCATGCTGGATCGTTCGTGCCGCGTTTTCGATGGCTTCGAACATGATCTGTGACGCAGTCGAGCTGGTTGCAACGGCGCTGCGGATCGAACCGAACCCGCGTTCCACGTAATGCGCGAAATCGTCCGCGCGCGGGATAACCTGGCAGGCGCGGCCATCCTTCCTGTAAATGTCCTTGCGCAGATCGCGCCGACCAATTTCTGAAGTCGCAGCGCCCAGCCAGTGCAGCGATGTGATCGCGGTGAAGGGATCGTTGATGCCCGGGGAAAGGGCGCGAAGGCCGATTTCCACCAGCTCGTCGATCAGGAATTGCGGGTCCTGTTCGGGCGTGCGGACAGGGCCGAGTGTAAAACAATCGCGCAGCTTTTTTTCAAGCTTCCCGACATCGGCATCTTTTACCCGCAGCAGCGGCAAATCGCGGTGAACGAAATCGCCGGTGCGCACGATCAAAGAGATAACCGCGCCTTCTTCATGCGCAATATCCTGCAATTCCTGAAAATCGATCAGCTGGACATAGCCTGTGTCCCACGCTGTCAGCTCATCCCCGTCCTGCGCTTCTGGCGCTTCGCCCAGCTCGTCTTCGACGGGGTAGGTTTCCCGGATCGCTTCCAGCAATCGCCGGCCGATGCCTTCGAGCACTTTGTTGATGCGGATCGAGGAAGGAATGTGATTAAGAAAAAATACCAGCACGCCGACACAAAGGGCCATCAGAATATAGGCGACGAGGAGAGACAGCTGCGGGGTAAATCCTGGCAATGCAGTTGCCACAGCCTCCGCGCTTGAAGCCGGCGTTTCATCTTCCGACCGCACCGCGCGAAGCACAATCAACGCGTACACAAAGGTGCCGATAAAGGTTGCGAGGCTGAGCTGGTTGCCGCGATCTTCCATGAAATTGGTGAGCAGGCGCGGGCCGTAATTACCGCTGGCGTAGGCAACCGCTGCAATGGTGATGGAAAACACCGTTGCGGCGACGCCGATCATCGATCCGGCCATGACGGTCAGCATGTCCGCTGCGCCCTTGGGCCGTGCGGGGGCAATCCATTCGACATCATTCAGCCAGCCTGCCGCACCGGTCCGGTCAAGCCAGACCATCACGACCGCAAGAATGGCAGCGGCAATGGAAAACAACGCCGGATAGAACCAGTAATTGGCGTTCAGGCGCGCCCAGATAAATTTGAGTTGAGCAGTCATGTTAAGGGAACAACACCTGTGGGAGGAGAAGGTTGCAATTGTCGCAGCGGCTGACCGCAAATCGGCATGAAGCTCATCTTGCGATAGGACAGTGCCATTCGGTCTTCGGGCGAGGTAGTAAGCGAAAGTCCGGTCATAGTGACCAAGCCGTGCAAATGCCAATCGGAGCTACGGCCACCGCCCGTCTTGTAAAGCTGGATATTGGCACGAACCCACCAGTCGGCCAATTGCTGGTTCGGCCCTGCGGCAAGAGCGGCGCTATCGCGTTCTGTCAGACAATCGATGTGCGGGTTCGAAAGCGCACCTGCGTCCAGCGCATCCCGGACATAAAGCGCGCAATAGACTGCGAAAAACAAAGCGAACGTAACTACCGCGGTTGACGCTGCCAGCGACAACCGAAGGGGCCAAGGCATCAGGCCCGCCCCAGATCACCCTTGCCAATCGTGCCTGCAGCCATTTCCAGCATCTTGTCGAGGCTCTTCCTGGCATCCAGCCGCAGCTGCTCCTCGATCTCGATGCGCGGTTCCAGATCGCGCAGGCACAGATACAGCTTTTCCAGATTGTTGAGCGCCATGTAGGGGCAGATGTTGCAATTGCAGTTGCCGTCCGCACCCGGTGCGCCGAGGAATGTTTTTTCCGGCAGCGCCTTTTCCATCTGGTGGATGATGTGCGGCTCCGTCGCCACGATCAACGTGTCACCGGGGAAGGTCTTCGCAAAATTCAGGATGCCGCTGGTCGATCCGACATAATCTGCGTGGTCGATAATGTGCGGCGGGCATTCAGGGTGCGCGGCAATCGGCGCATCGGGATGCTGCGCCTTCAGCTTCAGCAACTCGCGCTCGCTGAAAGCCTCATGCACGATGCACACGCCCGGCCACAGCAGCATTTCGCGGTCGAACTTGCGGTTGAGATATCCGCCAAGGTGGCGATCCGGGCCGAAAATGATTTTCTGGTCCTTCGGGATTTGCGACAGGATCGTTTCTGCGGAAGAGCTGGTGACGATCACGTCTGACAGCGCCTTCACCTCGGTCGAGCAATTGATATAAGTCAGCGCGATATGATCGGGGTGACGTTCGCGAAAGGCCCTGAATTTGTCCGGGGGGCAGCTGTCTTCCAGCGAACACCCGGCATCCATATCGGGCAGCACCACGATTTTCTCCGGCGAGAGAATCTTGGCCGTTTCCGCCATGAATTTGACGCCGCAGAAGGCGATGACATCGGCGTCAGTTTCCGCGGCCTTTTTCGACAATTCAAGCGAATCTCCGACGAAGTCAGCCAGATCCTGCAATTCCGGCTTCTGGTAATAATGCGCCAGGATCACCGCGTTGCGTTCTTTGCGCAGGCGGTTGATTTCTTCGCGCAGGTCAAGGCCTGCCAGGCTGGAGGGTTGGTCGGTCATTGCAAAAATCCTGATTATTCGTCTTTAAAACGCACGTTCACCGTAACATCATCATATCCCGCGACTTGCAAGGGAATGGCGAGATTTTGCTGCACGGCTTCGCGTGCGGCTGTCCGGGCGAGCGCCATCACCTCCGGGTTTTGCGCAAAATCGCGTGCGCGCCGCGCCGCAACTTCGGAATTGCTGCGGCTGAGCGAGACGGAAGCATCGCGGCTGACATACAGCCCATCAGTGAAATAGCGCGCCTGCGCTTCGTTCAGATTGGGGGTCGTGATAGTGAGGTCGGGCAGCTGGACCGAAAGCGTCTGGCTCGCTTCGTCCCAGCCAAATTCATCGCGGTCCATCTCCGACAGGTCGAGGCGGTATTCCACGGTGGCCGGCACGATCATGGCCTGGCGCGTTTCCAGCGCATCAATTTCCAGCGGACCGATGCTGGGGGTAGAGGTGCTTTCCGCGACCACATCGAAACGGCTGGAGAAGACGGTGAGGGAATTCTGCTTTTCAAACGTCAGCATGGCGTTGCCAACAATATCGCCCTGATCCTGCGGCCCCCATTTCTCCCATGCCAGCCACGCCAACGCAGCGGCCATCAGGGCGATAACGACCCATATAGCAGGGGACGCGGGGCGCGCGGTGAGATTGCCCCGCGATGCGGGTGCGGTCTGCAAATCAATTTGCGAGCGTTCGTCTTGGGTCAGCCTGTTGTCCATATGTCTCCTGAACGGCCGACTTCGCCCTTGCGTTCCATTTCGATGAGATGGGCAAGCACGCTTTGCCCGGCAGCGGGCCACAGCCGTTCATCCACCCCTTTATACATGACCGGCACCAGGGCATCGATGGCGCGCGGTTCTTCGGTCAGCAGTTTCGTGATCTGCCGTTCGCGCGCGCGGCGATGGCCCATCATTCCGCGCACCAATTGCCGCGGTTTTTCAACCGCAGGGCCGTGGGCGGGGTAGTAGATACGGTCTTCGCGTTCATACAGCAGCGCAAGGCTTGCCATATAATCGCCCATGTCACCGTCTGGCGGGACCACTACGCTGGTGGACCAGCCCATCACGTGATCGCCGGTGAACAGGGCGCCGCTTTCCTCCAGCGCAAAGCATAGATGGTTTGACGTATGACCTGGTGTGGCCACGGCGCGCAGCGTCCAGCCGGTACCGGTCATCGCCTCGCCATCTTCCAGCACCCGGTCCGGCGCATAGCTTTTGTCGAACGGTGCATCGACGCGCGGAGCGTTGCTTTCCAGCACCAGCGGCGCACAGCCGACTACGGGCGCGCCGGTCGCTTCGGCCAGAGGAATGGCGGCGGGCGAATGGTCGCGGTGGGTATGGGTACACATGATGGCCGTGACCTTGCGCCCGCCAATCGCGCGGGTCAGCGCGGAGAGGTGCTCTTCATCGGCAGGGCCGGGATCAATCACTGCCAGATCGGTCTCCCCCACCAGATAGGTCTGCGTGCCGGTATAGGTGAAAGGCGAAGCATTTGGGGCGAGTACGCGGGCCACTAGCGGCTCGATCTGATCGAGGTCGCCGGTCGGCCAGGGTTGCGGGGGGATAATCATCTGCGCAATATGGCGGCCAAACAGGGGAATGCCAATGATCGACCAGTCCATCCTTGTCCTTGATGAAGGCACCACCAGCACGCGTGCGATGCTGCTTGGCCAGGACGGGGCCTTGCGCGGCGTTGCCCAGGCCGAATTGACGCAGCATTACCCGCGCTCCGGCTGGGTGGAGCATGATGCGGCCGAGATCTGGGACAAGACGCTGGCCTGCGCCCGCGACATGGTGGAGCAAGCGGGCGGACCGGCACGCATCGCCGCGATTGGCATTACTAACCAGCGCGAAACCGTGGTGGCGTGGGACAAGGCGCGCGGCGAGCCGCTGGCACGGGCCATCGTCTGGCAGGACAGGCGCACAGCCGATTTTTGCAACGTGCTGAAAGAAGCGGGGCACGAAGACAGTGTGCGGGCCAAAACCGGCCTGCTGCTCGATCCGTATTTCTCCGGCACCAAAATGCGCTGGCTGCTGGATAGCTGCGATGATGTGGCGCAGGCGTCCGCTGGCGGCAGGCTGGCGCTGGGGACGGTGGAAAGCTGGCTGGTGTGGAAACTGACCGGCGGCAACACCCACATCACCGATGCGACCAACGCGAGCCGGACGTTGTTGATGGCGCTTGGCGGGGCAAGCTGGGATGAACAGCTGTGCGATCTGATGGGAGTTCCGCAGGCGGCGCTGCCCGCCGTGGTCGATTGTGCAGGCGAACTCGGCATGACCCATCCGGATCTGTTCGGTGCGCCCATTCCGATTTGCGGCATGGCTGGCGATCAGCAGGCGGCAACAATCGGGCAAGGGTGCCTTTCACCCGGAGAAACCAAGGCGACATACGGCACCGGTGCCTTTGTGCTCGGCAATACAGGGGAACGGATACCGCATTCGCAGCACCGCATGCTGGGCACGGTGCTGCACCAGCTTGATGGCAAGCGCCATTATGCCATCGAAGGCGCGGTGTTCGTCGCCGGAAGCCTGATCAAATATCTGCGCGATACGCTGGGCCTGATCGAAAACGCGGACGAGACCGAAGAACTCGCGCGCTCCATCCCGGACAATGGCGGCGTGGTGATCGTGCCTGCGCTGTCCGGGCTTGGCGCGCCGCATTGGCGGCCGGAGGCGCGCGGCATCATTTCGGGTCTGGGCTTCGATACCGGGCGGGCGCACATCGCCCGCGCCGCGCTGGAGGCGATGGCGCATCAGACACGCGACCTTGCGACCGCTTTCGCAGCCGACGGTGCAGCCTGGACATCGCTGAAAATCGATGGCGGTATGGCGGCAAACAGCTGGATGGCGCAGGACATTGCCGATCTGCTGGACATGCCCGTCATTCGCCCTGATTTTGTCGAAACCACCGCGCTCGGCGCGGCGATGCTGGCATCGGTTGGCTGCGGCTGGAATGCGTCTCTGGAGGATGCGGCGGCGAACATGATCGGCAAGACGCAGGCGTTTGAGCCGGCAATGGATGAAAGTGTGCGCAAGGAGCGGATTGCGCGCTGGGATGCGGCAACTGCTTACGTATGAGTGAACTGCCTAGCCGGCAGCATACACCTTGCCCAAACGGTCCCTCAACCGGTGCACCGCCGCAGGCTCCATCGCATAACGATCGCGCCAGGCAAGGTCGAGCCGTTCGAGGCGGGCGTAAAATGCCTTGGTCCGCTCAATCACGTCGCGTGTGTAGGCATCAATCAGCGAAATTTGCTGAGGACTGCTGGCAGGTTGGGCAGGCGGCAATCGGCCGTGGCGGCGCAATTGAAATTCGCTCATCTCTCCGGCGAAGAAGGCACGGTGGTTCAGCAGCCAGGCCATCGCATGCATCATGCGGGTCGTGGTGCGCAGTGCCTCGCATGAAAGCGCGACACGTATCGCGCCTTCGCGTGGATCGGTTGGCGGCGAAGCTTCGGCCATCTCGAACACCAATCGCGCCTCTTCTGTCAGCAGGATCGCGTCCTCGTACAGTGTGTCCACGATTGTGGGTGTTATGGTGGCGGGAAGTGGCATCGTGATTGTGGAGTAGCGCGCTGCGACGGGATTCTCCAGCCGAACCGTGGTTAATATTCGCGCCAGATCAGCCTGTCCCGCGCAGGCACGCTTTCGGCAGACTTCGTTGCAGAGGCGTTCAGGCAATAATGTCCGGCGTCAGATAATCTTCCAGCACCACGATCTGGTCACGCAATTTCAGTTTGCGTTTTTTCAATCGGGCGACCTGCAATTGATCCGGCCCGCCGGTTTCGAGCAGCGCGGAAATGGCAATATCAAGGTCGCGGTGTTCCGACTGCAGCGCAGCCAGCCGCTTCTTCATTTCCGCTTCGGTCACGTAAGACATTTCCTCTCAGATGACGCCCACCGCGCTTATGCCGCCCGGCGCATCCGTTCTCTAGGGCGTTTCACCGAGATGCTGTTTGGAGATTTAAAGCTATTATGGTTTTATGACAATCACGCGGCGCTCGCCGCACTGGCGAGTCGCCGCGATAGCGGCCTCGCGGCTATGTTTCAGCCTCCGGGCCGTCCCTTACGGGCGGATTTCTGCCCACCATTGGCAAGGAGACGATTACATGGATTCTTCGCACGTCAACGCGCTTCAGGCAAAACACCAGGGCCTCGAAACCCGCCTCAAGCAAGAATTGAGCAGACCGGCTCCCGACGAAGCGACAATCCAGGCAATCAAGAAACAGAAACTGCGCTTGAAGGAAGAAATTGCGCTGCATTGAACGGCTGAATTGATTGCCGGTGTTACCCGCCTGCAAGCGGGCAATTTGCAAAACACCAATGATTGCAAAATATCGGGCGTGCTATAGGCGGAAGTTATGAAAGCAGCTTCCGCCGCACGTTCCATCCTGACCACACTGCATGAAGTGATGGCGGCGCGTACCCACGCGCAGGCCAAGCTGAACCAAGTGGTCGAGGTTATCGGCGAAGCGCTGGATAGCGAAGTCTGCACGATCTACCTGCTGCGCGACGGCATGCTTGAACTGTACGCAACGCGCGGTCTCAACCAGGCGGCGGTGCATGTTACGCGGCTGGGCGTGGGCGAAGGCCTGACCGGCACCATTGCGCAAAATATCGAAACGCTGAACCTGGATGAGGCAGCGACTCACCCCGAATTCCAGTACCGCCCGGAAACGGGTGAGGAAAAGTTCCACTCGTTTGCGGGCGTGCCGATTGTGCGGCGTGAACGCGCCATCGGTGTTCTGACCGTCCAGCATGTCGAGCCGCGGCGGTATGAAGAGGTCGAGGTCGAGGCCTTGCAAACGGTCGCCATGGTGCTGGCCGAACTGATCAACAATGCGGGCCTGGTTGATGAGGAAACCGCTGGCGGACCCGCCGAGGCGCGCACCGGGCAGGATCAGCTTCAGGGTCTGAAACTGGTGAAGGGCGTCGCCATCGGTGAAGCCGTTTTCCACCAGCCGCGCGTGCACATCGAACAGACCGTTGCCGAAGACACCGAGGCAGAACGGGAACGCGTGTATCTGGCGTTCGACCGGATGCGCGAACAGATCGACAATATGACCGGGCAGGCCGAATTCGGCCTTGGCGGGGAACATGAACAGGTTCTCGAAACCTATAAAATGTTCGCCTACGATGAAGGCTGGTCGCGCCGCATCAACGAGGCGATCGATTCCGGATTGACCGCCGAAGCCGCGATTGAACGCGTGCAGCAACGCACCCGCATGCGCATGCGCGAGATTTCCGATCCGCTGTTGCAGGAACGGATGCACGATCTGGAAGATCTCGCCAATCGCCTGATCCGCATCGTTTCCGGCCAATTGGGCACGGCGGCGCAAAAGGGCCTTGCGCGAGATTCCATTCTGGTCGCCAAGAACCTCGGCCCCGCAGAATTGCTGGAATATGACAAGCGCCGCCTGAAAGGCGTGGTGCTGGAAGAAGGCTCCCTGACTGCGCATGTCGTAATTGTAGCGCGCGCGATGGGCGTGCCGGTCGTCGGGCGTATCCGTAATTTGCGCGGACTGGTGCGCGAAGGCGATGAAGTGCTGGTCGACGGCGATGCCGGAAGCGTCACCCTGCGCCCCGGGCAAGCTGTGCTCACCGCCTTCGAGGCCCGCTTCGCACGGGCGCGCGAACAGAAGGCGGCCTATGCCAAATTGCGCGATGTCGAGCCTTTTACCCGCGATGGAGAGCGGATCGAGGTGATGATGAACGCCGGCCTGCGCGATGATGTCGGCATGCTGGCGATTACCGGCGCGGACGGCATCGGGCTGTACCGCACCGAGTTCCAGTTTCTCGTGTCCTCCGCCCTGCCGCAGCGCGATCGCCAGGCGCGGCTGTACCGCGATGTGCTCGATGCCGCGAAGGGCAAGCGGGTGATTTTCCGCACGGTCGACATCGGCGGCGACAAGACCTTGCCGTATCTTTCCAATGAAACCGGCAAGCAGGATGAAAACCCCGCGATGGGCTGGCGCGCATTGCGGCTGGCATTGGAGCGCGAAGGCCTTATGAAAGTCCAGGCGCGCGCTCTGCTGGAAGGGTGCGCTGGGCGTGAACTCAATGTGATGTTCCCGATGATTTCAGAACCTTGGGAATTTGACGCAGCCAAAGAGGTGTTCGACCAGCAACTGGAATTCCTGCACAAGCACAAACACCAATTGCCAAGCTCCATCCGCTATGGGGCGATGCTGGAAGTGCCATCGCTTGCCGAAATGCTCGACCAATTGCTGCCTAAATTGTCGTTCATTTCGATCGGCACAAATGATCTGACGCAGTTCCTGTTCGCAGCTGACCGCGCGAATCCGATGCTGGCCGAAAGGTATGACTGGCTCAGCCCGGCTATCCTGCGTTTTCTCGACCGGGTCGTAAAATCTTGTGTCGGCTATCCGGTCGATCTGGGCGTGTGCGGCGAAATGGGCGGTCGGCGGCTGGAGGCGCTTGCATTGATCGGCCTTGGCATCCGGCGGCTGTCGATCACTCCTGCAGGAGTGGGACCAATCAAGGAGTTGGTGCGCAAGGTCGATACCAAGGAAATCGGCGAAGCCATGCGCGGCTGGCTGTTGACGCCCCCGGAAAACATGCGGGAAACCCTGTCGGAATGGGCGCGGGACCACGGCATCGATATCGATTAGGAGCGATTGCACTGCACAATTGCTTGACTTGAGAGGCCAAGGGCAGTTTCTCTGTGTAGAGCAGTGTTCGCAATCCGAACCGGCACCCCCCTTCGGCTGGAGCAACGATGTCCGACAACGACGAATTGGAATTTGATACGACCGCCAACACGGTGCCGCAGGGCGTCGGCGCGCAATTGCGCGCTGCGCGTGAGGCAAAGGGCCTGACGATAGATCAGGTCGCAGCGGAAACCCGCATATCCAATCGCCATATCGAAAATATCGAAGCGGGTCAGTTCGATGATCTTCCCGGCCGCACCTATGCAGTTGGTTTCTCGCGCACACTCGCCAGCACTGTTGGCCTGAACCAGGCCGATGTGGCGGCCATGGTTCGCGCAGAGCTGGATCTGGAACGCCCGCCGGAACGCAATGCACCGGCGGGGTCTGGCGGAACGTTTGAGCCCGGCGATCCTACTCGTGCTCCCGGCGGGAAGCTGGTGTGGTTTTCCCTGTTTGCAGTTGTATTGCTGCTGGTTGGCATTTTCTTCGCGGCACGGGTGTTGTTCTCGCCGGCGGCAGAGCTGCCATCGCTCACTGCGCAGGAAGATGCCGAGCAGCAGGAAGCGCTCGCCGCCGCGGCTGCCGCAGAGCAAGAAACTGCAGAGCCGGTCGATGCTTCAGGCCAGGTGGTGTTCACTGCAGAGGGCGACGCCTGGGTGCGTTTCTACGATGCGCAGAACCGCGTCCTGACAGAACAGACCCTGGCAGAAGGCGAAAGCTATGCTCTGCCTACGGATGCCGATGCGCCGAAAATCATAACCGGCAGGCCGGATCTGCTTGCAATCACCATTGGCGGCCGCAGCGTGCCCAAGCTTTCGGAAGAATTGCAGACCATCCAGGATGTGGATGTGTCTGCCGAGGCTTTGCTGGCGCGCGATACGCCTGCGCCGGATTCCGGGGCTTCGACCATGAACTGACACGGATTTGCGGGGGAATACACAGGTTCTCCCGCTTTCACCGATCCGTTAATCCTATATCTTGTCCAAAGATGGCACAGTGGCCGTCTGTTTAAATTAATCCGAAGGATCGTGGCGATGAAATGGATGTGCGTGCCAAGGGCGCTGACCCCGAAACTCCTGAGCAGCGCGGTTGGCGCGGCTCTGATTGTGGTGGCATCGCCAGCCGCTGCGCAGTCGGAAGCGCGGATACAGCGGCTTGAGCAGCAAATCAGCGCGCTCCAGCGGGCAGTCTTTCCCGGCGGGGACGAACGTTTTTTCGAGCCCGAGATTACGCCCGAAGTGCGCAATTCCGGCCAGACAACTTCGCCGCAGGTAACGACGTCGGCGCTCACCGATGTGCTGGCCCGGCTGGAAGCGATGGAGACGCAGCTTGCCCGCCTGACCGCCGCGACCGAGGTGAACGAAAACGCCCTGACGGCCATCGACCGCCGGTTGATCATGCTGGAAGGCGGCAGCGCAGCGCCCACCGGTGCCCTTACTACGTCACTGCCAAGTCCTGCGCCGTCTCCGGCTCCAACACCTTCTCCGACCGGCACCATTCCAGTGCCGGACGAGCGCAGCCAATTGCCTGCACCGCCGCCGCAGCCCGTGCAGTCCTCGCCAAGTGCAGCGCGCGTTGCCGCAGTGCAGGCCATCGTAAAACCGGTCACGGGCGATCAGGGGGAAGATGAATACACCTACGGCTTCCGCCTGTGGGAGGCAGGGTTCTATCCCGAGGCGCAGCAGCAACTGGCGCTGTATCTGGAGCAATATCCCGGCCACCGTCAAAACTCGCGCGGGCGCAATCTGCTGGGCCGTGCCTTCCTCGATGCTGGCGATCCGCGCGCCGCGGCGACCCACTTCTTCGAGAATTTCCAGAGCAACGCGCAGGGCGACCGCGCGCCTGACAGCCTGCTGTATCTGTCCGAAAGCATGATCGCGCTGGGCGATACCCGCCGCGCCTGCATCGCCCTGGCTGAATTTGGCGACAGCTATCCCGCGCTTGCCGTGGGCCGCTTGCAAAACATGTATCAAGGGCTGAGTGGCCGCGTCGACTGCAATTGATCCGGGCCTGGTAGAGCGCTTCAGGAAGGCGCTCGACCGGCTGAATCCGGACGGCGGCAAAATCGGCCTCGCCGTGAGCGGCGGACCGGATTCAATGGCCATGCTGCTCCTTGCGCAGGAAGCCATTCCAGGCGGCGTTTGAAGTCGCGACCGTGGATCACGGCCTGCGCCCCGAAGCGAAGGACGAATGCGCGCTGGTGGTGGCGGCTTGCAAGGAACGCGGCGTGCCTTGTGAGGTGCTCACCGTGCAGGTGGGCGAGGGTAATTTGCAGGCGATGGCGCGAGAGGCGCGGTATGGGGCGCTGGCGTTCTGGGTGCAGCGGCGTGGTTTGGTGGCGGTGGTCACAGCGCACCATGCTGATGATCAGGCTGAGACACTCATTATGCGGCTGAACCGTGGTAGCGGTGTTGCAGGATTGGCGGGTGTTCGTGAACGAGGGTATTTTCATTCCGCAAAGCAACAGCTCGTATTGCTACGCCCGTTATTGGAATGGCGGAGATCCGATCTACGCACCATCGTTGATGGTGCGGGTATCTGCTGCGCTACCGATCCTAGCAATTCGAGCGAGAGTTTTGATCGTGTCCGGGTTCGCAACGCCTTGGCCATGACTGACTTGATCGACCCCGTGGCTTTGTCGCGCAGCGCCGCATATTTGGCGGATGCTGATGAGGCGCTGGACGAAGTGGCACGCTTCGCGTGGAGTCGGTTGAGCAAGCGCGATGATGGAACGATTGCTATCGACCCAATCGGACCGCGCGTCATCGCCATTCGTGTGGTCCAAGGGGTATTCAAAGAATTCGAGGCGTGCCCCACGGGTGGCGAAATCGCCCGTCTTCTCAATGCGCTGGAGAGAAGCGAAAAGTGCAATCTTGCAGGCGTTTTGGCTGAGGTGAAAGTTGACGAGCTGCGAGGTCCGCTTTGGGTCTTCCGCCCCGAACCGCCCCGAAGAACCAAGGGCAGAACGGGCTAACTCTCAGCCCTCGCTGTGATTCAGCGAGCCGCCAACGCCGGTGCGCACGCCGTCGGTAATAATCACCACATCGCCAACGCGCGCAATATCATACAGGCGGCTGACGAATTCATCCGGCACGCCGATGCAGCCGTGGCTGGCGTAGCCCAGCTCCACTGTCGAACCGCCGTGGATGGCGATGCCGTCCCACGTCAGGCGCAGGGTCCACGGCATGGGCGCGTTGTTGTATTTCTCTGACACATTGTGCCGTTCCTTGGTCAGGATCGGGAACACGCCTGTGGGTGTGGGATGGTTTTCCGTGCCGAGCAGCGCAGCAGCTGCGCCGATCTCATAACCATTCCGAAACACGCTGATCACGCGCGCCTGCAAATCGACGGTCATAACCAGCGGGCCGTCCGGCACACCTTCATCGTCCCAGTGCCATTCGCCGTAGCGGATTGGCCCGTCGATGGGCAGGACGCGGCGAATGACGAAGGGGTTGTCTGCACCGTAAGCCGGGGCGTCCTGCACCACCGGACTGGAAGCATATTGCAGGCGATCTTCTTCGGAAACCGGATCGTTGGCGTAGTAATCGCCTTCTGCAAGTGCAGGAGCGGCAGCATCCTCGCCAGTCACACTATCGTCTGCCGCCAGCACATCTTCGGCGGTCAACTGTGCCAGATTTGCATCCTGCGCCTCCAGCGGATTGCCCCACATCAGCGCGCCTGCGCCAATCAGGGCAATGCCGAGCGTCAGGCCGCTGATCCATTTCATGCGATTGTTCATGCGTCCTGGCATAGGCGAGAATCCTTGCCAATTCCACTCATCAGCGTTGTTCGTCCCGGCGCGAGACAGGCGCAGTCGTTCTCCTAAACGCGCCTAACCATGGGCGCCGAAGATGTTGGCGATGGCGGTGGAGACGCGCAGCGAAAGGCCGTGCGCGCGCTCTATCGGGTCGACAAAGTCCCGGTGGATGGCTTCGTACCCTTCGTCGGTGCCGTCCGGCCAATCGGTCGGCTCGGTCAGGTCGAAGCGCGTGATGCGCGGAAAGCTGACGGGATAGGCCCGCCGCAATTGCGCCAGCGCCTCGTCCACGCGCAGGGTAAAGACCATCTCCAGCACATCATCGCGGCTGACATCATTGGCGCGGCTGAACACCGGCACGCTGACCGCGCGGATGAACATGGATTGCAGCAGCGCGATGCGCAGCGCCTGCAGCACGCCGATCATCCTGCGCTTGTCCTCGCGCCCTTCTACGGGCGCCTCGTCAGGGATGTGGTCGAGCAAGCGGTGCAGCTTCATCGCGTCCACGCGAAGGCGGCTGGCGAGGCGGCGGAAAGTGCCGACGCGGTCATCCTTGACCAGATATTCGCTAAGGCTCTCGCAGGCATCGCTAAGATGGCCTTCGGTGCCGCGATAAGGCCGGCTGGCCCAATAGGCGGAATTGAACAGTTCGCCGTAGGCGGCAACCGTCTTCACACTGGCCAGCGCATTGGCGGCGCGCACAAGACGGATCATTTCCCGCCCGCGCGGGCTTTCCGAAAGCAGCGCGCCCATTTCCTCATAATTGCCCTCTGCCGCATGGCCGATGCCGGCAATGACATTCACCGGATAGCCAAGCTGTTGCAGGATCGCATTGTGCGGGATCGCGCGGATTTGCCGCAAGCGTCATGTCGCGGTCTGCATTCAGGTCGCTCTGGCGGCGGCTGACGCGGCTGCCGGTGGAATTCAGCAGTCCCAGCCCGAACGCGGTGATTGCGCGGTTGTAGGTGGCGCTTTCCAGATGATCGCGCTGGTGTTCCTTGACCGCGCGGTAGAAATCCAGGCTGAGATCGGTGCGCTGGTAGAATGTGTCCTTCGGCGCATCGGGATCGGTTTCACACGGGCGCAGGCACGCAATCCGGGTGAGGGTGGCGCGCGCCAGTTCGGGCGTTGCGAACCACAGATATCCATCGCCGCCCTGAAAGCTGACCTCCGGTTCCAGCGCGATACCGGCCCGCGCGAAACGGCGCTTGGCCCAAGGTGACAGCGCCCAGTCGAGCCGGTCCGCCATATTGTTCGGGTGCGCGCCGCGGCCCATGCTTTCGCCGTGAGTGTTGAAAATCAGCGCGGCAACATCGGTAAGGCCGTTTTGCTGCATCGCTTGGGCAAGGCGGCCCTGCAAACGCTCAATCGCAAGGCTGGCGGGGACTTGCCCGACAAAGCGCCCGGCATCGGAAAAGCCGGCCTGAATGGCGACGCGGCCCCGTAGCTTCGCGTAATCCTGATAGACTTTTTCGGCCAGCAACTCGTCCAGAAAGCGCCCGCCGTGTTCCAGCGCGGTTTCAGTTTCGAACAGCGGGGAGACATCGACCTTGCCCTCGATCCCGAACAGCTTGGCGAAATACAGTGCGGCGAGAACCGTCGCGGGCTCTTCACATTCCGCGATCAACATGCGGATCGGCGCATCGGCGTCGATATGCTGGAGGATCTGCGCCATCGCAAGGAATTGGCGGATGGCGGTGCTGGCCTCGATCGCGAGCGCGCCGAAATTGCTGCGGCGTGGTTTCACGTCCTCGATGGCGCGGCGCAGGTGCGACGACCGCGCCTTTGCTGGCGAGATCGAGATTGCCGTCCGGATCAATCCGGCGGCGTATGGCATTGTGGAGCTGTTTTGCGTTCACGCGGAAGTGAATCCAGCCCATGCCGAGCCCGTCTGCGCGCATGGCGGCGGCAAGCGTTTTAAGCTTAACCGCGCGCGTCGCGTTGTCGATTTTGGCGGCTTCGGCTTCCAGCGCATCGATGAACGGCGTCAGGCTCAGCAATTTGTGCGGGTCGCTGGCAGTCAGGCGATTTGCGGCAAGGGATAGCGCGGCAGGGTCTGACAGGTCGGCGGAGAAATCCTGCGCCCGTTCAGTTGCGTACTGCACCGCCGGGCGCAGCTGCGCCAGCAGCGCGTGATCGGCATCGATTGCTTCCAGCTCTGCCAGATAGCGTTCCAGATGCTCCGCCTTTTCGGAAAGGCGGAAACCGATGGAATTGGACCATTTGATGTCCGTCCGTCCGTCCATGTCGTACCCGACCCAGCTGGCGAAGCGGAACGGCAGGGGGGCAAGTTCGTGCCACCTGTCCGGCCAGGTCGACTGCGCGTGGGTCAGCACCTGCGCCACGATGGCGTTGCGGGCTTCCTGCGCATGGGCGATGGCCTGCATGGCGCGGCCATGTTCATACATCAGCGTGACCTGCGGGCGTTCCTGCCCCACCACGTCATTGCCGATTGCTGTGCCGGAAACCGCCGACGCGGCCACCGCTGCCGATTGATCAGGGGTGAGCAGGAAAGTCGGGTGCGCGGTGAACACCGCATGCAGGTTGGGATGCTGCCAACGCGCCTGAAACGCGGCGAAATCGCCTGTGGTCAACGTGCCGGCCAAGGCCGCTTCATTGCTGCCCTGATCCAGCGGTGCGACCATCCGCTTGAGGCGCTGCGATCGTTCCTCCAGCGATTTGACTTCCAGCTCTGCAATCGCGGCTTCGATATCGTCGAGCGAAATTTCGCCCGCTTCCATCTGGCGGGACAGATCATGGGCCAGCTGGAATACCGGATTGAACAGCGGCGTTTCCACCGTCCGCAGGTGCAGTTCCTGCAGTTTCTGCGTCAGGTCGGCAACGCTGGTCATACCGCAAGCCCGCTGGCTTCGCGGGCGAGGCGGGCGATGTCCTCTGGCGATGCGCCCGCAGGTGCGACCCAGCTTCCGCCAACGCACAGGACCGGATCAAGCGCCAACCAGTCGGGGGCGGTTGCGGCGGAAATGCCGCCGGTCGGGCAGAACTTCGCCTTGTTGAACGGCGCGGCGAGCGCTTTCAGCGCAGGAATGCCGCCAGCCGCCATCGCGGGGAAGAATTTGAAATGTTTCAGGCCCAGATCCATCCCGCGCATGATGTCGCCCGAATTGGCAATGCCGGGCAGAAATGGCACGCCCGCCTTGACCGCAGCACGGCCCAGCGGCTCTGTGAGGCCCGGTGAGACAATGAACTCGCTGCCAACCGCCAGAACGTCTTCCAATTGCCTATCGTTTAGAACGGTGCCCGCGCCGACGATGGCACCGGGCACCAGGTTCATGCGCTGGATCGCCTTCATCGCGTCAGGCGTGCGCAGCGTGACTTCGAGCACCTTCAGCCCGCCTTCGACCAGCGCCTCTGCCGTTTCGCGGGCGTGGCCGATATCGTCCACCACCAGCACGGGGATGAC
The DNA here is from genome assembly GCA_963781165.1 of uncultured Alphaproteobacteria bacterium. Lineage (GTDB taxonomy): Bacteria > Pseudomonadota > Alphaproteobacteria > Sphingomonadales > Sphingomonadaceae > Alteraurantiacibacter. Next base: position 735,098 of record CAWADZ010000001.1, read on the forward strand.
CGGCCCGCTGCGCATGATTGCTTCGATACCGAGATGGCTGCTCATTTCTGCTCTCCGAATTTCTGGAAGAAGGCAGCCGCTGCGCCAAACAGGCCGGGCTGGGGATGGGTGATCAGTTTTACCGGCAGTCCGGCCATCAGGCTTTCGAACCTGCCTTTGGCGCGGAAGCGTTCGGCAAAGCCGGAATTGGGCAAGTGATTGCGCAGCCGGTAGCCGAGGCCGCCAGCAATCACGACAGCCTTTGCCCCGTGCGCCAGCGCCATGTCGCCCGCGACCGAGCCGAGCGAAAGGCAGAACCGGTCGACCGCAGCTGCGGCCAGACTGTCCTCTCCGCTCATGCCTTTGGTCCAGATTTCGATATCATCGACCTCGGGCACGTTCTTGTGCTCCATCGCGGCAAGCGTCTGGTAGATGTCCGATATGGCAGGGCCTGCCACCACGCGCTCCACCGAAACGCGGTTATGGCGTTTGCGCAGGCGGGCAAGGATGGCATCCTCGATCTGGTCGAGCGGCGCGAAGTCGATATGTCCGCCTTCGGTGGCGGACACGCGGTAGGTTCCGTCAGGCTCGCGGTAGAGATGCGCCACGCCAAGGCCGGTGCCGGGGCCAAGGACTGTCAGGCGGCCCGTGGCAGGCAAGGTGCCTTCCGGTCCCGTAAGGTGCAGGAATTCATCATCGCCAGCGCGCGCCACGGCATGGGCGACAGCTTCAAAATCATTGACCAGGACATAGTCATCCACACCCAGTTTTTCCTGCACCAGCGCAGGTCGGATGATCCACGGATTGTTGGTAAAACGGATGACATCCCCGCCAACCGGCCCCGCGATGGCCATCGCGACATTGCGCGGCAGGCTGCCGCCCTTTTGCGTGCGGTAATCTTCCCACGCAGTCTGGAAACTGACGTGATCCTCGGTGTGCAGCGTGACCGGATCGTCCATCGTAATGACGCCTTCCGCGTCACGTTTGGCGATGGAGAACCGCGCATGTGTTCCGCCAATGTCGACTGTCACGATCTCGGTCATATGCGTACTCCCCCTTTAAAGCCCGGCTGTCGCGAGCATGGCGCTGCCGCCCTTTTCCGCCTCGTCCGCCAATTGCCGGAACATGGCGAACAATTCGCGGCCCGTGCCGATATCGGGGGCAGGATCGCTGCGCAGGCGTGCGCGCAGACAAATCAGCCGTGGTCGAAAGCTCTCCGGTGGCGGCGCAAAGTTTCACCACATCGCCGTCCTGCAGCAGGCTGAGCGGTCCGCCGCCCAGCGCCTCTGGCGAACAATGGATGGCGGCAGGCACTTTGCCGCTCGCGCCAGACATGCGGCCATCGGTGACCAGTGCCACGCGGTATCCGCGGTCCTGCAATACGCCAAGCGGCGGTGTCAGGCTGTGGAGTTCGGGCATCCCATTGGCGCGTGGCCCCTGGAACCGCACCACGACGACAACATCGCGCTCCAGCTCTCCAGCCTTGAACGCGGCAAGCACATCATGCTGGGTCTGGAAAACACGGCAGGGTGCTTCCACCGTCCACCGCTCTTTTTCGACAGAGGAGGATTTGAAACAGGCGCGGCCCAGATTGCCCGACACCAGCTTCATTCCGCCATCCGGCTGGAACGGCGCATCGGCGGTGCGCAGCATGTCATCATCGCCGGACGGGCCGACATCGCGCCACGTCAGCGCTTCGTCTTCAAGCCCGGGCTCCTGCGCGTATTGGCCCATTCCGCGTTCGCGGCCAACGCCGATGACATCGCCGTGAGCGAGGCCCGCATCCACAAGCTCGCGGATGACGAAGCCCATGCCGCCGGCATTGTGGAAATGGTTCACATCGCCTGCGCCGTTGGGATAGACGCGGCAGAGCAGCGGCACGGCAGAGCTGAGTTCGCTCAGATCCGTCCAGTCCACCTGCACGCCTGCGGCGCGGGCGAAAGCGGGAATGTGGATGGCGTGATTGGTTGATCCGCCCGTCGCAAGCAAACCGACCATCGCGTTCACAATCGCCTTTTCATCGACGCAGTGGCCCAGCGGGCGGTAATCATTGCCATCGGCATTCATGGCGGCAGACGCGGTGAACAGCTTCGCGGTCCAATGCCTGTCGCAGCTTTGTGCCCGGCTGGATAAAGGCCGCGCCTGGAACGTGCAGGCCCATCATTTCCATCATCATCTGGTTGGAATTGGCGGTGCCGTAAAACGTGCAGGTGCCGGGCGAGTGATAACTGCCCAGTTCACTGTCGAGCAGTTCCGCGCGGGTCGCCTTGCCTTCAGCATACAATTGCCGGACGCGCTGCTTTTCCTTGTTGGAAACGCCGCTGGGCATCGGGCCGCTGGGCACGAAAACGGCGGGCAGATGGCCAAAGCGCAATGCGCCCATCAACAGGCCGGGCACGATCTTGTCGCAAATGCCCAGCAGAAGCATGCCGTCATACATCGCATGGCTAAGGGCAATGCCGGTGGCCATGGCAATGGCATCGCGGCTGAACAGCGAAAGCTCCATGCCGGTTTCGCCCTGCGTCACCCCGTCGCACATGGCGGGCGTGCCCCCAGCGACCTGCGCTGTGGCGCCGACTTCGCGGGCGTAGATCTTCAGCCGTTCCGGGTACCGGCCATAGGGCTGATGCGCCGACAGCATATCATTGTAGGAGGTGACGACTCCGATATTCGGGCCGCGATTGGCCTTCAGCGCCTCCTGATCCTCCAGCGCGCCGGCAAATGCGTGGGCGAGATTGGAACAGCTGACCTGGCCGCGATCGGGCCGGTTTTCGGCCTCCCGCGCGATCAGCGAAAGATAGGCAGCGCGGCTATCCTTCGATTTTTCGATGATCCGGTCCGTCACCCGGCTGATGGTGGAATGCAGCTTACTCATGCCAGCTTACCCCGTCACGTTCGGCCAGAGCGATGGCGGCGCTTGGGCCCCAGCTTCCGGCACTGTATGTTTTGGGCGTCTTGCCCTCTGCTTGCCAGCTGGCGCGGATATCGTCCACCCAGCGCCACTGCGCCTCTACCTCGTCACGCCGCACGAACAGTGTCTGGTCGCCACCGATCAGATCGAGCAGCAGGCGTTCGTAGGCGATGCGCTTGTGCTTGCCGGTAAAGGCATCGGGCATGGCAATGTTCAGCGGAACCTCGCGCAGCGCAATGCCTTCCTGTTCGATGCCCGGCACCTTTGCCATCATCGACAGGGTCAGATTTTCTTCGGGCTGGATGCCGATCACCAGCTTGTTCGGCACCAGCTTTGCATCGGGAAAGATGGAGTGCGGCACGCAGCGGAACTGCACGATGATTTCCGTCACCCGCTCCGCCAGCCGTTTTCCGGTCCGCAGGTAAAACGGCACGCCCTGCCAGCGCCAATTGTCGATATGGCCCTTCATGGCGACGAATGTTTCGGTATCGCTTGTCCGGCCCAGTTCCTCGTCATAGCCCGGCACGATTGCGCCGCCGGATGCTCCGCCGCGGTACTGGCCGGTCACGCTTTCCTTGGCATCGACTTTTCGCAAAGCCCGCAGGACCTTGACCTTTTCATCCCGGACAGAGCCCGCATCGAAACTGCTGGGCGGTTCCATCGCCACCAGTGCCAGCAATTGCAGCATGTGGTTCTGCACCATGTCGCGCAGCGCGCCCGCGCCGTCATAGAAATCGACGCGGCTTTCCAGCCCGACGGTTTCGGCAACGGTGATCTGGATGTGGTCGATATGCTGTGAATTCCACAGCGGTTCGAACAGGATGTTGGCAAAACGCAGCGCGATCAGGTTCTGCACCGTTTCCTTGCCCAGATAATGGTCGATGCGGAAAATGCGGTCTTCGCTGAAAGCTGCGGCCACCGCATCATTGATGGCGCAGGAGCTTTTCAGATCGGTGCCGAGCGGCTTTTCCAGGCAGATGCGCGAATTCTTGTCGGCCAGTCCGTGGCTCGCCAAGCCCTTGATGGTCGGTTCAAACAGGCTTGGCGCGGTGGAGAGGAAGATCGCGATTTCTTTGTCACTGCCAACCTTTTCAGCCAAGGCGGAATAGCCTTCGGGCGTGGTCACATCGAGCGGAGTGTAAGACAGCCGGTTGAGAAATTCGGCCATGCCGCCGCGGCGATGGGCGGGCAGGTATTTTTCAATCGCCTCCCGCGCGAAATTGCGGAATTCCAGGTCATTGAGATCGGAGCGGGCAGTGCCGACGATGCGCAAGTCCTTGTGCAGCAGATCGTCTGCATCCAGCGCGCATAGCGATGGCAGCAACATGCGCTGCGACAAATCGCCGGTCGCGCCGAACAGGATCAGCGTGTCTGCCTTGGTCTTCATCGCCGCTTACAACTCCCTTTTGCTGCCGTAGCAGCCCTGTTTCCTGCCGGCATTGTCCGGCCTGATGTATTAGTCGCTCTCGCTTACTTCGACCGAGCTGTTGTGAAAATCGGCAAAACCGAAACTGGTGAGGAAGCTGACATCGGCTGCATCGCGGCCAATCCCGATCTTCACCGTCTTCGCTGGATCGGCCATGCCCGTGGCATCCACGATCTGCCACGATCCCCCGCCAGGTGTGTTTTCGTCTGCCAGAAACACCTCTGCCACGGCATGAAAATCCTGCGGCGTCACTCCGGGCGCGTAACAGCTGACATAGCGCGCCGGTATGGTCGAGGCGCGGGCGAAGCTGATCATCACATGGGCATAATCGCGGCAAATCCCGCGCCGTTCGACAAAGCTGTCTATCGCGGTGGTGGTCGCATCGGACGCGCCGGGTTCATAGGTGAACTTTTCCGCAATCCAGTCACGCATGGCGGCAATCCTTGCGCCGCCTGTGTATTTGCCGAAACGATCCTCCACGAAGGATTGCATACGGCCAGCCGGACAGTACCGCGAATCGAATACGTATTCCACGCATTCGCCGGGCAGATCATGCGGATCGAGCATGGCGAGGGAGCCGACGTTGGAAACCTGGCGGTTCACCTGCACCTTTGCCGTATAATCAACCTTGTACGGACCTTGGGCGCGAACCCAGATGCGTTCGCCGATGTCGTCCTGTGCAGGCACACTGGCGATATGTTCGGCCTTGGTCAGCCAGGTATCTGTCTCGATAAGCTGTTGTTCCGGAATGGCCGCAGCCTGAAACTGCAAGAGCAGATCGGTGGGTTCTTCCAGATGGAAGGCGAAGCTGGATTTTATATGTATGGCCATGGGTCAGCAACGTGGGGGAAGTCAGGTGGTTTCGCCAGCGCGAAATAACCTTTCTGCACCTAAAGCGCGCCGGTTACGAAACGGGCTTGTCAGCGCGCCTGCGATCCCTAGTCTCACGCGCAACCAACGGACAGGGGATTTCTTGATGCGAATGATGAAGACGGCCGCGCTTGCCAGCGCTGCGTTCGGCGCAGTGCTGGGCGGGCACGCGATGGCGCAGGACGCGCCCATCGCCTTTACCGGCGCAACCATTCACACGATGGACGGCCCCAGCGGGACCGGCACCATCGAAGGCGGTACGCTGGTGGTGCAAGGTGGCCGGATCGTGGCCGTCGGCGGCGCAGATACAGCCATTCCGGCAGGTGCGGATATCCGCGACGCCACAGGCCTTGTGATCATGCCCGGCATTGTCGACACGCATTCGCATATCGGCCAGGTTTCCGGCGCGGACAGTTCCGGCGCGATCCAGCCCGATGTGCGCGCGCTCGACAGTATCAATGTGCGCGACAGTTCCATCGCCCGCGCCCGTTCGGGCGGGGTCACTACCGCCAACATCATGCCTGGCAGCGGCTTCTTGATGAGCGGGCAGACGTTTTACATGCATCTGGTGGACGGCAATTCCATCGAAAGCATGGCGCACACCCGTGACAACGGCGCAATCATGGGCGGCATGAAAATGGCCAACGGCACCAATCCGATCCGCGAAACGCCCGGCTTTCCCGGCACCCGCGCGCGCTCTGCCGCGATGGTGCGCAGCCACTTCATCGCCGCGCAGGAATATTGCGCCGGAGATCAAACCCCGCGCAATATCGGGATGGATGCGATGTGCGAAGTGCTGGACGGCACGCGGCTGGTCCATTTCCACACGCACCGGTCGGACGACATCATGACCGCGCTGCGCCTGCGCCGTGAATTCGGTTTCGACATGCTGCTCCAGCACGGCATTGAAAGCGGGCTGGTGGCGGCGGAAATCGCTGCTGCCGGCGTGCCCATCTCGGCCATTCTGGTGGATAGCCCCGGCGGCAAGCTGGAAGCGGCCAACGCCAATATCGAAACCGCCGCCACGCTGGAGCGTGCAGGCGTGTTCATCTCGCTCCATTCGGATGACAACATCGTCGATAGCCGGCTGATGTTCCGTCAGGCCGGCATTGCCGTGCGCGGCGGGATGAGCCGCGATGGCGCGCTGCGGGCGCTGACCATCAATGGCGCGGTGCAGCTTGGGCTGGAGGACCGCGTGGGCAGTCTGGAGCCGGGCAAGTTCGCCGATTTCCTGGTGCTTACCGGCGATCCGCTGAGCGTATATACCGACATCACCCAGACATGGGTGCTGGGCGAGCTGCTGTATGACAGCGCCGATCCCGAAGACCTGATCCATGCCACCGGCGGATACGGCGCGGGCAATCCGCAATTGAACACGCATGTTCTCGAAAGAGAGGCTCTTATGCTGGAGGACGCCCGATGAACGCTCTTTCAAAAACCATCGCTGCGGGCTTCGCAGCCGCTTTGCTTTCAACCACTGCTCCCGCAATTGTTTTGGCGCAGGACGTCGCCGTGCGCGGCGGTCAGGTATGGACGATGGGGCCCGCTGGCGTGATCGAGGACGGTGTCGTCGTGATCGAGAATGGCCGCATCACCGCAGTTGGCCGGGCAAGCGACGTCGCCATTCCGCAAGGCATGGAAGTGCTGGAAGCGCCCATCGTCACGCCCGGTCTGGTCGATGCGCATTCGACCGTTGGCCTGACGGGTTACCTCAACCAGTTCGACGATCAGGATCAGCTGGACGGCAGCGATCCGGTGCAGCCGCATCTGCGCGCCATCGATGCCTACAACCCGCATGACCGGCTGGTGCAATGGGTGCGCGAGCTTGGCGTGACCACGCTCCACACCGGCCACGGCCCCGGCGCGCTGGTTTCCGGCCAGACGATGATCGTGAAGACGCGCGGCAATACGGTGGACGCGGCATTGGTCGAGGACGGCACGATGATCGCGGCCAATCTGGGCGCATGGGCGCTGGACCGCGAAAGCTCCCCCGGCACCCGCGCAAAGCAGATGTCCATGCTGCGCCAGGCACTGACCGCGGCACGCGCCGGAGAGACTGCGGAGGACGATGACGACGACAACGAAAACGACAACGAGAACGAAGGTGCCAGCGATCTGGTGCGCCGTGCCTTTGTGCAGGTAATCGAAGGCGAAACACCGCTGATGATCACCGCGCACCGGATGCAGGACATGCAAAGCGCGCTGCGGCTGGCGGAGGAATTCGGCATCACAGTGGTGCTGGACGGTGCAGCGGACGCGCATTTGATGCTGGACGAACTGCGCGAATCCGGCGTCTCGGTGATCCTCCACCCCACGATGGCGCGCAACGAAGGCGAACTGGAAAACGCCGCCTTCACGACCGCCGCCGTACTGGCAGAGGCAGGCATCCCCTTCGCGCTGCAATCGGGATATGAAGCCTACGTGCCCAAGACCCGCGTGGTTTTGTGGGAAGCAGGCTTTGCCGCCGGAAACGGACTTGCGCCACAAGACGCGCTGGCCAGCATCACTATCGACGCCGCCCGCGTGATCGGGATGGACAGCCGCGTTGGCTCTCTCGAAGTCGGCAAGGACGGCGATGTCGCGATGTTCGACGGCGACCCGTTCGAATTCACCAGCCACGCCGTCGGCGTTGTGATCGAAGGCGAAGTGGTGAGCAGGGCGGTGCGCTAAGGACAGTTTGAATTTGACGGTGAGGGGGCGGAATATGGAAATCCGCCTCCCCCCTCATCGACGATTTGGCCCTGTGCCAGCTTTCCCCAAAGCATTTTGCCTTAGATAATCCTAACTTGACGCGCTCTATTTAGCCATTTACCTAAATGGCGAATGACCAATGTATTTGACGCCTTGTCGCACCCGATCCGCCGCGGAGTGCTGGAACTGTTGAAGTCCGGCGGCAAGTCCGCTGGCGAGCTCTCAAGCCATTTCGACGTGTCGAAGCCAACAATGTCCGGCCATTTTGCGAAGCTGCGTGAAGCAGGCCTGATCCTGGGCGAACAGCGCGGCGGTTCGATCATCTACACCATCAATTTGTCGACACTGGAGGAGGCGCTTGTGGGCTTCATGGGCCGCATGGGTCTGGGGGAAGCACATCAACAGACGGACGAGCCGCGTCCCTCGCCAACGACAATCGGAAAAAGGAATATGAAGTGAAAACGCGCAATCTGTTCCTTGCATCTCTGGTCGTGGCGGCAGGGCTCGTCGCTTTTGCTTTTCTCACTGCGGCGCGGCTGCCCGAAGATGCCTTGCTACCAACACATTGGAATGCAGCGGGCGAGGCTGACGCCTTCTCCCCTGCGCTTCACGCCCTGCTGCTACCGCCGGCTATCCTTGCCGGACTTGCTGGTCTGTTTGCGATAATTCCCCGAATAGAGCCGATGCAGCACAAGCTCCAGGGATCAGCCCCGGTGCTTGCCGCGTCGTGGATTGGCATGATCCTGCTGATGATTGCGATTTCGATGGTTATTGGCCTGCCTGCGTGGGGCATCGCGCTGTCAGCAAATTTCATCCTGCTTGGGGCAGGCCTGTTGCTGGTCATCATCGGCAACGCTTTGCCCAAAAGCAGGCCCGGCTTTTTCGTCGGCATCCGGACGCCGTGGGCGATCATGGATACCGACAACTGGATTGCAACGCACCGGCTTGGCGGCAAACTATTCATGGCGGCAGGTGTGGCCATCATCCTTGCTGCGATGTTTGCACTGCCAGGCGAAATGATCACGTTCGTGGTGCTTGCCGGAACGCTGCTGGCTGCGGGGCTGCCATACCTCTACAGTTGGTGGTTATGGCGTAATAACAAGGAGATGGACAGTTGAAAAAGGCCTCTATGCAAGCGGTGCTCGCCGCGCTGACGCTTTCGATGGTTCCCGGATCAGTGGCAGCGCAGGACACCATTACCACCACTCACGATGGATTGCAGGGGGACCTGGCGGGGACAGTGGAAGGCACGCTTTCGGCCGACGCTCCGATTGTCCTCATTCACCCTGGCTCCGGACCTACTGACCGTGACGGCAACAGCCCGATCGGGGTTGCTGCATCCCCTTTCAGGCTCCTCGCCGAAGGGCTCGCAGAGCAAGGCATTGCTTCTGTGCGGATCGACAAGCGCGGGATGTTCGGCAGCGCGGCGGCCTCCGCCGATCCCAATGCGATGAGCGTTGAGGCCTACGCGACAGATATTGCCGCATGGGCGGACACGATAATTGCGCAAAGCGGCGCGGAGTGCATCTGGCTCGCCGGTCATAGCGAAGGCGGGGTGCATGTTCTGGCCGCTGCCATGGACGATCCCTCGCGCTATTGCGGGATAGTGCTGCTGAGCATTCCAGGAAGGCCGCTGGACGATGTGATCCGCGAACAAATTGGGGCGTTGCCGGGAGGCGCGATGTTCAGCGAACAGGTCGACGATTTCCTTATCCGGATAAAGGCGGGCGAAAGCGTGCCAGCCAGCGAGATTCATCCCGCCCTGATGCCCCTGTTCGCGCCGCCGGTGCAGCCTTTTCTGACGAGCCTGTTCAACAACGTTCCTTCCGAAATGATCGGCGGGGTGGACTTGCCGATCCTGATCGTCGGCGGGCGAGAGGATTTGCAAACGCCTGACTCAGATGCGCTGGCGTTGGCAGCAGGGCAGCCCGGTGCGCGCCTTGTCTTGCTGGAGGGAACCAATCACATGCTAAAACGCGTTCCCGCCGGTGACCGCGCGGCGAATCTGGCGAGTTACTCCGATCCCGGTCTCCCGCTCAATCCGGCAGTATTAGACGCGGTGGCCGGTTTTGTTTTGGGGCGCGGGCCGCAATAGAAGAATTGGATTTTCCTACGCGCGGCCAGCGGGTGAATGGTCGCCGTATGGCACCGCACTCACTCTCTCAAACCCGTAGCAGGCAACGCTTTTCGCACCCTTGGGACAGGGCACGGAATTTCGCGTCAGGACTGTGCTCCATATGCTCCAAAAGTGCATTATTTGCGCTGAATGGAGCGTGGCATGGAGCGGCGAATCAGCGGTCTGAAATGACCCCGAACAGATCGTGCGCGTCGGCCTCTTCGACCTCCACATGCACGATATCGCCAGCCGCCAGCGTCTCCGGCACATTGCGCAAGTACACCGCGCCGTCGATTTCAGGCGCGTCTGCCTGCGACCGACCAGTAGCGCCGATGTCGCCGTCTTCGTCAGGCTCGCCCACTTCGTCGATGATGACGGGCAGGGTGCGGCCAACCTTCGCGGCGAGTTTCGCAGCAGAAATGCGCGCGGTGACTTCCATCAGGCGGGCGAAGCGTTCTTCCTTCACTTCTTCGGGCACCGGATTGGGCAAATCATTGGCCGCCGCGCCTGCGACCGGTTCGAAGCGGAAGCCGCCAACACGGTCCAGTTGCGCTTCTTCCAGCCAGTCGAGCAGATACTGGAAGTCTTCCTCGGTCTCTCCGGGGAAGCCGACCACGAAGCTGGAACGGATGGTAAGATCGGGCGCGATGGCGCGCCATTTGTGGATGCGTTCCAGCACTTTCGCCTCGTTCGCAGGGCGGCGCATGGCCTTCAGAACCTTGGGCGCTGCGTGCTGGAACGGGATGTCGAGATACGGCGTCAGCAGCCCTTCCGCCATCAGCGGGATGACCGCATCGACATGCGGATAGGGGTAAACGTAATGCAGGCGCACCCACGGCGCGTGGCCATCTGGTGTGCGAAGCTGGCCCAGTTCGCGCGCAAGGTCAGTCATGTGAGCGCGCGGCTCACGGCCCTTCCACGGCTTGGTTTCATGGCGTGTGTCGACGCCATAAGCCGAGGTGTCCTGGCTGATGACCAGCAGTTCCTTGGTGCCCGCTGCGACCAGTTTCTCCGCCTCTCGCAGCACGGCATCAATCCGCCGGCTGGCGAGTTTTCCGCGCAATTGCGGGATAATGCAGAAGGCGCAGGAGTGGTTACACCCCTCGCTGATCTTGAGGTAGGAATAGTGGCGCGGCGTCAGCTTGATATCATGCTCGGACGGCTGCGGGATGAGATCGATATAGGGACCCTGCGATGGCGGCGCAGCTTCATGGACGGCTTCGACCACGTCCTCATACTGATGCGCGCCGGTGATCGCGAGCACTTGCGGGAAGCGCGCGCGGATCATCTCCGCCTCTTCGCCCATGCAGCCGGTTACAATGACGCGGCCGTTCTCGTTGATGGCCTCTCCGATCGCCTCCAGGCTTTCTTCCTTGGCGCTGTCGAGAAAGCCGCAGGTGTTGACCAGCACGACGTCTGCGCCCGCGTAATCGGCGCTCATCGCATACCCATCTGCGCGCAGGCGGGTGAGGATGCGTTCGGAATCGACCAGCGCCTTGGGACAGCCGAGACTGACCATGCCGACTTTTTTCTGATCTTGAATCTGCGTTGCCATAATCAGCGCGCCCCTACACGAGGGCCGTGCTTTGGGCTAGAGGAATGACCGGGACGCGGAGAGGGGAAGTGCGATGAACCTGTTTGATGTAAACTGGATCGCCGTAGTGCTCGGCGCGCTGGCCGGATTTGTGGTCGGCGGGATTTGGTACGGCCCTGTCATGGGCAAGAAGTGGATGGGCGCTGTCGGTCTGACGGAGGATCAGATCAAGGAAGGCAATATGGGCCTCATCTATGGCGGCGCATTTGCGTTTTCACTGCTGGCAAGCTGGACGCTGGCACACACCTTTTCCAGCTATGCGCAGGATTTGAGCTTCGCGGTCAAGGTTATGACAAGTTTTGGCGTTGCGCTGGGCTTTATCGTGCCGGCCATCGGGACCAATTATCTGTTCAGCCAGAAGAGCAAGGCGCTGTTTTTCATCGATGCCGGATACTGGCTGCTGTTTTACACTGCGATGGGTGCAGTCCACGCGTGGCTGGGATAAGGCCTAGCCGCCTCCGCCGTTTTGGGCTGCCTCTTCCGACGGCAGGATTTCGACCACGATATCGCCCGCCTGCAGGCAATCGGCCTCATGCTCCCAGAACCCGCAGGCTCCTCCATTGCGGTAAATGCGCAGGCCCCGCCCGCCGCTGGCAAGATCGCTGAGCGGCTTGCCTATTTCCTCCGGCATAACTTCGCGCTCGACCAGTTGGACCCGGCCAGTGACGGACGCGAGGTCTGACATGTATTCCGAAATATGCGCGCCGCGGGCAGAGCCTGCCAGCAAAAGACCGGTGAAACGGACCGGATTGATTACATTGTCCGCACCCGCCTGCCGCGCCAGCAGTTCGTTATCGGCGGCGCGTACTACCACGCTGATCGGGACGTTCGGGGCAAGATGTCGCACGGTGAGAACGATCAGGATCGAGGAATCATCGCGCCCGGCCGAAACCAGGATAGTCTGCGCCTTGGAGATACGTACGGCTTCCAGATTGTCATCGCGCGTCGCATCGGCTTCGATTACATTGCAGCCCATCACCTCTGCCTGTTCGAGCCGTTCGGCAGATGTATCCATGACAACGATGCATGCCGGATCTGTTCCGCGCTCGATAAGTTCGCCAACCGCTTCCGCGCCGGAGACACCGAAGCCGAGCACGACGACATGGTCGGTCAGCTGTTCCTGAATGCTGGCCATGCGCCAATTCTCCCAACTGCGTTTGATGATGAAATTGTAGGCTGTGCCCACGAAAATAAAGAGCACCGCGAAACGGACCGGTGTCACGATTAGCGCTTCGACCAGACGGGCCTGATCACTGATGGGCGCGATATCTCCAAAACCGGTCGTGGTGATGGAAATCATCGTGAAGTAGATGACATCCAGGAAACTGACATGACCATCCAGATTGTCGACCAGCCCGTCACGGTCCCACCAGTGGATCATGATAACGGTGAAAATCAGAAACAGCGCAAGGCTGATCCGGATCCCCAGATCGCCCCAGACGGGTATTTTCACCGCCCGCCGAAGCGGTGCAGTGCGGCGCTTGCCGACCCTTATGGGTTCTTTTCTTTCAGGCGGTTTCGCCACGGGTCAGATCGTCCACTTCATTCGGCAAACCTGTCTGCAAGCGCGCCGATCGCAGAATGGTGGGTCAGGTCCAGTTGCAGTGGTGTCACTGCAATGAAGCCGTCCTCCACCGCTTCCAGATCGGTACCGTGGTCCAGCGTGTGTTCGGCATCCTGCAGGCCGAACCAGTAATAAGGCCGTCCGCGAGGATCTTCGCCCTGAACCAGTGAACCGCGACTGTAATCGTGAAAGCCTTGCCGGACAACACGAATGCCGCGCACCTTGTCTGACGGCAGAGCGGGGAAATTGACATTGACCAGCGTACGTTTCGCCATAGTCACATTGATGAGCGGTTCGAGCACTCGCTTGCCCCAGCCTTCGGTGGCTGAAAAACTGGCACCGTTGTCGCGAAATGCCTGGCTGAGACCGATAGCCGGAATACCCGCGAGCGCAGCTTCCATCGCTGCGGAAATCGTGCCGGAATAGGTAATGTCGTCACCAAGGTTTTCGCCCGCGTTCACACCGGAAATGACGAGATCGGGCTTCCTGTCGGCGAACAGTTTGCGCAGCGCGAGATTGACAGAGTCCGTTGGCGTGCCCGTAACTGAAAAGCGGCGCTCGCCATGTTCACGCAGGCGCACCGGCTGATGCAGCGTAAGGGAATGGCCCGCACCCGATTGTTCCTCCGCCGGGGCGCAGATCCATACGTCGTCAGACAATTGCGCCGCCAATCCCTCCAGCACAGTCATGCCGGGGGCATGAATGCCATCGTCATTGGTCAGCAGAATGCGCATCAGGCCGGGGTCAACTGTGTCACTCCGCCCATATAGGGACGCAGGGCTTCCGGCACCATGACGGAGCCGTCCTCCTGCTGGTAGTTTTCCATCACGGCCACCAGCGTTCGCCCGACGGCGAGGCCGGACCCGTTCAGCGTGTGGACGAATTCGGTCTTCTTGCCGCCAGCCTCGGGCCGGAAGCGTGTCTTCATCCGCCGCGCCTGGAACGCTCCGGTGTTGGAGCATGAACTGATTTCACGGTAGGCTCCCTGTCCGGGCAGCCAGACCTCCAGATCGTACGTTTTGCGTGCGCCGAACCCCATATCGCCTGTGCACAGCAGAACCTTGCGATAGGGCAGGTCCAGCGCCGTCAGAATGCCTTCTGCACAGCCTGTCATCCGCTCATGTTCTGCCTCGCTGTCTTCGGGCTTGCAGATGCTGACCAGCTCAACCTTTTCAAATTGGTGCTGGCGGATAAAGCCGCGCGTGTCTTTGCCCGCACTGCCAGCTTCACTGCGGAAACAGAGCGTGTGCGCGGTGAGGCGGATGGGCTGCGTAAGGTCGGGAATGATGTCGCCCGCGACAGAGGCGGTGAGGCTGACTTCGGATGTCGGGATCAGCCAGTGGTCGTCAGTTGTGCGGAAGCTATCTTCGGCAAACTTGGGCAGCTTGTCGGTTCCGTACATGGCATCGTCATTCACCAGCACCGGCGGATTGCATTCGGTGTAGCCGTTTTCGCGGGTCTGCACGTCGAGCATGAATTGTGCGATGGCGCGGTGGAGGCGGGCCATGTCGCCGCGCAAGAAAGTGAAGCGCGCACCCGACAATTTGGTGCCGGTTTCAAAATCCATGCCCAGCGCCGGGCCAAGGTCCGCATGTTCAACTGGCGTGAAAGCAAATTCGCGCAAAGTGCCCCAGCGGCTGACTTCGACATTGTTTGCCTCATCATCGCCATCCGGCACATCATCGGCGGGAAGATTGGGAATGGTGGCCAGCAGGCCTGTCAGCTTTTCTCCAAGCGCACGCTCGCGTTCTTCCAGAGCGGGCATGGTGGCCTTGATCTCGGCGACTTCGGCTTTCAGCGTTTCGGCCTTGTCCTTGTCACCCTGGCTCATGGCTTTACCAATGGCGGAGGACGCCTCGTTGCGGCGACCCTGCGCCTCCTGCAATTGGGTGGTGAGCGCGCGGTGCTCCTCGTCCAGAGAGAGGATGGTTGTAGCGGCAGGCTCCAGCCCGCGCCGCGCCAATGCGGCGTCGAAAGCTTGCGGGTTCTCGCGGATCATTCGCAGGTCATGCATGGGCCGAGCCTATGCCTTTTTGACACGCAGCTTGTCCAGCGCGGTGTTCGTTTCGGCAGTGCGAATGGTGTGCGCGCTCAAGGCGACTGCCGAGAATAGCTTCCTGACTTTGTGCCCGAAAGGCGTTCCGCCCAGCGCCTCCAGTCAGGCGATGGTGCTATCCACCTGCTGCTCCGACACGCCGAGATAGCCTGCCGGATCGAGCAATTCGTCCAGTCTGTCCTTCAGCAGCAGTGCCAGCGCGGCGTCAGCGAGCAGTTCCTGCCAGAAACTGTTGTCATTACCGACTGATCGGCGGGCCGCCGCAGTCACCAGAGCCCCGACCTTTTACTTGCCCAGCTCATTTTGCAATTCCAGCACGATCCGCTGCGCCATTACCATGCCATCGGTGCTGTCAAAATTGGCGCGCATCCGTGCCGGATTCACTCCAATCCGGCGCAGCAGGGTTTGCACGTCGCCAACCATTTGGCCGGCCTCGATAGAGATGTCCTCCAGCGCGCCATTGGGGCGGGATGTTTTGTCGCGTTCGAAGAAATTGACCACATCATCGGACAGGATCGATGCGAGCGCAGGTATATTGCGGCCATAATGCATCAATGCTTCCGAACGGCTTGGATTGATCTTGTGCCGCATGGCGCTGCTGCTGATTGCGGTAGCCGGGCGCTGTTCCACCACTTCGCCGATATCATTCATTTGCAGCAGGAATATCTCCTGCCCAACGGCCGCGTTTGTGCGCGCAATCAGTTCCAGCACAGCGCAATACTCGCGGCGACCCGGCAGCGGCTGGAATCCTTTGGCATCGAAACCTCATCCCAAGGTTGATGGGCGGGCTCCCCGGCGGGCTTTTTTGAAATGCTGTTTAAGGGTGCGGCTGCCAGATTGTACTTTGGCCGATAGCCTGTCAGCTTCTCTCGGGTTCCCGGCAATCGCTTGAAAGGTACTGGCATGGTCGGGGAAGGGCCATCCGGAATAGCGTGACCCTCCTGCTTAAGTCGGGGACATCGCGGACATGCGAGGGTTTGCCAATTCCGACAAAGAACGCCGTAAGCTGAAGGCGCGCAAGATTGATCATCTCGTCGGCGGGGTCATGGGTCTGGACCTTCTCGATCTCGGCGCAGGATCGGGATTTCTGTCATCCTATTTCGCGAGCCAAAGTGCGAAAGTCACGGCCGCAGACAGGGATAAAGAGCTTTTCGGCGCAGCCTGCCCGTTTGTCGAAATCAAGGGAGGATTGCCGTTCGAGGAGAATTCCTTCGATCACGTCATATTCAACCATGTGATAGAGCACGTTGGTGCAATCGAACAACAGGATGCAAAGCTGTCACAGATTTGGCACGTGCTCCGTCCGGGAGGAAGGCTTTACTTGGCCGCTCCGACGAAATGGGCCTTGATAGAACCGCATTTTCGGCTTCCGCTGTTAGGCGCGATGCCGCGGCCGCTTGCAGACTTCATTGTCACCGCTCTTGGAAAGGGAGGCAGGTATGACTGTTTCCCTCTTTCAGGTTCCGCAATGATCAAACTTGCGAAGAAGCATTTTCGCCAAGTGGAAGAGGTGTCGGGTCAGGCCCTGAATTGGGCAGCAGAACACGAAAACCCGAAACTTAGGTTTGTTCCATCGATACCGGTGTTATTCCCGACCCGCATGTTCATCGCCTACAAATAGCCGGGCAGGCGAAATTACCACAGCCAATCGCCGGAAACGCTTGAGAAGTGCGGACTGCAATAACCGGAGAGTATGGTGGGCGCGGCAAGGATTGAACTTGCGACCCCACCCGTGTGAAGGGTGTGCTCTACCACTGAGCTACGCGCCCGCCGGGCCACTCGCTTTGTCTAGCGATTCTCGGCAGGGGCGGGCCTTTGCCATGGGCCGGCAGCAATGACAAGCGTCAGCGCTGCCTGCGGCGGTCTAACTGCCGAACAGGCGGGCGAGCATGGCAGGCCAACTGTCATTGCTGACGCGGGATTGGCGTGTTGCAGAAGCTGCGGGAAGTACGGCGCACTCCATGCACCGCGCCTGCACGCCTTCGCTGCCCATCAGCGTGTCGACATCGTCCAGAACCCGAGCCAGCCGTGCCATTTCTGCACGGGCGAAGACTGCGGCCAGATCGTGACCGCGGCCATCGTTGCCGCCTTCGCTGTCGCCTGATGCCATCAGCTGGGCAAACAGCGAACCGTATTGCGGTGCATCGGAGCCAAGATAACGGACTTCATACGAACCTTCGCCCAAATCAGCACGCGCTGCGGCCCAGGCAATGGCTGCGTCCAGACCGCCGAACTGATCGACCAGTCCCAATTGCCTTGCAGCGCCGCCATCCCAGACGCGGCCCTGACCAAGCTCGTCCGCCCGTTCCATGCTGATGCTGCGTGCTTCGGACACCAGCGTCAAGAAGCGCGCATAGGTGTTTTCGACGGAGCCCTGCAGCACCGCATCGACTTCGGGTGTCAAGCCGCCCAGCAGATCGGGCTGTCCCGACAGTCCGGTTGTGCGCACGCCGTCGCTCGTCACGCCGTATTCGGCCAGCAATTCATCGAAGCTGGGGAAGACAGCAAAAACGCCGATTGAGCCGGTGAGGGTTTCAGGCTCTGCGAAAATACGGTCACCCGGTGTGGCGACCCAGTATCCACCGCTAGCTGCATAATTGCCCATCGAAACCGCGATGGGAATCCCGGCATCCTTGTGGCGCATGATCGCGCGGCGGATCGTTTCGGAGCCGGTTACCGTTCCGCCGGGGGAATCGATGCGTACGACAAGGGCAGAAAGATCATCATCCAGTGCGTTGTCCAGCAGGCGCGCAATCCGTTCGGCGCCGGCAGTGCCGGGGCCCGCATCGCTATCGTTGATTTCGCCCGCAATGGTGATGACACCGATGCGGCCGTCGTCGCCAAAATCCAGCCCGCCATTTATGTCGGCAAGCCACGGGTCATACTCGGTCGCGGTAAAGTTGCCGGGTTCCTTGTTCCAGCTGTCCTCTCCCACGACCTGTGCAATGCGCTCTCCCCATTCCACGCGGGTGCCGACACGGTCGGCAAGGCCAGCGGCAAGCGCCGCCTGCGCCAGATCATTATCCGACGCTGCCAGCCAGCCTTCGACATCGCTGGTTACAAGATCGATGTCGGCATCGGGACGCGCGGCGCTTACGACTGCGCGCCATTCCTGCCACAGCGTGGCAAGCAACTGGCTGAGGTTTTCGCGCGCCTCGGGCGACATGCCGGTTTCGGTGTAGGGTTCGACCGCGCTTTTATACGTGCCGACCTTGTAGACATTTGCGGTAATGTTGAAGCGGTCCAGAGCGGCTGCGTAATACAGGTTCTGCCCGCCTGGTCCGGTGATGGCGATGCCGCCCATCGGATCGACCCAAATCTCGCTCGAATTCGCAGCCAGCAGCATCGCATCATCGCTGTACGCCATGCCGAAAGTGTAGATCGGCTTTTCCGATGCGCGGAACCGGGACAGCGCGCCTGCGACTTCCTGCATGTGAACGGCGCCGCCGCCCATAAAGCCAGTCAGATCAAGGGCGATCGCCTGGATCCGGTCGTCGGACGCAGCAGCATCGATGGCGCGAACCAGATCGCGGGAGGAATATTCGCGCACAGGAATGGCCTGTGAAATCAGTGCCTGCAGCGGATCTATCGGAGCCACCTCCTCCACGATCACGCCGTCGATATCGAGCAGTAGCGCACCATCGCGCACAACGCCGGGGTTGGGGCGGGCACTTAGCGCTGCGAAAAGCAGTCCGAAAAACAACAGCAGGAACAGGAGCGCGAGCCCGTCTTTAATACCGACCAGCAGGCGCCAGACCTTGCGTGCGAAACCCATGCGATTACCCCGTATAGAAATGTCTGTAGACCCACTTAGTGACGTGCAGCCGCGACTGCCAGCACTAACCGCTTGAGTGGGCCATACAGCTAGACTAAGGGCTTGGCTTTAATGACATCGACGCAAAACACTCCCGCCAGCGCCCGCTTTCCTGCGGGTGGCCGTGCGTTTCCGCACCGTGACCTTATCGCCATCGGCAATCTGGAGCGCCACGAAATCCTGTATCTGCTGGCGGAGGCGGAACAATACGTCGCGTTCAACAGGCAAGCCGCCAAACATTCGGACAAGCTGGCGGGCCTGACGATCATCAACGCATTCTTCGAAAATTCTACCCGCACGCTGCTCAGTTTCGAAATCGCGGGCAAGCGGCTGGGAGCAGACGTTGTCAATATGCATGCGGCGCAGTCCAGCGTGAAAAAGGGTGAAACGCTGATCGACACGGCGGTGACGCTGAACGCCATGCGCGCTGATGCCATTGTGATCCGGCATGGCTCCAGCGGAGCGGTGGGCCTGATCGCCAGCAAGGTGGATTGCCCGGTGCTCAACGCGGGCGACGGGCAGCATGAACATCCCACGCAGGCGCTGTTGGATGCACTGGCCCTGCGCATGAAGCTGCGGGAGCGCGGGCATGTTTCAGAAGATTTTACCGGGCTGACCGTGACCATTTGCGGGGATATCCTGCACAGCCGCGTGGCGCGGTCCAACATCCTGTCTTTGCAAGCATTGGGCGCCGCAGTGCGCGTCTGCGCGCCTCCAGCCCTTATGCCAGCGGGTATCGAGCGGATGGAAATAGAGGCGCATCACCGTTTTGACGAAGCATTGGCGGGCGCTGATGTAGTGATGATGCTGCGCCTTCAGAATGAACGGATGGACGGGCAGTTCATTCCCTCTCCGCGCGAGTTTCGCCATCTTTACGGACTAACGGCAGAGCGGCTGGCGCTGGCCGCGCCCGATGCCATCGTAATGCATCCCGGCCCGATGAACCGCGGTGTGGAAATCGATAGCGAGGTGGCCGATATGGAAGGCCGCTCCATCATCACCAGCCAGGTGGAAATGGGGGTCGCCATCCGCATGGCCTGCCTGGATGTGCTGACGCGCAAGACACGGGGCATTCCGGGCTGGGCTAAAGAAACTTTGAGCGGAGAGTGGGTATGACACAGATGCGCCCGCTGACCATCACCAACGGCCTTGTCGTCACGCCATCCGGCACCGCCAAAGGCTCAGTTCGCTGCGATGACGGAGCCATTACCGCAATTGGCGACGGCGCGCCGCTTGACGGCGATGAGCTTGTCGATGCGAAAGGCAAGATCATCGCTCCCGGCCTTGTCGATCTGGGTGTGTTCGCGATCGACAAACCCGCGTTTCACTTCGGCGGTATCACCCGCGCTGCGCTGATGCCGGACCAGTCGCCGCCGCTTGATCATCCGGCCCGTGTGCGGTTCGCTGCACAAAGCGGAAAGCCTGATTTCTGGGTGCATCCCGTTGCCGCCGCCACCGCAGGGCTGGAAGGCGAACAGCTTGCCGAAGTCGCTCTGATGCAGGATGCGGGAGCAAAGGCGATAGCGACCGGACGCAAATGGATCGGCGATAGCGGCGTGATGCTACGCCTGCTGCAATATGCCGCCATGCTGGATCTTGTGGTCATCACCCATGCCGAGGACGCGGGCCTTTCCGGCAATGCTGCGGCGACGGCCGGTGAAATGGCGACGCGGCTCGGCCTGCCAAGTGCGCCAAAAGAAGCCGAGACGCTGGCGATCGCCCGCGATATCGCGCTGGCTGAGGCGATCGGAGCACGGCTCCATCTGCGGCAAGTCACAACGCGCGGCGGGCTGGACCTTGTGCGCAGCGCCAAGGCACGCGGGCTATCGGTAACCGCAGGCGTGACGCCGGCGCATTTCATGCTTTCTGACCTGGCGCTGGGCGATTACCGCACCTTTGCGCGCCTTTCTCCGCCGCTGCGCAGTGAAGAGGACAGGCAGGCGGTTGTCGAGGCGATTGGCGATGGCACCATCGATGTGATTTCCAGCGGACACGATCCGCGCGGGCCGGAAGACAAGCGCCTGCCTTTCGCCGACGCTGCACCGGGAATGGCTGGCGCTGAAACGCTGCTCGCAATGACGCTGACGCTGGTGCGCGATGAGGTGATCGACATGGCCCGCGCGTTCGATTTGCTGTCCCGCAATCCGGCACGGTTGCTGGGTGTGCAAGCGGGCGAAATCGCGGCGGGTATGGAGGCCGATCTGGCCATCATCGACCCGGAAGCGCCGTGGATTGTGGATTCTGCACGGATGACCGCGCAGGCGGGTAACACGCCGTTTGATCGCCAGCCCGTGCAGGGCCGCGTGACCGCGCTGTTCAAGGGAGGAACACGAATTGATCTGTGACATGACGGGGAAAACCGCACTGGTAACGGGCGCTGCATCGGGCATCGGCGCTGCCTGTGCGCGGGCGCTGGCTGAAGCGGGCGCGGCGAAGCTGATACTCGTCGATCTTGACCGCGCACGGCTCGATGCGCTCGGGCTTGATTGCGAGGTCTCTATTTACGCAGGCGACGTGGCGGATGAGGGATTGTGGGATGCAATCGAGGCTGAGGGCGGACTTGTCCATGCCGCCGTTCTGAATGCCGGAATATCGGGCGATGCTGCCCCGATCACCAAGATGTCGCTGGAAAACTGGCGCAAGATCATGTCTGTCAATCTGGACGGCGCATTCCTTTCCCTGCGCAGCGCGATGCGCATGGCTACTGAAGGCAGCGCTATCGTGCTGACCGCGTCTGTAACTGCGGTCAAAGCCGAAAAAGGCATCGCTGCCTATGCTTCTTCCAAGGCGGCAGTGATGCACCTTGCAAAGGTGGCCGCAAAGGAAAGCGCCGATCGCGGGATCAGGGTCAACGCCATCGCGCCGGGCGGGGTCGATACGGCGATCTGGGACGGCGTGCCGTTTTTCGATGACTTGGTGGCAAAGCATCAGGGCGACCGCGCCGGAGCAATCGCAACAATGGCGCAGCAGGTTTCACCAAGCGGGCGCTTTGCCACCGCCGATGAAATCGCGGGTCAAATCATGTTCCTGCTGTCAGACTATGCCGCCAACATCACCGGATCGACTTTGGTCAGCGACGGCGGCTTCCGCCTTTGACACAAACAAAACCCCTCCCGGTCAGGGGAGGGGTCGTGTGTCTTCTCGGGGGGTCCGAGAAGGGGTTTGATCTTTGGTTTAGCGGCGGGCGAGGCGCACGCCTGTATCGATGGCGCCGGGCAGCGGGCTGTTTGCGGCCCAGCTGATGCAGCCATCGCCGTTTGCAGCGTCCACGCGGCCACACATGGCGCGGCTGCCTGCGCGGTCGAAACCGCCAGCCGATACGCGCCAATAATTGCGTCCGTTCACTACGGCCTGCGTGATGACCATTTCACGATCTGCAAGCTCGGGATAGCGGCTGACATAAATGCCCCATGCACGCGTTGCGCCTGCTTCGCTTGAGAAGCTGCCAAGCTGGATGAGATGCGATGAGCCAACGCCGGGAGCCGAAGCGCCGGTGGCAAGAGCGGGCTGCGCAATAGCGGGAGTGCGTGCCGAGGCGACCCGGCGCTGCTGCGGAGCGCGAGCGTTTGCAGCAGGCGTGGCCGGCGCGGACACTGCGGAGCGAACTGCAGAAGGCGCAGCAATGTTGTTCTGAGTGCTGACGGGCTGGGCCTGCGGTGCCGTATTATAGCGCGAAGTCACGAGTGCAGGTGCAGGTGCGGCGGGAGCGGCAGCGAATGCCTCCGCAAAGCTTGTCGGCGCGGCGCTGCGCGGTGTGGCAGGTGCTACAGGAGCCAGCGCAGGTGCGCCCATGCCGACGGCCGGAATGCCAACTGCCGGCAATTCTGCACCTGTTGCCGGAACATTCATGCGTCCGGCATCCAGAGCGGCGACCTGAGGGGCAGCGGCGGGCTGGCGGGCAGACGCTTCGGAAGCGAACTGCACAGCATCTGGCGTGTTGACGAGAGCAAGGTGGACCGGCTGGCCAGTGTCACGTGTGTCGGCAGGAACACCAAGCAGGCTGGCCACGCGGGTCCGGTATGCCTCTGCATGGGTCATCTGTGACCATTCAGCCATGCGATCACCCACTTCGTGTGCGGGCACATCCTGCGCAACCATCATGCGAGCTTCGCGCCAGCGGCCAGCCACAGCATAGGCATAGGCCAGGTTCTGGCGGCTTTTGACTGTGTTCTCGCCACTGCGAATAGCGTTCGACAAAACATGGATACCGCGGTCCGGCTGACCGCTGAGCGCCAGCGCAAGGCCGAGATCGGACGCAGCGATTTCGCTTTCCCAATCGTTCAGCAGCGAAGCGGCTTCGGAGTAGCGGGCCTGACCGGTAAGCGAGAGCGCCAGGCTGAGCGCGGCGCGGGGGCTGTTGTCACCCAGGGCCATTGCATCCTGGAAAGTGGTTGATGCCGAAGAGAAGCGGCCAGCATCAAGATAGGCATTGCCCAAGGTCATTCGGTAAGATGCATTGCGGGGGTCTGCGGCAACGGCGACTTCGGCAGCCTGAATGGCCGCGTTATGCTGACCGTTGGCGATTGCCACCTGCGTCTGGGCGGCTGAAACGTCAGCGCGCGGCGACGGGGAGGAGGCGCAGCCGGACAGCATCACTGCTGCCATCGCTGTCGTTACACCAAGGCCCATCATGGGGCTGCGCTTTTGCATCGCGTTCATCGCTCGTTTCCTCTTCAGGACTGGTTGTTCATGCGGCGCATCCGCGCGGCAATGGCTTCGAGTTCGGGAATGTCATCAAGAAAGCTGTCGAGTGCCTGGGTCACGAGTGCCTGGGCGCTGCAACCGTCCAGTGTGCTCGCCAGGCGAAGCTTCAGGTGGCGGTCTGCATCGAGTCGCAGCGTGAAAGCGGCGCGGGCTTTTTGCCCGGCGGAAGCCGCAGCAGTCTTGGCAACTTTCGTTACCTTCGCCTTGGTCAGTTTCGCAGGCTTCCTGGCCTTGTTGCGCCTGTTCTTGACCGGCAGGCTGATTACGTCGTCGTCATTGCAGCCGACATCATCGCCGTCGCCCATGTCGTTCCAGCCGAGTGCATCCTGGCTGTTTGCCAATTCATCGAAATCGTCATTGGTTGTGGCAACCGAAGGAGACTGTTCGATCTGCAACCGCATGGCGGGTTTCGCAGTTCCCTTGCGTGCAAGCAGCATCGGCCCCAGTGAGGCGAAACTCTTGCTTTCGCTCAGCGCAGGGCCGCTCATCATTGTGCCACCCGGCGGCCGAAGCCGCCTTGCTGACCGCGCGCTGCGCCATTCGCCTGCGAGGTTTTTGCGCCAGGAGCGGCAAACACCGTGCGGCGGAAATTCTTTTCCAGCCTGTCGGCAACATAATGCCACAAGGCGGTGATTTCCTGGGCGCTGCGACCTTCCGGATCCACTTCCATCACTGTGCGGCCATCAATCATGGAGGCGGCAAAGTCGGTGCGGTGGTGGACGGTGATGGGTGCAACAGTACCGTGCTGCGACAAGGCGACAGCGGCTTCTGAAGTGATTCGGGCCTTGGGGGTCGCGCCGTTCACAACAAAAATCAGCGGCTTGCCCGCACGCTCACACAGATCAACAGTCGCGCCAACGGCGCGCAGATCATGTGGACTGGGACGAGTCGGTACGACCATCAATTCCGCAACCGAAATCACCGACTGGATAGCCATGGTGATTGCCGGCGGCGTGTCGATCACGGCCAGTTTGAAACCCTGCTGGCGCAAGATTGCAAGATCGTTCGCCAGACGCGCCACGGTGGTTTGCGCGAAAGCCGGAAATTCGGCTTCCCGTTCATTCCACCAGTCCGCCAGCGATCCTTGCGGATCAATGTCGATAAGGACGACCGGGCCTGCGCCAGCGCGCTGTGCCTGTACGGCCAGATGACCGGACATGGTGGTCTTGCCCGATCCACCCTTCTGCGATGCCAATGCCAAAACGCGCAAGGCCATTCCCCTAAAAAGTCTCTGACCCGGACCAAGACGGTCGTTGGGTCTTCCTCCTCTGACTTCGCAGGATACCCTTTATTTTAGGTTAATCGCGCCGCATTGAATGGAAGCAAATCTTACACTCTGTCCCGACCGGCAGCCCTGGATTTCCGGTTTTGCGAAAAGCGAATCAAATGCTTCGTTTGCGGTTCTTCAGGCGCAGGCGCGCAATATTCCCAGGGTCATAAACGCTTTGCTAATGGGCTGTTTACTATGGCATCAAAACCTAAGGCCGTTTCGCCGATCGGGGATCGAAGACATGTTGCATAAAAAATCCGGATGGTTCTTGGGCAGCACGCTGGCGGCCATTGCGATGCTTTCTGGCACAGCTCCAGCCTTTGGCACGCAAACGGTGCGCGACGGTGTCGAGGCGTGGAGCCGCGGCGATTATGCGGCTGCCGTAGCGGAATGGCAGTCTCCGGCAGAGGCGGGCGATCCCGACGCGATGTTCAATCTTGGCCAGGCCTACCGCCTTGGCCGCGGTGTGCCGCAAGATATGGGCAGGGCAGAACAGCTGTATGCCCGCGCGGCGCAGGCCGGCCATGTCCAGGCCGCAGATACATATGGACTGATGCTATTTCAGGATGGCCGGCGCGAGGCCGCGTTGCCTTACGTGCAGGCCGCAGCCCGGCGCGGTGATCCGCGCGCCCAGTATCTTCTGGGTATCGCCCATTTCAATGGTGACCTGGTGGAGCGCGATTGGGTGCGCGCCTATGCCATGCTAACGCTGGCGAACAGCGCAGGCTTGCCGCAGGCGGGCACTGCGATCACCCAGATGGACGATCATATCCCGATGGAACAGCGTCAGAGCGCCGCAGGTCTTGCACGCCAATTGGAGGCGGAGGCCGAGCAGGCCCGTTCTGTAGAGCTGGCCGCTGCGGATCTCGCTGTGCAGGAAGGCCCGTGCAGCAAGCGTTTCGCCGCCCGTTGCAGCAAGCGCCCGCGTTCCGCGTTCCATCCCCAGCGTCAGCGTTTCACCGTCGGTCGCGGCTGCACAGGATGCGGTCCGTCAGGCACGCCAGGCGACCGGCACGGAGAGCCCGGCTGATGCCGGGGCAAGTTTCGCCAATGCGGCATCACCGCGCCAATCTCCGCCACCGGTTCGCACCGCGCCAGCACCGGCGCGAGAGGCGCGAACCGTCACTGCTGCCCGTGCTCCGGCCCCTTCGCCCTCGGCTGCAAGCCTGACAAGCGGGCCGTGGCAAGTCCAACTCGGGGCCTTTGGCGTGGCCGGCAATGCAGAGCGGTTGTGGACCCGGCTTTCGTCGCGATCGGAAATTGCCGGACGCGAACGTCTGCTGGTTCCGGCAGGCCGGGTTACACGGCTTCTGGCTGGCGGCTATGCCTCGCAGCAGGAAGCGCAGGCGGCATGCAACAGTCTGCGCCGTTCCGGACAGGACTGCCTCGTCACCCGCGACTAATCCAGCGGTGTATTTGTTGATCAGCTAACTTCCCAAATGCCTCCGCACAGCTATGGTCACGCGGGTAAACACAGGGGAATTTCATGACCGATCTGCAGACAACGCCGGACAGCCCGCCCGAGGTGGCTACCGTCAGTGACGATATGCCGCCAGCGCCTGCAAAGGTGACGGAACGTCTGGCCAATCTCGATTTTATTCGTGGTATTGCCGTGATGGGAATTCTGGCGGCGAACATCGTCGCATTCGGCCAGCCATTCAGCGCCTATATGTGGCCCGCCGCGTGGATCGGTCCTGTGAATGATCCGGACAACTGGCTTTGGATCACCCAGTTCGTCCTCGTCGATGGCAAAATGCGCGGCCTGTTCTCTTTATTGTTCGGTGTTGGCCTCGCCTTGTTTGTGGATAAGGCATGGCAACGCGGCGCAGGCCGGGCCCTGCAATACCGCCGGCTTGGCTGGCTGCTCCTGTTCGGCCTGTTTCATTTCTACTTCATCTGGAAAGGCGATATCCTTGCGCTTTATGCCGTGTCGGGCGCGGTGGCTGCACTCTTCCTGCGCTGGACGGCGCGCAATTTGCTGGTGGTCGGCCTGCTTGGTTACCTGGTCGGTGGACTTGTTTTCGTAACGATGATGGCGGTGCCATTCGTCGTCGTCGACACGCAGCTTAGTCAAACGCCTGAACTGGCCGAAACGGTCACCGCCATGACAGAGGCTCAGGAAATCGCTCTGGCAGACGATGCCGCTGAAACGCAGATCCTGACCGAAGGCAGCTATGCCGATTACGTCCGGCACAATTTCTCCGAGCATCTGGCTGATCCGCTGAACAATCTGATGTTCTTTGTTTTCGAAACCCTGCCGCTGATGCTGATTGGCATGGGATTTTACCGTGCCGGGCTGTTCAGCGGCGGCTTTTCCGCAAAGAAGCAGGCGATGTGGGGTTGGATCGGCGTGATCGGCGGTTCGGTACTCACCCTGCTGTTAGCGCTGTGGATTGAAGGGCGGGGCCTGACATACTGGGGCACGATGGCGGCCTTCACCGGCTTTTCGCACTATCCGCGCCTGCCGGTAGTGCTGGGCCTTGCTGCGCTGCTGGCGCTGTGGGGTGCCCATGCGAACGGGTGGCTGGCGGAGCGCGTGTCTGCTGCCGGGCGCGCGGCATTCACCAATTATCTGGGCACGTCGGTGCTGATGATGCTGATATTCCACCCATGGGCAGGCGGCCTTTGGGGCGAATTGTCGCGGCCTGAACTGTATTTTGTCGTGCTGGCGGCATGGGCCGTGATGCTGGCCTGGTCGAAGCCGTGGCTGGAGCAATATCGTTACGGACCGCTGGAATGGCTGTGGCGCTGCCTCACCTATTGGCAGCGGTTTCCGCTAAAGCGGTAATTGCGGTTGAGAATTATTCGCAAGAGGCTTGTTTTTGCAAGCGACTCGCATTAACAATGGTGGCACGCCAAACGGAGTGAACGCCGCCAATGTACACCTGCATCTGCAACGCGATCCGCGAATGCGAACTGCGCAAGGCGGCGCGCCAGTATCACACCGGCGGTGCGGAAAGCGTGTATGCAAAGCTCGGCAAGCGCCCCAACTGCGGTCACTGCCTGGAAGAAGCGCACGATATAATCGAAGAAGAGCGCGCTGCCCTGTTCGAGCCCGCCTCTGCGGCCTAAGCCGCAATAGCGCCCGAAATCCCGGCACTGCTACGCATTCGCAATAGCGCAGATTTCTGCCGTTTTCACGCAGCTTCTCGTTCGGTTTCGCTTGCCATAAGGCGCGCCGGCTGGACAATGGCATTCATATTCCAGCTTGTGAAAGGGATGCCATGAAGGGCGACGAAAAAGTCATCGAATATTTGAACAAGGCGCTCACCAACGAGCTGACCGCGATCAACCAGTATTGGCTGCACTACCGCGTCCTGAACGACTGGGGCGTCTACAAGCTGGCCGAGTACGAGCGTCACGAATCAATCGATGAAATGAAGCACGCTGACTGGCTGGCCGACCGGATCCTGTTTTTGAACGGGCTTCCCAATTTTCAGGCCATCCACAAGTTGAAGGTGGGCGAGACGGTCGAGGAAATCCTCAAAGCCGACCTCGCGCTGGAGCATGAGGCGATCCCGCTGCTGGTCGATGCCATCGAATATTGCGATACTGCGCGCGATTACACCAGCCGTGATCTGTTCGCCAGAATCCTTGCCAGTGAAGAAGAGCACGTCGATTTCCTCGAAACTCAATTCGACATAATCGAACGCACCGGCATCCAGAATTATGTTCAGATGAACAGCCGCGCTGCGGGTGACGGCGAAGGCGAGGGCTGAACGCCGCTGGCCCATGTCCGGCGGCAGATCACTCCTCCGGCTGGTCGGCCTGTTCCCGTTGACGCGCTAGCAGCTCGCGGCTGCGTTTGCGCCGGTCACGTGCGCTGGCCGTCGCAAGCCGCGTTTCCCGGAAGAACAACAGCAGCGCGGCGGACAGCTGCGCCATAGTCGCAATCCAGAGCACGGCGACAATTGTCCCGATGCGCGGCTCAATGAAGGCGCTGATAAACAGAATCGCGACGACCAGGCAAATGGTAAGCGCTGCCGAAGTGGACAGACTGACCGCCATTTGCGCAAAAGACTGACGCTGCCGTAACGCGGGCAATTCCTCGCCTTCGCGGTCATCCAACCCTTTTTCATGCCGCCGTTCGACGAAGTTAATCCGCTCTGTCAGCCATGTCAGCCGCGCATTCATCACATTCAGCACCGCGCCGATTGCGGCCAGCAGGAACACCGGTGCAAGGCTGAGCTGGACGATCTGCTGCACGCGTGCAGTGCTGGACGTGCGCGCGATCAGCTCGCCTGTCAGGGAGAGGTAATCGATCAAATCCGCCCCATCAGTCTCTGCCTTTGCCGCCGCTGAATTTGCCGCCGCCGCCGCGATTGGAATCGTAGGGGTTCTTGGGGCTCTTCAACGTCAGCCTGACTGGCACTGCGCCAAAATCCAGCGATTTGCGGATGCCGTTGAGCAGATACCGTTCATAGCTGGTGGGCAGGGCATCCAGCCGGGTGCCGAAAATCACGAAGCGCGGAGGCCTTGTGCCAACCTGCGTAATATATCGCAGCTTGATCCTTCTGCCGCCAGGCGCGGGCGGAGGATTCTTGCCCAGCACATCATCGAACCAGCGGTTGAGCGCAGCTGTGGGCACGCGCCTGCTCCACTGTCCGCGCAAGTCAAAGGCGGCGCCCAACATGGTGTCCAGCCCCTTGCCGGTGATGGCGGAGACGGCGAACAATGGCACGCCGCGCAATTGGGCGAGGCCTTCTTCCAAAGCGGCCCGGATGCCGTTGAAAAGCCCGCTCGGGTCTTCGGCGATGTCCCATTTGTTGATCGCGATCATCAGGGCGCGGCCCTCCTCGATCACACGGCTGGCGATCTTTAGGTCCTGGACTTCCAGCCCGCGGGTCGCATCGAGCAGCAGCACGACCACTTCGGCGTAATCGACAGCATGCAGTCCGTCTGCAACGGAGAGTTTTTCCAGCTTGTCCACCACCTTTGCACGTTTGCGCATACCGGCGGTGTCGATCAGCTTGATGATGCGATCTTCGCCCGATTTGGGATCGGTCCATGTCCAGTCGATCGCAATTGAATCGCGGGTGATGCCAGCTTCGGGACCGGTCAACATCCGGTCTTCATCCAGCAGGCGGTTGACCAGCGTGGACTTGCCTGCGTTTGGCCGGCCAACGATGGCGAGGCTGAGCGGAGCCTTGGGGTCCAGCTCTTCCAGTTCCTCGCCAGCTTCGGCCAAGGCGCGCGCCTTGTCCGCTGCGATGGCGGCCGCTTGCTCGGCTTCCAGTTCCAACTGCTCGGCCTTGTCGCCGATGAGCGGGATCAGCGCCGTATACAGCTCTGCAATGCCTTCACCGTGTTCTGCGCTGACGGGAATCGGTTCACCCAGGCCGAGCGAATAGGCTTCGAGAATACCGCTTTGTCCCGCCCTGCCTTCCGCCTTGTTCGCGATGAGCACGACCGGCACGTTCTGCTCCCGCAGCCATTGGCCGATTTCCTCATCAAGCGGGGTAAGGTCTGCGCGGCTGTCGATAACGAACAGCGCGGCATCGGCATCCTTCAGCGACACCTGCGTCTGCGCGCGCATGCGGCCGGGCAAAGAAGAATCGTCTTCGTCTTCCCAGCCGGCGGTATCGACCGCTTCGAATTCCAGACCGGCAAGACCGGCCACGCCCTTGCGGCGATCGCGGGTCACGCCCGGCTGATCGTCTACCAATGCCAGCTTTTTGCCGACAAGACGGTTGAACAGGGTCGATTTGCCGACATTGGGCCGCCCGATGATGACGACCTGGGGAAGGGGAATATTCGGTTTCATGCCGCGCAGGTGGCGCTCAGGGACGCGAAAGGCAAGCGGGAAGGCGCAACGGCCTCCTTACCAGCTGCCGGTATTTTCCATGCTGGCCCACGGTTCTTGCGGATCGAGATTGCCTTCTTGCAGCAATTCTATGCTGATCCCGTCTGGCGAGCGGACGAAGGCCATGTGCCCGTCACGCGGTGGGCGATTGATGGTAACCCCTGCGTCCATCAGGCGTTGGCACGTGTCGTAAATATCGTCCACGCGGTAGGCGAGGTGGCCGAAATTGCGCCCTCCGCCGTATTCTTCCGGTGTGCTGCCATCTTCGGGAGGCCAATTGTAGGTCAGCTCCACTTCGGCCACGCCTTCCTGTCCCGGTGCAGCGAGGAAGATCAGCGTGAAGCGTCCCCCTTTGCTGTCCATCCTGCGGACTTCTTCCAGGCCGATCAATTTGAAGAAATCGACCGTAGCCTGAGGATCGGAGACGCGGATCATGGAATGGAGATAGCGGGTCATTGGAGGCTCCTGAGTAGTTCGCTTTGTCTTAGCAGCACCTTCGCCCAATGCGAAAGGGCCCGCACCCCCCTCGGTACGAGCCCTCCCGTTCCTCACTTTTCGCGAAGTGAGCTATGCGGTTGTTTCAGAAGCTGGCGGATAGGGTGAAGACCACCGAATCGTCGGTGAAGGTGCCACCCGGATCGATCAGGCCGTCGCCTTCGACGCCGACAAAAGCGACGCCGAGGGACAGCGGAGTGCCCGGAATGGCAGCTTCAGCGCCAAGCGAGTAATCCCAGGCCTTGCTGTCCGGCGTGAAGGTCAGGAAACCGTCGGTATAACCCAGATGACCTGTAACGGTGACGGGCGTACCGGGAATGCCGACGCCGAGATCGGTGTAGACATAAAAGTTATCTGTACCGCCAAGCGAATCCTGCTCAGGCGCGTAGGCGACGCCGAGCGTGGCTTCTGCCGGGCCAACTGCAAGGCCAAGGGAACCGTAAGCTTCGACATAGTCGAATTCACCCGGTCCCGCGTCAGGGTAGATGTAGGCGATGACGCCAATGTCGGTCGAAACGTTGCCGAACTCGCCGCCCCAACCGCCGTAAATGTCCAATTCGGTCGATCCATAGCCGACAGTGGTTTCGTCCAGCGATGATGCCCATGTGCCGACGTAAAATCCGCCGGGAAGGCCGACGTCTACGCCGCCCTGAATGGCAATTTCGCCATCGGAAAGGCTGACGCCGCGGAATTTGTATTCGCTGACAAGGGCGACATTGGCGGACACTTCGACGCCGATCCCCTCGTCGTCATCCTGTGCCATGGCAGGAGCCGCAAGCATTGCGGTAGATGTTAGCATAGTAGCAGCCAATAGGCTGCGGATGGACGTAAGCATGGGCAATTCCTCAATTGCTGTGGTGAAAAATGCTTCGTCCCACCTGCGCTGTTTGCGTTTTCGACATCTTTGATGTGCCAAATCACGCGATTGCGAAATGAACATGCACAATCTTGCTGCACTGCACAAGATTTATTGCCCGCAGAGCGGATGCGGCGTATCACTGTGTGAAATTTGCACCACATTCAGGACGCAGACAGGAAAAAACTCCACAGCGAAGGCCAATCAGTCATCCGAATTGCGCAACTGTGCGTAATGATTACGGAGGCGGTTAGATTTTACGTCATGATCCAGTATTTCAAATCCATGTTCACCCCGTCCAAGGCCAAGACGAAGAAGGAATTGCCGCGCGTTCCGAAGGGGCGCCGCGTCTACGCCGTTGGCGATGTGCATGGTCGCAGCGATCTTTTCAAAGCGCTTGTCGAAGCGATCGAAGACGACATCCGCGACGGCGAGGCAGACGGATTGGAACCGGACATCGTGTTGCTCGGCGATCTCGTTGATCGCGGGCCGGACAGTGCAGGCGTGGTAGAGCAGGCTCGCAAATGGACCAAACGGCGCACCGTCCATGTGCTCTGCGGCAATCATGAAGAAATGTTCCTCAACAGTTTTGAAGACAGGGACATCCTGCGCCACTTTCTGCGTCATGGCGGGCGCGAAACGCTGATCAGTTACGGTATGGACCGCAAGTTGTTCACCAAATTGACGCTGGACGAACTTCAGCAGATGATGGACGGCGTTGTGTCCAAAAAGCACCGGAAATTTATCAGCGGGTTTGAGGATATGGTGCAGCTGGGCGACTATCTTTTCGTCCATGCCGGTATTGAACCAGGCGTCGCGCTGGAAGACCAGAAGCAGCGCAGCCTGCGATGGATTCGCGAGCCCTTCCTTAGCTACGGCAAATCGCACGGGCTGGTGGTGGTCCATGGCCATACCATTACCGATGAAGTGGTGGATGCCGGCAACAGGATCGGGATCGATACCGGCGCCTATGCCAGCGGGCGACTGACGGCGCTTGTGCTGGAAGGCAAGAAGCGGCGCTATCTTACTGCTATCGAAGGCAAAAACGGATACGTCGGTGTCGAAGGCGCGAAGCTGAAGGTCTGATCCGCGCATTTGCAGCAGACCCGGCGAAGTTCGGCAGAGACCCCGCTTGATGCCGGGGGGCCTGTAAGCCGGGTTCTGTCCCGCAGCCGATATGCTTGCACATCAGCGCCGCGGTGGCAGCCATTCATCTTGGCGGGGGATTGCTCCCGCGCGCTCATGCAACCAACCCGGGTCTCTCGGAGCGAAACGCTCCTGCCTCCTCATCCGAAGACTTGGCGGCGCGAGACCCCTATGCGGTCTTGCTCCGGGTGGGGTTTGCCATGCGGGACCTGTCGCCAGATCCCCGGTGCGCTCTTACCGCACCCTTTCACCCTTGCCTGTGAGGTCTCCCTCCATCGGCGGTTTGCTCTCTGTGGCACTTTCCCTGAACTTCGGCCCGAAGGCCTTCGTCCGGCGGGCGTTACCCGCCACCCTTGTTTCGCGGAGCCCGGACTTTCCTCGGTGTCTTGCGACAACGCGGCTGCCCGGCCCCCCGGCACCGTGTCAGATAGGCTGGGCCAGTGGTTATGCCAAGGGGAAGCGGCGTGCGGCCTGCTTTGGTTTGAAAAGCCTCGGTAGGAAAGTCTGCAACTGTATTGCGCCGGCAATATCGGAACGGCACATGATTTTGTCTGTATCGCGCAATATAGACTGTCGGTATGCGACCGGATATGCAAATATGTGTAAGTATTACACAATGCGCGTCGTCGCAAACTGGTTTCTCGGGGGGATAAAAATTATGGAAGAGAGTAGCGAATTCGTAGATTACTACGCGCTTCTCCAGGTCAATCCGAATTGCGACGGCATCATGCTTGAAAAGGCATATCGCCATTTCGCTCACATGTATCATCCGGACCATCCGGACACCGCAGACGTTGGCAAATTCCAGGAAATCCTTGGCGCCTACCGATTGTTGCGGGAGCCGGTGGCCCGCGCCAAGTATGATGAAAGTTACAAGGCGCAGAATGGCGGAAATTTCGAACCTGCAAATAGTTTCAGCGATATCCGCATCGATGCGCAGGACGCGCTTGTCGATGCAGAGATGCACGAGAAAATGCTCTATCATCTGTACCGGCAGAGGCGGCACCAGCCTGAGGATGCCGGCGTGATGGTCTACCGTCTGCAGCGAATGCTCGGTTGCAGCGATGACAATTTCGACTTCCACACCTGGTATCTGAAATCGAAGGGCCTGATTGCCATGACGGAATCGGGAACGATTGCGATCACGATCGAAGGCGTCGATCACGTGATCTCCATGAGCCGTGCCGCCGAAGAAAAGCGGCTGCAGCTTCCCAAGACGAGGCAATTCGAAGACCCCCAACCGGACGCCTCGCAAGCGAATTAACGCGCCAGCCCCCGGTCACGGTCGAGGAGAAGCTGGAACAGGATTGCCCGCACTTCGCCGTCGATCTGGCCATCAATCCGTTCCGCCCGCCAGCGCCGCTGGAAAGCTTCGACCGCCTTGTGCCCGTCTGTAATGTCATAGCCGAACCGTTCGAGCGCGAGATAGAAGCTTGCATCATTGTCGAACGGATCGCCTTGCTCCAGCTTCTCCGGGCGGGGCAGGCACAGGCCGTATTCTGCCAGCCTGTCCCACGGGAACAGCTCGCCGGGATCGATCTTGCGGGCGGGCGCAACATCGGAATGAGCCACCACGTTGGAGCGCGGAATATCGTGGCTTTTCACAATCCGGCCCAGCAGCGGCACCAGCGCCTCGATCTGCGCATCGGCAAATCCGCGATAGCCCAGCGCATGACCGGGATGATCAAGCTCGATACCGATGCTGGCGGAGTTCACATCGCGGTGTCCGCGCCAGTAACTGACACCGGCATGCCATGCGCGCTTATCCTCCGGCACCAGGCGAACCACTTCGCCTTCTTCGGTGATGCAGTAATGTGCGCTGACCTGCGCTTCGGGATCGCACATGCGGGCGATGGCAGTCTCTACCGGCTTCATTTCGGTGTAGTGCAACACCACCATCGACACCGGCAGTTTTCGGTCGTTGAAATTGGGCGAGAGCTGCTCGCGGTGGACCAGCTCGTCATCCATCAGCCGATCATCCCTTCGCCTTCAGGAAGCACCGCGCCCAGCACAAGAGCATCGGGCGTATGCGCAAATTGCACCCCGCCGCCCTGTTCATGGGCCAATTGCCGGATCATGTGGGCAGGCGCTGTGCGGCCAGAGAGATCGCTATCGTCCAGCTCGCCTGCCAGCGCCCTGCCGATTATTTCGTCAAACACGACTTTTGGCCCCGATGCGCGGATGGCGATTTCTGTCGCGCCGTTGTTCCGCTCTGCACCGACTTCCAGAGTTCCGCCGCGCACCAGCGAATCAAGACCGATAGCGGCAAGGTTCAGCAGCACCTTCACAGCAGGCTTGGCCAGGCTTGGCTCTGCCACGGACCATTCAAGGCTGAGGCGTTCATCATCAGCGGTCAGCGATGTGAGCAGTTCATGCGGTTCTTCCGAAGGCACCCGGTCGCCAAAGCCACCGGCTGCACCGAAGGCGAGGCGGAAAAACTTGAGCTTGTTGGCGGACGTCCGCGCGCTCTGCTCCAGCAATTCGAGGCAGCGCTGGCGCATCGCCGGATCGCTTTCATCGGCGAGCAGTTCCAGCCCGTTGTTCAGCGCACCGACCGGGCTGAGCATATCGTGACATAGGCGGGAGCAGAGGAGCGCGGCGAGATCGGTTTGCGAAGTCATTCAGGTATTGGCCGTTCTAAATTAACAACTTGGGTGACAAAGGTGACAGGGTGTCACCGTGCGAAATTGGCAAAAAGACATTTTAACTCAACGCTTTAACGCAACCGGGCACTGGGTGACACTTTGCGCGAAAAAGTTGGATCCATACGTTTTTCTGTAACGCCGTCTTAGCTGGAGGTAACCATGTAGGGAAGCGGCGTAAAGCCATCTGGCGCATATCCCGGCCATGCTGTCTTGCTCGGCGCGTTGATTGGGCGTGCCGGCCGGGCGTGCAGCGCCGCGATGCGAAAACCAGACGCGGGCCTTAGACAACCACAAAATGGGCGGTATGAGAGGGTTGTGACACAGTCCAAAACCCTTTCCGGCACGATCCCGGCTGCAGCGCGCCTGGACAAGGCATTGGCGGATTTGACGGAATTATCGCGGGAGCGGGTGAAAGCATTGATTGCGGACGGAAAAGTCCTGATCGACGGGCAGCCCGCCACCAGCCCTTCCGCCAAAGCTCAAGCGGGATCGAGCTTTTCTATCCACATTCCGCCCCCGGACAATCCACAGGCTTCTCCACAGGATATCCCCATAACGGTGGTTTATGAGGACGAGCATCTGATCGTGGTCGACAAGGCCGCCGGCATGGTGGTGCATCCTGCTGCCGGCAATGCCGACGGCACGCTGGTCAACGCGTTGCTGTATCATTGCGCCAAGAGTGGAATGGGCAGCCTGTCCGGCATTGGCGGAGTGGCACGCCCCGGCATCGTCCACCGGATCGACAAGGATACATCGGGCCTGCTGGTGGTCGCCAAATCGGATGCGGCCCATGAAGGGCTGGCAAGGCAGTTTGCCGATCATTCGCTCGAACGCGCCTATCTGGCGGTATGCGGCGGTCATCCGCGCCCGGCGGCGGGCACGATCGATGAGAAGCTGGGGCGTTCCGATGCCAACAGAAAGAAAATGGCTGTGCTGCCCAAGGATTCCTCGCGCGGCAAACATGCGGTCACGCATTATAAGGTGATCGAGCGTCTGGATCACGGCGCATTGATCGAATGCCGGCTGGAAACAGGGCGCACCCACCAGGTGCGGGTTCACCTTGCGTCAATCGGCCATGCGCTAATAGGAGATCCTGTATATGGACGTACATCTCCACCGCTCCGGCCGATTCTCAAATCGCTCGGATTCAGCCGTCAGGCGCTCCACGCAGCGATTCTCGGCTTTGTGCATCCCGTCACAGGTAACCAATGCCGGTTTTCCAGCGAACTACCTGCCGATATGCGGGAACTTATCGACCAAATGGGTCATTCCAATCGATGAAATGCACATTATTTAGCGGTGAGTGCGTGTATAACAGCAACTGAAACGCACCAAATGTGGCCGCCGGAGTCGGGTGCCCAGCAGGGGCCCGGAAAATGCGGTCGACGACAGAAAGGTTTGGGACCAAGTGAGTAACAGAAGACCAGGTGTACCGGCACTCAGCGGAGAGCAGAGCCTCAACCGCTACCTCGGTGAAATCAAGAAATTCCCCGTGTTGACGGCAGAGCAGGAATACATGCTCGCCAAGGCATATGCGGAACATGAAGATCAGGACGCAGCGGCGCAATTGGTGACAAGCCACCTGCGCCTCGTGGCGAAGATCGCGATGGGTTATCGCGGTTATGGCCTTCCCGTGTCCGATCTCATTTCCGAAGGCAATGTCGGCCTGATGCAGGGCGTGAAGAAGTTTGAGCCCGATCGCGGCTTCCGCCTCGCGACCTACGCGATGTGGTGGATCAAGGCGAGCATCCAGGAATTCATCCTGCGCTCCTGGAGCCTTGTGAAAATGGGCACCACGGCCGCCCAGAAAAAGCTGTTTTTCAACCTTCGCCGGATGAAGAAGCAGCTTGAGGCATACGAAGATTCCGATCTGCATCCCGATGATGTGACAAAGATTGCAACCGACCTCGGCGTGCCCGAGCAGGAAGTGATCAACATGAACCGCCGCATGATGATGGGCGGCGACGGATCGCTCAACGTGCCCATGCGCAATGGCGAAGACGGCAGCGGCGAATGGATGGACTGGCTGACGGATGATCGTCCGTTGCAGGACGAGACCGTGGCCGATGCCGAAGAAGCCGACGTGCGCCGGGAAATGCTGGTCGAGGCGATGGATTCGCTTAACGACCGTGAAAAGCACATCCTGACGGAGCGCCGCCTGACCGAAAGCCCGCAGACGCTCGAAGAGCTGTCGCAGGTGTACGAAGTCAGCCGCGAACGTATCCGCCAGATCGAGGTGCGCGCGTTTGAAAAGCTGCAAAAGGCGATGCAGCGGATTGCTGGCGACAGGCTGATGCCCGTCGCTGCGTAAACGGTACGACTAACGAACAAACGAGGGCCGGGCGGAAACGTCCGGCCCTTTTTGCGTGCCCGGCGTCCTTTTTATTGCTGGCATCGCGGCCTGTCTTTAAGAGGCAGCCATGGCTTTGCGCATCCTCATGTTTTTCATCAAATCGATCATTATTTTCGTGCTTGTCAGCCTCGCGCTGGTCGCTGTGCTGCGCTTTGTGCCGGTCACCTATACCGCGACCATGCTGATGGACGAACATTCCGTCACTCGCGATTGGGAGCCGCTCAGCCGCATCGACCGCAACATGGTGAGCGCCGTGATCGCGGCGGAGGACGGCAAGTTTTGCCTGCATGACGGGTTCGATGTCGAGGCGATCGAGGACGCGCTGGAGGAACGGGCGGCAGGCGGCAGGCAACGCGGTGCCTCCACCATCAGCCAGCAGACAGCGAAGAACGTGTTTCTGTGGCAAGGCGGCGGCTGGTTTCGCAAGGGGCTGGAAACGTGGTTCACATTCCTGATCGAGAATTTGTGGGACAAGCGGCGCATCATGGAAGTGTATCTCAACGTCGCCGAAACGGGCCTTGGCACATACGGCGTTGAAAGCGGGGCGCAGCGGTATTTCGGGCATTCCGCCGCGCGGCTTTCCGCCGACGAGGCCAGCCGTATCGCGGCCGTGCTCCCTTCTCCGAAAACGCGCGCTGCGGTTAATCCTTCAGGCTTTACCGCGCGTTACGGCAACACCATCGAGGCGCGCATCGGGCAGGTTCGGCGTGACGGGCTCGATACTTGCGTCTACGACTAGGCGTGATGGGTTCGGGTCACGCACATAGCCACAAGGGTCATGATCACGGGCATGCGCACGGCGGCGGGGGCCACGGCCATGCCCATGCGCCGGCCGATTTCGGGCGCGCTTTTGCCGTCGGGGTCGTGCTCAACACCGGCTTTGTCATTGTCGAGGCGACCTTCGGCTTTCTGTCCGGATCGATGGCTCTGGTGGCAGATGCGGGACACAATCTTTCCGATGTCCTCGGCCTGCTGATCGCCTGGGGAGCCAGCGTTGCAGCCAAGAAGGCGCCGTCCGCACGGTTCACCTTCGGCCTCAAAAGCTCGACCATTCTGGCAGCGCTGGCGAATGCGGTGCTGCTGCTGATCGCGATAGGGGTGATCCTTGTCGAAACGCTCCACCGCTTCACTGATCCTGCCACGCCGGAAGGCTGGACGATGGTTTGGGTTGCAGGCGTCGGGATCGTGATCAATACCGCCACCGCGCTGATGTTCATGCGCGGGCGAAAGGACGATCTCAATATCCGCGGTGCATTCCTGCATATGGCGGCAGATGCGCTGGTCAGCCTTGGCGTGGTGATTGCCGGGGTCGCGATCTTGTTGACGGGCATTATCGTGATCGATCCCATCGTCAGCCTGATCATCGTGGCGGTGATTGCATGGGGCACCTGGGGCCTCCTCAAAGACAGCGTGAAGATGAGCCTGCTGGCCGTGCCGGACGGGGTGGATGAAGGCAAAGTACGTGGATATCTCTCCGGTCTGCCGGGCGTGGACGCCGTGCATGATCTGCACATCTGGCCGATGAGCACGACCGAGACCGCGCTTACCGCTCATCTTGTGATGCCCGCCGGCCATCCCGGCGATAGCTTCCTGCAGGGCGTTGCCTACGGGCTGGAACATGATCACGGCATCGGTCATGCTACCATTCAGGTTGAAACTGATAGATCCAGCGCGAAAGGGGACTGTTTATGAGATATATCGCCTTTGCACTCGCCAGTCTGGCGCTGGCCGGCTGCGCTTCGACCGGGGATGGCTACGTTGATCGGGGCGACGATCTTCTGGAAGCCCCGCGGCAGAACGAAAGCCTGGCAGAGCAGCTGCGACGCGAACAGCAGGACGGCTGCCTTGCCGGCGGCAATGCGCTGGACCTTGGTTGCAGAAGGGAGCGGGAAGCGCTGGCCGATCTGATCACGCCGCCGCAGCTGCCCGAGGGAGTTGAAATATCACAGGTCCCGCCGCCTCCGCGCACACCTGACGACGACTAAGCCCTTGCGCTTCGCCGTGCTGCGTGAGAACCATCCGCGGGCATGGACGATACCGATGCATCCCACGCCCGAGAGGCACTGCGCGCCGATATCGCACGGCTGGCAAGCGGCGAGCGCGCGGCGCTGGAGCCGATTTACCGTGCAACTTCAGCGAAACTATTCGGCATTTGCCTCCGTATCTTGGGGGATGACCGGGAAGCCGAAGATGCCTTGCAGGATGTGTACGTCGATCTGTGGAAGCGCGCGGACCGTTACGATCCCGCGCGCGCCAGCCCGATCAGCTGGCTCGCCTGCATGGCCCGCAA
The DNA here is from genome assembly GCA_963781165.1 of uncultured Alphaproteobacteria bacterium. GTDB lineage: Bacteria > Pseudomonadota > Alphaproteobacteria > Sphingomonadales > Sphingomonadaceae > Alteraurantiacibacter. The sequence goes on from CAWADZ010000001.1 coordinate 775,681, forward strand.
CCGCGCAGTCGACAGGCTGCGGGCCGGCGGAAAGGTGCGCGCAGGCGCTGTGGCAGAGGACGCAGCGGCTGACGTGCCTGACGGCGAATTGCCCGCCGATGCAAAGCTGGAACTGGACGAGCGGGATGCGGGCATTCATCACTGCCTTGGCAAACTGGATGAACGCCAGCAAAGCGCAATCCGGCGATCATTCCTCGGCGGCGCGACATATGTCCAGCTTGCAAAGGATGACGGTGTATCTGTCAGTACAGTCAAATCCCGCGTCCACCGCGGGCTGGCCGCGCTGAAAAAATGTATTGAACGATTGTGACGAACGAAACTGCCCCTCTGACCCCGCGTGAAACGCTCGCTGCCGAATGGGTACTTGGCCTGCTGGATGGCGAGGAGTTGCTGCGCGCACGCGGAATGCTGGCGCGGGAGCCGGACTTCGCCGCAGATGTGGCCCGATGGGAAGACCATTTCGCGCCGCTGCTGGAACAATGGGACGATCGCGCCCCGCCGCCGGAAGTCCTGGAACGGATCAATGCGGCCATTGCGCATCGCACGGAAGCCGCCGCGCCGGTCGCCGATCTGGCGCAGCTGCGCAAAAGCCGTGATCGCTGGCGGATGATCGGCGGAGGGGCGGTCGCGGCAGCGGCTGCGCTCGCGATTGTCCTGCTGACCGTTCCGGCAGCCCAGCAAATCGCGCCTCCGGGCCAAACCACCGAACAGCCCTTGCTCGCCGCCAACATCCCCATTGGCGATACGCCGCTGCGCCTTGCCCTTACCTATGTACCCGGGCGCGATGAGCTGAGCGTGTCCTCCGCCGGTCTCACGCCGGACGGTGTGCATGATCACGAATTGTGGCTGGTAGACCGGCAGGGCGAACTTCACTCGCTCGGCGTGATTGATCCGGGCGCAGAGGCCCGCTTCGCTGTTGCGCCGGATCTGGCGGATGAATTTGGTGCGGGCACGCGGCTGGTTCTGACGCGGGAGCCGCTGGGCGGAAAACCCGCCGATGCCGCTGCCGGTCCGGTTGTGGCCGAAGGGGCGTTCCAGGCCATCTGATTTTGGCACGCTGAACTTTTTTTCAAAACATTTGCGACCTTTCCAGAACCCGCTCCGTAACTTCTTCAGCAAGGCCGGACGGGACTTGCGGAAAAGGAGAGATTTTTTGATGTTCAAGACTACTGCTCGCTTCGCCGCCACCCTGGCTGGCGCCACTGCTCTCGCGCTCGCCGCTCCGGCTGCTGCGCACAATCACAACCATGATCACGATACCGTTCCAAACATCGTGCAGACCGCTGCTGCGAATGACGATTTTGAAACGCTGGTCGCTGCCGTGCAGGCCGCCGATCTGGCAGATGCGCTTTCCGGCGATGGCCCCTTCACCGTTTTTGCGCCCACCGATCTGGCGTTTGACGCGCTGCCCGCCGGAACGGTGCAGACGCTGCTCCGCCCGGAAAACAAGGCTGCCCTGACCGGCGTGTTGACCTATCACGTGGTCTCTGGCCGTGTGAGCGCCAGCGATCTGATCGGCATGATCAATGACGGTGACGGCCATGCCCGCATCACCACGCTTGGCGGCGAAACACTGGTCGCCCGCCTGAACAACGGCAATGTCGTGTTGACCGATAATGCAGACCGGCAAGTGCTGGTAACCGCAACGGACATCAACACATCGAACGGCGTGATTCACGTGCTGGACCGTGTGCTGCTGCCGGGCTGATCACAACCCATTCCCCTTGCGCCGTTCATTCCCCCTCCTCTGGCGGCGCAGCAAGGCCCCGTTCGGCATTACGCCGGGCGGGGTTTTTTGCATTCCGGCCTTTTGATCGGTTCTTTAGCCGAATGCCGCCGTCGCTGGGGCGCGTTTGAGCGGGAGAACTGGCAGGAGCGGCAGGTTTACGCCTGCGGCTCGCCGCCTTCCGCGTCCATATTTTCTGGCGGCTGCATCGGGACTTCACCCGTTGGATCGGCTTCCACCATTTGCGCGACCTGGTCATAAACCTGCGCGTTCTGGTTCATCTGATCGGCGACGGGCGGGTTCTGCTCTCCGACCTGGCGGAAGAACATGGCCGAATCGCGAAGCATCTTGGCGGCGAGTTGGGCGTTGGTGGGCATTGGTATCTCCTATTGACCCTCCAGCAACGGCATGCGGTGAAGGATCTGATTTGGCGCGCGCTGAAACTGCCGCCGCGCTCAAGAATTGATGGTGCGTTGCCGCTTCAATAGGCGTCCGTGCACGGCAGGTCGCGAGCGTTACGAGCAAGGGCGATGCCGACATAGGCGCTTCGGCTTTCGAACCGGTAGATCATGCCGACGACAGTTTCGTCAGCGACCGGCCTAACCACCGCGCGCATGCTGCCATCTTCAGTAAAGCCGAGCACATCGATGGTGTTGCCGTAGAAATTCACGCTTACCGGTGATCCGGAATATTGCGCCGTAAGGTAGCATCGGCCCACAACATCGGTGCGCGCGCCCGGCTCTCCGTCAGCAAGCGAGAAAGTGAGCGTGACGGGATAATCTTCCGGATCAATTCGGTTCACATCGGCGGACCATATGATGCGTGCCGGATAATTTGCCACGTCGTCTGCCGCCACCGGGCGGTAAGTGACAGGCGGGCTGAGCCGTTCGCGGTCGACGAAAGTGCCGCCGTACCATCTGCCGTTGTTCGCCATGACGACGACATCGGTTTCAAGGCCCGGTGCTTCCAGTTCGATACCCTGTTCGAACGCACCGTCATTGTCGAAATCGCGAAAGCAAGTTCCGCCCGATCCAACAAGACGGTCGTTGATGATATGGCAATACAGGCTGCGCCGGTTGGACGATCCGTAAAGGCGCGTGCCGACCGAGAGCGGATTTTCAGCGGAAACGCCGATCAGGCGCTGCGTCTGCTCATTCGGTACAGAGGTCAGCTCCACGGTCAGTTCCGGACGCATAATGACGGTCAGCACCGGATCGCTGCGCTCGATAACACGCTCCTCTCCCGGTGTCTCGGCAGCGAAGGTGGCGACGAATTGCGTTGGCGTCTGCGTCTGGGCGATGGCGGGGACAGAAAGCACTGCTGGCACCGCAACAGCAGCAGCCAGCGGCGCAATCTTCAGCGTGGTGCGTAAATTCACGAGGGCAAAGAAGCTGATTAGGCCGCCTCTTCTTTTTGCTTGCCCTTCTTGCCTTCCATGACGCGCACGGGTTCCTTGCGGCCCAGCACAACGTCACCATCGACTACGACTTCGGTAACGCCGTCCATGCTCGGCAGATCGAACATCGTATCGAGCAGGATCGCCTCCACGATGGAACGCAGGCCGCGGGCGCCGGTTTTGCGCAGGATGGCTTTCTTGGCGATTTCCACCAGCGCTTCGTCGGTGAAGGTCAGTTCGACATCTTCCAGATCGAACAGCTTTGCATATTGTTTGACCAGCGCGTTCTTCGGCTCTTTCAAGATGGTGACAAGAGCGTCCTCATCCAGATCGTGCAGCGTGGCGATAACTGGCAAACGGCCGACGAATTCCGGAATCAGGCCGAACTTAAGCAGATCTTCCGGTTCACATTTTTCGAGCATTTCGCCGATCTTGGCCTTGCTCGGCTCGTCCACATTGGCGCCGAAGCCGATCGAACGTTTCTGCAGTCGGTCACCGATGATCTTGTCCAGCCCGGCAAATGCGCCGCCGACAACGAACAGGATGTTGGTGGTGTCGACCTGAAGGAATTCCTGCTGCGGATGCTTGCGGCCGCCCTGCGGCGGGACGGAGGCAGTGGTGCCTTCCATCAGCTTCAGCAGGGCCTGCTGCACGCCTTCACCGGAGACATCGCGCGTGATGGAGGGGTTTTCGGCCTTGCGGGTAATCTTGTCGATTTCGTCGATGTAGACGATGCCCTGCTGCGCCTTTTCGACATTGTAGTCGGACGATTGCAGCAATTTGAGGATGATGTTTTCCACATCTTCACCCACGTAACCCGCTTCGGTCAGCGTGGTGGCGTCTGCCATCGTGAACGGCACGTCGAATGTCCGCGCGAGCGTCTGTGCGAGCAGCGTCTTGCCCGAACCGGTCGGGCCGACGAGCAGGATGTTGGACTTCGCCAGTTCAACCTCGTCGCTGCCCTTGCCGCTGTGCTGCAGGCGCTTGTAATGATTGTGCACCGCAACGGAGAGCACGCGCTTGGCGCGGTCCTGCCCGATGACATAATCGTTCAGCGTGTCGCAGATGTCTTGCGGAGTGGGGACGCCGCCGTCCTTGCGCCCGGTAAGGCCGCTCTTGGCCTCTTCACGGATGATGTCGTTGCACAGTTCCACGCATTCATCGCAGATGAACACGGTGGGGCCGGCAATCAGCTTGCGCACTTCGTGCTGCGACTTCCCGCAGAAGCTGCAGTACAAGGTGCTTTTGCTATCGGATCCGCTCAACTTCGTCATATTCCTTAAATCCAATGCGACTCTGCGCGAACATGCGCAAGGTGCGGGAGTCGGTCACCCATCCTAGGGGACGGGGCCACAATATCAATAATGTCCATGCATAGCATCAGACCATTGCTCCACACTGAAGATGGAGGGTTGCCAAAATGCTACGATTCCAGGGGCCCGGTGCGAAATGCTGTGCAAAGCTACACCGGGCGCCCGATCACTTAACCGGTGATTATTCCGAATCCTTGGTCGGCGCGCCGCCTGTGCCGGTCGGTTCCTTGCCTTCATCGTCCTTCGGGCGATGTGCAAAAACCGCGTCGACGAGGCCGAATTTCATCGCTTCATCCGCTTCGAGGAAAGTATCGCGGTCCATCGCCTTCTCGATATCGTCGAGGCTCTGGCCGGTATATTCGACGTAAAGATCGTTGAGGCGCTTGCGAATCCGCAGAATTTCCTTGGCCTGGATCTCGATATCCGAAGCCATGCCGCGCGCGCCGCCGCTGGGCTGGTGAACCATGATGCGCGCATTGGGCAGGGCCACGCGCATGCCGGGCTCACCCGCTGCAAGCAGGAACGAACCCATGCTGGCGGCCTGACCGATACATACGGTGCGCACCTTGGGTTTGATGTACTGCATGGTGTCATGGATCGCCATGCCAGCCGTCACCACGCCGCCGGGCGAGTTGATGTACATGCTGATATCATTGCTGTTTTCGCTTTCGAGGAACAGCAGCTGCGCAACGATCACGCTGGCCATGTTGTCTTCCACCTGGCCGGTGATGAACACGATGCGTTCGCGCAGCAGGCGGCTGAAGATATCGAAGCTGCGTTCGCCGCGGCTGGTCGATTCGACAACAACCGGCACAAGCTGGCCGGTCACAGGGTCGGTAGTAAACTGGTCTTTATTGTCGCCAAACAGGTCGAACATGCGCAGGCTTCCTCTCGTGTCGCTGATACGGCGCCTATGTCGCCCCCCATGCGCCCAAGTTCAAGAGGAAGCTTTATCGGTAATGGTTAAACCGTTCGTCGGCAGGCGAACGACTTTGGTCGAAATCGGAAAGCGGCGCAGCCAGGTTTCCTGTGTGGCTATGACGATTACAGATGTCATTGCGGGACGGGAAGAAATTGAGAAACCTACTTCTTACAACAGCTGCCGCCGGTTTGATCGCCGGCCTTTCGGGCCAGTCCCATGCGCAAGAGGCAGGCGGAATGGACGAGGCACCGCCACCGGCAGCGGAACAGGCTCCTCCGCCGGATGCGCAGGAAACCGCGTCCGGAGCGCGCATATTCACCCCCGCCGATTTTGTACGGTTCGCACCGCGCAATGCGCTGGACATGCTGAACGAAGTACCCGGCTTCACCTTGCGCGGCGAAGATGGCCAGCGCGGTCTGGGCCAGGCCAGCGCCAATGTGCTGATCAACGGGGATCGCATTACCAACAAGTCCGAAGGCATCTTCACGCAGCTTCAGCGGATCGCCACGGACCGGGTAGAGCGGATCGAGATCGTCGATGCGGCCAGCCTCGGCATTGCGGGGCTTTCGGGACAGGTCGCCAATGTCGTCACCCGGCCCAGCGATATCAGCGGCCGTTTCACATACCGCGCAGGCTTCCGGCCCAAATATGCAGAGCCCAGTTTTATCGGCGGCGAAGTATCGGTCAGCGGATCGGGTGAAACACTGGAATGGACGGTCGCCCTGTCAAACGGCACGGGACGCGGCGCATCCGGTGGGAATGACGCGTTTATCTTCGGTCCGCAGGGCGACATCATCGAACAGCGCGATATTCGCACACAATATGTCGCCGATATTCCGCGCATATCGGGCAGCGCAAAGTGGACCAGTGCAGGTGGCACCGTAGTGAACGCAAACGGCAATTACAGCCGTTTGTACCAGAACTACCGCGACAACCAGCGGCGCGATTTAACCAATGATGTCGACCGCTTCCGGATGTTTGAAAACCGCGACCGCGGTTATTCCTATGAACTGGGCGGTGATGCGGAATTCGGGCTTGGTCCGGGCAGGCTGAAGCTGATCGGGCTGGAGCGATACAGCCGATATCGCGGCCGCTCCGATTCGATCACGTCATTCGAGGATGGCAGGCCCGATGAAGGCAACCGCTTTGCCACCGTCACGGCCAACGGGGAGCGGATCGGGCGCGGTGAATTCAGCTGGGCGATGCTTGGCGGCGATTGGCAATTGGACGCAGAAGCTGCGTTCAACCGGCTGGACCGCAGCGCGCAATTGTTCGAGCTCGACGGGGCGGGCGGTTTTACCGAAATCGCCTTTCCCAACGGCACGGGCGGCGTGACGGAGGACCGGTACGAAAGCATCCTGACCCACAGCCGGTCCCTGGCGGACAATCTCACTTTGCAAATCGGTGCGGGCGGCGAATATTCCACGATCTCGCAAACCGGAGCGAATGGCCTGACGCGCAGTTTCTGGCGGCCCAAGGGCTCCGTCAATCTGGCGTGGCAGGTCGAGGATGGGCTGGACATTGCTTTCCAGCTTCAGCGCAGTGTCGGGCAGCTTTCCTTTGGTGATTTTCTGGCGAGCGTGTCGCTCAACCAGAACCAGGCCAATGCCGGCAATGTGGAACTGGTGCCGCAGCAAAGCTGGGAGGCGCAATTCGATATTACCAAGGATCTTGGCCGCTGGGGCAGCACGGAACTGCGCGTGTATGGCCGCGAGATAGAAGATTTTATCGAATTTATTCCCGTCGCTGGCGGGCAGGAGACACGCGGAAACATAGATTCCGCCAGCGTTTACGGCATCCGGTCAAACAGCACGTTCCAGCTTGCGCCCATCGGCTTCAACGGTGCGCAGCTGGACCTGACGATTGACTGGGACTGGACCAGCCTCACCGATCCGCTGACCGGCGAGACACGCAAATGGAGCGAAAACCGCGACGTTGAAATCGATGCTACCCTGCGGCACGATATTCCCGGCTCTGACTGGGCGTGGGGCGTGGGCCTAGATTACGACCGTGCGCAGCCTTATTTCCGCCTGGGCGAAACGGGGCGCATCGATGAAGGCCCGGTCTACACTTTCGCCTTTGTCGAACATAAGGACGTGTTCGGCATGACGGCAAGCCTCACGGTGTTCAATCTGACCGATGGCCGCGCGCGGCAGGACCGCTTTGTCTATGCCGGTTATCGCGACCGCAGCCCGCTGCTATTCCGTGAAACGCAGGATTTGTCTGTGCAGCCGATCTTCAACTTTACCCTCACCGGAGACTTTTAGAGGGATTGCCAGAGGCGGGAGGCTGTCGCAGAGTGCCCGGCATGAAAATATTCCTGTTTGCTATGCCACTGATTGCACTCGCTTCTCCGCTTTACGCGCAGGACAGTGAACGCCCTGTTGTTCAGATTGAAATGCCGCGGGTCTCACTCCCTCCGGGGATGGAACCTGCGGCCACTGCCGCTGAAGGGTATGCCGCCGGACAGGTCATCAGGATCGGGCAATACGATGACGGTCCTGATGGGCTGAATGCGGTTATCGCTCTCGCACCGGACATAACGGCGCAAATTCGCGCTGCACGTAGCGGGATGCTCCAAGGGCGCACGGTGCTGGTCAAGGACAATATCGAAACGCGTGAACTGCCCACTACAGCGGGCAGCCTTGCCCTAGCCGATAACGACACGGGCCGCGATGCACCGCTGATCGAGCGCCTCCGCGCCAATGGCGGTGTGGTGCTGGGCAAGACGAACCTCAGCGAATGGGCCAACTTCCGCTCTTCCGACAGCACCAGCGGGTGGAGCGCGGTGGGCGGCATCACCCGCAATCCCCACGCCACCGATCGCAATTCCTGCGGATCATCCTCCGGCAGCGGCGCGGCGGTTGCGGCGGGCTTTGCGTGGGCAGCAATCGGCACGGAAACGGACGGGTCGATCACGTGCCCCGCCAGCCTCAACGGCGTGGTGGGGTTCAAGCCCAGCGTCGGACTCGTCAGCCAGGAATTGATCGTGCCGATCAGCGCCAGTCAGGACACCGCCGGACCAATGGCGCGCACCGTGCTGGACGCAGCCATGCTGCTCAGTGCCATTGCGGGGCCGGATTATGGAGAGATGGGCGATGGTGATCTCGCCCATGACTTCACCGCGGGGCTGGCCACAGCTTCGCTGGAAGGCGTGCGTATCGGGGTGCTGCGCGGGCGGTATGGCGGGTACGAACCGCTCGGCCAGATATACGAACAGGCCCTGGCCGATATGCGCCGCGTTGGCGCCGTGCTGGTCGATGTGACCTATGAAGGCGACCCTGCAATGGGCCGCGATGAATACACCGTGCTGCTGTATGAGTTCCGCGAAGGTGTGGACGCATATATGCAAGGCTCGCCTGCCGATATTCCGGTGCGGTCATTGCAGGATGTGATCAATTTCAACGCGGTCCACGCCTTGTCTGAACTGCGCTGGTTCGGGCAGGATATCCTCGAACTTGCCTTGGAGACGACCGACCGGGAGGCATATGAGGCCGCACGCGCCAACAGTTTTCGCCTCGCCGGTCCGGAGGGCATCGAAGCGATGCTGGCAGAGCATGATGTCGCCTTTCTGATTGCGCCGACACGCGGGCCAGCGTGGGTGACGGATCTGGTCAACGGCGATAATTTCCGGGGCGGCATCGGCATCGGCTCCCTCGCCGCGATTGCCGGTTATCCGCATCTGACTGTGCCTATGGGGCATATCGAGGGCCTGCCGGTCGGCCTGTCCTTCATCGGCGCGAAGTGGGATGACGATGCCATCCTTAAGGCCGGTGCGGCTTACGAGCGTGAGCGCAGCCTCGAAATTCCGGCGCCGCGTATGGAGCGCTGGGAACCTTGGGCCCCCACGGCGAGTAATTAACCTGGCATCTTCGACGCCGCGCGGCCTTCGTCTAACCGCTCGCTCGCAATCACCGGAACGGAACTTTTCTTGTCAATCCGCCACTCTCAAACGGGTCTGTTGGCGCTTGCCTTTGCTTTGGCAGGGCAGCCGTGCCTTGCCCATGCGCAGGATGCGGGCAGTGAAGAGGCTGTACCCGCCGATGCGAGCGTTCTGGAAGATCAGACGGCATCACGCGCCGTGGCCCGCGAAGTATACACCGCCGCCGATTTCGCCCGCTTTGCCCCGCGCAATGCGCTCGACCTGATCCAGCAGATCCCCGGCTTCGATGTTGATCAAGGAGGCGGCGGAGGTCGCGGCTTTGGTCAGGCTTCGGAAAACCTGCTGATCAATGGGGAGCGCGTTTCCAGCAAATCGACCAGCACGGCCGATCTGCTCGCGCGCATTCCGGTGGACAATGTCGTGCGGATCGAGGTGGTCGATGGCGCGATGCTCGACATACCCGGCCTGTCTGGACGCGTTGCCAATATCATCGTGCTGCAAGGCGCAGTTTCGGGCCAGTTCCGCTGGCGGCCTGAATGGAACACGCTGAGTGCGCCGGCACAGTGGTTCGAGGGCGAAATCTCGCTCACGGGTAATCTCGGCGGCGTGGACTACACGCTCGCGCTGGAAAACCGCGATTTTGCCCGTGGCCGGATCGGGCCAACCATTATCACCGGCGCGGACGGCGTGGTCGATGCCCGCATCAATGAAGCGTCCAACCTGTTCAACCGGCCCAACATCAGCGGCTTCTTCAGTTTCGACATCGCGCCCGAAGTAGAGGTCAATCTCAACCTGACCGGCGGCATCGAGATTTTCGACGATCAGGAACGGGAATTCCGGCGGCCAGACAGCGCCCTGCCGCCATTCGATCAGCGTTTCGATACCGACAGTGATGAATGGTATTACGAAATCGGCGGCGACATTAGTTTTCCTGTTGGCCCCGGCCAGCTAAAACTGATCGCGCTGGAAAGTTTCGACCACCGCGACCGCACGTCTTTTTCCCTCCTTGATACCGCAGGACTGCCAACCAGCGGATCACAGTTCGTCCGCGTTTCCGATGAAGGCGAGCGGATCGGACGCGGCGAGTACAACTGGGGCATGTGGGGTGCGGATTTCCAGCTTTCGGCAGAGGCAGCCTTCAACCGGCTGGATCAGGTCGGGCGTCTGTTCGACTATGATCCGGCGGCAGAGCAATTTGTCGAAGTAGCTTTCCCTGGCGGCGCAGGCGGAGTTCGGGAAGACCGCTACGAAGCCTTGCTCAGCGTTGGTTTTCCTCTTTCCGATAACCTTTCCATCCAGATCGTTGGCGGCGGTGAATATTCGCAGATCGCGCAGACCGGTGCGAACGCACGGTCCCGCACCTTCCAGCGGCCCAAGGGGTCCGTCGGGCTGGCCTGGGCTCCGATTGAAGGACTGGACATCAATCTTGAAGTGGCGCGCCGCGTTGGCCAGCTTTCATTCGGTGATTTCCTGGCGAGCGTGGACCTTTCCGAGGAAGAGGAAAACGCCGGGAACAGCGACCTGCGGCCGCAGCAGAACTGGGACATCCAGTTGGAAATTATCAAAATCGCTCGGTGATTTCGGCTCAGCGACGCTGACCCTGTTTGACGAGCAAATCGAGGATCTGGTGCTGATCCTTCCGGTTGCCGGCGGCGGGGAAGCGCGTGGGAATATCGAAAGCGCCCGGCGCACCGGAGCCAACCTGCTCAGCACGCTGCAACTGGCGCCGCTGGGCGTGGAGGGCGCGCAGTTGGAGGTGTCGATCAGGTGGGAAGATTCCGAACTGATCGATCCTGTAACTTTGGCGGCGCGGCGGTTCGATCGCAATGATCCTTTCGAAATCAATCTGAACTTTCGCCACGACATCCCGCGCACCGACTGGGCGTATGGCTGGTCCTTTCAGGACACCGAACGCGCCCCGTTTTTCCGCGTTGAGCAAGAAGCATTCGAGTTCGGGCCGAGTACATTTGGCGCGGTGTTTATCGAGCATAAGGATGTGCTGGGCGCGACGGCAAACCTGCGGCTGGGTAATATCTTCAATGGCCCCGATACCTTGCTGCGCACCGTTTTTGACGGCCCGCGCGGCAGCTCTCCCGTGCTCTTCACTGAAGACCGCCGCCGGGACCGCGGGCAGACGATCACTCTGACGCTGACGGGCAGCTTCTAGCCCGCCAAAAAGAAAGAGCCCCCGCAGCGGATGCTGGGAGGGCTCTTCCTTTATCAATAAACGGCCTGCTTATTTCTTGGCAGGAGCCTTCTTCGCAGCGGGCTTCTTGGCGGCTGGCTTCTTTGCAGGAGCCTTGGCTTCAGCTTTCTTTGCCGGGGCTTTCTTGGCCGCTGGCTTGGCTTCAGCTTTCTTGGCCGCAGCCTTCTTCGCTGGAGCTTTTTCTGCGTCAGCCTTCTTGGCCGCTGGCTTCTTGTCGCCGGCATCCTTCGCCGCAGCCTTCTTGGCAGGCGCTTTCTTCGCGGCGGCCTTTTTGGCGGGGGCTTTCTTCTTCGCGTCCGCAGGCGCTTCTTCCGCTTCGATTGCCGCTTCCAGTTCTTCGCGCGTTACATCGCGCTCTGTCACTTCAGCCTTGTCGAACAGGAAATCGACGACCTTGTCTTCGTACATGGGCGCGCGAAGCTGGGCCTGGGCCATCGGTTCGTTGCGGACATATTCCAGGAAGCGTTCGCGATCAGCCGGGCGATATTGCTGTGCAGCCTGCTGCATCAGCATCTGCATTTCCTGCTGGCTGATTTCCACGCCATTGGCCTGGCCGATTTCGGAAAGCAGCAGGCCAAGGCGAACGCGGCGTTCGGCGATACGCTTGTAATCTTCCTTGTCGCCTTCGATTTCCTTCATCGCCGCATCGGGATCTTCTTCCTTGGCGGCTTCCTGCGTCAGCTGGTTCCAGATCTGCTCAAACTCGGCTTCCACCATGCTTGGCGGAACGTCGAAATCATGATCGGCGGCCAACGTATCGAGAAGCTGGCGCTTCATCTGCGTGCGGGTAAGGCCGGCGCTTTCTTGCTCCAGCTGTCCCTTGACCAGCTCTTTCAGCTTGTCGATGCCTTCGAGGCCAAGCTGCTTGGCAAAATCATCATCGATCTTGGTTTCGGCCTCTACCTTCACCTGCTTCACGGTGACGTCGAATTCGGCGTCCTTCGCGGCGAGGTGGGTCGCCTGATAATCGGCAGGGAAGGTGACCTTGATGGTCTTCTCAGCGCCGGTCTTTACGCCGACGAGCTGTTCCTCAAAACCGGGGATGAACTGGCCGGAGCCGATTACCAGCGGTGCATCTTCAGCCTTGCCGCCTTCGAATTCGATGCCGTCGACACGGCCAACGAAATCGATGATCAGCTGGTCGCCTTCGGCGGCCTTCTTCGTCTTGGGCGCGTCCTTGTAGCTTTTCTGTCCCTCGGCAATCTTGCCCAGCGCTTCGTCAAGCTGTTCGTCGCTGACAGGTACGTTCAGCTTTTCCAGCTTCAGTCCGTCCACCGCAGGCGCCTCGATATCGGGCAGCACTTCGACTTCGATCTTCAGCTCGGCGTCCTTGCCCTGCTCATAGCCGTCAGTCATTTCGACCTTGGGCTGAAGCGCAGGACGCAATTTCTTTTCGCGCAGCAGCTTTTCAACCGATTCGCGCAGCGTGTTGTTCAGCACATCGGCATGCATGGCCTCGCCGTGCATCTTGCGCACGAGGTTGGCCGGGACCTTGCCGGGGCGGAAGCCGGGCATGCGCACCTGCGGAGCAACCTTCTTGATTTCTGCTTCGACGCGGGCGTCGATTTCTTTTGCAGGAATAGTGAGGGTGTAGGCGCGCTTGAGGCCTTCATTTGTATTTTCTACGATTTCCATGACCAGCCTTTATAAATCTCTCTCTAACGGTTCGACTTTGGCGGGATGCGACCAGCGTCACCACAAGGCGAAACTGGTGCGGGCGAAGGGACTCGAACCCCCACATCTTGCGATACTGGTACCTAAAACCAGCGCGTCTACCAATTCCGCCACGCCCGCAGCCAAGCGAACCCGCAAGCGAACAGCCTGCGAAACGAAGCGCCGCCATTAGAAGGGGCGGGGCAAAAGGGCAAGGCGCAGTATGCTCTGTGAGGCCATTCCGATTGATTTTTGCGCCCGCACGGTTAGTGGCCTTGCCGTATGAGCGAACAAGAAACCCCAAATACGCCTGCAAATGGCGATACTCCGCCCGATCATCTCTCGATCGATCCGCGCAGCAAACATTTCGATGCCGATCTGCTTCAGCGCGGCGTCGCGATCCGTTTCAAGGGGCGCGAGCGCACCGATATCGAGGAATATTCGATTTCCGAAGGCTGGGTGCGTGTACAGGCCGGCAAGACGGTTGACCGCAAGGGTCGCCCGCTGACGATCAAGCTGAACGGTCCGGTCGAAGCCTGGTATGAAGATCTGGGCGAAGACGCGCCCATCGCGAAAAAAGACTAAGCCTCAGAAACCGGCGCGCGCCCATCGGACGCGCGCCGTTAAGCTCTTTCATACCACAGGGCTGTCGGGATCGTCCTTCATTCCTTCGTGCTTGCCGGTCATACGCAGCACGGCGTAACCCAGCACCGCCGAAATCAGCGAGCCGACCAGAACGCCGATCTTCGCTTCATCGCGCAGCAAGCGGGCGCCTTCGTCAGAGCCGGTGAAGGCCAGTTCGCCGATAAACAGGCTCATGGTGAAACCGATGCCGCACAGGATCGTGACGCCCCAGATTTCCGCCCAGCTACAGCCTGGCGGCTTGGGCACGATCTTCAGCTTCACGAGTGCAAAGACGGTGGCGAAAATGCCCACCTGTTTGCCGAGTACGAGGCCGGCGGCAATCGCCAGCGGCAGCGGATCGAGCAGCGCATCCATCCCCAGGCCGGATATGTTCACGCCGGCATTGGCAAAGCCGAAAATCGGCACCACGAGATAGGCGTTCCACGGCACCAGCGCGTGCTCCATGTCTTCCAACATGCAGCCCTCGTTCTTGCCGTACATCGGGATCGTCAGGGCCGCCAGAACGCCCGCGATGGTGGCATGTACGCCCGAATACAGGACGCAGTACCACAACACGATGCTGAGCAGGATGTAGGGCGCAAAGGATGTGACCCGCATCTTGTTCAACACGAACATCAGCCCCAGCACCACAGCGGATGCTGCAAGGAACATCATCTTGATTTCCTCGGTGTAGAAAATCGCGATGATGGTGACTGCGCCGATGTCGTCGACGATGGCGACGGTCAGCAGGAACAGGCGCAGCGGAGCAGGAACGCGGGTGCCGAGCAGGCCGACCACGCCCATGGCAAAGGCAATGTCGGTCGCGGCAGGAATGGCCCAGCCACGCGCCAGGCCGGGCTCTGCACCGGCAATCAGCATGTACACCGCTGCCGGAGCCGCCATGCCAGCGGCTGCGGCCACGATGGGCAGCGTTCGCGCCTTGGGGTCGGCCAGATTGCCGCGGTAGAGTTCGCGTTTCACTTCCAGACCGACGACGAAGAAGAAAATCACCATCAGCCCGTCATTCACCCACAGGTGGATGGTGTTGAGATAGAATGTGTCCTTCGGCCAGAGATAGCCGTTGAACAGTTCGAAATACGCAGGCGCGACGCCTGAATTGGCGACCACCAACGCCACAATGGCGACTGCGATCAGCAGAATTCCTTCGAAAGCGTCGGCCTTGAAGAGAGCGGTGAAGTTGCGGACAGCGGAGCGCAGGATATTGGGTTCGGACATGGGGAGTGTCCCTTTCCGAAACCGCCGATCATTTCAAGTGCTGAGAAGCCACAGAAGCCATTTTGCCGCAAATAGTGGCATGTCGTTTTACATTTCTGGTTGCCATATTCGCTTTAGGTATCAATACCTAGCGCCGAAACCGAATAAGCAGGGGCGCAGGCATGGATTTGGCGGACTGGTCCGCGTTGGAATGGCTGGCGCTTGTCGAATATGAATTGCTGCTGTTTGCAGGATGTTTCTTCCTGCTCGGTGCGATTGACGAATTTGCGATGGATGCAATCTGGCTGTGGCTTCGTGTCACAGGCCGGTTGAAATCGCACAAGGTTTCGCGCGCCGATATGCGGCATCGCCGCCTGTCAGGAACTGTGGCCGTATTCATTCCCGCCTGGCAGGAAGCCCAGGTTCTGGGCCAGACGCTCTCCCATGCGCGGGGGGCGTGGCAGCAGGCCAACGTTATCTTCTACATCGGTTGCTACCGCAATGATGCGGCAAGCCTTCAGGCTGCAATCGAAGGGGCTGGCGGCGATCCGCGGATGCGGCTGGTTGTGCATGATTGCACCGGGCCATCGACCAAGGCGGACTGCCTCAACCGGCTGTACCGGGCGATGGAGCAGGACGAGGCCCGGCGCGGCACGCCGGTTCGCACAGTCCTGCTGCATGATGCAGAAGATATGGTCGACCCCGCCGCGATTGGCCTGATCGACCGCGCCATCGACGATTACGATTTCGTGCAATTGCCGGTTCTGCCCATACCGCACCCTGCTTCGCGCTGGGTGGGTAGCCACTATTGCGAGGAATTCGCCGAATCGCACGGGAAGGCCATGGTCGTGCGCGCTGCGCTTGGCGCGGCCATTCCGGCGGCAGGCGTGGGATGTGCCTTCAACCGGCGACTGCTGGCGAAGATGATCCCTGATGTAAATGCGTCCGGCGAAAACCACGGTCCGTTTTCCGGCCTATCGCTGACCGAGGATTACGAATTGGGCCTGATGGTCGGCGCAGCGGGAGGCCGTTCGCATTTCCTGCGCGTGCGCGGCGATGACGGTCAGCTGGTCGCAACGCGGTCCTACTTCCCGCCTACGCTGGCAGAAGCCGTGCGACAAAAGTCACGCTGGGTGCACGGCATTGCCTTCCAGGGCTGGGACCGGCTCGGCTGGAGCGGCACACTGATCGACAACTGGATGCGCATGCGCGACCGGCGGGGCCCGTTGTCGGCAGTGGTACTGCTGACCGGTTATAGCCTGCTGGTGCTGGCACTGGTTTTGAGCGGCCTGGACCTTGCCGGTTACGACAGGCCGTGGGAGCCGACACCGCTGCTGCTGATCCTGCTCGGGCTCAACATGACGGCCTTCGTGTGGCGTATGGTCATGCGGTTTGCATTCACTGCCCGCGAATACGGGGTGATGGAGGGGCTGCATGCAGTCTTGCGTATCCCGCTGGCCAATATCATTGCGATCATGGCCGGGCGGCGCGCGTTGTTTGCCTATGGCCGGACATTGCGCGGCGACGATGCTGTGTGGGACAAGACTGCGCACCGCGATCATCCGGCAACGCTGCCAGAGCTCACTTTTATCGAAAAGAAAGCCGCATGAGGCGCGCGGGGGCCAATCCCGCCGCACGCCGGGGCGGACCGCTGTTTTTGCTGGGCGGCATTTTCGCCGTGTGGCTGCTGATGCGGGTCGCCATCTGGCAGCCGCCTTTCTTGCCGGCATCTCTTGCTGCCGCTTCATTCTCGGGGCCAGAATCGACCGAGCCCGCCCGGATCGAAGATAGGGGCGCGCAAACTGAACACCTTCCTTCGGAGGCTGCACAGCCTTTGGATCCTGCGACCTCCCCTGCATGGCAATCGCAACCCCTGCCAGTGCCTGTCGAGACTCCGCTGCCGGTAAGCCCCGTCGCCTATTCGCAACCGGGCACTGGCGGGCGAGCTTTATCGCGCCGAGCTTTCGGCGGGGCGAGCACGCTGGTTGCGCATGCCTATCTGCTGGGCGCTGCATATCGCAGCGGGGCGGGCGCGCCCGATGGGTTGCTGCGAAACCGCAATTTCGCGCAGCAAGCGCGGCCTGATGGCCAGCCGGCACCAGTTTACGCCCCGCGCGCGGCAGAGGCGATGCGGGAAGCTAGCGGGCCGGGCCGCTGGTCCATGGATGCCTGGGCCCTGTGGCGGCAGTACAATGACACGCCGCTGCTGTCTGGCCGCCCCAGCTATGGCCGCAGTCAGATCGGCGCAGTGATGCGCTACAATCTGGCGCCATCAAGTGGCCATGCCCCGCAGCTTCATTTGCGGGCAAGCGCCGCGCTTGAGGGCAGGCAGGAACGCGAAATTGCGTTCGGCGCATCTGCGCGCCCCGTGCCCGCCATTCCCGTGCGGCTCGCCGCCGAAGCGCGGGTGAGCGAAACGGACCGGCGGACAGAGCCGCGCGGCGCTGCCTATGCCGTGACAGAATTTCCGCCGGTCAACTTGCCTGCCGGACTGACCGGGGAGGCATATTTGCAAGGTGGCTATGTGACCGGCGATTTCGCGACGCCTTTCGTGGACGGGCAGGCGCGCATTACGCGTGACGTGGCATTGACCGATGATTTCCGACTTTCAGCGGGCGCTGGCGCATGGGGCGGGGCGCAGGATGATGCTCAGCGTCTGGATGTGGGGCCGAGCGCAGGGGTGAGTTTCCGTGTCGGGCCCGCAAGCGGCCGCGTATCTGCCGACTACCGCTTCCGTGTGGCCGGCAGCGCAGAACCTTCCAGTGGCCCTGCGCTCACACTATCTGCCGGTTTTTAGGCACGCATCGTCATTCGCCTTCTATCCCGGCGCTGGTTGGTTTAGGCGAGGCGCATGGATGTATACCTCCCTATTGCCAATCTTGCTGTCGACGGGCTGGTCATCATCCTGCTCGGGCTGGCGACGGGCATTTTGTCGGGGGTTTTCGGTGTGGGCGGCGGGTTCCTGACCACGCCGCTGCTGATCTTTTACGGCATCCCGCCCACCGTGGCCGCCGCCTCTGCCGCGACTCAGGTGACAGGCGCGAGTGTGTCGGGGGTCTTTGCACATAGCCGCAATAACGGTGTCGACTACCAGATCGGGCTGGTCATCGTGGTTGGCGGCATGCTCGGCGCGCTGGTGGGGGCAGGGCTTTTCAATGTGCTGCGGTCAATCGGGCAGATCGATACGGTCATTAATATCCTGTATGTCCTGCTGCTTGGCACCATTGGCGGATTGATGCTGCGTGAGGCTTTGCAAACGCTCGGCGTGTTTTCGGCAGAGGGAACCGTGGCGGGCGGTAAGGCGCGCGTCGCCAAGCGCCGGCACCACCCGTGGATTGCGGCATTGCCCTATCGCTGGCGCTTTTACCGGTCAGGCCTTTACATATCCCCCATCGCGCCGCTGATCCTTGGCTTGGTGGTCGGCGTGCTGACCATGCTGATGGGTGTGGGCGGCGGATTTATCATGGTGCCTGCGATGCTGTATATCCTGGGGATGAGCGCGAAAGTCGTTGTCGGCACAAGTTTGTTCAACATCCTGTTCATCACCATGCTGGTGACGATGGTCCACGCCTTCACAACACGTGCGGTAGATATCGTGCTGGCGGGTCTGCTCCTGC
This sequence comes from uncultured Alphaproteobacteria bacterium, assembly GCA_963781165.1. GTDB lineage: Bacteria > Pseudomonadota > Alphaproteobacteria > Sphingomonadales > Sphingomonadaceae > Alteraurantiacibacter. Next base: position 794,236 of record CAWADZ010000001.1, read on the forward strand.
TGGGTTCGGTCACAGGCGCGCAGTTCGGCACAAGAATCGCCCAGTTTGCAAAGCCGGAATATCTGCGCATCGGCCTCGGCCTGATCGTTGTCATCATCGCCTTGCGCATGGCTTACGGGCTTACCGTGACGCCGGACGAGGTATATTCGGTGGTGCCATTATGATGTTCCGCCGATGGCTTTCCCTTTGCTGTGCTGCCCTGCTGATGGTGGGCGGTTCGGCGGCAAACGCGCAAGGCGGCGATCCCATTCTGGTGCCGGATATTTCGGAACATGACATTGTCCTGCGGCAGGGCTTTACCGGAGCCGATCTGTTGCTGTTCGGCGTGATCCTCGATCCTCGCGGTGGCCGGATGCAGCGGGAGTATGATGTTGTCGTTGTGCTGAAAGGCCCGTCGGAAGAAATCCAGCTGCGGGAAAAAGGCCGCTTTCTCGGGACGATATGGGTGAATGCCGACAGCACCGCCTACCGCTCTGTCCCCAGCTTCTACGCCCTCGCCAGTTCGCGTCCGATTGCCGATATCGTGGATGAACGCACTGCCGCCATTTACGAACTGGGCCTTCCCTATTTGCAGCTTTCCCCGACCGGCTCCATCGATCCGGAGGAACAGGCGCGTTTTTCGGCGGGTCTGGTGGATTTGCGCCAGCGGCAGGGCCTCTATGCCCAGTTTGAAGGCGGCGTCACTGTAACCGAAGGCGTGCTGTACCGCGTGCGCCTGCCGATCCCGTCCAATGTGATACCGGGCCGCTACGTGGCGGAAACCTTTGCCATAGCCGATGGCCGGGTCATTACCTCCGCCACATCCGAAGTCGAAGTGCGCAAGGAAGGCTTTGAAGGCGCGGTTGCGGAAGAGGCGCAGGACAACTCGTTCCTTTACGGCCTGTTCGCGGTGGGACTGTCGGTTTTCATGGGGTGGGCAGCAGGGCGGCTTTTCGCACTGGTCTGATACCTGCTTCCTGCGGGTTATTGACGCGATCTTAACCTAGCTGGCGTTAGGAAAAACGGCACTGAAACAATCCTGTGAGCCGTTTATGACCGATATGCATGGAAGCCAATTTACGGATGCCGTCCCGGTAGACACTTCCGATACTGGCCATTCCGTAGATCACGAGAACGAACTGCGAGAGGTGCAAAGCGTCGAATGCGCACGCCAGCCCATCGGCATCGTGCTGGAAATTGCGGGCTCCGGTTCTGCTATTGCACTTGATCTGCAACGCCTGAACGAATGTATGCAGGATGGCGATCCGTCGATTGCGCTGGCAGGTCAGGTCGGCTCCCAGATCAAGATCAAGACGAATGACGGCTGGCTGCTCGCCTCTGTCCGTAACCAGCGGCAGGATCGCCGCGGCGACGGCAATTCCATCGTTGCCAACATCGATTTCCTCGGTGAAGGCATGGAAGAGCGGCTTACCGGCAAAATCCACAGCTTCCGCCGCGGTGTGACACGTTATCCTATTCCGGGCGCGTTGGTGTATCCGGCGACTTCAGAAGATTTGCGCCAGATTTACGCATCCGACGGGCGCAGCTCCATCCAGATTGGCACGGTCTATCCGACCAGCGATATCCGCGCCGGCATGTATATCGACGCAATGCTGGGCAAGCATTTCGCGCTGCTCGGCTCCACCGGTACCGGTAAATCGACCAGTGCCGCGCTGATCCTGCACCGCATCTGTCAGGCCGCGCCGCAGGGCCATATCCTGATGATCGATCCGCACGGCGAATATTCCGCCGCGTTCCGCACCACCGGACAGATTTTCGACGTGTCCAATCTGCAGATGCCATATTGGCTCATGAACTTCGAAGAGCATTGCGAAGTGCTGCTGAAATCCAGCGGTAACGACCTCCAGAACGACCGCGATATTCTGGCCAAGTGTCTGCTGGCTGCGCGCGGCAAGAACCGCCTGGCCGAACAGCTGGGCAAGATCACAGTCGATTCGCCGATCCCCTATCTGCTGTCCGACCTGACCGGCATGATCCAGGACGAAATGGGCAAGCTGGACAAGGCGACCAACACGGCGCCGTATATGCGGATCAAGACCAAGATCGATGAACTGAAATCCGATCCGCGTTACCAGTTCATGTTTTCCGGCATGCTCGTCAGCGACACGATGGCCGATTTCATTTCGAAAATCTTCCGCATGCCGTCCGGCGGCAAGCCGATTTCGATCATCGACGTGTCCGGCGTTCCATCCGACATCACCAGCACCGTGGTCGCTGTTCTCAGCCGCCTGGTATTTGATTTCGCCATTTGGGGCCGGAACGAAAAGACCAGCCCGATCCTGCTCGTTTGTGAAGAAGCGCACCGTTATGTGCCCAATGAACGCAATGCCGATGGAAATTCCGTGGGCACGGTTCTCAGCCGTATTGCCAAGGAAGGCCGTAAATACGGCATCTCGCTGGGCCTGATTACACAGCGCCCGTCCGACCTTGCCGAAGGCGTGCTGTCACAGTGCGGTACCATCATTTCGATGCGACTGAACAATGACCGCGACCAGGCATTCGTGAAAGCGGCGATGCCCGAAGGCGCGCGCGGCTTCCTCGACTCTATCCCGGCGCTGCGCAACCGTGAGTGCATTATCTGCGGTGAAGGTGTCTCGATCCCGATCCGCGTGAGCTTCGACAACCTCGAAGAAAGCAAGCGTCCGGCCTCCGAAGACCCGAGCTTTGTCGATCTGTGGAACACCGGCGGCGGGGAAGAGGACATGGTCCACCGCACCGTCCAACGCTGGCGCGCGCAGGGTAGCTAAAGCGACCCTGCTGGTTTTCTTCGGCCCGCCCATCCGGGCATGCCATCCTCGGTGCTGTTCCCTTCGCTCCGCTTCGGCGCTCCTGCGGGCGGCCAGTCGGCCTATGTCGGTCGCTGGTTGCGCCCGAGATGGGCGCTGCGCAATTTTAGTGAGACCAAAACCGTCGTTTTTGCGGCGGCAAGGGCGAACGCCCGCCCGCTGCGGGGGCAGCTTGCTGCCCGTCTAGCGAGGACGAACCCACGGATGTGGGTTCGCAAAACCAATCACGTTCCTCTGCTGTCCCCAAACAGGTGGATATGTAGCCGGTCGCTCATGCGGTAGCCATTCTCCAGGCATAGCGGCACGAGCCATTTCTCCCGTTCACGCAATGCTCCGCTTTCCGTGCCTTCGGGCATCAGGTAAATGCGGCTTGCGGGAATCGCGTGGGTGCGGGCGAGGGACTTGCACTTCTTCCACGTCGCCCGGCTCGGCAATCACGAATTTGAAGAACGCACGCAGGTCCGTGGCCCAACGGTCCAGCATGTCCGGTTTCAGCGCGAGTTCCGCCGGATTGCCGCTGTGCGCCAGTTTCGGGCTGACATTGTATTGATCGACCCGCACATCCAGCCGGGCGGGCGTTTCGACAGTGCCGTTGGTTTCAATCTCCACCTGCATATCGGGCAGATGCTCCAGCATCTCTGCCAACTTGCCCGCCTGCATCAGCGGTTCGCCGCCAGTTATGACAAGGCGGTTCTGGCCGAGGGCCGCGATGCGTGCAGCGACGTCCTCAACCTCAAGCGACAGCTGGTTGGCCGTGCGCGCGAAAGTCTCGCCGCCCCGGTGCGGCCGATTGTCGCCTTCGAAATGCCAGGTGTAGGCCGTGTCGCACCACACGCATGCAAGGTTGCACCGCGACAGGCGCACGAAGGCGACCGGCATTCCGGCAGACGGGCCTTCGCCCTGGATGCTGGCGAAGATTTCCGGCCCGCCAATGTCATCGGTGGCGAGTATCAGCGGCACGTCATCCCAGCCGCTCCAGAGCGCTGTGCAGCCGCGCTACTTCCGCCTGGTGATGGGCCAGATCGTCCCGCGCTTTCTCGACCGCTTCGGGCTTGGCGCGGTCTACGAAATTGGCATTGCCCAGCCGTCCTTCGAGCGACTTGGCCTCCTTCTGCGATGCCTCCATTGCCTTTTGCAAACGCGCGCGTTCGGCGTCGATATCGATCACGCCTGCCAGCGGAACGATGAACACATCATCACCAGCCGTCACCTGCATCGCCGCGCCTTCAGGGGCCTCGGCAAATTCCACCGGAGTAAGGCGCGCCAGGCGCTCGATTGCCGCCGCGCTGCGCTCTATCACGCTGCGCGCCAGATCGGACGGGTTCGGGCAGAAGGCGGGCAGTTTCTCACCCGGCGAAATGCCGAGTTCGTTACGCGCGCCTCTGGTCGCTGTGGTGAGCGCAATGGTCCAGTCGATCGCATCGGTGGCCTGCTTGCTGACTTCGGCACGCGGATCGGGCCATTTGGCAAGGATCAGATCGTAGCTGCGCTCCCCCTGAGAGTGCCACAGTTCCTCGGTCACAAACGGCATGAAGGGGTGCAGCATCACGAGAATCTGGTCGAGCGCCCATCCGGCGACTGCGCGCGTTTCCACCGCTGCTGGGCTGCTTTCGTCGCCGCCAAAGACCGGCTTGATCAGTTCCAGATACCAATCACAGAATCGCGACCATGCGAATTGATAGATGAGGTTGGAGGCAGCATCGAAGCGCAGGTCTGCCATTGCGGCTTCCAGTGCCTCGACCGTTTGCTGCACTTCGCCGATGATCCACTGGTTCGCCGCCAGCTTGGCTTCAGGGGCCTTGATCGTGTCGGAAGCGCCGATTCCGTTCGACTGGCAGAACCGGGTCGCGTTCCACAGCTTCGTGGCGAAGTTGCGGTATCCCTCGACGCGGCGTTCATCCATCTTGATGTCGCGGCCCTGGCTCTCCATCGATGCCATGAAGAAACGCAGTGCATCGGCGCCGTATTTCTCGATCAGGATGAGGGGATCGACGACATTGCCTTTGGATTTGGACATCTTGGAGCCATCGGCTGCGCGCACCAGACCGTGCAGATACAGCTTCTCCCACGGACGGGCGTCCATGTTGTAATAGCCCATCATCATCATCCGCGCGTCCCAGAAGAACAGGATGTCGAACCCGCTGATCAGCAGATTGTTGGGATAGTGCTTTTCGAGCATGGCCGTCTCGTCCGGCCAGCCGAGCGTGGCGAAAGGCCACAGAGCGGAGGAGAACCATGTGTCGAGGACGTCTTCGTCGCGGGTAAGCGTAGTTCCGCTGCCCGCCTGAGCCTGCGCTTCTTCTTCGGACTCGGCAACGAAGACATTGCCGTTGGCATCATACCAAGCCGGAATCCGGTGGCCCCACCACAGTTGACGAGACACGCACCATGGCTGGATATTCTCCATCCAGTTGAAGAAGGTCTTCTCCCACGTCTTCGGGACAATCTCGATCTCGCCGCTCTTCACCGCCGCAATCGGTCGCTCGGCCAGCTTTTCGGCGTCGACATACCATTGGTCGGTCAGCCACGGTTCGATCACCACGCCGCCGCGGTCGCCGAACGGTGTCGGGATGGTGCGCGGCTCTGCGTCGAGTTCGATTTCCTCGCCCTTCTTGGTCTTGCTGATGTGCGGCACCAGATGGCCGCTTTCCTTCAGCATTGCCACGACGCGCTCCCGCGCATCGAAGCGGTCCATGCCGACCAGTTCTTCGGGGATCAGCCCGTCTGAAACCTGACACACCCGCGCCTCTGCATCGAGCATGTTGAGCATGTCCGCAGGCGCAAATCCGGCACGCTTGCCCACATCGAAATCGTTGAAGTCATGACCCGGCGTGATCTTCACCGCGCCGCTGCCGAGTTCCGGATCGGCGTGTTCGTCAAACACGATGGGAATTTCGCGGCCCGTGATCGGCAGCTTCACTTTCGCGCCGCGCTCTACCAAGGCCTTGTATCGGTCATCATCCGGATGCACCGCCACAGCCATATCGGCGAGCATGGTTTCCGGGCGGGTCGTCGAGACGCGAATCTCGCCGCTGCCATCGGCCAGCGGATAGATGAAGGTCCAGAAAGACCCCTTCACATCCTGCGTTTCGACTTCAAGATCGCTGATCGCGGTCTTCAGCTTCGGGTCCCAGTTCACCAGCCGCTTGTCGCGGTAGATGAGGCCATCCTTGTGCAGATCGACAAACACCTTCAGCACGGCCTTGGTGAAGTGATCGTCCATGGTGAACTGTTCGCGGCTCCAGTCCATCGAACAGCCCAGCCGGCGCAGCTGTTTGGTGATCGTGCCGCCGCTCTCGGCTTTCCAGTCCCACACCTTCTGCACGAATTCCTCGCGGCTGTAATTGGTGCGCTTGTCCTGCCGCTCTTCCAGCTGACGCTCGACCACCATCTGCGTGGCGATCCCGGCGTGGTCCATGCCCACAACCCACAGCGCATCCTTGCCGCGCAGCCTTTCGTACCGCACGACGATATCCTGCAAGGTATTGTCCAGCGCGTGACCGATGTGCAAGGATCCCGTCACGTTGGGCGGCGGGTTCACAATGGTGAAGGCTTCCGCATCCGGACGCTCTGGCCGGAAGCAGCCGTTTTCTTCCCAATGGGAATACCACTTCGCCTCTATCGCGGCGGGATCGAAGGTTGTTGAAAGCTCTTTGGTCATTTTGGTTCGCTTATGCTCACATACGGTGCCAGCCCGCTCCTCCTCCCAGCGGCCCGATTGATTATCCGATACGGTATCGGGTGGCTGCGAGGGGGAGCGGGCCGGAGCCGTGCTTTGAACAACCACCTTTGCCAGCGCCTTATCCCAAGGGCAACACGCGAAAATCTTGCGGGGCGCTGCATTTGTCCGCATAGGATGCCCCGATGCGTGAATGGGCCGAGTATAGCGTGGAAGAACGCGGTGGGCGGGTGACCGTTTCCATTACCGGACCGCTGGTGGTCTCGGGCATTGGCAAGCTCGATCCCGAATTGCGCGGTTTCAGCGAATCTGTGCAATTCATCGACATCTCCGGTGCCACACGCGTCGACACAGTCGGTGCGTGGATCGTTTATCGCTTTGCCGAGGAGCACGGCGCAGAAATCGTTGGCGCTAGCGAATCTGCAGAAGTCCTGCTCGAAGCGGTCGAGGAATCGGCCAGCGACGCAAACATTTCTCCGCCGCGCCCGTATGTTTTTGGACGGGTCGCTGAAGAGCTGGGCAAGAAGGTCATCGATTTCGGCTATGGCTTGCGCCGCAATATTGGATTCCTCGGCGCGATTCTGATCGCGTTTCTGACGGTCGTGCGCCACCCCAGCCGCTTCCGCATGAAGGCGCTGGTGCGGCAGATGGAACTGGTCGGGGTCAGCAGCCTGCCGATTATCGGCCTGATGAGCTTCTTGATCGGCATCGTGATTGCGCAGCAAGGCGCGGTGCAATTGCAGCAATTCGGGGCGGAAACGCTGACCGTAAACCTGGTTGGGCGCATTACCTTGCGCGAACTGGGCGTGCTGATGACCGCGATCATGGTCGCAGGTCGTTCCGGCTCTGCCTTCGCCGCCCAGATCGGCACGATGCAGCTGACCGAAGAAATTGACGCGATGCGCACCATTGGCGTTTCGCCGATGGAGGCGCTGGTCTTGCCGCGCATTCTCGCGGCTATCTTGATGATGCCGCTGCTCGGCTTCTACGCCTCTGTCGTCGCGATAGTGGGCGGGGCGGTGATCGGCGACGTGATGCTTGGCATACCGTTCTGGACATTCCTTGCCCGCATCCAGGAAGTCGTTCCGACATACGACTTTTACGTCGGCATGGTGAAGGCGCCGGTGTTCGGCCTGATCATCGCCCTGTCGGGCTGCTATCAGGGAATGCAGGTGAAAGGGTAACGCCGAAGAAGTCGGACTGCGCACTACCATGGCTGTGGTGCAGGCGATCTTCATGGTCATCGTTCTGGATGCCTTTTTCGCGGTATTTTTCACCGAAGTGGGCTGGGCATGACCGACGATCCTAGTGAAAGTGCTTTGCAGGACGGCGCCGCGCCGGAGTTGTCCGATGCGTATGACAGCGACTTTCCGATCCGTATTCGCGGGCTGACCAATGCCTTTGGCGATTTCGTGGTTCACGACCAGATCGATCTGGATGTGCGGCGCGGGGAAATCCTGGGCGTCGTGGGCGGGTCCGGCACAGGCAAATCAGTATTGATGCGGTCCATCATCGGTCTGCAAATTCCGCGCGAAGGTGCCATCGAGGTTTTCGGCAAAAATATTACCGAGGCAGAGCCGGACGAAGTTATCGGCGTTCGCAACCGCTGGGGCGTATTGTTCCAGGGCGGGGCGCTGTTTTCGACCCTGACCGTCGGCGAGAATGTGCAGGTGCCGCTGAAGCAGTTTTATCCGGAGCTTGATCAGCAGCTGCTGGACGAAATTGCACGCTACAAGACGATCTTGACCGGCCTGCCCGTCGAAGCGGCAAGCAAGTTCCCAAGCGAATTGTCGGGCGGGATGAAAAAACGCGCCGGGCTTGCGCGGGCATTGTCGCTTGATCCGGAACTGTTGTTTCTTGACGAGCCGACCGCTGGACTTGATCCGATCGGTGCGGCCAAATTTGACGAGCTGACTCGCGAACTGACCGACACGCTGGGCCTGACCGTCTTCCTGATCACCCACGATCTGGACACGCTGTATGCCATTTGCGACCGGGTGGCTGTGCTGGCAGACAAGAAAGTGATCGCGGTCGGCACAATTCCTGAACTTCTGGAAACCGACCATCCGTGGATCCAGGAATATTTCAATGGTCCGCGCAGCCGAGCCGCCGCCAAGTCGCACGAAGGTGCGGATGATCGCCGGAAAGCATTGGACAAGCCGCAGGCCGGAGGGGCATAGACAAAGCCATGGAAACACGTGCCAATCATGTTTGGGTAGGAGCCATCACCTTGCTGCTGCTCGCTGCAGCTGCGGTCTTTTTCGTGTGGCTTGCACGGCTGAGCGAAGGCGATGTCGTGGAATACGACATTTTCTTCGAACAATCCGTCGGCGGTGTCGCGGAAGGCTCTGTCGTTACCTATTCGGGTGTTCCGGTAGGCCAGGTCAGCGATATCTCGATCTGGGAACGCGATCCGGAATTCGTGAAAGTGCGCATCCGGCTTGAAAAGGCCGTGAAAATCCATGTCGGCACAGAGGCCAGCGTTTCAGCCAGTTTCACCGGCGTTTCCAACATCTCTCTTGCAGGTGGCCGCAGCAATTTGCCCGAAATCAGCTGCGATACAACCGATTGCCCCGAAGGTGTGCCGGTTATTCCGCCAGCGCCCGGCGCGATCGGAGAGATATTGGCCAGTGCCCCGTTGCTGCTGGAACGTCTGGCAACCCTGACGGACAGGCTGACCCGCGTACTGGATGATGACAACCAGGATTCAATCGCGGGCATCCTGCGCAACACTGACGCGATCAGCGGCGAACTGGCGCGGACCTCACCCGAAATTGAACGGACGCTGCAGGAATTGCAGGGCACGCTCAACCAGTCGACTGCAACATTGGCGGCTTTCGAGGATACCTTGCGGTCAGTCGACGGGCTGGTGGAAAATGACGGCGCTGCGCTTTCGGCAGATTTGCGCGCGACGCTTTCCTCTGCACGAGAAGCTGCCGCAGCGCTGGAAGCTTCGCTTGCCAATGTGGAGCCGCTTACCCGCCAGCTGACCCAGGATACCTTGCCAGCCGCGACTGCCACGATGCGCGATTTGCGCTCGACCAGCGAAAATCTTCGCAATCTGACAGAACGGCTGGAAACTGAAGGCGCGGGATCGCTCATCGGCGGCCCGGCCCTGCCGGATTACGAGCCATGAGAGTGAACGCTATGCGCCAATACCCCGCACGCCCCGCCTTTGCGGCTCTCGCCGCGCTCGGCCTGCTGTCGGGCTGCATCAGCTTTGGGGCGGAACCGCCCGAACAGCTGCTGACCCTTACCTCTGCCGCCAGCGTGCCGGCCGGTTCCGCAACCGAAGGCCAGGCGGACGCCGCTCTTGCTGTGCGAGTGCCCAGCGTGACGCAGCGGTTGGACGTGAACCGCATTCCGGTTGTCACATCGGACAGCTCGCTCGCCTATCTGGTCGATGCGTTCTGGGTCGAAAAGCCCGCGCGCCTGTTCCGCAACGTCCTTGCCGAAACGATCCGTGCGAAGGGCAATCGCCTTGTCGCAACCGGCGGGGAACTGGAGTATGTCGCGAGCACGCAGCTGTCGGGCGCACTGTCCGCAATGGATTACGATGCCGCCAGCGGCAGTGTCGTGGTGCGTTATGACGCCGTGCTGCAATTGCCCGATGGCCGGATACTGACCCGCCGCTTCGAAGAAACCGTCAGCGGCGTTCCTGCAGAGGCGGGCGCAGTGGGCGCAGCGATGAATGATGCGGCAAACACCGTGGCCGATCAGGTTGCGGAGTGGGTGGGCTAAACCTTCGCCGCAGCGGCAAAGTCTGCCGCTTTCGTAAAAGCTTCCAGCCGCTGCGAACGGACCAACTCGGCCTGTTCGTCCCAGCCCCATAGCTCTGCCTGCCAATCTTCCTCGGCATTGGCCGCTGCAAACAGCGCTGCCACATCTGCTCCGTCTTCCAGCACCGCCAGCGGCACCACCAGCGAAGCGGCAAGCGATGCCATCGTGACCAGAGCGGCAAGAGTGAAGTCGTCTTCGCCATCCAATCGTTGCTGCAAGGCGGCAATGGTTGCGTCAGATTGGGCGTGATGCACGATCCCGCTGACGCGCGTAAAGGTAACGCCGTGTCGCGCTTCGCAGGCCTTCACCAATGGCTCCCAAAGGTCCTGCTGCCGCTGATACAAAAGCTGATCCGGATCGGCCCGGTAGCAAAGCGTGTCCGTGCCCGCATAATCCAGCAATTTGGCAATCGCCGCCGCGCGGTCCGTTCGCACGATGTCGATGGCGAAATCGGCAAGATCGCGGAATACGAAGCTGCGCGGGTCAATTTCCTCACCCTGCGCCCGCCATTCTTTAGCGAGCAGCTCTGCCATCGCCTCTGTCGGTACGATCTGCTGGCTAGCCAAGCTGCGTGCGAAGAGGCCGCGCGTCGAGCATTACTTGCCAGCCATCGCCCTGATCGGCGACGGTCACGTCTTTGTAAAACCGTTTCATTCAGGAGGCGACTTCCACCGCCGCGCAATCATGACGGGCAGGAAAAAGAATTCAAACAGCCCGATCAGCAGCAGGCCGATGCCGAAAACCGGCGGGCCGGATACAACGTCCGAAAGGACCACCATTCCGCCCAGAATGAAGAGCAATCCGCCAAGCCGGATAAGCTGCAACATCGCCCAGCGGCCCTTCGCGGGATCATGGTCCTGATCAGCCATTCAGCAGTGCCTCCAGTTCATGCGCATCGTCCGCAACGCCGCGCGCTCCGGCAGCGATCAATTCAGCCGATTCGTGATAGCCCCAACTAACGCCGATTGCCTTCGTGCCAGCCGCCGCAGCCATTTCCATATCGTAGACCGTGTCTCCGATCATCACTGTATTGGCAGCGTCGGCCAGAACATCGTCCATAGCCGCCAGCAACATGGCGGGGTGTGGTTTGGAAGGATGCCGGTCTGCGGTGTGAGTGGCGGCAAAAAGCTCGGTGAGGCCATTGACGCTGAGCGTTGCGGCAAGGCCCCGGTCGGATTTTCCAGTCGCGACCGCCAGCGTCCAGTCAGCCGCATGAAGGCGGTGCAGCAGATCGACGATCCCCTCGAACAGCGGCTCTCTGAGCGAACCATCTTCGCGCGATTGGCGAAAGGCGGTCTTGTAGGCTGCCACGGCTGTATCGTGCTGATCGGCGGAAGCATCCGGAGCGAGGCTGCGCACAGCCTGCGGCAAGCTTAGCCCGACGATCCGGCGGACCTGCGCGCGGGGCGGGGCGGATAGGCCAGCCTCTGCAAAAGCCACTTCCATCGCATGGCAAACGCCCGCCTGACCGTCAGACAGCGTGCCGTCGCAATCGAATACAGCTAGCTTGATTACGCTCACTTGCGCGGGCCCTTCGGCTTTGCAGGAGGCTTGCGCACACCCCGCTTTTTCCCGCCCTCGTCAATACGTGCCCTGCGTTCGCCGCGGCGGGCCTTGCGATATTGCTTCGCATGGGCCTTGGCCGCCTGCTTCTTCTCGGCGCGGTTGCGCTCCGGCGGCGGAGTGGCAATCGGGCCGGCATCGCTCAGGGAAATGTCGAAGCCCAGATGCTCCATGCTTTGCGCGAAATGTTCGGGCAGATCGGCTGTCACGTCGATCGTTTCATCCTTGGGCGCTTCGATAATCAGGCGGCGCGCGTGAAGATGCATCTTGCGGCTGACGCTGCCGGTCAGGAACGCATCCTGCCCGCCATACTTGCCGTCCCCCACGATCGGATGGCCGATCGCGGCCATGTGGGCGCGCAATTGATGGGTGCGTCCGGTAAACGGCTGCAATTCGACCCATGCTGCGGCGTTGCCCGCGCGTTCCACCACACGGTAGACGGTGCGGGCAGTCTGGCCCTCTTCCATATCGACATGCATCTTCTCTCCGCCGGTGCCTGGCTGTTTGGCGAGCGGCGCGTCGATTGTGCCTTCATGGACCTCGGGAACGCCGACGACGAGCGCCCAGTAAATCTTCTTCGCGCTGCGGCCCGAAAAACGTTTCGAGAAGAAGGCTGCGCTGCCGGCGGACCGGGCGACGAGCAAAACGCCAGACGTATCCTTGTCCAAACGGTGAACCAGGCGCGGGCGCGGTTCATCCTCGCCGGCATAGGCATCCAGCAGGCCATCGACATGGCGCGTTGTTTTCGTGCCGCCTTGCGTAGCGAGACCCGGCGGTTTGTTGATCAGCAGCGCAGATTTCGTGCAGGTAATCAGCATGGATTCCGCCAGGGCTTCTTCGTCTGCCGTCAGTTCCGTACGTTCACGCAAAGTGCGCTTGCGGTCTTCCCCGCCGGGGGGAACGCGCAGCACCTGACCTTCTGAAAGCCGGTCATCTACCTTGGCGCGGCTGCCGTCGACGCGGATCTGACCGGTCCGTGCCCAGCGGCTGACCGTGCCAAAGCCGATTTTCGGAAGGTGGCGTTTGAACCACCTGTCCAGCCGCACACCTTCATCATCCGCCGCGACGGTAAACTGGCGGACTTGATCCTTGGTGTCTTTGGCATCGCTCATGAAAAGATCCTTGTCATCGCGAGCCCGAAGATAAATCCGGTCACGCCCAGCCCGACTGAAAGCATCAGGTAAATTGCCGCCATGCCAACTTGCCCGCGCTGGATCAGCATGGCGAGTTCAAGGCTGAATGCGCTGAAAGTGGTAAAGCCGCCCAGCACGCCGATCCCCAGCAAAAGCCGCAGACCCTCCGCATTTTCAGGCGCGCTGCGCACCAGCCATCCGGCCAGAATGCCCATCAGGAGGCTGCCCAGCGTATTCACCGCCAGCGTCGCGAAAGGGAAGGCGCTAACTGCCGGCGCGCCCAGCCAGCCGGTGATCGACCGGCCAAGGTGGTAGCGCAGCAACGCGCCGATTCCGCCGCCAAGGGCGACTGAAAGCGAGGCAAATAATTGCGGAGTGGGACTGGACATGGCGCGCCTCTTAGACGCTGCGGGCGATATGCGGAACCCGAAAGGCGCGTCTGTGCTTGCTTTTGGTCCCTGATTCGCATATCTGCGCTCTCAGCGAGCCGGTCCGAATGCGGATTCGGCGCAATTGTCTTTTGCAAATTTACGGTGCAACCCGCGCCTTGATCCGCGGGCTCTGATCGTTTTGATATATTGAAGGTAGTTCATTTTTATGCAGATCATCGTCCGCGATAACAATGTCGAACAGGCCCTCCGCGCGCTCAAGAAGAAGCTGCAGCGTGAAGGCGTGTATCGCGAGATGAAGCTGCGTCGCCACTACGAAAAGCCCAGCGAAAAGCGTGCCCGTGAAAAGGCTGCTGCCGTGCGCCGCGCCCGTAAGCTGGACCGTAAGCGTATGGAACGCGACGGCATCCGCTAAGGCTGCATACCGAATTACCGAATCGTCTGGCTTGAAAGCTGGGCACTGCTAAGCCAAAGGGGCGTGGAGACTTAATTTCCGCGCCCCTTTGCTTTGCGCAGTTTGCTTTTTTTAGATCCCATTTTTCCAGGACCTGAGCCCAATGACCGAAGTTACCCGTGTTCCGTTGCAGCCGATCGCCAAGGGATCGCTCGTGAAGCTCTGGCTTGGCGTGCTTGCCGCCGTGCTGGTGGCAGCGGCGATTGCATGGGCTGCCATGCCAAAAGGCCTGACAGTCGATACGATCACAGCCGGCGAAGGCCCCAATCCCACTGCGGAAGACGTGGTGTTCCTCCGCTACACCGGGAAACTGGAGGACGGGACCGTGTTCGACCAGACGCAGGAAGGCGGCTGGCCTGTTCCCGGCATCCTTCCCGATGGCGCTGCACTTCCTCTTGGGCAAATGATCCCCGGCTTCACCGAAGCGGTTGTCCAGATGCAGAAGGGCGGCAGCTACGAAGTCTTTATTCCGGCTGAAAAGGGTTACGGCGAGGATGTTCCGGCCGATGGCCCGATCCCGCCGAATTCCGATCTGTATTTCGATATCACGCTGGTGGATTTCATGTCTGAAGCCGAAGCCCAGCAGAAATATATGACGATGATGCAGGTGCTTCAGGAAGCACAGGGCGCTCAGGAAGGCGCACCTGGTGCGGTCCCGGGGGATGCTCCGCAGCCCATCCCGCAGCCAGCGCCGCAATAATCATCGAACGGGTAGGGGTTCATGGCTGAGGATACACAATTCGATCCCGCTGCCGCGCATCCCGCCCTGCTCGAAGATTGGCCGCTGCGCCCGTGGATACTGGCCGCGATCGGCGCGATCGCCGGGCTTGGCGTTTATGAACTGCTCGACGGATTTACGTCAGAGCCGTGGCGCGCTGCATTGGCGGCGCTGCTGTTCTTCGGCGCCGCTGCTGCTGGATTTGTCCTCCGCCCGCGCAATCTGATCGAAACGGCCGCGTTCGCGCTGGGCGTGGGCGCTGTCATGGGCGGCATCGCCTATCTGGCTGTCAATGGAGGAGAGAGCCGCGCGGGCGAGGAATTCGTTTTCGCTGCCGGAGTATTCTTCTCCATCCTCGCCATCCCGCTGTTCCAGGCCGGATTCCACCGGCGGCGCTGGGCCACGCCCTACGCGGAAACGCATTTCCATGTCTGGACCGATGCTGTCAGCGCAGGCGGCGCATTCCTGTTCATGTTGCTCAGCTGGCTGCTGCTCTGGCTCCTCGACGGATTGTTCAGCCTGATCGGCATCGAGATTATCGAGGAGCTGATCGAAACCGGCTGGTTCGGTGCGATGTTCGTCGGCGCGAC
The DNA here is from genome assembly GCA_963781165.1 of uncultured Alphaproteobacteria bacterium. Lineage (GTDB taxonomy): Bacteria > Pseudomonadota > Alphaproteobacteria > Sphingomonadales > Sphingomonadaceae > Alteraurantiacibacter. The sequence goes on from CAWADZ010000001.1 coordinate 809,328, forward strand.
ATTTGGTGCGGCTCTGGGCGTTTTGCGCAACCAGCTGGGCATAATCGGCACATTGCAGCGCGTTGTTATGCTGGTCTTCTCGCTGCTCGCCGTTCCGTTTGGTCTTGCCATTCTGATCTTCCTGGTAATCCTGTTGTTCTCCGGCGGCGGAGCCTTATGGGAAGCAACCGACAGCGCGACGCCGGTGCTGCTGACCTGCGCCGTGGGGTGCTTTATTCTGACCAATGCCGTGGTCCGCGATGATGACGAACATCGCAGCGGCAGCGCGGTGATGCAGGCCGCCGCACTGGTGCTGGCCGTGTGCATCCTTCCGCTGACCGTGTTTGCCGCCATCAGCATGGGCATCAGGATCGACCAGTACGGCCTCGCCCCGGAACGCATCTGGGCGTTGATCGCAATTGTGATCTCCACCGCATACGGAATTGCGTATTGGGCTGGCCTTGCACGCGGACGGTTGGGCGCGTGGAGCGATTACATCCGCCGCGCAAATCTTCATTTGGCAGTTGTGACCTGCGGTATCGCGCTGATTCTCGCCCTTCCATTGCTGGATTTCGGCGCGATTTCGGCGCGAGACCAGATCGCGCGGCTCGAAAACGGAGAAGTGTCGGCCGAGGATTTCGACTATGCGGCCCTTCGCTGGGACTTCGGTGAAGCCGGGCGGGACGCGCTGGAGATGCTTGTCGCAAGTCCCGACCCGCACATTGCCGAGTTGGCGCAGGATGCGCAGACAATGGAAAACCGGCCATACGGTAGCCGGACACAAGCAGACCGGCGCGAGATTGCCGAAGCGGTTGATTACGGCGATCTCGACGAAACCGCGCGCGCCGCCGTTGCTGCCTACATCCGGGACGAGATTTTCCAATGCACCGAGGGTTGCCGCGCAGTTTCCTTGGGGCAGACAGACGGCGGTGAATTGGTCGCTCTGCTATCGGAAACCAAATACGAGCGGCCCAAATTGCTGCTGGTTGTGCCGGACAACGAAAAAGCGGTACCACAATACATTCGTGACGGCCGCTTGATGGGCGATGTGGCGGTTGAAGAAGGGCCCGGAGGCTCCGGCGGCCAAGTGGAATTGCGCCCGTTTGAAGGCCAGCAGCTTTACGTTGACGGCAAGCCCGCCAGCGAGCCCTTCAAATAGGCGCTAAGACCGCTTGAAGCGTGTCCTTCCCGCCGCTAGTGCGAAGCCATGTCCGTTACCCGAGAAGAAGTGGCGAAAATCGCCCAGTTGGCACGCATAAAGATGGGCGAGGGCGACCTCGACCATCTCGTGCCCGAATTCAACAAGATCCTGGAATGGGTCGAACAGCTGGGAGAGGTCGATACCACAGGTGTCGAGCCGATGACCGCTGTGATCGACCAGAAGCTGCGCCTGCGCGATGATGTGATCGATGCCGATCCCAAAACCGGTGGCGGTCGGCGCGATGATGTGCTCGCCAACGCTCCGGCAGCAGAGCACGGCTTTTTCGGCGTGCCCAAGGTGATCGAATAATGACTGATTTCACGCAACTAGGCGTCCGCGAAATCCGTGACGGGGTAGCGGGCGGCGATTTCACCGCGCGCGAAGTGGCGGAAAGCCTGAACGCTGCCGTGGAAGCGGCTACCGCTCTCAACGCCTTCATCGTCACCACGCCGGAAAAGGCGCTGGAAGCTGCCGATGCGACTGACGCTGCCCGTGCGGCTGGCGAAGCGCTTGGCCCGATGGCGGGCGTGCCGATCGGCATGAAGGATTTGTTCTGCACCAATGGCGTGCAGACGACCGCCGCAAGCCACATTCTGGAAGGTTTCACGCCGCACTACGAAAGCACCGTTTCGGCCAATCTGTGGTCGGCAGGTGCGGGTATGCTCGGCAAGCTCAACCTGGACCAGTTCGCGATGGGCTCGTCCAACGAGACGAGCTATTTCGGCAATGTCTCGTCGCCTTGGCGCAAGGCAGGCAGCAATGCCGCGATGAGCCCCGGCGGCTCGTCAGGCGGTTCCTCCTCCGCAATTGCCGCACGGCTTTGCCCGGCGGCGACCGGAACCGATACCGGCGGTTCCATCCGCCAGCCCGCCGCCTTCACCGGCATTTGCGGCATTAAGCCGACCTATGGCCGCTGTTCGCGCTGGGGCGTGGTGGCGTTTGCCAGCAGCCTCGATCAGGCAGGGCCGATGGCTCGCATCGGTTGAAGATTGCGCGATCATGCTGGGCGCGATGGCCGGGTTCGATCCGAAGGATTCGACCAGCCTTGATGCGCCAGTGCCCGACTGGTTCGGCAATCTGGATGCCGATTTGCGCGGCAAAAAGGTCGGCATTCCGCGCGAATACCGCATGGAAGGCACCGATCAGGCCATTCTGGACAGCTGGGACCGCGGGGCGGAATGGCTGCGCGATGCTGGCGCGGAAGTGGTCGATGTCAGCCTGCCGCACACCAAATATGCGCTCCCCGCCTATTACATCGTCGCCCCGGCAGAAGCCTCCAGCAATCTCGCCCGCTATGACGGCGTGCGCTACGGCCTGCGCGATCTGCCCGAAGGCGCTGGCCTGCAGGATATGTATGCTGCAACCCGCGCCGCCGGTTTCGGTGACGAGGTGAAGCGCCGCGTGATGCTGGGCACATATGTGCTCAGCGCAGGCTTCTACGACGCCTATTACACGCAGGCGATGAAGATCCGCACGCTGGTGCAGCGCGATTTCGATGCGGCGTTCGCGGAGTGCGACGTGATCCTCGCGCCGACCACGCCGACCGCGAGTTTCCCGCTGAATTCGCTCAATGACGATCCGCTGACGATGTATCTGAACGACGTGTTCGCCGTGCCCGCATCACTCGCTGGCCTGCCCGCGATGAGCGTGCCTGCGACGTTGACCGAGGACGGCCTGCCGCTCGGCTTGCAATTGGTGGGCCGCGCAATGGACGAGCAGATGGTGCTGAATGCTGGCTTGGCGATCGAGCAGCGTGCCGGGTTTACCGCACAGCCGGAGAGGTGGTGGTGACCACTTTTGAGTGGACGACGATAGGGCTGATTACGGTCGGAATGATCATTCCGTTTTGGATCATGGTCATTTTAACGGTTGTCATCGCCGAACAGGGCCGTCGGAAGGATAGAGCGAAGCGCATTACATATGCACACGAATACGCCAAACTTATGAAGGCAATGGGCGACCTCTTGGAGTCGAGCAAGTCGAGCAGCGATGGAAAGTTCAACGGCCCGACTATGCTCGTCTACCTTCGAGAGTTTAAGGAGTATCCGCAATATCGCGACGCTACATTGCTGTTCCTCGAGAGTATTACGTTTACTGGATCAGCAAGATTTGACGATATCTGCAAGGTAGAATTGAGGAACGTGGAAGCGCATTTATTGGGATTGAAAGATGAGTAACTACCGCATTCACGGCGCAATGGGCGAGTGGGAGATCGTTGTTGGTCTCGAAGTCCATGCGCAGGTCACTTCCGGCGCCAAGCTGTTCTCCGGCGCCTCCACCCAGTTCGGGGCGGAGCCGAATACGCAGGTCAGTCTGGTGGACGCGGCAATGCCGGGGATGCTGCCGGTGCCAAACCGCGAATGCGTCCGGCAGGCCGTGCGCACCGGCATGGCTATCGAGGCGGAAATCCACAAATGGAGCCGGTTCGACCGCAAGAACTACTTCTACGCCGATTTGCCGCAGGGCTACCAGATCAGCCAGCTGTACCACCCCATCGTGGGCAAGGGTGCGCTGCATATCGAGGCGGACGAGAAGGCGGGCATTCCCGCAGACCGCATCATCGGGATAGAGCGCATTCATATCGAGCAGGACGCGGGCAAGCTGATGCATGATCAGCACCCGACCATGTCCTATGTCGACCTCAACCGCGTCGGCGTGGCGCTGATGGAAATCGTCAGCGATCCCGACATGACCTCGCCCGCAGAGGCCGGGGCCTATGTGCGCAAATTGCGCGCCATCCTGCGCTATGTCGGCAGCTGCGACGGCAATATGGAAGAAGGCTCCATGCGCGCAGACGTGAATGTCAGCGTGCGCCGCGTCGGCGATACGAAGCTTGGCACGCGGACCGAGACGAAGAACGTCAACTCCGTGCGCTTCGTGATGCAGACCATCGAGCATGAGGCGCAGCGCCAGGTCGATGTGCTGGAAGATGGCGGCACAATCGTGCAGGAAACGCGCCTGTTCGATCCGGGCACCGGTACCACGCGGTCCATGCGGTCCAAGGAAGACGCGCATGATTACCGGTATTTCCCCGATCCTGATCTGCTCCCGCTGGAACTGGACGATGATTTTCTGGAGGCGTGCCGCGCCAGCCTGCCGGAACTGCCCGATGCCAAGCGTATGCGGTACGAAAACGAACTCGGCCTGACGCCGTACAACGCCCGCGAGCTGACCGCCGATGTGGAGGTGTTCGCCCGCTTCGAAACGTTACTGGGTGAAACCGCGAGTGCAATCGGCAAGCCCGACGCAAAGGTCGCAACGCAGGTGGCGAATTGGGCGCTCTCGGTCGCTCCGGGCGTAGTGAAGTCCTTGGGTGACGAAGCTGATGTGAGCCATGGCACCGCCGCGCGGCAGGCTGCCATCCTGAAGATGCAGGATGCGGGTGAGATTTCGGGCGGACAGGCCAAGGAAATCTACGAAATCGTCCTGAAGACAGGCCGTGAGCCGGACGAAATCGCCGACACCGAAGGCCTGAAGCAGGTCAGCGATACCGGCGCAATCGAAGCCGCCATCGATGCGATCATCGCGGCCAATGGCGACAAGGTCGAGCAGTACAAGGGCGGCAAGGACAAACTGTTCGGCTTCTTCGTCGGCCAGACCATGAAGGCGATGCAGGGCAAGGCCAACCCGGCGGTGGTGAACCAGATCCTGAAGGATAAGCTGGGGTAAACCATTGACGACACGGCGATTGATAGGAAGGTTGCGGCAATGCTTGCAGCACTGAAATCGCGCTTGTCACGTCTGACGCGGTCCCAAACGCTAAAGATCCTGATCGCGGAGTTCATCGTCGTGCTCGCCGGTGTGCTGGTGGCTCAACTGCTGCAAGGCTGGCTCGGTGACAGGGCAGAGCGAGCGCGGGCGGAAACGGAGGTTCGCGGCATCGCGGCTTCGCTGCACAACAGTGCAGAGCTTGCAGTAATCCGGCAGCGTATGGCCGTGTGCATGCTGGACAAGCTGGAGAGGGTGAACGATGCGCTGTCGCAGGACAGGATCGACCAGTCTGGCCTTGAATGGGTTCGCGTGCCGGAACAGAATATCATGGACGATCCCGGCATCGCTGCAGCGCGGCCGCTGATCACCAAGATATACGGTGCCGACCAGATGATGCGGTTCAGCCTGATCGAATTTGCGTTCGACAAACTTTATGAAGGGCAGGACAGGGAGCTGGCGGCTTGGGACCGGCTCGCGATCCTGAACCCGGACAACGGGCCCATGCCGGAAACATTGCGCGGCGAGCTGCGTCTTGCGCTGGCGGATGCGCGGCAGGCCAATCGCCTGATGTCGGAAGTGTCCAGCATCATGCGTGCCCAGTCAGAGGCGCTCGGCACGCCGGTCCATGACAACACATTGAAGAATTTTGCCGCTTCACCAAAACTATGCGCGGACATGGTCAGTTTTTCAGACGAGGAGCACTCTGCTGCGCTGCAGGAAGGCGAATTGCCTGATGGATCACCGGTTCACCCGCGCGCGATGGAGCGCTTGGCAGTCGGCATTCTCTGACCGGATCACGAATGACATCCATCGTCCTCGTCCATCCGGAAATTGCCGGCAACACCGGCTCCATCGGGCGCACCTGCGTGGCGCTCGATATGGAGCTGGTGCTGGTGCGGCCCTACGGGTTCGAGATTACCGATACGCGGGTGAAGCGTGCGGGGCTGGATTACTGGCAGCATGTGCGGCTGGCCGAATTCGACAGCTGGGATGCGTTCGTGGCGGAGCGAACGCCGCGCGGCGACCAGCTGTTCCTGTTTGAGGATGATGGGCCGCGCAGCTTTTACGAGCCCGATTATCCAGACGATGCCTATCTCGTGTTCGGCTGCGAGACGAAGGGATTGCCGCCCGTTATCCGGGAGCCATATCATACCCGCGAATTCCGCCTGCCGATGCGTTCACCGCATATCCGCTCGCTCAATCTGGCGAGCACGGTGACGGCGGTTGCCTATCAGGCCTTGAGAGGCACGCTGTCCACGTAGGGCCTCACCAGGTCGCGCACATTCACCTTCGCCTTGAACCGCGCGCCCAGCAGAGCCGTGCCGCTGATCTTGCGCTGCACGAACAGCATTTCCACCGGCGGAATGTGCCAGGTTGCCTTGTCCGCAGCGATTTCCATGCCTTCATCGCGCAGGACTGACACAAACCCGCGGTCGCCAAAGTCAAAGGGGCCGGCCCTGTTCATTTCCTCTATGATTGTGTCGATCATGCGGTTGACCCGGTCTGCGTGATTGTCGACCGCGCCCTGCGGCAGATAGCCCGCCTCCAGCGCCGCCTTGCGCGCTCCGTCACGGTCTTGCGCAAGGCCAGCCGCCATCAGCTTGCGGTAATCCTCTGCAATGACCGGATCGACATCGCGCGTCGCCCCGAAATCGAGCAGCACCAGCTTGCCGGTGTCCGGCTGGAAGCGGTAATTGGCAAAGTTGGGATCGGTTTGCATCACGCCGAATTCGAACATTTCGCGCAAGACCAGCGTGATGATCGCTGTTGTCACGCGGTTGCGTTCGTCCTGCGATGCCTCGTCCAGCACTTCGATCGGCTTGCCGGGCAGGAAGTCCATCGCCAGCACGCGGCCGGTTGAAAACTCCTCTGCAATGGCAGGCACCAGGAAATCGTCATGGCCTTCCAGACGCGCGCGGTACCGCATCATTTCGGCGCCTTCACGCTCGTAATCCGCCTCCTCATGCAATTGCCGCTTCGCCTCTGCCAGCAATGGCGAGAAATCGAGTTCCTTGGGCAGCAGGCCGGAAATGCGCAGCAGAGTGGCGACATTGTCTACATCGGCGTCGATGCTTTCCTTCACGCCGGGATATTGCACCTTGATGGCCAGTTCGCGCCCGTCTTTCGTCACCGCGCGGTGGACCTGCCCGATGGAGGCGGCGGCGATGGGGCGCGGATTGAATTTGGCAAAGCGGCCGAGCCAGCCCTTGCCCCATTCCTTGTCCAGCACATCGCGCAACTGGTTTGGCGGCATGCGGTCGGCCTGTTCGCGCACGCGAGCGAGAATATCGGCAAGTTCGGGCGGCAACATGTCGCCGGCGTCCATGCTGATCATCTGGCCCATCTTCATCGCCGCACCGCGCAGGTGAGACAGGCGATCCGCCAGTCTTTTGGCATTGCCCGGCGTCATCATTGCGTCGCGCAGCCGCGGGCGCTCCCCGCGAGACAGCTGGCGCGCACCTTCGGCCAGCATTCCGCCCGCAACGCCGCTTGCCAGCCTTCCGAACGCACCAATGCGCCCCGCACGGCTGCTCGGCACCTTGCGGCTGCGCGGTTCGGGGCCTTCTGGTGTGTCGTCGTCCAAAGCGGTGGTTTCCTGACCAACAAAGCGAAAGGGGCGGCGGGATTGCTCCCACCGCCCCTTCGCAAATATGCGGCGTAATAGCGAGCAGGGCTTAAGTCCGCCCAGCTGCGAATGGCATCAGGCTTGCTGGCGTTTTGCCGTCAGCGGCATCTTGCCCATCATGCCTGCGTCGATTGTGCCGGTTACATCGTCACCGTCCACGCTGGCTTCGCAATCCAGCGTCATGGGCAGCGGCATGTTCATCTTCATCTTCCAGGACAGCGTGTTGCCGCTGATCGTGCCATCATTGATGTCCATTGCGCCAAGCGAGCCATTGAGAGAGCCGGAAAAGCTGTTCCCGCTCTCATCCGGGACCACGGTCATCGTGCCCTTCTGTTCGCCCATCGGGCTGTTGACCACGAAATCATAAGTGCCGCCAACTTCGCTCATTAATACTCTCCTGAAGGATATTGTGTCTCGGTAGCGAAACCGGCCCTTACAGGTCGTCCGCGTCCATATATTCGATTTCCATACCCAGCGTTTCCAGCTGCGGATCGATGACAGAGCGGTCCCCTACCACGACAATCACGAAGTTGTCTGGCTGCAAATAAGTTGCAGCTGCCGCATCGATCATGGCGCCGTCTATGGTGCGATAAATGCCGGGCAGGCGAACCTGATAGCGCAGATCACGGCCGACAAACTGGTTGCTGAGCAAAGCGCCCAAAACCTGTCCGTTGGTTTCATACCGATTGGGCAAGTTGCGGATGTTGCCGTCAGTCACACGCTGCAATTCGGTTGCATCGACCGGGCGCGTGGCGGGGAAGGCCCGCATCTGATCGAGGATGACGCGGATGGAGTCCGCTGTCCGGTCTGCCTGCACCTGCGTACCCACCTGCAAGCGGCGCGGGCCGACTGCATCTGGGATCGACGACCGGATGCCGTAGGTCCAGCCCTTCGTTTCGCGCAGATCATTGTTGAGCCGCGAGAGAAAGCCGTTGCCGACAACTTCGTTCGCCAGTTCAACCGCTTCAAAACCGTCCGGCTGGCCTTCGAAAGGCGTCAGGCGCCCCAGCGTAAGGTAGCTGGAAGGCGAATTGGGCCGGTCAATGACAACCAGCCTGGTGGCCGGGGCGGGGATGGCAATGTCTATATTCTTGGTTGGCGCGGGTGATGCGGGCGCATCCCAATTGCCAAAACTCGCTTCCAGAGCAGCCACCAGTTCATCCATCGCGATATCGCCGACAACGGTGATCGAGGCGAGATCAGGGCGCATCCATTCCGCGTGTTCTGCAGCAAGGTCGCCTGGCTGCAGTGCCGCCACGGCTTCGGCAATACCGCTTGTCGAGGCGTAGGCATACGGATGGTTATCGCCGTAAATCAGCGGCAGGAAAGCGCGCTGCGCAAGGCCTGCGGGGGACGCGAGTTGCTGCGCAATCGACGCTTCGCGCTGCTGGCGGACCCGCGCAACGGCATCGGGCGCGAACGCCGGATTGCGCACCACATCGGCCATTAAATCAAGCGAGGGGGCGAGATTTGCGGTCAGCGCGGTCAGTGAGACAACAGAGCGGTCCGCGCCTGCACCGGCATTGAGCGAGGCACCAAGCGTTTCTTGTTCCTGCGCGATATCAAGCGCGCTGCGCGTGGTCGTCCCTTCGCTCAACAAGTCGATCATGGTTTCGTGCACGCCCGCCTGGCCGATGGGATCGACAACCGATCCGGCATCGAAGACCATGGCAATGGACACCTGCGGAACGGCATCACGGCGGGCAAGCACCACAGGAATACCGTTGGACAATGTTGCCCGCTCCACCTGCGGGAAGGTCAGTTCGCCCACAGGTTCGGGGGTTGGCAGTGCGCGCTCCGGACCGGTGCGGGACACTTCGACGTCGCTGCCCGCGTCGGGTTCCGGCGCAGCGGTGAGATGTTCGTCACCCCAGCCGCCAAGCTCTCCGCCGTCAAGCGTGCGATCACCCGGCAAAACCACCAGGGTAAAAGACGGGCGCGATAGCCAACGTTCCATGGCGCCGCGCACGATTTCAGGCGTCAGCCCGGCCATCTGTTCCAGTTCGGCGCGGAAATATCCGGGATTGCCGGTATACAGCAGACCCTCTGCAAGGATTTCCCCCTTGCCGCCGAAGTTGCCGACGCGTTCTTGCGAACCGATGGTGCCGGACACGAATTGTGTCACGGCGCGCTCGATTTCGTCTTGCGTCGGGCCGCTGGCGATCATGCGGGCGATTTCCTGCTCCAGCAGTGTTTGCGCCGCTTCGCGTTCTACGCCCTGCTTCACATTGACCGTGGCTTGCAGGAAGCTGATTTGTTCCTGTTGCTGCGCATAGGCGGATACGCTGGTGGCCAGTTCCTCTCCGCGCACCATCGCATTGTCGAGCCGGGAGGAACTAAGCCCGCCAAGGATGGACATGCCGACCCGCAGCGGTACTGCATCGGGATGTTCCATGCCGGGGCCGGTCCACGCCTGATAAATACGTTCCAGCGGAACCTGATCGGTAATCTCCAGATATTTCGGCTCAGCCAAGGTCACCGGGCCGGCATCGCGCGTCACCACTTCGGGACCGCGCTCCAACTCGCCGAACCAGCGCTCCACCATGGGCCGCGCAGTGGCGACATCGATATCGCCGGTCAGCGCCAGCACCACGTTGTTGGGAGCGTAATTGTCGCGGAACCAGGTCTGCACGTCGGCCAGGCTGGCCGCGGACAAGTCAGCCATCGAACCGATGGTGGAATGGCGATAGGGATGGCCTACGGGCAGCAGACCGTCGTTGAGCAGGTAATTCACGAGGCCGTAGGGATTGTTGTCGCCCTGCCGCTTTTCATTCTGGACAACCATGCGCTGGTTATCGAGCTTTTCCTGACTGATCGCGCCAAGCAGATAGCCCATCCGGTCGCTTTCCATCATCAGCGCCAGATCAAGTGCGCCGGTCGGCACGACCTCGACATAGTTCGTGCGGTCATACCAGGTGGAACCGTTCGTGCCCGTGGACCCTGCAGCTTCCAGTGGGATGTCGAAATTTTCAACATTCTCGCTGCCGCCGAACATCAGATGTTCGAACAAATGGGCAAATCCGGTGCGGCCGCGCGGTTCATGCTTCGATCCTACACGGTAGTAAGTTGTGACACCCACCAGCGGGCTCTTGCGGTCGGTGTGGATCACCACCTGCAGGCCGTTGTCGAGCGTGAAAGTTTCGTAGGGAATATCGACCGCTGCGATCAGCTCGTCCAACGAAGCCGGCGCGGGCGCGGCGGCTGCTGCGACAGGGGCGGAGGGCGTTTGGACGTTGGTGGTGCAGCCCACAAGCGCAAGAGCGGCGGTTGCGGGAAGGAGCGAGCGGAGCGCGGTGCGAAGTTTCATGGCGTAACTGTTAGCACGGCGATGCGCGGTGAAAAGCTGTTTTGGTGCAATAATCTGCGTTTGGTCCATCTGCATCGACGCTTTGGCAGATGCGGGCGCAAATTGGCCCTTGGCGAATGGCGAATTGGTGCCAAGATGAAGTTTAGGGCGCCGCAGACCTTGTGTTGCATAAAAGCAACATTATCTCTGCTGCACACAGAGTTGAGGGACATCACATGAATCTCGAAAAATTCACGGACCGCGCACGGGGCTTCCTGCAAAGCGCGCAAACCGTTGCCATTCGCAACAGCCACCAACGCATTTCTCCCGAGCATATTCTGAAGGCTCTGCTGGAGGATGAGGAGGGCATGGCCGCCGGCCTGATCCAGCGTGCAGGAGGCAATCCGGGCACAGCCGTGCAGCAGGTGGACATGCTGCTTTCTAAAATTCCCGCTGTCAGCGGCGGCGGAGCGCAGCAGACGCCCGGCCTTGATAATGATGCGGTGCGCATTCTGGATTCTGCGGAGCAGGTCGCTGCGAAGGCTGGCGACGAATATGTGACAGTGGAGCGTTTGTTGCTGGCAATCGCGCTGGCAAAGGACAGCAAGGCGGGCAAGGCTCTGAACGATGCTGGCCTCACCGCGCAAGCGCTCAACACCGCGATCAACGAACTGCGCGGCGGCAAGACAGCCGACAGCGCCAATGCAGAGGCATCTTACGACGCGATGAAAAAATACGCCCGCGACCTGACGCAGGCCGCGCGCGACGGCAAGCTTGATCCGGTAATCGGGCGCGACGAGGAAATTCGCCGTGTCATCCAGATCCTTGCCCGGCGAACGAAGAACAACCCCGTCGTCATCGGCGAGCCCGGCACCGGGAAGACCGCCATTGCCGAAGGCCTCGCGCTGCGTATCGCCAATGGCGATGTGCCTGACAGTCTGAAAGACCGCCGCCTGATGGCGCTCGATCTGGGCTCGATGATCGCAGGCGCGAAATATCGCGGCGAGTTCGAGGAACGGCTGAAATCGGTGCTGGACGAGGTGAAAGGCGCTGACGGCGAAATCATCCTGTTCATCGATGAAATGCATACCCTGATTGGTGCTGGCGCGAGCGAAGGCAGCATGGATGCCTCCAACCTGCTGAAGCCCGCTCTTGCACGCGGAGAACTGCACTGCATCGGCGCGACGACGCTGGATGAATACCAGAAATACGTCGAGAAAGACGCGGCGCTCCAGCGGCGTTTCCAGCCCGTGTTCGTGGACGAGCCGAGTGTGGAAGACACGATTTCGATCCTGCGCGGCATCAAGGAAAAGTACGAATTGCACCACGGCGTGCGCATCACCGATGCGGCGATCGTGGCCGCGGCGCAGCTTTCCGAACGCTACATCGCGGACCGCTTCCTGCCCGACAAGGCAATCGACCTGATGGACGAGGCCGCCAGCCGCATCCGCATGGAAGTGGAAAGCAAGCCCGAGGAAATCGAAAACCTCGACCGGCGGATTATCCAGCTCAAGATCGAGGAATCCGCGCTTTCCAAGGAAACAGACCAATCCAGCAAGGACCGCCTTGCGGCGCTGCGTGAAGAACTGGCCAATCTGGAACAGCAATCGTCCGAACTGACGACCCGCTGGCAGAACGAACGCGACAAGATCAATGCAGAGGCCAAGATCAAGGAAGATCTGGACGCGGCACGGATCGAACTGGAGCAGGCCCAGCGCGGCGGCGATCTCGCGCTGGCGGGAGAACTGCAATACGGCACGATCCCGAAACTTGAAAAACAGCTGGAAGAAGCGGCCGGTCATGCGGAAAATGCTCTGCTGAGAGAAGAAGTCACCGAAGACGATATCGCCTCCGTCGTCAGCCGCTGGACCGGCATTCCCATGGAAAAGATGCTGGAAGGTGAGCGTGAAAAGCTGCTGAACATGGAAAATGTTCTGGCGAAGCGCGTGATTGGCCAGGAAAAGGCGATCAATTCGGTGTCAAAGGCCGTGCGCCGTGCGCGGGCCGGCTTGCAGGACCCCGGTCGCCCGATGGGAAGCTTCCTGTTCCTCGGCCCTACCGGTGTCGGTAAAACGGAACTGACCAAGGCGCTGGCCGCATTCCTGTTCGACGATGATCAGGCAATGGTCCGCATCGACATGAGCGAATTCATGGAGAAGCATTCCGTTGCCCGGCTGATCGGCGCGCCTCCGGGCTATGTCGGTTATGAAGAAGGCGGCGTGCTGACCGAAGCTGTGCGGCGCAGGCCGTATCAGGTCGTCTTGTTCGACGAGGTCGAGAAAGCGCATGGCGACGTGTTCAACGTGCTGCTGCAAGTGCTTGACGATGGCCATCTGACTGACGGGCAGGGCCGAAAGGTCGATTTCTCCAACACGCTCATCATCCTGACGTCGAACCTCGGCAGCCAGTTCCTCTCCAACCTAAGCGATGACCAGAAGGTCACCGATGTGGAGGACCAGGTGATGGATGTGGTGCGCGGCCATTTCCGTCCCGAATTCCTGAACCGGCTGGACGAGATCATCCTGTTCCACCGTCTCGCGATGGAGCACATGGCACCCATCGTCGATATCCAGGTGGGCCGGGTCCAGAAGCTGCTGAAGGACCGCAAGATCGTGCTCGACCTGACCGATGGTGCGCGCAAATGGCTGGGCCGGGTCGGCTATGATCCGGTATACGGCGCGCGGCCATTGAAGCGCGCTGTGCAGCGTTACCTGCAGGATCCGCTCGCTGAAATGCTGCTGGCCGGGAAGGTGCCCGATGGCAGCATGGTCAAGATCGACGAGGGCGAGGGCGAGCTGGAGATGGTCGTCAGCTGACGCGGCTCACCTCGAACGCAGATACAAAAAGGGCGGGGAATTCCCCGCCCTTTTCACATTCGTACTGAAGGCATCTCAGCCGGCAGACCTTAATATCCGCGGACGGAAATCCCCACGAAGAACGATGCTCCATACGGATTGACCGGATAGGAGAAGTTCGTCGGATAGGGCTGCTCGTCAGTCAGATTGTTGACCCCGGCATAAACCGAAATCTGGTCGCTTGCGTCATAGGTCAGCGAAAGATCGTGGATCAGATATTCATCCGCAAAACCTGCCGGACCGACCTGCGCCGCCGCAGTTTCGATTTCGATCCCGGCGAAGGCGGTGCTGTCTACATACTGCAGGCCGTAACGCAGGGTGAACGGACCATAGCCGACACTGAGCGACCCAACACCGGCCCATTCGGGGCGCTGTTCTTCACCAAGGCCGGGGTTGTTGTTGGTTGGATCGGTCGGGTCGAAGAACCGGTCGATGTAGTCCACCCAGTTCACCGCAGCACGTGCGCCGATATCGAACGCGCCCAGATCGAACCGGTACGCGATGCTGCCATCGATGCCCGCTGTCTCGATGCGACCGAAGTTCAGCTGCGTTTGCGACAGGAAATCGAAGCCCAGGAAAGTCGGGCTGCCCGGCGTGTCATTACGGGAGAATTGATCGCAGAACTGGCTGTTGGCGAAGTCCGACGAATCGTAGCAGGAATTTACGATGTCCTGCGCGCTGACAGCCGCAATCGCGTCCTCGATCTTGATGTTGTAGTAATCGACCGAGATCACCAGGCCCGGCACGAAGCGCGGCGTTACCACAGCGCCGAAGGTGTAGGTCGTGGCCGTTTCTTCGGACAGGTCCGGATTGCCGCCCGTCGTGCCGGAGAAGCGCGCGGTGAGCGGATCGGCGAAATTGTAGTTGCCGTTCACGTCCTGATAGTTGGCAGGCGAAGCGCCCAGCGACTGGAAATCGGCGATACAATTGGCCTGGCGCAAAGCCGCATCGGCTGCATCGAGCACGCCGATTTGCGAGGCGTCACACGGGTCTGACGGGCGGAACACCGTGCCCTGCTGCGGATCGAACAGTTCCGAAATATTTGGTGCACGAACAGCCTTGGAATAGGTGCCGCGGAAGCGGATATCCTCGATCGGTGCCCAGATGCCGCTCACGCTCCAGGTGAATGTGCTGCCTACTGTCGAATATTCGGAGAAGCGCGCCGCGCCCGAAACTTCCAGCGTTTCAAAGAATGGCACATCGGACAGGATCGGCAGGTTCAATTCGCCGAACACTTCGGCCACGTCGAACTCGCCGCCGGTGTTGAAGCTTTGGGTTTGCGCGTCGAACACCAATTGCTGGTTGCCCGATACATCGCCGATGAACTGGCCTGCATTGATGTCAGGGGTATCGATCTGCGCGATGCCGAGCGTCAGAGGGTCAAACTGGAACTCGCTACGTTCCTCACGGTACTCTGCGCCGACCGCGAAGCCGACGGGGCCGCCCGGCAGTTCGAAGAAGCTGCGAGTATCGCCCACGAGGCTGGCACCGAGCACGAACTGTTCAAGCGCGGCATTGTTGACGGTGGTGACTGTGATGAAATCCACAGCCGCATCGGACACAGAATTTTCGCCCCTGAAGATATTGGCCGGGGCGCATTGTCCGTCGCCGGGATTGAAGGTGAAGAAGCCGGGCTCGATCACCGGGAAGAACTGGCTGCCCGGATGGCGCGCAGTGGGATCCAGATCGGAACGGCATACGATGTTGCCATTGCGTGTCCCGGTCAGGAACTCCCCTTCGTCAACAGCGTCCAGTGCCGCGAACAGGCGGTCCGGCAAGACCGTGTTTTCATTCTCGATTTCGGATTCGAAACGGCCGAAGGTGCCGCTCAGCTGCCACCTGAATTCACCGCTGCCGCCGAATTCACCGCGCAGGCCGCCCGCGATCCGGTAGGTCTCGCGGGTAGCGAGCTGGCGCGCGAGGCCAAGGTCGGTGAAATCGCGCGATACGCGCAGGCCGCCGGCATCATCCGCATCATCTTGCAGTGCCGCCGGGATGAATGGGTTATCGTCAAAGATCAGCAGCGAATCGTAGAACGTGTTGTAGGGGTTCTGCGATTCCGTGTATGAATTCACATACTTGGCATCGACGAACACCTCGACCCCTTCCAGCACTTCGTAATTCGCCAGCAGGTTCGCATAAATGCGCTCGTTACCCGGGATCAGGCTTGCGCCGCTCACACGCTCCGGCGCGCCGTCGCCGCCGAACTGGTTGCCGGAACTGGCGATGATGCCGTCTTCGAAAATCTTCACGCCGCCGTCTGGCGTCGACACATAACAGCCGCCGCCGCCAAAGCCGGTAAGCCCGATGAAGCTTTCTTCGCAGTCATTGATGCCGTTGTTGTTGATGTCAGCATCGAAGAAACCGAAGTCGCGGCGGAAGATCAGGCCGGCACCTGATGAAATGGCGAAGCGCGGGTCGGCCTGATAGGCAAGTGCCGGAGCATTTGCGGCCCGATCGATCAGCGCCTGTTCCGCCGCAGTCGGTGTTGCGCCGCCGCCGAAAATCGCGTCGTAATCGCTAGAGCCGGGCTGCGGAATGGTGAAGCCGAAGGGCAGCAGGCCATTGGCATTGCTGTAAAAACTGCCGAAGTTCGGCGTGTCCGCAGTGATATCGCCGCGCTGGAAGCGCAGCAGCGGGCTGGGATAGGTCGTGCCCGTGTTGAACCGGCCATTGTTGGCGTAGAACGGCCTGTCCCGCTGCAGCAATTGCTCCACATAGGAATAGCCGGCGGCAATGGTCACATTGCCGCGGTTGTCCGGGAAATTGACGCCGTATGCGCCGTCGAAGGACATGGTGGCGCCATCGCCGCTGCCGGAAATACCGGCGTTTGCATCGATCAGGAACCCGTCGAGATCATCGCGCAGCACGTAATTGACAACGCCGGTGACAGCATCCGCGCCGTAAACGGCAGAGGCGCCGCCGGTGAGCACTTCGACCCGCTCGATCAGGCCGGTCGGAATGGAGGACACGTCGACGATCTGACTGCCGGCCACGCCGGATACGTGGCGCTGCCCGTCCACCAGGACCAGCGTGCGGACCGAACCAAGACCGCGCAGGTTGAGCGTGGCCTGGCCGATGCCGCCCGCGCCGTTCTGAAGCGAATCAGCCACGGTGCCGGAGTTGGAGAGTGCGGGAATTTCACGCAGTGCATCGGTCGCGTCGATCACGCCGGTCTGGCGAATGTCGTCCGCGGAAATTGTTGCGATGGGTGAGGGCGCCGCTTCATTTGCATCGCGCTGGATGCGCGAACCGGTGACGACGATGGCGCCCTCCTCCGCCTGATCTGCTGCCTGTGTATCGGGTGCATCCTGAGCGAAGGCGGGCCCTGCCGCCAGGGCGATAGAGAGTGCAAGCGGAGCGCAAGCGATCCGGAATTTTGTGTTAGTTTTCATGGCCTTTTTCCCTGAACAATGCGGCTGGTCCCACAGTCGAGAGAAAACAATGATTGAAACACGCCGCAGTGACAATTGCCGATCCCGCGACGGTGACAATTGGACAACCCATGTTGCATCGCAACAACAGGTAGTATTTTACGAAACTTTCTGCATGCGATTCAGGCAGCGTGCGCAACAAATGAAAAAATTCGCGGCAAATCCAATGGTGTGTGAATTTAGTCACAAACTCAACCAAATCGGGCGGAGTGCCCGCAGATGGGCGCATGCCGTTTTGACAAGCGCAATCCCCTATTGCACTTACCCGCCTTCAAGCGTCGCGAAATGAGCAGCTTACCCCTGCCCATCATTCGCTTCCCGACAATGCGGCAAATGTGTTGCAGGGGGCGTGCTGAACAAATTGTGAATTCGACTATCTAAGGTGGACGGGACAAACATGAAAAAATTTCACACTAAGGCCCTGACGGGTTTCGCGGTTTCCGTATCGGCGGCTGCACTGCTGGCTGGTGCTCCTGCTTACGCGCAGGATGCTGACGAAGATCCAGAAGATGAAGTGTCCATTGAAGATGCCGCAAGCGCAACTTCAGATGATTCGATCGTTGTTACAGGTTCGCGCCTTCGCCGCGCCAACACGGTCGACAGCATCTCGCCCCTGCAGGTTCTCACAACCGAAGCAGCCCGCGACGTCGGTGATTTCGATGCAGCGCAAATCCTTCAGCAGTCCGAGGCAGCTGCCGGTCAGCAGATCGACGCGACGTTCCAGGGCTTCGTTCTCGACAACGGTCCGGGTTCGCAAACACTGAACCTGCGCGGTCTCGGTGCAAACCGCACCTTGCTTCTGATCAACGGCCGCCGTCTTGCACCGGCCGGTGTGGAAGGCGCGCCCACCAGCCCGTCGATCAACCTCCTCCCGTCCTCGCTCATCCAGCGCTACGACCTTCTGCTTGACGGTGCATCGTCGATTTACGGTTCGGACGCTGTTGCCGGTGTGGGCAACGTGGTCCTGCGTAACGACATCGATGGTTTCGAAGTGTTCGCCTCGGGTAACATCAATCCCGATGGCGGCGGCGACGATTACACGGTCAGCGGCGCTTGGGGTACCACTTTCGACAACGGCTTCTTCGGCATCGGTGCAGAATACGCTGTGCGTGATGAGGTCAAGCTGCGCGACCGTGAATGGTTTGCCGGTTGCCGTACCGATTACGAAATCGACCAGAACGGCAATATCCTGCGCACCGGCGTTGCCGATCGTGCGGCACTGGAAAACCAGACCGGCGGTGCGCTCAGCATCCCGAACAATGATTGCGTGTTGACGGGCTTCACCGGCCGGATTTTCAACAACAACAGCTTTGGTGGATCGGCCTATTACGCGGGTCCGGGCAACGGGAACTACCCCGGTTTTCCCGACTTCCCCTTTGCCGATTCTGCCAACGCTTTCGGCCAGCAGCTTGACCGTAATGAAGACGGCATCCGCGATGTCGACTTCTATGATTATAACACGAACGGGACCAACCTCGACCAGTCGTTCATCACGCAGCAGCGACTGTATAACGTGATGGCCTACGGCGAGTACTCGTTTGGCGGCGACATGAACATCACGCCGTTCTTCGAGGCACTCTACAGCCGCGCAGAGAACACATCGGACAATACCGGTTCGCCATCGATTTTCCCTTCGGTGCCAGATCTCAACCCGTTCAACCCGTGTAACATTTCGGGTAACAATCCGGATGGTGTCGATTGCCGCGTGCTCGACAACTTCCAGGCGGGTTCCGGCTCAGGTGGCGGCGCACCGGCAAGCTTCCCGGTATATCAGCCTCCTGGCGTTCCCTTCTCGCGTGGAAACTTCGGCATTTCCCTGCCCGTAGATGCAAGCGCGCAGATCCGCGGTGACCGCAACAACCAGGACGTGACGCAGGAACAGTACCGCGGTGTGCTGGGTGTGCGCGGCGACCTGCCGTTCATCGGTGACAGCTGGAGCTTCGAGGCGTCAGGAGTATATTCGCGCTCCGAAGGACGTTCGATCCGTCGTGGTATTCGCGAAGACCGTCTGGCCTATGCGCTCGGCATCGATCCGACCGCCGACTTCAACGGCGACGGTGTGGCTGACAATAACGGAGACGGAATTGCCGACGATTATGACAACGACGTCGAAATTTTCGGCGGCCCGCTTGTCAACATTGGCGACAGCCGTCCCGGTGCCCCGAATGCCGATTTCCGTGGTAACGATCCACGCTACATCGGCCCTTGCGGCACCTTGTCCAACCCGGGGCTTGCAGCACCTGACCTCGTAGCGAACTGTGTTCCGGTTAACCTGTTTGCCGACAGCATTTTCCAGCTTCCCTTTGGCGACTTCGCCACTCAGGCAGAGCGGGACTATCTTTTCGGCCAGCGCGTGGTTGACACCACCTACGAGCAGATTGTCGTGTCGGCATATGTGACTGGTGACCTGATCGAACTTCCTGCTGGTCCGCTCGGCGTGGTTCTCGGCGGTGAATTCCGCAACGATCGCATCGCAACCACTCCGGATATCAGCGCCTTCAACGGCCTGTTCTTCGGTTTCTTCCGCGACTTCGGCACCAATGGCGAAAAGTACATCGCTGAAGCATTCGCCGAAACGAATATCCCTGTGTTCGACAGCGATACATGGGGCGAATTCGAGGTCAACCTCGCAGGTCGTCTGTCGCATGAAGAGTTCTATGGCGAAGCGTTCACCTACTCAGCACGAGCTGGTTGGCGTCCGGTTGAGCAGGTTCTTCTGAAAGCGACCTACGGTACGTCTTTCCGTGCACCGAACCTTCGTGAAAACTTCCTGGGCGGTATCACGGGCTTCACCACAATCGCCGATCCTTGCGCCGTTCCGGCGATTGCCTTCCGTCCTCTCGCCGATCCGGTTAGCGGCCGTGACGCTGGTTATCAGGCGGATCTTGATACCCGTGACGCTGCGCTGCTTGCTCTCTGTTCTTCTGAAGGCCGTGACCCCACTGCCGTCGGGATCAACAACGCAGCGACCAACGTCGTTCAGAGCAGCAGCATCGAGGTTGCCAACCAGGGTACACTCGATCTGGATCCGGAAACATCACGTTCGTTCACCACAGGTATCGGTGTTCGTGAAAGCTTCGGCGCCTTCGATATGTCGTTCAACTTCAACTATTATTCTATCATAGTTGAAGACTCGATCGCCGAACTGTCTGCCCAGTTCACGATCGACGACTGCTTCGATTTCGCCGATATCAACCTCACGCCCGGTGGCGATCTGCCTGCGGATTACCAGCGGAGCATCTATTGCGATCAGCTGGTATATTCGGGCGAACGTCAGCTGGTTACGCTGGCTTTCCCGCAGTTCCTCAACCAGGACAAGGAAACGGTCCGAGGCATCGATGTCAACGCCACCTTCGGGTATGAAATCCCGATGGGCAACGAAAGCCTCGATCTGGGACTTTACCTGCAGGCAAACCATCTGATCGAACGCAGCACGCTCTTCATTCTCGAAGATGGCGAAGACAACTTCGACGACTTCACCGGCGAATTTGGCTTCCCGGCATGGACTGGCCGCGCAATCGGCACGGTCGGCTACGGTCCGGTAACCCTGACTTGGCAGACGCGTTTCATCGGTCGTACCGAACAGCAGGCTAGCGGCATCGATCCGCTGAGCGATGCCTTCGGCCGCGGTCCCGATGGTCTGCCGACTGGCGTGATCGGTGATACCTGTCTGGGTAATGGCTCCGGTACGAACACAGGACCTAATGGCGCGTTCGTTCCCAACGGTGTTGTCGAAGGTGACGGCGTGTTCTGCCGTGACGTCGGCTTTGCGGAAGATTATTTCATCCACAATGCTTCGATCCGTTACGACTTCAATGACCGGATGACGCTGCGAATTGGTGTGTCGAACATCTTCGACACGGCACCGCCGCTGGTTGACGGTAGCGAAGTGTTCAGTGTTTCGAACACTCCGATCGGTAACGGTTACGACCTCGACGGCCGCGAAATCTTCGGATCGATCAGCCTGAAGTTCTAAGCTTCGGACTGCATCTGGAATGTTAAAGGAAAGGCCCTGCAACTTCGGTTGCGGGGCCTTTCTCTTTTCCGAACCAATGCGAATATTCCGCCGCGACGGAGACCCGCTTGACCGGACTGCGATGCGCAGTAGGACCGTCGCTTAATCACACAGCGTCACAGCGATGGCGCCCGTCCGCCAGGAGCCATGCATGAAAATCGATCACACTCTCGCTGCTATCGTCACAGGAGGCGCATCGGGCCTTGGCGAGGCAACGGCGCGGGCGCTGGCCGCCAAAGGCGCAAAGGTTGGCATCTTCGACATGAATATCGAAGGCGCAAAGCAGGTGGCGGCCGATATCGGCGGTGTCGCCTGCCAGGTCGATGTGACGGATGAAGCATCGGTCGACGCAGGTTTTGCAAAGGTGCGTGCAGCGAATGGGCAGGAACGTGTGCTGGTCAATTGCGCCGGGATTGCTCCGGTTGGAAAGCTGGTGCGGCGTGACCGGGAAACGGGTGAAATCAGCCACCTGCCCATCGACGCCTTTCGCAAGGCGATCGACATCAACCTCGTGGGTTCTTTCCAGTGCATGGCCAAGGCAGCTGCTGGCATGATGACGCTTGACCCGCTCGGCGAATATGGAGAGCGCGGCTGCGTCATCAACACGGCCTCCGTTGCCGCAGAAGACGGGCAAATCGGTCAAGTCGCCTATGCCGCATCAAAGGCCGGGGTGAAGGGCATGACTTTGCCGGTGGCACGCGACCTGATGAACGAAGGCATTCGCGTAAACGCAATTTTGCCTGGTATTTTCCGCACGCCGATGCTGGCAGGTCTGCCCGAAAAAGCGCAGGCTGCCTTGGCGGAGGCAGTGCCTTTCCCGAAGCGCCTGGGCGATCCGGCAGAATATGCCAGCCTGGTGTGCTTCATGATCGAAACCGGCTACTTCAACGGCGAATGCGTACGGCTCGATGGGGCGATCCGGATGCCGCCGAAGTGATGCCGCGCATCAATCGGTTGCAACGAAGGGCGTAAGGGGAAATCATGGCCAATTGGCATATCGGCGTAATCGGCGGCTCTGGCCTGTACGAACCCGGCGCGCTTGAAGACGCGCAGGACATCCAAGTGGCAAGCGCCTTTGGCGAACCGTCAGGGCCGGTTACCACCGGGCGGATCGGCGGGGTCAAGTTCTCCTTTATCGCCCGCCATGGGGCAGGGCACCGCCTGTCGCCAAGCCACGTGAACTACCGCGCGAATGTGGACGCGCTGAAGCGCTGCGGGGTGACCGATGTGCTGGCGATTTCCGCCATCGGCAGCCTGAAGGAAGAGTATGCGCCGGGTGATTTCGTCGCGGTAGACCAGTTGATCGACCGCACAGTGGGCCGCGAGCGCAGCTTTTTCGGAAACGGGATTGTCGCCCATGTCCCGCTGGCTGATCCTGTGTGTCCCCGGCTCACGAAGCTGGCGGCAAAGGCTGCCGACCAGGCCGGAGCCAAAGTCCATTCGGGCGGGACTTATCTGGCTATCGAAGGGCCGCAATTTTCGACCCGAGCGGAAAGCCACCTGTTCCGTTCATGGGGCGCAGATGTGATCGGAATGACCGCAATGCCGGAAGCTCGCCTCGCGCGGGAGGCAGAGCTGCCCTATGCCCTGATCGGTATGGTCACCGATTACGATTGCTGGCGCGATCCTGCCGAGGACGTCGACATTTCGCAGATCATCAAGACCATGACTGCAAATGCTGAAAATGCGCGCGCGATGCTGGCCGAATTTGCAGCCGGCCTGCCCAAACAGCGTAAAGCAAGTCCAATCGATACGGTACTCGACACAGCGATCATCACGCCCAGAGAGATGTGGGATGTTTCTGCCCGCACCAAACTGGATGCAGTCGCAGGACGGCTTGTCGATCTGATGCCGGCACGCAAGAAATAGACCGGATTTCACTGCATTTCGTTCATAAACTTGCAAAGCTGCGCAAACTTCAACAGGGTGATTTCCTATGCAACCGACTAGCGCCCTATCCCGTTTTTTGCCTTATCAGCTGTCCCTCGCATCCAATGCTGTCAGCGGCCGGATCGCGATGGAATATCGCCAGCGCTGGGGCCTCAGCATTCCCGAATGGCGGGTCATGGCTGTACTCGGCGATTCCGGGGCCAAAACGCAACGTGATCTGACCAAGCGGACCCTGATGGACAAGGTTGCGGTAAACCGTGCCTGCAAGGTTCTGGAAGAACGCGAATTGGCCCAGCGCACGCCCAATGCCCAGGACGGGCGTTCGCACCTGCTGGAATTGACCGCATCCGGCCAGGCCATGCATTCGGAAATCATGCCACTGGCGCTGGAGATGGAACGCCAATTGTTCACTGGCTTTACGGCTGAGGAGCTGGATCTGTTTCGCACCCTGCTGGAACGCGCCCGTGTGCAGGCAGAAGGGCTTGGCGAAGACGATCTCGAAGGCGGTTACGGGATCCGCTGACTCTGCACCCGTGCTAAGCATTGCAAACAAGAAAAACCCCGCGCGGCGCTTGGCCTCGCGGGGTTTTCTTTGCGGCTTCGTCCGTTCAGATCTGCGGTATCAGCCGCCGGTGGTTCCCGGACCGTCGCCAGAGAAGGCGTCGGCGATGGAACAGGCTGCCGGTCCAAGGATAACGATGAACAGCACTGGCAGAATGAACATGATCAATGGAACGGTCATGATAGCAGGCAGACGTGCGGCCTTTTCTTCGGCGCGCATCATGCGTTCGTTGCGGAATTCAGCCGACAGCACACGCAGGGCGCTGGCGAGCGGCGTACCGTAACGCTCTGTCTGGATCATGGTTGTCACCACGCCGCGAACAGCATCCAGATCCACGCGGTAGGCGAGGTTTTCAAAAGCCTGGCGGCGTTCTGTCAGGAAGGCGAGTTCGATGGCGGTCAGCGCGAATTCTTCCCCAAGCTCCGGATAGGCACGGCCCAGTTCGCGGGCGACGCGGTTGAACGCAGCGTCCACTGTCAGACCGGCTTCGGCGCAGATCACCAGCAGGTCGAGCGCGTCCGGCAGACCTTTCTGGATCAGTTTGGTGCGCTTGTTGGAAGCATTTTTCAGATAGACTTCAGGGCCCTTGTAGCCTGCAATCACAAGCGCGGCGAAGGCCATGAAACGTTTCATGCTGCCCCACTCGGGGAAGGTTTCCGTCCAGTAGAGCACGATCACGCCCAGCAAGCCGAGAACGATCGGCAGCACCATGCGCGCAAAGATAATGACAACGGCCATTTCCTTGTTGCGGAAACCGGCCTGCGCCAGCTTTTGCTGGACGTCCTTGACCTGGCTTTCCTGCAGGACTTTCATGCCCTGCAGCGTGTCTTTCACCTTTTCGGTGGTTTCGGTCTTGCGGACCAGGCTCTGCCGTTTCTTGGCAGTCTGGGTAAGCATGCCCGATTTCAGCTCTGTACGGCGAGCGTTCAGTGCTTTCACCCGCTTCACCATCGGATCGCGCACAGTCACGGCGGCATAAATAGCCATCAGGACAGCTGCGGCGGCCATGCCGGCCAGGATGGATCCGACCAGGATCACATCCACGCCGAGAAGGGTGGGGCTGGTGGCTTGAGCGATTAAGTATGTCATCTGCTATCCCCGCTCAAATCTCAAAGCTGACCATTTTGGCCATGATGCCCGCGCCGATGCTCATCCACACCAGTCCGCCGAGTCCGGTAACGATCAGGCGGTCGTCTTCGAAGAAGCCGCCGATGTAAGCCGGGTTGATCCAGTAGATCATGATGAACACGATGAATGGCAGCGCACCAACAATGTAGGCGGACGCTTTGGATTCGGAGCTCATCGCCTTGATCTTCAGCTTCATCTGCGCGCGTTTGCGCAGCACTTCGGCAAGGTTGGAAAGCGTTTCGGCCAGGTTACCGCCCGTTTCGCGCTGGATGGCCAGCGTGATGACGAAGAACTGGAATTCTGCCGTGCCCAGTTTGTCAGCCGTTTCCTGAAGGGATTCCTCCATTGTGCGGCCGATCTTGATCCGTTCCACGACGGAGCGGAACTCCACTCCGACCGGGCCGGGCACTTCCTGGCCGACGACAGACAGCGTTTCCGCCACTGGAAGACCGGACCGAAGGCCGCGCACCAGAAGCTCGATGGCATCGGGAAACTTGGCGTTGAACTGGTTTGTACGGCGTTTGATAAAGTGGCCAACGACCAGATGCGGGAAGCCTGCGCCGATCAGGATACCGACGCCGAGCGACAGCATTGCGCCGCCGGTCTGCAAATACAGCAATGCCGTAATCGCAAGCATCAGGCCGAGCGTCGAGTAGAGATATTTGGTCACCGACCAGCCCATGCCGGTCCGATTCAGGCGCATTGCCAAAGCCTCCGCGCGCGAGCCGGAGCCTGCAACATGGAACTTCTTGGGCTTGCGTGCGGCGATGGCCTTTTTAAGCTGGCTTTCGACCTTGTCGGTGGTGCTTTCGGAATGCCGATAGCGAACGGCCTCCAGACGGCGCTGCCCTTCTTTTGCCGGCGATTTGCCGTTCATGAGGACGTAGCCCAGGATCATCAATCCCATCAGGCCGCCGGCCACTAGCACGAGCTGAATGATGTCCATGATCCGCCTTCTCTAAATTGGTGTATCTGTTGTCTTCTGACCCGTCGGAGCCGGGGGGCAGGATTATTGCCTGCCCCCGGTCCCGTTTATTCGGCCAGTTGCGGCGCAGCTTCGCTCGGCTTGCTCTTCTTGGTAGAGCCGCTGAGCAGCGATTTCAGATCGAACTTGCCGAGCAAGGAGGATGACTTTCCGCCATCCGCAAGGCTGGCGCCTTCATCTTCCGCAACGCCGACAATCGTCTTGGCGATTTCGCGCATCGGAGCGACCGTACGAGAGCCCTTGTTGGCCTCGATAAAGGTCTGGCCAAGCTTCGCGGCATTGGCAGCGGCCTTCTGGTCCAGGCTGATCTGATAATTGATCTTGCGCTCGATGGAGGCTTCGAAATCGGCCTTGCTGATTTCCGCCGTGCCTGCCTGCATCTTGTTGCAAACGATCATCGGATGTGCTGCAGGAGCATTCTGCTTCAGCCACGACAGGATACGGATCGTATCGCGCGCCGATGCCAGCGTCAGTTCCGTTACCAGCGTCACCACGTTCACTTCGGCAAGCAAATGCGGAAAGTTTATCAGCATGTTGCGCGGCAGGTCGATCACGGTCATGTCGAACGCCTGGCGGAACTCTTCCTCCAGCTGAACGAAGGCAGTGCCATCGGTCATAAGTGGAGAGTTGATCGGCGCTTCGGCAGACATGATCGCAAGATTATCATTCGCACGGATCATGGCGCGTTCGATGAACAGGCCGTCGATACGGCTGGGGTTTTCGATCGCGTCGGTCAGGCCGCGGCCCGGCTCCAGATCCAGCGACAGTGCGCCGGTTCCGAAGTGAACGTCGAGATCGAGCAGCGCGGTCGAACGTTCGTGTTCGATCGAGAAAAGCCAGGCGAGCGAGGTGGCGATGGTGGATGCACCCACACCGCCGCGTGTGCCGACAACTGCAGTGGCCACGTGTTCATGCTCGCCGTCGCCATCTCCGCCAGCGCGGGGAGAGGAGAAGACTGCCTGTGCTGCGGTCAATGAATCGCGCAGCTGGCTCGCAGAAAGCGGCTTCAGCAGATAGTCGTGAATGCCGCTTGCCAGCAGGTCACGGTAGAGGCGAACATCGTTCACCTGACCGACCGCGATCACCACGGTGCCGGGTTCGCAAACCTCTGCCAGCGCGTTGATGTCGTTGAGCGGGTCACCGCTTTCGGACAGGTCGACCATCAGGATGGCAGGACTGGCTGAGATCGACAGCGACTGGACTGCATTGCGCAGGCCGCCCTTGTTACACTTCTCTGGCTGCCAGCCCATTTCGATAATGACCGGACGCAGGGCGTCAAGCGCGCCTTCGTCGCAGATATATGCGGAGAACGGCTCGCGATTGCCGAGCGGTCCTGGTTTCCACTGTGCACTCATCGGATCAGTTCCCTTCTGTTGCGACTTCGCCAGCGGTCGTTCCGCCACCACCGGTCGGCGTTGCATTGCGATAAGAATCGATCGCACGGTTGGATGTCATCACGGTTGTCACGCCGGTGCCGCTTGCTCCGTTCAGGAGGTGCTCCGGATCGGCAACCATCGCAGCGATATTGCTGTTCACCGCGCAGCCGAAGCCGGGCGAAGTCTGGTTGCCTTGTTCGATGCCGTACTTGTTGTCCCAGTTCGGACAGCCGGGAACATATGCCATCGAGCGGGTCACAACCACGCGGACATTGCCGGGGTTCACGTAACCTTGGGTGACAGGCGCGCCTTCGCTAACCAGAATGCCGAAGCGGCTGGCGACTGCGGCAACATCCTGACGGACGGCCGGGCTCATGGCCGGATCGTCCACTGCGACACGGTCGCCGTAGCCAAGGTCCAGCGTTTCGAACCAGTCGGCCAGGCGCGCCTGTTCGGGCACGGTCAGACCGCTGCCACCGCTGACAAGATCAAGGGTGTAGTTGTTGCGTTCGATAACCGGTTGGTTGACCGAATTGAGCGACATGTTCTGCGGGCCTTCGTTCAAGGTTCCGCAGGCCGAAAGGCCGAAGCCGAGCGAGAGCGCCAGGGCCGTCGTGGCAATGCGTTTGTTGCGGTTTGTCATGGCGATCACTCTCCGGTGTTGAAGCTGAAGCCGGGCAGGGGTGCTGCGGCGGCAGTTTGTGGGGCAGCGCCATCGGGGGACTGGCCGCCCGCAAGTGCTGTACCGTTCTGTTCGGTCAGGCTGAGATCCGGGCCCGTCGGGCTTGGATTTGCCGGCCGCGGCATCGGGCGTGATCCACCGCTGACGCCATCGGTTTCCTGGCCCATCATCAACTGCGCAGCAGCGTCGGGCACGTTGAAACCATCTGTCGGCAGACGAATGTCACGGTCGTTCACAGGCTCCACCAGAGTAAGGTGTAACCACGATCACGAGCTCTGTTTCGCCGCGCGAAAATTCGCTGGAGCGGAACAGATTGCCAAGGATCGGCAGGTCACCCACGCCGGGCAGCTGATCGATAGTCTGCTGCGCGTTGTTCTGCAGCAGGCCGGCAATCATGAAGCTTTCACCGGAACCCAGTTCCACCGTTGTTTCAGCACGGCGGATGGTCAGTGCCGGGATGTTGAAACCGTTGAGCGTGACCGCCCCCTGGCTCGACAATTCCGATACTTCCGGACGGACACGCATCGAAATGCGGCCATTGGCCAGAACGATCGGCGTATAAGACAAGCTGACACCGAAATTCTTGTACTGGATGGTTGTTGTACCCAGGCCCTGGCTAAGGGGGATCGGGAACTCACCGCCAGCAAGGAATTCGGCAGTTTCGCCCGAAAGCGCAGTCAGGTTCGGCTGAGCCAGCGTGGTCACCAGACCGCGGCGTTCGCCCAGGTCGAGCGCAGCGCCGATATCAAGGCCAAGGAACTGGCCGAGGGCACCCAGGGTCGTCCCGGGAGAAATTCCCGTGATCGATGAACCGGGCGCTTCGATCAGGCGCGGGTTATTGGTACCTGCCGGAAGCGCCGGGTTGAAATCCGGGTTCAGGATCTGTCCGATGATGCCTTCCGGACCAACGCCCAATGAAGGGGCGCGGCCAAATGTCGGGGTGCGGCCCTGTGCGACACCAAACTGGAAGCCGCTGGAGCTGTCGATCGTCGCAACGTTGGCACCGATGCTGCGCACCAGTGAACGGCTGACTTCGGCAAAGCGTACGCGCAGGTTAACCTGCAGCGGGGTGGCCATGCGAAGGCGGGAAATCACGTTCGTATCTTCGCCAACGAAAGCCTGCACCAGGCGTTCAGCCTCGGATGCATCTTCCGGCGCGGCAACCGTGCCCGTCAGCAGCACCGTGTTGCTGCCCATGGTGGCAACATTGATGCGCGCTTCCGGCATGGCCATGCCCAGCATCTGATCGACGCTGTCGAGGTTTGAACCGACGCGGATATTGGCCGACCAGATGATATCGCCGGCAGCGTTGCTGGCGTAAATCGTGGTCTCGCCGCCAGCCAGACCGAAGACATACAGCTGGCGCTGCGACTTCACCTGGACATCGGCAACGGCTTCGTTGGAGACGAAGATGTCGGCCATGTTGCCGGGCACCGTCACCAGTTCACCGCGTCCGATGGACAGGACAAGGTCCTGAGCAGGGCGAACGGATTGGGCCTGGGCGGGGGCTGCTGACACGATTGCCAGCGGTGCGAGCGCGCAGGCAGCACTCAATACGGTCTTGAAAAGACGGCTCGTCATAGTCTTGCCTTTCGGAACGATTCCGGTGGAAGTCTGGTGCGTGTTTGTGTTGTTCAAAGTCATGGCGATCACCGCAGGGTCGAAGTGCTGATCGGGGCGACCCGGCCAGCCTGACCCATGGAGCCTGCCTGACGGTCAAGCAGAGCACCGGCGCCGCGAGTTACCGGCTCCACGCTGGTGGTCTGGCCACGGGTCACACGGACCGTAGGACCGGTGGGCAGAGCAGGAACGGCCACGCCGGGGTTACCCTGCTGGACAGCATTCTGAGGTGCTGCCGCCGGAGTAGGACTACGTGACGGGACCGAGCTGCGCTGGAAGCGCGATACATCGCCGCCGGTCACGAAGGTGGTGCCACCTTCGCCAGGGCGAGCCACAGCGCGGCGCAGCAGAGCTTCTTCCTCTTCTGGCGTAGCGTTCTGCGGCAACTGGACGTCGCCCGAGGCAATTGCCCGTTCGAGTTCGGTCTGGTTATCGGCAATGGAGCGCAGCGAGAGGCTGATCGTGCCGATGGTCTGCGCGACCGAGATCTTCTCGGCAATGCGCGGCGTGACTTCGAGAGTTACCGTACGGAAAGCGCGGACAACAGTGCGGCCGTCTTCACCAGTAAGAGTCTCTGTCGACTGATCGGTGGCTAGCACACGAAGGTTGGTCAGGATCGTCTCTGCTGTCTGCAGGGCCTGTTCGCCGCCGCCTTCACCCTGGACCGACTGGGTCAGCATCATGTCCACCCGGTCACCCGGGAAAACGAAGCCGCCAACACCTGTACGGGCCGAAACGGGCACTGTAATAGCACGCATGCCAGGGCCGAGCGCCGCAGCAAGGAAGCCGCGATCACCAGGAGCTACAAGCGATCCCTGAGTCACTGGTTCACCAGCTGTCATGGGGTTGCGGACCACGGTGCCGAGCAGCTGTTCCATGTCGGCTTCGCCGTCGATGAAATAGGCGTCCTGCACGAGTTCCTGCGGCCAGAGCTGATATGCGACGGCATCAGCTGTCACGATCGTGCCCACGGGCAGGCTGCGCTTGGCAACCAGAACTTTGGGGCCTTGCGGCTCCGGTGCGGCTGCTTCGACTTCGGGAGCCGAGGCGCCTGCGAACATGCTCCGGGCAGCAAGAGCCGTGCCGATCGCTACGATCAGTGCCCCTACCAGCAGGATAAGCTTCTTCTTGTCCATGGTGCTTCAAGCCCCCTCAGTTGGATCTTGGAATAACGTTGACGCTGGATAGACCAGCAATGGTTAAAATCAGGTTCATTGCGCCGCAGCTGCGACGGCAGCAGAAGCGGGAAGATAAAAAGTTCCGATGGTCCACAATCCGGCAAGCGCGATGGCGACGCCGTACGGAATTGCGAGCTTATCCTTCTGTCGGCGGGCCACATGCCACATGCCGAAACCGATGGTGAGAACGCCGCCGAGCAGCGCCATCATGATAAGTAGTTTTACGAAGATCATCGGTTGGATCCACAGCGCCAGCGCCGTCAGCAATTTCACATCGCCGCCGCCCATTGCGCGAATTGCGAACAGGATCGAGAGGACCGCGAAGGTTGCCACAGCGCAGCCGATCTGCATCGCGATGTCCGGCCACAGGGCCATGCCGCTGGCGATCCAGAACATCGGCGCGCCCAGCGCGATGGCGCCGTTCAGCCAGTTGGCGATACGGCGGCTTTTAAGATCGGTAAACGCAGCGGTAACCAGCGCGATTGCAAGCGCGGCCAGCAATGCGTATTTGATCGGATCGTCTAACATAAAGCCCCCAATGTCTCTTGGAGCCTTGTGCTAGCGCCTATCACTTACCAAAAAGTAACCAAGGGCAGGAGGTTAGAATTAGCCAAGTTCCACAGGTCGCCGCCGAACCGTTCGCCCAAGCATTCGATCGCCGGGCCATACCCGCCGCCGCGACGGAGGGTATGTGGCACGCCGCCGACGGGCATCAGATACGCTCTATCGACTGGCCAGCCCCGCCTGCCGGCACTGCGCTGCGCGGGTCGATGCTGTTCATGGCTGGACGCGGTGACGCGTATGAGAAATATCTCGAAACCTTTGAACACTGGCGGCTGCAAGGCTGGCAAGTCAGCGCGGCAGACTGGCGCGGGCAGGGCGGTTCGGGCCGGCTGGGCAATGACAATGCCACCGGCCACATCGATGATTTCTCGCTCTGGATCGCCGATCTGGCAGATTACTGGCGCGGCTGGGCCGATGGCCGCAAGGGGCCCTTGGTGCTGGTGGGTCATTCGATGGGCGGTCACCTGACGCTGCGCGCGGTGATGGAAAAAGTGCTTGATCCGGCACCCGATGCACTGGTGCTGTCTGCGCCGATGCTCGACACTTTCCCCGAATTGCTTCCCCTGCCGATCAAGCGCGGTTTTGCAAAGATCATGCTGAAACTGGGCGATCCGAAGCGTCCGGCATGGAAGATGAGCGAGAAGCCCGGTGCCAAGCCGGGACTGCGCCAGACGTTGCTGACCCATGATCTGACCCGGTACGAAGACGAGCTTTGGTGGCGCGGCCACCGCCCGGAACTGGAGCTGGGGCCGGGCAGCTGGGGCTGGGTCAACGGAGCGATGGATAGCTCCGCCGCGATGTTCCGGCGCGGGGCACTGGAAAGCGTCGATGTGCCCACCTTTATTCTCGGCACAGATGCAGACCGGCTGGTCAGCCCGTCCGCCATCCGCAGCGCGATTTCACGCATACCCGGGGTCGAATCGCTGATGCTCGGGAAAGAGGCCCGCCATGAAATATTGCGAGAGGAAGATGGAGTGCGCGGCCGCGCGCTTGCGGCAATCGACGATTTCCTGACGCGGAAGACCGCCCCTGATGGCTGACCGCTATGATTTTGCCATTATCGGTGCGGGCATGGCCGGCGCCAGTCTTGCCGCCGAAATCGGACCGGGCAGCCGAACCGTCATGCTGGAGGCAGAAGATCGCCCCGGGTATCACGCAACAGGACGTTCGGCAGCATTTTGGGAGGAATGTTACGGCGGGCCTGACATTGTCCCGCTGACCGCCGCATCCGGCCCGTGGCTGAGGCAGCACGGGTTTTTGCAAGAACGCGGTGCGCTTTATCTTGCGCGCAGCGAAGATCAGCCGCTGATCGACAATTTCTTCCGCGACTTTGACGGAACGGGAGCGGACCCGAGGCGAATCGGACGCGATCAATTGCAAAGCCTTGTGCCCGGCATCCTTCCTGAATGGGACAGGGCCATCCACCAGCCGCGCTGTGCAGATATCGATGTGGCCGGCGTGCACGGGCATTATCTCGCAGCTGCTCGCCGCAATGGCGTAGAACTTCGCTGCAGCGCGCGCGTTGCCACCGCGCAGCGCATCGGCGACGAATGGCACTTGCAGCTTGATAACGGCGACGCCGTGCAGGCAGGCACGATTATCAACGCGGCAGGGGCATGGGCCGATCACATCGCCCGGCTGGCGGGAGCGCCGCCGATTGGCATCCAGCCCTATCGCCGCACGGTTGTCCAACTGCGCACTGATCCTGCGCCGCCAAAGGACATGCCGCTGTGCCTCGACATTTCCGGCAATTTCTATTTCCGGCCAGAAAACGGGCGGCTTTGGCTCAGCCCGCATGACGAGATCAAATCTGACCCCTGCGATGCGGCGCCGGAGGAGATGGATATCGCTCTTGCGATCAGCCGGCTCGAGCGGGTGCTTGATTGGCGTATCGAGGCGCTGGAACACAAATGGGCGGGGCTGCGCAGTTTCACGCCAGACCGCAGGCCGGTTTATGGCTTTGACCCGCTGATGCCGGGCTTTTTCTGGTTTGCGGGACAAGGCGGTTACGGCATCCAGACCGCGCCAGCCGCTGCACGGCTGGGGAGTCAATTATTGACCGGCCGCCCGCGTGACGCGATGACGGCAGCGCTAGATGTAAAATTATACGAACCCGCGCGGTTCGCCCCGGCCACGACCTAGCCAAGAAGCTCATATTTGTTATGTAACCGGGCACTAACAACAAGGAGAGTTTCTATGGGCCACCATTTCCAGATCTACAAAGACAAGGCTGGCGAGTTCCGGGTACGTTTCAAGTACAATGACGAGATCATGTTCTCGACCGAAGGTTACGCATCCAAGGCCAGCGCGAAAAACGCGATTGAATCGATCCAGAAGAATGGCCCAGGCGCAAAAACAGTCGACGAGAGTTAATCTGCGGCGGCTTTATCAGCCTACGACATTAAAGCCGGTCCTTCGCGGGGCCGGCTTTTTATTTGCCGTTGATGGCGTCGGCCGCGTCGCTGGCAAGCTTGTCCACCCGGTCGTTTTCGGGGTGGTCGGAATGGCCTTTGACCCATTCCCATTGGATTTCATGCGGCGCAGCGGCCTCAATCAGATCATGCCAGAGGTCTTCATTGCGAACCGGTTTCTTGCTGGCATTGATCCAGCCCTTCTTCTTCCAGCCTTCGATCCATTTGGTCATGCCATCAATCAGATAGCGGCTGTCTGTATGAAGGGTCACCCGGCACGGTTCGATCAGGGCGTTGAGCGCGCGGATCGCGGCGGTCATTTCCATGCGGTTGTTGGTCGTGTCGGGTTCTGATCCGGACAATTCCTTTTCATGCCGGCCCATGCGCAGCAATGCGCCCCAGCCGCCCGGCCCAGGATTACCCTTGCAGGCACCATCGGTGAAGATTTCGACGTGTTTCATCCGAACACCTGTTCTCCTTCGCGAGCATAAAATTCGAACCGTCGCATGAAATCCATCGGGTCCTTCCGGGTGACCAGCGCACCGGCAGGCGTTTCGATCCAGTCTTGCGCGCGGCTGGATACGAACCGCAGTGCAGCGCCCTGTGCCAGCAGAGGCAGCGCATGCCTTTCTGGTTCTGACAAATCCCGCACCGAATCATAGCCTGAGACCAGCGCCTGTCCGATTTCGGGGCGAAATCTGTGTCCTGCGTCGGCAAAACACCATGCGGCGTGGGTCACCGCCAGATCGTAGGCCATCGCATCGTGGCACGCGAAATAGAAATCGATGAGACCGCTTACCGTGTCGCCCAGCATCAGGACATTGTCGGGAAACAGATCCGAATGGATAATGCTGCGCGGCAAGTCGCGGGGCCATTGCTGCACAACGCGCTGCGCCTCGCCGATGGCGGCGGGCAGGGCAGGGTCTATCCCGGCCAGCGCAGACTCACCGCATTCGGTCAGAGCCTTCAAGGATGCATCCGGCCCCAGATCATTGCTCCGCCGCGCGGTGTAATCCTGCGCGGACACGTGCATTTGCGCCAAAACCGCACCAACGTTGAAAGCCTGCCCGGGCGTCGGCCTGTCGACCGAGACGCCCGGCAGGAATTCGATCAACGCCACTGCCTTGCCGTCCACTTCACGCGACGCACTGCCAGTGCGGTCATGAATTGTGCGGGGCACAGGTGCGCCGTGTTCCGACAGGTGATCCAGCAGGCCAAGGAAGAACGGCAGTTCAGCAATATCGATGCGGCGTTCATACATGGTGAGGATAAAACGCGTGCCGTTGGCCGCGCTGCCGGTGGTTTCGATCAGCCAGTTGGAATTGGACACACCCTCTGCAATGCCCTTTGCGGACACAAGATTGCCGACATCGTAATGGGCAATCAGTTCGGCAAGTGTTTCAGCAGAAAGCTGGGTGTAGACCGCCACCGGTAAACCTAATCGGTCAGTTCGCGCGGCAGTTTGAAGACCATCTTCTCGTCCATCGTGCGCACCTTTTCTTCTTCGATGTCACGCCATTCCGCCAGCTTGTCGATCACTTCGCGAACCAGCACTTCGGGCGCGGAGGCGCCTGCCGTCAGCCCAAGCGTTCCCACGCCTTCCAGCCAGGCAGGATCGATTTCGCTGGCGCGCTGGATCAGTTTGGAACTGGTGCCCAGCCGCTGCGACACTTCGACCAGCCTGAGCGAGTTCGAAGAATTCGGCGCGCCGATAACCAGCAGCAAATCGCACGACGCCGCAATCGTCTTGACCGCGGCTTGGCGGTTGGACGTGGCATAGCAGATGTCCTCCGCACGCGGCGCAACGATCTGCGGATAGCGGGCCTGCAGTGCGGCGATTACCTCGGCCGTGTCATCGACCGACAGCGTCGTCTGGGTGAGGAAGGACAGGTCATCTTCCTGCGAGAATGTCAGGCGGGAAACATCATCGACAGTTTCCACCAGGGTCATCCGGCCTTCGGGGACCTGGCCCATCGTGCCGATCACTTCGGGATGGCCTTCGTGGCCGATGAAAATGATATGTTGCCCTTTTTCGATCTGGCGCTCTGCCTGCCGGTGGACCTTGCTGACCAGCGGGCAGGTTGCATCCAGATAGATCATTTCCCGCCGTTCAGCCTCTGCGGGCACGGATTTGGGAACGCCGTGGGCGCTAAACACGACCGGTGCATCGTCGGGCACTTCGTCCAGCTCTTCCACGAAGATCGCGCCTTTTTCGCGAAGTCCCTCAACCACATAGCGGTTGTGGACGATTTCGTGACGGACATAGACCGGAGCGCCAAAGCGTTCGATCGATTTCTCCACGATCTCGATGGCGCGGTCCACACCGGCGCAAAAGCCGCGCGGCGCTGCGATCAGCACCTTCAGCGGCAATTTGCCCTTGGTGGAGGACGGGTCGGCGGGCGTTTCCTGAAAGGGGGCGTTCATAGTGCTGTCTCTAGCGGTTGTCGGGCTCCCGTGAAAGGGCTAGGAGCCTGTTCGTTTGAACGGGCCTTATGTCGCCCCGTTCTCGCCATTATCAAGGACGCATATGCAGTTTCGATCCGCCCTCTTTGCCCTCGCCATTCCCGCCGCCCTGCTCGCAGGCTGCAGCAAGGACGGCGATATCGTTGTCGATCAAGGCGTAGGAATCACCGCGCTGCGCTCCGTCTGCCCTGCCGTCGGCGTGCCGGATTACACCGGCGATGTGACGCTTTTCTCCAGCCCGGGTGTCCGCACCGCCGATGCGCTGGACATAAGCGCCGCCATCACCAATGTCCGCAGCACCTGCAATGATACCGGCGCTCAGGTCTACACCAGCGCCACGTTCGATGTGATCGCATCGCGCCGCGATGTGCGCGGTGCACGGACAGTGCAACTGCCCTATTTCTCCACCGTCATGCGCGGCGGGAATTCGGTTGTCGCCAAGCGAGTGGGCACAGTTACGCTGAACTTCGCCGATGGACAGGAACGCGCGCAGGCAAGCGGCACTGCCGGCGCCTATGTTGACCGCGCTGCGGCGACTTTGCCGGAAGATATCCGGGAACGCATTACGCGCCGCCGCCGCGCTGGCGACCAGTCTGCTGCGGTTGATCCGTTGTCCGAACCCGATGTGCGCGCCGCCGTGGCCCGTGCCACGTTCGAATTGCTGATCGGTTTCCAGCTGGATGAAGATCAACTGGCCTACAACGCGACTCGCTGACCGCGTTTTTATCAAATTGACGTGAGGCGCAGCGAATGCTGTGACCTGTCAGAGGGAGGCCCCTGCCTTCGCAGGAGCTCACGAATTTTATGACCGATACACAAACGCTCACGCTGTTCGCCGCCTTTACGGCCCGGATCAATGCCGTGCTGTCCGCGCTGGAAATGGAAGGCGATCTTCCGCCGGACACCAACCGCGACAATGTCAGCGTGGAGCCGCCGCGTGATCCCTCGCACGGCGATCTTTCGACAAATGCCGCCATGGTTCTGGCCAAGGCTGCGAAAACCAATCCGCGCGCACTGGCGGAAAAGATCGTCGAACATCTGGCGCACGATCCGATGATCGAAAGCGCAGAGATTGCCGGGCCCGGCTTCATCAACCTGCGCCTTGCCCGCCAGAACTGGATCGAGGAACTGGCCGCCATCGCCGCGCTTGGTGACAATTACGGCAAATCCGACATGGGCGCAGGGACCCGCGTGAACGTGGAATATGTTTCCGCCAATCCGACAGGTCCGATGCACATGGGGCACTGCCGCGGCGCGGTGGTGGGCGATGCGCTGGCGTCGCTGCTGGAATTTGCCGGCCATGATGTGACCCGCGAATATTACATCAATGACGCCGGCGGCCAGGTCGATACGCTCGCCCGGTCTGCTCACCTGCGTTACCGGGAGGCGCTGGGCGAGGACATCGGTGATATCCCGGAAGGCCTGTATCCCGGCGATTATCTGGTCCCTGTAGGAAAGGCTGCGGCAGACGAATTCGGAAACCGCTTCCAGAAAGAGCCAGAAAGCGAATGGCTGCCGATTTTCCGCGCATTCGCAGTGGAACGGATGATGGACCTCATCAAATCCGACCTCGCCATCCTTGGCATTCGGCACGATGTGTTCTCGTCAGAAGCAGCATTGCAGGCGGCAAAGAAGCCCGAAGCTGCCGAGGCGTGGCTACGCGCGCATGACCTTGTTTACGACGGCGTGCTGGAAGCACCCAAAGGCAAGGCTCCGCCCGAAGATTGGGAGGCGGTGGAACTGCCATTGTTCCGCAGCACCAAATTCGGTGACGATCAGGACCGCCCGATCAGGAAGTCGGACGGGAAATTGACGTATTTCGGCGCCGATCTCGCCTATCACATGCAAAAGGCCGAAACCGCCGATGCCCTGATCGACATCTGGGGCGCGGACCATTCGGGCACGGTAAAGCGGATCAAGGCGGCAGTTGCGGCATTGTCCGAAGGGCAGGGTGAACCGATCCCGTTCGACGTGAAGCTGGTCCAGATGGTGCAGTTGTTGCGCGGCGGAGAGCCGGTGAAAATGTCCAAACGGTCCGGCAATTTCGTCACCATCGCAGATATGGTGGATGAAGTGGGCAAGGACGTGGTGCGTTTTTCCATGCTCACCCGCAAGCCAGAGGCGCAGATGGATTTCGACTTCGCCAAGGTGGTGGAACAGTCGAAGGACAACCCTGTATTCTACGTGCAATATGCGCACGCGCGGATCAGCTCCATCCTGCGCAAGGGTGCGGAGGAGGGCATTACGCCCTCTGCCGACGGCATCGAACTGTTGGGCGAACATGATCTGGCGGTTATCAAACAGGCCGCGCAATTCCCGCGCGAAGTGGAGGCCGCGGCGCGAGCGCGTGAGGCGCACCGCATTGCATTTTATCTCTACGACCTCGCTGCAGAGTTCCACGCGCTGTGGAATATGGGCAATGACGATCCGGAAAAACGCTTCATTGTGGCACAGAATCGCGCATTGTCGGCAGCGAGGCTTTTTCTGGCGTCCCAAATCGGGCAGGTGATTCGTAACGGTTTGGCGCTATTGGGCGTTGAGGCGGTCGAGGAGTTGTAAGCGATGACGTATCCGGGTGATGACAAGAACGACCTGGAGAACGATTTGGGCGAAAGCGCGGAAAATTCCTGGGCGGAAGAAGAGCAGCTCGTTCTCGCTGACGAGGATGAAGACCTGCCCTGGCTCGAAGCGGACGAATACGAAGAAGAAGGCAGCTTTGACTGGCGTATTGTCACTTACGCGCTTCTAGGCCTCGCTGTTGTCGGCGCGGTGCTTGGTGCGCTCTGGTTCGGCCTGCGCGACCGCGCTGATCCCGAACTTGTTGCCGATGGCAGCACGATCGAAGCGCCCGAAGGTGCTTACAAGCAGCGCCCCGATGATCCGGGCGGTGCAGAAGTCGCAGGTACTGGCGAT
This sequence comes from uncultured Alphaproteobacteria bacterium, assembly GCA_963781165.1. GTDB lineage: Bacteria > Pseudomonadota > Alphaproteobacteria > Sphingomonadales > Sphingomonadaceae > Alteraurantiacibacter. The sequence continues at coordinate 848,207 of CAWADZ010000001.1, forward strand.
CAGGCGTTTGAAGTTGCGGAAGGTGAAAGTACGCGCGGCCGCATTGCAGATGGCGGTGAAACCAGCAGCGATGCTGGCCCCGCCATCGATCGCGATCAAGGCAGCAGCAGCGAGAGCGGTTCTGCTGAATCTGCAGCTCCGGCAAGCAGCGGCAGCTCTGTTTACGTACAGATCGGCGCATTCGGCAGCGAAGCCGATGCCCAAACCGCTTGGAACAGCGCTGCAGGCCGTTACAGCGCGCTGTCCGGCATGCGCCACCGCGTGGTGGAGGCGGATGTGAACGGCGCAAAAGTCTACCGGTTGCAGGCCATTGCCGGTGATCGTGCAGGGGCCGATGCAACCTGCCGAGCCATCCGCAATGCGGGCGGAGATTGCTACATTCGCTGATGGTTGGGCCATGGCGGGTGTTTTCCCCCGCAGGCTAAGGTAAATTGCTTGCGCGGAGCGCCGGATTAAGGCGTAAACGGGCGCTATGACGCCTGCGATCTTTGGCCTTTCCGGTTCTACGCTGACCAACGACGAACGTGCCTTCTTCAAGGAGGCCGACCCGGCGGGCTACATCCTGTTTGCGCGCAATTGCGAAACACGCCAACAATTGCGCGCGCTGACAGATGATCTGCGGGCCATTCACGGGCGTGAACAGCTTTTGATTTCAATCGACCAGGAAGGTGGCCGCGTCGTCCGGATGAAGCCGCCGGAATGGGATCGCTATCCGCCGCAAGGTGTGTTTGCAGATTTGTACAAGATCGCCCCGGCAAGCGCGATCCAGGCAGCCCGTGCCAATGCGCAATTGCTGGCGCTGGACCTCACCGAAGTCGGTCTCACAGTGGATTATCTTCCGCTTCTGGATGTGCCGGTTAAGGGCGCGCATGATGTGATTGGCGACCGCGCGATGGGCCATGAACCGATGCAGGTCGCCGCTTTGGGGCGAGCGGTGCTGGACGGTTTGGCACGCGGCGGCGTTGCCGGTTGCATCAAGCATATGCCCGGGCATGGGCGCGCCACTGTGGACAGCCACAAGGATTTGCCGCTGGTGACCGCTTCGGCAGAGGAGCTTGAAACAGACATCGCGCCCTTCGCGAAATTGACCAGCGCCCCGATGGCGATGACAGCGCATATCCGCTTCACTGCCTGGGATGCGGACCGTCCTGCCACCCAGTCCGAATATGTGATCGAGAAGATCATTCGCCAGCGTATCGGTTTTGACGGGCTGCTGCTCACCGATGACATCGACATGGAAGCGCTGGACGGGACAGTGCCGGAAAGGTCTGCCCGTGCGATTGAGGCGGGCTGCGATATCGTACTGAATTGCTGGGGGAAACAGGCGGATATGGAAGGTATTGTATCCGCCATACCGTCAATGTCCGAGAAGGCCACAGCGAGGCTTGATCGCGCGCTGAAAGGCACAGGCGAGGTGGCCGGCACCGCATCACGCGCCGAACTGCTGGAAACACGGGACAGCTTGCTCGCCATCGCCGGGGCTGCTGCGTGAACACGGACAATCTCTTCGCCGATACCGCTTTGGATGAAACAGGCGAGGACTGGAACGGCGCTGCGTCACCTGCTCCGGGTGATGACGATGCGCTCTATCTGGAGCTTGACGGCTGGGAAGGTCCGCTGGACCTGTTGCTCGATCTTGCGCGGCGGCAGAAAGTCGATCTGAAGTCGATTTCCATCCTGGCGCTGGTGGACCAGTATATCGAATATATCGAACGGGCAGAGGCGCTGAAGCTGGAAATTGCCGCCGATTACCTCGTGATGGCTGCGTGGCTGGCTTATCTCAAATCCGGGATGCTGTTGCCCAAGGAAGAGCAGGAAGACCCCAGTCCGGAAGAACTGGCGCTCAAACTGCAACTGCGGCTCCAGCGGCTTGGCGCGATGCGGGAAGCTGGCGCACGGTTGATGGCGCGGGACAGGCTGGGCCGCGATGTATTTGCGCGCGGCCAGCCGGAGGGGCTGAAAGTGCTGCGCAAAAACGCCTGGCAGTGCGATTGGTACAGCCTTGTGTACGCCTATGGACAGGTAAAGCTGCGCACGGAACCGGTCGTTCATATGGTGGCGGAACGCCCTGTAATGACCCTCGATTCAGCGCTGGACCGCGTTTCCGCGATGCTCGGCGTGAGTGTGGACTGGATGGAAATCCGGTCCTTCCTGCCAAGCAACGCCGATCCGCGCCTCAAGAAATCCGCCCTGGCATCCAGCTTCGTCGCCGCGCTTGAACTGGCGCGCACGGGCCGGGCGGAACTGCGCCAGGCTGACGTTTTCGGCCCGCTCCATCTGCGGCGGGTATCCGCTTGAGCGACAAGCCATCAGATCTTGCCCGCGCGGTAGAGGCCTGCCTGTTCGCTGCAGAGGAGCCGATGACCCATCAGCAGATCGGCGCGCATCTGGGGGATGCCGATGTCAGGGAAGCGTTGGCGGAACTGCAAACGCTATATGCAGGGCGCGGCGTGGTTCTGGTGGAGCGCGGCAAGCATTGGCAGTTTCAGACTGCACCCGATCTTGCGCATCTTTTGCGGCGCGAGAAGGAACAGCTTCGCCGGCTGTCGCGCGCGGCGACGGAAGTGCTGGCCATTATCGCCTATCATGAACCCGTCAGCCGGGCCGAAATCGAGGCAATTCGCGGCGTGCAGACCAGCAGCGGGACATTGGATGTCTTGATGGAAGCGGGCTGGGTGCGCGCAGCGGGCCGCCGCGAAGTGCCCGGACGCCCGGTTATTTACGCAACGACAGCGGATTTCCTCAGCCATTTCGGTCTTGAAACGCGCAAGGATCTGCCGGGCCTCGATGAACTGAAGGCTGCAGGCCTGCTCGATCCGGTCGATGACACCTACGAAGATATGGTGGCGCTAAAGGAAGAACAGCTCGCCGCGGCAGAGGCGCAGGCTGAAGAGAGCGATGATGACAATTCTTACGCGGACGATGCGGCAATGCTGGAAAAGCGGGATGAAAGCGCCTAGATTGGTAATATAGCGTTACCCTAAGGAAAGTCCCATGCAGCCAGGTATTTGGCAGATTTTGATTGTCGCCCTCGTCGTTCTCGTCCTTTTCGGGCGGGGCCGTATTTCGGAAATGATGGGTGATTTCGGTAAGGGAATCAGCAGCTTCAAGAAGGGTATGTCAGACGAGACTCGCGCGTCTTCCGAAGCCAGCCCGCAGATTGAGGCGCCCGCGCCGACAGCTGCGCCCACTCCGGCCCCTGCCGCGTCCGAAACGACCGAGTCCCAGGCCGACAAGCCCGCTTCCTAATTTTCCAGAGCGAGCGCCGCAGCCATGTTCGATATCGGCGCAACCGAATTACTGCTCGTCATAGTGGTCGCGGTCCTTGTGATCGGCCCGAAGGATATGCCGCTCGCGCTGCGCACTGTTGGCCGGTGGGTAGGCAAGTTCCGCAAGATGTCCGCCCAGTTCCGTACCGGCTTTGACAATATCGTTCGCGAGGCGGAGCTGGAGGAGATGGAGCAGAAGTGGAAAGCGCAGAACGAAAAGATCATGCGCGAACATCCGGAAGGTACTCCGGCTGAAATGGAGCCAACAGGCGCCTACGCCTCTGAAATGCCCCCAGAAAAGGCGGCGGAGCTGCGCAAAATCGCGGCGCAGGGCGATAAGCAAGGCATTATCGCAGCGAAAGAAGAACAGGCGATCATCGAGGCAAAGGAAGCGGCTGCTGCCGGTGAGGCCGCCGACGCGGCATCTGCGCCTACCGCAGAAAGCAGACTGGCGGCTGCGCGCGATGACAAGAACGCAGAAAAGACCGCGTCCCCCGACCCCGCAAAGGACGTCTAGGCGATGGCGCTCAAACTGAAGGATCTGGACGACACGCAGGCACCGCTGCTCGATCACCTGATCGAACTTCGCAAGCGGCTGGTTCGCGCTGTTGCGGCACTGGCCGTTGCCTTTGGCGTCTGCTTCTATTTCGCCGACCGCATCTTCGGGTTTCTGGTGCTGCCGCTGACCCGCGCCTTTCCGGCCGGACAGGGCCAGCTGATCTATACGCGCCTTTACGAGGCATTTTTTGTCGAGATCAAAGTTGCGCTTTTCGCGGCATTTTTTCTCGCCTTTCCGATCATTGCAAACCAGCTTTGGGCGTTTGTCGCTCCTGGCCTGTATGCACGTGAAAAAAGGGCGTTTCTGCCGTTTCTGATCGCTACGCCAATATTGTTCACCCTTGGCGGATCGCTTGCCTATTTCGTGGTTATGCCGCTGGCATTCACGTGGTTTCTCGGCTTTCAGGGAGAGGCGGGCGGGTTGCAGGCGCAGGCGCTGCCTGCAATGGGCGATTACCTTGACCTGGTGATGCGCTTCATCCTGGCCTTCGGGGTCAGCTTCCTGCTTCCGGTGCTGTTGATGCTGCTCAACCGGGCCGGTCTGGTGTCCCGCGCGCAATTGGTGGCTGCGCGGCGTTATGTGATAGTTGCCGTGTTCGCCGTGGCCGCGATCATCACGCCGCCTGACCCTGTTACCCAGATCATGCTCGCTACTCCGCTGCTGCTCCTGTTTGAAGGTTCGCTCGTCCTGATGCGTTTCAGTGAGAAGCGCGATTTGCAGGCCAAGACGAGAAGAAGAAACCGGCGAGGAGCAGGAAACGGAGGCAGAAACGAAGCAGGCCGAGGACCCAGCCGAATAACGGCTGTCGAGCTTCACTGCGTGAACTCTATTCCTGGCCAGCTCGAAAAACCTACTCGAACAAGCACAAAAAAACGGGGCCACTCAGGACCCCGTTTTCAAAACTCGATGTTGCGGATCAGCTCACGGGCTGGTCGGCAGGTCCGCTTCGTCGGTATCGTCGCCAGCGGCGATGATGATGCCGGCGATGATCACAGCTGCTGCGAGCAAAGCGAGGATGAGACCACCGCTCTGGCCTTCAAGCTGTTCGCCCTGCATTTCCACCGGAGCGGGCAGGCGATCAATGGACGCTTCCTGCGCGAACACAGGTGTTGCGGTGAGCGCGATAGCGGCGGCGGCAGTGGTAAATGTCTTGGCGATCATAGGATCCTTATCCTTTAATTAGTCGTCGTCTGCGGTCTTCTAGCGCGATTTTGCCGCATTGGCGAGACAAAATCTGATGTTATCGACCGGCAGCCTCGGGCCCTTGTGGGCGTTCTATCAATGGGTTCCGGACATCAGCGTCGTACACACGCTGCCCGGCGATCCATGTTTCCAGAACCCGGGTACTACGGATTTGTTCCGGACTTGCCAGCAACGGATCGGCAGAAAGAAACACGAAATCAGCACGTTCGCCGGGGGTGAGCCGGCCAAAACGTCCATCGGCAAAGCCCGCGTAGGCAGCGCCAGCGGTGTAAGCGGCAAGGGCCTGTTCGCGGGTTATAGTTTCGTCCGGGAGCCATCCGCCAAACGGTTCGCCCTCGGCATTCGTGCGGCTGACTGCCGCTGCAAGGCCAGACAGCGGGTCAACCGGTTCAACAGGCGCGTCGGTTCCGAATGCGAGCGTGCCGCCCTCGTCCAGAATGGTTCGCCAGGCATAGGCGCCGTCCAGCCGGTCGGCGCCCAGCCGCGCCTCTGCCATGAACATGTCGCTGGTCTGGTGAACTGGCTGCATGCTGGCGATGATGCCGTGTTGACCAAACTTTGCGATGTCCGAAGTGTCCACGATTTGCGCATGTTCGATGCGCCACCGGCGGTCGCCTGTGTAATCGGCGGCGAGTTCATCAATCGCGTTCAGCGCATCTGCATTTGCAGCATCGCCAATTGCGTGGACAGCCACCTGAAAATTGTCGAGCGATGCGCGGCTCATCATATTGCGCAATTGCGTTCCGCTCAGCAGCGGAAGGCCGCGATTGCCATGGTCATCTTCGTAGTCCGCTTTGAGCAATGCACCGCGCGATCCCAATGCCCCGTCGAGATACAGCTTTACGCCGTTCAGGCGCAGGCGGTCATCATACAGCCACTGCGTTGGCCCCGGTCCGCCGATCAGCAGCATGCTTTCGATCGAATCTGCATAGGACATTACGCGAATTTGCAGCCAACCCGCATCGCCCGCGCGGCGTATCGTCATCCAGTCATCGACCGTGGTGCCCATATCGGCCATGGCCGTTATGCCAAAACTGAGCAGCAATTGCTGCGCATTGTACAGCGCCAGGTCGCGGTCTTCGGGTAGGGGCGGTGGGATCTGCGCGCTTACCATCGGCATGGCGCCGTCGACCAGAACCCCCGAAGGTGCGCGGGTACCTGCGATGCGCTCTATACGTCCGCCCACAGGGTCTTCGGAGCGTGCAGTGACACCGCCCGCTTCCATCGCCACCGTGTTGGCCCAGCCCGCATGTCCGTCCACACGCTCCAGCCACACGGGCCTGTCGGACACGACAGCATCAAGTTCGGCAGCGGTGGGAAAACGGCCCAGTCCCCAGATTTCCTGGTTCCATCCGCGCCCGACTATCCACGGGCGATCAGGATTTGCGGCGGCGTAAGCTGCGATCCGGCTGAGAGCTTCTTCCAGGGATTGCGTGGTCGACAAATCAAGCACCAGCGTCCCGAGGCCAAGACCCATGAGATGCGCGTGACCGTCAATAAAGCCAGGCACCATTACGCGGCCTTCGCCGTCCACACGGTATTCGATTTCGCGCGTCGGCCTGTCACCAAAATCAAGGATTTCGGAAATGCGCCCGTCTTCGTCGATTACCAGACCGGCAAAGCGGTCTACTGACCCGTCGCGGTTAACCGAAATGCCGTTCACATTGTCGATCCATGTGTCGGCAAGTGCGGTGGAGGACATACAAAGCAGCGTGAGGGCAGCAGCAAAACGGGTTATCATGACTTGATCTCCGGAAGGTGACGGATGAGGGCGCTGGTGTCCTGACGGGAGCCACCTGCGGCCTGCACTTGCGCATAAAATTGATCGACCAGGGCGGCGATGGGAAGCGACGCTCCCTTCGCCTGGCCTTCAGCCAGAGCGATAGCGAGATCTTTCCGCATCCAGTCTATTGCGAAACCGAAGTCGAACTGTCCCTGAACCATTGTCTGCCAGCGATTTTCCATCTGCCAGCTTTGCGCCGCGCCGCCCGATATGGCCTCCAGCACCTTATCCGTATCCACGCCGGTCGCCTGCGCCAGCCGCACGCCTTCGGAAAGACCAGCCAATACGCCCGCAATGCACACCTGGTTCACTGCCTTGCACGCCTGTCCCGATCCCGGCCCGCCGATGTGGACGATCCGTGCGGCGTAAGCTTCCATTATCGGAATAGCAGCCGCCATCGCCGCGTCCGATCCGCCGCACATGATGGCGAGCTTGCCGTTTTCGGCGCCGGCCTGTCCGCCGGAAACGGGCGCATCGACAGCCAGAATTCCCAGCTTGTCACACGCCTCTGCAATATTGCGGGCGAGTGCCGGCGACACGGTGGTGTGATCGGCGAACACCGACCCTTTGCGCATCGCAGCCAGCGCGCCTTCATCGCCCAGCACGACGCTGGTGACGTCTTCATCATTGCCGAGGCAGGCCAGAACGATATCTGCGTCTGCGGCGGCCTCTGCCGGGGATTGCGAGACAGCCGCTTCGATGCCTTCAGCAGCAAGAGCTTCCTGCCATTTCTGTGCCTTGGCAAAGGTGCGGTTGTATGCGGTGACGCGGTGTCCGGCGCGGGCGAGATGGCCAGCCATCGGCGCGCCCATCACGCCAAGGCCGAGAAATGCGATGTTTGTCATGGGATGGGTGATTGCCGTGTTCGCGGCCAAGACGCAATCGGGCAAAGCCAAAGTTTCTTGGCGCAAAGCCGCGCGCCTATTCCCCTGACGCCTGCATTTGGCTAGGCGCGTTACCCATGACCGAACCCACGCTGACGCTCTCCGACATCCGTGAAGCCGCAAAGCGCATCGAAGGCGCTGTGGTGCGTACGCCCACGATGTATTCGCAAACGCTTTCGCAAATTACCGGCGCGAATATCTGGCTGAAGTTCGAAAACCTGCAATTCACTGCGGCGTACAAGGAACGCGGCGCGCTGAATGCGCTGCTGCAATTGACAGACGAACAGCGGCAGCGCGGCGTTATCGCAGCCTCTGCCGGTAATCATTCGCAAGGGCTCAGCTACCACGGGACCCGTCTGGGCGTGCCGGTTACCATAGTGATGCCGCGCACCACTCCTACCGTAAAAGTCATGCAGACAGAGGCGGTCGGCGGGAACGTGGTGCTTGAAGGAGAGACCTTCGACGAGGCCTATGCCCATGCGCGCAAGCTTGAGAGCGAGATGGGGCTGACATTCGTCCACCCGTTCGATGATCCGCATGTCGCGGCGGGCGCCGGCACGACCGCGCTGGAATTGATTGAAGATGCGCCTGAACTCGATTGCATCGTCACGCCAATCGGCGGCGGCGGGCTGATTTCGGGCATGGCCACCGTGGCCAAGCGGATGGAACCGCCGCTGGAGGTGATCGGGGTCGAAGCGCGTCTGTTCCCGTCGTCCTACAACGCGTTCAAAGGTGAAAATCTGCCGAGCGGCGGCGATACTCTGGCCGAAGGTATTGCCGTAAAGGAGCCTGGCAAATTCACCCAGGCTATTATCAACCGCCTGGTCGATGATATCGTGCTGGTGGATGAGAGCCATCTGGAAATGGCAGTCAGCCTGCTGCTGCAGATCGAAAAGACCGTGGTCGAAGGCGCAGGCGCGGCCGGATTGGCGGCAATCCTTTCCAGCCCGGAACGTTTCAAGGGCAAGAACATCGGCCTTGTCCTGTGCGGCGGCAATATTGATACGCGGCTGCTTGCCAACGTGCTTTTGCGCGATCTTGCCCGGTCCGGCAGGCTTGCCCGGCTCCAGATTACCTTGCAGGACCGACCCGGTGCGTTGTTCAAGGTGATGCGCGAATTTGACGCGCACAATGTCAATATCATCGAGATTTACCACCAGCGCATTTTCACCAACCTGCCTGCAAAGGGCCTGGTGACCGATATCGAATGCGAAGCGCGCGACCGCCAGCAATTGGAAGCTTTGGTCAAAGCGCTGACCGATAAAGGTTATCATGTAAGCCAAGTGGAATTGAACTGACCCGTTACGGGTCGCTTGACGGCGCAGGTCAGCCGATTGTGGAAATTATCTCTGCACAGGCCATGTTTTATGGTTAACATGGTTCTCCTAAGCGATTCCCGTGTGCAATACGGGTGATCGCCGCACAGAAAGTTGTGTGACGAACTATTAGGAAAGAGGATCTTATCCGCCCGTGACGGCCCCCGTTCGCTTCCCCCGCTTTTTCGTGACCAGCCCCGCGCCGTGCCCCTATCTTGCGGGCAAGACGGAACGGAAGGTGTTCACGGAGCTGAAGGGCGGCCATGCTGAACAGCTGAACGATGCACTGGGGCGGATCGGGTTTCGGCGCAGCCAGACGGTGGCATACCGCCCATCCTGCGTGGATTGCCGCGCCTGCGTGTCGGTGCGCGTCGCAGCGATGGATTACCGGCCCTCAAGCTCGCAAAAGCGCAATCTGAAACGCAATTCGGATCTCGTCACTGCCGAATGCCGTCCCTGGGCAACAACGGAACAGTTTGATCTGCTGCAACGATATCTTGAACATCGCCACCCCGGCGGCGGAATGGCTGCCATGGACGAAGTCGATTTCGCCGACATGGTCGAGCATACCAGCGTATCAAGCTTTGTCGTTGAATATAGGGAACCTTCTGTTAACGAGGTTCCGGGTCGTTTGGTCGCCGCCTGTCTGATGGACAGGCAGGGCGACGGTCTTTCGATGATTTACAGCTTCTATGACCCGGAGCACGAGAATCGCAGCGGGCTTGGTACATATGTCATTCTTGACCATATTCGCCGGGCTGCGGAGACGGACTTACCCTTTGTCTACCTCGGTTATTGGGTGGAAGGGTCCGACCGGATGCAGTACAAGGTGCGCTTCCGTCCGCTCGAGCTGCTCGGACCGGACGGTTGGCATCGCCTGTCCGATACCGAACAGCGCGACCTTATCGAGCGCGTTACATCCGGGGGCGGAGAGAGAGCACCAGCGCCCGATGGCGGTTCGAAAGACAATACTCCGGGTCTCCAGCGCGAATACAAGCTCGCCTGATTTCGCTCCAGCTTTGATAAAAGTGACGACTGCCCTGGCAGCTGTGCTGGCGCTTGCTGCGCAGCCTGCGCTTGCGCAGGACAGGCAGGACACACCCAGTCTGGAAGATCTGATCCCAGATGCGGCTGTCGACAACCCGGAGGAATGGGCGCGCGACGGCGTTTCGGCAGATGCAGCCGAGCAGGAAAATGCGCCGCTCCCGCTTGATCCTTCGTCACCGCTGGCCGAAATGCCGCAGGTTACCATTCCGTGGCCCGAACAGGTGGATCTGCCGCAACTTGCGCCGCTGGAGCCGGAAGACCCGATTGAGTTTGCTACGTTCGAAGAGCAGATTCCGCCAATTCCAGCCGGCAGTGAAGAACGCATCTCGGATGAGCTTGTGCTCGTCTTCCCGTCAGAAACATCGCTGTTTCCGGAACGCGACGAATTCCTCGACCGGTTCAAGTCGCTTTCGACGATCGAGCAGCTCGAGGACGAGAACAATCTCGCGCGGCTGCGCGTTCAGGCGCGAAATGACGAGGAACTGCTGCAGCAGATGCTCCGCGTGTACGGTTATTACGATGCGCAGGTCATCCGCTCTGTTGGCGAAGTTGATGAAGAGGTCGACGCCGAACTCCAAACACCGGCAGCGCGGTTCGACATCATTCCCGGCACACGGTACCGATTTGGCGCGGTAGACTTGGGCAATCTTGCCGCCGCGGGCGATGATTTCGCGGCGCTGCGTGCTGCCTTCGAAATTTACCCCGGCGATCCGATCTCGCTCGACGCGATCGAGACCGAGCAGGCTGATCTCGACACGGCGCTTGGGCGAGACAGGTTTTCCCTTTGCTGCGATTGAAGAGCCTTCGTTGCTGATCGATCACGACCGCGTGGAAGGCGATCTGACCATGCCGACGGAACCGGGCGGGCAATACAATCTGGGCGTGGTGACCAGCAGATCTGCCTGAATTTCTTTCAGGCGAGCATCTCACGCGAATTGCCCGGTGGGATGCTGGCGACCTGTACCGCCGCAGCGACGAAATGGATTTGCGCCGCGCTATTCTCGCAACTGGGCTGGTCGGCTCGGTTACGCTCACCCCCGTGGTTGTGGATGAACCGAGCGGCGATGAGCCTGGCCTGGTCAACATGCTCGCCTCCATCGAACCTGCTCCGCTACGGTCTTTGGCGGGCAGTATCGGTTACGGAACCGAAACCGGTATCCGCATCGATGGATCTTGGGAGCACCGCAATTTCTTCCCGTCGGAAGGCATGCTGCGCATGCGCGGAACCGTCGGTACGCAGGAACAGCTGCTGGGCGTCACCGTGCGCAAGAACAATTTTACCGGACGCGACCGCATTTTGACGCTGGATGCCTATGCCAGCACGATCGATTACGACGCATATGATGCGCGCACATTGTCTGCGATCGGCACGTTCGAGCGGGTGAGCACACTTCTGTTCCAGAAAGAGCTGAGCTGGTCGGTCGGGCTTGAACTGGTCGCGACGCAGGAAAGCGAACTGGACAGCGAAGGCAACGCGCTGGAGCGGGAGACATATTTCGTTGCTGCGCTGCCCTTGTTTGCGCAGCTCGATACCTCCGATGATTTGCTTAATCCGACACAAGGCTGGCGGCTGTCGAGCAATCTTTCGCCGGAGATATCCGACAATGACGGAACGCAAAGCTTTTACGTCCGCAGCCAGGTTGACGCGTCCTATTACCAGACTGTCGGAGAGAACACTGTGCTGGCGGGCCGCGTCAGGTTGGGCAGCATCCCCGGAGCGGACATTGCAGGCATCGCCCCGTCGCGGCGCATCTACGCAGGCGGAGGCGGATCGGTGCGCGGCTATGGCTACCGCGAAATCGGCCCGCGCAACGACGAAGGCAATCCCATCGGCGGGCGCAGCGTGGTCGAATTGTCGGCAGAGGCGCGTATCGGCACGAAGTTCATGGACGGCGCGATCAGCGTTGTGCCGTTCATCGATGCCGGCTCCGTCGGAGAAGACGCTGTGCCCGATTTTGACACGATCAAATACGGTGCCGGCGTCGGGTTGCGTTACGCCACCGGCTTTGGCCCGCTGCGGCTGGATGTCGCGTTCCCGCTTAACCCTGGTCCAAACGACAATTGGATCGCTGTTTATGTCGCGCTGGGTCAGGCCTTCTGATGGCCGAACAGGAGATCGCGGCTGACGAGGCACCCGCAGAGGCCAAAACCTCCGCACCGACAAAGCGTAAGCGCCGCTTTGTAACGGTTCCGCTGAAGGCGATCGGATGGCTGCTGTTCGGCATTGTCGCTGTCGTGCTTTTGTTTGTTGGTTTTCTCCACACGCCGCCGGGCAGGCAATTCATCGTCGATGAAATCTCGAAAGTTGCCCCGGCGTCCGGGCTTTCGGTCGAAGTGGGCGAGATTGACGGTTCGGTCCTGTGGAGCTCGACCCTGAAGGACGTGAAGTTCCGCGACGCGAACGATACGTTGTTCCTGGAAGTGCCTCTGATTGATCTCAATTGGCGTCCCTATAAATGGTTTACCAGCGGGCTGGATGTGCGCCATCTGGTGCTGACGAATGGTACGCTTTACGCCGTACCGGAACTGATAGCCGGTGATCCCGACGCGCCGGTTCTGCCCGATTTCGATATCCGGATCGACCGCTTTGCCATCGTCAATCTGACTGTCGCCGAAGGCTTGCTCGGGGAAGCAAGAACAATCGATTTTGCAGCAGAAACCAATATCCGCGACGGTCTTGTCTATCTTGATGCTGGCGGCGAATTCGGCGGCGGCGACGTTTTTACCGCGCTGGTTCATGCAGAGCCAGACGGCGACCGGTTCGACCTCGACCTTGATTGGCAGGCCCCGCAAGGCGGTTTCCTCGCTGCGATGGTTGGCGCGCAGAGCGACCTTTCCGTCCAGCTTGAAGGCGATGGCACCTGGACATCGTGGCAGGGTGAACTGGACGCGGTGCAGGGCGGTGACGATCTCTTGGATTTCGACGTTTATAACGATGGCGGCCAATACCGCATCGTCGGCCGGGCCCGTCCGGGCACCTATGTCGAAGGCCTGGCTGCGCGCGCCTTGGGAGAGACTGTCATGCTCACCGCCTCCGGCACGCTGGAGGACAGCGTGCTGGAAGGCGATTTCGTGCTGCGCGCTCGCGGTGTGAACGCAGACGGTGCTGGCGCAATCGATTTGGCGAACAACACTTTCAACAACGTTCAGCTGGCCGCACAATTGCTCGATCCAACGCTGTTTTCCGAGGACGTGGCGCTGAATGGCGCAAATCTCGAAGCGACCCTGAATGGCGCTTTCCGCGACCTTAGCGTACCGCACCGGCTGACCGTTGCAGAAATTGATGCGGGCGGCATCATCGTATCGGGTGTCTCGCAGGATGGCACACTCAGCTATGACGGCACCCGTTTCACCGTGCCTGTCGATGCCAGCATCCAGCGCATCGTAAGCGGAAATGCACTGTTCGATCCGCGACTGGTAAACGGCACAATCGGCGGCACGCTGGTTTATTCCGGGCGCGAGCTGCTGTCGGACGATCTGGCAGTCAATTTCCCCGGGCTGCAGGCGCTGCTGGGTCTCAACAGCAATTTCACTTCTGGCCTCACGCAGGTCACCGGGCCTGTAAATATTGCAGATTTGCCGTTCGACGGGATCGGCACCATCGATGCTGGTGCGCAAATCCGCTTCGCAATTGGCGGCGGCACGCCGTGGAGCCTTGATGCCGATTTGCAGGGCAGGGTCGACAAAGTGAGCAACTCGACGCTGGAAAGCCTGGCGGGCAGCAACATCCGCTTCAACGGTGGATTGTCGCTCGGTTCAGGCAGGCCCGTTGCGTTCGACACAATGCAGATCAACGCCAGCAAGCTGTCGCTTATGCTGGATGGCCGTGTGGACGATCAGGGCACCACCTTGGTCGGATCGGGCCGGCATGTCGATTACGGGCCGTTCACGGTTGAGGCCTTGCTTGCCGATGATGGTCCGCGCGCCGCACTCGTGTTCGCCGATCCTTTGCCAGCCGCCGGTCTTACCGATGTGCGGGTGACGTTGGCCCCTTCGGAAAACGGATTTGTCATCGACACGCAAGGCGGATCGCTGCTTGGCGCGTTTGACGGCCAGATCAACCTCAACATCGCAGACAATGGCGACACATTTATCGACATCAATCGTCTGGACATTGCGCAGTCCCGTGTATCGGGGGTGCTGCAACTTATCGAAGGCGGTGTGGCTGGCGATCTGGCCCTGTCGCGCGGGGGCATCGACGGGACAATTGGACTGGCTGTGCGGAATGGCGGCCAAGGCTTTGACATCGATGTGACTGCCAACAACGCGCGATTCGGCGGTGATACGCCGCTTGCGATCAATCGCGGGACAATCGATGCGACCGGCCTGATCGGCGCCGACGGCACAACGGTCCGCGGCAATGCCAACCTCCAGGGCCTTTCATACGGCAACATCTTTATTGGCCGGCTTGCGGCACGGACGCAGGTTATCGACGGGGTTGGCTCCTTTGACGCTGCATTGACGGGCAGACGGGGAAGCCGCTTCGAGCTCGCAATCAACGGCAACGCCAGTGCAGAACGCATCGCTGTTGCAGTGGACGGTTCTTACGCCGGGCAAGATATTTCCATGCCCCGCCGCGCGGTGCTGACCAAACTGGACAATGGCGGTTGGCAATTGCAACGTTCCCAATTGTCGTTCGGTGATGGCTATGTGCTGGCCAGCGGCAGAATCGGCGGGGATGCGCCACTGTCGGGCAATGTGTCGCTCGCCAACATGCCGCTCGGCCTGGCGGATGTTCTGGCTGGAGAGCTGGGCGTAGGCGGGACAGTGTCGGGCGTGATTGAGTTTGCAGGCGGAGCCAACGGTCTTCCAACTGGCGAAGCGCGGTTGATGATCGAGGACCTGACGCGGGCCAGCTCGCTTCTGACATCAAGGCCGATGGATATTGCGCTGGTTGCGAACCTGTCCGAAACTCTGGCGCAGGCGCGCGCAGTCATCACCGATGGCGGGAATGCCGATGGCCGTTTGCAGGGCCGCATCACCAATCTGCCGCAGTCCGGCAGTCTGCCGGAACGCCTTTATGCGGGTGATTTGTTCGCGCAATTCCGCTTCAATGGTGACGCAGCAGCGCTTTGGCGCTTGGCGGCGATCGACTTGCTTGATTTGACCGGCGATCTGGAAGTGGCCACCGATGTGCGCGGTTCGCTTGGAGATCCGCAGGTGCGCGGATCAATTTCCGGCGATGCCCTGCGCGTACGAAGCGGGTTGACCGGGACCGACGTGACCGGTGTCACCGCACGCGGCCGCTTTGATGGATCGCGGTTCAACCTCACCAGCTTCGCCGGAACAGCTCCGAACGGCGGTAGGGTCAGCGGAAGCGGGTTTATCGATCTGTCGAACATTTCGGCATCGCGCGGTCCGAGCATGGATATCCGCCTTGCCGCAACCAATGCGCAGATCCTCGATATTGCCAACATGGGCGCTACCATCACCGGGCCGATGCGGATCGTTTCCAACGGCGTAGGCGGCACCATTGCCGGACGGCTGCGCGCCCAAGACGTGCGTTGGCGCCTCGGCATGACGGCGGAAGCGATTGCGGAATTGCCGAGCATCAACACAACACAGATTGATCTGCCCGCCGATGTGGCACCTGTCGCGGTCAATACCGCACCGTGGCGCTATCTTATCGATGTCCGCGCCCCGGGAGGGATACAGGTCGATGGTATGGGGCTGGAAAGCGAATGGCGGACCGACAACCTCCAGATTCGCGGAACGACCGACGATCCGCGCCTTGGCGGCGAAGTCAGCGTCGTGCCGCGGCAAGGCTCCTATTCGTTCGCCGGAACACGGTTTGAAATCACGCAGGGTAATATCTTCTTCGACGAAAATGCCCCGATCGATCCGCGCATCGATCTGGTGGCAGAGACAGAGGTCGATGCACTTTCGGTCACAGTCAACGTGCGCGGCAATGCCAGCCAGCCGGAGATTACCTTTTCGTCCGTTCCAGCCTTGCCGGAAGAGGAGCTGCTTGCGCGGCTGCTGTTCGGCGGTTCCATTGCCAACCTTTCGGCAACCGACGCGCTGCAATTGGGCGCGGCGGTGGCAAGCCTGCGCGGCGGATCCGGCGTGGGCCCGATCAACCAGCTGCGCAACGCCATTGGCCTTGATCGGCTGCGACTTGTGTCAGCCGATCCCGCGCTGGACCGCGGCACATCGATTGCTTTGGGCAAGAATTTCGGCCGCCGGTTCTATGTGGAAATCATCACCGACGGCGCAGGGTATTCAGCCAGCAACGTGGAGTTCCGGGTGACGAGCTGGCTCAACCTGCTTGCGACCGTCAGTACGGTTGGGCGAAACAGTGCTGCTGTAGAATACAGGCGTGATTATTAACGATCACCGCCGCTTTCCAATGCCTGGAATATAACGCAGCCGTCAGCCGTCAGCCGTCAGTCGTGACGTCTTTCAGCACCGTGTCGATTGGGATGACCACACCGTTCACGCCGAGCATCTCGCCGGTGATCGCAACTGGCGTGGAGCCTTCGCCGCCAGCGACTGTCAGCGTATCGCCGTCCATCGCGAAGGTCAGGGTTCCCGTCCCCATGGTTTGCATTTCAACCGGGCCTCCGCTGCTTTCAATTGCGGATGCAATATCCTGGGTGGTGAGATAGCCGGGCAAGATGTGATCGCGCAGGATGGCCACCAGCGCGGGCCGCGCATCGTCACCCGTGTAGGCTTCACCTAGCGCGGACAGTGCCGCATCGGTCGGCGCGAGGACGGTATAAGCCGCCATCCCGTCAAAAGTCTGCGCCATGCCGGCATCTGCAATCAGCGTTTCCACCGAGCTCAAGCCGTCTGTTTCGGCAATCAGGGCGGCAATGCTCTGGGTACCCGGATCGCCCGGTGCAAAACCGGAATTCGGCGCCGCTGGGCTTTCACTACATGCGGAGAGTGCCACAAGAGCAGCCGCAGCGATTGAGCACACGGCTGCGCGCCCGAGATTCTTCGCTTTCATTATCTGTACCTTCAAAGAAGCAATTCGATGGCTGACGCGATCAACCGCGTTTCCGGGTCGATCTGATAAACATACCCGTCATTGTATCGATAATAGGCGTCCGGTCCGTCCCGGTACCGATCGCGGTAACTGTAAGGGACGTTGTAAACGTCATAGCCACGCGGTGCCGGCTGGCCGACCACGAATTCGTCACCTGTCAGCAGCGCAGCAATGGACGTAATCGCCGCTGTTTCGGGATCAAGCCGGTACACGACATTGTCGGCGTACCTGTAATTGCTGCCGAGCCCGTAAAAGCGCGATTGATAGTCTGGAATACGGTCATAGCCATAGTCACGCGGCCACGAATTTCCGATAGCCAAGGCACCGCCGAGCAAGGGGATGTAGCCCGAAACGCGGTTTCCGTCATAGCGAAGAAGGAAGCCGTCTTCGTAGAAGTAGTTTCCGCCCGAATAGGGCAGGCCCCACCAGTTCGGGGCGTAGTTCCCGTAGCGATAATTATCGTTCCGCTTGCGCGCCTGGCCAGGCGGCAGACAACCGTTGCGCTTTGCAGCGAGGCCGGGCGGGCACCCGTCGGCAATGCCGGTTTCGCGGTACAGGATCCTGTCGATCAGTCCGCCATCACGCCCACGATCATCAAAACTCGGTCCGTTGCTGCGATTGCCATTGCCGCGATTAGCGCTTCCTTGGTTGTCGTTACCGCGGTTGTTGCCGCCTTGGTTGCCGTTACCTCTGTAATCGCGCCCTCTGACAGCATTGCCGTTGCCGTTGCTGTTGCCGTTTTCCCGGCCACGCGAGGCCTGATCCCTTTCGCTGCGGCCATTGCTGCTGCGATTGGCATTTCCGCCGCCGCGATTTGCGCCTTGATTGTCCTGCCGGCTTCCCCGCTCGTCCGAAGCTCTATTGCCGCGCTGGCTATTGCCGTTACCGGGATTACTTCGATCTGCCTGAGCAGAGCCACCGCCGCGATTGCCGTTACCATTACCATTGCCATCGCCATTGCCATTACCCTGCGCAAGCGGGGGGGTTGCTGCCAATGCGAGCGCAGATACAGCCATAATCAGATACTTCATTGCATAAACTCCGTTATCAAGCGCAACGGGATACGCGCAGTATGGGTTCCGCAAATGCAATAGAACGAATACAAATTGTTAGTTTCGATAGAGCGCACTTTCAGCGGCGCGGCGGCGCACAAGGCCCTTCATCACGCTTCCGCCGGCGTAGCACCAACGATCGAATTCGCGCGCGGCACCCGGATAGTCGCCTGCCTTGTGCTTTCGCACCAATGTGGCCCGGCTGATCGCGCCGGTGTTGTAATGGAAGCTGACCATGGCATCGAATTGGGACTGGGTTGTGGGCGCGTCGCCCAGCACGCGGTCAACTTCCCTGGCGTAGCGCACAAGGTCGGCTTCCAGCCGCGCATCGCATTGTTCCTGCGTCCACACGGTTCCGGGCCCGATCCCCGTGCCTGTTGCGCCCCAGCCGATCGTCCATGGATCACCGCCAGTGCCGGGATCAGGGTATGCGGCAAACTGCCCGTCACTGCGCCGCTTCGCGCAGCCTTCGAACTGCTTGATGAGTGCGATGCCTTCAGGGCCGATTGCGCGAGAAGCCAGACCGAGTTTTGGAGCATATGGAGCACTGTCCTGGACCAGAACTTCCGGTGGCAGATCGCCATGGTTTTCACTCAGGTCCAAAGCCGCATCGATCGCGGCGACTTCCGTCTGTCGAAACGGACGCCCGATAATGCGGCGGATAGTATCGAAAAGTGGCTTGCGGTCCATAAATGCGGCCTTTCCTGCGCTGATTTGTCTTCCGGCGCTAGGCAGCGCGGCATCATGTAGGAAAGGCGTGTAAAGAGCTCTGGGGATTATCCCCTTGCGACAAGTAAGGTTCTGTGCTACATAATGGTTATGCCAAAGGGACCTACACTTCGCCAATTCCAAGACCGCTTTCCAACCGAGGAAGCCTGTCTCGATCATCTTATGCGCACCCGCTATGGTGAGCGCCACGATTGCGAGGGTTGCGGCGTTGAAGCCAAATTCTACCGCGTCAAAAAGCGCCGTTCATACGCTTGCGAGCATTGCGGCTTTCAAATCTACCCTACAGCCGGAACACCGTTCCACCGGACCCGCACAAGTCTGCGTGACTGGTTTCACGTGATGTTTATGTTCACGACTTCGCGCAACGGCGTTGCAGCCAAGGAAGTTGAGCGCCAGATCGGCGTGACCTACAAAACGGCTTGGCGCATGTGCCACGAAATCCGCAAGTATATGTCGCAGGTGGACGGTGACGAACCGCTTGGCGGCGAGGGCGTGGAAGTCGAAGTTGACGAAACCCTGATCGGCGGCGCGACGACTGGTAAAGGCCGTGGCAACTACCGCGTGAACAAGACAATTGTGGTCGGCATGGTGGAGCGCGGCGGCAAGGTTATGACGAAGATCATTCCAACCGTTCGCAAGCATGACCTCCTGCCAGTTGTGAAGGCTAACGTGGTCGCAGGAACGCAGGTCCACACAGATCAGAACCATTCCTACCGCAACCTGCCTTCAATGGGCTTCCAGCATGGTTCAGTGAACCACAACCGCAATCAGTGGGTGAACGGCTCCAGCCATGTGCAGTCGATAGAAGGCTTCTGGGCGCAGCTAAAGCGCGGCATTAACGGGACGCATATCCACGTTAGCGGAAGGCATCTTCCGAAGTATTTGGGCGAGTTTGAGTTTCGCCACAATCGCCGGAACCGTCCTGGGACGATGCTTTCGGAGTTGATGCTGGCTTTTCCGCGTTAGGACCGATCATCGCTTCTAGAAGGCGGTCAAAGCGGGCAGTTAATGTTGAATTTGCCACATAAAATCCCTGTCTTTTGATGTTGCCACAGCGTCGGCAATATTCCCGCGTGAGAGCAAATCACCTATCGTGCCGATAAACTGAGCGAGGCCATTAGGGCGAGATTGAGCCATCATAATCATGTGGGGCGGCATCGCAATACCGATACTTTGGAGCAACGCTAGAGAACCCATGACGCGGGTGCCGTATTTTTCGAAGAAAATCCTTCCGGTAACTGCCTCAAAGTCACGATCTAGCTGCCACGTATTAAAATCGCTGTTATCGTTTCCTTTAGGGATTGATCTATGCATCTCTCTCTGGTCGCGCTGTCGATCTGCGAGATAGCGAAAAATTTCTTGCGAGAGATCGACAAGTTCATTGCCAAACTTCTGATAATCCCGCGCGTTAAATTTTGTTGTCGCCCTTATGATTTGAACGCGATGAATTATCCAAAGCACTACAGCTAGAGCAACTAGGGCCATGATCCCGGCGAAATACCAAGGCACATTATCCCGAACCCATGCGATTAGGGCTAAAGCCGCGAGCGAGAGCGAAGAGAATATCACTTTCCCAAGCCCAATTTGTTCAAGCACAGACCGAGTGCGCTCCCACCAATCAAAATAGGTCGCAAAACGCTCTGAAATTGAAGATGATTTTTTCTCGGGCATCTCACTCGCATATCACCACCCCTGCCGATTCGGGAGTCGCTGTGTCGCGGCCCTGTGGATACTTGTCTCAACGGGATAATCCCCGGAGCTCTTGACTGACAAGAGGTCTTTACAGTAAAGAGCTCTTTACAGGCAGATTGGATGTCACGTTGAAGAACAACTTGAAGGAACACCGCGAGAGACACGGCTGGAGCCAGGGTGAACTGGCCCGGCGTCTGGGCGTTTCGCGGCAAACCGTCAACGCGGTCGAAACCGACAAATACGATCCATCACTGCCGTTGGCGCTGCGCATGGCGAAACTGTTCGATGTGAGCGTGCCGGAGCTATTCATTGATAATTGGGAGCCGCAGCCATGAGTGATGCAGATTTCGAAGCGACCGAGAAAAAGCGCAAGCTAAAGAAGACTATCCTGGCTTTGTCGCTGGGCGGGGTGGCCGGGTTTTTCGGCGCGCTGGGCCTCATGGAACTGATCGATACAGGCATATTGGGCGAGCTTAGCGCATCGCGTGAAATCGCTTGCCTTGTTGCGCTGGTATACCTTCTAACAGCGGGTGCCATTGCAATTGGCCTTGTTAATCCGAAAGCTGGTGCGCGGTTCCTGAACGTTGAAGATCCCGAGGAATTGGACGAGCAGCGCGGTATGCTGCTGTATTCTACCATCGGGATGGCAGTTGCGGGCCTCGCTTTGCTGATCGTGGCGCTTTCAAGCAAAAGCGGGCCCATTGATCCAATGGCGGCGCTTGTTTCCTATACCGTGCTGAGCGTTTTGGCGGTGTTTACCTCGCTCAAATCCATCAAATTTCAGGATGAGCTGATGCGGGCGGTCGGTAAGGAAGCGGGATCGACATCCTTCTACCTCGTGGTGCTGGTCGGCGGCACCTGGGCACTGCTGGCACATCTGGGCTTTGTTGGAGGCCCAGCGCCGCTGGACTGGCTGACCATGTTCTGGGCGCTGATGCTGCTCGCCGCGTTTATCGTGACCGGCAGGCGCGGGATGCTGGCAATGCGTTGACGGCGAAAGCCGACTTGGATACTCCTTATGTCTATGAAAACTAGAACTGTTTTTTCTGGAGTATCGTGTGCGGCATTGTTTTTTGCAGCGCCGGCCTATGGTCAGAACCAGCTGGATTGGGGCGACCTTGAAGGGCTTACGCCTGCCGAAATCGGTGAATCGGTTTTGCAAGGCCTGGATCATGGTCAGATAATCCAGATCGAGTACCGCAGTGGCTCCATGTATCCTTTTGGTGAACACGATCTGCTCCTTTATCAAAAAGCAGAGCGAGTTGGGGACAATGGTTGCCATCGATTGGCATGGTCCGCGACTGTTCTCGACGAACTGCCAGTCGAAGATGCTTACACGCAGCTCATTCTGGATAGGCGCAGAAGTTCCGATCAGGTTTCCCTTTCTGCTGGTGTGCCGTGCCTGTTTGCTGATTACACAAGCTTGGCGAATTCGGTATCACCTGACGAGGGCTTGCTGGCGCTGTCCGCTTTGGAAGGGTTCAAATCAAGCGCAAGGGCATACACTTGCTCTGATGAAACCCGCGGAAACCTATGCCTGACCGAAGAGCGTGTGCGGGGTCAAATCCGCCAGTTAAATGCTTGGATGGTCCAGCGTGCGGCGCAAGGAGGATGGGTTTTCTGGATGGGCGAGCGTGGTGGTATCGTCACCGAGGTGACCCTGCCATCGGACACGGCGGAGCCGGCACGTATCGAGCGGCGGATACCTGCACCTTTCTGATGCAAACAAAAGGGCCGCCCGGTTTCCCGAGCGGCCCCCCTTGGTGATCTGGTTGATCCTTAGCGCTGCAAATCAGGCGCTGTAGTAGAGGTCGTATTCTACCGCTGTCGGCGTCATTTCCACGCGGTACACTTCTTCCCACTTCAGTTCGATATAGGCATCGATCTGGTCTTTGGTGAACACACCGCCGGCCAGCAGGAACTCGTGATCGGCTTCGAGCGATTCCAGGGCTTCACGCAAGGAACCACACACAGTCGGAACCTCTTTCAGCTCTGCCGGGGGCAGATCGTAAAGGTTCTTGTCCATGGCTTCACCCGGGTGGATCTTGTTCTTGATCCCGTCGATACCCGCCATCAGCAAGGCTGCGCATGACAGATACGGATTGGCAAGCGGATCAGGGAAGCGGAATTCGACGCGCTTCGCCTTTTCGCCTGCGCCGTAAGGAATACGGCATGAGGCGGAGCGGTTGCGGGCCGAGTAGGCGAGCAGCACAGGAGCCTCGAAACCCGGTACCAAGCGCTTGTAGCTGTTAGTGGTCGGGTTGGAGAACGCGTTGATCGCCTTGGCGTGTTTGATCACGCCGCCGATGTAATACAGGCACTGTTCCGACAGGCCGGCATAACCATTGCCTGCAAACGTATTCTTCCCGTCCTTCCAGATCGACATGTGGGTGTGCATGCCGGAACCGTTATCGTCCTTGATCGGCTTGGGCATGAACGTTGCCGTCTTGCCATAGGCGTGAGCGACCTGGTGCACGACGTACTTGTACACCTGGATGCGGTCAGCAGTTTCTACCAGCGTGCCGAAGGTCATGCCGAGTTCGTGCTGGGCAGCGGCCACTTCGTGGTGCTGCTTGTCCATCGGCAGTCCCATTTCCTTCATGGTCGATACCATTTCGGCGCGGATATCCATGCAGCTGTCTACCGGCGCCACGGGGAAATACCCGCCCTTGGCGCGCGGGCGGTGGCCCATGTTGCCGCCTTCGATCTCGGTGCCGGTGTTGGTCGGCAGCTCGATATCGTCGATCCGGTATCCGGAACCGGCATAGCCATCCTCAAAACGCACATCGTCGAACATGAAAAATTCAGGCTCCGGCCCGACATAGATCGTGTCTCCGAGGCCGCTGGATTTCACATATTCCTCGGCGCGCTTTGCAGTCGAACGCGGGTCACGGCCATACAGCGAGCCATCGCTCGGCTCTACGATGTCACATACAATGATGAGCATGGGCGTGGCGCTGAACGGATCAATGTAGGTCGCGTCCAGATCCGGCTTCAGGATCATGTCGCTTTCGTTGATGACCTTCCAGCCTTCAATGGAGGAGCCGTCGAACATCAGCCCTTCTTCAAGCGCGTCTTCATCGATGACATCGGCGCACATGGAAAGGTGCTGCCATTTGCCCTTGGGATCAGTGAAACGCACATCAACCCATTCGATTTCTTCATCCTTGATGAGCTTCACGATGTCTTTTGCACTGGCCATTGTTGTCTTTTCCTTCTGGGATAGAATTGTTGTGATGTTGGATATGTTTTTGGCGGGCTGGCGGCTCTAAAGCGCGTCCTCATCCCGTTCGCCGGTACGAATACGGATTGCAGCCGCGATGTCTGAAACAAAGATTTTTCCATCGCCAATGCGTCCGGTCTGGGCGGCCCCGGCGATGGCTTCGACGACTTGATCCGCCATGGCATCGGGAACGATGATTTCCAGCTTCACCTTGGGCAGGAAATCGACCACATATTCGGCGCCGCGGTACAGTTCCGTGTGGCCCTTCTGCCGGCCAAAGCCCTTTGCCTCGGTCACAGTGATCCCGGAAATACCCACCTCGTGCAGCGCGTCTTTGACCTCGTCCAGTTTGAACGGCTTGATGATGGCTTCGATTTTTTTCACGTTATATTACCGTCCCTGTCAGCATCCCCGGCGCCCCGCACTCACATCGCGCGAGAGCACCATCCGGTCCGCATGGTTTTTGAACCGTTGCCTGTAGCTACGATGTTCAAGAATCATGCCAGAGCGCGAAGACAAGGCGTAGACAATCACACGCCCACGCGAAAGGGCGGATTCGCAACAATGTCACTGCTGCTTGCGTGTTTTGCAAAACAATCGTGCGCTTGACGTATTTTCTCGTGACCCAGCGCTGGCGCAAATGCGGGCAAGCGTGCCCATTTGCTGGGCAGATATGCAGCTGTCTTAGATCCGCAAGCCCGCGAGTTCGTCGCAGCCCGCCATAAGATTGAGCGATTGCACAGCCGCGCCGCTGGCACCTTTGCCAAGATTATCCAGCCGCGCGACGAGCCGCGCTGTCTTGCCTTCGGCATCGCTGAATACCCACAGATCCAGCCTGTCCGAAGGCTCCGCATCGGTGCGCAGCAGTAGTTCCGTCGGGGTTTCATCGCCATGCACGGTGATTAGTGCGGATTGGGCGAAATAGCGGGTCAATTCGGCGCGCAGCTTGTCTGGCTTCGCAGCGGAGCGCATGGCAGCAATCGCCAACGGTACTTCCACCAGCATGCCGCGAAACGCCGGGACAACAGCAGGAGAGAAGACGGGCGGATGTTCCAGCCCCGCCTTGCGCTGCATTTCGTCCAGATGTTTGTGATCCAG
Source organism: uncultured Alphaproteobacteria bacterium (assembly GCA_963781165.1). GTDB lineage: Bacteria > Pseudomonadota > Alphaproteobacteria > Sphingomonadales > Sphingomonadaceae > Alteraurantiacibacter. Next base: position 873,053 of record CAWADZ010000001.1, read on the forward strand.
TGCCATCCCATAGGAGCGATAGGCTATATCCGGCTCCTCCACGAAACGCTGGATCATGGATTTGCCGCCGCCTGAATATCCGGACACTGCGTTGACGGTGTAAGGCCAGTCGCGCGGCAGCAAGCGTGCCCGCACCAACGGGGCCATCAGGGCAAGGAATCCTGTGGGGTAGCAACCTGGATTGGCAACGCGCTTTGCGCCTGCCACCACATTGGGTCCGACCAGTTCGGGAAAGCCGTAAATCCAGCCGGAGGCGTTTCTGTGCGCTGTGGAGGCATCGATCACTCGGGTGCCGGAATCCTCGTCGATCAAGGAAACCGCCTCTCGCGCAGCATCGTCCGGCAGGCACAAGATCGCAAAATCGGCATAATTCAGCGCCGAACGGCGGCACTCGGCATCCTTGCGTTCTGCATCACTCAGCCGGACCAGTTCGAACTCTGCATGGCCGTCCAACCGGTCGACGATTTCGAGGCCAGTGGTGCCTTCCGCTCCGTCGATAAATACCGTGTGTGCCATTAGACAAGCCTCTCCAACCGGTCGGCCTTAACATAGCCAACGGGCCCGTGGACAGACAGGCAGCCCCAGGCCCATTTGCCCGCTTCGTCCAGCACTTCGAAACTGTCGCCTTCAAGCAGGACGCACAATTCTTCCGCATCGTCATCCGGTTGGGCGAGAAGGGCTGCACCGCCGGGCATCACTGTGCGCGGCTGGGGCACGGCGTAATGCGGCACGAAGTGCTTTCCGGCGAGCGCGATATGGGCCAGATCACCCCTGATGGGATCCTTCCGGGGGTCAGGCCGCGCGATAGCACTGGCCAGAATGTATGGACCTTGCACCTGACTGTCGCTGGCCGGGCTCTTGGCGCTGGCCGGGCTTTCGGCGCTGACCGGGCTTTTGCCGGTTGGCCTGCCGCCGTTCTGATTTTCAGTTTGGCTCAATCGGCCATCCTCTAGGAAATTGCATTGTCTATTCACACTGCTGCGCGCTTAGACTTCCCACCGCCAGCGGGCAAGTGGGCCGTCAGCCGTATCGACCGCGAAGCATGTGGAATGCAGCGCGCAGTCCCAGTGCGCCGCCACCCTTTGGCCGTCCCGGTCTGGCGAACGGACGCCATGCGAATGTGTCGAAATGCGCCCAGTCGATATCTTCGCCCACAAACCTGTCGAGGAAAGAGGCAGCCACGCTGGCACCGGCAAAGGAATTGCCATGGGCGTTGTTGAGATCGGCAAGGTCCGATTTCAGCCATTCGGCGTATGCTTCGTGGATGGGCAAACGCCACGGTTCGTCATCATGAGCCCGTCCGGCGGCGATCAATTGGTCTGCCGTCTGATCGCGGCGAGTGAACAGCGCTGGCAAGTCTGGCCCGACCGCCACGCGCGCCGCGCCGGTTAGCGTGGCGAAATCGATTATCAACTCGGGATCGGACTCGCTCGCCAAAGTGAGAGCATCGCCAAGGATCAGGCGGCCTTCGGCATCGGTATTACCGATTTCCACGGTCAGGCCCTTGCGGCTGTTCAAGATGTCTCCGGGCCGGAAGGCGTTGCTGGATATGGCATTTTCAACGGTCGGCACCAGGCAGTGCAGATGAACCTTGAGGCCGGCCTTCATGATCAGTTCGGCCAGTGCAAGAGCGTGGGCAGAGCCGCCCATATCCTTTTTCATCAGCTTCATGCCGGCAGCCGATTTTACATCGAGACCGCCTGAATCGAAGCTAACGCCCTTGCCGACGATGGCCACCTTGGGGTGATCTTCATTGCCCCATGTGAAATGGACAAGGCGCGGGGCATGCTTTCGGTCCGCCGCGCGGCCCACGGCATGGATCATCGGATATCCTGTTTCCAGCGCATCTCCGCGGACAACCTTGAAATCGGCCTTGTGCGCTTTCGCAATCCGTTCGGCTTCCGCCTCGATCGCGGCAGGGCCCATGTCTTCTGCTGGTGTGTTGACCATATCGGCGACCAGTCCTGCGGCCACAGCCTCTGCGATCGCGAGATCGATTTTCGCAACGTCTTCCGTCAGCAGAATGCGCGGCCCTTCGGCCTCCTCGTCCTGCTTGTAGCGATCGAAAACATATTGCGCCGTTTGCCATCCGTGCATCGCTGCGCCGGGCTGGCGGCCATGCAGGCGGTAAGTACCTTCGGGAAGGACCTCTGCCAGTTTGGCAAGGCACCAGCTGGAAAGTTCTGCCGGATCGGCGACTCCGCTCACGGCAAACCAGCTTTCGCCATCTGGAACGATGCCGGTCTGATATCCGGCACCGACGAATTTTTGCGCGGAAAGCGCCGTTCGCTGCGGTCCGCTGAGCCCTTTCGCGAAACTCTCGAACGTATCTTTGTTGACAAGGTGGATCGCGATGGCGTCTTGCGCGCGATCCGGGCGTATCAGGTTGTCTGCTATGCTCATGGAATATCGCTTGCCGTTTTCGCCCGCGTTTGAAAAGCTGGGAATTGATGTTGCGACGAATCATTTTGGTTTTGGCTCCGTTACTGGTCCTGTCCGGCTGCGATGTGCAGACGGGCGGAAGCGAGCCTGTTCCACCTGCTACACCGGAAGTTCCTGCAACAGCTGGAGCCACGCCCGATGTGCCGGATACCGGCGAAGGTGACGCTGTTGGCGGCGCGCGCGATGTTTCGACCGAAACGGACAGTTTCCTGTTCGAATATTCCTATCCGCAGCAGGCCGGAGAGCTGCCGTCACTTGCCGCGTGGCTTGACCAGCGCATGGAAAGACGGCGGCAAGCCATTGAACGTGACGCAACGCGTGGACGCGCAGAGGCACGCGAAAACGGATTTCCGTTCAACATGTATTCCAGCGGGACTTCTTGGGAAGTGGTCGCAGACCTGCCGGGCTGGCTGAGCCTGTCGGCCGCACTCGACAGTTATCGGGGCGGCGCACATCCCAATTACGGGTTCGACACGATCGTGTGGGACAAGGAAGGTGAGCGCGCGCTTGAACCGGTCGCTTTCTTCACCTCGCCAGAAGCATTGGACGAGGCATTGGGAGAGCGCTTGTGCGAGGCACTGAATGCGGAACGTGCAAAGCGCAGGGGCACACCGGTAGAGGAAGGCTCCACGGACAGTTTCGATGCCTGCATCAAGCCGGATGAAACCAACTTGCTGCTCGGTTCGAGCAATGGCCGGACCTTCAACCGTATCGGCATTCAGATAGCGCCCTATCTCGCGGGTCCTTATGCAGAAGGTTCCTACGAGTTTACTTTCAACATGGATGAAGATCTGCTCGCCATCGTGCGGCCGGAATTCCGTGAGGCCTTTTCCGCCCGGAACTGAATTGGCTTTCAGAAAGGCAGCAATTCATCTGTCTCGCAATTTGGCGCGGCAATCGCTACATGCCCCTTCATGACACAATATCAGCACGTATCGGGTGACACCTCCGTCTATCGGGACGGAACTATCAAATTGCACGGGCCGGAAGGCTTTGAAGGCATGCGCAAGGCGGGCCAGCTGGCCGCTCGCATTCTGGACGAGATGGCCGTCCGGGTAGAGCCCGGCGTGACTACGGAAGAGCTTGACCGCGTCGTTCGCGAGATGACGCTGGACGGCGGCGCGGTACCCGCAACGCTGGGCTACCGCGGCTACACCCACAGCTGCTGCATCTCCATCAACCACGTCGTGTGCCACGGCATCCCTAGCGACAAGCGCCTGAAAGACGGCGACATCGTAAACATCGACGTGACCCCGCTGCTGGACGGCTGGCACGGCGACACCAGCCGGATGTTCCTTGTCGGCGATGTGCCGCTGAAAGCGAAAAAGCTGGTCGATGTGACCTATGAATGTCTGATGGCAGGCATCGCGCAGGTGCGCCCCGGGGCGCGGCTGGGCGATATCGGCGCGGCGATCCAGAAAATCGCCGAAAGTCACCGTTACGGCGTAGTGCGCGACTTTTGCGGACACGGGCTGGGGCGCCTGTTCCACGATGCTCCCGAAGTCGTTCACGCTGCACGCGCGGGCACCGGTCCGGAGCTGAAGGCAGGCATGTTCATGACCATCGAACCGATGATCAACCTTGGCCGCGCGCATGTGAAATTGCTCAACGACGGCTGGACTGCAGTGACGCGCGACAAATCGCTGTCGGCGCAGTTTGAACATTCCATCGGCATCACGGAAGACGGCGTAGAGCTGTTCACCAAATCGCCCACCGGGCTGGATAAACCGCCTTACGCTTGATCTGGATCAAAGTTTATCCTGCCCGAGCGCCTAGAGTTGACGATGTCGAACGTGAAAGGCCGGGTAATGCATATCAAGACGATCTTCATCATCGCGGGGACTTTGGTACTGGGCGCCTGCCAATACGCAGATGCGCCCACTCCAGTAACCGCTGCTTCTGTCGCAGAAGAACACCGCGAAGGTCACGCACTGGCACAGGCAGCCTGTTCCGGTTGCCACTCCGTCGAAGCCTTCGGCCTATCGCCCAATTCCGCTGCGCCCGAATGGCCGGTGATCGCAAATACGCGGGGTCTTACGCGTGAAACGCTGACCGTCTGGCTGACCGAAGCGCATAATTACCCCGAACAGATGGATTTCTATCTGGAGGAGGATGAGGTCGAGCAATTGGTCGATTACATGCTGACCCTGCGGCGCGATGATTTTCATCCGCCTTATTAAGGGCATCAGCCCTCTCTCGCAGCCCTGATCGCAGCGCCGCCAGCAAAGGGTGCAATGGCCACCAGCACCAGACTGATCGCCGCCGTCAAAGCCAGTCCGCTTTCGCCGCCGGTTGACAGCGAGCCAGCGCCAAAGATCAGCAGCGGGATGGCCAGCGGCACCATAAGCAGCCCCGACAGCGCCGCGCCGCCGCCTCTAAGGCCAACGGTCACGGACGCGATGATGATGCCAATGGCTGCAAGCCCCGGCGTTCCTGCCAGCAGGCCCAGCAGCACCACATGCAATGTTGGCCCGTCGATCCCGACCAGCGCGCTGGCGGGGAAAGCGGCGGCGATGATGAAGGGGCCAAAGCTGAGCCAATGGGCCAGAAGCCGGACCGCCACCACGACTTCTTCCGCAATTCCGCGAAGTGCCCATTGGTCGAAGAAACCGCTGTCCACATCGGGCGCGAGCAGGCGGTCGAGCGGGAGGATTGCGGCGAGAAGCGCGGCGACCCAGATCACGCCGCCGCCGGTTGCGGCCAGCAATTCCGGCTCCGGCCCGACGGCAAACGGATACAACATCGCGACCGCAAGGAAGAACAACAGCGGCAGTAGCGAATTGCCGCGGGAAGAGCCGGGCAGCAGCGCAGCAAGGTCTCGTCGGAGCAGTGTTGCAAAGGCGCTCATGCGGTGAAATCCGGCAAATGCACCGAATTCTGGCCGGGCAGGGCAATCGGCTGGTGGCTGGCGACGAGCGCGATTCCGCCGCCGCCGCAGTGCAGTGCCAGCAATGCCTCCACCGCGCCGCGTGCCTGATCGTCCAGTCCGTTCAGCGGCTCATCCAGCAGCCAGACCTGCCGTCCGCTATTCAGCAGCCGGGCGAGGCTCGCACGTTTGCGCTGACCGGTGGACAAGAAGCGTACCGGCACCTCCAGCAGGCCATCGAGCTGCAATGAAGCAAGCGAAACGGCCGGCGAATTGCAGCCATCAAGTTTCTGCCAGAATTCAAGAGCCCGGCCCAAAGGCAAATGTTCGTCCAGCGCCAACCGCTCATCTATCAAGGCGATGGAGCCTGCGCGTTCCACATCGCCTGCGAACGGGCGCATCAATCCGGCAAGAATGCGGATAAGGCTGGATTTCCCGGTGCCGTTGGGGCCAGTGACCTGCAGGGCCTCGCCCGCTTTCAGCGATAGCGAAAACCCGCTAAACAGCACGCGGTCGCCGCGTCGGCAGGCCAGATCAGTCGCGGCTAGTCGGCACGGTTCCATCGCGTGCTGCGTTAGGGCATTGTAGGCGCAGCGCGCAAGCATTGGAAATTGGGGAATTACATCATGGCAGTTGAAGGTCTGACACGCAGCGAGGCTGAGGAACAGGTCGGCGCGCTGGACGACTGGGCGTTTACACCCGGGGGCGATGCCATTGGCCGCACGTTCAAATTCGACGATTTCAGCCAAGCGTTCGCGTTTATGACACGAGTGGCGCTGTTGGCGGAGAAGATGGATCACCATCCCGAATGGTCCAATGTCTACAACAAGGTAGAGATTGAACTGACCACTCATGATGCGGGAGGGCTGTCGATGCTCGACATGAAAATGGCCCGCGCAATCGAGAAATTGCTGGCCTGATCTACCTGGTAATGACGATCTGACAGCCTGCCGCTAATCCTTCGCAGGCCGCCCTTCGCTGCGTTCGTGTGCGCTGGCCAAGGTCCGCGCGCGCTGGCGCAGCTTGCCGGGGAACAGTTTGGCGATCAGGTTCATCTTTTTTGCCGTCTTGCCGACGAGAAGATGCACCTTGTCGCCGTGCACCGCGTTCCACGCTTCCCGCGCGACCACTTCGACCGGCGTGAATTCCAGTCCAGCCTTGATCACGGCATCGCGGATCGGCGTATTGCGGCTGCGGTTCGGAGGGGTTTGGAGGAGCGGCGTGTCGATGAAGCTGGGCATTAGCGAGCGGACCTTGATACCGTGCGGTGCCCATTCGGCATCGAGACTTTCGGTCATGGATTTGACCCCCGCCTTGGTCGCGCCGTAAACGCTCTGGTTCGCCATGCCGTAGATCGCTGCCGCGCTGGCAGTGTTGAGCAGGCATGAACCTGGCGCTGCGGCCTTGAGGTAGGGGAAGGCGGCCTTCGCGCCGTAAAACACTGCTCGCAGGTTTACATCCAGCAGCAGGTCAAGTTCCTCATGCGTCACTTCGCTCAGCGGTCCGCCAGAGGGCAGGCCGGCGTTGTTGGCCAGCACATCAAGCCTGCCGCCGGTATGCTGCGTAAATGCAGATAAATCGGCTGCCCATGCCTCGCGGTCTGTCACGTCGAATTTGTAGGTCCGGCACTGGCCTTCGGGTAGCAGGGCGCTGGTTTCGTCCATTCCGGCCTGATTGCGATCCGCGATGCCGACCAGCCAACCTTCAGCGGCGAAATGCTGCGCCATGGCGCGCCCGATGCCCGATCCGCCGCCGGTGATGAAAATGCTCTTCTGCATGATTGTTTCCTCTCGGGTGCGGCTATCCGGGGGAGACGTCGCCCAGTCAATCCATATGGTCAATCCATATGGTCAACCCATCAGCTTCGCGCCCTTTTCGGCCAGCTTGCGCGATTTGCCACGCACGTAGGACGGCATCCAGCGGGCAGCGCGGGCGACCATCTTGGCGGTCTTGCCCACGGGATTATGCAGATCACCGCCGTGGATCGCGCGCCAGAATGTTTCGGCGACTTCCTCCACCGGAGTAAATTCAAGCCCGGCACGCTGCACGCTTTCACGGATGGGCGTGTTGCTTTTGGCGTGGCTGGACCCGGCGAGCAGCGGGGTGTCGATATAGCTGGGCATCACATCGGTGACGCGAATGCCGTCAGCGGCCCATTCGATATCAAGGCTTTCGGTCAGCGCCCGCACGCCAAACTTGCTGGCGCAATAAATCGTCATGCCGCCCTGACCGTAGAGGCCCGCAGCGCTACATGTGTTGACGAGGCAAGACCCCGGCGCAGCAGCCTTCAGATATGGATAGGCCGCACGCGCGCCATAGATCACGCCGCTGAGATTGATCGCCAGCGTGCGGTCAATTTCTTCGGTTGAAAGCGCATCAAGACGGCCTCCCAGAGCAACACCGGCGTTGTTGGCCAGGGCATCGATCCGGCCGCCGCAGGCTTCGTTGAAGTCGGCCAGCGCCGTTTCCCATTCCTGCGGATCGCGCACATCCAATTTGTGCGCTGACCATGTTCCGTCCGGCAGCAATGCACCTGTTTCGGCCATACCCGCTTCGTCCACATCGGCCAGCCCGACGAACCAACCGCCACGCGAAAAGCGCTGCGCCACGGCGCGGCCAATGCCGCTGCCACCGCCGGTGATGAATATGCTTTTGTAATCGTCCATCAGTTCAATCCCTTCACATGCTCTCGCCCTGTGCGGATTTCCGCAGTTGAGGCGCCTAGCACTTCGCCCACCGGCTCTGCGCGCCCGCCGAGAACTTCGGCAAGGAAATTCTCTGCAATCGCGTTGAAGGCAATGTTGTTTTCGGGCCGCGCGAATCCGTGTCCTTCGTCGGGGAAAAGGACATAGGTAACGGGCACCTGCTCTTGCTCCATCGCGTCCACGATCTGGTCGCTTTCGGCCTGCTTCACGCGCGGATCATTCGCGCCCTGGCCGATCAGCAGCGGCTTGGTAATCTCATGCGCCTTGTACAGCGGGCTGATGTCTTTCAGGAATTGCAGGCCTTCCGGCGTGGTAGGATCACCCATGCGTTCATGGAACTGCTTTACCATCGGCTCCCAATAGGGCGGGATCGTTTCCAGCAGCGTCTCGAGGTTGGAAGGGCCGACGATGTCCACACCGCACGCGAACACGTCCGGCGTAAACGTCAGTCCGACCAGCGTGGCATAGCCGCCGTAGGAGCCTCCCATGATGGCGACTTTCTCTTTGTCAGCAATGCCTTGATCGACGGCCCAATTGACCGCATCGATCAGATCATCGTGCATCTTGCCCGACCACTCCTTGTCTCCGGCGCTGATGAAGCTTTTGCCAAAGCCGGTCGAGCCGCGGAAGTTGACGCTCAGCACGCCGTAGCCGCGATTGGCGAGCCATTGGTGCGTGCGGTTGAAGCCGTATCCGTCGCGGGCCCAGGGGCCGCCGTGAACGAGAAGCACCATCGGCACGGGTGCATCGGGCACGCCCTTTGCTTCCGGGTCACACTGCGGAGGCAGCGTCAGATAGCTGGGGAGGGTGAGGCCATCGCGTGCCTTGAGTTCAAGCGCGTGCATCGGCTGGAGCGGTGCGCCCTCCAGTTCCGGCTTGGTGACGTAGAACTGCCGCAGGCTCATCGCATCGCGGTCGAACAGATAGGCCGAGATAGGCCCGGTCAGCGGATCGTTCCACACCAGCCAGCGGCGATCATCATCGGTGCGTGATTGTACGCCGAAATCGCCTTCCAGCCGCTCGCGCAGCCACGCCAGCGCATCGCCGATATCTGTGTCGAGCGGGTGATCCTCCCTGCGCAAATAGGTCGCGCTCCACGCCTGGACGACGCCGGTCTGGGCATGGCGCATGGTGCCGCCGATATCGGCCTTGTCATGGCTTGCGATAAGCGTGCGCTCACCCGTCGCGGTATCTTCGGCAAACAGAGCAGCGGTGTCGCGGCCACGGCTGTCGAGCCAGTACAGGATGGAACCATCGGTGGTGTAACCTGCCATTGCAGTGGTTAGGGCATCGTCCAGCCCGGTCACTTCGCGCGGGGTCTCAGCCACCACGCCATCTGTGATTTCGTGCATGTCGGTGCCGCCAGCGGCATTCTGCCGCACGGCCCAGCGCAGGGTGAGGCTGTCATCAGCCTCGAACCCGGCCCATTCGTTGTTCTCGAACACCAGCGTCAACTCGCCGGTATTCAGATCGAGCATGTGGACATCATGGAAGCGCGCGTCGCGGTTGTTCAGGCCGACGAGCAGCTTGTCCTTATGCGTTTCAGACCCGCCGACGATCTGGACGCGGGTATCATCGAATGGCGTCAGGCAGGTTTCCGCCTTGGCTTCCAGATCGACCTGATACAGGAGATAATTCTCGTCGCCCTCCTTGTCGCGGATATACAGCAGGCTCTGGCTGTCGGGCGCCCAGAAATATTGCGGGATCGGGCGATCCTTCGCGCTCGTCATGCGGCGGACATCGGTTTCATTGTCTGCGGGGGCCATGAAGACATTCATCACGCCTTCCCATGCCGCCATCCAGCTGACCCACTTGCCATCCGGGCTGATCTTTCCTCCGGCGCGGGCCGGGTTGCCGAACAGATGGTCTCGCGGGATCAGCGGTGTGTCGGATATGCGGGCGGCGGCGGTGTTGGCGGCGGCGGTAGTGGTCATGGTGTCTCCCGGTGTTTGGGGAGGGAGTTAGGGACGGGGCGGAGAAAAGCAATGGAGGGGGAGTGTGGATCGAAAGGAGGGAACGCCTTTTCCATAGACATTCTCTTCCCCCATAGTCCCGCATCGTGCAGGTGTGGGCAATGGATTGGATCAGGTGATGAAGAAGGGAAAATCAATGGGAAAACGATGGATTATGCTGGCGAGTGTATTCGGGCTTGGGGCCTGTGCAACGTTGCCCACCTCGAACGTGACGTCCGCTTCATCATTCTCTCCTGATTGCCAGGCGATTGGCGGCTTTCTTGCCAGCGTCGTTACGGAAGGTCGGACGGTCGGCGCATCTACGTTGATCTGGCAAGGCGGCCGCGAAGTGTGTTTCGAGAACGCGGGGTTATCCTCGCGCGAAGATAACCGGCCATTTGCGCGCGATACGCTCGTCCAGATTTTTTCCATGACGAAGCCGGTAACCGGCGTCGCGCTGCTGAAGTTGTGGGAGCAGGGCAGGTTCGGACTTGACGATCCGCTCTATTGGCATCTTCCCGAATATGAAGGTCTGCAAGTGGCCACCGAAGTCGGTAGAGATGGCGAACTTGTGCTGCGCGATCCCTCCCGGCCGCCCACCATCCGTGACGTAATGCGCCATACGGCTGGCTTCACTTACGGCGGATCGGATGAGCCGGCGGACCGTGTCTGGGAGCGGCTGCAACCGCTGTCACCCGACAATACTCTCGCTGAATTTTCCGAACAGATGGCGCAAGTGCCGCTCCTTGCCGACCCAGGTACCCGATGGATATATTCTGCCAGCGTCGATGTGCAGGCGCGGCTTGTAGAAGTTTTGTCGGGTATGGCGTTTGACGACTACGTGGCCGAGAACATTTTTACGCCGCTAGGCATGGGTGACAGCGCCTGGGCGCGCGATAGTGCGGATATCGACCGGCTGGCCCGAATATTTATCGCCGATGATGACGGCGCCCTGCAACCGATGCCGCGAGAGGAATGGCTTGAGCCGAATTTCTCTGGCAAACCGATGACAATGGGCGGCTCAGGCATCGTTACCACGGTGGACGATTACATGCGTTTTGCCCGCATGCTTCTGAACGAGGGCGAACTGGACGGACACCGCATCCTGCAGCCAGCGACAATACGCCTGATGGCAACCGACATGCTCGACCCACGCATATCCATGGATAATCGCTCCTGGTTGCCGAGCAAGGGAATGGGCGGCTTCGGCCTGGACGTCTTCGTGCGAACGTCGCCGCCCGTATCGCCAGAAGAAAACAGGGGAACGGTCGGCGAATTTTTCTGGGATGGCTTTCCGTCCATGTTGTTTTGGGTGGACCCGGCACAGGACATGGCTGTCGTCTTCGCAACCCAGAAAATCCCGTTCGACAATGCCTTGCATCACGACTTCCGCGCCGCTGTCTACGGCGCGGATTACTCAGGTGTCCCGCCCGAATGAAGGTTCGCGGACGTTGATCTCCCGGCTTCGGTGCCGCCCTACTGTCGTCGTTAATTTATAACGCCGGATTGTTGTAGCAATGCCAGGTAAAGATCGCGGTCGCGCCGCGGTGGGGTCGCCATGGTTCAGCCAGTGCGCGAGTAGCCTTCTCGTCGGGGCGCTCTTCCAGGCCGAGGATCTTGCCGATCCCTGCCATCACCGCCAGATCGCCTGCGGGCCAGATGTCGGGGCGGCCCTCGGCAAACAGGAGGTAAATTTCCGCTGACCAGCGCCCAATCCCCTTGATGCGGGTAAGCTCGGCAATGGCCTCCTCATCGTCTGCGGGCAGATTGGTCAGGTCCAGTTCGTCTGCCGACACCAGTTCGCACAGCGACCGCGCATAGCCCTGCTTCTGGCGCGAGAGGCCGCAGGCGCGCAAAGTGTCGAAATCGCGCTCCAGCAAGCATGAGGGCGTGAAATCCTCGCCCAGTTCCGCTTCCAGCTTGTTCCACATTGATGTTGCTGCTGCGACACTGACCTGCTGGCCCACTATGGTGCGCAGCAAGGTCTTGTAGCCGGTATCCCGAATGCGCGGCTCCGGATAGCCTGCCAGTTCCAGCGCGCGGGCAATCGCGGGCTCGCGGGCAGCGACTTCATCCAGCGCGGTTTCGATCTGACCTGCGGTAAGTCCCATGATGTGCCCTTTTGCCAGTGCTTGCCATTCGTTTCGCCTTTCCCTAGCAGCCGCATGGAAGCTCACCAGAGGAATTACGCACCCATGCCAAAGCTCACAGTTGTCAACCGTTCCGGCGAAGAAAGCACAATCGAGGCCGCAGAGGGCCTGACAGTGATGGAAGCGATCCGCGACAATGGCTTTGATGAATTGCTGGCGCTTTGCGGTGGATGCTGTTCCTGCGCCACATGCCATGTGCATGTCGATCCGGCCTTTGCAGACAAGCTGCCGGCAATGGGCGAGGATGAGGACGATCTGCTCGATTCCAGCGATCACCGGGGCGATACATCGCGCCTGTCATGCCAGATACCTTTCACCAATGATCTGGACGGCCTGAAAGTCACCATCGCCGAAGAAGACTGAGTTTAGGCCGGTCAAAACCTTCTCGCGTTGCGCTATTCGCGCCGTGCTCCTACCTCAGTCTTCATGACCAACCTGCCAGTCTGCACCGACACCCTCGACCTTATCGGTAACACTCCGATCGTTCTCCTGTCCGGCCCAAGCGAGGCGGCCGGCTGCGAGATCTGGGGGAAGTGCGAATTCGCCAACCCCGGCGCGTCGGTAAAAGACCGCGCTGCGCTGTATATAGTACGTGATGCAGAGGCGCGCGGGGAATTGAAAGCGGGCGGAACAGTTGTCGAAGGCACGGCGGGCAACACCGGCATCGGGATTGCGCTGGTGGCCAATGCGCTGGGATACAAGACCGTCATCGTGATGCCGGACAACCAGTCCAAGGAAAAGATGGATACGTTAAGGGCATTGGGCGCGCAGCTGGTCCTTGTCCCGCCGACGAAGTTTGCCGATCCCAACCACTTCGTTCACACCAGCCGCCGGATCGCGGAGGAAACCGACAATGCGATCTGGGCCAACCAGTTCGACAATGTCGCCAATCGCCGCGCTCATATAGAAGGGACTGCGGCAGAAATCTGGTCGCAGATGGAAGGCCGTATCGACGGCTTTACCTGCGCTGTTGGTACAGGCGGCACGCTGGCAGGGGTTGGCATGGGGCTGAAAGCGCAGGACGAAAATGTCCGCATCGCCCTGACCGACCCGCATGGCGCGGCTTTGTTCAACTATTACGCCAACGGAGAGCTGAAATCGGAAGGCTCTTCCGTTGCGGAAGGGATCGGGCAGGGGCGGATAACGGCCAATCTGGAAGATGCGCCGATCGACACGCAGTTCCGCATTTCCGACGAGGAAGGCATGGATTGGGTCGCCCGGCTATTGCGCGAAGAGGGGCTGTGCCTGGGTCTCTCGTCCGGCATCAATGTGGCGGGCGCGGTGGCTCTGGGCCGGCAATTGGTGGCCGACGGGCGCGAGGATGCGCGCGTCGCCACGATCTTGTGCGACAGCGGCTTTCGTTATCTTTCAACGCTCTACAATGCGGAATGGTTGTCGAAAAAGGGCCTGCCCGTATTCGACTGGCTACGTTCATCTTGATCGGTTAGAATTGCCGACATGGTTCTTGACCCGAGCGATCTCCTGAAATCCAGGGCGGCTTCTGCTGGCACGCCTGCGCCGCCTGCCGAACAGGTCTACACGCCGCTTGGCGGAACGCGGGCAGAGCGGGCACAGCGGCTTCAGATCGGCGGGCTCGGCATTCTCGCCATGATCCTGCTCATCGGGCTCGCCGACATTGTCATCACCCGGGCTCAGGAGACGGAAGCAAGCGCCGTTCCGGAAGCTGCGCCAACAATGGTAACAGGTGAAGCAGACGCGCCCAGCGCGCCAAGCGATCCCTTGGCCGATGCCGGAGTGGTGCCTGATGTACCGGCAGAACCGACTCCCGCGACAAAGGGGCCTGCCGCCAATCAGACGGGTGACGTTCCGCCGCCTTCCAGCGTTCCCAATGCGCCGCTTCAATAAGGCGCTGTGCGGCGCCCTGCTTCTGGCGCTCTCATCAATGCCGGTCGCAGCTCAGGAACAGACCGCGCCGCAGGCACCGGTCCCCACGATTGGCCTGATGGGCACAATCCCGATTTATTGGGGAGAGGCAGCTGGCTTCGATGAACTGATTGCTGGCGAGGCACCGCCACACTGGGCGCGAACCGTGCTGGAACGCCGCGCCGCACTTGCTCCGCTTGATTATCTCTCCGAGCAGGCTCTTGCGCCGCACCGCTATCTCTTGCTGGCGCAGCCACGCGGTTTGAGCGGGGAGGAGAATGTGGCGCTGGACAGCTGGGTGCGTGGGGGCGGACGGCTGCTGCTATTTGCCGATCCGTGGATGACGGGCGCATCCCGGTTTCATATCGGTGACCGGCGCAGGCCGCAGGATATTGCGCTTCTCTCTCCCATTCTTGCGCATTGGGGCCTCGAGATGCTTGCGGCACCTGACGCCGGTGATGGCCATGATCACAGCGGTATCGAATTTGTCTCCCTTGATGAGCAGCTGTTGCCCGTCAATACGGCGGGGCAGTTCGCGCTTTCGGGCAGTAGCGGGGATTGCACACTTCGATTGAATGGATTGCTGGCCGATTGCCGCATCGGGCAGGGCGAGGTGCTGATCATGGCAGATGCAGCGATCCTGGATCTGGCCGGACCTTATGCGCACGCCGAAACGGGGCTCGACTCGCTCCTGACGCAAATTTTTCCGCAAATCGGGGAAAACGCGGGAAATGACGCAGATTTTTCGCCGCCTCGACTCGGAAGTGACGGAAATCTGCCAGATTTCGGTACAACCCGCGATCACGATCACCATGCAGAAGCCATAAATCCTCCTTAACAAAATCAATGACTTGCGGGCTTCTCCCACAATTTCCCGCAATTTCCCCTTCCATCCCGCGCTAACCCGCGTTATTCCTCCTGTTCATCGGAGAAGCCGACTGTGTTGCGCCTCGAAAAGGGGCGGTCTGACCGTGCCTGCGCGCGGCTGGATACGAGAGAGCTTTGTCCGGCGGGGAAATTTGGACTGGGGAGTGAGGGCGTGTCGCAGCGGCCGACAGGATTTGGAGGACAAGGCTTTTCGCTTCGCGGCGAGAAGGATCGCTTCGTTCTGCCTCCAAAGCTGCGCAACCGCATCTTCGAAGCCACTGGGGAACGTACGCTGTGCATCGGCCAGCATTCCAAATGGCCTTGCCTGACCGGCTTCGGTCTCGACCGGCAGGAACAATTCGACGCCATCCTTGATCGTGAGCAGCGTATCGCCACTGAATTGGGCAACCAGTTCGACCGCGACGAAATGATGCTCAATCTTTGGGATTTTGAAGAAGTGCCGTTCGATAAAAGCGGCCGCTTTGTTCTGCCCGACACTGTCGATGGCATGTTCGATGTATCAGGCGAGATCTATTTCCAGGGCGTGGGCGAGTTCATCACCATGTGGAACCCGCAGGTCTTGCTGGCGCAGGAAGGCCCCAATTTCCGCGGCCCCCAGGCGAAGTGCCGTTCGGAAATGAACAAGGCGGAGGCAAAGCGCAAATGATCGCTCCCGCTCCGCATATTCCCGTCCTGCTTGATGAAGTGATCGAGGCGCTGGCCCCGCAGCCCGGCGATGTCATCATCGATGCGACCTTCGGCGCAGGCGGTTATACCCGCGCATTGCTGGATGCCGGTGCAACGGTCCATGCATTCGACCGTGATCCCGATGCGATTGCGGCAGGGGAACAGTGGCCCGAAACAAAAGGCGATGCCCCGCGCCTTGTCCTCCATCCGCGCCGCTTTTCCGAAATGGTTGCCGGCATGGCCGAAGTCGGCATTGCGCAGGTTGACGGTATTACGATGGATATCGGTGTATCTTCGATGCAGCTCGACCAGGCAGAGCGCGGCTTTGCCTTTTCCTCTGACGGTCCGCTCGACATGACGATGAGCAAGGCCGGACCGACGGCCGCCGATTTCGTCAACGAAGCGGGCGAGGAAGACATCGCCAACGTGCTTTACCGTTACGGAGAAGAGCGCCAGTCGCGCCGCGTTGCCCGTGCCATCGTGGCGGCGCGTCCGCTGACCACGACTGGCGAACTGGCCAATGTCGTGCGCAAGGCGCTGCGGTATAAATCCGGCGTAGGCAAAGACCCCGCGACGCGCAGCTTCCAGGCAATCCGCATTCACGTGAATGGCGAGCTGGATGAACTGGAGGCCGGCCTCAGCGCTGCTGAAACTCTGCTGCGTGAAGGCGGGCGGCTTGCCGTTGTCAGCTTTCACAGTCTTGAAGACAGGATCGTCAAGAATTTCCTTCGCGATGCCGCAAACATGACCCCCCGCGGATCGCGTCACATGCCCGAAGCGCGGAACGCCCCTTCCCCGCGCTTCGGGCAACTGAGCAAGGCGATCCGGCCATCCGCTGCTGAAATCGCGCGCAACCCGCGCTCGCGTTCATCCACATTGCGCAGTGCAGTGCGCACGGCAGAGCCTGTCCGGGAGAATGCCGCATGAACGCGCTCGCTTCAAATGGCCCTGGCGGGATTCGCCGTGCTGGCTGGCTCGTGGCACTGGGTGCCTGCCTTGTGCTGTATGCAATGCTGCACATCAAAGTGACCGCAGTTCATGCCGATGTCGTGCGTGCAGAGCGGCAGATCGTATTCCTTGAAGAACAGAACATGCTGCTGGAAACAGAATTCCTCACACGGTCCAATCAGGTGCAGCTTGCGGCGTGGAACCGGGTGGATTTCGGCTTCCAGTCGCCCACTGCGGACCAATATATCGATAGTCCGCGGCAATTGGCGCAGTTTGGTATGGCCCGGTCTGCAGATGCGCCGGCTCCGATCCGCCTTGCCGGTCTGCGGTCCGGGGAGGACGTACCCGATTTCCCGCAGATCGTATCGCCGCTGACAGGTGAGCCGATTAAGGCAAACCTGCTGGAGGATGAACAGGAAAGCGAAAACACGGGCACGCTGGCAGTTGCCATCGCACCCGGGCCGCTGCGCATCCCTATCGCTGGCCGTACGCAGGTCACTGCAGGAGTGGCCCAACGGTGACCACCTACGCTGTACCGCGTACGATCATTGCCGGACAGGCCGCGCTGGTTGACGAGCGCCGCCGGTCCCTCTTGATTGCGCGCCTTCGCCTGCTGCTGGTCATCGTGGTGTTTGCGCTGGTGGCGCTGGCGGCATTAGTCAAAATCGCTTTCATCGGCCTCGTTCAGCCGGGGCCTGCTCATCAAAGCATGGCGGATGCGCTGTTGCCCCCGCGCGGCGAGATTTCGGACCGCAACGGCGTACCCTTGGCGCGCGCCTTTCCCGCCTATGCCCTGTGGTACAATCCGGCAGCAATGACCGAAGGCGGCGACGGCGGACCGCCGCTGGTGCGCACACCTGAGGCTGTGGCGCAGGAGCTGAAAGCAATCTTCCCTGATCTCGATACGCATGAGGTCACTCAGCAACTTGCGTCGGGTCGTCCCGGATACCTGCGCCGCCGGGTCCTGCCCGATGATGCGAACCGCGTGATGCGCATTGGCGAACTGGCGCTGGAACTGCCGCAGGAAGATGACCGCCATTACCCGCAAGGCTCATTGGCGGCGCATATCCTTGGTTATGTGGCTGCAGACGGCAACGGGCGCGTGGGTATGGAGCAGGTGCTGAATGATCGCCTGCTTGATCCGGCAACGCGCGGAGAGCCAGTGGCGCTGAGCATAGACATGCGTGTGCAGGGCGCGCTGGAAGACGAACTGCGCAGCGGTATGCTGTCGGTGGATGCCGTTGGTGCCGCAGGCATCGTGCTTGATGTCGATACCGGTGAAGTCCTGGCGCTCGCATCTCTGCCAGAATTCGACCCGAACCAGGTCAAAACCGAAGACGTTGTTTTGCCGCAGGCACGCAGCGACGCGGGCGAAATGCCGCGTTCGTTCAACCGCGTGACCAACCAGGTGTATGAGCTTGGTTCAACGTTCAAACCGCTGACGGTCGCAATGGGTATTGATGCCGGAACGATTACCGATCTTGGCCGCACCTGGCAGGCGTCCCGCCCGTTGATGGTCGGTGGCAATCCTGTGCGCGACAGCCATACCATTGGCGCCCGCTTGAATGTGCCGCAAACGCTGATCCATTCGTCCAACATTACATCGGGCCAGATCGCTGCCGAAGTTGGCGGGCCGCGCATGCTCGATTATCTGACCCAGTTGGGCATGGCGGAACCTGCCTATATCGAACTGCCAGCACGCGGCTCTCCGCTCGGCATGCGCGGTGACTGGAATGAGGCAAAGGCAATTTACGCAGGTTTCGGCCACGGTATCGCCGTTACGCCGCTGCATCTGGCAAGCGCCTATGCCGCAATGGTCAATGGCGGCATCTGGCGTCCGGCTACGCTGCACCGGATCGAACCTGGCCAGGCCCCGCGTGGCCGCCGGGTATTCAAGGCCAGCACCTCTGCGCGGATGAACCAATTGCTCCGCATGATCGCGGTCTACGGCACGGGCCGCAACGCCGATGCGCCGGGCTTCCGCGTTGGCGGCAAGACCGGCAGCGCGGAAAAGCCGGGCGCTGGCGGATATCGCCGCACAACGCTGGTATCCACCTTCGCTGCCGCTTTCCCGATGGATCGCCCGCGTTACGTCGTGATCGCCATGCTGGATGAGCCGAAGGGCACCGCTGCAAGCTCCTATCAACGCACCGCCGCGTGGAACGCTGCTCCGATTGTGGGCCGTCTTGTCCCGCGCATCGGGCCGCAGCTTGGCGTTTTGCCCGATGCGGACCGTGATATTGATCTGACTGATTTGCGCCCTCTGGTAGAGCGAGGCACCTGATGCGCCTGTCCGATCTCGCCAGCCACGCCGGGATCGATGCGGGCTCTGCCGGTGACACGCTCATCACAGGTTTCGCCATCGATCACCGAAAGATTGCGCCGGGCAACATCTTCGGCGCGTTCGAAGGCGCGGTGGTGAATGGAGAGGATTTCATTCCCGCCGCGATTGCCAGCGGCGCGGTAGCCGTGGTCGCACGGCCGGAAGCAAAGGTCGAAGGCGCGCTGCACATTGCCGATCCGGTGCCGCGCAGGCTTTTTGCCCAGCTTGCGGCGCTGTATTTCCGCCCGACGCCCGAAGTCGTGGTCGCCGTAACGGGCACCAATGGCAAGACTTCCTGCGTTGAAATGACGCGGCAAATCTGGCGCATGTGCGGCCTGCGCGCTGCCAGCATCGGGACGCTGGGCGTGACCACGCCCGACGAAAGCGTTTCCACGGGTCTTACAACGCCCGACATCGTGACATTCCTTGGCAATAATACCGGCCTTGCCCGCGAAGGGGTGACGCATGTCGCCTACGAAGCGTCCAGCCACGGTCTATCGCAGTACCGCAACGAAGGCCTGCCGGTGGCAGCAGGCGCGTTCACGAACCTCAGCCGCGACCACCTCGATTATCATGCCGATATGGAAGACTATTTCGCCGCCAAGATGCGCCTGTTTACAGAGGTGGTCGATGATGGCGGCGCGGCAGTAATCTGGGCTGACGATGAATGGTCGCAGCGCGCAATCGATACAGCGGAAAAGCGCGGCCTGACTATTTTCACTGTGGGTGAACACGGCGCCGAAGAGAGGGAGGGCATTCGCATTCTCTCTCGCACCGCGACGCAATTGGGCCAGGATCTCGAAGTCGCGCACGGCGGCGAGACTTACCGCTTCCGCCTGCCGCTGATCGGGGCATATCAAGTCGCCAATGCACTGGTGTCGGCTGGCCTTGCGCTGGCAACCGGCAGCCCGGCTGCGCAGGTGTTTGACGCGGTTTCGCGGCTGCAGCCAGTGCGCGGTCGATTGGAACGCGCCGTGATCGCCGCATCCGGTGCGCCGGTTTATGTCGATTACGCGCATACGCCCGACGCATTGAGCGCGGCCATTGCCGCTTTGCGCCCGCATGTCGAAGGTCGCCTGATCACGGTGTTTGGGGCAGGCGGGGACCGCGATACCGGCAAGCGCGCGCCTATGGGTGAAGCTGCAGTGGCGGGATCAGACATTGTCTATGTGACAGACGACAATCCGCGCGGCGAAGATGCCGCTGCCATCCGTGCACAGGTGCTGGTCGGAGCGCCAGATGCGCGCGAAGTTGGCGGACGGCGCGAAGCCATCGCCGCCGCCATTGCAGAGGCAGGGCGCGATGACATCGTGCTGATCGCGGGCAAGGGACATGAACAAGGACAGATAGTGGGTTCGGGAGAAAATATGCGGGTCTTGCCCTTCGACGACGTGACTGTTGCGCGTGAATGCGCCGCTCAAATTGCAGCGGATGGCGCAGCGTGAGCGCGCTGGCACAGGCACTCAGCTGGCCGCGCGTCCGATCTGACGGTGTTCGCCTCGCATTGTGGACGTCTGCGGAAATTGCAGCCGCTACAGGCGGGACCGCTTATGGTGAATTTCAGGTTAGCGGCGTCGAAATGGACAGCCGCGATGTTCAATCCGGTGATTTGTTTGTCGCGCTGAAAGGCGAAGCAATGGACGGGCATCGGTTCCTGGATGCAGCCTTTGCCAATGGCGCAGCCGCTGCCATCGTCGATCGCCCGGTCGATTTCCCGCATGTACTGGTCGAGGACACTACTACCGCCATCCATGCGCTGGCCCACGCGGCGCGCAAACGCACATACGCCACCATTATCGGGGTGACGGGATCGGTCGGCAAGACAGGCGTAAAAGAAGCGATATTCACCTCGCTTGAACGCGCCAGCAGGGGCGCTTCGCACCGCTCCGTGCGCAGTTACAACAACCATGTCGGCGTTCCGCTCAGCCTGTCTCGTATGCCTGCGCGAAGCCGCTATGGGGTGTTCGAAATGGGCATGAACCACGCCGGTGAAATTGCCGATCTGACGGTACAGGTGCGCCCGCATGTCGCGGTAATCACAACGATCGCACCCGCCCATATCGAAAATCTCGGCAGTATGGAGGCTATTGCAGCGGCAAAGGCGGAAATTTTCGGCGGGCTGGAGCCGGGCGGCACCGCCGTGATACCCGCAGACAGTGATCATTTTGCGCTGCTGCGCGATACCGCGCTGAAATTGGGCGCAAAAGTGATCAGTTTTGGTCGATCGGCCCATGCCGATATGCGCCTGATGGACGCCGTGCCGCAGGCGAGCGGCGGCGCGCTCGTCACTGCGCGAATGGGCGCCATCGGGCTGTGCTATAATGTCGCCGAACCTGGCGAGCACTGGATCGACAATTCGCTTTGCGTCATGGCGGCGGTTCACGCTGCTGGCGGTGATCTGGGCGCGGCTGGACTGGCGCTGGCTGAAATGGGCGGTCTGAAAGGCCGCGGGGCGCGTATCAATGCCAAGGTGCCCGGCGGCCAAGCGCTGTTCATTGATGAAAGCTACAACGCCAATCCTGCCAGCATGCGCGCAACTTTGCAGCAATTGGGCCAGACCCCTGCCACACGCCGGATCGCGGTGCTTGGCAGCATGAAGGAACTGGGTGATTTCGCAGAAGCCTTCCATGGCCAGTTGGCAGAGCCTGTGGCTGATGCCGGAGTGGACTTCGCCGTTCTGGTCGGGCCGGAAATGATTGCGCTTGCACGTCAGATGGGGAAACTTCCGCGTGACACGCTTGGCAACGCTGTCCGCTTTGCCCATTGCGATAATGCGGGTGAGGCTATTGCGGCGCTACAGGAATTCGGATTGGCAGGCGGAGACGCGGTGCTGGTGAAGGGTTCCAATTCAGTAGGGCTTTCCCGCGTGGTAGAACATTTCGCCGCTCGAAAACGCTGACTAAAGGCTGATCTGCGGACCTATGTTTTATTTCTTTGCCGAACTGTTCGAATTTGAAGGTTTTCTGAACCTCATTCGCTATCAGACGTTCCGCGCCGGTGCGGCGATGATGACAGCGCTTATTATCGGTTTGGTGATTGGTCCCAGATTCATCAACATGCTGCGCGTTCGGCAGGGCAAAGGCCAGCCGATCCGCGCCGATGGGCCTGAATCGCACCAGGCAAAGGTTGGCACCCCCACAATGGGCGGGCTGATGATACTAACCGCGCTCACCCTTTCAATGCTGTTGTGGATGGATCTTGCCAGCCCGTTTGTCTGGGCGTGTCTGGCCGTGACGATGGGCTTTGGCCTCATCGGCTTTCTGGATGATTTCGACAAAGTCACGAAAAGTAGCCACAAGGGCGTTTCGGCCAAGGTTCGCCTGCTGGGCGAGTTCGTGGTTGCAGGCATCGCGAGCTATCTGATCGTCAGCGAGATCAATACGAACCTCTATATTCCGTTCTTCGGTACGTCGATTGCGCTCGGCTGGTTCTATTATGTGTTCGCCGCAGTCGTCATTGTTGGCGCTGGGAATGCGGTAAACCTGACGGACGGTCTGGACGGGCTGGCGACCATGCCGGTGGTGATCGCAGCGGGCGCGTTTCTGGTCATCTGCTATCTCGTCGGCCGCGTCGATTTTTCGGAGTACCTCGGCATTCCGCACGTCCCCGGCGCAGGGGAATTGGCGATCATGTGCGCAGCGATCATGGGTGCGGGCCTCGCCTTTCTGTGGTTCAACGCTCCGCCTGCTGCCGTTTTCATGGGCGATACCGGCTCTCTCGCACTTGGCGGGGCGCTGGGCGCAATTGCAGTCGCCAGCCATCATGAAATCGTGCTTGGCATCGTGGGCGGCCTGTTCGTGCTGGAAGCGGTCAGCGTCATTATTCAGGTTTTCTGGTTCAAGCGGACGGGCAAGCGGATTTTCCGCATGGCCCCGATCCACCATCACTTCGAACAGCTTGGCTGGAAGGAATCGACCGTGGTGATCCGTTTCTGGATCATCGCCATTGTTCTTGCCGTAATCGGCCTAGCGACGTTGAAAGTCCGGTGATTGTCTCGCGCGCCTTTGCCGGGAAGCGCTATTGCGTGCTCGGGCTGGCGCGGTCCGGAATGGCTGCGGCGGAAACGCTGCTGGCCAGCGGAGCAGAAGTGACCGCATGGGACAGGCGCAGTGAACCGCGGGAAGCGCTGGCACGGCGCGCGTTGATTGCCGATCCGCTGGAAATAGATCTGGCCGGCTTCGATGCCATCGTGGTTTCTCCCGGAGTGCCGCTGAACACCCACCCGCTGCGGGAAAAGGCGGAGGCGGCCGGCGTGCCGATTATTGGCGACATCGAATTGTTCGCGCTCGCCCGGTCCGAACTGCCGCGGCATCTGGTTGTCGGCATTACCGGGACAAACGGAAAATCGACCACCACGGCGCTGGTTCATCACTTGCTGGCAAACGCCGGAGTACCTGCGCGCATGGGCGGCAATATCGGTTTGCCCATTCTGGCGGAGGAGCCGCTGGCAGAAGGCGGAGTGTATGTGCTGGAACTGTCGAGTTACCAGATTGACCTGACCCGCTCTCTGGCTTGCGAAGCTGCTGCTTTGATCAATATCACGCCGGATCATCTTGACCGTTATGTCGATTTTGCGGCCTATGCTTTTGCCAAGGGCCGCTTGCTGGCCATGCAGGACCCGGCTCAGTTTGCTGTGTTTGGATGCGCGGATATGCCGACCAACGCCATCCAGCAGGCAGAGGCAGCGCGCCGCGCACCGGGCCTTGCGGCATGCGTAAATGTGGATGAGTGGGCGGAGCATCAGTCCGACTGGCCCAGCTTGCAAGGTCCGCACAATCTGCAAAACGCCGCGATTGCCGCTGCCTTGATGCAGCATGTGGGCATGACCCGGGATGAAGTTATTGAAGGCCTCGCCAGCTTCCCCGGCCTGCCGCACCGGATGGAGCGTGTGACCACTCGCAAAGGCGTGCTTTATATCAATGACAGCAAGGCGACGAACGCTGCCTCTACCGCGCCCGCTCTGGCTGCATTCCCGCCAGAAGGCGGACACAAGCGTATACATTGGATCTGCGGCGGGCTGGCCAAGGAAGACAATCTTGACGATTGCGCGCCGTATTTCGACAATATCGCGCGTGCTTACACCATTGGTGAGGCAGGGCCGATGTTTGCCAATCTGCTGGAGCAGCACATGCCGACCGAACGCTGCGAGCTGCTGGCCCAGGCAGTGAACCAGGCGCGACGTCAGGCGGTGGCCGGCGATGTCATCATGCTCAGCCCGGCGTGCGCCAGTTTCGACCAGTTCCGAGATTACGAGGTGCGCGGCGATACGTTCCGCGAACTGGTGGCCGAACTGTGCTGCGGCGGAGACCGCGAAGCCTGCGGGTTGGAAGACAATTATCCGTCCCGCGATCCGGGAAGGTCGGCCACATGACGACGAGCCCGATCTTGATCCCTCGACCCGGAGAACGCAAAAGCGGACCGCAGGGCCCGCGCATCCAGCGCGACTGGAAGCGGGAACTGCGCGTGTGGTGGCGCGAGGTCGATCGTTGGCTGCTGTTCTTCGTGATCCTGCTGATGCTGGTCGGCACACTCGCTGTTGCGGCGGCATCGCCTGCCAGCGCAGGCCGTCTTTCGACCGCCGCCGTGACTCTCCCGGATTTGTATTTCTTCTGGGCGCATGTCCGCATGCAATTCCTCGGCTTGCTAGTCCTGCTTGGCACGTCATTGATGCCCACAACTCTGCTTCGGCGTGGTAGTGTGCTGCTGGCAGGGGCTATGCTGTTTTGCATGTTCTTGGTGCCATTTATCGGAACAGAAATTAACGGCGCGCGGCGCTGGCTGAATGTCGGAATATCCTTGCAGCCGAGCGAGTTTCTGAAGCCCGCCTTCGCAATGACGCTGGCATGGATTTTGTCGTGGAAGATGCGTGACCCGAAACTGCCGGTAATTGGCATCTCGGGTGCCTTGCTCGGCGTGATCGTGTTCCTGCTGATGCTTCAGCCCAACCTAGGCAGCGCGATCCTGTTTGCCGGTACTTGGTTCGTGATGGTCATGCTTGCAGGTTTGCCGCTGCAACGGATTGGAATGCTGACCGGTGCGGGGCTGACAGCGCTGCTCGCGGCCTATATTTTCTATGACAATGCCCGTAACCGGATCGATTCCTTCCTCGGTGGGCCGACAGCCTACGATCATGTCGATCTGGCCGGACGCACCTTGCAGGGCGGCGGCTGGACGGGCAGCGGGTTTTGGCTTGGCCAGAACAAGATGCGTCTGCCGGAAGCGCACACGGACTACATTTTCTCCGTTATCGGAGAGGAATTCGGCCTGTTGATCTGCGGTGTCGTAGTGATGCTCTATCTCGCAATCGTGCTGCGCGTGCTTGTCCGGATGGTGGAGGAGGACCGGTTGTTCATCATTCTTGCCGCAAGCGGATTGACCGCAATGTTCGGCGGGCAGGCCTTCATCAATATTCTCGTCAATCTCCAGCTGTTCCCGAGCAAGGGCATGACCCTGCCGCTCGTCAGCTACGGCGGATCGTCCACGCTTGCGATTTGCTTTACTGTGGGACTGCTGCTGGCAGTGACACGCAGAAACCCCTATCTCGAGCGGGAGCCTTTCGACATCAAGGGCTCTTTCGAGAAGGACGATGAAATATGACCGCATCTGCCCGCCATTTCGTGCTGGCTGCCGGGGGCACTGGTGGACACCTGACGCCCGCGTTCGCCCTGGCGCATGAGCTGGAGCGGCGCGGTCATCATGTGGCGCTGATCACCGATGAACGCGGTGCCGCCATTCCCGGGAAGCCCGAGTTTCTGACCGCCCACGTCTTGCCCGCCGGCCGCTTCGGCAAGAACCCGCTGGCTTGGCCCAAAGGTTTGGCAGCAGTGTTCAAAGGGCGCAGCATGGCGAAGCGGCTGTACGAAACATTTGCGCCAAGCGCCGTCATCGGATTTGGCGGCTATCCTGCCATGCCAGCATTGCTGGGCGCGCAGTCGATGGACATTCCCACAGTCGTACATGAACAGAACGCCGTGCTGGGGCGGGTTAACCGCCTGCTGGCTAACCGGGTTAATGCCATTGCGACAGCCTATCCCGAAGTGGACCGGCTCAAATCCAAATACAACGACAAGGTCCATGTGGTCGGCAATCCCGTGCGGCCCGCAGTGCTGGCGCTAAGGGAAGAGCCTTTTCCCGCCTTTACCGAAGACGGCCTGTTCCGCGTGCTGGTGACCGGCGGCAGCCAGGGTGCGCGGGTCTTGTCGGAAATCGTCCCGCTCGGCCTGTCCATGCTGCCCACCGCCTTGCGCAGCCGTTTGCAAGTGACACAGCAGTGCCGCCCGGAAGATCTGGAAGGCGTGCGCAAGCTGTATGCGGATTACAATATTCCCGCCGAACTCGCGACTTACTTCGAGGATATGGCGGCCATGCTGGCCGATGCCCATTTGTTCATCGGGCGCGCGGGCGCATCCACCGTGGCTGAACTGACCGCTGTCGGGCGTCCGGCCATTCTTATCCCGCTGCCCATTGCCACCGATGACCACCAGTCAGCCAATGTCCGCGAAGTCGTGAAGGCGGGCGGGGCGCGGGCGATAAAGCAGCCGATGTCCACTGTCAGGGACTTTGCCGATGCATCCTTCAGCGAAAAGGACAATGCAGACCGCGCGCGGCAGGTCGATGTGAAGCAAAAGCTGGCGAAAGATCTCTGCCGCCAGATCAAGACGATGGCTGAACGGCCCGAAACGCTCGCCAATGCCGCCCATGCTGCATGGAATTGCGGCCGCCCCAAGGCTGCAAGCGATCTGGCCGATCTCGTCGAAAGCTTCGGCGGGGCCGATATGATGGATGTCATCCGCGTGGGCGACAACAATGCCCGCGGCGCATCGCAAGAAGCTGCCACCAACGGCTCTGCAAGGGATAGCGGCGAGTGAAGGGCGTTGGCACCGATATTGGCACAATTCACTTTGTCGGCATTGGCGGGATCGGCATGTCCGGCATTGCCGAGGTGATGCACAATCTCGGCTACACAGTGCAGGGCAGCGATATCGCCGAAAGCGCGCGGGTGGAGGCCTTGCGGGCCAGCGGCATGAAAATCGCTATCGGCCATGATGCCGCCAATCTGGGTGATGCCGCAGTGGTGGTCACTTCGACTGCTGTGCGCCGGACCAATCCTGAAGTTACTGCCGCGCTGGAATACCGCATTCCCGTGGTGCGGCGCGCAGAAATGCTGGCAGAGCTGATGCGGCTGAAGCGCACCGTTGCGGTTGCGGGCACGCACGGCAAGACAACCACGACCAGCATGATCGCTGCTTTGCTGGATGCTGGCGGCGTCGATCCGACGGTGATCAACGGCGGCATCATCGAAAGCTACGGTTCAAACGCACGGCTTGGCGATAGCGAGTGGATGGTGGTCGAGGCCGACGAAAGTGACGGCAGCTTCCTGCGGCTTGATGGTACGATCGCCGTGGTCACCAATATCGATCCCGAGCACCTCGATCATTACGGCGATTTTGATGCGGTGAAGGATGCCTTCGTCCAGTTTATCGAGAACGTTCCGTTTTACGGAGCAGCAGTCCTGTGCCTTGATCATGACGAAGTGCGCAATGTGATCGCCAAGGTCCGCGACCGGCGCGTCATCACTTACGGATTTTCCGCACATGCCGACGTGCGCGCCGAAAATGTCAAGCCGGACGGCGGCGTAACGCGGTTTGACGCGGTGCAGACTGACCGCGACGGCACGGAAACACGTATCGACAATATCGTCCTGCCGATGCCCGGCAGGCACAATGTGCAGAATGCTGCTGCGGCGATTGCCGTGGCGCTGGAAATGGGTTGCACCGCCGATGCCATTCGTGACGGTTTCTCCCGCTTTGGCGGAGTGAAGCGGCGGTTCAGCCATGTTGGTGATATCGCGATGGACGGTGAAGGCAGTGTGGCGGTGATCGACGATTATGCGCATCACCCGGTGGAAATCCGCGCGGTCCTGTCTGCTGCAAAGGATGCCGCACCGGGCCGCGTGGTCGCTGTCGCACAGCCGCACAGATTCACGCGGCTGCGCGATTTGCTGGAAGATTTCCAGGGCGCGTTCGCCGATGCCGACATTATTTATGCGGCACCCGTCTATCCCGCCGGTGAAGACCCGATAGAGGGAGTGAACGAGCATACTCTTGTCGCCGGAATGAAAGCGCGCGGCCATCGCCATGCCGAGGTGGTGGATGGACCTGCCGATCTGGCTGCAAAGCTTTCTCACACGCTTGCCCCCGGCGATATGGTCGTTTGCCTTGGCGCAGGCGACATTACCAAATGGGCCGCAAATCTCGCCGCCGATGTTGCAAAATTCCGGGCCGGAGAAGCGCGCGCATGAGTATTCAGCCCAATGATCAGATGCATGCGCAGCCAGCGCCGGGATCGCACGAGGAACCGATCGGCAGCGGCGACGTGCCAACCGGTATACGCGGCGATCTGAAAAAGGACGCGCCGCTCGCCAAGCTCGTTTGGTTCAAGAGCGGCGGCCCGGCGGACTGGCTGTTCGAGCCTGCCGATCTTGAGGACCTCACCACATTTCTCGGCGGATTGGCCCCGGGCACTCCGGTCATGGCACTGGGCCTCGGGTCAAATCTCATCATTCGCGATGGCGGCATTCCCGGTGTGGTTGTGCGGCTGGGCAAGGCATTTTCCAGCATAGAGGTAAAGCGCGACAATGTGATCGAATGCGGCGGCGGTGCGCCGGGCATTCTGGTCGCGTCCAGTGCGCGCAACGCAGGGATTGCCGGGCTGGAGTTCCTGCGCGGTATTCCCGGAACTGTCGGCGGCTTCGTCCGCATGAACGGCGGCGCGTACGGGCGCGAAGTGGCCGATATTCTGGTCGATTGCGATGTCGTGATGCCGGACGGCAATTGCGTAACGATCCCGGTGGCCGATCTGGAATACAGCTATCGCCATTCGCGCCTGCCCGAAGGCGCTATCGTGACAGCTGCCCGGTTCAAGGGCGTACCGGGTGATCCGGATGCAATTGGCGCAGAAATGGACCGCATCGCCGAT
Organism: uncultured Alphaproteobacteria bacterium; assembly: GCA_963781165.1. Lineage (GTDB taxonomy): Bacteria > Pseudomonadota > Alphaproteobacteria > Sphingomonadales > Sphingomonadaceae > Alteraurantiacibacter. The sequence continues at coordinate 901,855 of CAWADZ010000001.1, forward strand.
GAACGCGAGAATTCGCAGCCACTTCGTACCAAGACCGGCGGATCGACTTTCAAAAATCCTGAAGGCGGGAAAGCGTGGCAATTGGTCGACAAGGCCGGATGCCGCGGACTTACCATGGGTGGAGCGCAAGTGAGCGAGAAGCACACCAATTTCCTGATCAACACCGGCGATGCGACCAGCTCCGATATAGAGGGGCTGGGCGAGGAAGTGCGCCGCCGGGTGTCTGAAAAAACCGGCGTGGCGCTCGAATGGGAAATCAAACGCGTGGGTCGGCCATGAGTCGCCTGAAACCCCTCCATATCCTCGTCCTGATGGGCGGTTGGGCGAATGAACGTGAAGTATCCCTCATGTCCGGCAAAGGCGTGGCGGATGCGCTGGAAAGCGTGGGCCACCGTGTGACCCGGCTCGATATGGACCGCGATGTTGCGGCGCGCATTGCCGAAGCTGCGCCCGATGTTGTGTTCAATGCACTCCACGGCGTTCCGGGGGAAGACGGCACGGTCCAGGGGATGCTCGATCTGATGGGTGTGCCCTACACGCATTCCGGGCTCGCGACCTCCGTAGTTGCCATCGACAAGGAATTGACCAAGCAGGCGCTGGTCCCGCACGGTGTACCGATGCCAGGCGGGCGAGTGGTCAAGAGCGCGGATTTATTCGAAGCCGACCCTATTGCACGCCCCTATGTGCTGAAGCCGGTCAACGAAGGCAGCAGTGTCGGTGTTGCAATTGTTACCGATGAAAGCAGCTACGGCAACCCGATCGCGCGCGATGCGAGGGGGCCGTGGCAGGATTTCGATAGCTTGCTTGCAGAGCCCTATATTCGCGGGCGCGAGATGACGACTGCGGTCATCGACACGGCGGACGGCGTAAAGGCGCTTGGCGTGACAGAGTTGATTATCGAAAGCGGCTTTTACGATTTCGAGCACAAATATACCGAGGGACAAACGACTCACGTCTTCCCCGCCGACATTCCGGACAATATCGCGGCCCTGTGCCTGCGTTATGCGGAGCGCGCGCACCGCGTGCTGGGATGCCACGGCACCAGCCGCACCGATTTCCGCTGGGATGACGAGCGCGGAGAGGACGGCTTGTTCGTGTTGGAAACCAACACGCAGCCGGGCATGACGCCGCTTAGCCTTGTGCCTGAACAGGCCCGCCATTGCGGGATCGAATATCCGGAACTTTGCGAGATGATTGTCGAGGACGCGCTGCGGCGCGCCGGACGGCTGGACTGATGGCGCGCAAGGTCACCCGCAACACCAAAGGCGTGCGCCGGCAGGCGCGCGCGCAGGGCAATAGCCGCCGGGTGCGCAGTGCGCGCAACACCGGCCAGTCGATCATCTGGCGCACGCTTGGTATGCTGCCATTTACCGAAGACCAATTGCACAAGGCCTTTACCGTGATGATCCTTGCTGCTGGTGTGGCCTTCGTGCTGTTTCTCGCAAATATCTCCGGCGCAAGCGCTGTCGTGTCTGACCGGTTTGCGCATGTTGCCTCCAACGCGGGCTACAAGGTTGCCAATGTCGAAGTGAACGGCACGCAGCGCATGAACGAAATGAGCGTCTATGAGCGCGCCTTCGGGCAACAGGATCTCGCGATGACGCGGGTCGATCTTGATGGCCTGCGCGGCGAATTGCTTGAACTGGCATGGGTGCGTGATGCCCGTGTATCTCGCCAACTGCCCGCAACTCTCGTTGTCGACATAATCGAACGTCAGCCGCATGCCGTTTTGCGGCGGCCTGACCGGTTGATGCTGATCGATCCCACCGGCGTGGAGCTGGAGCCGATCAGCCGGGCCGCTGCGGTAGATTACTTGCTCATCGAAGGGCCCGGCGCGCAGGACCGCGTCGCCGATCTGACCTCGCTGCTTGATACCGCCCCCGCCTTGCAGGCGCAGGTGAAGGCTGCAGAATGGGTTGGCAATCGCCGCTGGAACCTCACTTTCGTCACAGATCAGCGGCTGGCATTGCCAGAGGGTGAGGAGCGTGCCGCTGCGGCGCTCATCAGTTTTGCGCAGGCTGACGGCGTGCACCGCCTGATCGGCGGGCAGGCTGCCAGTTTCGACATGCGCAATGCACCGCGCATGTATATGAATGTGCCCGGCCGCGCGCAGGCGCAGGAACTGGCCTTGGGGGAGGAAAGCTGATGGCAAGCCAACAGCGAATTACACGCGTGATCGGCGCGATCAACATCGGATCGTTCCGCGTATCGGCCATGATTGCAGGGATCACCGAAAACGGCGAGATGCAGGTTCTGGGCAGTGGACACCGCGCCAGCCAAGGCATTTCGCGCGGTTACGTGGTGGACATGGCAGCGGCCACCTATGCCGCACGCGATGCGCTTGACCGCGCGGAAAAGCTGGCTGGCACCAGCGTGGAGAGCGTCTGGATCGGCTGTTCGGGCGCCGGCCTTGCCAGCGAAATCCGCCCCGTCGAAATTCCGATTGGTGGCCGCCGGATAGAGGAAGAGGATATTGAAGCTCTGCTGCTGTCTGCGCGCGATGCGATTGCGCCTGATGGCCGCACCGTGTTGCATGCGCAGCCAGCATGTTATTTCCTGGACGGGGCGCATGGCGTTGCCAATCCAAAGGGCCTTCATGCTGAGCGGCTGGGCGTGGACATCCACGTCATGCTCGCCGATGGTGCACCTGTTCGCAATGTCACCGAGGTGGTGCAGAACGCACACTTCGATGTGGAGGGTGTGGTCGCTTCTCCGCTCGCAACCGGTCTTGCCTGCCTGACCGCAGAGGAACGCGATCTGGGCGTTGCGATGGTGGAGTTTGGCGGGGAAGTAACCAATGTTTCCATCTATGCTGGTGGTATGCTGGTCGGCCTGACTGCCATTCCGCGCGGATCGAGCGACATCACCGATGCCATCGCCAGTGCATTTTCTATCCGCCGCTTTCAGGCAGAGCGGCTGAAATGCGTGAACGGGTCCGCCATCGCCAGCCCGACCGACCACCGCGAAATGATCCCGGTGACCGCTCCCGGTGAAGAAGGCCGCGGGCCGGTTGCGCGCGGGGCGGATGATCGCAACCAGGTGCCGCGTGCCGAACTGATCGGCGTCATCACCGGAGAGCTGGATTTGCTGATGCGCGATGTCGGTAAGGCGCTGGAAGTCATGGGCTTCAAGGGCGGGAAGCCCGGTTCGGGCGCACGGCAAATCGCTATAACCGGCGGGGGCGCCGAACTGGCAGGGCTTGCAGATTACGCACAAAGCACTCTTGGCGTGCCCGTACGCATTGGCCGTCCGGTCGCCTTGAAGGGTCTGCCCGAAGCGCATTCCGCACCCGGTTTCACCACCTTGGCTGGCCTTGTGCTATATGCTGCGGAAGACCCGATTGACATCCGCTCCGTCGGTTCGCGGTTCACCAGCACGACGACGTATGGCCCGGTTGCAACGGTCATGCGGGTGTGGTCCGCAATGCGGGAGTATTTCTGAGCTTATGCACAATTGTGGATAGTGTAAAATTATCAGTCACGCCGTGAATCGCTTTGTGGCACAGAGAAGTATTAACAATGATCACTGACCAGTTTCAGCTGCTTCCCGAGGGAACATCACCATGAGCATCAATATCGGCCCGCCTTCTGTTGAAGAACTCCGCCCTCGTATCACCGTGATCGGTGTAGGCGGCGCTGGCGGCAACGCCATCGCCAACATGATCGAGGCGGATATCGAAGGCGTCGATTTCATCGTCGCGAACACTGACGCGCAGGCGCTGAACACGTCTTCTGCGGAACACCGCATCCAGCTCGGACCGGATATTACGCAGGGTCTGGGTGCCGGTTCGCGCCCCGAGGTTGGCCGCGCAGCCGCCGAAGAAACAACCGAGGAAATCGAGCGCGCGCTGGAAGGCGTGAACATGGTCTTCATCGCGGCCGGCATGGGCGGCGGCACGGGGACCGGCGCTGCGCCTGTTATTGCAAAGGTTGCCCGTGATCGCGGCATTCTGACCGTGGGCGTCGTGACCAAGCCGTTCCTGTTTGAAGGCACGCGCCGGATGCGCAGTGCTGAAAACGGCATCGATGAGCTGCAAAAGCACGTCGACACGCTGATCGTCATCCCCAACCAGAACCTGTTCCTCGTTGCCAAGGCGGAAACCACTTTCAAGGAAGCTTTCCATCTGGCTGACGAGGTGCTGCAGCAAGGTGTGCGCTCCATCACGGATCTGATGGTTATGCCGGGCCTCATCAATCTCGATTTTGCCGACGTGCGCTCCGTCATGGGCGAAATGGGCAAGGCGATGATGGGTACAGGCGAAGGCGAGGGCGACAACCGCGCTCTCGAAGCAGCCGAACGCGCTATCGCCAATCCGCTGCTCGACGGTGTGTCGATGCAGGGCGCCAAGGGCGTGATCATCTCGATCATCGGCGGCGAAGACATGAAGCTGCTGGAAGTGGACGAGGCAGCGAACCACATTCGCGAACTGGTCGATCAGGAAGCCAACATAATCTGGGGCAGCGCCTTCAACCCCGAGCTCGATGGCAAGATCCGCGTCAGCGTCGTCGCCACCGGGATCGAGCAAAGCGCGGAACAGATGGCGGAAAACACACGTCCGGTCGACCTGTCGGCGGCACGTGGCCCTTCGCGCCCCGCTATCCCCATTCCGACCAACAACGATTTGTCGGACGATGGTGATGAGGACGATGCGCTCGATCTTGGTGCGATGGAAGAGCACGAAGATGAAGATGTCGCCGTTTCCGGTAATTCAAGCGATGCCGATGATGCGGATCAGCCGTCATTGTCGGAGCCCGCTGGCGCTGACAGCTTCGGCATGGATAACGAAGGATATGGCAGCGGAACTGCCGATACCGACACCGAAGACGATACGTTTGACCTTACATCTGCGGATGAAGAAACAGAGTCAGGCGGCGATGCCGATCATTCCTTTGACGAAACCGGTGACGACGACGACAGCGACGAAGACGAGCTATTGTTGGATGCCGACCGTCTTGCCGAGCAGGATGACCCGGTCGAGCCAGGCACCGGTGGGCGCCGTGCGCGAATGCTGGGCGGAGCAGCGGCGCAGAGTTCTGACAGCGAAAGCGCATCCGGTGATACTGGATTATCCGAACCCGCTGCCCCGGCCGGCGCTGCCGCAGGCGGGGCTCCGGCAGGAACGACCCTGTTTGAACGGATGGCCAATCTTTCGCGTCAAGGCAAAGGCGATCAATCCGACAGTGATGCGGACGACGATGACGATGACGATGGCAGTGCCATGCGTATTCCGCGTTTTCTCGGACGGCAGAACAACCAGTAATCGGAACGACGGCAAGAAATCGTTTTCGCACGGTTCAGTGAAGGCTGTATAGGGCGGGGTATATGAACATTCCCCGCCTCAACAGTCTTCTGCTCGCCGCATCTGCGGCTTCATCTACCGTCCTTTTTGCCGCTAATGCGCCAGCACAGGCGCAGGAAGTGGTGCAATCGCTACCCAATCCCGCCAGCGCAGAGCTGAGCGATGCACTGCGCCGCCTGTCCCGCAGCCCGGACAATGTCACGGCATTGGTGGATGCGGGCCAGGCATCGCTGGCGCTCGGTGACGTAAACGGGGCGCTTAGCTTCTTCAATCGCGCACAGGCGCGGCGGCCCGAAGATGCCCGCGTCCTGACCGGACTGGCCTTGGTTGCCGTGCGGCGGGGCGAAGGACTGACGGCGGTTCAACTGTTCGACAATGCGAATGCTGCGGGGGCATCATTGTCTGGCGTCGCTGCAGAACGCGGTCTCGCCTATGATCTGATCGGCGACAATGCCCGCGCGCAGCGGCTTTACCGGCAGGCACTTTCGCGGCAGGAAAGCGACGAGGTCATCCGCCGGCTCGCCCTGTCGTACGCCATCTCCGGAGATGCTGCCGCATCGGAGGCGACGCTTCTGCCGTTACTGCAGCGCCAGGACCGCAGTGCTTTTCGCAGCCGTGCCTTCGCGCTGGCGATTCTTGGCCGCGACACAGAGGCGATCACAATCGCGGAGACGATGCTGCCGGCGCGCCTTTCGGGCCGGCTGACGCCGTATTTGCGTTACATGCCGCGGCTCACTCCGTCGCAGCAGGCAGCTGCCGCCAATCTCGGACGCTTCCCCTCTGCGTCGCAGATCGGCCAGGATACGCCGCAAATTGCTGCCCTTTCGAATTCCGCAGCGCAAACCGGCACCGCGCCTGTATCCAGTGCAGATCGCCTGACGCCGAGCGGAGCAGCGCTCGGTCCTGCGCAGCCTCCGGCAACCCAGCCCGCTGTTGCCCCGCCAGCGCAAGTTCCCAGACCTGCACCCACGCCAGCGCCGACACCCACGCCCGCGCCTGCATCAAGGCCTGCCCCTTCCGGTGAACTGCCTGCCATTTCTACAGCCGAAGCGGTTCGCATTGCGGAAGCTGCGGTCCAGCCTACCGTTCAACCGAGTTATGAGACCACATCAGCGCCGCCTGCTGCAGCGCGAGGACCCTCGCCTGTAATTGCAGCGACAATAGGTGAAGAAGCCGCGTTTCCCGCCGAAGAAGAAGCGCGACCTTCTTTCTCCCTGTCAGAACCCGTGGTGCAGACAGCCGAAGTGCCCGCGTCAGAGCCAGCACAAACCGCCGAGCAGCTTGGTCTTGCAGAGGCGTTCGCTGATTTCACTTTGCCCGGCCAAGGGTTGCCAGTTGCGCCGAGCGCAGGCGCGGTTGACATTACCTCTATCCAGCCAGCACGCGAAATCGTTACGCCTGCGCCAGAACCTGAGCCCGCACCCCCACCGCCGCCAGCGCATCCCAGCAGGCATTGGGTACAGGTTGCGACGGGGCAGGATTTGTCTGCGTTCCGGTTCGACTGGCGCAGGATCGTGCGCAGCGCCGACGGTCTGCTTGATGGGCGTGAAGCCTTCACCGCGCGGTGGAACCAGACCAACCGGCTCGTCACCGGACCTTTCGAATCGCGCTCAGCCGCGCAGCAATTCATCACCGAATTGGGCGAAGCCGGTGTGGATTCGTTCCGTTTCACCAGTGCTGCGGGCGAAGAGGTGGTTCCTCTCGATTGATCGTGTTCCCTCGAGCGCGCAGTATTTGTGCACACCTTGTGAACAACCCAGTCGAGTTTTGCCCGACCGTTTGGCCCGCTTCGATTGCGCGAAAGATGCTTGCCGACGCATTAAGCTCACCATGACATTCAAACTGGCCAGCACACGATGAATACGGATCGCGCGACGATGGAACAGGCGCAGGATGCCGCGCCGGTGGAGATGCTGACGGCGCTGTTCGAAGCCCACGGCTGGAACCATGAGCAGGTCTCCGAAGAAGAGGTTACCGTAGAGATTCCAGGGAGTTGGACAACGTATCAACTGCGCGCCATCTGGCGGCGGGAAGATCACGTGCTGCAACTGCTGTGCTTGCCGGAAATTCGCGTGGGCGATGACAAACGTGTTCCGGCTTACGAGCTGCTCGCAATGATCAACGAACAGCTTTGGCTCGGTCATTTCGATGTCTGGTCACAGGGCGGAATGCTGCTGTATCGTCACGGACTGATGCTGGGTGATGACGGAATGCTCAGCGTCGACATGGCGCAGCACGCGATAGAATCCGCCGTTGCAGAGTGCGACCGCTTTTACCCCGCATTTCAGTTCCTGCTGTGGGGCGACAAAAATCCCCGCGATGCGCTGGATGCGGCTCTGGTGGATGCCGCCGGAGAAGCCTAAACTGCCTTGCATGTCATACGAATCCATTCTGATCGTCGGCTGCGGCAATATGGCCGGGGCCATGCTTGAAGGCTGGCTTGCCGCCGGCCTTCCGCGCACGCGCTTTACCGTGGTCACACCAACGCGGGAAAGCGTGCCCGGTGATGTGGAATTGCTGCGCGAGGTGCCGCAGGGGCGGCATTTCGATGCGGTTCTGCTAGGCTTCAAGCCCTATATGCTCGCCGATATCGCGCCCACGCTGCAAAGCGTTTGCGGCTCGGAAACGGCCGTGCTTTCGGTTCTGGCCGGCGTGCAACTTGAAACCTTGCGTGAACGTTTTGCAGAGGCAGGGGCGGTTGTCAGGGTGATGCCAAATCTCGCCTGCGCACTGGGCAAATCGCCCGTTGCATTGGCCCAAGAAGGTTTGAGCGAGGAGGGTCAAGCCGAGCTGTTTGCCTTTATCGACCATCTCGGCACGCCGGCATGGGTCGGGGAAGACAAATTCGACCTCGTCACTGCATTGGCCGGAAGCGGGCCGGCCTTCGTCTACCGCTTCATCGATGCGCTGGGCGCGGCGGCGGTGCGGCTGGGTCTGCCGGAGGATCAGGCGCGTGAGCTTGCCATTGCCATGACCGAAGGTGCAGCTTCCCTTGCAGCGAATTCGGAGCATCCTCCGGGTAAACTGGCGGACATGGTGGCCAGCCCCGGCGGGGTCACGCGCAAAGGCATGGATGTGCTGGACGAGGGTGAGGCTTTGACGCGCCTGATGACCGAAACCCTGCGTGCCGCACGCGACCGCAGCATGGAAATGGCGCGCGAAGCCCGCGATTGAGCCGTTTTTACGGTTAACGGGACATTGGTGACAAATCGTCCGGTTTTGCTTGAAAATTGCAGAAAAACCCCGATATTCATGAAGACCCGGCCCGTTACGGAGAGGCCGGACATAGGAGTTTGAAAACATGGCAAACTGGAACGACAACCGCACGCGCCCCGAAGGGCTCGGTGTGTCGCCGAGCCAGACGGGTGATGTGACAAGCCGCACGAGTTTCGATGCCGGCCTGCGCAAGCACATGCTCTCGATTTACAATTACATGTCCTCGGGCGTTTTGCTCACGGGCATCGTGGCGCTGTTGACCGCGCAAAGCGGACTGGCAATCCGGTTCGCCTCGGGTCCGCTGATGTGGCTGGTCGCATTGTCGCCGCTGGCGATCGTGTTCGCGATGAGCTTTGGCCGCAACAAGTTCTCGACCCCCACGCTTCAGGCGATGTTCTGGGGTTTTGCGGTCCTTATGGGTCTTTCGCTCTCGACGATCTTCCTGGTCTATACCGGCGGTTCGATTGCCGCGACCTTCTTCGCCACGGCTGGCGCGTTCGCTGGCCTCAGCCTGTTCGGTTACACCACGCAAAAGGACCTGTCCGGCATGGGCAGCTTCTTGATCATGGGCGTAATTGGCCTGATCATCGCCAGCGTGATCAACATGTTCATGGGTTCAAGCACCCTTGAACTGGCGATCAGCTTCCTTGGCGTCCTGATTTTCGCAGGCCTGACGGCTTACGATACACAGCGGCTGAAGACCGAATATCTGACGATCCAGCAGATGAAGATGACCAATCCTTCGGCGGCTGCGGCCTACCCGCTGGGCAAGATGGTCGTGATGGGCGCGCTGTCGCTGTATCTCGACTTTATCAACATGTTCCTCTTCCTGCTGCGCTTCATGGGTGCAGCCCGCGAATAGTACACAAAATGCGGCCCCGTTGGTCGCACGCAGGATTCGCTTGAACGTGCCCGGAGTGCAAATATGCACTTCGGGCATTTTCTTTGCCTTCGCGGCACGTTAGTCAGCTTGGCTTAACGCCAAATGGGGAATATTCCCGGGCGAGAGGATTTGCGCGCAATATGAACCGTTCACCCAATTCCAAGGCTTCGCTTATAAACAAGGCACCTGTCACGATCAGGTCCATTGCCACCCGTGCTGTCGTCGCTGCCACGGCAACGGCGATGCTGGCAGCTTGTGCCACGCCTGTGCCGCCTCCTCCGCCACCACCGCCGCCGCCGCCGCCCCCGGTGGTAGAAGCGGTTCCCTATCGCCCCCTTCCGCCGCCGCAGGCCGCATACCAGATGGTTATCCCTACAAAGGATGCCTTCGGCGTTCGGCAGACGGTCAATGCGATGTTGTCTCAGGACGAGGCCGCGTGGCATTTCCGGTCCGGCTGGAACGTGGCGGCGCTGAATTGCACCCGCGACATCCATCAGCCCATCCTTGATGCATATGCGGCGATGCTGCGGCAGGAAGCGAGAGTGCTGTCCGGTGTGAATACGCGGATCGAGGCGCAATTCCGCGAATCCACAGGCGGGACCCGCCGGGATGCCTTGCTTGCGCGGGAAACGCATTCGACGGAAGTTTATAACTACTTCGCGTCGCCACCTGCACGGCGGGATTTCTGTGCAACTGCGCTGACGATAGCAAACGAATATCTCGCAGCGCCGCCTACCGATTTCATGAGCTTTGCGGTCACCGGCCTGCAGCGTTACGAAATGGCGTTTGACCAGTTTTATACCGTTTATGAGCAATATCAGCTCGCATCGGCAGAATGGGATGCACGCTACGGCGCGATGTACGGCGCGTCGCAGCCCGGCTGGGTCGCCATTTACGGCAACCGTGCGCAGCAGGCGGCGGCAGGTGTTGCAACGACCGGTCTGGTTCCAACGGATCCGGTGGCCGTTCCGGACACTGAAACCGGCGCGACCATCCCCGTGATCCCGATCGATGATTCGGCGTCCAGCACCCCGGTTGTGCAGCCATTGGCCGGGGAGGGTGTGACGGTCCCCCCGCCGCCATCAACGGGCGATGATATCTCGCAGTAGATCAGGGCGTCGGGGCAGGCTCCCAGCCGCCGGTATAGCAGGCGCAAAGACGTCAGGGTCTTGCGATTGGCTTGTCGCATGCCGATCTTGAGCCTATCGGACCAAGCGAACAGCTGCCCAAATGGTCAGCAAGCGCGGTCACGTGCCCGTAGCAAAGGCAAATGTTTTGTCTGGAAGCGGGGACGGCCAGGGGGCCTTTGTCCCCATGACGCCCCAGGAGACTACCAATTCATTTTCTCGACCAAGCCAAGATATTCCTGAAATCCGGTCCGGGCGGTCCCGGAGCGGTCAGTTTCCGGCGCGAAAAATACATCGAGTATGGCGGTCCCGACGGCGGCAACGGCGGCAAGGGCGGCGATGTCATCATGGTGGCAGCGCCCGGTCTCAACACGCTCATCGATTTTCGTTACGCGCAGCATTTCAAGGCGAAGCGGGGCGGACATGGCATGGGGCGTGACCGTTACGGCGCGGGCGCCAAAGACCTGATTATCGAAGTTCCTGTCGGCACGCAGGTTCTGTCCGAAGACAAGGAAGAGGTGCTGTTCGACTTCACTCACGAAGGCCAGACAGAGCTTTTGCTTGAAGGCGGCATGGGTGGACGCGGCAACGCTGCCTATAAATCATCCACCAACCGCGCACCGCGCCAACATCAGCCGGGCGAACCGGGTGAGGAAATGTGGGTTTGGCTGCGGCTCAAACTGCTTGCCGATGTGGGCCTTGTGGGGCTGCCAAATGCCGGAAAATCGACCTTCATCAATGCCGTGTCCAATGCCGGCGCCAAAGTGGGCGCGTATGCCTTTACCACGCTCATCCCGAAACTCGGCGTTGTGCGGCACAAAGGCCGCGAATTCGTTGTGGCGGATATCCCGGGCCTGATCGAGGGCGCAGCAGAGGGCGCCGGTATCGGCGACCGTTTCCTGGGTCATATCGAGCGGTGCCGCGTGCTCGTCCATCTGATCGACATCAATGGCGATGATCCGGTCGAAGCGATGCGGATCGTAGAGGGCGAGCTGGAGGCATATGGCGCGGCGCTGGAAGACAAACCGCGCCTTATCGCCCTCAACAAGATGGATCTTGCCGATGAGGAACTGGGAGAGGCATTCGCCGCAGAGTTGAAGGCGGCGGGCGCTGATGAAGTGTTCCCGGTTTCGGGTGCCACAGGCCAAGGTATGGAAGCGCTGATGGACGCTGTGCTCGGCTATCTGCCGCACCGCACCATGACAGAGCAGCCTTCTGCCGAGATCGACGATGACGGCGTTGTGGAAGATGACAAGCCGTGGTCGCCCATCTGATTGCGGATTGCCATTTTTCATTCGCTGACTGTGGCCGCGCCTGCGGCGATCCTGTAATGGTCAGAGCCTATGTCCATCCAGACCCTTCTTGATTTCCGCGACCCCGAAGTCTGCACCCGCCTCGTCATCAAGATTGGCAGCGCGCTGCTTGTCGATAACAGCGGCCAGGTAGAGGTCGAATGGCTGCGGTCCATCGTGAACGAGATATGGACTGCGCGCGAGATGGGGATGGAAGTGGTTGTCGTCAGCTCCGGCTCCATCGCGATCGGCGCGAAGAAGCTGGATTTTGAACAGGGTGGCCGCCGCACACTGGCAGAGGCGCAGGCCTCGGCTTCCGTCGGGCAGATCGAATTGGCTTCTGTATGGTCGGCTTTGCTGGCTGAGCGCCGCCTTGTCGCGGCGCAATTGCTGCTGACGCTGGATGATTTCGAAAGTCGCCGCCGGTATCTCAACATTTCCGCCACGCTTCGCCGCTTGCTGAAAAGCGGGGTCGTGCCCGTGATCAACGAAAATGACGCGATCGCGACCGGAGAAATCCGCTTTGGTGACAATGATCGGCTGGCCGCGCGTGTGGCGCAGGCATGCAATGCCGATGGCGTCATTTTGCTGACCGATGTCGACGGACTGTATGATCGCCATCCGGATCATCCCGGGGCGGAGCGGTTGTCCGAAGTGGACGGTGTTACCGAAGAAATTCACGCCATGGCGGATAAGAAATCGGGTTCGGGCTTGGGATCGGGCGGGATGACGGCCAAATTGCTTGCCGCCGAGATTGCCGAGCGGGCCGGGATTGCGCTGGCGATTTTGGATGGCCGGCCGGAAATGCCGCTTGCCCGGGCCATGGCATCCCAGGCAGGCACATTGTTCCTGCCGCAACGCGAAGAAAGCGGCAAACGCGTCTGGATCGGCGGGCGGATGCGTTTCAGCGGGTCCATCACCGTCGATGATGGCTGCGTTGTTGCGCTGCGCGATGGCAAGAGCGTGCTGGCGGCCGGGATCATCACTTCTGAAGGGGACTTCGAACGCGGCGATATCATTCAGGTTCTCGATGTGGCCGGCCGGGAAATCGCGAAAGGGCTCGTCGAATATGATGCCGACGATGTCGAGGCGATAATGGGCAAACAAAGCCGAGAGCTTGAAACGATCCTTGGCCATTCGCCGCGATCAGCGGTGATCCACCGCGATCATCTGGTGATGATGTGACAAGGGTTATGCGGTGAAGGTGGCGCTGACCGGCGGGACCGGTTTTGTCGGGCAGGCGGTGCTGGATGAAGCGGTACGGCGCGGCATTCGCGTGCGCGCTCTGACGCGGCGGGAGCAAGGGCCGCGCGAGGGTATTGAATGGATCACGGGAGATCTTGCAGACACCGACGCGCTTCGCCAGTTGACGCACGGCTGCGACGCCGTGCTGCATATCGCCGGAGTTGTGAACGCTCCTGATGAGGCAGGCTTTCTCAGCGGCAATGTAGAGGGCACGCAGAATGTGGTGGAGGCCGCACGGCAAGCAGACGTGCCTCGCTTCATCCATGTATCTTCACTTGCTGCGCGTGAGCCAAGCCTGTCCGATTACGGGCGATCCAAGCGTCTTGCAGAAGAGGTTGTGCAGGTAAGCGGACTGGATTGGACAATCGTGCGGCCACCGGCCGTTTATGGTCCACGCGACACCGAAATGTTCGAATTGTTCCGCGCAGCGCGTTGGCGATTCCTGCCGATGCCGCCACCGGGCCGCACTTCCATCATTCATGTCGGTGATCTCGCCCGCCTGCTGCTCGATCTGCTCGCATCTACGCCTGCGGTGAAGGACAGGATATTCGAACCCGATGACGGCGCAGCTGGCGGCTTCACTCACAAGGAACTCGCGCGGGCCATTGGCAAGGCCATGGGCAAGACAGTCTGGGCACCCAGTTTGCCGCGCAAGATGCTCGCCGGAGCTGCCCGTATCGACCGTGCCTTCCGCGGCGATAAGGCCAAGCTGACGCCGGACCGGGCGCGATATATGTCTCATCCCGACTGGGTGGCCGATTCCGAAAGAAAAGTGCCGGTCGAAGTTTGGGAGGCTTTAGTTGCGGCGGATCAAGGGTTTAACGCGACTGCCAAGTGGTACCGCGATGCCGGCTGGCTTTGAACCGGTGGGAAACGTTAAGAGTGCTCTCTTGCTATTGCCTTTGCGTTTGTTACGCTTCTGCCAGGGAATTTCGGCGTAAACTGCCGAAAGGGAACAGGGGGATTTCATGGCAAAGAGAACACGTCCGGTTTCGCGGCGGTCATTCGTAGGGTTGATCACCGGTGCAGCAGCGGCATCTGTCGTCAGCGCGCCGGTCTCCGCGCAGCGCAGCTACACGGACAGTGACGCAGGCACCAACGCAGATCCGGTAGGAGGCGGGCGTGCAAGCTCAGGTGTGACGGACAGTGACAGTGGCAAATACGCCGATCCGGCAGGCAACGGCCGCGGCACCCAGTCCGGCGTCACCGATAGCGATACAGGATCCTATGCGGATGCTGCAGGAAATGGGCGCGGCAGAGCTGAGGTGACCGATTCCGATACGGGATCGAATCGCGATTGTGCAGGACGCGGTAGAGGCACCGCTACTGGCGGAACGGACAGCGATTCCGGTTCCTCCGCAGATCCAATTGGCAACGGTCAGACCGGGCGAACGGACTCCGATCCGACAGATTCTGCGAGATATGGCCGCGGACGGGGCTCTTGCGCCGGATAGCTTTAAGTTGACTTGATTATGGAGGAGCGGGGCCGAAAGATCGGCATCCGTCTCTTCGCTTTTCCGTCCCAAGCTAGGCCAAATCGATGACGACCAAATCCACGGTAAATGGCGCGCTCGAACAGCTGATCGCGCCGCTCACCACTGATGAGTTTTTCGCGCGCTATTACGAGCGATCTGTTTATCGCAGTCCGGTCAAACATCCCGAAATTCTCGATCTGCTCAGCCTCGACCGGATTGACGAGATCATCTCGGATAGTGAATTGCCCGCCTCCGCCATCGGCATGGCGAAATCGGGCCAGGGACTTGCTGCGAACGAGTTTGTGGGCAGCAACAACGCAGTTGATCGCGGAGCTGTTCTGGACAATTTCCGCAATGGCGCAACGATCATTCTGCCGCAGTTGCATTTCGCTGACGGCAAACTCTACAGCTTTTGTCTTGGGCTGGAGCGGGAATTCGGTGCGCGCGTACAAACCAATGTCTATCTGACCCCGCCAGAGGCCCACGGCTTCGGCATTCACTACGACAACCACGATGTCTTTGTGATCCAGATTGCGGGCGCCAAGGAATGGGAAATCTACGGCGACCGCGATGGCCTGCCATTTCGCGGCGAGGGTTTTCGCAAGGGCGTGGACGAAACCGGCGAGCTGAAGGAAAAATTCGTCCTGTCAGCGGGCGAATGCCTTTACGTGCCGCGTGGCACGGCGCACCGCGCGCCCAACCACGGGGATGAGCCAAGCCTGCACATCACCGTTGGTATTCTGGTGCAGACGTGGGCTGAATTCATGCTTGAAGCCGTGGCAGAGGCCAGTCTGCGCATCCCTGCGATGCGAAAATCACTGCCGCGCGACATGTTCTTCGGCCGCGAAAAGACGCTGTCCGATCATGCAGGTATGTTCCGGCAATTGTCGGACGAAATTGCGGCAAAGGCCGATTTTGAGGCAACGCTCAACGTGTTCTCGGGCAATTTTGTGCGGGCGCAAGGGCCTCGCGTGCGCGGCGCGCTGATGGCGCTGGCAGAGGGGATCGGCATGGATGATGTGCTGCATGTGCGTGACCACATCCTCTACAGCTTTGAGACGACGCCCACGGCGGCTGGCGAGGGGCAGGAAATCCAGATCGTCCTGTCCGGGTCCAGCATACCGCTGTCAGACCAGCTGGGCGCGCAGTTGCAGGAGCGGCTTTCCACCGGAAGTCTCTGCAAGAGCCAGTTCAACGTCAGCGATGCAGAGGAACTGGAAGACGTGATCGGAACGCTTGTCGCCTACGGATTGCTTATCCGCTGAGCCGAAGGCTCTACAGGAATGGTTCGTAGCCTGGTGGGAGAGCAGCATTGTCCGCGTCAGCAGTGCCGGGCGAGTGGATGCCGCATTCTGTCTTGTCCCATCCGCGCCAGCGACCGGCACGGGGATCTTCGCCCGGCGCGACGGGCGAGGTGCACGGTTCGCAGCCGACCGATAGAAAGCCCCTGGCCTCCAGCGGATGTCGCGGCAGATCGTGCTCCTCGAAATAGGCTTCAAGGTCTGCTTTCACCCAATTGCCGAGCGGATTGACCTTCAGACGGCCCTCTTCGATTTCAAAGCGTGGAATGTCTTGCCGGGTAACCGACTGGAAGGCCTTCCGTCCCGAAATCCAGCTGTCGAGGCCTGCCTTGGCCCGCGCCAGCGGTTCAACCTTGCGGATCGCGCAGCAACCGTCAGGATCGTATGACCAGCGCAGTCCTGTCTCATCCTTCGATGCAAGCACAGCCGCGTCCGGCCGCACGACCGAAACATTGCGCAGGCCAAGCCTGTCGATCAGCGCGCCGCGATAGGCCAGCGTTTCGCCAAACATCTTGAGCGTGTCGACAAAGATCACCGGAACGTCCGGGTCAGCGCGGGCGACCAGGTCAAGCAGCACAGCGCTCTCGGTTCCGAAGCTGGAGACGACCGCGACTTTTCCCAGCAGCTTTTCTGCAAACAATGCGCGCAGCATTTCCAGCGTATCTACAGCCGCGAAACGGGCATTCAGCGCGTCGGCATCGCCTTGTGTAAAAGCAGGCGCGGTGTCTATCCGGTCCAGAGTGCGCGCGGCTTCACCCATGCCGCAATTTCCAAATCGGCAACGCATCGTCGGCAGCAGGCTGATAAACATGCGGCCAGCGGGCAAGGGCGTTTGCAACGTCGCTCTCATCCAAGGCCTGATCGGGCGCAAAAGCGTCAAAGCCGCAGCGGCGCATATAGGCGATCTGGTCCACCAGAACATCGCCCACTGCGCGGAGCTCTCCGGTATAGCCATGCTCTCGCAATATGCGCGCAGCGGAGTAGCCGCGCCCATCACCGAAGACCGGGAAGTTCACTTCCACCAGCTGGATGCGCGCCAGATGCGGCAGCAAATCGCGGGCGTCATCACCTGGTTCAATGCGCACGGCTCTGGCGTCGGCCTGCTCCAGAAACGCATCGACGGTCACCTGCGCGCCGTCTGGCGCTTCATCGTCGCGGAATCGAAGCTGCACCTCATCGCGGCCAGTGCCCAGGTCGGAATCAGCCATAAAGCGCCTCCTTGAAGCTATCCATGCCAATGCGGCGGTACGTATCGAGGAATCGTTCACCGTCCTGGCGCTGATCCAGATAGACATCGGCGACAGTCTCTACTGCTGCGATGATGCCCGCCTCGTCAAATCCACGTCCGGTGATTTTGGCGAGGCTGACATCTTCCGCCTCGCTTCCGCCGAGCAGAAGCTGGTAATTCTCGACACCCTTCTTATCGACACCGAGAATGCCGACATGGCCCGCGTGGTGGTGCCCGCAGGCATTGATGCAGCCGGAGATTTTCAGCTTCAATTCGCCCAGAGCCTCTCCCTTGCCGCTGGCGGCGAAACGTTCTGAAATCTTCTGCGCGACGGGGATGGAGCGGGCATTGGCTAGGCTGCAGTAATCGAGGCCGGGGCAGGCGATGATATCGCCGATCTGGTCTAGATTGGGCGAGCCAAGGCCAGCTGCCTCCAGCTTCGTCCAGAGCTCGTGCAGCCGCCCGATTTCAACATGCGGCAGAACGATGTTCTGCGTGTGCATCACGCGGCATTCGTCGAACGAATATTCGCGGGCGAGGTCGGCCATCAGATGCATCTGCTCTGCGCTGGCATCACCGGGAATACCGCCAACCGGCTTTAAGCTGATGACGGCGGAGACATAGCCGGGGGCCTTGTGGGCCACGCAATTGCGGTCGATCCACAGCGCGAAGTCGGGGTCGGAACGGTCTGCCCGCTCCGTCAATCCGCTGACAAATGCCGGCGCACCAAAATATGGCTTGATCCGCTCCAGTTCTGCCAACGGCGGCTCCACGCCCTGTTCCAGCAGATGCGCGAATTCCGCTTCGACCTGCCGGGTATATTCCTCAGCGCCCATTTCGTGGACGAGGATCTTGATGCGCGCCTTGTACTTGTTGTCGCGTCGGCCGTGGCGGTTGTACACCCGCAGGCACGCTTCCGAAAAGGTCACCAACTGATCGAGCGGCACGAACTCGCGGATCAGCGGTGCTATCATCGGAGTGCGTCCCATGCCGCCGCCAACGTAGAACGCGGCGCCCAATTCGCCCGCATCATTACGTACGATATTGATGCCGATATCGTGGAGGCGCATCGCAGCGCGGTCCTTGTCCGATGCGATCACCGCAATCTTGAACTTGCGCGGCAGATAGCTGAATTCCGGATGGAAGCTGGACCACTGACGCAGCAGTTCGGCATAGGGGCGGGGGTCAACGCGCTCGTCCGCAGCAGCGCCAGCGAAATGGTCCGAACTGATGTTGCGGATGCAATTGCCACTGGTCTGGATGGCGTGCATTTCAACCTTGGCGAGGTCTGCCAGGATGTCGCCTGCATCCTCCAGCTTGATCCAGTTGTACTGGATGTTCTGGCGCGTAGTGAAGTGGGCGTAGCCCTTGTCATATTTGTCGGCGATGTCTGCCAGCGCGTGCATCTGTGCGCCGCTCAGCGTGCCATAGGGGATGGCGACGCGCAGCATGTAGGCGTGGAGTTGCAGATAAAGCCCGTTCATCAGCCGCAGCGGCTTGAATTGGTCTTCGGTCAATTTGCCCTCAAGGCGGCGGCGGCACTGGTCGCGGAATTCCTCCACGCGGGCATCCACCATGGCTTGGTCATATTGGTCGTATTCGTACATCAGATTACCCAGTCCCAGCCGTTTTTCTCGGCTGCTTTGTATCCAAGGTCGGGGCGCACAGTCGGGCCGAGCGCGCGGACGCGATCCTTGATGTGCGCGGGGCGCGGGCCGTCCTCGGTCGCCTCGGCAGCGATGGCGTAGGCAGCGTTGACGCGGCGCGCGGATTCTTCGCGGGCGAGGATTTCGGCAGCGTCTTCGCCTGCATCGGCCGCGTCTGCGATGTGGTGCGACCAGCCTTGGCCATCCCACCACACGACCGCGCCGGTTTTCAGATCATTTCCCGTCAGGATTTTCACGCTGCAACCTCCGCTGCAATTTCTGCCAGCACGGCGTTTCCGCGCGCAGTCACTTCGCCAATGATGATGAGCGCGGGACTTTGCACGGCCTCCGCCTCGACCAGATCGGGCAGCGCCGCCAGCGGTCCACGCAGCACACGCATTTCCGGGCGGCAGGCGTTTTCAATGACGGCCAGCGGCATGTCAGGCGCAAGCCCATCGGCCATGAGTTTCTCCGCGATTTGCGGGGCGGTCTTCACACCCATGTAAATGACGAGCGTGCGCCCTATACCTGCCAGGCCGGCCCAGTTCTGATCGGAGAGGCCCTTGCACTGGCCAGCCACAAAGCTGACAATGCTGGCGCTGTCCCGGTGGGTGAGGGCGATGCCAGAAGCGGCTGCCGCGCCGTTGGCAGCAGAAATGCCAGGGACGACTTCTACGCGCACGCCGAAAGCCTTGGCTGCTTCCATCTCTTCACCGCCGCGCCCGAAAACGAACGGGTCCCCGCCCTTGAGCCGCACAACATCGCGTCCGGCCTGGGCTTCACGCACCAGCAGCATATTGATGTCTTCTTGCGGCAACGTGTGTTTGGAGCGTTGCTTCGCGACCGATATCAGCCGCGCATCAGACCGGGCCATCGCCAGAATGGAGGGCTCAACCAGCCCATCGTGGACGATAAGGCCTGCATTTGCGATCAGCCGCGCCGCGCGCAGCGTCAACAGGTCAGGATCGCCCGGACCCGCGCCAACAAGATAGATGGTGCCAGTTTTCATGGCAGCTAAATGGACGCGCGGCGCCGGTGCCACCAGCGAGAATGGATTGGGGCGGGTTTAGGTAAGCTTTAGCTGCCCCTTAGCTGCCCCTTAGTTGCCCTTGTCGGACCGCTGCTCCACCCGCTGCGAAATTGCGGCAACCAACTGCTGGAATTGCTCCCCGTCCCGTAAATTGAGATCGCGCTGAGGGAAGGGGATTTCAATGTTGTTATCCTGAAACAGGTACCAGAGATTGGTCAGGACTTCCGACCGGACGTTGCCCACGCCCATTTCCGGATCGACGATCCAGCAATGGATCACGAAATTGACGCTGCTGTCGCCATATTCGCTCATCCATACGGTCGGTGCAGGGCTTTTCAGCACACGTTTGCAGCTTTTGGCGGCTTCCAGCATGAGCTCCTGCCCAAGTTTCATGTCGCAGCCATAACTGATCCCGACGGGCACCTGCATGCGCACCTTGCGGCTGGAATAGGACCAGTTTTCGACCTGGTTGATCATCAGGTTTTCGTTCGGGATCAGATATTCGCGTTCGTCGCGGGTGGTGATGGAAACCGCGCGAATGCCGATCTTGCGGATCTGCCCGAAAACCTCGTTACCCGCCTGGTCGGCAATGTTGATAACGTCGCCCGGCTTGATCGATTTGTCCATCAACAGGATGATCCCCGCGATGAGATTACCAAAGGTCTTCTGAAGGCCGAAACCGATGGCAAGTCCGAACGCGCCGGAGAATACCGCCAGCGCAGTGAGGTCGATCCCGAGGATGTCGATACCGATCAGCAACGCGACTGCCCACAAGGCCACCGTGATCAGCTTTTCGGCCAGCAGTCGCTGCGAAACATCCAGCTTTGTCGCGCGCTTCAGCCCCGATTTTGCGAGGCTCGTGGAAATCTTGGCGAACAGATAAACGCCGACAACCACCATGATAACGACGAGCATCGTCCAGAGCGAAAAGCGCGTATCAGCAATGGTGAAGCCCCATGCATCCAACTGGTCGATCAAATTGCCGACCGTGGGCGATGATCCCTCGACAGCTTCCTTGATCGCATCGGCACCTTCGGCTGCTTCTGCAGCTGGATTGACAACCTGTTCCTCCGCCGCGGCCTCGGCGGGAGGCGTCTGCGCTGCGGCGGTTTCTGTTCCGCCGGCGGTGTCGGCCGCCCCAGTCGCTTCGGTCGCTGGTTCGGGCGGGGTTACGGCAGTCGCGCTCATGTGTTCTCCATCGCGGCAAATCCGCGCGTCAGGTCATCGATTAAATCGTCTGCATCCTCTAACCCGATGGCTAGCCTAACGCCAAGCCCGCTTCCTGTATCTTCAGAAACCGGCCACTCATTGAAGTCGCGCACGCGGCCCGGATCGACAGGTATTGCAAGGCTTTCATACCCGCCCCAGCTGTATCCGATGCCGAACAACTCAAGGGCGTCGATAAAGCGCGCGCGGGACTGCTTTGTCGCATCGCGAAGAATGAATGAAAACAGGCCGCAGCCCCCGTCGAAATCGCGTTCCCAAATGCCAAATCCGGGCGCGCCGGGCAGCATGGGGCAAAGCACTGCAGACACTTCGGGCCGAAGATCAAGAAAGCTTGCAATGGCGATTGCACTTTCGGTCGTGCGCTCTAGCCGGACGCCCATGGTGCGCAGGCCGCGCAGGGCCAGCGCGGCATCATCGGGAGAGACCACCTGCCCCATGTACTGCGAATGCAACCGGATTTGCGTCATCAGGGGTTTGGCGGCGGAGGCGCAGCCCATCATCAGATCTGAATGCCCGCCAACATGCTTGGTCAGGCTCATAGTGCTAACATCGCAGCCACGCTCCAGCGCCGGAAAACCGAGCGAAGATGCCCAAGTGTTGTCGATAATCGAAATGACGCCGCGATGCCGCGCAATATCTGTCAGCGCCGGTATATCGCACACTTCCATTGTCAGGCTGCCGGGATTTTCCAGCATGATCGCCTTGGTTTTTGCGCCGATCATTGCGGCAAGACCATCGGGATCGAGCGGATCAAACGCCCGCGCCGTGATTCCGAACCGTTCCAGCATACCCAGCGCGATGCTGCGCGTCGGTTCGTAAGAATTGTCGGTGAACAGCAATTCGTCGCCGGGTTTCAGCAGCGCCATCAAGGTGCAGGCAATCGCCGCCACGCCGCTTGGGAACAGTTCAGTACCGTCTGCACCCGGTTCCAGGCTGGTCAGGGCATCAGCCAGCGCCCACTGCGTTGGTCCGCCGCGCCTGCCGTAATAGAAATGACCGTCGGCATTGGGGCGGCCCTTGGCGAGATCGGCGGTATCCTCGTACAAATGCGTGCTGCCGCGCCAGACCGGCGGGTTGACGACGCCGCCCTTCTGGCCGGGCGCGCTGGTCCATTGCTTGCGCCTGCCGGCTTCCACCAGTCGTGTTGCAGGCCGGTGGCCCTTATCGTCATGCTTTTCGGTCATGCCGGCTCTCCGGTGGCGACAGGCAGTGCGGGATCGGCGCCCCATTCGCTCCAGCTGCCATCGTACAAAGCGCCGTCCTTGCCAATCAAATGAAGCGCGAACAGCAATACCGATGCCGTTATGCCGCTGCCACAGGTGGTCACGATAGGCTTTTCCAGATCGACCCCAGCCGCGGTGAAAGCAGCGCGAATGCCATCGGCATCCTTGAATGTGCCGTCCGCATTCAGCACTTCTCCAAAAGGCAGATTGCGCGATCCGGGGATGTGACCTGAGGCGGTTCCGGCACGGATATCCGGCGCCTCCCCGCAAAAACGCGCCGCATCGCGCGCATCGACGACCTGTTCAGCGGCGCTGTCAATGTTGGCAAGCATGCCGCTTTTGTAACGAAGCGCGGTCTCTTGCGGCCCGCCTTCCGATTTGAACGTGCGAGGCAGAACAGGCTTGTCGCCCGTTTCGATCTGCCTGCCTTCCGCACGCCATTTTTCCAGCCCGCCATCAAGCACCAGCGCCTCAACGCCATACAATCGCAGCAGGAACCACGCCCGCGCAGAGGTGCGCATGGCGCTATTGTCGTAAAGGACGATACGCGCATCTCCAGGCAGACCGAGCGCGGTCATATGGGCGTCGAACTGAGCGCGCGTTGGCGGGGCGGAGGGCACCGGATCGTCCGGGTTTGTCATCGCTTTCAGTTTCAGGAACCGTGCGCCGGGAATATGGGCTTGCACAAATTCACGCGCCGGATCGCGCTGCGCCGCGGGCAAATGCGCCGATGCATCCAACGGGATGGTGTTGCCGTGTCCGAGATGACCTTCGAGCCATTGTGTCGTGACGAGAGTTTGCATCTGCGCAGGAGTAGCCGCTGCGCAGGCGCACGTAAATCAGGCCTTGTCCGTGATCACATCACAGCCCTTGCCGAAAGCCGCGAATGGATCTGCATATTGCCGTCCAGATGCAAGGCCCTCAGTCGTTCTTCGCCCGGTGCAGGCGGCTGTCCGATCACAAATGCCTGCCTGAACGGGGCTATTCCCGCGCCGACAAGGCGCAGCCGTGCCAGCGGCAAAATCAGCTGGTCAGTTGAATTGTCGACCGGTCTTACCGCATCACGCGGCATTTGCCATTCGCCGATCACGCTGTGCTGTTCACCCGGTTTCAGCCAGGCGATCTGTTGCAGGCGGGCGTCTTTTATATCCGGCCCTCCCAATTGCTCTGCACTGGGCACGCTGCTGTGGGCGCTGACCAGATCGCTCCACACGCGCAGCGCGACAATGTGGGTTGCACCGCTGTTCGTCAGGTTCAGCCGCCAGTTCAGCAAAACACGCGAAGGCCCGATCGAAAGCCGCGTGGGCAACAAGTCGAGCGTCAATGCCGCATCGGGGGCGCTTTCCGGTTCCTCGGCGATGTCCGCAAGCTCTTCGTCCCATTCGTCCATGGCCACTTGAATAGTCCGCCAAGCCGCGCCTGCATAGCGGTTGTGCACGCCCCACTTGTGCAGGGACGCTCTTCACGCCATTTGTGCAAACCATGACCGATACCGAAAACAATAAAGCGCAACAGGGCCAGCCGCAATTCCTTGGCCAGCAGACACCATTGCCCGCCTCTCCCGAAGAAGCGGTGCTGGATTATGTGCCCAATCCGCGCCCCGGAGCGCTGTATCTGGTGCGCTTTGCCGCGCCGGAATTCACCAGCCTGTGTCCGGTGACAGGTGCGCCTGATTTTGCACATCTGGTGATCGATTATGCGCCGGGCGAAACGATTGTGGAGTCCAAAAGCCTCAAGCTGTTCCTTGGCGCGTTTCGCAATCACAACGGCTTTCATGAAGATGTAACGGTGGGCATCGGCCAGCGCCTGTTCGCGGAGATGCAGCCCAAATGGTTGCGGATCGGCGGGTACTGGTATCCGCGCGGAGGCATTCCGATTGACGTCTTCTGGCAAAGCGACGCGCCACCAGCCGGCCTGTGGCTGCCCGATCAAGGCGTTGCGCCCTATCGCGGGCGCGGCTGAGACCGCAACCGACCAAGCCGCTAGTTAAGCGCAGAGGCTTGCTTGCCTGAAGCCGTATCGACTAGGAGCGACAGAATATTCTACCGGGCAAGCACGCTTGCCGTACTTCCAATGATTCAAAGGATGACCTGATGCATATCGTGATGATCGGTACTGGCTATGTCGGGCTTGTTTCAGGGGCCTGCTTTGCAGATTTCGGGCATGATGTAACTTGCGTTGACAAGGACCAGTCCAAGATCGACGCCTTGCTCAATGGCGAGATTCCGATTTTCGAGCCGGGACTGGACGAACTTGTGGCCAAGAACGTCGAAGCTGGCCGGCTGTCCTTCACGCTCGACCTTGCAGAGGCTCTTCCGAAGGCAAATGCCGTTTTCATCGCAGTCGGTACACCGTCGCGCCGCGGCGATGGCCATGCCGATCTCTCATACGTCTATGCGGCCGCGCGCGAAATGGCTCCGCTGCTTCCTGCAGGCGTTGTGGTGGTCGATAAGTCGACCGTTCCCGTGGGTACGGGCGACGAGGTGGAGCGCATCATTCGCGAAGAAGCGCCGGATCTGGAATTTTCCGTCGCCTCCAACCCGGAATTTCTGCGTGAAGGCGCAGCGATTGATGATTTCAAGCGGCCAGACCGCGTGGTGATCGGCGTGAATGATGAACATGCAGAGCGCGTGCTGGAAGAAATCTATCGCCCGCTCACGCGCAATGAAAGTCCGCTTATCACCATGAGCCGCAGGGGCGCAGAGCTGACCAAATATGCCGCAAACGCTTTCCTCGCGACCAAGATCAGCTTCATCAACGAAATTGCTGATCTGTGTGAGAAAGTCGGCACGGATGTGGGCGATGTCGCCAAGGGCATTGGCCTTGATAGCCGAATTGGTAATCGCTTTCTCATGCCGGGACCGGGATATGGCGGATCGTGCTTCCCGAAAGATACGCTGGCGCTGCTGAAGACCGGGCAGGATTACGAAGCGCCCTTGCGCATCGTGGAAAGCGTGGTCGCCAGCAATGATCAGCGCAAACGATCGATGGGGCGCAAGGTGGTGAACGCGATGGGCGGCGGAGACCAGCACGGCAAGACAGTCGCAGTGTTGGGCCTGACGTTCAAGGCGAACACAGATGACATGCGCGATAGCCCCGCAATCAGCGTGGTGCAGGCCCTGCAGGATGCCGGGATCAAGGTGAAAGCCTATGATCCGGAAGGCATGGAACAGGCGGCCAAAGTGCTGAACAATGTGACCTATTGCGATGGGCCATACGAAGCACTCGACGGTGCCGATGCGGCGGTGATCGTGACCGAGTGGGACACTTTCCGCGCGCTTGATCTGAAGCGCATGAAAGGCCTGCTGAAAACGCCGCTGCTCGTGGACCTGCGCAACCTCTATTCGCGCCGCGATGTCGAGGAGCACGGCTTCAGATATGTCGCCGTCGGGCGCTGAACCGGGGCAGCACGGGAATTTTCTAATTTTCGGCTGAAAGCGCGCCCAGCGCCCTTGCGAGAAAAATGGTGCCGGCTGCAGGAGTCGAACCCGCGGCCTGATGATTACAAATCAACTGCTCTACCAACTGAGCTAAGCCGGCCCGTTTTGCGAAAGCGCCTTTGCCTCAACCCACGCCGAAGGTCCAGCCCTCTGTTCGTGCAATTTCGCGAGTCATCGCTTTTGGTGCCCAAAGTGCAACATTTCCGGCCACCTTCCGCAGCCAGGCTGCCGTGATAAGCGCGTCAGAGGAATGGTCGTCCATCGCGCCGCTGCCGCCCAATGGCGCGCTGCCCAGATTGATCAGCGCTGTGTCGAGTTCCTCTCGTGAGCGAATCTTGCTGCGCGACGCGCTGCGGCCGGCGGCCATTGCGGCAAGCGCGGTATAGATTTCGACCACTACAGAACCCTCGCGCGGCAGCGGATCAACCGGCCATACCGGCACCGCGCCATCCAGAGCATGCAGAACGCGCATTCCTGTCAGGCTGGATTTGCCGACTTGCGCTGCGCCGACGAGGTTGAAATTGGAGTAGGGCTTGCAGCCAACACCTTCCTGCGCTTGTTCCGTCACGCGAAAACGTCCGCGGCCACCTGATTGCCCGTTGGGGGCAAACAGCTCACCTTCCCTCCCGCCATGCCGCCGGAAATAGCGCGAAGCGACAGGGTGATCGACAAAGCTGGAGGCAGACAGATGCTCGTCGCCTTCGCAAATCGCATCGATCATGGCCCACAGCGCTTTGGCATCTGCCGGGCTGCGGTCCCAGCCGGGAAAATATCCGCCTGCATCCAAAAAGGGCAGGGCGATGCCGAGATCGAGCCCGACAAGTGAATTGGCGGGGAGATCATCGCGCAGCAGGGCCAGAACTTCGCTGCGCGCCCAGCCGCGTTCCCGCTCCACCAGCACTGGCGCCCCTCCGCCCGCATGGGCCACGGCGACGGTGATGGCCTTATGCCGCGTGCCCTGTGCGCCAGACCAGTCGACTGCCACAAACCATTCGAATTCACGAAAACCTGTCAGGAGCAGCGCCCTTCAGTGATCTGCCATTCATTATCCTGGCTTGAGTAATAAATTTTTCGCTTGGTTCCGCGCGGATCGGCGGGCGACGTTTGATAGGGATCGAGCGATATCTGCATGCAGTCCTCTCCGCGCCAGCCGACAAAGGCCCAGACCCCAAAATTGTCGAGGAATATCTGCGGGTGCGGGTCATCTCCGACAGCAACCTGCATGTTGAGCGGATCAATTCCACCGGAGGTGATTTCCCAGACGGCAAAGCCTTCCAACCCTCCCCAGCCAGCGTCCGATACCTGCAACGCGGCCATGCGGTTGCCGCTCGGCGAAAAATGAGGGCGCGCGCCGACATCCATTATCAAGCCTGCGCCCCTGCGATCGGCGATCTTATAGCCAAAGGCTTCGTAGCCCCACCATTGCCAGCCAATCATCTGTCGGCCAGCGAACCATTCCATTGCAGCAATTTCGCCCGTCCACGTGTTGTCGGCGCAAACTGTGCCGCCGGACAATGTTTCCACTCCGATGTGGGTAAGGTCGGTCGCCACGACATGGCCGAATGCTTCTGGCACCGGTGTAGCCTCCGGCGGTCCGAATTCATCTGGATCGAGTGCTTCGACAGATAGGGATTGGCAGGCAGAAAGGTCAGGCGGGCTTGCTGAGGGTAACGCTAGCATCGCCGCTGGCCGCTGCGTCTGGCAGGCAGCCAAAGCCGTTATGCAAACGAGCGCACAGGAAATCCTCACGATTTTTCACCGCGGAGTTTCGCCCAATAATCCAGGCGCTCCTGAATTTTCCTCTCGAACCCGCGTTGAACGGGCTGGTAGAAGTCTTGAGGCTCCATTTCCGCAGGCCAGTAATTGTCGCCTGAAAACCCTTCGTCCGCGTCGTGATCATAGGTGTAGCCTGCGCCGTATCCGGCGTCTTTCATCAGCTTTGTCGGAGCATTCACGATGTTCATCGGCGGCATCAGGCTGCCGGTTTCCCTAGCGCTTCGGAATGCGGCCTTCTGCGCTTTGTAAACGGCGTTCGATTTGGGCGCGGTGGCAAGGTAGATGCAGGCCTGTACCAGCGCGAGCTCCCCTTCGGGACTGCCGAGGAACTGATATGCGTCCTTCGCGGCCATGCACTGCGTCAGCGCACCAGGGTCGGCCATGCCGATATCCTCCACCGCCATGCGTACCAGTCTTCGGGCAAGAAACAGCGGTTCTTCTCCCGCCACCAGCATGCGCGCCAGATAATACAGGGACGCCTGCGGATCGGAGCCGCGCACCGCCTTGTGCAGGGCGGAAATCAGATTGTAATGCCCCTCCCGGTCCTTGTCATACACAGCTACGCGGCGCTGCAGGAACTGGCCCAAAGCCGCCGGATCTATCGGGCTTTCGATTTTCGCATTGTACAGCGTTTCGGCCTGATTGAGCAGGAAGCGCCCGTCGCCATCGGCACTGGCGATCAGGGCATCGCGCGCCTCTGGCGTCAATGGCAGAGCGCCTTCCAGCTCCTCCGCACGTCCCAGCAATTTGCTAAGCGCTGCTGCATCCAGCCGGTGGAGGATCAACACCTGCGCGCGGCTAAGCAGAGCGGCATTAAGTTCAAAGCTGGGGTTTTCAGTAGTTGCGCCGACCAGCGTCACCACGCCGCGTTCCACGAAAGGCAGGAAGCCGTCCTGCTGCGCGCGGTTGAAGCGGTGGATTTCGTCCACGAACAATAGCGTGCGTTGACCGGCTTTCTTGGCTGTTTCAGCAGCAGCAAACGCCTTTTTCAGGTCTGCAACTCCGCTGAAAACAGCGCTGACGGCTTGGTATCGCATTCCCACTGCGTCTGCGAGCAGGCGCGCGATGCTGGTTTTACCTGTGCCCGGCGGCCCCCACAGGATCGTGCTCGACAGGCGGCCTGCCGCCACCATCCGTCCGATCGCGCCTTCCGGCCCGGTCAGATGCTCCTGCCCGATAATTTCATCCAGCGACGCGGGACGCAGACGGTCAGCCAGCGGGGCGTCTGCTGAAGGTTCGTCGCGCGCAGGCTGGGGTGGATCATCGTTGAATAAGTCGGCCATGTCCGAGCCTTTTAGCGCGCCCGAAAAATTTTGCACGGGGACTTGTTACGATAGGTCTAAGATATATCTTAAAGGCGGGACAAGTCTGGAGTGTATCATGGTCAAGAAGACTGAAAAGAGCGCGAAACCGCGCAAAGCTGCGAAAGCGCGCAAGGCTGCAACACGCCGCCGCACGAGCAAGGCACAAGAAGAAGTGATCGAGCCGGAGGACATGGAGCCAATTGAAGGGGACATCGAAGATCATCCTGAAGGCGAGGACTTTGACGTCGAAGTCGAAGTGGAAATCGACAATGGACCGCGGCGCAGAAGCCGCACCTATCGCCGCGAATTCAGCGGTCAGAACCTGTTCGGTGCGGAAGGCGTGTTCGGGCCGGAAGGTCCCTTCGGCGCGAGCGGCCCGTTTGGCGCAGGCGGCCCGTTTGGTGCGCAAGGCCTGTTTGGTCCCGGCGGCCTGTTCGGGCAGGGCGGCAGGCGTGGTGGTCGCGGCAAACAGCGGCGCCCTCATGGTGGCCCTTTGCAAAAGCGTGAGAGGATGTTCGGCCCCGGTGAACTGCGGCTGGTCCTGCTGGCCATGCTGGCAGAGGAACCGCGCCACGGGTACGAACTGATCAAGGCGCTGGAGGAAATGACGGAGGGTGCCTACTCGCCAAGTCCCGGCATCATCTATCCAACGCTACAAATGCTCAATGACGAGGGCGTCGTTGCGGCACAGGAGAGCGAGGATTCGCGCAAGCTGTATCAGGCAACCGAAACGGGCCTCGCAGAGCTTGAAGACCGCGCAGACGAGCTTGAAGATCTGTGGCAGCGCCTTGGCCGCAAGGCGGAGCGTGCCCGTCCAACTGCCTCGGCTGATCTTTTCCGTTCGCTCGGCAATCTGGCGACTGTCATCACAAACCGCGCGTCGAAGGACGGCATGAGCTCGGTCGACAAGGACAAGGTCGTGGACCTGATCGACGAACTCGCCCGCCGGATCGAACGGCTTTGACGCCTCTGATTTTGCAAGCGATGTAACTCATGATAACCCTCCCTCGGGACCGTATTCCGGGGGAGGGTATTATGAACACAGACACCAGGGCCACGCCGTGGCACGTTTGGGCCGTGGGCCTCGTCACGCTGCTGTGGCATGCGGGCGGCGCTTTTGATTACACGATGACCCAGATGCGCAACATGGAATATCTGCAAACCGCAGCTGACCAGGCCGATGTTCCGATCGATGTGATGCTCGACTATTTTACGGACTGGCCAATATGGGCCGACGCAGCCTGGGCATTTGGCGTTTGGGGCGCGGTTGCCGGGTCGCTTCTGCTGCTGCTGCGAAGCCGTTACGCACTGCCTGCATTCTGGGTGTCCATCGCCGGGCTTGTCGTCACGAGCATTTACACTCTGACTGCCGACATGCCGGAGGCTCTCAACACTCCGGCCATGTGGATTTTCAGCAGCATTGTCGTCATCGTGCTGCTTGCGGTCATTTATTACAGCAAGCGGATGATCGCGGCTGGCGTCCTACGCTGACGCCATTGCCTTTGCTCCGCCGCGCTCGGACACGAGCCGCAGGTAAGCATCGGCGACGGCGGAATTGATCGCATCCCAAGCGTAATCGCGGCTGCGCGCTTCGCCTGCGCGGCCGTGCGCTTCCCGCAGGCCGGCGTCGCGTACATAGGCCTCTACCGCGTCGGCAAAACCCGCTGCATCTCCGGGAGGTACGAGCCGCCCCGTGGCATTGTCCTGCACCAGACTGGTGGAGCCGGTTGCGCGGGCGGCGACGACCGGAATGCCGCACGCCATCGCTTCCAGCGTCACATTGCCGAAGGTTTCCGTGACCGAGGGGTTCAGCAGCATATCCATGCTCGCCACCGCGCGGCCAAGATCCTGCCCGCCCTGAAATCCGACGAACACTGCATTGGGGCAAGCTTGCGCGAAAAACGGTTTGGCCGGGCCTTCACCCACCACCAGCACCCTGTGTGCCACGCCGCGTCCGCGCAGTTCCTCTACCGTTTCTGCAAACACATCGAGGCCCTTCTCGAGCACCAGCCGCCCGAGGAAGCCCACCGCCACCTCATCATCGCCGATGCCGTGGCTGCGGCGCCATTCCAGATCGCGCTGGCCAGAATGGAAAATGTCCCGGTCCACACCGCGCGCCCAGATGGTGATATCATCGCCCATGCCCTGTTCGCGCAGGACTTCCGCCATGCTTTGCGAAGGAGCGACCAGAGCATCTGCCCGGTTGTAGAACCGGCGCAGGATGGCGACTGCCAGCGGCTCCAGAAAGGCCATCTTGTAGTACCGGGGATAGGTTTCGAACCGTGTGTGCACGCTGGAGAGGATCGGCATTCCCCGTTCCCGCGCCCAGCGCACTGCCGCATGGCCGGTGGGGTCGGGAGAGGAGACGTGGACGATGTTGGGCGCAAACTTCGCCAGATCGGCCTTCACATCTGCATTGAAGCCCAGCGGCACGCGGTATTCGCCGCGCCCGGGGATCGGCACATTGGGCACACCGACCAGATCACCGGCTGGCGGAAAGGCGGGATTGTCCACCTTGGGCGAATAAACCCGCACCTGCGCGCCCTGGCGCAGCAGATATTCGGTCAGGCGGTTCAAAGCCTGGTTCGCCCCGTCGCGAACGTAATTGTAGTTGCCGCTGAACAGCGCAACGCGAAGGTCTGTCACATTCATTGCGCCATCCTTTAGGCGAGTGATGCCCGGATGGCGAGAGGTTGCGGGCAGCGGAACTTCTCGAAGTTTGCACGCACCGCGTTCGGGGGGTGGGTTCGCCCCGGGAGAGCGAAATCACGGGAAAAGGGCCGGACGAGTGAAAGAGCCTGCCTTCGCCCATACGTTCTGTATGAAAAGAGGCGATACGAAGTTAGTGGCGGGAACGCGGCGTAGGAAAGTCCCTTGTTGCATGGGCCCTTGGGCGCGGTAGAACGGCGGCGAGCCAAGGAGAACGACACAGATGGACATGAACCATTACATGCGCATCGTGCAAATCCTGCTGGAAACAGACCGGATCATGGCTGACATCAAGCTGCCGCTCGATACTGGCGAAAACGAAACGGTCGCGGCTGGCTGATAGCCGGAACCTGCACGCCACCCTCCCGTTGCCCAGTCATGAGAACATTCGCACTACCGCTCGCCGCACTGACGCTTTTACTGGCCGCGTGCTCTCCCTCCTCGCCCGAGAATAGCGCGCCACCGGAACAGGTGTCGGCCAGCGTCAACACCGATCCTGACACGCCGGCACCCGCGCCGACGCGCATTCCCGATCCGCAAGTCGAGGCGGACGGTGCGCAGGATGAAGCTCGGATCGGAGAGGGGGGTTTGCAGGACAGCATCCCGGAACGCTTCCATGGCCGGTGGGCGGAAGCGGCCGAGCATTGCTCGACGCGGGGCCATCAGGTTTATGACATCGCAGCGGAAGAGATCGGTTTCTTCGAAAGCACCGGGGAAGTGCAGAA
Organism: uncultured Alphaproteobacteria bacterium; assembly: GCA_963781165.1. Lineage (GTDB taxonomy): Bacteria > Pseudomonadota > Alphaproteobacteria > Sphingomonadales > Sphingomonadaceae > Alteraurantiacibacter. Next base: position 934,001 of record CAWADZ010000001.1, read on the forward strand.
TGTGCAGGTCAACGGCGATTATGCGGGGGCGACGCTGATCGAACAATACGGCGATGCTCCGCCGTCGGAATATGTGTTCTACATGGCGCTGGAAGGGCCGGATGCGATGCGTGTCCGCTATGACGAAGAGCCACGCTTCCGGATCGTGCGCTGCCCCTGAACAGACGCGGACCAGCGTGATCCCAAATAAAGGCCCGGTTGCTGTTGCAGCGACCGGGCCTTTTTTGTTGCGTTAATCCTTGCCGGACCGGCGATGGCGCTTGCGCTCGTTCGAATCCAGATAGAGCTTGCGGAGGCGGATGCTTTTGGGCGTGACCTCCACGATCTCGTCGTCGCCGATATAGGCAATCGCCTGCTCCAGCGTCATCTTGCGCGGCGGGGTGAGGCGGATGCCTTCGTCCTTGCCGCTGGCGCGGAAGTTGGTCAGCTGCTTGCTCTTCAGCGGGTTCACTTCGAGATCGTCCGGCTTTGCGTTTTCACCGATGATCATGCCTTCATACAGCTTTTCACCCGGGCCGATGAACAGCGTGCCGCGTTCTTCCAGCATGTTGAGCGCGTAGGCCTGTGCCTCGCCCATTTCCATGCTGATCAGCACGCCGTTCTGGCGGCCGGCAATCTTGCCCTTGTAGGGGCCGTAGCTGTCGAACAGGCGGTTCATGATGCCTGTGCCGCGCGTGTCGGACAGGAATTCACCGTGATAACCGATCAGGCCGCGGCTGGGAGCGATGAAGGTGAGGCGGGTCTTGCCGCCGCCGCTGGGGCGCATGTCGGTCATTTCCGCCTTGCGGGTCGCCATCTTCTCGACAACCGTGCCGGAATATTCCTCGTCCACGTCGACAACGACGGTTTCGTACGGCTCCATCCGCTGGCCGTCTTCTTCCTTGTACAGCACGCGCGGGCGGCTGATGGAGAGTTCAAAGCCTTCACGGCGCAGCGTTTCGATCACCACGCCAAGCTGCAATTCGCCCCGGCCTGCCACTTCGAATGCGTCCTTGCCCTCAGCTTCGGTGATGCGGATGGCGACGTTGCCTTCGGCTTCACGCTCCAGACGTTCACGGATAACGCGGCTTTGCACCTTGTCGCCTTCGCGGCCCGCATAGGGGCTATCGTTGACGGCAAAGGTCATCGAAAGGGTGGGCGGATCAATGGGCGATGCGTGGATCGGAACGCTGACATGCGGCGCGCACAGCGTGTTGGAAACGGTCGCTTCGGTCAGGCCGGCAATGGCGACAATGTCACCCGCCTTGGCGTGCAGCACAGGTTCGCGCTCCAGACCGTTGTAAGCAAACACCTTGGTGGCCCGGCCGACTTCGACCTGGTTGCCGTGCACGTCGAGCGCCTTGATCGGCATGCCCGTTTCCAGGCGGCCGCTTTCGATGCGGCCCGTCAGGATACGGCCGAGGAAGGCGTCGCGGTCCAGCAGAGTTGCGAGCATCGCAAATTCGCCTTCGGGATCGAGATCGGGTGCAGGCACATGGCTGACAATCATTTCGAACAGCGGGATGAGCGTGCCTTCGCGCGCGTTCTCATCAGCGCTGGCATAGCCTGAGCGGCCCGACGCATAGAGCACGGGGAAGTCGAGCTGTTCGTCATTGGCGTCAAGATTGACGAAGAGGTCGAACACTTCGTCCAGCACTTCTGCTGTTCGCGCATCATGCCTGTCAACCTTGTTGACGACAACGATCGGCTTAAGGCCAAGGCCAAGCGCCTTGCCGGTCACAAACTTGGTCTGCGGCATCGGGCCTTCGGCGGCATCAACCAGCAGGACGACACCGTCGACCATGCTCAGGATGCGTTCCACCTCGGCGCCGAAGTCGGCGTGACCGGGCGTATCGACGATATTGATATGGTAGCTCTGCTTGGCGCCCGGGGGCAGCCATTCGACACTGGTCGGCTTTGCAAGAATAGTGATGCCGCGTTCCTGCTCCAGTTCGTTGGAGTCCATCGCGCGCTCTTCCACACGCTCGTTTTCGCGGAAAGTGCCGGATTGGCGGAAGAGCTGGTCGACAAGAGTGGTCTTGCCATGGTCAACGTGGGCGATGATCGCCACGTTACGAAGGGGCGCGGACATGCTGTTATATTCCTGGGTTTAATGGGCACAGCCGAAACCGGGCCGAAACAATGCAGAGCGGCTATGCTGCACCTGCGAATACGCGCGCCCCTAGCTTGTAACGACCGCGGCTGCAAGGCACATAGCTAAACAGCTTGCAAGATGCCGTAAGCGAGAGCCACATTACCATTGCGTGAGGCGCTTACCTGTTGCGATATTGTTACAGGTAGTATCACATTGCTTAAACATCGCAATTACGCCGATTGTGCCGTGGTTTGACTAAGACTAATGGAAGTTCACCTGATAATAGGTCGCCAAGGCACATGTGAAGATCACCGCGAACGGTGGCATCACGCAGTGCCGAGGGAGAGATGGAGATTTCGATGAAGAACGTTTACGCCGGTACTGCCGGTATTTCGCGCCTGTTTCTGTGCGGCGTCGCTGCCGCTGCTTTGGCTGTCCCTGGTGCCGCACTGGCACAGGATGCCGATGTCGATCAGCAGGAAGAAGAAGCCGATATTGCCCAGGGCAACACGATCCTGGTGACTGCGACCAAGCGCGAAACGACCTTGCAGGAAATTCCGGTTGCCGTGTCCGTGACCGGCGCCGAAACGCTTGAGCGTGACCAGATCCGCGACATTCGCGACCTGCAAACTGTTGTTCCGTCACTTTCCGTCGGCCAGCGCCAGTCCAGCGCCAACACCGGCTTTTTCATTCGCGGTTTTGGTAACGGCGCCAACAATGCCGGTATCGAACCATCTGTCGGCGTGTTCATCGACGGCGTTTATCGCAGCCGCACCGCATCCTCCATCAGCGATCTGCCCAACGTCCAGCGCATCGAAGTCCTGCGCGGTCCGCAGTCGACCCTGTTCGGCAAGAACGCATCTGCCGGCGTTATCTCCGTTGTCACCGAAGAACCGCAGTTCGATTTCGGCGGCTTCGGCGAACTTTCCTATGGCAATTACGATTCGATCGTAGCGCGCGCATATGCAACCGGTCCGCTGTCCGACACCGTTGCTGTCAGCGTCGGTGCCGGCATCAACTCCCGCGAAGGTTTCTTTGAAGACCTTGGTACCGGCAATGCGTCCAACAACCGCGATCGCTGGTTCGTGCGCGGTCAGGCCCTGGTCGACAATGGCACCGATCTCAGCGTGCGTATCATCGCGGATTATGACAAGATCGACGAAATCTGCTGCGGCGTAATCAACGCGCAAAGCGGCCCGTCGACCAATGCCATTCTGGCGCTCGGCGCGCAGGTTACCGATCCCAACAATCCGTTTGCGGACGTGGTCACCAACAATTTCGATTCGATCAACCAGATCGTCAATCACGGGCTGTCCGCGCAGGTCGATTACGATGTCGGTGATTTCACCTTCACTTCGATCACGGCCACGCGCACAACCGAATCCTTCACAGAACAGGATTCGGACTTCACCACGGCCGACCTGATTTTCCCGAACTCGCAAGATCTGGAAATCAACACGTTCACGCAGGAATTCCGCGTTGCCGGAACCATCGGTGACCGTATCGACCTGCTTCTGGGCGTGTTCTACATCAATGAAGATGTCGATCAGTCCAACCAGCTGCTGTATGGTGCCGACTTCCGCAACTATGCCAACCTGCTGACAGTAGGCGGCAGCGGCGGTGCATTCTCGCTGTTCCAGGACCCGAACAATCCCGGCGCCGTGCCGCTTGATCTGGTCTTCAGCCAGGCCTTCGGACAGAATTACGTCAACCAGTTCTATCTGCAGGGCCAAGGCTTCACCGAAGCATACACTCTGCAATCGGAAGCCTATTCCATCTTCGGTCAGGTTGACTTCGAAATCATCGACGGCCTCGTGCTGACCTTGGGCGGTAACTACACCGACGACAGCAAGACCTTCACGCAGAATGCCGTGTCGACCGACGTGTTCTCCTCGATCGATTTCGATGCGCCGCAGCTTGCGCCGTTCCGTGGACAGGTTCTGACACAGGGTGCCGTCGCAACAACCGTTGGTACGCAGCTTGGCCTTGGCCGCCGCGCTACTGCGGCTGAGGTTCAGGCTTTTGCTACCGGGACCAGTGCTGCTGGTGCCGCAGGTGCTGCTGCTTTCCCGACAATTCTTGCCGGGGCGCAGGCATTTGCTGCTGCAAACGTCAACAATCCGAACGCAAACCCGCTGAACCCGCTGCGTCCTTTGCAGTTCCTGCCGCCGTTCATCAACGTGCCGAACTCGGTCGAAGATGGCGAAGTCAACGACGACAACTTCAGCTACACCGCGCGCCTTGCCTATGATGTAACGCCCGATGTGAACGTCTACATCAGCTACGCCACAGGCTTCAAGGCAAGCTCGGTCAACCTGTCGCGCGATGCCCGCCCGACGCTGGCTGACCGTGCTGCGATCATCGCTGCCGGTCTTGAACAGCCGAACCAGACCTATGGTTCGCGCTTTGCAGGTCCGGAAGAGTCCACCGTGTATGAAGCCGGTATCAAGACCGATTTCGACATTGCGGCGCTCAACCTGACGGTGTTCCAGCAGGAGATCGAGGGCTTCCAGTCCAACATCTTTACAGGCTCCGGCTTCGTGCTGGCAAACGCCGGCAGCCAGTCCACGTTCGGTGTTGAATATGAAGGCCTGTTCTACCCGGTAGACGGCCTGACGATCAACACGGCTGTGACCTATCTCGACCCGGTGTTCGATGAATTCCTGCAGTCCGCACAGGGCGATATCTCCGGCACGACGCCGTCCGGTATCCCCGAATGGACCGTGATTGTCGGTGCGCAATATGAAGCTGACCTTGGCAATGGCCAGCTGATCCCGCGCATCAACTATCTCTGGTCGTCCGAATATCAGCTTGTTGAAGGCCTCCCTGCCTTCGCCGTGAAGAACCCTGACGGCACGATTGCTGATGGGCAGCCGTCGATTGATGCTGGCCTGCCGTTCACCGGCCGTCAGAACAATCTGACTGCATCGCTGACCTACGAATGCGATTGCGGATTTACCGTTTCGGTCTGGGGCCGCAACATTCTGGATGACCGCTATCTCGGCACAGTGTTCGACAGCCCGGCTCAGCCGCTGAGCGTTTCGGGTTATCCGAACGATCCGGCTACCTACGGCATCACCGGCCGCTTCCGCTGGTAAGCGCTATTGCCGCGCCCGAGCGGTAAAACAGATAATGGGAGGGGAAGGGGGCTTTCGGGCCCCCTTTTTCTTTGCCTTCAGGGGGGCTTGCAAGCGGAGCAATTGTGTGGTGCTTTGCCCCCGCAACTTTTGAGGGGACTTTCAATGCCATATGCAGGTTTCTGGATTCGCGTCGGTGCGTATTTGATCGACACGATCCTTCTCTACATCGTCCAGATCATTATCGCTGCCATGTTTGGCGTCAGCATCGGGGCAATGTCCGGACTGGGTGATGCAGGAGAAGCAGCGGCGACAGGTATGGCCACGGTCGTATCGCTGATCATGGTGTTTCTATCGATTGCATATTTCGTCATTATGGAAAGCGGACCCTGGCAGGCAACGCTGGGCAAGAAGGCCGTTGGCATTATCGTGACTGACGAGAACGGCGGCAGGATATCTCCGCTCCGCGCGATCGGGCGCTACCTGGCGAAGATCCTCTCGGCACTCATCCTGTTCATCGGTTTCATCATGGTGGCTTTCACCGACAAAAAGCAGGGCCTGCATGATATGATCTGCAGCACGCTGGTCGTTAAGGGCCAACCGGGCGATCACGGCACAGCGGGCGTATTCGATTGATCGCCGGGCGATAGCTTGAACGAAGATCGGGAAAGGGGCTTTCGGGCCCCTTTTCCTTGCCTGGCGTATGCGCCGGATCGTTGTCAGAGCGACCGTAGTGTCTGCGCAGGCCGCGCCCGCAGCAAGGGCAGCGATGCACCCAGCGCGAAGGCCAGCACCAGCACCAGCCCGCCGCCAAGCACGCTCAGGATTTCCGCCCAATCGGGCAGCCAGTCGAATTCGAACAGCTGCGTGACGATCAGCCAAGCCACCCCTGTTCCCAGCATCAGCGCGACACCTGCCAGCAGTGCGGCAAGCAGGCCGAATTCTGCAAATTGCAGGAGAAGCAATTGCCGCCGGCTTGCACCCAGCACGCGCAGGATCACCGTGTCGTAAATCCGCGCCGCCCGCGCCGCCGCAATCGCGCCCAGCAGCACGGCAATTCCTGCAAGCACCGCGACCGATGCAGCGGCAAGAATGGCGAGCGATACCTGGTCCAGAATAGCGCGCGCTTCGGTCAGGATCGGGCCAACCTCAATCACACTTGAGGATGGGAAAGCGCGCACCAGATCGCGCAGCAAGCCGCCCGTTTCGGTGCCTTCGGGCAAGTCGATCGTGGCGGCTAGATTATGCGGCGTATCTTCCAGCGTATTGGGCGAAAAAACCCAGACATTGTTGAAACCGAGGCTTTCCCAGTCGACCCGCCGGAAATTCGCGATGCGGGCGCTGCGCTCCACACCAAGGATCGACACGGTGATCATGTCGCCGATGGACATATCCGCAGCGGTGGCGAGATCAACGTCGACAGAAACAAGCGGCTCCCCGTCGTAATCAGGGCCCCACCATTCGCCTTCGGTCAATACATTGCCATCGGGCAGGGCAGCGGCATAGGTCAGCCCGCGCTCACCGCTGAGGCCCCAGGCGCCTTCGGGCAGTTCATCCAGCTGTGCGACAATGATCTGCGCGTCTTCCGGCCCGTAGGACACGATGGAGCCGCGCATGGTGGGAACTGCGTCAACTGCGGCATCGGCAGAGACCGCGTTCACGGTGGAGTAGAACTCCTCGAGGCCATCCTTGGGGATATCCAAGCACGAAATAGTCGGGTGCGCGCTCGGGCACGGATTGGCGGATGTTTCCGTCCAGGCTGGACTGGATCGCTGCCAGCAGCACGAACGCGGACAGGCCAAAGCCAAGCGCGGTCACCAGCGATCCTGTTGCGGCACCGGGGCGGTGCAGGTTGGCAATGGCTGCGCGGACAATCGGATTGCCGGGCCGCGGGGCGCGTGCCGCTCCGCTGCGGATGACGCGGCCAAGCAGCGCGAGGAAACCGAGCACCAGCGCCGCTCCGCCAAGGAAGCCAGCAGACAGCAGCGGCTGCGCGGAAAAACCGATGGCCAGCGCTGCTATTCCCAGAAGGCCAAGGCCGACCGGCAAGGCCGCGCCGCGCCATTGGCGCGCCAGCGGTGACACTCTGGCGCGCATCAATGCCATGGCCGGGAAATCGCGGGCCCTGACCAATGGCGGAGCCGCAAACACCAGCGCTACGAGCAATCCGAACAGCAAGGCGCGCAGCAGTGCCCATGGGTCGAATACCAACGTATTGCTGACCGGCAGCAGCGATCCCAATGCGCTCGCCAGCAAGGGCGTAACCAGCACGCCGACAACCAGCCCGGCGAGCGATCCGACCAGCGCCGCCGCCCCGATTTCCAGGCCGTAGATGCGGGAGATATCGCGCGATGTGGCGCCAAGGATTTTCAGCGTGGCAATCGAATTGCGGCGCGCCTCGAGATAGGAATTCACGCCGCCGCCGATGCCGATCCCGGCAATGACCAGCGCGGCGAGGCCCACCAAGGTCAGGAATTCGCCCATCCGGCTGACGAAGCGGTCTGCCCCGGGCGATGCGCGTTCGCTGCTGCGGGTATCGAAGGGAACGCCGGGGAATTCCTCCTCCAGCGCTTCCTGAATTTTCTCAGGGTCGTAACTGCCATCGTAGGCAAGACGCGTCTTGCTTTCGAACATTGCACCCGGAGCGGTCAGGCCGGCAGCTTCGGGAAAATCGACCGGCACGATGATCGTCTGCCCAAGGGCAAAGCCTTCGCTCAGCCGGTCCGGCTCTTCTGCAATGATGCCCGCAACCCTTACCGACTGCGTGCCGATCGTGATGGTGTCGCCGGTCTTTACATTCAGCCGCTCGGCAGCGCCGGGGGCGAGATAGGCGTCATTGCCGGTGGGCGCACTCGCGGCGCCGCTGCCTTCCAGCAGCAGCGTGCCATACATCGGGTAATTGGCCGAAACCGCCTTCAGCTCGATCGGGACGGCGGCCTCTTCGGTGCTGGCCATGGCTTGCAGGCGGTAACCGGGCGACAGCGTGCCGTATTGTTCGAGAAACGCGGTCTCTTCATCGGACAGCGGGCGCTGCCACAGCTCGACTTCAAAATCCCCGCCGAGCAGCGTCTGCCCTTGCGAATCCAGCTCTGTCTGGATGGCGGAGGTCAGCGATCCGATGGCGGCCAGCGCGCCCACGCCCAGAAACAGGCACACGAGCAGCAGCCGAAGGCCGCGAAATCCGCTCGACAAATCACGCTTCGCAATTTTCCATGCGCGGCCCCAGCTCATGCCGGTCAAGCCGCTGCCGCTGTGTCGGTGGCAATCACGCCGTCGCCCAGCGTCACCACGCGGTCGCACCGTTCCGCCAGTTTACGGTCATGGGTGATGATGATGAGAGTGGCGCCGGTTTCCGCGCGCCGTTCAAACAGGATATCTTCCACGCTCGCGCCGGTGGCCGTGTCCAGATTGCCGGTCGGCTCATCCGCGAAAATCAGCGGCGGGCGTGAGGCGATGGCGCGGGCAATGGCCACGCGCTGCTGTTCCCCGCCGGAAAGCTGCGCGGGATAGTGGGTAAGGCGGTGGCCAAGGCCAACGGCTTCCAGTTCTGCACTGGCCCGTTCCCACGCCCCGTCTTCGCCTGCCAGTTCCAGCGGAGTGGCGACGTTTTCAGCCGCTGTCATCGTGGGCAGCAGGTGGAACGCCTGCAACACAATGCCGATCCGTCCCCGCCGTGCCATGGCCAGCGCGTCTTCGTTAAGGGCGGTAAAATCCTCCCCCGCCACATTCAGCGTGCCCGATGTCGCGCGCTCAAGTCCGGAAAGCACCGCCATGAGCGAGCTTTTGCCGCTGCCGGAAGGGCCGAGCAGGGCGAGCGTTTCACCCTGCGCGACGTCCAGATCGATGCCGCGCAGGATCTCCACAGCAGCATCGCCTTCGCCCAATGTCAGGCGCAGGTCACGGGCGGAAATCACGGGCGAGTTGTTGGAAGGGCTTGTCACGTCCGTCCGATGGCATAGCTAGGGGCCATGAACAAGCCATACCAAAGCCCGTGGGCCAGCCAGATCCGCCTTTCGTCGATTGCACCAGCAGCAGCCGTTGCGTTCATGCTCAGCGCCTGCGGAGCGGCAGCGCCGGTGGCAGAGCCGGTAACCGAGGCCGATACGCCGATCGAGGAAGTGCTGCCGGTGATGGGGCCGGAGCGGGTGATCCTTGGCTTTGGCGACAGTTTGATGGCCGGTTATCAGCTGGAAGAGGCGCAAGGCTATCCTGAACGCCTGGAGGCCGTGATGCGCAGGCGCGGCGTGAACGCGCGGGTGATCGATGCCGGCGTTTCCGGCGACACGACGGCGGCAGGCTTGCAGCGGATCGAGTTCGTGCTCGATAATCTGGACGAAGTGCCCGATCTGGCGATTGTGGAATTGGGCGGCAATGATCTGCTGCGCGGCATTACGCCGGACCAGACGCGCGCCAATCTTGCAGGCATCATGGATGCACTGGCCGCGCGCAATATTCCTGCCGTGATCATGGGTATGCGCGCACCGCCCAATTACGGCGGCGAATTCCAGACTGCGTTCGACGGGCTTTATCCCGATCTGGCCGAGCAATATGATGCAGAGCTGGTGCCGTTCTTTATGGAGCCACTGATGCAGAACCCCGATCTGCTGATGGGTGACCGCATCCATCCCACTGCCGAAGGCGTTGAGGAAATGGTCGCGGCGACAGTCGATACGGTCATCGCGGCTCTGCCTGAGGATTCCGAGGGCAGCTAGAACCGCTCGGCCGCGCCTTCGGCCACACGCCAGCTCGCGGCTTCATCCACGATACCAGTAAACGGGCCCGGTTCTGTTCCGGTCAGCCAGACCTGCGTGCTGCTATCACGAAGCCGTTCAAACAGGGCTTCCCGGCGCAGCGGATCGAGGTGAGCGGCAACTTCATCAAGCAACAGCAGGCTGGCCCGGCCGCGCGCGGCAAGGGCTGCATGGGCGAGCGTTATGGCGATCAGCATCGCCTTTTGCTCTCCGGTCGAGCATTCGGCGGCAGGCATGGCCTTGCCATCCATCACCACCTGCAATTCATCACGGTGCGGGCCGTTCAGGGTGCGCTGTGCGGCGCGGTCCCGCCTGCGATTGCTGGCGAGTTGATCCACCAGCGCCTCTTCTTCCAGGGCGCCGCCGGGCACATGGGTCAGCGCGGGGCGCGCAAAGGGGTGCGTGGGCAGAGCTGAACAGTTCCTGCGTTAATGCACCGATCAGCCGAGCCCGCCCCCGCGCCAATTGCGATCCTGCAGCAGCCATCTGCGCCTCTATCGAATCCAGCCATGCCGGATCGGGAGTGCGTTCGTCCGACAGCAATTTGTTGCGTTCGCGCAACGATGCTTCGTAACGGCTGGCGTGACGCGCATGGGCAGGGTCGATGGCGACCGCCAGCCTGTCCATATAACGGCGCCGGGTGCCAGCGCTTTCGGCAAACAGACGGTCCATCGCGGGGGTAAGCCAACCTATGGCGAGCCATTCGCCAAGGCTGATTGCGCTCGCCTCTGCACCGTTGACCTGCACAATCCGCCTGCCGGGCCGATCCGCCTGCATGCCGGTGCCCAGCTTCACCGGTTCGCCGCCGTCACCTGCCATCAGTGACGCGCTGACGCCAAAGCCGCCGGCAGCGGTCTTTGCGGCCATGTCGGCAAGTGACGCGCGCCGAAGCCCTCTGCCGGGTGCGAACAGCGACAGTGCCTCCAGCACGTTGGTTTTCCCCGCGCCGTTTTCGCCGACCAGCAAATTGATCTGGCGCGTGCCTTCCAGCCGCGTTTCAGCGTGGTTGCGAAAGGTCGAAAGAGTGATGCGGTCGAGCGCCATAGGACGGTCTGGCTCTAATGCAGGGCACCGGGCGAAGCCAGTTGCAAAAGACATTCCCAAAAGTTGGGAAATAATCCCAAGTTCAGGTTTGTAAAATCATGCAACCTGTCTGGCCGATGAACAGGAATGGCAGAATTCTGCGGTTTTTTCCAATTGGCACGGCACCTGCAATGTTTGGGGCAAGGGACGCAACAGTTTGAATATACCAATGAGGAGACACAAAATGACCAACTCGAATGAATTCGCAACCAAGGTTTTCGCCGCTTTCGGTGCAGTCGCAATCAGCCTGACGCTCTTCGTCAGCAGCTTTGCAGACCCGGCCGCTACCAGCGTCGTCACCCTGCTCGCCTGATCCGGCAGCTTATCAATCAACCCCAATACCAAGGAATTTGACATGACCAATACCAACGACATCACCAGCCGCGTTTTCGCCGCTTTCGGCGCAATCGCAATCACCGCAACCCTGCTCATCAGCAGCTTTGCCAACCCCAACGCAACCAGCGTCATCGGCATGATTGCCTGATTACTCGCTGAAACCGACCAACCGACAGGAGACGAAAATGACCAATACACATGACATCACAGGCCGCGTATTTGCCGCCATCGGCGCGCTGGCCATGTCCGCCACGCTGTTTCTCAGCAGCTTCGCGAACCCGGACGCCACCACCTTCACCGGGATGCTGGTGTGAACAATCTCACGCAACCCCGGTGGTGGCCCGCCAGCCAGAAAGTTCCGTCTCGATCATGTTGACGGGAAAATAGGCGGGGTGTGCGGCGGTATCGCCAAATACTTCAATATCGATCCGCTGATCGTTCGGCTGATCTTCGCAGTGGGTGCAGTCGCCGGTGTCGGCAGCTTCATCCTTATCTACCTCGCGATCTGGTTGCTGGCCAAGTAGTCCAATCGGGCTACCGCCAGCAGCCACACCCCTCAGGCGCGGCTACCGCGAGCCGCAAACGGCGAGAAGTTGGTGTCCGTATCGTACACCTCGACCCCCTCGCGGCGTTTCAGAAAATTGACGACCCAGTAGGTCACCGGCGTGAGGAGTGCTTCCCACGCCGTTTTTATGAGCCACTGCGACACGACGACTTCCCACAATTGTTCGATCGGCCAGCCTGCCAGGCCATAAAAGGCCAGCGGATAGAAGATCAGGCTGTCGAGCCCCTGTCCGACCACGGTCGAACCGATCGTGCGGCTCCACAGCATCTTGCCTTTCGTCCAGACCTTCATCTTCGCCATCACGATGGAATTGGCAAATTCGCCGGCCCAGAAGGCGACGATGCTGGCGAGCACGATGCGCCAGCTGTTCCCGAACACGAATTGATAGGCTTCCTGCCCCGGCCATCCCTCTGCAGCGGGCAGCGAGACGACGACCCACGCCATGAACGCCATGAAGATCAATGCGGCAAAGCCTGTCCAGATTACGCGGCGCGCATTGGCGTAACCGTACACCTCGGTCAGAACGTCGCCGATGATGTAGCTGATCGGGAAGAACAGCACGCCCGCGCCAAAGGCCCACTGCGTCCCGCCCGGCAGGATCACATAGCTGGGCTTTGATGCACCGATAATATTGCTGAGCAGCAGGATCGCGACGAATGCCGCCATAATGTACGGAAAATAGCGAAAATTGGCGTGCGCCCCCTCGCTTCCGGCTATTTTTTTCGGGGTTTCGTTCATCGCGAGGGTTTAGCTGCATTTGCGCCGCGCACAAACATCGCTAATGGCCCATATCAGGCGCCCGTAGCTCATCTGGATAGAGCGCGAGACTTCTAATCTTGAGGCAGCAGGTTCGAGTCCTGCCGGGCGCGCCAATTTTCGCCAGAGGCGCAAATTGGCTTTCTTTTCCTCATGCACCTGCATCCGCAGGTGCGTCCTCCCGGCTGTTCCCTTCGCTGCGCTGCGGGGCCGGTCCGGGCGGGCGGTCGCCCTTTGTCGTTCGCTGGTCGCTCCCGATGATCGACCAACTTATTGAGATTTGAGCGCTCTCGGCGCTGACCAAGCGACGACAAAGCGTGACCACGCGCACGCAGGTGTCCCGCAGCGCAGCGGAGGGATCAGCACCGAGGACGAAGGCGCGGATGCGCCTTCGAAAGGAAACCAGATGTTGGTTTTTTTTACACCCCGCACCTGCATTAACTTTTTGCAAACCATCGTGTCCCGCAGGAAACTGCGGATCGGTAAAACTGGCACGGGTCATGCAATGTTACAGGGGTATTACAAGTCTTCGATAAAGGCGGGGCCGTTCAAATGGTCCTCAACCAGTCTCCCGGCCCCGCCACCCGAAGCTTTCTCCCGAAAAATCCAGAAATCACCTAGCGGCGTCCGGCCCAGGGTTCATCCGTGCGGTCCATCTGCATGGCACCAGCATATGGCTGACACAGCGCGTAGGCTTCGCGCGGTTCGGCATCCAGATATGTCTTCCAGTCAGCAGGGGCGAGAATGACCGGCATCCGGTCATGCACTTCGCGCAAAGTCTCGTTCGCCTGCGTCATCACCATCGTATAGGCGCGGCCCCATTCCGCGGTGTCGCGCCAAAAACCGGCCATCGCGAACAGCGGAGCGTCTCCGGGCGTGAACCAAGTGCGGGTCATGCTGCCTTTCGTGCCTTCCGCTTCGGCGAAAGCGGAAACGGGGATCAGGCAGCGGCGCGCCTCGAAGCTGGGTTTCCAGAAGGAGCTGCCCAGCTTGTCCGTGCGCGCGTTGTTCACCGGTTTGGGTTTGAGCGGCTGGCCCTTCGCGCCCTTGCGGGCAAGCGGGAAACCCCACACCATTTGCTGCAACTTGCCCTCTGCCAGCACCATGCCGGGGTAGCCGGGGTACACCATCTCGGGCGCGTTTCCGGCAGGGGCAACTGCCATGTCCTGCGCAATGGCATCGAAGAAATGTGCGACCTCGTCCTGTGATCTGGACATCTTGTACAGGTTGCACATGGCGGTCTTACTCTCCGGCGGTGTAGCCTGCTTCGGCAGCAGGAACGGGATCGGCGATCATCCCGCCAGACATGGGCCAGATCATGTCTCCTGTCACCACGCCCATGCTCATCGGCAGCAGGCTGGAGACATAGACATGTACCGGACTGGGAGCATCGGCGCCGTCATATTCGGTAACATAGACGCTCATTGCCAGATCGGGATTTGCGGCATCCCAGGTCACGACCTCGCACGTGTCGGTCACCAGTTCCGGCTCCCCGTCGAGGCCGAAGCTGTCGAAGCCGACCCGGAAATGCTTGCCGAGCGGAATCGCGCCTTCTTCGATCGGGCCATTCAGGACGTAGGCATCAAAGGTGCCGCCGGGTCTGGGCGGCAGAACAATGGTGGCGAAAGTGAGCGTTGGCTGGGTATCCTCGGCCGCATCATCAGTGGCGCAAAAGGCGGATTGGCCCGATGCCAGAACCGCGCGCGGGGCAAAGCTGCGGGCCTGCGCCATGGCAGAGCCGGGGCCGTCCAGAAGGGGAATGGCATTTGCCGGATGGATGATTTCACCGATGATACGGCCATCCTGAATTTCATATTCTGCCAGCGCGAGATAATCGGCATCGGGTGCGTCACTGCGCCGTCCCACGATTACAGCCAGCCATACATCCGGTGTTTCCGTGGGAAGCGCAATCGCGCCTTGATATCCGGGGCCGGGATTGCCTGCTGTCATGCCTGCATATTGCGCCTGCGCCAGTGCGCTTGCAGTCTGCACCTTGATCATCAGTTGCGCGATTTCCTGCGCCTCGCCCGCGGCCCGTATTCTCTCGCCGAGATCAGGCGCATCCTGCGCGGCGAGCGGCGCTGACCACAGGGCGGCAGCGGAAAGGGCGAGGGCCAGTGTGCGGATCATGGAAACTTTCGCGTATCGGTTGGCGGGCACATTACCCGCGCGCAGGACCTGTCAAAAGACCTGCACGCCATTTACCGAAGCTGAAGGCGGCCCCAAAGGGGATTAGTCTTCCGCCTTGGCGACCTTCTTTTCGTCCATCAGCTGCTGCAATTCGCCTGCTTCGAACATTTCCATCATGATGTCGCTGCCGCCGACGAATTCGCCTTTGACGTACAGCTGCGGAATGGTCGGCCAGTCGGAATAGGCCTTGATACCCTGACGCACTTCCATGTCCTGCAACACGTCGACGCTGTCGAACGCGACCTTGCAATGATCAAGAATGGCGATGGCACGGCTGGAAAAACCGCACTGCGGGAACAGCGGCGTGCCTTTCATGAAGAGGACAACATCGTTGCCTTCCACGATTTTGGAAATGCGGTCTTTGGTTTCGGCGTTCAGTTCGGTCATGTGTCCCACCCGGATGTTCTTGTGTAATCGTCAGTTGGGAACGCTGGTATGCAGTTGCAAGGCGTGAAGTTCCCCGCCCATGCGTCCGCCCAGCGCGGCGAACACCATCTTGTGCTGCTGCACCCGGTTCTTGCCTGCAAACGCGGCAGAGGTGACGCGGGCAAGCCAGTGATCATTGTCATCGGCCAGCGCTTCCATCTGGACCGTGGCGTCAGGAATGGCTTCCTTGATCAGCGCCTCGATTTGCTCTGCTGGCATTGGCATCAGGAATACTCCGCGGGCATCAGATCAGGACTCGCTCATCAACTGGCGCTTGGCCTCGATCATCTTTTCATCAAGCTTGGCGCGCACGGTTGCTTCGTCGACATCGCATTCGGCCTGGGTAAGATCGCCCAGCAGCTTGCGGATCACGTCTTCGTCGCCCGCTTCTTCGAAATCGGCCTGCACGACCGCCTTCTTGTACGCTTCGCTTTCTTCAGGCGTCAGGCCCATCAATTCCGCCGCCCATTCGCCGAGCAAGCGGTTGCGGCGCGCAGCGACGCGGAAAGCGGCTTCGCCGTCCATTGCAAATTTCGCTTCTTCAGCGCGTTCGCGGTCCTTGAAATCGGTCATGGTGTGTCTGTCCTTGTAGTAAGTGCGAGCTACGCCGCAGCTGTGGTGCCGTGGGAAAGCCAGGGGCGGTTTTTCGCCAAACGTGTTTCGTAATCGGTTATAGCAGCATCGCGGGCCAGCGTAAGGCCGACTTCGTCCAGCCCTTGCAGCAGGCATTCCTTGCGGAATGCGTCGATTGCAAAGGTGAAGCGATCCTGAAACGGTGTGGTCACGGTTTGCGCTTCGAGATCGATGCTGATGGGATGGGTCACCGCGACTTCCATCAGGCGGTCGATGGCGTCCTGCGGCAGGGCCACGGTGAGGATGCCGTTCTTGAACGCATTGCCGGCAAAAATGTCCGAAAAGCTTGGCGCGATTACGGCGCGAATCCCCATGTCGAGCAGGGCCCATGCGGCGTGTTCGCGGCTTGATCCGCAGCCGAAATTGTCGCCCGCCACCAAAATCGACGCACCGGAATATTCCGGCTGGTCAAAGACATTGTCCGGGTCGCTTGCCCGAAGCGCTTCGAACGCGCCTTCACCAAGCCCTTCGCGGCTGATGGTTTTCAACCAGCGCGCAGGAATAATGAGATCCGTATCGACGTTTTCACGCCCGAACGGGATCGCGCGCCCTTCGACCTCGCGCAGGGCTTCCACTAATCCGTCTCCGGCTTTTCGCCGCTGGGGATCGGTCCCGGCTGTGTCGGCGCATTCTTTTTCTTGCGCTTGTTCACATACAACAAGGCGGCGGCAATCGCTGCCGAGCCGATGGCACCTGCCGCCGCAGCGGCCTTTCCGGGAATTTTCTTTGTCATGTCTGTTCAATGGCCCTTGTGAATTGCGGTGACAAGATGGGTGGCAGGAATTCACGCAGTTCGTTCCACTGGCTGACCTTGCTGTCCATCCGGTATCCGGCGTTGGCGGGGCTGGATGACAGCAGCTTCACCTTGGCATATTTGCGCGGAACTAGTGCCCGGCCATGCTTGAACGCGGTGGCCCCATTGAATGCGACTGCCCGCAGGAGTGGCAGCTCGCCGCAAAATTCCGCGATGGGGTTGGGGATGCCGCCGCGCAGCCGCGCGTCCAGGCTGCCTTCACGCTGCGCACTGGCGAATACATCCCACAGGCCGATGCGATGTTGGGTCAATGCTGCCAGCCGGTCTTCATAACTGAGCGGCTCCAGATCAGCCGCGATCACGCGTCCGATCAATTTCCAGAACAGATTGCGCGGGTGGCCGTAATATTGCTGCTGCGCCAGGGACCGGTCACCCGGCAGGCTGCCCAGGATCAGGATGCGGCAATTTTCGCCATAAACCGGCGCGAATGAGGTCTTGCGCGGCATTGCTCAACCTTCCAGGCGAGGCACTGCCCGCAAGCTCAGGCGTCCTCGCGCTGCAATTCGCGCACATCGGTCAGCCGACCGGTCACAGCCGCTGCCGCCGCCATCGCCGGGCTGACCAGATGTGTGCGGGCGCCGGGACCTTGGCGGCCCATGAAATTGCGGTTGCTGGTGGAGGCGCAGGATTCGCCCGGCGGGACCTTGTCAGGGTTCATCCCGAGGCAGGCCGAACAGCCTGGTTCACGCCATTCGAGCCCTGCGTCGGTAAAGACCTTGTCCAGCCCCTCCGCCTCGGCCTGCTCTTTCACCAAACCCGACCCGGGCACGACGATGGCCCATTTGATATTGTCCGCAATGTGCCGGCCGCGCAGCACCGTGGCCGCAGCGCGCAGGTCTTCGATGCGGCTGTTGGTGCAGCTGCCGATGAAGATGTTCTGCACCGGGATATCGGTCATCCTAGTGCCGGGGACGAGGCCCATATACTCAAGGCTTTTGACGGCAGCCTGCTGTTTCGACCGATCAGCAAAGCTGCCGGGCGAAGGAACATTGCCGGTAATCGGCACAACGTCTTCCGGGCTGGTGCCCCAGCTGACCGTGGGGGCAATATCGGCAGCATCGATCACGACGGAGCTATCGAACTGTGCACCCTCATCGGTGCGCAAGGTGCGCCAGTAATTGACCGCTGCATCCCATTCGGTGCCCTGCGGTGCCAGCGGGCGCCCTTTGAGATAGGCAAACGTCGTGTCATCCGGAGCGATCAGGCCGGCGCGCGCGCCTGCCTCTATGCTCATGTTGGAAACCGTTAGGCGGCCCTCGACGCTCATTTCCTCGAACACCTTGCCGCGGTATTCGATCACGTGGCCCGTGCCGCCCGCAGTGCCGAGAACCCCAATGATATGCAGGATCAGATCCTTGGGCGTGACGCCGGGGCCAAGCGAGCCTTCAACGCGCACTTCCATCGATTTGGACGGGGTCAGCAGCAGCGTTTGCGTGGCAAGCACATGTTCGACCTCGCTGGTGCCGATGCCGAACGCGAGCGCGCCGATCCCGCCATGCGATGCCGTGTGCGAATCGCCGCAGACGATGGTGCTGCCCGGAAGGGAAAAGCCCTGTTCCGGCCCCACCACATGGACAATGCCCTGTTCGCGCGCGGTCGCGTTGAAATAGCGGATGCCGAAATCCGCGACATTCTTTTCCAGCGCCGCCAATTGCTGCGCGCTTTGCGGATCGGCAATGGGGACATGCTGTCCGCGATCATCAAGCCGCGCGGTGGTCGGCAGATTGTGGTCGGGCACGGCCAGCGTCAGATCGGGGCGACGCACCTTGCGGCCCGCGATACGCAACGCTTCGAACGCCTGCGGGCTGGTTACCTCGTGAACAAGGTGACGATCTATGAAGATCAGGCAGGTGCCGTCATCGCGGCGCTCCACCACATGCGAATCCCAGATCTTCTCGTACAAAGTGCGCGGTTTGCTTGCCATGGGATGATGATAGCCCACCCGTGCGGGCAGCGGCAAGAAATTCAATCGCTTCATCGCATGACGGCTTGGAATCTTAAGACTTCGCAGCTAATTAACAGCAATGTCAATCAAACCATTCGCGATCCCTATTCGCATATTGCCCGAAGATATCGATTTCATGGGCCATGTGAACAATGCCCGGTACCTCAACTGGGTGCAGGACGTCGTGCTGCAGCATTGGCAGAAACTTGCCCCGGCAGAGGAAGTGGCGAGCAAGGCCTGGGTCGCTCTCAAGCATGAAATCACCTACCGCCGTCCGGCTTTCCTCGACGATGATGTCATCGCCGAAACCGTGCTGGAAAAGATCGCCGGTGCGCGCAGTTTCTACAACACGGTGATCCGCCGCGGTGAAGAAGTGCTGGCAGAGGTTGAAAGCATGTGGTGCTGCATCGACGCCGCGACCTTGCGCCCCGCGCGCATCAACCGCGATGTGGCAGAAACGCATTTCGGCATCCCGCGTAAATAGGCATCCTCGCGCGATACAGGCCTTTGCCCGTTTTGCGTCTTTGTGATTTAGCGCCTATCTTCTTATCATCGATGGAAAATCCCGCCGTATCCCAGCCGCTTGTCGGAAAGCCGCCCAAGGCCATGCAGGCAGCCATCGGGCTCAGCCTTTCGTTGCTGATCGTAGGTTCCTGGATCGGACTGCATATCTATGCGATTTTTCTGTTCGAATTGACCTGGTCCAATGTGCCCGCCGCACTGGCCATTGCCTTGGTGCAGTGCTGGCTGTCGGTGGGTGTGTTCATCGTCAGCCACGATGCGATGCACGGCTCGCTCGCGCCCGGTTGGCCGCGCCTGAATGGAGCCATCGGCGGAGCGCTCCTGTTCCTTTATGCAGGTTTTGGCTGGCGCAAGATGCGTGATGCACATTTCGATCATCATCGCCACTCTGGAACCGAGGGCGATCCCGATTTCGACGCCGATAATCCGACCAGCTTCTGGCGCTGGTTTGCAACCTTCTTGAAACGGTATTTCGGCTGGCAGTCGGTGGTCTATGTGCACACGATCGTGCTCTTTTACTGGCTGGTGATCGGAGTGCCGATGGCGCAGATCGTGCTCGTATTTGCATTGCCAGCCATCGCCAGCAGCTTGCAATTGTTCTACTTCGGCACGTTCCGGCCGCATCGCCATACGGGCGGCACCTTTGAAGATCGGCACAACGCCCGCTCTGACGGGTTCCCCGCGCTGCTAAGCCTCGCAACCTGTTTCCATTTCGGCTATCATGCGGAACATCACCGGTCGCCGCAAACCCCGTGGTGGGGCCTGCCGCGGTATCGCCGGTCCGCGCAACTTATTCGGAAGTAAGCATGTCTGTCTTCGCCATCCTCCTGCTGATTGCCGCCTCCGTCCTGTTCATGGAGTTTGTTGCGTGGTTTTCGCACAAATATATCATGCATGGCTTCGCCTGGTCCTGGCACCGCGATCATCACGAACCGCATGACAATAAGCTGGAAAAGAACGACCTTTTCGGCATTTTCGGCGCAGTCTTCAGCCTTTCGATGTTCGGCATCGGCAGCCCGGTTCTGCTGGGTGAAAACGCGTGGATACCGGCCAACTGGATTGGCATCGGCATCATGCTGTACGGGGTGATCTACACGCTCATCCATGACGGGCTGGTCCATCAGCGCTATTTCAAATGGGTCCCCAAAAGCGGCTATGCGAAGCGTCTGGTGCAATCGCACAAGCTGCATCACGCGACGATCGGCAAGGAAGGCGGGGTCAGCTTCGGCTTTCTGTTCGCGCGCGATCCGGCCAAGCTGAAGGCGGAATTGCGCCGCCAGCGAGAGGCTGGCATTGCCGTGGTGCGCGAAAGCGCCGGCGCCTGACGCGGCGTTAATGGCGGCCCTTCCGAACGATCTTTCGGGCGAATGGGACGGAGAGTTTGCCTATCCGGCCGGCGGCGGGCCGGTAACTCCCTTTCTGGCTGCACTAACCCAGCGCGGCGCCAGCTTCACCGGCACGATAATAGAGCCTGACATTCATCTGATCGGTAATTTTGCCGAGGCCACCATCATTGGCGTTTTGGCGGGCGATGCGGTCGATTTCACGAAGACTTACCGCAAGGCGGCGTGGGGTTACGAAAATCCGGTCGATTATGTCGGGCAATTGCTGGACGACGCCACGCGGATCACGGGCGTGTGGAGCCTGCTCGACATGAACGGCACTTTTGAAATGACCCGGCGGGGCGGGGCGGAAGCCGAGGAAGAGCGCGAACAAGAGGTCGTTGTGGAGCAGTAGGCTCCGCACACGAAAAAAGGGGCCGCGTGCCTTCGCCCGCAGCCCCCTTGAAACGTGTGATTGCCAGCCTTAGCGGGCGTAGTTCACATACAATCCGTGGATCAGGCCGGGGATGAAACCCAGCAGCGTCAGGACAAGATTGATCAGCGTCGTCTTGCCGAGCCCGTGCTTGGCAGCAACGCCGAGCGGGGGAAGCAGGATTGTCGCGATGAGGATGAGAATTGCCATTGGTATGTTTTCCTTGAACTGATGGAATCCCGCCCATCATTTGAAAAACCAACGGCTTGCCGGCAAAACCGTTCCGCTTACTCCTCCGGATTGCCGAGCAGCCGCCGCTTTGCCAGGCGTACGCCGATCCACATTGTCAGCACCGTGGGCAAGACGAGGATTGCCAGCGTGCGTTCCACATTCACGCCGTCAATTCCCCGCAAACCCCATTGGACGAGGCCGAGCAGGTAATAGCTGAGCGCGACAACGGACAGGCCCTCGACCAATTGTTGCAGGCGCAGTTGCAGCTTGCTGGAGCGTTCCATGCTCCGCATCAATTCGGCATTCTGGTTTTCGATCCGCGTGTCGATCCGCGCCCGCAGCAGGCTTCCGAGCCGGTCGGCGCGTTCCGACAATTGTTGTTCGCGCACGACCAGCGCATCGCAAAACCGCACAGCGGGCTGGAAGCGGCGTTTGGTAAAGGTGTTGAGCGAGGCGAAGCCGTCCAGCGGTTGGACCTGCAATTCCTCCAGCCGCTCCTGCACCAATTGTGCGTAGGCGCGGGTGGCGCTCATTCGGTATCCGGTGGAGGTCGCGACCGTGGAAAGCTGCAGGGACAGGGCCGACAATTCGCTCATCAAATCATCATCGCGCCCTGTCTTGGCGCACAGCCGGTCCGCCAGATCGGCCAGTTTGTGTTCGATATCGTCCAGCTGCGGCCAGTTCTTTTGCGCTTCCGGCAGACCCAGCAGCGCCTTGTTGCGGTAATTGCCCAGATCCTGCAGCCGCTGCACCGTGCGCGTGAAATCGCGGTCATCGAGGCCATTTTGCGCGACCAGCAAATGGCCGAACCCGTCCCCCTGAAGCCTGAAATCCGCCCAGATGCGGGCCTTTCCGCTGATCATGCAGCTGACGATTTCGTCGGAGTTGAAATTCATCTTCGGCAGCAGGCGCGTGGCGGCGCGCTCATCCTTCACCAGCGTCAGGCTGGTGGCGCGCACGATCCGGCCCGGCAGGCCAGTGGCCCAGCCCATGGCGGATGTCAGATCGGGATCGGTTCCTTCGGCAAACAGGGCAAGACTGCTGCCTTCGCTATGCCGTTCCCATGCAATGGAGACGCCCGGTGCAAACTGGCCGGAGCGATGCGCTGCACCCGGATTGTCGAGCGGCGCGGGCAACATGTGGTCGAGATAGTCGGCCTCTGCGCTGCGTTCATCCTTCTCGACCACAAGAACCCATTGCAGCACCTTGCCCGGCACGCTGAGCTGCGGCCAGCGGCGCAAATGCATTTCTGATACGACCCGCCGCCTGAGTTCATGTTCGCGCATTTTCGTCCCCTGATACCGCCAGGGAAGATGGCACGGGCCGTGCCGCGCTGCAATCTATACCAAAGGGCGTGCGGCCAATGGCCTAGCCAGCGGCGAGGCGGGCCGCGTGTTCACGCACCAGTGCAATCATGTTGGGCACGCCTTGAGTGCGCTGGGAGCTGAGCTGGTTTTTCAGATCGAACGGAGCCAGTGCCTGCGCCACATCCATCTGCGCCACTTCGCTTGCGGGCTTGTCCTGCACGGCAGCAATCACCAGCGCGACGATGCCCTTGGTAATGGCGGCGTTACTGTCTGCCAGAAAGTGCAGTTTGTCTGCCTCTCCCGTAGGATAGACCCACACCTGCGCCGAACAGCCGCGCACCAAGGTGGCGTCGGTTTGCAGCGCGGCTGGCATTTCCTCCAGATCACGGCCCAACTCGATCAGCAGGCGATAGCGTTCGTCTGCGTCGAGAAAATCATATTCTTCGTAAATGTCTTCAAGTGTGCGCATGGATGCGCATGTAGGCGTTTTGCCTCAGAGGTCTACCCCGCTGGCAATCGCTTCCAGCTTGCGGATGCGTTCTTTCAGGTCGGCGATTTCGATGCGGGCCATGCCTTCGGGGGAGCCATGCTCCATTTCCGGCGGCAGGCGGCGCATTTCCAGTTCGCGGTTTTTCAGCGCGAGCCAGCCTTGCCATCCCAGCAGGACGGTGCCCGCGGTAATCACCAGCGCAACCAGCGCGGTTGCAGCAACAATCATGTCGACTTCCATCATCACCATGTTCTCCCTGCCGAGATTGCCATTTCGATATTCCTATTCGT
This sequence comes from uncultured Alphaproteobacteria bacterium, assembly GCA_963781165.1. Classification (GTDB taxonomy): domain Bacteria; phylum Pseudomonadota; class Alphaproteobacteria; order Sphingomonadales; family Sphingomonadaceae; genus Alteraurantiacibacter. The sequence continues at coordinate 957,246 of CAWADZ010000001.1, forward strand.
CCCGCAGTTTTTCGATTTCTTCGGCGGTGCGCCGTGACGGATCGGTGGCGATGCGTTCCAGCACTTTCACCCGTTCCCGGAGGCTTTCGACTTCGTTTTCCAGTTCCTTCTCGCGCACGCTGGACACCTGCTGCGGATCGTCATGCACGTGACGAATTGCGTTGTCCTTGCCGCTGCGGGATCGCATCACGCCAGCAATGGCCGAGATCAGCACGATCAGGACTATGGCGGTCCAGAAACTCATGCGACTTTCTCTCCATCAGCCCTGATTTCGCGCAGGTTTTCGATCTGGCGCGATATGTCGGCGGAAGGATCGGTGGCAATGCGTTCCAGCACGCGGAGCCGCTCTTCCATTTGTTGGAATTCCTGATTTCGCACGCCAGCCTGCCCTTTCTTCGCCTGCTCGATCTGCAGTTCCAGCTCAAGCTTGCGTTCTTCGTGGCGGACTGTCCGAATATGGAAGATCTGCGCCATACCGCCGACGAGCATCGCCGCGAGCAGTACGAATGTGAAAATGACGATGAGTTCATTCATCAGTTTGCCTCCGTCTTGGAACCACGCAGGCTCTCGATGTCGTGGGTCAGTTGGTATCCACTGTCGGTCACGATGCGTTCCACATTGGCCATGCGATCCTTGATGGAGCCGAGTTCGGCGCGAAGGGCAGCGTTTTCCTGGCTGAGCAGTTTGACCCGCTCTTCGTTCTCCGCGCTCTTGGGATAGACGGCCTTGCCCCAGCTGTTTTCCAGCGGATAGCCGTGACGCACCCGGATGAAATTGTTCACGACCCAGGCGACTGAAAGTGAAATAACGCCAACGCCCAGAACAGCGGGTGTGATAATGCTCAAATCCATTAAACCTGTTCCTTCTTGTCAAAGTTCATTTGCACACCGCTGTCCGTTGCTGGAGCAACATTTCTAGCGGGCGGTGCGTCACGCAGCGCCTCGATTTCCTCGGCCACGGTGTAGCCCTTGTCGGTCACGATGCGTTCCAGCACGATCATGCGGTCCTGCATCTTCTCCATGGTTTCGAGCAATTGCTGGTTCGCTTTGCGCAATTCCTTGCCTTCAACTGTGTCGCCTTTTTCGGTTTTGCCGAACAGTTCGTCTTCGAGCGCATAGCCATGCTTGGCGCGGATCCAATTGTTGATCAGCCAGCCAACTGTACTGATGGCGATGATCATGACGACAAAGGCGGGGCCTCCCCAATCCATTATGCTTTTTCCTTCTGTTCGAAGTTCATTTGTACGCCGCTGTTCCTGGCCTCCACGTCACGGGTATCCCGCAAGGCTTCGATCTGGGTGGCGATATCGTATCCGCGGTCGGTGACGATACGTTCCAGCACTTGCACCCGGTCTTCCAGCCTTTGAACGTGGCTCGCGTATTGGGCGGCCTGTTCGGCGGTCGCATGAGCAGTGGTGTTCATCTGCATCTGGGCGATTTTCAGTTTTTGCTTCGACCAGATGGCGACCATCGGAATGGTGCAGCCGAAGGCGATGGCAAAAAGTGGTATCAAAATTCCAGCGTCCATTGTCCCTCACTCCCTTCGAATTGAACTCAGCGCAGCTGTTCGATCTGTGCGTTCAGGCGCGGGTTGCTGCTGACGTAGTAGCTTTCAACCTCGGCCAGCCGGCGATCAACGTCCTTCATCTGGCCGCGGATTTCGCGGGCCGTGCGCTTCGGATTTTGCCGGACGCGCTGCCAGTACTGGGTTTCACCCGGATCGGCAGAGTAAAGATGCGCTGGTTTCTTGTTCAGCAGCAGGCCCATCAGGAGATAGATCGGGAGAACCGCGCCGCTGGTCATGAAGAACAGCATGACTGTGGCGAGCCGGACCCAGATCGCATTGACCCCGGTGTAATCGGCGATGCCGGAACATACGCCCATCAGCTTGCCGTTCTGCTTGTCACGATAAAGTGTGGTGCGGGGGGTGTTCATGCGCGTTCTCCCTTCTTCTCTGCAATCAGTTCTTCCAGTTCACGAAGCGGTACGTTGTCCACTTCCTTGTTGTGCTGGATGCGGGCCGGCTGGAAGTCGGGATTGTCGTGCGACACCAGGCGTTCAACCGTGTCCATGCGTTCATCGAGCCGCTTGGCGAGGCTGTAGAGGTCTTCCAGCAGCGCCTCGTCATCGGTGGTGATGGTGGCGGCGGTCTTCCACTTGGTTACGTAATGGAGGATCACCCATGGCAGGCCGATGAAAATGGCCGGTATGATGATGACTTCTTCCACGATTATTCCCCTTCAATCTTCTTTGTCTCGCCGCCTTTGCCAAGCGCGCGTTTCATTTCCTCTAGTTCTTCGTCCACCTTGTCGCCGCCTTCCAGGGCTGCGAATTCATCGGCGAGGCTGCCGCTCTTGCCTTGGGCGATCTGCAGCGAATCTGCGCGCCCTTCGGCGTAATCGACGCGGCGTTCGAGCTGGTCGAAGCGGGTCAGCGCATCGTCCACGCGTTCGTTCGTCATCAGGCTGCGCAGCTTCACGCGGTTTTCCGCGCTTTCCAGGCGGGCCGCGATCTGGGTCTGGCGGCTGCGGGCTTCGCGCAGGCGATTTTGCAGCTTGGCAATATCTTCCTCGTAAGCGCGCAAGGCATCATCCAGCACGGCCATTTCCTGCTTCAGCTGTTCGATCATGTCGGTCGCCTTGCGCTTTTCCATCAGCGCAGCGCGGGCCAGGTCTTCGCGGTCCTTGCTGAGCGCCAGCTGGGCCTTTTCGCCCCAGTCGGCCTGCAACCGGTCCAGCTTCACCGTGTGGCGGTGCATTTCCTTCTGATCGGCAATGGTTCGCGCCGCACTTGCGCGGACTTCGACCAGGGTTTCCTCCATTTCGAGGATGATCATGCGGATCATCTTCGTCGGGTCGTCTGCCTGGTCGAGCAGTTCGTTGAAGTTGGCGGCGATAATGTCACGGGTGCGGCTAAAAATGCCCATCCAGTTTCCTCCGGAGTTAAGTGCGCGTGCGGTTGGGGTGGGGCTGGTGCGCAGGCGCTCGATTTCCCTATCGAGCCGTGTTCCTGCGCGCTTCAGCCCTTCGCCAACCGGAGTCAGGGGGTTTTTGCTCTCTTCGCTCACGCCAGTTCGCCTACTGTGGCGACGCTCAGCATGATTTCGGCGTCGGTCACCTGAGTCTGCATATGGGCGAAGACCGTGAATGCGATCATCGCCATGACGCTTACCAACGCGGCGTGTCCCACCTTGCTGGAGAAGAAGCCTTGATCAAACATTGTTAAACCCTTCCTGAAATTCTGTATGCTCCATGAATAGCAACAGCTGTGCCAAATGGTAGGAATGGCGGATTTCCGGGCTTTTTTTGCAACGGGATGTAACGGGATGTGGTTTTTGTTGCCAAGATGTGGGAATAATCCCTATATCTTGGTGTATGGATCAGAAGAACCAGTTTATCGGACAATCCGGAGCTTTCCTCGACGCGGTGGAGCGAGCCAGCAAAGCGGCTCCGATGGCGCGCCCCGTGCTGGTTATCGGAGAGCGCGGTACCGGCAAGGAACTGATCGCCGAACGCCTTCACCGCCTGTCCAACCGCTGGGAAAACCCACTTGTCACAATGAACTGCGCGGCTTTGCCCGAAACCCTCATCGAAGCCGAATTGTTCGGCCATGAACAGGGCGCCTTCACAGGTGCTACCAGAGCGAGGGAGGGCCGGTTCGAGGAAGCCGACGGAGGCACGTTATTTCTCGACGAACTGGGCACATTGTCGATGGGCGCGCAGGAACGCCTGCTGCGCGCGGTCGAATATGGCGAAGTCACCCGCATCGGATCATCCCGCCCGACGCAGGTCGATGTGCGGATCGTCGCGGCCACCAATGAAGACCTGCCACGCCGCGCGGAAGAGGGCACGTTCCGCGCCGACCTGCTCGACCGGCTGACTTTCGAAGTCATCACCTTGCCGCCGCTACGCGTGCGCGAAGGCGATATCCAGGTGCTGGCCGATTACTTCGGCCGCCGCATGGCCGCTGAACTCGGGTGGGAACAATGGCCCGGCTTTGCCGATCATATTGCACAGGCCATGGAAGATCACCCCTGGCCCGGCAACGTGCGTGAACTGCGCAATGTGACGGAACGGGCGATTTACCGCTGGGACAACTGGGAACAGCCCATCGGAGAGGTGGTGTTCGACCCGTTCGACAGTCCGTGGAAGCCGCTGCCGGTGGCGGCGCAACATGAGCATGACAAGACCGGCAAGTCGGCTGCAAAACCTGCCCCAACAGCGCCGCGCTTCGACGATATCGACGACCTGCGCGCTGCGGTCGACGCGCACGAACGCGCCATTGTGCAACACGCGCTGGGCGCAAACCGTTGGAACCAGCGCCAGACGGCAAAGGCGCTCGGCCTTACCTATGATCAGCTGCGCCACTGCATCAAGAAGCACGATATCGCCGCGAACTGAAGCGCGCATTAAATTCCCATATTGCTTTTACAGGCGGCTCCTCCTACATAGCGCTCATCCCGACATCGTCGTGACTTTGAAGGGGCTGGCGCCATACGGGGCCGGCCACAAACCTGCTGCCACGATCATGCCGCCCCGATGATGGAGTCCCGATGGCCGATATTGCGCGCCTGATTGAAGTATTCGAACCAGAAGCCGAAGCTCTCGGTTTTGAACTGGTGCGCGTGAAATTGACCGGCTCCGGGCTGGAGCGCACCTTGCAGGTTATGGCAGAAGACCCCGGAACAGGGCAGCTGATCGTCGCACAATGCGCGAAGCTTTCCCGCGCCATTTCCGCCCGGATCGACGCGCTGGAAGAAGAGGGCGAGGAGCTTATCAAGGGTGCCTATCACCTGGAAGTCAGCAGCCCCGGCATCGACCGTCCGCTGACGCGCCCGAAAGATTATGCCAACTGGGCCGGACACGAAGCGAGGATCAACCTTGCTGAAAAGGTCCACGGCCACCGTAAACTGCACGGGGAACTGGTCGGCATCGAAGGCGACACTGTCACCATCGCGGATAAGACATCCGGCGAGGTTGCGGTTCCGCTCAGCACAATTCATTCGGCGCAGCTCGTCCTTACAGACAAGCTGATTGCCGCCACCCAGCCGCTCGACATGAGCGGCGCCGAAGATATTATTGAATCAACCGAGGAAGAAGAGGCTCAATCCTGATGGCCAGCCCCATTTCAGCAAACAAGGCAGAATTGCTTGCAATCGCCAATGCCGTCGCATCGGAAAAGATGATCGACAAGGGCATCGTGATCGAAGCGATGGAAGAAGCAATCCAGAAGGCCGCACGTGCGCGTTTCGGCCAGGAAAACGATATCCGCGCCAAACTGGACCCGGTTACCGGCGATCTGCGCCTGTGGCGCGTGGTCGAAGTGGTCGAGGAAGTGGAGGATTACTTCAAGCAGGTCGATCTGGAACAGGCTGAAAAGCTGGAGCCGGGCAGCGTTGTGGGCGATTTCATCGTCGATCCGCTTCCCGCCATGGACGATCTGGGCCGCATCGACGCGCAGAGCGCCAAGCAGGTCATCTTCCAGAAGGTCCGCGATGCAGAGCGTGAGCGTCAGTTCGAAGAATTCAAGGACCGCGCAGGCGAAGTCATCACCGGCGTCATCAAGTCGGTCGAATTCGGCCACGTGATCGTCAACCTCGGCCGCGCCGAAGGTGTGATCCGCCGCGATCAGCAGATCCCCCGCGAAGCTGCCCGTGTGGGTGAGCGTGTGCGGGCGCTGATCAGCAAGGTGGAACGCAACAACCGCGGTCCGCAGATTTTCCTCAGCCGCTCCAGCCCCGATTTCATGCGCAAGCTGTTCGCGCAGGAAGTGCCCGAAATTTATGACGGCATCATCGAAATCAAGGCCGCCGCCCGTGATCCGGGCAGCCGTGCCAAGATCGGCGTGATCAGCCATGATTCCTCCATCGACCCCGTCGGCGCCTGCGTCGGCATGAAGGGTAGCCGCGTTCAGGCGGTGGTGCAGGAATTGCAGGGCGAAAAGATCGACATCATTCCGTGGTCGGAAGACACCGCCACCTTCGTCGTCAACGCTTTGCAGCCGGCAACTGTCAGCCGCGTGGTGCTGGACGAAGAAGAAAGCCGCATCGAAGTGGTTGTGCCCGATGACCAGCTTTCGCTCGCCATCGGTCGCCGCGGCCAGAACGTGCGCCTCGCCAGCCAGCTGACTGACAGCCAGATCGACATCATGACCGAGGAAGAAGTCCTCGGAAAAGCGCAGCAAGGAATTTGCCGAGCGTTCCAAGATGTTCGAAGAAGAGCTGGACGTCGACGAAACCCTGTCGCAGCTGCTGGTTGCCGAAGGTTTCGTGGAACTGGAAGAAGTCGCCTACGTGGAACTGGCCGAACTCGCCAGCATCGAAGGCTTCGACGAAGAACTGGCCGAAGAACTGCAAAGCCGCGCACAAGAAGCGTTGCAGCGTCAGGAAGAAACCTTCCGCGCTGCCCGCCGTGAACTTGGCGTGGAAGATGATCTGGCTGAACTGCCGCACCTCACCGAGCAAATGCTGGTTGTGCTGGGCAAGGCCGACATCAAGACGCTGGACGATCTGGCCGATCTGGCCACCGATGAACTGATTGCCAAGAAGCGCGAAGCACCGCGCCGCCGCAAGACCGAAGACGGTCCGCAGCAGCGCCGTCCGCAGCGCACCGAAGACAAGGGCGGTGTGCTCGGCATGTTCGGCCTGTCGGAAGAGCAGGGCAACGAGATCATCATGGCCGCACGCGCGCACTGGTTCGAAGACGAGGACACAGCAGAGGCCGCTCCGGCTGCCGATGCCGAGCCCCAAGCAGAGGAGGCCGCCAATGCGGAATCCTCAACGTGACCCATTAGGCTCGCCTAAAACCGACACCGGCGTTTCTCGTGAAAGCGGGAGCGAACGCCGCTGCGTGCTGAGCGGGGAAAGCTCTGCGCGGGACGATCTCGTGCGTCTGGCCCTGTCGCCTGCGGATGATGACGGGGTCAGCCATGTGGCGCCCGATCCCCTCGCAAAGGCTCCGGGACGGGGCGCGTGGATCGGCGTTTCGCGTGATGCTTTGGCAGAGGCAATGGCATCGGGAAGACTGCGCGGGGCACTGGCGCGGGCGTTCAAGACCGGGAAGACCGGCAGGCTGGCCATACCCGACGATCTGCCCGCGATGACGGAGAACGCGCTAAAACGCGCTTTCCTACAGCGGCTTGGGTTGGAAATGCGCTCCGGACGTCTTATTCTCGGGTCTGACCGGATTGCGCAGGAAGCGCGCATGGGCCGGGTAGCCGCGCTTTACCACGCGGTCGATGCCAGCGAAGACGGCTGCAAGAAGCTGGACCAGGCATGGCGCGTTGGCACCGATGCCGAAGGTTCGGGAAAAACCGGATCGCGGCTTCCACTGGACCGGGAGGCACTGTCTGTGGCATTGGGCCGCGACAATGTCGTCCATCTGGCGCTTGCCGATACCCAGTCGGCGCAGCGGGTAGCTATCCCGCTAGGGCGCTTGCAGACCTACCTTGGGGCCGCACCTGCGGCCGGGACAAGCGAAGAAACCGGCGGCACTTCCGCTGCTGGCGTCTCCGCGTGACTGATTGATTTTGAAGGACTAGTACGAGCTCATGAGCGAAGAAAACGATACACCGAAGCGCACCCGCAAGCCGCTTGGCCTGAAGCGCTCGGTCGATGCAGGGGAGGTCAAGCAGACCTTCAGCCACGGCCGCACCAACAAGGTTGCGGTCGAGGTCAAGCGTCGCCGCAAGCTCGTGAAGCCGGGTGAAGAACCCGCTGCGCCGCCGCCTCCTCCTCCGCCCCCTCCGCCGCCGCCCCCGGCTCCGGTGGCCAAGGCGCCTGCGCCCAAGAAGGCTGCACCGGCGGGTGAAACCCCGCAGGAACGCGTTGCCCGTATGCAGCGCGAGGCCGAGGAAGACCGGCTGCGCCAGGGTGAAGAATCGCGCAAGCGTGAAGAAGAGCAGGCCAAGCAGGCCATCGAAAACGAGAAAAAGCGCGCCGAGGAAAATCAGAAGGCTAGGGAAGAAGCTGAAAAGCAGGCTGAGGCAGATGCCAAGGCTCCGGCGAAGACAGAGCAGGTTGCCGATGAAGTACAGGCCGATGCGTCTGTTGCTCCTGAAGATACCAAGGCAGTGCCTGCCGCACGCAAGTTTACCCCCGTTGCCCGTCCGGAACCCAAGCGCCCCGAGAAAAAGCGTGAGGAAAAACCCAAGCGTGGCGGCGGCGGCGGCGGCGGAGCTTCTGCTGCGGACAAGCGCCGTTCCGGCAAGCTGACTGTCAACAAGGCGCTGAACGAGGACGAGGGCCGCCGTGCCCGCAGCCTTGCCGCGCTGAAGCGTGCCCGTGAAAAGGAACGCCGCGCACATGGCGGCGGCTCCAGCGCGCCGCGTGAAAAACAGATCCGCGATGTCGTTGTGCCCGAAGCCATCACCGTTGGTGAACTGGCCAAGCGCATGGGCGAGAAGGGCGCAGATCTTGTGAAAGAACTGTTCAATCTCGACATGATGGTCACCGTCAACCAGACGATCGATCAGGATACCGCAGAATTGCTGGTCGAACAGTTCGGCCACACCATCCAGAAGGTTTCCGAAGCCGACGTCGACATCCAGACGACAGAGGACGACGATCCCGAAGAAACTATGGTGCCGCGTCCGCCGATCGTTGCGGTCATGGGCCATGTCGACCACGGCAAGACCAGCCTTCTCGATGCCTTGCGCAAGACGAATGTAACCCGCGGCGAAGCAGGCGGCATTACGCAGCATATCGGCGCCTATCAGGTGACGACCAAGGACAAGTCCAAGGTCACTTTCCTCGATACGCCGGGCCACGCGGCCTTTACCGAAATGCGCCAGCGCGGTGCCAATGTCACCGATATCGTGGTGCTGGTTGTGGCCGCCGATGACGGCATCATGCCGCAGACGATCGAGGCGATCAAACACGCGAAATCGGCCAACGTGCCGATGATCGTGGCGATCAACAAAATCGACAAGCCCGAAGCCAACGCGCAGAAAATTCGTGAGCGTTTGCTGGAACACGAAGTGATGGTGGAAGCCATGTCCGGTGAAGTGCAGGACGTGGAAATCTCCGCCAAGAACGGCACAGGTCTTGAAGAGCTGATCGAAAAGATCGCGCTGCAGGCCGAATTGCTTGAACTGAAGGCGCGTCCGGATCGTCCGGCAGAAGCCACCGTGATCGAAGCCCAGCTGGACAAGGGCCGCGGCCCGGTTGCCACTGTGTTGATCAATCGCGGCACGCTGAAGCGCGGCGATACTTTTGTTGTCGGCACGCAAAGCGGCAAGGTTCGCGCGATTGTCAACGATCAAGGCAAGCAGATCAAGGAAGCAGGCCCGTCGATGCCGGTCGAAGTCCTCGGCCTTGGCGGCGTGCCGCGCGCCGGTGACGTGCTAACGGTTGTCGAAAATGATCAGCGTGCCCGTGAAGTGGCGCAATATCGCCAGGAAAAGGCGACTGAAAAGCGCACCGCTCTCGCCCCCACCAGCTTCGATACGATGTTCAACACATCGAATGTGATCGAATGGCCGGTTGTGGTGAAGGCAGACGTGCAAGGCTCCGTGGAAGCTATCACCACGGCGCTGCACAATCTTTCCAACGATGACATCAAGGTCCGCGTTCTGCACGCCGGCGTTGGCGCCATCACGGAAACCGATGTGCAGCTGGCGGCAGGCTCCAAGGCCCCGATTATCGGCTTCAACGTGCGTCCCAACGCCAAGGCGCGTGAACTAGTGAAGCGGGACGGTGTGCGGATGATGTATCACGATGTGATCTATCACCTGACTGACGAGATCACCGGCGAACTGCTGGGTGAACTCGGCCCGCTCAAGGTCGAAAACGTGGTCGGCCGTGCAGAGGTCAAAGAGGTGTTCAAGTCCGGCAAGAAGGACAAGGCGGCTGGTCTGCTGGTCGAGGAAGGCGTCATCCGCAAGGGTCTGCACGCCCGTCTTACCCGCGACGATGTTATCGTGTCCGCCACGACGATCGCCTCGCTGCGGCGCTTCAAGGACGACGTGGACGAAGTCCGCGCAGGCCTCGAATGCGGTGTGGTTCTGGAAGACACCAACGACATCAAGGCTGGCGATCAGCTGGAAGTGTATGAGGTGAACGAGGAAGAGCGTACGCTGTAATGGAGGCATTCGTATTTCTGGTTGCGGCCATCCAGCTCGCAGTGGTCGTCTATGTTGTCGTCTTGCTATCACGCATGACGGCTGCGCTGACTGCTATCGCCAACAGCCTGTATGCAATCGAGCGCCAGAATGGCCGCTCGGTGAAGTCTGACGGTGACATAGAGTAAACGCGGTTTTGATCGATAGACCCAACATCCTCCAGTGGCCCTCTGCCAAACTGATGGGCGCAGAGTTCGTCAGCATGGACGAGGAAACCATGACCGTCGAAATGGCGTTCACTATGCCGCCCGAGTTTTCGAACATGCGCGGCAGCGTGCAGGGCGGTCTGCTGGCGGGGCCAATGGATGAAGCCATGGGCGCGGCGGTGTATCTTGCCACTCAGGGCAAGCTGCAATTGACGCTCGACATCAATCTGTCGCTGCTGCGTCCGGTGCCGCTGGAGCGGATTACGGTGAAAGCGCGGGCGGTGAAAGCCGGCCGGCGCGTGACCTTTGTCGAAAGCGAGTTGTTCGACGCCAGCGGAAAGCTGTGCGCGCGGGCAACCGCGACCACGATCCCGACAGACTGGCCCAAGGAGCAGGGGCCGGACGCCTAGTGCAACGCTACGTCGCCTTTTTCGCCAGCATGAATGTCGGCGGCAACCGGCTGACCATGGCGGAGTTGCGCGAGGCGCTTGAGCGCGAAGACCTGGAGGAAATCGAAACCGTTGTCGCCAGCGGCAATGTGCTGTTTTCCTACGAAGACCGGCCAACAGATGGCCTGTCCGAAATGCTCGCTTTCATCGTGCAGGACCGCTTCCGCTTTTCGACATTCGCCGCCGTGCGCAACGCCGCCGAAGTGCGCTCTGCGATTGAAGACAACCCGTTTCGCGAGGAGGGTGAGGACAATCTGGTCCACACGCTGTTCCTCGAAGGTAAAGTCGATCCGTCAGGCTTCGATGCGCTGCTGTATGACCACAAGGGACGCGGGCCGGAACGCATCGCCAAGGGGCCGCGCTGCCTGTATATCGATTTTGTTAGCGGCGTCGGCTCCAGCAAACTGACTGGCGATTTTATCGAACGCCGCATGCAGACGCGCGGTACGGCGCGCAACATGCGGTCATTGCAGCGCATTCTGGACAAGATGGAAGAATAATGCCCCGCCATTCCGCCCCTGAAGAACAATCCGTCCGCCTGCTGAAAGTGGGGGAGCGCGTGCGCCATATCCTGTCCGAATTGCTGGCGCGGGAAGAGGCGCATGATCCGATGCTGCGCGCCTCCAGCATTTCCGTCACCGAAGTGCGCATGTCGCCCGATCTGCGCAATGCGAAGGTGTATGTGAAGCCGCTGCTGGGGCAGGACGAGGATGCGATCGTGAAGGCGCTGCGCACCAATACCGCCTTCTTCCAGCGCGAGGTTGCCCAGCGCCTAGGCCTGAAATTTGCCCCCAAACTGCAATTCCGCTCCGACGAAAGCTTTGACGAAGCGAGCCGGATCGAACAATTGCTGGATGATCCCAAAGTGCGCCGAGATATCGCGGATGAGGACTGAAGTCCCCAACAACCGATTGCCCTGAGCTTGTCGAAAGGCTGGCCCTTCCTTTCATACCGTCAGCCATGGCCAAGCTCTATTTCTACTACGCCAGCATGAATGCGGGCAAATCGACCACGCTGCTGCAAGCGGATTTCAACTACCGCGAACGCGGCATGGCCACGATGCTGTGGACCGCCGCTATCGATACTCGCTCAAACGCCGCCATCGCCAGCCGCATCGGGCTGGAAGCGGACGCACGGCGTTTTACCCCCGGCACGAATTTGTGGCGCGAAGTCTCCGCGCAAGCCGAGGAAACGCCGCTCGCCTGCGTGCTGATAGACGAGGCGCAATTCCTTACCGCAACGCAGGTGTGGCAATGCGCCCGGCTGGCGGATGAGGCGAATATTCCGGTGCTGTGTTACGGCCTGCGCACAGATTTCCGGGGCGATCTGTTTCCCGGCTCCGCCGTCTTGCTCGGCATCGCAGACTCGCTGCAGGAACTGAAAGCGGTGTGCCATTGCGGACGCAAGGCGACGATGAACTTGCGTGTGTCCGACACCGGCGAAGCGGTGGACGAGGGTGCGCAGACCGAGATCGGCGGCAATGAACGCTATCTGGCGCTGTGCAGGAGGCATTTTGCGCAAGCGCTTGGAATGTATCGGTAGGGTGCTGTGCGGCGCAATGGAGAGTGTCAGCTGCTTATAGGTCAAGGGCAGAAAGCGGACTGCCGGCTAGCAACCCAAAGTCAGATATCGCCGAAGCGCCATATACAGTATCGGCTATGCCTTGTTCTACGGCGTATCCCACCGGGCCTCAGCCTTGAATCCGCTCGGCGGAACGCTGCATGACAAGGCCTGCCTTGGTATGTCAGTGATTTGCGCTCGGCCGATCAATCGCGCGTCGTTTCTGCAACCACATCGCACCTAGCGAGCACAGGACTGCCCAGCTAGCCCCGACCACCCACCCTGCAAGAACATCGCTGGGCCAATGAACACCCAGAAAAACGCGCGTCGTGCCAACCAGCAATGTCAGTCCGATGGCACAACCGACGAGATAGAATTGTATCTGGCGGTTCGCTTCCGTCCGGGCGAGCAATACCGCGAGGGTTAGATAGACAATGGCTGAATTCATTGCATGACCGCTGGGAAAGCTGGTGGAGGTGACTTCCACAAGATGCGGCACTATTTCGGGCCGTGGTCTGACAAACAGGCTCTTGATGAAAAAGCTCAATAGGGCGCCGCAGGATACGGAAAGTATCACGAAAATGGCCGTGCTGTATTTGCGCATTGCCAGCAACGATCCGGCGGCCAGAATAGTTACTAGGGTGAGCACCGGCGCCCCGCCAAGCGCAGTAAAGTCCACCATCGCGGCTTGAAGCCAGTCCGGTCCGATAATTTGCGAAGCATCCGCTGTCGTGCGGAGACCGTGCATGATAGCCTGGTCAATCGCAAAAACGTCCCCCTCCAGAATTTCCGATGCCAGTTTACCCATCGCAAATAATATTGCTGCTCCGATCAGAAAGACAGTCAGAAGGCGGCTATCTATCCGCCGTGGTATGGGCAGATGCGCGAAAATCTTCGGCATGACGTCGATCCGATCAAAGTTGTATTTTTGTCAATTTAGGGAAATAGGGACGGACGAACCGAATTCGCCATTTTGGCAATTCCTATCGTAGATGCTCCTGCTCCGATACCGTTTCAGCGCGCTGCGGAAGCAGGCTGACAAGCATAATGATGGCGATACCCAGCACAATGGAAGCCGCCAATCTGCTCAATTCAAGTCCGCCGCTTGCAACCGGCTTATCAAGAAAGTCACCAACGACTGCACCCAGCGGTCTGGTCAAGATGAAAGCCGACCAGAACAATAAAACGCGGTCTATCTTTGTCAGATAATACGCCGCCGCGACAAGCGCCAAGGCTCCGCCAAAGATTGTTGCAGCACCAAGATAACCCAATGTGCCATCCGCAACCCAATCACCCAGAGCGGTGCCCAGAGTCTGCGAAAACGTGATGGTCAGCCAGTAAAACAGCTCTGCTTTGCGTTCGTGGACAGAGGCCGCAGAAATGGTCCCCATCGACCGATGCCAAACGAAAAGTGAGCCGATCACGAATGCGAGCAATAGCAGGGAGCCACCCGGATATCCGATACCAAGCGAACGCGTAGCAAAGTCCGCCAATGTCGTTCCAGCGGTCGTTGAAGCGATAATTGTCGCCCAATAGAGTGTCGGGTGGAAATGTTTGGACCGGACCTGAAAGTAAACAAGCACGGCAAGCAACGCGCCGAATATCGCCGTTCCCACCACGTAACCATTCATCCCGGACTGTCCGGCGGTGGCAGAGGTTTCTCCAAGCCAGCTCATGCTAACCGTATCACCCATCGTTTCACCGAAGGTAGTGGCAAGGATTTTAATGATCCAAAAACCCAGGGTTACTGCCGGCACTTTGGCGAGCAGATCTTCTTCAGTGTCACTCATGCAACTTCTCCATCACGTCAGCGCTGCCGACAGGAGATTGTATTGGTCTAAGTGTCCGCGACTTCTATAAGCAGGAGCAGATGCAAGCCCATTTCAACAAATGCTTATCGGCATGAACACCAGTCAGTATTCCGAAAAGCTGCGACGGAGAGCGGCCTATGCGCTGGCAGTCGTCATGGTTCAATCGGTCGCCGCGATCTATTTTCTGGTCGATGGAATCGAAGATGTTATCGCGGAATTGAGGACAGGGGTGACGATGGAAGTTGCCACCGAATGCTTCGTCGCTTTGGCGCTTCTGTCAGGTGTAGCCGTGGGTGCACGTTACGCGCAAATCATGATCCGGGATGCGCGCTGCCATGAGATTTCCTTCAAGGCTGCGCGCGGAGCGATGAGCGATCTGATCGAGTTGCGATTCAGCGAGTGGAATTTGTCTCGCTCCGAAGCCGAAGTCACCCTTTTTGCGCTAAAAGGAAGCTCGGTGGGCGAGATTGCCAGCATGCGAAATTCCTCTGAAGGCACTGTCCGTTCGCAGCTTAGCCAAGTTTACGCAAAAGCCGGGGTTGCAAATCTGCCTATGTTGCTGGCGCTTTTCATTGACGAACTTGTGGACCCCCTAGTTTCAAATACCTAGCAGGCCATCGCGCAATTCAGAATGTCCGCTTCCCACTCCAATAGCGGACAATCGGCTGCGTTATTTGATGCCCCGAAACCCGACCTTTTGTTGCATGGTCAAATTGACCGCGCCGATTGAAAGAAGCACGTTTCAATCCCGGCCGCCAAGGTCGCGCAAGCTCCCGCGCTGGCTCCAGTTCAGACTCGCCAAACATCTTCTCGCCCGGAATTTCGTCCTTCGTCTGCACCCCGATATTGACGGTCCGTGTGCCACCCGTCCACTTCAGGCGCCAACCGGTGGCGATCCGCTCCAATTGCGCGCGCGCCTTCGCGGCGTAGGGGTGCTGCTCCATCAGATTGAGCACGGAGAAGGGCAGCGAACACCGCCGCCCTTCTCCCAATTCCATTTCCAAGCGTCTATTGGGCAGGCCTGGCGGCTCCTGTTGTTCCGTCCTCGCCTGTAAAATTCCAGCTGCCGTCGTCATTCATCGGGGAATTGACCCAGCATTGTGCGGGAACGGAGAGGTCTTGGTTATCGAGGTCTGTGTAACAGAGCTTGCCGGGTTCCGGGATTGTAAAGCTGGCGGAAAACTCTTCTCCGCCGATTATCCCTTCCGCAGTTCCATCAGACGCGACGGTCAAGATACCTTCGGTCCCATCGGTATAGGTGAGCGAATAAGTGCCGGCAGCGTCTTCGGCAGTACCCCACATCGACGGATCATCGACTATCGATTGCGTGTCTGCCTCGACAATTTCATCCGTTGCCTGCTCTGTGTCCGGCGCGCCTGAACAGGCTGCTACCAGAGCCAGACCGGCCAAAATCCAAATCTTTTTCATGAGAGTCCCCCTTGTTTCCCAGGAGCAAGGGTGATCACCCAATGCTCTCGAGACAAATGCGACCCGCCGGACTTGTTGGCACAAACGCGATCGATGGACAAGTTTATGGGTTTTAGGAACCCGAGCGTTGCGACGATGGCTGGTCGTTCTTCGGCCCATTCGACTCCTTCGCTGCGACCTTTGTTGCCGTGAGGACCGACTGTCCTTTGCATGGCCAAGCCGCGGTGCCGATTAGAACACCCCCATCTCAAGCCCCGCCGCCAAAGTTGCGCCAAGCTCCCGCGCTGACGCCAACTCTGTCTCACCAATCATCTTCTCTGCCAGAATTTCCTCTTTAGTCTGCGCGTGCGTATTCACGATCCGCGTGTCCGCCACGCGCTTAAGTCGCCAGCCGGTCGCTATCCGTTCAAGTTGCCGCTGAGCGTTACTTCCGTCCGATCCGGCGCAGATCATCGCGGCGTAGGGGCGGCCCTCGATCTGGCCGAGCACGTCGTAATAGGTCCGGTCAAAGAAGGCTTTCATCACCCCGGCAATCGCGGCGAGGTTTTCCGGGCAGACGAAGATGTACCCGTCTGCGCCCATCAGGTCGGCGGACCCAGCGTCCCCTGCCGCCAGACAGCGCACCTGAACGCCGCCCGCCTCCATCGCTCCGTCGCGCGCAGCCTCTGCCAACTGGCGGGAGCCACCGGTGAAGCTGTACCAGACGATAGCGAGTGTCTTTTCCATCGCGACCCAGCTTAGAGGCTTAGCCCTGTCCTACAAGCCGCGGATTGTGCAACGGACCGGGATGTCCTTTGACACGGTTGATCCCGGCAAAACGCGTTTTTCAATCGCAAGGTGTCACCCTCTGTCATCCGCCGCGGGCTGTCGCTGGAATGTCCATGAACACCGAAGTGCCCGGGCCAAGCGGAAGGTCGAACACCACCCAGCTTACCGTCACGGCCAACCCCGCCGCCATGATGCCGAAGAAGTAGGGCATCATCAGCGCCGTCAGACTGCCCAGGCCGAAATGCCTGTTCCACCGCTGGCAGAAAATCAGGATCAGCGGGAAATACACCATCAGCGGGGTGATGATATTCGTCGCGCTATCGCCCACGCGGTAGGCGGCAGTGGTCATTTCGGGAGATACTCCCAGCAGCATCAGCATCGGCACCAGCACCGGGGCAAGCAGCGCCCATTTCGCGCTGGCCGATCCGATGATCAGGTTCAGCGCCGCGCCGAACAGAAGGATGGCGATCAGCATGGCCCACACCGGCAATCCGCTGGCCTTCAGCGTGTCCGCGCCTGTCACCGCCAGTACGATGCCCAGATTGGACCATGCGAACATGACCACGAAATGCGCCGCCACAAAGCTGAGGACGAGGTAATAGGCCATGTCTTTCATCGCGTCCGCCATCATCCCGATAAGATCGCGGTGATCGCCAATCGTCCCGGCGGCTCGGCCATAGGCATAGCCCGGCAGCAGGAAGACAAGCAGGAAGAATGGCAGCAGGCTTTTGTAGAGCGGGTTCAACTGCGCTTCGGGCGGGGCGCTCCGGTCGATCAGCGGCGTCACGGGTCCGAAGAACAGGAACAGCCACAGCGCGACCAGCCCCAGCGCGACCAGCCCGGCGTTGCGCAGGCCGCGCCGTTGATCGGCGGTGATCGCCTCGGGCGCCTCTTGCGGAGCAGCTTCGCCTGCTTGCGATGCGTCATACACGCCCAGCCGCGGCTCTATCATCCGGTCCGTCACGTACCAGATGACAGGCAAATAGGCGAAAGTCATGGCGGCGATGAAGTACCAATTGCCCGCAATATTGATCGTGTAATCGCCGAACACGGTCTGCACAGCGGCTTCTGTAATGCCAAGTAGCAGCGCATCCAGCTGGCCTGGCATCAGGTTCGCGCTGAATGCACCCGACACGGCGGCAAAGCTGACCCCGATACCCACCAGCGGATGGCGGCCTGCCGCGTGGTAGATGATAGCTGCCAGCGGGATCATCACCACAAAGGCAGCATCGGCGGCATGGTTGGCCATCATGCAGGCGAGCGCCATCGCAGGGGTGAGCCAGAAGCGCGGGGCATTGGCCACGCTGGCGCGCATGGCAGTGGTGAACAGGCCGGACCGCTCCGCCACGCCTGCGCCAAGCATCACGACCAGCACGAAGCCGAGCGGGGGAAAATGTGTGAAGGTTTCCGGCATCAGCGTCAGCAGGCGGCGCAGGTTATCCTCCGACAGCAGGCTTTCGATCATGATGATGCGATAAGTGCCGGTTGCCGGATCAATCTCCGCCGGGTGCGGCGCGGACCAGCCCGCCAGGCTCAGGGCGACGGAAAGCGCAATCAGGATGGCGATGAAATATACGAACAACAGCACCGGATCCGGCAGGCGGTTGCCTGTGCGCTCTATCCAGCCGAGAAACCCTGTCTGCGTCTGCTGCGGTGCTTCGCTCGCTGCGTTCATTCCCACCCCCATCGAATGCTGCGTTGCGCGATGACTAGCACGCAGCGTGGCTCAGGTCTTTACCCTTGGCTCCGCCTTCCCCATCTAGGACGCAATGACCGAAACCCTTCTTTTCGCAAGCATCCTGATCCCGTGCTTGATCATCGCCATCGTATTTCACGAAGTCGCCCACGGATGGGTGGCTTTGATGCTCGGGGACCCGACGGCAAAGGAGCAGCGGCGGCTTAGCCTCAATCCCATTCGCCATGTCGATCCCATCGGCACGCTGCTGGTGCCGGGTGCGCTGGCGCTCGCGGGAATGCCGGTTTTCGGCTGGGCCAAGCCGGTGCCGGTCATCAAGCAGCGGCTGAACAATCCGCGCTTCGGCATGATGGCGGTTGCCGCGGCAGGGCCGGCGACCAACTTCGTGCTTGCCGCGATTGGCGCTGTATTGCTGGGGCTGGTGGTGCCGTCCGTCGATGCCGTAAATGCGCAGGAGCCGGGCCTGGCAGTGTCCGGTCTGTTTTACTTCATCGCAATCAATATCTTCCTCGCGCTGTTCAACCTGCTGCCCATTCCACCGTTCGATGGCAGCCATGTTGTCGAAGGGCTGCTGCCGCGCGGCGCCGCAAGGGCTTACGACAAGATCCGCCCGCTCGGCTTCCCGCTCCTCTTCGTCCTGCTGGTGGCCGTGCCGTATATTTTCCCCGGAGCAGGCATCGTGGAGAATGTCGTCCTGCCGCCGGTGGAGTGGGTGATGGACAAATATCTTTCGCTCGCCGGGGCTGTTGCAGGTGAGTGATCTGCC
Source organism: uncultured Alphaproteobacteria bacterium (assembly GCA_963781165.1). Classification (GTDB taxonomy): domain Bacteria; phylum Pseudomonadota; class Alphaproteobacteria; order Sphingomonadales; family Sphingomonadaceae; genus Alteraurantiacibacter. The sequence continues at coordinate 975,988 of CAWADZ010000001.1, forward strand.
TTCCCCCAATGGCTGGCTGATCCTCGATAAATCGCGCGGGCTAGGCTCTACACAGGCGGTGGCTGCGGTGAAGCGCAATTTGCGCGAAGCGGGTTATGGCAAGGTCAAGACGGGCCACGGCGGCACGCTTGACCCGCTGGCGGAGGGTGTCCTGCCGATCGCATTGGGAGAGGCAACGAAGCTGACCGGGCGGATGCTGGACGCCGACAAGACCTATGAATTCACGATCCAGTTTGGCGAAGAAACAAGCACGCTGGACACAGAGGGCGAAGTCACCGCCACATCAGACCGCCGCCCGCCATTGGCTGCCATCGCCGCCATTTGCGAGCACTTCACCGGCGAGATCGACCAGGTGCCGCCCAAATATTCCGCGCTGAAAGTGGACGGCAGGCGCGCATACGATCTGGCCCGGGCAGGGGAGGAGGTTGAGCTGAAAACGCGGCGCGTTACCATCCACTCGCTGTCCTTCACTGGGCCTGACTTGTCCGCGGAAGGTATTTCTGCCTTCGACACGACGCTGGGCAGGCCTGATCCGTGGGACCCGCAGGCGCCGCTCGAACTGGCAGATGCTGTCACGCTGGTGGCGCGGGTTTCCAAAGGGACCTACATCCGTTCTCTTGCACGGGACATCGCTCGGGCCCTTGGAACAGTGGGCCATGTCACCTATTTACGTCGTACACAGGCGGGCCCATTCACCGAGGGTCAGGCGATTTCGCTGGACATGCTCAATGAAATCGGTAAGGGCGCGCCTCTTCAAGACCACCTCCTGTCACTGGAGGCGGGGCTGGACGGTATCCCGGTTCTCGCTCTCGATCAGACAAGTGCGCAGGCGGCCAGACAAGGCCGGGTCGTTTCTGATCTGCCCCAACCCGATGGGCTCTACTTTGCCAAGCTGGACGATGTTCCGGTGGCGCTGGTTGAGCTGACGGGGGGCGCGATGAAAGTCGTGCGGGGGTTCAACCTTTAAAGATACTGCGAAAGGTACGAATTTACATGACGATTACTGCAGAACGTAAAGCCGAAGTCATTGCCGAAAACGCGCAGAGCGACGGCGACACCGGCTCCCCCGAAGTACAGGTCGCGATCCTCACAGAGCGCATTCGCAACCTGACCGATCACTTCAAGGGCAACCACAAGGATAACCATTCCCGCCGTGGTCTGCTGAAGATGGTCAACAAGCGTCGTTCGCTGCTGGCCTATCTCAAGAAGGAAGATCTGGCGCGGTACAACGCGCTGATCCAGAAGCTGGGTCTTCGTAAATAAGAGTTTCGTGAAAAAGGCGGCTCCAACGGGCCGCCTTTCTCGCATTTGGAGGATGGCGGCATTCGGCTGTGATCCTTGGGGCTTACAAGCGCCCCGCACCGGACCGGGACGGATTACCCGGAACAGTAGGCCCCGCATCGCAATATGGCGGGCGGGTTCAATAAGGAAAATACATGTTCGACAAGAAAACCGTATCGATTGAGTGGGGCGGCAAAACCCTCACCCTCGAAACAGGCCAAATCGCCCGTCAAGCCGACGGCGCCGTTCTGGCCACCTATGGCGAAACCGTGGTGCTGTGCGCCGTGACCGCCGCCAAGAGTGTGAAGGAAGGGCAGGATTTCTTCCCGCTGACCGTCCACTATCAGGAAAAATTCTCCGCAGCCGGCCGTATCCCCGGCGGCTTCTTCAAGCGTGAACGCGGCGCGACCGAAAAGGAAACGCTGACAAGCCGCCTTATCGACCGCCCGGTTCGCCCGCTGTTCCCCGAAGGTTTCTACAACGAAATCAACGTGATTTGTCAGGTTTTGTCGTATGACGGCGAGACCGAGCCAGATGTGGTCGCAATGATTGCAGCCTCTGCTGCACTGACCATTTCCGGCGTTCCTTTCATGGGCCCGATTGGCGCTTGCCGCGTGGGTTATGAAGATGGCGAATACACGCTGAACCCGGCTCAGTCGGTCGCTGCCGATGGCGCGCTCGACCTGATCGTTGCCGCAACTGGCAACGCCGTGATGATGGTGGAATCAGAAGCGAAAGAGCTTTCCGAAGAAGTCATGCTGGGCGGCGTCATGTTTGCACATGACGAAATCAAGAAGGTCGTGAATGCGATCATCGATCTGGCCGAGCAAGCTGCCAAGGAACCTTGGGATGTTGCCGTTTCCGACAACTCCGCCATCAAGGAAAAGCTGGCCGGCGTAGTCGGCGGCGATATCGCCGCTGCCTACAAGCTGACCGACAAGTCGCAGCGTTCGGACGCGCTCAACGCAGTTCGCGCCAAGGCCAAGGAAGCGTTTGCCGACGCAGACGGCCAGACGCAGATGGCGGCTGGCAAGGTCGTGAAGAAGCTCGAAGCCGAAATCGTTCGCGGGGCGATCCTGAAGGATGGCACGCGCATCGACGGACGCAAAACCGACGAAGTTCGCCAGATTGAAGCCATCGTCGGCTTCCTTCCGCGCGCACATGGCTCTTCGCTGTTCACACGCGGTGAAACGCAGGCAATCTGCACCACCACGCTGGGCACCAAGGATAGTGAGCAGATGATCGACGGGCTGGAAGGCCTGACGTATTCAAACTTCATGCTGCACTATAACTTCCCGCCTTATTCGGTTGGCGAAGTGGGCCGTTTCGGCGCACCAAGCCGCCGCGATATCGGCCATGGCAAATTGGCATGGCGCGCATTGCGGGCTGTTCTGCCGAGCAAGGAAGATTTCCCCTACACGATCCGCGTTCTCAGCGACATTACCGAATCCAATGGCTCGTCCTCGATGGCCACGATTTGCGGTGGCTGTCTGTCGATGATGGATGCCGGTGTGCCGGTGACGCGTCCCGTTTCCGGGATCGCCATGGGCCTGATCCTTGAAGGTGATGAATTCACCGTCCTGTCAGACATTCTGGGCGACGAAGATCACCTTGGCGACATGGACTTCAAGGTGGCCGGTACCGAACAGGGCATCACCACCATGCAGATGGACATCAAGGTTGCCGGGATCACCCAGGAAATCATGTCGCAGGCATTGTCGCAGGCCAAGGCTGGCCGCGCGCATATCCTGGGCGAGATGGCCAAGGCACTGACCGGCGCACGGACCGAACTGTCGGCCCACGCACCGCGCATTGAAACGATGCAGATCGACAAGGCGAAAATTCGCGACATCATCGGTACTGGCGGCAAGGTTATCCGCGAGATCGTGGCTGAAACCGGCGCGAAGGTGGACATTGACGACGAAGGCCTGATCAAGATCAGCTCTTCCGACATCAGCCAGATCGAAGCGGCGCGCGCATGGATTGCGGGCATCGTGGAAGAAGCCGAAGTCGGCAAGGTGTATGACGGCAAGGTCGTCAACATCGTTGATTTCGGCGCATTCGTGAACTTCATGGGCGGCAAGGACGGTCTCGTCCACGTGTCCGAAATGAAGAACGAGCGCGTCGAGAAGGTGTCTGACGTCGTTTCCGAAGGGGACGAAGTTAAGGTCAAGGTTCTCGAAATCGACCAGCGCGGCAAGGTTCGCCTGTCGATGCGCGTTGTTGATCAGGAAACCGGTGAAGAACTGGAAGACACCCGTCCTCCACGCGAAAGCAAGCCGCGCAGCGGTGGCGGCGGCGGCGGTGATCGCCGTGGCCCGCGCAGCGGCGGCGGTGGCCGCGGCGGCGACCGAGGCCCGCGTGGCGGTGGCCGTGGTGGTAACCGTGACGGCGGCAACGACAGTGGCGGCGGTGCCGACCACATGCCTGCTTTCCTCAAGGACGACTGATCGTCCTGAACCTGCCAAATAAGAAGGGCCGCGAGCGATCGCGGCCCTTTTTGTTCGATATCAGCAGGCCGCCCAGCATATTTCCGGCAGTGATCCCTGCAACGCGGCTTGTTCTCTCCCGGCTTATCTGGAATTGCATGTGAGTCCGCAGGATTAACTTGGGCGCAGCGGGCGGGTCAGGACAAAAGCCCGCACACACCACCGGAGTAAGTTTTCTTGAACGGCGACGCAGTTCCTACCTCTCGCAAGCGAAGCCCCTCGCGGGAACCGTTCTCGCTGGGCGGCGAGACAGTGCAGGCGGGACAATCGCACACGATCGATTTGCCCATCAGTCGGCTTTCGACGCGGACGGAAATCACCATGCCTGTTCGCGTCCTGCACGGCAGTAGACCCGGACCAACCCTGTTTGTCAGCGCTGCGGTCCACGGCAATGAGATTATCGGGGTGGAAATGATCCGCCGGTTGCTGAAGAACGTATCTGCAAAGCGAATGGCGGGCACGCTGCTGTGCATTCCGGTGGTCAATGCCTACGGATTCACGGCGCACAGCCGGTATCTTCCTGACGGCCGCGATCTCAACCGAGTCTTTCCGGGAAGCGAGCGCGGCTCTCTGGCAGCTCAGCTGGCCAATGTTTTTACCAAAGAGATAATTGCCCGCAGCGATTACGGGATCGATTTGCATTCGGCGGGGATGAACCGGGAAAACCTTCCGCAAATCCGGCATAGTCCCGATAATGTGCGGGCATCGGCCTTGGCCGATGTATTCGGGGCGCCTGCGATTATCGCGTCCCCGCTTCGGCCCGGATCGCTGCGGCAGTCGGCTGACGAAGCCAATTGCACGATGCTGCTGATGGAATCGGGCGAAGCGCTGCGCTTCGATGAATACTCCATTCGCATTGGTGTGCGCGGGATCTTGCGCGTCATGGCGCATCTGGAGATGGGGGTGCGCCGGCAACCAGCACCGGCGGCAAGCGCAGTGCGTAGCGAAGGCAGCCGCTGGGTCCGGGCGGAAGAAGGCGGCATATTCCGAGCAATGCGGAACACCGGCACAATGGTGCTTGAGAATGAACAAATCGGCTATATCAGTGATCCGTTCGGAGACCATGATACACCAGTACTCGCACCGCTGACCGGCCTGATCATCGGCCGCAGCGTGATGCCAATTGTCAATCAAGGCGATGCGCTGGTGCATATCGCAAGGGTCCGCGTCCCGGGCACGGCCGATGCCCGCCTCACCGCCATTGAAGAAGCGATGGTCGACGATCCACTATTCGACGAAGATGAGATAATGTGAAATGTTACCACGCGAAGAAATAGCGACAGCGCAGATACCTGGCGGCGATACGCTGACACTCGTCAGCCATGGCCGCGACTTCATCATCATGCTGGGCCGTGACGAGCTGATGGGCACACGGATGCAGTTCAGTGAGGAGCAGCTTGCCCAGCTAACGCTCGAACAGCTTGATGTGCCCGCACCGCGCATTCTTATCGGGGGGTACGGCATGGGGTTTACGTACCGCGCTGCGCTGGAACATCTGCCCGAGGGCGGCAGTGTTGTCGTTGCGGAGGTGGTGCCCGGCATTCTTGAATGGGCGAAAGGCCCGCTGGCCGATCTTTCTGGCGATTGCCTGTCCGATCCGCGCGGTGAGGTCGTGCTGGCCGATGTGGCAGCGTTGATCGATGATGCGGTGGACGGCACCACGCCGCTGTTCGACTCGATCCTGCTGGATGTGGATAATGGCCCCGACGGTATCGTGCGCGAAGGCAATGAACGCCTTTACACCCGAACAGGCATTGCGCGGATGCGCGATGCGTTGAAGCCCGGCGGTATCATTGCCATCTGGTCAGCCGCGCCGGATCACAAATTCACCAGCCGTCTGCGCGATGCCCGGCTGGAAGTTGAGGTGCGGACCGTGCGTGCGCGCCCCAATAACAAGGGTCCGCACCACACAATCTGGTTCGCACGCAGGCGCTAGCCCGCTCGCCCTTGCGGGGAATGCCTATTCCTGTTTCATCCGCAGCGCGCCCATATAATCCATCTTGCCGATCTTCAGGCCCTTCATGCGCAGGATGCCGTAGGCCGTTGTCGCGTGGAAATAGAAGTTTGGCTGGCTGAAGCTGAGCAGGAAGTCCTCGCTTGCAAAAGGCAGGTCGATCTTCGCGCGCTCGAACACAAAGCGTGTCTCTCCGCCAACGAAGCTGTCGATCTCTCCCTTGGACAGGGCGCGTAGGGTATTCTCTGCCGCACCGAGGTTAAGACGCATCTTTTCAAGTTCCGTGACAGGGTCTTCCATATCGGGAGAGAAAGAGCCGCTGCGCACGCCCTCTATCGCCCCAACCGAATGCACGATCATGCTTTTGATCTGGTAGGCAAAAGGCAACATATCGTCGGCCATGCGGGCATCGGCCAGTTCCTCTTCCGAAATGCCGCAATCCTTGGCCTTTTCGATCCAGCCCTGTGCGGCCTTCAGAAGCTGGATCATCGAGGGGACAGTGGCTTCGTAAAGAGAGAATGACATGAACCGATAGCTCCAGACAGGCGCGCACAAACGCGGCATGATTGCATCAGGACCTGCTGCCATCCTGTGCCGTTGAACACAAGCGCCCGGCCGGTTCATGGGGCCGCTCCTGCGCAAAGAAGGGACGATGGCGATTCGGTTTGGAACAAGAGTCGCAAAATAATCATTCGCGCAAATTTTGTTACAAATGTGATGTTTAAGGGGCGGATTTGCACCGCTTCCCCAGTCATGCCAGAACTCACAGCGATCCTGCCGGTTTTCGCGCGAGCACTTTTGCAGCGCCCGGCTTTTCGCATCACGCCGCTGTGGGGGCATTGTCGATGCAGGTAGATAACGATTCCATGATCAAGGCTCTCGGTGCAATCCGGGATGCCGAGGACTTTGCGCATCTTCGCGGCGCTTTCGCTGATGCGCTCGCGCTTCTCGGTATTGAGGGCGCCTATTTTGTTGCGCCCCTGACCAGAGATGCAAGGATCGAACCTGTCCTGTTCACTGTTGGGCTGCCGAAAGTTGCAGAGCGTCATTACCGGACGCGCCTCCGTCACGCTGATCCATTGCCCTTGCGGTCCACGAGGTTCGGCAATGCCTTCTACTGGCCGGACGATATCCGCGCTGACGAATTATCCAAAAACGAACGGCGCTATACCAAAATTGCGGCCTGGTATGGCCTTGAGCGCGGCATAGGTGTCGCGTGTTATGGGCCACAAGGGCGGACTGGTTTTCTGGGCGCTGGCTGGCCGGGTGCGAAGCGGCCTCCTGATCACACATTGCTGGCGGTCCATCAGATTGGGCAGACCGGGTTCCATCGCTATTGCCAGTTGTTCAGTCAGGCCATCGACATTACCCCGCTATCCCAGCGGGAACTGGAGGTTCTGGGGTGGATGTGTTCGGGCAAGAGCAATCCGGAAATGGCGCGAATCATCGGCGTGTCACGTTCATCTATCGACGCTTATATACGGCGGATTTTCGCCAAATTAGGGGTGTCCGACCGCACAGCAGCCTGCGTGCGTGCGCAATCCCTCGGGCTTGTTGCAAGCGAAGAGCTTCTGCGGCTGACCGAAGAGGCAAAACGGCGCGATGAACCGAGCGATTGACGCGGCAAAACCCGCGATGGTGGAAAATCGGGTAAATATTTTCGAACTCAAGCGAATGCGTGACATGACTGCGAGTCGGCACGCCAATATATACCGCTGCAGAGGCGCTTGCGAGACTTCGGGTCGCACCGTGGACTTGCAGTGCCTTGGCGTCTTGGATCCCACATCCGGGACGCCAGAACATCTGTAGCGGGCTGCAATATTCCTGCTGCCGATAGCCTAAGAAACGCCCTTTCGAAGCCCCCCTTCGAAAGGGCGTTTTTCTTTGATTTCATCGCTAATGAAAAAACCCGCCGGTCGATGACGACGCGGCGGGCTTCTTCGTGCCTTTTAAGGCTGTGTCTTGACGCCGAAAGTTAGCGGACGCGAGGGCCGCCGAACGGCAGCGGCGGCGGGGGACGGCGCGCACCGCGGGGCAGCTGTGCCTGATAGGCCCGGCCGCAATGTTCAACGCAGTACGGGAAGCCCGGATTTACCTTGTCGCCGCAGAAGTGAAAGTCCGGCTCACCCGGATGACCCATCGGCCAGCGGCAAACGCGCTCGTTCAAATCCAGCAGGCTGGTTTTCTCGGCCATTTCGGGACTTGGCTTGGCCGGAACCAGACGGCGCGGCGGAGCGGGCGGAATGGGGGGCTGCTGGTCGCCCGGGCCCTGGCGCAGGAAACCGCCCGGGCCGTACGAAACGATCTTGGGCAAATCGTTCTGCTTGTTCGGCATGGGCTGGCTCGGCACGCCGGCCTGGGCCGGTGAAGAGGCAGGCTTTGCACTTGGAGCGGCGGCAGGCTGAGCCGCTTGCCGCGCCGGTGCAACAGGCTTTCGCGCCGCAGGCTTTGCCGCGCGCGGTGCCGGAGCCGCTTTCTTCTTTGCAGGCGCTTTCTTGGTGTCCTTGGCTTTTACGGGGCTTGGCCGCGCTTTCAATCCAAGGCGGTGCGCCTTGCCGATAACTGCATTGCGTGAAACGCCGCCCAGTTCTTCAGCAATCTGGCTGGCAGTGGAGCCGCCCTCCCACAACTTGGTGAGAGTACCAATGCGTTCTTCCGTCCAACTCATGCAATCTTGTCCAATCGTGTTCGCGCGGCTGCCACGAAGGCAGCGTGTCGTAATTCTTGCCAGCCAGCTCCGTTCTAGATAGGCGCACTCCCATGGCTGAACAAGCATCTGAAACCGCCGAAGCTGGCAAAGCCGCATCCGCCGAATTTACCGGCACCCCTGAAGGTGCCAAGCGCAAGTTCCCGCCAAAGGGAGAGCCCCAGATCACCGGCATCAACCGGATCGGGCTGTGGAGCCTCTATATTAAGGAGATCCGCCGCTTTCTCAAGGTGCAGACGCAGACAGTTTGGGCCCCAGCGGTCACGACGCTGCTGTTTCTGGTGATTTTCACCGTCGCGCTCGGGCGTGAGGGGCGAGAAGTGCTGGGAGTTCCGTTCGGCACCTTCGTTGCGCCGGGCCTGATCATGATGGGCATGATGCAGAATGCCTTCGCCAATTCCAGCTTCAGCCTGCTCGCCGGAAAGATGCAAGGCACTATCATCGATCTGCTGATGCCGCCCATTTCCAATGCAGAACTGATGCTTGGCATCGTGGCAGCCGCAGTCACGCGCGCCGTGATGGTCGGCGGAGCCGTGGCCCTTGCAATGTGGCTCTACCCCGGCGTGGATTTGCATGTTGCCCATCCGTGGGCGGTCGTCTGGTTCGGCCTGATGGGCGCGACGATGCTCGCCCTGTTCGGTTTTCTGGTGAGTATCTGGGCGGAAAAATTCGATCACAACTCCGCGATCAGCAATTTTATCGTCGCCCCGCTCAGCCTGCTGTCGGGCACGTTCTACGTAATCTCCAACCTCTCGCCGTTTTTCCAGACGATCAGCCGGGCCAATCCGTTTTTCTACATGATTTCGGGCTTCCGCTTTGGGTTTCTTGGCGAGAGCGACATCGGCAATACGAACATGGCAGTGCTGGGTGCGGCCATCGGTGTCGGTGTGCTGAATGTTGTGCTGGGTCTGCTGACCTATGCTGTGCTGCGCAGCGGGTGGAAGCTCAAAAGCTGATCGTGCAAACGATCAATGCGTGAGTGAACGGCGCAGACGATAGCGGCCGCCGCGGAAATCCTCAAACAGTTGCCCGACTTGCGGATGATCGATTGGTTCGCCTTCCAAATCCATCAGAAGGTTCTGCTGGCTGACATAGGCGACGTACGAACTGTCATCATTTTCGGCGAGCAAGTGATAGAACGGCTGGTCGCGGCGCGGACGTTGTTCTTCCGGAATTTGTTCGTACCATTCTTCCGAATTGGCATAGACCGGATCAATATCGAACACGACGCCGCGAAAATCGTGACTGCGGTGTTTCACAATATCGCCGATGGCAAAACGCGCCCGAGAGCGGCGAGGCGCATCTACCCGGCGTCCGGCTTGTGAAGAATAGAAATCGGCGCGTTCCATCGCTGCGAATATAGACAGGCAAACCGCCACAACAAGATGGCCCTAAGGCCAATCACCAGATTTTCGCTCTGCCGCGCACACAAACACTTGGCAAGCAGCCACCCATCGGCTAACCGCCGCGCTCCCAAAAAGGCCGGGCGGGTTTTCCCGCACGTTCATCTCGCGGAGAGGTGCCGGAGTGGTCGAACGGGGCAGTCTCGAAAACTGTTGAGCTCTTATAGGGTTCCGAGGGTTCGAATCCCTCCCTCTCCGCCACTTACCATTCCAGTCCGTTCCTTTTTCGTCCAAAAGCCGCCCTAAGCCTTTACAAAAGAATGGTTTAGGCCTCCATTGCTTTCCAGCTCGATCTACCCCTAACCAGAGGCACATGGGGGTAGGTTGGGGGTATGATAGTTTTGAGGTTGGGGGTATTGGATGCTTACGGACAAGGCGGTTCGCGCGGCAAAGGCGAAAGACAAGGCCTACAAGGTTACCGATAGCGCGGGATTGTTTCTGCATGTGTCGGTCAAGGGGCACAAGAGTTGGCGCTACAAATATCGATTCGAGAAGAAAGAGCAGCTACTCACCCTAGGTGCGTATCCTGACGTCACACTGGCTGATGCACGTGAGAAGCGGGACGAAGCCAGGAAAATCCTAAGGCAAGGCCGTGACCCGCGCCATGCGGCCAAGCGCGGCAAACTCGTTGGCGATATAGGTTCGGAGCGAACGTTTGAAGTGGTTGCGCGCGAATGGCATGCGCTTCAGCTTGATAAATGGAAACCCGTGCACGCCGATGATGTGATCACCAGCCTCAAACGTGATATCTTTCCTGACCTGGGCGACATGCCGATGGGCGAGATCGACAAGCCCTTGCTTCTGATGGTGCTGCGCAAGATTGAAAAACGCGGTGCGATCGAGACCGCACGCCGGGTCAAGCAGCGCGTTGCAGCAGTTTACCGCTATGCGAATGCACTTGGGGCTGAGGTCCAGAACCCGGCGGCAGATATCAACGATGCGCTTACACCGCTGCCGCCTTCGAAACGATATCCTGCACTGCTCAATGTTGGATCTTTGCGCACGATGATGAGCGATATCGACCGTGCTGGCGCGTCTCCGGTCAATCGATTTGCTGCGCGAGTGCTGGCTCTCACGGCCCAGCGTCCCGGCATGGTGAGGTTCATGGAGTGGGAGGATCTCAGCGGCATTGATTGGGCTGATGCCAGCGCTGACAGCGGACAAGCTTTATGGACCGTTCCATCCCGGAAGATTAAGCAAGAGCTCCAATTGCGAAACGATGAGGCTTTTGCGCATCCGGTTCCGCTATCCACTCAGGCGGTCGAGGCTTTGCGCGCTGTCCGCTGGCTTACAGGACGATCGCCGTATGTCTTCCCTGGTGCTCGTTCAGGTCTCAAACCGATCAGCGAGAATGCCATCGGTTATCTCTACAACCGCGAAGGTTACAAGGGGAAGCATGTACCTCATGGCTGGCGCTCCAGCTTTGCAACCATCATGAACGATCAAATGGAACGCGAGCTGGGCAAGGATGTGCGTCTGCTGGTGGACAGGCTCATCATCGACTTGATGCTTGCCCATACTCCCAAGGGCATAAGTCAGTCTGATATGCGGTACAACCGCGCCGCATATATGCCGCGCCGCCGGGAGTTGATTCAAGACTGGGCCGACAAGATCATGGAAGGCGCGCTGCCAGTTGCTGAAATTTTAAACAGTCCACGCCGCAAGCGCAGAACCTAATCAGGACCGGCGTGGCTGCTCTGCGATCCATTGGTCGATCTCATCCTCGCGCCACAATGAACGCGAGCCAAGAGCAAGAGGACTTGGGAACTTGTCGTCTTCGATCCAATTGTAAATTGTGGATTTCTTGAGTCCAATCTTGGCCTCGACCTCTTTCAAGCTTAATAGCTTTGGTCCAACCCCAGCGGGTAAATCGGTGGCGGTCAAAGGCAAATTTCGAAGGAGCTCCCCGTCCGTCATATCGTGATTTGGCTCCTGGCGGGTAGCATCGCCAGCGTCGGTCGGCGCCACATAGGAAGGGTCTGCAATCCTCTCGATCTGTTCCTTGCTTAAATGCTCTGGGCGTTGCAGCGCCCGCATCCAATTGAGAAACTGCTGCTCGTCAATGAGTATCCGGTGAGTGGGGTCAGCGCCGGCCTGAGCCCAATGTTCAAGATTGATTGTGCCGGTGGCAAACCTTGACAGAAAATCGTCGATCTCCCAAGCGTCTGAAGGTAGCTGGACAATTGTGCCGCCGCCAATCGGGCGCGCGAAAGTATCAATTTGGCCACTTACGAAAGCATCGACCATCCATTCGCTTTGGAGCTCTACCAAGCAGCGCGCCGCATCGTTTTCGCCGTCATCAGGCGCGGCCGTCATAATCTCGGTCAGTTCGTAACTTGGAAAACCGATCCGTGCGAGGACGAATTGTGCAAATGCTGCTTCTAGGGAGATGCGGCCTGCCGATATGGCTGACAGGCGTCCTTCGTAGATTGACCATGGCTCGGCGACCTTCATCTGCTTAAATGACAGCAGAACCATAACTTTAACAACAAACATTTTTCATTATCTGTGAGAACGTCCCCCTGCTTGACATCGGCATTTGGCAGCCTCGTGCCGCAATAGACTAGCCTCAGGCTTAACTACTAACGCCATCAACCGACCATTCCCCGCCATCACCGTTAACCATCAAAATGCATGGGTAGGATGATCCTCAATATCCTGCTTACTTTCTCGCAGTTCGAAAGGGAGCTGATCGCCGAGAGGGTTCGCGACAGTATTCGCACTCGCAAACGGCACGGCAAAGTTCATGGAGGTATGCCGCCATTTGGCTACATCTCCACTCCTGACGGCCTGCAGATTGACGAACCGGAAGCCGAAATCGTGAGGTTCATCTTTGAAGAGTTCCTCCGGACCCGACGCTACACATCGGTCATGACTGCGGTGCGTGATGCAAGTCTTTGCAGCTCAGTAAAATATGCCAAGAACGGAAAGCCGCGTGGCGGAAAGCCGGTGTCACCGGGCACTGTTTACGGCGTTCTCCTCAATCCCATCCATGTCGGTGAAATACGCGGACAAAATGGAAATTACCAAGGCGAACACGAACCGATTATCTCACGCGCCACTTGGGAAGCGGCGCAAGTCATTAGTGCGACGCGCAAACGCCGCGCTCCTGGATCGAAGGATACCGGCAACTTCCTGGCAGGCCTGCTCTGGGATGATCTGGGCCGTCACATGCTACTTGATTTGAACTGGCATCGCGGGAAGACTTACTGCGCGTACGTCTCCAGCAACGCTATGTGGTCGCAGAGAGAATTCCGCAGGCAATACCGCGCCAATGCCGATCAACTCGACAGGGTGGTGATCGCCTCAGTGTGCGACTTTTTATCGGATCGTCGGCCGCTGAGAAGGGCGCTCAAGAACCTTGGCATTCACGGTGCGGAGCTCGAGAGCCTTACCGAAAACGGAAAAGCTGCCTCCGAGAGGCTTGCCGTTACCGAGGCCTGCGCTTTGGAAGATGTCTTCAAAGCCCTACTGCACCGCATAGAAGTTGGCGAAGAAGAGCTGGCGTTTGATTTTCGTTCGCTCGAGCTGCGCCGCTATCTTGAGTGGACAGGAACAACGGCCTTTCGCGGGAGGCCAGCCGACTGGTCCTGCAGCGATGCGCGGCATGAGCACCGTGTGTCCGTTCGCGTAATCGCAGCTGAGCGTTGGCTAGCCCTCCACATCAAGGCGCGTAAATCTTCAGACATAGCGAAGCCGAATAAGAAGTTGGTCGCTCTTTTGAAAAACGCGCGAAAAGCCCAACGTCTTGTCGAAGATCACCGCGATTGGACACTGGAGCAGTTCGCGTCAAAGCAGCGCTGCCGTCCGACGCATTTTGCGCGTCTCATCCGCCTCAACTACCTCGCGCCGGATATCGTAACGGCGATTCTGGATGGTACTCAGCGAAAGTCGCTTGAACGAAAAATGCTTCTGATGTCGAACGTACCGACGGACTGGGCTGTGCAGCGTCAACTCTATGGTTTTTCGGCACCAAAGCGGGAGATTGATCCACGCGACCTGTTTGGCCGTGGGATGTGGCCGAATGCGCAGGTGGACTAGAGTTGAAGCGTTCCCTCACCGTCAGCAGGAAGCCGTGAACCTTGCGGTAATTTTTCCTAGCTATTCAATGCGCTCCGATGCATTTCTGAGACGAATCGCCGAACGGGAATGGCGGAAAAATGGGGCACCTGATGAAATTTATAGTATTGAGCGCGGCGGGCTTGGCAATGCTCGCTGCACCGGTTGCCGCGCAGGATCGCGCGGACGCGACGATGCAGCAACAATTTGCACCTCTGCCCTTGGTCATTGGCCGCCCTGTCGAGGGCAATGCTGTGCTCCCGGCTGGAACGGAAGTGATGTTGCGCATGAATGAGAACGTCACCACAAGCGGAACTACATGGGCTCAAGGCGACACTTTTGACCTGACGGTCGCCCATGACATCATGCTGGGCCAATACGTCGTCATCCCGGCCGGAAGCAAGGCGCAAGGCCGTATCACATCGCTTTCCAGTCGCGGCGCGTTTGGCCGCTCGGGCAAAATGGATGTCGAGATTGAGCACATCACTGTGCAGGGCCGTCAGATCGATGTGAATGGGACTTTCCGGCAAGAGGGCGACGGGGCAACGCTAGAAACCCTCGGCGGAGTATTGATAGCGGGAATTTTTGCAGGTTTTGTGACTGGTGAAAGTGCAGTTATCCCGAATGGACGCGAGCTGCGTGTCACACTTGCAGATCCCCTGGAACTTTCCGTTTCGGCTGCATCCATTGAACAAGAAAGCCGCCAAATCTCGGAAGCTGACAGCGACTGGCGCACCTACATGCCGTTTGTTGATAGCAGCCTCAGTCCCTCTCAGCGTGTTATGCAGGCACGACAAATGAGGGACGCTGCCATTGCTGACGCGCGAGCTCAGTCAGAGGGGCAAGTCGAGATTGTTGGCGAACTCATATCGGAATAGGTCATGCTAAATCATCCAAGCGATAAGGAAGGCAAGGCAAGCAGCCCGTATATCGAACTGGCAATCTACCTTGCTGTAATCCTCAGCGTTATTGCGTTGCCAATTCTGATCTTAGGTCTGTGATGCTTGCGCTCGCCATTGCGTTGGCCGTGTGCCCTGCACAGGGCGTTCGTGTGAATTGCGTCCATGATGGAGACAGCTTCATCATCGAGCGAGAGCGCATTCGGATAGCCGACATTGATACGCCGGAACTGGATGGGCAATGCGCTTACGAAAGCGACCTAGCAATTCGCGCCCGTGACCGATTAGTCGTGTTGCTCAATTCAGAGGCTTTCGAAATACGCAGACAGGGGCAAGACCGCTATGGTCGCAGTCTTGCAGTAGTGGTCAATTCGCGAGGCTCGGTTGGCGACCAGCTCGTCTATGAAGGGTTGGCTCGCACGTGGTCGGGCAGGCGCGAGCCTTGGTGCTGAAACCAGCCTTTAAATTACTGTAATCATGCGCATATGGATGCAGATTTGCCACGGTATTTGTCGTTAACGCAGACTCAATCCAATTTGATTTGAATTGGCTCGGCAATCTAAATAATTCTTCTGCACCTCTCGGATTGAGGAGGTATTATGTGGGAGTTTACATGAAAATCAAATCAACACTCTTTGCGGTAACCGCGATGCTCTTTCCTGGGTACGCAATGGCGCAAGATGCAACTGACGTCTCTGGTTTCCGCTTGGAAGCAATAGCCGGTTGGGACAACGTGACATCGTCTGTCGACGATGCTCCCGAGTTTGATAGCAGCGATAGCGGGCTATTATACGGGATTGGCGCTGGCTATGATTTTGCTGCCGGTAACTTCATTGTTGGGATCGAAGCAGAACTTGCGGAATCTACTAATGGTTCTTCTGTTACCTTTAACAACGAAGACATCGAAGGCTACATCATTGATGGTACGGTCGCCCTCGATGCGTCTGAAGACATCTATATTGGAGCGCGTCTTGGCACGATGATTGACCGTGCTGGCGTGTTCTACGTCAAAGGCGGTTATTCTATGGCAAATGCAGAATTTTCCGCTGCGGGTACGATTGATGGGGAACCTATTGACGAAAGTGTCGGCTTTGATCTTGATGGCTTTCGAATTGGCGGTGGCTATGAAGCTAATCTCGCCTCGAACCTTTATGCAAAAATCGAGTATCGCTACACTTCTTACGGCAGTGGTTCGGTCAACTATGATGGGACAAACTTCGACGCCGATGAGGCTTTCGACTTTATAAATCTTGATCGCCATCAAGCGGTGATCGGCATCGGATACCGCTTCTAATTATTAAGCACGATGGCGGGTCGTTCGACTCGCCATCGTGTGCAACTTACGGAGTTCGAGAGGTGATCAAGCTCATTTTTATAGCGTTTGCTGGTAGGTGGTCGGATAGGCGCGAGGCACGGTGCTAGTGTCAGCCTTGGACCACGAAGACGCGCACAGGGTTCGCTATTGGCTTGATCATTTGCAATCCGGCACAGCTGGGCCGCAAATGTTGGCAATCACACTCGATGCAGAGGAAGCGTTGGTGCGATACAGAGAGAGGCTAGAATGCACCTAAGCCATGGCGATGATCCTCTGTCGATCTATCGGCTGATCGGTGGAATCAAGCATGACGCGTGATCAAGAAATTTGGGCTATGGCCTTATGGGTGGAGGAACAGCACGCCGGTGATGGCCTACAATTCATTGCATCACAGATTGACCGGCTGGCTAACGATCAAGAGGGTCAGGCTATTTGGCGCAAAGTCGAAATGCGTTTGGAGAAGTTGAGAGCAAGTCCTGTTCCAATCTACGGCAAACCGGAAACATGGCCGCACTAGCCTGTTTTGCGCGGTGCTTGGTATCGCTTTGAAGGTGTCGAAGCGACTGAGGGTTTAGCTCCAAGTTTGGAACCCTTCGACTTAAGCGAACAGCCATTCAAGATATGCCGCCAATCGAACGCCGCCCTGCTTCAATCGCATTTCGGCGGTCGCGAGATGCTCAAACTGATATGAGTAACCCAACCGGGGCACTTCATCTGCGGATGGTGGATAGATCGTGTCGCGGATCTGCGTGCTTTCACCAATCCAAACCTGCGGTTCGGCATTCCACCAAGCAATCGTGTCTGACGGTTCGACCTGACCACCCAGCCTCGCGGTATATTCAGTGTAAGACAGGATTTGCCCCTCGATCATACGACTATCCCAAACTGAATGCAGATTGGTCTCCTGCCCAAACCAGAGCACCCGGACATCGTTGCCGCCGCGGTCTTCCCCATTGCCAGCATGCAGCGGTTGATGAACGTCGCCAACGATATGAACGATGAAGCGCAGCGCCAAGGCCTTTTCATCGCGTGTGGCAGACGGATCTCGGACGATCTCGGCAAAGTGATCGAGCGCGCTCAGTGCATCACCTTCCTCGGGCGGGCCGATCTCGTCATACGTCTGACCTTCGGGGACTGTGACATAATGGTAAGGGCCAGCCTCTTCCCGCCAGAACTCTGCCGGGTTGGAGCGCTGTTCATCAGCCCAAGTCGAAGATTCAGCAAGGCCTTCCTCGCCCAAGATCAACTCTATCTCTGCCCGGGTTCGGCCACTGATCCGCTCATCAGCGAGTTCGCCGATCACACGGTGACCTAGCTGCCCCCAAGCGGCGGCTGGCGATGGAAGGCAAATGGCAGCAGTTGCTGCAAGCAAAACAATACGAGTGAACATCCACGTCCCTTTTCAACTGGAGCTGTCGGCAGCGCCGCGCCGATCTAACACATTCAAACAATTTTCCTACACGGAACAAATGTGGAACATGCAGTTCTCACGATTCGGAGACTGACATGATTTTGCTTGATGCCGCCCTTCTCGCTGCGCTTGCCGCGATCATCACCGCTTGCTCGGCTGTAATTTGGTCGTTGCGGCGCAAACCGTGAGCAGTAAACGCCTTGATGATGTCGGCGACTTCCGGCGCCATGGGTACACGGTCCGGGTAGACTGCCGTAGCTGCAAACGGGGGGCTGTGCTTGATCCCACTTATTTGGTGACGCTCTGTCAGAAGCGGGGCTGGTCACGTCAACTGTCATCCGTTGAAGCTCGACTGCGTTGCTCCAAATGTGGTTCGAGGAATGTCCGGATCGGGCCTGGCTTTGCGATGCCTTCATCTCAGTAATATTGGCGAGTAGGAGAGTTATGGCCCTCTATAATGGGCGGCGTTTTTGCCACTCTAGATAGCAAAAACCAAGGCTGGCCCAGTTCGGTGAGATCGGTTCATTTGAAAGGGCACGTTGTTCAATCCGTCGCCTTCTCCTGTTGGCGGTCGAGCCAGCTCATCGCTGGTGTTGCCAAAACGCCGTGGATGAAGATTGACGCGACAACAATAAAGGCGAGAGTTTGCCACAAGACCAGCGCGTTTTCGAACTCGCCATGGTTCAAGGCGTAAGCCAGATAGTAGACTGAACCCAATCCGCGTATTCCAAAGAATGCGATTACGGAGCGTTCGGGTCTAGGCGTTTTCGACCCAATCAATCCCAAGTATGCTACGACAGGTCTGACGAGCAGCAACGCGATCAGTGAGTAAGCGATAATGGGCAGGGTAAACCTTTCCACCAACCCTCCGTTGGCGAGCATTCCCCCGAAGAATATCAGCATTGCCATCAAAAGTAGCCGCTCTGTCTCGTCGGCAAAATCGTGCAAGCGATCATTAAAATCATGATCGCGCGATGCGCGGCGTAACATCAACCCGGCCAGGAAGACCGCAAGAAAGCCGTAGCCGTGGAGCAGCTCTGTAACGCCATAGATCAACAAGGTTGCGCCCAGTGCTACGAAGCCGTCGCCAGTGCGAGAAATCTGCGCATCGCTGGGCAAACGGTATATAATGATACCCAGTATCCAGCCTGATGCGACACCAGCAAGGGCGCCGACAGTGAGCTTGATAAGGACCTTGTCGACGAACCAATCCCCCAGCATTGCAGCCCCAAGACCGCTAATGCTGATCGCAATGGCGAGATGTACAAACGGGAATGCCAGCGCATCATTTAGGCCAGCTTCGCTTGTGAGCGCAAAGCGTGTTTCTGAGTCCTGCGATGAGTGTGGATCTTCTATCGATATATCTGCTGCAAGCACCGGATCAGTTGGAGCAAGACACGCGCCAAGTAGGACAGCGGAGGCTAAACCCAACCCCAACAGTCCATGCCCGATTAGCGCCAGCAGAATTATGCAAACCGGCATTACGACCAAGAGCAAACGGGTGGTCAATCGCCAACCTTTGAAAGAGAATAACCGGTCAATTTTCAGACCGGCACCCATCAGTGAGACAATCACGATGAGCTCGGTCGCCTTTTCAATGAGAACCGGCGTCTCAATTGGACGCGGTGAATATTTCGAGAGAGGGGTGAAGGTAAAAATGAGCGCGCCCATCAAAATGCAGACGATGGGCAGCGAAAGGGGCGCTTTGCGGATTATTAGCGGCAACCATGCAACGATTAGGACAAGCAGTCCGATCGTGGCCAGAATTGGAAAATATCCAACAAGCACATCCGAAGCGATCTCTGCTTGTGTGGCGGTATCGGGAAGTGATGCTGAGGAAACTGGTTCTGGCGAGGGCTTGGCCATACGATATCTTTCGGAAGAATTTAGAGTGACCGTGTGCCCGAACTCTATCAATCAGGTCTATGAAGTTAATTGTCAGCAGTGAAATGAGGCCTCAGGAAAACGGCAGAAAGAGCGATATGATCCGCTTTGACGAGACCTCCAGCATTTCTTCAGCTGGGATGAGTGCCAAGCCGTTGTCGCGCATGCCGGCCCAACGCATGCCATTCCAACGGACTTTTGCGAAAATATAGCTTAGTTGCAACAGTCTGTCTTTTACGCCAGCTGAGTTGGCTCAGCCTGACCTATTGAGCTGAAGGGGCGGGCTACATGGACGACAGGCTCAGCGTTGACTGGTGACCTCGCGCGCAAACTCTGCAGTACCATCCAAAACGGGCGCTTCGCCGCGAAATGGACGGGCTAGAGCAGAAAGAATGCCGACATGACCGAAATCTGGGTAAATCTCTGTGCGCACATTCGCACCTGCTTGGGTGAGCCTGTCGCGCAGGGTTTCGCTGTTGCGAGAGTAGACCGTCGTGTCATCGGCTCCATGCAGGAGCAAAACAGGCGGATCGTCTGCCGTTGCAAAAAATCGGCTAGGTCGTTTCCAGATCCTCCTCGCTGCCAAATGCTGCTTGGTTAATCTCCCCATCCAGTGGTAAGAAATCGTAGGGTCCCGCGAGCCCGACGAAGCCTCTCACATTTTGTCGTCCGCTTCCCAGCCAGCGATCCTCAAGCGCGAGCATGGCTGCTTTGTAATCTCCTCCAGAGTGACCGACGAGCACGATCTGGGACGGGTCTCCACCATATTGGGTGCTGTTCTCAATTACCCAATTCACTGCAGCGGCATTATCTTCCAGAAAGATCGGGTACCGGATCAATCTGGCAGCGATATATTAGGGACAAGCGATCGAGCACATCTGCATCGTTCGAAAGCACTCGGATCGAAATCTTTGAAGCGATCAAAATCCCCGTCAACGTCTCGGCGGCTTTCGCGAGAAACTTTATTCACGCGCTTTGCGAACCCCGGCTTCATCGATTTGGCCTTGGCATACAACGCGATAAGTTCGGGTTTGCTCAGAGAACGTGTTGCTGACGTCAGGTAGGCGAGAATGCTAAAGTCGATGCGCTTCATAACACTCTCGACGTTCGACACCTTTATCTTGGCGCTGATAAAATAATGGGTGTTGGAATTAGCCTTTGAAGCGGAAATCAATTGACCCGCGCGTGCGCCAGCACGACGCATAGCAAAGTCTGCTTTGCTTGGGTCTTTCACGAATTCGAAATCCTGATGGCACCTTGATAAGTCGTGCAGTTCTCGCAGCTTTTCTTGTCGGACCCAAACCTGGAAGATTGTAGGAATATGCTGCACTCTTCCGCAAAACACGAACGAGTTATACGGAAGTTCTTTTTCGCCCCAAAGATGGAAATTTCGGTCAAGACGGTTTTGAATCGACATCTTGCGAAATGAACGCGGTAAAACAAATGCAATTATGTCCGCCTTGCTAGCTGCATGATTGAAAAATCGAACGGCTTGCGAGGCGTTCTTCCCAAATGGCGGGTTTCCGACGATTGCAAGCCTGTCGGCATCCGGCAGTTCGGTTTTGAGAAAGTCAGCCGCGATAATCCCGGCGGCTTTGGGATCTATATCATAGGCGTGACTACCTGGGGGAAGCTGGACCGAGAAAGCTCCTGTTCCTGCGCTGGGCTCGATATATTGGATGCTGGTCGGGTCGAATTGTTTGAAGAGCAGATCGACCAAATCTTTCGCGACGGCGGTGCGCGTGTAAAATTGGCTGAGTGTACGTGCAACTTCTTCCGTGTTTAGCGCGGTATTGGCAGAGCCGAGTTGCTTTTCCAGACATGCATCACAAAGAGCATTGTCGCTGACCGTCTTGGCAATTTGTGACAAGAGGGCGCCGGCGAAAGTCTCATTGGTCGTACGCATGCCTTATTGGTTACCGACAATATACTAAAAGAACATTAGCTTGACGTGCGCACCGTTTACGCGACGCGGTGGACTAAATTGATTGAACAATTAGATGCGATAGCGCCCGACTGAGCGGTGCGGAAATAGTCATGCTGCCGTAGTATGACACATGCCGCAGATCACGGGCATTCAATCTTATGCCATACATAATGTCATCTTGATGTGCGGTGGAGCGGAGGGTCACCCAGTACCGACGCACTGATAATCAAGCACCCGCCAAGCCTGAAACCCAGCCAATATAGCGGCGTAATCGGGATCGTTTCGCAGACCGCCAAACGCCCAAGCCAACCAAGTCGCCTGTGCGCGGTGCGGTGCAAGCCGGGCCCGCTCCGCTAGGTTAGAGTCAGGCCGAGCAAGCTCAATGCCAAAATCACCAGCAAAACCTACGAGGACTCGCTCGCGGACATCGACAAATTGCCTGACATGACGAGGTTGCTTCAACGGACTGAGCCCGGCCTGTTCGTAAAGCAGATGATGCTGGCTGGAGCGTTTTTCAGCGCCGCCGCTTACATGCGGAAGTCTGGCCGAGATAAGATAGGTCGGGCTTTGCACCAGAGCCAAAAGATCGTGACATGGAAGGCTGATGTTTTCAGCGGGATAGACCCAGCTGTGCCGTTTGAACTCGATATCCGTGCCGGACTTCAGAGTAACTTCTAGTGCTCCGATTGCATAAATTGATTGAGGGGCTGGTCCATCAGACGGATGAAGGACAAGCGAATAGGCGAGGGCATGCTCTGGGTGGACCGAAGGTATGTGGGTTGGCAATTTTACCTCCTGTAAAATGAAAACGGGCGGCTCCCAAAGGAACCGCCCGCTAATTGTCTGGCTGAGATGTTTGGGTCAGCTGGCCAAATCTATTGGCTCGTCGGCAAATTTGAGATGGAGCAGGTGCTCGCTGAGCGCCCGGCCGCCTTTGCTGTGCGCCAACTTTCCCCAGTCGTTCCACCGATCCACACGGTGCTGCAGCCAAAGGTAGAACCGGTCACGCGCGTAGAGATCGCGGAAGGTCATCGTCCACAGCGTCCGGCGCAACGGCATGTGAGGCCCCAGAGCCTCACCGACCATTTTGATGGCATCCTCGCCGCCAATCACCGTGCGCTCAAACCTAAAATCGAGCCGCGCAGCGAATGCCTCCAGTTTGGCGATGATCTTCTCGCGCTCTGGCGTATTGCTTTCAGGGTGGAGCCCGCGGTGCGCTTTAAGAGTGGGCAGACCCACAGCAAGGGGCACAAGGCCCTTGGGCCGGCTGCTGGCCAGCATAACGATAATCGCATGCCCTTCGTTTGGCACGAAGTCGTTGTATAACAGCGGCTCACCCCCTGAATCCACATCCAATCCGTCCAGCCAAGCACAGTAAAACCGCCTGTGCTCCCAGCTGAAAAACAGGTCTTCAACCTGCTCCTCGGTCGGAACGATCCGTCTCTCGAAAGTGACAAGCACGGCAAGGAGAAACTCCAACTGCTTATGCATCTTTTCCTCATTTACGAGCGGTGCCATGCCGAGGCGGTCTTCCCAGAAGTATTGACGCACTGAGGACCAGTAATTGCCGTTCTCGTCGCGCAGTGCGTGGCCGCGATAGGCCTCTCCGGTCGTCTCCAACCAATACCCCCACGGCAGGCGTGGGTTGCGGCGCTCTCCATATGGAATTTTATCGTCCATGTTACGCTCCCTTCTGACTGTCGTGAGGAGTGGACTCGAGACGCTTTGCAGCCTCGTCGGCGTTTCTGTTCGTGCCCGCATTGACGACCCTTTGTTCGGTGCCGATAGCGGCCAGCTGCTTCGCCAGATGGGTGCATTCCTGAAACACGAAAGCTTCGTCGCGGTAGGTGCGGCCTTCCTCATCACGCAGGAATGAACGGCGGCTGTTGGGGACGAAGTCTTGTTCGTGGTTGCAGGTGAATCCGAACCACCAGTCTTGGTCATGCTGCGCGTGCTGACCGGTTGGCACCACTATGGTGTGGCATATCCGAACCTCTTCCGGACCGCGCTCGTTGCACGGTTCTGAGTAGCTAAGTCCGCCATGCGCTACGATATCGATGCCGCTTGGAATGGCATCGTGATTGAAACCGTAAAGGGTTTGGCCAGGAGGAACCGCAACATAGCCGCTAAGTGACCCATCGCGCAGCCGCAGGATGATGCAGGGCAAACCTGTTGCCGGATCCTGCCAGGCGAGTTTGTCGGCTTCTTCACGCCACGGCCCAGGCTCGTTCGGTTTGTGGCCATTGTTCGCGAACAGCTGATCGGGTTTGATGACGGTGTCCGCGATGGCGTAAGCTTCGGGGAGGGAAGGGGCGCTGACCTGCGTCAGTGCGCGGCTTTTGGTTGGCTTTCTGGCCATAGTGTTTCTCCTTTGTTCTTTAATTGTGTCTGCGTGACCAAATGTCTAACAGGCTGATAAACCTGAATCATTTTGGGACAGATGCCTCTGATCGTGCTTTTGGTGCGCTTGCTACATAAACCCGAGGCTTCGGCCCATGCTCAGTATCGCCCGTTGGATCATCGGCACGGTAAACCTTGCCACGCAGCTTGCTCGATGCGGTGCGCGCTCGAGTCCAAGACCTAAACGTATGCTGCGTGAATTTGCTGTCCGGCATCACAGATGCAGCAGTTTCCGCCAGCGCCATCAGATTAGCATTCTGATCGCAGACGATCTGCCCGTGTGAGACAAGATAGCGGATCATGATCACCGACGTGGTCAGCACATCAGCGATGCACTGCTCCTCGACCTTGTCCCAGTTCTTGTTCTGGACCAGCTTGCCCACCGACTTTGCTGGCGAGGGCTTTGCAGGGATCGAGCAAGCTGCAGCGTATTCCGGCAGGCTGGCACTGTCGGCGCGGACAGAGACGGCATCGCACAGATCGATCCTGGACCTAGAATACGGAGAAGGGTCAGCGATTTGCACTGGCAACACGAGCCCGAGCCCCATCGCCGTTCTGCGCAGAACAGCGAGGTCCTTGTATTCCCCGCCCCAGGTTGTGACACACGCGGTTGGTTCGCAGGCAACAGCTTCGAGAAAAGCAATCGTCATCTCGGCTGCGGTATAGTCCCGCGACGACATAACCATGGGCGGTTCGATATCGGCCAGCTCGGCGCCCGGCCGAAACCGGATCACAGTCCACGACGCGGCTGCAATTATGTGAAACGGCCAGCGAAGTTTGTCCTTAGCATCTGCGCCTTCACTGACGCAGTACGCGTCATACCGTGAGTGGTCATACGCGTATTCAAAATCAGCCACGATAAACGTGCGCATGGCGCGCTCATTCGCGCGTCCTGCCTGCATGCTATAGATGCTGGCCTGCAGTTCGAGCTCGCGCTCAAAATCATTGTGTTCAATTGTCATTTTCTTATGTCCTGTAAAATGCAAAAGGCCCGCACAGTGGCGGGCCTTTTTCGTGATTGTATTGTTGATGTTATTTGAGGCTAGCGATGGCGCTCATTTGCACCAAACGGCCTGGTTTCAGGCATCGGCAAGCCATTGCGATAGAACCATGCTTCCTCTTGCTGCACAGCGGCGGGCAGCAGCTCTTTCTCCCAGCACTTTTCGCTCACATTCCAGCAATACCCGCGAGCTTTCAGCGCATCTTTTTTATCGAACGGTGCAAGCTTGGCCTGAACAAGAATTCCCTGACTTCCTGCTGCCGTAATCAGCCGCTGCATATGCGAGCGGACGATGCCCGAGCCGACCTCCGCGCGGCGTTGTTGCAAGAGCCAGAACAGGCTCCAAACATCCGGACCAGCGCGGTGCGCATCGTTGAACAAATTATGCTGGAAAAGCAGGTGCTGCTGCGCGCGGCCATCGCAGCCGGCCATAAGCCAATCGATGTCGGACATCGAACAGGCCCAAGGTTTTCCGCAAAGCTGAGGATACCGTTTTTCCAGCCACGAGATTTCGAACTTTGCGTTGTGCGCGGCGACCAAATCTGCACGGTCGAGCAATGCCAGAACCGCTGTATCGTTGATCGATTTTCCAACCAACATCGGGGCTGTCAGACCCGTCAACAAACTGATGCGCGGATCGAGCGGAGCGCTGGGTTCCTGTAGCCACACCATCGGCCCGACATGCGCAATCACCTCGCCCACTTCATCGAGCCAGCAAAGCATCAGCGCAAGCTCAATGATCTCATGAGTATTCGGGTCAAGACCCGAAGTTTCCAGATCGATTATCGCCACACATTTTCCGTCCGGCGGCGCCCCTACATCGGGCATATTTGTGTAAGATTTGGGAACGCGTCGCAGCACGCGGTAAGCATCCTCCTCTGCGAGTAAATCTGCCTGCGCTTCGAGCGCAGGATCAAGGTTTTTGTTAATCATCGTAGGTTTCTCCTTTGAGAAACCGGCGAGGTGCGTGAGCACTCTTGCTCTCCGCTTTTTTCCTCTCTCTGCCGGTTTCACGGCAATCCAAATTCTGATGACTTTTACCGCGCGGGCTATTGCCCCGCGCCGCCCAAGGCCCGGCGGCCGCCCAACGACCAACGGGAGGCCCAAAGGAGAATTCGATAAAATCGAAGGTGACGTGCGAGCAAAAGCGAGCTTCTTTTGGGCGGACACGAGTCCGAACAAACGCAGCAAAGTCGTCCGCCCGCAGAGTGCGGCCGACTTTGAGGTATTGCGCCTAAAAAAACGAGTACGAACGCATCGGCTAAATATGTTCGGACGGCAAGTTTCCTAGTTGTGCGAATGCGAAAGCAAATTCGGTTCGCGCAATGGCTGCGAACAAATTCAAATATTGCCTTCGCACTCTTTGTGTGTTTAAAGAGACCCCAGTTCGGCCTGTAAGCCTTGAGCGCGACACGGGTGCCGTTTTCCAAGAACGGATTCAAAAAAATATTTTCTGAGCAGTTTGGATTAGTTTTAGGTTCGTCCTAAAACATGTTCATGGAAAGTCTAATACCCTACCCGCACCGCCAGATGATCGACAAATTGGCGGATGAGTACTTCTCCGATTTAGCCGAGCTGGATCGCGAGGTGCAGCGCCGGACGCAGGCGGTTGACAACCGTGAGGAGCATGGCAGCAGTAATTCTGAAGCGGCTCAAGCAGTCCAATTTCTAGCAAATCCGAAGCTCAAGTCCACGCATCCAAACCTTACACAGAAGCGCCTTGACTGCACGGCCAACAAAGCCCGCGATATTGCGATGAAAGCAATCGCAGATGCCGTTTACAAAGCTATCTTGGCGGACCAAGCCAAGCTTGAAGCTAGCCAGTTCAGAGATGACAGATCAGCAGCAGGACCGGTCGCAGCGTTACGTGAGGGCGACCCTGGGAACATCTACGAACCCCGCTACCTCGAGCCCCTCATTGGCAAACTAGTTGATCGCGGCGTTGCGCCGTCAGCATTCAGCCGTGCCCCTAGGTGGATCAATACCTTGGTCGCGCATATGTACGACAACATCCACCGGGATCCCAAGCTTGAGAACTCAACGAACATTCTGGTGCGGATGGCAAAAGCCGGCATCTTCGAAGCGTACCGGGATGGCATGAGCGATGAAGAAGCTGCTGCTGTAAGCACCGCTCAATCGATGGCTGAAGACCCCGAAGTCATTGAATTGCGCCGCGCGTTTAATGCCGATCACGGCGGACGCCCTGCTGTGAGCACGCCGTTTCTTAGGGGTTGTGCGCAGGTTGCAAAATACAAGGGTATTCTACCTCCAGGCTTGTCTGAATTGTATCGTAACTCTCTGGTAATCACTCGTCAAAACGATGCCAAAGTGGTCAGCGAAATCCTCGGCCTGAGTGCAGAGGAACAAGATGTTGCTGAGGTTGTCGCGGAGCAGTTGTGGATGACGACCCATGATAGTCGGTTGAAAGAATTCCATAAAAGCACAGTGTTCACGTTGATCAGTCACATGATCGAAGATGTAAGTCCCACTACTGGTGAAACATATGAATGGCTGCCCCAGTTCGTGGCTCGCATCACTGAAATTGCGGAACAGGTTCAAGGCGTGGTCAGAAGCGAACAGACCTTTCTTGCAATCATGTATGCGGCGTTCGAGCACAGCATTGCAAAGGCAAAATTCAAACAAATTATTGATCGTGAGAAGCTCCAGGAGCGAGCCAAGTTGGTGCAGCAAAGCGTCGATGAAGCATTGGAATCTGGAAAGCCATTCAAGTTCGATCCATGCGGCTATGCCATCACGGAGGACGATCCCGAATTCCATTATATCCCGCAAAAGCCGCTCACAAAAGAAACCTATTTTGAGTCAGCTTTGGCTCAAGTGGGGATCAATCCATTCGACGCTGAGTACCGTTATGACGGCGACGAGGAGAATGATGAGAGCTCGCTTGAGGAGCTTGCTGGGCTGAGCCAAGATACGAGTGAACTGGATGATATGCCAGCTGAGCAAACTGCTTCGCTTGAGGCGGATATTGCTGACCCATCAGGCAAAGACACCAGTAACGCGTCGCTGTTCGAGGACCTGCCAGAAGTCTCTCGCAAAGAGCTTGGGGACGTCTCAACAGACGCCAACAGTCCGCCGAAAGTAAGGCACAAAATTCCTGAAATTCTCGGTACCGGGCCTGCGTCATTTTCAGTCGAAGAGAACTCCGACGAACCGGATTTCGCCGCCAGCAAAAGTGGCCCTCAATCGCAAAACGCTGCCGCAGAGCAGCAGCTTCCCACTCCAACTAACCGATCACAAAAAATGCTTCCGATGTTGGCAGAGTACATCGATGATGAGGATATGATATGAGCAATGATCTTGTAAAACCTGACCCCGCTTATCTAGAAGCTGACGGAGGTATCGGAGCGCCGTGAACCCGTCGTGCTCAACTCGTTTCCTGTAAAGAGAAATGCGGAAACCGGCTTCTCGCCGACATACATTCTGGTGCGTTACGATGGAGGCGTGGGGGCAAGCACTCTGACCGGGTGTCTGATTCCTCTTCTGCCCAATCCCCTTCTGATTGAGATTGGAGGAAACAGATCCCGTGCGCTTAAATTTGTCGCTGAAACGGACCGGCTTCATTTCCCTTCATCTGACCCGGAACGTTTTGGCAATGCGATCGATGCACGCATTCAAAATGCAAGCCGGGTCGCGATCGTTGGATGCGAACAATCCGTGTTTCGCGAGGCAATCGAAGCGGCCGCGGTCCTTCGCGGTGAGCCTTATAACAGCGCAGTGTACGTGCTCATCATTGTCTCGAAAGTCGATCACAAGATGGGGCTCGTGAAGCTGGCAAATCAATACGGCATCACAGATCCAATCGTCTTTGCGCAGCATGGTTATCGCCGAGAAAAGGTCGATGGAATGATCAGTATTCCGACGCTTCCGTTGCTCCTCCAGCCCGCGATTTATGAGCATGGGTTGGGCGTACTCGACGCTATCAAAACCAATTCTGCCGCCTACACAACGAGACTTTTTGCCAAAGAGTACGCCCGGTTTGCAGATCAAGTCAGCGATCGGATCGCGCAATGACACGGCTCGAAGATTTTTGGGAGGATCTCTTTGGAGAGCCTATTGATGACTTCTCGAAGGGAGTCATGGAAGGTGTTTTCCACTACCTCGACGAGGACGAGTCGATGGCGATCCTCGCCGCCATCCCTACCTATGTCTTAGCAAAAGTTCTGCTGCGAGATCCGGCCAGTCCGTTCCGTATTGCGTCGCGGCTCGGCCAATCCATGAACCAGCTTGAAGCTGCACTCACGCGCATGAATACAAACTCTGTGGGAATGCAGGAACGGCTCTCTGGCTTGAATAAGAACTTGTTCGGAGTGCAGGTCATGTTGGACAAAGCGGCAGGTTTGTCGCTCGAAATGCAGAACCTTTTGGCTGAGATGAAAAAGGTCCCGGCGCCCGTACTTGAGGTCAAAGAGAGCCCGGGCCGGCGGCAGTATGGATACGCGCTTCACCCTGACGCGATGAAACAATTCGGTCGGATGATAATCGCAGCGAGCCTTATAAGCTGTCTTATTAGCTCTGCCATAACGTTCGCCGTAGTTTCCTGGTTTTGAGTCTCGCTCATTACCGTTCACGCTCAACAAAAAGCCTTTAGATTATGACGATGTGGAAGCCACATATGGGTAGAGAGAGTGCCTGCGACTACACCCGCGAAATATTTGATTTTATTGAACCTGCTTTGCTGGAATTTCCCGAGCCCTGTCCGCAGATCTTATCAATTGAAGTGTACTCAGTTGAGTCTCGCGGCGATTTCCAATGCGAAATCGCCATTTTGCTCAAGCCAGGTGCTGAGCTTTGTGCGCAGATCCTGCCGGTTGATCGCGAAACCTTTGAGACCGTTGCTGGAAGATTTGGAGCGCCGACTGTAGGGTTTTTGGCCATTTCATTGGTCCGCCTCGTTGCTGAGAAAGTTGGCTTCGACGCGGTTGCAGATTTGCTGCATGAGACACGAAGACAGGTTCGGAAAACTTACAGGGAATGGTGGAATAGAGGCATCTGCTGCAAGTTGGACGACGTGGTCCTGTTGATGAACGAAGGCTCGTTAATCACTGACGAAAAGTTGAAATGTGAAATCCGCGGATGGCGTATGGATCCTGAATCTGGACCGAGAAAATTTGATCACCGCCTTGACCATCCGAGTGAAGCAAGCGAGCTACTCGCCACAGAATTTGGCTACCTTTGCCATGCAATCGGGCACTGTCACGAGCTTGCAGCCTTCGGCGCAGATATGTTGATTGATCAATTGGCCTTTAACGTACTCGCTTTGCATGGTGATCCTTCGACAAGCTTGCATCGGTATTATTCCGGACTGTTGCCGCTCCCTGATGGACTAAACTTTTTTGAAACCGATAGTACAATTCATTGCTCCGGATATGACCGGCGCGACGAAGCATGCTTATGGGACTGCAATACGTTCACGGTTTGGGATCGACATTTCCCCGAAGCCGTTCTTCAAAGTTTCATCGGTCGTCCGATCACCAAAATGATTGTTCATCCAGTTCTTTCAGACAATATGATCATTACCAAAGCACGAAATGCGACAGGCAATAATTATCCCTACGTCGAGATCGAATTTGATCAGCCGATACTGCTTTGTTGTAGCCGTTCGGGAAGAGCTTGGCTTTCTGAAGATTCTTGATGATTATGAAGTGATCCACTGATCTTCCTCCAAGTATGATTAGAGTCCGGCCCTGATCGAAGAACGGACCAGATGAGGAGAACAAGGTCTACCGAGGAACAGATCATCGGCGTGCTGAAGGAAGCGGAGGCAGACGCGAAACTGCCGACCTGGCCCGGCGGTACGGGGTTTCCGAACCGACGATCTACAACTGGAAGTCGAAGTTCGGTGGGCTGGAAGTGTCGGAGGCCCAGCGACTGAAGCCGAACGACGACGAGAACGGCGAGCTGAAGCGTTTTGCTGCGCTCGTGCGCAGGCATGATACTCGGGTTGTCGTCCCAGCGGAAGGAAAGTTGGGGGTGGCGTCATTTCATACAGAGATTCCTCATGCAGCCGAGGAGTCAGAAGGCAAAATCGTCAATGCAAAAATGGTCTAGGTTTGAGGTCGAAGAGCACTTGTTCAAAATTGACGTGACCCCAAAATTTTCCTCCAAATTCAATTTCAGGGTCACCCTGTTAAAGGGACAGCCAATATGAAGAGCGAGGTTTGACGAAGGACCGATACTGGCTTGCTGGAGACTGCAGCTTCGCAAACCTGAGTACATCGCATTGACTTTCCACGCTGAGCGCGATGTAGATAATGCGGAGGGGGGCTCGAGGTCGAGGCGTGCCAATATAGCTCGGTAGGAAGGTAGACTGGAAAACGGGCCGAAGGATGCAAGGCGAATAATCTCGCTTTCGTAACGGCAGCTGGCGACTTCAAATCCTAATTTGGCCTAGAGCTGTATATCATGAGATTTCACTGAACCTGCGCGCGGAACCGTATCGAAAAGCTTGGCTGGCTCGTCGCTGATGATGCCGCATTCATCCGTCCTGTCGGAGTTATCCTGATCCCTCGCACATTGGGATCGAAAGTTCCGCTTGGCGTGTACGTAAACGGAGCCTGTCCATTCGGCTGAGACGAAAATTCAACCATAGTTGCTGGGTTGAATGAACCTAGCCCACTAGCCACGGCTCCGTTGGTGAAGATGATTGGCGAATTTGTGGCAAAAGCCATGTTTTCTGGCATCAAATCGGCAATCACAATGGAGTTGGAATCTGGTCTTCCATTGCCGACATTTCTGATGGTGACGATATACTCGATGATTGCACCGGGTATGGCTTTTGGGGATCCAACACCATTGACCGAATCAGACACTAGGACGCTCTGCTTTTCGACAATCAGCACAGCTCTCGAAACCCTCGAATTGGTGATCGTGCAGGTAATCAGGTCACCCAATGCTGCGCTCAGGGTGCCCGGAAGCGTTGTTGGCAATGCAGTAGAAGAACCACTTGCTGTATTGCTGCAGGTTATCGCCGCCACATAGTTACCCAGATTGCCCGTATTTGCGGCTATCTCATCTAGAATATAGGCCGTCCCTCGTTCCAACTGGACGAAGCCTGTGTCCCCACCAACTACTGTATTGCCCGAACCTGACGTAGTCGCCTCCGAAGTAACGGTTTCACCTTGGCGAATGCGAACGGTGAACTGGTCACCGGCGAAGCGTCGCCCACCTGAACCGAGCGCCTTGAGCAATCGCAGCCTTGGGTGTGCGGCATTAGCGAAGGTACAAACAAGTGCCTCACCAAATTGCAATATGCCGATATTGAGATTTGTTGTCGCAACATTGGTTGGCAGGGAAGCTCTGGTAGGACCAGCCGTGTTTACGCAGGTAAGTGTGACGCCATACTGGCTTAGAACACTTGTGCTGCCAGCAGCCATGATTTCCCGAACGGTAAGCGGGACTCCGGAGGCCATTGCGATTACTGGGGTTGCGAATGGTCCACCCCCGCTTCCGGATGTGGTTCCGCCAGCAACTATTGACCCAGTCGTAGTGGAGGTTAGTTCAAACCTGAATTGATCAGCTGCATTCACGCGCGCTCCTGAAATGGTAGCTTGAAGCTTTATCGAAGCAAAGCGCACCGCGAACATGACGCCTTGCAGTCCGCCCGCCACTGTCTGGACTACTACCGTAGTGGGACTGTTGCTGCCAATGATGTGCGCTCCAACCGTTCCTGCAGCGCCTGTAATATTCACAGTTGCCGAACCAATTCCGGACAAAGCGGGGAAGCTGTTGCCGCTGATCGGCGGGACGGTATCGAGCAGCTGCCACGCGCCTCCATTGGTCGTCATTTGCAGGCTTTCGCCGTGGTTGCTGGATTCGGCATCTGCAACGATGAAAGCATAAACAGAAGCTGTCGCGCCTGCGGGAGGAACAATCGAGATACCCGAAAGAGTGATCGTCCTCGCACCAGCCGAAGCCGTGTAAAGGATCGGTCGGCCAGGGATTCCCAAGAAAGCTGTATTGCCGACCGCCGCCCCAGTCCACGATGGCGCTGTCACGCTGTTATAGGCTGTTCCCGCTCCAGCAGTTACTCTTGCATTGAATGAAAGGGTAGAGCCATCGGGCAAAGCGAAGCTAAGATTCTGACCGGAGGTAGAGCGAGCCAACGCGTCATTGTAATTTGTAAGGCTGAGCCAGCAGTAAGTCTCCCAGCTTGGCGGAGCAGTTCCAGCGCTCGCTGCAGGCGCGCAACTTTGCGCTTGCGCAGCACCTCCCCAACAAAGCCCCACCAGCAGGATGATTGCGGAAGCCATCCGCAGTCGGCTGATGAGCCAGCCAAGCATGGCGAAATCCGAGCATTTACCTTGCTTGCGAGAAGACATCGAGCCTTTGCAGACAATCATGACTTACTGGCTCCTGAAAGGAATAATGCTTAGCCCAAAACCAAGGCACCTCGGTGTTCGGGACTGATTGCTCCCATCGAGCATGAGATGGCGAACTGCGAACCCATATTTGCGATTCCTGTGGAAGCTCGCATTGTCATTCACCCTAATATTGTTGACATAGAAGGCCAAAATCAATGGCGTCGCAGGAATGAGATAACGCACTGCTGCTTGACCGGTAAAACAAGCAAAAGCTTCTGAATGCATACAGCACAAATACACTCAGCATGGTTAGTAAATGGTTACTACATTCCCTTCCAAATAAAGCGAATGCTCAGGGTTCGTTGCTGTGGCTGCGCTTTTATCTCACAAGTGAGAATAGCTTCCTGCCTGCTTTCAGGAAGCGCCAAACGGTCGTCAAATGTCTGCCATGAGGTTGAGGAAAGCAGACATCGACCGGTGCCCACTCCCGTGCCTGCCCCCGCCAGAAGGAGATGGTCGACTTTGGAGATGCTCGAGGTCCAATTCTGCGTTTCAGAATTCCAGGCGCGAGCATATGCCTTTACTAGAAACGCCGCGTCACACCCAGCATGGACTGTAAGCAATCGTAGCCCGAGCCCGACTGCGCTGAGTCCGAAGGTGTGCTGGTGTAAGTGACCTCCGCACGCAGCGACCAGTCGCGCGCGCCCTCCGGGCTGATGACGCGGGCGTTGGGATTGGTCGCCCGGCGCCAGTCGCTGGCCGCATCGCGCTGCACGCCGAGGCCGCCTGCGCCTAGCAGTTGCCAGCCCCCTACGAAGCGGCGCATCTGCACTGTTGGCAGAATCTGTGCATACCAGTCTGGCGAATAGAAATCGAATTCACGCGGATCGCTGTGGTGAAATACTGCCCGCGTAGTTGCGCGCTGAGGTCAAGATCGGCGTCGATCACTTGGATCGCATTGCCGCGCAGGTGCAGACGGACGTTGTCACCGGTGAAGGTCTGCAATCCGGCCAGCGCGGCAACGACGGTGGTGTCACTTGGCGGAAGGTCCACTGCCCCGCCTAGGTAGGTCGAATATAGTCCTTCGTCCACACCACGCGGCGTCGCGATGACATCGCTCTTGATGAAGACTTTCTAGCGGGACCGCGCGTTATCGTTGACCAATGCACTGCCGATTGTCCGTCGTCAGATAAATGGAGCCAGTTGGCATTCTAACACAGGCGAGTGTTTGGGCCCATCTGGTTGGTTGATATTAGGCGGCTAGCTTGCGGTGATGGAAGCGACTTTGCTCAATGGTTTCGCGTTTGATCCTTTCACGCTGTTTGATGTTGGCTTGCGCCCTACCGAACTAAGCATTGACGGGCGTGACGTTCTTCAGGCTCTCGTGAAAGCGCTGATGATTGTAATGTTCGACGAAGGCCTCGACCTGCGCTTCCAGATCACCGGGCAGGTAGTAGTTCTCCAGCAATAACCGGTTCTTCAAGGTCTGGTGCGAGCGCTCGATCTTGCTCTATGTCTGCGGATCGAACGGCGCGCCGCGAGCATGGCGCATATTCTTGTTCGCAAGATTGTCCGCCCACTCGCCAGCAACATAGCTAGGACCGTTATCGGACAGCAGGCGCGGTTTGTGCAGGACGTGCGCCGATGCACAGCCTGCTGCCTCAAGGGCCAACACCAGCGTATCGGTGACTTCCTCGGCGAACGTCTCAACGAAATCAAACAGCGCTGGGCCAAAGGCGCGGCTCACCGAACCGCCCGCCTTCTTTCGAACCACATTGAACAGCTGGAGCGCCAAGATGCCCAAAGCTTTGCATAATGATATCTCTGCCGCTGAAACACGATCACAGACATTCGCCGTCGCCGGCAATTTGCCGCGAGAGCGACTGATCCGTCTACCTGAAGTCATGAGAAGGGTAGGGCTCAGGCGAACGGATGTCTATAATCGGATGCGCGTGGGGCGTTTTCCGCAATCACGCTCGCTCGGTCCACGCTGCACGGTTTGGGTGGAGGCGGAGATCGGCGCGTGGATCAATGCCGTTGTCGCTTGCCAACAACAAGCAGATCAAATCCTGTGATTGAGCCAGGGCCGAAGTGCGTTTGGCCACCATCCATGGGAGCGACGGCGAAAACGTCTGTCAACGCATCGCGCAATTCACGTTGCTGCCCCTCACTCATGCATCTCGAACATCACGAAAGCCTTAATTCGTTCTTGGCTTAGGCGCTCGCGACTGTTTCGCTCAATAGCCAGCGCCGCTCTGGAACTCTTGCTCCGCATGAGTGCGCGGCGGCCAAAATTTTATCGGGAAAACCACACCGTCACCCCCAAAAGGGGTGAAGACGCAACTATCTTTTCCTTGGGGGGAGGGGGGACATACTGCGCCTTCTCTCTGATAATGTGCCGTAAATTTTTATTTGCAAGGTCAGAATCTGAAAAGAACACATCCTGCGTCATGGTGTACGTGACCACCATCGCCGAGAACAACTTCGTTGCAGTTGTTCGTCCAGCAGCTTCATTCGAAGAGTCAAAGTCAGAGCACGCATCAAAAATTCTTCATGATCGCGTTGCACGGGCGCGACTGGCCAAACCATGGTGCGCTTATCCAAGAAGATTGCCCTTCCAATGATTGGCTTCCGACTTTTGCTTTATGCCAAATGAGGATCGCAGGTCTGTTGCCGCGAGTAGACACATGCGAGCGGATCATCGTCGATGTCGTATAGAAACGCCCTCGTTGGCATTTTTTCGACGCTTTATCATGCCACTCGTGATCGACCGTAAATGGGGATCTCGCTCACTCTTCGATGATGAAAAGACTTTGCTCAAAAATTTTTTTCTCAGAGGATTTATCCGCTTTTGTATTTTTCAGAGGCAGCTGCTTGGCTTGCGCTTTCGCTCATCACAATTGATAGATCTAAAGAGTAGCGATTAGCGCCATATCTTCCTTGCGGGTTAGAGTTGACTTCGGCGCAGGGCGACCCGACGACCAGTTTGGACATGCGTAAAGCTTCCATGAGATGAGACTTCACATTGTGGTTCCAAGTGCTAGTCGATCGTCTTATGGCCGCTGCACTTTCTAGTTTTCAAGTTACAACCTTCTCGAGGCGAGGCGCTCTCGTGCCACGCAGCGCGGTTATGTCTAGCTGGCTTCGGGATCTTTGCACTGCCCGCAGTTTTGGATCTTGCGCGTACAAGCTGGCAGAGTGAAGCGGGCTCACTCGCGCCAATCGTTCTTACCCTTGGCGGATTGGCATTTTGGCGCGACTTTCGAATGACACGCAGTCAAACAGAGCCGGGGCACGTCGCGATCTGGTTGCCATTGCTGTTGGTGTCTCTGTTCGCACTGATTTTTTCGAGTGCGATCGCGATGGCTTCGATGGGAGCATTTGCGGTCTGGACTGGCGGTGTGGCGGTGTTTTACGCGTTGCATGGAGGGCAGGTCGTCCGTCGATGCGCATTTCCATTGGCGTTTCTCGCAATGGCCATACCCTTGCCGTATAGCCTCTCTATGACAGCCAATGCCGCACTGCGCGAGTTCGTGGCGGAACAGGCTGTCGATTTTGGTGCAGGAATTGGACTTGACGCAGCGATCGAACACGGCGCCATCATCATCGGTCCTTATGTATTGGCAATCGAAAATGCCTGCACGGGTGCCAATTCGACCTTGAGCCTTGTCGCGATCAGCGTCCTCTATGCGTACTGGGTCCGCAGTCGAAGCATTCTCAGCGCAGGTGTGATTGCTGCTCTCGCGATACCTATTGCCATGGCGGCGAATATCGGCCGCGTAGTCGGTCTGATGGCGCTCGTGGATTGGCGCGGCAGCAGTGTACTTTCAACCTTCCTACATCCATTGTCCGGGTTTGTGAGCTTCACGATCGCCGTCGGCCTGCTTCTCGCCCTCGATCATTCCGCGAGACGTCTTCGCCGGGGTATGCCAGCATGATTGGCCGCAGAGAAGCAATGTTGAGTGGCCTCATGGTGAGTGGGGGTTTCCTAGCGCTTGCGGTTAAGCCCGGCGGAGAGCGCCTTGGTCCATCTGCGCCTGAGCTCCAGTCGTTGTTTGCTCCGACAATCGAAGGTTGGGAGAGTGAGGCGACCGACAATGCGATCCTCGCCAACATGGAAGAGCTTGGTCAATCACAGTATGATGATCTCGCCGTTAGAAGATATTACGATCAAAGCGGTGAAAACATCACAGTCGTCTTGGCCCATGGTTCGGCGCAAAGCTATGCCACGCAATTGCACCGTCCGGAGCTCTGTTATCCGGCATCGGGCTTTACGTTGCTACGTGAGCGCGTGTTTATGCGTCGGATCAGCTCAGTTGAGGTGCCAATGAGTATGCTTGTCGCCAAGCGCGGCTCTCGGATAGAGACAGTTGTGTATTGGATGCGAGTAGGTCCGCACTTTCCTACAGGGTTATGGGAGCAACGATGGGATATCGCCCGCGCTGGCTTGTCAGCAAAAGGAAGGGATGGGCTGCTTGCTCGGTTTTCGGTCAGCTCGCGTCCTGAGGCGGCAGAGCCGCTTCTCATAAGATTTGTAGACGCTTTCGTCGGTAGCCAATCAGAGGAGGCGCGCACTCTGCTCTTGCGCGGATAGATCTTCAGTCCGGACTTCTGCAACGGGATGCTAGGCTCGGCTCTCCTTCGGGAAAGGTTTAGCCATGAAGCTCCGATTGTTTCTATCCCATCATAGGAGGGTGCTACAAAGAAGCAGTTTTGCGGAAACTCCTAGGGAACGGTACTCGCGCAACGTTATCACCGCAGCGAAGCGCGGCTAGTGAGGTGTGGTCATTCCAGCCTTAGTGTGACCGCTGGACACGATTTCGATGCCTGTGGTTTCAACTGAGAATACTTATCCATAATTCGGCATTCTTGGGGTGCGGGCAGGTTATTTATCCATGCCCATCAGGCTTCCGATTGGTGATCCCTAGTCATGTTGCAATCGCGAGCTATTTTGTCACGAATAGTGATCGAGTTTAGTATTGTGTACCGCCAACGCTGAATTGAAGATGTTCATGATCATCTCGTTTCAATTCTCGTTGCATAAACCTGTGATTTTGGGAGGTGAGCGTAGCTGATAGCTCATCTCATACGAGGCTTTTAACTCCGATCAAAACACTAGAGATGGGTTCATTGATCGGAGCAATTTTTATATACACATGAATTTGAAGCGTCTTCGCGTTTCGCGTTTATGATATAAGCTTTTGACTATCAGCGCAGACGAGCTTTGAGGACTGACGAGGATCCCATTGCCCAGCAGGTGAAGAGCAGCATGCTCAGCAAGTGCATTCCGCCAAATCCAAATGTTTCGAATGGCAATTTTATTATAAAATAGACCAGCAGCGCAGAACACATCACGAGCGGTATTGTCGGTGCGATTATCGCCCTCGTCATCACGATTAAAGTTCCGAACGCGCTAATCAGTCCAAAAAAGGCCAAGCCAGCGTACCCCAGATCGACCAGGATTTCTCTGTGAGTGCTATGAAAATTGAAACCGGTCCGAGTTGCGATGCCCATCGCGCTCCAAAGCCGCTCTGCATCAAGATTTCCTGGTACCCAAAACGCATTGTAGCCGCGACCTAGTATCGGTTTCGAAGCGATCTGTTCGTCGGCTTCTAGCCAAAGGATATCGCGTCCCGTGAGTCCAGCATCCTTGCCGCTGTTTTCGAGCAATAGATCGAAGAGCGGTGGCGCCCAGTAGTCGATTGTTGCGAGCAACACTGAGATCGCGCTCAGGATGACGATGAAAGTCGCGGTCCGGACCTGTCTGCTGACGCGGAGCGAAATCAACCAGAATAACAAGCAGACGGAAGATACGGCAGTGGCGACCAGCGCGCCCGTGGCTTTTGACATGATTAACGTTATGCCCGCCAGTGCGGCGGACGGTGCCGCCAAAATCGTCCAGTAGTATTCGCGCCTACCAAGGCACTGGCACAGCAAAGCGATGCTGACAATAACGGCAACGCCGGCAACTTCGCCGAGAGCGTTTTTGGAGCCTTGAATGCCCAGGAATGCCACCTCGCCAGTCGTTCCAATAACTCCGGATCGCCCAAACAAGAAGTTAAGAACCCCGACGATGGCAAGCCCAAGAAAGAGGCCCTT
Organism: uncultured Alphaproteobacteria bacterium; assembly: GCA_963781165.1. Classification (GTDB taxonomy): domain Bacteria; phylum Pseudomonadota; class Alphaproteobacteria; order Sphingomonadales; family Sphingomonadaceae; genus Alteraurantiacibacter. The sequence continues at coordinate 1,015,137 of CAWADZ010000001.1, forward strand.
TAGCATCTCGTTTTGACGTAATCCTGCGCCGATAAACCCGCCTGCGACAACGGTGAGAAGGTAATAAAAGCCAAATCGTAGCGTCGAATCCGGATATTGTGACCACAGCACGGAGACCAGGGCCAGAAGGGGCAGGAGCACGAAGGGCCATATGCTGCTGACGACATGGATCATTTCATGTCGGTTCAACACCGCGAATATTGGAATGAATGCCATTATTGTGAGCGGCGTAAGCGGGCCGATAAACCGGTTAGTCAACAAGGCTACGACGACTATGCAACACATCAAGACATTCAAAAACGATCGCAATGATGCTGCATGCAGCGAGGCTGGCGCAGCCGACTGTGTAGGATAGGCTCTCGTTTTCACTGGATCTGTCTCGAAGTTTTCCGCGCCTGGAGTTTCGCCCAGACATCATCGAATGTTCGGTAACCGAAAACTGACAATTTTGCCAGCCACATAGCATCGATAGCATCGGCGTTGCTCGCGAGAATTTTCGGAAATTGACGAACCGAAAGCATTTCCCAAGCGCCTCCGGCGTCAGAAGCGCATGAGAGCGGGAGCGGTGCCGATGAGGTCGTTTCTTAAGTATCGGCCAGCCCAACACATGTCGTTACTAAAATCAGGAAGAGATGATCCCGATTTTTGGCATTGTAGCTGGAAACCATTCTGACGGGCGCCCACCTGATCCTGGTATCCATCAAGGACACACATTTCGCGCCGGACGAACAGGTGAATAGGCGATGCAGCGAAATCTCGCAGTTGCCGGCAGCGCCTCAGGATCGAAATGTCCTGCCCATTCGTGGAGCGTTTCAGTACCCCATAAATGCACCATTATCTTCTGTTGAACATCGGGAAGGGGTAGGTCGTCACCTAAGGCCTCGTGGACAAGTTGCCCGTCCACATACCAGCGGATCCAGCCCGGTTGCCAGTCGAACGCATAGTGATGCACGCTGCGGCTTGCATCGAATTCAAGATCGATCACAGAACTAACCTTGTCGTCGCCACGAAAATACGTTGCCACAAGCTCGGTTGGTTGTGACCCAAGTATTTCAACATCGATCTCGTTCCACTGCGTCCCAAAATGCGGACCGGTATAGGTGAAAAACCCGGTAATTATGCCGCTGCCACGAGCGGCCTGCATTGAAGTTTCGAAATAGCCGTGGCCATACTTGTCGAGACTTTGAACTTCGCCCGACGAGAAATTTGCTCGGTCATCGGCATGAGTCGATAGCGTCAATTCGATTCCGCGATTGACTCTCACATTTTCGCGACGCCAGTCATTGACGGTGAAAGCGCCATTTCTCCAACCATCGGATATTGTCCATAACCGATTATCCAGATGGTCGAATTGATCGACAAAGGGCGCGGCGCCTTGAATGCGCTGCGTTTGCTCGCCCGTTGTTTCGTTTTGTGCGTCGGAGACGGCTCCGCACGAAAGTGCCAAAAACGGCACCAAAGCAAACGGAAATAGACCAGGCGAATACGCCATATCAGAAACTCCAAGCTCCCCGCGTTACCTGCTATGTCATCAACCCGACAATGATTTTCGCCGGTAAACGAAGGCAACCCGCATGGATGACGCATACCTTTGCTGGCGCGTCACCTTTGAAATATATTGGGTTTTATCATGAAAAGGTAGTAGAGGGCAGAGACAAGAAGAACAACATAGGCGACAATTCCGTAGCCTTCGTTCCCAAACCAATTGCCGAGTGCGCAACCCAAGGCTGGTGGCAAATAGCTGACCACCCTATCTTGAAACGGTGGATTTAATGACCTGTGGAGCAACGTCGCCGCCATCGCGCAAAAAAGCAACATGCTAAGCCAATCGAACACCGTTTGCATCTGTCCAATATGCCCTCGACCTTCACAGGCGGCAAGCCAAGTATGAGGAAACTCATGGTGGCGCTGTGGACTGTTATTGTTGATCTCGACTACTTCCTGCTCGGATCCAGTTCCACAGGGGCAGGTGATCGCCCGCGCCGAGAAATCTGACATCACCATCCGCGAGCTTCGCGAACTCATGATACGTCAGAATGTGACCTCGCAAGAAGAGGCGCTTGAAGAGCTCGTTCGAAGACGGGTGCTCGCAGTTGAAGCCGAAAAAAGAGGTTTGGAGCAAAACGGTGAATTTCACTTCGCGTTGAGAAACGCTCGCGAAGAATTGCTTGTTGAGGCCCTCCGAGTGAGCCTTCGCAGTGATATTGAGCCGGTGACAGATGCGGATATTGCGCGGGAATTGAACGCTCATCCCTGGCGGTATAGCGGGCGTTCTCTCGCCGTCCTTGCCGACCAAGATAATCCAGAAAGTACGATAACAGTTGATACTGCAGATTTTCCAAGCTCGCCTCCATCTGCCTTGTTTTCGACGCCGGTAGGAGAAACGCTGGTGCTGGGCGACCGGGACTGGAGGATCGTATCGCGGCGTGACGCACCGTTGTCGGCTGATGAAGCGCGAGCATACGCAGCAAGCAACATTGAAGAAAGACAGGTCGACAATGCGCTCGAGCAAATTCTTGATAACTATCGACACTCTGGCCGCATACGCTATCAGCCTGGCTGGGGTGCGGCCACCGCCCCTATAAATTGAGGACGCGACGAACTATGAGCCGAGGTAGCAAACGAGCAGAAGAGCAGGCGCGCCAAAAGGTAGCGATCCGTACACTTGCTATCATTGCCATCACGTGGGGCGCCTTGGTGGCGGCAATCCTCTCATGGCAGGCATTTACCTACACAGGTCTCTTTGCTGCCTTGGCAGAATGGCAGTTCCGCACTTTTGACAGAATGTACCCGATTGCAACAATCGCCTTGGTAGTATTCGTTCTGCAACTCCCCATTTTGGCTTTGATTGTCCTGCGCCTGCGCTCGCGGCGCCGCAAATACGGGCCAGCGAACCTGCACGTCACGATAAGCCGAACTCAGGCCAGCATCCGCCTTCTTGCGGGTTTGGGGATTACGGCACTGGTGATGGCAATAGTGCTTGCGGTCATTGGCGCAGTGTCCGGAAGTCAAAGCGACAAGCCTATCGGGAGCATCGATTTATCACAAAACGCGTCAAAAACAGCAGAGTTCGTCAATGCGCGCGGCCTCGTCCGGTACGATCGTGTCGGTTATTACCGGGAAGGCTTTGTAGTCGTTGGCCGCGATCTCTGGCTGGCTCCCCTTATGACGAGCGACGAAGACCGTAAGATCAGGTATTTTATCCAAGTTCCAAGGACCGATCAGGCGCGCGAGGCCGAGCGAAAAACCGTGTCTGGAATTGTGAGGCGGGCTGCAGTGCCCGGTGGATTAAGGCGGCTTTACGAATATGAAGGCTATTCCATAGCGGAGCCGGCCTATGTGTTGTTTGAGAGCCGCGCCTCGGCGCGTTGGCCGTTTTTCAGTGCAGCCGCAGATCTCGCGCTTTTAGCGCTACTCACGTTGGTCGCGTTTGCCGCCCTGCGGTTGCATCTTCGCCGACTTGCGCGCCTCCGCACATGAAATGTATTTCACAGAGGTAACCGATTGTTAGGCGCAAGTCGACTACGACGAGCGCTATGGCCGATCTAAACAGCATGATTGCGATTACGATTGCACTTGGAGGTGGCGCGGTCGCGCTCACCTCCGAAATCGCAATCAGTCCATTCGAGGCGGAGACATTACCATACACGCGGAATACAGAGGCGGCATATGATTTGGTCCTGAAAAACACGCTTCGTCGCGGCGATAAAGTGTTTGTGCCGGTGGAGATCGAAGGATCGGTTATCGAGTTCATGGTCGACACCGGTTCCAGTTACACGATCCTTTCTGCGCGCGATGCCGAAGCGCTCTGCATGATCGTGGCGCGACCGTGCTTTATCGACACTGTGGGCGGCGTGGCGGCGCTACAGCGTGCAGAAGTATCGAACTTGACGGTTGCCGGGGTGACGATATCGAACGCACCTGTCCTGGTCTCCGACGCGACTTCCGTGTCATTGTTCGGAATGGATATGCTTTCGCGCCATGGAGCGACGCGGATTGAGCTGTGATAGCGCTCAAACTCGACTATTTACGCAAGTTCGACAGGTAAATCTGTCCGTTCTTGCGTGGCCGGATTGATCCTATGTTCGCGGCGTATCAGGGACGCCAGCAATCCTATTCCAAGGATCATCAGTAGCCACGCGGCAGGTTCGGGAACAGCTGGCACGACCGGTGGTGGATTGGGCGTTCCGCCGCTCCCCGGCGCGACAACTACAAATCCCGGTGGCAAAGATCCTCCGCCAAACCCTGACGAGGTAAACGGCGTGCGATTTGGTCTCGCAGGTTCAAGCGATAACTGCTCAGATAAAAGATCGCCTGAAGACGAATTTGGCCGCGCGAGATCTGAAGTTGAAATTGGCGGCGACGAATCCGACACATTAAAAGGACTATTCGGTCATTTGCTGAGGCGATGCGACGCGGGATGGCTCGTCTAGCCCCGCCTTCGTTCATGCGAACTGTCCGACCCGATCCTTGGCGGTTGCGGTCCCCGAATCCCAGAATAGGTTACGGGGTATCTGACAGGTAGCTGGAGTTCTCCCGCCGCAAATGCCGTGGGACGATCCCACTTGAGAAGCCCGCGTCGATCATTTTCAAGAAAAGAGGCTATGGTAAAGGCGAGACCCAGAGCTACAAATGCAGCGAGGGTGAAAAACCGATCACGTTTCTGTATTGTGAGGGAAGCAGCCATAGCGGTCATCTAAACTCTTTTTTGCAGTTGCTTCGACCGCGCGTATGGTGAAGTTTCGATGCAATATCAATAACTGCCACGCTTTGCCAGTACCGACGGCACGGTAAGCGCAAGAATTCGCAGATTATCTGTGATCCTGGCGGTGCGGACATACAGAACATCATAGGCGACGCGCCGCCGGTAGCTGACGTCATTGCGTCCGCTAATCTGCCAGAGGCCGGTAAGGCCGGGTCGAACAGCGCAATAGTGAGACAAATATCGTCCGTATCGAACAGCCTCGTTCTCTACAATCGGGCGCGGACCGACGAGGCTCATTTCGCCCTTCAGTACACTCCACAGCTGCGGAAGTTCGTCGAGGCTGGTCGTCCGCAAAAATCTGCCGATCTTCGTTACACGCGGATCGTTGCGGAGCTTGTGATCCCGCTCCCATTCCGCCCGCGCAAGGAGATCGTTCGCCAAGACACTTTCCAGGCGTGCCTCTGCGTCGGTTGCCATCGTGCGGAATTTGTAACAATTGAATAGCTTGCCATCCAGCCCGATGCGCTTCTGCCGGAATAGGACCGGGCCAGGATCGGCGATGAAGATAATCAGCGCGATAAGCAGCATCAGCGGCGCGAGAACGACCAACAAAACAAAAGCGCCAAGCACATCGACTATCCGTTTCTGACGGGGTTGCGCGATTTGAAACTTTTGCGCTTCTCCCACGATCGGTGCCACATAGGACCGCTTTATGACTGACATTTCCACGCTTTTTCCTCATGCTGCAATGCAACATCCGTAGAAGAAGCCTAACGATTAGTAAACCTTAAACCGGATAGAGGTTTGAACTGACCCGATCTGGAACGGCGTCAGTACAAAGTGATAAAGCGAAAGATTCCAGCCCAAAGTGCCAGAGAAAAAGCGCACGCAGTGAGCAAAGAGCTCACAGTTCGCGACCCAGCTGGCGAGCGGCGCCCAACATAAAATGATTGATTGAGAACCGGCCATTCATCCGTTGGTCTGTTCCAGCTTGCTTGCATCCCGGAAGAGGTGTTGTCTTGGTTCATAAGATGGGCATCGCACCGAACGATTAACAAACTCGCTATGGACCCATGCGAAGGTCCTCGGTCGAAGCAGTAGGGTATCGCCCTGCTCCCTTTGCGACCTAGCTATCTCACGAGCACGCTCGTCCCAGATTGTTGGATGTACCAACATCCGGTCGGGGGACAGCAGCTGCTGACGGCTTTGCGCCGCACCCGGCTCTGGCGTAATCCCTGGCGCCTATCGATCAAACCGATTGGCGGGATGAGCGCACGTCCTGCGGTCAATGGCTCGCATGAACCGGTCGCTAATATGAGAGCAGGCGAAGCACGCTAATGCTCGGCAAAAAATCGCGTGGCCACACTCAGAAGCGGTACGCGGCCGTAATTCGGAAACGCGTTTGATTGCCGGCCGCAAAACCACTTCGCTCGAAATACTCCCCGCGAAACCCCAGGGATATCTTCGGATTGAAGAAATAGCTCACCGCTCCGCTGAGCTGAACCTCTTCTCCGATCTTACCGTCTTCGCTCGATTCGAAACTGGCGTAACGTAAATCGCTTCGCAGGAGCAGGTTTCTCAGCAGTTCGTGCTCTGCTGTTAGCGCAACCCCGGTCCGCAAAAAGCTTGCGAATAGCGGATTAATCGTATCATCGACGTCCCTTGATGCCCGCAGCTGGAAACGCGTCAATCTTGTCGGGCTGTAATAGACGCTGGCGGACGCGGACAGCGCGTTTGTGCCAGGTTCGGCGGGATTGTCGTACTCAATCCGCGCGTAGCCAATATTTGCATCAAGCGAGAGCAATTCCGTTATTTGAAACTGCACACCGCCGACGACAGTGGTAATATCAACCGACCTATCAGACAGGAAGAATTCCGGCAGATCGGGCAAGTCAGTTACGCTCTGGTCGCCGAAATCGAAACGGCTGAATCGGCCTTCGACGTAGTACCGCTGATCCGGCCGTGTGGAATAAGCAATTCGCCCGCGCCCTTCATAGAACGTATTGTCGCGGATGCCGCTTTCGAAGGCATCGTCACCGAATAAAACGAGGCCTTGATATTCGTAGCGAGCGGTTCGGCCCTCTCCTTCAACAGTGAAAGAACCGATGTCCTGTTCAAGGCCCAGGTTTGCACCGTAGGACAGTGTTCTAAATGCCTGCGTAACATCGTCGCCTGTTGCAAGCTGCAAGCTGCTTGTATCGTTGAGATTGAAGTTGGCGCCGCCGAAGGGCCGTGTTGCCGTGCCAATCCCGAATCTTGCATTTGCGCTGGCTTGTAGCTGGAACCGGTCTTCCGCACGGTTGGCAAGAAAGGTTTGATATCCGGTCGCCAGTCGCAGGTTCAACCTGCGGTCAGTGCGCTGGTCGGTCGCCGTTACGCTCGGTCTGAAGCTTAAGACGACGTCGTCGGCGTCAACAACGTTCGCAGCGAAAACATTGTCAATGTATTCGATACCGCCCTCGATTTGTGGACGCACTTCGAACCCTCCCAAGATGATGGGTTCATTGGCATAATCGGGACGAGGGCGGTTTTCGAGGGGCGTCCGCGGGTCGAAATCTTGCGCCTGCGCTGTACTCGCTGATCCAAGGATAAGTGATGCGGCAGCAACTCTTAGCGCATTGCTGGCTGTTGAGCGCGTCGTTTTCCCGTGAAAAGGCTGCATTTGATTTCCTCTCCGCCTCACAACGGGCGCTCTTTCAGTTCTGATAGTAGCCACGAAACTTTTTCGTATAAGCGTAGACATCGCCGTCACCTGTGCTCGCATATTTCTTGATGTTCACCTGCGACAAAGCGAGCCCGGTTACTTTGGCCTTGGCCTCGACGAGCATCGCAACAGCTGCTTCGACTGCCCGCATTGATGTGCGTTTCCATTTCGTAATTACCAACACGCGATCGGCCGCAGAGGCCAATATGCGCCCTTCAGCAACGCCCAGGATTGGCGCAGTGTCGACGATGACGATATCAAATTTTTCACGCAGTTCGTCGAAAATCACCCGAACTCGGGCTTCAGTCAAAGGATTTCGGGCATCTTCCTGCACTTGATTGCTGCCCACAATTGAGAGGCCTGACAGTGGATCGGTGTAGATGCATTCCGCCAAGCTTGCTTCGCCCGCCAGATAATCAAAAATATCTTTTTCGCTACTGTAATCCAGCAGCGCGCTCGATCCCCTTCTGCGAAGATCAGCGTCAACCAACACGACGTTCAGCCCTTCAGCCGCGCTGGTTCGCGCCAAACAGACCGACGTTGTCGTCTTGCCTTCTCCCGGCAAGGCCGATGTAATCGCAATTGTGCGAGACCGAGCCCCGGGCGACAACGTTAGGAAGGTCCTGATTGATCGGAAGGATTCGGCGAAAAGCGAATGCGGATGCGAAATTATGTAATCATGCGGAGCCTCAATGGCGCGCCGACCTGTTAGGGTCGAAGACAGCGTTGGGATTGCTCCTGCGTAGCGTAGCTGGAGATGTCGCTCTACATCACGCTTTGTTTGCACACCGCGTCGCAGATACTCGGCAATGAGTATCGAAAACAGTCCAGCACTCAGCGCAAAAACCGCGCCAGCAAGACCAATAAGAACGTAATTCGGACTGGAGGGAGAGGACGGCACGACTGCCCGCGAAGCAATGCTCGCATCCGGCATCGCGCTATCACGCAGAGCGCCGGCTTCCTGCGAGCGTTCAAGAAATGATTCGTATATGGCCTGCGCAGCGTCCGCTCGTTGCTCCAAAGCGCTCAACCCGGTTTGCGCAGCGGTGTTGCCGCGAACGGATCCGAGAGCAGATGCGCGGCTCGAACTCGAGCGACGACACCCGCGACTGGGCGGTCTGTACGTCGGCTTGCAAACTGGACAGGACGCGATCAATCTCTTCCTGAATTCTATCGCGAATGTCTCGAATTTCCTCTTCGGCTTGGCGCCGCTCAGGATGCAAAGGACCATAGCGTTCTCGAAGAACTGCCAATTGCGCGCTAACGGTTGCTTCCTGCTGACGCAAACTTCCAATCGTGCCAGAACCAAGTGCAGCTCCTACATCCGCGCCTCCACCACCACGATTGAGCTGTTCGCGGGCAGAATTGTAACGTCCGCGCTTTTCGGCAAGATCGGCCCGCGACTGCGCCAATTCGGTATTGAGATTTGAAACCTCTTGCTCGGCATTTGTGCCGCCATCATTGCGCGACAGACCACGAGCTGCGCGATACTGATCGACAGCAGACTGCGTTGAAATTGCCGTTCTTTGCAATTCGTCCAGCCGCGCGTTGATGAATTCTGACGAAGACTCGCTACGAACGGTCTTAGCTTCAACCTGACTGACGAGATAGGCCTCGGCGAGAAGATTGGCTGCAGCGGCAGCAAAAACAGGGTCCTCGCTGTTGGCTATGATGTCGACGACCCGGACATCACCCGCACGGTTGACTGTGACCGATCCTGAAATTCGCGCAGCGAGAAACGCGATTTCATCGGCATTGAACGGATCGCCATCGGGAGACGCGAAACGCTCTGCGTAAAGTTCAGCGGCCCGCTCGGCGACAAAGGGAGACCCGATAAGGGCAATTTCGGTGTCAACCTCGTCGACCCCGACCAGATTGCGCTCCGCACCTGGCCCGGTCGTTTGGACCGGATCGCCAGTGGGTTCGATCAAGACGCTGGATATCGCAAGATATTGCGGCGACAGGATTGCCATCAGACCTACCGTCAGCGCAATGATGGAAAGAACGATAACGGAAAATAGGAATAAATTGCGACGAAAAGCCTGCCACATTAAACCCGGATCAGGGAGCAACGTGATCGTCGGGCTATTCGCAGCCACCCCTTCATGTTCCTCGTCGCTCCTTCGCGGACCGCCTTCAGACACCATTTTTTTCTTCCTAGACCAGACGGTGAACGATGTGATCGCGAACGCGATTAATCGGCAACCCATCGCATAGCAGGGTGGGCGTCTACATCAATCGTCTGTTGCATTGCAACATGCTTCGCCTATGCTACTATGAAATCTCGTGATTTCAATTCTCAATACCGAGTTCATATTTGCATATGCCAGACGAAGCGACGAGATCCGGCGGCAGACATCGTAGTGCAACCAGGCAGCATTCTAAGTCAGTGTGGGTACTGTTACGATATGGATGCGTTCGCCAAAGTCGACACCGCTCGTAATTTCCGAGCTGGATTGGCGATCTCCCAATAGCTTTTTTCTAACTGTATCGTAGGCCAAACATATGCGCATAGCCTTCTGCACTGCTCACCCCTATCTGCCACAACTTACTGGCGGGGCTCAAAGGAGCATGCAGCAACTCGCGGTCGCTTTATCATCGCGCGGACATCAGGTCGCCTTTCTAACAGGCCTGTCCGGCGCGGGCTTGCTTGGCATCAAGGCGCGGGTACAACTTAAGTTTTCGCGATCAACTCTATACGTTCGACCATGTGATGGCTTCGATGTTTATCGGGGTTGGCAAATTGAAAACAGCGTTGAGGAATTCTCAGATGGGTTCGACCCCGATTTGGCCCTTTGCTTTTCAGGCAGGCCAGTCGCGGTCGCTCGTGCTTTCAAGCTTCACAAAATTCCTTCGATAATTTACTTTAGAAACGTCGAGTTAGACGATATTGGGCTTGATCCGCTGTCAGCTGCAAATGGATTTATCGCGAACTCTAATTTCACTGCAGGATTCGTGAAAGACAAATTTGGTATTTCGGCAACTACAATCCGTCCGCTAGTTGACAAAGAACTATACGAAACACGACCGGGCAATATGGTCACCTTCATCAACCCACATCGCGACAAGGGTCGCGATATTGTGTTCGAATTGGTTGAGCGATTGCCAAACATTCCATTTTTAATCGTCTACTCTTGGCACCTTGGCGAACAAGACAGAGAGAAATTGCAGAAGTTCGCTGCTAGACACGAGAATCTGACCATAGCTGACGCTACAGACGACATGAAAGACGTGTACGGGAAGACCAAAATCCTCCTCGCTCCGAGCCAATGGCAGGAAGCGTGGGGCAGAATTGCCACCGAGGCACATTTTAGCGGTATTCCGGTAATTTCGTCAGATGCCGGAGGTTTACCAGAATCGGTCGGATCCGGCGGGATCGTAATTCCGCGGGATGCAATGATCGACCAATGGCAGGCTGCGTTGTGTAAACTTTGGCATGATGAATCCCTCTACGAACAGCTGTCAGAAAAGTCGCTGGAGTTCAGCAGGCGCGCTGAAATGAAGCTTTCAGTAATTGTTGATGATCTTGAGCGCGAATTCGAAACTTTGGTGCGATAAACTTAATTATTACAGATACTTTCGCGGGATTAGACTTTTCTATCAACTCTATTCACGGGCTTATCTAAGGAGCCATCAGTGTCAAATGTTCCGAAGATGGAAAAAAGAGTAAACGCCTGATTTTCATAGTGATCTGGTTATGATAGGCACCAATCGAGATAGTCTAAAGCCCTATGATGAAGGCGGCAGTATTTTCGTGTTTGCACGAGAGGTTTGAGCATATGAAGGTCGCAATGGTTGGTTCGGGATATGTCGGCTTGGTATCCGGAACTTGTTTCGCCGATTTTGGACACGAAGTGGTCTGCATCGACAATGACCCGGCCAAGATTGCGAAGCTGAATAATGGCATCGTGCCGATTAACGAGCCTGGACTGAACAAGCTGGTCCAAAGCAACGTGCAAGCGGGCCGCCTCAGCTTTACTTCCGATCTGGTAAAGTTGCCCCCATGCGGTGGTTCTGGTTACCGAAAGGGATGTTTTCCGAGCGCTTGACCTATCGCGCGTCAAGGAATTGGCGAGAGATCCGCTGCTAATAGATCTGCGCAGTGTGTACCGCCCCGATCAAATGAAGGTAAAAGGCTTCAGGTATTTCAGCATCGGCCGAAGTAATAGCAGTTCTGAGCCCTCGTAGAACTCAAAGTCTAAGTCAGTGCAATTGTGAAATTTTTTTCTGTCCCTCGTTAGCCGAGCAGGCAATTCACGGTGTAAATTAGTAGATGTAGACCCTATGAGATCTGACGTTCCGTCACATAACGCAATACCTTGGACAACGATATGACCGCTAAACCTCGTATTTCTGTCATCATTCCTGTTTGGAATGGCGTGCGCGTCATTGGCGGCGCATTGGACGCACTTGTCGCACAAACGGCTGACCCCAAATCGTTCGAAATCATCGTTGTCGACAATGGATCGACTGACGGCACAATGGCAGTGGTCTCGGGATATAAAAACGTCACTCTGCTCAATGAGCCTGTTCCAAGCTCTTATCGAGCGCGCAACAAGGGGGTGTCAGTCGCACGTGGTTCACATTTTTTGTTTACAGACGCTGATTGTTTGCCGGAACCCGAATGGGTCGCGGCAGCCTTGGCGCGGATCGATCGGCACCCCGAGGATTGCCTGATAGGAGGCCGGGTTACTCTGTATCGAGATAAGGGGGCAGGCGGAGCTGCGTCCTTGTATGATGAGATGACCGGGTTTAACCAAGATTGGAACATCAATCACGGGCGGATGTGTATAACTGCCAACTGGCTGTGTCCAAAATCAACACTGGTCAAGGTTGGTGGTTTCAACGACGCGCTCCTTTCGGGTGGCGATGTCAATTGCGCACGACGTATCGACGCGGCAGGATTCCCTTTGATCTATGCGGACGAAATGGCGGTTCGCCATCCGACGCGGGCATCGATACGCGAACTAATCCGCAAACGACGCCGAGTAGTCGGAGGCCGGTGGCAGGAGATGGGCGCCAACCCCCGATTTACCAGCTTCTCGCGCAAGCTGTTGCTCGAAAACCTTGATCATTTGCGGTGGGCAAAAGGCAGCGATTATTCTTTGGTAGAGAAGGCCGGCGTGATGGGCGTTGTCGGTGCGGTGTATGCGGCGGCGCAGTTCGAAGCGGTGCGATTGAAAATAGGCTTTGCGCCCTTTCGGTCGTAAAGCCGGTGTCAGTCGGATTCTATTGACTGATCAGCGCCATGACTTCGGCCCACATGGCGCGGCTCTTAATCTTTTCGAGCTCCGCATGGCCAGCAATTGACGCGCGGAAGGCGGGGTCCGAACTTCTGGTGATGAATTCGGACAGCCGTCCGGCTGCGGCCTCCGGTTGTTCCAGATCGACCAACATCTCACCGCAACCGTAATCGTTCATCAGCTCTTGGTATTTATGGCTCCAGCCGCATGCAAGCGCAGGAACGCCGGCTGAAACTGCGCTGACGAGCCCGTGAAAGCGGGACGAGACGATCAGTTCTGCCGCGCCGACCACCGCTTTCGTGACCATAGCCGACGGTTCGTTCACCACCTCGGCTGGATAGGCGAGCACATTGTTTACGGCTTCAGCGATGCCAACATCCTGAACACCCTCATGTAGCAGCAAAATGGTGCTCCGCCCGGATGCGCGGAGTGCCTCGACCGCTTGAACGAGAAACGCGATATAAGCATTGTAGACATCATCTCCTTTGCCTCCGACCATCTTCTCGTTCGGAATTACCAGCGAGGCGCTGCGCAAATGTTCCAGCCGCTCCGGCAGACGCGGGCGCAGCAGGTTTGTGAAATCTGGCGCACGCCGCAGTCGTTCCGTATCCGGCACCACCGCGCACGCAAATTCAAATGATTGCTGATCGCGGACGTAGATTGCATCTAGCTTCTCTACCGCGCGGGCAAACGCATCGGCCATGCCAGGGTGCGTGAACGGCCCGAGTGCCTGCGGCAGCAAGACAGCGCGTTGGTTGCCGGTTTTCCATACTTCCAGCCGGTCGGCCAATCTGCGGGATAATTTCTCTACACCCCAAAAATCGCCATAGCCGAAACCCGATGCGTCCAGCAGAACGTCGATATCTTTGCTGCGAATGAATGTAGCCTTGTCGCGCAAATGCCACGGGGCACGGTCGAGAAGGCGCAAGCCGATGTTTTTCGGCAGCGACCCCGGGGTGCCCCAAACCCCCTGCCGCAACCTGTCCGTGCCCGACCAGTCGAGTGGCACCGCCAAACGTGCATCCGGGATGGCCTCGGCAAATTGCTGGCGAATCGCCTCCAGCATCAGCAATGCGCCGCGATTGGCCGGGAAAATTCCGGAAATTTCGATATTCATGGTCATCCGTAAATTCGCAATTGTTCGTGTTCGCGTTTCGATGAATACGGGACCATTCCTTCCGGATCTGGCCAGCCATATCCGATCAGCATGATGACCCTTTCGTCAGGGTCCAGCCCGATCTCCTTGGCCATGGTGCTTTCCTGTGGCTCGGCATCGGGCCAATTAATCGGGCAGGAAGAAAGGCCCAGGGTTTCCAGTGCATACATGAATGCCATCGCCGACAGCGACCCATCGATATAGATTGCATGCCTGTCCCGCGCCTCGGGATAGGCCCGGAGCCGACCAACTAATACAACCACTCCCATCAGCTTGTGAGCGAAACCCTTCGTGCCCAGCGGAATGGCGGCCAATTCCCGGGCCCGAGCTGGATCGTCGAAAATCCGATAAACAAATGGCTGGCGATTGCACGCGCTTGGCGCTTGTGTTGCAGCTTCCAAGGCGCGGTCGACCAAGTTCCGAGGGACAGGTTTGTTGAGATACCAGCGAACAGAACGCCGCCTCATCGAAAGTTCCATGAAGCGCTCGAATGAAACCGGAGGAACTTTTTCCAGGTCCCTGTGATAAGGTGTGCGTTTGGTAGAACTTTCCGGCTTTTGCGGCGGCGTGAGCACTTCGAACCTGGTTTTCTCCCGCGCTACAATTGGATCGCTTTGATCGACGATAGCAAAATATTCGGACAGAACGTCATATGCCCAAAATTGCTCTTCATTGCTCAGTCCGCTGTCAAGCGCGCGGGCATACACGTCAATTGTCTCAGGCAGGTAATCCAAAGCGAAGACCGGCCGACGGGGAAGCATTATTATCCCTTTTTCGATCCTGTGAATGTTCCGTCGAAGCAGGAAATAGCTCGCTCCAATCGCAAACGTGTCTTTGGTATATTGCGCCCGTCCCGCTGCCACTGCTGCCGCTTCCCGCGAAAGACTATTATCTAGCACGGCAAAGTAGATCGATGCCAACCTAGGCTTATTGGCGACATATGACTGAAGGCGTCTATCAAGAGCGCCCAGCTTCCACTTCAACCAGTAACCAGCTTTGTGTAACATATCAGAAGTGCGCCTCTGTTCCCATTGTCTTAACGGCATGCCTTATTTTGTGAGGTACCCTCGAGCGGATAATCGCTTATGGCCTTCCGACCAGATGGCAGGAAATGCCTTGGGCAATTCAAAAAAAGCGTAGACGATTGCTCCCGTAGCCAGGAACGGCGCCTGATAGTACCACGGCCCGACGTCAAGCGCCCATGTCGCGAACCACGCCAGCACGATTGGCAATTGCCACAACAACTGATTGAAGGACACCCGCATGGAGCCCACCACCGCGCCGGGCACCAGTTTGCGCAGCACGAAAAGGCGCAGCGCGACGGCAACCGTCTTGATTACGAAGATCGCAATCGCTGCCCCCACTAGCCCGAATGCCTGACCCGAAAAATAAAGGGCAGGAAGCAACAGTCCAATGGTCGTAACGATGCTAAGGACCAGATCCAAGCCTGGGCGCCCCATGCTCTTGAACAGGTTGGAGGTCGCGCCGCCAGCGGTGCCTACCACCACGCTTGCGGAGAGCCAGAACACCACCGGACCTAATGATCCCCATTCCGGCCCCAGCAATTGCGGGGCCCAGCCAGGTCCGAATAGCATCATCCCGATCATCAGGGGGAAAAGCGCGCGGCAGTTCCATCTCACGGTAGAAACAAATTTCTCGCGCAAGTAGCCGGTGTCATACTTGTTGCGGGAAAAATGGACGAACGTGACCCTGTTCAGGATCGACATCACGATGCGGCGCATGGTGTCCGTCAGATACACGCCGAGCGCGAAATATCCGACACTGGCAGTGCTAAGAACAAGGCCAAGAACGAATACGCCCATATTAGCTTGGAACGTCCCGATCATTCCACCAATCATCACATAAGTGCTGAAACCGAAAACCGCGCGGAGATGCGCGCGATCCAATCGCAGCGCATAGGCGTGGGGCCTCACGATCATGAGCATGATCGCCCCTGTGACCATCGAGACCACCATTTGCAGCACGACCACCCATGGCGACGGATCGTATGCGAGCAGCGAGATCGCGGCGATCATGCCCAAGACGGCCGAAACGACCTTGATGATCGCGTTCTGCTTGAAATGACCTTCGCGGTACATCAACGCCGATGCCACGGTTGTGAAGGGCGATGTGAGCAGCGAGATGCCGGCGACCAAGATCAGCGAGTCAAGCTCTGGCTCGCCATATGCTCGTGCCGCTACCGGCGCGACAACCAACATGGTGAATGTGGCCAGCAGCACGGTGATAATCAGCGATGCCGTGAAAGTGGTATTAATGAACTCAGGCGTTACTTCTTCTTCATCGCGCTGGATCAGTGCGGCGGTCATCCCAAAATCGTTGATCCCCTGTAAGATCGTGATCACCGTCAGGGCGATTGCAGCGATGCCGAAGTCTTCGGGCGCAAGGATTTTCGCCACGACGATGCGCAGCACGAAGGCCAGCCCGGACGTTAGAACCGTATCAGCCATCGTCCAGTATGCGTCCCGGCAAATCGACATTCCTAAGAAATCACTCCTATGCCGGGACTACCCTAGCTCTATCGATCCTTAAGATGTCCGGCGCCGACGCACGACACAAACCGGTTGGACCTTTGTTGTTACGCCCCGACATACAGAAACACAACAAGCTAGTGTGTCGCACTCACTTCCGCTCGCCTAAAGAATGCGGCCGTGGCTCAGCCTTAACGGCTGACTTTCAGAGACTTAAAGCAAATCATCGTATCAGCCACAGCTTGGGTGTTCGTGGCATCCATTCATCCTGTCACCCCACGCGTCACGAAAAATAGCTAATGTCCAGCATCGCTATAAAAGCGACTTTCGCTATCGTGGCGAATAAGCGCGTCTAGAGACTCACTAGTGAGAGCGCCGATCGCATCGTTCCGCTCATTTTCGGACCACAATGGACACCTGCAATCTCAGGCATTCAAATTCTAGCCGCTAACTTGATCATGATTCCATTAGTCACACTGATTGCTGCCCCCTTACTGTCTGCCAATCGACCGGAAATGCTGGTCCGAATCAGGTTCGTGAATGTTATTTTGCGAATAGAAGCGCTGGCTTTGCTTGTACCATACGGACTTACAGCAATCGCGTGGGGTATGATCGCGACTGCCTATTGAAACTGGGCGCAATCTGTTCACGCGGCACACAAGGTCGCAAATCTCCCTGTCAGGCGAGTATCTCCTGGTTTTGTTCCCCAGCCTCATAGCTGGAATTGTCCCGGTTGGTCTGAGCTTGGCTGCACGGGTTTGGCCTAAGCGAAATCGGCACCGAAGGCTGGGCTCTCCTTGTCGCCACTGGCGCAGTTATGGCGTTTTTATCAATTGCAAGTCTTGCAATTACCAAGCACCCGTTGTGGACCGAGTTTGCTACGCTCAGGAAGCGTATAGCAAACCGGAATTCGTCCTAAAATCCAATCTTGGAGCAATTCTTCCTGGCTGAAGGTCCGACAACTATGCGGGCTGCACGCACGGTCAATTTCCAACACAAATCTAGCGGACACTAAAATATTCTTCGGCGAGCAAGCTTCGCGGGACTTCCACCTGCGGGGGATAAAGATTGTTAAGCTTATCCTTTGCGATATCGATGAACGACATTGGTCGCGTCAAACCTGTCATCACACCTCGCACTCTGCCACCGTTCGCCTTGCTGGCAAGAACTTGCCGATGATGCAGTCGGCGAAGCGTCGAGCGCGTGCGTCGAACAAGTTTTTCTTTGGCCTCACGATCAAGCTCCAGTCTTTCGAGGAGGCTCATCTCGTGAGTGAATAAGGCTGCCAGATCGTCTACGGAGTGCTTTCCGCTGAGCGAGTTTTCACGCAAAAGGGCGGCATACCCCAAGGATGATATGACAGTGTAGCGGGCTCCCTGCGCCAGCGCTTCGACGTAGAAGAGGAAATCCTCACCCAACCGGCAATCTTCTGAATAAAAGAGTCCGTGCTGCTCCAAAAACGCGCGACGCATGACGGGTTTGAGAAAGCCTAGCTCGCCGCGTGGACGGCCGTTTCTTGGCAGGTTTCCGGAAATGAATCGACTGATATCAAGCTGGCGAGATTTTAAGGGATTTTCCTTGGATGCTGAACGGAAGCGAGCGATCTGCTCCTCAGCGGTAATAAACACGATATTGTCTGCGCAGAAATCCCATTCGGGCTGCAAAAACATGGGAGCGAACCGGTCCGCAAGAAAGAAGTCGTCGCCATCGAGTATGGCAATATACGGGGCACTGCTCTGCGCAATGGCGATGTTTCGGGAGCGCGCGGGCCCGCAATTTTGTGAATTGCGTATGACTTGCAATCGCGGGTCACCTGCGGCCGCTTCCTTGGCCTTGGCCGACGTTTGATCAGAAGAGGCATCATCCACGACCACAACCTCATGACATTCGGGCTGCAAAAGCGCGCTTTTCACAGCTTTTCCGATGGTATCCTGGGCATTGAAAGCAGCAATAATGACGGCAACCTGCGGTGAAGCTGTCATGGCAGCGCAAACTCTGTGGTGCTCCCAGCCGGTCTTGTCATCTTTGCGTCCTCATCTGAAACAAATTCACAGCGGCGGGTCATCTCGTCTTTACCTGATCTGTATTTCTGGGCAACACGCCCGCGCCATGCAAATCGCTTATCTTGTCCACAATCTCAACGATCCAGCGGTAGAGCGCCGCTGTACCATGCTGGAACGTGGCGGCGCGGTGGTGCGCCTCGCCGGGTTCTGCCGGGACGAGCATCTTTCTCCCGCCATAGCTGCCCGGCAGCCATTGATTTTGGGTCAGTCCAAAGACGCCGCCATGGCGCAAAGAGCTTTGGCCACAGTAATGGCGACCGCGTTCAACACCAGGCTGCGCAAATTTGTCTCCGACTGTGATATCGTCATGGCGCGCAATCTGGAACAGCTCGGCATCGCGCGGGCAATCGTCGGGGCGAGGCCTTTGGTGTACGAGTGTCTCGATATCCATCATACGCTTGTCGGAACCGGCAAAGGTGCGCGCGCCGTTCAAGCTGTCGAAGCGCGGTTGTTGCCGCGCGTCGATCTCTTGCTGACGTCGTCTCCTGCATTTGTCGATAATCATTTCGAAACGACGACGCTGGACAGCCCGATCGAGCTTGTCGAAAACAAGCTCCTGGTTGCGGATGCCAGCACCTTCAGTCCACCGCGCCAGTATTCACCTGAGCAGAAACTGCGGATCGGGTGGTTCGGAATGCTCCGCTGCCAGAAGACTTTTGAGGTCTTGAAAGAGATTTCTGCCGCGAACCGAAACATCGAGATACTGATCGCCGGAAGGCCGTCTAAGACCGTATTTCCTGACTTTGTAGATGCCCTGGCGGGGCATTCCCAGGTCGAGTTTGCGGGCGAATACACCTACGCTGATCTGCCAGATCTTTATGGAAGGTGTCACTTTGCCTGGACGATCGACTGGTTTGAAGAGGGCGAGAACAGTAGCTGGTTGCTGCCCAACCGGATTTATGAAGCTGTCGCGCATGGATGCATCCCCGTCGCGCTTTCCGGGATCGAGGTGGGACGATGGCTTGCACGGCACGGTGCCGGATTGCTCATCGCCGACCCCAAAGATGCCGGAAAGATCCTCTCCGCATTGAAGCCCCAGGATATTGCTGCGCTCCAGCAGGACGTTCTGGCGGTACCGCAGAGCGACGTGCTTGCCGATGACAGCGATTGCCGCAAGCTGGTCGCTCGGCTGGCCGCGATCGATAGATAATGACCGTTCTGGCCGTGATCCCGTGTCTGAACGAGGCGGCGCATCTGTCGCCGCTACTCAGCCAGATGCTGGCCGATCCGAGCATCGATCGAATTGTCGTTGCCGATGGTGGGAGCTGCGATGGCAGCCGCGAGATCGTTCTTAAATTTGCCGAATGCAACCGGATTGTCCTCCTCGACAATCCCGATCGAATTCAAAGCGCGGGCGTAAACCGGGCAGTCAGGGAGTTCGGAGCGGGCTACAAATGGCTTTTGCGGATCGATGCCCACTGCCTGTATCCCGATGGCTACGCGTCGCTGCTGCTTGCTGCGAGCGAACAGCACAAGGTATCCGCTGTCGTGGTGCCAATGCTGACGAAAGGCCGCAAGGGATTTCAGCGCGCGGTCGCGGCAGCGCAGAACAGCGTGCTGGGGACCGGGGGCTCTGCTCACCGGCATCTCGGCGCAGGGCGCTATGTCGATCATGGTCATCATGCCCTGATCGATATCGCTTTTTTCCGTGCGATAGGAGGCTATTGCGAAGCAATGCCTTGCAATGAAGATGCTGAACTTGACCACCGGCAGACGAGGGCAGGCGGCCGAATCTGGCTCGAACCTGCTGCGGCAATCACATATTTTCCCAGGTCAAGTCTTGCTGCGCTCTGGAAGCAATATCGCCGGTACGGGCAGGGCCGCGCCCGCAACCTGCGCCGCCACCGCATGCGGCCCAGACTGCGGCAATTGGTGCCGCTGGCCGTTCCTGCGGCTTTGGCCTTGCTTCCCTTGACCTATTTAAGTCCCGTTTTTGTCCTTCCCGCCGCTGGTTGGATTGGTCTCTGCCTGATCATGGGGATATTCATCGGCGTGCGCGCTGGCGGCGGGTGGGCATTGGCATCAGGCGCGGCGGCGGCAACGATGCAATTGGCTTGGGCTACAGGATTTCTCATCGAGTTCATCGAGCGACCTGATACATCTGCACCGCGCTATGGGTTTGAGACAGAATAGGGCGCGCGGTTGCGGGTGACAAATCCGCCACCAGTCTGGCTGTGAGAAACAAAAGGGGCGCGATCTTTTGCTAAACAATCTCTGGAACCGGTTGCGCCCGCGATTTGCAATTTGCCCGAAGGGAGGAACGCTTTGGCGCTCGTGTTCGAACCGGGTGAAATGCGATGTTGAGAATTTGGTCCAGCCGTCGCAAGGGTGGCGCATGAAAATGCATGAACATGCACCCCCTGGCCGAACTTGTCGCTTGTAGGACCGAGGCCATTGCCAAGATCGATCAAAATATTGTTGCCGCTGCTGGCGTTGCTCATCATGGGCTCGGCCGGCGTACTTACCTTTTCGGTAATCGACGGCGCCAAGCCCGTCGACACGCGAACATTCGCCGAGGATCCGGGCCGGAGTTTACCACCGCTGCCGACGGCGGGCTTGCCCGCAGAAGACTTGCCCGAAGAACTTTTGCTGGACGTCACGCCGCAGACGGCGCGCGAAATCAACGCATCGCGCCCGTTTCTGACAGGATCGATCCCGCCAGCCCCGCCGTTCGTCTCGCACCTTGAAGGCGACGACCGGGATCGCGCCATCGCCTGTCTTGCGGCTGCAGCGATTTACGAAGCAGGTGGCAACAGCGGCGACCAGAGTGCAGTCATGCAGGTCGTACTCAACAGGGTTCGTCATCCCGCATTTCCCAGCGGTATCTGCGCCGTGGTCTTTCAAGGCTCCGAACGCCGCACCGGTTGCCAGTTTTCTTTCACATGCGATGGTTCCATGCGCAGAAGGCAGTATTCCGCCGCGACCGTGCAGTCTGCGAAAGGACTTGCGCAAGCGATGCTGGACGGTTTCGTCGACGAACGTGTAGGTCTCGCTACGCATTACCACACCGATTGGGTCGTGCCTTACTGGAGCGCAAGCCTCGAGAAACTGGTGGCTGTGCGAACGCATTTGTTTTTCCGCTGGCAAGGATATTGGGGGACGAGGCGGGCATTCAACAACAGGCCGGCCGCGAGCGAACCAGTCGTGCCGGGGCTTGCCGGGATTTTCCGGGCACATGCTGGTGTGATTGAAGCGGAGCTTGCAGATCAAGCTGCAGCCGAGCCTATCGAGACGGCCGGAATAGGCGCTGGTCTCGCTCCCTCGGCATCTGCTCCGCCAACGCCCGCGCGCCGATCGTCGGCGCGCCGGCTTTCCCTGGCCGCTGGCACAAGTCCGGGGCGGTGGGCCCTTGACGCGGTCGAGCTGTGCAGCGGCCAGGCCAATTGCCAGGTTGCCGGCTGGACCGAGCCATCGAGCGAACCAGCCGCTCTCGACCGGACGTCGATCGCACAATCTCCACCGGACTTGGTTTTCATCAAGCGATCGCGAGACCGGGTGGAGCAGATTTACTGGAACTGTCAGCTATGGCGCCGCGTCTCGACCAGCCAATGCCTCGGTAGCGCTGCTAGCACCGCCGAATTGCTTTTGGCAGACTGATGTCAGGTGTGTAGCACTTCGCGGCGACGCCCTTCGAGACAGATGCACGACAGGCGGCCGCTGTCGTACGCACCGGTATCCACCGCGATCCTGTTTGCGTGAATTTGCACTTGGTCTACGATGGAATGACCGTGCACGATGACCGCGTCATGCCAACGCGATGATTGGGTGAACTCCTCGCGGATGAACAGCAGGTCCTCTTCGGCCTGCTTGTGCAAGGCAACGCCGGGTTTCACACCGGCATGCACGAAAACATAGTCGCGCGAACGGTAGAGCAGTGGTGCCTGCTCAAGCATATCGATTAACGGGGCGGGCACGGCACGCCCGATACGGTCACCAAAATCGAAACTGTCTTCATCCGGCCTCGCTTTTTCGATCCCGAAACTGGTCAGAAAAGCGTCACCGCCGTTTTCGAGCCAGATTTGTTGTGCGATGGCATTGCCAGCAATGCTCTTGAGCAGCAGATCTTCATGGTTGCCCTTGAGCAGCCGGACGGCAGACAGGCTGTTGAGACTATGAACCAGCTTCAGGCACCGTGCGCTTTCGGGTCCGCGATCGATCACATCGCCCAGCAGCACCAATTCGACCCGTTTGACAAAGCGAGGACAAGACTCCCAATGCGCAATAATTCTGGCCATAAGCCTGTGGAACAGATCATAGCGGCCATGAATATCGCCAATAGCATAGATGCGCAGCCCCTTGGCAGTGCATGGCGCTTTTGGTTTGCTGCGAAAAAACGTTGCCATAGGTCTATAATGCCGGGGAAATAGAAGAATGTCAGGGCGCAGTTCGGAAAGTTTCGATAATAGTGGACCTATAGATGTCAGTTTTGCCATAGCCTGTTTCGATGCCGGCGCCTATCTGGGACCAGCAATACGCTCGGCCCTCGAACAGGAAAGCGTTTGCGTCGAGGTTCTCGTGGTCGATGACGGAAGCACCGACGGCAGCCGTGAATTGATAGATATCATGGCAAAGGCCGATCCGCGCATTGTGGCTTTGCGGACCAAGCAGAATAGCGGACCTGGCGGCGCTCGAAACGTCGCTCTGGAAAATATGCGGGGCCGCTGGTTCGCCGTTCTCGATGCGGATGATCTGATCCTCCCCGATCGCAGCCGGGTCCTGATTGCGCTTGCGGAGCGGCACGAGGCGGATGCGATTGCGGACAATCCCGTCGAATTTGGCGACCATATCAGCGACGCGGCAATGTTTAATATTGCTCCTCCAGGCGGCGCGCGCAAACTCGAACTGGCGGAGTATTTCGAACGCTCTCGTCTGTTCGGAGCGGAGCCGTCTCCTGGCTATCTGAAGCCGATGATCAGGCGGAAAACGATCGAACGTATCGGTCTGCGCTACAATGCCTCAATGCGGATCGGTGAGGACGATGAATTCATGGTGCGAGCCTTGGCACGCGGTACGAAATATCTCATCAGCGACTTCCATGGCTATCGCTACCGCAAGCATGAGGCATCCATATCCCACCGGCTTTCTTTAAGAAATCTCGAGCGAATGATCGCTGCGGAGCGTGAAATAGCCGCAGTTTTGCCGCCAGAGGCGGCGAGATCCGCTGCGTTCCGCAAGCGCGGGAAGGCCCTGGTCCGGGCGCACGCATTTACGCGGTCCGTCGAAGCGCTAAAAGCACGCTCGTATTTTTCGGCGTTTAGATCTCTTCTGCGTCAGCCTTCTGCTGTGGCGCTATATGCCATGCCGATCGCGGCCGCCTGGAAACGCGCAAAGTCTCGGTTTCATCGGTTGTCGAACCGCTGATGTATCCTTATGGTCCGCCAACCGAGAACGATTAGAAAGCTCCTGACGATGACCATCAAAAGATTTGCCCGCGGATTTTTCGCGGCTTTTCTCTGCGTGCTTATGCCAGCTTGTGCGGGAAGCAGCGCCGCTCCTGGTTCTATGGCGTACCAACCGACCGTGTATCGGCTTGCTGCGGGCGATCGATTGTCCATCACGGTCTTCGGTGAAGAAAGCCTGTCTCGTGAATTCGCCATTACGCCGCAAGGCGATCTGGCGTTTCCGCTTCTTGGCGATCTGCCAGTCGTTGGACTTACGGTCGGTGATTTACAGGAAATGCTGCGTACTGGCCTGGGTGAGGGCTATCTCAATGACCCGCGTGTCACTGTCGAAGTTCTCAATTACCGCCCCTTTTTCATTCTCGGCGAAGTCAGCAACGCGGGCGAATACCCCTTTCGCGACGGTCTGACTGTGCTGCAGGCAGTCGCGCAGGCTGGTGGCTTCAGCTACCGTGCTGATCGGCAGACGATCTTTTTGCTGCGAGAAGGCCAGACCGAAGAAGAGCAATATGACATCGAAAATGGCCGGCCGGTCTATGTCTCTCCTGGCGATACGATCCGGATAGGCGAACGCTATTTTTAGTATGAGCCCGCGCCAAGCGGTGAGCTAGGCTGCCGGCGACCGAGCGACGTCTTCACTTATGACCGGACAGCGACGTGATTGAGGATGAGACCGGGCAAATGCATGAAAGTCGACCTGCAGCATCCGAACAGGTGACCGTGTGCATCTGCACCTTTCGGCGAAGCTCGATATTTGCCGCTATCGACAGCGTAGCCGATCAGGCGGGCGTTGTTGACCAGCTCGCGGCCATTGCTGTGATCGACAATGACGAGACCGATTCTTTACGTCAGGATGTAGAAGCCTACGCCGCGCGGATTGCCGTCCCCCTGAGCTATATGCATGCGCCTGCCAAGAACATCTCGATCGCCAGAAACGCGGCTCTTCAGATCACAGATACGAAATGGCTTGCATTTATCGACGATGATGAAGCGGCCAGCACGCGCTGGCTCGCGGCGCTTATCAGCCGCCGCGGGTCGGCTGAAGTGGTGGTTGGAGTGAGCCGGGCCGTTTACGGAGAGGATTTGCCGCCATGGGTCGCGCGATGCGACTTTCATTCCAACGAAGTCACTGGCTCGCCCGTCAATGCCTATACGAGCAGTGTCTTGCTTGATCTCTCGTTCGTAGAAACCGTTGGGACGTCGTTTCGAGAGGAACTGGGGACCACAGGAGGTGAAGACACCTATTTCTTTCGCGAGCTTGCGGAAAATGGCGCTCGGTTCGTCTATGCGCCCGAAGCGATTGTTTATGAACCGGTCCCGCCTGGCCGCGCTACGATGCGCTGGGTAGCGCGCCGCATGTACCGGGCAGGGCAAACGCATGCGCTGGTGAGCCGACAGTTTGCGCCCAGCACGTTCAGGGCTTTGTGGATGACAGCGCCGGTGAAGATGATCATTTCGGCTATCATGGCCTTGCTGACATTGCCCGGCACCGATGTGTCCCGCAAATGGTTCGCGCGAGCCTGCCTCCACGCCGGCGCTACGCATTTCCGGATACGTCCGGGCTTGCTTGAAGAATACGCCTGAAGCGGCTTGATAGCGGAGACCTGAAGCATCGGATGTCCGGGCGCGCTATGGTTGGCCGGTTTCGCCGGCGACCATGCGCGCAATCGCGCTTCCGGGACGCGCGGCAAGATCGTCGTAATTGCCGTGCTCGACGACCTTGCCGTCCTGCAATGCAATGACAACATCTGCAAAGCTGATCAGAGATGGCCGATGCGCAATCGTGATGACAGTGAGCTCCCCTCGCAGCGCCCTCATAGACGACACCACCATTTGCTGGTTCTCCCAATCGAGCGCGCTCGTCGCTTCGTCGAGAATGAGCAATTGGGGCTGCCGCAATAACGCCCGCGCAAGTGCGAGACGCTGCCGCTCGCCGCCAGAAAATCTGGTACCACGATCGCCGGCAATCGTATCCAGACCGTCGGGGAGATTGCGCACCAAAGCGGCGACATTTGCTTTTTCCAGCGCTTGCCATATTTCTGCGTCCCCGGCACTGGCCTGGCCGAGTTGAAGGTTGCTTTTCAAGCTATCATTCAAAAGCATGGAATCCTGCGGGACGCTGGCGACAGACTGTCTCCATGCGCGGCGATTGTCATTGGTCAGCTCGGTGCCATCAACATGCATCTGCCCAGAAGATGGGGCGATGAGCCCGGAGATAACATCCGCGAGCGTGCTTTTCCCGCTACCCGACGGACCAACCAGCGCGGTGATTTGACCGGCGGGAATTTCGATCGAAATTCTGTCTAGCGATGGCGCGGACGCACCGGGATAGGTCAGAGTCATTTCATCGACACGAATCGCCTTATTGAGCGCAGGTACGTCGCTCGCGAATTCGGGGAACTGCTCGCGATTGGAGGCAAAATGCTCGGCGCTTTGCCGATAGTTCGCCCAAGCCGGCGCTTCCGAAAGGAAGTGCTGAACATTCTCCTGAATCGCCGAGAACCGCGGTGCAACGCGTGCAAAGACGACCAGCAAAACGGCGACGCTGGGAAAATCGAGCGACAATACGCCAACGGCTAGGCCGACGAAGACCACCGCCACCAATGCGGCACCAATTTGGAAGACAACAGTGCCCCAACTGCTCAGCGCTGCAAAATCGAGAACCGCCGCCTTGATGCGGCGGACATGACCAGCGTAGTGACGCGCCTGGCGATCTTCCGCGGCAAACAGCTTTGCGAGGCGAATGCTTCCTATGAATTCCAATACTGTGGCATTCTGTTCCTGCAACATGCTGACGAGCTGCTTGCCATGACGATTGGCGCGTCGCCGAATCGGATAGAGCCCCAGAAACATGGCGGCGCCTGCGCAGGCTGCAAACAAGGCCATTTGCCATGACACGGCCATCGCCAGCAAAAGATATATCAGCAGCAGAAACGCGGCCTGCACGACAGCGAGAAGGCTTCCGATCGCGCCCACAACATTATCGACATCGTTGGAAAGAATATGGTTGAGATCACTGCCGCGGCGATCGTGCAGAGCATCCCAGCGAGAATAACTCATGCTTTCAAACAGCCGAATTCTCAAATTGGCACTGAGGTCTTGCATCGTGCGCAGATTAAAAAGCGTTTTTGCGCGGCTTATCAGGGCCTGCAGGATCACGACGGCGAGAAACAGGACAAGCAAGGTGGGAAGGTTGAAGTCGGCAAGCGATATCCATTCACCAACGATCGGTATCTGCCGCTCGCCTTGCACTTCAGGCATCGCGATGGCGATTAGCGGTATGAGCAGCAGCAGCGACACGCCTTCTGTCAGGCCAACCATTATGGTCATGATCAGGCCAAGGGCCAGGCGTCTGCCGGCCAGCCGCCATGCCTCGTTTGCGAGGGAGCGCCATTCGCCCATGCTCAGACTGCCTCTGTGCTGATGGCCGATTCGATATAGGCTACGGTTTCAGCCAACCGGTCCCTATCGTGAGGCACTTGAAGACGGCCAATCCGGGCACTGTTCGCAATTGCGATGGCCTGACGGAATTGCCGCGCCCGATCCTGCTGATCGGCAGGCGCATCGACAAACCGCAGATTGTAACTGTAGCGAAACAGCGCTGCGATTGCTTCGCCAGGCTCATACCAGCTTATCGCCGGATATTCTCCGCCGCGCTCGAGGACAAAAATCAGACCGGCGGCGACCGGCTTGGTTACCATGTCCGCCAAACGATATTGCCGCTTCCGAAATCCGTCCATAACCAGGGGAAGCAGCTGCGCGCCAGGAATATGCGTGTCCAGTGTGTCTGCATTCAACTTGAGCTGTCCAAACGCCGGCTGCAACAAAGGCCGAGCCTCGTCGCTGACATCCAAGGCAAGCAAATCATCTGTCATCAGCGACCAACCCTGCTTAAGAAAAGCGCTGGCCGTGGTCGATTTGCCCGCTGTCTTGTCGCCGACAAACGCGACGGACCGGCCACTTTTTTCGACTGCGCTTCCATGCAGTACATAAAAGCCGCGCATATGCAGCACCCATCCCATGACCGGACCGAGAAGGGGGAAAGCAAGATATGTTTCGGGGACTTGGGGAAACGGCTGGACATGGATGATTGATGGCGATCTGATCCTGACCATGGCTGCGCCCGGCCACATCATGTCCAAGCCATCGGCGCCTTCGAAATTGATCTGCGTTGGCGCGCCCATCGGCGGTAGCTCAACACCCAGATCGCGCAGCAGAATATGAATGTCGACGTCGGCGTGTACATCTGGCTCGGGAGAAAGCTCGTCAAGCCGGATTTCACTGGCGATGGTCAATTCAAATGCGCGGTAGCGGTACATGCTGAGTTCCTAGTGGATTGGCCGCAGCTCACCGCCTTGCGGCGGCTCGCGTGAAATTGAAGCCCACATTCCGAGTACGGCCACTCGCCAGAGAAAGAATGCATCGGTGTTTTCAATCGTTACATCCAGATGGTGGAGACGAGAGCGAGCACTGTCCAGACGCTTGCGATTTACAAGGTTCCAGCGATCGGCAAATACTGGATCTGTCAGATCCAGCACCTTTTCACGGTGCTCGCACAAGCCGGCGATAAAGGCCGGTGCGAAATCGAATTTGTCCTGCCGCGCTAGCGTCTTGGGAGGCAAATCCCCTTCGAATGCGGAGCGCAGAATGTACCGGGACATTCCATCGCGCAGTTTCCAGTCCGACGGTAGCGACAGGGAGAATTCCAACAGGTCAAGGTTGTAGAATGGCAGGCGCGTGTCGACACCTGCTGCCTGGCTACTGAGCGCGAGAACTTCAAGCGCTGTCGGTATGATGGCGCTATTCAATGTTTCTTCGTGGAGCATTCGCTCATCATGGATAAGCCGGCTCGCGACTGTCCGGCGTTCGTAACGGTCAGCTGGCACTTGCGCAGCAGCTTCATCGGACAGAAATCCGCCATCGATGGAGTGCGGCTTGGCGGTATAGCGAGAGAGACGGCGGAGAATGGGTTGGAATCGCGGCTTATGCGAAAGATACCGCGCAAAATGGAGCATGCGATTGTCTCCGTAGAGGCCCGCGCTCGCTGCAGTTTCGCGCCACAGGCAAAGCCAGCGACCAGCCTTGGCAAGCTCATTCAGGCGGCCGAAGCCAAAGGATACAATTTCATCACCTCCATGACCCGAGAGTACGACCTGGGAGCCGGCCGCGCGGGCCTTCAGAAGAAGCTGAAACGCCGATGATTGTCCTCTTGGCACGTGCGGCCCGTCAACAGCACGCAACCAGAAATCCATGTCTGCGAGTGGATCGTGCCGATCTGCAGCGACTTCAGCGGGAACAATGCCGGTCTTGTCCGCGACAGCTGCGAGGTGAGGTCCGTCGCACCATGCTGCCGTTTCGCGGTAGGTAAGGGACAAGGCGTGCAAGTCTGATCGATGACCGATTGATACCGCAGATGCTGCCAAAGCAGACGAATCCAGTCCGCCGCTGAGCAAGAGGGTGGATTGTCCTGCGGACAGGCAGGAGCGGACGGATTGATCGAAAAGCGCCCGGAAGCGCTCCACTGGTCGGTCCGGCTGACGGCCGCTGGGTACATCAGAAAGCGACCAGTAGCGTTCTGTTCTCGTACCTGCACGATCAATAAGCATCCAATGCGCGGCCGGGACGCGGGAAATTCCCTCGAAAAAAGTTCTATCACGCTCGAGACATGCATCGGCAACGAAATCGGCGAGCATGAGTGTATCATCGGGCAGATCCCGCTGCACCATCGCGCGCACGATTTGCGAGGTTTGACCGAAATATGTCGCGCCATTGCAATGAGCCACAAACAGCGGAGCCACGCCCAGATGGTCGCGCGCAGCATAGATAACATCCCCTTCCGAATCGAATATCACGAAGGCGAAGGCCCCACGCAAATGTCCAGAGAGACTTGTTCCCCAGCGGCGCCAGCCGGCTGCCAGTAGCTGCTCCAGAGAAGCGTCAGCCGGAAGCTGGCACATCTGCGCGATGTGTGCATGATTATCAATGCGAATGGCGGAGGAAGAGACAAGCAATCTCATACCGCGCAGCCCGCTTCGGACAGTGCTCCCGGCGGCGACGTCTATGCGGCAACCCGACCGATCGGAAATAGCCGATATCATAGATCAATTATCGGAGTAAAAGCGTCTATGTCTTCCAGCCTGCCTCCGATGATTACCGTTTCCTCAGCGGTAACCCAAGCGTGGGCTTCGAGAGAACCGTTTCTCTGTTTCTTCACGCCAATGCGGATCGTGCAGTCCACCCCTTCGCGTGCTGCGAGATAGCGCAGGGCCAGCGCCTGCGTAAGACACGATGCTCGCGGGACATAGCGAGACGTCAGATCGACAGCATCGGCCAGCTGACCGATGGACAAGCAAGGGTTGTCGCGCCGCTCCAGCGCCTCGATCCGTCGCAAGACGGCGCGGTAGCTACCAAACGAAAGGGTCAGCCGAACGCCGACCAGAACGATCCAGGTTTTGGTGAGAAGGAGGGAATGTCGTCGCCAGAGCTTGCTGACCTGCATGAGCCAATCAATCGACACGCAGAACCAGATCAGCCTCTAGAAACGCGCCAATAACCCGCTTGGCATCGGCAAGACATTGCGAGCGCTCGACTTCAAATTGTTCGAACATATGGTCGGCAATATCAGCAACGCGCATCCCATCGCCGATGAGCTCCCATAACATGGCAGCTGTGCCATTCAGCTGGTAGTAGTTGCTGGTGGCCATATCGAGGAGCGCTTTTCCACCGTCGAGATTGCACGCAACGACGTCCGCAGCTTGCGAAAACCTATCACTGTCCTCAACCCCTGTCATGCCGCTGCGCTTATCTCAATCGAAATGCAAAAACCAATGAAAAACGAAAGAGGGGATAGCGGCGCAAGCCGCTATCCCCTCCTGTTCTCTCAACCTGAAATCAGGAAAGAGTGAGATCGCTCAGAGGAACGCCGCTCTGAAATGGCGCGTCCAGGCGTGTGCCGGTCGTGGTGTTCTGGGTGACGGCTTCGATAGATCCGATCTTTTCAAAGACCGGATGCTCGTAAGTGGCTTTCGTTTTCATGCAGAATATCGCTTTCTCAAAAATCTGTTCTTGGACCCGTCGACCGCGCCCGTTGGGAATCGACTACGACCGACCTTACAAACACTTAACGCAATAGCAACCATATTTGTGCGCCGCACAATATTTATCGACAGGCTGAGCCTTACCTGTGCCAAAATGAAGCAGATTTGGAGGTAAGTGAGCGCAGAGCCGGACGACTGCGGCATCACGCGGCAAGACCGATCACTTATCTCACTTGCCTCAATCGAGCGATTCCGTCACGGTCGCTTGACGAAAGAACAGGGCCGGGCGGGGACAAGAGAAAGTGAATTGCGCTGAAAGCGGATCAATGCGCTTGCAAGTACATTACAGCGAGACCGGGGATGCGAGCGTGCGGTCTGCGACTTGCCATGCTTTGGTCCTCGCCCTGACCGCAGCGCTGCCGCATCAATCCGAAGTGATTTTGCCAAGCGATATCGATTGGCCGGACATGCTTGCGTTGGCCCAGAAGACAAAAACCGTCGGCCTTCTTCGTAAGGGACTGCGTAATCTGAACGTAAAACCTCCCGCGCCGGTTGCCGCACAACTCGACGCATTTCAGAGCGAGGTGCTGCGCCGCAATCTCGCCAATATAGCCCGCGCCGTAGAAATTACCCAAATTCTTGAGGCATCCGGGATCCGCTCGCTGGTGCTCAAGGGACCGTTTCGATCCGAGCAAGTCTACGGAAATCTCGATGTGCGTAGCGCCGCGGATGTCGACATTCTTGTGAGACGCAGCGAGTATCGCCAGAGTATCGACGCGCTGTGCGACCTCGGCTATTCTTGTCTTGTGACCCTCGACGACCGGTGGTGGCACGACTTTCTCGGCGAAGCTCCTTTCGTCAATTTTAGTTCACCCTTTCCAGCGGTAGACTTGCACAATCAACTCCAGCAACCCGGCGGTCCTTATCCAAGGAATGTCGACGGTTTCTTCGAAGCGTCACAGCTTCGCTCGGTGGGCAGTCGCGAAGTCGCTGTTCTGTCGCGCGAACATGCACTCATCCTTGCAGCAATCAGCTTTTGCAAAGCTGTACGTTCTGGCGATCCATGGCTGCCGTATGCCCACGAGCTCAGCTATTGCATTGCAGCTTCGGACGAATCCCTGCTCGAGCAGCTGCGGGTCTGCGCCCGGTCACAGGATATTTTGCGCCTTTTCGATCATTTCGTGTCCTGGTCGGCGGCATTGTTCGGCCGCGAGGATCTTACCGCCGGAGAGGCTCTGCCACACAATGACGATCTAGTGTTTTCGAGCTGCGGCCAAAAAGAACTGCCAGCGTTCGGACGAACGAAAGCGATGTGGCGGTGGTCTGAAGGCGATGGCCTGTCGCGCGTGCAGACTTTTTTTTCCATCCTCGCTCGTGATTTCCGCAGCAAGCAAGCCTATCGTCACTCTACAAGGCCGGAATTTATGCTGGGTACCTGATATGTAATCTGCCGAAGAGGTTTGCGATCTTTTTGCAGTTGTTTCCGGGGGCTTGCCCGCGAAGTCTGGCTATTGCCAGTCGATCATTAATTATAATTTTGTCAGCAATACCGAAAACTGAAAATAGGGCCTACTTGTCGCGATTACGACGCGCGCGGCCCAAGCGGAGAAACCATGAGCAATATCAAACCGATCAAGAAGGCCGTTTTTCCCGTGGCAGGGCTTGGCACGCGATTTCTTCCAGCGACCAAGGCCATTCCCAAGGAATTGCTCCCGATTGTTGATCGGCCGCTCATCCAATACGCCGTGGATGAGGCGCGCGAGGCCGGAATCGAACAGATGATATTCGTCACCGGTCGCGGAAAAACCGCGATAGTCGAGCATTTCGATATCGCATACGAACTTGAAACGACTATGGAAGACCGAGGGAAAGATTTGTCTGTTCTCGACCCCACACGGGCAATCCCTGGCGATATCATCACCGTCCGCCAGCAGGTCCCTCTGGGGCTGGGGCATGCTATCTGGTGTGCAAGGGCCATCGTGGGTGATGATCCGTTTGCCATTTTCCTGCCTGACGAATTGATGGTCGCAAGGAAAGGCGGTGCCGGTTGCATGAAACAGATGGTCGATGCCTATCAGCATACTGGTGGCAATCTGATAAGCGTGCTTGAAGTGCCCTATGAAGAGGTTTCGAGCTACGGCGTCATCAATCCTGGCGTTGTCGATGGCCATCTGACCGAAGTGAAAGGCCTGGTAGAAAAGCCTGCAATTGACAAAGCACCGTCGAACAAAATCGTCTCGGGCCGATATATCTTGCAGCCTGATGTCATGCGGGTTCTCGAAAAACAGCAGAAAGGTGTCGGTGGCGAAATCCAGTTGACCGACGCAATGGCCAAAATGATCGGCGATCAGCCTTTTCACGCCGTTTCGTTTGACGGGGCGCGCTACGACTGCGGAAGCAAGGCCGGATTTGTGGAGGCGACGATCGCTTTGGCTCTGGAACGAGACGATATCGGTCCAGAGATCAGAACAGCCGCAGAACGACTCTTGAGACGGTAATGCGGCGCCTTTTGCTGCGCGACCATGTCCGCGGATCGGCACGATTGTCATCCGCGCGCCAGCGTTCCACGTGCTTCTCCAAGCAAAGCTATGCAGCGATACTTCCCTGTGGCAACGGAGCCAAGGCATCGCCTCCCATCGCCGCAATGGATGTGTCGGTTTACCAAACTTCTGATGACGGGCAGCTGCGCATCGATCCGGTCGCCGCCTCTCAATCGACAGGGCGATCTGACAGTCTGCCATTTTTGAAAAGGATGACCTGATGCATATCGTGATGATCGGTACTGGCTATGTCGGGCTTGTTTCAGGGGCCTGCTTTGCAGATTTCGGGCATGATGTAACTTGCGTGGACAAGGACCAGTCCAAGATCGACGCCTTGCTCAATGGCGAGATTCCGATTTTCGAGCCGGGACTGGACGAACTTGTAGCCAAGAACGTCGAAGCTGGCCGGCTGTCCTTCACGCTCGACCTTGCAGAGGCTCTTCCGAAGGCAAATGCCGTTTTCATCGCAGTCGGTACACCGTCGCGCCGCGGCGATGGCCATGCCGATCTCTCCTACGTCTATGCGGCCGCGCGCGAAATGGCTCCGCTGCTTCCTGCAGGCGTTGTGGTGGTCGATAAGTCGACCGTGCCAGTGGGTACGGGCGACGAGGTGGAGCGCATCATTCGCGAAGAAGCGCCGGATCTGGAATTTTCCGTCGCCTCCAACCCGGAATTCCTGCGTGAAGGTGCAGCGATTGACGATTTCAAGCGGCCAGACCGCGTGGTGATTGGTGTGAATGATGAACATGCAGAGCGCGTGCTGGAAGAAATCTATCGCCCGCTCACGCGCAATGAAAGTCCGCTTATCACCATGAGCCGCAGGGGCGCAGAGCTGACCAAATATGCCGCAAACGCCTTCCTCGCGACCAAGATCAGCTTCATCAACGAAATTGCTGATCTGTGTGAGAAAGTCGGCACGGATGTGGGCGATGTCGCCAAAGGCATTGGCCTTGATAGCCGCATTGGTAATCGCTTTCTCATGCCGGGACCGGGCTATGGCGGATCGTGCTTCCCGAAAGATACGCTGGCGCTGCTGAAGACCGGGCAGGATTACGAAGCGCCCTTGCGCATCGTGGAAAGCGTGGTCGCCAGCAATGATCAGCGCAAACGATCAATGGGGCGCAAGGTGGTGCACGCGATGGGCGGCGGAGACCAGCACGGCAAGACAGTCGCAGTGCTGGGCCTGACGTTCAAGGCGAACACAGATGACATGCGCGATAGCCCCGCAATCAGCGTGGTGCAGGCCCTGCAGGATGCCGGGATCAAGGTGAAAGCCTATGATCCGGAAGGCATGGAACAGGCGGCCAAAGTGCTGAACAACGTGACCTATTGCGATGGGCCATACGAAGCACTCGACGGTGCCGATGCGGCAGTGATCGTGACCGAGTGGGACGCTTTCCGCGCGCTTGATCTGAAGCGCATGAAAGGCCTGCTGAAAACGCCGCTGCTCGTAGACCTGCGCAACCTCTATTCGCGCCGCGATGTCGAGGAACACGGCTTCAGGTATGTCGCCGTCGGGCGCTGAACCCGGGCCGGACCTACTCGGCCCGAGTAACTGGCGTATCAAGGAGAAGTATTGACGCGGGACTGTCGGCCGACCTCGCTGGACTCTCGGGATTTCAATCAACTCGTCGGGTTCCAGCCGCCATGCAATGATATCGAAGCCGCTATGGACCTCCTGCCACACCCAGCAATCGGCGTCCATTTCCGCCCAGTGTTTTGCCGCAAAGGCGCCTGCCCGCATTTTTACGCCGCTGCGAAACATCACGGCAGGACGGCTTTGGCGGTGGACTGGCATTCGCAGGCCGTTGTTTGCGGTTCAGCCGTCAGGGAGGCTCTTGTATGCGGGCGTTGGAAGGCGGCGGGAGATCATATTTCGCGGTGCGCTCGCAGATATCGGAGACGATTAGGGTTCGGCCACGTGCTCGACGAGAGGGGCTCAATCAACCAACGTCGGCGTTTTGGCAGGGATTTTCCCTGTACTGCTCGTTCGCGTGTCCACTCAATCCCTCTTTGTCGTTCTTGGTGCAAAGACATGCCAATGGGCTTGACGTTTCGTATCCAAACAGAAATAGAACCGAAATGGATGCATTACACTTTTGCCTAACAGCAACTGCATGAAAGCTGGCGCATTTGTGACCGCGAACGCAGATCTTCTTCTTCAAGTGCGAAGCTGCAAGACGGAATCGGAAACCATTCATTTGCTCCGCGCCGCTCGCGATCACTTTGCAGCTGGTCCCAACGCCATCGAATTGATACTCGGGCCGACGATCGATGCCGAGACCTTCGAGCGCCTGCTTGCTGCTGGCGCCGCGGAAAGTGCGGCGCGGCGGTTGGTGTCGTCAGGACAGATCGGCATTTTGATCAGCGCTGGTGCGTGCTCTGACTGGCTTGTTACATTGCGTTTCAATGACGAGGCGATCGATGTTTCTCACAGGGCGGCGACCGAGGCCGCCGCTGTTGTTGGCGCCTTGCTCAAGCTTACGCATTGGATTTTTGCCGGCAGCCCGATTACGGAAATTGCGGACCTGCGCGTCGTGCCAGGAGACTGATCCTTCTCGTCAACTAAATCCGGCTTTCTCATGCGGTTGAACAGGCCGCAGATAGCCGTCTATCGGACCCGCGATCGTGGTAGTTGACTGTTGCATCGACGATTTGATCAGGGCCGACATGGCGTTGTAGCCATCTTTCGACAGGCGAATATAGGAGACCCGCTTGTCCTCGGTTGATCGTCGGCGCAGCACAGAGCCGTTCGCGACCATCACTTCTATATATCGTAGGGCCGTGGTCGGCGGTACCCCGCTTGCATGCGATATCGATTTTATCGACAATTCGCCCCCTTTAACGCTAGCCACGAAGAGTTCGAGCAACATATCCCATGCAGGCTCGCCGAGAATTTCCTTCGGCAGAAACCGTTCACGCTCACGTCGCATGCTGTAGATTAGCGAAGCGTGCGCAGCCATTTCCATCGGGCTTGCGTCCGTACGCTGGTGCCCGAAGCGGAAAGCCGGACTTCGTTCTTCGATGCTTTCTGCCATTGCAATAAGTTGATAGCCCATCGTGCGCAAATTCGCTGAATCCGTCACAGGTATTTCCCTTCTTTGATGCTGTAGGCTTTCCCCCCACCAACGATTAAGTGATCAACAAGTTCAATTTCCATTGCTGCCGCGACATGTCTGAGATGCTCGGTTGTTGTGCGGTCGACATCGCTGGGCCGGCAATCTTCCGAGAGGTGATTGTGTGCGATTATTAGCGCGGTCGATCCAAGATCGAGTGCGCGCTGAATGATGGCACGGCAACGCAGTAACAGTTGTGATCGGCCACCGCAGCTTATCCGCTCCGCGCGCTGATACAGAAATTGCGCGTTCAAATAGATGACCATCAACCGCTCTTCATCCGGATTTTGAAGGTCTTCGATCAGAAAATCGATGAGTTTTCTGTCATGCGTATCTGCCTGTTTCCCGACAAGCCGTTCTTCCCGCCCGGCTTGGACAAGGCGCTTCGCCGCGCTGATTGCTTCCGCGGCTTGTGGATACCCACTCAGCACGGCGGCGAGGTTTTCGTCTGAAGCCGAGATTATTCTGGCGATTGATCCGTAGCGCTCGAGCAAATATCGCGCGATCTCGCTGGCGTCCGGCCCTACCAGCGAGGTGAGGAGGTTTTCCAGGAAAGATAGTGCGGAAACCGGCGGGCCCGGTGGTGGTGCGCGGAGATACCTGCGGTAAGCGCCACCAGTTGGATCCAGGACGGCGCCCGCGTCAGCACGTAATAACTGAGCGGATCGATTTCGGAGAATATCTCGCGATGGATGTGCATCACGAACATTATAAGCTGTGCCGCGAGCAGCCATATCGGATAAATCCTGTTTGCTCTCACCACGAGGAAGGTCAGCGGAAGCAAGGTAGCGGTATCGATTACAAAATGACCGAGGTTGATCTCGGAATACACGCTGCCTTCGGGAAGCAGAAAATGATAAAGCATATCGGCAACGATCGCCGTTACGAAAGTGCCTGTAGCCAGTTTTTCCGGTCCCGATCCTTTAGCCCAGGCATAGATTGCCAAGAGTGCGAAGGCGCTTCGCTGAACTTCATCGCGATAGTTTATGAAAATTTCGTGCAGCATCTCGGGCGCGACCCTGCCCACGAAATGTGAAATTTACAATTACGCAGCCAACAGCGCCGAACGCGGATCACGGTCGGTCGGGCAGCGATCACCGTCCTCTGGAGGCGTCAAACCAGTCATCTTGATGAAATCTTCGCGCATGCTCTTGTGCGCTTTGGCCAGATTTCCCTGCGCCTCGACCAGTGATGCCGATGCCTGCTGCACGCGAACAACCGCTATCTGGCCGTCGTAAGGGGTGAGATCGCTGTCGATGCGGGCATTCATCATGCTGACCTGAAGACGCGCAACAGCGCGAAGGGTTTCATTGGCGAGGCGTTCTGCGGCGTCGAGGTCTTCAGCGATGCGGGTACCCGCAGTTTGTAGATCCAACATTGTCATTCTCCGGTCCACGCCGTGCTCGGCGGCGGGACAAAATCAACCGGAGGTCGGTTACGTCAGAACATGTCGCTGATCATGTTTGCAACTGCAAGAAGCACGATTGCGAAAACAAGGATCGCTGTTGCCAAGCCG
Source organism: uncultured Alphaproteobacteria bacterium (assembly GCA_963781165.1). Taxonomy (GTDB): domain Bacteria; phylum Pseudomonadota; class Alphaproteobacteria; order Sphingomonadales; family Sphingomonadaceae; genus Alteraurantiacibacter. The sequence goes on from CAWADZ010000001.1 coordinate 1,053,105, forward strand.
GCTGTAGCGGCCAGGCGAAAAGCGGTTGAATGACGACCGTTGAGCACCTCCGGGACCACCTCAGGTTCATGATTTTCCCACGGTGCATCAGCGGAAAAGACCGGAGATGCGTCAGCGAGAAGACCTTGTTCCTGAACGCGGTTCCATCCGCTGTTTGGCGGGTGAGGAGCCTCCAGCGGAAGCTGAAAAATCTTACCTGTAAACTCTTTACAGTCTCCATCCTTCCGATGCTGGCGATGAATACGCGCAAGTTCGGCCTTGGTGACACCGCCAAACTTGGCACGCAACGTTTCGATTCGTTGGGTCGCTGCTGAAACGGAGATGCCCGCGATCCTCGCAAGTTCTTTATGCGTGCGGCCATCCGCGACAATTTGCAGCGTTTCGAGCTGCTTGTCTGTCAGCGAAGAATACGCGTCATCGAGGCGATTGTCGGAGTGTGCCATTACGCGGTGATACCGCAAAGCGCGTCGCGGGAATAGTCCAACAGGAACTGAAAGGCTTACATGGACCTTACGGCATCAGCGCTGAAGTGCTGCGATTGCTTCTTCCACCCGCAATGCCGCCATTTTTTCGCCTCGTTCGTCCAAATCCTCGAGGACTTGGCCCAGGCGCGATCGAAAATCCAGGCGTTGAATTTCAGCCAATGCAGGGTCTGACGAACCAGGCGGCACTTGATTACCCACGAAAAAGTCTCCGAAATCGGCTTTGCACCGAGTCAACACGAACGGCCATGATCCGCAAGAGCAAACACGCTGTTAATACCTGGAATTGCGCTAAACGGACATGATCGTCGACCGAGCGAGACACATTCTAATAATTTTGCTGGGCAATCGCTACTGGCATTGCTCCATCGTCCCAATTTGCGACGCCATGTGCATGACCACTGTGACTCACCTGCCAGGCGCAAGGCGGATATCCGCATTGATTAACCCGCGCGTGCGCCGGCACCTCATCGGTGGTGTTCGGCATCGATCCTCGCCCGGCTGGACTCTGGCCATCGCCCAAGAAATGTCGGATATCGGGTTGGAACAGGTCTTTGTCATTTCAGCGAAGTCCGGACGTCGCGCCAGACCGCGATCACCCGTTCGAATGATACCAGAAAACACGTTTGCGCTGCGATGCATAGATGAGCGCTGCTATGTCTCGCTTGGTGTGAAATAGTATTTCCCCAGGCGCCTTTATGCACTGACAATTCTTGGCTATCGAATGCGATAGCTGGTGCGCAGAGTAAAACTCGAGCCGCCGCGGAATTGACCGGTCGGGATCAGCCGGAAATCGGTGATATTCGTGTCACATAGATCGCCGTCCAGCACCGGCGCGTAGGTCCAGCTCGCGCCGTTCTCGTTCGAGAACTCGAGATCGTCACCAGGATTATCGAACGCGCCATAGTTGAGGCTCAAACCAGAGGTGGGCGATCCATCGGTGAAAACCACCGGCTGGCCGGTACCGTTGGTATCGAAGCATAGCTTGGCATTGTCAGGCCCGTCGTCGGTGATGACGACTGAGCCAGCGGTCGCAGCAGAAACGCCGGTATTGGCAACGGTGATCAAATATTCGACCAGCGCGCCCGGAATTGCGAAGGGATCGTTTGTGCCATTTACCGGAAAATATCTCGTTGGACTGGCGCAGCATATTCATTCCCAAACGAAACGTTTTTTTATTGCCGCGGTGCTCTCACGCGTCACTTCAGGAAAGGACCCGATAAGTTCGTGGAAGTTCGGAGTTTCGCAATCTCTGCGATTGTAATAAAATTCGATGAGCGCGAGATAGGTCCAGAAATGTTCAGGTGACGCTTGGACATATTTTCTCATCGTCCTTTTGAGAACCGACCAATAGACATCGATATTGGCCGTATTGTTTCCTTTGAAGTCGTGGAATGCCCTGAGATGATTTACGACGATGTGGTCCCATCCAAGCTTCTTTAACCTACGGTAACTCGCGTGACCGTCAGTGACAATCACAGAGCCGGGCTCTACGAAACGCTCTATGTTTCGTAGAAAGGTCTGATGGGTGCGATCCGGAATGATCCCAGATAGAACCTGACCATCGCAGGCCATACCCATAACGACTGGATACGGAGTTTTTTCAGGTCTATTTGAATTCACATACTTGACCATGGTTTCGTCAACATAGACCATCTTGCCAGGACCGCCGAGACGCTCGGGGCGATTACAGAATGCGGTCTGAAGGCGGATCTGATAGCAAAGCCTCAGTGACGCCTTCAATCCGAGACCGAGTTGCTTGCGAATGAAGCTCGAAGGGATGCCCTGGTTGGAGTTGGCAAAGAGCAGGCAGCCATAAAACCATCCCATCAAGGAAATATTGGAGCGGTAAAAAATCGTGTCCTTCAACACAGAGACCTGTTGCCGACACCGATGTTGATACTTCTTCGTACCTTTTATATAGGTGAAACCGCCCTTTACGTCGCACGCGGGACAGGGTGTATGGTCGCCGAGACGCGTCGAGAAAACATGTTCAAGGCACGTCTGTTCGTTTGGGAAACGAGCGAAAAATTCGGTTACGCTTGTGCCCTTTTTGATCACCGAGCTTTGCCCGCGGCTCCGTGAGAGTTCGACATATTCCATTGCACTAGCTCAGTGGAGATCGGAGGAAATATCTCGATGAGGTCCCAGAACGTTGTATGAGAGCACTTGCGTCTATTGTAGCGGAACTCAAACTCTTTCAAGTACATCCACAAATGAGATCTGTCGACACGGCGGTAATTGTTGCGCATGGGGCGCCTAAGATAATTCATAAAGCTTCTGATGGTGTCGGGCCTGTTGGGATCGTCTATCATATACGATGGCACCAGCTCGACTGCCGACCCGCGCGTTCCTGCGCTAGTCAGGCGACTATAAGTCCACGAGCAATCTGTCCTCATGACAGAGCCTTCTGCGACTTTTCTCTCAATCGTCTGCCTCAAAACGGGTCGCCGCGCCTTACCTATCACAGTTGACAGAACACAGGTTTCATCTGCTACGAAAAAACCTGACGCTATATTCAGACCTTCACGGTTGTTGATGCTGATTCCTTCGAATTTCGCAAGGCGTACTATGACTTCCTTGCCAACGCCTCCAACCTTTTTCGGCGTGTCGATGGCAGCCATATGCTTTCTAATTTTAACCCCCAAACCATGGACATGGCTTGGCGTGCTTCCGATCTGTCGACTCAAAAAAAGCGAGTTTACGCCGTCAGTCGAGTTTGAAAAATGCAACATCGCATAAAACCACAATTTCAACGGTATTCGCGTTTTCTCGAAAAGCGTCCGAGCTTTGGGGGAAATACTCTTGCCGCACGGATGCTGAAACCGTCTCGTGTGACTTATTCTATACCATTTCCCTGGCTTGCCGCATCGTTCGCAGGGAAAATCTGCACCATAGTTGCGGTCGAATATCCATTTTAGACAGGCCTCATCGTCGGGAAAAGCCGCATTGAACTCTTGCAGGCTCGTTCCCCTGTAACCAGGTCTCGGATCATGTGTGCCGTGCGATGTATAGCCCAAATCAAAATTCATTTCGCTCATACATCTGTCCTCGTGCGATTCTATCTTAAACTCATCGTGCCATACTGCTAATTTTAGAGATTTCGTTACCATGACTTCGCGTGCCACAGGCCAGAGCTTTTTTCAGGCGGACTATTGCCTAAGAATAGCAAATCATCACTCATGAACACGCTGAATATTGCTCTTGCCATCGGCGTGACTGACTAGGATGGCGCTTATACGTCGCAACTGCTGCCCCCCAAAAGGCTAAGAGGTGCACGGCGTCAGATGCCGCTCATCCCCATTCAGCACGGGGCCTATCGAAGACATCCATCAAGATCCTCACGTAAGCAACAAGCAGTTTTACCTGCATTATTGCGATCTGACAGGCAGCACCAATCGCATCTGGATCGCGCAAGCAGTTCAGCCGGAAGAAGTGTGCAGCCTAGCCGCGCAAAGGCATGTTGAGGTCAGCTTTAGGACGCATGAATATACGACCAGCGCCGACGCGATAGGCACGCTGCGCCTGCTCAAAGCGATACGCATTATGTAGCTTGAGACAAACTGCGCTTTTATCTGACCTCGACTGGGGCGCTCTATGATCTGGTGCAGGAAGCCCCGCAGAGCGAGGCCACGCCCTTTCGCAATCATACCCGCATATTGTGCAACCCGTCTTCTGCATCGCACAGGAGCAGAGCAATGCCATGAAGCTAAATCCGGCGGATCGGCAGATCGACAGCTGCATCATCTTCGAAGAAAGGGTGGGGCGACAGGTCCACCCTCTCCAATCTGGAAAGCAAGCTATGTGTCGATTTCCGCCACCATATTCTTGTTACCCGTACAACCGTTCAAGCGGGATGGATACTCGGCGCAGTCTCCAGCGCAAGCGATACCTTCTAATACAGCGAGAAGCTGCGGGCGTGGCAGTGGTTCAGCTTTTCGCTATGCGATGGGTTGCACCGAACAACCCAGGCCTAAAGGCTTGGCTAAGGCCCACAAGCATCTCTGTCGAGCCGCAGATAAGCTAGGTTCCGCAAGCACCTCACTATGTTCGATGCATTTATAAACTGGACCAAAAACTTATCTTTGATCGGAACCTTTGGTTGGGAAAGAGATGAAAATGGGTTCGTTTCGTAGGACCCCAATTAAAGCCGTTTTATTTCTGCCGAGCATATGTTTTACTTAACTTTTCATGGCGAGATTCAAAAATTCTATTGAAACTGTTAGCCAGACGAAGCCCAAATCCACCTGTTGTTGAATGGTAGAGTTGATAATGATTTAATGGTCGATGGGCCATCGGATCGCGAAAATTTTGCGATACCATCGCATCGCAGTTTGCAATGACAATGCACCTATTTGGGATGTAATATTTACGACTAACCAAAAGCAGATCGAAGCCAGCCGTCGGAATTCCCAAAAAGCACGAAGCCCACGAGCATGTAAGGTAATGCAAGAAGCTGCCAGAACGCAGTAGCGCATGAAGTCTTAAGTGATGGAGCGCTCGCCAGTCACGAAGATGAAACGAAATTCGAGGAGCTCTTGTTCAGATTACGCAGGAATACGAGCCGGGAACGCTGACAGATACTGTGCTGGTTGTACGTCTGGCCAATCTTATGTGGCGCGAGAGACGCCTGGCCGAGTCGGAAGCAGGAATGATGGGGAAGGCGCAAACCAAGGCAGCGGATTTTCGATCTTTCCTACCAGGAAAGCACCTGACCTTTCACGAACAGCAGCTTTCTGGACGTTACTAAACCATGCTGGGGCGTCAAATCCGCGAGATACGCAAAGAATTGGAAGAGTGCAGAAAATCGTGGGAAGAATAGAAGAACAGGTGCCGCATTATGAGTCGGCTTGATTTGCTGAGAATTGCGTTTGACGCGGCGCACTTTCGTGGCAATGCTGCACTGCAAAAGCACTAACAATATTCTTCAAATTTTGAGGGCGGTAAGGTTTGCAACGCAAGGGCATTATTTTGGCTGGGGGGTCGGGAACGCGGCTCTATCCGCTGACGCGCGGCGTCTCCAAACAGCTCATGCCTGTCTACGACAAGCCCATGATCTACTTCCCGCTTTCCACACTAATGCTCGCCGGCATTCGCGATATCCTTATCATAACCACCCCCGAAGATCAGGCGCAGTTCCAACGCGTGCTGGGCGATGGCTCGGATTTCGGCGTTTCACTCAGCTATGCTGTTCAACCGCGCCCCGAAGGCTTGGCGCAGGCTTTTCATATCGGGGCTGACTTTATTGGCAGTGATCCCAGCGCACTCGTATTGGGTGATAATTTATTCTACGGCCACGGCCTGCCTGAGCTTCTTTCCAGCGCAGCAAGACGCGAAAGCGGGGGAAGTGTTTTTGCCTACCGGGTCAATAACCCGCAAGATTACGGCGTGGTTGCCTTCGACAGGGATGGCCGCGCCTCCTCTATTGAGGAAAAGCCTGCGATTCCCAAATCACACTACGCGGTGACAGGACTGTATTTTTACGACGGAACCGTAGTCGACCGCGCGCACGATCTGAAACCATCACCCCGTGGCGAGTTGGAAATAACCGACCTCAATCGCCTTTACATGGATGAAGGGCAATTATCGGTCGAGATCATGGGGCGCGGCTTCGCTTGGCTCGATACCGGCACCCATGCATCGCTGCTTGACGCCGCGACGTATGTGCGGATTACCGAGGAGCGCCAGGGCCTGAAAATCTGCTGCCCCGAAGAGATCGCATGGCGACAGGGCTTTATCGACGATGCTGCGCTCGAAGCGATCGCCGCACCGCTGCGAAAGTCAGGCTATGGCGAATATCTGATGGCGCTGCTTACTGAATGTGGCCGCTGATGCGGGTGAGAGCCTGCGACATCGAGGGGCCGCTGATTATCGAGCCGAAGGTGTTCGGTGATGAGCGCGGGTTTTTCATGGAAAGCTGGAGCGCCGCCAAGTTCGCGGCAGCCGGTCTTAACCTGGATTTCGTGCAAGAGAATCACTCGCGCTCGCAAAAAGGTGTGCTGCGCGGGATGCATTTCCAGAATCCAGGTCCGCAGGGAAAATTAGTCCGCGTCGTGGCAGGGGCTGTGTTTGATGTCGCAGTGGATTTGCGTCGCAGCTCGCCCACCTTCGGCAAATGGACAGGGGTCGAACTCTCGGCGGAAAACAAACGCATGTTCTGGGTGCCGCAGGGCTTTGCCCACGGCTTTCTTACGCTGGAAGATGATACCGACTTTCTTTATAAATGCGATGCACCTTACACGCCCGAGCATGAGCATTCGCTGGCGTGGGACGACCCCGAGGTTGGAATTGATTGGCCTACCGATGGCCTTGAAGTTAAGCTCTCTGCCAAGGACCTCGAAGGTTTCCCTCTGCGCGTTCTGAAGGCCTTTGCATGAAAGTCCTTATTACCGGAGCTACCGGCCAGGTGGGCCGCGCGCTGATCGAACTCGCGCCTGCAGCGATGACGATCCAGGCTACTGGCCGGGATGAATGTGATCTCACTGACAGCGAAGCCGTCACCGCCTTGGTGCATGGTGCCGCGCCTGACCTAATTATAAATGCCGCAGCCTACACCGCCGTCGACAAGGCGGAAGGCGATGAGCAAATGGCGCGCGCGATCAATGCCGGCGCGGTCGCGGCGCTGGTGGCGGCACATGGCGGCAAGCTCGTGCATATCTCGACCGATTTCGTGTTCGATGGCAGTTCCAGCCGCCCTTACCGCCCCGATGACACGCGAAACCCGCTGTCCGCCTACGGCCGCACGAAGGCTAAAGGAGAGGACCATTTGCGTCCGACAGATTTGCTGGTGCGCACATCATGGGTCTACACCGCCGGAGGCGCGAATTTTGTGCGTACCATGCTGCGGCTGATGGCTGAGAAAGACGAATTGCGCGTGGTGGCCGATCAAATCGGATCGCCCACGTGGGCACCGGGTCTCGCAAACGCCATCTGGGGCATGGTCTCCTCTGACGCAAAGGGCACTTTTCATCACAGCGATGCAGGCGTTGCCGGCTGGTATGACTTCGCCGTCGCTATCCAGGAAGAAGCCCGCGCGATGGGTCTGTTGGATCGCAGCGTGCCGATCATTCCCATAGCTAGTTCAGATTACCCCACTCCAGCGAAAAGGCCTGCCTTTTCACTGCTTGATTGCAGCGCCACGCGGGCGTTGCTCGGCGATAGTTACACACATTGGCGCGTCAATTTATGGCACATGCTGCGCGCGGAGAAACACCTTGGCTAATTTGCTCATTACAGGCGGCGCTGGCTTTATCGGCGGCAATTTCGTGCATTACTGGGCAGAGAAGCATCCCGATGACGCACTGATCGTGCTGGACAGCCTGACATACGCAGGCAATGCGTCAACTATTGCAGGCGTCGAGCAAGCGGAGCTTGTGGTCGGCGATATCTGTGACACCATGCTTGTCGAGAAATTGATGCGAGAGCGGGAAATCGCAACCGTGATTCACTTCGCTGCCGAAAGCCATGTCGACCGCTCGATCAGCGGACCGGATGCTTTTATCGATAACAATATCCTCGGCACCAACAGCCTGCTGAAAGCAGCGCGTAGAGTTTGGCTGGATGAAGGAATCGGGAAGCCGCACCGCTTCCACCATATCTCGACCGACGAGGTCTACGGATCGCTTGGCCCGGATGATGCGGCGTTCAGCGAAGCCCACCAGTATCAGCCGAACTCGCCCTATTCTGCATCAAAGGCGGCATCCGATCACCTGGTGCGCGCCTATCACCACACCTACGGGCTGGAGATGACGACCACCAATTGTTCAAATAATTACGGGCCGTACCAATATCCCGAAAAGCTGATACCGCTGTTTCTGCTCAATGCCCTGCACGGTCGCAGCCTGCCGATCTATGGTGATGGGATGAACGTGCGTGACTGGCTGCATGTCGAAGACCATTGCCGCGGTATTGAAGCCTGTCTGGAGCGTGGCAAGCCAGGCGAAACCTATAATATCGGGGGCGGCGCCGAACTGCCGAATATGGCCGTCATCGATCAGATCTGTTCCGAAGTGGACCGAGCGTTCGCCGAAACCGATGGACTGGCCGAGCGATATCCTGACGCACCAGCGGCAAAGGGGCGACCAAGCAGTGAGCTGAAGACATTTGTTACCGACCGCGTTGGACACGACCGCCGCTACGCCATTGACGAAACAAAGGCGCGCAGCGAACTTGGTTACAAGCCTTACTGGGGTTTTGGAGACGCCATGCAACAGACCGTGAATTGGTATCTCGAGAATGAGCTTTGGTGGAGACCCCTCCAGCGCCAATAGTCGGAAGGTGCAACCGGGCACATCTTGCGGGCAATCTACTCTCCGAGGCATAGGTGACCTGCGGCGCGCATGTGCAACGCATCGTGAACCAACAGCGGCGGCGCAGCTTCGCACTGCGCAAAGGCATCGGCGGGATCGAATACAACCACCCCGCGCTCGTTTCCGACCTGCGCAACCGCTCGTCGGTAGGGGTCGAGGCGATCGAGAATGGCGC
>CAWADZ010000002.1:0-77583 GCA_963781165.1 uncultured Alphaproteobacteria bacterium
TGCCTCTCATCACTTTCCACGGTGACCGCGACAATACAGTCAACCGGGCGAACAGTGAACATATCCATGCAGTCTGGAAATCGGCTCCCGAAATTGTTTCGCTCGAACGCAAGGTGGATAACGGAGTCAATGCGGCGGGCCGGCGCTATCGCAAGACAGCTTTGGTTGATCACACGGGCCGCAGCTTTGCCGAACACTGGGAGGTTGCAGGTGCTGGTCATGCCTGGGCAGGTGGATCGCCAAATGGTTCCTATACGGACAGCAACGGTCCCGATGCGTCACGCGAGATGTTTCGCTTCTTCGCCCAGCATCGTTTGGGACAGTGAGCTTTGTTCCCAAAGGGCGACTGATACTGGGGCGCAAACGGTTCGTGATGTCAGGCCATCACGAAGTTCGGAATTGGTGAGCGTCGCGATCCGTCAGATCCAAGCTTGCGCTTAACATGCAGAAAATGTCCTAGATGTCAGCAAACTGTTTGGCTTAAAAATTCGGTAGCCGTTGATTTGCGAAACCCCAACCAGCCAACTGTGTGTCCCCAGCGCGACCGATCAACTGCTTGGCGTTATCGATATTGAATGGCTTCGCGTCCTTCATCGCCTTTAGCTCGTTCCAGCCGATCGGCACAGCCACGGGCGCACCGCTGCGGGCGCGGGCGGAGTAAGGGAGAACGGCGGTGCTACCACGTTGATTGCGCATCCAGTCGATAAAGATCTTCCCCTTGCGCTTGGATTTGCTCATCGTCGCGGTAAAGCGGTCGGGCTCGGCCAAGCTCAATGCCTCGGCAAAGCGGCGGGAGAAATCCTTGTGCGCCTCCCAAGAGTGCCCCGGCTCGAGCGGGACCACCACATGCACGCCTTTCCCGCCTGACAGCATCGCAAAGCTCACCAACCCAAGATCCGATAGTTGCGCCCTAATCCCGTGCGCCGCCTGCTTCACGTCACCGAAATCGAGGCCTTCGTCCGGATCGAGATCGAACACCATCCGATCAGGCAGTTCCACAGCGTTGCTGCGCGAACCCCAGCCGTGGAATTCGACCGACCCCATCTGGACGCATTGCAGGATGCCCCGTGCATCCTCGACATAAAGGTAGTCCTCACTGCCGCCATCCTTCTCGGCGATCGGCACATGGTGGACCGCATCGCCGAATGAACCGCTGTCGTGCTTCTGGAAGAAGCAGTTCTTGGTGCGCCCCTGCGGGCAGCGCACCAGGCTGACAGGGCGACGCGTGGCGAAAGGCAGCATGATCGCAGCGACGGCTGCGTAGTAATCTGCCAGATCGCCCTTGGTCTGGCCGCTATCGGGAAAGACTACTCGTTCTCGACTGGAGATTTCGACGTCAGCGTCTGTTTTCGGAGCAGACCCGGTTCGTTCGGGCCTCACCGATTTGGCGGACTTGTCTCTGCGAAGGCCAAGATAACTGCCGTGGCGGATATTTCCATCCGCAGTAAACTCGGCGAACGCCACTTCTGCGACCAGCTTGGGCGTTACCCAAGTCACGTCACGCGCGTCTGCCCTGTCAACTTCAACCGGCGGCGTCTTGCGGCCCAGCCCACGCATCTTCGCGGCAAGCGTATCTAGCTCGTCGGCGGTGAAGCCGGTCCCGACGTTGCCCTTGTATACCAGCTTCCCGCCCTCGTGCTGTGCCATCAGCAGTGAGGCAAAGGGCCGCCCCCGCGCCGAGCTTCTCTTCCACCCAACCACGACGAATTCCTGCCGGCGCGTGCACTTGACCTTCACCCAGCCTTTGGAGCGCGAATGTCGATAGGGAGCATCCATCTTTTTGGAAATGATGCCTTCCTGCTCTGCACGGCACATGGCATCAAACAACTTCTTGCCCGCACCGATAACGTGATCGGCGACATGGATCGGCGGTTTGACGTTGGCGAGCAGCGCTTCCAGCCGCTCCTTGCGCTCGATATTAGATACCTTGCCCAGGTCGTCGCCATTGAGCTCAATCAAGTCGAAGGCGTGGAAAGCCAGCTTATCGCTAGCGCTTTGGCTTCCATGCCCGCGCTTCAGCAACTGTTGCAACGTCGAGAAATCGGGATTGCCCTGCATATCGGTCGCGATGATTTCGCCATCGATCAGACAGGCGGGCAGATCCAGTTTGGCAATGGTATCGACGAGTGGGCCGAACTTGTCCGTCCAATCTTTGCCACTGCGGGTGTAGACTCGAACCTCCGCGCCCTTCGCGGCCACCATCGCACGGTAACCGTCGAACTTGATCTCGTGCATCCAGTCATTGCCGGTCGGGACATCGTCGACAAGCGTGGCAAGCTGTGGCTTGCGGAATTTCGGCATCTTCGCTGTTTTGCGTTTGGCCCGCGGCTTGGCGTTTTTGGAGATGCTCGCAGAAGTCATCGCCATCTGCGCGAGAAAAGCATCGCTCTCCTTGCTCGCAAGCGAAAATTCGCTCGTTCTGTCCGCCGCGATCTCAGCCATGGAACGCTTGGTCAGGATACTGGTCAACTCACGCTCCACAAGCGCGTCGCCTTCCTCCGCATGCTCGTCCTGCAATTTGCGCAGGAGCCAGTTCTCACGCTTTTCGCCGGGCTTTGGCTTTAAACGGATCAGCAGCCACTCGCCCTGCATCCGCTGCCCGGCAAGCGAAAAATGAAGGTGCCCCTTGTCGAGGTCCTTGGCGCTCTTGCCCTCGATTGGCGCCCAGCGGCCACGATCCCATAGCATTATTGTCCCCCCGCCATATTCGCCCTTGGGGATCGTCCCCTCGAATTCGGCATAGGACATCGGGTGGTCTTCGGTTCGCACCGCAAGCCGCTTGACGTCGGGATCGGGAGATGGGCCTTTCGTGACCGCCCAGCTTTTCAGCACGCCATCGACTTCTAGCCGCAGATCCCAATGTAGCCTCGTCGCGTCATGCTTATGCACGACAAACAGGTCTCCGCTTTTGCTGCTTTTCGCCGCCCCCGCAGGCTCCGGCGTCTTGTCGAAATCGCGCTTGGAGTTGTAGCTGGCGAGCGGATCGGCTGGCGTGCGCTTACCCGGCATATCAAGCGGACTTTTTGCGTTTCGCGATAGCCTTTTTGGCCGGTTTACTCTCGCCGACGGATTTTTTCAGTGCCGCCATCAAGTTGATCACATTGCCGCCCGATGCCCCGCCTGACCCGTCGACATCCTCGATAATCGCCTTTTTGCTCTTTGACTTGGCTTTCTTGTCAATCAGCTTGCGTAGCGCATCGACATAGCGATCTTTGAACTCGCCCGCATCGAATGGCGCGCTTTTCTCCTCGATCAGCGTAGCGGCCAGATCTAGCAGCGCCTTCTTTGGCCTGGCCTCGTCGATATCCTCGAAGAACGCCTGCCCCGCCTTCACTTCGTCCGCATACCGCAGCGTTTCGAGCAGCAGGCCCTTGCCGCACGGCTTGATAGCGACGAGCTTCTCCGACCCGCGAACCGACAGCTGGCCCAGCGCCACCTTTTTGGCCTTGCGCAAGGCTTCGCGGAGCACGATAAAGGCTTCTTCCGCCAGCTCGTCCTTGGGCGCGACGTAATAGGGTTTTTCGAAATAGAGCGGGTCGATTTCGCAGGAATCGACAAATTGAACCAGTTCAAGCGTCTTGCGACTCTCGATCTTCACCGCTTCGATTTCTTCGTCTTCCAGTAGAACATATTCGCCCTTAGAAATTTCGTAGCCCTTGATAATCTCGTCGCGGTCGATCGGGCCAATGCCGGTGACGGTCTTCTCGTATGAGACCCGCTTGCCACTAGGCTCATGGATCTGATTGAAGCGAATTTTCGAGCCGGACTTGGTGGCCGAATAGATCTCAACCGGAATTGAAACCAGTGCGAGCCTTATCTGTCCCTGCCAATACGCGCGTGCTGCCATAATTCGTCCTTCCGCTAGGTGAAGCGAATGGAGAGCAAATTGGTTTCTTATTCGTCTGCCGGTTGGCTTGTAATACGGCAACTTTCAGTATCCAGCCGTAGCAGGGGAAAAGACTGAATTGAGCACGGATTGCTGACCTTGCAATCGTCCCGATAGAACGACCTAGGTAGGGTCGTCAGCCGACAGGCCGCTTTTATCAATACAGCTCAGATAGCTGCCTGTGTATAGCCGAGGTCCGCTGAGGCAGCCTAAAAATCTCAGGTGTAACTGAGGCGGGGCGGAATCTGTATCCGCGCCGCCCAGCCCACTGTGCTAAGCCGCTACGCTGTATTGATCCGCGATCTGCGTTTGCAGTTCGTCACAATAGCGTGCGAGCAACTCAGCTGCGGCGTGATCCGGCCTACGTCTCAGGAAGCCCGCGATTAGGGCAATGGTGCCAGGTGCGAACCGCAGCCCGGACGTGCCTTTGGCAACGAGCCACGCGATCTTCGCGATTGCGAGTAGAAGCGTCTCCAGTTCCACATGATCGCGAAGTTCAGCCCATTCATCGGCCGATTTTGGCTGTAATACAGATGGCTTTGCAGCGACCAACTCAACCGGCACGCCAATACGAAGCAGCACCTGCGACAGATGCGTCCAGGTCCGGCCTCCACCTTTTAGCTGCAACGCCAGATCGATGTGAGGTCTTGGACCTCGCCGGCCGGGTTGATCGATCAGCTGAGGTGGCAACCGCAGCCGCTCTCCCATGCTTGCCAGCAGCAGCACTGGTATGTCGGTCGCCAAGCCGCCAAAGGTCAGGACCGGCTTTCCCTCGTTCATGCGAAGGTGGTCAAACAGTTCCGATACGACAGCTTGTTCATCACCCCAGTCATGCTGGATCCAGCTTGACACCGCACCTGTTGAGACGTGCCCTTCATCATCCACTGTAAACTCAAACGTAGCAGCAGCGATCACGCGCTTTACGGCTACCGAATGGCGCTCCGATTTGCTGTCGATGCTGCGATGCGCCTCATGCAGATGCTCATCCCATGCAAATTCACAGTCGGTGCTCAGATATGTATTCTTCATTTCTCTATTTTCCTTTCAGCCAGAATGGCCAAAATCCCCCCAACTTAAAATGGAATAGGGCGCTGCTCGTCCAGCAGTCGCCAGGCGCGGAACGCGGCAATCAGTGCTTCCTGATCCGGGTCCGCTCCAAGTGCTCTTGTCACCCACGCCAGCCAGATGATCTGGGCACGGTCCGGGAGAAGTCTCGCCTTCTGCACGCGGGATGCATCCTGCGTGGCAATCGGTATGGAATAGTCGGCGGCAAAGGCGCGCAGGGTCAGTTCGCGGGTCCGCAGGATGTGATGCTGTCCCCGTCCGGATAGCAGCAGAGACCGGCCCGCAATCTGATCGCGCCGTCGATGATCAGCTGAGCGCTCTTCGATGGGAGGTGCTCGCCGGATAGGCTGGGCCGATACCCGATGGGTGCCGGGTTCCAACAGATCGAAGATATCAGCATAGGGGTCGCCAACAGCTTCACGCTGGTATACGCGGTGATGCCGTTTGAAGACGGCATCAGTGCCGTTTTGAAGATTAATCTCCAGCGCACCAATTGCGAAGAATGGTTTCCTTCCGCGCAATGTCGGAGGATGCCGGACAAGTGCATAGGCAATCACGCGTTCCGGATGAACGCCGATGTAGCTGTGTGAAGTCATGGTGTGTATTTCCCAAAAGGAAGCGGGCGACATCCGAAGATGCCGCCCGCTCTGTGGTGTTTGTTGGCTTGGGTTGGCAGCCCGCCGAGCTGGCAACCGGTCGGCCGGCAGCGCGATCAGTTGATGGCTGCAGCCAGTCTCGCCTGCCCCCGCTTTACTGCTCTTTCGATACGTGCCGACGGTGAGCATGGCCTTCGGAACAGCTGATGTTTGTCGTTCAGAGCAAAGATGCTGCGGCGGTCCCCTGAGATCAGGACCAGCGCCTTGTCATCGCGCAGGCTGGCAGGATGGACCGGTGCCATTTCAACGCCTGCCTCCGTCCGGAAGAAAACTACAAGACAGGCGGGTGCGTTGCTATCTTGGTTCGGCCACATGCTCAGGACCAGATCGCAGCGCTGCTCTTCAGCCAGGCAAGCAAGCCCTAAGAAGGTCCGGTCGGTGACATCGTCGACCGTGCCGAAAAGTGCGCCCGTTGCTGTGTTGGTATTTTCTTGGAAGCCCATTTCTGCGCTCAGGGCACGCGTCAGTGCTTTGCACGGACGGGTGCCCGCGTTCAAAATCGTATTCATTCAATTATCCTTGGGTTTTGGTGACGACCAATTTGGTCGGAGCAGCTTTTTTCCGTTCCCACAGTCTGCTCAATTTCACCTGTAATTCTGACGACCGAGCGGCCTTTTTAGCCGCCCGGTTCTGGCCAATTTTATCGCTGGTAACGCGTGTGCCAAGTGATGTCTGAGACGCGCAGACGCGCATTCGGCATGGTCTCTTCAACCCAAGCGATTTCGCTATCGGCCGAGGAAATCTATGCCCGGCGCGCGGGACCAGTTGTAGCGCAAGTTTATGTCGGTGGCAGGCGACCAATTCCGGTTGATATCTATCCGCACCACTGCTTCCACCACCGCGCTTCCTGTGGCGGTTTCACCGCGCAGAACGCCGCCGATATCACGGGCGGAGACCTGCGCCGACACAGGCATCCGGACGATCAGATTGCGCCCTTCGCCGCGAAGCGTGATGTCCCCGCGCCTGACATTGCCCACGATCCGGCAACTGATGCGCGGCGTCACCCTGATCTCGCGGCCCAGCACGCTCACCCGTTCCGGCGGAACGCAATCGCTGCGGCTTTCATCAATGGCGTAAAGTGTGCGCGGCACATCGCTGGCAATCATGTCGCGGATGCGGCCCAGCGGAATGGTGACAGGCAGGCTAAGGCGCGATTCAACGTCCGGGATTTGCAGCTGCGCCGCATCGCGCGGCGGCGCCTCTACCGCGATGTCATTACGGCATCCACCAAGCAGCAGCGCAAACAGCGCCAGTGCGGCGAAAAATCTCATGATGTTAGCCCCATAGCCGCCAATCCTGCTTGCGAACTTGCGGGGAAGCAAGCGCAAAACCGCTCCCCGACTGCACCGGCAGATGATTTTACTCGGAAGGTTCGAGCGGGACTTGCGGATTGTTCGGCGTCAAGATCAATTCATTGTTCTCGATCCGCACTGACGCCAGCCGCGACAGCAGGTTCATACCGATGACATTGGTCTGGCCCAGTCCCGGCGCGATCACGGCATCCAGTCCGCGCGCGGCGACATTGCCGAAGCGCATTTCGTCAATATTGGTCATTTGCGCCGCCACCACGCCATTGGCGGTATTCAGACGGATCGGCAGGCCGCCGTCACGTTCCTCCAGCCCGGCGGCGCGGGCTGTATCTTCGGAAACGGCGGTCAATGTCGCGCCTGTATCGACAAGAAAAGCCGCGCGGTGGCCGTTCACGTCGGCCTCCAGCCAGTAGTGCCCGTCGATATGCATCGGAATGCGGGTTTCACGCCCTTCCACCACCTGCTCCGGCAGGCCGATTTCGGGCACTGCGAGCGAAAAGCGCGGATCGAGCCGCGACAGTTGCAAAACGACCAGCACCAATACGCCGACCAGCGCCAGCGTGCTTCCGGTCCGCAATATCCGGCCCAGCGCGGGCACGCGTTTCATGACGATAGAGCCCAGAACGCCCGCCACCATCGCGATCACCGCCGCCATCAACAGACCCGACTGGGGAAGCTGGCGTACCGAATGGGCAAGCTGATCGAAGACGGGGGCGAAATCCATACGGCGTTATATAGCGCGCCGCGCGCCATTTGCGATGGCTGGCCGCATTACGGCGCGCTGCGCGGTATCGTGGCCCGGGCGAGCACCAGCGAGAACCGCTCCTGCGCGTCGGTCCAGTGTTCCACCGGCGTCCAGTGCCCGGCAAGCAGCAGGGTATTGGCGCTGCGCCGGACGAATTTGTGGCTGTTTTCGGTATGGATCGTCTCGCCAGCTTTCATGGCGAAGTGCTGACCGGAAACAGTGAAGCTCACATCCTCCTGCGCCGCCAGATGCATCTCTATCCGGGCGTAGATATCGACCCAGCGCGCTTCGTGCCTGAACGCCTCGACAGGAATTGACGCGTCCAGTTCGCGGTTGATGCGGGTGAGGAGGTTGAGGTTGAATGCTGCGGTTACGCCGGCCGCATCGTCATAGGCGGATTCAAGGACCGCCGGATCCTTCACCAGATCCATCCCGATCAGCAGCAGCGACCCGTCGCCCAGCGTTGCGCGCATTTCGCGAAGCAAATCGACTGCGGTGCGCGGCACCATGTTGCCGATGGTGGAGCCGGGGAAGAAGCCCAGCTTCGGCATATCCCCAACCGCGCCGGGCAATTCGACGCGTTTCGTGAAGTCAGCTTCCACCGGATGCACCGGAAGGCCCGGAAATTTCGCCGAGAGATCGGCGGCCGCAGCGCGCAGGAACTCTCCCGAAATATCCAGCGGCACATATGCGCCAGGCTCAATCGCTGACAGCAGCAGCGGCGTCTTGACCGACGATCCGGAGCCGAATTCGACAACCGCGCGCCCCGGCCCGATCAGCCGCGCGAATTCATCGCCCTTGCCCTTCAGGATCTCCGTCTCTGCGCGGGTCGGATAATATTCGGGGACTTTGGTAATATCCTCAAACAACTGGGAGCCGCGTTCATCGTAAAACCAGCGGGCCGGAACGGCCTTTTGCGGCTGGGAAAGCCCGGTCAGGACGTCTGCACGAAAAGCGCGGTCGACGCCCTCCTCGTCCAGATCGACGAGGCGGATACTCTCGGAATTGGTCATCAAATGTCCTTTGCGAGGCGGAGTCCGGTGAACTGCCAACGCTGCTGCGAATAGAAGAAATTGCGATAGCTGGGCCGTGAATGGCCGCGCACGGTGGCGCAGCTTGCGCCTTTGAGCACCCATTGGCCGGCCATGAATTTGCCGTTGTATTCACCCACCGCGCCGGGCGCAGGCTGGAATTTCGGATACGGTGAATAGGACGACCGGGTGAATTGCCAGACATCGCCGAACAGCTCGCCGGTACCGACCGGCTGCGGCGGCAAGGCGCTGTCCAGTTGATTGCCGGCACTGGCGTCGAAACTCGGTGCGTCTTGCGGCGCGTCCTGCCCGCGGGCGATCGCTTCCCATTCAAACTCTGTCGGCAACCGCGCGCCTGCCCATGTGGCGAACGCCTCCGCCTCGTAAAAAGAGATATGGCTGACGGGTGCACCGGGATCGCGCACTTGCCATCCGCAATGGGTGAAGTGTTCCTTCCCGCGCCAATACAGCGGTGCGGTGATGTTGCAGCGGTCGATCCAGGCCCAGGCATCAGACAGCCACAAGCGGTGATCGCCGTAGCCGCCATCGGCGATGAATTCGTCCCAATCACCATTGGTCACAAGGCTGCGGGACAGTGCGAACGGTTCCAGCAAGGTCCGGTGCACGGGGCCTTCATTGTCGAATGCAAAACCGTCCGACTGATGACCGATGCGGGCGATGCCGCCGGGATGGGAAATCCACCCGCTTTCCTGCGCTGGCGCTTGTCTGGCAGGCCTGTCCCACATCGCCGGACCAAGGGGGTTCTTACTGAAGGCGTGCTTGATATCGGTCAGCAGCAATTCGATGTGCTGTTGTTCATGCGCGATGCCGATTTCAATCAGATCCGCGCAGGCCGGGTCGTCCAGCAGAGCTTCCATTTCGCGGTCCACGTGCGCGCGCCATTCCAGTACATGATCCAGCGTTGGCCGCGTGATCAGCCCTCGGTTGCCGCGCGCGATGCGGTCCCCTTCAGCCTCGTAATAGGAATTGAACAGGAACGGGAACTGCTCGTCGAACAGCGCATAGTCCTTGGCAAAATCGCGCAGCAGGAAGGTTTCCCAGAACCACGTCGTATGCGCCGCATGCCATTTGGCCGGCGAGGCATCATCCATCGACTGGATTGTTGCATCCGCCTCACTCAGCGGCTCCAGCAGATTTTGCATGAGCTGCCGGGTCGCGCGAAAGCGATCGGCACGCGGCTGCGCGGTATCTGTTGCAAGGCGGGGTTTGGCCTGGGGCAAAGCCCTCTCCTGTCGGCGATAATTATTCGTCTGATGCCAACATGGCGGAACGGTTTGCCAATTGAAACCCCTGCCTTTTGTACCTGTTCCCCAATTCTTGTCAGGCGGCGCGGCGGACCTGATTGCGGCCGCTTTCCTTGGCCTGGTAAAGTGCGGCATCGGCCCGGGCGAGCAAATCATCGCCATCGTCGCCCGCCGCAAATTGCGCCAAACCGATGCTGATGGTGATATCGGGTAGAGCCGATCCTTCGATCCCGCGCTCCACCGACTGGCGCAATCGCTCTGCCAGCTTGCGAGCGCAGGCAGCACTTACGCTCGGTAGCAGCCAGACGAATTCCTCCCCCCCGATGCGCCCCACGACATCACCCTGCCGTGCCTGCCGCTGCGCCAGTTCCGCCACCTGAACGATCACCTCGTCGCCTGTCTGGTGTCCGTAAGTGTCGTTCACGGACTTGAAGTGATCGATGTCGAACATGATTGCGGTCAGCTCGGAACCGGTCTGCTGCGCGGCACCGACCATGTCGTCCAGCCGCCCGAAGGTGCACCGGCGATTGGGCAGATTGGTCAGCGCATCGGTATTGGCAAGTTTCTGCGCCTCCTTTGCCAGCTGGACCGCTCTGCCGCGCGCCAGATCCAGCGCCTGTTCGCGCTGCACCTGGTCCGTCACTTCCATTGCTGCCCCGAAAACGGCGATGCGCCGGCCTTCACTATCGAATTCGTTGAGCACGGAGATGCGCAAGATGCGTTCCGTCCCCTCCGGCGGCTTCACCCGGTAATCGAAAGAGAACGGCTCGCGCTCGTCGCTGTTGTTTGCGATTTTGCGAAACATGGCAGCGCCGCCATCGGGCAGCAAATCGCGCAGATCGCCCGGATGCTCGCCAAGGTCTGCGGGCAACCCATGGATTTGCAGCATACGCCTCGACCATTCCTGTTCGCCGGTCCGCAAGTCGAGCCGCCACCTGCCGATGCCGGCCAATTGTTCGGCCAGATCCAGCAACATCAGGTTTTCATGCATCACCGAATTGCGGCGGATCAGCTCAAGTTGAAGGTTCTCACGTTTTAGCAGGATCGCGGCAAGCGGCAGGGCTGTGGCAAGCATGGTAAGCAGCCAGCTTTGCAGCGTCAGAACTGCGCTGGCGGTGGAACCATCATGCAGCGGCAGCGGACTTTCCCCGCCGACGCTAAGCACGCTTGCAACGAAAATATACACCAGCAACGTCATCGCGATTGCTGCATGGCCAAAACGCAGAGCCATTCCGATCATCGCAGCCACCAGCAGCGGCATCATCGCGATGGCAGTCACCTGCATGGCGAGTGCCGCCAGAATGGCGCATCCAGCGAGCGTCAGGACAAGTTCGCGGTCGAGGGCAAGGTTTGCCGTGTTTTGCCAGCGAGCGATGACGCTGCGGGCGTGGAGCAACGCTGGCGTGACGATCAAAATGCCCATCACATTGGCCAGAAACCATGCGCCGAATTGTTCAAATGTCTGCTCCGGACGGAATGGCAGCGCGAGCGCGGCACCGACCAGACACGCGGTAATCGCCGCGCCGAACAGGCCGGCAACATGCGTCACACGGCGCGGAATGGCTGTCCTGCTGCCGAGAACCATCCGGCTGATAACGGTGCAGATCAACGCCTGCGTTACTGCGGAAACGGCATATGCGAACGCTGTGACAAGCGGCGCACCGAGCCACGCGCCGATGATGAACTGAACCGGGAGCAGGACGGCGACGAGCAATGGCCAATGTGCGCGGGGGATATGCCGAAACGCCGCCACGGCCACCCCGCTTGGTGCCCATACCAAAAGGGCTATGCCCAGCCCGTCACGCAGATACAGGCTGCCCAGGGCCGAAAGCGCCCACAGGACGCTGGCCAGCAGCAACTCGCGCGTCGGCTGAAAAGATCGCAAAAATAATTCCCCAAAGTCTCTTCTTCGGGGAATTAGCGCGCGATAATGTCTATGCGCTCCTGTCCGGTTTACGTGTTGCTACGTAAACGCGGTCAGGCCGCGACGCGGCGCCCTTCGCCAAGCTCCAGATTGAGCATTTCTGCCAGCAGAAACGCCAGTTCCAGCGATTGCGCAGCATTAAGCCGCGGATCGCAGTGGGTATGGTAACGCGACGACAGCCCTTCGTCGGTGATCGCGACTGCACCGCCTGTGCATTCGGTCACATCCTGCCCGGTCATTTCCAGATGGATGCCGCCCGCATGGCTGCCTTCGGCGCGGTGAACCGCGAAGAAGCCGCGCACTTCGGCCAGTATCCGGTCGAACGGGCGGGTTTTGAAGCCGCTGTCCGCCTTGATCACATTGCCGTGCATCGGATCGCAGCTCCACACCACGGGATGCCCTTCGCGCTGGATCGCGCGGACGAGCGGCGGCAGGCCTTTTTCGACCTTGTCATGACCGAACCGGCTGATCAGCGTGATGCGCCCGGCATCGCGTGCCGGATTCAGCACGTCGAGCATTTGCAGCAAGTCATCGGGATCAAGGCTTGGCCCGCATTTCACGCCGATGGGATTGTTCACTCCGCGCAGGAATTCCACATGCGCGCTGTCCATGAAACGCGTGCGGTCACCGATCCACAGGAAGTGGGCGGAGGTATCGTACCAGTCGCCGGTCAGCGAATCCTGCCGCGTCATCGCTTCTTCAAATGGCAGCAGCAACGCTTCATGACTGGTGTAGAAGGTGGAGGTTTTCAGTTGCGGCTGATCCTCGATATCGACGCCGCACGCTTCCATGAAATCGAGCGCCTCGCCGATCCGGTCGGCAATATCCTGATATTTTTCGGCCCACGGACTACGGCCCATGAAATCCAGCGTCCAGCGGTGCACTTCGCGCAAATTGGCATATCCGCCGCCTGCAAAGGCGCGCAGAAGGTTGAGAGTCGCGGCAGCCTGCGAATAGGCGCGGATCATGCGCTGCGGATCGTTTCGGCGGATTTCGGGCGCGAATTCGATGCCGTTCACATTGTCCCCGAAATAGCTGGGCAGCGTCACGCCGTCCTTCGTTTCGGTATCGGAACTACGCGGTTTGGCGAATTGTCCGGCCATCCGGCCCAGCTTCACGACCGGCATCTTGCTGGCGAAGGTCAGCACGGCGGCCATTTGCAGGATTACGCGGAACGTATCGCGGATGTTGTTGGCGCTGAATTCGGCAAAGCTTTCGGCGCAATCGCCGCCCTGCAGCAGAAAGGCCTCCCCGCTGGCGACCTTGCCCAGATCACGCCGCAGCTTGCGCGCTTCACCGGCGAATACGAGCGGCGGAAAGCCTTCCAGCGTGGCAGTCGCATCGGCAAGAGCGCCTGCGTCCTCATATGCGGGAAGATGCTTTGCCGTGAAGCGATCCTGCTTCCAACTGGCGGGTGTCCAATCGTGTGCCACTGTTATTCCATCGTCAGTAAGGCGCCCCTCCCCGCTGGGCCGCGATAATCAAACATGTGCGGGGAAGCGGTGATTCCTACAGGCCGCACCGCGCGTGCGCAAAGGTTACTTGCGAAATCTTTGGTTCGGCGCGGCGTAGGCTGGCTTCGCGCCTATCGCCCGGTGGGCGCGCTTCCATCGGGAACGATCTGCAATTTCCAGCCCGGACGTGCCAGATACTGCGCTGCCAATGCCTGCATTTCTTCCACTGTTGCTTCGTCATAATCGACATAGATTGTGGGGAGATAGGCAACGCGGTTGGCGTCGAATGAAGCGCCCTGCAACTGGTTCAGCCAGAAGGTGTGACCCGTTTGCGCGCGCAGCAGATACTGGCGCGAAGGCTCCACCACACGTTCCAGCTCATCCGGCGTGGGGCCGTTTGTCGCCAGATCGTTGGCAATCGACTGCGCCTCTTCAAAAAAGGCGGGCAGCAAGGCGGGCTCTATCTGCACCAGGGCAAACATCGTGCCGCCGGTATCCGTATCGAGCGGCCAATTGGCAGAAACGAACGGCGAATAGGCCGCACCGGCCCGCTCCCGCAAACCGTCAAGCAGACGGTTCGAGAAGATTTGCGACAGGAGCTCCAGCTTGCGGCTGCGGACGATCCCTTCGGAACCCGCCGCCCAGCGGCCATGCGATAACGGCAGCGGCCTGATCGGCATCGCCGCTGTGGGTCAGGACTTGCGGCTGATCAGTGGCTTCGGGGAAAGTCACACCGCGTGCGGCTACGTCAGCTGGCAGTGGATCGCGCAGGTCCATCGCGCCGAACGTACGGCTGAGTGCGCCAATCGTGGCTTCACGGTCGATATCGCCAAACACTGCAACTTCCACCGGACCTTGCGAAAGCAGACGCTCCCAAACCTCGCGGAAGCCTTCCGGAGTTGCCGTCTGCATTTCGGCGGGCGTGGGGGTGCGGAAACGCGGGTCCTGACCGCGCAGCAGGTAATCCAGATCACGGTTCAGCACGCCGCCGGGATCGCGGCCATAACTGTCATACGCCAGCAACGCCGATGCACGAGCGCGCTCCACCGGATTTGGGTCCCAGCTTGGCATGGCCAGCTTGGCGGCGAAGAGATACAATTGCTGTTCGAGATCTTCCTGACGGGTCAGGCCCTGGAACACGAAGGTCCCGTCCTCAATGTCGAAATCGAAGCCGAGCTTGCGGTCCGCAGCGATGCGGTCGAGCGCATTTTGATCGAGCGGCCCGATGCCTGAATTGACAAGCGCGATGGGGCCGAGTTCGGCATAGATCGCCTCGTCATCTTCAAAGCCGCGCCAGCCAGCGCCAAATCGCACGCGAACCGTGATCCGGCCCGGTTCATTGTCGCGTCCCATCATCAGGGCGCGCACGCCGTTACCGAAAGTAAGGCGTTCCGCGCCGAGAAGACCCAGCGGTTCCCGGCTGACAGGCATTGAAGGGGCGCCGATGGCAGGCAGATCGGCAAAGTTGATCGCCTCTGCATTGTCGCGCGCCACGCCGCTGGCGACCACCGGCGTGCCGAGCGCGGCGAGCAATTCTGCCTCTGTCGCTTCGCCCGGTGTCGGGGTCAGCATGACGGAACGGATCACATCGCCTTCGAACAGGTCTTGCGTCGCCGCGAGCACATCTTCGGGTGTGAAGCGGCTGGCGATGGAGCGGAAGACCTCGAGGAAGACCTCGGGGCTGGCCACGGCCTCCCGAATATCGACGGCTTGCACGATCTGGTCGGCCAGCTGCGATCCGGCCTGTATGCGCGACTGCTCAACCGAATTGACGAAGGCCACGTCGAAAGCCGCCACAGCCTGATCGATTTCGGACTGCGCGGGCGGCTGCGACAGGGCATCGGCAATGACAGATCGAACATCGTCCAGCGCGGTTTCCCAATCATCGGTCAGCGGCGCATAGGTGACAAAAGTGCCGTCGACGGAACGGCTGATCTTGTCCCGGCCAACGCCTGCGAACAGGAAGGTCCCGCCAGCGCGGGCGCGGTTTTCCAGCCTGCGGTTGACCACAGCAAGGCCCACTTCGCCGAGCAGATTGCGGCGGTTGTATTCCAGATTGTCGACCACCTGGGTCCACGGCCGCATGATGGCGTAGGTGACAGCGCGCGGCTGGCCCGCCTCCACAATCACTCCGACTTCGCCAACCGGATTTTCAGGGTCCGCGCCGGCCGGAGCCACGGGATCACCGAAATCGGGCGCAGGCACCAAAGGTCCATTGCCTTCCCAATCGGCGAAGTGGCGTTCGACCACAGCGGCCAGGACGCGCGGATCGGCATCGCCAACCAGCACCACGACCGCATTTTGCGGCCGATACCAGCGCTCATGGAAAGCACGGACCGCTTCGGCCGTTGCGCCTTCCAGCGTTTCTACCGTGCCGATGGGGCTACGTTCGGCCAGCCTTTGTCCGGCAAAGAATGTGGCGGTCGTCGCCTCTGCAACGCGCCGCTGCGGTCCGGCCTGCTCGCGCCGCTCGCTCAGCACGATCGGCACGTCGGCGGCCAGATTGGCTTCGGACAACGTCGGCGAAATCACCATCCCGGCAAAGCGCCGCACACTGTCATCCAGCGTGGTGCGGTTCGCGTTGGGCAGGTTCAGATTATATGTCGTCGCGGTCGGGCTGGTCGTGGCGTTGGTGTCATAGCCGAAACTGGCACCCAGCCGCTGGAAATGGGCAATCGCCTCGCCAGGCCCGAATGTGGCCGATTCGCGGAACACAAGATGCTCCAGCAAATGCGCGAAGCCGCGTTCATCGTCTTCCTCATGCAGTGATCCGGCATCGATCCGGACGCGCAACGATATCTGGCATGGCGGCACATCGTTTTTCCGCACGGCGTAGCGCACGCCGTTGGGCATTTCTCCGAACAGCCACTGCGTGTCGATCGGAATATCCGTGCCCCGGTAAATCCACGGATCGTCCGGCATCGCGAATTGCGGCTGGTCGGCCTCTGTCGCGCTGATAACGCAGTTTTGCGCCTGGACCGGTGCCGCAATCGGCACGAGGATGGCGAACGGGATGAAAAGACGCGCGGCGCGGGAAAGAAAGGTCATGGTGCCTCATTAGCTGGGCAAGGAATGAAGGTCCGGTGAATACAGGCCAAGAATTGCTTGCACCACCCCGCCCTCAGGCCGCCTTGTCGGCAGGCCGCGCAACCACTACATCCAAAGGCATGTTCATAGAAACCGAAACCACGCCGAATCCCTCGACGCTCAAATTCCTGCCGGGCCGCGCCGTCATGCCGTCCGGCACGCGCGATTTTGCCACGCCGGAGGAAGCAGAGGCAAGCCCGCTGGCGCAGACTTTGTTCGATACAGGCGAGGTAACAGGCGTTTTCTTCGGCTACAACTTCGTGTCTGTCACTGCCGCGCCTGGCGTCGCATGGGCCGATCTGAAGCCGCAGGTGGTTGCCGTTCTGCTTGACCATTTCGTGTCCGAGGCGCCGCTGTTTGCTGGCGGCGACGCGAGCGGCATTTCCGTCCCGCCAGAAGATGACGACGCGGAAATCGGCAATGATGAAGGCACAGAGGATATCGTGGCGCAGATCCACGAATTGCTCGAATCGCGCGTTCGCCCAGCTGTCGCCAGCGATGGCGGTGACATTCGCTACCGCGGCTTTCGCGACGGCGTCGTCTTCCTGCAAATGCAGGGCGCATGTTCAGGCTGCCCCAGTTCCTCTGCCACTTTGAAGCAAGGCATCGAAGGCCTGCTGAAGCACTATGTCCCCGAAGTGAAGGAAGTGCGCGCGGCCTGATCGGCGCTTGTCATCTTCCTTCCATGAACCAATCGGGCTGGTTTGCGTTAGTGCACCGAATATTCCTTTGAACTCCCGCAGGAGCATCCCCCAATGTCCGATACGCTGAGCGACTCCGCTCTCGACCTCATTTTTCGTGAAGCCCGCAGCTACAACGGCTGGCACGACAAGCCGGTAACTGAGCAGCAGATCCACGAAATTTACGAGCTTATGAAAATGGGCCCGACCTCTGCCAACCAGCAACCGGGCCGGTTCGTCTGGGTGACATCGGACGATGCAAAGAAAAAGCTCGCCGATTGCGCATCGGACGGCAACAAGGACAAGATCCTTGGCGCGCCTGTGACTGTCATCATCGGCTACGATCTCGATTTTCACGAACAACTGCCGTGGCTGTTCCCGCATACCGATGCCAAAAGCTGGTTCGAAGGTGACGAGGAAGGGCGCAAGGAAAGCGCCTTCCGCAATTCCGTGCTGCAAGGCGCATATCTGATGATCGCCGCGCGCGCTCTTGGCCTCGATTGCGGGCCGATGTCTGGCTTCGACAAGGATGCGACGACCAAGGCATTCTTCGCAGATGAGCCGCGCTACCGCGCCGACTGGCTGTGTTCCATCGGCTACGGTGATCGCTCGACGATCTTCGACCGCAGCCCGCGCCCGGAATTTGGCACCTTCAACAAAGTCGTCTGATCGCCTAAGCGCGCGGATCTATGCGAACACTTGCGATAGATTGCGCGACCGAAGCGTGCTCGGCAGCGCTGTTTGATGGCGCAAAGCTGCTGGAAGGCCGCTTTGAAGTCATAAACCGCGGCCATGCAGAACGGCTGGTGCCGATGATTGCCGAATTGCCGGACAATGGCCGGGCGAGCCGTGTCCTCGTGTCGCTCGGCCCCGGCAGTTTTACCGGTGTGCGCATCGGACTGGCAGCTGCCCGGGCATTGGGCGTTGCCTGGGGAGCGGTAGTCTTGGGCTATCCGACCCTCACCATGATCGCTGCACGTGCCTGCCAAGCACATCCCGGCCCTGTCACCGTCTGCATGGCAGGCGGGCACGGCGAATATTTCGTCCAGAATTTCGCCGATGGCGCGCTGGCGGAGGACGCTGTCCGGTCGCTCCTGCCGGAAGATGCGGCGCGCGCCTGTCTGCACAGGGTGATCGCGGGAAACCGGGCAACAGAACTCGCGCAGCTACTGGACGATAATCGCCAAACGTACGACCTGTTGCCCGATGCCCGCGAAGCCTCTCTGCTTCCCGAACACATGCTGACCGTCGATCTTACCCCGATCTATGGCCGCCCGCCCGATGCAAAGCCGCAGGTCAAGCCATGATGGACGACCCCGTCGATGCGATCATGTATGTCATGCGCGAGGCATTCGACAGCAGATACGGAGAGGCATGGACGCGGCGTCAGGTCGCGGATGCTCTGGTTTCCCCCAACACGCATTACTTGCTGTCCGGTCAACGCGGTGGCGAGCCGATCATTGCAGAGCGCACGACCGGCTTTACCCTATCACGCCATGCCGCCGACGAAGAAGAACTGCTGCTGATTGCCGTTCGGCCCGAATTGCGCAGTAAAGGAATTGGCCTGAAACTGCTTGAGGATCTTGCCGAACGCGCAAAGGAAAGAAGAACCACGAAGATATTTCTCGAGATGCGCGATGGCAATCCCGCTGAACATCTCTACCGCGAGTTTGGTTTCGTCCAAGTCGGTATTAGGCCGGGTTATTATCGCGGTGCAGTTGGCGGACCTTTGGATGCCATTACTTTTGCTCTTGATCTCGTTTGACTTGATTAAGATCGAACACCTTAAAAATGTTTTAGTAATACGGAACGTAAGGCCGATATTTCCGTATCATCCCTTGAAAGTGGCAAATACTTCCGCCATTAGCGCCTGCAATTCGCTCCGATGAATGAGAGTGAATGATAATACCGGTTCGCAAATACAGAGGTAACAATGGATAATCTTGAATCCGACACAAATGAGATGTTGATCACGCTCACCGCGGATATCGTCACAGCTCAAGTCGCAAATAATAATGTCGATTCCGACACGATCCCCGCACTGATCCAGAACATCTACGGCGCGCTTTCCAGCCTTGGCGAGGAAGATCACGTTGAAGAACGTCCCGAGCCAGCCGTATCGGTGCGCGCATCGGTGAAAAACGATCACATCATCTGCCTGGAAGACGGCAAGAAGATGAAGATGCTGAAGCGCCACCTGATGACCGACCATGGCATGACGCCGGAGGAATATCGGGAGCGGTGGAACCTGCCCGGCGATTATCCGATGGTTGCCCCTGCCTACGCTGAAAAACGCCGTGAACTGGCCAAGAAGATCGGCCTTGGCCGCAAGCCTGGCCAGAAGCGTGGCCGCAAAAAAGCCAGCTGATCGGTCATTTACAGATCACAATACTGCGCCGCCCCGATTGTTGATCGGGCCGATGCTTGAGTGAAACGCCCCGTGCCTCTAAGGTTACGGGGCGTTTCCCTTTTTGAGGGTTCCCACAGACACTTACGCGGGCCACAACAGACAGATGATCGACCTCGAAGCTCTTTGCGCCGAACGCGGCCTTCGCATTACCGACCAGCGACGCACCATCGCCAAGGTTTTGTCGGAAAGCGACGATCACCCCGATGTGGAAAAGTTGCATGCGCGTGCCTCTGCCGTCGATCCGAAAATCTCCATCGCCACGGTTTATCGCACGGTGCGCCTGTTCGAAGAGGCAGGCATTCTCGACCGGCATGATTTCGGCGATGGCCGGGCCCGTTACGAAGCCGCGCCGGAGGCCCACCATGATCACCTGATCGATGTGGAAACCGGCAAGGTCGTGGAATTCGTTGATCCTGAACTGGAAGCTCTCCAACGCCAGATTGCCGAGAAGCTGGGTTACCGGCTGGTCGATCACCGCATGGAATTATACGCCGTTCGCCTCGACCGCGAAGAAAAAAGCTGAGCGCGCCCGCGTGACGCAGGCGATGGCACACGTGGATACGCGCATTTCTCCGCTGGGATATGGCCTGATCGCCTTGCGACTGTTTGGCATGATGGTGCTGCTGCTGATTTGTGTGCCGCTGCATTATCTTTGGCGGCTGCTTGGGTTGGACCGGACATGGCCGCGGGTTTTTCTTTCGGGTGTCGGCGTTTGTGCCGGGCTGCAAATCCGCCGGCATGGCAAACGCGTGCATGGTGCCTTGCTGTTATCAAACCATGTCAGCTGGCTCGATATCCTGGCCCTTTCTCACGCGGCGAACAGCGCATATGTCGCACATGACGGACTGGCGCAGTCCGGCTTCCTGAAATGGCTGTGCGACATGAACGAGACGGTATTTATCGCCCGCCATCGCCGCGCCGATGTCAGTCAGCAGGCCGACGATATTCGCGCGGCCATGAACCACGGCGGCACTCTGACGCTGTTTCCGGAAGGCACCACCAGCGACGGGACAGGCCTGCTGCCGTTCAAATCATCGCTGCTGGGGGCGCTGGAGCCTTTGCCCGAAGGTGCAGTGATCCAGCCGGTCCTGCTCAGCTATCCCGATGCACCGGACATGGCGTGGGTCGGCGATGAGCCGGGCCTCGACAATTTCAAGCGCATCCTGGCAAGGGTCCGGCCTGTGCGACTGAATGTCCATTTCCTCAGCCCTCTTGCGGGTGAGGAATTGACGAACCGCAAGACGATGACCGCCGCCGCGCGGGAGCGGATTTCTCAGGCGATGTAACGCGATCTTGGCGCCGCAAGGATTGGTCAAGAAAATGCGCTGATTGCAGAATACACGGTGTGCAAATATGTTATCGGAATTCCAACAACCGCGACGGCGCATGACCAAAGCAACGTAGACGCCTTGCCCTCGCCCCTCTCCGCGAGAAATAGCGCCAAAACAGCGCATATTATGCAGCCGAAGACGCAACCAGCCACAATGGCATAGCCGCCATACTCCATACCAACCTCGATGACAGGGTGCAGGATTGCGGTCAGAAGTAGCGCAACCACAACCGCCAGAAGAGGGAACATCATCATCAGCAAATTCAGGCCGATGAAACCTGCCACGACGAATCCTGTAATCGGCGCCGTGCCGTTCCAGTGTTTTTCCCCGCCGACGAAGTCATCAAGGTAAGCCATCGGGTTCGGTTACGACATGAACGTTAAGAGCCAGTTGAGTGCCGACCATTTGCAGGTTGATGGGCATCGGCTATAGGCCCGCCCATAATGAAACCGACAGACACACCCAAGACCTACAGGGTCAAAAGCTTCGGCTGCCAGATGAACGTCTATGATGGCGAGCGTATGGGCGAATTGCTGGAAGCCAAGGGCATCACCCCCGCCGCCGAAGGCGAGGAAGCCGACCTTGTCGTGCTGAACACCTGCCACATCCGCGAAAAGGCAACCGAGAAGGTTTACTCCGATGTCGGGCGGTTGGTGAAAGCTGGCCGGAAGGCGGGCAAGGACCCGATGATCGCGGTTGCCGGCTGCGTGGCGCAGGCAGAGGGTGAGGAGATCATGAAGCGCGCTCCGGCAGTGGGCATGGTCGTCGGCCCACAGGCCTATCACCGGCTGGGTGATATGGTCACCAGGGCCGCTGCGGGTGAACGCTCCACCGATACCGATATGCCGGAAGATGCGAAGTTCGCGGCGCTTCCGGCGCGGCGCAAGGTCGCTCCGTCTGCGTTTCTGACAGTGCAGGAAGGGTGCGACAAATTCTGCACCTATTGTGTTGTCCCCTACACACGCGGCGCGGAAATATCGCGGCCTTTCAGCGCGTTGGTAGATGAAGCCAAGAGACTGGTTGATGCGGGCGCAAAGGAAATCACGCTGCTCGGGCAGAACGTGAATGCGTGGTCGGGCAGCGATTATGCCGGTCACGATGTCGGGCTGGAAGGCTTGATCCGTGAGCTGGCTGCCGTTCCCGACCTACAGCGCCTGCGCTACACCACCAGTCATCCCGCAGACATGCACGAAGGCCTGATCGCCGCGCATGGCGAGATCGAAAAGCTGATGCCGTATTTGCATCTGCCGGTGCAGAGCGGGTCGGACCGCGTGCTGAAAGCCATGAACCGCAGCCACACGGCGGAAAGCTATCTCAAACTGCTCGACCGCTTCCGAGCCGCCCGGCCCGACATTGCCCTGTCAGGCGATTTCATCGTCGGCTTCCCCGGTGAAACCGATGCCGAGTTCGAGGAGACGCTGCAGCTGGTGGACGCGGTTGGCTATGCGCAGGCCTACAGCTTCAAATACTCGCCCCGCCCCGGCACGCCAGCAGCCAGCATGGACAATCAGATCGCGATGGAAGTGATGGATGAGCGGCTGCAGCGCCTGCAGTTCCACCTCAACCGGGACCAGCTCTCTTTCAACGAGGCCAGCGTCGGCAAGACCTGCGACGTGCTGATTGAACGCAAGGGCCGCAAGCCCGGCCAGTGGCTCGGCAAATCACCATGGCTGCAATCGGTGTTCTTCGATAACGAGCTGGCAATTGGTGATATGGTCCGCGCCGAACTGGAGCAGGCCGGGCCGAGTTCTTTGCAGGGGCGTTTGCTGGAAAGCGTCTCTGCTTAGACAAGCGCCCTATTCACGGCGCTCATATTCCCGCACAACAGCCGCCGTCAGCACATTGGCGGCAGCATTGGGCCGCAAACCATAGAGCGCCCGCAGATAGGCGCGGTCGAACCGGGTCAGCTCGGTTTCGCCGCGCTCCGCCTCGAATGGCCACATCACGGATGTCGGCACATTGAATGTGTGCCCGCGCGGCTCCAGCCCCGGTGCGAGCAGGCGCATGGTGGCAAAATCGCTCACACGCTCCAGGTCCATGCCCACCAGCGCATCCAGGTCCAGCACCACCACGCCGCTGACCACGGCGGTGCTGTGCGTTGCGCCAACGCGGCGCGGACGGCCGGTTGAATTGACGCGGACGTTCACGTTTAAAGGAGAGGCCGTGCCGGTCGCTCCGGGAAATGTTGCGCTGTGTGCCACGCGCCTCCCCTGCTCCGAACGGTCTTCGGTATTGTGCCACACCAGAACCGGGTCCTGCGCAGCAAGGCCGGCGTTAATCGCGCCGCGATTGTCAGGGGTGATCAGCCACGGTTGCCGGTCATCCAGCAAGGCAATCAGTTCAGCCGGGTCGGGCACGGCCATCACCAACGCATTGGCGCGGCAATCCCCCTGTGCGACGTCAATGCCTGCTTCCGCGATATTGGCGAGGATGCGTTCGCGCACCGCATCGTTCGCACGCGGGTGCATGCCGGTGACATGCAGGCAGACAGGGTCGAAATAGCGGACCAGCGGAACATCGCTGCCCCGCTCCTGCGAAACGGCGCGCACGGCATCGTGCAGATCATCGCGGTCCGGCAGGCTACCCTCAACCACAATGTCCTGATCAGACGTTGATGCGTCGCCCTGCGTATCTTGTGCTGATACAGGTATGGCCAGGATCGCCAGGGAAACCGTGAAAAGCGCTGCGCAGACTTTCATAATACCGTGAAAGCTATCGCAAATCAGTCCGGTTGACTAGTTTTACACCGCGAAACACAGCCACATAGCTTGCCAGAGCGCACGCGCGGCCTATCTTTGATCCTCCAGTTCGAAAGGAATAGATGGCCCGCAAAGCACACAAGGGCGACGTTCACGCCGCCACCATCGCCCGCCCGGCGCAAGACCAGGATCAATCCGGTCGCGCCCGTGTTGAAGTGGCATTTGACGAACAGGCCGTTCTCGGCGCGCTGTTCGGGCAATTCGATGCCAACCTCGTCCAGATCGAAAACCGCCTCGGTGTGTATATCGCCGCTCGCGGGGACAAGGTGATAATCGAAGGCATGGAGGATGATGTCGCCCGCGCCCGCGATGTGTTGATGAAATTGCACGAAAAACTGCTGACCGGGGAGGAGATGGATGCAGGCGCAATCGACGCGCTGATCAACATGTCCGACCAGCGCACGCTTGAAGGCATCATCACCGGCGATGCCAAAGCGCCGCCGATCATGATCCGCACTCGCAAGAAAACGATCACGCCGCGCAGCGCCATGCAGGCCGATTACATGCGTGAACTGGCCAGCCGCGATGTGATCTTCGCGCTTGGTCCGGCAGGCACGGGAAAAACCTATGTGGCGGTGGCGCAGGCTGTCAGCCAGCTCATCACCGGCAGCGTGCAACGCCTGATCCTGTCGCGCCCTGCGGTCGAGGCGGGTGAGCGTTTGGGCTTCCTGCCCGGCGACATGAAGGAGAAGGTCGATCCCTACCTTCGCCCGCTTTACGATGCGTTGTATGATTGCATGCCGCCGGAACAAGTGGACCGCCGCATCGCCAGTGGGGAAATAGAGATTGCCCCTATCGCCTTCATGCGCGGCCGCACGCTGGCCGATGCCTTCGTCATTCTGGACGAGGCGCAGAACACCACGCGCGAACAGATGAAGATGTTCCTCACCCGGTTCGGGCAGAACAGTCGCATGGTTGTGTGCGGTGATCCCAAGCAGGTCGACATCCCCGGCGGCGACCGGATGAGCGGCCTTGCCGATGCCGTGTTGCGGCTTGAAGGCGTCGAAGGCGTCGGCGTAACGCGCTTTACCTCCGCAGATGTCGTGCGCCACCCGATCGTGGGCCGCATTGTCGAGGCCTATGAGGGCGAAGATGCGCTTCCCTGACCATGATGATCGGGGCGCGGCATGCAGCTTGAACTAGAAATCGAGGATTGGCCGGAGGGCGATTGGGAGGCGCTTGCCGCCAAGGCCGCCGATGCGACGCTGCGAATCGCCCCTGAACTTGCCAACCCGCGCCTTGTTACCAGCATGCTGTTCACAACCGATAACGTGATCCGCACGCTCAATCACGATTGGCGTCAGAAGGACAAGCCGACCAATGTGCTCAGCTTTCCCATGCTGGAACGCGGGGACCTGGTACATCTTGATCCCGGGGAAGGCCCGCCGGAAATGCTTGGCGATATTGCCCTGGCCCAGGAGACTTGCGCCCGTGAAGCGGCGGAAAAAGGGCTGGCGCTGGAGCATCACACTGCACATCTGATCGTCCATGGATTGCTGCATCTGGCAGGCTTCGACCATGAAACCGGCGAAGCCGATGCACAGGCAATGGAAGAAATGGAAGTAAAGGCGCTTGCACTTATGGGTATAGCCAACCCATATACCGGCGACCAACCAGCATAAGGAAAAGCGACAGGGCGATGCCCGATAGTGAGAAACCGGGCGACTCCCAAAGCGGAGACGCAGACAGTAGCAGCAGCCAATCGGGCAATGGCGGGGGATTGTGGAGCGCGATCCGCGGCCTGTTCGATGATCCCGATGCCGACACTTCGCTGCGCGCGCAGCTGGAGGAGGCGATTGACGAGCATGAGGACGAGGCATCCCGCAACGGCGGTGATCTGCCGGGCAAAGGCGATCTTTCTCCCGTAGAGCTTACCATGCTTCGCAAGGTGCTGCATTTCAGCGAACATGACGCCGATGACGTGGCAATCCCGCGCAGCGAGATCATTGCGGTCGACGTCAATGTTTCATGGGACGAAATGGTCGCCACATTTGCCGAACACGGTATCTCGCGCATGCCTGTCTATCGCGATCAGCTGGATGATGTGATCGGCATGATGCACATCAAGGATGTGTTCGCTTTCATCGTCAGCGGAAAAGAACCGCCGGAAGACTGGTCCCATTTGATGCGCCAGCCGCTGTACGTGCCGCAGGCGCGCGGGGCACTGGATGTGCTGGCCGACATGCGCCAGCGCCGCACCCACCTTGCCATCGTGGTCGATGAATTTTCGGGCACCGACGGGATCATCACGATCGAGGATCTGGTGGAGGAAATTGTCGGCGAGATCGAAGACGAGCACGATGATGCCCCGATCGAACAATTGGTCGAAATATCGGACGGTATCTGGGACGCCGATGCGCGGGCAGAGCTTGATGACGTGGCCGAAAAGGTCGGCGATCCACAGCTGGCCGAGATAGAGGAAGCCGTCGACACGCTTGGCGGCCTGGCCTTTGTGCTGGCCGAAGGCGTGCCGCAGCCCGGCGCAGTGCTCGATCACCCGAGCGGCTGGACAATCGAAGTTACAGCAGGCGATGAAACGCATGTGACGCGCCTGCGCCTCCATCGTCCTGTCGAAGATCGCTCTGGCGAGGGCGACGACGCTTAGGAGTTCCTTGCCCGAGCGGCGGTGCATTTGGTGCGTTGCAGCAAAAAAGTAGCTCCTATCGACGATTGCCTCTCGACAGAAGGCCGGTGCTTGGCGACAAGTGAGCGGTGCGACGTCTGCCTCCTCTCCGCGCTCTGGAAGCGTTCATCCGGGTTGTCAGGCTTGGCTCGGCGCGTTCTGCGGCGACTGAACTGGGACTAAGCCCGTCCGCACTGTCCCGCCGGATCAGCAATCTGGAAAGTTTTACGGGCCGCAAGCTATTCTCTCGCTCCGGCCAGAGCATGCGACTGACGGACGAGGGGCGCCTGTTTTACGAAGCGGTTGCCCCGCATCTGGAGGCGCTGGCTGCTTCGGTTGAATCGCAAAGCGAAAATCTGCAGCTTATGCGCCTGCGCCTTGGCGTAATGCCGTTGTTCGGTACGCAGCGTCTGTTCCCCAGGCTGGGCGAGCTGCGCGAAAGCCATCCGCGCCTGCATCTGGATATCGACACCGGTTCTCACCTTACAGACCGTGTAGGTGACACGCTGGATGCAGCTATCACGCTTACGACGAGTCCGGCGGAAGGACTTTACGGAATCCAGCTCGATCAGAACACGATCCATGCCATCGGCAACACCGCTCTGGTCAGTGAAATGGGCGGTGAGCCGGATGCAGCGATGCTGGAAAAGCAGACATTTCTGGTCCACACCGACATGCCGCTCAGTTTCGAGGCGTGGAAGGCTGCCATGGGCCTGCAAATGCTGAAGCCCGCAGCGATTGATCACTACGATTCGGGACAGCTCATTCTGGAAGCCGCGGCGCAGCGCATGGGCATTGCCATCATGCATGACGATCATCTGGCGCGGAACAATGATCCCCGGCTCGCTCGCCTGTTCAACAAACAGGTGGCAAGCCCGTATTCCTATTGGTTCATTTGCCGCCACGCCGATCTGGAAGCGCGACCGGTGCGCATCTTCCACGATTGGCTGGTAAAGGCGGGGCTGTAACGCCCCGCCCTTCACGTATTCAGGAAACGGTCGCTTTCACGATCTTGCCCGGGCTTGCGGGTGGCTCACCCTTGGGCAGAGCATCGACATGGTCCATGCCGCTCTCGACTTCGCCCCACACCGTGTACTGACGGTCAAGGAAGCGGGCATCATCCAGGCAGATGAAGAACTGGCTGTTCGCGCTGTTCGGGTCCTGCGTGCGGGCCATGGAACATACGCCGCGGCTGTGCGGTGCGTCGCTGAATTCCTGGCCGAGGTTGGGCTTGTCCGAACCGCTCATCCCGGTGCCGGTCGGATCGCCGCCCTGCGCCATGAAACCCGGAATCACACGGTGAAAAACAACGCCGTCGTAGAAACCGTCCTTCGCCAGCTCGGTAATACGCTCCACATGCTTTGGCGCGAGATCGGAACGCAGCTTGATCACCACGTCGCCGCCCTTCCCGTCTCCGCAATCGAGGGTGAAGGTCAATTTTTCGTCGGCCATGTATCATTCTCCATTTTGGCTGTGGCCGCGGATATAGGGATGCATCCAAGAATGTCACGGGTACCTTAGGCCAAGGCCCGCAGGTTAACTCGCAGCAGGCGCTTGCTTTTACGGAATACCGCAATAGACCGCCCCCATGACTGAAACCGATCTCGACGAACGCAATATCGAGACGCCCGTACAGGGCGAAGGGGAGCAGTTTGACGAAGAGAACCGGCTGAAGCCCGAATTTATCAGGCAAGTGCGCGAATCGCTGCGCGATGACAACGAAGACAGCACCTACGATCTGGTAGAGCCGCTGCATCCCGCCGACATCGCCGATCTGTTCGAATTGTTCGAACGCGATGATCGCAGCATGCTGGCCGCCGCCATAACCGATCTGATGAGCGGCGAAGTGATCGCCGAGCTGAATGATTACGTACGCGAAGACATGCTCGAATCGCTGCCGCCCGAGGCAGTTGCCAATATCGTCGAGCAGTTGGAAACGGATGACGCGGTCCAGCTGATCGAGGATCTCGATCTAGTCGATCAACGCGCCATTCTGGCAGAAGTGGAACCGGAAGACCGCGCCGCGATTGAAAACGCGCTAGCGTATCCGGAAGAATCCGCTGGCCGGTTGATGCAGCGGGAATTGGTCGCGGTGCCCGAAAGCATGACCGTGGGCGACCTGATCGATTACCTGCGCCGCGAAGATCATCTGATCACAGATTTCTGGGAAATCTTCGTCGTCGATCACCGCTACCACCCGGTCGGTTCGTGTCAGCTCAGCTGGATCCTGCGCACCCCGCGCGACATTGCGCTGACCGACGTGATGAAACGCGACCAGACGCTGATCCCGGTGGATATGGACCAGGAAGAGGTCGCGCTGCGGTTCCAGAAATACGCGCTGATTTCGGCGGCTGTGGTGGATGAAAGCGGACGGCTGGTCGGCCAGATTACCGTGGATGACATGGTCCACATCATTTCCGAAGAGGCGGGCGAAGATGCCCTGCTGATGAGCGGCGCGGGCGAAGGCGACATCAATGAACCGCTGCGCGATGCCTATTCGGCGCGGGTGCGCTGGCTGATCGCCAATCTTGGCACTGCCGTAGTTGCCAGCGCAATAATCGCGTTTTTCGGAGGGGCAATCGAGAAGCTCGTGGCGCTCGCGGTGCTGATGCCGATTGTCGCCAGTATCGGCGGCAATGCCGGTACGCAGACGATGGCGGTCACGATCCGCGCCATCGCGATGAACCAGCTGACGCGGTCCAACACGAAGCGCATCCTGCTGCGTGAATTGAAAGTGGCGATCATGAACGGCGTCACCGTCGCCATACTGATCGGGATCGCCACAGCGGTGCTTTTCACACCGCAGCTCGGCGCTGTCATCGCAGCGGCGATGGTGGTCAATATCATCATATCCGGCCTTGCCGGGGTCCTTGTGCCCGTGGCGTTCGAACGCATGGATCAGGACCCAGCCGTTGCCAGCAGCGTATTTGTAACGATGATTACAGACTCGATGGGTTTCTTCGCGTTTCTTGGCCTTGCAGTCGCGAGCGGCCTTGTCAGTATGTGATTTTCAATGTGGTCCAGCAGGAGCATTAAAGTGACAAACAAGTTCGAATCTTCGATGAATTTTGATCTGGAGCTGGTTCGCGATTTCCTCGACCAGATAGAGGATGCACTGGAACTCGGCCTCGAAGTCGATGACCTCGTCGAATTTACCGAAAATACGGAAGTCGAAGACGAGCGGCAGCGAACCTTCGATGTCGATTTCCGCGGTGACGAAGTCAGCATGACCTTCGTTGTATTCATGGATGATATCGACGCCCCCGATATCGCGTTTTTCGTTTCCGATGAAGATCTTGCCGACGAAATCGACAAACAGATGCAAGCGTTCTGCAAGAAGCACGATCTTTAGCCGAGCTTGAGCGGGAGCGCAGGACGCCTAGATAGGACCAATGCCTCTCAACCTGACCAAGATCGCCTTTGGCGCGACAAACTTTGCCGATATCGAAAGCTGGTATGCCGGTCGCCGCAGCCCGCATCTCACGACGCGGTATCGCCCGACGCGCTGGGAGGAATGCATCGGCGGATCCCTGTACTGGATTCACGAACATAATTTGGTCGCGCGCTCCACAATCACCGGCTTTTCGCAAACCGACACGGGCCGATGGTTGATAGAGCTCGAGCCACGCCTGATCCGCGTGATGCCAAAGCCCAAGCGCGCCCACCAGGGCTGGCGTTATCTAAAAGTAGAGCCGCCACGCGATCTGGAGGACGGCGAGGAGATCGGTGATATCATTCCCGGCAAACTGGCGGGCAAACTTTCACGCCTCGGGTTGATCTGAATCCGGCACTGGCGGCGCAGATGCGGCCTCAATTTCTGGCGGCTGCGGCGGACACATCAGGGTCAATGTCTCGGCATCGAAATCATATGTGATGCTGGCGCAGTGGCCGATCGTGTCCATGCCAACATACATGCGCTGGCGGGGCATATCTTCAGTGTTGGCGGTCACCACAATCTCGTCTGGATCGCCTTCGGCAGGAGGGCCATCGTCGATGCGGTCTGAATTGCCGTGGTCGCTGACACGCACCGCGATATTGCGCAGTTCCAGCTCTCCCAGCATCAATGGTTCGCGCAAAGTAAGCGAGCGGACCGGGCGGCTGACGCGGTAAAGGATGGGTATTTCGCGTGCCTCCCCGCTGAAATAACCGCCGCGATCATCGGCGATGATGCGCCCGCCCGTGGCTGTTACCAAGGTTTCTGCGCGGTCGAAGCTGAAAGCGACATGGATGGGCACGCCGCCCACTTCCAGGATTGTGCCGGTGAGGCTGCGGCCCATGCGTTCCAGCGGAAAAGTGATCGGCCGATCGCTCGGTGCGGTTTCCCGCATGTTCAGAACAACCCGCTCCTGCGGGAAGTTGCCTGGGCCGACGACGCCGTCTGCTCGGTCAACAATTTGCGCGTCGCTAAATGCTGTGCGGCGGCGGAACGTGCCGCCCTGCATGTGATAGCGCACCGTATCGGTACTGAATGGCAGTTCCGTTGAGCCGATCACAAAGATAAAGCCGATCATGCTCGGCTCAAGCTCAAGCGCTTGCGCCATATCGCCATTGATGGCTGCTGCGGAGACTGCATCGGGCGCGATCAACATCCGCACAGGCTGATCGCTGATCAACAGCTCAACCGGCTCGCCTGCGTTAGCCTCCAGCGTGACCCGCTCCAGATTGACCCGCTGGGCCATGGCCGGAGAGCCCGTCGCGGCCAAAGATGCGCAGACCAATGTGGCAGAAATGAATCGTCCTTTCACCAAATGGCCCTTTGCCAATAACGGGTTAAAAATGTCGATCCCGCCCTTGTCTAACGCGATCAGTCGCCCCGCTCCAGCCACCATTCGAGCAATGTGCGAGCAATGGCCTCCGGCGGCGGCGCGAGGAAGCTTTTCGCCTTTTTACCGCCGGCAATCGCATCGGCCACTTCGGCGCGGGTGAACCAGCGCACATCCTCCAGCTCGGTTTCATCGATGGTGATATCGCGCCCTGCGGCATATCCGTGGCAGCCGATCATCAATTGTGACGGGAACGGCCACGGCTGGCTCGCAACGTAGGTTACGCCGTCCACTGAAACGCCCGCTTCCTCCAGCACTTCGCGAGAGACTGCTTCTTCAATGCTTTCGCCAGGTTCGACAAAGCCTGCGAGCGCGGAATAGGATCGCTGCGGGAAAGCGCGGCCCGCGGCCCAGCAGCAGGTCGCCCTCATGTTCGACCAGCATGATCGCCACGGGATCGGTGCGCGGGAAATGCGGAGCGCCGCAGCCGCCAGCATCCTTCGGCGCGCAATTGCGCTGCCAGCCGCCCTTCGAAAGCGAGGTGGGCTTGCCGCAATTGGCGCAGAACCGGTGCCGCGCGTGCCAGTCCACCAGGCTTCGCGCCCCGGCATAAATCGCCAGTTCGCGCGGGGCCAGTTGCATCAAGAGCGCGCGATTGCCGCGCTGTTCGTAAGCTGGCCGTGTATCGCCCTTCTCCGCCACGGGAGCGAACAGGGGGATTTGATCTTTCAGGCCCAGATACACCAGTTCGGCGTCTTCCGGCACGCGGCCAGCCGCAGTCCACACCAGAGCATCGCCGTCCATCTGCGGCATCAGTCCGTCCATCGCCAAAACCTGCGCATCGGGCCGTGCGAGCATCGCTTCAAGCTTTACCGGATCGGCGCGGGTATGGTCGTCACGGTCCAGGCCGTGACCAGTTATCGCGGGACGGGGTGCAGCCATCAGGATGGCATCATACGCATGGCATCCTGCGCCACAGCAATCGGGAAGCGCGCCTGTATGTCGTAGTTTTCGGCAGGCATATACTGCGTCATCAAAGTATGCCGCAGCCCGGCCTGCATGTTGATCAGCCCAACAGTGCCCGCTGCGCCGAACCAGCCGTACAGCCCCTCCGCAGCGCCTTGCCCCGACAGCCCTGCCGCGCCAAAACCAAAGGTCATGCCGTTGGCGGCGAAGCCTCCATTGGCGGCTAGCGTTTCGGGGAACAGGTTAGAAGTGCCAAGACGCACAGCTGCCTCGCTCATCACGCGCACGCCGTCGATCTCTCCATATCCCGCCAGCATGCGCAGGAACCGGTCATAATCGCGTGCGCTCGATACGAGCCCTGCCCCGCCGAACGGAAACGCCGGTTCGTCAAGGAAGATGGAACTGCCCGGCAGATCGAGCGGGACGGGAAGCCCGCCCATCAGGAAATAGTTGGCCGAGAGGCGCGATGCGTCCTGCCGCGCAACGCGAAAGCTGGTGCTGTCCATGCCGACGGGACCAAGGATGCGCTGCTGCAGGAAGTCATCGAAATCCTGCCCCGTCGCAACTTCGATAACGCGCCCCAGCAAATCGGTCGCCACGGAATAGCTCCACCGCGTGCCCGGCTGATGGACAAGCGGCATTTCGGCGAGCCTATCTGCAAAGGCAGAAAGGCTGGGTGCGGGTGTGCCGCCGAGCAAATCCTGCGCGATCGCCATCCGGCTTGCGGAGAACGGCACAAGGCCGGCGCGTGAATAGGCCGCCTTCAAAGGACCGTTCTGGATGATGGTGTAGCCAAAACCGGCTGTGTGAGTGAGCAAGTGGCGGATCGTGATCACCCGCTCCGCCGGCTCCAGATTGTCTGCCGTGATCGCGCCGTCATACTGCCTTTGCACGCGCATGTTGCGGAAAGCGGGCAATATTTCATGCAATGGCTGGTCAAGGCCGATCAGCCCGTCATCAATGCACATCATGACCGCCATGCCGGTAATGGGTTTCGTCATCGAATAAATGCGGAACAGCGTATCCGGCCCGACGGCGCCGGACCCGTCGAATGTCCGCGATCCGGCGGAGACAAAATCGGGCGCAGTCTGGCCGAAACCCATTCCCGCTACCATCCCTGCCACGCGCCGGTCATCGACATATGATCGGATGAAGCGGGACACCGCCGGCCACCGGCTGGCTGCATCTTCCTGCGCGAATGCTGCCGGAGCGAACGGCAGACCCGCAAACGCTGCGCCTGCGCCCAGCATTGCCCCTGAACGCAGCGCGGCGCGGCGGGAGAATTCGGCGTAAAAGACATTCTGGTGCATGGAGGCGTTCTTTCAAATTGGCGGTTCGTCACGATGATTAAGCCGGGAATTTCAGCGCGGCAAGCTTGCACAAAGCCACTGTGTTACCCATCTATAACGCATGCTGAACGTAATCTCGATCCTCATCGGCCTGCTGTCGCTGGTCATCGTAATCCCCGCGCAAATCCCGTTTCTTGGCATCGCCAACTGGATTGCCCTGCCCTTCATCGTGACCGGTCTGGTGATCGGTCAGCTGTCCAGCAGCAATGGAGGCCGCAATTTCTGCCTGGTCATCTTCGCGATTGCTGTGGTCCGCCTGATGCTGGGCGGCGGTATTTTCTAGCCAGTAGAGGCTCAATCGCGAGAGGCCAGCACGAGCCGCGCTGCCTTGGCGAACAGCGTCGGCAATCCGGCATCATCTATCGCGGCCAGCGGCCACCACTTGCCGTCCCCGTCGGGGTCGGAATTGTCTCCTGCAAAAACCGCTACGCCCAGTTCAAGATCGAAATGAGTGAAGGAATGGCGCACCACGCCGGCCGCTTTCCACGCGCCTGACACCGGCGCTTCCTCATTGCCGTCACTGCGCGCAGACCAGCCGTCATCGGGCAGGCTGCGCATTCCGCCCAGCATTCCCTTCCCCTGCCTCTTGACCAGCCACACGGCATCGTCGCGCTCTATCCAGAAAGCCGTACCAGTGCGGCTTGGCTTGGCCTTTTTCGGTGCTTTCACCGGCAGTCGCAGCGGATCGCTGCTCGCGCGCCCTTCGCAAACGGATTGCAACGGGCAAAGCAGGCATTTCGCGTCACGGGACGTGCATATACCCGATCCCAAATCCATCAGAGCCTGCGCAAAATCGCCTGCACGATCGTCCGGCGTGATCGTATCGGCCTTGGCGCGGATGGTCTTGCGCGCCCCTGGCAATGGCTCTTCGATAGCGAACAGCCTCGCCACGACTCGCTCGACATTGGCATCGACCACCACGGCGCGCTGCCCGAATGCAATCGCGGCAACAGCGGCGGCGGTGTAATCGCCAAGGCCGGGCAGTTTCTTCAGTTCGGTCTCCGTCTTGGGAAACGCCCCCAATTCGGCAATTCTGGCAGCGGCCTTCACCAGATTGCGGGCGCGCGAGTAATATCCCAGCCCTGCCCAGGCGGCCATGACCTCT
Organism: uncultured Alphaproteobacteria bacterium; assembly: GCA_963781165.1. Lineage (GTDB taxonomy): Bacteria > Pseudomonadota > Alphaproteobacteria > Sphingomonadales > Sphingomonadaceae > Alteraurantiacibacter. Next base: position 34,410 of record CAWADZ010000002.1, read on the forward strand.
TCCTCCGGCGCGGCGGCAAGCGCCTCTACCGTGGGCCACTTTTGCGTAAATGCAGCGAAGTAAGGTTTCACAGCCGCAACTGTCGTTTGCTGCAGCATCACCTCTGACAGCCATACACGGTATGGATCGGGCAGCGCTTCGCCCGGCCTCATGCGCCACGGCAAATCACGGGCATGGGCATCATACCAGTTCAGCAGCATCGAAGAGACAGTAGCGGTCACGCCGCGCCTATGGCATGGAGCGTCCTTCCATGGAACGCGATGATAAACCGAAATCGGGGAAGAGCCCGAAACCTGCGGCAAAAATTCCGCGCAGGACGGTAAAACCGTATGAGCGCCCGCGCGGCGGCCCGGCAAAGCCGGTGTCCGAACTGGTCCCGCAAATCGGGCGCGCGGCCTTTCGCCGTTTCGGTTTCGTGCAAAGCTCCGTTGTCACCCGCTGGCCGGAAATTGTCGGCCCGAACCACGCCAAGGTTTGCGCGCCGGAAAGCATCCGTTTTCCGCCCGGCGAAAAATCTGATGGCATCCTGCAATTGGTTGTCCTGCCCGCTCATGCCCCGCTGATCCAGCATGTCATCCCTGAAATCATGGAGCGGGTGAACCGGTTTTTCGGTTACAAGGCGGTGGCCAGAGTGAAAATCCGGCAAGGCGCGGTTAAGCCGCCACCTGCTGGAGAGAAACGGACCGCTCCGCTCTCGCTAAAACCCATTCCGATGGACCTTGGCGAAGGCTTGCGCGATATCGGCGATCCTGAACTGCGGGCGGTCCTCGAATTGCTTGCCCGTTCGGTGGTCAACAAAGAGGAAGACAAGACATGACACTATTGCGTTTATTGCGGCGTCTTTTGCCAGCAATGGGCGCCGCGCTGGCCGCTATTGCGTCGCCAGCATTGGCACAGGACTGGAACGCCGAGATTTCCGAGACCGAACAGGGTTTTCGTGTCGGCAATCCAGAGGCACCGATGCAGCTGATCGAATTCGTCAGCTACACCTGCCCGCACTGCGCGGATTTCGAACAGGAAGCCGAAGCGGAGCTGAAATATGTCTATGTCCTGGAAGGCCTGGCGAATGTCGAAATCCGCCACTTGATCCGCAATCCGGTCGACGTGGCAGCCGCGCTGGTGACAGAATGCGGCCCGGCGGAAAACTTCTTCAACAATCACCGCGCGATGCTTTTCACGCAGGAACAATGGCTTGCCCGCGTCCAGAGTATGTCGGCGGCGCAGCAAGCCCGCTGGAACAGCGGCACCATTTCTTCCCGCATGCGCGCCATAGGCAATGATCTGGACTTTCACGAGATCATGGAAAGCCGCGGTTACAGCTACAGCGATGTCGACAATTGTCTCGCCGATGCCGAACGGGCGATGGCCCTGGTAGAAGCGTCTGCGGCCAATTCGGCTGAATATAGTGTGCGCGGGACACCCAGTTTCGTGCTCAACGGCACTTTGCTGGAAGGCGTTCACGATTGGCCTACTCTGGGCCGGATCATGGCTCCGACCCGTGAGGCCGCCTTGATGCCGACCGAATAAAGGGGAAAATACCCCGAATTCGGTGAAAACTCTGTGCAAAAGCGCCGTTTCCGGACCCCCGGCGCTTTCATGCCTGCCGCGCATACGTCTAGCTTGCGGGTCCGCCGTTCGACAGGAAGCATATCGTAATGAACACTCCGCGCCGTCTCGCCCTTGCCATCTTTTCTGCGCCTCTCGCTCTGGCGCTTTCTGCTTGCGGCGGAGATGCCGAGGGCGGTGCAGCCGATGGCGAGCCCATTGCAGCCATCCCCGCGCCAGACGGCCAGGCATGGACCGATGTGGTCGAGGTAAGCGAATATGACGGATATGTGCTTGGCAACCCCGATGCACCGATCAAGGTCGTTGAATATGCTTCGCTCACCTGCCCCGCTTGCGCCGCTTTCGCGCAGAACGGCTCCGATCCGCTGAAAGAAGAATATGTCAGCACCGGCGTGGTTTCGTTCGAGCTTCGCAACCAGGTCCACAATGTGTTCGATTTGACCCTGGCCCGACTGGTGCGTTGCGGCGCACCTGAAAGTTTCCAGCCGCTCGCGCACCAGGTCTGGCTCAACCTGCCGCAATTGCAGCAGCAGATGCAGCAGGCCGGCCAGTCTCTTCAGGGGGCGGAGAACCTTCCGCCTGAACAATTGTATCCGGTGCTCGCAGAGGCCGCAGGCTTTTACGATTTCTTCGCCGCCCGCGGGATCAGCCGCGATCAGGCATCTGCTTGCCTGTCCGATGCGGACTCTGTGCAGGCGATCGGAACACGTTCGGACCAGCAGACGGAAGAATTCGACGTTACCGGAACGCCAACTTTCTTCGTGAATGGTACGCGGGTCGACGGCATCAACTGGGATGATGTCGAGCCTGTTCTCCAACGCGCCGGCGCGCGCGAAGAGTAAGGCACAAGGCGGGGCCGGCATGGAGTTTCGCAAACTTCGCCTCAGCGGCTTCAAAAGCTTCGTAGAGCCGTCCGAACTGCGCATAGAGCCGGGTCTTACCGGCGTTGTCGGCCCCAACGGCTGCGGGAAATCCAATCTGCTGGAAGCCATTCGCTGGGTAATGGGCGAAAACTCGCCCAAATCCATGCGATCGGGCGGGATGGAGGATGTGATCTTCGCGGGCACATCCACCCGTCCGCCGCGCGATTTTGCCGAAGTCGTGCTGCATGCAAAAACCGATTACGGCGAAGACCTGGACGTCACCCGCCGGATAGAGCGCGGCGCGGGCAGCGCCTACCGCATGAACGGCAGCGATGTGCGCGCGAAAGACGTATCGCTGATCTTCGCCGATGCCGCCACCGGGGCGCATTCCCCCGCCCTCGTCAGCCAGGGGAAGATCGCGCAGGTCATCGCCGCCAAGCCGACCGAACGGCGTATGATGCTGGAAGAGGCGGCTGGCATTGCCGGTCTGCATGTGCGGCGCCGGGACGCGGAACTAAAGCTGCGCTCTACAGAGAAGAACCTCGAACGGCTCGAAGATCTGATGGCAGGTCTCGATAGCCAAATGAATTCGCTGCGCCGCCAGGCCAAGCAGGCGGAGCGGTACAAGAAACTGTCCGATGAAATCCGCATTGCAGAGGCGCGCCTGCTGTTCGCCCGCTGGCGCGATGCCGCGGCTGCGGCAGAGGCGGCCCGGTCACAGGCGAAAGCGGCGGATGACAAGGTGGCAGGCGCGCAATCTGTCGCGAAGGACGCACAGAAAGCACAAGCCGCGCTGGCCGCGAAACTGGCGGAATTGCGCGATGAACTGGCCGACAGGCGCGATGATACCAGCGCCCACGGCCACCGCATGGCAGCCCTCGCCAGCCAGTTGGAAGCAGCGCAGCAGCGCCTCCGCGATCTGGACCGGCAGAAGGAACGGCTGGAAGAGGACAAATTCGAAGCCGATCGCATGACGCAGGACGCGGCCAAGGCGCTGAAGGATCTTGAGGCTGCGCTGGGCAGCGGTGAAGCCGCGCTCGAAGCGGACGAGGCGTTGCGCCCTGAATTGCTCGCCAAGGTGGAAGACAGCGAGCGCGCAGGCCGCAATGCCGAATTGGCGTTGGCCAAGGCGACAGCGGACCATGCAGGCGTAGAAGCCGACTGGCGCGTCGCGCAGTCGGAAATCTCTCAGGCCGAAGCGCGGCTTGCCCGGCTGGCCGGAGAGGCGCAGCGCATTGCTACGCAGCGCGAAGACCTGACCGGAGCGCGCGATCCGAAGGACGCGCTGGCCGAGGCGCGGGAACAGGCGGAGGCCGCCACTGCAAAGGTCGCGCTGTGCAAAGCCGAAATCGAAGCTGATCGCGCCCGCAAGGAAACGATAACTCAGGCGCGCGACGATACGCGCGAAGCCTATGCCGCCGCCAAGGCCGAACTTGCTGGTATCGAGCGCGAATTCACCGCGCTGGAACGAGATCTGGCTGCGCGGCAGAAACAGCAGTCGAACCGTTCCGGCCGCGCGCTTGCCATAGACAAGGTGCGCGCCGCGCCGGGTTACGAACGCGCGCTCGCCGCCGTGCTTGGGCGTGACGCGAAAACGCCGCTGGGCGCTCCGGATGGCGAAGGCCGGTTCTGGACCGGACGCGCAGCGCCCGCCCCAGTCGCCGACTCAATCGCCAGCCACATCATCGATTGCCCTGAAGAAATCGCGGCGCGCGTGGCGCTGGTGCATGTTGCGGATAGCGACGACGGGCGCGATCTCCAGCCAGGCCATTGGCTCGTCACCAGGCAAGGGGCCCTGCGCCGCTGGGACGGGTTTGTCGCACACGGTGAAGGCGGGTCAGAAGCCGCGCGGCTGGAGGCGGCAAACCGCCACGCGGAGCTTGCCGATCTTTTGCCGCCACTGCGAGAAAAGCTGGCAGAACGCGAAGAGGAGGTGGAGCAGGCGCAGCAGGACTACGCCGCGCTGCAACAGGCCTTGATCGAACGTGATCGCTCCACCGCGCAGGCCATGGATGCAGAGCGTACCGCTTTGCGCACCGTCGATCAGGCGGAAGCCGCAGTGGCGCAAATGGTCTCGCGGCTGGAACAGATCGAAGCCGCCGCTACGGAACTTTCGGGGCAGCAGGAGGCCGCCACTGCCGATCTCGACACGGCAAAGGCGCGGCTGGCTGAATTGCCCGATCCCGAGGCGGGACGGGCCTCTCTTGATGCAGCGCGCGCCAAGCACGAGGCTGCGCGGGAAAGCCTGCAAGCAGCCAATGCGGGGCTTGCTGCACACGACCAATCGCTCGCGGTGCTGCGGGAACGTGTCGCCACGCAGCGCGCCGATATCAAGGGCTGGCAGGCCCGTGCAGGCGATGCCGCCAGCCGTCTTGCCGGCATGTCCGCCCGCTTCGACGAAATCGAGGAAGAACGCGCCGTTGTTGCAGCCAAGCCGGAAGGCCTGATGCGCGAGATCGAAAGCGGCGAAACGGTGCGCGCACGGCTCGGCGATGAACTCGCCAAGGCAGAGGTAGCGGTGCGTAAAACCGAGGCGCAGGCGCGCGAAGCCGATGCGGCGCTAGGCGATCTGACCGAGGCGCTTGCCGCCACCCGCGAACAGCGCGCCACACTGGCCGCACGGGCGGAGAACGAGGAACAGCGGCGCGAGGAAATGGCGCGCATTTCGGGTGAGCGATTCCAGTGCCCGCCATCGCTGCTGCCCGGCCGCTTTGAGTTCGACGAGGACGAGATAAAGAACTCCGGCCTTGAAAGTGACGAGATGGACCGGCTGGTCGCCAGCCGCGAACGCATTGGCCCTGTAAACCTCGTCGCCGCCGATGAACTGGAAAAGCTCGAAGGCGAGCACGGCTCCAGCGCGGCGGAGCAGGCGGAACTTGCCGAGGCGGTGAACCGGCTTCGCGGCAGTATCGGCAATCTCAACCGCGAAGGGCGGGAGCGCCTGAAGGCGGCATTCGAGGAAGTGGATGGCCATTTCCGCCGCCTGTTCACGCGCCTTTTCGAAGGTGGGCAAGCGCATCTGGCGCTGGTCGATTCGGACGATCCCCTTGAAGCTGGACTTGAGATTTACGCGCAGCCACCGGGGAAGCGCTTGCAGAGCTTGAGCCTGTTATCGGGCGGCGAGCAGGCCTTAACCGCGACAGCACTTATTTTTGCGCTATTCCTAACCAATCCGGCACCAATTTGCGTGTTGGACGAGGTCGATGCACCGTTGGATGATGCCAATATCGAACGTTTCTGCGATCTACTCGACTCGATGGTACTTGAGACCAACACGCGATACCTGATCGTCACGCATAACGCCGTCACCATGAGCCGTATGCACCGCCTGTTCGGCGTGACGATGGTGGAAAAAGGCATTTCGCGATTGGTCAGCGTAGACCTTGGCGAAGCTGAGGCCTTGGCGGCGGAGTAGGCCGTTGTTGGATTCACTCACAGAAATTGGCCTGACAGCACTATGGCTCGGCTCGGTAATTCTGGCATCTGCTTGGTATCGTCGTGCGAAAGGAAAGCCAATCAGGCCAAGACCTCCCGATAACGTGGTCTATTACGAAGATAGAATTTCGGGACCGTGGAGCAGCAAGGCTTCACAAGTTTGGTTGACGCCAGATGAGCTCGTCATCCCTCCGCGATTTCCATTTACTCTTCTGTTCTTGCCCGAAATTTATGGTTTTGAGCACGCGATCAAGATCGATAGCATTTCGGCAGCAGAGACTTATCAATCTCGTTCTCGGGGCAACGCGCGAGTTTTTGTTGACGGAACCAAGAAACCTATTTGGATGAAGCTTCGTAGGCCAAACAGTTTTTTCGAAGCGTTAAAAGCGGCTCAGACAGCGAATAAGATCGCTAATGGAAATCAAAACTAATCCAAAACCGCCCGCGGCCCCGGCCCTTTAAGCCCCAGCTTGTCATCCTTGTTATACAGCTGGCACTTCGTCAGACTCAAGCACCCGCACCCGATGCACTGATCGAGCTGATTGCGCGTGCGGTTCAGCAGTGTGATTTTCGCGTCGATCTGAGACCGCATTCCGCGGCTGATCCTCTGCCAGTCGGTCACCGTGGGATTGCGGCCATGGGGCAGATCGGCAAGCTGCTCCTCGATCTCCGCCAGCCCCAACCCCAGCTTCTGCGCGATCAGGATGAAACTGACCCGGCGGATATCTCCGCGCAGGAAACGGCGCTGGTTGCCGCCAGTGCGGATTGGGTCGAGCAGGCCTTTTTCCTCGTAGAAACGCAGTGCCGATACAGCGACCCCGGTGCGCTTTGCCAGTTGTCCGATCGTGACGAATTGCGGTGCTGTCATGGCGTCTGTCCTGGTTGCTGAACTTACATTCTTATCAACAAAGTCTTGACCTCAACTTAGCTTGAGGTTGCATAAAAGCCAAGCACGATGATTCGCTGCCCTTCCGGCACACGCCAGAAGTGACATATAATCAGGAGCTTGATCCCATGATTTCAGGAACTCTCGAACACGCCAATCTCTCGGTCACGCAAATCGACCGAGCAGCGGCGCTGCTACAAGAACTGCTCGGCTGGCGCATCCGCTGGCGCGGGATGCTCCACCTTGGCGGCGAAACCGCGCACGTCGGATCGGACGACTGCTACGTTTCGCTTTACACACGCGAGGATGTTGCAGGCGATTACAACAAGGGGCAGCCGCTCAACCATCTGGGCCTGCGGGTCGATGATCTGGACGCCGCCGAAGTGGTTGTGGTGGCACATGGGCTGAAGCCGTTTAGCCACGGCAAGTACGAACCCGGCCCGCGCAGCTTTTACTTTTTCGACTGGGACGGCATCGAATGGGAAGTCGTCAGCTACGAATGAAAGCTAGAAGCTTTCTTCATAGACGCGGGTAATGTCCCCGCCCCATTCGCCGTGATATTTGTCCAACAACACCTCGGCGGGGACTTTGCCCGTGTCGACAATCTGGCGGAGCGGATTGAGGAAGCCGCTTTCATTGTCGCCCATGGAATTGAGCCTTCCGCGCGCGGTTAGGCCGCCATGGGCAATGTCGAGCACTTCGCCGGCGAGATCGCGCAAGGTTCCACCGCCGGGGATCGCCGCGCCAAGGGCCTGAGCAGGCACGGCATTGCGAAGCGTCTCTCGCTCTTCCATCGACCACCCTTTGACCAGGTCCCACGCAGCATTCAGCGCGGTATCGTCATACAGTAGGCCCACCCAGAATGCGGGCAGCGCGCAAATGCGGTTCCACGGGCCGCCATCGGCTCCGCGCATTTCGAGGAAGCTCTTCAGCCGCACTTCGGGGAAGGCCGTGGACAGATGATCCCACCAGTCGGCCGGTGTCGGCAATTCGCCCGGCAGCGCGGGCAGTTCGCCTTTCATAAAGTCGCGGAAGCTTTGCCCGGCGGCATCGATGTAAATACCGTCGCGGTAGACAAAATACATCGGCACATCGAGCATGTAATCGACGTAGCGTTCATAGCCGAAATCTTCATCGAACACGAAAGGCAGCATCCCCGTGCGATGCGGATCGGTGTCCGACCATATATGGCTGCGGTAGGAAAGAAATCCGTTGGGCTTGCCCTCTGTAAAAGGCGAATTGGCGAAAAGCGCGGTGGCAAGCGGCTGAAGCGCAAGACCGGTGCGGAATTTTTTTACCATATCCGCTTCGGAAGAGTAATCCAAGTTAACCTGAATGGTACAGGTTCGCAGCATCATGTCGAGGCCGAGATCGCCGACCGTGGGCATATGGCGCTTCATGATCGCGTAGCGCTGCTTCGGCATCAACGGCAGATCGGCACGCGCCTTGTCCGGCCACATGCCAAGGCCCAGAAATCCGACATCAAGCTCCTGACCCACGGTTTTCACCTGCGTCAAATGACGGCCTGTTTCCGCGCATGTCTGATGCAAGGTTTCAAGCGGCGCACCGGAAAGTTCCAACTGGCCTGCAGGTTCAAGGCTGATGGTGCCGTCGTCGCCGGACATGGCGATCACGTCGACTTTTCCGTCCGGGCCAGCCTCCTCGACAGGTTCCCAGCCGAACTGACGCATCGCCATCAATATGTCGCGGATACCGCCCGGTTCGCTGTACGAAGGTGCATGGTGGTCGCTGGTCTTGTAGACCAGTTTTTCATGCTCGGTGCCAATGCGCCACTGGCTTTCGGGCTTTTCGCCGCGCTGCATCGGCTCGACCAATTGATCGCGGCTTTCGATGCGGACACCGTCTTCGCCAGAACTTTGTCGCGTAGTCATTGCCTCTCCTTCTTTCGGGGGCTTAGCGGATCGGCCGGGATGCGCCACCTGCAAAAATTCTTGGGTTCGATGCGGCTTATTCTATTGACCGCCAATCGCCCATCACGCCCATCCACAAAGCAGTCGCGGCGATAGCGGCGGTTTCTCCCCGCAATATGCGCGGTCCCAGCGCAATTGGCTTCGCCTGAGGGTGCGCGCGAATGGCATCCCGCTCTGCATCGTCGAACCCGCCTTCCGGGCCGATCAGAATGGCAGCAGGCGGCGGATTGGCGGCAAAGACATCTGCGGCGCAGATCGCGCCCTCCCCGCTCAGCAATTCGTCGGCGAAAAACAGCGTGCGGCCGGCCGGCAATGTGCGCAAAAATGCATCCAGCTTCACCGGCTCGTCAATCTGCGGCAAGGCGGTGCGGGCGCATTGTTCGGCAGCTTCGGTCACGATGGAGCGCGCACGTTCCGCATTGAGCTTATCAGCCACACAGCGGCGAGTGATCAGGGGGACGATGCGCGCCACGCCCAATTCGGTCGCTTTTTCGAGCACAAGGTCAAAGCGGTCCTTTTTCAGCAATGCAGGGCACAGCCATAAATCCGGCACAGCTTCGCGTGGCCGCAGCCTTTCAACGGGATCAACGACGATCTCACGCTTTCCAGCGTCCACCACGCGGGCCGCCCATTCGCCTGTCTCATCATCGCACAGGATGATCGCATCGCCTTCGCCCACGCGCATGACGCGGGAGAGATAATGTGCCTGGTTGCCGGAAATGCGCACTGCGTTGCCGTGCGAAATGGTTTGCGCGACAAACAGGCGGGGTGCGGATCGCGGCGGCCATGAAGGGGTTGCGGGCATGACTAGGCACTAGGGCCAAGCACGGCTAACAGGCAAGTCATGAGCGCGGAAACCGTCACTCCCGATACGCAGCATCGCAGCCTTGCGGAGCGCCTGCCGCAGCCTTTGCGCGATTATGCACTGCTCGCGCGGTTTGACCGGCCGATCGGCTTCTGGCTGTTGTTCTGGCCGTGCACCTGGGGGCTCTGGTTGACCGGGGCTGGCATCCAGTGGGCGCTGGCAGCGTGGTTTCTTGTTGGCGCGATTGCGATGCGCTCAGCTGGCTGCGTGTATAATGACATTGTCGATGCAGACCTCGACAAGAGTGTCGCGCGCACGGCCAACCGTCCCATCGCCAGCGGCAGGGTAAGCGTGCGCGCTGCGTGGGTGTGGCTGGTGGCGCTCAGCTGTGTGGGTCTGGCCGTGCTGCTGCAACTGCGGCTGACAGCGCAGCTGGTCGCGCTCGGCAGTATCCTGCTGGTGGCGGCGTACCCTTTCATGAAGCGCATCACGTGGTGGCCGCAGGCCTGGCTGGGACTGGTGTTTAACTGGGGCGTGCTGGTCGGCTGGACGGCCATGCGCGATGACGGACTTGGCGTGATGATGGCCCTTTACGCGGGCGCCGCGTGCTGGACTATCGGTTATGACACGATCTACGCCCTCCAGGACCGTGAGGATGATGCGCTGGTCGGTATCAAAAGCTCTGCGCTGCGCATGGGCGGCCGGGTCAAAAGCGGCGTCGCGCTGTTTTATGCCTTCGCAATCGGCCTGTGGACGATAGCATTCTGGTTGCTGCGGGGCGACCCGCTGGCATTGTTGGCGCTGGCCCCGGCAGCTTTGCACCTGGCCTGGCAAGTCATCACGCTTGACCCAAGTGATGCAGGCAATCCGCTCACCCGTTTCCGATCCAACCATTTTGCCGGAGCGTTGCTGGCAGCGGCCTGTCTGATCGTGGGAAATGCGGGCGCCTAGGCGCTATTCCGCGGGTTGGACCTGACCCCCGGCGCCTTTGCGCGGATTGGCCCAGCGCAGCAGCTTTGCCAGCCGCGCGGTAATTACACCGTTTTCCTGCATCCAGTCGTAATATTCGCGGTATTTGGGATCTTCCATCAGCAGATGCGCCTCTTCTGTGCGCGCGCGCCAGTAATAGATCGCGCTGACGACGCCGATGAAAACCGTGTTGCGGATCATGTCCACGCTCGAACCGCTGGTTACAAGGAAGGGCATCGTGCTGCTCCACCAGAACAGGTTCTTGGACACATAGGCCGGGTGGCGGGTGTAACGGTACGGGCCGTTGGTGATGACGCCGCGGTAGGTCAGGTTGGAAAAGCGAATGCCGAACGCGAAGGTCGCCCAGGCGTAAATCGCGGTGAGGAATACCAGCCAGGCTGCCCAAATCCACAGCAGCGGCGGATAATCCGCGAACCAGAACGCCCAGTCCGCCGTGTTCACGTCATATTTGATGATATTGCCCAGCACTCCCCACGCCAGCGGAGGATAGCAGGCCAGCGCCGCGATCCAACCGGCAAGGAAGGGGTTGCCGCTGCGTATATGCGCATCCAGCGGTCGAAATGTGAGCAGATAACCGACCGTGCCGATCTGCACATCGATCACGAACAGCAGTTCAAACAGGAGCACGCCAAGCCGTACCGGATCACCCAGGATTTCCGCCGCATCGGTATCCACCACGGTGGCAAAGCCGATGGGGATGATGGAGATCATGAAGGCGCTGAAGAAGCCCTTGATGATCCAGCTGCGCCAGTGCTTCTTGACCTGCTCCGGATCGTAGGCCTCCCGTCCGATCAGCATCGCGCCGAAATGCCAGGAGTGGTCACGCGGATTTTTCATCACGCGGTCGATCCACAGCACATAGGGCACGGACAGCACCACCAGCGGGATGATCGCCGCGCCGAGCACTTGCATGGCGAAGAGATATTGCCCCTCCCAATACCACCGGCCAAGGCAATACAGCCCGCCGATGATGAACCACGTGGCCCACAGGCCTGCGAGCTTGGTGATCGAAATATCGACAATTTCGGAAACCGGGCGGCGGGTATCCCAGTCAATCCCGGTCGACGGGTTGCGGTGAACCTTCTCCACAAGCACGGAATAGGTCGCCATCGCCGCGCCGGTCAGAACCATCGCAAGCATGGCGGAGTAAGGGCCCGAGAGACGCCCGAATTGATCGGGATATCCCATCGCGGCTGCGATGTCGGGAAAGCTGCGAGCGAACAGGATATAGCTCAACAGCGTGATCAGGCCGACAAGCCCGACCCACGGGGAAACGTCGCTGGCAGGGGGCCGCGGCGGGGTTTGCGTATCTGCGCTCATTACCCCTCGCGCCGTAGCGCAGAAGGGTTAAAGGCCGGGTAACGCAGGAGGCAAAAGGCCGCCCGTGCGCATCAGATTAACGCCAGGCGGTGATGCGTCCGCTATTGTCCAGGATATACAGCGTATTGTTCGCCACAACTGGCGGCAGCGAAACACCGTCATCAAGCTGCGTGAAATCAGCCACTTCGCCGGTCATGACATCGACCGACTTCACATATCCGCGCGAACTGGCAATCCACAGACGATTGCTCGCAAGCACGGGTCCGGTCCAGAAGATCGGGCCTTCCCGGTCTTTGGCATCGCGCCATTGGTCCAGCTGCGTCATCCAGCGAATCCGACCGGTATTGCGCTGAATTGCAAGAATGCGGGCGTCATCCGTCAGAGTGAAAACCCATTCGCCCGAAATCGTCGGCGTGGAAATTCCCGCCAGCGTCAATTCCCAGATACGTTGCCCGGTCAGCAGTTCATACGCGGCCATACGGCCGCCCTGCCCCAATGCGTAAACGCGGCCTTGGTCGATGATCGGATCGGCATCGACATCGGTCAGCGTGCCGACCGATGTGGAGATAGATGTGCGCGCCAGTGCATCGGACCACAATTCGCGGCCGTTTTCGTACCGGTAGGCGACCAGCTCCCCGCTGGAAAAGCCTGCCAGAACGGTGCCTTGACCGGCGGAAGGTGCAGCAACGCCAAACACGCCCTGCTGGCCGCTGGCGGCAGCTTTCTGCCATACGATTTCGCCATCATCAGTTGCCAGAGAGAAAATCTGGTTATCCTGCGTCATGACGAACACGGAGTTGAAAGCGACGGTCGGTGCACCGCGCAGGGGGCCGCCCGGCTTGACCCGCCAGATTTCATTGCCGGTCGCCGCATCCAGAGCGACGACGTCGCCCACGCCGTTGGTCGCGTAGACCCTGCCACCTGCATAACTTGCGCCGCCGCCGAATGTTGCATCTTCCAGGTCGCTGGCAACTGCTATTCCGTGGCGCCAGCGCACGGCGCCGGTCTGCGCATCGAATGCGTGGACCGTGCCGCCTGTATCGACAGCGAACAGCATCCCGTCAGCCACAACTGGTGCAGCGGCCAGGCGGCGGGTGTTGGTCGTACCGGCAATGGACGCGGTCCATGCGCGTGTGGGCGTCGCCGACAGCGTGACATGGCCCGATAATTTGGCAGCATTGCCGCCAGCCTGCGGCCAGCTCTGGTTGGCCTGCGCCGGAGGAACAACCACCGCCACATTGGCCAGTGCAGGATCGGCAACGATTTCGGTCGCAATGCGCGAGAGGATAGGCTGGCGATTGCCGACTGTCGGCGTGTCCGGATCATCATCCCCGCCGCCGCCAATGCCAAGCGTTTCGCATCCGGTCAGCGCCAGGGCAGCTGTCAGCGCGAACGCGGACACCAGGAAACGAGGAGATTTGCGGGCAGTAAAATTATTCATGGAGTATCCGATCGCCTTCATTCCACCAGCTCTGCATCAGCGCCATCGGGCGCGGCGTCAGGGTCTTCGCCGGTAATTTCGGCCAAAGCCGCATTAACATCTTCAATGGCATCGAAGCCGAGCAATCCGGCAAGCTGCCGGGTGCGTCCGCGAATCGATTGTGGCACATTTTCGTCCTGCGAAATTGAAACCAGCAGCGGGCCAGCCTGGTCAGGCTTGTTCTGCGCCAGATAGGCATGTGCGACCAGTTCGCCTGCGCTGCCGAAATATGCGCTGTCTGCTTGCGCCAGCGGGCCGATCCGGTCGATCACGGCCTGCGGATCGAGCGTATCATACTGCGCCGAGACAGACCGGATGGCCGCGATATCGCGCATTTCCGATGGCAGTTCAGTGTTGTTCGCCACACGGTCGAACAGCACGACAGCATCTGCGGGACGGTCTTGCTCCATTGCAATCCCTGCGCGCAGCATCGCCGCGGCAGCAGCAACACCGTCAGTACCTTCGGATAATGCTTCGAGCTCGCTATCAGCAGCGCTCAAATTGTTGGCATTCAGTTCGTCCATCGCCTGAACCAGCTCTTCCGAACGCGATTCAAGATTTTCCTCGGACTGGTTTTGCCAGAACAGAAAGCCGCCAAACGCCGCCAGTGCCAGTACCAGTGCACCGCCAAGCGGCACGCCGTACTTCTTCGCGAAGTTGCCGACTTCATCCTGGCGGACGGCCTCGTCCACTTCGCGCATGAGCATTTCCTGCTCCGCGTCGGCGCGCTTTTGTCCTTTGTCCGTAGGGGACGGGGTGGTGGTCGTTGGAAGTTTGGCCAAGGTGTGTTTCTTGCTTTTTACAGGTTTCGATTATGCAGATTTCGATTAATCAGGCTGCGCTGTTAGGCGGGAACCTGCCGCATTTCAATCGAAGAGCGGAGAGTGTCCCCGCTGCGGTGAACGGCGGATTAAGGCTGGGGCGTTCCGGCTTCCGAACCCGTGCCAGCCCCGATGTCCCCAGCACCAGCGGCCTTGGGGTACTTCTGCATCAATCCCCAGTACAGCGCGCGGTAGCGTTCTATCATCCGCTGTTCGTCATACTCGGCCCGCGCCTTCTGCTTGTTCGCCTGCCCGATGCGCTTGCGCTCTTTCGGATCATAGGAGAGTTGCACCAGCGATTCGGCGAGCGCCGCCACGTCCCCCGCATCCACGAGCGACGGGCCGTTTTCGCTGGCAACCATGGCACCGATGTCGCCCACACGCGGCGCCACCACCGGCAGACCGGCGGCCATCGCCTCTACGACCGAGATCGGGAATTGTTCGGACTGGCTGGACAGGGCGAAAATATCGAAATGGCCAATCAGCTTTTGCGGTTCTTTCACGAAACCGGGCAAGTGAATGCGGTCTTCCAGGCCAAGCGTTTCTGCCTGCGCCAGCAGCGCGTCACGCTCCGGCCCCTCGCCCGCAATGACGAGATGCCATTCGGCAGGCAGTCGCGCCATGGCAGCGACCAGCATATCCAGCTGTTTGACCTTGCGCAGGCCCGCCAGCGATCCGACCCAAAGCTCGCCTTTATGTTTCAGCAGGCCGGGCAAAACGTCGCGCTTGGCCGGGGCTGAAAAAGCGCGCGTGTCTATTCCGTTGGGAATACGGCGGACGCGGGTGCGCGGCTGATCCCAGACATTCAGCGCGATATCTTCCAGCGTTGTGGACGGGACGACCAGCGCGGATGTGCGCCCAAGAGCGATGCGGCGATACCAGTTGCGGCGCTTTTTGAGGCGCTGCGCTTCATCCTCGTTGAAGCCGTCCTCGTGATGCACCAGCGGCGGCAGCTTGAAGGCATCGGCAAAGACCGTGTGCGCCATTACTGCGTCGATTGCGCCCCAATTGTAGGTGCAGACAAGGTCATATCCCGCCATCGCTTTGGCCAATTTTGCCAGACGCCCCGGTGTAGGATTGCCGGAAAGGGCGGGGAATTTGGGCCAGCTGATGCGCGGCGCCTTCCCGATCATATGCGCCGCCCCGCGCCGATCAAGATCGCCGGATACGATCGCGTGGTCCACTTCCTTGCCCCAGGCATTGATCAACCGGACATTGCGAAGTTCCTTGCCGCCTGCGTCAAAGGTGGAATGCAGGTGGAGTATCTTGGGCGTCTTGGCCTTGGCGCTCATGCGATATTACCGAGAAATCTGGCGATGGCCTCCTGCGCGGCAGGTTCTTCCAGCGTCGGCGCATGACCCACACCGGGAACGGTGACCGCTTCCATCTGCGGTATTTCGGCCTTCATTTTCGCCAGCGTTTCGGGCGAGAGAATATCGGAAAGCTCTCCGCGAAGCGCCAGAACGGGACGCCCCTTAAAGGCTTCGAACAAAGGCCACATATCCACCGGAGCAGCAGGCGGCGCCAGAAAAGGCTCGGCGATTTTCATATCGTAATCAAAACTGATCCGCCCGCTGTTGCCGACAACCATCAGTCGTTTCGCAAAGCGCAGCCAATCGCGCATCTCGTAACCGGGATAAACGTCGTCGTTGCTTTCCTGCAAGGACCGCGCCGCATGCATCCATGTAGGATAGCTGCCGCCGTGGCCGACATAATCGCGGATGCGGTCCAGGCCGCCCTCTTCCACATCCGGCCCGATATCGTTCAGGATTACGCCCGCGAACAGACCGGGATGCTGAAACGCCATGAGCATAGAGACAATGCCGCCTAGCGAAGTGCCCAGCGCAATCACCTTGTCCAGCCCGAGATGCTCAAGCAATCCGGCAATGTCCTCGACATAGGTCGAAGGTTTGTAGGTTTCCGGATTTTTGGAATAATCGCTTTCCCCGCGCCCGCGCAATTCCGCCACGATCACGCGCCATTCACCGGCGAAGGCATCAGCGACCGGTTCAAAATCGCGGGCATTGCGGGTCAGGCCGGGAATGCACAGGATCGGCGGGCGATCATCGCGTCCGGCATAATCGCGGTAATGCAGGGTCAGCCCGTCAGCGCTTTCCCAAGTGCCGTCCTGCCAGCCTTGCTTTGTCGTGGCTGCGTTGCCCACATCTGCTCCCGAAGCAACACCCGCCTTGCGGCAGGCCATTAAGATCGCCACCTATTGGAATGATGCGAGCCGAACCGCAACCTGCCGACTATCGCCCGGACCCGAAAATTGCCGAAATTGCGCGTTTTATCGCCGATCCGGTGGAGGCTGCGGCGTTTTCGCGCCGCGATTTGCGCTTCCGCAACACGCGCTGGGACAAAGCGATAGGGCTTGGCGAACATGCCCGACTCAGACTGGGTGCGGCATTTCGGCAAGTTCGAACCGCTGCCCGGTAACCTGCCGCAGCCGCTCGCCCTGCGCTATCACGGCCATCAATTCCGCACCTACAATCCCGAAATCGGCGACGGACGCGGATTCCTGTTCGCCCAGATGCGTGACGGTGCGAACCGGCTGCTCGATTGCGGCACAAAGGGCAGCGGCACCACGCCGTACAGCCGCGCGGGCGACGGAAGGCTGACGCTGAAAGGCGCGGTCCGCGAAATTCTTGCGACCGAGATGTTGGAGGCGCTTGGCGTCTATACCTCCAAGACACTGTCCGTGATCGAGACCGGCGAAGAATTGTGGCGCGGTGATGAGCCCAGTCCCACCCGTTCCGCCGTGATGGTCCGCCTCAGCCACGGTCACATCCGCATCGGCAGCTTTCAGCGATTGATGGCACTGGAAGAACACGCGGGGCTGGAAGAACTGGTGGATTACAGCCTTGCCACCTTTCCGGGCCCGGACGCACCTGCCGATGCCCCGCAGCGCGATAATGCAGCGGTTCGATTGCTGCACCAGGCAGCAGAACGCCTCGCCGATCTTGCGGCCAGTTACATGGTCGCAGGCTTCGTGCACGGCGTGCTCAACACGGACAATATCAACATCAGCGGAGAGAGTTTCGATTACGGCCCATGGCGCTGGTTGCCGCAGTGGGAACCGCAATTTACCGCCGCCTATTTCGACCAGACGGGGCTCTATGCTTTTGGCCGCCAGCCCGAAGCGATCCGCTGGAACCTTGGGCAACTGGCCATAGCCTTGCGGCCGCTGGCCGAGTCCGACGCCTTGATTGCCGCGCTTGAGCGGTTCGGCCCGCTGTATGGTCAGGCCATGATGCGCCGCTTCTGCTGGCGGCTTGGCGTCAAGCAGCGCGGGGACGATGCAGATGCTCCACTGGTTGGCGCGGCAGAGCTTGTCATGCGCGAAGGAAAGCTTGGGCCGGATGCGTTTTTCTTCAACCATCGCGGGGGTCGCCGTGCGGAAGGCGCTCTGGCGGAGGCACTGGAAGGTTATGAGCCGCTTGGCAGCGACCACGAATACTGGTCCGAAGGCTCGCCTGTATCCATGCTGATCGACGAAGTGGAAACCTTGTGGGACGCCATTGCGCAGCGGGATGATTGGGAGCCGCTCAACCGGAAAATCGCCGACATCCGCCGGATGGGCGATGCCCTTGGCGAGCCGCCAGCGCCGCGCGGTCACCATGCATCATGAAGCAGAGTCCGGAGCGATAGAGAGTAGGCCGAAAAATGAGGTAGATGGCATTGCGCTCCACTGCCTGATTGACCGAGTTAATGCATAGCTTTGGAAAACATGCAATTTTGATGAAAACAACGGTAACAACCAGCCGGTCTTGCGGCGAATGCCCGCTGTTTCGCATTTTACATATCAGCGTTCGCTTTGCTCCTTCGCCATTGTGGCGCTAGGGGAGGCCGAAACAGGTCGTAACGAAAGCAACAGGTCTTGGTCTCAACGCAGGAAATAGTCTCTTTCGAACCCGCCACCGGCAAAGAGCTGTGGCGCGGTGCGCATGGCAATGTCGACGAAATTGTCGCGCGCTGCCCGCCGCGCATGGCCCAAATGGGCTGCATTGCCGCTGGCGAACCGTATCGAACTGATGCGCCGCTTTGTTAACGAAGTGCGCAAGGACTACGATGAATTCTCCGAACTGATTGCTCGGGAAACCGGTAAGCCATTGTGGGAAGCGCGCACCGAAGTCGAAGCGGTGATGGCCAAGATCGAAATCTCGGTAAATGCTTACGGAGAACGCACGGGACAGCGAAAGCTCGACAGCGCGCTGCAGGGCATTGCCGCACTGAGGCACAAACCGCACGGCGTCATGGCTGTGCTTGGCCCGTACAACTTCCCCGCTCACCTGCCCAATGGCCACATGATCCCCGCCCTGATTGCGGGCAATGCCGTGATCTTGAAGCCTTCCGAAAAGACCCCGGCCGTTGGTGCCAAGCTGGTCGAACTGCTCAACCGCTGCGGTATTCCCGAAGACGTGGTGCAATTGCTGATCGGCGGGCCGGACGAAGGCAAGGCGCTGGTGGCGCATGACGATGTCAACGGCGTGCTGTTTACAGGTTCCGCGCAGGTCGGCATCGCGATCAACAAGAATCTCGCGACCGATCCGGGCAAGATCCTCGCTCTGGAAATGGGCGGCAACAACCCGCTGATCGTTTGGGATACACCCAAGATCACCGATGCCGCCGCCTTGATCGTCCAATCCGCGTTCACGACCGCGGGCCAGCGCTGCACCGCGGCGCGCAGGCTGATCGTGAAATCGAGCATGTATGACGAAGTTATCGCGGAAACGAAGCGGTTGACGGACCGCATTATCGTTGGTGGACCGTTTGACGAACCCGCCCCGTTCATGGGCCCTGTGATCGACAACGCCACTGCGGACCAGCTGACCGAAAGTTTCGTCTACCTGCTTTCCAACGGCGGCAAGGCAATCAAGCATATGCGGCGTTTGCAGGACGATCTGCCGTTCGTATCGCCTGCGATTATCGACACGACTGCGATGACCGAACGCCCTGATGTCGAGCTGTTCGGGCCGTTGTTGCAGGTCATCAAGGTCGATGATTTCGATGAAGCAATTGCAGAGGCGAACAACACGCGGTTCGGTTTGTCGGCATCACTGATCGGCGGCACGCCGCAGCAATACAACCGCTTCTGGGCCAATATCCGCGCCGGTATCGTCAACTGGAACCGGCCCACGAACGGCGCATCGTCGGCCGCTCCGTTTGGCGGCGTCGGCTATTCCGGAAATCACCGCCCGGCAGCATTCTACGCAGCGGATTACTGCGCCTATCCGGTGACCAGCACCGAATTGGAACAGCCCCGCGCAAGCGTAGGCGTTGGTTTCAAGGAAAGCTGAGCGAAACGAAAGAAAAGGCCGGGCACGCCAGGAAGTAACAAGGCGCCAGAACCGGTAAGCTCTGGCGCCTTGGCGCGGCCCTCACAAGTACGACCCGAAGGACCGCGCGCCCGGTGCGACCCAACAGGGGAAGGTCGCCCGGAAGCCTTTAGATAATCTTTGTTTTTTTGGTGCTTTCAAAGGCACTTAGCAGGACCAGCCTGAATGGATAACAACGGCTTTCACAGCTTGCCGAAACCCGGCGGGATTACCGGCGGCAAATCATGACAGCGTCGCCCTCCATGGCTGGAACCAGCCGAGGCAAGGCCCTCTCCAGCGCATTTACGGCGTACCTTATCTGGGGCCTGCTGCCGCTTTACCTGATCCTGGTGAAGGACGTTCCGGCAGTGGAATTCGTGGCCTGGCGAACCCTGTTCACGCTGCCGATTTGCCTGACTTTCGTCGCCATTACCGGGCGGGGCGCGGAGCTGCGGGCGTGCCTTGGGCAGCGCCGCGTCATGCTGACGCTTGTTTGCACAGCCATGCTGATCGCAGTGAACTGGCTTGGTTATATCTGGGCGATCCAGAACACGCATGTTTATGCCGCCAGCCTTGGGTATTACATCCTGCCGATTGTCATGATGCTGATGGGCGTCGTTTTCCTGAAAGAGCGCTTGTCGCTGTATCAATGGCTCGCCGTCGGTCTGGCCGCTGTCGGGGTCGCCGCGCTTGCCCTTGGTGCGCTGACAACGCTGTGGGTCAGCCTGGTGCTTGCGTTGAGCTTCGGCATGTACGGCCTGCTGCGCAAGACGGTGAATGCCGGTGCGCTGACCGGGCTGACGATTGAATCGATGATCCTGCTACCCGTTGTGATTGCCTATCTGGGATGGACCGAATTTGCAGGCGGCGGGACAGCATTCGGCCGCGAAACGGTGGAGACGGCAGCCATATTAGGCGCCGGACTGGTCACCGCGGTCCCGCTCATCCTGTTCGCCGTTGCCGCGCGCGCGCTGCCCTACACCGTGATCGGTTTCTTGCAGTTCAGCGCGCCGACGATGATGTTTATCCTGGGCCTGACGGTTTTCGGAGAAGAGCTGAAACCTGCCCAACTGGCCTGCTTCACTGCCATCTGGCTGGCTGTGGCGCTGTTCAGCTGGGACCTGTGGCGCAAGAGCCGCGCCGCCCGCTTGCAGACAGTCTAACCCGCAAATGTCCAGCCGAGCGTTTGCCCGGCGTGGAACGGCACCAGCACTTCATCACCCGCAGAGATAGTGTCGGGAATTGAGCAGTCGCGCTTTTCCAGCGTGACCGTGTCTTCGTTCACGGTAAGTCCGTAGAACGCTGGCCCATGCAGGCTGGCAAATCCTTCGAAATGATCCAGCGCGCCCTCAGCCTCGAATACGGCCAGATAACTTTCCAATGCGTAGGGCGCGTTGAATATCCCTGCGCAGCCGCATGCACTTTCCTTGGCGGCGCGGGTATGCGGGGCGCTGTCTGTGCCGAGGAAGAATTTGGGCGAACCCGATGTGGCCGCGCGGCGCAGCGCCAGACGGTGCCTCTCGCGCTTGGCGACCGGCAGGCAATAGGCATGCGGACGCATTCCGCCCACCAGCATGGCGTTGCGATTGATATGCAGATGCTGCGGCGTGATAGTTGCAGCCACATTGGCAGGAGCCGTCTCCACAAAACGCACCGCATCTTCAGTAGTGATGTGTTCAAACACCACTTTCAGGCTCGGCAAATCAGCGATTAGCGGGGTGAGCACTTGATCGATGAACACAGCTTCGCGGTCGAAAATGTCGATATCGGCAGAGGTCACTTCGCCGTGGACGCACAGCACCATGCCGATCTCTGCCATCACTTCCAGAACGCCGCGAATATTGGCGACGTCGGTCACGCCGCTATCGGAATTGGTGGTCGCGCCTGCGGGATAAAGCTTGGCGGCAGTAAACACGCCCGCTGCAAACCCGCGCCGCACCTCGCCCGGATCGGTATTGTCGGTCAGGTACAGGGTCATCAGCGGCGTAAAGTCCGTGCCCGCAGGCAATGCAGCCATAATCCGTGCGCGGTATGCCTCACCAGCTGCCATCGTCGTGACCGGCGGGGTGAGGTTTGGCATGACAATCGCTCGGCCGAATTGCCGCGCGGTATAGCTTGCTACGCCTTCCAGCATGGCGCCGTCGCGCAAGTGGACGTGCCAGTCATCGGGGCGGCGGATGGTGATCGATTCGGTCATGTCGCGGCTTTTATCGGGCGCAGTCCTGACGCGCCAGCCATGCCTCGCCATCGCGCTCTCCCTGCTCCCATGTACGCGTGACCTTGCTGGCGTCGGCAAAATCGATCTTGTCCGCCGCGACTTCCCTGCTCGGCTGAACATAGGTGCGGCGCTGTATGCCGGGACAGTTGTCATAGCGGGATGTGAGCAACACCAGCGTCGACCCCTCATCGCCCGTTGGCAAAGGGGCCTTGTCCAGCATTCCGCCGTCCAGCACGCGGTGTCCTTGCCAGTGCGGAACGTCGAACACGGGCGGAATGGTCGCAGCAGCGCAGATCAGATCGATGAGGTTGCCATCCCGCGCGGCTTGCCGCGCATCGACGCGCAATTCGCGCAGGCCAGTTGACGCAGGTACACGAAGATGCGGCGTGGAGCGGACGGCCTGATCGAGCTTGTACAAGACGCCGTAGAGCACAGCTGAAACACTCGCCGGCAGATGTTTGGGGGGAACCGAAAGCGCGATTTCATACACCGGACCAGCGGCAATTCGCTCGATGGCCTCGCTGTCCAGCGTGACGTCGACCACGTCGCGGTAAATCTCCTGGTGCGGCGTGTAGTTGCTTTTCCCGGCCGCCAAATTGGAATCGTTCACACTGAAAGCCTCATGCATAACGCCCAGCAGATCGGTCTCCCGCCCGCCGATCCAGCTGGCTGCACTCAGCGCGCCGCCTGAAACGGTCGAAATCCGCTTCGGCTGAAGGTCTTCGTATGTGCCGACCTTGCTCAGAAATCCGCCGTGCCAGAAGCACCGAATACCGCCCCCGGAAAAAACAACCTGATCGTATTGGAAAGCCATGCCATTGCCTATGCCGCGCCCTGCCCTATCTGTCACCCATGACAGCCGGACATTTGACCCGCCGCGCCGTAGTGCGCGTTTCCCCACAAGGCGGTAGCGAGGATCCTGCAGCTTTCCTGCAAGGGCTGCTGACCAATGATGTTACCGGCGCCCTCCCCGCCTATGCGGCATTGCTGACGGCGCAGGGCAAGACGATGTTCGATATGATCGTGTGGCAGGACGGCAAAGATCTGCTGCTCGATTGCGAAGCGGACCAGGCGGAAGCCTTGGCGAAACGGCTGTCGATTTACCGTCTGCGGCGAAAACTGGATATTGCCGTGGACCCGGCTTTGAATGTTTTGTGGAGTGCGGAGGCGGCCGATGGCTTTGCCCCCGATCCGCGCCTGCCGCAGCTTGGCTTTCGCCGCGTCGGTAGCGCCGCACCAGACACGATAAGTATGGACGATCAGTATCTTGCGCACCGCCTTTTGCACGGCGTTGCGGAGGGGTTTGCAGAGCAAGGCGACATTCTGTGGCTCGAAACAAACGCGGCAGAACTGAACGGCGTCAGTTTTACCAAGGGCTGCTATATCGGTCAGGAGAACACTGCGCGCATGAATTGGCGGCAGAAGATCAACCGCCGCCTGGTTGTGGTGCCGCTGGAGAAATCACAGGATAAACGCCGCAAGGCAGATTATCCCGCGCTGGGGCTGGCGGTGGATCACCTGCGCATTGAGGACATTCCCGCAGAAAATGTGCCAGCGTGGATGACGCTTAACAAAGAGAGTTAGCCCGCGACCTCGCCGTAAGTCTTCTGGAACGCGGCAATCAGCATTTCTTCGGCCTTGTCGCGTGCAACCGCGCGGCGAACAGAGAGCGATTCTGCCAATTGTTCACCCAGCAGCGCATCGCCAAGGGCCAGTAGCACCAGCGTGAAGGTGTTTTCGTGCATCGCCAGCTCGTTGCCCGGATGCACTTCTTCTGGCGCAAGATCGTGGACGAGCTTGTGCACCGCCTCGATAATCGGATCGAGCGCGTCCTCATTGCCTGATGCAAGCATCCAGCTGGCGAGCGGACCGCCGCCTTCCTTGCTGCACGCATCGAATGCCAGATCGACCACTTCGCGCGGGCTACCCACACCAGCACGGCTTGCCCGCACGGCATCGGCAATCGAATCGCATACGGTCTGCGCCAGATGGCCGGCCAATTGCTTTTGCAGGCCCGATGCGCTGCCGAAATGATGCAGCAGATTGGCATGCGTGCGTCCGATTCGCCCCGCCACTGCCTTCAATGTGACCGCCTGTGGGCCCGCCTCGATCAGCAATTCACGTGCCGCTGCCAGCGCAGCAGCGCGGCTTTCTTCGGGGCTCAAACGCTTTCTCACTGACATTGATGTAAGTTTCCTATTGACATTGATGTCAGTTCTTAGCATTTTTGAGACTGAACCGAAACGCACATGCGATTGGACCACGATATGACCGCCCACTCCCACTGGCAAGCAAGCTCGTATGACAGCACCTCCGCCAGCTCCACGAGCGGCCCCAGAAAAGCTCCGGGCCTGACCGTGCGCAATCGGCGTTTCGGGCGCGGCGAAAAGCGTGATCGCGGCGTCGATCCCGTTGCTGCTGCATGGTTTGCGGCCCTGTCCGCCAGTTTCCCGCGCGGCGAAGCAATGTTTATCGAGGCGGTCAAGGCGCACCGTGACGGCGTGCCGGAGCAACTTGCGCAGGAAATCCGCGACTTCATCAAGCAGGAAGTAAACCATTCGCGCGAGCACATCGCCTTCAACCGCGCGGTGGAAGAAGCGGGGTATGACCTCACCAATATCGATGCGCGGGTGAAAAGCCTGGTTGGCGACACGCTGGCCGCGCCGCCAATCGTGCAGCTTGCCATTACCTGCGCGCTGGAACACTTCACCGCGATGTTCGCGCATGAATTCCTGCGCGATCCCGCCTCGCTCGCGACCGCAGGCATGGGCGATCCGCAGCTGTGGCTGTGGCACGCGGTTGAGGAAATCGAACACAAAGGCGTCGCCTATGACACGTGGCTGCATGCAACGCGTGACTGGTCCAGCTTCAAACGCTGGCGGGTGCGCTCCATCATCATGGCACTGGTGACATTCCGGTTCCTGAAAAACCGCACGACCGATGCTGTGGAACTGCTGCATCAGGACGGCATTACTGGTTGGCGTGCGCGGTGGCGTTTGCTCGCCTATCTGACCGGAAAGCCGGGCATTTTGCGCAAGATTCTCCCGTCGTGGCTTGGCTATTTCAAGCCGGGATTCCACCCTTGGAATCTGGATGACAGCCATCTTATTGCCGAGTGGGAAGATGGCCAGCAGATCGCCGACCGCGCGCCCGCTGAAGCGCGCCAGTCAAGCCCTGCCGCCGCCTGACGGATTAGGCAGCGACAGGGCAAACTTCAGGGCGCATATCCTCGGCGTTGCTGCCAAGGTGCTTCACAAATCTGCGGGTCATGACCTGCTTTCCGCCCCTGCCAACGCTGGTCGTAA
The DNA here is from genome assembly GCA_963781165.1 of uncultured Alphaproteobacteria bacterium. GTDB lineage: Bacteria > Pseudomonadota > Alphaproteobacteria > Sphingomonadales > Sphingomonadaceae > Alteraurantiacibacter. Next base: position 59,348 of record CAWADZ010000002.1, read on the forward strand.
GACTGCATTCGCCAGTTTCGGCAAATCCTGCCTTACGCAGAACCTGGCCGCTGGCGGGATTATCGATGAAATGGCCCGCTTCAAGCGAGGCAAGGCCCAGGGCTTCAGCAATCTGCACCACGCCGCGCACCGCTTCCGTAGCGAATCCGCGCCGCTGCCAATTTTTACCGATCCAGTAACCCACTTCCTCTCCGTCACCGTCCAGCTGTTCAAACCCGATCATGCCGATAACCGGCGCGCCTGCTTGCTGGGGTAGCGTGATGGCAAACCGCTTGCGTCCGTCCGCATTGGCGCTGCTGCAAAAGGTGCGCGCATCGTCCTTTGAATAAGGCCACGGCGCGCGGGCAAGCATGCTGACCACACCGTAATCGGCAATACCGCGATAGATATCGCGCCAGTCTTCGGGAAATACGGGCCGCAGGAACAGCCGTTCGGTACGCATGAACATGGGTCTTCTCCATCGTGCCGGGTGCCCGCCTCCAGTGGACCACCGACGTTTCACAAATGCGAAAGGAGAATCAAAAAAGGAGACGGGGCGGCCCCATCTCCTTCCAGTTTTCCGGACCTTGCGTGTCCGGAGGGACCATCCCGTTGGATGGCCCCTTTATCGGATCATCCGTTTATTCTGCAGCCATCGCCATGGCATCGACAGAGACGTATTTACGGCCCTGCTTGCCATCGTGGAAACGGACTCGGCCCGCTTCGAGCGCGAACAGCGTGTGGTCCTTGCCCATGCCAACATTGACACCGGGATAGAACTTCGTGCCGCGCTGACGCACGATAATGTTGCCCGGAATTACTTCCTGGCTGCCGAACTTCTTTACACCGAGGCGACGGCCAGCTGAGTCGCGACCGTTACGCGATGAACCACCAGCTTTTTTATGTGCCATTGTCTTTTACTCCGTAGGTCCGGTTGCCCGGATTATTCCTTGTCGGCCGACTTGTCGGCGCTTTTTTTCGTGGCAGCAGCCTTCTTCGGTGCGGCCTTCTTTGCGGCTGGCTTCTTGTCAGCTGCTTCCTTCTCGGGAGCTGCCTTCTTGGCCGGAGCCTTCTTAGCCGAACCGGCAGCATCCTTTGCAGGAGCGGCCTTGTGCGTTTCAGGCGCAGCCTTCTCTTGCGAGGTGTCCTTCTTGGCAGCAGCTTTCTTGGCCGGAGCCTTCTTGCCTTCACCAACGCCCACAATGCGCAGCAGAGTCATCTGCTGGCGGTGACCGGCCTTGCGGCGATAGTTATGGCGACGACGCTTCTTGAAGACCGTCACCTTCTCGCTCTTGGCCTGAGCAATCACTTCGGCCGAAACCGTGATCTTGGATGCGTCTGCAAGGTCGGCGCCTTCGCCGGCCAAGAGTACATCACCCAACACGATTGTATCCCCGGCTTCACCAGCCAGTTTCTCAACCGCGATCTTGTCTCCTTCGGCGACGCGATACTGCTTGCCGCCCGTGCGCACTACTGCGAACATGGTGCTATATTCCGTTTATCTGGTGTTCCCGCTTCCAAAGCCGACCACATCAAACAGGCCAATTTCAGAGCAACAACAAAAAGGGCGCCCAAAAGGGCACCGTGAAGACGCCGCCATTAGGCTGCGCGCCTGTGACTGTCAACCACCCGCTGGAGTGAAAAGCAGCCATTTGCACGCTGGATTGCATGCATGGCCCGATGTAGGGCAATGAAGTTATGATGCAAGCACGTTTCCTAGCCCTTGGTCTGATCTCCGCGATTCTGTCGGCGTGCGCTGCGCCTGCTGGTGAATATCCTTCGCTGGCCATTCGCGATTCGGAACGTCTGACAGGCACGATGGCAGTGGTAGAGCCGCAGCCCTACATCCCAGCCCCGCCCAGCGCTTCGACGTTGAACCAGGTAGACCAGCTTGCCGCCTCTGCCCGCGAAGCTCATGCAGAGTTCCTGGCAGCTGCCCCTGCGGCGCGCCGACGCGCGGGCACAGCAGGTGCAGGCAGCACCGGCAGCGATGCATGGGCGGCAGCGCAGGTGGCGATTGCGGGTCTTGAAACGCGCCGCGGGCAGGTCATGATCGCCCTCGCCGATCTCGACAGGATTTATGTAGAGACTTCTACCGCTGGCGAAGCCATCGCCCCGGTCGCTGATATACGCAGCGAAATCGCGGAATTGGTGGAGCAGGAAAACGCCCTGATCTCGGGCCTTCTGGCCGCCGTTCGCAATTAAGGCAGCACGGAAAAAACGGAACGCGCGAGGCCGGACTGATCGGCCCCGCGCGTCCTTGGGAAGCGGTTTGCGCTCTGCGTCCCCCCTCGGTGACGGATCGTTTCAAACCAGCGCGGCAATCGTGACCGCGATCACTCCCCAAATGAAGATCAGAACCGGCAGGATCAGCATCTGCACGGTGGCATCGCGTGCCGATGTCCGCCCGTATTGTGTCATGATGCCTTCCTGCTTGAACCGCGCCCAGCTCTTGGATTTCGAAGGGGTTTCGGGTGCCAGCCTGGTCCAGACAGTGGGCAGACCAAAAGCGCCGACGATGAAAACGACAAAAATCGCGACCGGAATAATCATTTCGGGGTGCGAAAAGCTGAGGCCCATCAGCGCGATAAAGCCAAGATAAAGCCCGGCGGTGGCAGCATAGAGGCCCTTGGGCATTTCGAATGTGCGGTCCACCACGGTGCGGCGCACCAGCGGCGGGGGCGCGATGGAAATATCTGCAGCCCGTGCAATCTGTTCGCGTGTAAGTTGTTCAGCCATGTTCGTGTTCCTTCTTGCTGATGAAGGAATGGACCGATTCGCACTGCGCTTCTTTGATCTGGCGCAAAGTTTGCGGTTTTTTCACTGCCAGCGGGCAAGATCCGTGTGATCGCTTTCGCGCGGTTCGATCCAGTGCCAGCCGTCGCTGCGCTTTTCCCGCTTCCAGAACCAGCTTTTCGCCTTGAGATGGTCCATGCAGAAATCCACCGCATCGATGGCACCGCGCCGGTGCAACGCGCATGCGGAGACCGTTACAATAGGCTCTCCGGGATACATGATTCCGGTGCGATGAATCATCAGCAGGCCCATCAGATCGAATCGCCCCGCCGCGTCCGCAGCCAGCCGCTCCATGTGCGGCAAGGTCATTGGCGCGTAGTGGGTCAATTCCAGAGCTTCGGCCCCGCCGCCGTCGCGCACTTCGCCAACAAAGGTGCAGACGCCGCCCAGTCCCGGATGGGCATTCGTGAACGGGCCGACATAGGCCCCGGGATTGATGGGTTCCGCCATCAATTTGACCAGGATAGCCACCTTATCCCCCGCTGACCGGGGGGAGCAGCGCGATCTCTGTACCAGCAGGGGCTTCGAGCGCCGTCTTGTCCGCCAGCAATATTCCGTCGACAGCCAGCTTCACGCGGTCGCTTGCGATTTCGCCGGCTAGTGGTTCGCCCAACTGTAAAAGCAGGCCGTTCCAGTCGAGCGGAGCGGCAACTGTCCGGTTTTCCTCGCCCGCAAGGTCCGCAAGTTTGCCAAGGAATACGAGCTTCACAGTGCTCATCCGCCGGTCACAGACATATGGCGAGCCTGCGCGGGCTGCGTCCCGGCGCCGATTTCGAAATAATGCCTCTCCGGCTTGATCCGCATTGCTTCGTCCAGCGCCGAACCCATTTGCTCGTCCGGCGCGTCTGATCGCAGCGCGCTGCGCAGATCGACCTTCTCCGCCCCTCCGAGGCAGGCATACAACTGCCCCGTCGCGGTCACGCGTATGCGGTTGCAACTGGCGCAGAAATTGTTGGTGAGCGGGGTGATAAAGCCTAACCTGCCGCCAGTTTCGGCGATGCTGTACATAGCGCGCGGGGCCGCCGGTCTTGTCTGCAATATCCGTCAGCGTGAAGTGGCGTTCCAGGTGATCGCGCACGGAAGACAATGGCAGATAATGGTCGACACGTTCGCCATCCACCTCACCCAGCGGCATCACTTCGATCAGCGTCATGTCATGGCCTTCGCCGTGCGCCCATCGGATCAGCCGCGGGATTTCCGCCTCGTTCAGGCCCTTCAGTGCGACCGTGTTGATCTTGACCTTCAGCCCCGCAGCCTTTGCCGCAGCGATCCCTTCAAGAACCTGTGCCAGCCGGTCGCGGCGGGTCAGATCGGCAAACAGGCCCGCGTCCAGCGTATCGAGGCTGACATTCACGCGCCTCACACCAGCGGTAACCAGGGAGCAGGCGAATTCGGCCAGCTGCGTGCCATTGGTTGTCAGCGTCAATTCGTCCAGCCCGTCACCCAGCTTCCGGCCAAGGGCGTGGATCAGCTCCATCACATCGCGCCGCACAAGCGGTTCGCCGCCGGTCAGGCGGATCTTGGTCACACCGCGTGCAATGAAGGCCAGCGCCAACCGGTGAAGTTCTTCAAGCGAAAGCACTTCCTTCTTGGGAAGGAACGTCATCTTTTCCGGCATGCAATAGGCGCAGCGCAAATCACAACGATCCGTGACGGACAGCCGCAAATAGGAAATCCGGCGGTTGAAACTGTCGGTAAGGGGCGCAGGGCAGCTCATTCAGTACTCATGGCGGGAATGAGCGGTTTGTTCAATGTTCGCATGCGATTGCCCGGCAGTTACCAATGGGCCCCAAATCAGACAGCGACAAATATCTGCCCTGTAACGCCAGGCGCATTGTCCAGATAATCCAGCACCTGCCTGATGGCCTGCACATCCGTCCCGACGACCGCGTTGATCCGTCCCGGTGCGGCTTCCCGTGCCAGCTCTTCAATCATGGCCTTGCGCCAGGCATCATGCGAATGATCCGCCGGATCGAACAGGATATGGCAGCCCGGCGTACCGCCTTCGCGCAAAACCGGCAAATGCCGCTGGGCAAATTCGGTTGCTGCATCGAGCGGATTTTCGGAAAGGCCGCGCGCTTCCCACACATTCATACCGCTGGGCGGGATGCCCATTACCTGCGCTCGCGGGTCAATGTGATGCCGATTTTCTCGTCTGCCTCGCTCAGCGCCAGTTTGACGATCTTGACCTGCACTTCTTCGATCCGCGCATCCTGCAGGAACAGCGTTTCGCACACATGATCCGCCACAGCTTCGATCAGCTTGTAATGCCTGTCTCCCAAACTTTCGGAGCATGCAAACTTCAGATCCATGTAATTCTTGCTTTCTTCCAGCGGCGTATCCGCATCGTAGAAAGGTTTCGCCTTCAACCTGGCGCGCACGGTAAAGCGCAGAGGCTGCGGCTTGCCGGTCTCCTCTGAATAAATCCCGGTGTGGATGTCATGCTCGAAATCGGCGAGTTCAAGATAAAGGCTGTCTGCCATGGTGAGCCCGCGAATTGCAGGGTGCGCAGCGCTTGGCAAGTGCGAAGGCTGATCCCGAGGAGAACAGTCGCCGCATTGACACGGGGAACACAGACGGGCCAATGCCGTTGGCAAGACAACAATTCAGGGGATGCGCATCATCATGGCCGATACGCCGGAAACGACTACACCAGAGATAAAGCCCGCTCATCCGCAAGGCGACGGGGACAAGTCGGCATCCAGGATCACCCGCCTGATCGGCCAATTCACTCTTGGCGGTTCAGTCATCATGCTGGTGGTCGCTCTCGGATCGCTGGTGCTCGCGCGGTACGGAATTATCGATAAACTCCCGGGTTTTCGCTATTTCATGATGACCATGTGGCCCTTTGGCGCGCTGGCAGTGGTCGCTCTTGTCGGCATCGTTATCGGCCTGGTGCGCAAGCGCGGCGCAGGCTGGCGCAACCCGTTGGCGCTCGCGCTATCGGTCATAATGCTCGGCGTGTTCTATACTCAGGTCATCGCCCCTGCCCGCAGCGCGCCGTTCATGCATGACATTTCCACCGACGTGGACAATCCACCCGAATTCCAGGTGCTCACCCAGCGTGATGATAATCTCGATGTGCATGACGGCGACATCGAGGCATGGCGGTCTGCCCACCGCGAAAACTATCCCGATATCGAGCCGGTTATTATCGGGAAATCGCCCGAACTGGTGATCGCCGATGCGCACGCTCTGGCAGAGCAGCGCGGGTGGGACATTGCCGACTATTCACCAGAGGCAGGACGTCTGGAAGCGACAGCCATGGCTGGCTTCATCCGCTTTTTCGATGATGTGGTGGTAGAAGTCACTCCCATCGCCGACGGCTCGACCCGCGTCGATATGCGCAGCGTAAGCCGCGTTGGCGGAAGCGATTTGGGCTACAACGCGGCGCGGATCGAAGTGTTTCTGGCTGACCTCGAGACGTTTCCTACGAATTAGTCCACCGCGCGAAAATCGCCGTCGGTAACAGCCGCCCTTCGGGGCTGTTTTCGCGGACAGCGAGATCGCCGTGCTCGATCGTGCCTGGCAAGTCCGCAAACACATCGGCCAGCAGACCGCCGATGGCGAGCGATGACATGCGCACCGCATAAACGGTGAGGAACAGGAAACGGCTGTTGCTATCCAGCAATTGCCGGCAATCGCTGATAAGATCGGGCAGGCCCTCTTCCAGCCGCCATGTTTCATTCTTCGGTCCGCGGCCGAATTTGGGCGGATCAAGGATGATCCCGTCATAGCGATTCTGGCGGCGAACTTCGCGCGCGGTGAATTTCGCCGCATCATCCACCAGCCAGCGAATCGGCGCATCCTCCATGCCGGACAGCGCAGCATTGTCGCGCGCCTGCGCCACGGATTTCTTGCTCGCATCGACATGCGTCACACGCCCATGGCGGCTTAGCGCCAGCGAACCGACGCCGGTATAGCCGAACAGGTTCAGCGTTTCGGCATCCTCCCGGCCGGCCAATTGCCCGCGCATCCACTCCCACACCGGGACCATGTCTGGGAAGAAGCCCAGGTGCCGGAACGGTGTGGGCTGGGCGTTGAATGTCACTTCATTCCAGCTGACCGGCCAGCCATCGGAGGGAAGATTTGGCGCATCGGTCCAGCGGCCGCCGCCGTCTTCATCACTGCCGGGGACAAATTCACTTTCCGCCTTCCAGTCCGCCTGACGCGGAGCCCACATGGCCTGCGGTTCGGGCCGGATGAAGGCGTGCCCTCCAAAGCTCTCCAGCTTGCGTCCATGCCCGCTGTCGAGCAGGCGATAACCGTCCCAGCCTTCGCCTACCATCAGGACAGGATCCTGGCGCAGTTCAGCCATCAGGCGCTCTGTGTGGCGTGCCGCGCCACATAGTCGCGCACCGCATCATACGTGCCGGGTAACTTTTCATAACGCTCCTCGCGCTGAAACAGATCACCGACGCGGGCGGGCAATTCAGGAGCCTGGCCTGTAGCCGCCTCTACCGCATCGGGGAATTTCGCCGGATGCGCCGTGGCGAGCGTGACGACAGGTACGGCGCGGTCTATCCCTGCGGCGCGTGCAGCGTGCAGGCCGATCGCGGTGTGCGGGTCGATTGTCTGGCCGTAATGTGCGGCTGCGTAGGCCATTGCCTGCGTCATTTCTTCCGGAATGGCCCGGGCGCTGGTGAACAGCGCCGCAGACCCTTCACGCTGGCTGTTGGTCAATTGCATCGCCTTGCTCGTTTCAAACCCGCGCATCTGCTCCGCCATCACGGCACCATCGCGCCCGCCTTCGCAGAACAGCAGGCGTTCAAAATTTGAACTGACCTGAATGTCCATGCTCGGCGCAGCAGTGGGGGTGACCGTGCCGGCGGAATAATCTCCGCTGGAAAGCGCGCGGTGGAGAATATCGTTCACATTGGTGGCGACGATCAGCCGCTCTATCGGCAAACCCATCTGCGCTGCGACATAGCCGGCAAACACATCGCCGAAATTGCCGGTCGGCACGGAAAAGGCAACCTTGCGCTGCGGCGAACCCAATTGCAGCGCCGCCGCAAAATAATACACGACCTGCGCCATCAGCCGCGCCCAGTTGATCGAATTGACGGCGGTGATCCGGTATTTGCCCGTCACATCGGCATCCACAAACATCCGCTTCACCATCGCCTGCGCATCATCGAAGCTGCCGTCGATGGCGATATTGTGCACGTTGGAGGCCAGCACCGTCGTCATCTGGCGGCGCTGCACATCGCTCACCCGGCCTTCGGGATGGAGCATGAAGATATCGATCCGCTCGCGGCCCGCCACGGCATCAATCGCGGCGCTGCCGGTGTCACCGCTGGTCGCGCCGACAATGGTCAGGTGATCATCACTGCGGCTGAGGAAATGCTCGAACAGGCGGCCAAGCAATTGTAGCGCCACATCCTTGAAGGCCAGCGTTGGGCCATGGAACAGTTCCAGCAGCCATTGCTGTTCGTCCAGCTGGACCAGCGGCGTTACTGCATCGTGCGAGAACGTGCCGTAGGCCTGAGTGCACAGATCGCGCAGTTCATCCTGCGTCAGGCTGCCTTCCACGAAGGGGGTCATGATCCGGACCGCCAGTTCTGCATAGGGAAGCCCCGCCATCTCGGCGATTTCAGCTTCCGAGAAGCGCGGCCAGCTTTCGGGGACATACAGTCCGCCATCGGGCGCGAGGCCTGCCAGGGTGACGCCTTCGAAATCGAGCGCCTGCGCGTGGCCTCTGGTGGAGATATACTTCATGGCCGCGCGGATTAGCCGCCCTGCCCGCGCCCCGCAAGCAAGCTATTGTTGCTCCGCTGCACCCGCGGCTTGTCCCTCGTCCCGCCAGCGCCTGCGAATGGCGAGCCAGTAAATCACCAGTGCCGTGATGGCGAAGAAGAACCATTGGCCTGCGTAGGCGAGGTGGTTGTTGGGGAGATCATTGGGGTCAGGCTGCGCGAGCGGCTGCAAGTCTGACGGGGGCTCGGTAGCGGTCACACGCAATTCCACGGGGCCGGTAAGTGTGATCATGCCGGTGACATCTCCGCCGTCCCACGAATAACCATTGGGTTGGCGCGACCAACCAAGCGCGGCTTCTGCTCGCCCTGCTTCCGGAACTTCGCATATGGCAGAATGGGCATAACCGCTTTGGCCAGACGCATTCCGGCCAGCCACTGCGCGCATTTCAATTACGCGTTCACACGGTAGCGTTGTCATGCGGTATTGCGCTGCTTCTCCTGCCTTCACGGCATCTTCCCACCGCATGGGCGCCGACTGCTCAGCGGCTGAACGTGCTGCAGCGATCAGCGCGTCTTTTTCATCCGCCCTGCCAAGCTGCCAGAAGCCGAGCATAACCATTACGGCTGCAGCAACGACAGCCACGATGGTCGAGAAGACGGGTATCTTGCGAGCGCTCGTCATAACTCAGTCCCGTCATGGCGATGCTCTTTGGCGCCCCGCCGATATTCGCTCACCAGCAGCCACGCCTTGGTCAGCCGCAATCCGCCAATAACGCCCGCCAGAATCAGTGGCAGCCACAGCAGCACGTGCACCCACCACGGCGGCGCCACACTCAATTGCAGCCATAGCGCCAGCGCAACGACAACCGCGCCCACGATCATGGTGAGGAATGCGGCAGGTCCGTCGCCCACGTTGAACCGGGAGTAATCGAGACCGCAGGCGCGGCATTTATCGGCAAACCTGATGAAGCCGTCGAACAGGGTCCGTGCCCCGCATCGCGGGCACATACCGAAAAGGGCAGCCTCGCCAATCGGGGGCTGCCCTTTGGAATTTTCTGGCGGAATATCCGTCAACGAATTGCCTAGTGAACTTCGGCGCCCCAGCCGCCCCACACATAGACCGCGATGAACAGGAACAGCCACACCACGTCAACGAAGTGCCAGTACCACGCTGCCGCTTCGAAACCGAAGTGCTGACGCGGGGTGAAGTGGCCCTTGTACGTCCGGAACAGGCACACAGCGAGGAAGATGGTGCCGACCAGAACGTGGAAGCCGTGGAAACCGGTCGCCATGTAGAAAGCGCTGGAATAGTTGGAGCCGCCAAAGCCGAATGCGGCGTGGCTGTACTCGTAGGCCTGGATGGCGCTGAACAGCACGCCAAGCGCAACTGTCAGCCACAGGCCCTTCTTCAGGCCATCACGGTCGCCATTGATCAGTGAGTGGTGAGCCCAGGTAACGGTGGTACCCGAACACAGCAGGATCAGCGTGTTGAGAAGCGGCAGGCTGAACGGATCGAGCACGTCAATGCCGTCCGGCGGGAAGCTGAGCAACGCCGCTGCGCCTTCCTGACCGATGATATTCTGCCAGCGGTTGTCGCCCATATACTCGATCGGCGACGGGAACAGTGCGAAGTCGAACCAGCTCCAGAACCAGCCGACGAAGAACATGACTTCGGAGGCGATGAACAGGATCATGCCGTAACGCATGTGAAGCTGCACAACCGGCGTGTGATCGCCGCGCTGCGCTTCGTTCACAATCTTCGAAAACCAGCCGAAGAAGGTGGCAATAAGGCCGGCGATGCCGAGGCCAAGCACGATGCGCCACCCTTCACCGAAGAAGTCTGCGTGCATCAGCATGACCATGCCACTGGTGAAGGTCAGCGCGGAAAGCGCGCCTACCACTGGCCAGATGTCGGGATCGAGAATGTGATAATCGTGGTTCTTGGCGCCGGCCATGTGTCTGTCCTGATGCTTGTGTCTTGCCTTGGCTCTTAATGTCCCCGCTCGCGCGGGTCCAGAGCCTTAGCCGCCTTGTTCTGTCTGTTCGTCTTTTTCAATCGCGCGGTGGAATGTGTAGCTGAGCGTGATCTGCTCCACATCCTGCATATTCGGGTCATCCAGCTACTGCCGGATCGACAAAATACAGCACCGGCATGCGCACTTCCTGCCCCGGCTCCAGCGTCTGCTCGGTGAAGCAGAAGCACTGTATCTTGTTGAAATACCGGCCTGCAGCTTCCGGCTCCACGTTGAACGTGGCCGTGCCCGTAATCGGCTGGTCCGAATTGTTGCGCGCGATGTATGTCGCCATATCGCGCTGCCCGACTTCAACGCGGTCTGTGACCTGAGTCGGGCGGAAGTACCATGGCATATCGCGCGCCGTGTTCGCGTCGAACCGGATGGAAAAGCTTTTGCCGCCGGCGATGGTTGCCATCCGCTCGGCCGCGCTGGCTTCTGCCTCTGTCGCGACCTGCGTCGTGCCGCCAAAGCCGGTCACGCGGCAGAAGAGGTCATACAGCGGCACAGCGGCATACCCGAGGCCGAGCATCGCGAGAGCCGCGCCGAATGCGAGCAGCATCGTACGCCGGTTACGGTCTTCGAGAGTAGCAGTAGTCATTGCGCACCTATGCGGACGATTGTGATTGCGTAAAACAACACCACCAGGCCCAGCAGAACCAGACCGAATACTGCATTGCGCGCCTTGCGGCGGCGTTTGAATTCTTCTTCTTCCTGCGGCGTCATGCGAACACCCCTGCGCTTGCCGTCACGCGGTCCAGCACCAATGCGCCGAACAGCACGAAGAGATAAAGGATGGAAAACGCAAACAGCTTCTTCTCCGGCTTCATCGCGTCGCCCTCAATCGAGGTGCGCAAGCCAACCGGAACGGTGAGTGCCAGGAAGATAGAAGACAGCACCAGCGCCGAAATACCGTAAATCGCGCCGGTCTCGCCAATGATCCACGGCGTTACGCTTAGCGGGAGAAGCAGGACTGAATAAACCAGGCTCTGGCGGCGGGTGGACGTTTCGCCGGCAGCATTGGGCATCATCGGAATATTCGCAGCGGCGTAATCGGGCTTCACCCACAGTGCGAGCGCCCAGAAATGCGGCGGGGTCCACATGAAGATGATGGCGAACAGCAGCACCGGCATCAGAGTGATTTCACCGGTAACACAGATCCAGCCGATCAGCGGGGGAAATGCCCCTGCCGCGCCGCCGATAACGATGTTCTGCGGTGTGCGCGGCTTCAGCCACATGGTGTAGATCACCACGTAGAAGAATATGCTGAAGGCCAGCACGCTAGCGGCCAGCCAGTGGACGGCAAGGCCCATGATCATGATGGACGCGCCGGAAAGCAGCAAGCCGAAATCGCTCGCGTCGCCCGGCTGTATCGCGTCCGCGCGGAAGCGGCCGGCCCGCGGTACGCTTCATCTTCGCATCGATATCCGCTTCCCACCACATGTTGAGCGCGCCAGCGCCGCCAGCGGCAAGCGCGATGCACAGGATGGCGGTGAAGCCGATAACCGGGTGGATGCTACCGGGAGCTGCCAGCAATCCGCACAGCGCCGTGAACACCACCAGACGCATGACCTTCGGCTTCGTCAGCGCGAAGAAATCGCGCCAGTCGGCTGGCATCGTCTGGGCCTGCGGGGCCTGTGGTTGGGTAACGGGGATAGCGGTCATGGTCCTGTTATCTGAATGAAGGGGCGCTCCGTTTCCGGCGCGCCCCTCCCGTTTTTTTCTGCGGCGAGGGGTTCGCCTTTATGCTGTCGCCGGACGGTCGCTGATGTGATCGTCCGCGCTGTGGTGGTCTTCGATCACCGGCAGCGTTTCGAACTGGTGGAATGGCGGCGGGCTGGAAAGGCTCCATTCCAGCGTCGTTGCGCCTTCACCCCAATAGTTACCAGCAGCACGCTTACCGGCGACGAGTGCGTAACCGATGTTCACGAAGAAGATCACCATCGAACCGGCCATGATAATATAACCGTAGCTGGAGATCTCATTCCAGTACTGGAACGCCGCAGTGTAATCGGGATAGCGACGCGCCATGCCCTGCAGACCAAGGAAGTGCTGCGGGAAGAAGATCACGTTTACGCCGATGAAGAAGCCCCAGAAGTGCAAATGGCTGAGGAATTCGGAGTGCCAGCGGCCGCTCATCTTCGGGAACCAGTAATAGAAGCCCGCGAAGATGGAGAACACTGCGCCCATCGACAGAACGTAGTGGAAGTGAGCGACCACGTAATAGCTGTCGTGCAGATTGTCGTCGATGCCGCCGTTGGCCAGCACAACACCGGTCACACCGCCAACGGTGAACAGGAAGATGAAGCCCATCGCCCACACCATCGGTGATTTGAATTCGATACTAGCCGCCCCACATGGTGGCGATCCAGCTGAAGATCTTGATGCCCGTTGGCACCGCAATCACCATCGTCGCCGCGGTGAAATACATCTTCGTGTTCACGTCCAGGCCGACCGTATACATGTGGTGCGCCCACACGATGAAGCCGACCACGCCGATCGCGACCATGGCATAGGCCATGCCGAGATAGCCGAACACCGGCTTGCGGCTGAAGGTTGCAACGATCTGGCTGACCATGCCGAAGCCCGGCAGGATCATGATGTACACTTCGGGGTGACCGAAGAACCAGAACAGATGCTGATAGAGGACGGGATCACCGCCACCTGCTGGATCGAAGAAGGTTGTGCCGAAGTTACGATCGGTAATCAGCATGGTGATGGCAGCGGCCAGCACGGGAAGTGCAAGCAGCAGCAGGAAAGCCGTAACCAGCACCGACCACACGAACAGCGGCATTTTGTGCAAGGTCATGCCCGGCGCACGCATGTTGAAAATGGTCGTGATGAAGTTTGTCGCACCAAGAATGGAGCCTGCGCCCGCAAGGTGGAGCGAGAAGATTGCGAAATCGACCGCAGGGCCAACCGAGCCGCTTGTCGAAAGCGGAGCGTAGACCGTCCAGCCGGTACCCGCACCAAGGCCAACGCCGCCCGGCACGAACAGGGAGAACAACAGCGAGAAGAAGCCGGCAACGGTCAGCCAGAAACTGATGTTGTTCATGCGCGGAAACGCCATGTCCGGCGCACCGATCATCAGCGGCACGAACCAGTTACCGAAGCCGCCGATCATGGCCGGCATGACCATGAAGAACACCATGATCAGGCCGTGCGCCGTGATCAGAACATTCCACATGTGGCCCTGTTCATCGAATGAGGCGCCGTTGCCGCCCACCATATCAACAATCATGCCCATATATTGCAGACCCGGCGCGGCCAGTTCGGCACGCATTGCGCCCGAAATGACACCGCCAATGATCCCTGCGATAATTGCAAAGATCAGATAAAGCGTGCCGATGTCTTTGTGGTTCGTCGACATGAACCAACGAGCGAAAAAGCCGGGCTTGTGATCGGCATGATCATGCGCGGCGTGATCTTCGTGGTGGGCGTCGAAGCCTTCAGCGGTGGTGGCCATAATCGTGTGGACCTTATTCTCTATATTCGTCGTTCAAAAAAATCGGTTCGGTCGGCTCAGGCGCCTTCAGCGCCTTCTACTGCGGCATCTTCTTCAACAGCCGCCGCTCCTTCTTCAGCCGCTTCTTCAGCCGCGGGCGGAGGTGCAGCAGCAGCAGCGGCAGCGGCGGCTTCCTCTGCACGGATCTGTGCCTGCGTCATTCCGCCCGGCTGCAATGAAACCCAGCGGTTGTAATCTTCAAGACTGCGCGCCTCGACCGTGATCGGCATGTATCCGTGGCGGGCACCGCACAGTTCCATGCACTGACCGTAGTAGATGCCTTCTTCCTCGATCAGGAGGACCTTTTCGTTGATGCGGCCAGGAACGGCGTCCATTTTGAACCACAGCGAAGGCACGGCGAATGAGTGGATCACGTCCGCACCGAAAACCTGCAAGCGGATCGGAACACCGACGGGCACAACCATGCGGTTGTCGACAGCAAGCTGATGCGGCTCACCCGCGCTCAACGCTTCGCTTTCGTCCAGCATGTTTGAAATGACTTCGAAGCCGCCATTGTCGAGGTATTCATAACCCCAATACCACTGGTAGCCATTGGCCTTGATGGTGATCGCGTCCTCTGGCGGGGCCTTATACTGTTCAGCCAGCAGGGTGATGGATGGCACCGCAATCACCACCAGGATGAAAACCGGGACAACAGTCCAGATAATTTCGATGAGCGTGTTGTGACTCGTCTTCGAAGGCACCTGGTTGGCGGCGCGGCGATACCGGGCGACAACCCACAGCAGAAGACCAAGCACAAAGATGCTGATCGCGAAAATGATTGGCACCAGAATGGCATCGTGCATCCACAGTGCGTAATTACCTGTTTCGGTATACTGCGGCTGGAACTGCATCGAGCCCAGGAAATCCTCATCACCCGAAACCGGTTGACCCTTGATCATATCAGGACCGAAATAGTCGAACTCGGCCGCCTCTGTAACCAGGGCGTCTGCCGTTACACTGGTGTCCGCGCCGGGCGCTGCGTCAGCTTGCAGCGCTGCTTCATTGGTTTCCACGCGGGACGCGTTCTCACCCAATTCCTGCGCGGCCGCGCCGGAAGGCGCGATGGCGACCATAAACGCCGCTACCAGCATGGTAAGGAATTGCATTTTGTTGCGGGCAATTGTGCCGAAATTCATTGCTTGGATGCTTTCCGTTTTTTTAACCCGGGCAAATGGCCCAGCAGCCACCAGTGGCTGAGTCTGCGCGCGTATACCCACGCTTGCTCGATGCCTCAACCACATCTAGGGACTTTTTTCGACAGGGTCTATGCAGCCCTTGGTCCTCCTCTCTGCCAACATCGCGAAAGACTTAGCCCAAATGCCCATGACCCAGGAAGAAGTGCTTTCCGAATTTAGAGGCTGCGGCGCGCTTTTGGAAGGGCATTTCAAACTCAGCTCGGGCCGTCACAGCGGCCATTATCTGCAATGCGCCCGCGTTTTGATGAACCCGCAAAGGGCCGCGAAACTGGCAGAAGCGTTGGCGGAATTGATCCCCGGCGATATCCTCGATTCGCTCGACGCCGTGATCAGCCCGGCGATGGGCGGCATCATTATCGGCCATGAGATGGGCCGCGCGCTCAATTTGGATGCCATGTTTCTGGAACGGCCCGATGGCGAGTTTCACCTGCGGCGCGGTTTTGCGCTGGAGCCCGGCGCGAAAGTGCTGATGGTTGAAGACGTGGTGACCACCGGGCTTTCCAGCCGCGAGGCAATTGCCGCCGTTGGCCGCGAAGGAGGCGAAGTGTTGGCAGAAGTTTCTCTGGTGGACCGTTCGGGCGGGAGCGCCGACCTGGGCGTTCCGTTCTTCCCGCTGATCGCCATCGATTTCCCGACCTACGCGGAGGACGAAGTGCCAGAGGCACTGGCGGCCATTCCCATCACCAAGCCGGGGAGCCGCAAGTAGATGGCCACACCGCTACGCTCCAACACTCTCCGGCTGGGCGTGAACATCGATCACGTTGCCACCATCCGCAATGCGCGCGGCGGCGATCATCCCGATCCCGTCCGCGCGGCGCAGATCGTGGCTGCTTGCGGCGGTGACGGTATCACCGCCCATCTGCGCGAAGACCGCCGCCATATCCGCGATGAAGACCTGCGGCGTATTCAGGAAGCGACCGACCTGCCGCTCAACCTGGAAATGGCCGCTACGGACGAAATGCTCGCCATCGCGCTTTCCCACATGCCGCATGCCGCCTGCATCGTCCCGGAAAAGCGGGAGGAGCGGACCACCGAAGGCGGGCTGGATGCCGCGGGCCAGCACAATCACCTGCAACCCATCGTCACGCGGTTGAAGGATGCGGGCATCCGCGTTTCGCTGTTTATCGAGGCGAGCGAACGCCAGCTCGACAGCGCATTACAAATGGGTGTTCCGGTTGTGGAGTTTCACACCGGCGAATATGCCCACGCGATGCTGGCGGGCGATCAGGAACGGGTGGCGCGAGAATTAAAGCGCCTGTCCGACATGGCCGCCCTCGCCGCGAAAAACGGCATCGAGCCGCATGCAGGCCACGGCCTCACCTATGATAATGTCCAGCCCATCGCCGCAATCCCGCAGCTGGCGGAACTGAATATCGGGCATTATCTTATTGGCGAGGCGATTTTTGACGGGTTGGAGCCTGCTGTGCTGAAGATGCGCGAACTGATGGATCTGGCGCGATGATCATCGGCCTGGGATCAGACCTGTGCAATATCGAGCGGATCCAGAATTCGCTCGACCGGTTCGGTGACCGGTTTGCCCAGCGCGTGTTCACCGATATCGAAAACGCCAAGGCCGCACGCAGGCCGCATACGCAGGCAGGCACCTACGCTAAACGGTTCGCTGCAAAGGAAGCGTTCTCCAAGGCTGTCGGCACAGGCTTCAAACGCGGCGTTTTCATGAAGGACATTGGCGTGGTCAATGCGCCCTCAGGCGCTCCTACGCTGGAGCTTACCGGCGGGGCTGCCGTGCGGCTCGCGGAACTAACTCCGCCTGAGCATAGTATAACCGTTCATCTAACTCTCACCGACGATCACCCATGGGCGCAGGCCTTCGTGATTTTGGAAGCCCATCCGAAAGCCTGACCCAGTGCCATGAGCGACGACGACAAGTCCAAGCCTGAAAAGACCGATTGGTTCGCGGAATTTCGCGGACTTGCGTTGATGCTGCTCGCAGTGTTGGCGTTCCACACGTTCATCGCGAAACCATTCTACATCCCGAGCGCCAGCATGGTGCCCAGCATGATGGTGGGTGACCGGCTGATCGTGAGCAAATATCCCTACGGCTGGAGCTGGGTATCGGCGAGCTTCCACATTTTTCCGCGCGATGATTGGCGCATCGCTCCCGGCACACCCGAATATGGCGACATCGTTATTGCCGTACCGCCCGACCGGGGTGAGGATTACATCAAGCGCGTTGTTGCCCTTCCCGGCGATACCATTGCAATGGTTGACGGCCAGATCATCCTGAACGGCGAACCGGTGCCGCAGGAAATGGAACCGCCTGTGCGCCTGCCAGCCGAAAACGACAATTTGTGCGATGGCGGTTTTGGCACGAAACACCCATGCCTGAGCGCGTTCGAGCAATACCGGGTCACTCTGGACGACGGCACGCAAGTTTTCGAACCGCCAACCTACCGTGAAACGCTGCCCAACGGCGCAAGCTACCTCATCATCGACCATATCGACGGGCTGCGGCTCGATAATATGGAGCCGGTCCTGGTGCCTGAAGGTCATGTCTTCCTGATGGGGGACAACCGTGACCATTCATCGGATAGCCGTGCCGAAGCCAATTCACCGACCTGCGCCGATTGTAACGGCTTAGGGGGTCCGGTTCCGCTCACCAATGTTGGCGGAAGGGCCGAATTTCTGACCTTTTCGCTCGACGGTAGCGCAAGCAATAACCCGCTCACCTGGTGGGGGGCCTTGCGCGAGGGCCGCGGCTGGACCAGCCTGCGACCCGAACTGCGCGGAGAGGTAACGCAATGAGTGCTCCTGAAACGAATCCAGCAAATGAGGACATAGGCGCCAGCCCGGCCCGCATTTCCAGCCCGGAGCTTCGATATGAGGCCGCGCGCGCCTTTGTCTGGGTCGCAGTTGTCGGTTTGGTGGTTCTGGCGGTTTATATCTCGCAAAGCCTGCTGGTGATTTTCGGGGCGATGGTATTTGCCGCGATGGTCGATGGCGGATCGCGCCTGCTGGGCCGCGTATTGCCAATTGCCCGCGGCTGGCGGCTGGGTATTGTGCTGCTTAGCGGCGTCGCCTTTGCGCT
>CAWADZ010000003.1:0-278031 GCA_963781165.1 uncultured Alphaproteobacteria bacterium
CAGCTGAGGGCGAGACGCGCGTCCCCGTCGCCGCTGAGCAAATTGCGGATCAACTCGGAACTCTCCAGCCTGGAGCGGGAGGAATTGCTTCCAAGCGGCAAGCAAAGATTGCTGCACAATCGGATACACTGGGCCAAGTTTTACATGAGTAAGGCTGGCCTGATTTCCAGCCCGAAGCGTGGCGTATTCATCGCAACGGATCTTGGCCTCAAGCTTCTCGGTACTGGCCCTGCACAGATCGATGTGGATCTGCTCAAGACTTTTCCAGGTTTCGATGACTTTTACGATAAGTCCTCAGAAGCGACGTCCAGCGAACTCACGGAGAAACAACCGCAGGTTTCTTCCTCAGTTACTACGCCCGAGGAGCAGATTGATGCGGCACAAGCGACAATCAATGCTGCGCTTAAATCAGAGCTTTTGAACCGTCTACTCGAGCAAACACCCACCTTTTTCGAAGCGGTGATTGTCGATCTGTTGGTTGCAATGGGATACGGCGGATCGCACGAGAATGCGGCGCTTCGCTTGGGGAAGAGCGGAGACGGCGGCATCGATGGAATTATTGACGAAGACCGCCTTGGATTAGATCGCATTTACATTCAGGCGAAACGTTACGCACTCAATTCTGGCATTGGCCGTCCCGCGATCCAAGGCTTCGTCGGGAGTCTGGTTGGCTTCGGCGCACAAAAAGGTGTGTTCGTGACAACGTCCAGCTTTAGCCAGCATGCGTTCGAATACGCAGAAGCGTTGCAGCAAAGGGTGATCTTGATCGACGGGTCACGACTTGCCGAACTCATGATCGAATTCGGGGTGGGCGTTAGGGTTAGCCGTACCGTTAAAGTGAAGCGGCTCGATGAAGATTTCTTCGAGGGTTGATCTACGGTCCATGTTCAAGAGCCACTCGTTGCTTCCTGAAATCGGACAGGCTGCTATTTGCATATGGCAGATAAAAGCAGACTGTCGGCAAGCGACTTAGTTGCGGAAGTGTCCTCCGCGGATTATTCTCGAGGCACAATATGATCAAAGCATGGAGCGTTTTGGATGAGTTTGTCGAAATTCGCGTTTATCGTCTTGCTATCATTTGCAGCCGCCTTCGGAATGAATTGGCTGCTCAACGGCGATCTAAAACCAATTGCCTCATCAATTGTTGCCATCGGGGTTGTTAGCGGTGTTTTGATCGGTGATTTTTATCGTAGGCACCATGGCATCAAGCAGAGCCGCGAAACGGGCAAACTTTCTGACCGATAGTGCGGTCCGCTTACCACCCCAATACGCGCCGTTCAGATGGTCGGTCGATTTCACCAAAAGCGGACAGGCAGCTATCCGAGCTTTTCAGATAAAAGCGGACTGTCGGCAAACGACCCCGTTGCCGACATTCCCGCCATCGAGTTCGCCGCCCGAAATCGGCCATTCGATCAGACAGAGCTTAAGGGCTCGACTTGGGCCGACTGCGGACAGTCCGCTTATGAATTCGCTGGCCGCATGAGCCGCCATTCCGTTAACGATCAACATCCGGCTTTTGCAACCTATCGGCAATTATGTCCGCTTCAGACGTTTACTGGATGGTCCGCCGTGACCATATTGAGGCGCAAACCGGTCACACCCACTTCAGAGAGAAAAACTTCTTCAAGGCTCGATCACCCATCTCTGTCTTCTAAGCAGCACCAATTTTAGTCAGCGGTTAGAAACAAGCATTCATTAGAACTCAATTTGTTCGAAGATCGACAACATTAGCGATTTCGGGCAAGTCCCCCTTCGGATTGGAACTTCTACCTTGAAAGTGCAAAGTCGACATTCCGCAAATGATCTGCTTGAGATTGTTCGAAAACCACCAAAATCGCAACGGGTGCTCACTCCACTACTGGCCATGCTGGCGGGTTCCTAGTCATAGCCTTGATCCCTAGCGGTATCTCGGCGGCTCTCAGACAATCAAGCTCACTGTTCTAAGCGGTGCTGGAGGAAGAAAGCGAAACATCTCGCGTGACGCATCGGGACCGTTGCTGTCCGTATAGGAACCATTTGGCGATCCACCTGCCCAGGCATGACCAGCACCTGTGACCTCCCAGTGTTCGGCAAAGCTGCGGCCCGTGTGATCAACCAAAGCTGTCTTGCGATAGCGCCGGCCTGCCGGACTGACCCCGTTCATCCACCTTTCGTTCGAGCGAAACAATTTCGGGAGCCGATTTCCAGACTGCATGGATATGTTCACTGTTCGCCCGGTTGACTGTATTGTCGCGGTCACCGTGGAAGGTGATGAGAGGCACGTAAGCTCCCGTTCCGTCTGTCCAGGGAATGCCTTTTCCGCTCATGGCCACAAACGCACTCGGCAAGTCTGTGGCTGAACCGCATGCAAGGCCGGAATGAATGCCCGCCGCTGCGTAAATCTCCGGGTATACACTGGCCATGATTGCCGCTGCCGCACCGCCGGCTGACAATCCGGCGACATAGACCCGACCAGGATCGATGGCATGCTCAGCGATGATCTGGCGGGTAATACCTGCGATCATTGCTGGTTCGCCAGCACCCTTCATCTGGTCGCCCGGACGGAACCAGTTCCAGCATTTTTGAGCGTTGCCGGCCTGCGTCTGTTCCGGATAGGCGACCACGAAGCCCTCTTCCTCAGCAAGCTCGTTCATACGGGTCCCGCGCGCAAAATCCTCCGCGGACTGAGTGCAACCATGAAGCATGATAATTAGCGGTCTCGCCACCTCTACCTGCGACGGATCATACAGCAAATAATCGAGCTTGGACGGTCCTGAGCGAAAGCTGTGCCTGCTCATACCATTGAACGCGGCCACATGCCTCTCTCTGGGTCTGTTGCCAAAAGTGACGCTCTCTGGGCTAGGGAGAGCCAAAGTGCCAAAAGCACGAATGTCGATAGGCGGACCGGGCCGCACTTTGATCGTTCGCTGCGCAAATTCGCCGAGCCCAGAGAGCGCTGAATGAGCGCCGTCGCGTCATTAAGTTCTCCGGCGCGGGTCAAGGCAAGAATTTCGCCCATGCGATCTTTGAGGGGGTAGGCCATCTTAAAAAGTCCTAATGTTGCGCCTCAGCGTCAGGCCATTCGATCAGCCAATGCCGATTTGACAGAAGGCGGAGCATGAAATGCCCCCAGCACCGAAAGCGATTTGATCGTAGCGAGCGCCAGTTCAGGTTCGACATCGCTGGCAATGGTAAGCAGTCCGAGAACATGTAGTTTAAGCATTTTGCCCGCATCACGCGCCGCTTCTAGGTCAGCACGAGCAAGGTGGCTGATACCCAGCACCGGCATTTCGCGCGTGCGGACTTGCCGCGATATTTCGTCATGCCGGGCCAGTTCATTACGAATTGCCGTGCGGATGAAGTCTGTTCTATTCGCAAAGACGCTTTCTTTCACCAGCAAATCAATCGACCCGAGATCGACGTAGCCGAGATTAATCGTGATCTTTTCGCTATCGCCGCCCGGCCGCACTGCTGACATTTTAATACCATCCTCCTGGATGGTCGGGAGATGGAGATAGGCTCTTCGACATGCAAGCAAATTCTGCTTTGGTAGCGGATTTCTTTGGCCATCTGTCAGTGAAGGAATGTGCTAAATCACTCACCAAATTCGTGAGCGCTTCGCTGGTTGAGCATTCGTTGGCAAGTTCACATGAAAGTTGTGTATGGCCTTCAAAAGTCGAAGCAAAATGGTGGTGGAGTCACCTTTCTTGGTATAGTTTCGCAATTGATGACGTTCCCACGAAAGTCCCGGTTGGCGATGCCGCAATTTTTGCCAGTTTGAACATTTTTAAGGTATCGAGCGGCTATGATCACGTCCCAATCAGTTTCTTCCGCATCGCTTCCTGACACCGCCACACAAGTAGCCATCGCCACCGATGTGCTCGTGGGATATATTCCAATTCTCGCTACGATCGGCCTGCTGATTTTGATCGTAGCGTGGTTGCCGCTGGTCATTCGCAAAGCGCCGCTTTCGCTACCCATGGTCTGCATTTTAATTGGCGCGCTGATCTTCACTTTCACACCGCTTTCAAAATACTCGCCTCACCCAATCGAAACGCCGGTTTTGATCGAAAAGGCGACCGAGCTGATAGTGATTGTTTCCCTTATGGGTGCTGGTCTGAAAATTGACCGGTTGTTCTCTTTCAAAGGTTGGAAGCTGACCGCCCGTTTGCTTTTGATCGTAATGCCGGTGTGCATAGTGTTGCTTGCATCAATCGGACACGTGATGTTGGGGCTAGGCCTAGCCTCAGCGATCCTGCTGGGCGCTTGTCTCGCTCCCACTGATCCTGTGCTTGCAGCCGATATATCGATCGAAGACCCACATACATCGCAGGACTCCGAGACGCGATTTGCACTTACAAGCGAGGCCGGGCTTAATGATGCGCTGGCGTTCCCATTTGTTCATCTTGCTATAGCGATCAGTATTTCTGGCCTCGGCGCTGCCATGCTGGGGGATTGGTTCGTCGACAAAGTCCTGATCAAGCTCACCGTTGGCGCCTTGGCTGGTCTGGTGTCTGGCTGGTTAATGGGCACAATCGTCTACCGATTACCCAGCGATACGCAGATTTCCCGCACTGGAGACGGGTTCGTAGCCTTGGGTGCAACCTTGCTAATCTACGGCCTTACGGAGTTACTCCATGGCTATGGTTTTCTCGCCGTATTCTTTGCTGGACTGATGTTGCGCCGCGCATCCGAGGATCACGATTTCAATGATCGTTTGCATGACTTTGCGGACGAGACAGAGCGGCTTTTGATGATGGCAATGCTGATATTTTTTGGAGGGATGTTAGCCAACGGAGGGCTGGTGGAAAGGTTCACTTTGCCAATCGTCGCTTACTCCATGATCGCATTGCTGCTCGTCAGGCCTGTCGTAGGATATCTGGGGCTGATCGGCTCGAAAACGCCTCGGCCCGAACGCTCCGTCATTGCGTTCTTTGGAATACGCGGGCTGGGTTCAGTCTATTATCTCGCTTATGCACTCAATCATGGTGAGTTCCAGAACGAACTGGTTTTGTGGCAGACGTTGGCATTCATTGTCGTCGCATCCATTTTTATTCACGGCATTTTGGCGACACCGGCAATGACATGGCTCGACCGTCAGAAAGAGCAGGCACCGAACTAAAAACGGCCATCCGATCCTGTCTTGGAGGCCAGTCCTGTAGACAGACAGGCATAGATGTTCTGGTAGCTGCCCAACTATGATTGCACCCTGTTTGACCGGGAAGTGCGATCATCCGGGAGGCGGTTGCGAACCCTTTGAACAAGATGCACTGTTCCGGCACGCTAAGTGATCCGATCTTTGAGGAACGGCCCACGAACTAATTCATTGAAGTTGGTATGATATCAGCGACAAAATCATGCTGAGAGACGTTTCACAGAACAATTGGTCTGGCAGGCTTCAAGTTATCTGGTTCAAACGCGACCTGCGGGTTCACGACAACACTTGTTTGGAGCAAGCTGCGCAGCGCGGACCCGTCCTGCCAATCTTTGTCGTGGAGCCTGGCTATTGGAATCTACCGGATACATCGTGGCGCCAGTTCGAGCTCGTGCGCCAAGCGGCAACCTCGCTGAAGGAAGAAATCGACGGGCTGAGCGGATCGCTGTCAGTGCGGATTGGGGACGTGGTCGAAGCATTCGCGGCAATACTCACAGAAGCAGGGCCGTTTGACCTTTGGGCGCACCAAGAGACGGGTAACGATTGGACGTTCCAGCGCGACATTGCTGTTCGGAAGTGGTGTAAGAAGAATGTGGTGCCGTTTACCGAGCCAGTCCAATACGGTGTTTGGCGTGGATCGCAACTCGATCGGGACCGGTGGGCTAAAGACTGGGACGCGTTTATGTCCCAACCTGTCCACCCAGTCCCGCAAAACATCAGTTGGTTCGGAAAGAACTTAACTGGGTTCCAGACAGATATTCCCGGCGCGGGCGACGTCGATCTCGAACATGATGGGATCAAAGGCATCCAACCCGGCGGCCGGGAGGCTGCATGTGCAACGCTGGAAAGCTTTCTTTATCATCGCGGCCGTAATTACCGCACTGATATGTCGTCTCCGCGCTTGGGAGCAAAGGGCTGTTCGCGCCTTTCCGTCCACCTTGTTGCTGGATCAATATCAATGCGTGAATGTTATCAGGCAACGGTCAAGCGGAAGGAAGATCTGAAGGATGACCAGAGCGCTGAGGCGAAGGCGTGGCGCGCTTCACTCACCTCCTTCATCGGCAGGCTACATTGGCACTGCCATTTTATGCAGAAGCTGGAAGCTGAGCCAGAAATGGAGTTCCGTCCTGTCGCGCGCGCGTATGAAGGAATGCGGCCAGCGAGTTCAGCGGAATGGCATACAGCTTTCGCGACAGGCAACACCGGCTTCCCGTTTGTGGACGCCTGCATGCGCTCCCTTATCGCGACCGGATGGATCAACTTTCGCATGCGCGCAATGCTGATGAGCTTTGCCTGTTACGATCTGTTTATGCCTTGGCAGGAAGCTGGCGACATTCTGGCACGACTGTTTACTGATTACGAACCGGGGATCCACTGGACGCAGTCACAGATGCAAAGCGGTGAGACCGGCATCAATACGCTGCGTATATATTCGCCGGTTAAACAAGGGTTGGATCATGATCCGAACGGCCGGTTTATCAGGAAATGGGTTCCTGAGCTTCGGGACGTTGAAGGATCTGCCTTGCACGAGCCTTGGAAGCATGGAGGTGTCGCCGGCTATCCCCAGCCGCTGGTCGATCATGCGCAAGCGACAAAAGCTTCACGCGACGCCATTTGGGCAATCCGCCGCACGCCTGAAGCTAAAGCAGAAGCGGCGGATGTGTTGCTACGTCACGGATCACGTCGTCGTCCGCGCAGTCGGCGCAAGCTCGCATCGAAGAAAGTTAAAGCATGACGGCCTCACCCTTCGACCTGCTCAATGACGAGCTGAAAGGCCGAACGAGCGTTCTGAACAACAAAGTTGTGAACCCGCACGCTGATTATGTGCTCGTATGGTTGCAGCAGACCCTGCGAGGTGAAGACCATCCAGCGATTGATGCAGGAGTTCAAATCGCAAACACTCTGGGCATACCTGCCTTGGTTTATCACGGGCTCCGCGGAGATTATCCCCACGCTTCCGCACGGCTGCATGGCTTCATTCTAGGCGCCAGCCGAGAGATGGGACGCATACTAGAAAAACGCGGCATCGCCTGTGTGCAGAACGTTGTGCGCCGCGGTCACCAAATTAAAGGCTTGGTCTATTAGTTGGCCGATCAAGCAGCCTGTGTCATCACTGACGCACATCCGACCTTTGTCGCGAATATTCAGGCTAAAAACTTCGCTGCAAAATCAGATCGCGCCGTTCTGGCTGTGGATGCGACGCGTATGGTCCCGCACAGCATGTTGACCGGCAGCCTGACAGCCACCAAGTCATTTCGGGCCGCGCATGGACCGCTGCGCGCAGACTGTCTTGCCGACCGCAGGCAGATTGATCCGCAATTTCCGAAATACGTCGGTCCGCTCCCATTTGAACCAGACCGGCTGGACCAAATGGGCTATCAGCAGATCGAAACGTTGATCAAAACTTGCGCCATTGATCACAGCTTACCAATCAGTGTTGAACATCCCGCGTCAACGTATGCTGTAGCTGGCAGGATCGCGCAGCTCACAAGCACTGTTATTGCGCGCTACAAATGGACCCGTAACAATCCCGCCGATGAAGGAGCCGGCAGCCAATTATCGCCATATCTTCATTTTGGCATGACGAGCCCATTTGAAATAATAAGGGCGCTTGATGACGCCGGCGTCACAAAATCGGTTCGTTACAAGTTTGTCGATGAACTGCTGACTTGGCGCGAATGGTGCCATTGGCGGATGACGCAGAAGCCGGAATTGCAATACTACAACTCTCTCCCCACAGCCGCCCGGCGCACGATGGAGGAGCATGCAGGTGATGCCCGCCACATATTGCCGCTAGAGGCGCTGATCCACGGTGATACCCCTGACGAGACTTGGAACGCGGCTCAGCGCCAATGGCTTGCAACCGGCTGGATGCACAACAATTTGCGGATGTATTGGTCGAAGCAGATCTTGCAATGGACGGCGAGCCCGCAAATCGCCTGGGCAACTGCCTGTTATCTCAACGACCGGCTCTCGCTAGATGGCAGGGACCCGGCGACTTATGTAATGATGCGCTGGGCATTCGGAGAGGCCCGCCCAGCCTATAGGGAGCAACCGGTTTATGGCTGGATCAGCAAGAAGAGCGACAGTGCGTTGCGCAAGCGAGCTGGCACCTCGCAATGGCTTCGGGAGATGGCACACGCGACAGTTCCGCAGATCGCGGTTCCGACAGATGACGAATGGGCGAAACTATATACTGCTGAGGGTCAGTAAAACCGAACACCGAGTGAGCGTTTCAATATTATCAAGCTAGCGAAAAATTAAAAAAAATTTAGCGCGATTATAGATTGAACACCGTAAGCAATTTCCAACTGTCATGCCAACTTTTCCTCTCGCAGATTTCGGCTCACGCCATACAGGGTAAGCTTGCGGGCCAGCTATCCCGTTCAAGTCGCGGATGCTTTGTAAACTCACTAGCAGACCCGTTGAAGGTCACATAATCTCCTTCAAAGGAAAGCTGATTTGGCGAGACGGCTCGAAGGGTTTCAGCGATACCAGCCTGAGCATTGTCAGTTATCACAACATAGGCAATCATGTTGCCGTCGCACTTCAGCATCGCATCTACGATCTTGCCCAGCGATTGGCCGTCCTTCGTGTGAACCTCTCGTCCGCCGATCGACATTCCGGAGTAAAGTGTAGGCACATTTTGCGCAGAACTCAGGGCAGCAGCACTGCGGCCCCCGTCCTCAAACTGCGCTTGCCGTCCCAGCCACCGCCACACGCCAATCGCATTCACGACTGTAAGAAAGCCATTGGTCAGCAGCAGGTTCTGCTGCCCGGTGGAAATGCCGATGAAACACCACAAGAGCGAACCTATGGTGAAGGTCACAAATCCCCATCCGGTAATCCGCGAACCCAGGTTCGCTGCAGTCATACAGGCCGCTATCATCGTAGCGAGAGGAGCGCCCCATTCCGCTATCAGGTTCATGTATGTTCTTCGCTGATCGCAGCGGCGGTGCCCCGGCCCATGGTCCAATTCGAGTCCAACCGAACCTTGGGGTTAGGCGCACACCATATTTCGCCCGTCGAAGTTATAGCAGTGACCCATATCAAATTGTGTTCTTGACCATAGTCTATAACCGCGATCGCGAACCCATCGCCTTTGCCGAGCACGTGCAACGGAATGGTTGGATTGAGCTGCGTCAGCATTACAAATCCTTCGGCTTTTCGACAGAGCCCATTGTGCCAACTTCAGAAAGTTGGACGTTCGCGCGTGGAATGACAGTGAGTTCACCGTTGGTTTCCAGAATGACCCAATTTGCATCGGACACATCGTGCATTCCATGCGACCTCAAAGTGCTACAGATTTCTTCTTCAGAAATACGCGCTCTACGCATGGCCGGATGCAAAAACTCGCCCTTGTGCGTCAGCAAAGTCGGCTGGGCTTTGATCGCTTTGCTCGCAAATTCGAACTTGAGAACCGCCCAAGTCGTCAGCATCTGCAATGCGGCCAGCACAGCGATAGCAGTAGCGGCATCAACAATGCGCACATCTTCCAGAAGAATGCCGCTTGCTGCGAGACTGCCCACTGCGATATTGATGATCCAGTCAAAATTGTTGAGCTGGCTGGTCGCGCGCTTGCCTACGATTCTCACCAACACCACGATGAAAACAAAGAAGTAAACTGAAGAGATAGCGATCGAACTTATACGATCAAAGCTTGAGGTCCATTCAATCACCCGCATTACCCCTCGGGTCTGAGAACGGACATTCCCAATTCTCATCAACATGTCGGCCGCTATATTGAGCCGCCGCGCTGGTCTCACCATGCCTTGCGAGCATGGGGTTGATGTCGCCGGCAAGTTCCTTATCCCTTTGCAATATGGCCTCTCGCATCCGCTCGTATTTTTGCTCTGCTCGCAGCTTTTCAAACTGGTCGTGCAAATTAAACACCATCACCGGTCGCTCAAATCGTCTGCCCGGCCGCGACGCTCCAGGGTGCAGTCCCACAACAAAATATGCTTGCCCGCCAAAGCTGAGCGCGAAGTGCGGGTCTTGCGGGTTGGTGCTCACAGACTTGTCCGCGCTTTGACCCAGCCAGCAATCCTTATCAGCCAAAGACTGGATCCGCGCCCACATATGCTTCTCGAATATTTCTTCGGACATCTTTCTCGAATGCCGGAAGACAATGGCTAGAGAGCGCAGCCCCGCAGGATTTGTGTCGTAAGCGCGCGACCAATCCAATAGCTCGCGATGGATATCAAGATCATTCCAATTGCTGGACAGATCGTGACAGATGACCGTCTTCAATGTTCCACGTGCGAGAGCGGACTTCGCACCCACGCAGGGAAATTTTTCGTTGCGAACATGCGCCGCGAAAGCTTCTCGCAAACGAAAGTCTTCTTCAGCATCGACTTCCAGCAAACTTGACGGAATTACCATCGCCGCAAGATGGTGGTGTTTCTGTGAATATGCGCGCTAAATCGTATCGACCAAACATTTTTTAACTGGACCGACTTATCTACCCATGCGGTTCGATTTGATAATCTATCGGACGGAAACTGCCCCCGTTGGAGGCATAGGCTGAGCATGCGGTCAGACCGATGATCAAATCCATGTGCGCCTCGAACACGATGTAATCACCCGCCTTGCTCGTTGGCGGTAAGACCTCGAGTTTGCCCGTGTCACCATTTACCGGCACGTTCATGAAGACATTGAACGCGACAGGTATTGCATCCGCAGAAATACCAAACGGTTCAAGCGCTTCCGCAAGATTACCAAAGCAGCCTTGGTGCACCGGTTTATCGGGATAGAAGTGTTCGAATGTCGCAGTGCTGCACGGCGTCAGCAGGAAATCATGCGTTCCGGCAGTATCTTCCAAGATCGTCAGCATGGGGTTGGAGCGGTTGCTCCACAAACGGTTGCCAGCGGAGAGTTTGAGCGTCTCTTCATAATCAAAGGTCCTCCCGTTTGACAGCACCTCAGCCGGGTTTGCTGCAGAGAAGGCAAGCAAATCGGATACTTGAGACCCGTCAGGATCAATGACGCGCAATCGTTCATTCTTCGCAAGAAGAAAACCGGCACCCGAACGCGGTTGGATGCGATAGTGCTGGGTCACGGTTCAATTCCTTCAGTTGTTCTGCTTGAATAAAAAATCAGCGCTACCTTTGTTGGCACGCGCCGCCTGCCTACGCTCGGCATCTCATTGTGCGATACCTAAAAAGTTCAAGCATAACATATGTCTTGTAGCCAATTCCAAACCGCGATGCCATTTTGTTCCAATGCCGAACCCCAGCGCAAAGGAGCTAATGTGAAGATAATGGCGATAGCGTTGGGCGGTTGTCTGACTGGCAAACCATCATATGGTCTTACCGAGGATACCGGCGGGCATATCACCTATGTGCTGGGAGCAATGCGCGCTCTGGCCGACCGCAAAGATGTGGTTTCGGCTGAAGTTATCACGCGCAGATTTAGGGATGACGCCCTCGGTCCGCTTTACGCCCGCCCGACGGAGATTCTTGGGCCAAAGCTTTCTATTACCCGCATCAATAGCGGGAATGCTGCATACCTATCGAAAGAGGCGCTGGCGAAGGATAGAGCCGCATTTACCGCGGCCCTGATAGCGGAACTGCGCGAGCGAGATAGCTTACCTGATATTGTTCACGCGCATTTTGCTGACGCAGCAGAAGTCGCCGCCGAACTACGCCAAGTATTTGGGATACCTTTCATTTACACAGCGCACTCCCTTGGTATCGATAAGGCCAACTTAGGTGCGGATACCGATAGCGGACTTTCCGAGCGGATTGCTTTGGAGCGGCACGCAATGTCGAATGCCGATGCAATTATCGGATCGTCGCGTGACGAGTGTGAACGTCAGATACCGGCTTACGGTTCGGCCAAGCTTGGACGGACCCATTTGGTTCGGCCTGGTATCGACCAGACACCTGCATCGCCTGCGGAAATCGAGGACGGGAAAAAGCTTATTGAGCCATTCTTGCGTGATACCGCGAAGCCAATCATTCTGGCAATTGCCCGGCCAGTCAGAAAGAAGAACCTATCTGCTCTCGTCAAGGCGTTCGCTCTTGAGAATGATCTGCGCACGAAGGCCAATCTGGTGATCCTGCCTGGGCTACGGCAATCAATCGGAACAGGTGAAGCGGAGCAGGTCGAAGTGCTGCAGGAGTTGGCAGAGTTGATCGACCGGCACGACCTTTACGGCTCCGCCGCTTATCCACGCAAACACACGCAGGCGCAGGTGCGGGGACTTTACGCGCTGGCAGCACAGTCTTGCGGCGTGTTCGCCAATCCGGCTTTGATGGAGCCTTTTGGCCTCACCATACTCGAAGCTGCGGCGCATGGTCTGCCCGTAGTTGCAACTTGTCACGGCGGGCCGGTGAACATCGTCGGAGAGCTGGAACACGGTATTCTTGTCGATCCCCAAGACAGTGCAGCCATAGCTTCCGCCATTTCACAAATCTTGAACGATCTCGATCTGTGGCAGCAATATTCCTGCAGTGCTTTGCAGAGAATTAAGGCCGCAAACTGGGCCGATTATGCTGAAAGCTTCTGTATGATCGCGAAGGAGCTTGTTGATCAGAAAATATCGATTCAGCTGCAGCCTCTTCCGCAACACCTTCTCATTTGCGACATCGACAACACACTCACCGGTTGCCGGGCTTCCGCCGCGAAATTTGCCGATCTTGTCCGGGGAAACGAGACTATCGCGTTTGGCATCGCAACTGGCCGATCGCTGATTGAAGCGCAGCGGATCATTCGTGAATGGAACCTACCGGCTCCGCGTGTTCTTATAACGTCGGTTGGCTCGGAGATATATTGGAACACGCCTGACGGATTGGAAAGGGACGAAGAATACTCGGCTGTAATTGGTTGGGATTGGCGGCCGGAAAAAATCGAGCAATGTCTGGCCAGCATGGAAGGTATTGTTCCTCAGGCAGACATCGAACAGCGCGCATTCAAACGCAGCTATCGCACGAATGCGAAGCAGGCCGAGGTGGTGAAGGTCGCATTACGCAAAACGGGATTGCCCGCCCGGGTAATTTTCAGTCACGGCAGTCTGCTAGACGTCTTACCCCAATCGGCTGGAAAGAACGCTGCAGTGGAGTATGTCACACGTTCGATCGGCATTGAACCTTCACGCGTTATTGTCGCTGGAGATAGCGGCAACGATCTCGATATGATCGAAAACGGTGCCAACGCGATTGTGGTTTCCAATGCCGAAAACGCTTTGCTTGCTTTAGCTGATCGACCCCATGTTTTGCTGACGCAAAAGCCATACGCTGCTGGTGTGCTTGAAGGTCTACTCACTTATTTGGCCACCCCAGAAACCTCCAAAGTTTTGCGCGAGATGGAGGAAGCAGCATGAAGCGCTGTGATGGGCCAGTGGGCTATTTCGTGCACCACCAGGGCAGAGGCCATGCTGAGCGGGCTGCGGCTATAGCTAATGCGTTGCCTCCGGAACGTGAAGTGGTGCTGTTCTGCGCTCGTGATGACATCTTTCCGCCGCTTGCCAACCATGTATCGGTCATGATCATACCATCTTTGTTTGAGCGGTCAGATAACAATTCCGAAGCACGAGAAGCTGGCTTGTTGCCGGAAACGCTTCACTGCGCGCCGCTTGGGTGGGAAACCATTACACAGGCGGTAGCTGTAATCGCGAGCTGGTTCGCTGATTTCAAACCGTCTGTGTTCATCACCGATGTATCAGCAGAGCTGGGGCAACTCGCCCGCATCGCTTCGGTGCCGCATATTGCGGTGCTGCAGCATGGCGAGCGTAGTGATGCTGGCCATATGGCGTCTTATCAAGGTGCCACCGGGTTGATCGCCCCGTATGCAGCTGCCCTCGAACAGGCCGAGCGTCCAGCTTGGATGCGGCAAAAGACGATCTACGCGCCGGGTATCGGGGTCGATCTCAGTAAACTGAATTCGCGAGAAGAAGCACGCGCAAAGCTTGGATTGGCGGATGAGATCGACTTGGTCGCTGTAATCGGCGGCAGCGGCGGGACCGGGCTACCATCCGCGCCGCTTACCTTGGGAGCCAGGGCAGAGCCTGACACTGAGTGGGTCACGCTTGGCAAAATGCAAACCGAGTGGCACGAAACAGCGCCCGAAAACTTGCGACATCTGGGCTGGGTCGAAAACCCGGAAGATTGGATTTGTGCAGCTGATCGTATTGTTTCGAGCTGCGGCAACACGACTGTTCACATGATCGCTGCCGCAGGCAAGCCATGGATAGTCACCCCCGAATGGCGATATTTCTCCGAGC
Source organism: uncultured Alphaproteobacteria bacterium (assembly GCA_963781165.1). Lineage (GTDB taxonomy): Bacteria > Pseudomonadota > Alphaproteobacteria > Sphingomonadales > Sphingomonadaceae > Alteraurantiacibacter. The sequence goes on from CAWADZ010000003.1 coordinate 14,358, forward strand.
AAATCTGCAAGGCTGAGGCGCTCGATGCTGCTGGCGTTGCTGCGGTTTCAAAACTCTGGCCGGGAAGTGCGGCTGACTGGCGACGTTTGTGGGATGCCGCGCGGTTAATTGATCCCGCTGCACAGCGCGCGATTATTGAGAGCGACGTCGCGGTCCAGACCGCCTTATCCATTGAGGACCTTATCGCTGCAACATGGGCCCCGGTCCAGCAACTCAAAAGTGACAAGGTAATGCTCGCATGAATGTATCAGTTTGCACACTGGCGCATGGACGCGACTGGCACCTCGTTAATCTCGTTCGCGGATTGGCCCTCAGCACTGTGCAACCGGCGGAGTTGATAGTAGCAGTTATGCAGGACAAGGCCTACGCCCTGCCGCACACCGATTTCCCGATACGGCAAATCATGCTTGGCAGTTCCGGCATCCCGTTGGCGAAGGCGCGCAATACTGCGGCGGACGCGGCTGGCTCTGAGCTGCTGGTGTTCCTAGACGTTGACTGCATTCCTCATCCTACCTTGCTAGCTGATTACACAGCGGCATGCGCTAAGGAGGCAGGCATCTTTATGGGTGAGGTGTCCTACCTCCCCTCAACCGCGGATACCGGCAAGCTTGATTTTGCCCAGTTTGATGCAGTGGGATGTAAGCACAGTGAACGTGCAGCACCTCCTTTCACCGAGATTGGATCCTGCCGTGATCACCGGCAATTCTGGTCTCTCAACTTCGCCATTCGAGCGGCAGAGTTCAAAAAAATCGGCGGCTTCGATGAACAATTTGTCGGCTATGGCGGAGAGGACACCGATTTTGCACGATCTGCTATGGCGAAGGGGCTGCCAATCTGGTGGGTGCGCAATGCCAAGGCCTACCATCAGTATCATCCACATCACATGCCGCCAGTGCACCACCTCGACAGTGTGATAGCTAATGCTCACCGATTTATGGATAAGTGGGGCGAGCCCACGATGCAGCACTGGCTCCGCGCATTCGTGCTGATGGGGCTGGCTGAAAAGCAATCGGGGCGCTGGATAAAATTGCGCGAGCCGAACGAACATGATCTGGCCCTGACACGGCAACAGGAGCATCAGCCTTACGCCAACAGCAGCGCAGTATTGCAAGCGCTAGAGGCTGCTGCCTAACTGGGTGGCAGCGCCTTGCATTGCGGACCTGTAGCAACGCTCATAATCGTCGAGCATGCGGCCTATGGAAAAGCGCTGCTGTGCTCTCTCACGGCACTTTGCTCCGCTTGGAAGCTTGGATTGCGTCATCGCCTTTGAGAGGGCGTCGACATCATCTGCAGGGACAAGTATTCCGCAGTCGCCGATCACTTCGCGCATTGCACCTCGATCAAATGCAATGATGGGAACACCGCTTGACAGAGCCTCTGCCGCGACAAGGCCGAATGGCTCATCCCACATTGGCGTTACAACTGCGGCTCGTGCTGAAGCCACTGCGTTGCGTAGGGCTGCCCCAGACAGATGGCCAAGGTAGCGTATTTTCTGCTCAAGATATGGCGAAACATGATCCGCAAAGTATGAGGGTTCTTCGATGGTGCCTACAATATCGAGATCCACCTTGGCGCGCCGCGCCGCTTGGACAGTCTCACGCAATCCTTTAGTTTCCGCAATACGGCCATACCATATGAGACGCCCATGCCGCTTTTCGGCGGGCAACCATGCTTCTGTGCTGATACCGTTATGCACGACGCTCACATTCGCAATGTCATTTGCCGCCCATAAAGTCCGCTGCTGCGTGGATGTGACAGTCATCTGCCGCGCATCGTCGCCAAAAGTCTTCGCTGCATACTCTCGCATGCGGCCAAACGGTGGAACATGTTGGGATGTGACCATCGCGATCGAATCGCGCGCAGCCCACTCCATCAACTCCGGGAACAGCGAATTGTTGTGAACGACATCAAATCCGCCGCGTTCAATATCTCGCCAGCATTTTTTAAACGCGGTGCTTTGATATCGTGCCAGTCGCGGCCGCAAATCAGGCTGCGACCACGGAAATATCGCCTCGCATGGTTCGGCACAAATTGGGGAAAGGCGATTGGCCTGAGATCCTGCTGCTGCGAACAGTGTGACCGCGTGTCCACGAGCTTCGAGACCAGCGACCAAACCATGGCAATGGGACTCCATGCCTCCCATGAACGGTTCTGCAATGGCGTGCCGGATATGGGCAACAACAGCGATTTTAATGACATACTCCTGCCAGCTCAGTATTGCCGATCTGTGGTGAATCGGCATAACCCTATCACATATGACATCGCAGCGGATTTTTCCGCTCTGATCATATGTTAAGTGTGGAATGCGGACCTCGTAGCCCTTTTGCGGTATGTGCCGACGCGCCACAATACAGTTAGTCGTTGATGCTGGATTGTTCCGGGGTGCAGCGCGAAGAGGTTATATAATGCACACAGAATCGCAATATCCACACACTTGGCGCTTTCTCCAAGGGCGCTTGCGTCATGCGATGACTGATGACGAACAAGCGCTACTGGAAAGGTTAATCTCCGAGACCGAATACGTTGAGGGCGAAACCGCGGTAGTCAAACGGGGCGATTTTTGCGAATTTAGCACCGTGCTGATTGACGGATACATGCTGCGAACCATCCACGACGACGGCGTGCGCGCAATCGTTGGATTTCAGGTGCCAGGCGATTTCGTAGATATGCATGCCTTCGCGCTAAAAAGGCTGGATCATGACTTGGTAGTCATCGGAAAGGCGAAACTTGGCTATGTTCGGCACGATGATGTAAAGCAAGTTTTGCAGGAGCATCCCCATCTTGCGCGTCTATTCTGGTTCAGCACGCTGCTTGATGCAGCGATCCACCGCGAGTGGATAATGAAGTTTGCGTCGCTGCGTTCAACCGGCAGAGTTGCGCATCTGCTGGCTGAAATTTGGTATCGACTGCGCATGGTCGATCTAGGGAGCTCTGACGGATTTCAGACGCCTCTAACGCAAATCCATTTGTCCTTGATTTGCGGAACTTCCACAATTCATATGAGCCGCTGCTTGCGTGATCTGCGAGAAGGCGGCGTTGTCGATTTTCGTCGGGGGAAAATTACAATCCTCGACGCCGAAAAGCTCAAAGCGATTGGCAAGTTTGATCCGGCTTACCTTTACGGTGAAGGCGGGTTGGCAGTCGGTAACGCGCTAAACATTGGCTCATCCGAAAGCCTTCAACAACTGTGAGCGAGTTCAATGGGCGGTATGTGTTTGTAGCCGGGCTACATCGAACTGGAACAAGCTTGTTATCGAGAATACTCGCAGGCCATTCAAAAATCGCGGCTATAAAAAAGTCACCGGCGCCAGAGGATGAGGGGTGTTATCTGCAAGGGGCGATCCCTCATACGGCACAGCACGGTATACCCGGTGAATATGCTGTTGACCCCTCGCAGCATCATACTGAAGACAGTCCTTATAACTCTCTCGAAACACGCAACCGGTTAACCTCCGACTGGGATCGATGGTTTGAAGTTGAGGGACAATGGCGCGTCGAGAAGTCTCCAGTAAATCTCACGCGCATGAGGCTCTATCAACAGCTGTTCCCAATGGCGCAATTTGTAATTGTCCTCCGCCATCCGGAAGCAATGGCCGCTGCTCTCGCCAAATGGACTACCCAGCCCGCCGACGGGCTGATAGATTACGCTTTGACCGCGTATGATATCGCGCTTGAAGATATGGAGTATCTGCACTGCGCGTATATTGTCCGGTATGAAGACCTGGTGACGCAGCCGGAACGCACAAATTCAAAATTGTTCAACTTCTTGTCTCTTGAACCGGAGACGTTTCCAACCCATTTGCGTGACGGCAACGCAGATTACGCCAATGCAATACGTCTGACGCGAGAGCAGGCAGCAGCTGCAGAAAAATGGGGTTATGGACCTGAGATGAGGGTCTCCGCAATGCCTGCCATTATCAATCATCCCTTGCGATCTGTCCGGGAGTTGATTGACGCCTGAGTTTGTTAAAGCGTGCCGAAGCGCGACTACCGTCGCTTTATTAAAGGTTAAGTTGGAGAATGGCTGCTTGCTGCTGTTCCTCGTATGTTCTAATTTATTACCATGCCAATAGCGACTCGCAAATTAGCTGCCAACTTCCAAGACTGTCAGCGCCTGTATCTCGATTTTGACAGTTTTTTTGCGACAGCGGAACAGCATTTCAATCCCGATCTTAGGGGCAAACCGGTTGGTGTAGTCCCGTTGGATTCGCCGCATACGGGCTGCATCGCTGTCAGCAGAGAAGCAAAATCGCTGGGCTTGAAATCCAATGTGTCGATCCGCGAAGCGCGGCAGACCGTGCCGCATATGATTTTCGTTGTGGCCCGGCCGGATGCCTACGTCCGATTGCACCACCAAATCCTTGCCGTAATCGAAAATTGCCTGCCGATTGCAAAGGTCCGTTCTATCGATGAGCTGGTTTGTCACTTGTTGCCATCGGAGAGCGAAGACGCGGCCATGCTGGCGGCGCGAATAAAGCGCGCATTGGCTGAGAATTTTAGCGAAGTCCTGACTTGTTCCATCGGCATCGCTAGCACCGAACTGCTCGCGAAGATCGGCGCGGAGCTCAACAAGCCTGACGGTTTCACGTGGCTAAAGATCGCAGAATTACCCGGCAGGTTGAGTGATCTCAAACTCACAAAATTGCCAGGAGTATCAGACGGTATCGAAGCGCGGCTTTTGGCGGCTGGAATTGAGAGTTTCCCTGCATTGTGGGACCTTGGACCAAAGCACCTGCGATCATTGTGGGGCAGTGTCGAAGGAGAACGGTTCTGGAATGGCCTTCACGGCATGCATTTCGAGCGTCCGGAAACAGTGAAGCGAATGTTCGGCCACAGCCGAATGCTACCGGCAGATTGGCGCACGCCAGAGAAGGTTCATGAATGCGCGCGTCAGTTGACGCTTAGCGCCAGCAGGCGTCTCCGCAGAGCGAACTTGAAAGCGACGAGAATGACTGTCGGTCTTCGCGCTACACGGATCGGACCAAAAATAGGTGAAGAGCACCGGGCCGCCACGCGTTGGAGCTGCGAGTTGCCATGCGAACCATCGCGAGATGATCATACGTTTCTGCGAATATTGGGCGGTGCAATTGCAAGAAGCCGAGCCGAAGTCAGATTTAAGCCGCGGGCCGTTAGTGTCATGCTTCATGGGCTAGCTCCAGAGGAAGAAGCTCAAGGCGACCTTTTTTCAATAGCGTCGGGTGTCGAAGTCGACAGAAAGAGTGGGGAACGCCAGCAGAAGTGGGAAAAGATCAGCGACACGCTCGATCAGCTTCGCGTCACTCACGGTCCATCCGCCGCAAACATTGGACCAAAGGTCGACATTCCCGGAGGTTACCTCGGTGCGAAAATTGCGTTTGGCAGGATCCCAGCGTTGGAAGACTTTAACGACGCACAGACAGAAGACAGCGCAACGCACTTTTGTTTGCACTGATGCATCTGCGAAAATCTTCAATTCTTCACTAGTTTCTACTTTGCAGGAGAGCGAACCTGTCAGCCTTCGTGACAAAGCCTCGCGTGTTTGAGAAGAAATCCGTAAATACGTGCTTGCGTTAAAATTAAGACCGTTATCTCCTCGTCTCTCCAGCAAAGCGATTGGTGTGGCTCTAACATCGCTGGTATGATCAGATTGGAGCGGCCGATTGGTCTTCTGCTTAATTTCAGTGGTTCTGTATCTGATGTCAGTTTCTGCGACCAAGTCTCCGATCTTGAGCTTAACCAGATCGCAGCCTCGAAGCTTGCTGTCGATGCTAGGTCAAACAGCGTTCGATCCCGCAACCGCCCCTCTCGATCCAGAAAGAACCGGATCGCTCAAATCTGTTTCTGGGTGAGTGGTCGCTTTGTCCCGACAGTCTTCCCAGTATTCCATGCTGCTCGTCCCAGTCCCGCGCTATCACACTTAGAATTTCCCATTGTCGTTCTCCTCGGGCGGAGTTGACTGAGGAAGATAAGGATTGGCTGCTTTTAGGATTGCGTAGTGATAGACCGAATTACCGATTTAGCTTACGCGCTACACCGATCCAATAAACGTCCGCTTCTTCCGCCCGAATGCCCAACAGCAGACGGACCTGAATCCACCCCAGAACCGGCCATTAGATACCAATGCAAATATTTCCAAAAGCAGCCACTATCGACAACTTCCGTCGCGTCATGAGCGCCTCTGCGACTGGAGGATGCTAATCCCTCTTTTCCCGCGCGGGACGTGCCACACGGCATTCAACAGGCAAAAGGTTGATTTCCAGCACGTCACCAAGATGCGATGTTGCGCATGGAATTTTGTCGACCGTGTCTTTCATCTCCCGAAGTGCAAGGGGTTCTGAATAGGTCGAAGCGCCTTCACCAAGGTCCTTTTGGCTGTGCCCAAGAATATCGTTCCGCTTTTCAAGCTCGACACCTGCCTGCTTCAGTGCATCTGATACCGTATGCCGCGCCGAGTGCATGGCTTGCCCGCGCTTGAGGTCCGGCACAAGTGGCCTGATATACATCCACCAAATCTTGTAGAAAACATCCCCGATAGCCCGCTTCGTGCCTCCCGCAGGATACATTTCCGGGAAAAGCAGCGTTTCACCTGCGAGCCTCATCGCTTCCACGTATTTGACGAAGCCCAAACGCAAGAGCTCGCTGTGCAAGGTAAGCTTCCTTGTCGAATCCAAGGACTTTACCCGGCCCGTGTCCGTCGTCCGTATGTAAATGTAGTCAACATCGTTCCAAAAGACATCATCGAGTTTGAGTTTACAGATCACTTCCCGCCGCGCGCCGGTATACCAAACAAGGAGGGGGACGAAAAAGAGCGCATCGTGGATAATTTCTGTGCCTGCACTCAATCTATTCTTTACTCCAGCGCAGCCTGTCCATGGCGGCAAACTGAAGATGGCGACGCCTTGTTCTACGCTGTATTTTTCACGCGCCTCGCGAGCCATCTTGTCCTCCGGCGTGATATATTTTTTGACACTGACTGGTTGGATACCAGGAACGAGCGTTTGTAAGTGCGCATGCATCCTCGCGAAATTCTGCCAGTGCTTGTTGCTGGTGTTGCTGCTGAGGCCAATCTGACCTGTCTCAAGCTCGCCTTTATCAATTCGATCCATTGCCCGATCTTCGATCATTTCGAAGGTCGTCGTTGGCCTTTTATCCCAAGGCGACTTTCCAATAGTCACGGGAATTCGATCAAACCATGCATCCAGGTTCTCAACATTCTTTGCGTTAACTTGGGCATACGGGGTCCCGGCAGGCAGAGATTTTTCGAGCAGTAAGGCAACCCAGCGCACATCACGCAATGTCAACTCCTGCACAATCTGCCGCTTACGTTTCCCGCCGGTGCGATTTTCCAGCCCTCCGAACAAGGTCTTGATGAAAACTTCTGCGAACTCTGTCGGCGTCATTGCCGCAATGTTTTGCTGCTCTTCATCCAGCGGTGCAGCGAGCTGGTTTGGCTCCGCACAGATAGGAGGCGTTATTGTGGATGCACGGGCTGATGAACCAACGAATTCGCCGAACGATGCCGCAAGTGAGGCGAGCTTTGCTAGATCGTGAAAGTCCGAATTTTCTCTTACCATTCGGGCTGCTTCAGCGCGTGCACGCGCTATTACATCGACCGCCACGGGAATGCTTACTGCATTGCTGTTGACGCCAGCCATCTCCAGGCGGGCTTGTGCAGCAAGCCTGAGCGACTCAGGTAAGGTCTTCTGATTTCTGAGCAGATCGCGGATGTTGCCTTGCATCTCCTCATTGAATTGAGCGAAATTTCTTTCTACGAATTCCCAGTCACGCGGCACGCCAAGACCTTCATTGGCGATGCCTTCCCACAATGATTGGAATACAGCGAGATCATCGTCGCGATTGGAGACGCTGCTCCATTTTGGATGTGCTTTCCACGCAGCTTCAAGGTGGATCAGCTCATTGCGGTAGTCTCGAACTTCCTCGACGAAGATCGCACTTATGGTCTTACCATTTAGCCCGTGTTGGCGGACGTTATCTCTGAAGCTCATTCTCAGTCTCTCACTATAAGCCGTCATGGCCGCGGCCCTGCCGCGTGCTATGTCCAGCTCCTTGGTAAAAAGGCTGAACTCCAAGCTTATGTTATGATTATCGGAAAATGCAAAGCAGGACGTGCGAAGTTTCCTGCGCCACCAGTAGACAGCGCCGCGGCGTTTTAGATTTTGTATTGAGGTTCGAGCCATGATGCAGACACCGTGTAGGTCTGCTGCCGCTCCCTGCCTTAAGGACAGCTGGTTGGGACAGTGGCTGGGGACAACTGGGGGTATCGGCCTTTCAAATCGCGCAAATCCGCAGAATTGCGTCGTTCGAAAGGCTGTTGGCTGGGGTGGCAGGGATCGAACCTGCGAATGCCGATACCAAAAACCGGTGCCTTACCACTTGGCCACACCCCAGCAGGAGGGCGCTCATATAACGCGTGCAGCGCATGGCGCAAGGCCGTGCGCTGCACATAGCTGGTTACTTCGCTTGCCGAGCGGCAAAATCGGCTGCCGAGTGCCGTTCTGGCAGCTGCTCGGCTTCCTCGCCCCAACTGCGATTGACCATCCGGCCACGCTGAACGGCGGGCCGCGCAAGAATTTCATGCGCCCAGCGGCCGACGTTTTCATATCCATCAATCGACAGGAAAGTCTTGGCGTCGTTGTAGATTTCGCCAGTTACGAAAGGCATCATCCACGGCGCGGCGGCCATATCGGCAATGGTGTAATCATCGCCGCCCAGGAACTGCGTTTCGCCAAGCCTTTTGTCCGCGACATCGAACAGGCGTTTTGTCTCCATTGCGTAGCGGTTGATCGGATATTCGTATTTCTCCGGCGCATAGGCGTAGAAATGGCCAAAGCCGCCACCGATGAAGGGCGCGCTGCCGATCTGCCAGAAAAGCCAGCTCAGCACTTCGGCGCGGGTGTGATCGTTGGGCAGGAATGCGCCGAACTTCTCTGCCAGATGCATCAGGATTGCGCCGGATTCGAACACGCGGACAGGCGTGTCGCCGGTCCGGTCGAGCAAGGCCGGGATTTTGCCATTAGGGTTGAGCTGCGTGAAGCCGCTGGAAAACTGGTCCCCTTCGCTGATATCGATCAGCCACGCGTCATATTCAGCATCCGAATGGCCAGCCTCCAGCAATTCCTCGAACATGATCGTCGCCTTCACACCGTTAGGCGTGGCGAGGGAATAAAGCTGGAAGCCGTGATCCCCTACCGGCAAGTCCTTTTCCTCCCGCGCGCCTGAAGTGGGGCGATTGATATTGGCGAATTTGCCGCCGCTTTCCGTGTTCTTCCAGACGGCAGGCGGGGTGTAGGTTGGATCGGCCATGGCGGTGCTCCTGATAGAAAATGTCGTGCAACAGGTGGCCGCTGTGAAGGCGGCGGACAAGAGCAAGCAATTCTTGGGGGCGGCCAATTCTGATTTTGCCAAGTGCCTGCAGATGTGCCAGACCGGCTCCGGGTCGAGTTTCGTGGGGGGCACGGATATCGAAAATACATTCCCGGACGGACGCATGGTCCTGTCGCTCAGCAGCCGGCTTCGGCTTTTCACTCTCTTTATTCTCTATGCCGGCCAGGGCGTGCCCATCGGGTTGTTCTTCTTTGCCATTCCGGCATGGATGGCGGCCAATGGTGCCAGTGCCATGGATGTCGGATATGTCCTTGGCATGGTTGCGCTGCCGTGGACGTTGAAGCTGGTGAACGGCTTCATCATGGACCGGTACACTTTCCTGCCGATGGGCCGGCGGCGCGCATGGATCATCGGTGCGCAAATCCTGATGGTCGTGCTTTTGATCGGATGTGCCGCCACCCAGCCGGGTGTTAAGGATGTGGTGCTGCTCGGCCTGATCGGCTTTGTCGTGCAGATGGCGACCACTTTCCAGGATGTCGCGGTAGACGGTCTGACGGTCGACATCATGGAAGAGGACGAGCGCGCCCGCGCCAGCGGCATGATGTTTGGCGGGCAAGCGCTCGGCATTGCGGCGGCAACGGCGCTGACCGGCATGGCGATTGCCGCACTTGGACCCGCAGCGGCATATCTGATGGCGGCGGGTGTCATTGCCCTGATCACTGTTTTCATGATGAGTCTGACGGAACGCCCCGGAGAGCGGCGCTTTCCCTGGAGCCCGGGCGCAACCCATCCCCGCAATGCTGCGATCCATCACGGGGCGTGGTGGCCGATCCTGAAGGATACGGCCAAAACGGTTCTGCTACCTGTCAGCCTGCTGTGGCTGCCGGTGCTGCTGGTGCGCGGCTTCCATTACGGAATGTTCTCCGCCATCACCCCGATCCTCGGCGCGAGCGAGCTTGGCTGGGATGAAGGTTCGATCACCGCAACGGTCGGCACGGCGCAGCTGGTTGGCGGGGTCCTTGGCCTCACATTGGGCGGCTGGATCGGGGATCGATACGGCGCCAAGAAAACGGCAATCGCCTTCTTCATGCTGTACATGGTCCTGTCAGCAGCAATGTTTGCGGGCCACGAGATGTGGAGCGACACGCGAATGTACTATCTGTTCGTTTACGGATGGTGCGCGCTTGATGTGCTGCTCGCGGTGGCGGCGGTTCCTATCTCCATGCGGCTTTGCAGTCCGCGTGTCGCAGCATCGCAGTTCACGATTTACATGGCCTGCGCGAATTTCGGCATTTCAATGGGAGCGTGGGTGTTCGGCTTTTCGGACATGCTGGGCGGATTGCGGACGATGTTCCTGATCGTATTCGTGCTTCACGCGCTTGGCCTGCTGCTGATGCTGACGGTCAAATTCCCGCGCAAGGGAGCGGTGCCGGCAGAGGTTCTGGCAGAAGTCGCCGAGGCCCCCGGGCCGCGGCCTTCGATCAGTTAGCGCGTCGGACCTGCTTTGGCCCAGGTGGAGGAACCAGTAGCCATATCAGGGCGTTAAGTGTTTCGATGGCAAGCAACCCGCCCCAATTGATCTATGTCGATGACAACCTTCCCGGCATAACCCGCAAGGGCGCGGGGAAGGGCTGGGCCTATTACGATCCCAAGGGCGTGTTGATCAAGGACCGCGTTGAAAAGCGCCGTTTGAACAGCGTCGCTCTGCCGCCAGCCTATGTGGACGCGTGGTTCTGCCCGGCGCACAACGGCCACATCCTTGCCACCGGATATGATGCGAAAGGCCGCAAGCAATACCGGTATCATCCGGATTTTCGCGCCATGAAGGAAAGCGAGAAGTTCGATGGCTGCCTCGCCTTTGGCAATCTGCTGCCGCTGGTGCGCAAGCGGGTTGTGCAGGACATGCGTTCGCCGAACCTTGGCAAGGACCGCGCGGTGGCGAGCGTTGTGCGGCTGCTAGATCTGGGCGCGATCCGTGTGGGCAACACGCAGTACGCCCGCAAGAACCGCAGCTTTGGCGCCACCACCCTGCAGCGCCGCCATGCCGAGGTGACCGGGAAGACACTGCGTTTAAGCTATATCGGCAAAGGCGGCAAACAGCGTGAAGTCACACTTTCGGACGGATCGCTGGCGCGCGTGGTGAAGCGCATGAATGATTTGCCGGGACAGCAATTGTTCCGCTGGCTGGATGACGAAGGCGATCCGCAGGATGTCGGATCATCGGACGTCAACGGCTATCTTGCCGACACCATGGGCAAAAGTTTTACCGCGAAGAACTTCCGCACCTGGCATGCCAGTGTCATGGCCTTCCGCCTGCTGGGCGAAGCGAGCGAGACGCTGACGATCAAGGCGGTGCTGGAACAGGTCGCCGCCCATCTCGGGAACACTCCGGCGGTCACGCGCAAAAGTTACGTCCATCCTGCCGTCATCGACTTGATCGCACGGCAGGAAGAATGGCGCGCTGATCTGCGCCTGCCGCGCCGGACAACCTACCTCAACAAATGGGAACGCGGCTTGCTCGCATTCCTCGAAGATAGCCCGGCGGCAATCGAATTGCTCGATACCGTAGCCTGATCGACCCGCGCATGTCCGAAGGCAGTGACACTGCCGCAGCGAAGGTCTAAACGCCTTCGCCTGTTTCCAGTTCAAGGACAAACCCATGCGCCACGCACTTATCGCTCTCAGCCTTGCCGCCGCCCCGATTGCACTTCTCGGGGGCTGCACACAGGCCACCGAGCAGGCGGCGGCTGATGGATATGACATGGCCGCCAGCCGCGCCTCCATCGCCGATGTGGAGATGGCGCCGGACACGTCCTACCTTACCGATGAGGAACGCCAGGTCGTCAATCTGCTGATCGAGGCAAGCGGATATATGGACGAGATATATTTGCGCCAGCGCGGCGAAGGCTTGCCGGAAATGCGCAGCCAGATCGAGGCGAGCGGCGATGCGGATATGCTCGACATGTTCGATCGCAACTTCGGCCCGTGGGACAGCGTGGCAGACAACCACCCCTTCCACGGCGATACCGAATGGCCCGAAGGTGCAGGCTTCTACCCGGCAGACCTGACGCGTGAAGAGTTCGACGCTTACTTGGAAGCCAATCCTGATCAGCGCGAAGCCTTGATGAGCCCCTACACCGTTGTGCGGCGGGACGGGGAGGGCTTCGTGGCGGTCCCTTACAGCGAGGAATATGCCGAATTCCTCCAGCCCGCCGCGGAGAAGCTGCGCGAAGCAGCGGCAATCACCACCAACCCCAGCCTCAAGCGCTTCCTGACCTTGCGCGCAGACAGCTTCGAATCCGATGATTACTTTGAAAGCGAAATGGCGTGGATGGATCTGGCGGACACGGCTATCGAAGTCGCGATTGGCCCGTATGAAGTCTACACCGACCGGCTCTACGGTACGAAAACCGCGTTCGAAAGCTTCGTAACCCTGCGCAATCCGGACGAAAGCGCCGCACTGGACCGCTACGTCGGATACTTGCGCGATATGGAGGGCAACCTGCCCATCGATGCGCAATACCACAATTTCGCGCGCGGTTTCGAAAGCCCCATTGCGGTGGCGGACCAGATCCACGGCGGCGGCGATAACGTCCCCGGCGTCCAGACCATCGCTTTCAACCTGCCCAATGACGAACGGGTGCGCGAAGCCAAGGGCGCGAAGAAGGTGATCCTTGCCAATGTGCTCGGCGCGAAGTTCGACATGATCCTCGATCCGATTGCCGACGTGGTGCTGGCGCAGGATCAGGCCGCGCTGGTCAGCCGCCGCTACATGCAGCTGTTCACCCTGTTCCACGAACTCAGCCACTCGCTCGGCCCCGGCAGCATCACCGTGGATGGCCGCGCCACCACCGTGAACGAAGAACTGCGCGAGCAATATTCCGCGCTGGAAGAGAGCAAGGCCGATGTCATGGGCATCTACAATTTGCTCTACATGATGGAGCGCGGCGAACTGCCGGTGGCGGAAAAGAGCGAGCTTTTGCAAACCTATTTCGCCGGCCTGTTCCGCTCCATGCGCTTTGGCATCGAAGAAGCCCACGGCAAGGGCGCAGCGGCGCAATACGGCTTCCTGCTGGAATACGGCGCCTTCGCGTGGGACGAGGATGCGGGTGTGTTTGTGGTCGACGAAGCGAAGCTGGAAAGCGGCATCACCGAATTGCTGCGCACCGAGCTGATGCTGCAAGCCACCGGCGATTACGACGGCACCATCGTTTTCTTCGAACGCTACGCCCGGCTGGACGAGCACGCCGAAGCCGCGATTGCTGGGATGGACGGCATCCCGGTGGATATTCGCCCGATTTATCCTGACGGGATATGAGGATAGGGGGGCTGCTAACGACCCGGTTGCGGACATTAGCGTCCGCAAGCATTGTGAAGTGATGTCTGACCACGAAAATCCCTCCGAACGATTAATTGCTCAGCGCGTTCGCAATCGAATTATGGAGGCGATTTGGGGGCTGTCTCGAGCTAATGCGTTTGTCCACGAAGCTGGCCCGATCGAGTGGTTTGAAATCTTCTTCGATTGGTTTCCTTACGAGGGCGAGCCGGACTGGTATCCAGCCATGGCCACCGAGGAAGCGACTGCAGTACGTGAGGTTTGCGTCCTCATGCAGCAAGCGATTGCGGACCCGCGATTCGCGAAGAACCCAACTGTCGAAGAGATAGTCGAGACGGGTTGGCCCGAGCGCGTAGCGCCGACCGCCAAACTGGCCATAGGCCTGATGCTAGAGAGGGGAAGGTTCTCCGAGGATGAAGAAGAGTCGGAACCTTCCAGCCCAATCCCTTGGCCTTGAAGCAAATGACCGATTTCCAAGCATTTCGGACCTTTACTTTAATCTGACTGCAAAGCCTCGCCTCGGATTTCTAGACATAGACCGTCTGGCCCAAGCGCACCTGCAACGCTAAGGGGCATTCCATGCCAACCGCAACCGCCAACCCTGACGCACCCATCACTGTCGCCGCGCTCTATCGTTTCGCCTCGTTCGACGATCCTGCCAGCTTGCAAGCGCCGCTCGAAGCGCTGTGCAAAGCGGAAGGCATACGCGGCACGTTGCTGCTCGCCAACGAAGGCATCAACGGCACGATTGCCGGCACGCCCGAAGGCGTTGCCAAAGTGCTGGATCACATCCGCACGCTGCCTGATTGCGCCGATATCGAGGTGAAGTTCTCCGGCGCTGAAAAAATGCCGTTCATGCGGATGAAGGTGCGGGTGAAGCCGGAAATCGTCACCATGGGGCAGGCGAGCCTTGATCCGGCGAACAATGCGGGCACCTATGTCGATCCGCAGGACTGGAACGCGCTCATCTCCGACCCGGACACTATCGTTATCGACACGCGCAATGATTACGAGGTCGCCGTTGGCAGTTTCGAACGCGCGATTGATCCCAAGACGCCCACCTTCAGCGATTTTCCGGCATGGTTCCGCGCCGAGCGGGAGCGGCTGCTGGCAGCGAACGGGTGGCAAACCGCCCAAGGTCGCCATGTTCTGCACCGGCGGCATTCGCTGCGAAAAATCGACCGCCTTCCTCGCCAGCGAGGGGGTGGAGGATGTGTTCCATCTGAAGGGCGGCATCCTGAAATATCTGGAAACCGTGCCCGAAGAACTCAGCCTGTGGCGCGGGGAATGTTTTGTGTTCGATCAGCGGGTGAGCGTTGGCCACGGGCTGAAGCAGGGCAGCTATTCGCTGTGCCACGCCTGCCGCCGGCCGGTGACGGCGGAGGATGAGGCGTCCGATCTTTACGAAAAGGGCGTCAGCTGCCCCGCCTGCTATGCCGAGCGGACAGACGCGCAGCGCGCTTCCTACCGCGAGCGGCACCGACAGGAAAAGCTGGCAGCGGAGCAGGGGCGTGCCCATGTGGGGGCCGTGATACCCAAAAAGGAAAAGCTCAAGAATGTCTGACCGCGTGCTCTACAGTTTCCGCCGCTGCCCCTATGCAATGCGGGCGCGCATGGCGCTGGTCGTCAGCAAGACGCGGGTCGAACTGCGTGAGGTAAAGCTGTCGGCAAAGCCCGACGCGATGCGCGAAGTCTCGCCCAAGGCCACCGTTCCGGTGCTGGTCCACGGCGACGGCGCTATTCTGGAAGAGAGCATAGACATCATGCGCTGGGCGCTGGGGCACACCGACCCAGAGGGCTGGCTCGCGCGCGATGATGCGGCGCTGATTGCCGAGAATGACGGGCCGTTCAAACACGCGCTCGACCGGTACAAATACCCGGACCGGCATGGCAGCAACGCGCTGGAACACCGCGCCGAGGGCGTGAAATTCCTGCGCAAGCTGGAAGCCCGGCTTGAGAAGCACGCCCAGCTATGCGGCGAAAAGCGCGGGCTGGCCGATGCGGCGATCATGCCGTTTGTGCGTCAGTTTGCCGCAACAGACCGCGACTGGTGGGCCAAGGTGGACCTGCCGCGCGTGAAGGAATGGCTGGCGCAGCATATGGAATCGCCGCTGTTCAAGACTGTCATGCAGCGCGAAAAGCCGTGGAAGCCGGGCGATGCGCCCATTGCGATGGCGTTACAAAACTAGGTCCCGACACCGAGCAGTACGCGGCCCAGGATCATCGAGACAAGCGCCAGCAGCACCGCCAGCCAGACGGCCATCACTCCGCCGGTAATGCGCCAGCTTTTGGGCGGCAGGCCCTGGAACAGGAACATCGCGATCCCGGCCACGTTCACGCACACCAGATTGGTCAGGAACAGGAAGAAGGCGTGGCCGCTTTCCTCCGGGAAGCCCGCTCCGAAATAGATACCCGTTGCCGCGAGCGGCGGAACCAGTGCAACGGCGACCATCACGCCCACCAGCGCCGAAGACGCGCCTCTGCTGAAAGCAAGCACGCCAGCCGCGCCGCATGCCAATGCCAGCGCAACATCGGCGGGCTGCACAATCGTGCGGTTATTGAGTTCGGGGATCAGCGGGTTGATCGTCACCAGAATGCCTACCAGCCACCCGGCCAGAACCGCGAACACGCAGCCTATGGTCGTGGTCATTGCTGCGCGCGCCCCCAACTTGGCATTGCCCACCGTTGCCGCCAGCGCCATCCCCATGGTCGGGCCGAGCAGCGGGGCGATGATCATTGCACCGATCACTACCGCAGTCTGGCCGCTCTTCATGCCAAGCCCTGCGATTACCGCCGAAAGAAACACGGTGATCAGATAGGACGGCGTTATCTTCAGGCTTTCCTCGATATCGTCATAAATCTCGTCCGTGCTCAGCCGGTCGCGGCTGAAGAACCGTTCCAGCGCGGAAGGCGGGGAGAGATCATCGGCGAGGAGCAGTTCGGAGTCAGCTGTTTCCTCTATGCGCGGGAAGACAGCCTCAAGCAGCTCGACATGCGCCAGGAAATCGGGATCGTCGCCGAATATCTCTTCCAGATCATCAAGCAGCCGTTCGGTATAGCGTTGCTGCACGATGCAGGTGTATTTCTCCTGCCCACCCGGGACAGTTTCCCGCCAATAGCGGCGGCTATGCCGCGCAAGGATATTCTCCAGCTGCCTGATCCGCCCTTCCGGCAGGTAAATCTGGACCTTGCGTGCGGCCAAGCCTTGCGCTCCTACTCTGGGTTAATTGTCCAGCCGCGTGACCCAGCCGTGCGTGTCTTCCGCTGTGCCGCGCTGGATGCCCACCAGCTGTTCGCGCAATTTCGACGTCATCTGGCCCGGACCGCCCGTGCCGATGGTAAATTCGCCGTCGCGCCCCGCCACTTTGCCAACCGCCGTAACCACGGCTGCGGTGCCGCAAGCGAAGGTTTCCACCAGCCTGCCGCTCGCCGCATCATCGCGCCATTGGTCTATCGAATACATTTCCTCGCGCACACCCAGTCCCTGCTCGCGGGCTAGGGTAATAATGCTGTCGCGGGTAATGCCGGGCAGGATTGTGCCGCGTAAGGGAGGGGTGATCATGCTGCCATCGTCGAACACGAAGAACAGGTTCATGCCGCCCAGTTCTTCCACCCATTTGTGCTCGGCTGCATCAAGGAACACAACCTGATCGTGGCCCTTGGCAAAAGCCTCTCCGGTGGGGACGAGGCTGGCGGCGTAATTCCCGCCGCACTTCGCTTCGCCAGTGCCGCCCGGCGCCGCCCGGGTGTAATCGCTGACCCAGACAGACACCGCAGGCGCGCCTGATTTGAAGTAGTTTCCAGCGGGCGAAAGGATCACGAGGAATTTGTATTTCTTCGCCGGTCGCACGCC
Source organism: uncultured Alphaproteobacteria bacterium (assembly GCA_963781165.1). Classification (GTDB taxonomy): domain Bacteria; phylum Pseudomonadota; class Alphaproteobacteria; order Sphingomonadales; family Sphingomonadaceae; genus Alteraurantiacibacter. Next base: position 31,871 of record CAWADZ010000003.1, read on the forward strand.
AAGGAAATGCTCGTTGGCGAACATGAAGGGCCGGATATAGAGCGATCCGCCCTCGACGCCGGGGAACCAGTCCTTGTCGGCCAGCACCACCTGCTTCACCGCCTCGACAAACAGATCTTCGGGCAGGGCAGGCATGGCGAGCCGCGCGGCGGACTTGTTGAAACGCGCCGCATTCGCCTGCGGACGGAACAGCGCCATTGTGCCGTCAGCCAGCTTGTACGCCTTCATCCCTTCGAAGATTTCCTGCGCGTAATGCAGCACGCTGGCAGCAGGATCGAGCGAGATCGGGCCGCGCGGGCCGAGCGTGGCGGAATGCCAGCCCTCCCCCTCGTCATAGTCGATGGAGATCATGTGATCGGTGAACACCGTGCCGAAACCGGGGTCGGCAATCGCCGCGTTCCGGTCTGCATCCGAGACGGGGGCGGGGTGGGCAATGCGTTCAATCGATAGGGCGGGCGCGTTGGCCATGGGCGTGTTCTCTCCTTGCCCTGCGGCGATTAGTCGCGGCGGTTGTGGGAGGCAAGGGGGGGATGGGCTTAGGGTGCACACCGCTGGTATGCGGCGGTGGGTTCTGACCTTACAATATGGCGGGCGCTCCCCATCTATAGATGATCCAGGCAAGTTTCGAGTAAGCTATTCCGGGACTGAGAGACCCGTTGTGCTCCCGCTTACGCAAGGAGCCGACGCATGGACCTCAATCGCCTGTATTTCAAACACCAGGTATCGATGATGCTGGTGTCCTCGACCCGGGACACTTCCGAGTGCGCTCGCCATCAAACCACGGCCGATGGCCTGGCCCTGCGCATTGCGCGTTTTCAAAAGGGCTGCGGCGCCGCGGCTGCGACTGCCTGGAACTCGGGCGGAGTGATTCCCGCCGCCGCTGTCGCCAAAACCCAAACCGTGCCGAGTGTAGGGACTGTACATATATGAGCGCATTGTCCTTGGGTGTCGTGGGCACCTCAAAGAAGTCGAACGAGCGCCGGGTTCCCTTGCATCCAGAGCATCTTCCGCGACTGCCCGAAGCAGTTCGTCGCCAGTTGATATTCGAAGAGGGGTATGGCGAGCCGTTTGGCCTGGCAGATTCAGAAATTGCAGCGATGGCAGGCGGCGTGGCTTCAAGAAAAGAGATTTTGGCTCGCTCTGATGTAGCGATCATCGCGAAGCCGGTCGTCGACGACTTGCTGGAGCTTAAAGAGGGCGGTGTCCTGTGGGGATATCCGCATTGCGTACAGCAACGCGCCATTACGCAAACCGCGATTGATCGCAAACAGACGCTTATTGCCTTTGAGGACATGTTCGTCTGGAGCCCGGCGGGCGTGATCGGACGCCACACCTTTTACAAGAACAATGAATTGGCGGGTTATTGCGCGGTTCTGCATGCCTTGCAGCTGAAGGGTATCGACGGTCACTATGGCAACCAGCGCAAAGTGCTCATCCTGGGGTTTGGCGCTGTCAGTCGGGGGGCGATTTACGCTTTAAAGGCGCATGGTTTTCGCGATATCACGATCTGTATCCAGCGCCCCGACCATGAAGTGCGCGAAGAAGTGCTCGATTGTCATTATATCCGGCTTGTCAAAGGCGGTGAAGGCCAGCCGCGCATGATGGTTATCGAACATGATGGCCGCGAACATTCGCTGAGCAATTTGATCAGAGACACGGATATCATCATCAACGGGACGCTTCAGGCACCTGACGATCCGTTTGATTTTGTAATCGAAGAAGAAGCGTCATGCCTCAAGCGAGGAAGCCTGATCATTGATGTTAGCTGCGACGAAGGCATGGGGTTCTATTTCGCTAAACCCACCACGTTCGATAATCCCATGTTCAAAGTGGGCACTGTCGATTATTATGCCGTGGATCATACGCCAAGTTATCTTTGGGAAAGTGCATCACGGGCCATCTCGGCAGCGCTCGTTGTTTATCTGCCGATCGTGGCTGAGGGCCGGACAAGTTGGCAGGCAAACGAAACTCTTCGCAGGGCTGTGAATATTGATGCAGGCGTTGTGCAATTACCCAAGATCTTGTCGTTCCAGAACCGACAGCCGGACTATCCGCATGCTGCTGTCTAAGGTGAGTGGGTACTGATCTTGATATCGCTTGCAATGGCTCGGGCATCGTTTTGAATTCTAAGGGATCTTAGCTTGCTTTCGGCGCGGCAACACATCCCCCCAACGCCACAAATGGGAAGGGCGGCCCTGTCGAAACAGGAACCGCCCTTCGCATGGTCAGCGGTCAGTTAGACCGCCGACGAAGCCTCACTCGGCAAAAGAAAACTACCGAATATGCTCCGCCTGGGTCTTCACCGACCTCGCTACTGAACCATGAGACATCGGATCACCTCCTTTCGCGCTTTTGAGCCAGGGGCCGCGCCGATCACCGGGGGCCCGGGACCCGCGTTCACCGCCGGTCTTGATTGGCAATGTGAATCGCCAGCATTGCAAAAACAAGTCTAAAAAAATTCTTTTTCACAGGCAGGCTTCGCGGCGCAGCCTTGGGCTAGTTCCGGCACTCCTCAATCACGCGCGTCACTTCGGGCCATGCGGGGATATACAGCACCGGCTCTCCCGCCACCTGCACGGCGAAACGGCCCTTCGAAAAGGCCATAGCATCAAGGAAGGGATCGATTGCGGGGATGGTCGCCGAAAGAATGCTGGCGGAAGAGCCCGCCTGCGGTTCGGCGCGCAGATCACGGTCGGCGGTTTCTGTGCGAATGCGCATGGTCCGCGGATCGGCCGCGCCACTCAACCGGCCAAGCGCGATGGTGCGATTGGCGCGGTTACACTGCATGGCGAACAGCGGGCTTTGGCCGGGCATGCCGAAGGATGCGACCGGCGTTCCGCTCCGGTCGGAGTATGACCAGTCGCCCGGCGTCGCCGGACTATCCATCCAGTTGGTGGTGGCGGCAGTAACCGGCGCGGCAGGTTGCACGGGCGTGGGTGCTGGCTGCGCCACCGGCGAAGGTGTCGGGGCAGGGGTCGGCTGGGGCGCGGGCGGAATGCACGCTGTAAGCGCCAGAGCGCCGATCAGGGCGGCTGAGCCGAGAAGATATGTGCGATTTAACTGCATGAAGCGATAACCCTACGAATTCCGGGGTGGGTGGGAAACTGCCGCGGCTGACCCGCGGGCGATGTCAGCGTGAAGACCTGCCCCTGTTCGCCAAGGGCATCAATGATGGCCAGTCCCTGATCCAAATCCGCGGTGAGCGTATTCGATCCATCTTGCATGGGCATCATATCAATCCGGGCAGCTTCTCCGCCAGCATCCAGACGCCACGCCTCTGGCGCAGTGGCCGCTGCGGCGAGGACCAGCGAAAAAGCTCTGTTGGCGCTGTCGCACTGGACCGAGACAGACGGCGGGCTGGCCCCGTCGGCATATAATGCGCGCGCCCCGGCAGCATCCTCCGTGATCGTCCACACACCCTTTTCCAAAGCTGTGCCGTCGGCAGCGACGCTGGCGACTGCCGCCCCTGTCATCTCGGGCTGCGGCGCGGCGACTGTGTCCGCGCCGGGCGAAGCAGGTTCTTCCGAAGAATTGCAACCGACAAGCGCGATTGCCGCGGGAGCCAGCAGCAGAAATGTCCAAACTTTCACAGGACTCTCCAATGTTTGATTGGGCTTTCCAACTTTTTGCAGCATCAGACGGGGCAGGCGGCGATTTGCAGCACAAACGCTCTGGCCCTGCCGCCTGCTAGTCCCTATCGCTTTCCCCATGGCAGAGCGCAAGCCTTCGCGTACCCGGATCGATCAACTGCTCGTGGAGCGCGGCGAGGCGGACAGCCGCAGCCGTGCGCAGGCGCTGATCATGGCCGGTCTGGTGTTCGCAGGACAACCGGGAAAGCTGGAACGGATAGCCAAATCCGGCCAGCAGGTTGCCGCAGATATTGCGATAGAGGTGCGCGGGCGTGACCACCCATGGGTCGGGCGCGGGGGTATGAAGCTCGATCATGCCATCCAGCATTTCGGGCTGGATGCGCGCGGCGCGGTGGCGATGGATATCGGCAGTTCCACCGGCGGCTTTACCCAGGTGCTGCTGCATCACGGCGCAGCGCATGTCTTTGCAGTGGATGTGGGCACCAACCAGCTTGCGTGGAAGCTGCGCGAAGATCCGCGCATTACCGTGCTGGAACAGACCAATGCCCGCGCGCTGACGCCGGACATCATCGACCGGCCCTGCAACTGGATAGTGTGCGATGCCAGCTTCATCGGCCTTGCAAAAGTGCTGGAGGTGCCGCTGAAACTGGCCGCGCCGCAGTGCCGCCTGGTTGCGCTAATCAAGCCGCAGTTTGAAGTGGCCAAGGGCGAAGTGGGCAAGGGCGGTATTGTCCGCGACAAGGCGCTGCACGCCCGCGTCTGTGACGAAGTGACGCAGTGGCTGGAGGCGGACGGGTGGCGCATCGAAGGGCTTGTCGAAAGCCCGATCACCGGCACGCAGGGCAATGTCGAATTCCTGATCAACGCGGTTCGCGGCATGGAGGCGCAGCATTCGGACTGACCCGCATACGGACACCGGCAACACAGTCCTTGGGCGCAGCGATGCTTGCCCTATGGCCGCAGCACCGCCAAAACTGCGCTCAAACGAATCGGAGCTTCAATGAATCGTCTCGCTTCCCCCGGTCAATTGCGCGCCAGCCTGCTCCGCTGGGCGCTGTTTCTTGTCCCCTCCGTCGTGCTGGTGGGCTTTCTGGCCGGACAATTGGGCGGCGATGCCAACAGCGCGTGGTTCCAGTCGCTCGACAAACCGGCGATTTTCCCGCCCCCTGCGACCTTCGGGATAGTTTGGGGCGTTCTGTACGCGATGATCGGATTCGCCCTTGCGCTGGTCTGCTCTGCCTGGGGTTCGGCCAACCGCGGGATCGCGATCGCCGTCTTCCTCGTGCATCTGATGGTCAATCTGGCGTGGTCGCCGGTGTTCTTCGGTCAGCAGGAAATTGCGTTGGCGCTGTATGTGCTGATCGCGGTCGATGTGCTGGCGATTGTGACGACCGTACTGTTCCTCAAGGTGCGCAAATGGGCGGGCATTCTGATGCTGCCCTATCTCGCATGGGTGCTGTTCGCGACGCTGCTCAACTGGCAATTCCTTGAGCTTAATCCGGAACCGGCCGATTTCGATGACGACGGTGCTGTCCAGACGTATGAATTCTGATTGAAGGGATGGGGGCGTGTCCCCATAAAGACATTATGCAAAGTGAAAATCCGATCATCGCCGATTTCGTCAAAATCGCCAATTCCGCTGCGGGAACGCTGGCGGGGATGGGCCGTGAAGCACGTGAAAGCGCGCGCGAGAAGATGAAAGAAGCCATGGGCGGCATCGATTTCGTTTCCCGAGAGGAATTCGACGCCGTGAAAGACATGGCCGCCAAGGCGCGCGAGCAGGCAGAGGCTCTGGAAGCCCGCGTTGCCGCTCTCGAAGCCAAGGGCTGACGCTTCTCACTAACCGATAATTGTGCTGTTGTGCGCCTCTGACCAGTCAGGGGACCAAATCCATGCGTTTGTGCGCCGTACTTTTCACCGCTGCCACGATGATCGCCGCGCCAGCCGCGGCGCAGGATAGCGCCCCTGCAACGCAATCAGGGCCCGATCTCAGCATTGCCGCAATCGAGCCGGATGGCTCTGCGCCCGATATAGGGCTTGCCGGTGAACAGCCTGCCGATATCGCCCGCTATCTGCTCGCCAGCGGTGCTGGCAATGCGGAGCTTTCCCCCGACGGGCAAACAATCGCTTTCGCCTGGGCCGTGACCGGGGAAGATGAAATCTGGACCATGCCCGCAGCTGGCGGCCAGCCCACCCAGCTTACTTTCCGCACCGCGCCCGATTTCTTCCGCTGGACTCCCGATGGCAGCGGCATCCTGTATTCCGCAGACCGAGACGGGAATGAACAGCCCGGCTATTTTATCATCAGCGCCGACGGAACAGAGGAGCGCGCAATTCTGCCCGCTGCCGAGGGTGATTTCCGCAACTTTGGCGATTTCGTGGGCGAGGACGGTTTCATCTACAGCTCCACGCTGAGAAACGGCAATGACTTCGACATTTACCGCGCTGATTTTGATGGCAATTCAGAGCTGATTTATGAAGGCAGCTTCGGCTTCTACGTGCAATCGGTGTCGCCCGACGGCCGCTATGCCGTGGTCACTCGAAACCGTGGGAGAGGATGCGGACAACCTCTATCTGCTCGATCTGCACAGCCGCGAGCTGACCACCGTCAGCGCGCCGCCGGTGGAGGACCGGGCCAGCCATTCGCTGGGCGGGTTTGCGTGGTTGCAAGATTCGGACGGCTTCCTTTATGTCAAGCAACGCCGAGCGCGAATTTGGCGGCGCATATTTGAATACACTGTCGAAGGCGGCGAGGCTCTTGGAATGAATCGGCGCCAGACCGACATAGGCTGGCTTGAGATTTGCTTCTGCGGCAGCCGTTCTGGGCTGGTTCTCACCGTCGAAAGCCAGGATGGCTTCGACGCGCTATCCTTTAGCGATGGAGACTCGGCTTGGGCGTCCGCATCGGCGGCGACCTTCCAGAAGGCTCGTACTCCAGTTCAGTGCGTTGACGGCTTCAGACATAATGCTTGTGCGCGTCAATGGCTGGCGCACTCCGGTGAGCGCTCTACACACTTGATCTGACAACGGGCGAGGCCACCCGCGTCTTCGCCAGCAATATGGCTGGCCTCGAGCGCAGAAACGCTCGTGCGCCCGCAGGTGGTCCGCTACCCGGCGCGCGACGGAGTGGAAATCCAGGGCCTGCTCTACCTTCCCGCAGACGCGGGCACAGGGGAAAACGCGCCGCCGGTGGTGTTCGATGTGCATGGCGGGCCAAGCGGCCAGGCTGCACCCGATTGGCGCCCCGTCACCCAATATCACGTCGCACGCGGAGTTGCGGTGTTTGAACCTAACGTGCGCGGATCGACCGGGCTGGGGCGGACCTATTCGACATTGGATGACCGCGAAAAGCGTCTCGATAGTGTGCGCGATCTGGTCGATTTCCTTGCCGCGCTCAGTGCCGATGGCCTCGTCGATGGCGACCGCGCGGCTGTGATGGGCAACTCCTACGGCGGATATATGGTGAACGCTGTGCTGGCCGATTATCCGGCTGTGTTTACGGCCGGCGTATCGCTATACGGCGTCGGCAACTGGATCACCGCTCTGGAAGTCGCTTCTCCCGGTCTGAAAGCCAGCGACCGCATCGAATATGGCGACATTTCGGAAGAGCGCTGGCGCAGCTTTTATGGCGAGATCTCGCCCGTATTCCGCGCGGACCAAATCCGCGTCCCGGTGCTGTTTTCCCACGGCGCGATGGACCCGCGCATCAATATCTCCGAAACCGAGATCATGGTGCAGGCGCTGCGCGCAAACGGAGTACGCGCCGACTTCATCCGCATTCCCGATGAAGGCCACGGCTGGCAAAAGCTGTCGAACCGATTGTTCTATTACCGTAAGCAGGCGCAGTTTTTGGAGGAAGTGCTTGGAGTGGGTGAATAGTCCGTAAGCGGGAACTCCAGCCACGTGAAAGGCATTGATAAGGCGAAGGAACCGCCGCGATGTTCACACAACTCAATCCGACAATTCCACTTGATGTCATTGGCAAGGGAAAAGGACAGGCAATCGGGCTGATCGATTATGGGCCCGAGCATCATCTGATCTGGGTCACAGCGATCGATGAAACAGGCGAAATCTGGTGCGCCCCTAACCCTCGCGTCCGTCTTCAATCCAATTGGACGATGGGGCGTTCAGCAAAACCCGGATCCGGAAACTCATCAGAGAATGTTATGGCGCTGAATCCCTGATTCCGCCAAGCGGATGAAATGCACCTGCGCGCTCCTGCCATTCTTGTATCCGCCCGCCAGCACGGGGAAACGGCCGTGATCGGGCGATTCCTGACCGGCGAATTCGGTATCGTTGCGGGTTATGTGGCCGGTGGGCGCGGGCGGAACCTGCGTCCGGTGGTCATCCCCGGCAATGCGGTGGAGGTGCAGTTTTCAGCCAAGTCCGACAGCCAATTGCCCTTTGCCAAGGTCGAACTGACGCAAAGCCGCGGGCCTTGGCTGGGCGAGCCTCTGGCAGCGGCGGCGATCGCCTGGCTGTGCGCGCTCACCGCCACGGCGCTACCCGAACGCCAGCCCTATCCGACATTGTACGAGGCGCTGGGCGGCGCGCTTGATGCCATTTGCAGTGCGCCCTCTGCACGCGGCTGGGCGGGCGCTCTGGTCGGTTATGAAGCGCTGTTGCTGCGCGAAATGGGCTATGGCGGCGCGGGCGGGCGGCCTGATGGCGATCTGGCAGAGGTGATTGCAGTGATGGACGAACTGACAGAGCCGCTGGATCACTACCTGCTTGCTGACCAGCGCGGAGACGTTATGGCCGCGCGCGGACGATTGAGGGATTTGCTGGGACGGATGGCCTGATATGAAAATAGCATTGCTTGCAGGGGACGGCATCGGACCGGAAATCATGGAGCAGGCGCGCCGCGTGTTGGACGCTCTCTCGCTGCCCGGACTGGTCCTGTTCGAAGGCGATGTTGGCGGGATTGCGTATAAGCGCCACGGCCACCCTCTTCCGCAAGAAACGCTGGACATGGCCCGCGCGGCCGATGCCGTGCTGTTCGGCGCGGTGGGCGATCCTGACTGTGACAATCTGGAGCGGCACCTGCGGCCTGAACAGGCCATTCTCGGTCTGCGCGCAGAGCTGGGCCTGTTCGCCAATCTGCGCCCTGCCACGATGTTTCCGGGCCTGGAAGATATGTCTGCCCTGAAGCCTGAAATCGCCCGCGAGATCGACGTGCTGATCGTGCGCGAATTGAACGGCGATGTCTATTTCGGCGAAAAGGGTATGCGCAAAACCGCAGACGGGCGGCGCGAAGGTTACGACATCATGTCCTATGCGGAGGATGAGGTGCGCCGCATTGCCCACGTCGCCTTTCGTGCAGCGCAAGGGCGCAAAGGCACATTGTGCAGCGTGGACAAGGCCAATGTGCTGGAAACCAGCCAATTGTGGCGCGATGTGGTGATCGAAACCGCCGCCGAATATCCCGGTGTCACGCTCAGCCACATGTATGTCGACAATGCCGCCATGCAGATGGTGCGCAATCCCGGCCAGTTCGATGTAATGGTCACCGGCAATCTGTTCGGCGATATTCTGTCCGATCAGGCCAGCATGTGCGTCGGCTCCATCGGCCTGCTCGCCAGCGCGGCGCTGGGTGAACGGCAGACGGATTTTGGCACCTTCGGCATGTATGAACCCATCCACGGCAGCGCGCCCGATATTGCCGGGCAGGGCAAGGCCAATCCCACTGCGATGATCCTCAGCCTCGCCATGCTGCTGCGCCATTCGCTGGGCCGAGAAGCTGACGCGCTGCGGATCGAGGCAGCGGTGGCGAAAACGCTGGGCGATGGCATTTTTGGCGGCGACCTGGGCGGATCGGCGGGCACCAAAGCTATCGGTGATGCCGTGCTGGAGCGATTGTAACCATCGGCGCGCTCCGCATCTCCGAAACCGTCACTTCGGTAACCTTATGGTTAACAATTTCCCGTAACGCGGGTGCATGAACATGAGCCACAATGATTTCAGACAGCAGGTGGAAGGCATCGCCACGCTCGCCAAAGCGCAGGCGAACACTCCGCTTGAACTCGCCATCGTCCTGCCCACGCTGAACGAGCGCGACAATATCGCCCCCATGGTGGACCGGCTTGAAAAGGCTCTCGGCCCGGCAGGCTGGGAAGCGGTTTTCGTGGATGACAATTCGCATGATGGTACTGCCGAAGAAGCGCGCCGCATTGGCCGCAGCGATCCGCGCATTCGCGTGATCCAGCGGATCGGGCGGCGCGGGCTTGCCAGCGCCGCGATCGAGGGCATGTGCGCAACCGCCGCGCCATATGTCGCGGTAATGGATGCCGACCATCAACACGATCCGGCGTTGCTGGTCGAGATGCTGGCCGCCGTGAAATCGGGCGAGGCAGACCTTGCCTATGCCAGCCGCTTTGCAGTGGGCGGTAATGCCGATGGCCTTTCGTCCAAGGGGCGCGAGCAGGGTTCCAAAATCGCCAATGCGCTTGCCCGCAAGCTGACCGGCACGGAATTGACCGACGCGATGAGCGGGTTTTTCCTGCTGCGCACCGATCAGCTGCGTAAACAGGCTGAAAACCTTTCGGGCATAGGGTTCAAAATCATGCTCGATATTCTTGCGACTGCCGAGCCGCGTCTGAAAGTGAAGGAATTCCCGTTGAAATTCGCAGAACGTCTAGCCGGGGAAAGCAAGCTGGATCACGGCGTCGTGCTCGATTTTATCGCTGGCCTTGCTGAACGCTATTTCGGCAAATGGCTGCCGACCCGCTTTGTCCTGTTCGGCATGGTTGGCGGCCTCGGCGTCTTCGTCCACATGGCGGTGCTGGCCGCGATTTACTGGCCCGACAGCATCGGTTTCGGCTGGGCGCAGGCCATCGCGACGATGGTGGCGATGACATTCAACTTCTGGCTCAACAATCTGCTTACGTACCGCGACAAGAAGCTTGGCGGGGCGGATGGCATGTTCTGGGGCTGGCTGAAATTTTGCGGCGCATGTTCCGTGGGGGCCTTTGCCAATGTCGCTGTTGCGACCGTGCTGGAGGATCAGGGCATGCTGTGGTGGGGCGCGGCGTTGATCGGCGTGGTGATCGCTTCGGTGTGGAACTACGCGCTGTCGAGCAAGTTCGTGTGGGGCCGGTTTCGGTAAAACAGGCAGCTATTTTACTTGGCCACATTTGGTGGTATCTCTCTCGGTTCGGGTCGCGCCGATCCCTGGGGGAAACCAATGCGAAAACTAATCATGCTTGCTGCGCCACTGGCGCTTGCTGCCTGCGCTGAACCGGCTGCGGAAGAAGAGACCGTCGTCGAAGAACCAGTTGCAGAAGCTCCGGCTGTAGCAATGGGCACCGCGAACGGAACGGTTCCAGGAACTTACGACGTGACAATGGCGGATGGCACGACCGGCACGTCCATGCTGAACGCCGATGGCACTTCGCAAAGCATGGATGCAGAAGGCAATGTGGTGGAGGAATCCACATGGGCCGTGGTCGACGGCAAGACCTGTTTCACCTCCATGGGTGAAGCGGGCGAAGAGGTTGAATGCTGGACCGAAAGCGAGCCGGACGAAACCGGAACTTTCACAGCCACATCCGATGCAGGCGAAGTCGTCACGGTTTCACCGGCCGCCTGACCGCGCGAAACTGGCAACATCAGGGCGGGCGGCTTTCGGGCCGCCCGCGCCTGTGCCCTTGCCTACCGCCAGCCGCCGATCCACGCCCATTTAAGGAACGATTGGTCGCTCTCCAGCGGGGCGGCGGTCAGGATCGGGAACCAGTAAATGAATGCCGCGACCGCGGCGGCCACCAGCACGCTTGGGATCAGCCGCTCACCCCGCTGCCAAAGATGCTCCACGCCAAGCGCCAATGCGCCGCTCAAAAACATACCGGGCAGGAAATAGTGGAAGTAGAACTGCACTGCCTTTGGTGCAAAAACCCATAGCGCCATGCTGACAGCATAGAGTAGGACCAGCGCCACAAGGTCCTTGCGCCCAGTTTTCCAGCCCGCCCAGGCGCACCAGACCATCGCCAGCAGGCCAAACCACATCGTCACCGGATTGCCGATCAACATCACGCCGCGCTGCGCTCCGTCGATATTTTCGTACAAATACCAGATCGTACGGCTGTTGCTGATCCACTGCCACCACACGCTTTGATAGGGATGCGCTATCGGCACCTGCGTTTGCAGGGCCAGCATGTGCTGATGCAGGTCGATCAGACCCGTCGGATTACCGGATGGAACTGTCCAGTACAGAAACGGCCAGAAGGTGAGGGCATAGACCGCGAGCGGCAGCAGGCCGAGCCAGATGCCCGCTTCCCACAAGGGTACGCCAGCCACGGGCCAACCGCGCCGCGACATCAGGAAACGCCTTCGGCCGCTCATCAAGCGGGCGACAAGGAAGGCAAGGCCGGGGAGCACGGCAAGCGGGATGGCGTTCCACTTGCTCGCCATGGCGCAGCCGAGCGCAACGCCGCACAGGATCAAGCGCCGCCGGCCAGTCTCGTTTTCTCTCACGGCCCCTGCAAACATCCACAGCGCCAGCATGACGAAAGCGACCATGAACACATCGAGCATGGCGATACGGGCATGGACGAACAGGAGGAAATTGGTGCCGACAAACAGTCCTGTCAGCAGGCTTGCGCCGCGGGTCTGGCTGGAAAACCACGCCGCCCGCATTGCTGCAAACAAGGCAAGCGTGCCGAATATCACGCTCATGACGCGCCAGCCCAGCGGATCATCGCCAAACAGCCAGATTCCCAGCGCCATCAATTGCTTGCCGAGCGGCGGGTGCTCCACATTGGTGGCAAAGCCCAGCTCCAGCACGGCGCGCGCTGCGGGCAGATAATGCACCTCATCGAAATAGGGCTGTGTCGGAATGCCAATGCGCACGAGTGCCAGCGCCATGAAGACAAGCGCGATGACGATGTTCCAGGCAAACGGATCGCGGGGATGATCTGGCGGAGCGCTCATGGACCACGAGACTGTTAGTTAGGCTCGCCATTTGCCGCAAGTAATCTGTTCAGGTCAGGCGGTCTTGGCCTGAGCTTTTTCCAGAGCAAACAGCCGCGCCGCCATGGCGAGCAGACCGATGCTAGCCGTGGCAAGGGTGAATAGGCCCCAAAGTGGCACATTCATTCCAGCCTTGTGGGCCCGCGGCGCGATGAAGAAAAACGCCAGGGTCACGCTGATCAACAAGTCCCACCAGACCTGGATGCCGGTGAGATTGGCCGTGTGATTGGTCCAGAACATCACCAGTCCGTCGCGTCCGATTGTCACAATTGTATACGCTGCGAACGCAGCTGAGAGCACTGCGGCAAGCAGAGCGCTGCCGGTGATGGGACGGGAGATAAGGATGTGGGCAAGGCCAAGCAATACGGCGACTAAACCAAGCGCGGCGAGAATTCCGAAAACAGACATGAGACAAGTTCCGATTCGTTGTAGCAGTCGCTACACTTGTAGCTCTTTGTAGCACTCGCTACAAGTGCGCCCGTGAAAAGGCCAAATCTCACCCGCGAAACACTCCTGCCGCGTCTTGCTGCGCATGTCCTGGCTCATGGGCTGGGCGCTGCCAGTCTGCGCCCTCTCGCAAAGGCTGCCGGGACAAGCGACCGGATGCTGATCTACCATTTCGCCAATAAGGAGCAGCTGATCGTCGATCTGCTGGCGTTCCTGGCAGAGCAATATGCACAATTGCTCGATACATCTTTTGTAGGAAATCCCGCCGCGACGCGCAAAGAATTCCTCAGCCGCATTCTTGCTTCGTCCGAACAGCCGGACGCGCAGCCTTATGTAACGCTTTGGTGGGAAATCGTTGCCGGATCGGCCCGTGATCTGCCGGGCTTTCGCGCGGCGTCCTATTCTGTGATGCAGCGCCTGCTCGAATGGATCGAGGAGCATATGCCCGAAGGCGATCCTGATCCTGCGGGCGGTGCGCGCTATTTGCTCACCATGGTTGAAGGTTCGCAGATGCTGCGCGCGGTGGGGCATCGCGATATTGCCACGGCAGGGATTGCCGCCATGCCAGCCTCTCGGTAGACCCCGCGCAGTCATGAAAAAGTCCACCGGAACCGATCCCGCCATCACCGCCAAATGGCGCCCCGCAACGCAGGCAGTGCGTGCAGGCACCAATCGCAGCCATCACGGCGAGACGAGCGAAGCGCTCTACCTCACCAGCGGCTTTGCCTATGACAGCGCGGAGGAGGTTGCCGCCCGCTTTGCTGGCGAGGCGGATGGGATGCAATATTCCCGCTTCAAAAACCCGACTGTTGAAATGGCGCAGCAACGGATCGCCGCGATGGAAGGGGCAGAGGCTTGCCTGATGCAGGCGAGCGGCATGGCCGCGATGACCGGTTCGCTTCTGTGCATGCTCAGCGCGGGCGATCATGTTGTTGCGGGCCGCGCGGCGTTTGGTTCATGCCGCTGGATTCTCGACAATGTGCTCAGCCGCTTCGGTATTACCCACACCGCGATCGACGGGACGGATAACGCCGCATGGGAAGCAGCCGTGCAGCCGAATACCAAGGCGTTTTTCTTTGAAACGCCTGCCAATCCCACGATGGACATTGTCGATCTGGAATTCGTGTGCGGTCTGGCGCGGTCCAAGGGCATCAAGACGGTGGTCGACAACGCCTTTGCTACCCCGGTGCTGCAACGCCCGCTGGAATTCGGCGCGGACATTGTCGCCTATTCCGCCACCAAATTGATGGACGGGCAGGGCCGCGTGATGGCGGGCGCTGTGTGTTCCAGCCGCGACTGGATCGAGGAATATCTCAGCCCGTTCCAGCGCAACACCGGCCCGATCTGCGCACCGTTCAATGCATGGGTGGTGATGAAGGGGCTGGAGACGCTGCCGCTGCGGGCTCCTGCGCAAAGCGCGAATGCGGTGCTGGTCGCACAATTCCTGGAGGACAAGGGCCTGCGCGTCCTGCACCCCGGACTGCCCAGCCACCCGCAATATGCGTTGACGCAAAAGCAGATGGTCGCCGCCGGTCCGATCTTCGCCTTCCACGCGCCGGATGGGCAAGCCCAGGCGATGGCGCTGTGCAATGCGCTGGAGCTGATCGATATCTCCAACAACATCGGGGATTCCAAAACGCTGATGTGCCATCCCGCCAGCACCACGCATTACAATATGGGCGCGGAAGGCCGGGCGGAAGCAGGTATCGAAGATGGCATGTTGCGCATCAATGTGGGTCTTGAAGACCCGCTTGACCTGATAGAGGATCTGGACCGCGCGCTGGGCGTAATTGGCCTGTAGGTCATGGAAAAGCCGTGATAAACTCTTGCCTTGAAAGAATTTCATTATAGTCTCTTCCGGCGCAAGGAGGGGCTAATGGGGTATTTTCACAAGGCAGCAGCCTTATTTGCAAGTTTGTCTGTTTTGGCCGCTGCACCTTCGTGTGCGTTTGCACAGGAAACTGCGGCGAATGCTTCGGCGGAGGTTCCGGACGAAATTCCGACATCCGCCTTTGCCGCCCGTTCCCAGCTGAGCGGCGCGCGGCTTTCCCCTGACGGTACCAAATTCGCCCTCACCACCATGCGCGACGACGCGTTGTTTCTCAGCATTTTCGATGCCCAGACACGCGCATTCGTTGGCGGGACAAGGCTGGGCGAACGGGATGATTTCAACTGGTTCCGCTGGGCAGGAAACGACCGGATCCTGCTTTCGATGCGAATCCAGAACAGGCGCGAAACCTATTCTTTCAGCCGGCTTCTCGCTCTTGAACTGGGGCAGCAGACACTCATCCCGCTCGTTTTGCCACGAATGGCCTATGATGGCGACGACGTAATCCATATCGATAACGATGGACGCTTCGTGCTGGTGTCGATGGAGCCGGGCTTGGGAAGAGCTCCGTCCGTCTACCGGTTCGACCTTGCCGGAAACAATGGTCAGCCGCCTGAAGGTATCAAGGTGCAATCCGCGCAGGAGGATATCTTCAGCTGGATTGCGGACGACACCGGCGTTGTGAGGATGGGAATAGGCGGTTCACGCGGCGGGCGGATATGGCTGCGCTATCGCAGCAGCGCGAATGATCCTTTCGAAACGGTTGCGCGCACACGTATCGATGAAGAAGGCGCGTTGGAATTCTGGAACTTCATGGGTCTGCGGGCAGGCCGCGATACCGGCTATGCCATCGGCGCGCCCGACGGCGGCGACCGCCGGGCTTTGTTCGAGTTTGATTTCACTACCGGTCAGCCCGGTGATGTGGTCTTTGCGTCGGAGGATGAAGATGTGTCCGGCGTCGTCCTGAATGATGCGGGAACGCCTATCGCCGTCAGCTATGCAGGCGACATTTTCCGCCGCGAATGGCTTGATCCGCAGATCAACAGGTGGCGGCGCATGCTGGGCCAGGCGCTGACCGGCAGCGACGTGACCTTGCTCGATATTGACGATGACCGGTCGCGGATGCTGGTCTTGCAATCGGGGCCTGCCGATCCGGGTGCGCTATATGTGTTCTCGCCGGAAAACAGCGCGCTGGATCTGTTTGCCGAATACCGTCCGCAGGTGCCCGCCGGACTGTTATCAGCGCCTCAGCCGATCCGGTATGATGCGCGCGACGGGACATCGATCCACGGTTATCTCACTCTGCCAAAGGGACGGGAGGCGCGCGGTCTGCCGTTGATCGTGCATCCGCATGGCGGCCCTTACGGGATACGCGACTGGGACGAATATTCGGACATGGTCCAATTCCTCGCCAATCGCGGATATGCCGTGATGCAGCCGAATTTCCGCGGGTCGGGCGGGTATGGCGAAAGCTTTGAACTCCTCGGCAACGGCCAGATCGGGCGCGCCATGCAGGATGATCTGGATGATGCCGTTGCGCATCTGGTTGATCAGGGAATTGTCGATCCGCAGCGGGTTTGCATTCTCGGCTCCAGCTACGGCGGCTTTGCCGCGCTGTGGGGCGCAATCCGCAATCCGGAGATTTATCGCTGCGCGGTCAGCTTTGCCGGGGTCACGCATTTTGAACGGCAGCTCAGTTTCAACAGCAGTTTTCTGTTCGGGCGCAATCGTAGTCGTTGGTGGGACCGGGTAGACGGCGACCAGACGAATTTCGATCTGGATGACGTATCGCCCGCCGTTCAGGTCGCGCGGCTGACGCGGCCTGTCCTGCTGGTGCACGGCGAAGAGGACAGCGTGGTGCCGTACGACCAGTACGAACTGATGGTCAGGCGCGCCCGTAACGCGAATATTCCGCTTGAAACACTCAGCCTTGAGGAAGCCGGTCACGGGTTTGACCGGCCAGAGGATGAGCAGGCCTATTACGATGCGATCGACGCTTTTCTTGCGCGGCATAATCCGGCGGACTGACGCATTTCACAGAGGATATAGTCCAAAGCACCCTTTGCCGCGTGCGTGTTTCCCGCTACGCTGCGCAAATGGCAATCGACGCAATCTCGTCTCTGTTCCAGCATGTCGCAGTCACCAAGGGCGTGACCGTGCGGGTGGCGGTGAACTTCATGCCCGAACAGTCCCGCATTGGCGCAGGCCGTTGGTTCTGGGTGTATCACATCCGCATCGAAAATGGCCGCGATGAACGCGTCCAGCTGAAAACCCGCCATTGGCGCATCACGGATTCGCTGGGCATGGTCAACATCGTCGATGGCGAAGGCGTGGTCGGCGAGACGCCGATGCTGGAGCCGGGGCAGACGCATGATTATGTGTCCGGCTGCGAACTGACCACCAATCAGGGAACGATGGAAGGGTTCTACACCTTCTCCCACGCCGACGGCACGTTGTTCGAAGTGGCGATCCCGCGGTTTTCGCTGGCGGCACCTGCGGACAGTAGCGTGTAGCTTGTTCACGAAGCTGCGGATGCAGCTTCGTGAAACAAAACCCTACCTCACTCGCGCAGGCGCCACGATTACCGCGTTAGCCAGCAGCATATCCAGACCGTCCAGATACCCGCGAACCGCCGGATCATGGGCGAAACCGATGGCGAGGCCGCGGCCGTTTGGCTGCGCGATCATATAGGGCTTGAACGCCATCTGGCGGCGGTTTTCGTCCCACACGTAACCGCTCGCCACAAGGTTTTCTGGCGCAGCATAGCGCACCACGTTCACGCCGTCTGACAGGCGCAGCGGGGTCAGGATGAGCGATCCGTCGGCAAAAACCGTGGGCGCATTGCCGTCATATCCAGCTCCAAGGAAATTCTCCCCGTCGACTACGGTATTGAGCAGCGCTCCGGGCAGTGTGTCGGGCCGGCGGGAGCCGTCGACAATTGCCTCCCGGTATTCCTCCGCGTCGGCAATCGCAGTGCCAGCCGTTTCAGAGCCTCCCTCCTCATCTTCCTTGGGCCCGCCGCCAAGCACCGTTTCGCTCTTGGTGGAAAACAGCGCATTGTCGCCTTCTGCAAAGGCAGCGAGCGAATCGCCATAACTGACCAGCACGCCGCCGCCATTGACGAAGCGCGCAATCGCCGCGCGCTCGCCAGACCCGAGTGAAGAGCTGTCCGGCGCAATCAGCACATCGAAACCGGACAGGTCGGCTCGTGCAATGTTGTCCACCCGGATGGGCGCGACCGGCAGGCCAAAACGCTGCTCGATCACATAACGCGTTGCGCCGGCCGACAGGGCGGAAATATTGCCGTCCCACAGCATCGCGATGCCCGGTTCGCTGAGCAGGGCAAAACTGGTGGAGCCAAGGTTCGGCCCGTCATCGACCCAGCCTGATCCCAGCGGCCGCGTTTCTGCACCGACTTCGCGGGCAAGCTGTGTCAAGGTTTCGAGCGAGCCGTCATTTTCGGCCAGAGTGAACACCACGGTGCCTCGCGGGAAGGTTTCGCCGCCCACGCTGAAAGCGGTGTCGGTGGAGCGGCCCTTCAGCCCTGCGCGCAGGGCACGGGCGACAAGCTGCACCTGCCCGCTATCGGTCCACGGCACGGCCACACCAAATGCGCCGGGCGCAGAGGCGTTGGCGGCAATCGGATCATCGGCGCTGACAGCAGTGCCAGCCTGCGCACTGCCGCATTCACGAACGTCCAGTCCGCTCATCTGGCCAACCGACCACGCGGTCGTGTCGTAAATTTCATGCGGCAAGTCGCTTGCCCGGCGCTCCTCCTGAGCCTCGATGAAATCGGCGGGTAATTCCACGTCGCGGTCCAGCAGGCTGCGGATCAGGCGAGCACTAGGTTGGCGCAGGGATACGGAGAGGTAGCCATGCGGGTATGATCGCCCGCAGGCAGTCGCGGCATTGTCCACCCGGTTCACGGCGATCCCTTGAGCAACCAGGCGGCGGCCCAGCGCCTCTGCATTCCAGCGGCGCTCCGCCAGATCGATGATGAAATATCCGCTGCCCAATGCGCCATTTGCTCCGCTGCTGCGATAATCGGCATAGTCCCGCAGGAACATATCGGCATTGCGCGCCACCGTTTCTGCCGTGGCAAGCGATGTGACGAAGTGATTGCGCACGCCTTCACCGTAGGTCAGCAGTTCGCCATTGCGGCGTTCCCATACCAGGCCCCGGGCGGAGGACTGTTCAAATGTCATGGCAATCGCGCCGTTCAACGTGGGCCATGTGTCGCCGTAACCGGGATAGAACGCGTCATAGACCTCCCGCGTGAAATACGGGACGCCCAGCCGGTCCAGCGCAGCGCCGTTGCCCCGGCCCAGCAGGCCCTGCTTCGCCCGCTGATCGGCGGTGATATAGGGATTGAACGGGTCCGCGCTTGGCGGGAAGAAATAGGTCTGGTCGCCGCCCATTTCATGCGCATCCACAAACACCACCGGTGCCCAATCGCGCACCGCGGCAACCTTGCCGCGCGTTTCGGGCTGGGTGAGTGCGAACCAGTCCCGGTTGAGGTCGAACAGATAATGGTTCACGCGCCCGCTTGGCCAAGGCTCGTCATGACCTGCCGTCGCCCGGTCAGCCGATGGCGCGATGCCAAGCTGCTGGTAATATGAGGAGGTGAAGCGCGCGCGCCCGTCCGGGTTCTGCGCAGGATCGATGATCACCACGCTTTCCCGCATGATTGTATCGACCCGCTCATCGCCCTGCGAAGCGAGCAGATGATAGGCCATTACCAGGGCTGCGTCGGAGGAACTGATTTCATTGCCGTGCACGCCGTAGCTGAGCCAGGTGACAGGCACGCTGTCAGCTGCTGGCGCGCCGCCGCGTGCTATACGCTGCATATCGGCCTGGACCGCGTCTATGCGCGCCATGTTCTCTCGGCTGGAAATTACCGCATAGACAAGCGGGCGGCCTTCCCAGCTGCGCGCATATTCCACAATCCGCATCCGGTCCGGCGCGGCTGCGGCCAGCGCTTCCAGATAATCCAGCAGCACTTCGGGGCGCGTGATCTGCTCGCCCGAGGAATGGCCCGCGACTTCTTCCAGTGTGGGGATTGCTGGATCGAATTGGCCACCGAGAAGACTTTGCGCGGCGACGGGAGTCGTCAGTGCGGCGAACGCTGTAAGCAGGCCAAACGCGAAACGGATCATCAATAACTCCCCGGGTACATGGTGGCTGGTGTTTGTAGCGATGCTGCACTGCGGTCAAGCTGCTTGGCGCAATGATCCGCGCTCCTGCTTGCCGAGGCGCTTTTGCCTGCCTAAGTGCATTGGCACCAATGAAACGCACCCATCTTCCCTTGAACGCCTTGCGCGTATTCGATGCTGCCGCGCGGCATCTCAGCTTCACCCGAGCGGCGGACGAGCTGGCGGTGACGCCGGCCGCCGTGGGCCAGCAGATCCGCGCGCTGGAAGATGTGCTGGGCGTGGTCCTGTTCCGCCGCACTTCCAAGGGGCTGGAATTGACGGACGAAGCCGAGGCCGGGCTTGATCCCTTGCGTGAGGGCTTTTTGCGGTTCGAAGAAAGCGTGCAATCGATGCAGGCGGGCCAGTCCAGCAGCAATTTTGCGATCGCCGCACCGCGTGAATTTTACGCGCAATGGCTCGCGCCGAGGCTGGCTGAATTCCAGAGAGCCAATCCTGACGCGAAGTTTCTGCTGGTGGCAGACGAAAACGCCGATTTCACCGAAAGCAATCTCGATCTCGCCATTCGTCTGGTGGACGGACCGGATGATCTGGAAGGCGCGCAATTGGTTCAGGGGTGCCGTGCCACCGTGGCCGCTCCCGGCGCGCCGGACAGCTGGATCAGCTGGCCGACATACGAACCACCGCAAGGTGCGACTATCGGATTGCAGGTCGGCAATGCGGGGCAGGTCCTGTCATCCGCGATTGCCGGAATGGGCCGCGCGGTCCTGCCAATGCCATTGGTGGAAGACGCGATTGCCGACGGGCGGCTGGAGGTGATCGGCCAATCCGAAGATTGCCGCCGCGCCTACTGGCTGCTCGCCCCGCGCCCGCAATGGCGGCAGAAAAAGGTGAAAGCTCTGGTGGAGTTCCTGACGGGGAATGACTGATGTACCGACGCTGACGACCGACCGCTTCACCTGCCGCGCGCCGGTTGAACAGGATGTCGATGTGTTCTGGTCCGCGTTCAGTGATGCGCAGCAAATGCGCTATTGGTCGCGTGGACCGTTCACCGACCGCGGGGAATTGGCCGAGTATCTGCTCGACACGAAAGCTGGCAGGTCATGGGTGGCAGAGCCGCGCAGCGGGGGGCCTCCGGTATTTCGCCTCTTCGCCAGCGAACGAGGTTCCGAGGTGGCGGAAATCGGCTACATCATGGTGCCGGGCCATGAAGGGCAGGGCATTGCCCGCGAATGTCTTTCGGCGCTTATCACGCATTTGTTTCGCGAAGAAGGCTTTCACCGGATATTCGGCGACGTCGATCCGCGCAACACACCGTCGGCGCGGCTGTTGCTGGGCTTGGGCTTCACGCGGGAGGCGCATTTGCGCGGTGCCATGAAGACCCATATCGGCTGGTGCGACAGTTGGCTGTTTGGCCTGCTGCGGGATGAATGGCAGGGCTAGGAGGCATTAAGCTATATCGCGCTAGAAAGTCTGCGCTACCGACGGTAGCATCGGGGAAACAATTCAAAAGAGGGGCATATCTCATGCGATTCGGATTCACAAAAACGGCACTGCTTATCGGCGCCGCAGCAATGCTTTCGCCTGTCGCGGCCAGTGCGCAGGTCAATCTTGACGCGGCGCAAAGCGATGTGCGCGTTTTCCAGGGCAATGTTGATGGAGAGGCGGCAACGTTTGAAGTTTCCGTGCCTGCAGGCTCGGTCATGCAGATCGATGTGATGACCACTTCCGACCTCGACCCCATTGTGACCGTAACCGATGCCTCCACCGGCGAAGTGATCGCGGAAGACGATGACGGCGGCGACGACCTCAATTCCCGCGTGCGCATTCGCGGCGAAGATGGCCGGCGCATCGTGATCTCGGTGAACAGCTTTGACGCTACCTGGGTGGAAGCTGGCGAAAGCTATGGCGGCAGTTTCGACCTGCGCCTCGCAACCAGCACCTACACTGCACCGGTCACGAAGACGGTGACCTATGGCGCCCGTGAAACCGGTTCCTTCCAGGGAGAGCCGAGCCTGTTCACGTTCAATGCGCAGGCCGGTGACATGATCGAAGTGGCGCTGCTTTCCGAAGGCGATCTCGATCCGTATCTGGAGCTGCGTGACGCCGATGGCGAGACAATCGCTACGGATGATGACGGCGGCAACGGGCTCAATTCGCGGCTGACGCATATGTTTGAAGAGGCGGGAACATACACTATCGCGGCGATGGGTTTTGGCGATAGCACGGGCGATTTCACCATGCGCGTCCGCGAACGGCGCACCGCCAGTGCCCAGCTGCCCCTGCAGATGATCGGCTTTGATGACGAGGCTTCGGGAGAGCTTGGCTCTCCGTGGCAGGAAAGCGGCCTGCTCCCCTCCAGCATAATGTACCAGCTGAACGACAGCGCGATGGCGGCGATCCGCAGCGGCGCTGGAGAGATCACGATCCACATGGATGCAGCGGACGGCGGCGATCCCGATTTCGGCGGCAGCATCGATCCGTTTGTCGAACTGGGCTTCGACACTCCGCTCGGGTTTGCGGTGGCGACATCGGATGACGACGGATCGGGCTCGCTCAATTCGCTGTTGCCGGTTGATCTTGGACTGCTTGCCGATCATCCCGGCCTGCTCGACATGATGCGCATCCGCGTGACCGGCCTTGGCGGATCGGACGGTGCCTATACGCTGAGGATTACGCAGGGCATGGAAGAGCGTGTGGACAACGGCATGGACGAAATGACGTGGGAGGCGCCGCCAGTGCCGATGTCGGTTTCGCCGTCCAACTGACCGGGCGGGCAATCACCAGATAGCGAGAAGGGCGGGGGCAACCTCGCCCTTTTCCGTTCGCCCCCCATTCGCCCTAGGCCGTGCCGCTACTTTCCCGCCGGTTCCAGCCCGCCTTCTGACAGGAGGCGCTGCGCCTGCGCCTTGCATTTCCGCATGAGGTCGAGCTTGGCATTGAGGCTGGCGAGCACATCATCCTTGCTTTGGCGCATGGCGGAGCGGTGCTCTGCCAGCACCTCGGCACGGATGCGTTCGTACAGCGGGTGGCCCGGCAGCACCTGCGCGCCGTAGCGGCCTGCGCGGCGCTGGCGCAGGAGGAACTCACCAGCGCCTCATTATGCCGCCGCTCCGCCGAGTATCTTGCCGGAGGACACCACCAGCCTCTCCTCCCCCTCTATCGCCCGCTGGAGCGCGCAATCCTCCAGCCGCGCAATGCCGCAATCCACCGCCGCCTCCCACGCGGCGCGAAACCCCTCCGCCCCGGGCCGCTGGCGCAGTTTGTAGAGAGCCTCCAGCGAAGCGCCGATGTGCTTGGCCGCCTGCTTGACGATGCCGGTGGCGGCAAGATGCGCGATAAAGCGGCGCTGGCGATCAGGCGTGATGGGAAGCGAATCTGTCCACCGGACAATTCTTGCGCGGATTGGTGTGCGGGACGGGCACCAATTTTAGCAGCGGATCATCCTCCGGGGAAGGGAGCAGCGGCAGGCGCGGTGACGTCACTGGTGGCCCGCGCCCGCGCGGGCACCTCCGTGTCTTCGCGGCGAGGCGGGTGGGAGTGCGCAGAGGCCTCGGGATCGGCGAGACGGTCCTCGAGCGCTGTGTCAGAGAGAGGGACGGGAAGGGCGCGGGTGTTTGCGGGGTGAGTGCTCACGTGGGCGGGTGAGCATGGGGGAGGGGTATAGGAAAGAGGCGAATTACATCCGAATCGGTTAGTTTCTCGGCGGCACTCGCCCTTAGCGAGCCGTGTTGCGACGCGCCTTAGCGGACTTTTCAGACCAATTTTCGGGTAAGGGTCATTGCTTAGACGGGTTCGGCAATCCTCCCGTTTTGGAGATTAATTACGAAGGTGTAATTCGCGCGTCGGAACTGCTGCATGTATGAGCCATTGAAATTATGAGTCACGGAAACGTAAAATGGAGACGCGCAGAATTCTGACTCAAGAGCGGGGCAAATGAACAGGACGGGAAAAATTGCGGAAGCGATGGCTGCTTTGACGCCGAAGCAGATGGCCGTGCTTGACCTGTTAGTGCAGCACAAAACATCCAAGGAAATCGCGCGTCTTCTGGATATCTCACCCTATACGGTCGATCAGCGGGTCACTGCCGCTCGCAAGAAGTTCGGCGTTGAAACGCGAAACGAGCTGGCGGCGGCATATATGCAGGCGGCGCAGTTTTCGGATAACCCCGAAATATATCAAGAACTGGTATACCAATCTTCGCAGCTAGAAAGCGAAGAGGTGGTTGGCGACAAGGATGGCGGTAGCGACGCAGTAGATGATGACGAACAGGATACGGCTGGTTCCCCCAACCACATCCGACCCCAACTCCCAGTCACCTACTACCGCGTCGTGCCGGAGACTTTTGAGGGTCGCTATGGCTACATATGGCGTCTCGCGGCAATCATCGGGATCACGCTGATGTTCCTGTTCGCGATACTAGCCGGCTTCGCAATGTTCGGACAGCTTTCCGATATGATGCGGTAGCGGCCTTCAAATCTCCGTTGTGTCGCGGCCGAATACGGTCAAACCGGAGTACCGAGTATGAAAATGTCACATGATGTTGCCCAGATGCGTATCGTTCGCGAATTGCGTGATGCAGAAGAAGCGCTGGACAACGCCCTTCTTCGCCAGAGCAGCCTTCTCACGACGATGGTCGAAGCGCGGCGAGCAACCGGAAGTAATCCATTCGTCGGCCAAGAGGCGCTTCTCAGACTAAGCAAGTCGCAGCAGACGCTTTTGACGGCTGGAGGTGATCTTGCTCGGGTCCATGCCAACCTCCTCACGATTCAAGCTGATGTGTTGGGCTTTGAAGACTGTCCTGAAGGCAAGCCTATGAACCAAGACGACGTCGGCCAGATCGCTTTGTCGAAAGTCGCCTGAGTCTTGTCTGATCTAGTACTTACCGTGCTTTTTCTGACCGCCTCTGTCACGCTGCTTGCGTTCTTCAGAGGCGGTCAGCCGGAACGTTGGTGTGCTTCAATTTTGGTGATCGGCGTCATTTTTGATCGGACGATAATTTCTGCGTTCGGCGCCCGTTCGTTCGAGGCATTCGATCTAACCCGAATGCTTATTGATGGAATACAGATGTTATTGTTTCTTGTGGTTGCACTCAGAGCCAACCGGATGTATCCGCTTGGTATAGCATCAGCGCAGTTGGTCGCCGTTATAGGCAATGTAGCAGCAATTCTCGTCCCGAACGGCTGGACGCAGGCCTATTGGGCGATGACTCAACTACCGATTATTCTGCAGCTGTCTTTTTTGGCTTTTGGCACCGTTGCGCACAGGCGCAGGGTGGCGGTGGTTGGTGACTACAACGAGTGGTCGCCCACCGTGAGCGGCAGGGCCAATCGCGCATGAATGCCGTGAAAGAAGGCCATCAGGCCATACTCGACAAAATTGCCGGTGATTGGTCGCCTCGACAAATAAGAGACCTCGCCTCAACTCTGATGCGATTGGCGGACTCGCTCGACCAGGAGTGGGATGGATCAAACGTAAAGTCGATCTTCGGCTGGCCTGAGGCGGGGCGCGCGATCGAACGTAATGCCGTGAACCTAGCTTACACGGCGAAGCTGATTTATGCCAAACGGCAGGTGAGACGGAAGTACATTTCTGGCGACCTTCTGGCTGAGCCGGCATGGGATATGCTGCTGGAACTCTTCATGCAGTTTGCTGGCGGCGCCAAGGTATCGATTACCAGCCTTGCCCATGCCTCGCATGTGCCGATGACCACGGCGCTTCGATACATCGACATGCTTGAAAACGAAGGTTTGGTTGAACGGACAAGGTCAAATGTGGACAAAAGAGTAACGCTCCTGAATCTTTCCAAATCTGGTATTGTCGCAGTCGGAACAGTGCTTGAGCAGTACTGAACACGGCAAGACCGCCCTTGACCCCCACACCAAATCCAACTAAGTGCGCCCTCATCCAAGGCACGCTCTAACCAGCGGCCATGGTCAGATAGAGCTGAACATTGCCGGTCATGTCCCGGGGCTCCTCGCTGTAGTGAGGGGCTCTTTTCTATTGGGGCGGTAGCGATACCGCCGGGGCAGCCGCCAAAGTAACCCGGTGCAAAAAGCGTCCGGGTGGAGTGTTTCAGGCTCGTGCAGTTATCCGCGTCCGGCGAGTTGGGGGCAATGTCCCCCGGCAAGCTCAGGACGAACGGGTTTCGATTGCGCGATCTTCAAACAATCCATCCGGTGCCATTGGCGCCATTTGGCCGAACCATCCGCCTGCAAGGGCAGTGGCTTGGCCGGAACCTCATCATGCGAAAGTGGGCACCACTTTCGGCCTGCGATGAGGTGACCTGGGGCGACAATGTCGTCGCCCCAGAAAACTAGGTGAAGAGAAACGAATGCCGACTATTAACCAGCTGGTCCGGAAGGGCCGCAGTCCCATCGTCAAGAAGAGCAAGTCTGCGGCGATGGAAAACAGCCCGCAGAAGCGCGGCGTTTGCACG
This sequence comes from uncultured Alphaproteobacteria bacterium, assembly GCA_963781165.1. GTDB lineage: Bacteria > Pseudomonadota > Alphaproteobacteria > Sphingomonadales > Sphingomonadaceae > Alteraurantiacibacter. The sequence continues at coordinate 58,289 of CAWADZ010000003.1, forward strand.
CGCGTCTATACGACGACTCCGAAAAAGCCGAACTCGGCACTGCGCAAGGTTGCGAAGATCCGTCTGACCAACCAGCGCGAAGTCATCGCCTATATTCCGGGTGAAGGCCACAATCTGCAGGAACACTCCGTGGTGCTGATCCGCGGCGGCCGTGTACGCGACCTTCCCGGTGTGCGTTATCACGTGCTGCGCGGCGTGCTCGACACGCAGGGTGTGAAAGATCGCCGCCAGTCCCGTTCGAAGTACGGCGCCAAGCGCCCGAAATAAGGTTTTAGACGCGGCGGCGGCTCGCTCCCCCACCCAGACGCTCTTTCGAGGGTATCCCACGGGTGGCTGTTTGAGGGAGCAGGCCGGTGCCGCAGGGCGCTCATGGATATGAGCGACCACTCCGAAGGAGTTACGAATTATGTCACGTCGTCGTCGTCCCGAAAAGCGGATCATTCTGCCCGATCCCAAGTTTGGTGATCAGATCCTGTCGAAGTTCATGAACAACCTCATGCTCGACGGTAAGAAGGCTGTTGCCGAAGGTATCGTCTACACCGCGCTGGATACAGTTGAATCGAAGGCCAAGGCCAATCCGGTCGAGCTGTTTCACACCGCTCTCGATAATGTGAAGCCGCAGGTCGAAGTCCGCAGCCGCCGTGTTGGCGGTGCCACCTATCAGGTGCCTGTGGAAGTTCGCCCCGAACGTGCCCAGGCGCTCGCCATTCGCTGGTTGATCGCTGCTGCTCGCGGCCGCGCTGAAACCACCATGAGCGCCCGTCTTTCGGGTGAGCTGATGGATGCGGCCAACAACCGCGGCAATGCGGTGAAGAAGCGTGAAGATACGCACCGCATGGCGGATGCCAACCGCGCTTTCAGCCACTACCGCTGGTAACGCATTCTGCTTGAAAGGCCGGGGCAGGGTGTCCCGGTCTTCAAGTGGTCACATAAGTCACTACATAGGGCGCGAGCACACTCTCGCATCCCGAACCTTACGAGGAATTCCACATGGCCCGCGACTATCCGCTGGAGCGTTATCGCAACATCGGCATCATGGCTCACATCGATGCCGGCAAGACCACTACGACAGAGCGTATTCTGTATTACACTGGCAAATCCTACAAGATCGGCGAAGTGCACGATGGTGCCGCGACGATGGACTGGATGGAACAGGAGCAGGAGCGCGGGATTACCATCACGTCTGCCGCGACGACCACATTCTGGTCCGCCGAAGATGGCAAGGGTCCAAAGCACCGCATCAACATCATCGATACGCCAGGCCACGTCGACTTCACCATTGAAGTCGAGCGTTCCTTGCGCGTGCTCGATGGCGCGGTCGCCGTGTTTGACGGCGTTGCCGGTGTGGAGCCGCAGTCCGAAACCGTATGGCGCCAGGCGGACAAGTACAAAGTTCCGCGGATGTGCTTCATCAACAAGTTGGACCGTACCGGTGCCGATTTCTATTACTGCGTGCAGTCGATCATCGACCGTCTCGGCGCGAAGCCGTTGGTGCTGTATCTCCCGATCGGTATCGAAGGCGATCTGCGCGGCGTAGTCGACCTGGTCAACAATCGCGGCATCGTGTGGGAAAATGACGGCCTTGGCGCCGAATTCTCCTACATCGAAATTCCCGAAGACATGGCCGACAAGGCTGCGGAATATCGTGAGCTCATGATCGAGCTCGTCGTTGAGCAAGATGATGAGGCGATGGAAGCCTATCTCGAAGGCAATGAGCCCGATGTCGCTACGCTGAAGCGTTTGATCCGCAAGGGTACCATGGACCAGGCGTTCGTGCCTGTGCTGTGTGGCTCCGCGTTCAAGAACAAGGGCGTCCAGCCCCTCCTCGATGCCGTTGTGGATTACATGCCTGCACCGACAGACGTGGAAGCAATCAAGGGCATCCTGCCGGACAGCGACAAGGAGGAAGTGCGCCCGTCACGCGACGATGCACCATTCTCTGCGCTGGCCTTCAAGATCATGAACGATCCGTTCGTCGGCTCGCTTACCTTCACGCGTATCTATTCGGGCGTCCTCAACAAGGGCGGCGTTCTGAACTCGGTGAAGGACAAGAAGGAAAAGATCGGCCGCATGCTGCTGATGCATTCCAACAACCGTGAAGACATCGAAGAAGCATTCGCCGGCGATATCGTTGCGATTGCAGGCCTGAAGGAAACCACCACGGGTGACACGTTGTGTGACCCGGCGCACCCGATCATTCTGGAGCGCATGGAATTCCCCGAGCCCGTTATCGAGCTGTCGGTGGAACCGAAGACCAAGGCTGACCAGGAAAAGATGGGCGTCGCGCTCAATCGTCTTGCTGCCGAGGATCCTTCGTTCCGCGTTTCGACCGACCACGAATCGGGCCAGACCATCATCAAAGGCATGGGCGAGCTTCACCTCGACATTCTCGTTGATCGTATGAAACGCGAATTCAAGGTCGAAGCCAACGTCGGTGCGCCGCAGGTGGCGTATCGCGAATTGCTCGGCCGTCAGGTGGAAGTGACCTATACCCACAAGAAACAATCGGGTGGTTCGGGTCAGTTCGGTGAAGCCAAGGTTCGCGTGAGCCCCGGTGAACGCGGCCAAGGCATCGTCTTCGAAGACAGCGTAAAGGGCGGGAACATTCCGAAGGAATTCATCCCGGCGATCGAAAAGGGTATGCGTGACCAGGCTTCAAGCGGGTACCTGATCGGCTTCCCGATCATCGACTTCACGATCGAACTGCTCGACGGCAAATACCATGACGTCGACTCCAGCGCGATTGCGTTCGAAATCTGTGGACGCGGTGCCATGCGCGAAGTGGCCGAAAGGTCTGGCATCAAATTGCTTGAGCCAGTCATGAAGGTTGAAGTCGTGACGCCTGAGGATTACCTCGGTGACGTTATTGGCGATCTCAACTCGCGTCGTGGCCAAATCCAGGGCACCGACACGCGCGGTATCGCCACGGCGGTAGAAGCATTCGTGCCGCTGGCAAACATGTTCGGCTATGTGAACGAGCTGCGATCCTTCAGTCAGGGCCGTGCTCAGTACTCGATGCAGTTCAGCCACTATGACGAAGTTCCGGCCAGCGTGGCACAAGAGGTCAAGGAGAAGCTTGCCTAAGGCGAGCGATACAGCTAGGGGCGGCGCCTGTTTCGCGGGTGCCGTCTCTCTCCCCGCACAACTTTCAATTTTAGACAGAGGTTAATAAGAGAAAATGGCGAAGGAAAAATTCGAGCGGAACAAGCCGCACTGCAACGTCGGCACCATTGGTCACGTTGACCACGGCAAGACCACGCTGACTGCTGCTATCACGAAGGTGATGGCCGAAGCCCACGGCGGCGCGGCTGTTGATTTCGCAAACATCGACAAGGCTCCTGAAGAGCGCGAACGCGGCATCACGATTTCGACTGCTCACGTTGAGTACGAAACCGAAGCACGTCACTACGCGCACGTCGATTGCCCGGGTCACGCCGATTATGTGAAGAACATGATCACCGGTGCTGCCCAGATGGACGGCGCTATCCTGGTGGTGAACGCAGCCGACGGCCCGATGCCCCAGACCCGCGAGCACATCCTGCTTTCGCGTCAGGTCGGCGTTCCTGCGCTGGTCGTGTACATGAACAAGGTTGATCAGGTCGACGACGAGGAAATCCTCGAGCTGGTCGAACTCGAAGTTCGTGAACTGCTTTCCAGCTACGATTTCGATGGTGACAACATTCCGATCATCAAGGGTTCGGCTTTGGCCGCTCTTGAAGGTCGCGATGACGAAATCGGCAAGAACTCGATCATGGAACTGATGAAGGCTGTTGATGAATTCATCCCGCAGCCAGAGCGTCCGGTTGATCAGCCTTTCCTGATGCCGATCGAAGACGTGTTCTCGATCTCCGGTCGTGGTACGGTTGTGACCGGCCGTGTTGAAACCGGTATCGTGAATGTTGGCGACGAAGTTGAAATCGTCGGCATCAAGGACACTTCCAAGACGACTGTGACCGGCGTCGAAATGTTCCGCAAGCTGCTCGATTCGGGCCAGGCTGGCGACAACATTGGTGCACTGATCCGCGGCGTCGGCCGTGATGATGTTGAGCGTGGTCAGGTTCTGGCCAAGCCAGGCACGGTGACCCCGCACACAGACTTCGACGCAGAAGTGTACGTGCTGTCGAAGGACGAAGGTGGCCGTCACACGCCGTTCTTCGCCAACTACCGTCCGCAGTTCTACTTCCGCACCACCGACGTAACCGGTGAAGTTGTCCTTCCTGAGGGCACCGAGATGGTTATGCCTGGCGACAACGTTTCGATTGGCGTGAAGCTGATTGCTCCGATTGCCATGGATGAAGGTCTGCGCTTCGCTATCCGCGAAGGTGGCCGCACCGTGGGTTCGGGCGTGGTTTCGAAGATTACCAAGTAAGCTTGCCGCGCCCCGTAGGGCGTAGCAAACTGCAAAAAGTGGCCCGGTACTCAATACGAGTGCCGGGCCCTTTTTATGAGGGCTGGGTTTCAGCCCGGCGTGTATGAGCGACAGCATATCCCGCTGAAAGCCGAAAAGGCTGAATTCGGGGGTTGTCAGCAAGGGGTCACCCCCGTATATGCGCGTCAACAGAAGGGGATTCGTCTCCTTCGTAACGAATTTTACGGGAAGGCCGCCCGTTCCGGGAAACCGGGCAACGCGGGGCGGGCCTTTTTGTTTTTGGGGTTTCGGCCCTTGGCTCTTTCGCATCGGTAGTTGGAATTTATGGACGCTCAGAATATCCGCATTCGCCTCAAGGCCTTCGATCACCGCGTGCTCGACCAGGCAACTGGTGAAATCGCGGACACCGCACGCCGTACTGGCGCTCTTATTCGTGGTCCCATTCCTCTCCCGACGCGTATCGAGAAGTTCACCGTGAACCGCGGCCCGCACATCGACAAGAAGTCGCGCGAGCAGTTCGAGGTGCGCACCTACAAGCGGTTGCTCGATATCGTGCAGCCCAACGCCCAGACGGTCGACGCGCTGATGAAGCTCGACCTTGCTGCTGGTGTGAACGTAGAAATCAAGCTGGCCTAAGCTGCGCTTCGATTGGTCCTTCTGGTAGGACGGTAAACCACCAGAGAGTTTAGGGGCTCCATATGGCCCCGCTGATCCGCAGGATCGGCAAGACATAGGGATACCGCCGGACCCTCTTTCGGGAGGATCAGATCCGGGTCTGCGTCCCCCGTCTCGCTCAACCGGCCATGTGGCCGCAAGAGCATTCAGCCCGGACGGGGCGACGTTTCGAAAATTTGGGTTGGCAAGCATCTGGGGAATGGTCCCCTTGTGCCTCTGTTAGGAGTTTTGGTCATGCGCACTGGCGTGATCGCGAAAAAAGTCGGGATGACCCGCTTGTTCCAGGAGGATGGACGTCACGTACCTGTGACCGTTCTTTCGCTGGAAGGCTGTCAGGTCACCGGAAACAAAACAGCCGAACGCGACGGCTACTTCTCGGTCCAGCTTGGTGCCGGGGATGCGAAGCACAAGAACGTCAACAAGCCTCAGCGCGAAGCATTCGCCAAGGCTGAAGTCGGTCTGAAGAAGAAGGTCGCTGAATTCCGTGTGACGGACGAGGAAGGTCTTCTTCCCGTTGGCGCTACGATCACGGCTGACCACTTCATCGCTGGCCAGATGGTCGATGTTACCGGCCACACGGTTGGTAAGGGCTTCGCCGGCGCCATGAAGCGTTGGGGCTTCGGCGGTCTTCGTGCCACGCACGGCGTTTCGATCTCTCACCGTTCGCACGGTTCGACGGGTCAGCGCCAGGATCCGGGCAAGGTTTTCAAGAACAAGAAGATGGCCGGCCACATGGGCGATCGTCAGCGCACCCAGCAGAACCTGGAAGTTGTGCGGACCGATGCTGACCGTGGTTTGATCTTCGTCAAGGGCTCCGTCCCTGGTTCGAAGAATGGCTGGCTGCTGGTCAAGGATGCGGTCAAGGTCGCTTTGCCGGAGGGCGTTCCGTTCCCCGGTGCAATGCGCCGGAACGCAGACGAAACCGCAACACCCGATGCAACTCCCGGTCTCGTAGAGAGCGCGGCAGAGCACCAGGTGAACCCTGAAGTTGATGCCGCTACGCAGGAAAAGCTTGCGAAGCAGCAGGACGCAGGCGCTGATGCCGATGGCGGTACTTCGGCCTCTGACGAAAACAAGGAAGGCTGATCGCCATGAAGGTGAAGGTCCAGAAAATCGACGGCAAGGCCGTATCGGGCAAGGGCGGAGAGCTTGAGCTTAACGATGCCGTGTTCGGTGTTGAGCCGCGTGCCGACATCCTGCACCGCGTTGTTACGTGGCAGCTCGAAAATCGCCGCGCCACCGCGCGTCCGACACGGGAACGTTCCGACGTTGCCCGCACGGGTAAGAAATGGGGTAAGCAGAAGGGTTCCGGCGGCGCACGTCACGGTGCCCGTAGCGCCCCGATCTTTATCGGCGGTGGTAAGGCTCATGGTGCGCGCAAGCGTGATTTCGAGCAGTCGCTGAACAAGAAGATCCGCGCGCTCGGCCTGAAAATGGCTCTGTCCAGCAAGGCCAAGGACGGCCTGGTTATCGTTGACAGCCTCGAGCTGAAAGAAGCGAAAACCCAGGCGCTGAAAGGCCACTTCGAAAAGAATGGCTGGAACGGCAAGGTTCTTGTTATCGGCGGCGAAAGTGTTGCCGATGGTTTCGCCAAGGCTGCTGGCAATCTGCCGGGTGTCAATGTGATGCCGGCAATGGGCGCCAACGTATACGACATCCTCAACCACGACACGCTGGTCCTGACCACGGACGCGGTTGAAAAGCTGGAGGCGCGTTTCAATGGCTAAGAAGCAAGGAATGGACGCGCGTCATTACGACGTAATCCTCGCACCGCACATCACCGAAAAGGCGACGTTGCTGAGCGAACACAACGCCGTGGTCTTCAAGGTCGCGAACACATCCACCAAGCCGCAAATCAAGGCTGCCGTGGAAGCTCTGTTCGACGTGAAGGTCACGAACGTGAATACGATTTTGACCAAAGGCAAGTCGAAGCGCTGGAAGGGTAAGCCTTACAAGCGTTCCGATTTCAAGAAGGCTATCGTGACTCTGGCTGAAGGTCAGTCGATCGATATCACTGAAGGCGTGGGCTGATCCGATGGCACTGAAGAATTATAAACCAACGAGCCCGTCACGGCGCGCTCTTGTTCTGGTCGACAAGACCGGCCTCCACAAGGGTGGCCCGGTCAAGTCGTTGTCCAAGGGCATCACCAAGACAGGTGGCCGTAACAACAAGGGTCACATCACGTCGCGCGGCAAGGGCGGTGGTAACAAGCAGAAGTACCGCTTCATCGACTTCAAGCGTCGCAAGTGGGACATGGAAGCCACCGTGGAGCGGATCGAATACGATCCTAACCGCACCGCTTTCATTGCGCTGATCAAGTATGAGGACGGGGAACTGTCCTACATCATCGCTCCCAACCGTCTGGCTCCTGGCGAGAAGGTGATTGCTGGCGAAAAGACCGACACCAAGCCTGGCAACGCCATGTTGCTCGGCCAGATGCCGGTCGGCACCATCATCCACAATGTGGAGATGAAGCCAGGCAAGGGTGGTCAGATCGCACGTTCGGCAGGCACTTACGTGCAGCTGGTCGGCCGTGACCGCGGCATGGTGATCGTTCGCTTGAACAGCGGCGAACAGCGTTACCTGCGTTCCGATTGCATGGGTACGGTTGGTGCGGTCTCGAACCCCGACAACCAGAACCAGAATCTCGGTAAGGCCGGTCGTCGCCGTCACATGGGCATCAAGCCGCTTACTCGCGGTGTCGCCAAGAACCCTGTCGATCACCCGCACGGCGGTGGTGAAGGCCGCACCAGCGGTGGCCGTCATCCGGTTACTCCGTGGGGCAAGCCGACCAAGGGCGCCCGCACCCGTAAGAACAAGCAGACGGACAAGATGATTATCCGTTCGCGTCATGCTAAGAAGAAGAGGTAAGACACGATGGCACGTTCCGTCTGGAAAGGTCCGTTTGTCGATCTGCACCTTCTGAAGAAGGCGCAGGACGCACAGGAAGCAAGCAGCAGCAAGCCGATCAAGACTTGGTCGCGTCGTTCGACGATCCTCCCGGATTTCGTCGGCCTGACGTTCAGCGTCTACAATGGTCACAAGTTCATCCCTGTCTCGGTCAGCGAGGAAATGGTTGGACACAAGCTCGGTGAATTCGCGCCAACGCGCACATTCCCCGGTCACGCTGCCGACAAGAAGGGTAAGCGATAATGGGCAAGGCGAAATCACCCCGCCGCGTCGCCGATAACGAAGCGATGGCCGTAGGCACCACCATCCGTGGCTCCGCACAGAAGCTCGGCCTTGTGGCTGCGCTGATCCGTGGCAAGAAGGTCGAAGAGGCTCTTAACATCCTCTCCTTCTCCAAGCGTGCGATGGCCCGTGATGCCACAAAGGTTCTCGCGTCTGCGATTGCCAATGCGGAAAACAATCACGATCTCGACGTCGACTCTCTGGTCGTTGCCGAGGCGAGTGTTGGCAAGGCGATCACCATGAAGCGTTTCGCGACGCGCGGCCGTGGCAAGTCCACGCGCATCCTCAAGCCGTTTAGCCGGCTGCGGATCGTCGTTCGCGAGCAGGAAGAGGCTTAAGATGGGTCACAAGAGCAATCCGATCGGTCTGCGCCTGCAGATCAACCGCACCTGGGACAGCCGGTGGTACGCCGAAGGCGGCGAATACGCCAAGCTGCTCAAGGAAGACATCATGATCCGCAAGTACATCGTCGGGAAGCTGCCGCAGGCAGCCATCTCGAAGGTGGTGATCGAGCGTCCGGCCAAACTGTGCCGCATCTCGATCTATGCTGCGCGTCCTGGTGTGATCATTGGCAAGAAGGGTGCAGACATTGAAAAGCTGCGTTCTGAACTGGCCAAGATGACCGACAGCGAAGTGAAGCTGAACATCGTTGAAATCCGCAAGCCGGAAATCGATGCCAAGCTCGTCGCCCAGGGCATTGCCGATCAGTTGATCCGCCGTGTGGCATTCCGCCGCGCAATGAAGCGGGCCATGCAGTCTGCCATGCGTCTTGGTGCCGAAGGCATCAAGATCATGTGTGGCGGCCGTCTTGGCGGTGCCGAAATCGCCCGCGTCGAACAGTACCGTGAAGGCCGTGTGCCACTACACACGCTGCGCGCCAACATTGATTACGCTGAAGCAGAGGCACTGACTGCCTATGGCATCATCGGGATCAAGGTGTGGGTCTTCAAGGGTGAGATTTTGGGTCACGACCCGACCTCGCAGGATCGTCTGATGATGGAATCGCAGACGGCCGGCGTCCGTCCGGCGCGCTGAGAGAAGAAACATGCTTCAACCTAAGAAAACCAAGTATCGCAAAGCCTTCAAAGGCAAGATCCACGGCAAGGCGAAGGGCGGCACAGAGCTGAACTTTGGCTCCTACGGTCTCAAAGCTTTGGAACCCGAGCGTATTACCGCGCGTCAGATCGAAGCGGCTCGCCGCGCGATCACGCGTCACATGCGCCGTCAGGGCCGTCTCTGGATCCGGGTATTCCCCGATGTTCCAGTGAGCAAGAAGCCTGCCGAAGTGCGTCAGGGTAAGGGCAAGGGTTCCGTGGAATTCTGGGCCGCTCGCGTAAAGCCGGGCCGCATCCTTTTCGAACTCGACGGTGTTCCCGGTCCGCTGGCTGCAGAAGCTTTCAGCCGTGCCGCAATGAAGCTGCCGATTAAAACCAAGGTTGTTGCGCGTATGGGCGACACCTCGCACCTGGGTGGAGGCAAGTAATGGCGAAGATCGAAGACCTTCGTACGAAGACTGACGACCAGCTCGCAGAGCAGCTCGTCATGCTTAAGAAAGAGCAGTTTAACCTGCGTTTCCAGGCCGCGACCAACCAGCTTGAGGGCCCAGCCCGAGTGAAGCAGGTCCGCCGCGAAATCGCGCAGATCAAAACGCTTCAGAACGAGCGCGCGGCAACTGCCGCTGGCGCTGAAGCGTAAGGAGCAGACAATGCCGAAGCGTATCCTGAGCGGGACTGTCACCTCCGACAAGACCGACAAGACCGTGACCGTGAAGGTCGAACGCCGTGTGAAGCACCCGTTGTACGGGAAAATCATCAAGCGTTCGAAGAAGTATCACGCGCACGATGAAGCGAATGAATACACCGTGGGCGACACCGTCCGGATCGAGGAGACCAAGCCGATCTCCAAGACCAAGACATGGAAGGTGATCGACCGGTTGGTAGCGAGCAAGGGTGTGGCTGTTGAGGCCGACATCGATGTTAAAGAAGCTCAGCCAACTGGCGCTCCGGCGGACAAGCAGGTCGAAGCAAAGCCTGCCAAGTCCGACAAGGAAGAGGCGAAAGCCGAGTAAGTAGTAGCTCCTCCGTTTCGGCGGAGAGCAGACGTTAGGAACTTCCGGGCGGGCATGTGCCGAAGTCTCGGAAAGCCAATGAGAAGGAACCGGATCGATGATCCAGATGCAATCCAATCTCGACGTCGCGGACAACAGCGGCGCCAAGCGCGTCCAGTGCATTAAAGTACTGGGTGGCTCGAAGCGCCGTACCGCGAGTGTCGGAGACGTGATCGTGGTTTCCGTCAAGGAAGCCCAGCCGCGTGCGAAGGTTAAAAAGGGCGACGTTCACCGCGCGGTGATCGTTCGTACCCGCAAGGACGTCCGTCGTTCCGATGGCAGCGTCATCCGTTTCGACGGTAACGCCGCGGTGCTCGTGAACAAGAACGAGGAGCCAATCGGCACTCGTATCTTTGGCCCGGTTGTGCGTGAATTGCGCGGCAAGGGCTTCATGAAGATCATCTCGCTCGCGCCGGAGGTGTTGTAATGGCTTCCGCAAGAATCAAAAAGGGTGACACCGTCGTCGTGCTTTCGGGCAAGGACAAGGGTCTTTCCGGCACTGTGCAGAAGGTCATGCCGAAAGATGGCAAGGTCCTCGTGGAAGGCATCAATGTGATGACGCGCCACCGCAAGCCGAGCCAGGCAAACCCGCAGGGCGGCATCGACCGCATTCCTGCTCCGTTGGCACTTGCGAAAGTTGCTGTCGCCGATCCGAAGGACGGTAAGCCTACGCGCGTCCGTTTCGAGGAAAAGGACGGCAAGAAAGTTCGCATTGCCGTGAAATCCGGGGAGACCATCGATGGCTGATTATACGCCCCGTATGAAGCAGAAGTATGCGGATGAAATCGTAAAGGCGATGACCGAGAAGTTCGGTTACACCAATCGCCTGCAGGTTCCGCAGATTTCCAAGATCACACTCAACATGGGTGTTGGCGAAGCCAGTCAGGACAAGAAGAAGGTCCAGACGGCTGCCGACGAAATGGAAGCGATTGCCGGGCAGAAGCCGGTGATTACCAAGGCGAAGAAGTCGATCGCACAGTTCAAGCTGCGCGAAGGCATGCCGATCGGTTGCAAGGTAACCCTGCGCAGCGACCGCATGTACGAATTTCTCGATCGTCTGGTGACCATCGCGATGCCGCGTATTCGCGACTTCCGTGGGCTGAATGCCAAGTCGTTCGATGGCCAGGGCAACTATGCCATGGGTATCAAAGAGCAGATCATCTTCCCAGAGATCAGCTACGACAAGATCGAAAAGGTGCGCGGCATGGACATCATTGTCACCACCACCGCAAAGACCGACGATGAAGCACGTGAGTTGCTCCGTCTGTTCGGTTTCCCGTTCCCGGCTGATGCAGCCGCAGAAGAAAAAGAGGCGGCGTAAGCCGCGCAGGAGAGCTTAAGTCCAATGGCGAAACTGAGTTCCATTAACAAAAACGAGCGGCGCAAGCAGCTCGCCAAGAAGTATGCGGGCAAATTTGCCAAGCTGAAGGCTATCGCAGACGATGAATCGCTCGACGATTCAGAGCGTCTGATCGCGCGCCTGAAGATGGCTGAATTGCCACGCAATGCGAATCCCACCCGGATCCGCAATCGTTGCAACACCACCGGCCGCCCGCGCGGCTATTACCGCAAGTTCGGGCTTTGCCGCATCGAACTCCGTGATCTGGCCAACAAAGGCTTGATCCCGGGCGTGACCAAGTCGAGCTGGTGAGGATTAGACCATGGCATTGACCGATCCCCTGGGTGATATGCTCACCCGTATCCGCAACGGCCAGCAGGCGAAGAAGGATTCTGTCCTTTCGCCCGCGTCCAAGCTGCGTGCAAATGTTCTCGAAGTGCTTCAGCGTGAAGGCTACATCCGTGGCTACAGCGAAGACGACAGTGGCAAGCACAAGGCGCTGCGGATCGAACTGAAATATTTCGAAGGCGAGCCAGCGATCAAGTTCGTGGCACGCGTCTCCAAGCCGGGTCGCCGGGTCTATTCCGGGAGCCAGGAGCTTCCGGTGGTCCGCAACGGCCTTGGCATCACCATCGTCTCGACACCCAAGGGTGTGCTCTCGGATGCCGAAGCACGCACCGAGAACGTCGGCGGCGAAGTGCTTGCGGAGGTATTCTGATGAGCCGCATTGGTAAACGGCCGGTAGCGATCCCCGCTGGGGTTACCGCCAAGACCGAGAACGGCGTGCTTAGCGTGAAGGGCCCCAAGGGCGAACTCACGATGACCATGTTCGATCTGATCAACTACAAGGTCGAGGGTGACGAAATTCAGGTCAACCCTGTCAACAAGACCACTCAGGCCCGCCAGTTCTGGGGCATGCAGCGTACGCTGGTTCAGAACCTGGTTGACGGTGTGACCGAAGGTTTCACCAAGGTCCTCGAGATCAACGGCGTTGGTTACCGTGCGCAGGCACAGGGCAAGAAGCTCAAGCTGCAGCTCGGTTTCAGCCACGATGTCGATCTTGACGTGCCTGAAGGCATTGATGTGAAGACGCCTGACCAGACCACGGTCGAAATTTCGGGCATCGACAAGCAGAAGGTAGGGCAGTTCGCTGCCGAGATCCGCGAATGGCGCAAACCTGAGCCTTACAAGGGCAAGGGTGTGAAATATCGCGGCGAGTACATCTTCCGCAAGGAAGGGAAGAAGAAGTAAGATGGCAAAGCTCTCTCTCTTTGAACGCCGCCGCCGCCGGGTGCGCACTGCACTCCGTAAGCGGTCTGGCACCAAGCCCCGCCTGTCTGTGCACCGCACCGGCAAGCACATTTATGCGCAGGTCATCGACGACAAGGATGGTCGCACTGTTGCTGCCGCCAATACTCTTGGCGTGAAAAGCTCCGGCGCGAATATCGATGCCGCTTCGCAGGTCGGCAAGGATATTGCCGCAGCTGCCAAGAAGGCTGGCGTGACAACTGTCGTGTTCGATCGCGGTGGTTTCCTGTTCCATGGCCGCGTGAAAGCGCTTGCCGATGCCGCTCGCGAAGGCGGGCTGGAGTTCTAATATGGCTGACGAAAAGACAACCGAAGACGTGAAGGTCACGAACGAAGGTTCGACCCCGACGCCGACGACAACAACATCTGAAGCCGCTGCCAATCAGTCAGCCGCTCAGGGTGCTGAAGGTCAGCCGCGCACACGCGACAACAATCGTGGCGGTGGCGGCGGTGGTGGCCGTGGTGGCCGTAACGACAATCGCGGAGGCGGCGGTGGCCGTGGCCGTGGCGGTCGTGACGATCGCCGTGGTGGCCGTGGCGGCGATGATGGCGGCGAGGAGCTGATTGAAAAGCTCGTCCACATCAACCGTGTCGCCAAGGTGGTGAAGGGCGGTAAGCGCTTTGGTTTCGCCGCTCTGGTCGTGGTCGGTGACGGCAAGGGCCGCGTAGGCTTCGGTCACGGCAAGGCCCGCGAAGTGCCGGAAGCGATCAACAAGGCAACCGCTGCTGCGAAGAAGAAGATGATCCGCGTCGCGCTGAAGGAAGGCCGCACGTTGCACCATGATGGCACTGGCCATTTCGGTGCAGGCCGCGTGGTCGTACGTTCGGCACCTGCCGGTACTGGTATCATTGCCGGTGGCCCGATGCGTGCCGTCTTCGAAGCGCTTGGCGTGGCGGACGTTGTGACCAAGTCGGTCGGTACGTCCAATCCCTATAACATGATCCGCGCTACCTTCGACGGTCTGAACAATCAGTCCTCGCCGAAGTCAGTTGCGCAGCGCCGTGGCAAGAAGGTCGCTGACCTTCTCGGCCGTGGCGGTGCCAGCGAAGCGGAGGCCGAGGCTGACGCCGCGGCTCTTACGGAGTAAGAACGATGGCAGACAAGAAGACCATCAAGCTCAAGCAGATCGGTTCGCCGATCCGTCGTCCGAAGATTCAACGCCAGATCTTGATCGGCCTCGGCCTGAACAAGATGCACAAGGTTGTTGAACTGCAGGATACCCCCGAAGTGCGCGGCGCCCTCAAGAAAGTGCCGCACATGGTGCAAATCGTCGAGTAATCGACGTTTTCATCAGCGCGAAAACAGCGAAAGCGAGTGCAAGATATGAAACTTAACGATCTCAGAGACAATCCTGGCGCCCGTAAAGAGCGCATGCGTGTGGGCCGTGGCATCGGTTCCGGCAAGGGCAAGACTGCTGGCCGCGGCCAGAAGGGCCAGAAGGCCCGTTCAGGTGTTGCCATCAAGGGTTTCGAAGGCGGCCAGATGCCGCTTCACATGCGTCTTCCAAAGCGCGGCTTCAACAATCCATTCGGCAAGGACTACGCCGAGGTGAACGTCGGCCAGATTCAGAAGCTGGTTGATGAAAAGAAGCTGGATGCCAAGGCGACCATCGACCACGCAGCGTTGAAGGCTGCCGGCGTTGCACGCGGCGGCAAGGATGGCGTTCGTCTGCTCGGCAAGGGCGAAATCACTGCCAAGCTGACTTTCAATGTGGCCGGTGCGTCCAAGGGCGCGATTGCTGCAGTCGAAAAGGCTGGCGGCAAGGTCGACGTGATCGATCGCGGTCCGTCGGAGCACGAAAAGAAGACTGCTCGCCGTGCGGCAAACACCGCTGCCAAGGCAGAGCGCACCAAGTAAGCTGGGACAAAATTGAGGCGCGGGTTCGACATCGGACCCGCGCCTCCCTATCTAGCTCTCCAGAGCCGGGGAGGGTCCGGCGACTTGATCAGGATTAAGGCTTCAGATGTCATCCCGCGCCGATAATATCGCCAGTACGCTCAGCCTCGCCAATTTTGGCAAGGCAACAGAGCTCAAGCAGCGGATCATGTTCACCATCGGTGCGCTGATCGTATTCCGTTTCCTCAGCTTCGTGCCGCTTCCGGGCGTGAATCCGATGGTGCTGGAAACGCTTTACGATACGACGCGCGGCGGCATCCTGGACATGTTCAACATGTTCTCCGGCGGTTCGCTGGAACGGATGAGCCTGATTGCTTTGGGCGTCATGCCCTACATCACCGCCTCTATTGTCATTCAGCTTGCCTCATCGCTGCATCCCAGCCTGATGGCGCTGAAGAAGGAAGGCGAAGCCGGGCGCAAGAAACTTAATCAATATACCCGGTACGGGACGGTTTTCCTGTGTGCGATCCAGGGTTGGTTCCTTGCCAGCGGACTTGAAGCCTACGGGGCGCAAAGCGGCCTTCAGGCTGTGGTCGATCCTGGCATCCAGTTCCGTATCGTCACTGTCATCAATCTAGTCGGCGGGACCATGTTCCTGCTGTGGCTTGGTGAACAGATCACCAGTCGCGGTATCGGCAACGGCGTATCGCTGATCATCATGGCGGGCATCGTCGCCCAGTTCCCAACTTTTGCAGTGAACCTTTTCGAAGGCGGTCGCACCGGTTCCATCAGCGGCATCGTCATCGGCGGTATGCTGTTCATGATTATCGGCCTGATCCTGGTGATCTGCTTTGTAGAACGCGCACAGCGCCGGCTGCTGATCCAGTATCCCAAGCGCGCACAGCAACGCGGCGGAATGCAGGCGGATAGGTCTCACCTGCCGCTCAAGCTGAACACTGCTGGCGTTATTCCGCCGATCTTCGCCAGTTCGCTGCTGTTGCTCCCGCTGACGATCACGCAGTTCGCCGGAAGTGCAATCGATACGACCAGCGGAACGGGCAGCTTCATTCAGACGCTCAACCAGTATCTGGCACACGGTCAGCCGCTGTATATGGCGCTGTATGCTGCCGGCATCATTTTCTTCTGCTTCTTCTACACCGCAGTTGTTTTCAATCCAGAAGACACGGCAGAGAATCTGAAGAAGCAAGGCGGCTTCATTCCCGGTATCCGTCCGGGGAAGCGAACTGCCGAGTATATCGATTACGTGCTGTCGCGCATTACGGTTGTCGGGGCGATTTATCTCACGCTGGTTTGCGTCATCCCCGAATGGGGCATCGCGCAAACGGGCATTCCGATCTTCCTTGGCGGTACCAGCCTGCTCATCGTCGTGAACGTGACTGTGGATACCATCAGCCAGATCCAGTCACATCTGCTCGCGCATCAGTATGGTGATCTTATCAAGAAGGCCAAGTTGAAAGGCCGGACACGCTAAGCTAGCGACGCTGGCTCAATTTCACGGGGATTCGCTGGCATAATGAGCATCTTGGCATGAACATCATTCTTTTGGGCCCTCCTGGTGCGGGTAAGGGCACACAGGCCAATTTGCTTGTTGAGCATCACGGAATGCTCCAGCTTTCGACCGGCGACATGCTCCGGGAAACGCGCAAGGCCGATACGGACCTGGGACGGCGTGTTGCTTCGGTAATGGATGCTGGCGAGCTGGTGTCCGATGAGATCGTGTCCGCCATGATCGATGCCAAGTTGTCCGACATGGGTGACCACGTCGGCGCGATTTTCGACGGGTATCCGCGCACTGAAGCGCAGGCCCATGCGCTCGATGAAATCCTCAGCAAGCACGGCCGCAAGCTGCACCATGTGATCGAATTGGTGGTTGACGAAGAGGCGCTGGTCGACCGCGTAACCGGCCGGTTCACCTGCGAAAAGTGCGGCGAAGGTTACCACGACCGGCACAAGGTGCCCGAGGTAGAGGGCGTGTGCGACAAATGCGGATCTACCTCTTTCAAGCGGCGTCCCGATGACACCGAAGAAACCGTGCGGACCCGTATGAATGAATACCGGGCAAAGACTGCGCCGATCCTGCCGATCTATGATGCGCGCGGCATCGTCCACCGTGTAGATGGCATGGCGTCAATCGAAGATGTCACGACGTCAATCGAGAAGGTGTTGGCGACAGATTGATTGCGCCGCTATCCCGCCCCGTGAAAAGGGGATGATGGATGAAACGACTTTGCGCTGCCGCGCTGACAAGCATGGTTCCGTTGATTGCCGTGCCGGTTGCCGCCGAAATCATTGAATCAGAACATGGCGGTTTCGCCAGCACACATTCTGCTGTCGTTGCGGCTGACAGGGCTGCTGTCTGGGAAGAACTTGTCCGTCCCGAGCGGTGGTGGAGTCACACCTGGTCAAACGATGCCGCGAATCTGCAGCTGGATGCCAGCGCAGGCGGTTGCTTCTGCGAGACCTTGCCCGCCACCGATGATTGGCCCGCCGGATCGGTGGAGCACATGCGGGTGGTCATGGTTATGCCGGGGAATACGCTCCGCATGTCAGGATCGCTCGGGCCGCTGCAAGCCGAAGGACTGGTGGGGACATTGACTGTCACGTTGACGGACGAAAGCGCGGGCACGCGGATCACGTGGGACTATATCACCGGAGGGCAGGCGCGCTTCCCAGTCGAACAGTTTGGACCGGTTGTCGATAGTGTGCAGGCGGAATTTCTTGGCGGTCTCGTGTCCCGAATGGGCGGCGAAGTGGATGAAAGTTAACGAGCGTTTTGACTAGACGTTACAGCCGCGCTATATATTGAAACCAGAACGGGATGACCGGGAACGGGCAGTGGGCAACCGCTGGCTCGCTTTCGCCTGTTGACGTGGAAAGGGAATCACCCTATCTGCGCGTATCAATCGCCCATTTGCAAAGACTTGACCGATTCAGGCCGGCTTTCGTGCTGACCTTGGTTTTTCATTTCCCAGCTTCGGGCGACCAACAACCGCTATGAGATAGAGGTGCGGCGCCCGCCAGCCGGGATTTGCGAAGCCTCTGTGGAGCATGGAGAACTATTAAGTGGCACGTATTGCCGGGGTAAACATCCCCACCAACAAACGCGTGATTGTCGCGCTTACCTATATTCACGGAATTGGTCCGACTACGGCCCGCAAGATCGTCGACAAGATCGGCATCGATCATTCCCGCCGCGTGCAGGACCTGACCGATGGCGAAGTCGTGCAGATCCGTGAAACCATCGATTCCGATATCACCGTGGAAGGCGATCTTCGCCGCGACACCGCGATGAATATCAAGCGTCTGATGGACCTCGCCTGCTATCGCGGTTTGCGTCACCGTAAGGGCCTTCCGGTCCGCGGCCAGCGCACCCACACCAACGCCCGTACCCGCAAGGGTAAGGCCAAGCCGATTGCCGGCAAGAAGAAGTAAGCTTGCTGCCAAAGCGAATTTGGCTTCCAGCTTTTACCTTCTTTCGAGTTACGAGGAACACGAACAATGGCACGCGAACCAGGCCGAGTAAGGCGCCGCGATAAAAAGAATATTTCAAGCGGTGTTGCGCACGTCAACTCCAGCTTCAACAACACGATGATCACCATCACCGATGCACAGGGCAACACGATCAGTTGGTCCAGTGCAGGCGCCATGGGCTTCAAGGGCAGTCGCAAGTCGACTCCCTATGCAGCGCAGGTTGCCGCCGATGATGCCGGCAAGAAGGCCGCCGATCACGGCGTGCGTACGCTGGAAGTCGAAATCAAGGGTCCTGGATCGGGCCGTGAAAGCGCGCTGCGTGCATTGCAGGCAGTCGGTTTCAATATCACCAGCATCCGCGACGTTACGCCGATACCGCACAACGGCGTGCGACCATCCAAGCGTCGCCGCGTCTGATCGAAGCCTGCCGCGGGGGCATCCGGTCCTCGCAGAACCAGTCATTCGCATCGGCCGCGGCGGTATTATCGCCCCGCGGCTTTTGCGCCATTAATTACCTTTAGGGGAAGTCCATGTCCGTCAATACCAAGAACTGGCAGGAACTGAAGAAGCCCAACACTCTCGACGTCAAGGAAGGCAACGACAAGAAGCGCAAAGCGACTTTCGTCGCCGAACCGCTCGAGCGTGGTTATGGCCTGACACTCGGCAATGCGCTGCGCCGTGTGCTGCTTGCCAGCCTTCAGGGCGCAGCCATTACGTCGATCAAGATCGAAAACGTGCTGCACGAATTCAGCAGCCTTGCCGGTGTGCGTGAAGACGTTACCGACATCGTGCTGAATGTGAAGCAGATCGCTCTCAAGATGGAAGGCGAAGGTCCCAAGCGCCTGCAGCTTTCCGCGACCGGTCCAGGCGACGTGAAAGCCGGCGATATCGCCGTGTCTGGCGACATCGAAATCCTGAACAAGGATCTCGTGCTGTGTCACCTCGATGAAGGCGCAACGCTCAACATGGAGCTGACTGCCGACACCGGTAAGGGCTACTCGCCTGCCGTGGCCAACCGTCCGGCTGATGCGCCGATCGGTCTGATCCCGGTCGACTCGCTGTATTCGCCGATCAAGCAGGTCAGCTATAAGGTCGAGAATGCCCGCGTTGGGCAGGAGCTCGACTTCGACAAGCTGAGCCTGACCATTGAAACTGACGGCACGGTCACTCCTGAAGATGCGATTGCCTATGCAGCGCGCATTCTGCAGGACCAGCTGACGCTGTTCGTCCACTTCGAAGACGGCATTCCGCAGCCGCAGGCCGCCATGATCGGCGTCGCTGCAGAGCCGCAGGAAAGCGACACCAACCAGCTCAACCGTTACCTCCTCAAGAAGGTGGACGAGCTGGAACTCAGCGTCCGTTCGGCCAATTGCCTGAAGAACGACAACATCATCTATATCGGCGATCTGGTCCAGAAGACCGAAGCCGAGATGCTGCGCACGCCGAACTTCGGCCGCAAGTCGCTCAATGAGATCAAGGAAGTGCTGTCCAGCATGGGTCTGCGCCTCGGCATGGATATCCCTGGCTGGCCGCCGGAAAACATCGAAGAAATGGCCAAGAAGCTTGAGCAGGAACTGCTCGGTTAATTGCCAGTAACAGGGTGATGGGCGGCGACCCTGACTGCCGCCTGCACTGGGCTACCTCATACGGGCCCATTTCAAACTGGAGTTTTAGTTATGCGTCACGGTATTAAAGGGCGTAAGCTCAGTCGGAAGTCTCAGCACCGTACCGCCATGTTCCGCAACATGGCTGCTGCGCTGATCAAGCACGAGCAGATCCTGACCACGACCGCCAAGGCGAAGGAAATTCGCCCCTACGTCGAAAAGCTGATCACGCTGGCAAAGCGTGGCGGCCTGTCAAACCGTCGTCTTGCGCACAGCCGCTTGATGGACGCAGCGCAGGAAAAGAAGCTTTTCGAAGTTCTGGCGGAGCGTTTCGCTGATCGTGATGGCGGCTATTGCCGTATCATCAAGGCTGGCTACCGCGCCAGCGATGCCGCAGCCATCGCCTACATCGAATTCGTCGACCGCGACGAAGACGCAAAGGGCCAGGACAGCGGCCCGGTGATGACCGAGGACGAATACGAAGACGCGTAAGCGCCTGCCACAAAGAGACAATCGAAAGGGCTGTCGGAGCGATCCGGCGGCCCTTTTCTTTGGCGCTTCCATTTTGGCCTCTTCCCTTGTGGCAGGTGGGTGGCACAGTGCGCGCCATGATCCGCACCACTATGCTTGCAGCCGTCGCACTGCTCTTCGCTGTCCCCGCTGCCGCTCAATCGCAAACCGACCTCGACGCCCGCTACGACCGCGCGCTCGCCGCCGGGTACAAGGCGATGTTCCTGTGCAGCGCGACTGCCAATGCGGAGCGCAACGGGGGAAGGCGCTTTGAAGAAGATATCTCGCGCTGGGAACTGACGGGCATCCAATCTCCGATTGATGGGATAATCGATGAGCTCCCGCATCAGATACTCAGGTTTGGCGACGGCACGGGCCCAGTTTCGCATGTTTTGGTGGAATGGGCTGAAGACATGTCGCCGCGAATGGCGTGGCATGCAGAAACAGGTGGTTGCATCCTTGCGCCGATTGGTATGTCTTCACCGCCCGAGCGCACAAGTGTGCCATATTCTGGTTCCATATTCATGTGGAACAATGGCGTGCCGAGCAACCCGTTATTGGCGGCGGCATACGAGGGCGCGTTCGATAATAGCTATGGTGAAGACGCGCGAACCACTGCTGTCATCCTGGTGGGAGCGGATGGCACTGGCGTGCGGCGCTATGCCGACATATTTACACCCGCGACCCCACAACGGACGTGGTCGGTCGCCAAGAGCATCGCTGCCACACTTGTAGGCGCTGCGGTCTATCGCGGTGAAGTCGATGTCACAAACAGCGCTGGCTTGGGTGGGGGCGAGGGCGATCCTCGCCGTGCCATCACCATCGATAACGCGCTCCGCATGGCCACAGGTCGTTACACGGACACACCGGGAAATCGTACCGATCAGCTCTATTATGGCGGCGCAACGGTGGATGAAGTGGCTGTCGATTGGCCGCTGATAAATGAACCGGGCAGCACCTATCGCTATGCCAACAATGATACGCTCGCGGCCGTGCAAGCTATCGAGCACACCTTCGAAGCGCACCCGCCCGCCGAACTGTTCGAACAATTGGGAATGCACCACACCGTCGCCGAAACCGATTGGCAGGGCAATTACATCCTCTCCAGCCAGGTCTGGTCTACGGCAGATGATCTTGCGCGCCTCGGCCAGCTTTATCTGAACGACGGCGTGCTGCCCGATGGCACGCGCATCTTGCCCGAAGGCTGGGTCGAGTATGTTTCCGCCCCTTCCGGCCCGCAGCCAAACCGCACGAGCGGATGGGGATACGGCGCTGGCTGGTGGCTGCTCAACAATTCCGAAGGCATTCCGGCCGACACCATTCTGGCGGCGGGCAATCGCGGGCAGTTCATCGTCGTGATCCCGAGCCTCGACGTTGTGATCGTGCGGCGCGGGGAGGACCCGGCGGGCGGCTCCGGCTTCGATATCGAGGCGTTTACCCGCGATGTCCTCGCCGCGCTGGATAACTAGACGAACGACTGCCTTGCATCGCGCAGACTTCGTTGCCAACTACATCTTATTACTCCGAACGCTAATTCAGAGGTCGCATGAAACGAACAGCTATTGCTGCAGCCACGCTGCTTGCCACAATCTCCATTCCCGCTAACGCGCAGGACATGACAGCTCCTGACTATCCTGAAACCCGGCGCGGCGACGTTGTAGAGACCTTTTTTGGCGAACAAGTCGCAGACCCCTATCGCTGGCTCGAAGATGATGTGCGCAACAATACGGAGGTTGCCGATTGGGTGGAGGCGCAGAATGCCATCACCGATAGCTATCTCGAAAATCTGCCCGCGAGGGACTGGTTTGCAAACCGCATTGGCGAGCTGACCGATTACGAACGCTTCTCCGTCCCCGTCGCGCGCGGCGAGCGTTATTTCTACAATCGCAACGCCGGCCTGCAGAACCAGTCACCGCTCTATGTCCGTGATGGCTTGGAAGGAGAGCCGCGCTTGCTGCTCGACCCCAACGAATGGGCCGATGACGGTGCAACCGCGCTGGGCGGATGGGTGCCTTCTCCTGATGGATCGAAGCTGCTGTACAGCGTGCAGGATGGCGGTACGGACTGGCGTATCGTGCGTGTACTGGACGTCGAAACGGGCGAGCACATCGGCGGCGAAATCCGCTGGGTAAAGTTCTCCGGCCTTTCCTGGGTGGGTGAGGAAGGTTTCCTCTATTCGCGCTTCCCAGAACCCGAAGAGGGCGAGGATTTTCAGGCGCTGAACACCAATCAGGCCGTGTATTACCACGCGCTTGGTACGGATCAGGCTGACGATCAGCTTGTGTACGCAACGCCGGACTCCCCCGAACGCAATCACACCGCCGGCACCAGCGACGATGGCCGCTGGGCAATCGTCACCTCCTCCACAGGCACCGATTCCCGGTACGAAGTGCATATGATCGATCTGGCCGCGCGTGATGCGCTTGGCTGGCAGGCGCGCCCGTTGGTCACAGGCTTTGAAAACAGCTGGAGCATGATCGAAAGTGTCGGCTCGCGTCTGTATTTCGTGACCAATCACGATGCGCCGCTCTACCGCATTGTATCCATCGACATGGATGACACCGCTGCAGGCTGGGATGTTATCATTCCGGAGCGCGATCAGCCCATCGCCGGTGCAAGCATGGTCGGCGGTCATCTGATCGTGGAATATCTGGAGGACGCATCCTCCAGCGCGTATGTTTACACGCTCGGCGGAGAACTGGTCCGCGAGATCGAATTTGCCGGCCTCGGCAGCGCGGGCGGCTTTGGCGGCAGTCCGGACAATGCGGAAACGTTTTACGCGTTTTCCAGCTTCAATCGCCCCGGCACCATTTATCGCTACGATGTGACCACGGGTGAAAGCACGGTCTTCGCCGCACCCGAAGTAACTTTCTCGCCTGATGATTTCGTGGTCGAGCAGCGGTTTTATGAAAGCCGTGATGGCACGCGCGTACCGATGTTCATCGTGCGCCGTGCCGATGTCGCGGCAAGCGGAGAAGCGGTACCGACCTTGCTATACGGGTATGGCGGCTTTGACGTATCGCTCAGCCCCGGTTTTTCCGCATCGCGGCTTGCCTGGGTGGAGGCGGGCGGCGCCTATGTTCTCGCCAATATCCGAGGCGGGGGTGAATACGGGAAAGCGTGGCACGACGGCGGCAGACGCGCGAACAAGCAGAACGTGTTCGACGATTTCATCGCTGCTGGCGAATTCCTGATGGCCGAGGGCGTTACTCCGCAGGACGGGCTGGCTATTCAAGGCGGATCCAACGGCGGACTTCTGGTGGGCGCAGTCGTAAATCAGCGGCCAGACCTCTTCGCGGCAGGCAATGCGGCAGTCGGCGTCATGGATATGCTGCGCTTCGACCAGTTTACCGCCGGACGGTATTGGGTTGACGATTACGGCTATCCCGACCGTGAGGAAGACTGGCGCATCCTGCGTGCCTACTCGCCGTACCACAACATCCGGTCCGACACGGACTATCCCGCATTGCTGGTGACAACTGCCGACACGGATGACCGCGTGGTGCCGGGCCACAGCTTCAAATACACCGCCGCATTGCAGGCAGAAGACCTTGGCGACCGTCCGCAATTGATCCGGATCGAGACCCGTGCAGGACACGGTTCTGGCAAACCGACGGACAAGGCGATTGCCGAAGCTGCTGATATATTGAGCTTTTTGGGATATTGGACTGGGCTTCAAGTAGAGGAATAAGGGCGTTCAGGAAAGTAATTGCTTTCCTGAACATAGCCTAACGCAGGAGTTCAGCGTCACCTAAGCGGGCTTTGGCCATAACCTTTCCATCGGGTGGCAATCCAGCCATCTGCTTCGGAAGGAGAAGCAACATGAAGTCCATGACCAAAGCCCTGGCTAAAGGAACGTTCGCAACCGTCGCCGCTGGCGCAATGGCAGTGACCGCTGTGTCTCCTGCCGCAGCACAAGATCGCTACCGCGACCGCGATGATGACGGGATTTCCGCAGGTGAAGTGATCGCTGGTGCTGTCATTATCGGCGGGCTCGCTGCAATTCTGTCTTCGGGACGAGGCGACCGCTACGATGACCGCTATGATCGCCGCGACCGCTATGATCGCCGTGACCGGAATTACCGCGGCAACAATCGCGGATATGGCGCAAACAATGGCCGCCGCGCCGTAGAGGCCTGTGTCAACGCAGCCGAGCGTATCGCACAGCGTTACAGCGGTTCGCGCGCCGAGGTTTACGAGATCCGCGATGTGGACCGTGAGCGTGGCGGGTTCGAAGTGAAGGGCCGTATTGCCGTTCGCGACAATTATCGCGGCCGTGGCTACCGGAACGATTACCGCCGTGGTTATCGCAACAATGGCTGGGACGAAGGCCGTTTCGAATGCGACTTCCGCCGCGGACGGGTTGTCGATGTCGATTTCAGCGGCATCAGGGGGCTCTAACGACCTTTGAATGGGATCAGGGCGGTTCAGGTTGGTTTCAGCCTGAGCCGCCTAATCCATGGGACATACCATCGTTTTTCGAAGGTCAACGGGGAAGTATCGCATGATTGCACAGCCAAGTAAGCTCACCACTGGCGCCGCTCTGGCAGCCGCGCTTTCCATGGTCGCGGCTCCTGCTGCTGCGGTTGATCTGCCATATCTTGGCGCTGCCGCATCTGCCGCGAAGGTAGAGACGGGCGCCGCGGCAGATCAGAACCACCATCGCTATCGCCATCGCCGCCACCGTGATCGCGGTGTAGATGCAGGCGATGTGATTGCAGGCGTGCTGGTGCTTGGTACGATTGCCGCGATCGCCGGGGCAGGCCGAAATCGTGACCGTGATCGTGACTACCGTGAGCGGGATTACCGCGACCGTGATTATCGTGAGAGTGACAACCGCCGCGACTATGATAGCCGAGGCCTGGATAACGCCGCCGAAATGTGCGTTGAGCAGATAGAGCGCGGCAGAGATCGGGTGGAGGATGTCTCCAGCGCCCGCCGCACTTCCGATGGCTGGCGCGTAACCGGCACTTTGACAGACGGCGCAGGCTGGAATTGCTGGATCGACAATGACGGACGCATCCGCAGCGTTGATCTTGGCACCCAGGACTATTCCTATGATGCCGACGCTGGCTATCCCAGCTCTGCCGCGGCAGCGCCGGCGGGCAACCAGTGGGACGACAATGCCTATGCCCGCGCACGTGCCGGCACGCGCACAGCGGCAGACAGCGAATATGCCTACCGTGCAGAACCGGAATACACGCCTAACGCCGCAGATCCGCAGCCAGCCTACCCGGGTGGACCGATAGCGGGCGAAGAGGAGTACGGTAATACGCCTGAGGGTGGAGATGGCCGATATACCACGGCAGAGGCGCCCGACTTCCCGCAGCCGGGAAACTGAACCGTCACAGCTCCCGCGAATAGGCGGGCAGCGATAATTTCCAACGTATGGCCGCGCTTCTGAGAATGAAGCCGGCCAGCGCTGCACCGATCCATACCGGGATGCGCGGCAGCCCTACCCAATCGCCCAGCACGCACAGGGCGGCGGATAAGGCGGCGGCCGTCACATACAGTTCCGGACGCATGAGAATGGACGGGCGGCCCGCGATCACGTCGCGAATGATGCCGCCTACGCAGCCCGTGATCACGCCCATCAGTATCGCCGGGATTGGCGGCACACCGTAACTCAGCGCCTTTGCAGAGCCAAGAACGGCATAGGCGGTAAGCCCGGCGCCATCGGCGAATTCCAGCAGCAGGCCATCCCACCACCGCGTCGGGGTCATCCAGGCAATCAGCGACACGCACAAGATCACCAGCGTCACCCAAGGGTCGGCGATCCAGAACACCGGCGCACCGATCAACAGATCGCGCACCGTGCCTCCGCCAACGCCCGTCACCAGCGCGAAGAACACCATCGTCACAAAAGTCTGCCGCTCCTTGCCCGCAAGAAGAGCGCCGGACAGTGCGAAGACCGCAACGCCGAGCAGGTCCAGCCAATCGAGCAGCGGGGTGAGAATTTCGGTACTCATGCCAACACTTTCGCCTTGCGCCGCCGGAACATCAGCACACACCCAAGCAGCGAACCGAGCACGCCCAGCGCGGCGAACAGGATGAGGATAGGATGGCTGGTGTCCTCGCGCTCCTGCAGATCCATGATGTGCAGGCCCCACACAAAATCGAACACTCGCCAGAACCGCGTCCGCACTGCTGCGATCTCCCCGGTTTGCGCATCGACATATACATGCGCGCCGTCCTCCAGCGTCACTCGCCAGACAGGCACGGGACGGCGGAAATCGAACGGTGCTTCGTCAGCGGAGAATTGCTCGACTGCGACTGGATTTGCGCCGCCGACGATTTTCTCGGCTGCAATCGTGCGAACATAAGCTTCGTCTATGGCTGGCAGCGGCACCCCCGTGCCGTCAGCGGCGAAACGCTCGATCCGGCCATCGGGATGAGTAGCGAACCAAACGGCTCGGCCATTTTGCATGGCGAGCCGCATCTCCTGAAATTGCACGCTGCCATCGGCTGGCAAGGCAATGGGAGCAGGGCTTCCCGGCGGGAGTAGTGCCTGCTCGGTCTCGATCCGCAAGTGATTGCCTCGCACGTGCTCAATCGGGTGCCATACCATGATCAGGCCGGTTACGGTCCACATCAGGATCGGCACCCCCACCAGCCAGCCTAGCCAGATATGCCATTTGGCAAACAGTCGCATGATCTTCTGCCGAGTCATGGCTGCCCCTTAGCTGCCGCAGTGCAGCCCGCCTAGTCCACCGCGAACAGTTTCGACCGGTCGGCAAAGGCTTTCATCTCGATGGCATTGCCTGCCGGATCGCGGAAGAACATGGTCGCCTGCTCCCCTGGCTGCCCTTCAAACCGTATGTATGGCGCGATGGCGAATTCCACGCCGGCATCCGTCAGCCGGGCGGCGAGGGCTTTCCATTCTTTCATGCCCAGCACGATACCGAAATGCGGAACCGGAACATTGTGCCCGTCAACCGGATTGGACGTTTGATCGATGGCAGTTGTGGTGAGATGCGTCACGATCTGGTGGCCATAGAAATCGAAATCGATCCAATGGTCCGACGAACGTCC
Organism: uncultured Alphaproteobacteria bacterium; assembly: GCA_963781165.1. Classification (GTDB taxonomy): domain Bacteria; phylum Pseudomonadota; class Alphaproteobacteria; order Sphingomonadales; family Sphingomonadaceae; genus Alteraurantiacibacter. Next base: position 85,755 of record CAWADZ010000003.1, read on the forward strand.
TTCCGGACATCCCATGATGCCGCCCCAAAATCGGCGCGCGGCGTCCAGATCGTCTACCGGAAAGGCGAGATGGAAGGGTGAAAGCTGGGTCATCTGGCGGGTATCCTGTGCAATCCAAATGCGAGGCCGAAACCCAATATCGGCGCGGCGCCATATCCCACGAAGGGCGTGGGATAATTCGACATTATTGCAATGATCGCAAATCCGAACAACAGCCCGGCCAGCGCCAGCCGCACCTCGCGGGCGAAAGGTATGGCGATCAATATGGCGAGGAAGCTGGCGATCAGCGCGATTGCCAACGCAATACCGAGAAAAACATTCTGCAATGCCGCATCGACAAGAGCGCGCTCCACGAAAGGCTGCGGCGGGATTTCTCCGGACAGTGCCATCGTGATGGAGGCAAGAAAGCCGAAGATCGCGGCAGCGCCAAACTTCCAGTCTTTCGTCGCGTGATGGATGCCCACGGCAGCGAAGGTGAGCGCGAACCCGGTGGCCGCGTCAGGCTGCAACATGACTGCCAGAATGCCTGCAAGAAGAAACGCTGCGCCATAGCGCCGGTTGCGCGCGGCAAGTACGGTCAGGGCGGGGGCGACAAGCATCCCGCTATGCAGCGCGAGCGGGCCAAGCGGCATCCAGCGCGCCACGCGGTCGCCGGTCACAGATGTCAATTCGGGCCCGAAGAGGTTTGCGCTCAGCAGCACGATTAGCAGTGCGCCCAGGAATATATGGCGGCTGAGAGCGGTATGCGGACCGCGCCCCGCGATAATCCACAGGCAGGCAATGGCCAGAGCGCCCAGGTTGACGAGCGGATAATGCTGCGGCGCACCGCTGCCGGCCATCCACGCAGCACCGCACAGCACCGGAACCGCGAGCGCCATGATGGCAGGCAAGCGATCCCGGATGGTCATGATTGGCAAGCGTCCTTAAATATGGATGGGCTTTCCCTGAACGCCCATAGCCGCTTCTTTCAGCGCCTCCGCATGTGTCGGGTGCGCGTGGCAGGTGTAGGCGATGTCTTCGCTCGTCGCACCAAATTCCATCGCGATGGCGGCTTCGGCAATCATGGTTCCTGCCACACTGGCGATGGCCCAAATGCCCAGCACCCGGTCGCTTTCCGCCTCGGCTATGACTTTCACCAGGCCATCCGGCTCATGATTGGTTTTTGCGCGGCTATTCGCCATCATCGGGAATTTGCTGGTTTTGATCTTGGTCTTGTCGCCGCCCATCTTGGCAATGGCCTGCTCTTCCGTCAGGCCCACGCCAGCGATTTCGGGCAAGGTGTAAACGACGGTCGGAATGACATCGTGGTTCACAATGCCGGTCTGGCCAGCAATCCATTCAGCCACCGCGATACCTTCATCCTCTGCCTTATGGGCGAGCATGGGGCCGGGCACGACATCGCCAATGGCGCGCACACCGTCCACGCTGGTGCGGAATTCGTGGTCGATCTCGATCTGGCCGCGCTGGTTCACTTCCAGACCGATATTTTCCAGACCCAAGCCATCGGTATTGGGCGTGCGGCCAATCGACACGAGCACGCAATCGGCTTCCATCGTCTCCGCATCGCCGCCAGCAGCAGGTTCCAGCGTGACGGTGGCCGTCTTGCCCTTCACGGATACGCCGGTGACCTTGGTGGAGAGCTTGAATTCAATGCCCTGCTTCTTGAAAATCTTGTTCGCTTCCTTGCGGATATCGGCGTCCATTCCGGGGAAGATCTGGTCGAGATATTCCACGCAAGTGACCTTCGCGCCCAGCCTGCGCCAGACGGAACCGAGCTCCAGACCGATCACGCCGCCGCCGATCACCACCATGTGCTTTGGCACCTTTGGCAGTTCCAGCGCGCCGGTGGAATCGACCACAACGAACTTGGAATTGTCGACTTCAACGCCCGGCAGTTTCGTTACGGAGGAGCCGGTGGCAATCACCACTTCCTTGGCGGTTACTTTCTCGCCGCCAACGTCAACGGTGTGGGCATCCACGAATTTCGCATGGCCCTTTTTCCAGTCGACCTTGTTTTTCTTGAACAGGAAGGCGACGCCTTTGGTCAGGCTTTCAACAGCATCAATCCGCTGGGCATGCATCTTGTCCATGTTCAGCTTTGGCGTCACTTCGATGCCCATTTCGGCCATCGTGCCATTTGTCGCCGCATCGAAATATTCGGACGCATGCAGCATCGCCTTGGAGGGGATGCAGCCGACATTGAGGCATGTGCCACCCAGCGTCTCGCGGCTTTCCACACAGGCGGTTTTCAGCCCCAGCTGCGCCGCGCGAATGGCAGCGACATAGCCGCCCGGGCCAGCGCCGATGATAAGGATGTCGTAGTCGTATTCAGCCATTGGTCTTTTCCTTAGAGATCAATCAGCATCCGCATGGGATCTTCGATTGCCTCTTTCATAATTTTCAGCGCGGTCACTGCTTCGCGGCCGTCGATGATGCGGTGATCGTAGCTGAGTGCCAGATACATCATCGGGCGAATTACCACTTCGCCGTTCACGGCAACGGGGCGGTCCTCGATACGGTGCAGGCCCAGCACTGCGGACTGCGGCGGGTTGATGATCGGGGTGCTCATCAGCGATCCGAACACGCCGCCATTGGAAATGGTGAAAGTGCCGCCGCGCATGTCTTCCATGGTCAGCTCGCCTGCCTTGGCGCGCTTGCCGAAGTCGGCGATAGCGAGCTCGATTTCGGCAAAGCTCATCGCGTCGATGCTGCGCACAACCGGCACCACAAGTCCGTTTGGCGCACTGACGGCAACCGACAGATCGACATAATCGTGGTAGACGATCTCATCGCCGTCGATCTGTGCGTTTACTGCCGGCACGTCTTTCAATGCCAGCGCCGCAGCCTTGGCGAAGAAGCTCATGAAGCCCAGCTTGATGCCGTGCTTCTTGGCGAACACTTCCTTGTAAGCTTCGCGCGCATCGATGACGGCCGTCATGTCGCAATCGTTGAAGGTTGTGAGCAGCGCGGCTTCTTCCTGCGCACCCTTCAGCCGCTTGGCGATGGTCTGGCGCATGCGCGTCATCTTCACACGTTCTTCGCGCCGCTCACCCTTTGCTGCGGGAACTGGCGTAGGCGAGGGTGACGGAGCGGGCGCAGAGGTTGCCGCAGCCCCGCTGCTGTCTTTCTTCGCCTTGGCGGCGGCGACCACATCTTCCTTCGTCAGGCGGCCGTCCTTGCCGGAGCCTTTGATGGTGGTCGGGTCAACGCCGTGTTCGATTACCGCGCGGCGCACAGCGGGTGACATCGTCAGAGAGCCATCGGAAGAACCGCCTGAGCCAGCCTCGTTTCCCTCCTCACGCTGCTGTTCTGCGCGGCCAGCTTCTTCGCCTTTTGCCGCCCCGGTGGCGCCAGCTTCAATGCGCGCGATAACCGCGCCCACTTCGACCGTGTCGCCAAGCTCGACGGTGAATTCCTTGAGGACGCCCGCGACGGGCGAGGGCACTTCTACCGCGACTTTGTCGGTCTCCAGACTGACGATCGGTTCGTCAGCGGCGACCGCATCGCCGGGCTGCTTCAGCCATTCGCCAACGGTGGCCTCGGTGACCGATTCCCCAAGTGCGGGGACTGTGACTTCGGTTGCCATGAAAGGGTATCCTCAGCTTTTCTTATGGGTGGAACGCGCCGCTTGTTTCGCGGCGGATTTGCCGCGGCTGGAAAGGCCCAGCGCGACGGATACGAGAGCTTCCTGCTGCGCCAGATGGCGCTTGGCGAAGCCGGTGGCGGGTGATGCTGCTTCCTCGCGTCCGGCATAGGTCGGGCGCATGCCCTTATGTCCGGCTGCGGTCAGCGCGTCTTCGATACGGTTCTGCACAAAGAACCATGCGCCGTTATTGTGCGGTTCTTCCTGACACCAGACGACTTCTTCCAGATTGGTCATGCGCTTCATGCGCGTGGCAAGGGGTTCACCCGGGAACGGATAGATTTGCTCGATGCGCACGATTGAGACATCGTCCACCTCTTCTTCATCGCGCTTGTCCATCAGATCATAGGCAACCTTGCCGCTGCACAACACCAGACGGCGCACGTCCTTGTCTGCAATTGTTTTCTGGTCGGACAGAATACGCATAAAGTGGCTGTCGCCGCTGAATTGATCTGCATCCGATTTGGCCGAGGCGTGGCGCAGCAGGCTTTTGGGCGTCATGATCACAAGCGGTTTACGGAAGGACCGCATCATCTGCCGGCGCAGTACATGGAAGTAGTTGGCCGGACTGGTGATGTTGCATACCTGGATATTGTCGTTCGCGCACAATTGCAGGAAACGTTCGAGCCGGGCGGAGGAGTGCTCCGGTCCCTGACCTTCATAGCCATGCGGCAGCAGCAGGACGAGGCCGTTGGCGCGCATCCATTTCACTTCGCCCGCAGCTATGAACTGGTCGATCATGATCTGCGCGCCATTGGCGAAATCGCCAAACTGCGCTTCCCACATCACCAGTGTCTTGGGATCGGCCAGAGAGAACCCGTATTCGAAACCGAGCACGCCAAATTCGCTGAGCGTGGAATCATACACTTCAAACTTGCCGTGCGGCAGCGTGGCGAGCGGGATGTATTTGTCTTCGGTGTTCTGATCGACCCAGATGGCATGGCGCTGGCTGAATGTGCCTCGGCCCGAATCCTGGCCCGAAAGGCGAACGCCAAAACCGGCGGACACGAGGCTACCGAAGGCGAGCGCTTCTGCAGTCGCCCAGTCAAAGCCCTCGCCGCTGGTGAACATCTCACGCTTGGCATCGAGAACGCGGCCAAGCGTCTTGTGGATAGTCAGATCGTCGGGCACGGTGGTCAGCGTGCGGCCAAGGCTGTCGAACAGCTTTTTATCGATCGCTGTTTCGACATTGCGGCGCGCAGTTTCCGGATCGGCCGGCTTGTGCAGCCCGCTCCATCGGCCAGCAAACCAGTCGACCTCATTCGGCTTGTAGCTTTTCGCCGACTGGAACTCGCCCTCAAGGTGGTCGATGAAATCCTGCCGCATGCCGGGCGCAGTGCCGGGTTCGATCACGCCTTCGGCCAGCAACCGTTCGGAATAAATCTCGGACACGCGCGGATGCTGCTTGATCGCATCATACATCAGCGGCTGGGTGAACTTGGGCTCATCACCTTCGTTGTGGCCAAACCGGCGATAGCACCACATGTCGATCACGATATCGCGCTTGAACTTCTGCCGGTATTCGATGGCGAGCTTGCACGCGAATGTCACCGCTTCGGGATCATCGCCATTCACATGCAGGATGGGCGCCTGAACGCCTTTTGCCACGTCGGATGGGTAGGGGGAAGAGCGCGCGAATTTTGGACTGGTGGTGAAGCCGATCTGGTTGTTCACAATGAAGTGCAGGCAGCCGCCGGTGGAATAACCGCGCACGCCGGACATGCCGAAGCATTCCCATACCACGCCCTGGCCAGCGAAGGCCGCATCGCCGTGGATCAGGACCGGCAGGACTTTCTCATGCGTGTCCAGATCGTCATGCATCGCCTGCTGCGCGCGGGTCTTGCCGAGCACAACGGGATTTACCGCTTCCAGATGGCTGGGGTTGGGGACCAGCGACATGTGGACCTTGATCCCGTCAAATTCGCGGTCGGTACTGGTGCCGAGATGATATTTCACATCGCCCGACCCGCCGACATCGTCGGGATTGGCGCTGCCACCGGAAAATTCGTGGAAGATCACGTGATAAGGCTTCGCCATCACGTTCGCGAGCACGTTCAAACGCCCACGGTGCGCCATGCCATAGATGATTTCGCGGATGCCGGTGGAGCCGCCATATTTGATGACCGCTTCCAGCGCCGGGATCATTGCTTCGCCGCCATCGAGGCCGAACCGCTTCGTGCCGACGTATTTCTTGCCGAGGAATTTCTCATATTCCTCGCCCCGGATCACGGCCTGCAGGATGGCCTGCTTACCTTCGGGGGTGAACTGAATGGTATCTTCGGGCTTTTCGAACTGGTCTTGCAGAAAGCGCCGCTCTTCAGTGTCGGCGATGTGCATGTATTCCAGGCCAACATGGCCGCAATAGGTATCGCGCAGCACCTTGAACAATGCGCCGACCTTGACCCATTCAAAACCGAACACGCCGCCGACGAAAACCTCAAGGTCTTCCTTGCCGGCAAACCCATGCCATTCCAGCGTCAGATCTTCAGGAGTTTCACGATGCGAAAGGCCCAGCGGATCGAGATTGGCCGCCAGATGGCCGCGCACACGGTAAAGCCGGATCAGCAGCATTGCCTGGATGGAATCGCGGCATGCCGCCTCCACACTGGCGCTGTCCGTTGGCTTGCCCGCCTTTGCAGCGGCTTCCTTGACCACCGCGACCATATCGGTCGGGTCCATCGCTGCGGATAGATCGCCCGCATCATCGCCAGCGGCCAGCGCGGGTTGCCCCAGCTTGGCCCGGCCTGCGCCTCGCCCTGCGAAGGCAGTTCGGGGAGGAAGTTTTGCGGTTCGTTACCCATGAGTATTCACCTCTCCTTGGAGGCAGCGCGTAAAATTTACGCCAGTTCTTTCAGCAGCGCGTCGAGCGTTGTGCCAAGTTCGGATGGCGAGGGGGATACGCGGATGCCCGCATCTTCCATCGCCGCAATTTTGTCATCCGCGCCGCCTTTGCCGCCCGAAACGATAGCGCCGGCATGGCCCATGCGGCGGCCCGGAGGCGCAGTGCGGCCAGCGATGAAGCCGACCATCGGCTTGCTGCGGCCCTTAGCGGCTTCTTGCTTGATGAACTCGGCGGCTTCTTCTTCCGCAGAACCACCTATTTCGCCGATCATGATGATGGATTTGGTCTCATCATCGGACAGGAACAGGTCGAGCACGTCGATGAAGTTGGTGCCGTTCACCGGATCACCGCCAATGCCGACAGCAGTCGTCTGGCCAAGGCCCACGGCAGTTGTCTGGTGCACAGCTTCATAGGTGAGCGTGCCGGAGCGGGAGACAACGCCAACGCTGCCCTTCTGGAATATGGAGCCGGGCATGATGCCGATCTTGCATTCGCCGGGTGTCAGCACGCCGGGGCAGTTGGGGCCGATCAGGCGCGACTTGGAGCCGGAAAGCGCGCGCTTCACCATCACCATGTCCATCACCGGAATGCCTTCGGTAATCGCAACGATCAGCTCGATTTCAGCGTCGATGGCTTCAAGGATCGCGTCGCCAGCAAACGGCGGCGGCACGTAGATGCAGCTTGCGGTCGCGCCGGTAGCCGCCTTGGCCTCGCCAACATTGTTGAACTGCGGCAGGCCGAGATGTTCGGAACCGCCTTTGCCCGGCGTCACGCCTGCAACCATCTTGGTCCCGTAATCGAGCGCCTGCTGGGTATGGAAGGTGCCGGTGTTGCCGGTCATCCCCTGCGTGATAACCTTGGTGTCTTTGTTTACGAGGATGGACATTCTAGAAACTCTCCAATTCGACCGTCCGATTACTTCGCAGCTTTTCAACAGTGACTCTGGCAAGCCATCCTGTTGTGAAAGCGATCAGCAAAGCAACTGACAGCATAAGAAAAAACACCGGGGCAAATTGCGCACCCCATTCCAATGATCCTGGACCTTCGCCGCCGTCAAACCATTGGTAAAAGACCGCACCACCGAGTGAGACTACGACAAAGGCCAAGCCGACTTTGAAGTTACGAAAGTAGCCTAGCGCAAGATTGGGCGCTGAAAGAATTCCAAGGACGACCAATCCGGTCACGCCAGCGAACTATCCAGCCCCCGGCACGCATCGAGCAGTTCTTCAACCGCATCGACGCTAACCTTGAGGTTGCTCGCCTCTTCGTCCGACAGGTCGATTTCGATCACATCTTCCGTGCCGCCCGCACCGATGCGCGTGGGTACGCCAACATAAAGCCCGTCAACGCCGTACTTGCCTTCGACGTAGGACGCACAAGGCAGGATGCGCTTCTGGTCGCCCAGATAGGCCTGCGCCATGCTGATCGCGCTGGTGGCAGGCGCGTAATAGGCGGAGCCGGTTTTGAGCAGGCCGACAATCTCGCCGCCGCCTGCGCGCGTGCGCGCCACGATTTCGTCGAGGCGGCTTTCGGGAATGCCCTTGATCTTCGCCATATCCTTCACCGGAATACCGTTGATCGTGGAGTAGCTGAGGACGGGCACCATGGTGTCGCCGTGGCCGCCGAGCACGAAGGCGTTCACGTCCTTCACGCTGACGTCGAATTCCCATGCGAGGAAGGTCGCGAAACGGGCACTGTCCAGCACGCCAGCCATGCCAACAACCATATTGTGCGGCAGGCCGGAAAATTCGCGCAGCGCCCAGACCATCGCATCGAGCGGGTTAGTGATGCAGATCACGAAAGCGTCCGGGCAATTGTTCTTGATGCCTTCACCCACGGCCTTCATCACCGAAAGGTTGATGCCGAGCAGATCGTCGCGGCTCATCCCCGGCTTGCGCGGCACGCCAGCGGTCACGATCACAACGTCCGCGCCTGCCAGATCGGCATAGTCATTGGTGCCGGTGATCTTGGCGTCGAAGCCTTCGACCGGGCCGCACTGCGACAGATCCAGCGCCTTGCCCTGCGGCATGCCTTCGGCAATGTCGAACAGGACGACATCGCCCATTTCCGCCTTCGCTGCGAGGTGGGCGAGGGTGCCGCCGATCATGCCGGAGCCGATGAGTGCGATTTTCTTGCGTGCCATGGGGTAAGCCAAAGTCCTTCGTGCCACGGGCGCAATGTCTCGCTAAAGCATTCGCGACCCTGCGCCCAGCGGGGCCGCGCACCGAATTCAGGCCCCCGCACTAGGCGGCTGTCAGGGGCTTTGCAACAGCCAATCGGGAATTGTTTTTGATAACAGTTCGCAGTAGCAAAAGTGCCTGTAATCGGTCAGGAAACCGGCAAGTATCGGACGGTTTGCAAGCGCTGCAGTTCCCGGGATAGAGTGCTTTGTGTTGCGAGAGCGCTATCCCGCCAGTTTGCAGGCGCCGAACACGTTGCACGTAGATGCCTCGTCCTCGCTTTCCAGCATTTCCAGCGCGATCTCGGCGGGCACTGCCTTGCCGAGGTGCCCTCCTTGTCCAAGTGTGCATCCTGCCGAACGCGCCTCGCTTAGCTGGGCCGCTGTTTTCAGGCCGACTGCCACCACTTCCAGTCCCAGAGACCGGCCCAATCCTACCATTGCATTGAGGACCCCATCGCTGGATCGCTTGGTGTTGATCATCATCCGCTCGAAAGGATACCGCTCTAGCTGGGTGATCGCCGTGCGGGTGATTTCAGCATCATCGATTGTAAACGTCACCCCGACACGGCCGAGCTGCTCCGCGAATTGCGCGAAGCCTCCGCCAGGATGATCAAACAAGCTTGCGCTTACCTGCACCTCAAGCCGCGAGGGAGCCAGCCCGGCTTTGCGAAGCGCGGCGAGGATGCCCAGCGCCGCCCCGGGCGCATCGATCTGCGCGCTGACCAGCTTGATCGTCAGCATGACATCGCCCGGCCAGCAAGCTGCTGCCTTTGCGGCCTCTGCAATGATCCAGTTTCCCAGAGTAATGACCGGACCGCACGGCTGCATCCCTGCAATCATCTCATCCAGTCCGAGCTCGCCCCGGCGGGCATGAGCCCAACGCGCCTGCGCCTCCATCGCGCGCGTTCGTCCGGTTCGCAGATCGACGATCGGCTGGAAGCGGACCGATACATCATCCTTCATGATCGCATCGCGCAATTCGGCCTCAAGCTGTTTTTGATGATCGAAGTCGCGGATCATGCCGGTTTCGTAAAACCGCATCTGGCCGGTCGAGGCGCTGCGCGCGGAATACAGCGCGAGATCGACAGCTTTCTGGAGGTCTTCAAGTGTCCCCGCATCACCCGGCAACATCGCGGTGCCTATGGCAGCCCCGTTGGTGATGCGGTGCCCGCCAATGTGAAGCGGCGCCGCCATCACCGCATCTATCCGCGCGGCAAGGTCCCTTGCTGATTGCCGTGAAGGCATTCGCGCGGCGAGTTGGAACCTGTCACCCGAGAAACGCGAAATCACTGCACACTCCGGCGCAGTTTCCTGCAACCGCCTCCCGACCTGCCGCAAAAGATCATCACCAAGTGTTTGGCCCAGGGCATTGTTGCTGTCCCGAAACCGGCGCAGGTCGATTGTCATGAGGATCAGCTTTTCTTCACCGTGCAGGTTGTCCGACAGCGCAGGCAGCTGATCGTCGCCGCCGAACCGGTTAAGCAGCCCCGTAACCGGATCGCAGTGAGCCTTTGTCAGAAGCAGTTCGGCCGATGCGTGCCTTTCCCTGACGTCTTCCAGCCGCGCGCAGTTTTCGCGGATGATGGCCTTGCTGAGATGGAAATTCACCGCGACCACGGCGATGCATGCGGCCACAAGGCTGTTCAGCGGCAGGCCAGCTAAATACAGTGCGAGGATGGCAGCAGGCGAGAGCCCGACAAAGGCGACCGCGCCGCGCCAGTATGTAGTCAGGAAGTTACCGCACCATGCCATGACATCCGATCTAGGGCGTGCGTCTCACTCGTGCGTTAAGCTGGGCCCTACCTTACAAGCCCCTAGGTCCGCGTAAGTCTATGGTAATCAAGCAGACCCTGTGCGGCCCGCCTGATCGATCCCCCGCGCCATGCGCCGGTCGAGTGCGCGGCAGATTTCCAGCCACCATTCGAAGCTTTGCCGGTCGCCCGCGCGCCCTGCGGTTATGGCCTGTTCGCGCGCATGCTGGGCTGCCGAAATGCCGTGCTTTGCAAAGTGGCGCAGGGCGGCATTCACATGCGCTGCGCCCGGAATGTCTCCATCGTCGTTGGCCGGAAAGGAACGGATGTTGCGCACCAGTTCAGGCGCCATGCGCACATTGCACGAATTTGTGGGGGCGGCGAAGCGAATGGACATGGTTGCGACTGGAGCCTGCGTTTGCGAAAGGTTCAATGTCGCTGCTGCGACACGCATTCCCATATAGCGGGCGGCGCCTAAGCGTTTGTTTTACAGGATGGTTGCCAAGGAATTAGGACTTTGATCAAGGACGCTCGATCCAGCGTCCGCTGTTGGCATATTCCGACCTGATATCGCCGCTTCGGGGCGGGGTCGCGGGACCCGGTTCAGATGTCTCTACCGATTGATCTTGCTGCACCGGAAGCGCTTGGCTCGCGGTGCTCTGTGCTGCGGCAGACGCACCGAAGCCGAGCATTGGCGGCGGGCTTTCGGGCGCTGGGGCATCAGGAGTGGAAGCGCTTGCACGGCGTGCCGCAGGCTCTGCACCGGCGTATCCCGCCGTAAAGGCGGACGGGCGCCCGGCCGATCCCGGCCAGCGATAGAAAATGTGAAATCCGATAACGCCCACGGTCTCCAGGCTGCTCGCCCAATACGGGTTCACCGCCAGCGTGTGATAATGCGTCGCCGTGCCGACGGGGGCGTAAACAACGCCGGCAAGTGCCTGGCGCGCGATGCGGCTGGCGCGTGACCAGCCAGCGGCTGAGGGACGGCGCGACAAAGCTCCGTCACAGGTGAAGCTGAACTGGCATCCGGTCTTCCGCTCGCTGCCCTGGTAAACCACGCCGCAGACGTTGCGCGGATAGGCGGGATGGGCAACGCGGTTGAGCACGACCTGAGCAACGGCGCGTTGGCCCGCGTCGCTTTCGCTCGCCGCTTCGTAATAAATTGCCTGCGCCATGCATTCCTGCGCGCGCATGTGATCGCGGTCCGTGCCGCGAATGCGCAGCGGCGATGCGGCAAGCGGCAGACTGGCAAGCTGGGTGTCGGCGCCTTCGCTCGTTCTGTCCAAAGACACAGCGCTGCCAATGACCGCAACTGGACGGTCCCACCCTTCGTTCTCGACCATCTGGGGCACTTCTTCCAGATAGTAGAACGCCGATCCGGGAAAGCTCTCCCCGGGTATTTCAAACGGCATTTTTGCGATTTGCGGTGCCTCGGCTTCGGTTTCGAAAGCTCCGATGGCGCCGTTGGCTGCGATGGCGGGCACGGCAATCGCCAATGCGGCTACGCCCGCTTTCTTTGCAAGGGGGCGCAATTTATCGCGCAGCGACACGCGCTTCGTTCGAAAATCCCGGCGCGGGTTTTCAGGTATGATGATGGGCACAAATTCCACACGGACCGCATAGCCGCGAAAGCATTGCCAAACACTTGCGATGATCGCGGCGTACCGCTGCGGGACGGGAGCCTCTGCCAGCTTTGGCTTGCGGGTGATGAGCGGCGGGACTATTGGCCAAGGCGACGTCACGGGTTGTCCATTTACGTGGACCTAAGAGGGAAGGAGGTGAAACACCTCCGCTGCCCCCGCAACTGTGACCGGGGAGCTTGCATCCGTTACACCACTGCGTTTGCGCGGGAAGGTGGATGCCAAGCGGTGATCCGGGAGCCAGGAGACCTGCCGGTGATGGTCGCTTGAGCGGTCGGGCGGGGTGCACCGAAAGCTAGCGGGAGAGCGTCTTCGCGGGTGCTCCCTCCGTCAACAGCGGCAAGTTCGCTTTTGATTGGAGGTATAATGTATAAATATCCGTTTTTTGGTGTTTCTTTGGTTTCTTTGTCTGTTCCTGTTATGGCGCAGGATGAGCATATTGTCGATGAGCAGACCACCCTCGCTTCTGACAGCGCTGATCGCGCAGAAGAAACGATCACAGTAACCGCCACGGGCACACGAATAGAGCTGGAGGATACCGGCCAGGCCATCACCGTAATTGGCGAGGAAGAAATTCGCCGGGTGCAGGGGCCGGACCTGACCCGCGTGCTGGAGCGCGTTCCCGGCCTCACCGTCAGCCGCAATGGCGGGCAGGGCGGCTTCACCGGCGTGCGATTGCGCGGCGCAGAGGCGGAGCAGGTGTTGACCGTGCTGGACGGGGTGCGCGTTTCCGATCCGGCATCGCCCTCGGGCGGCTTTGACTTTGGCAATCTGCTTTCCGCCAATCTTGCCAAGCTGGAGGTGCTGCGCGGGTCCAACTCCACAATCTGGGGTTCGGACGCGATTGGCGGCGTAATCGTTGCCTCCACACGCGCGGAAAGCGGGCTCGCCGCAAGCGCAGAATATGGCGCGGATGACAGCTTCACCGGCGCTGCGTCGGGCGGAATTTCCGATGCCGATGTCGGTTTTCTGGGGGCTTCGGCCAGCTATTCTCGCACGGATGGCTTTTCCGCAGCGGCAAGCGGCACGGAGCCGGACGGGTTCGAGCAATGGGTGCTTGAAGCGCACGGGCGCTATTACTTCTCTGAAACATTCGAAGTCTTTGCCCGGCTGAGGCAAGCCGAAGGCACGCTTGAAATCGACGGTTTCCCTGCGCCTGACTTCAGGCTGGCTGACACGGATGAGGTGCAGGACACGTCGCAAACCTTTGGCTCGGCCGGGGCGGTGTACGACAGCGGCCCCTTATTTGTGCAGGCAAGCTACAGCTTTGCGGGCACATCGCGCGACAATTTCGATGGCAGCGGCGCGCAGAGCTTCACCAGCGAAGGCGAATCGGACCGGCTTACCTTGCGCGGAGAATGGCGCCCCATCGGCCCACTGATCCTTAATTTCGGCGCGGAGAACGAATGGATCAGTTACGAAACATTGTTCGATACAGGTGATAACACACGGATATTCGGTGCTTATCTACAAGCCGGGATCGAATGGCGCGGTGTCTCCGGTCATGTCGGGATGCGAGTGGACGACCACGCAGACTTTGGTAGCGAAACCAGCTTTGGCGCGGATGTCAGCTATGAAGTTGCAGACAATTGGCGTCTGCGCGCAAGCATTGGTGAAGGGTACAAAGCGCCCAGCCTGTTCCAGCTCCTGTCCGATTTCGGCAATGCCGCACTGACGCCAGAACAAAGCACCAGCATGGACGCCGGCATTGCCTATGGTGATCGCTCTCAATCCCTCTACGGCTCCGTCACCGCTTTCCGCCGCACCACGCAGGACCAGATCGCATTTGTCGGCTGTTTCGGCGTGACGGACCCGATCTGCGACAACCGGCCATTTGGAACCTATGACAATATTGCCCGCACCAGAGCGAGCGGTGTGGAGGTTGAGGCGGGTGCTTTGGTGGCAGACAGCCTGCGCCTGCAAGCCGTCTATGCCTTCACCGACACCGAAAACCGCGATACCGGCAACGAACTCGCCCGCCGTCCGCGCCATGCCGCGACGTTGACGGCAGAGTGGTCGCCGCTGGATGCGCTTTCATTGGGCGCTGACCTGCGCATCGTCTCCAGCGCGTTTGACGATGCGGGCAATTTCACTTCGCTCGGTGCCTATGAAGTTATGACCCTGCGTGCAGCATTCGATGTGACCCGGCAGGTCCAGCTGTTTGGCCGGGTAGAGAACATCTGGGACGAAGACTACCAGACCGCGGCCGGTTATGCGACGCGCGGTCGCGCGGTATTTGTCGGGGCGCGGCTGGCATTATGAAGGCTCGGCTTGCCCCACTCGTCCTGCTGCCGTTCTTGCTGACCGCCTGTGGGGCAGAATCGCAACCACGGGCAAGCCAGCTTCCCACGATTGTCAGCCTGAACCCGTGCGCCGATGCGATCCTCTCGGAAGTGTCCGCACCCGGTCAATTGCTGAGCATTTCGCATTACAGCCATGATCCGCGCTCCAGCTCCATGCCCGCCAGCGATGCTGCGCGCTATCCATCCAACGGCGGCACGGCGGAGGAGGTCATCGCGCTGGGGCCGGACTTGGTGGTGGCGGATATCTTCATGCCGCCTGCCACCAGATCCGCGCTGGAAAACGCTGGCATCCGGGTCGAATTGCTGGGCATCGCAGGGACGTTGGAGGAAAGCCACGCGCAGGTGCGCCAGCTTGCGAATTTGACCGGTGAAACAGACCGTGGTGAGCAATTGGTCGCGCGTATCGACTCAGCATGGGATGAAGCAGCGTTCGATGGTGAGCCGGTTGATACGCTACTGTGGCAGGCGGGAGGGATCGTGCCCGGCGAACAATCGCTGGCCGCCGCGATGATGACCCACACAGGCCTTGCCAGCCATGCGGCAGCGCGCGGATTGGGGCAGGGCGCCTATCTGCCGCTGGAAGAGGTTCTGGCCGATCCGCCCAGCCTGGTCCTGGCAGCGGGGGATGAGCGGATGCTGTCCCATCCGGCGCTCAGTCAGCTTGAAAATGTCCGTTACGACAGGTTCGATTCCGCCCTGCTGTATTGCGGCGGACCTTCGATCCCGCGGGCGCTGGCGCGGTTTAGCGAAATCCGTGAGCAGTTACGGTGACGCGTGCTTCGCTCATTCTCGCCGTGCTGCTTGCGCTCGCCATTCCGCTTTCCCTGCTGGCTGGGCGGGTGTGGATCGATCCGGCGACGACGCCGAATGCCGTGCTCATCCTCGCCGATCTGCGACTGCCGCGTGCCGTGCTTGCACTGGTGATCGGCGCAGGTCTGGGCGCAGCGGGTGCGGCGATGCAGGGCTATTTGCGCAATCCTCTGGCCGATCCAGGGCTGTTCGGCATTGCACCGGGTGCGGCGCTGGGAGCGGTAATCGCGCTGTATATCGGCGCGACATCCGGCCTTGTCCTGCCCGCATTTGCCCTTGCCGGTGCGGGCGGAGCGATGGCGCTTCTGGCGTTGATCGCAGGCCGCACCAGCAATCCTGCGCACGGAATCGCCCTGTTTACGCTTGCGGGGATGATGATCGCCAGCCTTGCAGGCGCGCTGACTGCACTTGCGATCAGCCTTGCGCCCAATGCCTTTGCAATGAGCAGCATCGTGACCTGGCTGATGGGTGCGCTGACCGATCGCAGCTGGGATGATGTCACGATGGCCGCGCCGCTGACGCTGGCCGGAATATTGGTACTGTGGCGCGCAGGGCGCTGGCTCGACGCGCTGACGCTGGGGGAGGAGGCTGCGCGCTCGCTTGGCGTCAATCCGCGCACCTTGATGGCGATGATGGTGCTGGGCACCGGCCTGACGGTTGGCACCGGCGTGGCCGTGGCGGGGATTATCGGCTTTGTCGGACTGATCGTGCCGCATCTGGTGCGCCCGTTGACCGACAAGCGCCCGTCCAGTCTGATCGTGCCCAGCGCGCTGGCGGGCGGACTGCTGGTGCTGGTGGCGGACGTAGTGTGCCGTATCCTGCCGCTTGTCACTGAACTTCGGCTCGGCATCGCTCTCAGCCTGATTGGTGCGCCGTTTTTCCTGTGGCTCCTGCTGCGGATGCGCAGGGGGCTGGTATGATACTCAGCTGCGAAAACCTGTCGGTCGAGCGGGCCGGAAAGCGGGTGCTGGAAAGTGTCAGCTGCGATTTCCTGCCCGGCGATATCACCGCCATCTGCGGCCCCAATGGCGCGGGAAAGTCGACGCTGCTTTCCGCGCTTGGCAATCTCATCAAGCCGGAGAGCGGCGTAGTGACGCTGAGCGGCAAGCCGCTGCCGGAAATGCACCCGCTCACTCGGGCGCGCAATATCGGTTATCTGCCGCAATCGGCAGAAATTGCATGGGATGTGTCGGTCGCCAATCTGGTCGCGCTGGGCCGCCTGCCGCACCGCGACGCAGGCGAAGCAGAAATTACGCAGGCCATCGGCGCTTGCGGCCTTGATGCCTTCCGCAATCGACCCGTCTCGACATTGAGCGGAGGCGAGAAAGCCCGCGCTTTGCTGGCCCGCGTGCTCGCCGGCACACCGCAATGGATACTGGCAGACGAGCCGCTGGCTGCGCTCGACATTGCGCACCAGCTCAGCCTGCTGGAAGTGCTGAAGGGCGAAGCTGTGTCCGGCTGCGGCGTAGTCCTTGTGCTGCACGATCTCGCCTTGGCGATGAACCATGCGGACCGGGTCATCGTGCTCGATCAGGGAGGCGTAAAAGCAGACAGCGCCCCTGAAGAGGCGCTGTCCGAAAGTATAATCCAGGATGTTTGGGGTGTGAGGGGGCGCTGGCTGGGCGAACCCGGGGCCCGCGCCCTCATCACCTGATCAAACCGGCTTACTGCGCCCCGGTGGCGCCGTCGATGCCGGTTACATTGTCGTCTTCAGGGATCAGACCACGCGCTTCCAGCAAAGGCTCTACCCGCGGGTCGCGGCCGGTGAAGTCCCGGAACATCTGTTCGTAAGTCTTCGAATGGCCCTGACCAAGGAAGGTCGATACGATGTGATCGCCCATTTCGCGGTTCATGCCGCCATTTTCCTGCACATAGCTGTACGCGTCATGGTGCAGCATTTCTGTCCACGTGTAGGCGTAGTAACCTGCATCATAGCCATGTTCGAAAATGTGCCGGAAATACGGTGTGCGGTAACGCGGCGGGACCAGATCCGAACGCAGGCCGATCCGCTGCAGCGCCTGGCCTTCGAAAGCCATCACGTCAGTCGGGGCAGGCTGGCTGGGGTCGAGCGAGTGCCATTCCATATCCAGCAATGATGCGGCGATAACTTCTCCGAAATCATGGCCCTGGTTGAATTTGCTCGACCGGTCGATTGCCTCGATCAGCTCGTCAGGAATGACCTCGCCGGTTTCGTTGTGGCGCGCATAGCGCTGCAAGACTTCTGGCACAGCGGCGAAGTTTTCATGGAACTGGCTGGGGAATTCCACCCAGTCACGCGCCGTGTTGGTGCCCGAAAGCGACGGGTACTGCTGGTCGGCGAAAATGCCGTGCAGCGCGTGGCCGAATTCGTGGAACATCGTGGTCACATCGTCCCAGGTCGCCAAGGCTGGCTGACCCGGTGCGGGCGGGGCGATGTTCTGCGTGTTGGTAACAACCGGACGCAGACCGAGCAGATCGCTCTGTTCCACAAAGTTGCTCATCCATGCACCGCCGCGCTTGGACGGACGGCTCATCGGGTCGAAGTAGAACAGGGCGATTGCCTCTCCGTCGTGGAAGACGGTGTAGACGGATACGTCCGGATGATACGTCGGAATGTCGCTGCGTTTTTCGAAAGTCAGCCCGTACAGCTGGCCGGCCATGTAGAACACGCCGTCTTCCAGCACGCGGTCGACGACGAAGTACTGTTTGATCTCTTCATTATCGAGAGCGTAGCGTTCCTGACGCACGATAGAGGCGTAATATTCCCAGTCCCATGGGGCGAGCTGGAAATCTTCGCCATCCTGCTCGATACGTGCCTGCAAGACCGCAGCTTCGCGTTCCTGTGTGGCGCGCAGGGCAGGAACCATGTCAGTCATGAAGCCGATTGCGCGGGAAGGGTCGGAGACCATCCGGTCATACATCTGCCAGTTGGCGTGTGTCGGTTCACCGAAGAGCTGAGCGCGGCGATTGCGCAAGGCAATGGTCTCGCGGATCATCGGCAGCGTAGCTGCATCACCCGACTGGTTCCGGTTCACGCTGGCGTTGTGCAAACGTTCCCGCACATCGCGGTTCTGAAGCTGGGCGAGCGTGGGAACACCAGTGGTGTTGCTGACGGAAAGCATGAACTTGCCGTCATGCCCTGCCTCTGTTGCTGCGGCGGCGGCAGATGTAATCTGGCCGTCGGACAGTCCGGCAAGCTCTGCCCGGGTGTCGACGATGATCGCTGCTTCGTTCTGACCCGTCGTAATTGACTGCGAGATTTGCGATGACAGCGATGAAAGACGCTCGTTAATCTGGCGAAGCTCTGCCTGCTGTTCTGCGCCAAGTTCTGCACCGCGGTGCACGAATTGGGCGTAAACGGTTTCCAGCAGCATCGCATCTTCCAGCGTCATCGCCATGGCGGCGCGATTATCGTAGATCGCCTTTACCCGCGCAAACAGGTCGGCGTTCAGATAGATGCTGTCGGTCATGCCGGCGATTTGCGGCGCGAGCGCCTCGTCGGTGGCGGCGATGGTATCGTTGATGTTTGCGCCAACAATCTGGCTAAAGGCGCTGTAAGAACGGGAAAAGACCTGGCCCGCGCGCTCCATCTCGACCAGCGTGTTGCTGATGGTGGGCGGATTGGGATTGTTCGCAATGGCGTCCATTTCCGCCAGCTGGATGGCGATGGCTTCCTCGATAATGCCCTGCCATTCATCGTCAGCGACCTGATCGAATTGCGGGGCGTGCATGTACAGCGGGGAAAGCTCTGCAAATATACTCGTCGCCTGCGGGATCGTGGGGCTGTATTCCACGGTTTGCGGCAATGAGGCCATTTCGGTATCTTCCATTGTGGTGCAGGCGGACGTCATCAAGGCGATGACAGTTGTTGTAGCTAACAAGCGCGATTTCATTGCGTGCGGGACCCTTCTTCTCTCTCAGATGGCGACAATCCAGACTCGGAGGGAGTGGTTGCCGTTGTAACTTTCCATGTAGCTATAGCAGTCGAAGCTGCCAAGCTGCTGAACGAAGTCGGGACACGTCAGGTACGCGCATCATCTGAAATCTGCGGACTGCGAAGCGCCAGATTGGCCGGACGCGGGTCGGCATAGTCGGCCAGTTCAAAAATCGCCTGACGCCTTTCACTGCGATATTCCAGCCCGCGAAGTGCGGCGCTGCCAGCGCGGTGATAGGCCAGTTCTTCGGCAATCCCTGCGTAATCGCCCGCCATGATGGCGGCATTCAGCTTGGGGCTGCCCTGTTCGCTGGCGTTACCTTCGCCGATGTTGAACACAAGATCGACCAACGCGTCATATTCATGCTGATAGAGTGGTAGGTCGCCGACAATTCGCGCAACCGACTGCTCGGCAATTTTCAAATCCTGCTGCAGCAAGTTGAGTGCGCGATCGTAGGAAATTCGGTCGCCAATGTTGAGATTATCCGCAGCCTGAACCAGATGGCCCACGCCAACGGTCGGCTTTCCGATAGGATCGGCATACACGGTAAGGTGGACACCCTCTTCCTCCGCGATGGTTTCCATCAGATCATTGCTGCCGGTCAAATCGCCGGCAAGCTGACGTGTCTCGCTCGGTACGGAGATAGCGCTAGCCGGACTTGGCTGAGCGATGTCGTACGCAGCAGACGTCAGCGTTACGGCAGCTGCCGACATCACGAGTGCAGCCTTGCGCTTACGACGCTTTTTCGGTCGCGCTGGCTGATTCTGCGCGGCGTCCCTTTTTCGCATCCGGCTGATCAACTCGCGCACCATTGCTGCGCGCATCCAGCGCCTTGCCGGGTTTAATTGTCGCGGTGCTATAGGTTGCGGGGAAAGCGAATTTTGTTGGCCCGTAGACGCGGGCATTGCGGGTGACATTGTACTCCTGTTCGGCGCCTTCCGCTCTGCAAGGCGACATATTCAAACGCTTGCAGGGGTGCGCAGTTACTTCTGTTCACCTAATCAACGGGTGGGGCACTTCGAAGGTCCACACTTCACCGCGCCCAGCCAACGCTTGATGCGATCTCAGGTTGATTGGCTAAATTGCGGAAATTGAACCAATTCCCGGTAAATCGCCCCGTTAGGTGTAAGATTGCTCTCATACAGGGAGAAGCGATCCGCTTGCCAAGGACCGTGGGCAAGGCGGCCATGCGCGCTCAGCCAGTCGCCTGCCGGCGCGCTGCCGGAATTAAGCCGTGCAAGGGTGACATGGGGCACGAATTTCCGTGTCTCGGCTGGCAACCCCGCACGGCGGCAGACCATCTCCACGCTATGGTGCAACTCCGCAAGTTCGGGGGAGGGTGAGACCCGCGCCCAGATGGCGGTAGCGCGGTGTTTGCCTTCAAAATGCCCGACGCCCGAAATCGTAATAGGAAAAGGGCGCATGGTGACGCTTTCCAACGCCGCGATGATATCTGCGTGAAGATGCCGGTCCACTTCGCCGATGAAGCGCAGGGTAATGTGCAGATTATCCGCATCCTGCCACCGCGCACCGGCGAGGCCTTCCATCGTGTCGAGCAGCGCTTCGCACACATCCTCTGGCGGACGCAGGGCAACAAACAGGCGGCGTTGGGCCATGGCACTTCCATGCCACGGCCCAAGCGACGATTTAAAGGATAAAATCAGCCTCCGCGAGGTTCAGCGTGCCGTCCAGCCGGATGGCGTAGTCGGCTTGCCCGTCACCATCTGTATCCATGTAGATCATGGTATTGCCGCGTGCATTTTCCCAGCGCAATTCCCCTGCGGTGCGGGCGTCAAGATGATATGATGCGGCTTTCGCCCGGTGCCAGTCCTTCGCAGCTCCAATCGCCGATCTGCCAGCGGACCAGACGCAGGGTCGGATGTCCCACCGCCGCCGTCATCCGCCGGACCTGCCGGTTGCGGCCCTCGGTAATGGTCAGGCTGATCCAGCTGTCGGGCACGGATTTGCGATAGCGAATGGGCGGATCGCGATCCCATATGTCTGGCGGAGCAATAGCATCGGCGAGGGCGCGGCTGGTCATCCCGTCCTTCAATTTCACGCCGCGCCGCAGAAGCGTCAGCGCGCCCTCATCGGTGACACCCTCGACTTGTGCCATGTACGTTTTGGGCATCTTGTGCCGCGGCTCTGCAATGCGCGCCTGCAAGCGGCCGTCATCGGTCAAGAGCAGCAAGCCTTCGCTGTCACGGTCGAGCCTGCCCGCCGGGTAGACCCTTGGCGGCAATCCATATGCGGACAAGGTCGGGTGCGGGCTGTCGTCCTTACCGAAACTGAACTGCGAAAGGACCCCGAACGGCTTGTTGAAGGCAATGAGCATGCGGCCCGTGTAAGGCCAAGCCCTGCGCATGTCGCCTAAATGATGAGGCCAGCATTTGCGAGAATGAGCGAAACATAGAGCCGAGCTGGCCAGTCAATCGCTGCGTGTCTTCATGGATCGCAATGATCTTGATACTCATTGGACTTCGCCTCCGCAGCGGGTGCAAAAACAGCTGCATTTTCTCCAACTTCCCCGCGAGATGGCCATGAAACTGCACACCTTCTTCTGATGGCGCGTTTTCCTCAGTCGATCTCGCGCATGAACAGCCCTTTCAAATCGGACCGCTGCGCGTGGTGCCGTAAAGGATGGTGCTGGAAATTGCCGGCTGGGACGAGCATGTCGAGCCTAAGGTCATGCTGCTGCACATCTGAATATCGCGCGCCGATGGATATGGCCATGGCAAGAAACGGACAGCCCGTCCGTGATCAGCGTGCTCTATCAATCGCAATTGGCGGCAGCGGAGGGCGACAATGACAGCGCGGTCGAACTGATACGCCGATTGCCGGATTACGGATGGCCGCTGCAGCTCAGCCATATCAACAGGCAGGCGATCGGCCTTCCGAAAACCGTCAAGAAGGCATTGAAATCATGGTGTGACCGGTGTTGCCCCCCATCCACCGGCCACGGATTGCGGGCTAGGGCGCGCCGCACACTCTGTCCCCACCCAATTGGGTTGAGATCCGGGTTTTTCCCAAAAAATTTCGCGATTTAGGCGGACATCTCGCCCGACAACGCTGCCAGGACCATCGCTTCCCGCCGGGCATAGCCGCTTTTCTGGCACATGTTCTTCACGTGCCAGCGCAGGGTTTCGTACCCCATGCCCAGCCGCTCTGCAGTCTGCCGCATGTCCACGCCGTCCAGCAGCTCTTCCAGAATAGCGCGCTCCCGGTCAGAAAACTCGTGCGCCAGCGCGAACAGTTCTGCTGCGGTGCCGTTCTTCGGCGGTTTGGCGCTGATCGAAAGGAAGGCGCAATTCTCGCCCGCCCAGCCGAGCGGCGTGGGCACGGGAGAGACCGAAATTTCCAGCCTGCCGATCCGCAACATGCTTGGCCGCCCGCCAATCGCCAGGCGCACGGCGCGTTTGATGACGGCGGCCTGGCGCGCGGTTGCAGGCACAAGGCGGCGGCCTTCCAGCGCCAGACCGTGCCCGCTCCACTGCACAGCTTCCAGTTCCGGCCTGTCGAAATATTGCAGGTTCAGCCCCGGATCGATCAGGGCATACAGCAAGCGCGTCGCCGCTGGCATGTCCCCGCCGACCCGCGCCACGCGGATGGAATCGCGGATTGCCTGTTCCAGCGGGACCAGCATGGCCTGCAACTGCCGCGCCTGCTCTGCCTCGAAGAACTCTTCTTCGAACCCGCGCTGGATGCTGATGGCATGACGGCCGATTTCGGCATCGTCCGCGATGATTCCGTGCACGCTATCACAGACATTGCCGTGCAGGCTGATCGCGTCGAAATATTCGCTGTGGGCGATGTCTTCGTTGCGCACATATTGCTGGCCCAACTGGCACGTGTGCAGCGGCGTATTGCGGGAAAAGGGAAGGCGCGGATCGAGTTTGTTGTAGTGCAAATTGTATCTGTCCAGATCGCCTGGATCATGGTTCCAGTTGAGTGACGATCCGTATGATGATGCCTGCGACAGCCCCAAGACCAGGCCCTTGGAACCGCCGACCCATTCGCCCAAATCGCGCAGCAGGCTGGCCCAGGCATAATCACCCAGCGCAGCGGACTTACAGCGATTTGAAAGGCTTGCGACCGTTTCCCCCATGCGCCCCGTCTGTCAGCTTAGAACAACAAGCGCAAGACCAGCCGCCTGCGCGCGGTCAATCGGATGAAAGTCTGTTCGTGGCCGGTTTTACAACATTTGTTAGTCCGGCCGGAATGCGATAGAACTCGTAAAACGGTTGTAGCTTGGGGGGCAGCAACAATGGGCGAGTTCAAATACCGCGCTTTCATTAGCTACAGCTGGGCCGATGCCAAATGGGGCAAATGGCTGCACCACCAACTGGAAACATACCGCACGCCTGCCGCCTTGGTCAGGAAGGGTGCGCCGGCGCGCCTCAATCCCATTTTCAAGGACCGTGAAGAAGAAGCCGCCGGATCAAGCATTGGCGATGCGGTGGAAAAGGGCCTGCGATCTTCGGAATTCCTGATCGTCATCTGCTCCCCCAATTCCGCTAAGTCCCAATGGGTCGAGCGCGAAATTGCCTTTTTCAAGACGCACCGTGACGCGGACAAGGTGCTGGCCCTGATCGTCGATGGCGAACCCGGCAGCGCCGACGCAGAATGTTTCCCGTTGGCGCTTACCCACGGGGTCAGCTCTGACCTCACCATTGGCAACTCATTGGCGGACGCGCCGCTGGCTGCCGATGCGCGCATCACCGGTGACGGGAAGCGCGGCGCCAAGCTGAAGATTGCGGCCGCCGTGCTCGGCGTGGGGCTGGACGAGCTGGTCAACCGTGACGAGCGCCGCCGCACGATCCGCGGCCGGATAATCGTTGCGGCATCCCTGGCATTGGCAACCGTGATGAGCGGCCTTGCATGGGTTGCAGTGCAGGCCCGCAACGAGGCAGAGTTTCAGCGCAATGAGGCAGACGGACTGGTCGAGTTCATGCTGACCGATCTGCGCGACAAACTGGAGCCGGTCGGGCGGCTGGACGCGCTTGACGTGGTGGGCGAACGCGCGCTCGCTTATTATGCCGCGCAAAAGCTGGGCGATCTTGATGCCGATGCACTGGGACGGCGGGCAAGGGCGCTGCTGCTGGTGGGGGAGATCAGCAATTTGCGCGGTGAAAGCGATGCGGCATTGCAGGCCTTTACCGAAGCGGCGGAAACTACCGCAGAACAGCTCGCCCGCGATCCCGGCAATGCCCAGCGGGTTTATGACCATGCCCAAAGCGTGTTCTGGGTTGGCTACGTCGCCTACACCCGCGGCGAAATGGAGGATGCGGAGGCGCAGTTTCAGGAGTACAAACGCCTTGCCGACAGGCTGCTCGCGCTTGATCCCGACAATCCCGAATGGCAGATGGAAAGCTCCTATGCCGAGGGCAATCTGGGTGCGATGCTGTTTGACGCCGGCCGTTATCGTGAAGCTGAACCAGCTTTTGCGAGAAGCCTACAAATGGTCGAAGCCGTAGCGGCAGGGGAAGGCTACGATCCCGGCCGCCAGATCGAAATCGGTTTGGCCGTCAACTGGTTGGGAAATACGTATGGCAGGCAATCAAAAGCCCGTGAGGCACTTGCCCTGCACGAGCGCGAAGTTTTCATCTACGAAGACTTGTTAGAGCGTGACCCTGCCAATGCGCTGGCGCGATACCGATTGGCCATCGCCCTGCAATTTGTTTGCGGGGCTCAGGCTGACTCGGGGGATCTCGATGCTGCGCTCGAGGCATGCGATCGGTCGCTTGATATCAGCGCGGAGCTTCGAGCTCTCGAACCGGAAAATACGGAATGGTCTGAAACGGCTGTCAGGGGGCAACACAGTCAGGTCGAAAACTTGTTGAACGCGGGCCGGTTCGGCGAAAGTGAAGCTCTGCTGGATCGGTCAGAAGCCCTTTTGGCGCAATTGGAAGCGATAGACCCAAATAATGAGTTCTGGAGCGGAGAGCTCAAGCTAACCAAACTAAAAATTCGCACGAAGCTGGCATTGGCAAGAAATGATTTGCAGAACGCGGCCCGGCATGCGGAGCAGATGGTAGCAATGGTCGCAGGTTCGGATGACACCTTTGGCGAAGGTGAGTTGGCTTCTGCTTATCTGGTGATCGGTGACGTCCGAACGCGCCAGGGCCGCGCAGCCGACGCACGCCAGATGTGGGAAACGGCTCTTAACTCTCTACCGAGCGAGGGAATTCTAGCCACAAGACATGGCGTTTTGACGCGGTTGGGCCGATCACCAGAGGCGGGCCGTGTGGCAGAAACGCTCGACAGGCGGGGCTACCGGCACCCCGCCTACCTGCGCGTGCGTTAATTCACGCCTCTACTTGTTGATACCCCTGCCTTTGGAAGTGATGAGCGGATCGTACGAAATATAGTAATTGCCGTATCCTTCCAGCACGAAGGCGATACAATATCCGTATTCCGGTGAGCCATCGGCGGTATTGTCGTCGATCTCGATCATGTTATCGTTCTTGCGCGAAAACGTCATGCCAGGAATGGCAATTGGCGGGAAGGGATCATAGCCTGACGCCGCATTGCTGTTGGCTCTGCAGAACCAGCCATAATCCAGCGGTACTTTAGTACCATCGGGCGCGGTATACTGCCCTTCACCGGGCAGTGCCCACCGAGCCTTGCCGGTCAGCTTGCTGCCATCGGCATCTTTCATTTTGCTGTCATCCAGCTGGAAAGTAATGTCGATGTTGTCGGTATATTTGTCGTCCGGCGGCATTTTCGAAATGTCGATCTTCCCATGCGGGCCGATTACGCCTGGCATGGGCGGATCGGTAATGCCAACACCATCCACCTGCTCGAATTCCATCGTTGCGCCGATACTCCGATTATTCGGGTCCGAATTGTACCAGATAAGTGTGGGCGTGCATTTGATCTTGATCTTGCGATCTTTCGGGGTCGAAGCTTGCTCGGAATAATTCGATTGCTGTTCCATTGCTGGTCTCCTGTCCCCCCGAACGCATCAAACGCGAAGGAACGGTCGGAGGGAAAGCCCCGGTTCCATGCGCTATCGATGCGACCCGATTGCAAACAGGAACCGTCAATCTGGCGAATCCCCCCAATTTGGAGTTCCCGCACGCATGCGGTCCGCTCCAAGCCGAGGAGATTGCCCATCAATCGGGGCAAAGTAAATGCAAATGCAGGCAAGAGCCTTGATCTGCGCGAACGTTTGGTGAACATTGCGCGCCCGCGCGCCGCGTTTTGCACACGGCCATCCGCCCCTCTGGACTCATCCCCCTCAAGCCCCCACTTGGACCGCCATGGCTCTCACACACATTTCCGTCAAAGGTGCCCGCGAGCATAATCTCAAGGGTATCGATATTGATCTGCCGCGCGATGCGCTGATCGTCATCACCGGTCTTTCCGGCTCCGGCAAATCGAGCCTCGCGTTCGATACGATCTATGCCGAAGGGCAGCGGCGTTATGTCGAGAGCCTCTCTGCCTATGCTCGGCAGTTTCTGGAGATGATGCAGAAGCCCGATGTGGAGCATATCGACGGGCTGTCGCCTGCGATCAGTATCGAGCAGAAGACCACATCGCGCAATCCGCGCTCCACCGTGGCGACTGTCACCGAGATCTACGATTACATGCGCCTGCTGTGGGCGAGGGTGGGCGTGCCCTATTCGCCTGCCACCGGCTTGCCGATCGAGGCGCAGACGGTGTCCAACATGGTCGACCGGGTGATGGAACTCCCGGAAGGTACGCGGCTCTATCTGCTCGCGCCGGTCGTGCGCGGGCGCAAGGGTGAATACCGCCGCGAAATGCTCGAATGGCAGAAGGCCGGCTTCACCCGCGTGCGCATCGATGGCGAGATGTATGCGATCGAGGAAGCGCCCGCGCTCGACAAGAAGTTCAAGCACGACATCGAAGTCGTGGTGGACCGGCTGGCGGTGAAAAAGGGGCTGGAAACGCGGCTTGCGGACTCGTTCGAAACCGCGCTGAAACTGTCCGAGGGGCTGGCATTCGTCGACCTCGCCGATGGCGTGGTGCCGGGGCGGGAGGATGATGCAGAGGGCGGCGGCGCGATGAAGGGGGCGGGCTGCCCGCGAACCGCATCGTGTTCTCCGAGAAGTTCGCCTGTCCGGTCAGCGGCTTTACCATCGAGGAAATCGAGCCGCGTCTGTTCAGCTTCAACGCGCCGCAAGGGGCCTGCCCGACATGCGACGGCATTGGCGAGAAACAATTGTTCGACCCGCAGCTTGTGGTGCCCAACGAAGAACTGACGCTGAAAAAAGGCGCGGTGGTGCCGTGGGCGAAATCCAACCCGCCGTCGCCTTACTACATGCAAGTGCTGGGCAGCCTCGCCAAGGAATACGGCTTCGACCTGACAACGCCGTGGAACGAGCTTGGCGAGGCGAACCAGGACGTCATCCTTTACGGCACGAAAGGCCGCCGCGTGCCGCTCACCTTCAAGGACGGGCGCAAGCAGTACACGGTTGAAAAGGCGTTCGAAGGCGTCATCGGCAATCTCAACCGCCGCATGGTGCAGACCGAAAGTGCGTGGATGCAGGAGGAACTGAGCAAGTTCCAGACCGCGCAGCCGTGCGAGACTTGCGGCGGTGCGCGCCTCAACCAGAAGGCGCGGGCGGTCAAAATCGACGGCACCGACATCAGCCAGCCGGTGCGCTTCAGCGTGTCCGATGCGCTGGCGTGGTTCACCGCCTTGCCGGAGAAGCTGAACGACACTCAGAACCAGATCGCCAAGGCCATCCTGAAAGAAATCGTGGAGCGGCTGGGCTTCCTCAACAATGTCGGGCTCGATTACCTCAACCTCGACCGGACCAGCGGCACACTCAGCGGCGGGGAAAGCCAGCGCATCCGCCTCGCCTCGCAGATCGGCTCCGGCCTGTCGGGCGTGCTCTATGTGCTGGACGAGCCAAGCATCGGCCTCCACCAGCGTGACAACGACCGGCTGCTGGAAACACTCAAACGCCTCCGCGATCTCGGCAACACCGTCATCGTGGTGGAGCATGACGAAGACGCCATCCGCACCGCCGATTACGTGGTCGACCTTGGCCCCGGCGCGGGTGTGCATGGCGGCGAAGTGGTGGCGCAGGGCACGCTCAAGCAGATCCTGAAGGCCAAGCGCAGCCTCACCGCCGATTACCTCACCGGACGGCGCGAGATCAGCGTTCCGGCAAAGCGCCGCAAGGGCAACGGGCACAAGCTGACGGTGCACGGCGCACGGGCGAACAACCTCCAGAACGTCACTGCGTCCATTCCGCTTGGCACCTTTACCTGCGTCACCGGGGTCAGCGGATCGGGCAAGTCCAGCTTCACCATCGACACGCTGTACGCCGCCGCCGCCCGCACGCTGAACGGCGCGCGGGTTATCGCCGGGCCGCACGACAAGGTGACGGGCCTGGAATATTGCGACAAGATCATCGAGATCGACCAGTCCCCCATCGGCCGCACCCCGCGATCAAACCCCGCCACCTACACCGGCGCCTTCACCAATATCCGCGACTGGTTCGCCGGCCTGCCGGAGGCGCAGGCGCGCGGGTACAAGCCGGGCCGCTTCAGCTTCAACGTGAAGGGCGGCCGGTGCGAGGCGTGCAAGGGCGACGGGCTGATCAAGATCGAAATGCACTTCCTCCCCGATGTGTATGTCACCTGCGAGCAGTGCGGCGGAAAACGCTACAACCGGGAAACGCTGGAGGTGAAGTTCAAAGGCCTCTCCATCGCAGACGTGCTGGATATGACGATCGAGGACGCGGAAGGCTTCTTCAAGGCCGTGCCCCCCATCCGGGACAAGATGGCGATGCTGAACGAGGTGGGGCTGGGCTATGTAAAGGTCGGCCAGCAGGCGACAACGCTGTCAGGCGGAGAGGCGCAGCGCGTGAAGCTCGCCAAGGAACTCAGCAAACGCAGCACCGGACAAACGCTCTATATTCTGGACGAGCCGACTACCGGCCTGCATTTCGAGGATGTGCGCAAACTCCTGGAAGTGCTGCACCGTCTGGTGGATCAGGGGAATAGCGTTGTGGTGATCGAGCACAATCTCGACGTGATCAAAACCGCCGACTGGGTGCTGGACCTCGGCCCCGGAGGCGGCGTGCGCGGCGGCGAGATTGTCGCGGAAGGCACGCCGGAGAAGGTCGCGTCGGTGGCGGCGAGTTATACTGGCGGGTATCTCAAGGCTATGTTGGGGAAGTGAAGTCGTTTCGGTTCGCGGGGGACAGTGACTCGCCATCATCTGGCTAGATTGGATTTCCTCTTGTTTTAGTTTGAGTTTGTTGCATCAAGTCGAAAGTTTGTTACGAAAAGTTGGCTCAAGGAGGAATTTTTTTTGGAAAACCTAGCGAAAACGCTGAAGCCGATGGCAATTAACCTAGATCAGTTACTTCTTGATCCGAACAATCCTCGTTTTTCAGAACTTGGCGATGGTTATTCCGAGGTGCAGGAAGGCCGGTATGCCGATGCAAAAGTTCAGCAAAACGCATATGACAAAATGCGAAGCAAGACATTCAACGTGGCTGAGCTTCGAGATACCATAAAGACTATCGGATTTTTACAGATGGATCGGATAGTTGTTCGCGAATGGGAGGGCGAAGCTGATCCACCAAAATACGTAGTTATTGAAGGTAATCGGCGCATCACCGCCCTAAAGTGGCTGATGCAACTTGACGAGTTTGGTAAAGAGACATTCGACGACGAAGCCAAAGAAAATTACACTCAGATTGAATCCTTGCTCTTAGATAAGGATCTTGCTCCGGAAGCTGCAAGCTTAATTCTGCCGGGACTGCGTCATGTCTCGGGAATCAAAGAATGGGGACCTTACCAGAAGGCGAAAGCGGTTTTCGCGCTGAGAGAGACTGGACTTTCGCCACAGGAAGCAGCGCAAAGTTTGGGCCTCTCCACACGTGCTGCGAATAATTCATACAGATGTTTTGTTGCTCTCGAAAACCTTAAGGATGACGAAGAGTTCGGTGAATTTGCGCAGCCCAACATGTACAGTTATTTTGAAGAGGTTTTCAAAAAGCCGCAGATCAAAAACTGGCTTGAGTGGAGTGATGACGCAGAGGAGTTCGAGAATCGAGAGCGGCTGCGTGAATTCTATCAATGGATGATCGGTCCATCAGAAGATGAGGATGAGCCACATAAGCTACCAGAGGCGAGAAGCGTCAGAGATTTGGCGCAAATCATTGACGATGATAACGCACTTGCGATTTTGAGGACGCATGAGGGGACTCTCGCTCGAGCGATAGCCCGCTATGAGCAAGATCATCCTGAAGACTGGTACCCAAAGATTACAGCAGCCACAACGGCTCTCAAAACGCTCACGCCAGACATGCTTAGACTAATGGACGAGATCACGCTTGAATCTTTAACCAACCTCAAAGATCAAATTTCCCAGTCGTTGTCAGACAGGGAAAAACTACGGGCCGAAAACTAAAATGGCGGCTCCGCCATCTCAAGTGATTGCAGCTTGGACAGAAACAACTTTGGTCAGTCGCGATTGGGTTTCAATCGACGAGGCAATTTACGCTGCGTTAGTAGCGCAGATACCAACATGGTCTGAAGAAAAGCAGTGGGATCTCGTCGAGACCTGCGCACCATTCGTGACTCAACTACTTCGGGACCGTATCGAGAGTGCTAGACAAGATGGTGCGGTGTTTCCGTTTGAAATAGACGAAGAAGAGCCACCGTATATAAGGGCAACTGGAAAGGGCGATCCAGCTCTGCTAGGCAAATTAAAGCGTATCGACCCTTTCGACTTCGAAAAAGTTTGTGCGAAAATATTAGAGCAGGTTGGTTGCGCCTCAGATGTTACACAAAAAACTCGAGATGGCGGAATTGATTTCATCGCTCACGGACTAGATATATTGCCGGATGAAATGAACTGTCCCGAATCTGTTCGCGCTACGATTATCGGACAGGCTAAGCGTTTCAAGAAAGACTTGATTGCAGAGAAAGCGCTGCGTGAATTTGTTGGTGCCAGCCTACTGAAACGTCATGCGCTACGTGTACAAAAGAAAGTTTGGCCACTCTCTCCAGTGCTACTGGCCTTTTGGACAACATCAAATTTTGATCCATCCGGACGGAGCTTTGCGCGCGATGCAGGTGTTTGGCTCATGGACGGGCATACGATCGCGGCCGTTTTAATCGACCTTGGCCTTCAAGATTGGGTGATGACCCTTCCTGATGCTGATCCGATAGAACTTTTGACGGACTAGAACTCTCCCTAAACCTTGGGATTCAAGCCTCGTTGCGCGGATCTCGCAAACCCCCAATAACCTCGCCGTAACCCGCAACCGCTACACCGGCCCCTACCACAACAAAGGTAAGGGAGCCAAACCCCATGCGTATCAGTCTCATCGCCGCCGCCACCGCTGCGCTCGCGCTGGGTGGGTGCGGGCCGCAGACGCCGGAGGATGTTCGCGCTGCCAAGGTCGCCAAATGTGAGCGGCAATTCGGGCGGATGGCTCCCGATCCCGCTCTCGGAACCGCTCTGTGCACCTGCATGACAGACCGTCTGACGGAAGAGGGGCTGGAGATCACCGATATGCTGGGCGATGCCCGCGCGCAGGTGGAGGAGGTTGGCCGCAGCTGCGCTCGGCAAGTCGGGATGCCGCTTCCTCAAGGATAGGGCCGCTGGGGTCAGGAAAGTCTTCCCTACACCCCCCAATCCATGCCTCGCTACGCGGTTCTCTTCAGCCAGCAGCGAGTCCCGCGCCATGTCTCTTCACACGCCGCTCCAACACCAACAGCTTCCCGTCCTCCACAAAAGCGAGGAGGGCGCTCGCCCCGTGCCGGGCCGTCCGCCGCTGCTCACGCCCGCCAGGCAGGCCGCGTTCTGCGAGGCGCTTTCGCAGCATGGCAATGTGCGGCTTGCGTGCCGGGCGCTCGGCATATCGTCGCAGACGGCGTACCGTGCGCGGCGCTCCAGCGCGTCCATGCGGGCGTGCTGGGATGCGGCGCTCGTCATTGCGCGCACCCATGTGGAGGAGGTGCTGGCGGACCGGGCGATCAACGGGGTGGAGGAGAGCGTCTATTACCACGGGGAGGAGGTGGCGGTGCGCAGGCGCTTCGATTCCCGACTGCTGCTCGCCCATCTGGCGCGGCTCGATGCCCATGCGGTGCGGGTTTCCGCCTGCGCTGCCTGCGATGCGCCGCTGGAGCCGGAGGCGGGTTTCGACGATGCGCTGGCGCGGCTGGGGGAGAGGGAGGTTTTGCCTTCAGGACTGTGCTCTATATGCTCCAAAACTCGCGGGGATGAGGCGGGTGATGAGGCGGGTGATGGTGAGGATGTGGGCGAGGATGTGGGCGAGGAAGACCCCATTCCGCCATGCGAGGACTGCGGCGGGTTATGCTATGATGACGATGCCGATCTGACGCCGGACGACTGCATGTGGCTGGGCAATCGGCTGGACCGGATGGATGCCGCTCGCCCGCACGGGGCGCAGGAGCCGCACCAGCTCTGCACCGGAGAGGAGGAGGATAGCGGCGCGACCGAGATGCGCCAGCTTACCGCCTTCGAAAACGGCGCGGCGGACTGGTGGCTCATCATCACAGAGGCCGATCTGCAGGCGGCGCTCGCGGCGCTGTACGGGTCTGGCTGGGACGGGCCGGAGGCGGGGGATAGCGGAGCGCAAAGCGATTGCCCGCCAACTTCCCAAGGCGCGCTTAAAGGATTACAATAGCAGCCATTCGGCCCGTGGTGGCCGGGCGACCGGCTGGCGGCGGGCCCTTAGGTGGGAGAGCTGCTATGAAACGGACAATCTATCGCGCTGCGGCTGCGGCGGCGTTGCTGCTGGCGGGGCTGTGTGTGCCGGCGTTGGGCGTACCGGCCCTGGGTGCCTCGGGATTGCTGGTCAGCACGGCTTACGCGCAGGAAAGCCAGTTTGTCGGCGTCGCGATGTTCGGCGAAAGCGTCACCAACCGGGAGGGGGAGGACGATGCGCTGGGCGATTTCGATTCAGAGTTCGATCTGGCGGGTGAACGGATCTGCTATTACCTCGACATGGAGGGCCTGCGCGATCCCAACGGCCTGGAAATCCACGAAGGCGAGCAGGGCAGGAACGGCGAGCTGGTGGTGCGCCTCCGCCTGCCGGACGCGGATGGCGATGAAACCTGCGTCAATGTGGAGCGCGCCATGATGGACCGCCTGCTCGCCGACCGGGAGGACTTCTACATCGTCGTCACCACCATCCGCCATCCGGACGGCGCGATACGCGGGCAATTGGGGAATTAGATGGCGGGAAAAGGCCTTGGACTCGCGGCAAGGGCGGGCGCGGTAAGCGGAAAATAACCATTCGCCGCGACATTGTTCGCCATCCAGCCGTCAAAGGGAGTGCGGGTGATGGGCAAGTTTTTCGTATTCGTGGTGTTCGCCATCGGCGGGTTCTGGCTGACCTCGTCCATGTTCGGCGAGCCGGGAGAGGGCAGGGGCGGCCTCGGTGAAGACCGGATGCGCGCCCAGTGCGTCGGCCAGGTCAGTCAGATCGCGCCCAGCACGTCGGTGGCGGAATCGATCTGCGGCTGCATGAGCGCGGAATTCGACCGGCGCGGAATATCCGTGCTGGATGCTTACGGCGACAGATTTGACGAAATGCAGGCGATCACCCGCGACTGCGCGGCAACCTACGGCGTTACTGCGGGATAATCAGCTGTCGAGCAGCTCAAGCTCCACATTGCTGTGACCGCGGCGGA
This sequence comes from uncultured Alphaproteobacteria bacterium, assembly GCA_963781165.1. Classification (GTDB taxonomy): domain Bacteria; phylum Pseudomonadota; class Alphaproteobacteria; order Sphingomonadales; family Sphingomonadaceae; genus Alteraurantiacibacter. The sequence continues at coordinate 119,495 of CAWADZ010000003.1, forward strand.
TCATGCCGATCTGCTCGGCCGCAGCGCGCGATACGTCAATTTCACGGCCACGGATGAACGGCCCGCGATCGTTGATGCGCACGACAACAGACTGGCCGTTGCTGGTATTGGTCACCCGCACTCGGCTGCCGAACGGGAGGGTGCGGTGCGCAGCAGTCATCTCGTTCATGTCAAACCGCTCACCATTCGCGGTGCGGCGACCATGAAAGCGGCGCCCGTAATAACTGGCAATGCCGGTACCTAGCGAAGTGGCAGCAGGCTCTGGCGGAGGCGCAGCGGGCTCGATCGTGGTGATGTCGACCGCATGTGTGGGAATTTCCGGCTCTACCGGCGTGTCGAAGCGGGCAAAGGCACTTTCAAACGCAGCGTCCTCGCCAAGCGCAAATGCCGGAGCTTCGGCGCTGCGTGCTGTGCTGGTAGCGGTCATTTCAACTTGCTGCTGGGCAAAGCCGGCGCCGGTTGATCCGAAGAGGGCCAGCGCTGTCATGGTAGCGACCACGCGCGGCGCGCTTCTGAAAAATGTCTTTTTTGTCATGGCCGCGCCCATACCTGCAGATACTGAACAGACCTACTCGGTTCCCTCGGCCCGTCGCCAAGCGCACTCGGTTCGCCGTGAATCGGGGCAGGAAACACGGTGACACGTTCGATTGTCCAAAGGACGGTCACGTCAAAAATCACTGATTTGAGGCGGAATTCGGAGTCGCGAGGAACGATTCGGTGGGCTGATTCTGCGCCGCGCATCGGGCCCTGAAACGAGAAATGGGGCCGGCATTGCTGCCGACCCCACTCTCACCAACGTGTGGATCCCCGAAGGGATACTTGGCACCTGGCGTGTCTTCTTCAGTTCCGCATTCCCGAAGGATTGCTTCTCTTCCAAATCTGTCGCCCGGCGCTCGCGCCGATGTCGGAGCAGATTTTCCGAGCGGCGATATCGCAAGCGATCTCAGCCATTCTTTCCACCTGTCCGAGACCGGTTTCGTCCTTCGATGTCTCGAACGGTTCCGTCCGCACCTCAGTGCTTTCAGCCCCTCGACACCGGATTTCTCTTCCGGCCTTTACCGATGTGGAAGCTTCCCGGTTTCAACGGTCCGATCAGTTCCAGTTTCCCGAAGGTCCCTTTTCCTGGTCTTTCCTCGACCGCGAATTTTGCAACATCGCGTCGAATACTTCCGGCCTCTCCTGTATCCTGACCGACTAGCGATCTTTCGTGGCGGTGACTTTCCGTCTTCGATGTTTTGAAAATGCACCTCGCAACCGAGTCGGGCAAGGGCGCGAGCGTCGACTTATCCACTTTGTCCGAGAATGCCAGTGGACAAGAGTGGATAAGTCAACGCCTCGGCGTTTCGTGTGAAACTATCCGTGATTTTACGACGATAAGTGTGCCGGGGCCGGCGCGAATGGCGTCAACGGTCGCGTTTGGCCAGCAATCGCAGGCGCAATGCATTGAGTTTGATGAAGCCCGCTGCATCGGCCTGATCATAGGCGCCTGCATCGTCTTCGAACGTGACATGCGCTTCTGAATAGAGCGAGTTGGCGGACTTGCGGCCCACAACGCTGGCCAGTCCTTTGTAAAGCTTCAGGCGCACCGTGCCGGAAACTTTCTCCTGACTGAGGTCGATCGCCGCCTGCAGCATCTCGCGTTCCGGACTGAACCAGAAGCCGTTGTAAATCAGCTCTGCATATTTCGGCATCAGCTCATCCTTCAGATGCGCTGCGCCGCGATCGAGCGTGATCTGTTCAATCCCGCGGTGCGCCACCGCATAGATTTCGCCGCCGGGTGTTTCATACATGCCGCGCGATTTCATTCCGACGAAGCGGTTTTCAACCAGATCGAGCCGCCCAATGCCATGCTTGCGGCCAAGCTCGTTGAGCGCGGTCAGCAGCGTGGCCGGGCTCATCGCCTCTCCATTCAGCGCGGCACCGTCGCCGCGCTCGAATTCGATTGTAATATACTCGGGCGTATCTGGCGCATCTTCCGGGTGATTGGTGCGCGAATACACATAGTCTGGCGTTTCTTCCCAAGGATCTTCCAGCACCTTTCCTTCGGAGGACGTGTGCAGAAGATTGGCGTCGGTGGAGAAGGGGCTCTCGCCGCGCTTGTCCTTCGGCACCTGGATCTGGTGCTTTTCCGCCCATTCGATCAAAGCAGTGCGGCTGGTGAGATCCCATTCGCGCCATGGAGCAATGACGGTGATGTCGGGGGCCAGTGCATAGGCGCTGAGTTCGAAGCGGACCTGGTCATTGCCTTTGCCGGTCGCGCCGTGCGCGATGGCGTCTGCGCCGGTTTCCTGCGCAATTTCCACCAGACGCTTGGAAATCAGCGGGCGAGCGATACTTGTGCCAAGCAGATAGTCACCTTCATACCGGGCGTTGGCGCGCATCATCGGGAAGACAAAATCACGCACGAATTCCTCGCGCAGATCTTCGATGAAAATGTGCTCGTCCGGAATGCCCATCAGGCGGGCTTTCTCACGCGCGGGCTCTATCTCTTCGCCCTGGCCCAGATCGGCGGTGAAAGTCACAACTTCCAGTCCGCGCTCTGTCATCAGCCATTTGGCGATGACGCTGGTGTCTAACCCGCCAGAGTAGGCGAGGACGACCCGTTTAATATCCGACATGTATGATTTCCTGTTGGCGTGATCGCGTGGCAGTTAGCAGTCCGCCAGATTTGCCGCAATCAGTCTATCTCTGATGCACCGAGCTGCGGATTGCGGCGCGTTATGTAATTGAGCCATGCCTTGGGGCGGCGAAGATACTGGCTTGGCACATCAGACCGCAGGCCAACCATTTCCGCCATACGGGCGACAAAATGGATGCAGTTGTTTTCATCAAGATCGTAAAAACGACCCGGATGGTTGCGCCAAGCGAGGACTTCTGCGCGCAAGCTGCGGTACTGCGCTGGAGATATGGTGACGGAGAAATGCCGGTTGGTGTCCTCGATCGTGTCTTCGTCTTCAGTAATGATCATGTGCTCTGCCGGCCCGGACGTGATTGCCTGCGCACTGCTGCGAGCGGAAAAACCGAAATTTTCGTTCACCCGCGTCCCGTCTTCCAGCGAGCCTTCAAACACGACGAACGTATGCGGATAGCGGCCCCACAGGACGGAACCGTTGAATGAGTGGAAATGCACGGTGACCTCAGCCAGCGCAGGCGTTGCGACGCCAAGGCCGGCAAGCACCAGCATGATTGCGGCGAGGAAACGTGTGATGGCTTTGCTTAGGGGTTTCGGGATCATTGTTTATTCCGTGCTCTAATCTGATGTTGCTGTGTTTCGGGCGCATCCGACATCGCGGAGCAAGCCGGGCAGATAAAACGCTAACCCACCGGCGCGCAACACATAGCTTGCAGTAATTGCTACCCAAACTCCCCAATTCCCTGCTGGCCGAAGGGCAAGATCGAGCGCGATATAAAGAATTGTCGCGGCAACCCCGGCATTGCGCAGCGCGCGACCACGGGTGGTTCCGATGAAAATTCCGTCCAGCATCCAGCTTGGCATACCAATCAGCGGGACCAGTGCGGCAAACGGCAGGAAGGTGCGCGCGGTTTGCCGGACCTGTGGATCTGTAGTGAGAAAATCGATCACTGCTCCGCCTGCAAGAAAAAAGGCCAGGGCGAAAACAATCCCGCTCGCCAATGCGAATTCGCTCGTCAGCCGAACGGCGCGCCTGAATGCTTCTGCATTGCGCGCGCCATAAGCCTTCCCGACGCGCTCCTCCGCCGTGAAGGCAAACGCATCAAGGATGAAAGCAGCGACATTGACGAACTGTAACAGCACGTGGTTCGCCGCCAGAGCTGCCGCGCCGATGCGCGCGCCAGCATTCGCGAACCATGCGAACAGGATGAGCAGCGCAATCGTGCGGATCATGATGTCACGGTTGACGGCGAAGAGTTGCAGCAGACGCTCCCGCTCAAGCAGCAGGCTGCGCGGGGTGCGGCGTGCGATGGCGAAGATATTCGCCCCTGCAACACGGCCCACGATCAGCAGGCCGAGCGCCAGCGCAATCCATTCCGCGCATGCTGTGCCAAGCCCCACACCGTATGCGCCCATGTCCAGTCCCCAGACGAACCATACGTCCAGCGCGATGTTGGCCACGTTCATGGCGATCTGGAGGGCCAGCGCCTCCCGCGTGCGGCCAAGGCCCAGCAGCCAGCCATTCATGGCATAGACCGCCAGCGCGGCAGGCGCGCCGTAGAAACGGCCTTGCATGTATCCGCCCGCCTCTGCTGATATGGTCTCCGACCCGGCCATGACGGCGAAGGCGAGGTTGGCAATCGGAACGCTGAGCGCGAGAATGACCGCGCCAAGCGCTATACCGACGCCAAGCGCTCGCAGCAGCAGCGCATCGACTTCGCGGGCATCTCCGGCTCCGCTGGCCTGAGAGGTCAGTCCAGTCATCCCCATCCGCAGGAAGCCGAAGCTCCAGAAAACAAGGCTAATGATCGTGGCGCCCAGCGCCACGCCCGCCAGCGCGGCGGCGTCTCCCGTGCGCCCGATAACTGCTGTGTCGACCAGCCCCACGAGCGGCACCGACGCCTGGCCCAGCATGATCGGCCAGGCCTGCGCAAACACGGCTGAGCGGGTGAGGTGTGCCGCCCTAGCTGCCACGCGAAAGAAGCTGTTGCTCCGCCTGTTCCATGTAACTGCGCGTCAACGGCAGAGCGGTGCGCTCCCGCGCGAACTGGATCTGGTAATTGCACATGCCGCCATGTTCGAAAACGGTGGCAGCACCGGCCAGATAAAAGGTCCAAAGGCGGAAGAACCGCTCATCATGCAGAGCGATAATTTCATCTCGGTGTTCCAGGCAATTGGCGTACCAGATGCGGATCGTCTTGGCGTAATGCAGGCGCAGCGTTTCAATATCGGTAGCAATCAGTCGCACCTTTTGGCTGGCGCTGAGTGTTTCGCTCAGCGCGGGGATATAGCCGCCGGGAAAAATCCACTTTTCTGTAAAGGCATCTGTCTTGCCCGGTCCGCCCAGACGTCCGATGGTGTGGACCAGTGCGGTGCCTTTCGGGGAAAGCAATTGCGCGCAGCAGCGAAAGAAAGTTTCGAACTGCGGGCGCCCGACATGTTCGAACATGCCGACAGAAACGATCCGGTCGAAGGTCCGGCCCGAGGCTGCCAGATCGCGGTAGTCAATCAGTTCGAATGTGACTTTGTCTTCGACGCCTGCCGCCTTCGCGCGCTCCTTGGCCAGTGCCAATTGCTCTTCGCTCAAGGTAATTCCGGTGACTTTCACATTGGCGCGGCTCGCCAGAAAAATCGCCATACCGCCCCATCCGCATCCGATATCCAGCACATGCAGATCGGGGCCAAGGTTCAGCTTGGCAGCAATATGCGCCAGCTTCGCCTCCTGAGCCTGCGCCAGCGTCATGTCGTCACGCGCAAAATAGGCGCAGGAATATTGCATGTGCTCTGCGTCAAGCATCAGCTGATACAGCGGATTTCCGATGTCGTAGTGATGCGCGACATTGGCTTTGGAGCTGGAAGGGCGATTGACGCTTTTCAAGACGCCCTTCAATCTCCCGCGCAGCTTTCGTCCCATGCTGGGCGGTGCCAGATCGGCCTTGTCTTCCCAGCGGTTGTTCATCCGGGCAAGCGACACGAGATCCATGATATCGCCGGCTTCAATAATGATCCGGCCATCCATGAAAGCTTCGCCTGCACCCAGACGCGGATCGAGCAGGATATCTTTCGCAACATCCTTGTCCGCCAGCCGTATCGCGACCTCCGGAAATCCGGGTGACGGCTCACCAAAAACCCGCGTTTCGCCGTTCGCGTGGGTCAGCCGCAATCGCCCGCGCCGGATCATCCGTGCAAGCAGTTTGTCGATAAGAGTGGTTGCAACCGCCATGCTCTGCTCTTTCTTGGCCAAGACGCAGTGCAGCGCCCTGAAGGTGGCTGCCTATTCGGCGGCTTCCTTGAAAGCCGGATCAAGATGCCATTGCGGAGGTTCTTCCATACCGCGCAGCCGCTCGCTTTCTTCGTACATGAAGTCGCGCGTCATCGGCAGAGCTTCCCGGTCTTTCACATAAACGATCTGGTGGTTCACCAAGCCGCCATTGCGGAAGGCCTGTTCAGCGCCGGCAAGATAAAACAGCCACATGCGGTAGAACTGCTCGTCATACAGCTCCAGCAACTCTTCGCGGTGCATGACGGTGCGGTTGTACCATTCTTCCAGCGTGTGACAGTAGTGGAAGCGCATCGCCTCCACATCCATCACCTGCCAGCCGAACTGCTCGCTCTGGGTGATGAGTTCGGACAGGGCAGGGATGTAACCGCCCGGGAATATATATTTGCGGGTGAAAGCATCGGTGAAGCCCGGAGGGCCGGCGCGTCCGCACGCATGGCTGAGCATGACGCCCTTGGGCTTCAGCAGCTTGGCGGTGTGTTCATAGAACTGCGGGTAATGCGGCGTGCCGACGTGTTCCAGCAGGCCGATGGAGCTGATCCGGTCAAACTGCCCCTGCACATCGCGGTAATCCATCAGAGCGAATTTCACCTTGTCGGACACGCCTGCCTTGGCAGCACGCTCCTTGCAGAAGGCGATCTGGTCGGGCGCAAGCGCCACGCCGAGCACTTCGCAGCCATACATGCGGTTGAGATACAGCGCGAAACCGCCCCAGCCGCAGCCGATGTCCAGCACCCGCATGTTGGGACCGTTTTCGGCCGTGATGTTCAGCTTCGCAGCAAGATGCGCCTTCTTGTCGAGCTGCGCTTTTTCCAGCGAATTATCGAGATCGCGGTAGTAGCCCATTGTGTACTGCCGGTCCTCATCCAGGAACAGTTCGTACAGGCGGCGGGTGAGGTTGTAGGTGTGCTCTGCATTTGCGCGGGCCTTCCCGCGAAGGTTCACGCTGTCGGCCTTGGCGATGGCTTTTTGCGCCAGCCATTTCACCTTGCTTTGCGGCTGGATGGCCTTGTCGCCCAAAGCCTTTGACTGGGCCGTGAAAAACAGGATCAGGTCGCGCAGATCGTGCGGTTCCTCGATATTCATCCATTCCCACATGAAAGCTTCTGCTGTGCCAAGCTGCGGATACCGGGCGATATGGTTTGCGGCTTTCGGATTGGTCAATGTGATGTGGATAGGCTCGCCGTACTCGCCGTTAACGTCGCCGCCGGGGCCGAACTCGTAAACTTTGCCATCGTGGTCTGTGATGACCAACCGGCCGGCTTTGATGACTTTGTTAAGCAGTTTGTCGAGCAGCCACATAAGGTCCGATATCCCTGATTATTGCAGTTTGGTTTCAATCGCAGCGGTTTGCGCAGCGTTTGGCGACAAGTCAATTGTGAGATAGAATACTGGCATGAGCGACAACAAAACCAAGCCTGGCACGCAAACGGCAGAGGCATTTATCGCCGCTGTCGAGCATGACGGCAAGCGCGCCGATGCACGGGTGCTGGACGCACTGTTTCGCCGCGTGACCGGAGAAGAACCCGTGATGTGGGGGCCGAGCATGATCGGTTACGGCACCTATCATTACAAATACGACAGCGGGCGTGAGGGCGATTTCCTCCGCACAGGTTTCTCGCCGCGCAAGGCAAAGCATTCGATCTATTTGATGGGCGGATATTGCGACGATGTGACGAGCGCAAAGAACAAGGAATTGCTGGGGCGGTTGGGGAAACATTCGCTAGGCAAGAGCTGTCTGTATATCAACAAGCTGGCCGATGTTGATCTGGCAGTGCTGGAGGAACTGGTGCGGGTGAACTGGGAAGCGATGAACCGGGTTTATCCGGCTGAATAGGCGCTAGATCCCGGCATACCACTGATACCCTGCGACATCTTCCCAATACCCGCCTTCGCCTCCATTGATGTCATCCAGGCTGGCAACAACTTCGATGCCGGTCAGATACTTCGCGTGTTTGTACCCCAATTGACGTTCCAGCCGCATCCGCAGCGGTGCACCGTTGGCAACGGGCAGATCTTCGCCGTTAAGCTGATGCGCGACAATGGTTTGCGGGTGCATGGCATCATCCATGTCGCAGCTTTCGTAATAGTCTACCTGGCGTCGATTGCCCGAAGGTCCGCGCATGAAGAAATCGGCGCAGCGGAAGACGACAAAGTTGGCCTCCGGCTGGACGCCTGCCGCTTCCAGGATCACGGACAGCTGCGGTCCGGTCCATTCGCCAATAGCGCTCCACCCTTCAACGCAGTCATGGCGCGTTACTTGCGTTCGCTGCGGCAGGGCCTTGATGTCAGCCATCGAAAGCTGGGCCGGGTTATCCACCAATCCGCCGACAGAAAGCCGCCAGTTCGCAAAACCTTCAGCCTGCGCTTCGCGGTATTCGTCTGTGTCTACAGTGCGGTTGCCGTTCGCGCGGAAGACCGGAGAAATGGCCGACCGGTCATATTCCGGCGCCATCGTGATGCGCCCGCCACCAAGCGCGCGGTGAAGCCCGCGGTGCCAGTTTTGCGCCCCGTCGACGATCTTTCCAAACCAGGCGGAATCGCCGATCTCGTTGCACCCGGCAAGGAAGGCAGCGCCCGCCGCAACTAGAAAATTACGCCTCTGCATCGCCTGCTCCTTCCAGTTTGCCGCCGGTAATCATGTCCCGGATTTGCCCGACAGGCCCGGCCAGCAGGACCAGCACGATGTGCAGCACGAAAAATCCGAACAACAGCCATGCCGCGATAAAATGCAACGAACGCGCGCTTTGCCGCCCGCCGAACAGGTCGGTCATCCAGGGCCAGGCGGCTTCCATACCCGGGCTCATCACCATACCGGTGAAGATCATCAGCGGCAGCAGGATCAGGATTACGCCCGCATAGGCGATTTTTTGCAGGATATTATACTTACCCTCGCCGTGCTCGAAATTGAGCTTCGCGTGCTCCTTTATATCGGTCCAGATATTGGCGGGACTCCATTCGCGGGCGCGTGCGAAGATATCGCGCACCATATGGCCGTTCAGGAAGGCGGCGATCATGAACGCGAGGAATGCAAAGCCGAGGACGAGAGCGAATACGATGTGCCAATCACGCGCAGAGGCCAGGCTGTAATAATCGGGAATCGTCATCCATCCCGGAAAGCGCGGGACGTGAAGCCAGGCATCTGCCGGAGCGAACCCGTCGTTGCCCCAATACAGGCGCCGATGGCCGTTTGAGATGTTGAGCCCGCTCATAAACAAGATGATCAGGCTGACCGCATTGATCCAGTGCCAGACGCGGGTGGTGACGGCGTGCCGTTTGGGGGCTTTCGCTGTCTTTCGCGGGGCGACCGGTTCGACTGCGGCGTGATCCATATTTGCGGTGTTCATGCCGGCTGGCCTTCTCTTTCGAGATAGATGACGTCGCGATCCTGCTGCAACAGATGCTGGCCCGAATCGACGAAAATCGATTGCCCGGACGCGAGCGGACCCTCGGCCAGAAACAGCGCAGCATCAGCGATCTCGTCTGTTTCCGTCCGCCTCTTTAGCAGGTTGAGCAGGTGCGATCGCTGCGCTTCCTCATCCGACTGGTCATGGCTGGGCAGGATCGCGCCGGGGGCGAGGGTGTAGACACGGTCTTCCGCATCGGTGACCATCGCCATCATCCGTGCGGCCACGTCGGCGGCGGCCTTGCTCATCGTATAGCTAAAGAAATCGGGGTTGAGATTGGCCAGCTTCTGGTCGGTGATCTGGATCACGCGTCTTCCGCCATCGCTGCGCGCCTTGGCAAGGAAGGTCTGGGCCATCAGGGTAGGTGCAGCGGCGTTGATCATCATGGCCTGCTGGTTCGTCGCGGGATCGAGGCCGGTTACATCGTCCGGTTCGAAAACCGATGCGCAATTGACCAGGCACCGCCAATCATGAATCCGGTTTGCCAAGTCGCTGATGAAGGACCGCGCATCATCCAGGTCGGAAATGTCGCACTGCACCGTCTCTGCACTCGGCAATTCGGCAGCAAGCGCATCGGCAGCGCTGCGTGAACGGTTGTAATGGATCACGACATGCCAGCCAGCTTTTGCAAAGCGGCGAGCGATTGCGGCGCCTAATCGTTTGGCTCCGCCGGTGACAAGGACGCTCGGTCTGCTCATATCGGCACACTACGTCAAAGGAATCTGATGGCAAGCGCAACCCGCGTGGACTCTTTCGTCGTCCACGGCGCCGAAGTGTTCGCGCCATTGAAACAGAATATCGCGTCCATATGCTTAAGTATGAGGGACAAGAAGTGATTGTTTCATTTTGAAAAAAGGTGGGTATGTCATGGTAAATGCCGTTGTTACTTTGACGCGGTAAATGTAAAAAGGCCAAGCTGAAGCAAACGGGGGTTTATCGCTATGGCCATTTCAATTGAAGCATACCGGGACGATCGCGGGCATGTGCACGATACGCCGGAGGATGCGATAACGGCAGATATCGCTGCCGCGCTGGGGCGCGTGGGCGACGAAGGCGGACTGACCAATGGCGTCGCCTCGCTCATACTGCAAAAGCGCGCCGTGATCGAAAAGGCGTTCGCCGACTATGACAAATTGTTGCAGCAGCGCCCGGAAATCATCGAGCACGTCGACGAGGCCAAGGTCCACCGCCTGCAGGCGGGTTAATCGGTTTCAGGCACCTTTGCGTGCAGTTCTGCGAGCCACACATCGGCCACGGCGTCGCTTGGCGCGCGCCAGTCTCCGCGCGGTGACAGCGCGCCGCCAGAGCTGACCTTGGGGCCGTTGGGCAGGGCGCTGCGCTTGAACTGGCTGAACTGGAAGAATCGCAGCAGGAATTTTTCCAGCCAGCTGCGAATGGTTTCCAGGTCGTATTGGTTCTTGCCGTTTTCAGGGAATTCATGCGGCCACAGGCCCGCGTCCACCTGTTTCCAGGCGTGCCAGCACAGAAACGCGACATGGCTGGGCTGTTGCCCCCAGCGCAGGATGTGATGCAGGAAAAAGTCATTCAACTCGTACGGGCCGATAATGCTTTCGGTGCTCTGGATATTGCCTGCCGAGTCCGCTGGCACCAGCTCCGGGCTGATTTCCGTGCCGAGTACTTCTTCCAGCACTGCGTCGCACACCGGTGAGAACTGGTTGGTGCGTGTCGTCCAGCGGATGAGATACTGGATCAATGTCTTCGGCACGCCAGAATTGACCGCATAATGGCTCATTTGGTCGCCCACGCCGTAGGTGCACCAGCCCAGCGCCAGCTCTGACAGGTCGCCCGTGCCGATCACAAAGCCTTTGTGATGATTGGCCAGGCGGAACAGGTAATCGGTGCGCAGGCCCGCCTGAACATTTTCAAAAGTAACATCGTGAACCGGCTCACCGTCAGCAAAAGGGTGGTTCATATCTTCCAGCATTTGCCGCGCAGCAGGGCGGATGTCGATTTCCTCTGCCGTGACTTCGAACGCTTCCATCAGTTTCCATGCATTGGCTTTCGTCGCGTCTGACGTTGCAAAGCCGGGCATGGTGTAGGCGCGGATCATGGAGCGCGGCAGACCCAGCATATCGCAGGCCTTTGCCGCGACGATCAACGCATGGGTGGAATCCAGCCCACCGGAAATGCCGATGATCAGCGATTTTGTGCCTGTCGCCTGCATTCGCCGCATCAAGGCATCGACCTGGATGTTGAATGCTTCGTAGCAATCGTCATCCAGCTTCTCGATCCGGTTGGGCACGAAGGGGAAGCGACGGATGGAACGTTCCAGCCCGATATCGGCAGGCTTGCAGGCGTGGTCGAAGCCGATGGTGCGGAACACATCTTCCGGCCGGCCCATATCCTCTGCTGCATCGTTGAATGTGCCCATCCGCATACGCTCATTAAGGATGCGGCGCGTGTCGATATCGGTGACGCACAGTTCCGGCTTCAGTTCAAAGCGTACGCTTTCGATCATCAGGTCGCCCAGCTCGTACACCATGCCCTGACCGTCCCACGAAAGGTCTGTCGTGCTTTCGCCAAAACCGCTGGCGGAATAGGCATAGGCGCAGACATTGCGGCTGGAGGAGGCACGGCAGAGCAGGTGCCGCTCATCCGATTTACCGATGGTGATGTTGCTGGCGGAAAGGTTCAGCAGAATAGTCGCGCCCGCCAGCGCGGCCATCGTGCCGGGCTGCACCGGGCTCCAGAAATCCTCGCAAATCTCTATGCCGAAGGTGAAGCCGGGCAGATTGGTCGCGGAGAAGATCAAATCTGTGCCGAACGGAATTTCGGCGCCGTTCACGGGCAGCCACAGATCCTGACAATTGTTGCCGCGGGCAAACCAGCGCTTTTCGTAAAACTCGCGGTAATTGGGCAGATAGCTTTTCGGCACCGCGCCCAGAATTTCACCGTGAGCAATAACCACGGCGCAATTGTAAATCCGGCCACCCCGGCGCAGCGGCGCGCCGATCACCAGAACTGGCGTCAGGTCTTCGCTTGCGGCGCGGATTGTCTCGATCTCTGCCTCAACTGCTTCCAGCAAGGCGGCCTGAATATGCAGATCGTCCAGCGCATAGGATGACAGACACAATTCCGGATAAAGCAGAAGGTCGACATGCCGCTCATGCGCCATGCGCGCCTGCTCGATTATGCCCTTCGAATTATAGGCAACGTCTGCCGTCCGCGTTGTCGGGGTGCTGGTCGCCACGCGCACGAAACCGTGCGTGTGCATGTCGAAAAAGGGGTGCTTTTGCGCGCTCATGAGCGGGCCATAGCGCAGATTTTCGGGCGAGGGGTAAAATCCTGCACGGGATCAACTCCCGCGCAAAAATTTGGCGCCGCCGCTCGGAGGGGAAAGAGCGGCGGCGCCGGTATTGAGGGGCAAAGATTAATTCGTCGCTGGGTGCGACGCGGTTACATTACCTGCAACGCGCGCTGCCCCGGTCGATTTCGCGTCCAAGCACACCGCCAAGGGCTGCGCCGAGAAGCGTGCCCACAGTGCGGTCACCGCGGGTGTCGATTGTGCGGCCGAGCAGCGCACCGCCGGCGGCACCGATGATCAGACCGGTCGTGCCGTTGTCACGTTCGCAATAATATCGTCCGTCACGGCCCTGCCACACGCGGTCGTTGCGGCTGACCCGGCGCGGTTCGTAATAGCGGCCATTGTCGTCATAGACGCGCTGGCGATAGCGGCGATCTTCGCGGCGCTCGCGCCGATCCTGGCGGCGCTCATAACGATCACGGCGATCATAACGGTCCTGACGGTCGTATCCGCGGTCACGATCGTGATATCCATGTGCCGGGGCCCATGAAGGGGGGCCGCCCTGCGCCATTGCGGGCGCGGCGGGGATGGCCAGCGTTGTGGCTGCGATAAGTGCAAGCATTGTTTTTTTCATGGCGAATACCTTTTCTGATTCGGCACGCTGTGTGTCGGTAAAGCCTGTATCGTTCATGTAAGTCCAACCTCAGATGAACGTCTTGTTGGAATTCCCATTAAGGGACGAATTGTTTCTAAGCTGCGATAAGTTGTTATTTTGCGGTGATTGCGATCCATTCGCGCAGGGTTCCATCCGCTCCGTCTCCGGTCCAAGTTGCTGATTCACAAACATGGAAGCCCGCTTCGCGATAGGCCGACACGACCCAGCTTTCCGTGGGGAAATTGTGCAGTCTGCCCAGCTTGCAGCGGCCCTCGGCAGTGCCGAGCTTGAAACTGGCGTAATGACGCCCCTCAGGCTTTAGAGCGCGCAAAATGGAGGAGAGTACCGCTGGCAGATCTGCGCGGGCGACATGCAGCAGGCAGGCATGCGCCCAAACTGCGTCATATTTTTCTGCCGCGTCCAATTCGTCAAACCGCATTTGCCGTGCGCCAAGGTCAAAGCGTTCATTGGCCTTTCGCACCATCGTCGCCGAGCCGTCCGTCGCGTCGACTGTGAAGCCGCGCTCCACTATCCGCGCCGCATCGCGCCCGCCGCCGCAGCCGAGCTCCAGTATGTGCACAGCGGGTTGCAGCCGGTCCAGAAAGGGGTCGAGGTCGCGGCTTGGGGCCTGGCCGCAGCTGAGCGTGTAAAACGGCGCAGATTTTTCGTAATAGGCGAGGGTCGCTGAGTCGCTCAAGCTAGCCAGTCGCCTCCGCCGCCTCACGGTCCAGCTGCGCACGGCTTTTCTTCTCGGCGGCAGTCTTCAACTGGCCGCAGGCTGCGTCGATATCGCGTCCGCGCGGGGTGCGTACCGGCGCGGAAATGCCGCCTTCGAACACAATGTTCGAAAAGGACCGGATGCGATCCGGTGTGGAACATTCGTAATTCGCGCCTGGCCACGGGTTGAACGGTATCAGATTGACCTTGGCGGGCAGATCGTAATGCTTGAGCAGGCGAACCAGCTCGCGCGCATCTTCATCGGTGTCGTTCTTGTCCTTCAGCATCACATATTCGAATGTAATACGCCGTGCATTGCTGGCACCGGGATAATCGGCGCAGGCCTGCAGCAATTCCTCGATGCCGAACTTGCGGTTGATCGGGACAATCTCGTCGCGCACTTCCTTGGTGACCGCGTGGAGCGATACGGCAAGGTTCACGCCGATCTCCTCACCGCAGCGCGCCATCGCCGGCACTACGCCGCTGGTGGAAAGCGTGATGCGGCGCTTCGAAAGGGCAAGGCCATCACCGTCCATCACCAGCCGCAGGGCATCGCGGACATTGTCAAAATTATAAAGCGGCTCACCCATGCCCATCATCACGATGTTGGTCAGCAACCGGCCATCGGCGGTATACTCCGCCTCGTCCTCAACTTCGGCAATATCCATGCGGCCCTTGGGCCATTCGCCAAGGTGATCGCGGGCCAGCATGACCTGACCCACGATTTCGCCGGGAGTCAGATTGCGCACCAGCCGCATCGTGCCGGTGTGGCAAAATGTGCAGTTGAGCGTGCAGCCGACCTGGCTGGAAACACATAGCGTCCCGCGATCGGCATCTGGGATGAAGACCATTTCAAATTCGTGGCCATCGTCGGTCCGCAGCAACCATTTGCGTGTGCCGTCGGTACTATGCTGGGCTTCGACCACATCGGGCCTGCCGATCACGAATCGCTCTGTCAGCCATGGGCGCATCGTCTTGGCGATATCGGTCATCGCCTCGAACTCGGTCACGCCGCGGTGGTACAGCCAGTGATACACCTGCTTTGCGCGGAGCTTTGCCTGCTTCTTGTCCAGGCCGGCGCCTTCGAACAGCGCGGCGATATCCGCCTTGGGCAGGCCGATCAGATCGACGCGGCCATCTTCGCGCGGCGTGATGTCACGCGCGACGGGAACCGGGTCTACTTGCCCGGGAATGCTCATGAGGTTTGTATCTGCCATGGGAGGCAGCGATATAGTGCGGGCGGCGGCGTTTGGCTAGCGGCTGCGCGCGCACCCTACATTGGCCGCGTCGATCGCTGTGGCTGCACCATCCAGGCTGTATCTATCGGTGAAGCGATTGCCGCGTGCATCGGTGGCGCTGATCGACATGCCGCCTGCAGAGCGCATGGCGGCAACGATGGCGCGGTCGGCGCGTGTGTCGCTTGCCCAGGCGTCACCGTCGCCAGCAGTAAGGCTGAAACGTTCCCCGCCAACAGCCAGCTGGACGCGGGCACTGTTTGCCAAACGCCGACCTAGCCGGAAATGAACCTGTGCCCGGACGCCGCGCGCCGGCCACGTACCGACACTGGCAAAAGGCCGGAAATCGCGGCGCGAACTGACCGGTGCCGCCTCTGCAATGGCGTAGCAGCGCGGGGTTTCAGGATCGCGGAATGCACCCCAGTCGCCAAACACGCCAAGACTGTCGCGTGACACGTTGTTGGCCCAAAGCGGCGTGGAAAAAAGCAAAAGGAGCAGGGGAAGGGCGCGGCGAAGCATACCTATATATAGGCACAATTGACGCTTGCTCCAAAACCCGAAAATCGTGACCGTGAAATCCGGTTTTTCTGGCGTATTCCGCGCATTTATGGCAGAAGATCGGGGACGGAGGGGGTTCTCCTAGAAAACCCGTAAGATGAAAGGCGCCCCGGGCATAATTGCCGGGAGGCGGTAAGAGAGATGAGCCTGTTTGCCGATTACAACTTGCCCTTTGCCATTGCGCTTGGGGTTATGCTTTTGCTTGGCCTTCTTCAGGTCATTGGTCTTGGTGACTTCGACTTTGGCGGCGATATTGATCTGGATGCTGATGCGAATGCTGCCGAAATTGGTGATCCCACCAGTGCAGGGTTGGGCGGGGCACTGACAACGCTGCTGGGTCTGGGCAAGGTGCCGTTGTTCATCTGGCTGACCACGTTCCTGTTCCTCTTTGCGATGATCGGGATGGGCATCCAGGGGTTCGCCGGAGAATTGACCGGATCGCCGCTGTATAGCTGGCTGGCTGCCTTGATCGCGGGCGGGGCAAGTCTTCCCGTCACCGCGGCCGTGGTGCGCCCGCTTGGCAAGCTCATGCCGCAGGATGAAACCTCTGCCGTCCGGCTCGACAGTCTGGTCGGCAAGCGTGGCACTATCGTAACGGGCAAGGCGGCTAAGGGATCTCCGGCGCGGACCAAGGTGCGCGACCGGTTCGGTCATGCTCACTATGTCATGGTGGAGCCGCATGAGGATGCCAGCGTGATTCCGGCGGGCGATCAGGTTTTGCTGGTGCGCCGTGAGGGACAGACGTTCTTTGGCGTGCCTCTGGCCGAGCGCAGGCTTGCCCCGATGAATTAAGGCCGCACACAGGCCAGAATACCAATTTAGCTAGAAGGAAAAGAGATGGAATTTTTACCTGATATGGGCTTGGTCGGCGGTGTAGGACTCGTCGTCCTGATCCTCGGTTTCTTGCTGTTTCTGATCAAACTCTATCGCCGTGCGTCGAAGGAAACTGCTTTCGTGCGGACAGGCGTGGGCGGTGAGAAGGTCGTGATGAACGGCGGCGCACTGGTGTTCCCGGTGTTCCACGAGACAATGCCCGTAAACATGAACACGCTGGTGCTGTCGGTCGTGCGCCGCGATGGTGAGGCACTGATTACGCTCGACCGTTTGCGGATCGACGTGAAGGCGGAATTCTATGTCCGCGTGAAGCCTGATGCCGAAGCCATCGGCATGGCCGCGCAAACGCTTGGCCAGCGCACAATGCAGCCAGAAGCGCTGAAAGATCTTGTCGAAGGCAAGTTCGTCGATGCCCTGCGCTCTGTTGCAGCTGGCATGACCATGAACGAGTTGCATGAACAGCGCGCGGACTTCGTGCAGAAGGTGCAGCAGGTATCCTCCAGCGATCTGGCGATGAATGGCCTGGAACTCGAATCGGTTTCCCTGACTGGCCTCGACCAGACCAGCATCGAACATTTCAACGCCAACAACGCGTTTGACGCCGAAGGTCTGACCAAGCTGACCGAGCAAATCGAAGCGCGCAAGAAGCTGCGTAACGATATCGAGCAGGATACCCGCGTGCAGATGGAAACGAAAAACCTCGAAGCTGACACCAAGTCGTTCGAGATTGGCCGTGACCAGGAATATGCGCGGCTTTCGCAGGAACGCGAAGTTGAAGTGCGGCGTGCAGCGCAAATGTCCGAAATCGCCCGCGAACAGGCTGAACGGCAGCGTGAAGCCGATGGCGCACGTATCGAAGCAAAGAAAATGGTCGATGCGCAGCAGATCGAAGCCGACCGGCTGGTGGAAGAAGCGCGGATCGACCAGGTGCGCGCTCTGGAAATCGCGCGTCAGGAACAGCAGATCGCGGTTCAGAACAAGTCTCGCGAGGAAAGCCAGGCGCGTGCCGAAGCAGACGCTGCGAGGGCCAAGGCGGTCGCCGCAGAGGAACAGGTCGCAACGGCGCGTGAAAGCGAAATCGCTGAACGTCAGAAGAAGATCGAGCTGATCGAAGCGTCGAAGCAGGCAGAACGTGAAGCCATTGGCGTTAAGGTGGAGGCCGAGGCGGAGATGGCCGCAGCTTCCAACCGCGCCGAGGCTGTGCGTCTCGAAGCGCAAGGCGAAGCCGAAGCTGAAAAGCTGCGCGCAGAGGCCGCACGGATCCGCTTTGAAGTGGAAGCCGCCGGTCAGCAGGCCATTAACGAGGCCGCCAACATCCTATCGATGGAGCAGATTTCGCTCCAGACGAAGCTGGCACTGCTCAAGGTGCTGCCAGAGGCAATCCGCGAGAGCGCAAAGCCGATGGAAGCAATCGACAGTATCAAGATCGTCCAGGTGGATGGGCTTACGCAGCGCAGCGGCCCTGCCGGTTCAACCGGCGGCGGCAACGGTGGCGGCGGATCGGGCAATCTTGCCAATGACGCTGTCTCGGCCGCGCTTGCCTATCGCGCTCAGGCACCGGTTCTTGATGGGCTGATGAAGGAACTGGGCCTTACCGGCTCTTCTCTGAACGACATGGTCAAGGGCGCTGCTGATAGCCATTCGGGTCTGATGGCCGAACTGTCCGATGAAGACAAAACGCCGAGCCTGTTTTCGCCAGCCAACAGCGATGATGACGCCGGGAAGAAGGCAGCTGCGCCGCGCCCCGCATCAAAACCGCGTTCGGTATCAAAGTCCCAATCGGCGGCTCCCAAGTCCGAAGACTGAGCCGAGCCGAAAGACAAAATAATCGGGGGCGCGGTATTATGCCGCGCCCCCTTTTTGTTGCCAGTTGCAGGGATCAAGCGGCGCGAAGCCGGTCGATTTCCTCAATGCGGACCTGCAGCTTGCGAGCGGCATACTTGTTGAGAGTGTAAACGAGGCCGAACACGATGAAGGCTGTGGCAACACCGATCACGGTGGACGAGATATCCTTGCTTTGACCGAGCAGCATGCCGTCCAGCAGCGGGGCCGAGTGCATCAGCAGCGCACCCGGTACCAGCGGCAGCAGGTACCAGACGAGCACACTGTCCAGCGCATCGCGCTGACGCACCAGTTCGCGGCGCTGGAATTCAAGCACGGGAATCTGTCCGCCGTTTTCCGGCGCGGTTAGCGGTGCACCCCTTTTGTGCAATTGCCACAGCACGATGCAAATGCCGATGATCAGCGTGACACAGGCAATACGCATCACGGGCAAGGGCACGAAGGCGATCATTCCGGCAAAAACCGCGATCGTGACCGCGCCGACCACATATTCGAGCAAGTTGCGGCGCCGGATCTTCCGGCGGAATCGGTCGGCGCGGGCGCGCAGCACCTCAATCGGGGGAAGCGGCATTGCGGGCGTTTCGTTCTGCCAGCTGTCACGGGCAAATTCTTCGGGTGTCATTGCGGGATCTCCTGTTGTTGGAAAGGCTCGGCGAGAAGCGCCTTGAGCCGGTGAATGCGGGTGGCGACCGCGCCTGCTGAAAGTCCGGTAACTTCGGCTATTTCGGCCGCAGTCAGATCTTCGAGATACAGCAGCATCACTTGGCGGTCTGCCGGGGCCAACCGGTGGATGGTTGCCATCAGGCGCAAGGTCAACTGGTTCTCGCCGACTTCCGCTTCGGGATTGTCGGGCGCAGCAAGATGATCGATTTTGTCGAGTTCGACATGGTCACCAGGCGTCGTGCGCCGAGCGGCCTGAATATGGCTGACGCCTACGTTATGGCCTATCCGGTAAACCCAGCTACGGACCGAGCATTGCCGTTCAAAATAGGCAAAGCTGCGCCACAAGGCTGCGTGAATATCCTGCACAAGATCGCGGGCCAGATCGGCATCAGCCTCATAACCGCGCGCCAGACGCGCGATTGCCGCGCCGTATCTGGCCGCGGCTTGGCTGTAGGCCTCATCCTGCGATAAATGCGCTTCGTCCAATGTGTTATTCTCTCGTGCCATGTGAAGGTAGTCTGCCCGGCACGGCAAGTCTTACACGATTGGCGAAATTATTTTTCGGTCACCCTGGATAACTGATCGCAATCACTTCCCATTCTTTCTCCCCGCCAGGAAGGCGCACGGTGCGCAGATCGCCAATCTCTGCGCCGCGCAAGGCCCGCGCAATCGGGCTGGACCATCCGACAAGGCCGGCGCTGGCATCCTGTTCCTTGTCACCCACTATGGTCAGCACGCGCTCTTCATCGTCCTCGTCGGCGATTGTCACTGTTGCGCCGAAGAACACGCGGCTCTTGTCGGGTTGCTGCGATGGATCGACGACCTTGGCGAACTTCATCACCTTGGAGAGATACGACAGCTCCCGGTCGATTTCCCGCATGCGTTTGCGGCCATACAGATAATCACCGTTTTCGCTGCGGTCGCCATTCCCAGCCGCCCAGCTCACGATTTCCGTGATTGCAGGCCGCTCTGTGCCCAGTAAGTGATCGTAGCGCGCTTTCAGCGCAGTAAGACCTGCGGGGGTTATGGGATTGGTTCTGTCGGTCACCTACCCCCCTTTGGCGAAAGCAATTGTCGGGATCATCCATGCCGGATTCGGGCTGTAGATCAAACCATGTTCAAGACCGGTACTGGTGGTGATTTCGCGAAATTCATCCAGCGCAGGAGAGGCTGCGGCAATCGGCTCACAAGATCCGGACGCCGCGACATCGCTGCGGTCGCGGATGGCCAGAACCGATCTGTGCAATTGATGGCCATTGGAAAGGAACTGCTCGTTCGCACCATCCGAGCAGCCTGCCAGCAGGACGTAGCGCAGTTCAGGCCCAATCATCCTGTCCGATACTAAACTGGCGATGTAGGCACCCTTGGACGCTCCAACCACAGTAATGTTGCGTGGCGGGACCCCGGTGTCGAGGATTGCCATGATCTGATGGGATATCTGTTCGGCATGCAGGGCAGGATCCGCGTTTGCATCTCTTAACGGCGCGGTCACTTCAAAGCCTGCATCGCCAAATGCGGCCACGATCTCATCGAAACGATACTCGCCGTAACGCTCACTGAAGGCAGGCAGGCCTTGGTCTTCGACGATCTGCCCATGCAGGTAGATGATGTGGCGCGGCTGCCTTTCGGTGTCCTGAAACTCGTCGGAGGTACAGCCACCAACAAGTGCTGCCCAGAATGGCAGTACGGTTAAGCGACCGGCGATGCCCAGTCTCACCGCAGAAAATCGCCCACATCGCGGCTGCGGCCCATGCTGGCACGCTCTGGATAGAGTGTTTCATAGACCACGGCGTTTTCGACCACGCGTTGCACATAGTTCTTCGTTTCGAAGAAGCCGATTTCCTCGATCCAGCGGAGCCAGTCGCCCGTCCGGCGCGGATCGCCGTTTTCACGCAGCCAGCGGTTCACGTTGCCGGGGCCGGCGTTGTAGGCTGCGATGGCTAGCGGGTAGCTGCCGTCGTAATAGGCGATCAGCCGCTCGATATGGTTGCTGCCCAGACGCATGGCATATTGCGGATCGTTCATCAGCGCACTGGCGGAATATTGTACACCGGCACGGCGGGCCTCTTCCTGCGCGGTGGCGGGCATGAACTGCATGATGCCGCGCGCACCCGCATGGCTGATAGCATTTTCGGCAAACTGGCTTTCTTGCCGGGCGAGGGCGTGGATCATGGTCCAATTGCTGCCCGCAGGTGTTTGCAATGTTGGGTAGCCGATGCGGGTGAAGCCTTCATGGCCGTCAGCCGCCGCTGCGTCCGACAGGTTCACCGCCAAATCGCGCCGCCCGATTTCGCGGGCGAGTTCTGCCACCAGCAGGTGCTCCCCCATTGTCTCTGCCTGATCGGCGATAGAGCGGTAGAAACGGATACCCGTCGACCAAGGCGCATCGCGCGCAACTTCGGCGACGGCGGCGGTAATCGGGGCGGAGAGGAATTCCTGCCGTTCCTCCGGCGTTGGTTCGCCGGCAGGCGCCGCCGGATATTGCGGCAACGGACGGCCGAGCCGGTCCAGTGCGAGCAGGCCATAGAATCGGTCGTGATACTGCGCGGCCATCTCGTAATGGCGGTTCGCCTCCGCAGTCATTCCCGCCTGGCGGTACGCCTCGCCCGCCCAGAAGAAGCCCTTCGAACGGGTCTGGCTGGTGCGCGCAGCGGCGCCGTATTGGTAAAACAGCGGCGCGGCGGATCTGCCATCGCCAAGGTGCCACAATGCGTTCGTGCCGCCTGCCCACATGAGCGAGGTGTAATCATCGCGCAGCTTGTACTCCATGCCCGAAATATCTTCGCCGGGAGCAAAAGCCTCCAGCGCACGGGCAGCTACGCGCGGGGTATCCGGACGGCTGGCGGCGCGGCCCAACGCAAGCAATTCGGTGATCCACGCCGTGCGGTCAAATGGCAGGGAAGCCAGCGGCGGCCCGTCCACAATCATCCGTATTGCCGCATCGGTGCGGCCTTCCTGGCGAAGTTCACGGCTGCGGTTGAAAAGATAGCCGGGATCGGAGGTGGCTCCGGCGGCAATTGTCGCTCCGTCGCCGCCCTGAAGAATTGCAAGGCGGGCCTGGAACACAGCGCGTTTTTCTGGCGATACCAGAGCAAGCTGGCGCGCTGCCGCATCACCGTCCCGCTGCCACAACAGGGCATCCATGCGCTGATCATGGTCGTCTTGGGAGAACACCCCGCCATAACTGGCGGACAGCGCCGCCTCTGCAGTCGGGCTCATCTCACCGCCGCGCCATGCCTCTACGGCCCAGCGCTGCGAAGCTGCACGGTCCGGACCCATCAGCGCCAGCGCGTAATGCGCCTTGGCGTAGTTGGTAACAGGCGCCTGTCCCTCGAAGAATTGTAGCAACAATGCAGGGTCGGTGAATTCTTCACGCAGGCGGCTCTCCGCACGGGCGCGCAATGTCGTTTCGTCCGGAAAGCCGGGGTTGGCGATCAGGAAATTGGCATATTGCGTGAATGGAAGCTGCGCCTGCCGGTCTTCCCACAAGCGTTCCCAGCGCGCGATCTGCGGCGCCATCGGGCCGGGGCCTTCCGCCACCAGGCTGGCGCGGGCGTTATCCCATGCACTTGCCTCTTGGGCGGTGGCGGAAACGGGGGCAACCATAGCAGTGGTTGCGGCGAGGGCGATATACAGGGGAAGTCGAACCATGCTGGACATTGTGCCAAGGCTCTCCTTATCAGACGCTGAATGCATTATTCCTCCGGTGGGGGATTCAATTAACAATTGGGGGCAATCGGTTGTATTGCCTGCTTAACAACACAACGCAGGAGCGGCGACAATGTTCTCTGGTTCAATTCCGGCCCTGGCGACTCCGTTTCGCGGCGAAGCGTTCGATGAGAGCGCCTATCGGCAATTCATCGACTGGCAGATCGATAGCGGCACAAGCGGGCTGGTGCCTTGCGGCACGACTGGCGAGAGCGCCACGCTGGACAATGACGAACATCACAGGGTGATCGCCGTGTGTGCAGAGCAGGCCGCAGGCCGCGTGCCGGTGATCGCGGGCGCAGGCTCCAACGACACGCGCACCGCGCTGTGGCACGCCAAGGAAGCGCAGATCGCGGGCGCAGACGCGCTGCTGTTGGTCGCGCCCTATTATAATCGCCCGTCGCAGGCCGGGCTGCTGGCGCACTTCAGCTATCTGGCGGAGCGCACCGATTTGCCGATTGTGCTGTATAATGTGCCGGGCCGCACGGTGACCGATATCCTGCCCGAAACGGTGGTGGAACTGCACCGCCGCTTTCCGGAGAAGATCGTGGCGCTGAAGGATGCGAGCGGAGACCTCTCCCGCGTCGTCACCCACCGCATGGGCGCGCCTGCGCTTTGCCAGCTTTCCGGCGATGATCCGCTGGTGCTTGGCGGCTATGCGATGGGGCAGGTGGGCTGCATTTCGGTGACCGCCAATGTCGCGCCGAAACTGTGCGCGGAGTTTCATGCAGCGGCAGCATCAGGCGATTTCGCCACTGCGCGCGAGATCAACGAAAAGCTGTACCCGCTGCATAAGGCGATGTTCTCCGATGCTTCGCCAGCTCCGGCGAAATACGCGCTTAGCAAGCTGTTCGACTGGTTCGCGCCCGACGTGCGTCTGCCGATTGTGGAATGCTCCGACGCGGCGAAAGCAGCGGTGGATGCGGCTATGGAATTTGCAGGAGTTACCGCATGATCAGGAATTGTCTTCTCGCCGCCTCAGCCCTCGCGCTCGCGTCTTGCTCCACCATGCCCAACGTCCCGCCGCCTGCGCTGGACGATTTGGCGCGTCAGTACCTCGCGGTGCAACTCGCGATTGGTGAGAAAGACCCCGGCTATGTCGATGCCTATTACGGGCCGGAAGATCTGGCGACGGTTGCGGCGGCAGAGGATGACAACGTGTCGCTGCCGATCCTTCAGGCGCGTGTCTTCGCGCTCGACGCAACGCTGCGTTCGCTGCCGGTCGCGGAGGGCAGTGTCGAGGCGGAGCGGGTGCGGTACCTTCGCGCCATGCTCAATTCAGCCAAGGTCCGGCTACGGATGCTGCGCGGCGAAGAAATTTCGTTTCAGGATGAGGCCGAGGGCCTGTTTGGTGTGCGCCCCGAACTGATCGACCTGACTACTCTGGACCCGGTTCTCGAACGGATCGAGGAGCTTGTGCCCGGCGATGCCAGCGATGGTCCGCTGAACGAGAGGCTCAATGCCTTTCAAGACCGCTTCATCATTCCCAATGACCGCCTGCGCGCCGTGATAGACGCCGCCGTGGCCGAATGCCGCGCGCGCACTCTGCCGCATATCCCCATGCCGGCGACCGAAGATTTCACGCTGAGTTTGGTGACGGACAAGCCGTGGGGCGGATTCAATTATTACCAGGGCGATTATCATTCGGTGATCGAGATCAATACCGATCTGCCGACCCGGCTGGACCGCGCCGTGGATGTCGGCTGCCACGAGGCATACCCCGGCCACCACGTCTATTCGACCCTGATCGAACGGGACCGGGTGAACGCCATGGGCCAGATCGAATATACGCTGCTGCCGCTCTATAGCCCGCGCGCGATTATCTCGGAAGGCAGCGCGGAATATGGCGTAAAACTGGCCTTCCCGGGGAGAAGCCAACTGGAGTATGAGCGCGATGTGCTCGCTCCGCTGGCTGGCATCGATGCGAGCGATCTGGAAGCCTACTACGAATTGCGTGAGGCCACAGGTGACCTCTCCGGCGCATACTACACGCTCGCCGCAGCCTATCTCGACAAGACGATGACGCGCGAGGAAGTGATCGAGGCGTCCATGCGGTACCGCCTGCAAAGCCGCGAGCGCGCTGAGCAATCCTTGCGCTTCATGGACACCTATCGCAGCTATGTGATCAATTACGGCCTTGGCGAGGAAATCATCGGCAATGCGGTGGAGGCTGCCGGGGAAAGCAGTGAAGCGCGTTGGCAGCGCTTTATCGGTATCCTCAACACACCGACCCTTCCTGAGGACCTGATGTAGAGCAGAGGACCCAATGCAGGGGAAGAGTGTTTAGCGGGTATGACACGCTATGCTCTCCTCCCGCTCGCTCTCTTGATGGCCGGCTGCGTCAGCACGCAGCCTATCGAACCGCAGATTGCCGCTGCCTCGACCGATTTCTCCGCTGCGCAGCGGGTCGAAGTCTCGCTCAGCAGTTTCGATTTCGCCCCGCGAGAGCTGCAATTGGCGGCGGGAATGCCAGTGGAGCTGGTGTTCACCAACGTGTCTGACAGCGGCCACAATTTTGCCGCGGCCGAGTTTTTTGCAGCCGCGCAAATCCGCGCCGAAGATGCGGACCTTGTGCGAAATGGTCTGATTGAACTGCGCGGCGGGCGAAACGCATCGATCTTCCTCGTACCGGTGGCAGGTACTTACGACGTCGATTGCACTCATCTGGGCCACGCCGCGCTCGGCATGACAGGCACGATCGTTGTAAACTAGGCTGCTGGTACAAAGCAGACTTTGCTTTGGACGCGGCAATGCCTACATGCGGCAACACTATGGCCCGTCCAAAACCCGCAACATTCGACAAGCAGAAAGTCGTCGCCGAAAACCGCAAGGCTCGGCACAATTATTTTATCGAGGAAACTTTCGAGGCGGGTCTCGCCTTGCAGGGGACCGAGGTTAAGGCATTGCGCGCGGGCGAAGGATCGATCGCGGAAAGCTATGCCGAAGTGAAAGACGGGCAGGTCAGGCTGGTCAACGCCAACATCCCTGAATTCAGCCACGGCAACCGCAACAATCACGAACCCAAGCGGCCGCGCAAATTGCTGCTGCATGAGCGGGAAATCAACAAGATGCTTGGCGCGGTGGAGCGCAAGGGCATGACGCTGGTGCCGCTATCGGTCTATTTCAACAGCAGGGGCCGGGCGAAAATCGAATTGGCCCTGGCCAAGGGCAAGCAGGCGCATGACAAGCGCGCAACGACCAAGGACCGTGATTGGAAGCGCGACAAAGCCAGATTGATGCGCGAAAAAGGCTGACGCAAAAGACACTTTGACGATGTGTTGTCATCGCCGTGTCGCATTGATCCTATCAGTCGTTAAGCTGGCATTGTTATCTGCTCGTCTATCACCACGTTACAGGTGCGCATGGCAAGGTGTAGGGACCTGCACAGGATTATGGTTAAGAAGGCGATCAATTGGCTTTCGGCGCGGTTGCCGAAAATGCCCGAGCGTTCCGATATGGAGCGTAATCGCTACCTTGCGCCTATCGCGCACCGATTTGGCCGGTCCGAACTGTGGCGCTTTACCCGCCGATCTGTTCCGCGCGGCGTAGCGCTTGGGCTGTTTGCCGCATTCATCGTCCCCCTGGGGCAGATTTTTCTCGCCGCATTCCTGGCATTACCCGCTCGGGCCAATGTGCCGGTTGCCGCTGTCATTACATTCGTGACCAATCCCTTCACCGTGCCATTCTGGCTGGTGGTGGCGAACAAGGTCGGGCGCTTCACGCTTAAAGTCGATCCCGAAACCTTCGGGACCGCAAAGGCCGCGATCGAGCAGGGCTGGTGGACGCAGTTCGGCTGGTGGCTGGAAACTGCAGGCGTAACGGCTTTCGGTTTCGTGGTGCTGTCGATCGTAACCGCCGGCATCGGATATCTGTGCGCCAGTTTTTTCTGGCGTTTCGTCGTCGCTCGCCGGTGGAGCAGGCGCAAAGGCAACGCCAAAGTGCTGGGTGTGCGGGCACGCACCCCGCAATAATCACGTGCTGCGTCTTGGCCGTTGCGAGTGCGCGGTCTGCCCCCTAAACGAGCGGCATGAACTTGGCAGAATTGCAACAATCCCGCAGACTGGTGGACGGCTTGGCCGTTGCTGCCGCCGTGCTCGCCAGCGTGGCGCTGGTGCAATATGCCACGCAAAGCGGCAGCGCGTCGCTCGCCTATGCTGGCGGGCTGGTCGTATTGGGCCTGATAGCCTTCATTGCCGGGCGTGTTCCCGCCAAAGGCCCTGCCGCGCCGCAGTCCGACGCGCCCGATTGGGCTGTGACCGTCGCTGCAATCGAGCAGCCTGACCTGGCGATTGCCATTACCGACCGCGCGAACCGGCTTGTGTGCGCGAATTCCGCATTCGAGCTGTGGTTCGGGTCCAACAATGGTCCGCCGAACCTGCCGGTCGATGGTTTCAGCGCAGACCAGTTGGCCCGGTTGGCGCGTGCCGTCTGGAGGGATGGCAAAGGCGACAAGGTTACGATAGCCGACGAAGACCGAAGCTGGACAGCAACCGCGGTTCGTTCCGGTCAGGCGGACGAATATCTCATCTGGCGCTTTGCCCCGGTAGTTCGCAGCGAACCGGTTGTGGCGATTGCGAAGCATATCACGGGCATGTTCGGGCGCGTGCTCGGCGTTGCGGGAATTGCCGTTGCGCTGGTATCGCCCGATGGCACCGTGCGCGCGGGCAACTCCGCATTGGCGCGGCGCGCTTTCGGTGACGAGACAGCGCGCATGACCGGGCAGGACTTCGTGCAGCTGCTGCGTTCTGACGAGCGGGAGCGCATCTATTTCGCGCGCGAGGGCAAGAAAGGCAGCCCGCAGACCCTGGTGCAAGTGCCGCTGGCCGATCCGGACGAGGCCGCGCGCGAAAGGGTGCCCGGAACTGCCGCTGCGGAGGCCCCCTCGCTGATGTTGCTGATCGATGCAGGCGTCGGTCTTGGCGGCGCGGCAACGGGCGATGTCAAAGGTCAGGCAGTCCAGCTGGAAGGCCTGCTGGAACAATTGCCCCTCGGCCTCGCGACAACGGACCGTGACGGGCATTTCCTGTACGCCAACCCAGCTTTCCGCCGCGCTGCCGGCATCGGCAAGAACGATCTGCCGCCCTATCCCGGCGACGTCGTGGTGGCGCGTGACAAAGCGGCCATGTCCGACGCTGTTCGCCGTTACGGGCAGGGCCCCGCCAGTTCGGGGGATATTGCCGTTCGCTTACGCAGTGATCCGGACGAGCCTGTCAGTCTGGGCCTTGCCGGTGTGCGCGGGCTTGGTGAGGCCGCGGTGCTGCTCAGCCTGGCAGACACGACCGAAGAAGCGCGGCTGAAACGGCAGGTGGCGCAGGCCACGAAAATGCAGGCCGTGGGTCAGCTTGCCGGCGGCGTCGCGCATGATTTCAACAACGTGCTTACCGCCATCATCGGTTACTGCGATCTCATGCTGCTGCGCCACACTCCGGGCGATAGCGATTATGACGATATCCAGCAGATCAAGGCCAATTCCAACCGCGCCGCCAGCCTGACGCGTCAATTGCTGGCGTTCAGCCGCCAGCAGACCTTGCAGCCCGAGATCCTCCAGCTGCCCGATATCATTTCCGAAGTCAGCCAGCTGCTGAAACGTCTGCTGGGCGCGAAGATCACTCTGAAAGTCCGCCATGATCGCGATCTGGGCCTTGTGCGCGCCGATCCGCGTCAGCTGGAGCAGGTCATCATCAATCTTGCGGTCAACGCCCGCGATGCCATCCAGTCGGCCGGCGGCGGGGAAGTTGCGGCGGGAACGCTCGCCTTCGCAACGCGCCGGGTGGAGGCGAAGGACATTCGCCGCATGGGCAGCGAAATCATTCCCGCAGGCGATTACACCGTGCTGATTGCAGAGGATACCGGCGGCGGCATTCCGCAAGAAGTGCTCGGCAAGATTTTCGAACCCTTCTTCACAACGAAGGAGCAGGGTAAGGGCACCGGGCTGGGCCTTTCCACCGTCTACGGCATCGTCAAACAATCGGGCGGCTTTATCTTCGCCAGCAATGCCAAGGGACCGGACGGCAAAATAAAGGGCGCGCGCTTCACCATCTATCTGCCCGTCCACGAATTGACCGAAGAAGATGTCGCCAAGACCGAAGCGGTGGAGCAGGTGCGCGAATGGTCCGGCGGGGGCACAATCCTGCTGGTCGAGGATGAGGACATGGTCCGCGCCGTGGCGGAGCGCGCATTGGCGCGGCAAGGCTACACCATTGTCACAGCCACCGATGGTGACGAAGGTCTGGAAACTCTCCAGAAAGAACCCGACCGTTACGACCTTGTGCTGACCGATGTCGTTATGCCGAGTATGGACGGCCCCGCGATGGCGAAGGAAATTCGCAAGTTGCGCCCGCGTCTGCCGATCTTGTTCATGTCCGGATATGCCGAAGAACAGCTGCGCAGCGAGATCGATATCGAGAATATGCACTTCATCGCAAAACCGTTCAGCGTGAAGCAGATCGGTGAGAAAGTGGGCGGCGTGCTGCGGCAATCTGCGCATCGAAAGTAGCGCCGCCGAATTATACACCGCCGCCCGCTGCATGACGATTGCGCGCTGCTCATGCTTCTATCAAACCGATGGATAAATGCTGTTCATACGCCATACAGCCGATGATACCCTATATCATAGATAAGATTCCGAGGGAGGGACACCAGACATGACCAAGCGTTCAATCGCCGCAAGCTTGCCCGTACTAAGCTTGCTGGCTGCATCCGCCCTCGCGCTGCCCGCCGTCGCCCAGCAAAGCGAGCCATCGGCAGAGGAAACCGCGCAAGGCGATTTGTCGGTCACCATCTATCAGGGAAATCTGGCTCTGGTGCAGGATGTGCGTCAGCTGGATATCCGGCGCGGCACGACGCGCATCGAATTTCCCGATGTCTCCGCGCAAATTCGCCCGCAAACACTCAGCTTCAATGCCGATGGCACGGCCATTGTTGAACAGAATTTCGATTTCGACCTGCTCACACCGCAGAAATTGATGGAAAAGGCCATCGGGCAAACCGTTACGCTGGTCCGCACCAATCCTGCCACCGGCACCGAAACGCGTGAGCAAGCCGAAGTCCTCTCCACCGCTGGCGGCGTTGTCGTGCGTATCGGCAGCCGGATCGAGGTGCTGCGCGATGATGGCCTTCCCGTGCGCGTGATTTTCGACGGCGTGCCGCCAAACCTGCGTTCCCGCCCGACGCTGTCCGTTACGCTCAATTCCAACCGTTCGGGCACGCGCCCGGCATCCATCCGCTATCTCACCCCCGGCCTTGGCTGGTCTTCGGATTACGTCGCATTGTATGACGAAAACCGGGGCACGGTGGATATGCAGGGCTGGGTCACGCTCACCAACAACACCGGCACCACGTTCTTCAATGCCGACACATTGTTGGTGGCAGGAACGCCAGGCCAGGGTGGGGGGCAAGGCGGCAATCGACCTCGGCCCGATCTGGTACGTCCGGGCACGGAAACCGCAGAGCGCGAACGGCTCGGCGATTTCTACCTTTATCCCATTGAAGGGCGCACCACGATTGCCAATGCGCAGACTAAGCAGGTGAGTTTCCTCGATGTGCAGGGCGTGCCCGCGCGCCGCGTGTATTCGATTGGGAGCAACTGGCTGCAAAGCGACAGCGATTTTCGTCCCGCCTCCAGCGCGATCAGTTTCAATTCCAGCAGCGATGGCGGGCTGGGCGATGCCTTACCCGCAGGCACCGTGCGCTTTTACCAGCGTGACGCTCAGGGCAGTCCGCAATTCATCGGCGAAAACGGCATCGGCCACACGCCAATGGGCAGCACATTATCGTTGCGCACGGGCGATGCGTTCGATGTATTCATGCAGGCCGAGGTGGAAAACCGTCAGGTCATATCCTCCAGCGAATACGAACGCAGCGCCCGTTACCGCGTGTATGAAAACGGCGAATTGTCGAGGGAAGTGCAGATTGATCGCTCGGTCGATTATTATCGCACCACCATGCGCTACACCTTCACCAATGCGAAGCCGGAACCCGTCATCGTAGAGATGACGCAGGGCGGTCTGGACCGCGGTTGGTGGGGCCGCGATTTCCGTGTGACTTCGGAAGATGTCGAGGGTGAGCAGATTAATTACGGCAACCGGCTGTACCGCGTGACCGTTCCCGCCAATGGCGAGCGGGTGGTGCGCGTGACTTACGAATCGCGGTATTAGGGCCGGAAGGACGGTGCGCCTTCGCTCCCACCAAGCAGCATGGCTTTGCACCAGCGCTGGCCTGGCGGCGGCAACGCTCGACGACGCCTGCAAACGCGCAGGACCGCGTTGCCGTGGAAGCCTCCGCGCCTGAAGCGCTGGCGGTCACCGTGTACCGCGATCCCAATCGCCGTGTGGGCCAGTCGATGAACCCCAATTGGCCGCAGGGCTTTGCGATGATCAGCGAAACGCGCACCGTTACGCTGCCGCCCGGCGAATCGACGATCCGCTTTGACGGCGTGGCAGAAGGCATGATTGCGGTTTCTGCCATTGTCGCAGGCCTTCCCGGCGGCACAATTGAAAAGAACCGTAATGCCGATTTGCTCAGCCCGGCGGCGCTGGTGAATGGCACGCTCGGCAACCGCGTCACAATTACCCGCACCAACCCGGCGACCGGCGAGAATGCGAGCGAAGACGCGATTGTCCGCACCCGCGCCGATGGCGGCCTCGTGCTGCAAACTCAGGCACGGATATGAGGCGGTGCGCTGTTCGGGCCTGCCGGAGCGGCTGACCTTCGACGGAGTGCCAGAAGGCCTCTCCGCCAACCCGGTCTTCACGATAGATACGGCGGATGAGAGCGGCGGGACCTATACCGTCACCCTGTCCTACCTCGCATGGGGCTTCGATTGGGAAGCGAACTATGTGGCGAGCGTGCAGGAAGGCGGCGATACCGACGATGTCCGCTTCGACCTGACAAGTTGGCTCACGATCCTCAATGATAACGGCCAGAGCTTTATGGGGGCAGAGCTGATGGCGGTGGCGGGCACGCTAAATGTCGTCAGTGACTTTCGGCAATTGGCCGCGCCGCCAGTCGCGCAGCCGCTCCGGCTCACGTGCTATCCGTTTGGCAGCACGGCGGCAGGGTCGCCAATTCCGATCTATGAAGACGCCGGGCCAATCGTGGTGACTGGGCACCGGGTGGAACGCGCAGCGATGGCGGAAATGTCGATGGCACCGCCGCCGCCGCCGCCGCCTCCGTCGCCCGCTCCGGTCTTGGCCGGTGAAGAAAATCTCGGCGATCTCAAACTCTACCGTGTGCCAGTGCCGGTCGATGTGAATGCGCAAGGTTTGAAGCAAGTTGCGTTCTTGCGCGAAGAAGGGATTGAAGGCGCTCTTTCTTACCGCTCTTCCTGCGTTCCAATTTATCCCGACGTTCAGCCTGCCCCGGCGCAGTTGATCTTGGAGACTGTCAACAATGCGGAAAGCGGCCTTGGTGTGGCGCTGCCATCAGGACAGGTAACAATCTTTGAACGGAGCGGCGCTCAGGAATTGCTGGTCGGCCAGACATCTTTGCGCGATTTTGCCAATGGACAGGATGTCGAATTGCCGCTCGCTTTCAGCAATCAGGTTTTCGTCACCTGCTCATCAGGCGCAGATCAATCGAAAGACGACTGGCGCACAATGTGGACCACGATGAACGCAGAACTGAGCAATGCCAATCCGCACCCCGTAACCGTGCGGGTTAATTTGGGAAGCCCGGTGCAATGGGAATTTCGCGGGGTGCGCGAACAGGTGAAGGACGGTCAACGAATCGCCGAAGTTACCGTGCCCGCAAATAACACCCGCGTCCTCGAATGGCAGGTGCGTCCGCCCCAGCCAGAAGATCAGGAATAGCCCCGCAAACAAGGCGCCACAGGCAAATCCAACAAAAATTTCGTTCCACTCTTGTTCTCATGGAACAAAGTGGGTACAAGCTGTGTCAGTTGATGAATGGGTATCACCCCTAGCGAACTGACGGAGGCCGTGTCATGGCGAGTAGTAACCTGAAGCTGGTTGAAAAGGAATCCAACGTGGACCGTCAGAAGGCGCTTGACGCCGCACTCGCGCAGATTGATCGCGCATTCGGCAAAGGCTCGGCAATGAAGCTGGGCAGCAAAGAGACAATGAATGTCGAATCGATCTCCACCGGCTCGCTCGGTCTGGATATCGCGCTCGGCATTGGCGGCCTGCCCAAGGGCCGCGTAATCGAGATTTACGGACCGGAAAGCTCGGGCAAGACCACGCTCGCGCTGCATGTTCTGGCAGAGGCGCAGAAGGGCGGCGGCACAGTCGCATTCGTCGATGCCGAGCACGCATTGGATCCTGTCTATGCGACGAAGCTTGGCGTCGATATCAATGAATTGATTATCTCGCAGCCAGACACTGGTGAACAGGCACTCGAAATTGTCGATACGCTGGTGCGCTCGAACGCGATTGACGTGCTGGTCGTCGATTCGGTTGCGGCCCTCGTGCCGCGCGCAGAAATCGAAGGCGAGATGGGCGACAGTCACGTCGGCCTGCAGGCCCGTTTGATGAGCCAGTCCCTGCGCAAGCTGACAGGGTCGATCAACCGCTCCAAGTGCATGGTGATCTTCATCAACCAGCTGCGCATGAAAATTGGCGTGATGTACGGCAACCCGGAAGTGACCACCGGCGGTAATGCGCTGAAATTCTACGCTTCTGTCCGCCTCGATATCCGCCGCACCGGCGCGATCAAGGACCGCGATGAAGTGATCGGCAACTCGACCCGCGTCAAAGTGGTGAAGAACAAGGTCGCCCCGCCATTCAAGCAGGTCGAATTTGATATCATGTATGGCGAAGGCATTTCGAAGATCGGTGAAATTCTTGATCTTGGCGTGAAGGCCGATCTGGTTGAGAAGTCCGGCTCATGGTTCAGCTATGACAGTATCCGGATCGGCCAAGGCCGTGAAAACGCCAAGACATTCCTGAAGGAAAACCCAGAAGTTTGCGCCAAGTTGGAGGCTGCCATTCGCAGCAAAACCGACGAGGTCGCCGAGGAGATGATGAAAGGCACGGACGCGGAGCCCGAAGACTGATCCTCAAGAAGACGGTGGCGGGGATACTTTCCCCTCGGCAGTGATCAATCTGCCCTACCTCTTGCGAAACCGGAGCCGGCGAAGTCAGATGCAACACATCTGCCACCGCCGGCTTCTTCGCATTTTTACTTAGCTATAACTTTGCCTTACTAAAGCCGGTGCAGCACATTGCGAGGGGGCAAAGGCGTGGCCGACAATACCGAATGGCAAGGCAAGACAGGTGACACGTGGGCGCGGGAATGGCGCCGCACGGATCGCAGCTTCAGTCAATTGACAGAACGGCTGCTCTCCGCAACGCGCGGTTTTGCATTTGACCGTGTGCTGGACATCGGGTGCGGCGGCGGAGAACTTTCGCTCGCAATTGCACGTGGGCGGCCGGCTGTCTCCGTTATTGGTGTGGATGTCTCACCCAGTCTTATTGAAGTTGCGAAAGAGCGCGGCGCGCACCGTGCGAATGTGTCCTTTGAATGGGCAGATGCAGCAAGCTGGCAAAGCGCGCCGGATGCTCAACCGGATTTTTGCGTTTCTCGCCACGGGGTGATGTTCTTCGATGATCCCGTCGCAGCGTTCGCCAATCTTTTGAGGCAGGCTGCGGATGGCGCGGGGCTACTGTTCTCCTGCTTTCGAGCTCAGGCGGAAAATCCGTTCTTCACGGAAATTCTCCGGTTGCTGCCCGATGCTCCGATTAATGCCGATCCCGAGGCACCCGGCCCCTTTGCCTTTGCTGACCCGGCAATGGTTGAATCCATCCTCACGCAGTCAGGCTGGAGCCAGGTCCAGCTCACGGCTTTCGATTTCCCGATGATTGCGGGGTCTGGAGAGCACGCTGTCGAGGAGGCGATAACCTATTTCAGCCGCATCGGACCTGCTGCGCGGATGATGGCGGAATTTGATACTGCTACAAAAGATCGGTTTATCGACCGCATCCGGACACTGGCCGAACGCAATTGTCATGGCAATATCGTTGCGCTTGCTGCCGCCGCCTGGATTGTAACTGCGCGCAAGGTTTAAGTGCCGATCGGCAACGCCGGTCACAGTTAGCAAAGCATTGCGCTTGTCGCGGCCCATCACAGCGACTAATTCGCATTGCATGCATTCAACCAACGACCTTCGCCGCGCTTTCCTCGATTATTTCGCTGCTGCCGATCATCAGGTGGTGCCATCGGCGCCGCTCGTACCCCACAACGACCCTTCGTTGATGTTCGTCAATGCAGGTATGGTCCCGTTCAAGAACATCTTCACCGGTGTGGAGACGCCGCCAGCTCCGCGTGCGACCAGCAGCCAGAAATGCGTGCGCGCCGGGGGCAAACACAATGATCTCGACAATGTTGGTTACACCGCGCGGCATCTGACGTTCTTTGAAATGCTCGGCAACTTCAGCTTCGGCGACTATTTCAAGGAACGCGCGATTGAACTTGCCTGGGGCATGGTCACGAAAGAACTGGGGCTTTCCAAGGACCGGCTCAGCGTCACTGTGTATCACACGGATGACGAGGCATTTGATCTGTGGCGCAAGATTGCCGGCCTGCCCGAAGAACGCATTATCCGCATCGCGACCAAGGACAATTTCTGGGCCATGGGCGCGGATGGCCCTTGTGGACCGTGCTCGGAAATCTTCTGGGATCATGGCCCGGATGTGGCCGGCGGACCGCCCGGCTCGCCGGAAGAGGACGGCGACCGTTTCGTCGAGATCTGGAACCTCGTCTTCATGCAGCATCTCCAGCAGGCTGACACAATCATTGGTGATCTGCCGCGGCCCAGCATCGACACTGGGATGGGCCTGGAGCGCATGGCGACTGTCATGCAAGGCGTTCACAATGTTTTCGAAACGGACACCTTCCGCACGATCGTTGATGCCAGCGAAGAACTGGTGAAATCCAAGATTGATGAGGTCAGCCTGCCCAGCCACCGCATTATCGCAGACCATCTTCGCTCGACCAGTTTCCTTATCGCCGATGGCGTTCTCCCTTCGAATGAAGGGCGCGGATATGTGCTGCGGCGGATCATGCGCCGCGCCATGCGTCACGCGCATTTGCTGGGTGCGGACAAGCCCCTGATGCACCGTCTGGTCCCGACTTTGGTCAGCGAAATGGGTCAGGCCTATCCCGATCTGCCGCGCGCCCAGTCATTGATCACCGAAGTGCTGGAGCGCGAAGAAACAAGGTTTCGTCAGACGCTTGAGAAAGGTTTGCGCCTCCTCGATGAAGAAAGCAGCGAACTGGCTGAAGGTGATCGTCTGGCCGGCGAGACTGCATTCAAGCTCTATGATACCTTCGGCTTTCCCTACGATCTGACCGAAGACGCGCTGCGCAACCGCGGAATTGGAGTCGACCGCGCCGGCTTCGATGCTGCGATGGAACAACAAAAGGCCGCGGCGCGCGCCGCCTGGAAGGGTTCGGGCGCGGCCGCTGATGACGAAGTCTGGTTCGACATTGCCGAACGTGAAGGCGCAACCGAATTCACAGGATACACCGCCACCGAAGGCGAAGGGCGGGTCGTGGCTCTCGTAGTCGACGGTAATGAAGTTCAGTCCGCAGATAGCGGGCAAGAACTGATGATCGTCACCAATCAGACCCCTTTCTACGGTGAAAGCGGCGGCCAGATGGGCGACAGCGGCACGATATCTGGCGATCACCGGCTGGAAATTGCGGTCACCGATACCTCCAAGCCACTGGGTAGGCTGCATGCGCATCGCGGCACAATAAAAGCAGGGCGGATCGCGGTTGGCGACACGGTGCACTTGGCCATCGATGCTGTCCGGCGTGATGCGATCCGTGCCAACCATTCCGCAACCCACCTTCTGCATGCGGCGCTGCGCAATCATCTCGGTGATCACGTGACGCAAAAGGGATCTTTGGTTGCGAAAGAGCGTCTACGTTTCGATTTCTCCCATCCGAAGCCCCTGTCGCTGTCGGAGCTGGAGGCGATCGAAGCAGAAGTGAATGCCGAGATCCGGGCCAATGAAAAGGTCGTTACAGGTCTGATGAGCCCGGATGAAGCCATCGAAGCTGGGGCGATGGCGTTGTTCGGCGAGAAATACGGCGACGAGGTGCGTGTGCTTTCAATCGGCAGGCCAGACCATCAGGGTTCGGGCCGCAACTATTCGGTCGAACTATGCGGCGGCACTCATGTCAACGCGACCGGCGATATCGGCCTGTTCAGGATTATCGGCGAAAGCGCGGTTTCATCCGGCGTGCGGCGGATCGAAGCCCTGACCGGCGAAGCGGCACGCCAATGGGTCGTTGGCCGCGAAGAGTCCCTGAAATCGGTCGCGGCGAGTTTGAAAACCTCGCCTGACGAGGTGGAAGAGCGGGTCGCTGCCTTGATGGATGAACGCAAACGTCTTGAAAAGGAACTCGCCGAGGCCAGGAAGCAGCTCGCACTTGGTGGCGGTAACAGCGCAGGCGCCGCCCCGGTAGCCGACGAGCAAATCGGCGGAGTAGCCTTTTCTGGCCAGGTGCTCGAAGGGATGGACCCGAAAGAGCTGCGCGGCCT
The DNA here is from genome assembly GCA_963781165.1 of uncultured Alphaproteobacteria bacterium. Taxonomy (GTDB): domain Bacteria; phylum Pseudomonadota; class Alphaproteobacteria; order Sphingomonadales; family Sphingomonadaceae; genus Alteraurantiacibacter. The sequence goes on from CAWADZ010000003.1 coordinate 156,797, forward strand.
ATTGGACGAAACGAAGAAGCGTATGCGTTCAGGCATCGCGGCAATTGTCGCGGTGAATGATGGCAAGGCCGCAGTGGCGGTCGCTGTTACGGACGATTTGACCGGCAACTATAGCGCGGTCGAGTTCGTCCGCGCGGGTGTTGCTGCAGTTGGCGGGAAGGGTGGTGGAGGCCGCCCTGACATGGCCCAGGGCGGCGGTCCGGACGGCGACAAAGCCGATGCAGCCATCGCTGCAATAAAGGACGCGCTCGCAGGCGTGGATGCCTGAAGAGCGCGTCCCGATTATAGCCAAACTGGTGGTCGGTTGATTTAGCCGACGCGGTTTTGGGACGAACCACGGCGATCACCCTCGCTGCCACGCGATACGTCTTTCATGTTACGCTCTTGGCGTCCTTGCCCCGGGCTGCCGTCGGCAACATTGGCAGGCTTGAACTTTTCTTCGTTCGATTGCGGCTTTGTAGGATCGACTTTCTTGGACATTTCAATTCTCCTTCACCTTGGCAACGCGCGGGATTAGGGAAATGTCCGAGAAAGTTCAGCTCTCTACCGTGCTTGTGCGTAACTTCGGCTTGTGTTCCAACGCACCTTCTTTCTGGATTTTCTCGCGGTATTCGTCGCGCTTTTCGTGAATGGAGGCGATGACGGGTCCCATTGGTACGCCGATATCGACCAGCACTGCTTCGGACAATTGGAGCGAGCTTTCCAGGGTTTCGGGCACCGCTGTGCTGGCACCGCTGCGGTATAGTTCGGCTGCGTGGAAGCTGTCGCGCGCGCGGGCAATGATTGGCAGATGAGGATGTGCAGCGCGCAGTTTTTTCACCATGCGCTGGGCCAGGATATGTTCGTCCATTGTCAGGATGACAGCCGTTGCGCGGTCGATGCCCAGCTTGTCGAGCGCATCCTCTCGCAAAGCATTGCCGAACACGGCATAGTATCCCTCGCGCCGCGCCTCTTCGATCAAATCGGGATTGGAATCGATGGCCACATAAGGCTGGCTGTGGCGCTGAAGCATTTGCGCGATCAATTTGCCAACGCGTCCGAAGCCCACAATGATGACCCGCGGCGTGTCAGCGTCGCCCTCCAAATGCTCCAGCGTCGGCGCCGCATCTACCGAACGTGCGAGCTGCTTGCCCAGCATTGCGAGAAGCGGAGTAACGGTAAGGCCGATCGCAGTCACGATCTGCCAAAATTGCGCGGTGCCAGGCTGGATCAGCATGGCACTGGATGCGGCAGCGAGGACGATCAGCGACGTTTCGGATGGGCTCGCCATCAGAATACCCGTTTCCGTCGCAGTTGCGCTGCGAGCGCCCATCAGGCGCAGCAAAACGCCCGTGACGAGGGCCTTCAGCAACAGAACACCGATTACTGCGGTGGCGATCATCGCCAGATTGTCCCAGATTGTCTCCAGATCGATCCCCATTCCGATGGTGATCAGGAATATACCGAGAGCGAGGCCCTTGAACGGCTCCATAATGCCTTCGACTTCGGTGTGGTATTCCGTTTCCGCGATAAGCAGTCCGGCCAGCAATGCGCCCACGATGGGCGAGAGGCCCACAAATGCAGTCACGAGGCTGGCCCCGATCACGACCAGCATACTGGCGGCAAGGAACAGTTCCGGGCTTTTGGTGCGAGCGGCCTGCGCAAATAGTCGCGGCAGCAGGAACCTTCCGCCGATCATCAACGCTGCGATCACTAATCCGCCCTGCCACAGTGTGGTCCACAGATTGCCCAGGCCATCGCCGCTCATATTCGGGGCAAGGGCGCCAAGAAGAAAGATGATCGGCACAATCATGATATCTTCGAACAGCAGCATCGAAAGTGCCGCGCGCCCGACAGGCGTGTTGGTACCTGAAATCGGCAGCACCAGCGCGGTTGAGGAGAAGGCAAGCGCAAGACCAAGCGCGATTGCGCCGGTCCAGTATTGCCCCATCATGGAAAGCACTGCTGCCAGAAGAGCGCCGATTACCAGCAGTTCAAGCGCGCCAAGGCCGAAAACCAGTTTGCGCAATTGCCACAGGCGGTTGAAGCTGAGCTCCAGACCGATGGTGAACAGCAGCAGGATAATGCCAAACTCGGCGAACGGCTCCAACCGTTCTGGATCGGTGATCGTGACATGGCTGAGCCATTCGTATTCGAACACCATCCGGCCAAGGCCATAGGGTCCGACGAGCAACCCCACCAGGATGAAGCCGATAATCGGGGTCACTCGGAAACGGGCAAAAAGCGGGATGATGATGCCGGTCGCGCCCAGGATAACCAGCGCGTCTTTCATCAATGGGGAGATTTCAGCGTGGTGCATGAGGGTGTCTATGACAGAGGCTTGCAGTTCGCTGCAACTGCGAAATAGCCCGGATGCCGTCCTGCGCACGTAAATGGGCAACGCGAGGTTATCGGGCGAGGTTTTGCCAAGGCTTCGTAACGAGAAGACACGAAGTCTGCGACGCAAACCCTATGCGAACTTTTCCACACGGCGTGACACAGCAAGCAGGTTCGCTATGCAAGCACCTATGCAGACAGCCACCTTGATCGCACTCGCCGCCTATTTCATCCTCATGCTCGCCATTGGCCTGTTCGCGTGGAAGCGTTCGACCGCCGATAGTGAAGGATATCTGCTTGGTGGGCGGAATTTGCATCCGGCAGTCGCTGCGCTTTCTGCCGGGGCTTCCGATATGTCAGGCTGGCTGCTTCTGGGATTACCGGGAGCGCTTTATGCTTCTGGGCTGGTAGAAGCATGGATCGGGATCGGCCTTTTCGTAGGGGCGGTGATCAACTGGTGGGTCGTCGCGCCGCGACTTCGTAAGCAAACGGTAGAATACGGCAACGCGCTGACCATCCCGCAATTTCTCGCCAACCGTTTCCCGGATAAAGCAGTGGCGCTGCGCGTCGTGTCCGCGATCATCATTGTCGTGTTCTTTGCGGTTTATTCGGCAGCAGGGCTGGTCGGCGGCGGCAAGCTGTTCGAAAGCACTTTTATCGACGGGCAGGTGCATGGGCCTGTCGCCCTATATGGCGGGCGTCATCATCACTGCCGTGGTCGTATTGGCATATACGATGGTGGGCGGCTTCCTGGCCGTGAGCCTGACGGATTTCGTCCAGGGGTGCATCATGGTGACTGCGCTGGTGATAATGCCGCTGGTAGTGCTGTTTGGCGATGGCTGGACCGACACAGGCGCAGCGCTGGAGGGGGTCGGCCCCGATTATTTAAGCTGGTTTGGCGGACTGACCGTGGTGGGTTTCCTGTCTGCTGTGGCTTGGGGGCTCGGATATTTCGGACAGCCGCATATAATCGTGCGCTTCATGGCGGTGCGTGATGGCGGTATCCCGGCAGCGAGAGCGATCGGGCTGAGCTGGATGTTTGTCGCCTTGGTCGGCGCGCTGGGCGTCGGTATCGTAGGCCGGGCGCACGTTGAAATGAACGGGCTGACGCTGGAAGATCCGGAGACAATCTTCATCTTGCTGGCGAATACGCTCTTCCATCCGTTCGTGACCGGTTTCCTGCTGGCAGCACTGCTCGCAGCGATCATGAGCACAATCAGTTCGCAACTGCTTGTCAGTTCCAGTTCCTTGACCGAGGATTTTTACCGCCTGTTCCTGAAGAAAAATGCAAGCGAGCGGGAAATGGTCAATGTCGGCCGCATTTGTGTCGCGCTGGTCGCTCTGGCAGCCATTGTGATCGCGAGCGATCCGGATAGCGGTGTTCTGTCACTCGTGGCCAATGCATGGGCGGGCTTTGGCGCCGCTTTCGGGCCACTGATCATCCTGTCGCTCACATGGAGCCGCATGACCGGCGCCGGCGCCGTGTCAGGACTAGTCGTCGGCGCTGCCACGGTCATGGCTTGGATTGCACTCGGCTGGAATGGCGAGTTCATGGGTGGGCCGGGCGTTTATGAGATCATTCCGGGCTTTATCGCTGCGTGGCTGGCGATCTGGCTTGTGAGCTTGGCGACGGCACGCAAAGTGGAAGCTGGTCCGACTCGATAAATGGAATTGTGCGGTTCACTCTACCGTTTGACCAGTACGATCCACCTGACATCGCAAACGCGAATACATGCTTTGGTCTATGCTGAATGCCGCCTTCCAAAGGATTTCCGGACTAGCCGAATACTTATCATTATCTGGCTATCGACTCACGCCTGCTGATCTGCTCGTATGCTGTTGACCCGGCAAAAAGCCGGGCGATCAGAGGTGCTGGATGGGCCATTCGTTAAACACGACAACTCAACCCGTTGTGGGTCAAAGAGACCTGCGCGGTTTCGAAAAGTGTTTCGTCGCTCCTGAAATATATGAGCGGCCCGACGCTGCTGATCGTAGGGGAAGCCTTGTTCGGATTGTGTCCGGCGAGATAATTCCGCGGCTGCTGCGCCTTCACACCGTGGTCCTTCCAGATGCTGCCGCCGATTGATGATGTGATCAGGTCGTTACGGCCAAATGGCGCGGAGATTGATGAGCTTGCCCATATCGTTCTGGGTGAAGATCTGGACACCGCAGCGGATTACGTCACAGTCATGCGTGACCGGGGTCTTTCGATGGAAGCGCTCTATGTCGAGTTGCTTGAGCCTACAGCGCGCTGCCTTGGCACCATGTGGGAAAATGACGAATGCGATTTCATTGATGTCACGTTTGGTGTTGCGCGCCTTCAAACGCTGCTTTCCATTTTCAATGAAACTTACGCGCTCCCGGAATTCGGGACGCGCCGCCAGGTTCTGATGGCCACTGCACCGGGCAATCATCATGTGCTTGGCGCTTCCATGATCGAAAAATTACTGGCCGCTGGGGGTTGGCAAGTCGCGACCGAGTATTCAGGCGAAGCGGCTGACATTGCGCGTGCGGTGAAAAACACCTGGTTTGCAGTTATCGGTCTGACCGCAGGTTCGGATCTGCAGCTTGATGGACTAAAATCAATAATCGTCGATATACGCCGACAGTCCAATAACCGCGATATCGGCATAATGGTCGGCGGCCCGATTTTCACGGCCAATCCAGCATTGGCGACGGAGGTTGGGGCTGACGCTACAGCGTCAAATGCGCCCGCCGCTGTGCTCGCGGCTCAAAAGCTTTTCGATATTGCTGCTCGCAAGTAATTTGCGGGCTAACAAAGCTGCCTAGCCGCCACCCGGTCCGTGCTGGCGGGTAGGGGGAGGGCCGCTTGGCTCTGACTGCGTAGCGCCCTCTCGGCGATCCCACTCTATCCGGTATAGATCGAACCGGCGGTCCGCCAGATTGCGAACCGTGCCTTCGGCCCTGGCCCATGCCAGATCAGCCAGGTTCACATCACTGATCGTCAGAGTCTCGACATTCTCGGTAGCTTCCGCTGCTATCCCGTCGCGCGCGAAGGGGAAGTCGCACGGCGTTAAGATGCAGCTTTGCGCATATTGGATATCCATGTTTGCAACATTGGGCAGATTGCCGACATTGCCGCTCATCACGACATAACATTGGTTTTCAATCGCCCGCGCCGCCGCGCAGTACCGGACGCGCATGTAACCTTGCCGGCTGTCTGTGCAGAACGGGACGAAGATGATCCGAGCGCCTTCATCGGCGAGCCTGCGAGCGAGTTCCGGAAATTCGGAGTCGTAACAGATCAGCACGCCGATTGGCCCGCAATCCGTCTGGATCACGTCAACTGCATCACCGCCGCGAATGTTCCACCAATAGGCCTCGTTGGGCGTGGGATGGATCTTCTCCTGTTCGTGGATTGAACCATCACGCAGGCACACCATCGCGACATTATGGATGTCACCGTCTTCCATACGGGTCGGGTGCGATCCGCCGATGATGTTGATGTTGAACTTCAGCGCCATCTCGCTCAGCGCATCGCGGATACGCGGCGTGTATTCGGACAGACGCTCAATGCTTTCCAGCGGTGAGAGCTCTTCTTCTTCAGCACTCAGCAGCATCAGCGTGAAGAGTTCTGGGAATAGAATGAAGTCGGCTTCATAATCCGCTGCAACATCGACGAAATAGCGGACCTGGCCGATGAATTCGTCGAAGTCTTTTACCGCGCGCGCCTGCAATTGGCAGGTGGCGACGCGAACGTTCTCGACACCGCGCGGTACGCGTGCCTGCGGGCTGGCTTCCTGATCAACCCACGGATTTCGCCAGACCATGTGGACGGCGTTGCCCCGGCTCATCCTGTCTTCGGGCAGATATTTTGCCAGAACACCGATCGGCTCAAAGCCGTTGGCGAGCTGGAAGCGCAGGACAGGATCATGGATTTTGCCTGCGATTACCTTTTCAAGATAATCAGCAGGGTTGTCCACGCGGCGCCATGATTTCTTGAGGTTCGGCATACGCCCGCCAAACGCGATGCCTTTCAGTTCCAGCTGTTCCGCCAAAGAGCGCCGCTCTTCATACAGCCGCCGGCCAATGCGCGTGCCGCGCACCTTGGGATCGACGACCATTTCATAGCCATACAGCCAATCGCCATTGGGATCGTGGCGGCTGCCATAGCCATTGCCGGTGATTTCGTCCCATGTGTGGGGGCGCAGTGCCTTGTCACCGCCAATCCGCATGGTGGCGCAATAACCGACCAGCTTGTCATCCAGAATTGCGACGAAGCAGCCTTGCGGGTAATTGTTCAATTGCCCGCGGATTTCGCCCTGAGTGTAAGGCGCAAAATCATCATAGACGCGCTTCGCCAGCGCAGCGATGCGTCGAATATCGCCGGTTTCAGCCTGACGGACTTCAAGGCGGGCTTTGCTGCTCATAACTGACGGCCATTTTCCTGATTGAACGGTTCTAGAAGCGAAGAGGCAACCCAGCGCCAGACGCGCCGGATTGCCTCGTTTCACTAGGATTTGCGGATTGAGGGAACCCTCAAGCCAGACCCTGCTTTTTCATTTCGACTTCAAGGCCTTCAACGATGGCTTCGAAGAACTGTTCGGTGGTCATCCAGCTTTGGCTCGGGCCGATCAGGAGCGCGAGATCCTTCGTCATCTTGCCCTGCTCGACGCACTCGATGCAGACCCGCTCAAGCGTTTCGGCGAAGGCCACCACATCAGGCGTGTTGTCGAAGCGGCCACGATACATCAGGCCGCGCGTCCAAGCGAAGATGCTGGCGATGGGGTTGGTCGAAGTCGCTTTGCCCTGCTCATGCTGGCGGTAGTGACGGGTGACAGTGCCGTGTGCGGCTTCTGCTTCGACAGTATTGCCATCGGGCGTCATCAGAACCGACGTCATCAGGCCGAGCGAGCCGAAGCCCTGCGCCACGATATCGGACTGCACGTCGCCATCGTAGTTCTTGCAGGCCCAGACGAACTTGCCGCTCCATTTGAGAGCAGCCGCGACCATGTCGTCGATCAGGCGGTGTTCGTAAGTGATGTTGGCTTCTTCGAACTTTTCCTTGAAGCCTTCGGTGTCGAAGATTTCCTGGAACAGGTCTTTGAAGCGGCCATCGTATTTCTTGAGGATGGTGTTCTTGGTGGAGAGGTATACCGGCCAACCGCGGTCGAGGCCGTAATTGAAGCTGGCGCGGGCGAAATCGCGGATGGACTCGTCCAGATTGTACATCGCCATGGCGACGCCGGGCTGTTCGAATTCGAACACGTCGAGGTCGATGTTCTTGCCGTCTGCGCCTTCGAAGACGAGGCGCAGCTTCCCCGCACCGGGGATTAGCGTGTCGGTGGCGCGGTACTGGTCGCCAAATGCATGGCGGCCAACTACGATGGGATCGGTCCAGCCCGGCACAAGGCGCGGCACATTGTCGATCACGATGGGCTCACGGAAAACCACGCCGCCAAGGATGTTACGGATCGTGCCGTTGGGCGACCGCCACATTTTCTTGAGGCCAAATTCTTCGACGCGGGCTTCGTCTGGAGTGATCGTGGCACATTTCACGCCAACGCCGTGTTCCTTGATCGCATTGGCAGCATCGATCGTGATCTGATCGTCCGTCTCGTCACGCTTTTCGATGGAGAGGTCGTAATACTTCAGGTCGATATCGAGATAAGGCAGGATCAGCCGTTCGCGGATCCACTGCCAGATGATCTTTGTCATTTCATCGCCGTCGAGCTCGACAACGGGGTTCTTGACCTGAATTTTCGCCATGTTGGGCCTACCTGCCTTCTATCTGATTGGATGCGGTTTGACCGCGTCCTAGCAGAGCCTTATCGCGGCGCAAGGGAGGGCGCAGCTTCAATGCGCGCGAGGTCGGCAAAACTGGCGATCAAAGAGGGGGCGATTCCGGCCAAAGCAACGGCCGCGCGCGCGCCAAGCCGTGTTTCAGCGAGGTGCCATGCCACGGAAGCCAGGCGAACCGGTTTGCGCGCCTTTTTCGCAAAGTCGTACTGGAAGCTAGAGGAGCCGGCTGCTTCATGCCAATAGTCGGCAGCCATAATGCCGCTCGCCAGCGCGATGGAAATACCTTCTCCTGCAAGCGAGGGAATGACGGCAGCCTGATCGCCAAGCCGCCAGATACCCGCCTCAGTCCTGTCGGCGATGTATCCGTACGGAACTGCACCGATTGTATCGAAGCGGCCTTCGCGCCAGCCGTCACCCAGCCGGGCCGCAAAGGCAGGATTGCTGTCTGCGACTTGCGAAAAGAGCATTTCCGGCGAGCTGTTCGCATCGCGAAGTGCACTTTTTCGAAGGGCCAGACAGATATTTGCCGAACCGCCTTCTTGCAGCACGATGCCTGCATATCCACCCGGAAAAAGGTGCAATTCAATCGCCTTTTCCAGCAAGCGATGCCGGGTGGGCGTCGGCGGCAGGCGTAACCTAAGGCCCAGCGCGGTGTCCTTGCGGCTGCGCGGGCGGGATCGGCCGCGGATGTCATGCTTGCCGCTGGCGAGGAAGATATCGCGCGAACTCCACTCGTGCGTTTTACCGACAACAACTCCGGGCCGGACTTCGCGAACCGTGTCGAACGCAATGCGCGCGCCTTCTGCCAATGCCTTCGCCCGCATTGCCGTATCCATTGCATGGCGCGAAAGGCCCCATGCTGGGTGGGGGAGATCAAGTTCGGCTTCGCGATTTCCATCGAACAGGCGCAGCTTGGTCACGCGGTGCGCGCCAATGGCGGCGGGTTCGATCCCGAGTGACTGCAATTGCTCTGCGGTGCGCCAGCTTAGAAAGCCTCCACACAGAGGGTCCCCGACCTCTTCGTCCCGGTCGATCAGCAGGGGATGTGCATCAAGGCGCGCCAACGAAATCGCCACCGCGCAGCCTGCCGGACCTGCGCCGACGATGGGCAGGTCTAGCGGGTCTGAGATACGCACAGGCGAAACGGGAAAAAGCGTTGGATACGGGCGCCGGTCACTCCCGCCTCGGCGAGAATGACCTGCCATTCCTCTGCCCGGTAAGACCGGGCAATAGAGGTTTGCCCGTCTTGCTGGACAATGTCATGCCACCGCGCCAATTTGGCGAGCACTGGATAGCCTAGGTAGCTCAAGCCATGACGGTGAAGGTCGTTGACGAACCAGCCAATTTTGGCCTCGCTTTCCATGAAGCGCAGGAACAGCACCAGTTCTTCCCGCGTCATGTGATGGGCGACAAGGCTCGAAATCACAAAGTCCCAGCGATCACCGATAAGATCAGCATAATCGCCGGTGCGATATGTGATTGGCAGTGTTGCAGGAGTAGCAAGGCGAGCTGCGGCTTCACTACGCGGATTGAGGTCAACGCCAACCAAGGTCGCCTTTATCCCGCGCGCTTCGGCCCACTCCGCGATTTCGCGCAGCATATCGCCTTGGCCAAAACCGACATCGAGCAATTTGAAACTTTTGCGGCCAGCCAGGGCAGTTCTCGAGGAACTTCAGAGTGGGGCGATAGGCGAGAGTGACGCGGTTGACCTTTGACAGATCGGCGAGAACTTCGCGGTAAATCGGCTCCGGCAGCGCCGGATCGTCCATCAGCTCTTCGGATTGAAGGCGTTCTTCAAGCATCACCATCCTCCCAGCCAAATCGAAGGCCTTCCATGGCGAGGCCCGGTCCGAAGGCCAGAGCGATGCCGTTTCGCGGCTTGGCGGCCATCAATCTCTGGAGCACGAACAGCACGGTCGCCGATGACATGTTGCCGAATTCGCTCAACACTGCACGCGATGCGTTTAGGGCATTCTTTGGCAGGCTTCAGCCCGCGCTCTGCTGCATCGAGCACAGACCGTCCGCCAGGATGGATGGCCCAGGCCTCCGGCTTAACGTCGCCTTCGATTGTCGCCTGCAGTTGCGGATCATCCAGCGCCTCTGCCAGCCTACCGGGGACTGCACCGGACAAGATGCATGGCAAAGCCAGTATCGCCCACCGTCCAGGTGATCAGATCATCGCTGTCCTCCAGCGTTGCAGAAATGCCATCGCCAAGGCCAAGACCATCGCCGTGCGCGCTGACTAGAACGGCGGCTGCTCCATCGGCGAACTGGCCCATGGCGAGCAAACTTTCGAGATTGTCGGTTTCCTGCAAATGCAATGAGCAAAGCTCTACCGAGACGGCCAGGACTTTGGCATCAGGTTGGGAGCGAATGATATGTGCCGGCGGTGCGTAGCAGTGTGACGCCGGCGTAGCAGCCCATAAAGCCGATGCTCACCCGCTCGACATTGGCATCAAGGCCTAGGCGGCGCGCGATGACTTGATCGAGGCCGGGGGCCATGAAGCCGGTACAACTGGCGATGACGAGATGCGTCACGCCTTGCGTAGAAGGCAGGGCCGAAATCGCCTTGAGCGCAAGATCGGGTGCGGCCTCTGCATAACGCTGCATCCGCTGCGCCGTCCCAGGCGCGGAGCCGCTCATGTAAAAGCTGCCAAAATCCATCGCCGCGTCTTTTCCGGTAAGGATCGAAAAACGATGATCAATCCCTCCGCGCGCGACCATGCGCTCGAAAATAGCAGCCTGCCGCGGGGCAAGCTGGCTTTCGGCCCATTCAGTATAGCGAGCGTGTACATCGCAATCCGGCACAGCGGTTGCGATGGCGTTTATACGCGGGACAATTGGTTGCAGCTTGCTACTCATCATTACCTTAATGAGCGCTCGCCGCTTTCGTGCCGCTTAATCGCAGATTTTCGCTTTTGCTGCGCGGTATTCGGCAATCAGCTGTTCGCACAATTCGCGGGCAGGGCGCACATCATGCACCGCACCGACACCGTGGCCAGCCGACCAGATCGTTTTCCAAGCCTTCGCCTCTTCGTTCAATGACATTTCGCCCGGAGCGTCATGCAAAGTTGCCGCATCAAGGCTTGGCGTGAGGAAATTCGCGCCCACGCCAGTCACCTTGTCCGTATATGTTATGTCCTTGGCGGTGGCTTCAATCATCATGTCCTTCTGACCATCGGGAGCCATGCTCTCCGCAGCCGCAATAAAGTGGCTGCCGAAATAGCCGAAATCAGCTCCCATCGCCTCTGCGGCAAGGATATGGCCGCCATGGCTCATGCTGCCGGAAAGGATAATTGCGCCATCGTAGAAATCGCGAATTTCGGAAACGAGCGCAAATGGGCTGTAGGTTCCTGCGTGGCCGCCAGCACCAGCCGCCACTGCGATGATTCCGTCGACACCAGCCTCCACAGCCTTTTCGGCATGGCGGCGCTTGATGACATCGTGGAACACCAGCCCGCCGTAGGAATGCACTGCGTTCACCAGATCAGGCACAGCGCCAAGCGATGTTATTATCAACGGAACCTTGTACTTCACGCACAATTCCAGATCGGCCTGCACTCGCGGGTTCGACTGGTGGACGATCAGGTTTACACCGTACGGCGCATCATCCGGTCCGAGCCGGTCCTGAATTTCCTTCAGCCAATCCTCAAAACCCTCGCTCGTGCGCTGGTTGAGGGCCGGAAAGGTGCCGCACAGCCCGGCCTTGCAGGTTTCCACCACAAGATCCGGGCCTGAAACGAGAAACATCGGCGCGGCAATGGCCGGAACCTTTAGGCGCGCCTTGAAGTCATCGACTGTCAAAATGCTTCTGCCGGCATGTCCATCATGCTCGCCTTGCCGCTCTTGATCGCCATGAACTGCGCCGTTGCGGGCGGCAGGAGGCGATCAAAGAAGAACTGCGCGGTGATGATCTTGGACTTGTAGAACTGCTCGTCCTCCGCGCCCTCAGCCAGCTTCTGATGCGCGACCTTGGCCGCCTTGGCGAAGCAGTAGCCCATGGCCACGAAGCCGAGCAGGCGCATATAGTCATAGGCAGCAGCCGCCGCTTCTTCAGGGTCCTTCATGCCCTTTTGCGCAATGTGCCCGGTGGAAAGCTGCAGCGCGCCGAAGCTTTGCTGCAACGATGCCACCAGCTTGCCGATGTTTTCATCATTCGCATTGTCTTCAACAAACTGCGAGACAGGGTGGAAGAAGGAGCGCAGGTTTCGGCCCATACGGTCAGGCAGTTTCCGGCCCACAAGGTCCAGCGCCTGAATACCGTTCGCGCCTTCGTAGATCTGCGCAATCCGCGCATCGCGGGCGAACTGTTCGATCCCGGTTTCCTGAATGTAGCCGTGACCGCCGTGGATCTGGATCGCCATATGCGTATTTTCATGACCCAGATCGGTGAACATCGCCTTCACGACCGGTGTCATCAGCGCGACGAAATCCTTTGCGCGGGCGCGCGCTTCCGGCTCGGGCGAGGCATGCTCTGCGTCGAGCGCGCGGCTAACCCATGCGGACACCGAACGGCACCCTTCGTTGTAAGCGCGCATGGTCATCAGCATGCGGCGTACATCGGGATGCACTATGATCGGATCGGCCGGGCCATCGGGGTTCTTCACGCCCGAAAGCGAGCGGCCCTGCAAACGGTCCTTCGCGTACCAGACAGCGGACTGATAGGCGATTTCGCCGACGCCAAGGCCCTGAATGCCCACGGCAACACGTTCGGTGTTCATCATCGCGAACATCGCTTCTAGGCCGCGATTGACGGGCCCGACCAGCCAGCCCTTGGAACCGTCAAAGCTCATCTGGCAGGTTGCCGAAGCCTTCAGGCCCATTTTGTGTTCGAGCGCGGTGGCCTTCATATTGTTGAAGTCGCCCAGCGAACCGTCTTCCTTTGGCAGATATTTCGGCACGAGGAACATGGAGATGCCCTTCACGCCCTTCGGCGCGTCCGGAAGGCGGGCAAGCACGAGATGGATAATGTTCTCGGTCAGGTCGTGGTCGCCGGCGCTGATAAAAATCTTGTTGCCGGTGATAAGATAGCTGCCGTCTTCCTGAGGCTCTGCCTTGGTGCGGAGCATGCCCAGATCGGTACCGCAATGCGGTTCTGTAAGGCACATGGTGCCCGACCATTCGCCATTGGCCATCTTGGGCATGTAGAAGTTCTTCTGATCTTCGCTGCCATAGGCTTCAAGGCTGACCATCGCGCCGCCCGTCAGGCCCGGATAAAGGCCGAAGGACAGGTTGGTGGAACAGCTCATTTCCTCAACCATCTTGGCGAGTGAATGCGGTGCGCCCTGGCCGCCCCACTTCTGGGGAACCACAAGACCTGCCCAGCCGCCTTCACAGAACTGCTTGTACGCTTCGGGGAAGCCATCGGGCGTGCGGACAATGCCGTTTTCGATACGGCACCCCTGCTGATCACCCGGCCAGTTGAGCGGGAGCAGCACGTCGCGGCACAGTTTGTTTGCTTCTTCCAAAATCGCCGCTGTCATATCCTCGTCGAAATCCTCAAACCCTTCGAGGTCGCCAAAACCGTCATCGGTGTGGAGTTCTTCAAGAGTGAACCGCATGTCGCGGATGGGGGCTTCGTAGACTTGCATTGGACAGGTCCTTTCGTGGATTAATTGCGGAGCGGCTTGCCAGTTTCGAGCATGTGCTCGACGCGGGCCTGCGACTTCGGATTGCGGGCAAGACGCATGAAAGCTTCGACTTCAAGCTTCAGCATCTGGGCCTCGGTTACAGTTTCGGTAATGTCGGTATCGCCGCCGGTCAGCACGTACGCAAGTTCGCCAGCCACGGTTACGTCGTGGTCGGTTGCTTTGCCTTGCTTGTGGAAGCTGTCGACTGCGAGGTCGAGCGCGGCCTTGCCGGTCGGTCCGGGCAGGCGGTACTCCGGTTTCTCCGGTGCTTCGTAGCCGTCAACCATGGACAAGGCCCGCTGCTTGGCATCATGCAGCAAGCGGTCGCGGTTCATGGTGATTTCATCGGTGTGACGAAGGAAGCCGTACTCCTTTGCCTCGGCAGCGGATTTGGCGACCGTGGCTGTCGATACGATTTCGAATACCTTGCTGACGGGCGGCATCGGGCCTTTCGGCTGACGCGGATTTTCTGCCCACCGGCTGAGCATTTCGCCGCAGCCACCCCAGCCGGGGATAATACCAACGCCGGTCTCGACGAGGCCGGTATAGGTTTCGGCATGCGCCTGAATGGCGTCCGAGTTCAGCAGGATTTCGCAGCCGCCGCCCAGCGCGAGGCCGAACGGAGCGGAGACGACGGGGAAGGGCGCATATTTCAGCGCCTTGTATGCATCCTGACCGCCGCGGATCGACTTCTCGACTTCGCTCCACGCTGCAATGTTCAGCGCGAACAACGCGAGGCCAAGGTTTGCACCGGCAGAGAAGTTGGAGCCTTCGTTGTATACAACCAGCGCCTTATAATCCGACTTCACGAGCGGAATGGCCTTCTGGATGAGCTTCATAACCTCACCGTCGAGCGCATTCATCTTGCCAGTGAATTCCAGAGCGACAACGCCGTCACCCACATCCCACAAAGCAGCAGAGCTGTTCTTCATCAGCGGCTCGGAAGCCAGTTTGATGTCTTCCAGCAGCAGCACGCCTTCGCGGCGCTCGACGTCATGATAGGCGCCGTCGGTGCCGAAAAACTGCCGTTTGCCGTTTTCGATACGGTAGAAAGTCTTTTCACCCACCTGCTCGAGAATTGCTGGGACAGGAATGTCGCTTGCCTTGAGTTTTTCAACCAGTTTTGCAGCGCCGATCCGGTCGATCATCTCGAACGGGCCCATCTTCCAATTGTATCCCAGCTTCATCGCATCATCGACGCCGACGATGGTCTTGGTCGCTTCGGGAACAATGCTGGCAGCATAGGAAAGCGTCGGACCGAGAACGGCCCAGGCATAAGCGCCGACCTTGCCGGGTGCTTCGATCAAGGCACCAAGGTCACCCTTCGAAGCAGGACCGCGGACAAGGCCCGGGCGGGCAGCAGCGCGGTATTCACCGCTCTTGAGGTCTTTGGATTCCTTGACCTTGCCGCCGCCTTCGCGGTTTATCCGGTAAAAACCGCCAAGACCCTTACGGCCCGTGTAGCCGGTTTCGATCATGTCCTCGATCAGCTTTTCGCTGCGTGCGATTTTCACATAGGGATCATCCGCGGGCAGCGTGCTGGTGAGCGACTTCATCAGGTGCGGCATCAGATCGATGCCGATCAGATCGATCAGGCCGAAAATACCGGTTTTTGGAACGCCCATGGGACGGCCACCGATCTCGTCGGCCTCTTCCACTGTGACACCCAGATCGAATGCAGAATTGACTGACTGCTGAATCCAGAAAGTGCCGACACGGTTGGCAATGAAGCCGGGGGAATCTTCGGCATCGACAACGCTTTTGCCAAGCTTGCGATCAACGAAGTCGGACACGCGGGCCACGGTTTCTGCATTGCTGTTCGGGCCAGCCACGATTTCAATCAAGCGCATGTAGCGCGGCGGATTGAAGAAGTGCGTGATCAAGAAATCCTGCTTGAACGCATCGGAGCGGCCATCGGTGAGCTGCGCTAAGGGAATGGTGGAGGTGTTGGAAGACACCGCCGTGCCCGGCGTGCGGACTTCTTCCAGCTTGGCATAGAGATCCTGCTTGATGTCGAGCCGTTCGATGATCGCTTCGACCACCCAATCACACTCGGCAACCTTGCCAAGATCATCTTCGATATTGCCCGTTTCGACAAGCTTGGCCGCGCGCTTGTTCATGAAAGGCGCAGGCTCTGTCTTCAGCATCTTGGCAACGGCGCCTTCGGCTACCGCGTTGCGATTTTCGCCTTCCTTGGGAAGTATATCGAGCAGCAGCACGGGAATGCCCGCATTGGCGACCTGTGCGGCAATACCGGCACCCATCGTGCCAGCGCCGATGACGCAGACCTTCTTGATGGTTTTGAGATCAGTGTTCTCTGGCATTATGCCTTCTCCAGGATCGTCGCGATGCCCTGTCCGCCGCCGATACACTGCGTGGAAAGCGAGTATTTCTTGCCTTCACGCTGCAACAGGCTGGCAGCCTTGCCGACGATGCGCGCACCGGTCGCACCCAGCGGGTGACCGATGGCAATCGCGCCGCCGTCCAGATTGATCTTCTCTTCCGGAATGCCGAGGTCGGCAATACAGGCCAAGGACTGGCTGGCGAAAGCTTCGTTCAATTCGACAATGTCGATATCGTCCATCGTCAGGCCTGCGCGCTTCAGCGCCTTCTTGCTGGCTTCGACAGGGCCAATACCCATGATTTCCGGCGCGCAGCCGGAAATGGCCATGCTCTTGATCTTGGCCATCACTGTGAGGCCGTTCGCAGCGGCGTATTCCGCGCTGCATACCAGCACGGCAACCGCGCCATCGGTCAGCGGCGACGATGTGCCAGCAGTCACTGTGCCCTCGGCGTCGAACGCCAGCTTCAGGCCAGCGAGATCTTCCGTCGTTGTGCCGGGGCGAGGGGTGCCGTCGGTGTCGACAACAGTGCCATCGGGAAGAGTGTAGGGGACGATCTCGTCAGCAAACGAACCATTCTTCATCGCTTCACCAGCCTTGTTCTGGCTCTTGACCGCAAAGGCTTCCTGTTCTGCGCGGGAAAGGCTGTACTTCTTCGCGACGTTCTCCGCCGTGTCACCCATGCCGAGGTAGGCCGCGCTCTTTGCGGCGAGGGCAGGGTTCGGCATCGGGTTGAAGCCCGTCATCGGAACCCGGCTCATGCCTTCGACACCGGCAGCGATGAACACATCGCCTGCGCCCATGGCGATCTGGCCGGCGGCGTAATGAATGCTGCTCATCGAAGAACCGCAGAAGCGGTTCATGGTGATACCACCGACGCTGAGCGGCAGATCCGCCAGCAGACCGACAAGGCGGGCAATGTTGAAGCCCTGCTCACCTTCAGGGAAGGCGCAGCCCATCACGATATCTTCAATGTCTTCCGCCTTCACGCCGGTGCGATCAATGAGGCCGCGAATCGTGTTTGCAGCGAGATCATCCGGTCGAACCTTCGCGAGCGCGCCGCGATAAGCCGGGTGGAAGGGAGAGCGGACATATCCCGCGATTACGACATCAGTCATGGTGACTAGGCCTTTCCTCTGTTTTGGTCTTTTCCGACGCGATTGACCTTTTGCGCCGAATGATTACGATAAAGTCTGATGCTTGACGTATACGTTAAGCAAATTGGAATCAAGCCCCGCTTTGGACCGTATCGACTTGCGGTTTCTGAAACCATCCGGGGAGAGAGAGGATACAAATGCGCCCTGACGAGGCAATCTCGCGACCGCTGGACACCAGCAGGATTCTCGATGCGGACGGCAAGTTGCGTCCCCGTCTTCTGACCGAACTGCTGGACCATGCGGTGGCCAATTTTCCGCAACGCCTTTGCGTCGATTTCCTGGGCCGGGAGTGGACCTATGATGAAATCGGTGAACTGGTGGACCGCGTTGCGACCGGCCTCCAGAAGGCGGGCCTGGGGCAGGGTGACCGGTTCGGACTGTGTCTGCCCAACACGCCTTATTCGGTCATCATGTATTTCGCTGTCCTGCGTGCCGGCGGGGTCGTTGTGAACATCAACCCGCTCTATTCTGACAGCGAGGTCGAATTTCTGGTGACCGATTCGGGCGCAAAAATGGTTGCCGTTCCCGATCTTGAGATCTTGCACCGGAAAGTGGCGGCGGCCTTTGGCAATGGTGCGCTGGAGCGAATCGTTCTGTGCCCGATGGCCGACGTATTGCCGTTCTGGAAAGGCGTTGGACTGCGAACGCTTAAGCGGTCCGCGCTGGCGAAACGCCAGAGCGGCGTTGCCTATCTGGACTACCGCGATCTTGCCGCGCATGATGCCTCTCCCGTGGCAGTTTCGCAGGATCCGCACGATGTGGCGGTGCTGCAATATACAGGAGGAACGACCGGGCGGCCAAAGGGTGCCATGCTGACCCATGCAAACCTCGCCGCCAACAGCGCGCAGATGATGCTGCACGTCGGCGAAATGCGGGACATGCAGGAACGCACGCTGGGCGTATTGCCCTTGTTTCACGTCTTTGCGCTCACCTGCGTCCTCAATTTCGGCGTCGATACCGCTGCCGAACTGGTGCTGTTGCCCAAATTTGAAATGGACGAGGTGCTGAAGACCATCAAGCGCAAGCCGCCGACGCAATTGTTTGGCGTGCCGACAATCTATAATGCGCTCGGGATCGCTGCCGGACGACAAGGTCCCCGATCTTTCCGCGGTTCGCACCAGCTGTTCCGGCGGCGCGCCACTGCCTCTCGATGTGCGGTTGCAGTTCGAGAAGCGCACCGGTTCCCCCGTGTCGGAAGGCTACGGGCTAACGGAAGCCTCTCCCATTATAACTAGTAACCCTCTGCTTGGCCGTCAGCCGGTGAAGGAAAATTCTGCCGGGCCAGCATTTCCGCACACGATCATCGAATTGCGTGATGAGGAAGGCAAATTGATCGAAGGCATCGGGCCTGACCATCGCGGGGAAATATGCGCGCAGGGTCCGCAGGTGATGAAAGGGTATTGGAACCGCCCAGACGCGACCGAAAAAAGCTTCTTCGGCAAATCGCTTCGCACCGGCGACATCGGCTATCTCGACAAGGACGGATACCTCTTCATCGTCGACCGCATCAAGGATTTGATCCTGTGCAGCGGATACAATGTCTATCCGCGCATGATCGAGGATGCGGCCTATGAACATCCGGCTGTGAAAGAGGCGGTCGCGATCGGCATTCCCGATGATTACCGCGGCGAAGCGCCAAAGCTGTTCATCGCGCTGCATGAAGGCGAGGAACTGGACGCAGGTCAGCTCGATGCATTCCTGAAGATGCGCCTCAATCCCATCGAAATGCCCGACGCTTACGAATTCCGCGACGAGTTGCCGAAAACATTGGTCGGCAAGCTGGAGAAGAAGCAGCTTGTTGCAGAGGAAAAGGCCAAGCGCGAAGCGGCGGCGGCAGCAGAAGGAGGCGCAGATGCCGGATAGCATCGCCACCATGAACGAGGCGCAGGGTGATGAGCCTCTGAAAAGCATCGCCGAGGCCGCCGAAGCACTTGGCGTAACGCAGCGGACATTGCGCTTTTACGAGGATAAGGGACTGATTTCGCCGCAGCGGGTGGGGACGATGCGCGCCTATTCCAAACGCGAAATGGGCCGAATGCTTCTGATCCTGCGCGGCAAGCGGCTGGGCTTCAGTATTCGCGAGATCGGTGAGTTTCTGGCTTTATATGATGAGGACCCGGACCAGAAGGTACAGGCGCAGCGGATGCTCGATGCGACGCAGCACCGGCTGGCAGAATTGCGCCAACAGCGTGAAGCCATCGATCAGACAATTTCGGAGCTGGAAAGCATCGAAGAGCAATCGCGCGGCCATTTGACCGCAAAGGGCGACTGACCTTCAGCGCTTGAATTTTTCAGGGATGGGCCGCAAATCGAGCAGCCTTTCGAATGGTGGGCGTACCAAGGATTGAACTTGGGACCCCTACGATGTCAACATAGTGCTCTACCACTGAGCTATACGCCCGCACCATTCGGGAACTGCCATCGTTTGGAAGGCAGGCGGGCCATCTAGCGCCGCCTTGGCAAGCTTGCAAGGGGGCTTTCGTGCAGTGCCTCATAAACTCAGACTGACGTGTGACGCCAGGCGATCACACCTTGACGTTCAGAGCGAAAGCACCGCTGCATCTTCGAACATGCGTTCCACTTCCAGTACCAGGTCTTTCAGGTGGAACGGTTTTGACAGCATCTTCGCCTGCGGTGTTTCGCGGTTCGCCCGCAAGGCTACAGCGGCAAAACCTGTAATGAACATCACCTTGGTAGATGGGCTGAGATCGTTGCAGCGCTGGGCCAACTCAATTCCGTCCATTTCCGGCATCACGATGTCGGACAGCAGCAGATCGAAAATCTCCGTCTGCATCAGGGGCATGGCCTCTGTTCCCGACCCCACTGCGGCTACCGAATAACCAGCCTGTTCGAGCGCGCGCTTCAGATAGGTGCGCATCGCTGTGTCATCTTCGGCCAGCAGGATCCGGATCATGCGGTGTGTCCTCTTCAGTAGTGTTCGTAATGTGTGTGAGGCACTTAGCGCGCATATTGTAAGAAAGTCTTGCGAGAGATTTCAAGTGCCCAGCTTTGACACAGAGCGGCTGCGATTGGTTCAATCCTCGATCAGCTTTGACACGCAGTCCATTCGCCTCCAGCAACGCGGGCGATGGAGATTTACGACACATCGGCTGGCGATTCGCGCAATCGCGGCGGCGGAATAATTCCCGGTGGTGAAGGCAAGGCTGCTTTCTCTTTTCGCCGTCGCCGTCCCATTCCCATCCTGATTTCTGTTCCGCATGCTGGGCGGGATTATCCGCTTCCTCTGGTTCGCGAGCTGCGCCACCCAGACACCGCTCCGCTGCGTCTGGAGGACCGCTATGTCGATCTGGTCGGTGATGCCGTCGCGCGAGAAACGGGAGCTGCATTGCTGGTTGCTCATGCGCCAAGGGCGATGATCGATCTCAACCGCTCACCCGATGACGTTGATTGGGAAATGGTCGCAGGCAGGACGGCCGCAACGCGGCCCCGTCATGCTGCCGGGCGGCGCGCAAGGAGCGGACTGGGGCTTGTGCCGCGCCGTTTGCCCGGGCTTGGCGAATTGTGGAGCGCACAAATTTCCCGCAGCGATCTGGCCGAGCGGATCGAATGTGTTCATCAGCCTTATCATGCCGCCATCGCCAGCACGCTGGACGCGATGCGCGACCGCTGGGGCGCTGCGCTTCTGGTGGATTTGCATTCCATGCCTCCGCTTGGGCCCAAGACCGGTGAAGATGCCGCAGTCGACTACATTATCGGGGACCGGTTCGGCGGTTCGTGCGAAAGCCGGTTCGTCATGGCGGGGTTTGACCATTTTGATGCGGCGGGTGCATCATCCGCGCACAACCGCCCCTACGCTGGCGGCTACATCCTCGACCGCCACGGCGCACCGGGGCGCGGAATCAGCGCAATGCAGCTGGAGATTTGTCGTTCAGCCTATCTGGATGGCGAATTGCGGGAACCGGGCGCAGGGTTACCGGATGTCGTCCGCATAGTCGCAGGGCTTGTGCGCCGCCTCGCAGACGAGGTCGCCAGAGCATCGGGCGGGCTCGCCGAAGCAGCTGAATAGCTCTAAATGCCTGTCAGCCGATGAAAAAACCGCCCCGTGCACGAAGCACGAGGCGGCCAAGGTTCAGGGAGGTGGCGCACCGAAGTGCGCCAATCCGGCAGCGCCATGAGGGAAGCGGCAACCGGACGTTTCAAATTTAAGAATGTCGCCGAAAAATTTCAAGTAGTCAGCAAAAGGGCGCGGCCTGTTTCCAAGCCGCGCCCCGAAGCAATTTGAAGGTTTTTTGCGCTTACATTTCAGGCAATTGCGCGTCCGCCGAACCATTTGCCAGTTCCGCAGCAATCGGGCCCTTGCCCTGTTCTGTCTGCTTGGCGAAAATCGTGCGCATCAGATCGAGCGAAAACAGGTGGCCGAAAATGAGCGGCAAGAGGCCGTTTTCATTCCACTTGCGCAGTTGATCCCCGCGCAATTCGCGCAGTTTTTCCTGGTTGACCATGCGGAAACCACGATAGGTGAACGGCTGTTCCGGAGCGTCGCGACGCTGAATGGAAATCTCTCCGTCCATAAGCAGGTCTGCCTTGGTCAGTTCATCCATGAAAAGCTGCGTCTTGTTACCGGCTTCCTCAAACTTTTCGCAGAATTGCAGAAGTGCCTGGCAATGCTCGCTCGGCTGCTTGTCTTCATTGAAAAGCGGCTGGCCTTCTTCGAAATCACCCACCAGACCGCTGCTGGGATCGAAGCAGAGCGAAAGGTTTTCCGAATCCTGCTGCAGCTTGGCAAGCAGGAAGGGATACCGGCGGATATATGCAGGCACGTAAGGCGCGCCGATTGGCGAGCCATCTTCCTTGAAGAATACGTTCACGCCTTCGTTCAGGCCCATCAGCGCCAGCGGGACGGGACGATCGCCGGACGAAAACACGATCGGGTAATCGCGCTGTGCAATCGGAAATTCTTCAACGGTGAGCGGAATGGCGTGCTGGTTGGCAATCCACGGCGCCTTGTCGGTCGTCCGGCCCTTCCACGTCAGATGGTCGTTGCTGTTGAGCGGAACGAGTTCCTTGTAAAGAACGGGCAGGGTTGGATTGGGCGCGCTGGCCATGGTGGTCTCTCCGGTCAGGATTGTCGGTTGGCAACCTTCGCGCAGGAATCGCTGCCGCCAAGGATACCGTAATGATGCGGGCGGGCCTTAATGGGTGCTTGGCTCCCATGCAAGCCGCACTGCGGTGAAGGGGGTGTTCTAAACTGCGTCAGGCACCAGCTTGCCCGGATTGAGCAGGCCCTGGGGATCAAGCGCCTGCTTTACCTTGCGCATGATCGCCAAATGCACCGGGTCAGCCAACCGTGCCAATTCATGGCGCTTCATCTGGCCGATGCCATGCTCTGCGCTGATCGAACCACCCCATGCCGTTACCTCGTCATGGACGAAGGCGCTGATGGCTTTGCCCTCTTCAAGCTCCCACGATCCGGGACGCGATCCATTTGGCGCCAACACATGAAAATGCACATTGCCGTCTCCCAGATGGCCGAATGCCACAGCACGCGTGCCGGGAAACTTTGCCTCCACTTTGGGGACGGTCGCCACCACAAAGTCTGCCATCTTGTCCACCGGCACGGAAATATCATGCTGCATCGCCGGACCAAGCGCGCGCTCGGCAAGGGAGATTTCATCGCGTAGCGCCCAGAATTTTTCTGCCTGCGTCTCGTTCGCGGCGATGGTCGCGTCCTCAACCAATCCTGCCGAAAACGCTTCTGCCAGAAGGTTTTGCGCAAGGTCCGGCAGGGCCGCCGCGTTTGCGGGGTCTGCTGTGAGTTCGATGAGAGCATACCACTCATGCTGACCATCCAGCGGGGACCGCGCCGCCGAATTGTACGCCAGCACCGCTTCCAGCGTCCTGTGGGGCAGCACTTCGAACCCCTCCAGCGCGCCGCCTGCTGTTCGCTCTGCATGGAGCAGCAACTGACGCGCATCGCGCAAATCGCCAAGCCCGGCCCACAATACCGCGCGTTCTGCCAAGGCGGGAACCAGCCGCAGCGTTGCTGCCGTGATGATACCGAGCGTCCCCTCCGAACCGATTAGCAACTGCTTTAAGTCAAACCCGCGGTTGTCTTTCTTCAGCGGGACGAGCGCATCGAACACGCAGCCGTCTGCCATCACGGCTTCGATGCCAAGTACCTGCGCGCGCATCGATCCATGGCGCAGCACCTGCGTACCCCCTGCGTTGGTGGAGATCAGTCCGCCGATCGTGGCAGAGCCTTTGCCGCCCAATGTCAGAGGAAATCGCAGGTCTTCTGCTTCGACGGTTTCATGCAAAGTTTGCAGGATCAGTCCCGCTTCACATGTAATTTGCTTTGTCTCAGTGTCGAAGCTGCGCACCGCGTTCATCCGCCGCAGCGAAAGGATGATTGCCTTGCCGCTGTCATCTGGTGTCGCGCCGCCTGACATGCCGCTGTTGCCGCCTTGCGGTACTATCGGCACAGCGTGTTTGCTGCACAGCTTCACCAGCGCGGCGACCTCCTGCGTCGAGGACGGGGAGGCTAGCGCGCAGGCCTTTCCGGTGTATCGTCCGCGCCAGTCCGTCAACCAGGGGGAGAGCAGTTCCGGGTCGGTGGCAAGCCCGCGCTCGCCGAGCAATTCGCGCGCCTCTGCAAGAAATGTCTGGGTATTGTCCATGCCGGAACGAATGCCATTCCAAGGTCTGTGTTGCAAAGGGCAATTGCCGAGTTAAGCCGTCGTTCAATACAATCAGCTAGAAAGCTGCCATTCGGAAGCGGGCGCCTGCTGCTTCTGTGGAGCCACAAACTGCATGAAACGCCTTTTTGCCTTCCTCGCGATTGTCGCCATGATTGTTCCGCTGTTTGCGGGGCAGATGGTTACGCGTGTCGAGGCGCAAGATGCGGCTCCGTCGCGGCCGGGGCAGAGCTGGGGGCAGTCGATCCCGCTGCCCGGTCCTGTACTCGGTTTCGATCCTGATGCAGACGCGCCGTTCAATACGCTGGAGCAAGCGCGCCAACCGGCGTTGCAAAATCAGGTCAGGATCGAACGCCGCGTTGTCATTCGCATCGGTCCGGCCGCGCAGCAGGCCCGCCGCCAGATGATGTCCGAATTGCCGCGGCGCCCCATGCGGACCCGCTATGAAGAGGTCGATCACGGCAATTGCATCGATGCAGAAGACGTGATCGGCGTGCAGCCCACCAATGACAACCGACTGCTGTTCTTCACAGGTGCGGACCAGATACTGGCGGCTTCGCTGGAAGACGGATGTTCTGCACGGGCGTTTTACGCGGGCTTCTATATCGAACGTAGCGAGGATGGGCGATTGTGCGTTGCGAGAGACCGTTTGCAGTCGCGCGCCGGTGCAAGCTGCCAGGTGGATGATTTCACCCGCCTTGTTGCACTGGCCGACTAGGCTGGCTTTCGGGTTACACTGCACGATGCAATCCCCGGTTGCCAAACCGTAAATCTTGACTTTTCGCCTTACTGCTGCCTAGGCGCGGCGCAGTGCCCATGCGACAATGCATGGCGACCCTTATTTTTCGGAAACCTTTATTTTGACCACTTTCGCCGATCTCGGCCTTTCTCCTGAATTGCTCAAGGCCGTTGGTGACGCCGGCTACACCGAACCCACGCCTATTCAGGCTGAGGCTATTCCTGCCGTTCTGATGATGAAGGACATCATCGGGATTGCGCAAACGGGTACCGGAAAAACCGCCAGCTTCGTGCTGCCGATGATCGATATCATGGCCAGTGGCCGCCGCCGCGCGCTGATGCCGCGCAGCCTGATTCTGGAACCGACGCGCGAACTGGCCGCTCAGGTTGCTGAAAACTTTGAAAAATACGGTGAGAACCACGATCTGAAAATGGCGCTGCTTATCGGCGGCGTGCAGATGGGTGATCAGGTGAAGGCCCTCAACGAAGGCGTTGACGTGCTGATCGCTACACCGGGCCGCTTGATGGACTTGATCGAGCGGGGCAAGATCCTGCTCAATGGCTGTGAGCTTCTGGTGATCGACGAGGCGGACCGGATGCTCGACATGGGCTTCATTCCCGATATCGAATTCATTTGCGAAAAGCTGCCCACACCGCGCCAGACCATGCTGTTCAGCGCTACCATGCCGCCGCCGATTGCAAAGCTGGCGAAGAAGTTCCTTACCAATCCCAAGCGGATCGAGGTCAGCCGCGCTGCGTCCACCAATGAAAATATCACCGCGTTCAAGGTGAACGTCAAAGCCCGTGAGAAGAAAGACACGCTCAACTGGCTGCTGCGCAACGATCATGTCGATACGGCCATTATTTTCTCCAACCGCAAGACGACGGTGCGCGATCTCAACAAGAGCTTGCAGCGCGATGGCTTCCGCTCTGGTGAAATCCACGGCGACATTGATCAGGCAACGCGCAACCAGGAATTGCAGCGGTTCAAGGACGGCGAGATCAACATTCTCGTCGCATCCGACGTTGCTGCTCGCGGACTGGACATCAAGGGCGTGAGCCATGTGTTCAATTACGATACGCCGTGGCACCCGGATGATTACGTCCACCGCATTGGCCGCACAGGCCGCGCCGGAAACAAGGGCCGCGCTTTCACTTTCGTGACGCCGGAAGATGCCGAAGCGATCGACAATGTCGAGAAGCTGACAGGCGCGAAAATCAATGTGTTCGGCAAGAAGGACGTGCGCGTTGATCTGCCGGACGCTGCTGCCGAAAAGCCCAAGGCAAAAACCAAACCCAAGCGGGAAGATCGGGAAGACGCTCCGGAAAAGCAGGCGGAAGACAAGCCGAAGCGGTCACGGGCGAGGAACAAGCCGGAGCGGGATGACGCGCCTGAGCGTGCTCCGCGTGAAGCGAAAAAGCGCGATGAACCTCGCGATTCAAAGCCTCGCAACGAAGACCGCAAACCGCGCCGCCGCAATCAGGACGACGCCCCAGTCGAAGCTGGTGAGTGGAACGGGCCGAAGCCCGACTTCCTCGGCGTTGGCTTCAAGGAATAACGACTAGCGTTATGGCAGTCAGGAGGGAGGGGCTCGCAAAACGCTCCTCCTGAATTGCGCTTGTTGCAAGGTGACAAAGGTTACAGCCTGTCACTCGCAGAATTGTGAAAAACTCCCTTTAAAATCATAAAGTTGCCCGGTTTCAGCCAGGGTGACACCCTACGGCGGAAAGTTGGGTTGCGGTACTCAAATTCACAGCGCTGCCAATTGGCGCGATCGTAGGGGATCGGTGATCGACGTTGGGAAAGAGCGTGCGAGCCAGTTTGCGTGGGCGCGCAGAGTAGGAAAGGCACCTCGGCCCTTTCCCCAGTTTCTTCGGCCCGGATAAGATTTCCGTCTACGCCGCTGCCGCCTCTACGGGACCATTGCTGGGATAAGTGAGCCGGCGCCATAAAGCTTCCAAAGGACCCTGCTTGTAGCGTGCCAACCACCAGTGGCTCCAAGCGATCATTGCGCCGAAGAAAACAAGGCCCATGGCGTATACGGCGTCGGTCTTCAGGTCGCCCATCATGCCGAGGCCCAGACCGTAAAACACGAAGCCCATGACGACACTGGTGGCGATATAATTCGTGAGGGCCATTCGCCCGACCGGTGCCAATAGCCGTGATAGCAAGGGCAGGCGGCCGAGCAGCAAGACGAAGCCTGCAGCATAGGCAAATCCTGCTGGCGCCGTGCCCAGCAACGATGACCAATGGGTTTGTGAATGCGGCGGTTGCTGGGCGTAAATCCACAGGGTCGGGAGCGCGATAGCAAACCCGCCCAGAAAGACGCTCCACAAGAGCCGCGGGTTTCCGAGAAGCTGGCCGCGCAGGAGCATTCGTCCGGCCCACATGCCCACCAGCATCGTGCCGAGCACTTTGAAAATGCGCCAGCTCTCAATCTTGCCGACCAGATTGTATGCCCACTCACTTCCGGCGCGGGTCATCCATTCGGAGACTCCGCCGTATTTCAGGACTTCGAAATAATCATCATCCGCGCTGCCACCGGCAGCAACCCACAGCGCATCTGCTTGACCATACAAGGGCGCGATCCATTCCGGATTGCGCGCGTTCAGCAGCGCCACGCCGGCGAAGGGAATGACAAATAGTGCAATTCCAGCCGCTGCAAGAAGAGCCTTGTCCGACAGCCGCCGGAACAGCGGCAGTGTAAAGCCTAGCAGCGCATAGAGGGTCAGGATATCGCCGCTCCAGATGAAACAGAGGTGAAGCAGTCCGAAGGCAAGAAGCACAGCCATGCGGCGCATGAACACAGCCCGGCCATCCGCGCCGCGCTTTTCGAGCCGTTCCAGTTGCAGGGAAAAACCCAGGCCAAAGAGGAGCGAAAAGATGGTGTAGAACTTGCCGTCCAGCAAGCCATTGTAGAAGATTGTGAAGTTGCCGAAATCGATACTGCCCATGAGCCCGGCGGTCTGATCAGGCGGGACGATGCCTAGGCCGATCCAATTGGGCAAATTTGCCAGCAGAATGCCGAAAAGCGCAAATCCGCGTAGTGCATCAATTTCTGTGAACCGATCGGCCGCCGCAGCTGGCGCGATCAATGATGTGCGCTTGGTCAACGTAATCCCCCCCGATTACGCGACCCACCAACATATAAGCACGCATCGGCACGCCCAGCAACCAGTAACCATCAAGCCAAGGTGACCATTCCCTTTCATACAATACCGAAGGTGCGTTCGCTTCACGGATTGATTTTGATGAACTTATGGCAGTATCGAACAGCTCTGTAGCACAGGCGAACAGCTACGATTCCGTGAATTATCGAAGCTACGCCGTGTTTGATGGGAAGGTCGGCGAGTTTTACGCGAGCGATCAGGACGAAAATATGGTTGGGGTTGGTTCGAGAGCCACATGGGCTGTAAAGTCTTCCGACTTTAACGAAAATACTGGCCAAGAAGAGGGCACTCATGACTGCGGCAACTGATCTCCAAGCGAAGCGTCGATCGGTCCGAGCTGGATTTGTGGGATTACTCGCGTTGTGCTCGTCGGGCTGCAGCACTGCGTTGGCGCAGGAGGCTCCATCGCCCCCTCCTTTGATGACTGCCTTAGAATTCTTTCAACCAACGCCGAAAGCCTATTCAATTGCTAGCGATTGCAATGGACAGCGCTTCTCAATGCAATGGGAGTTTGACGGTCATCTCAGTTCCGTGACGCAATTACAGCATCGCGAAGAAGACCGCCCCGCAGGTATCAATGCACTCAACGATGCAATGCACGATTCGGAAGGCGACGTTCTGGTCCGACTGAATTGCGGTTCTGAAGGCGCAGAGATTAGAATTTCGGAGGCTTGGCCGACATCGCGTGATGGGCGACAGGTACTATTCAATCTCATTGATGGCCAAATCGAAGAAATACGCCGCTATAACTTCTAGCCAGAAAGAGCAATCTCAGGCCAAGGTGACAAAGCTATCGATCACCCGCTTCGTGCCCGCTTTCTCGAACGCGATTTCCAGCTTATTGCCTTCCTGCCCGATCACTTCGCCGTAACCGAATTTCTCGTGGAATACGCGGTCCCCTAATGCGATATCGCCGCGCGGTTTGGCGGCGAAGCTGGCGGCAGAGCGGCTGTTTTCCTTCACCCGCGCCTGTTTCGTCTCGTAACCAGTGGCGAGCGCGCGCTGCCAGCCTGGTCCGCGTTGCTGGGACCGTTCCGGGCGCGACTGGCTGACATGGGCGAAGGGGTCTTCGCTCTCGCTCCAGTTGGCCTGCCACAGGGATCGGCCGCCG
The DNA here is from genome assembly GCA_963781165.1 of uncultured Alphaproteobacteria bacterium. Lineage (GTDB taxonomy): Bacteria > Pseudomonadota > Alphaproteobacteria > Sphingomonadales > Sphingomonadaceae > Alteraurantiacibacter. The sequence continues at coordinate 185,681 of CAWADZ010000003.1, forward strand.
GTCATGGTGGTTTCGCTGGCGACGTGTTCTTCCGGCAATTCTTCGACGAAGCGGCTGGGGATGGAACTGGTCCACTGGCCGTAAATCCGCCGGTTTGCCGCGTGCAATATGGTGCAGCGCCGCCGCGCACGGGTGATCGCGACATAGGCGAGCCGGCGTTCCTCTTCGAGTGATGCCAGGCCGCCCTCGTCGAGCGATCGCTGAGAGGGGAACACGCCTTCTTCCCAGCCGGGCAGGAAGACATGATCGAATTCCAGCCCCTTCGCGGCGTGCATCGTCATGATGGTGACCTTTTCCTCATCCGAGGCTGCGTCATTGTCCATCACCAGCGCGACATGCTCAAGGAAATCGCCGAGCGTTTCGTAGTCCTCCATCGCGCGCTGCAATTCGACGAGGTTTTCTGCGCGGCCTGCGGCTTCGGGCGAACGGTCCGCTTTCAGCATCGCGTCATAGCCCGATTCTTCCAGCACAGCGCGCAGCAGGTCCGACGGGGTGACCGCCTCCGCCATTTCGCGCCATTGCACGAACAATCGCATCAGATCGGCCGTTGTGTTGCGGGCGCGGGCGGGCAATTCGTCAGTATCGGCAAGGTCCAGCGCGGCGGCGGCGAGGGGGAGGCCCTGGCGGCGCGCGTGCTGGTACATTTTTTCCAGCGTCTTCGCGCCAAGCCCGCGCTTGGGCTGGTTATAAATACGCTCGAACGCCAGATCGTCGGCAGGCTGGGCAATCACGCGCAAGTAAGCCATCGCGTCGCGGATTTCGGATCGTTCGTAAAAACGGAATCCACCGACGATGCGGTAATTGAGGCCGATCTGGATGAAGCGGTCTTCAAACTCGCGGGTCTGGTATTGCGCGCGCACAAGTATCGCGACCTGTTCCAGCGGAGCGCCTTCGCTTTCCAGCCGTTCAATGTCCTCACCCACGCGGCGCGCTTCTTCGGGGGCATCCCACACGCCCACAACGCGCACCTTGTCGCCGGGTGGAAGATCGGTCCACAATGTCTTGCCAAGCCGCTGGCTGTTCGCCTGGATCAGCCCGCTGGCGGCGGCGAGAATTTGCGGAGTGGAGCGATAATTCTGCTCCAGCTTGACCACTTTCGCGCCGGGAAAATCCTTTTCAAACCGCAGGATATTGGCGACCTCTGCGCCGCGCCATGAATAGATCGACTGGTCGTCGTCCCCCACCACGCAGATGTTCTTGCGGTTTTGCGCAATCAGCCGCAGCCACAGATACTGGACAGCGTTGGTGTCCTGATATTCGTCAACCAGCACATATTTGAAACGCTGCTGATACTGCTCCAACACATCGCGGTGCCCCCGGAAAATGTTGAGCATGTGGAGCAGCAGATCGCCGAAATCGCAGGCGTTCAGGCTGATGAGCCGCGCCTGATAGAGGCGGTACATTTCCTGCCCCTTGCCATTCGCATAACTTTCCTTGTCCACCGCGGTCAGATCATCGGGATTGAGGCCGCGGTTCTTCCAACTGTCCAGCAGTCCGGCAAGCTGGCGCGGCGGCCAGCGCTTTTCGTCAATCTCGTTCTCGCGCACGAGTGTTTTCAGCAAGCGCAGCTGATCATCGGTATCGATGATTGTATAATTGCTTTTCAGGTCCACCAGTTCGGCATGGCGGCGCAGCATCTTTGCGCCGATGGAATGGAAGGTGCCGAGCCACGGCATCCCCTCCAGCGCGCCGCCGGACAATTTGCCGACACGCTCGCGCATTTCGCGCGCGGCCTTGTTGGTGAATGTGACGCACAGGATTTCGCTCGGCCATGCCCGTCTTTCGCGAACGATATGAGCAAGTCGGTGCGTGAGGGCGGAAGTCTTGCCGGTGCCTGCGCCGGCCAGCATCAGAACCGGGCCTTCGGTCGTCATCACAGCATCGCGCTGCGGCTGGTTCAGCCGGGCGAGCCATTCGGGCGCATTGGCTACGTCCGTACTGGAAACGGCATTTTCAGCTGGGATAAGGGCGTCGGTCACCCGTGAACAACTAGGGAACGTGACGGTGCGGCGCAAGTGCGGCCAAAGTCTTATTCCGCTGAGGTGACTGCGGGGTGCCGCAGCAGGACCAGCTTTGCTGAACCGACTTTCCGTTCACTGTCCACCTCGAGCGCGCGGACCTTGGCGTCTTCCTTCGCGCCCACTTCTAGTGCGACCCAGCTTGCCTCGCCAATCCAGCCGAGCCGCACCAGCCGGTCTATCGCGACAGCGCCCGCGCCGGTGCCGTATGGCGGATCGAGCAGGACGAGATCATACGGGGCCTTCGCCGCGCCTAACGTCATGACCGACCCAGCGGTCACCGCGCATCTTTGCTGCGCACGGAAAGCGGCGATGTTGTCCCTGATGGTGCGGACGGCTGCGGCGTCCTGTTCAACGAAAACGCAGTGCGCCGCCCCGCGTGACAGGGCTTCCAGACCCAAAGCGCCTGATCCAGCGAACAGATCGGCGACGCTCAACCCCTCGAACGTGCCGAGCCTGCTGGCCAGCATCGAGAACAGCGTTTCGCGGGTCCGGTCCGCCGTCGGGCGCGTGCCTTCACCGGCTGGTGCGCGCAATTGGCGGCGTTTCCATTCGCCCGCGATAATCCTCATTTGCCCTTCGCCGGTTTAAGGGTGGAGCGGAAACGTTCGAGGTCTTCCTTGCGAATTTCCACTGCGCCGCCGCGCGGCAGATCATCGAGGTAGAACGGGCCATAGGCGACGCGCAGCAGGCGGCTGACCTCAAGTTCCAAAAATTCCAGAACCCGGCGCACTTCGCGGTTCTTGCCCTCTGTCAAAGTCAGTTCAATCCACTGGTTGCTGCCTGTGCGGCGTTCCAGATTGGCGTCGATAGGGCCGTATCGCATGCCTTCGATCTCGATCCCGTCCATCAGCCCTTCCAACTGCTCCTGCGTGACAGACCCATAGGTCCGCGCGCGGTAAGTGCGGGGGATTTCCGAGGATGGCAATTCCATCTGCCGCTTCAGCTCACCATCATTGGTCAGCAGCAGCAGGCCTTCGGTATTCAGATCGAGCCTGCCCACCGGTATCAAGCGCGGCGTATCCTTGGGCAGGGCATTGCGCAGCGCATCGTAAATGGTCGGGCGGCCGGAGAAATCGCGCTCTGCCGTCAGCAGGCCGGATGGCTTGTGAAAAGCGAACAGGCGGGTGCGCTCTGGCTTGCCCACCAATTTGCCATCGACGCTCACGCCTTTCAGGCTGGTGAGGAAAGTGGCGGGCGTTTTCACAACCTCGTCGCCGATCTTGACGCGGCGATCTTCGATCATCCTCTCCACCTCCCGGCGGCTGGCGACACCAGCGCGGGCGAGCAATTTTGCGATACGATCACCTTCGGGGCGATCTGCTGAGCGATCATTTTCGGACATTGCCTGCCCTTAGGCGTTGAAGACCCGTTCATCCAGCCTTCCATTGCGATGAATTACAGCTAGACGGAATCCAATTGACCAATGGGAGCACGCCGCATGGCCGAAGCCGCCGCCGAAACTGCTGCAGAAACACCGAAGAAAAAGCCCGGCTGGGGCACGCTGTTTCGCTCTCTGCGCAATCCCAAGAGCGGATACATGGCGCTGTTCGGCTTTGCCAGCGGTCTGCCTTTCGCGCTGTTTCTCGGCACGCTGTATGCGTGGCTGTCCGAGGCCGAAGTCGAGCTGGAGACGATGGGCGTTTTCTCCCTGATCGGCCTTGCCTATGCCTTCCAGTTCCTGTGGTCACCGCTGATCGACAAGGTCACAATCCCCGGTTTTTCGAAGCTTGGCAGACGTAAACAGTGGATTGTGCCCGCACAAATACTGCTCGGCATCATCCTGATTTCGCTCAGCCTGAGCAATCCGACCGATAGCAATATGGGCTGGTTCAGCCTGCTGGCGGGCATCGGCGCTCTGGCCAGTGCGACGCAGGATATTGCCATCAACGCATGGCGCATCGATGTTGCCGACGAGGACGCGACGCTCGATATTCTCTCCACCGTTTATCAGATGGGTTACCGTTTGGCCGCGTTGGTCGGCGGCGCTTTGGGCCTGATTATCGCCGCTCGCATCGGCTGGCCGCAAACCTACCTCGTAATGGGTGCGATCTTGCTGGTGATCGGCATTGCGGGCCTTTGGGCACCCGATGCCAAGGTCGGCGATCCGATCGAGGGCGAAGCGGAAGACGAATTGCTGCTGAGCCTGCGACGGAAAGGCGAATTGGAGCCCGCGATCCGCGCCCGCGCACTGATGGCTGTCGGCCTGCTGTGGGCAGTGTCCATCGGCGGTGTGCTGACCTTTATGGTTATGTCCCTGGCGTTTGCGCCCGAAGATCGCCCGAATCCCACCGATTTCACGGTAAATTGGGGCCCGTGGATTATCATTGCCACCGTGGTCATTCCTGCGTTGATCGCAGGCTGGCTGGCTTCACAAAAGAAGCAGGGCGTGAACCTGCTGACTGAAGACCTCCCGCCGCGCGCGAGCAACTCCTACGCCGTCGATCACCTTTACCGTGCGCTGGTCATGCCATTGGTGGAGTTTGTTGGACGGATGGGTTGGTCGCTGGTGCTGATCCTCTCGCTCGTGCTGACCTACCGGATATGCGATGCAATCTGGGGCACCTTTGCCTATCCGTTCTATCTGGGCGAGCTGCAATATACGAATGACGAAGTTGCCTTCGCTTCCAAGTTCTTCGGCGTCGGCGCGATCATCGCCGGGCTGGCGCTCGGTGGATATTTGATCACCGTGATAGGCCGTATGGCGACGCTTACGCTGGGTGCAATTCTCGCCGCGCTGACGAACCTGCTCTATGCAGATATGGCGCGGGGCGGGGCGTTGATGCAGTCGGCCAGTGACGCCATCGGCTTTTCCGCGCTGATCAATTTCATGGCGCCGTTCGGTTCCGACGCGTTGCCGCGGCTGACCTTCACGGTCATGTGGGAAAATCTGGCGATCGGCATCGCGGGCGCGGCCTATGTCGCGTGGCTCAGTTCCATCGTGTCCAAGAAATATTCCGCCGTGCAATATGCTCTGCTGTCCTCTCTCACGCTGCTGGTCGGCACTTTGGGGCGCAGCGCGCTTGGCGAAATGATCGAGGATCGCGGCTATTACTGGGTATTCATTTTCACCACGGCGATTGGCGGCGTGGCGGTGGTGCTGTGCGTGATGGAATGGATTCGGGAGAAACGCTCTGGACGTGCGGCAGGAGTGGTGACGCCTGATCCCAAGGTCGCGCCTGCGGAGTAAGCTCTAGTCGGGGAATTCCCGATTTGCGCTCAACACCTTGCCTGCAAGGTAGAGCGATCCGGCAATCAGCACTGTGCCGCCATCACGCGAAGGCAGATTTTCGAGCGCGGTGAGCAAGTCGGGCGCTGTCGAAGTGGCGGCGACACCAGCAGCCTGAACGATCCGCTCCAATTCCTCCAGCGGCACATGGTCATGGCCAGCAATTGGTACAGCGGTGACGCTCGCGAGATGCGGAGCGAGGATCTCCAAAAATCGTACTGCATCCTTGGTGCCCATCATGCCGATCACTGCGTCAACGGGATGTTCAAGCTCCTCCAGATAGCGCGCAATCGCCTCCGCAGCGTCAGGGTTGTGGCCTCCATCAAGCAAAACGGTGCGGTCCTTGGCGGCTTCCGTAACAGGCCCTGCCGCCAGCCATTGCAGGCGGGCAGGCCAGCGGGCGGAGCGAATGCCCTTGGTCATGGCCTCGGGCGAAACGCATATTGCATCCTGATGCCGCAGCATCGCGACGGCCAGCGCGGCATTGTCCGCCTGATGCGCGCCGGGCATCTCCGGCAGAGGCAGGGCCAGGCTTCCCTTTTGGTCGCTGTAAGCGATGCCTTGCTCTGAGCGAACTGCTTGCCAATCGCGCCCGCGCATGACCAGTGGAGCGCCAGCCTCATGGGCACTTTGGGCGATGCGGTATTCGACTTCGGACGGGTAATTCTGCGTGACCAACGCAGAGCCCTTGCGCGCTATCCCGGCCTTCTCGAACGCGATCCGCACCAATGGCTGATCGGGCGAAGGCGCGCTTGGGTCTTCCTGAAGCAGCCAATCCGCGTGATCCACGCCCAGCGCGGCGATCCCGCAGGCGGCGGGCCGTTCCAGCACATTGGTCGCGTCAAAGCGCCCGCCAAGGCCGACTTCGATCACGCAGGCATCGGCAGGTTCCCGGTGAAAGGCGAGGAACATTGCCGCAGTGGTGATCTCGAAAAAGCTGGCGGGCAGGTCTTCTGCAACGTCGAACACCTCTTCCAGCAGGCTGGCGAGCATCGCGTCCGAAATCAGCTCTCCGCCGACGCGGATACGTTCATTGTAGCGCACCAGATGCGGCTTTGTGGCGACATGGACACGGTAGCCCTCGGCCTCCAGCATGGCGCGCAGGAAGGCGCAGGTGGAGCCTTTGCCATTGGTGCCCGCGACGTGGAAAACCGGCGGCAAATCGTTTTGCGGATTGCCGAGCCGGTCCAACAGTGTGCGAATGGTATGAAGGCCAATCGTACCCTTTGGCAGGGGCAATGCGGCCAGCCTGTCCAGCTGCCGCTGGACCGCCGGATCATCGGATATGGCGAAGTCTTTCACCGGCGTATGGGCGGCCTAGGCTGCCTTTGCCGGGCTCAAATAGCCAAGCAATTCGGCCAATGTGCCGCGCATGTCACTCCGGTGGACAACCATATCGACCATGCCGTGCTTGTGCAGATATTCCGCTCGCTGAAAGCCTTCGGGCAATTGTTCGCGAATGGTTTCCTGGATCACCCGCTGTCCCGCAAAGCCGATCAGCGCGCCGGGTTCCGCCACATGCACATCGCCCAGCATCGCGTAACTTGCGGTGACGCCGCCCGTGGTCGGGTCCGCCAGCACGACGATATAAGGCAGGCCTGCATCGCGCAGGCGGCGGGTCATTACTGTCGCGCGCGGCATTTGCATCAGGCTGAGAATGCCCTCCTGCATGCGCGCGCCGCCAGCGGCGGTTACGCAGATGAAGCCGCACTTCTCGTCCAGGGCCTTTTGAGCGGCAGCGATAAAGGCATCGCCCACGGCCATACCCATGCTGCCGCCCATGAAGGTAAAGTCCTGCACGCCGACGACGGCTGCGCGGCCTTCAATCGCGCCATAAGCTGCAGTGAAGGCATCGGGATGCGGATTGGCGTCCCGCGCGGCCTTCAGCCGGTCCTTGTAACGCTTGGAATCCTTGAATTTCAGCGGGTCTTCCGCAACGCGCGGTGCGGGCAGGACTGTGAAACCCTCGTCCAGCAACTGCGCCAGACGCGTATCGGCACCGATGCGGCCATGGTGATCGCATTTCGTGCAGACGCTGAGGTTTGCCTCATATTCCTGCGCGAACACCATTTCCTGACAGCGCGGGCATTTGACCCACAGATTGTCGGGCGTTTCACGCTTCGTGCCAAACGGCAGGCGTTCACGAACGCGGGTTAGCCAGCTCATTGCTTCTGTCTCCTTATCCAGCGCCTATCGCGCATTATGGACCGCGTCTGCAAGCCTTGCGGTGAGGGCCTGCAGATGCGTCGGCGCATCGGGCCCGTGTTTCTCGACCAGATCGATAAAGGCAGAGCCTACGACAACGCCGTCCGCAATGCGGGCGATTTCCCGCGCCTGGTCTGGTTCTCGCACACCAAAGCCGACCGCAACGGGCAGATCGGTGTGTTGCTTGATGCGGCGCACATTGGCCTCGATCGAGTCGATCGCCGCGCTTTGCTTGCCTGTGATGCCCGCCACGCTGACATAATACAGGAACCCGGCTGAGCCATCGAGCACTTGCGGCAGGCGTGCATCGTCCGTGGTGGGAGTGGAAAGGCGGATTGGCGCGATGCCCTTGGCACGCAAGGCAGGGCCAAGATCCTCGTCCTCCTCCGGCGCAAGATCGACGCAGATCACGCCGTCCACGCCAGCAGCCTCCAGCGCGTCGGCAAACCATTCCGGCCCGCGCCGGATCATCGGATTGGCATAGCCCATCAGAACCAGCGGCACCTCCGGGTGGCGGGTGCGGAAATCGGTCGCGATTGTGAGCACATCGGCAGTCTTGGTGCCATTGCCGAGCGCGCGAATATTCGCTGCCTGAATGGCAGGCCCATCCGCCATCGGATCAGTGAACGGCATGCCGAGCTCGATAACATTCGCACCGCCTGCCACGAGCGCATCAAGATTGGCGGCGGTGTCGCCGTCGCCAGCGGTGATGAAGGCGACGAGAGCGGGGCCGTTGGAGAAGGCGGTGGAGAGGCGGTTAGTCAAAATCAATGTCCGGTACGTGTTTTGAGAAGAACGCTATCACTGTGGTCAGGGAAGATGCGGTTGTCGTGAAAGTTGCCGCCTCTACGAAAGTAACCGGTTCGTCAAAGAAATGCGCGAATGCTGCAATACCGGCATAAATCGGCGTGGAGATAACGAAAGCCAACTTGGCTCGGCGTACGCTCCAATTCCTGATGAATCGACCAATGGTGCGGGAGAAAAACCTCTCCTCGTAGCCCTCCATCGGCAAGATTTTCTGTTTGCCCGTTTTGTTGGGCTTCAAATCTTCACTCCAGTGCATCAACCGGCTCTTCGTCATTCCGGCGAAGGCCAGAAACCATTCCTCCGCAAGCGATGCCGGATAGACGGACCCCCGCCTTCTCCGGGGTAACCATGGTGCAGAGGCCGATCATTTCGCGGGCTTCCATAGTCCCGCCGCAATGGCGATCACTACTGCGATCCCGCCTGCGAACGGCGCAATTGCCGGACCGGTGATCTCCAGTCCGCCAATGGCAAAGCCAAGCGCGGAAAGAATGAAGCCAATCGGCAGGCCAAAGAGGAAGAAAATACCCGCGCGGGCAGGAGAGAAGGTCAAATCTCCACCCCCAAAGCCTCGGCGACAGTAAAGATGTCCTTGTCGCCGCGCCCGCACAGATTCATCAGGATCGTCTGATCCTTCCGCATCGTCGGTGCGACTTTCGCCACGGCTGCAATCGCGTGTGACGGTTCCAGCGCGGGGATGATCCCCTCGGTGCGGCAGAGGAGCTGGAAGGCTTCCAGCGCCTCGTCATCGGTGCTGGAGGTGTATTCAACGCGGCCCGTTTCTTTGAGCCATGCGTGTTCGGGGCCAATGCCCGGATAGTCCAGGCCCGCGCTGATTGAATGGCCTTCGGTGATCTGGCCGTCCTCGTCCTGCAGCAGATAGGTCTTGTTTCCGTGGAGCACGCCGGGGAAACCGCCTGCGAGGCTGGCGGCGTGTTCATCGCCGTGCAGACCCTTGCCAGCCGCTTCGACGCCCAGAAGCTTCACTTCGGGATCGTCGAGGAAGGGGTGGAACAGGCCGATGGCGTTCGAGCCGCCGCCGATGCACGCCACAGCCAGATCGGGCAGCTTGCCGGTACGCTCCAGCATCTGTGCGCGGGCTTCCTTGCCGATCACGCTCTGGAAATCGCGGACAAGTTCGGGATAGGGATGCGGACCTGCTGCCGTGCCGATGATGTAGAATGTGTCGTGCACATTAGCGACCCAGTCGCGCAGCGCCTCGTTCATGGCATCTTTCAGCGTGCCGCGCCCTGCCGTCACTGGCACGATTTCCGCGCCGAGCAGCTTCATGCGGAACACGTTAGGCGATTGCCGCCGCACGTCTTCTGCGCCCATGTAGACGACGCATGGTAGGCCGAAACGCGCACAAACGGTGGCGGTGGCAACCCCGTGCTGGCCCGCGCCGGTTTCCGCGATAATGCGCGTCTTGCCCATGCGCATGGCGAGCAGGATTTGCCCGATGCAATTGTTGATCTTGTGCGCGCCCGTGTGGTTCAGCTCATCGCGTTTGAACCAGACCTGCGCTCCGCCCAGCTCCTCGGTGATGCGAGGCGCGAAATACAGCGGACTGGGGCGGCCAACGTAATGCTCCAGCAGATCATCGAATTCTGCCTTGAACGCCGGGTCGCCTTGCGCCTTGCGGTATTCCTTCTCCAGATCGAGCACGAGCGGCATCAGCGTTTCGGCGACATACCGCCCGCCGAACTGGCCGAAATGGCCGCGATCGTCTGGCTGGTTGCGGAAAGAGTTTGGTTTGATTTCGGTCATGCAGCAGCCTTTGCAGCAAGTGCGGCCTTGCAGAAAGCCCGGATTTTGGCGGTATCCTTCACGCCCGGCGCGCTCTCCAGTCCCGAAGACGCATCGACCAGCGGCGCGCCGGTGTAACGAATGGCATCCGCGACATTTTCCGGATTGAGGCCGCCCGCCAGGCCCCATGGCATGGTGTGTCGGTAATTCATCAGCAGCCGCCAATCGAGCAGCAGGCCGTTTCCGCCCGGAAGTGCGCCCTGCGCCGCATCGTAAAGTACGCGGTGGGCGCTATCCTTGAAACGCTGCGCCTTTTCCAAACCGCCGCGATCTTTCACGCCGACAGCCTTCCAGATTTCGATTTTGGTCTTGTCTTTTAGCAGGCCGAGCCACTCGGGCGTTTCCGCGCCGTGCAATTGCAGCACATCGGGCTGCACATCCTGCAGCGCCAGTGCGGTTTCAGCAGGCTGCATATTCACCGTCAACAACACGACCTTTACCTCTGCCGGAGCACGCGCGCGCAGCTTTGCGGCATCGGGGATCGAAAGGTGGCGCGGGCTCGGTTCGAAATGCACCAGCCCGATGTGGGTTGCGCCTGCATCGACTGCGGCATCTACGGCATCGGGCGTGGTCAGCCCGCAAATCTTGATAAGTGTTTCCGGCATGGGCAGTCTGTTAGGAGATTCGGCCGTCCAGTGGAAGTGGGCGAGACGGTTATCTGTAGAACATCTGGAGGGTGCGATGCGGGCAATACTGGTTGGGGTTTGCGCGTTGCTGTTGGCGGCCTGCAATCCCGTTGCAGTCATGGATGACACGGCGGCTTCGATCGAGCAGTTTCACAGTCACTGGAACGCGGGCAACACCGATGCGATCTGGGATGCGACGCACAGCGAATTTCGCCGCGGGCCGAGCAAGGACGAATTCAGCGCCGCGATGGCGGGATTTGCAGAGACGCTGGGTGATGTGGAAAGTTCGCAGCGTGGCGGTTTCAATATCAACACCGCCAACGGCGTCACCACCACGGTCATCACCATGAATACCCGCTTCACGAATGGGGAGGGGGTAGAGCAATTTACCTACCGCACGCAGGGGGATGCGCAGCGTTTGATCTATTACTATGTCGAAAGCGATTTGCTGAATGACGTGAAACCGGGCGATGTCGAGGGCGCTGATTACTATCCGCTGGAGAAATCTGCCGCAGAATCGGATAAGGAGCCTGCCAGCTAAGGGTTCTGGATCAGCCGCAGCAAGGTCCCATCCAGATCGACGAGATAGGCAATCGTGAGGCCACTCGGCTCCTGCTGGGGCAGGTTTAGACGGGGTATGTCCTTTGACCTGACCGGGACGCCGGCAGATAGGCACTGCGCGATGATTGCATCAAGATCATCCAGCCGGATGCAACAGGAGTGGTTGTTTCCGTAAGGATCGAGATCTCGCCAAGGAAAGAATTCCAGCTGTACAGCACCGCGCCGGAGGATCATCCAATGGCCGGATCGGTAGGAGACTTCGAAGCCGAGCTTGCCGTACCACCGCTCCGTAGCAAGAAAATTGCGCGAAGGCAGATTTGGCGTGGCGTGGTCCGTCATGTCTCCGCTCGCATCGCCTTGCCTCAATCAGTCCGCAGCGTGATTAAAGCGTCCCCTCAATCTCCCGCGCCGCCATCAGCGGGTCTTCCGCGCGGCTGATCGGGCGGCCTATCACTAGACAGCTTGCGCCGTGATCGCGGGCCTGACGCGGGGTGACGACGCGTTTCTGGTCCGCTGTCGCTTTTCCGCCGGGACGCAGGCCGGGGACCACGAAAAAGCCCTTCTTCCATTGGTTGTGAACAGCCTTCACCTCGTGACCGGAGCAGACGATCCCGTCCAGGCCGCTGGCCTCCGCCAATTCGGCAAGACGCATCACCTGATCATGGGCGGAACTGGTTACGCCGGTTTTCTCCAACGCCGTGTCGTCAAGGCTGGTCAGCACGGTCACGGCGACGACCTTGCAGTCCTCCCCCGCCGCTGCCTTGGCATCTTCCATCATTGCGCGCCCACCACTTGCGTGAACGGTGACGATGGCAGGTTCCAGCACGTGGATCGATTGCATCGCGCCCGCCACGGTATTGGGAATATCGTGCAATTTCAGGTCGAGAAAAATGGGCAGGCCAAGATGTGCGATTTCATGGACGCCGTGATGACCATGGGCATAGAAAAATTCCATCCCCAGCTTCACGCCGCCGATGTGGCCTTTGACTTTTTCACACAGCGATTTTGCCGCATCCAGCTGTGGCAGATCAAGGGCAAGAAAGACCGGATTGCTCATGCCGCGCCCCTATTCATTCGGAGCGCGCAGTGAGCCCGGATTGTGGTCGGGTGACAATTGGTTTTCGGCCGTGTCCGTATCGACCACGCCATCCTGCGGCACGGGCTTTGGCGTAGGGGCGTGGACGGTCGTTTCCTCCTCGACGTCCGGCTGAGCCACTGCGACCGGCGTCGCAGCAGCGGTGCGCGCGGCGTTTTCAAGGCTGGCGACCTTGCGCTGCATGCCCCACTTGCTCGCCCGGTGAAACAGCCACATCGGCAGGAAGCCGATTGCGAAGGACACGATTACAATTGCGGGGATTTTCGTGTCGACCACAATCCCTTCCCAGATCCGGACAGTAACCGTGGGATCCCAGTTTGCGATCGAGAACAGGAGCAAGCCCACCAGAAGCAGGACCCAGATTACGGTGCGGACGATGGACATGCGGGTTTCCCTGTACTCACTAAGATTGGCATGATGCTAGGCTGATGGCGGCGAATTGGGAAGAGCGCGTGCTATTCTCCGAAAACCCGCGCAAAAATCGTGTCGACATGCTTGAAGTGGTAATCGAGGTTGAACTTGTCCTCCAGTTCCTCCTCACTCATCGCCGCAGCGACTTCCTCGTCAGCCTTCAGCAGTTCGAGCAGCGACAATTGCCCGTCCGATTCCCAAACCTTCATCGCGTTGCGCTGCACCAGCCGGTACGCATTGTCGCGGGTTATGCCCGCCTGCGTCAGCGCCAACAGCACGCGCTGCGAATGTACCAGTCCGCCCATCTTATCGAGGTTCTTCTGCATGCGGTCGGGATAGACCAGCAGCTTGTCCACCACTCCGGTGAGGCGGGCGAGCGCAAAGTCCAGCGTGATCGTGGCATCGGGTCCGATGAAGCGTTCCACCGACGAATGGGAGATATCACGTTCATGCCACAGCGCGACGTTTTCCATCGCGGGCAGGGCATAGCTGCGGATCATGCGCGCCTGTCCGGTCAGGTTTTCGGTCAGGATCGGGTTGCGCTTGTGCGGCATGGCGGATGAGCCCTTCTGGCCGGGGGAGAAATACTCCTCCGCTTCCAGAACTTCGGTGCGCTGAAGATGCCGCACTTCGACGGCCAGCCGCTCGATCGAGCTGGCGACGACGGCGAGTGCGGCAAAATAGGCGGCATGGCGATCCCGCGGGATAACCTGCGTGCTGACCGGCTCCACCGTCAGGCCCAGCTGCTCTGCCACGTATTCTTCGACGCTCGGGTCGATGTTGGCAAAAGTGCCAACCGCGCCGGAAATGGCGCAAGTCGCGATTTCGGCGCGGGCCGTCACCAGCCGTGCACGGCAGCGGTCGAACTCGGCATAGGCCTGCGCCAGTTTCAGGCCGAACGTCATTGGCTCTGCATGAATGCCGTGGCTGCGGCCGATGGTGGCGGTATACTTGTGCTCCATAGCGCGGCGTTTGATCGCGGCGAGCAGGGCGTCCATGTCTTCCAGCAGCAAATCGGTGGCGCGGGTAAGCTGGACGGCCAGCGTAGTGTCAAGCACATCGGAACTGGTCATGCCCTGATGCATGAAACGGGCTTCCGGCCCGACCTGCTCCGCCACCCAGTCAAGAAACGCGATCACATCGTGTTTCAGCACGGCTTCTTTCGCGTCGATGGCGGCAACGTCGATACCCGGATCGGTTTTCCACCAATCCCACAGCGCCTTTGCCCCGCTTTCCGGCACAACGCCCAGATCGGCGAGCTTCTGCGTGGCGTGCGCCTCGATCAGGAACCAGATTTCATATTTCGATTCCGGCTCCCAAATGGCTGTCATGGCAGGGCGGGCATAGCGGGGGACCATCGAAAGACTCCGGGTTTGGCAATTAAAAGGATTTGGGGCGCGGCTATTGCCTTCATGCCCGCATTGCAAGGGGGCGCCAAAAGCCGGCGGTGATAGGCCGTTGCTTTCGTTCACCAATCGCTGCCATAGTGCATGCAGGGTGCTGCTGATCCGGCACCAAAACAGGGGTAATTCATGCAACGTTCGATTTCTGCACTTCCTGTGCTCGCTATATTGCTGAGCACGACCGCCCACGCCGGGGAGGAGCCGCTTTACGAATCCACGCCTGCCTGGGTCGATCAGGCGGAGATCGCCACGTTGCTCAGCGACGAAAGCGCTCCGGCAGAATTGCTGCGCGACTGGCAGTACAGGATCGAGGACGGCGTGGTGCATGCCTACACCGATTTTGCTGTGCGGATCGACAACCCGCAGGCGCTGATGGGGCAAAATACGCAGTCGATCACATGGCTGCCCGATAAAGGCGATCTGATAGTCCACCGCTTTGAAATTCACCGCGACGGCGCGGTCATTGATTTGATCGAGGACGGCGTGACCTTTGACGTGCTGCGCCGCGAACAGGGGCTGGAATATCGCCTGCTGGATGGGCAATTGACCGCGACCGTTTCCGTCCCCGGCCTGCGCGAGGGCGATGTGCTGCGCATTGCGCACACCGTCACGACAGACGATCAGGCCCTGGGCGACGAGGTGCAGGCTCTGCAATTCCTGCGTAGCGAGCCGTGGCAGGTCGGATATTCGCGCGCTGTCATGAGCTGGCCGCAAGACGAGCAAATGTTCTGGCGCGCGGAAGACCGGGTGGAACTGGCCGATCCCGTGGTGCGCGATGGTTATAATTACCTGACCGTCCAGCTGCCTTTGGCAGAAGCCGATCCGCTGCCGTACGATGCGCCGTTCCGTTATCGCCGTCCGCCGGTTTTGCGCGTGGGCAGCTTTGCCAGCTGGGAAGAACTCAGCGCTGTCATGGTCCCGCATTTCGAAAGCGCAGCCGAGCTGGATGAAGGCTCTGCAATAGCGCAGCAGGCGGCCCGCATCATGGCGCGAACCGATGATCCGGTGCAGCGCGCCGCCTATGCCACGCAGCTGGTGCAGGACGAGATCAGCTATCTGCTCAACGGTCTGGATGGCGGCAATTATCTGCCGCAAAGCGCGGAGGAGACATGGGCCGTCAGATACGGCGACTGCAAGGCGAAATCCGTCCTGCTGCTCTCACTCCTGCGCGAAATGGGCATCACGTCGGAAGTCGTGCTGGTAAGCACCACGTCCGGCGATGCAGCGCCTGAATTGCTGCCATTGCCGGCAACATTCAATCACATGATCGTCCGGGCTGAAATCGACGGGACGGATTACTGGCTCGACGGCACGAGCTCTGCCACCAGGCTCGGCACAATCGGCGATGTGCCGCCGTTCCATTATGCGCTGCCCCTGCGCGCAGGCGGATCCGATCTGGTGCCGATGGTGCAACGCGATCTGGCAACGCCGCAGATGGCCATGGATGTCGAAGTCGATCATTCCGCCGGCGTCGATTTCCCGTCCTTGATGACACTGGTGATGACCATGACCGGTCCGCAGGGCGCGCAGATGCGGGCGGTCGTCGATGCAGACGATCCCGAAGTTCTGCGGCAAATGGCGACGCGTTTCGGTTCGGGCGAGGAATTGCAGGTTAGCGGAATCACTGTCGATTATGATGATGATCTGGCTGCCGCGACCATTCGGATTGCAGGCATCGCCCAGCCAAGCTTCGAGTGGCGCGACGGGCGGATGCGCAGCAAGGGTGTTGCAGCAGCGGCAGACGGGTCTTTCAACGCCGACCGGGCGAGGATGTCCTGGCGTGATATTCCGGTGGCAACAGCCGGCCCGATGCGCATCGCGTTCGATACCGCGATGATCCTGCCGCAGCAGGGCACAGGTTTTACACTGGACGGGGACCCGACTTTCGAAGGCGGATACGGCAACACGCGCCTTTCCAGGTCCGTCACGCTGGACGGCGACCGGGTGCGTTTCTCGATGGAAAACTTCCAGACGCTTGGCGAAATTGCGCCCGGCGATATTTCCACTGCAAAGCGGGACGCGAGGCGTATTGCCAGCGAAACAGTCGAACTGGTGCCGCCCGACGATATCTTATGGCGCTGGGAGCTTTCCGATGCGGAACGTCAGGAACGCGCTGCTCCCATTTTGGCAGCATACGACGCCGCCATCCGCTTTGCCGATGAAGACAACCAATTGCCGCGCATGTACCGCGCCTATTTCCTCAGCAGCATCTATGATTGGGACGCCGCATTGGCGGACTATGACGTGCTGGTGGAGGAGGAATCCTCGACATGGGTGCTTGGAACAAGAGCTGCGCTACACGAAATTCTGGGCAATCTCGAAGCTTCAGAAGTTGACCGGCAGGCAGCTTTCGATCTGGACCCGAACAACGACAATGCCCAAAATCTGGCGGATATCATGCTGACCCGCGGCCGCGCTGAAGAGGCGCTTGAGCTGCTGAATTCGATGCCGGTGGGCGATGCGGAGCGTCCGGGCCATGCGGGCATGATGTCACACCTGCTCGCTGCAATTGGTGATGTGGCGGGCGGGCAGGAACTGTTGCTCGAACTCGTGGCGGATATGCCCGCAAATCCGACCGCGCTGAATGCGGATTGCTGGTACCGCGGCGTTTACCGTTCGGCACTCGAAACAGCGCTGGATGTTTGCACGCGCGCTGTGGAACGGGCCGAATTTCCGGCAAATGCGATAGACAGCCGGGCACTGCTGCATTTCCGGCAGGGGCGCGTAGAGGAAGCGATGGCGGATCTTGACGCGGCGCTGGATCTGGACCCGGAACAGGCGGCATCCTATTACTTGCGCGGCGTAGTCCGCCTGACTTCGGGTGACGAAGGCGGACAGGAGGATGTCGACACAGGGCTGTTGATGGACCCCGCGCTGGCTGCTCGGTACGCGCGCTACGATATCTCGCCGCCAAGCTGACGCGCCGTTAGATAACGCCTTTCGCACGGAGCGACACATGGCCCTCGCGGCCCACGATCACATGGTCGTGGACCGCTATGCCAAGCGGCCTGCCAGCCTCTGCAATGGCCTGCGTGATGCGGATATCAGCGCGGCTGGGTTCGGGATTTCCGCTGGGGTGATTGTGGACCAGGATCAGCGCTGATGCGCCGCAATCCAGCCCGCGCTTGATGACTTCGCGGGGGTGGATGGCGGCTTCGTCAATCGTGCCGTCACCAACGTGATGATCGAGCACCAAACGGTTCTTGGAGTTGAGGTAAAGCACCCGCACACGTTCGATGGTCAGATGCGCCATGTCGATGGCGAGGTAATCGAGCAGCGCCTGCCAGCTTCCCAGCACCGGCTTGTCCGACACCTCGCTGCGGGCCATGCGCCGCGCGACCAGTGCCGCGATCTTGATCTGTCCGACGCTGGCATCCGATACACCCTTGATCTGTTTCAGAGCGCCGGGGTCTGCATTCAAAACACCCGCCAAAGTGCCGAATCGCGCCAGCAGCGCTTTGGCGGCGGGTTTGGTGTCGCCGCGTGCCAACGCGCCGAACAAAAGATATTCCAGCACTTCGTAATCGGCCAGCGCTTCGGCCCCGCCGCCCAGCAGCCGTTCGCGCAGGCGGGCACGGTGCCCCGAGGCGCCGGTGGCGGCGGATTTCGACGGATTTTCTGCACCTTGCGCCATGTCGGCATTGCCCCTTTGCACAGATTGCATTGCCTTTGCTGCGCGGCTCGCGCAAGACTCGGCGTGAAATGGTGCAGCAAGCCGCGAAGGAAGGGGAGCCCAATCCCCCGGGCCGAAGGCGCCGATGGCGGCGAAATGTGCTGCGTATTTTTGTCGTCATGCTGGTGCTTGCGGTGCTGGCAGCATGGCTTCAGCGCAAGGAAATCGCCGACACATTCATCGCCGACACTTTCGCGCAAAACGATATTCGCGCGACATACGACGTCGAAACCATCTCGCCCCGGTTGCAGGTCCTGACCGATCTGGTGATTGGAGATCCGGAGCGGCCAGACCTCACGATAGAGCGGCTGGAGCTGGGCATCACGCCGCGCTTCGGCCTGCCCGACCTCACCAGCATCACGCTTGTCCGTCCGCGCATTTACGGCAGTTACCGCGCTGGCGAGCTGAGTTTCGGCGACCTCGATCCGCTGTTGTTCGGGGAAGATACGGAAGAGCCATTTGCTTTCCCCAACGCGCAATTGACAATCGAAGACGGGCGGGGCCTGCTTGAAACCGATTATGGCCGCGTCGGGCTGAAACTGGCGGGCGGCGGTCATTTGCGCGGCGGTTTCCGGGCGGAGCTTGCTGCTGTATCTGAAGAGCTGTCTCTGCCCGGCTGCACGCTGCAATCACCGACAATATACGGCGAAGTTTCCATCGATGCGGAGCGGCCCGGTTTCGCCGGCCCGATGCGATTTGCCTCGCTCGAATGCTCCGAGCAGGGTCTGGTGCTGAATGACGGCGTTGTTCAGGTTGCAGGCCAGGCCGAGCGCAATCTCACCGATTTTGACGGCACCTACAGCGCAGCCATAGGTGAGGGCGCTTTCGCCGATGCACGGACCGATCAACTGACCGGAGAGGGACGTTTCGCATGGCGTGATGGCAATCTTACAGCTCTGTATGACGTGACCGCCAAAAGGCTGGAGACCGCCGCTGCCTCTGCGGCCGAGCTGACTGCCGAAGGACGGATACGCACGCTTGAGGATTTTGCGCGGGTAGAGGTCAATGGGGATGTCGCAGGCACAGGCATTGCGCTGGGCGCCGGGTTCGACGCGCAGCTTGCCTCCGCCGCCGCAGCTTCTGAAGGAACGCTTGCCGCGCCTTTGATCACCAAGGTTCGCACTAACCTGCCGCGCGCCATGCGGGGGGCCACGCTGTCCGCGACATTCGATGCGCGCGTGATCGGCAATTTGACCAATGTCGTTTTGCCGGATGCGCGGCTGCGCGGCGGCAATGGGGCGACGCTGCTGTCCTTGTCCCGGGCCCAGGTCGCGCTTGGCGGGCAAGGCCTGCCGCGCTTCTCCGGCAATCTGGCGGCAGGCGGCGAAGGTCTTCCGCAAATCAGCGGCCGGATGGAGCGGGGCGGCAACGGCGCGCTGGAACTGCGGCTGGCGATGCGCGAATATTCCGCAGGCGATGCGCGGCTGGCCATTCCGCAGCTCAGCGTGATGCAGGGCCGCGATGGGCGGATTGCGCTGCAGGGCAGGGCGCTTGCCAGCGGTCCACTTGCCCGGCGGGTTTGCGCAGGGGCTGGTGCTGCCGATTGACGGCACGATTTCAGCTGGCGGAGCGTCTGGCGCTGTGGAACGGGTGCCGCGATATCCGCTTTGACCGGCTTGAGGTGTCGAACCTGACGCTGGGCCGCCAGTCGCTGACGCTCTGCCCGCCTTCGGGTCGCCCGATCTTGCGATATGACAATGCCGGATTGCAATTGGCGGCAGGCGTGAACGCGCTCGATCTGTCGGGCGAATTTGCCGGCACGCCGATGCGGCTCCGCAGCGGAGCAGTGGGCTTTGCCTATCCCGGCGCTTTGGCGGCCCGCGATCTCGCCATTGCGCTCGGCCCGCCAGAAAATGCCCAGCGCTTCACGATCAGCGATTTGCGCGCAAATCTTTCGGCGAACGGGTTTGGCGGGGAATTTGCCGGAGCCGATGTTTTTCTCGCTTCCGTCCCGCTTGATGTGCTCGGCGCGAGTGGATACTGGCGGTATGAGAACGCGCAGCTTCTTCTTAGCGATGCCGATTTCACCCTGCAGGATCGCGGAGACGCGCGGCGGTTCGAACCGCTGATCGCGCAGGATGCCAGCCTGTCACTGTTCGATAACCGGATTTCCGCAGATGCAGTGCTGCGCCACCCCAACACGGGCATCGCGGTTTCGGATGTGCGTATCGAACACAATTTGGCGACCGGCGCAGGCGGCGCGAATTTGACAATCAGCGGGCTGACCTTCCGTGACGGCTTCCAGCCGCTCGACCTGTCCCGCCTCGCGCTGGGCGTCGTCGCCAATGTCGAAGGGACTGTCACGGGCACCGGACGAATTGCCTGGGACGCGGAAGCCGTCACATCGAGCGGCCGGTTTTCCAGCGACGATCTCGACCTTGCCGCTGCGTTCGGACCCGTGAAAGGGGCGAGCGGCACGGTCGTATTCACCGATCTGCTCGGCCTGACCACCGCGCCCGATCAGCGCATTTCTGTGGCGTCGATCAATCCCGGCATCGAAGTGACCGATGGTGAAGTCGGCTTCGAACTCCTGAATGGAGAGCGATTGACGGTGACGGGCGCAAGCTGGCCCTTCATGGGCGGCACGCTGACCATGCGCCCTGTCGAGATCAATATCGGCGTGGCAGAAAGCCGCGCCTATGTGATGGACATTGTCGGCCTGGAAGCTGCGCAATTCGTCGAAGCGATGGAAATGGGCAATCTTGCGGCCAACGGCACGTTCGACGGCACGATCCCGATTGTGTTCGATGAAGACGGCAACGGAAGGCTGGTGAGCGGAGTGCTTACTGCACGCCAACCGGGCGGCAATCTCTCCTACGTCGGCGATCTGACCTATGAGGATATGTCCTTCTTCGCCAATTACGCCTTCGCTGCCTTGCGCGATCTGCGATATGACACGATGGTCATCGAAATGGATGGTCCGTTGACCGGCGAACTGGTCACCCGCGTGCGCTTCACCGGCATCGGGCAGGGCGAAAGCGCGCAAAGCAGTTTCGTGACCCGCGCCATCGCCCGCATTCCGATTGACCTGCGTATCAACATTCGCGCGCCGTTCTATCAGCTGATGACTTCGCTGCGCGCGATGTATGATCCCGCCGCCTTGCGCGATCCACGCGATCTGGGCCTTGTGAACCGCGACGGAGTACGTCTGCGGCAGACGGTGGACCAGCAAACCGTAGACGAACAGGACGAAGCCGCCGCCGAACAGGCGGAGCGCGAACTTCTCGAATCCCTCGACATCGATGAACCCGCTATTCAGCAGCAGGAAAGCGAACCTGACCTATGAAGCACATGAAATTGACGAAACGTGCGTGCGCTGCGCATACAGCCCCCATGACAGGGGTGAAACGGGCAGCAGGCGCGGTGATAGCGATGGTGGGGGCAAGTGCGCTCTCCGGGTGCATCAATCTGGAAGCGCCCGATAAGCCGATTGTGATCGAGCTTAACATCAATATCACGCAGGAAGTGATTTACCGCTTGGCCGAAGATGCCGAGAACACGATTGACGAGAATGCCGACATTTTTTGATCGGCTATCCGGAGTTTGAAGAATGACGATGCGCAAAAGTATCTTGACCGCCGCCGGTGCCGTAATGGCGTTCGGCCTCGTCGCGGCGCCTGCGATGGCGCAGCGCGATCCGGCCTATGCCGCCGCCCGCGCCAATGGACAGATCGGCGAAAAGATGGACGGCTACATCGGCATCGTCGGCGCCTCCACCCCCGAACTGGAACGCGTGGTGAACGACATCAACATCCGCCGCCGCGCCGTTTATGCAGAACGCGCACAGGCCGAAAACGCAACGCTGGAAGAATACGCCTTCACATCCGGCTGCCTCGCGATTGCGCGCACGACGCCGGGTGAGATGTATCAGGCGCCAAGCGGCAGCTGGGTTCAGCGCGATAGCGGCCCGGCGCAGCGCGATCCGCGTTGTCCTTAGCAATCTGAGCGGAGCGGCAGGTCAAGTCCGCCCAGGAATGCCATGAAGGCATTCGTCGCTCTCGCATCGCTGCGGGTATGACGAGTACATGATCATCGCTCCGGCAGAGTGAAATCGCGCCAAAACTAGCCCCACACCGGTTGACTCGCCAGAACCCCCCTTCTAAGGGGGCGGCGCCCTTTGCGGGCACTTTGTTGCGCTTGCGAAATCCTTGACCTAAAGGCCTCTAGCATGAGCGACAAAGAGCCCGAACGGGAACCCATCGGCGAAGATGCGCGGATCGATGCGCTCGAAGAGCGGCTTAAGGCTGCACGAGAGCGTGAAGAACAGCGCAACAAGCCGCGGGTCAGCGGAGCAGGTTCCAGCGATAAGGCTGGCAGCCGCGCTCTTGCCGATCTGCTTGGTGGGCTTATCGGCGGTGTTGTTGTCGGGTGGACCATCGGATGGTTCTTCGATCTCAACCCCGGGGCACTGTTGGTCGGCCTGTTCCTCGGAATAGTGGTGGCCTTCAGGAATATCATTCGGAATTCAAGCAGCAGCTCTGACAAGGGCTCTGACAGCTAGTAGCGACAGGGAAGCACAGCACGTGGCAGGCGAAGCCGAAATGGCCCAGGCGTCGGGCAAAGTTGACCCGATGTACCAGTTCACCGTTGAGCCTTTGCTCGGCGAGACCTGGAACATTGCGGGCTACAATATTGCTTTCACCAATTCCGCTTTGTGGATGACGATCACCGCTTTGGTGCTGTTCGTATTCATGCTGGGCGGGATGAAGCGAGAGCTGGTGCCCGGCCGCTGGCAGATGACGGTGGAAAGCTTCACCGGCTTCATCGACGATATGCTGGAAGCGAACGTCGGCAAGGAAGGGCGCAAATATGTGCCTTACATCTTCAGCCTGTTCATGTTCATCCTGTTCGCCAACCTCCTCGGCCTGCTGCCGGTTGGCCTGGTTGGCGTGCATCCGTTTACCTTCACCAGCCACTTCACCGTAACCGGCGTGCTGGCGATCATGAGCTTTTCCATCGTTCTGATCGTGGGTTTCTGGAAGCACGGGCTGCATTTCTTCAGCCTGTTCGTGCCGCACGGCACCCCGCTGCCGATGATCCCGATCCTGTTCCCGATTGAACTGATTTCCTTCATGGTGCGCCCGTTCAGCCTCGCGCTGCGGTTGTTCGTCGCCATGATGGCCGGCCACGTCTTGCTGAAGGTGCTTTCGGGCTTCGTCATCAACGGCTGGAACGCCGGGGCCGGCTACGGACTGCTGGTTGGCGTACCAAGTTTCATCCTGATGGTCGGTATCTCCGCACTGGAAATCCTGGTCGCTGGCATCCAGGCCTATGTTTTTGCGCTTCTCGCCTCGCTGTACATCAACGATGCCGAGAATTTGCACTAAGTCGTTTTACTTCCTCAATTATCTTCCAATTATTTAAGTTCACTTGAAAGGATTATCTCATGGATCTCGAAGCTGCCAAAATGGTTGGTGCCGGTCTCGCTGCAATCGGTGCCGGCATGGCTGCCCTCGGCGTGGGTAACGTGTTCGGTTCGTTCCTCGAAAGCGCATTGCGCAACCCCGGTGCTGCAGACAGCCAGCAGGGCCGTCTGTTCATCGGCTTCGCCGCTGCCGAGCTTCTCGGCCTGCTGGCGTTCGTTGTGGCGATGATCATCCTCTTCGTTTAATCGGTATTGACCGGCCGGGCGGTTCGCGCCTGGCCGGTCCATGACCTGACTTGTTGCCAATAGGCGGAATCCGTCCATGCCCCAGATAGCTCAAATTGCCGAGATTTGGTCCAGCCAGCTGTTCTGGTTGCTGATCACGTTCGGCTTCGTGTTTTTCGTCATCGGTAAGGGCATGCTCCCTAAGGTGATGGATACTGTCGGCATGCGTGATGCGCAGATCGCCAGCGATCTTGCCGCTGCCCAATCTGCCCGCGATGCGGCGGATCAGGCGGAAGACGCCTGGCGCAAGCGTGAAAACGCCAACCGCGAAGCGGCACAGGATCTCGTCGGTGCTGCGAAGGCTAAGGCGCAGAAGAATACCGAGGCGAAGATCGTCAAGGCGCAGGCCGGGATCGACGCCCAGCTTGAAGAGGCTGAGCAGCGAATTGCTGCAAGTCGTGCCGAAGCTGCTGCAGAAATCGAAAATGTCGCTGCCGAGGCCGCGCAGGATATCGCAGCCCGCCTCGCTAACGTCAGCGTTACCAAAACCGCTGCCAAGTCCGCTGTGAAGGAGGCAATGCGCCGTGGCTAATCCGCAAAGCGCCGACATGCCGCAAGTGTTCGAGTCTGAGAACGCCGAAGTTTTCGTGGAAGCTGCCGAGGGCGTTGCGCCTGCGCATCATGAGCCAACACTGATGGGCATGGAGCCATATCAGTGGGTCTCGATCGCCATGCTGGTACTGCTGGCGATCGCGTTTTTTGGAGCCAAGGTTCACAAAACGATCGCTGGCGGCCTCGACAGCAAGATCAAGGCCATTCGCGACAATCTGGACGAGGCAAAGGCGCTCCGCGCTGAGGCCGAAGTTCTGCGCGAGGAATACGCGGCCAAGATCGCCGGTGCCGAAAAAGACGCAGAAGCCATGCTCGCGAACGCGCAGAAGGAAGCTGACGGTATCGTCGCCAAGGCCAAGGAAGACACCGCTGCGATGATCGCCCGCCGCGAACGCATGGCGCAGGACAAGATCGCCGCCGCGGAACGTCAGGCGGTGGATGATCTTCGCGCGCGTGCCGCCGATGCTTCTACAGCTGCCGCAGCCAAGCTGATCGCCAGCAACCATGATGCCGCAGCAGACCGTGCATTGGCAGACCAGGTGATCGGCCAGATCTGATCCGGACGCCAGTCAAGCAACCGCACTTCTAAAAAGCGCGCCGCAATCAACTGGATGCGGTGCGCTTTTTTGTTGGCATTCTCTCACCGGATGCTAATGCGAGTAAATCGCAATAAGGATTACCAATGAACCGTGTTCTTCTCACTAAGCTTCACCTGATCGCTGCAGCTTTCATGTTCCCGGCCGTCCTGATGTTTCTCGTCACCGGTGGACTTTATACTTGGGGCAACAAGGGCGAATGGCGGGAAGGCACGCAGCTCGTGTCGCTTCAGCAGCCCTATGCTCAGCAGGACGAGGCTGGCCTCCGCGCAGCCGCATTGGCGGGTCTTGGCGCCGCGGGTCTGCCGGAGCCGAGCGGGTCGCTGAGCATTGACGGCGAGGGAGCAGAGCAGTCGCTCAGCTGGACTGGCGCGCGTAGTGAGGCTTCCGTCAGCGCCACGGACGATCCGATGGTCGCCGAAGTTGCGGTGAAGGAAGCAACGCTGCACCGCTGGCTTGTGCAATTGCATAAGGCCAAGGGCAGCGTGTGGTTCAAGATTTACGCAACAATGCTGGCCGCTGTGTTGTTCCTGCTGGTCGCGAGCGGTGTGGTGATGGGCCTCCAGGTCAAAGCCCTGCGCCGCCTGACGGTGACCAGCAGCGCTGTGGGCGCGCTGGCATTTGTTGGCTTCGTGCTGGCGGGCTAGGGTCGCTAATTCGGAACAAACGCTGGCGGCTCGGCTTGGTTGGATAATACCAACACTAGGAGAGCCGATATGTCTGTTGCCAAGGTCACCGAAATCATTTCCTCATCCACAGTAGGGATCGAGGACGCCGTGAAATCAGGTGTCGCCCGTGCTTCCAAGACGCTGCACGGCATTTCCGGTGTGTGGGTCAGCGATATCAAGTGCACGGTGAACGACAACGCTGTTACTGAATGGCGCTGCACACTGAAGATTACTTTCGTTTTGAACGACTAATATCGCTTGCAATGCCCTGTGCGAGCCTCGCTTGGCGGGCGGGGCTCCGCACACGGCGAGCTATCCCTTGAAGGCATCCTTTGCGGACCGCAGCGCAGCGAAGGTCTCCTGCGGTTCGCTTCCGCCCCAGCGCGCTTTCATTGCAAGATCGTCTGCGCGCAGGAACGGGTTCGTCTCAAGTTCCCGCTTCAGCCTGAAAGGCACTGTGGGTGAGCCGGCCTCTCGCCGTTCTTTAATCCACTGCGCATATTCCTGAAGTGCTGAGTTGTCCGGATCGGCGTGGAGCGCGAAAGCCGCGTTGGCCATAGTATACTCGTGCGCACAGTAGATGAGGGTGTCTTCGGGCAATGTCTTGAGCCTGGAAAGGCTCGACCAGAATTGCCCAGGAGTGCCTTCGAACATGCGTCCGCATCCAAGCGCAAACAAAGCATCGCCAACAAATGCGATGTTCTGAACAGCCAGGTGATACGCGATATGGCCTTTGGTGTGGCCTCCCACGTCGATCACTTCGGCTTCATTCTCGCCCAACATTACCGTGTCGCCATGGCCAACCACGTGATCAATCGGAGAGATGCGTTCGACTTCCTGCGGGGCGAAGATCTTGCAGCCTGTCGCCGCTTTGATCACTTCGTTTCCGCCGGCATGGTCGGGATGCCAATGCGTGTTCCAAATTGCCGTGATCTGCCAGCCTTTGGCCTGCGCCTGAGCCAGATATTCCGCTCCGTCAGGTGTGTCGATACACGCGGTCTGGCCGCTGTCACTGTCATGCAGCAGGAAGCCGTAATTGTCCGATAGACAGGGGAACTGATGGACGGAAATGGTCATGCTTGGCATTTTACACGTCCGGCCAAGGGAGGAAAGCCCCGTAAATACGAGAAAGGCCCGCCTGCCGTAGTGGCAAGCGGGCCTTTCGCTTTAGATCACGACTGAAGGAGCATTACTCCTTGTCGGCATCCTTTTCAGCCTTTTCGTCGGCCTTGTCTTCGGCTTTCTCTTCGGCTTTTTCTTCGTCCTTATCGTCAGACTTCTTGGCCTTGTCAGCCTTCGCGGCCTTGGCTTCAGCCTTGTCGTCCTTCTTGGGCTTGGCGGCCTTCTCGTCCTTCTTCAGCGCAGCGCCGAGGATGTCGCCGAGCGAAGCGCCGCTGTCGGCGGAACCGAACTGTGCGACAGCTTCCTTCTCTTCGGCGATCTGATGCGCCTTGATGGAGAAGTTGGGCTTCTTCGAACGGTCGAAACCGGTGACCATGGCATCGATCTTCTGACCGGTCTGGAAGCGATCGGGACGCTGTTCGTCACGGTCACGGCCAAGGTCGGAACGCTTGATGAAGCCGGTTGCGCCGTCTTCGCCAACCTGCACTTCGAGGCCGCCATCGCGAACTTCGAGAACAGTAACGGTAACAACTTCGCCGCGGCGCAAGCTGCCTTCGACGCCGCCTTCTGCAGGAGCACCCTTTTCAAGCTGCTTCATGCCGAGGCTGATGCGTTCTTTCTCCACATCGATGTCGAGTACGACGGCCTGCACTTCTTCACCCTTACGGTGCAGTGCCAGCGCGTCTTCACCCGAAATGCCCCATGCGATGTCGGACATGTGAACCATGCCGTCCACATCGCCCGGCAGGCCGATGAACAGACCGAATTCGGTCGCGTTCTTGACTTCGCCGGTGACGGTCGAGCCGATTGGGTGTGCGTCGACGAATTCTTCCCATGGATTGCGCTGGGCCTGCTTCAGGCCAAGGCTGATGCGGCGCTTTTCGGCGTCCACTTCCAGGACCATGACTTCCACTTCCTGGCTTGTCGAAACGATCTTGCCGGGGTGGACGTTCTTCTTGGTCCAGCTCATTTCGGACACGTGGACGAGGCCTTCGATGCCAGCTTCCAGTTCCACAAACGCACCATATTCGGTGATGTTCGTGACCTGGCCGGTGACCTTGATGCCAACCGGATACTTGGCGCCAACGCCTTCCCACGGATCGCTTTCCAGCTGCTTCATGCCGAGCGAGATACGCTGTGTTTCGGCGTTGATGCGGATGATCTGCACGGTCACGGTCTGGCCGATTTCGATCACTTCGCTGGGGTGGTTGACGCGCTTGTAGCTCATGTCGGTGACATGCAGCAGGCCATCGATACCGCCGAGGTCCACGAACGCACCGTAATCGGTGATGTTCTTGACCACGCCGTCGGTGATTTCACCTTCGGCCAGCTTGTCGATCAGTTCGCTGCGCTGTTCTGCGCGGGTTTCTTCCAGAACGGCGCGGCGCGATACAACGATGTTGCCGCGGCGACGGTCCATTTTCAGGATCTGGAAAGGCTGCGGCATGTCCATCAGCGGGGTGACATCGCGCACGGGGCGGATATCGACCTGCGAACCGGGCAGGAAGGCCACGGCGCCGTCAAGATCGACGGTGAAGCCGCCCTTGACGCGGCCGAAGATGCGGCCTTCAACGCGGGCGCTTTCGCCAAATTCGCTTTCCAGCTTGTCCCATGCAGCTTCGCGGCGGGCGCGGTCACGGCTGAGCATCGCTTCGCCGTCAGCGTTTTCGACACGGTCGACAAACACTTCGACTTCGCTGCCGACGGCCAGATCCTGGTCGCCTTCGCCGCGTTCGAATTCTTTCAGATTGACGCGGCCTTCGGATTTGAGGCCGACGTCGATGATTGCCATGCCATTTTCGATGGCAGTGACGGTGCCCTTTACAACCCGGCCTTCGAAGCCGCCATCGGCCCCGCCAAGTTGTTCATCAAGCATTGCCGCGAAATCGTCGCGGGTCGGATTGGCGCTAGTTGCCATGTGATTTATAGTCCTACTTCACGTTTTGACCGGCCGCCGGGTATGTCCCGGGGTCTTGTCTCCACCTTTCGCGGGATTGCGAAAGATGGGCCAAAAGGCCGAACTGCCCGCGCGGCCTCATGCCGGCACAGGCATTCTTGGAACAGGCAGTCACGCGAATGGCAAAAACAGCAGGTTAGGGCGGCGTTGCGCCCGGGGAGGAAACCCGGCCATGCTGGTTTGTCATTTGCGAACATGTAATCTGTCCGTCGAACGGAGGCGCGCCTAGGTGAAACCCGCAGCAAAGGCAAGCGAATTGGGGCAGAAAGAGCCTTTGGCGGCGTGGACTGCGAAGGTGACGAAGTTGACAGTGTGACACCCGGTCTTCGCCGGCATGGAGCGGCTGATTTCTGCGGGCTAGCGGCGCGAAAAGCGAAGTTGACACTCTGCCGGATCGATACACCGCAGGCCGACATGATCTTGAAAGGTTCATGAGATGCACTTGCGCCGATGCGGCACATGTAGGAAAGTCTCCGCAGGAGACAGCCAATGACCCTTGCACAGCACCTTGCCAAATACGGCGAATATCACCGCGATCATCGCAACGTGCTGACCCATGCGCTGGGCATTCCGATGATTGTACTGGCGGTTATGGTGCTGTTATCGCGTCCTGTATTCGATGTGCCGCTGCTCGGCGTTGCGCTCACCCCGGCGATGATCGGCAGCGCTTTTGCTGCATTCTGGTATATCCAGGTCGATTTCAAATTCGGCCTGCTTATGACCGTCCTGCTGGCAATGTTCGTTTCACTCGGCAAATTCATCGCCGGTATTTCGGTCATGGCCTGGCTAGGCGGCGGGATCGCCCTGTTCGTCGCGGGCTGGGCACTGCAATTCCTCGGCCATTATTACGAGGGCCGCAAGCCTGCTTTCGTGGACGATCTGCGCGGATTGCTGGTCGGGCCAATGTTTGTAACGGCGGAGGCGCTGTTTGCGCTGGGCTTGGCGAGTGGCCTGGAACGCGAAGTGAAAGTCGAAGCCTAGGGGCAGGGCTGTTGGCCGGTCGCTGCATTGGCTGCATCGATTGCAGCAGCAATCGCCGCATCCTTGCCCAGCGAAGTGGTGTCGATCAGAAGCGCATCGGGTGCGACCATTAACGGCGCGTCGGAGCGGTTGGTGTCACGTTCATCCCGCGCGGCGAGGTCAGCCATCATGTCTTCGATGGAGATTTCGCGCCCGGCATCCCGCATTTCCGAGCACCGCCGCTGCGCCCGCACTTCTACACTGGCAGTCACGTAAAGCTTCACGGCCGCTTCCGGAGCGATCACCGTACCGATATCGCGCCCGTCCAGCACCGCGCCGCCATCCTGCATGGCAAAGGCACGCTGACGATCGAACAGGGCTTTGCGCACCTGCGGGTGGACCGAGACGCGGCTTGCAAGACCGCCGCTCGTTTCGGTCCGCAGCTCGGGATCATCCAGCAGGCTGTCCGGAAAGTCGCTCGCGGCCAGTGCATCTTCGGGCGAATCTGGATTGCCTCCTGCCAACGCGACTTGCCGCCCCACCGCCCGGTAAAGCAATCCGGTATCGAGATGCGGCAGGCCGAAATGCGCGGCAAGCGCCTTCGCAATGGTGCCTTTGCCTGAAGCGGTCGGCCCGTCGACTGCGATGATCATGCCTCATGCTCCTGCGATGTGTTGCGTTTATGCTTCATCACTGCCTTGCTCAGCCCCCACAGGGCAATCGCGGCCCAGAACCCTTCAAGCACAAGGCTGGGCCAATTGGTGTGAACGAGGAGCGATACGGTCAGCAATCCGGCGCCCGCCAAATTGGTGCCGTGGAGTATCCAGGGGTTCGGCTTTTCCACCGCAGTGAGGTAGAAATACGCCCCGATAATGCAGGCGGTGCCGAAAAATCCGATGATCGAATAGAGGTCGAGCGGAGTGTTCACGCGCTATTCGTAAGTCGCAAAGATGCTGAGGCCATCATCACCAAAGGCAATGACTTGATAGGGCTGGGTGCGATCACCCATTTCCATTCCCGGTGAACCGACAGGCATTCCCGGAACGGCAAGCCCGCGCACGCCTTCGGGACGCTGCGCCAGCAAACGCGCGATCTGTTCGGCAGGGACATGGCCTTCGATCACATAACCATCGACGATCATCGTGTGGCAGCTCCACAGCTGCTGCGGCACGCCGTTAGACGTTTTGACCAAGGCCATGTCGGTTGTGACGGTCTCGGCAATCTCGGTTTCCGCTTCGGTGCGAACATGGTCTGCCCATAGTTCACAGCAGCCGCAATTGGGATCGCGGAACATCTGATATGTCGCGGCCTGCGCGACATTGGAGCAAGCTGCCAGCATCAGCATCGCAGGGGCAATAAAGCGGCGGATCGTCAGGGAGGTCATTACGGTTTTCCGTGGATTGTGATGGGCGATGCTATCACCGGGCGCGCGCATTATCGAGCAATGTCTCAAAGTTTGGAAAGCTTGTCGCAATAGGCGCAGTATCGTCGATCTCCACGCCGTTTTCGCTGGCGAGGCCAGCCACGGCCATGCTCATGGCGATGCGGTGATCGAGGTGAGTGGTAATGGCGATACCGTCTGCTGTTCCGGGCAGGGGATCGCCGCCGGTACCCTGGATCACCAGCCCGTCGCCAAATTCCTCGACCCTGGCGCCTGAAAGTATCAGTGCGGCGGCCATTGCGGCCAGACGGTCGCTTTCCTTGACGCGCAGCTCTTCCAGCCCGCGCGTGGTGGTCGTGCCCTGGGCGAGGCTGGCGGCGACGAAGAGTATGGGGAATTCGTCGACCATTGCAGGCACGACGGAGGGATCGACTTCCACGCCGGTCAGGACCGAATGGCGCACGCGCAGATCGGCCACAGGCTCTCCGCCAACGTCCCGGCGGTCCAGTTCCTCAATGCTTCCGCCCATCTCGCGCAGCACATCGAACAGCGCGGCGCGCGTGGGATTGAGGCCGACATTCCGGATCAGCAGATCGCTGCCGGGCACTAGCAAGGCTGCGACGGCGAAGAATGCGGCGGAGGATGGATCGCCGGGGACAGTGATGGTCTGCGGCTGCAAGTCCGCCTCGCCGTGGATGCGGATCACGCGCTCTCCGTTTTCCTCGCCCACTTCCAGCTTCGCGCCAAACCCGCGCAGCATCCGTTCGGAATGGTCGCGCGTCGGCACGGGCTCGATCACAGTGGTGATACCTGCGGTGTTGAGGCCGGCGAGCAGCACTGCGCTCTTCACCTGCGCACTGGCAACTGGCAGGCGATACGTAATCGGTACAGCGGGAGAAATGCCGCGGAGCATAAGCGGCAATGTGCCGCCCGGTGACGCCTCGAAACTCGCGCCCATCTGGCTCAGCGGGGCAATTACGCGGCCCATCGGCCGTCCCGACAGGCTGGCATCGCCGGTGAAGACTGCGCTGATCGGGTGGCTGGCCACAAGGCCCATCAGCAGCCGCGTGCTGGTGCCGCTGTTGCCCATGTCGAGCGCCTGCGCGGGTTGCAGCAGGCTACCCACGCCGACGCCGTGAATGCTCCATGTGCCGTCTTCGCCGCGCACAACAGTAGCGCCCATCGCGCGCATCGCTGCCGCCGTTGCCAGCACATCCTCGCCTTCCAGCAAGCCAGTGACCCGCGTTTCACCCACCGCGAGCGCACCCAGCATCAGCGAACGATGGCTGATCGATTTATCGCCCGGCACAGCGATTGTGCCGGTCAGCGGCCCGGTTGCGGTAAAGCGTTTCGGGGAAGGCGGGTTGGAATGGCTCACACGGCTACCTAGTTATGGAGATCAGGGCTAAGGCGATATGGCGATGAATAACAGGCGCGGCTTTGACAGCGCGATAGGCCTATGGCAAGGCGCGCCCGCCTGTGATTCCGCACCTGAGCGGGATGCATACGAATTTCCCCGACCTCGCCTTCTGCGTGGCCGGGACGAGTTTTAAGGACATACATGATGGTCAAGCCAGAATGGGGCACAAAGCGCACTTGCCCCAAATGCGGTATCCGCTTCTACGATCTGGGTCAGGAAGATCCTGTCACCTGCATCGAATGCGGCAACGAATGGACGCCAGAGCCGGTGCTCAAGTCCAAGCAGCCAATCCCGTTCGATGAACAGGACAAGAAGAAAGACGACAAGGACAAGGATAGCGATTCCGATCTCGGCGATGATGATCTGGACGATATCGACGTGGATGACGACAATGCTGCACCCGATGCGGACGTTGATCTGAACACGGATGATGACCTTGGCGTAGACGCCACGAAGAACGACGGCGACGAGGTCGAGAGCTGATTTAGGACTTGCGTTGGAGGCAGCCCCTGAATAAAGGGCTGCCTCCCGATTGCTTTGCGGTCGGACTGCCATCTGGTATGATGGCGAAATCGATGGATACGGGGCCTTAGCTCAGCTGGGAGAGCGCAACACTGGCAGTGTTGAGGTCAGCGGTTCGATCCCGCTAGGCTCCACCATCGAAGCATATGAATTTTGCCACGCATTTTGGTGTATGGCGATCAATTGACCGGGCCCCCATGATTATCTGGTGGCTCACGCTGGCTGACGAGGTTTCGTCCGCCGGCGTTTTTGGCATTTGGCGTTTACGCTCCCATATCGGGTAGCGGGATGTCAGATTGAGGAGTGAGACGCGCATGTTTGATACGCTGTCTGATCGTTTGAACAATGTCTTCAGCCGCCTGCGCGGCCGCGGGGCGCTGGGCGAACAGGACGTGCGCGATGCCATGCGCGAAGTTCGCATCGCATTGCTCGAAGCCGATGTGGCGCTGCCGGTCGCCCGCGATTTCATTGAACGCGTAACGGCGCGTGCCGTGGGCCAGGAAGTGCTGAAATCGGTGACGCCGGGGCAGCAGGTCATCAAGATCGTCAATGACGAACTGATCACGATGCTTGGCGGTGAAGAGGAAGGGGCTGGCGAAGCCTCGCCTCTCAATCTCGACGTAAAGCCGCCTGCCGTGATCATGATGGTCGGTTTGCAGGGATCGGGTAAAACCACCAGTACCGCCAAGATCGCCAAGCTGCTGAAGGACAAGCAGGGCAAGAAGCCGCTGATGGCCTCGCTCGACGTGAACCGTCCGGCGGCGCAGGAACAGCTCGCCATTCTGGGCGAACAGGCCGGCGTGGCAACGCTGCCCATCGTACAAGGGCAGCAACCGGTCGATATCGCTCGCCGCGCGCTGGAATCCGCCCGCCTTCAGAATGTCGATGTCCTGCTGCTCGATACTGCAGGCCGCCTGCACGTCGATGAAGCGCTGATGGCCGAAATGAAGGCTGTTGCGGGCGTTTCCGACCCTGCCGAAGTCCTGCTGGTCGTGGACAGCCTGACCGGCCAGGATGCGGTAAATGTCGCGCAGAACTTCTCCGACGAAGTGCCACTGACCGGCGTCGTGCTAACCCGGATGGACGGCGATGCACGCGGCGGG
Source organism: uncultured Alphaproteobacteria bacterium (assembly GCA_963781165.1). Classification (GTDB taxonomy): domain Bacteria; phylum Pseudomonadota; class Alphaproteobacteria; order Sphingomonadales; family Sphingomonadaceae; genus Alteraurantiacibacter. The sequence goes on from CAWADZ010000003.1 coordinate 219,444, forward strand.
GCGGCGCTTTCGATGCGCGCCGTTACGGGCAAGCCGATCAAGTTTGCCGGTACCGGCGAAAAGCTGGACGCGATCGAGCGATTCCATCCTGCGCGCGTCGCCGACCGCATTCTGGGCATGGGCGATGTCGTATCGCTGGTCGAAAAGGCCGCCGAGACGATCAACGCAGAAGACGCCGAAGAGCTCGCCAACAAGATGATGGCAGGCAAGTTCGACATGAACGACCTGCGCAAACAGCTTCAGCAAATGCAGAACATGGGCGGGCTGGGGATGCTGGCAGGCATGATGCCCGGCATGAAAAAGGCCAAGGCCGCGATGGCCAATGCCGATATGGACGACAAGGTGCTGACGCGCATGGACGCGATCATCGGTTCCATGACCAAGAAAGAGCGCACGCACCCGCAACTGCTCAATGCAAAGCGGAAAAAGCGCGTTGCAGCGGGCAGCGGCACATCGGTGCAGGAGGTCAACAAGATCCTCAAGATGCATCAGGAAATGGGCCGCGCCATGAAACAGATCAAGAAAATGGGCGGTCTCAAAGGCCTCGCTGCCATGTTTGGCGGCGGCGGCGGCGGAATGCCAGGAATGCCAGGCGGCGGTGGCGGAATGCCCGGCTTGCCCGGCGGAATGGGCGGCATGCCGCAGGACATCCAGAATTTGTTGAACAAGAAATAATCTACACAAAATTCAGTTATTTATATTTGAAAGGTAAACTACAATGGCAATCGCAATTCGCCTCTCCCGTGGCGGCGCAAAGAAGCGCCCTTACTACCGCATCGTAGCCGCTGACAGCCGCCGTGCGCGTGACGGCAAGTATCTGGAACAGCTGGGCACTTATAACCCGCTGCTCGCCAAGGATGACGAAAAGCGCGTCACGCTGATCGAAGACCGCATCAAGTACTGGCTGGGCGTTGGCGCACAGCCAAGCGACCGTGTGCTGCGTTTCCTCGACGCTGCGGGCATCATGGAGCGCCCTGCGCGCAACAACCCCAAGAAGGCCGAGCCGGGCGAAGCTGCCAAGGAACGCGCTGAAGAAAAGGCCAGCAAGGCTGCTGAAGCTGAAGAAGCCAAGAAGGCCTCTGACGAAGAAGCCAAGGCCGAAGCTGCAAAGCCTGCTGAGGAAGCTCCTGCTGAAGAACCCGCTGCCGAGGAAGCAGCCCCTGCAGCTGAAGAAACTCCTGCGGAAGAAACTCCTGCTGAAGAAGCCAAGGAAGAAGCTCCCGCCGAGGAAGCTCCTGCCGAAGATAAGGCCGAGGGCTAATCCCTTTGGAACAGGACAAGCCCGTCACACTGGCCGCCATCGCTGGCGCGCACGGCGTGGCGGGCGAAGTCCGTCTGAAGTTGTTCGGAGAAGGTCTGGCGACTTTCAAGCCGCACAAAAGCTTCAACAACGGCGCATTTACGCTGAAGAAAGTGCGGGACGACAACAAGGGCGGCGCCGTTGCCCGCTTTGAAGAAATCCCTGATCGCACAGCTGCCGAAAAGCTGCGCGGCACTGTCCTCACCGTTCCCAGGTCCGCTCTCCCGCCGCTGGAGGAGGGCGAGTATTATCACGCCGATTTACTGGGCCTTGCCGCCGTGTCTGACACAGGCGAAATGCTGGGCGAGGTGATCGCCGTGAATGATTTTGGCGCAGGCGATTTGATCGAGATCAAACGACCTGCGCAGGAAGGCCAGAAGGCCACGACCTTCATGGTCCCCATGCGCAAGGATGCGGTTCCAGAATGGGATGCGGCGCGGCTGGTGGTAAACGCAGATTTTATCGATGGCTAGCATGCTGACGGGCTTGATCGCGATTGCGTTTTTCGTCGTTATCCTAAACGGTTTCGCAGCTGGCCTGGTGTCCTTCGCGCACTTCTTTAGCGGTGCAGAAGGCGTGATGAAGCGCGCTTTGATCGGGGCGTGCGGTACTGGCGTAGTGTGCGTGGCGCTGATGTCCGGCGCGTTACTTTTTGGCGGTGCTGGCGGCGGCGAGGGCGCTGCAGTAATCGTCATGGTTTGCGCCATTGTCGCAGCATTCGGCGCCGCAGTGTCGCTTCCCGGCGCCTACATCCTCTCGCGCAAGATCGGCGATGTGGAGCGCATTGATCCGGACACATTCTCCTGACCCGCGATAAGCCAGCACAAGGAATGCCATCGCCTGCCGAGTTGCAGGCGCGGCTCTCTGCCTACGTCATTGGCCCCGCAACAGCGACCTTCTCCTTCGATCAGCGACTTGCCCGCGAAAACCGCTGGCCACTTAAGTTCGCTGCCCGCGTTGTGGGCGAATACAAACGCTTCTGCTTTCTCGCGGTGACTGCCGGTCATGACGTCACGCCTTCGGACGCGGTCGATCAGGCATGGCACCTGCATCTCACCTACAGCCGCGATTACTGGCAGCGCTTTTGCCCGTAGGTGCTTGGCTGCGAACTTCACCACGGCCCCACCGCTGGCGGTCAAGCAGAACGGACCCGGTACTACGAACAATATGCCGCGACCTTGAAGGCGTATGAAGATGCCTTTGGAGAGCCGCCGCCGCGAGATATATGGCCACCAGCGGCACGGCGTTTCAACGTCGATCCGCTGGCATTTCGCGTTAACCCGGTCGATGCTATCGTGGTGCGAAGGCGCTGGCTGATACCGTTGGCTGGCGGTGCAATTGTCATGCTGGCCTTGGCGGCGATATTGGGAGCATATTTCGGATGATCGAAACCAGTTTCTCTACTTATTCCGGCGGTCAATTCCTGGTGTTTTACGTTCTGCTTCTGGCCGCCGCCTTGGCCGCGAGCATGTTCGTCGTGAGCCGCCTGCGGTCCGAAGGTCGCACCTCTTTGACGCAGGACGCGGCCGAGCTTGCCTATCTGGCAGGCGGAGAGCGGCGGCTGACCGAAGCAACGCTCGCCAGCCTTATTGCTGCGGACACGCTAAAGGTCACCGCGGATCGCAAATTGTGGTCCGTGAATGCAGGCGCGGGCGAGACAGTTCCAGAAAAAGCCGTGTCACGAATCACCGGCGATTTCGGAATGAAGGCAGCGCATGGCGTGATCAAGCCACATGCCGAAAAGATCGCTGCCGCGCTGGCGCGCAAGGGTCTGCTGTTGAACGAGAGCGAGCGTTTCCGCCTGCGCGTGATGGCGGCAAGCCCGTTCCTGTTGCTCCTGGCGGTTGGCATGTGGCGATTGCTCGGCGGCATAACGCAGGGGGCGCCGGTCGGATTTCTGATCGCGCTTATGGCGGCCACGGTCATTGTCATGATCGTTCGGGTGGCGAAATTGTCACCGCTCACCACTGCGGGCGAGAACCTTCTTGATCGGCAATATGAGCAGCAATCACGGCTGCGCTCCGCTCCCCGAAGCGGCGAAATGGGTACGGGCGTCGCCCTGTTCGGCACCGTCGTGCTGATCGGTACTCCGTTTTCCGAGCTGCACGCGATGAAGCAGGCCGCCGGAGCCAATGGTGCGGGCGGCTATGCCGGAGATGGCGAAGGCGGCTCTGGTGACGGCGGCGGCGATGGCGGCGGATCGGGCTGCGGCGGCGGAGGCTGCGGCGGTTGCGGGGGCTGAGCCGCCCGCGTAGGTGTCCGGGATGACCAGACTGAACGTCGCCATCTGTCAGGCCGCGCCTGTACCGCTCGCCATTTCCGATGGCATCGACAAGGCCGTGCGACTGGCGCGTGAAGCTGTGGAGGGCGGCGCGCAGCTTGTGGCGTTCGGCGAGACGTTTCTCGGCGGATACCCCGTGTGGCTGGATGAGGCTCCCGGTGCGGCGCTGTGGGATCATCCGGGCAGCAAGGCGCTGCACCGTATTCTGATGGAACAGGCCGTTGTGCCGGGTGATGAGCGGCTGCTGCCCTTGCAGGAGCTGTCCGATGAAAGCGGCGCGGTGATCTCCATCGGCGCGCATGAGCGGGTGCGCCAGAGCCTTTACAACAATCAGATGACCTTCCGTCCCGGCCTGCCGGTGCTCGATCATCGCAAACTGGTGCCCACACACGGCGAGCGGCTGGTGTGGATGCGCGGCGATGGCTCGACCTTGGGCGTGCATCAGGCGGAGTGGGGCAATGTCGGCTCGCTGATCTGCTGGGAGCACTGGATGCCCTTGGCGCGCGCGGCGATGCACAATCTGGGTGAACCTGTGCATGTCGCGGCATGGCCGACCGTGCGCGAAAGCTACGCCATTGCGAGCCGCCACTATGCGATGGAAGGCCGCTGCTTCGTGCTGGCGGCGGGGCTGGTGCAGACGAAGGATGATGTGCTCGACGGGCTTGAGCGCTGCGGCGGTGATGCGGCGGCGCGGGAATTGCTCGAAGCGATACCGGGCGATGTGCTGAATGCCGGAGGCTCCATGATCGCCGCGCCTGATGCCAGCGTAGTCTCGCAGGCAGGCGCGGGCGAGGAAACGCTCACCGCGACACTAGACCTGTCGGCGCGCGACGAGGGGCTGGCGAGCCTCGACACCGACGGTCATTATTCGCGGCCTGATGTGTTTGAGCTCAGCGTCGATACGCGAGCGAAGGATGGGGTTACTTGGGTCCATGATTGACCCACCGCCGAAAAGCGACGGCGCGCTAGCTTACGTGCTTTGGGTGGCGCGCGAATGGCAAGGCTGCACAAAAGCGACTGAATTCTCCGCAGTCACGCAGGATCTGGGTATTGGCGGAGAGGACGTTGACGATTTCGCGCTGAGATTGGCCGAGAGGTATGGCGATCAGGTTGCCGATTGGCCTTGGCAGCGATTTGCTGATCTCAATGAGGGTTTGTCACTCCTGTTCCCATTCATTCTGATTTGGCAGTTAATAACTTGGCCGTTTCGCGGGTGCTTTAGCTATCCCAGCGATAAGGAACGACTTAGCCTCGGTCACATTGCATTTGTCCTCGAACGCGGCGAATGGGTTGACCCATGACCTTCACCGCCACCATCCTCACGCTCTACCCAGAGATGTTTCCCGGTCCCTTGCGCATCTCGCTCGCGGGCCGCGCTTTGGAGCGAGTTAGTAAGGGTCTGGCGAGCCTCGACACCGACGACCACTACTCACGGCCTGATGTTTTTGAGCTGAGTGTCGATACGCGGGTGAAGGATGGGGTGACGTGGGATGGCTGATCTGCTTGCAACTGCCGCTAACGCAACGATCCGTGTGGAGGCCGTCGAGACCGGACCACCAATTGCGGAGTTCCTACTGGTTGGCTTGGTTCTATTGTTTATCAGTGCACTGATTTCTTGGGGCGTCACCGCTGCGCTGCACCGCTGGCTTGGAAAACTGGGCTGGGTGGCCCACGCACTAAATGCTGGTGCCTTTCCCCTGATGCTCATGCTTGCAGTGCTGGTCTTCGGCCAAGTCTATTTCACAAGAGTTTCGCTTGCGTCGGCTGTCGGCAGCCTGTTCCCGTTGTTGACGCGGGGGCAGATCCTTTTCGGAGTAATCCTAGCCGGAGCGCTAGCCGCATCATTTGCCGCAAGCTGGCGTTTCGAGAGGGCTCGGCGGAAGCGCGCAATAGACGAATTGAGTGCGTTCAATTGACCTTCACCGCCACCATCCTCACCCTCTACCCGGAGATGTTTCCCGGTCCCTTGCGCATATCGCTCGCGGGCCGTGCTTTGGAGGAGCAGAAGTGGTCGTGTGAGACCATACAGATTCGCGATTTCGCCGAGGGTAAGCACCGCAATGTCGATGATACGCCCGCGGGCGGCGGGGCGGGGATGGTGCTGCGGGCCGATGTGCTGGGCGCGGCGGTCGATCATGCGATCCAGCGCCAGCCCAAAACGCCCATTCTCGCCATGACCCCGCGCGGTAAACCGATCACGCAGGAGCGTATCCGGGAGATCGCCAGCGGCCCCGGAATTATCATCCTGTGCGGCCGGTTCGAAGGCTTTGACGAGCGCGTTTTCGACGCTCACCCTGAAATCGAGCAGATCAGCCTTGCCGATATCGTGCTTTCGGGCGGAGAACCTGCCGCGCTTGCCATACTCGATGCTTGCATTCGGCTGCTTCCCGGCGTAATGGGCGCGGCTTCTAGCGGGACCGAAGAGTCGTTCGAGGACGGCCTTTTGGAATACCCGCAGTATACCCGACCTCAGGAATGGGAAGGGCGCACGATCCCTGAAGTGCTGCGATCGGGGGATCATGCGAAGATAGCCGCGTGGAGGAAAGCCCGCTCGGAAGATGATACTCGGTCACGCAGGCCAGATCTTTGGGAACGTCATGGTGGCGATCCGGGTCAGTCTGCCTCTGATGTGCAGCGTAAAAAGTAGGACAAACAGGCCATGAACCTGATCCAGACTATCGAGGCGGAAGCCATCGAAGCCCTCGGGAAAGACATTCCCGATTTCCGTGCCGGCGACACCGTGCGTGTTGGCGTGAAAGTTGTCGAAGGCACGCGCGAACGTATCCAGAATTTCGAAGGCGTTGTCATCGCCCGCTCCAATCGCGGCATGGGCAGCAACTTCACAGTGCGCAAGATCAGCTTCAGCGAAGGCGTGGAACGTGTGTTCCCGCTGTATTCGCCGATCGTGGACAGCATCACCGTGGTTCGCCGCGGTATCGTGCGCCGCGCCAAGCTGTATTATCTGCGTGGCCGCACCGGTAAGAGCGCACGTATTGCAGAGCGCCGGGTAAACGCGCCCAAGTAAGGCGGTTCTCGCATTCGAGACAAATGAAGGGCGGCTTCCCACAGCGGGAGGCCGCCCTTTTCCTTTGCGCGCGAGCATGGGGGGCCTGGATCAGCGGCGACCTTCGGCAAGCCAGCGCAGCACGGTTTCCGCAACCGCTGATGGTGCCTCTACCTGCGGATAATGTCCGGTTTCAGGCAAAAGGTGATGGCGTGCCTGCGGCAGGCGCCTGGTCCATTCCTCATAGGCATGCCGCCCCGAAACAGGATCGAGCGCGCCATTGATCAGGCCGATGCGCCTTTGCGCGGGCTGAAGCGCACCTACCCAGCGCTCAGCATTGGCCTGCCGTTCATTCATGTAATGCAGCAGTCTATGGAACCGGCGATGTCCGTTGTTGTGCGCGATGAAGCTCCAGAACACGTCGAGCTCGTCCTCGCCGGGCTGTGTTTCCGGGCCGAACACTTCTGCGAAGCTTTTACCAAATCGTTTGCGGTTCATCAGTAGGCTGACAATAAATCCCAGAGGGGATACCCCAAGCCGCTGGATCGGGCGCGGGCGGTGCTTGGCCGGGAAGATACCGCCGTTCAGGAACACCATTTGCCCAAGGCCGCTCGCGCCGACACCTCGCTGCTGCCGCGCAAGCAATTCCTGCCCGACGGACACGCCGTAATCATGGACCAGCGCATCATATTCCGGGATGCCCAGGTGATCCAGCAACGCTTCCTGAAGGCTCGCTTGCCTTGCGATACTGTACCCCGACGCAGGTTTGTCCGACAGGCCGAAGCCAAGCATGTCGCAGGCCACCAGGGAATGCCCTGCCGCCAGCATCTGCCAAACCGGCGTCCAATCCCAAGAACACGTCGGGAACCCATGGACCAGCAGCAGCGGGCGGCCAAACCCGCCGGTCCAATAGGCAATCCGGTGTCCCTCAAACGCAAAATGCTGGCAGGTCTCCCGCCACGCCTGTGCATCGCTATGCATAGCATTTCCCCTTGCCAAGCCATGCTAGGCGCGGCAGCGCAGCCTGCAAGCGTATTGAAATCTGGAGAAGTGCGTTGGGTTATAAAGTTGCAGTGGTCGGAGCGACAGGAAATGTCGGGCGCGAAATGCTCGCCATCCTTGCCGAGCGCGAATTTCCGATGGACGAGATCGCTGCGGTTGCCAGTTCCCGATCAATCGGGATGGAGCTCGAGGTCGGCGATTCGGGCAAGATGGTGAAGTGCAAGAGCCTTGAGCATTTCGACTTCGCCGGGTGGGATATTGCGCTGTTCGCGGCAGGATCCGGTCCGACCAAGGAATACGCGCCCAAGGCCGCTGCTGCGGGCTGTGTGGTAATCGATAACAGCTCGCTCTACCGCATGGACCCCGACGTGCCCCTGATCGTACCTGAAGTGAACCCGGACGCGATCGACGGTTACAAGAAGCGTAACATCATCGCCAATCCCAACTGCTCTACCGCCCAGCTTGTGGTGGCGCTGAAGCCGCTGCACGATTTCGCGACGATCAAGCGCGTCGTTGTGTCCACCTACCAGTCCGTGTCGGGCGCGGGCAAAGAAGGCATGGACGAACTGTTCGAACAGAGCCGCGCCATTTTCGTGGGCGACCGCGTGGAACCGCGCAAATTCACCAAGCAGATCGCCTTCAACGTCATTCCGCACATCGACGAGTTCATGGATGACGGTTCCACCAAGGAAGAGTGGAAGATGATGGTCGAGACGAAGAAGATCCTCGATCCGAAGATCAAGATGAACGCGACTTGCGTACGGGTGCCGGTGTTTGTCGGGCATTCCGAAGCGGTGAATATCGAATTCGAGAACGAAATCACTGCCAAGCAGGCGCAGGATATCCTGCGGGAGGCGCCGGGCATCATGCTGATCGATAAGCGTGAGGATGGCGGCTACGTCACCCCGACAGAGGCAGCTGGCGATAGCGCGACCTATGTCAGCCGCGTGAGAGAAGACCCGACCGTTGAAAATGGCATCACGCTGTGGTGCGTCTCTGACAATTTGCGTAAAGGTGCGGCACTTAATGCCGTGCAAATCGCAGAATTGCTCGGCCGCCGACACTTGCAGAAGGGATAATGTCCATGTCCAGAAATACATCGCGCCTTGCCTGTTTCGCGCTCCCGCTTTTCTTGCTGGCAGCCTGTTCGCAGGAACCCGCTGCCGATGCCGAGGGCGATGCGCCCGGCACCGAAGATGCACAGCCGCTGGAAGATGCGACGCTGGATTTGCAGGCAACGGGCATCGTCGTTCCGGCGCAGAATGGCTTTGAACAGCTCGACGTTCCCTTCGGATCGATGCGGGTTGCGACGGAAACGACGCTGGCCAATGTGCTGGGCGAAATTGTCGAGCAGGGTGAGAATACCGAATGCGGCGCCGGGCCCTTGCAGTTCGCCACATATGACGGGCTGACCCTGTATTTCCTGGATGATCAGTTCGCCGGATACATGGCCCGCACGCCTTATGTGCCGGAACTGTCGCGCGCGGAAATGCTGGCAGATCCGGGCGTGGCGATGACTGAAGGCAGCACGCTGGGTGAAGAGTTCACCATCGGCGACACCAGCGGTCCTGTGATTTCCGGCCTGTTCGCCGGCACGGAAGATACCGACAGCGTTTCGGCGCTCTGGGCAGGTACATCCTGCAACTTCCGCTGACCGTGAGCAATATTGACACTACCCATATCGAAAGCTTCGATGGCACAAGCTTGGCAGTGCACCGGATGGGCGCGGGGCGTCCTGTCGTGCTGTTCCACGGCCTGTTTTCCAATGCCGATGTAAACTGGATCAAGTACGGGCACGCTGCCGCTCTGGCGAGTGCGGGCTTTGAGTGCATCATGCCTGATTGGCGGGTGCACGGGGGCAGCGATGCGCCGACCGATCCAGACGCCTATCAGCCGGGCGTACTGGTGCGCGATGCCTTTGCTTTGGTCGAAGCTCTTGGTCTCGCCGATTACGATCTCGTCGGGTTTTCGCTTGGCGCGCGCACATCAATCAGTGCGGTCATTTCGGGCCTGAGACCGCGGCGGCTGGTGATCAGCGGCATGGGCCTGGAAGGGCTGACGAATTGGGAAAAGCGGGTCGCGTTTTTCAGCGACATGATCGACCGTTTCGATGAAATCGAGCGCGGCGATCCTGCGTTCATCGCGAAAAGTTTCATGAAAGCGCAAGGCATCGATCCGGTGGCTGCGCGCCTGCTGTTGACGCGCGGCGTGGAACAGATCGACACCGACAAGCTGGCCACAATCGCTATGCCGACGATGGTCCTGATCGGCGATGAGGACCGTGACAATGGCTCCCCGCAAAGATTGGCTGACGCGCTGCCAGATGCTTTCGTTGAAACGATCCCCGGCAACCACATGAGCTGCGTGACGCAGCCTGATTTGTCAGCTGCGATTGCACGCTTTCTTTCGTAACAGCATTGCTGCAGTCTTCGGCAGATCAAACTGCCCGGAGAACTACGATGCATATCCTGCCAATCATGATCGCGCCGCTGTCGCTTGCGCTGCTGGGCTGCACTGACAGGATCCCGGGACCTGTAACTCCTGCGCATTCCAGCGAAGGAACGATGTTTGTCGCCAACAAGCGCGGGGCGAGCCTTTCGCGCATCGACCTCGCGACGGGCGAAGAAACGCACCGCGCCGACACCTGCGAGAACCCGCATGAGCTGACCGTTTCGCCGGACGAGGATTTGGTGATGGTAGCCTGCTATTCCGGGCGGTCGGTCGAAATATTCGCAACAGCCGATCTTGCCCCGGTCGGCCCATTGCAGTTGGGCGAAGGCGCACGCGTTCATTCGGCAATTTGGCTGGATGATGGCCGCGTTCTGGCCGGTGCCGAAGGGCGCGGTTCGCTTTATGTCATCGCCGAGTTTATTGACCGGGGCGCAATTGCTCCCAGCGTTTCTATCACGGAAATCGGCGGCGGCAGGGGATCTCCATTCGCACCTGGCCCGCATTTGATCGCCGTCGATCCAGGCGGTAGGTATGCCTACGGCACGATCATCCCGAATGGTGATGTCATCCGCTACGACATCGAAAACAAGACCGGAGCGGCAAGCCGCCGCATTGGCGAGCAGATAGAGGCGGTGGCAATTTCTCCGGACGGGGAGAGCCTGTGGGTATCGTCCAACACGGATAGCATTGCCTATCGTCTCGACCCGCTGACACTGGAATTGCAGGCTGAAGTGCCGACAGGCAGCGTGCCGATCCGGCTTGCGATGCACCCATCCGGCGATTTCGTGGTCAGTTCCAATTACGGCAGCGGCAATCTGACGGTGATCGATACCGCCACTAACGAAGTGGAGCGGACCATTGCCGTTTCGGGCAGCGATGATGCGGCGCAGGTGACGCTGGTATTCAGCGAGGACGGCAGCAGGCTTTACGCCGCTGAAACAGCGACAGACACCGTTGCCGAGATCGACTTTGCCAGCGGCGAAGTGCTGCGCCGCCTGCCGACAGGGCCGGGCGGCGATGGATTGGCAGTGATCGATTGATGCAATGGAAAACCCCCGCCGGCTGCGTTGCCGACGGGGGTTCCTATGTCCGGCTTTCCCGCCTGAAGGGGAGGGGAAGGGAAGGGCGGGGAGCCGGGCGATTTGAAGCCCGGGTGTCCGGTACTTATTCGGCCGAGAACGGCAGCGAGCTGTGGTGAAGGACGATCACCAGATCGCCAGCTTCGTTGCGCTCGTAACCGAAGGTGTATTCCACCTTGGTGTCGTTGCCGTCTGTATCGGTGAAGTAGTAATTGCCCATGGCCATCGCGGTGTTGGCATCTTCATCGATGATGGTGCCTTCGTTTTCCCAGCGCACTGCTGTCCACGGCTTGATCGCAAAGCCGCCATCTTCGGTGCCCGCGGTGCCGATGAAGTAGCTCAATGCTTCGTCAAAGGTGCCACGGAATTGATCGTCAGCAGCCAGAGTTGGCTTGAACAGCACTTCCATACCGTCTTCGTAGCCATAAAAATTGTTGATGTGATCGGTGGCGGCGGCGGTAACATCGCCGCCTTCCGTGCTGACGGCGCCGATAGAGACAATTCCCTCGCCCCATGCGGTTTGTGCGGCGGTGACATCTTCGGCAGTGATCGGGTTCGCGGCGTTTTCCGCATCAGTAGCAGCGGCAGTTTCGCCATCTGCAGTAGTGGTTTCACCGCAAGCGGCCAATGCCAGAGCGGCAGCGCTGACCATCGGAATCATCAAAAACTTCTTCATAATCTAACTCCCTTAAGCCCATGCGACAACGCGCAGGGCAATCTCGCTATGCGAGCAGAGGCCTCAAATTTAGGAAGATTGGTCCCGGCCCCTGCTGTACGATGCAGTCCGACATCACGCGGCAAAAATGCCTGCGCCAGAGGGGCCCGGTTCTGCTGGGGCGCTATTTGGAGTGATTCGCTCGCATTTGCAAGGCTGAACATATCCTCACAGACTTTTGGCCGTATCAGCCCGGTAATTGCGCGATCCAGCGCTCCAGGGCCGCTGTATCAGCCATATCCCCGTCGAATCGAAAGGTCGGGCTCACCGACTCGTTATGCCCGCGCTGGCGGCCGATGTAGTATTTCATCGGCAACGACATCGAACCGAGCCCGCTGGGCATGCGTTCGCTGCGGATTTCCATGTAGATTGTATCGGCACCTGTCTCGCGCCCAACCGGAACCGCACCCAATCGCGTCCATATATCAACCGCATCGAGGCAGGCGGACATGCATACGGCATCCACCAACACATAAACCGGACCTTGCGGCGGATGGTAGGGTAGGGAGCCGACGTCGATATTGCGAGCCGCGCTCGGAATTGGCTCGATCACCCGGGTTTCCTCTCCAGCCGCCAGTGCCGACTCGAGCCCGGCGATGGAAGACCGGTACCAGCGCCGCGCATCCTCGTTCAGCGCGCCATTGGCGTCGCTCTCTGCCAGTCCGTCTCGCAGCGACTGCAGGTTTGCCTGCGAAGCGCGCCATACGACCGTCATCGGCGGCTCGGGATGGCGCCAACTGGCACCTTCGCCCCAGATTTGCGCGGCAATCCGGGATGACCAGTCAGAAGATCCCCCACCATTGCCGCGCAGGTCGAAAACGATGGCAGGCGCAGCGCGCAGCCTGTCGGCGGAGGAGCCGATCTCGCCCACGAGCGCCTCCAGCGCACGCCCCGCGTCGCTTTCGGGGTTGCCGTTGAAGGTGGGTAGGGTGATCCAGTAAATCCCGTTCTCCAGCTGCCGCATGCCGGTCTGGGGCCGGGAGACGACGGGCGGGAATATGCGGCTGTAGATGAATCGCGATTCCGCCGCCCGCCAGTCAAGCGGCAAGGTCACTTGGCTTGAATCGGTGGCAAAGGTGCATTCTGCGATTGGCTCGACATAAGGATCGCCGGTATCCACCATGACCAGCGGTCCATAGCGATAGCGTTGGGAGGCGAGTTCCCACCTGCCGAAACGCGCGCCCATCCGGGCATCGCCCACTTCGAATGCGCTGCGACCGTCACATGACAGGATACTGGCCCCGACAGGGACGCCGCTCCAATCCTCGCTTTCGGTTACCAGCAGGCCACGATTGCCGTCATCCTTGGCAAAGAAGCCCGGCCAGCGCGGATTGAGATCGGGCGTATTGCCAAACACGCCGAAACTCATGTGGCCATCGTCGAACGTCGCCACATAATGCTGCATGGCGTAGAAATAGTCGGCGAAGCTGTCGGCTGTTTCGGCGCGTTCCAGCGCAACGCGCAATTGTTCGTCGTTGCGGATTGCAAATTCCGGATCGTCCGGATTTATTGTGCCGGGGTGGCTGGAGGAAATGGCTTCGTGGATGGCGGCGGCATCTTCGCTCAGGGTTTCTCCCCAATCCCGCGGTTCGTCCTGCGGGGAAGCTGAAGCCAGGCCGATCGCCAGAAGAACCATATTTTTCATACCGCTACACTCCTGCCCGGCAGAATACGAATATAAAAGTCCTTGGCAATCCCAACGAAAAGGGGCGCCGCCATTGCTGGCAGCGCCCCGTAATCTTGCGTCGATAGAAGAAGAGAGATCAGCCTTCGCTAGTCTCTTCGCCGTCGGCACCTTCGCCTTCATCGGCAGCTTCTTCCGAATCTTCGGCATCGTCCGCAGGTGGCAGATCGCCAAGCTCGCGGTCGGGGTCGAGTTCGTGCTGGAAGCCGGCCTGTGCATCAGCGGCAAGTTCGTCTTCGTTCATTTGAGCGATGACGTCGATGCCCTGGCTCTGCAACTCTGCCTCGTCGTCCGAACGGGCCACATTGGCCTTGATCAGGACTTCGACTTCGGGGTGCAGACGAACGGTGACTTCGAACATGCCGATTGTCTTGATCGGCGCGCCCATGATGACCTGCTTCTTGTCGATCTCATGGCCCTTGTCGTTCAAGGCAATGGCGACATCGCGCACATTGACCGAACCATACAACTGGCCAGCGTTCGAAGCAGCGCGGATCAGAACGATCTCTGTGCCAGCAACCTTTTCACCGTGAGTTTCAGCAGCCGTGCGCTTTTCAGCGTTTTCGGCTTCGAGGTTCTCACGATTGGCTTCGAAGACCTGCTTGTTTGCTGAGTTGGCACGAAGCGCCTTCTTTTGCGGCAGCAGGAAGTTACGGGCGTAGCCGTCCTTTACAGTGACGACATCGCCGATCGAGCCAAGCCCACCAACACGTTCGAGGAGGATGATATCCATGGTTTCAGTCTCCTCTTACTTAACGATGTAGGGCAGCAGGCCCAGGTGGCGGGCGCGCTTGATCGCCTTGGCCAGCTCGCGCTGCTTCTTGCCGGAAACGGCAGTGATACGGCTTGGCACGATCTTGCCACGCTCGGACATGAAGCCCTGCAGCAGACGCGTGTCTTTGTAATCGATCTGCGGTGCATCCTTGCCCGAGAACGGGCAGGACTTGCGGCGACGATAAAACGGACGGGCCATCAGTTACGCTCCTCACGGTCGGAACGACGCTTCTTGTCGCGGTCGTTCTTGCGCATCATGACAGACGGACCGTCTTCGTGGTCTTCCACGGCGATCGTCAGCCAGCGAAGGATATCTTCGTTGATGCGGTTCTGGCGCTCAAGCTCTGCCACCAACGTGCCGGGGCCGTCGATGTTGAGCATGACAAAATGCGCCTTGCGGTTGCGGTCAATCTTGTAGGCGAGGGACTTCAGGCCCCAGGTTTCGGTCTTTACGACCTTACCGCCATTGCTTTCCACGATTTCCGTGGCGCCAGTGGCGAGCGCGTCTACCTGAGCCTGGCTCAGATCCTGACGCGCGAGGAACACGTGCTCATATAGAGCCATGTGCGCTTCCTTTCACATTTATGCCGATCGCTGGCTTGTCCGTCCGGATGACGGGGCCCCTCCGGCTTTCTTGGGTCTTCCGCGAGACCGGCACGTAGCCGTGATTCCCGGGGAAGGGGCGCACATAGCGGGAATGGGGCGGAATGCAAGGCTTGCCGTGCCGGAACGCGCGGGGCAAGGAACCGTTATAACGCGAAACAGGGAGCTTCCATAATGCCATCCGGCCTAGCCGCACTTCTCGACGACGTCGCCATCATCGCCCGCGCGGCCTCTGCCAGCGTGGACGACATTGCCGCCGCTGCGGGCCGTGCAGGCTCCAAGACGGCGGGCGTGGTTATCGACGATGCGGCCGTGACGCCGTCCTACGTTACCGGACTTTCTCCGGCGCGCGAACTGCCGATTATATGGAAGATCGCCAAGGGCAGCTTCTTCAACAAGCTGATCATCCTGCTGCCCGCCGCCCTGCTGCTGAGCGAGTTTCTGCCGTGGGCGATCATTCCCATCCTGATGTTGGGCGGCGCGTTCCTGTGTTACGAAGGCGCCGAGAAGGTGTTGGAGAAGCTGGGCGGGGCGAAGCACGGCGAGAATCTGGAAAGTCCGATTGAAGACCCGGTCGCATTCGAAAATCAACGCGTCAAAGGCGCGATCCGCACCGATCTGATCCTGTCGGCAGAGATCATGGCCATCACACTGAGCGAAGTGGCTGCGGACAGCCTGCTGACACGCGCCGGTGTGCTTGCAATTATCGGTGTCCTGATCACCGTGGTCGTTTATGGCGCAGTCGCATTGATCGTAAAGATGGATGATGTCGGTCTGCATTTTGCGAAGGAGGGCCGGACGGAAGCCGGGCGCAAGTTTGGTCAGGCGCTCGTCAACGCAATGCCCAAATTGCTGACGCTGCTTTCGGTTGTCGGGACGGTGGCGATGCTTTGGGTCGGCGGCGGAATTATCATCCATGGCCTGCATGAACTTGGCATCTTGCTGCCCGAGGCGACCATCCATCACGCGCAGGAGTGGGTGGAAACCATCGCTGGCGGGCTTGGCGGAATTCTGGGCTGGCTGACCTTTGCAAGCCTCTCCGCTCTGCTTGGACTGGTGCTTGGCGCGGTCATCGTATTCCTGCTGCATAACGTCTTGGGGCTTGGGCACACTGAGGAATCGGAAGGTGCGCCAGCCGCGCATTGACGCGGATTTGTGTCAGGCAGCTGCTCGAAGCGAGCGGCGCTGTTCCTCGACCCACGCATCCTTGTTCGCCCAGCTGCGCCCGTCATTGCTTTCGACGCGGCCATCCGGGTGAATGATGAACCACGGGTCATCCTGCACTGCACGGTGATCGAGGCACATCGGCGTCAAACGGCGGTCCTTGCCGATCTGCCAGCCCAGCACATTGCAATAGACCAGATCGACCTGATTATCGTCGAAATAGGCGGATACAATGTATGTTCCGGGCGCTGCATCGAACATGCCGACGCCGCTTTCGCGGTAACTTTTCTGCACGTCTTGGCGCCCTCCGTGAGCCGGTGAAGAGCAGACAATGCACTACAAACGTTGCAAAAGGCTTTCCGCAAATTCGGTCAGCGTATCGTCGCGCGCGCCCATTACCGCGATGCGGTCGCCCGGCTTTGCATTCTGCACGATGAAATCGCCGCAGCCTTCGCGCGTATTGATGTGGAGCGCCTTTCCTCCGGCTTTCGCGATCAGATCGACGATCCGCTCGCTGCCTTCGCTCCGGTCCACTGTCCCGCCGAAATAGACCGGATCGCACAGGATTGTGAGGTCCTCTGGACCAAGCTCCTGCGCGAAGGTTTCCGCCAGTTCAGCGCCCATCTGGCGAAGCGGTCCGTAGCCGTGCGGCTGGAAGAACGCGATGACGCGGCCTTCGTGGGCCTTTAGGGTACGCAAGGTGGCGCGGGCTTTTTCGGGATTGTGGCCGAAATCGTCGATCACGGTCACGCCGCTTTCTGACGTGCCGATAATGTCGAACCGGCGGGCGAGGCCTTTGAAATCCGCCAAAGCGGCAACAGCGTCGGCAATAGTGACGCCTGCAGCATTGGCCGCGGCGATTGCTGCCAGCGCATTGGAGAGATTGTGCCGCCCCGGCATCGCAAGGCGCAGCGCATGTTCGCTATCGTCCCGGCGATCCACAACGAGCGCGGCCTGTTGTGTCGGCCCGTCTGCGATGCTGCCTTTGGCAATACCCAATGCCGCGCAGCCATTGTCGATGCCGAACGTCAGCGGTTCATTCGCCTTTGCGACGAGGCGGAAGGCTTCCAGATCGTCCGCATTCACCACGCCTCGATCAGCCGCCGACAGAAAGCTGCCGAACAATTCGCGCAGTTCGTCCATGCTTTTGTGATCGAGGCTGACATTGAGCAGAAGCGCAACCGAAGGGCGGTAAAGCGCGATAGAGCCGTCGCTTTCGTCCACTTCGCTCACGAAGGTTTCGCCATCACCAACCACGGCGCTGGCGAAGGGACGCTCTTTGGACACGAAATTCTTCATCACTGCGCCATTCATGACGGTCGGCGCCCGGCCTGCGGCGTGCAAGATCCAGCCGAGCATTGCGGTCGTTGTCGATTTACCGCTGGTGCCGCCAATCGCGATGCTTTGCGGCGCGTCGTTGAACAATCGCGCAAGCAATTCGGCGCGGGTCAGACGTTCACAGCCGAGCGCCTTCGCGCGGGCGATTTCAGGCACGGTGTCTTCAATTGCCGCGGACGCGATCAGTATTTGTGTGCCGGACGTGAGCCCGCTGCCATCTTGCGGAAATAATGCATAGCCCTGCCGTTCCAGCGCCGCGAATTTCTCCGGTGTGCGGCCCTGATCGAAACTGCGGTCCGATCCGCCCACTTCGGCGCCCAGACCTTTTACGATTTGTGCCAGCGGCAGCATGCCCGATCCGCCGATGCCGCAGAAGAAATAGGACTTGGCGTTCATGTTCGTCGTATCATTCATGGGGATGTGCCTATGCGGGCTGTGGCACTTTGTGAAGCGGATGTTAGAGGGAATGGGATGACAACACGCATCGCCATCGTCTGTCCTGGAAAACCGCTTCGCAGAGAGCGGGCAGACGCCGTGCTGGCGCTCGCGGCAGAAGAATTTCCGCAGGTCGAGCTCGCGTTCGATCCGCAGTGCTTTATCGAAACAGGGCATTTTGCGGGTGATGACGCGACGCGGCTGGCAGCGCTGGTCGATGCGGCGAATGATCCGGAGATTGACGCTGTCTGGTTCGGCATGGGCGGATATGGCGCATGCCGTATCGCGGCTGACGCAGTGGCGGGCATGGGCGATGCTGCGCGGGACAAGATCTATCTCGGTTATTCCGATGCGGGCACGATCCTTGGCGCGCTCTACCGCGCCGGCATCGGCACGCCCGTCCACGGGCCGTTGGCGGGCGACATAAAGCGGGAGGGCGGTGAAGACGCCATGCGCCGCGTCCTGCGCTATCTTTCAGGAGAGGCAGCCGGGCTGGAGGCGGGGTTGGACGATCGTCCGGCTGCCGCGTTCAACCTGATGACGCTGGCTATGCTGGTGGGCACCGATCTGATGCCGGACCTCACCGATCACGTGGTGCTGGTGGAGGAAGTGGCAGAGCATCTGTATGCCGTCGACCGCCTGTTTTTCCACATCACCCAGCATCTGCAAGGTGTGGCCGGCATAAGGCTTGGCCGCGTTTCAGACGTGCCCGAAAATGACCGCCCGTTTGGTTCGTCGGAAGAAGATATCGCACGTTATTGGTGCGAGAAATCGAACATCCCCTATCTGGGCCGCGCCGATATTGGCCATGATGCCCAAAACGCCATCGTCCCCTTCGGGACCCATCGACATAAGGACTTCACATGATTGCATTCGTTTTTCCGGGACAGGGTAGCCAGAAGGTCGGCATGGGCGCGGAGCTTGCCGACGCCAGTTCCGCTGCGCGCGAAGTGTTTCAGGAGGTGGACGAGGCTCTGAAGCAAAAGCTGTTTCACCTGATGCGTGAAGGACCAGAAAGCGAATTGACGCTGACCGCCAATGCCCAGCCAGCGATCATGGCGAACGCCATTGCCGTAGCGCGCGTTCTTGAAGATGGCGGCATCAGCCTTTCCGAAAAAGGCGAAGCCGTGGCAGGGCATTCTCTTGGCGAATATTCCGCTCTCGCAAGCGTGGGAGCGTTCAGCCTTACCGACACGGCCAAGCTGCTGCGCATTCGCGGCATTTCCATGCAGGACGCGGTGCCAATCGGTGAAGGTGCGATGTGCGCTTTGCTGGGTGCCGATCTGGAAAAGGCGCAAGCTCTCGCCGATGCTGCCGCGCAAGGGCAGGTTTGCGAAGTCGCCAACGACAATGATCCGGGGCAAGTCGTGCTTTCCGGTCATGCCGAGGCAATCGACCGCGCCATCGAAATGGCGAAAGATTATGGATGCAAGCGTGCGATCAAGCTGCCGGTTTCCGCACCTTTCCATTGTTCGTTGATGGCGCCAGCCGCATTGCGCATGAAAACAGCGCTCGGCGATACTCCGCCTCAGGCCTTTCGATTGCCGGTCTACGCCAATGTCACCGCAGCGCCTGTGACCGATCCTGAAGTCCAGAAAGGCTTGCTGGTAGATCAGATCACCGGCCGGGTTCGCTGGCGGGAAAGCGTGCTGGCAATGCAGGAAGCCGGCATCAGCCATTTCGTGGAACTGGGCGGCAAGGTGCTTGGCCCGATGATCCGCAAGATCGCGCCCGATGTTACCGTGACTAGCGTAATCGGCATGGACGATATCGAAGCGCTGGCGAAAGATATCTGAAGGCTGGGATACATCTTGCGTTCAGCCCAGGTGCCCAATGTAACATTGTAACAAACATGGGGGATGTCCAATGAAGCCGGGTTTTCAAAAGCCATTTGCGCTAGCTGGTGCAGGCCTCGCGATTTGCCTCGCGCTGGCGGCTTGTCAGTCTGCCACCGCACCGGGTGGAGCGGACAGCGCCTCTGCCGCGGCTGGGGATGTGGGTCTCAATTCGTTCGCGGACGACGCGGCGTTTGCCGCTTTTGCGCAGCAGATGGAAGCTCTCTCAGAATCGCGATACCGCAGCTATGTGGAAGAGAATGCAATCTCGGTCACAGCGTCACAAAGTGTACCAGCGCCGCCACCTCCCGCAATGGCCGTTGCAGAGGTGGTAGCCGATGCCTCGGCTCCCGAAGGCGAGCAGATCACCAACACTCAGGAAGCGGGCGTAGACGAGGGTGCAATCGTCAAGGATGCCGGCAGCTATCTGGTCATCCTTCGGCGAGGACGAATTTTCACCGTGCGACATGGCGGCGATGCCCTGGCGCCAGTGGACAGCATCGATGCGTTCCCGCCTGGAGCCGAAAACGCCGGCAACACCTGGTATGATGAAATGCTGGTGCGCGGCGATCAGGTGATCGTTGTCGGCTATTCCTACGGCGATTTCGGCACAGAGATTAACCGCTTCCGGCTCGGCAGAGATGGTAGCCTGACATACCGCGACACGCATTATCTGCGGTCAGGCGATTACTATTCCTCCAGCAATTATGCCTCCCGCATGATCGGCGATGAGCTGATTTTCTACGCGCCCGTCTCCATGTTTTGGAACGACTGGCGCGCCACCATGCCAGCCTTGCGGCGCGGTGGCCCGGATGGCGAGGTGGTCGATCTGGTGGAGCCTGAAGATATCTATGTCACCGAGCCTGCAAGACGCGGTAAGTTCGTGTTGCCGATGGCTCACGCGGTAACGCGCTGCGACCTTTCTACCGCACAGCTGGAATGTGAAGCCACTGCCGTTCTCGGCACATGGAGCCGGGTGTTCTATGTCAGCCCGCGGGCGGTCTATCTGTGGACCGGTGAGACGAGTTACGAAGGCGGCACGGCGGACGGCCAGCTTTTCCGCCTGCCGCTGGATGGTTCGCGCCCCGGATCGGTGCCGGTCAACGGCGCGCCCATCGACCAGTTCTCCTTTACCGAAGACCGCGAGGACGGCGTGCTGCGCGTAGTTCTGCGGGCAGAGGGCAATGGCGAAGGCATGTGGGGAAGCGAGTTCTCAAGCGGTGATCTGGGCTTGCTGACGATCCCCCTCGGCAGCTTCACCGATGGTTCGGAACGTATCCCTCAGCAGGCCTTGCGCGAACTGCCGCCGGTGGAAGGCTGGCGTTTCCACAACCGCTTTGTGGGTGATTACCTGCTCTATGCGGCGGGCAATTACGGCAATGAGGAGGAGGAGCGCTTCATCTATGCCGCGCCCGTCGATGGCCGCGCAGCGCAGCGGGTTGATCTGGAGCACGGTGTGACGCGGTTTGACGTCATGGGGTCAGACGCCATTGCCGTGGGGCCGGGCAGCGACAATACGCTCGGCTTCTCAGCGATTTCCCTGGGCGCTCAGGCCCGCGTCGAGGATGTCTACATGCTGCCTTCCGCCAGCGAGGGCGAAGTGCGCAGCCAGGCCTTCTTCTACCGGCCTGACACCGGTTCGCCCGGCGGAGTTTCGGGCACGCTCGGCCTGCCTGTTACGCGGCAACTCACCAGCACTGGCGGCGAATTCCTTGGCAATGCATCGGCCATATTCTTCATGCGCCGCAACAACCGTGAATTCGCGCCAGCGGGTAATTTGGTTAGCCGTGCAAAGGAGGGGCGTGATGATGGGTGCGTCGCATCCTGCGTTGATTGGTACGGCAATGCTCGCCCGATTTTCCTTGGGGACCGTGTATTTGCGCTGATGGGCTATGAATTGGTCGAGGGACGCATGGAAGGAAGCGGAATCGAAGAGGTTCGCCGCGTCAACTTTATCCCGCGCAGGCGCGGCGGGGGATAGCCGACCGGTTGACCAAAGCGGCGGCTACGCGCAACAGGCGGGCGCAACACTTACCAGCCAAGGATACGCAGCCGATGTTTTCACTCGAAGGAATGAATGCCCTTGTCACCGGAGCCAGCGGAGGGATTGGATCGTCCATTGCCCGTGCTCTTGCATCACAGGGCGCTCGTCTTGCGCTGTCAGGTTCCAATGGAAGCAAGTTGCGCTCTTTCCGCGAGGAATTGAACGAAAGCTTCGCGCATCACGACCATGATGGTCATGTCGAAGTGACCTGTAACTTGTCCGACGGCAAGCAGGTGGAAGAGCTTGTGCCAGCCGCCGTCGATACGCTGGGCGGGATAGACATCCTGGTGAACAACGCCGGCATCACGCGCGACAACCTCGCCATGCGGATGAAGGATGAAGAGTGGGACGAAGTGATTCGCATCAATCTGGAAGCCAGCTTCCGCCTGATGCGCGCCGCGGTGCGCCCGATGATGAAGGCGCGTTTTGGCCGGATGATCAATATCACCAGCGTTGTGGGCAGCACCGGCAATCCCGGCCAGATGAATTACGTCGCGGCCAAGGCAGGCCTTGTCGGCGCATCCAAAAGCCTGGCGCAGGAAGTGGCCAGCAGGGGCATTACGGTCAATTGCGTGTCCCCCGGCTTCATCCGCACTGCGATGACAGAGGCGCTGGACGACAAGCAAAAAGACGCAATCAACGCCCGCATCCCGATGGGCCGCATGGGTGAAGGCGACGATATCGGCGCAGCCGTGGCATACCTTGCTTCCAAAGAAGCGGGATATGTGACCGGCCAGACGCTCCATGTGAATGGCGGCATGGCGATGCTGGGTTGAATAACCAGAGGGGTATCGCGGGCAGACACTGGCGGATTGGAAGATAATTCCACTTTTCCCCAAGGAATCCGGCTTCTCGCGCCCGAATCCTTGCCCGCAATCGCACCTACGCTAAGGGTAGGACAGCAATTTACCGGCGCTGGCAGGCGATTCCGGGGTCTCCCGGTCACCAATTCGCACGATCAGGGCACGAATAGGGAATGATTGGCCATGAAAGTCACCATCGAACGCGCAGAGCTGCTTCGCAGCCTGTCCCACGTCCAGAGCGTGGTGGAGCGGCGCAACACTATCCCGATCCTGTCGAACGTTTTGATTGAGGCCGAAACCGGTGGCCATGTCCGCATCATGGCGACCGATCTTGATCTGCAAGTGATCGACAATTTGCGCGCCAACAAAGTCGATGGCGAAGGCTCCATCACGGTGTCCGCGCATCTGCTGTTCGATATCGCCCGCAAGCTGCCCGACGGCAGCGAAGTCAGTCTGGAAACGGCTGAGAACCGCATGACGATCAAGGCAGGACGCAGCCGCTTCTCGCTGCCGACCCTGCCGCGCGATGATTTCCCGGTGATCGTGGAAGGCGATTTGCCAACCAGTTTCGAACTTCCGGCAAAAACGCTGGCTGAAATGATCGACCGCACGCGGTTCGCCATTTCGACCGAAGAAACGCGTTATTACCTCAACGGCATCTTCCTGCATGTGGCCGATGACGACGGCGGCGTGCTTAAGGCAGCGGCAACGGACGGTCACCGACTTGCCCGCTTCACCATTGCGCGTCCCGAAGGCGCCGAAGGAATGCCGGACGTCATCGTCCCGCGCAAAGCCGTCGCAGAGCTGCGCAAATTGCTGGAAGAAGCGACCGAGGGCAATGTCCAGATCGACCTCAGCCCATCGAAAATCCGCTTTACCATCGGCGGAGAGGGCGGAGTTGTCCTGACCAGCAAGCTGATCGACGGGACCTTCCCGGATTACAGCCGGGTCATCCCGACGGGCAATGACAAGTTGCTGAAAGTCGACCCGAAATCATTGTTCGCCGGTGTTGACCGTGTGGCGACCATTGCCACCGAAAAGACCCGCGCTGTGAAAATGGGGCTGGATGCAGACAAAGTCACGCTGACCGTCACCAGCCCGGACAATGGCAATGCAGTCGAGGAAGTAAGCTCGCAGTACAGCTCGGATTCGCTGGAGATCGGTTTCAACGCCACCTATCTCAAGGATATCCTTGCGCAGCTGAACAACGATACGGTGGAATTGCACTTTGCCGATGCCGGTGCGCCGACCTTGATCAGAGAAGATGAAAGCAGCCCGGCGCTCTATGTGCTGATGCCAATGCGGGTCTGATCCGCCCATATCGGGCTGTCGCACTTCGCCTGTCGCAATCTTGCCCTGGCGGGTGCGTCACTCTGACCCGGCTGCGATTTGACCGTGATCCAATTGGTCAGTCGGATTTAGTCCCGCGCTTTGATCATAGCCTCGATATCGACGAACTTCTCACGCGGCGCACCAACGCGTGCGGCTTCGGTCTCTGCTTCTTCGATTTTCTTCCAATCCTGGAATGTGACAACATCCAGCCCGCGCTCTGCGGCCAGCTGATCAAAACCTGCGCGGCCTGATTTACCGGCCTTGCCAAGGGTGCCATCCGCAATATCTGCGGCGATCAGTTCGACAATCCCTTGGCCGTCCGGGCGGTTGGTGCCGATCGTGCCAGACGGGCCGCGCCGCGCCCAACCGACGCAGTAAAGCCCGGGCAAGATACGGCCATTGTCATTGGCAAAGCGGCCAGCTCGGGTATCGAATGGGACGCCTCGAATTTGCGCTGTGCGATACCCGATGCAGCTGACCACCAGGTCCGCAGGTAGCGTTTCCGTTTCCCCTGTGCCCACAGCGCGGCCTTTGATCAGCTCGGTCTTCTCGACCTCAATTGCCGTTACTTTATCCTTTCCGATCAGTGCCTTGGGCTGCGCAAAGAAAGCAAATTCGATGGCGATCGGCTTCTCGGCCCGAATATGTTCGGGAATAGCGGCAAATTCGCGCAGCAGGGTCACGGATTTGCGCAGGCCCGGTTCAAGCATGGCGTCTTCGCCTTCGTCTGGCAGATCATTGCGGTTCACATGCGGTGCTGCGCGCGCGAGATCACCCAGTTCTCCCAGTTCTTTGGGCGTCATCATGATCTGGTGCGGCCCGCGCCGGCCGAGGATCACGATTCTTTCGATCCGGCTCGCCTGCAATGCGTCATAGGCATGCGCAACGATGTCGCTTCCATCGAATTCATCCGTTGTTTTGGCAAGCATTCGCGCCACATCAAGGGCGACATTGCCCATGCCGATGACGACGGCGGTGTTGCCGGAAAGATCGGGCGCAAGATCGGCAAATTCGGGATGGCCGTTGTACCAGCCGACGAAAGCGGCACTGCCAAGCACATTGGCAAGTCCCTCTCCAGGCAAGCCCAGTTCGCGGTCCTTGGGTGCACCGGTGGCCAACACCACTGCATCGTAAAGCGATTGCAATTCAGATATTTCTACATCGCGGCCGATTGATACATTGCCGACAAAGCGGACGTTTTCAGTCAGTGCGGTCTTTTCGTAACGGCGCGCCACGCCCTTGATTGACTGGTGATCAGGCGCAACCCCTGTTCTGATAAGACCGTATGGCACTGGCAACATGTCGAAAACATCAACGCGAACATCCTCGCCCAAGGTCTTTTGCGCGGCTTCTGCAGTGTAATATCCTGCAGGACCCGAACCGACGATGGCGATATGGCGCATATTCATTCCCCGATGCTGCCTTGTTGTCCCGTTCTTAACCCTTTTTGCTGTCCCGGCAATGCAAGGGGCAGCGATGTTCCCCGCTGGATTTACGCGACAATATTTCGCTCTCGATTAACCGTTCTTCAAACGCCGTGGGGCATGGGAAATCTATGCAAGGTGCGATCCGTCAGCCCAATCAGGCCCCGGCACCCTCTTCCGCGCACAATCGCGATGGAGAGCGGGTGGCTACGCGTGCGGTTCCGGGGGATGAAAGCGGCGACCATCTTGATACGATTGACCGGGCTGACGCGACAGACGATCGACGCAAGTCGGCGCGGCGCGAATTGAGCTTTGACCGGAGCGTGAATGCTCCGAAAGTAGTCCGCCTGGATCAGCAATGGTTTCCGCGCAAGTGGAGGTATCTGAACCTTGGCATCGTGATGACCATTGCGGTCTGCACGATCGCTTCCGCCGCCTTGCCGCGTCCGACCACATGGCTTGTTCTCGCTTCGGCGGTGCTGTTCACGCTTCCGATTGCACGTGTACACGATTTCGTGATGCCTCGCGGCAATCTTGCAAGGGCAATCGGGCTAATTTCAGTTGTGGCGCTGCCCCTGTTCATGCTCGGCTTCGGGATGACTGTTTGGGCGACCAACGGGGGTATCGGATGGGACGTTGCGATGGCAGGAATGCTGTGCGTTTCCTGCATCGCCACAGCCTATCTGAGGCGCCAGCCCGCAGCCATTTTCGCAGCGCAATTTGCGATCTGGTCAGCAGCGGTCATGGTGCACGCTTCGGTCGCAGGTGTACTCGGGCTGTTTGTTGGTCTTGCCGTGGCAGTCCTTGTAACGCGCGAACAGTTGCTCGAACAAAAATACGAATTTGAACGACTGGAAACGCAGGAACGCGTGCAAACCCGCGCCCGCGATATTCTGGCCGACTATGAGGAAACAGGGCAGGGCTGGTTTTGGGAAACCGATCGGCGCTCTCTCCTGACCTATGTCTCTCCGCCAGTGGCAAAGGCGCTGAAACGCAATCCGGACAGGTTGATTGGCCAATCCTTTACGCGCCTTTTCGACCTGGAAGATACCGGTGACGAGGGCGAGCGCACGCTGATCTTCCACCTTTCGGCACGTTCGGCGTTCAGTGAACTGCCGGTTCGTGCGGCCATCGAGAAGGAAGAGCGATGGTGGTCCGTTTCCGGCCGCCCGATTTACGACCAGTTCGACAATTTCGTCGGATTTCGCGGCTCCGGCACCGATTTGACGGAGCGCAAGCGCAGTCAGGAGCAGGCAACACGTCTGGCGCGCTACGACGCGTTGACCGGGCTCGCGAACCGCTTCCAGATGTCGCAGAGCCTGGAGAAAATTCTCGGCGCACAATCAGAGGCCAACCGCCATTGCGCGATCCTGTTGCTGGATCTTGACCGGTTCAAGCAGGTCAACGACACGATGGGCCATCCCGCCGGTGATGCTTTGCTGAAACAGGTTTCTCAGCGGCTTGAACGGGCCGTTGGTAAACTGGGTCAGGTGGGCCGACTTGGTGGAGACGAATTCAAGGTTATCATTCCCAGCCGCGTCGAGAAGAACGTGCTGGCGAACCTTGGCAAAGAGATCATTCATTCCTTGTCGCAGCCCTATTCGATTGACGGGCAGCGCGTGGTCATCGGTGCATCCATTGGCATCGCTGTGGCGCCGGAGCATGGCGACAACAGTGAAGAGCTGATCCGCAACGCCGATCTTGCGCTGTATGCCGCCAAAGATGGCGGGCGAGGGCGTTATCACTTTTACGCCGAAGATCTGCACGCCGAAGCAGAAGCACGGTCGCAATTGGAAGAAGACCTCCGCGATGCGGTGGAAAAGGGCGAGATGGAGCTGCATTACCAGCCCATCGTTTCGATGGCGACCGACCGCATTTCGGGCTTTGAGGCGCTGCTGCGCTGGAATCATCCGATAAAGGGGTGGATTTCTCCAGCGCGGTTCATCGGGATTGCCGAAGACAGCGGTATCATCAATTCTCTTGGCGAGTGGGCCTTGCGTCAAGCGTGCCGGGATTTGGCGCTCTGGCCCGATGAAGTGCGTGTTGCGGTTAATGTGTCGCCGATACAGTTTTCAAATATCGATTTCCCGAACATCGTGAAGAACGCGATCGCGCACGCCGATATCAGCGCAAAGCGGCTCGAACTTGAGATCACCGAAAGCGTGTTTCTCGGTGATGACCGGGGCAACGACGAAATGTTCGCCGCGCTCAAGCGCATCGGCGTGCGGCTGGCGCTGGATGATTTTGGTACCGGCTATTCCTCGCTTGGCTATCTGAAGAAGGCTCCGTTCGACAAGATAAAGATCGACCAGAGTTTCGTTCGCGGCATGACGGAAAAGGGCAGTCGGAACGCCGCTATCATCACTTCGATCACCAGCCTTGCCCAGTCACTGGGAATGGATACCACTGCCGAGGGCGTTGAAACGCACGACGAACTCGATCTAATCCGGCGCCACGGTTGCAGCCACGTGCAGGGATATATTTACGATCGTGCGCTGACACTCGAGCAGACGCTGGAGCGCATGTCAGCCGGTTTGGAAGCGGTAGCGAAGGGTCCCAAGTCCAGTCGCGCGTCGCGCCAGAAAATGCTTCGCAAGGTCGTTCTGGATCATGGCGGACATTTGTATAACGGAACCGTGCGGAACATTTCCGTCACAGGGGCCATGGTCGAAGGCCTTTGGAACGTGCCGGTCGGCACCAACTTTCATCTGCATATTTCTGCCAACCAAGTCGTATCCTGCATAACCCGCTGGAGCATTCAGGACCGTATGGGCGTTGAATTCGCCAACCCGTTGCAGCGCGATGACACGGGTCAGATCACTGCTATTCAGGCAGCGCCGCCGAAGCAGGTCGCCGCAGAAGAATTGCGCAAGGCCGGGTAAAGCGAAGACGGGCGCAAGTAACGCAACTTTACTTAGTTAATTGGTAAGGTCGTGCGGCTAAAGGTGCGAGCAATAAAATCTTCCATAAAATATTGTTTTAGAGCGAATTTCGGAGAGCAGATCAATTGGGCGTACGCGGCATGTTCAGGAATCTTGGCGGCCAGCGTGCTGACCCAGTTCGCGTGCCCGACGCAGAAGCTGCCGTGGCCCGCGCCGCTGTGCTGGATGACCGCCAGCGGCTGGCCATGTTCGAGGCGCTCGAAGCGATTGGCATCGGCTGGTTCTGGGCGACTGACAGCAAGGGAATGCTGACTTATCTGTCGCCATCGGCGATCAACCAGTTCAGCGAAGACCGGCCTGTAATCGGCGAACAATTGGGTAAACTTGTCGAGACGGTGGAAGGCACGGACAGGGAAATTCGGGCGCGTCCGCTGTCTTTCTTGCTGAGCGCGCGCACGACCTTCAGCGAACAACCCGTCCGGCTGGCCAGCGAAGGCGATGGCGGGGCATCGAACGATGAAACTTGGTGGGCGCTGACCGGCAAACCGCACTTCGATAAAGAGCAGAACTTCCTCGGATATCGTGGCAGCGCAAAAGATATAACGTCTACGTATCAGCAACAGCGCGATTCCTCCCGCGCAGCAGCCTTCGATTCGCTTACAGGTCTCGCCAATCGGCATCGCATGACCAAGCGGCTGACGGCAGTGTTGAATGCGTATCGTATTGAAAAGCGGTCTTGCGCCCTTCTCATGCTCGATCTGGACCGATTTAAGCAGGTCAACGATACGCTGGGGCATCCGGCTGGAGACGAACTGCTTCGCCAGGTCTCGCAGCGATTGCAGCAGATCGTGCCTGCGGACGCAGAAATTGGCCGGCTGGGCGGTGACGAATTCCAAATTATCATACCTGATCTGGACGACCGAGGAGTGCTGGGAGAGCTTGCGAACCGGATAATCCAGATGATTTCGCAGCCCTATTCGATCGAAGGCAGCCGCGCGATTATCGGGACGTCCATGGGTATCGCGGTCGCGCCTTATGACGGTATCGAGCCCAACGAATTGATCAAGGCGACCGACCTGGCGCTGTATGCCGCGAAAGGTGGGGGCCGGGGCCAATTCCGGTTTTACTCCAATGATCTGAAGGAATCCGCCGAAGATCGCCGCGAGATTGAAGAGGACCTGCGCGATGCATTGGCGCAGGGCCAGCTGGAAATGCACTATCAGCCGACTGTCGACGCAAAGACTCACAATGTTCGCGGGTTCGAGGCACTGATGCGGTGGCACCATCCGGATCACGGGCCTATCAGCCCGGCCACCTTCATCCCCATCGCTGAAGACAGCAATCTGATTGACGAAATCGGCGAATGGGCTTTGCGTCAGGCATGTGCGGACGCAGCCAAATGGCCGGGTAAATTGACTGTGGCCGTGAATGTATCTGCACAGCAATTCGTCAGCGATAATTTGCCGACTATCGTTACCAACGCGCTGTCCGCCTCTGGCCTGCCTGCAAAGAGGCTTGAGCTGGAAATCACGGAAAGCGTGTTCATGGGTGATGTGGGCGCAACGGACCAGATGTTCGCCAAATTGCGCAAGATCGGTGTGAAGCTGGCACTAGACGATTTTGGCACCGGCTATTCTTCGCTCGCTTACCTGCGCCGGGCGCCGTTCGACAAAATCAAGATCGACCAGAGTTTCGTGCGTGGATGTACCGAAAAGGATAACTCCAACGCGGCTATCATCACCGCGATCATCAGCCTTGCAAGCGCGATGAATATGGCGACAACAGCTGAGGGCGTCGAGGCGCTGGACGAACTCGATTGCATCGCCGGGCTCAACGCAGATCTTGTCCAGGGTTTCATCTTCTCGCGCGCAGTGCCGCAGGCGGCGGTCATGGAGAAGCTGAACTCCGGTGAATTGCATTACGAGCCGCTCGGGCCAGCAAAGCACCGCGCCGATCGCAAGACGCTGTTCCGCCGTGTCGGGGTAATCCACGAAGATCATCACTACTCTGCAATGCTGCGCGATCTTTCACGCAGCGGGGCGCGTATCGAAGGCCTCGTCGGCGTTCCCGTCGGCACCCAGTTGCTGCTCGATCTCGGGGAGGGGCAGTTGATCGTTGGAACCGTGCGCCGCTCACAAGACGCAACGCAGGGTCTCTCCTTCGAGTCCCCTCTGGTGAGTGACGGAGCGGGCGGTCTGTGTACCCGCCACCGCGTTTCGCCATACATGCTGGCAGCTGCCGGAATGCCTTTGCGTGCACTTCCGCCGGGCCACTATTCACCGCCAAGAAATCTTGCTTCGCCATCGTCGACTCCGCAGTTCATGCAAGTGGATGTGTCGGCAGGATCGCTTCGCGCCGGGTGAAAATCGCGTGCTCCGATCAGACTGATCGGTTCTTTGCAAAGTAACGAGATAGCTCTCTCCGGCGAACCTTTGTGCAAGTCCGCACCCTGCGGCTGAGCATCAAAGGATTTCGATTATGACCCGTTTTCTACGCACTATGGCGCCACTGGCGCTTGCAATCGCCACCACCGGAGCGCTTGGCGTCGCTGCCATTCCTGACATCGCTTACGCGGCGCAATTGTCCGATACCGGCCAATTTCGCGGCGCGGATCGCAGTCACCCGGCGCAAGGTACCGCTGAAATCATACGCTTGCGAGGCGGCGGCGTCGGCATCAAATTCCACGGCAATTTCGACGTCCGCGGCGGACCTGATTTGCGCGTCTGGCTGAGTGAAGCCAGTAACCCGGCAAACGCCGGCGCTGTTCGCTCAGCTGGCTATGTCGATCTAGGCCGTCTGCAATCGAGTGATGGCGAACAGATCTATCGTATACCCGCCAACGTTGAGCTCGCCGATATTAGTTCGGTCGTGATCTGGTGCCGCGCCTTTGGGGTCTTTTTCGGCAGCGCTACTCTCGGATAAATCGGATCGAGCCAAGGCGGGGTAGTGTTGAGAAGGGCAGGCGTAGTCATGGTCCATAAGACATGCTGACATTTGTCAGAAGCGCGGCTAATGGCTGCATCAAATGACAGATCTTTCAAAAATCCGCAATTTCAGCATCATCGCTCATATTGACCACGGCAAGTCCACGCTGGCGGACCGCCTTATCCAGCAGTGCGGCGGCCTGACCCTGCGCGAGATGTCCGAGCAAGTCCTTGATAACATGGACATCGAGAAGGAGCGCGGCATCACCATCAAGGCGCAGACCGTGCGCCTCAACTACACCGCCAAGGACGGCGAGACCTATGAGCTCAACCTCATGGACACCCCCGGCCATGTCGACTTCGCTTATGAAGTCTCGCGTTCCCTTGCGGCGTGCGAGGGCGCGCTGCTGGTGGTGGACGCGGCGCAGGGCGTGGAGGCGCAAACCCTCGCCAATGTGTACCAGTCCATCGAACATGACCACGAGATCGTGTGCGTCATCAACAAGATAGACTTGCCCGCCGCCGAACCCGAAAAGGTCAAGGCGGAGATCGAGGACATCATCGGCCTCGACGCGTCCGACGCCGTCCTCACCTCCGCCAAATCCGGCATCGGCATCGAGGACGTGCTCGAAGCCGTCGTCGCCAAGATACCGCCGCCCAAGGGTGAGCGCGATGGCCCGCTGAAGGCCATGTTGGTCGACAGCTGGTACGATCCGTACCTCGGCGTGGTCATCCTTGTCCGCGTGATCGACGGCGTGCTGAAAAAGGGGCTTGAGGTCCGCTTCATGCAAGGCGGAACGCAGCATCTGGTGGACCGTGTGGGCTGCTTCGGCCCGAAACGCATGGAATTGCCCGAAATCGGCCCCGGCGAAATCGGCTTTATCACCGCGCAGATCAAGGAAGTTGAACAGGCCCGCGTGGGTGACACGATCACCACGGTGAAGGGCGGCGCGACAGAGGCGCTTAAGGGTTACAAGGAAGTGCAGCCGGTGGTGTTCTGCGGGCTGTTCCCGGTGGACGCGGCGGACTTTGAAAAGCTGCGCGAAAGCATCGGCAAGCTGCGCCTGAACGATGCCAGTTTCAGTTACGAGATGGAAAGCAGCGCCGCGCTGGGCTTCGGCTTCCGCGCCGGTTTCCTTGGCCTGCTGCATCTGGAAATCATCCAGGAACGGCTCAGCCGCGAATATGATCTGGACCTGATTACCACTGCGCCTTCAGTGGTTTACCGCATACACCTTGGCCATACGAAGAACGAGGACGCAAAGGTTATCGACATTCACAACCCCGCCGACTGGCCGGATGTGAACCGGATCGAGATGATCGAGGAGCCGTGGATCAAGGCGGTGATCTACACGCCGGACGAATACCTCGGCTCCATCCTGAAACTGTGCCAGGACCGGCGCGGCATCCAGACGAACCTCACCTATGTCGGCGGGCGCGCGCAGGTGACGTATGAATTGCCGCTCAACGAAGTGGTTTTCGATTTCTACGACCGCCTGAAATCAATCAGCCGCGGCTATGCCAGCTTCGATTACGAGCAGATTGGCCTGCGCGAAGGCGATCTGGTGAAAATGAACATTCTGGTGAACGCGGAACCCGTGGACGCTCTGTCCCTGATCGTCCACCGCGCCGTTGCGGAAGAGCGCGGCCGCGGCATGTGCGAACGCCTGAAAGACCTGATCCCCCGCCACCTGTTCAAAATCCCCGTCCAGGCCGCCATCGGCGGCAAAATCATCGCCCGCGAAACCATCGCCGCGATGCGCAAGGACGTGACTGCGAAGTGTTATGGCGGCGACATTTCGCGCAAGAAGAAACTGTTGGAGAAGCAGAAGAAGGGCAAGGCCCGGATGCGCGAGTATGGCAATGTGAGCATTCCGCAGGAGGCGTTTATCGCTGCGCTGAAGATGGGTGAAGAATAACCTCATTCTAAGGATGCGGGAGCTCCGTAAGAAGCGCTCAATTCTGTGCGACGAGTGGGCTTGTAGCAGTGGCCTCGCAACAATCATATCGCATCATTGAGAAAGCCTGCTAGGCTTGCAAAATGTCGATCCAGAAACACCTTCAGGGACTTAGCAAGAAAACAGAAAAAGCTCTCGCAGACGGGGAGTTTGAGAAAACTGATTTCAAAAAAATACCTGGGGGGGTTCACGCCGACGACTTAGTTGCATTTGCCAATTCAGGAGGCGGGCAATTATTAGTAGGTGTCATTGAGAGCACCAAGTCGGAGACACAAAGCGGAACGGTGGTGGGCTGTGATGTTGGTGACGGTCCGATACTTCAAATACTTAATCGGGCCTCAAGCTGCGTACCCGCTATTTCGACAAAAATATTCATCGAGAATTTGGGCGACAAGCCAATTATGAGGGTTGTCGTGCCTGACAGTACAACTAAGCCTCATTGCACACCAAAAGGCGTTTATCTTAAGCGCGAGGGAACGCGCAATCGGGCCATGCAGCCCGGAGAACTGCTGAACATATTCTTGGAAATTGAGGCATCGACATTCGCCGAAAAATTTGAGAGCGCGGCAGACCGGATTGCGCTTGAGTTGAACGACCTGGAGGAGTCATTGGACTCTAGTATCAGCCGGATGGCTGATCAACTTGGGTGGGCTGATTCCCAACTTGGAGATACAGAAAGTACTGTCAGTTCGATCCTATCCGTCGTCACACAGATTCGTGACAATACAATAGACACGAATTCAAGGCTGCGAGCTCTTTTCCAACAAGATGACCGGAGTGATCCCGTCAAATTGCGTGAAAAGGAAAAGTTGATCGAAGACTTGGAAACCCAGTTAAGAGGCAAGCCAGAACTACGGCGCGCAGTCATTGAGGGACGCGAGCTCTCGTTTTCTGCGAAGGGCAAGACTGCGGTTGAGCTTTCGCAGGAAGACATGCGCAATGCCTTTCATGAAGCTGCTGGTACGATACGGAAAGAAGCTGAAATGGAACGCTACGAATGCGTCATGAAGAAGCCTTCGGAACTTTCCGAGAAGCAAATTGCTCAGATCGTTGCTTTAATCAATCGGGGTGGTGAGGTTTCTGATGGAGTGCAGGGTCGAATCAGTCGATCAAACCTTATTGGTCTAATTCTTTTCGATAGCCACCCAGTTGGTGTGGCAGCTATTAAGCGACCATTGAAGAGCTACAAAACGAGTGTTTTCTCCAAATCGATTTCTCCGATTGACAGCGCGGAGTATCAGCTGGAGCTGGGTTGGATTTTTCTCAAGGAAAATCATCGTCAAAAAGGATTGATGACGCCGCTTTTAGAAGGCATGTTAGAAAGTATTAGTGGATCGAGTGTTTTTGCAACAACTAGAACCTCAAACGTGGTAATGATGGAGCTACTGAAGCAATTTGGTTTTGAGCACTCTGGTAAGCCGTATGCTTCCATTCAGCATCCCGACGAGAAAATTTCTCTTTATTTAAAGCCAAAGTCATAGGGTTCCTAAATGACCTTCGGCGTATTCATGCACAAAGATGGGTCGATCTACGACGACATCCCCGAGGTGCATTACCAATTCCCGAAAATCTATCTCAGCCGAGCCAAGCAGATGGTCGGCGATTGGGTCGTCTATCGAGAGCCGGTCAAGCTGCCGCAGTCAAAAGGGTTCTTCGCGGTAGCAAAGGTTGAGCGGATCATCCCCGATCCGAGCGAACCAGATCGCTATCGCGCTCTGATTGAGGAAGGCAGCTATTTGCCGTTCTCACCCACTGTCCCGCACAAGGTAGACGGCCAGCCGGTCGAGCGCGATTTGGCGAATGCACAGGCAGCAGTACGCCCGCTCTCCAGTTCCGATTTTGCGCGCATCATTGCGCTCGGCTTGCCGAACGAAGAATATCTGCCGCGCAGCGGTGATCCAGAGCCGATGGACCGTGTGCGCGAAGAGCATTCGCCTTATGAGTTTGAACGGCCAATCGTGCAATCGCTCGTCTCCAAGCCATTTCGCGACCGTGCTTTCCGAAGGGCGGTCATGGAAGCCTATGACGGGCGCTGCGCGGTGACAGGCTGGAAGCTTGTCAACGGGGGAGGGCGGCTGGAGGCGCAGGCCGCGCATATCCGTCCGGTTGAGCACAACGGTCCGGATTCCATCCGCAACGGCCTCGCACTTTCCGGCACCGCGCATTGGATGTTTGATCGCGGGCTAATCAGCATGTCCGACGATCTCGACATCATGATCTCGCGGCAGGTGAACGATTTCCCCAGCGTTGAAGCCATGATCAACCAGAGCGGCAAGGCCATTCCACCCAAGCGGGAATCCGAGAGGCCTCATCCAAAGTATCTGCGCTGGCACCGCGAGAATTGCTTCAAGCATTGAGCCGCTAACTCCCCTCCCGCAAGCGGTAGGGGGTTAGGTGCGCAGCGTCTTTGCCGGGCGCGGCTCCCCAACCTCCCGAACCCGCACCTCAATATCCGGCCAAAGCGCCTGCAAGCTCTCCGCCTGCAAAAACCCGCGATGGACGCGGATTTGTCCCGGTCGCTCGCGTTTCATGTTGTTTTCTCCCGCACGCCGGTGTCCCGGCTGCGCCGGTTCAGCTTCGCTTCCCGGGCGCACGATCCTCGATGTTTAGTTTTTTGGGCCCTGCGGGCGGGGGCCATCCGGCCCCCTTGCTTCCTCGCATAAGCTCGGGCGGCCGTTCGGCCTATGTCGTGCGCTGGGCGCGCCCGAGGGTTGTCATCAGTCGTCGTCATGCGGTTCCTCCGGGTCGATCAGTTCCCAGCCGTCATCCTTCTCCACCCGCCGTGCGGCGGAGAGGCCTTGGTTCAATCTTTCGATGGCGCCAAAGTCCGGCCCGTCGTCCGGCTTCTCCTGCTCCTCCTCCCATTCGGCGTCTTCGGCGGGGGAGTGCCTGTCCGTCCGGTCAACACCGCGTTCCACGTCCCGGTTGCGGCTTTCCTCATACGCGTTGCGAAGGCTCAGCGTTTCGGGGCTCATCATGGCTTCATCGTGCTGGCGCAGTGCCTCGATCCTCAGATTGAGCCGCTCCAGGATCGCGCCGCCATCGTCCTGCTCGGCAGCGGCGGCCACGCGCTCCCGCTCCCATTCCTTGCGCCATTCCTTTTTCATTTGCGACAAGCGGTGGCGGTCGAGCGCGTTCATGCCCTTCGCCCCTTCAGAGGCAAAGCGCTTCGGCGCGCGGTTGCGCAGCATGAACATCAGCAGCCTGTCGTTATAGACGGTGCGGCTGCCGATGATCTTGCCATAGGCGTACACCGGCACCTGCACGCCGTTCAGCGCGCGGTCCATGGCAACGTCCTCGATCCGCTGCACGCCAAGGTTCAGCGCGGCCTTCCACGCTTTGCGGAAGCTGTGCGCCTCTGGATGGCGGCGCAGGAGATACGCGCCCTCCGGCGTCATCCCGACGGAGTTCGCCGCCGCGCGGACGGAGCCGTAATCGGCCAGCGCCTCCATGAACAATTGCTGGCGTTCGGGCGTCCACCCGTCATGGCGCGCGCATTTGCGCGGAACCGGGGTAAAGGCCGGGAGGGTGACGGCTTGGTTCGACTTGGGCACGGGGGAGGGCTCCGGCGGGCTGAAGGGGGCCTCGCGCGGTGCCTGTGTGCGGTTGCTGTAGGAAAGCGTTTACGCGGCGATCAGCCTCCGGGCTGGTTGGCCTGCGAATATTCGGTCGCAATGGTGTCGTACTGCGTGTCGACTTCATTGCCGAGCGAGAGCATCGTGCCCGCCAGCGCAACCGCGATCAGCATGGCGACAATGCCATATTCAACTGCCGAAGTGCCGCTCTGATCGGCGATGATGCGGCGCAAAAACTGGTGTGGCATCCGAAATCCCCTGACTTCTCAATTCTGGTTCGTGCTTACTGGAGAAGTAAGGTAAATATCGGGTGTACGCGGCGTTGGACGGTCTCTGCCATCAGTTTTCGGGCCATTTGGGCGACAATCCAGCTGCAACAGCGGCAAAGCGCCAAAGTGCCACGACCTGTGGCAAAAGGTGCAGGGCAGGCTTCCTTGAACCATTCCGCGGCGGCAATTCCAATTGAGGTATGACGTTCTCTGGCTGGCCTAAGTCATTGTACCCGAACAGCTTTGTTCATCACTGCTCCCGGTGTCAGGGGTGCCAA
Organism: uncultured Alphaproteobacteria bacterium; assembly: GCA_963781165.1. Lineage (GTDB taxonomy): Bacteria > Pseudomonadota > Alphaproteobacteria > Sphingomonadales > Sphingomonadaceae > Alteraurantiacibacter. The sequence goes on from CAWADZ010000003.1 coordinate 256,598, forward strand.
AAGACCTCCCCAGCGATTGTTTCAAAAATGTCACACGATTTTGTCTCCTGTGAAACCGGACCACACAGGCGTTGTATCTTGTCGAAGGTTCGTGTTTGGGAGCGCAGTCAGAAAAGAGGTGTCGTTTTCCGGGTCGCCACGACGGAGCAAATTCCGCAGATCCGGTGCTTCTTTTCAGCAGTTTCTCCCCCTTACCAGGAGTATTTGAATGTTTAATCGCAAGACAAAGGCTTCGCTGCTCGCGAGCTCGGTGATCTTCGGATCGCTGATTGTCACGCCAGCTATGGCTCAGGACGATCCCACGATCGAACCTGCAGCCGCTGAAGATCGCATCGTTGTTACGGGCTCACGCATTGAGCGCCGCAACGTCGAATCCGCTGCCCCCATCGCAGTTGTCGATGCAGAAGAATTTGCACTGGCCGGCGCCGTCAACGTGGAAAACGTTGTCAACACGCTGCCGCAGGTTGTTCCGGGTGTAACGTCCTTTTCCAACAACCCAGGTAACGGTACGGCATCGCTGAACCTTCGTGGCCTTGGTTCGAACCGCAACCTTCTGCTGGTCAACGGCCGCCGCTGGATGTTCTACGATACCAACCAGATCACTGACCTCAACACCATCCCGCAGTTCCTGCTGGACAGCGTTGATGTTGTGACGGGTGGTGCTTCGGCCGTTTACGGTTCGGACGCACTTGCCGGTGTTGTCAACTTCCGCCTTCGTGAACTCGACGGCGCAGAAATCGGCGGTCAGTACTCAATCACGGATCGCGGCGATGGCGATCGTTATCAGATCCACGGCGCAATCGGCACAGATTTCGCTGGTGGTCGCGGCAATGTAACCGTCTTTGGTGAATACTATAACCGCGAGAGCATCTTCCAGGGTGACCGCGAGTTCTCCGAATTCCAGCTTGGTGGCACTCCTCTCCTGCAGGGTGGTTCTTCCTTCCCGCCGGAAACGCGCCTTACTTATCAAGGTAATGGCGACACTACCGGCACATCGTTCGAGAACAATGGCCTCGCTATCTTTGGTTCGCCGGGTTCGCTCCGTGCGTATTCGACGCCAGGCGATCTGTATAACTTCAATCCGGTGAACTACCTGCAGCTGCCGCAAGAGCGTTACCTGCTTGGTGGTTACGCAAGCTACGAAGTGGCTGACGCACTTGAGCTCTACACTGAGGTCACTTACGTCAACAACCGCGTTGATGCTGTGCTGGCTCCTACGCCAATCCTGATCAACACCTCCCTCGATATCGACTCTGCTCGTTTCGAACGGCTTCATCGATGCCGGTACGCAGGCTGAATTCGAAGCGCTCGATGCAAGCGAAACCGGCGCTCAGGCCAATGACGGCCTGGTGAACGTGCAGGTTCGATCGCCGCCTTCTCGAAGCTGGCAACCGAGCCAATCTGGACGAGCGTAATGCGTTCCGTGTTCTGGCTGGTGCGCGCGGTGATATCACCGACTTCCTCAGCTACGACACATATTACATGTATTCGCGTACTCGTAATGCGAACATCCAGCAGGGTAACGCATCTACGTCGCGTTTCACCGCTGGTGTGACCGGCGCGAGCGACCAGATCAACATCTTCGGTCTGAACACACTGACCCCTGAAATGGTGGATAGCTTCCTCATTCAGGCGCAGAACGGCGACATCTCCGATCTGCAGGTCGCATCGGCTGTGCTTTCGGGTACTTTCGGCGATTTCGCACTGGGTGCAGCTGAGCCAGTTGGTTTCGCTGCTGGTGCTGAATACCGCGAAGTGAACTGCGCGCTTCATTCCTGACGAATTCCTCGCTTCGGGTGACGTGCAGGGCTTCAATGCCGGTCAGCCAACCGAGGGCGGCTACAACGTCCAGGAAATCTTCGGCGAGCTGAACATTCCGTTCGAAACCGAAAGCGGCATGCGTCTCGAACTTACGGGTGCCGGTCGTTATTCCGATTACTCGCTGTCGAACGTCGGCGGCGTGTGGACCTACTCGGGCGGCGTCCAGTTCTCACCGATCCCGGACATCACGTTCCGTGGTCAGTACCAGCGTGCTGTTCGTGCACCGAACGTTGGTGAACTGTTCCAGGGTTCGGCAATCGGTTTCCCCGGTGCCAACGATCCCTGCGCAACTGCAGCGGCATCTACTGGCGGTCTTCGTACGATCTGTGCAGCCAATGGCGTTTCGGCGACATTGCTCGATCAGCTCGGCTCGAGCGATCCGGCGGTCGTGGCCAACGCTTCGGACCTGATCCAGCCTGATACGCAGATTGCTGCGTTCTTCGGTGGTAACCCGAACCTGTCGGAAGAAACATCTGACAGCTACACCTTCGGTGTTGCGCTGACAGCCGCAGGCGATTCCGGGCTTCTCGCTGACGATCGATTACTTCGACATCGTTATCGACGATGCGATCATCACGATCGGTCTGCAGACTGCACTGGACCTGTGTTACAACACGATCCAGGATCTCGGCGCACCACAGTGTGCTGGCTTCGTCGGCACTCGCGATGCATCGAGCGGCTTCAGCCGTCAGACTGCACCGCAGCTTGGTGGTGCAAACGTCGCCCGTCTTGAAACGAGCGGTATCGACATGCAGCTGAACTACGGCATGGATCTCGGCTTCTCGCTGCTCGGCAACGGTGCATCGGACCTGAACCTGTCACTGCTCGCAACCTGGACGGAATCGAACCTTCTGGCACCTGACCAGACGGATCCGACCGATGTCATCGAGTGTGCCGGTTTCTTCGGTCTCGAGTGCGGTGAACCGCAGGCTGTCCTTCAAGTGGACGGCCCGTGCTAGCTATGTTGATGGTCCTCTGACCTTCTCCAGCCGCTGGCGTCACCTTGCTGCTGTCGATGATGACGATCGTGCTTCCGAGTACTTGGTGGAGCGTATTGGCGCCTATGACCTGATCGATCTCACGTTGTCTTATGACTTCAATGAGATGTTCACGTTCTCGGTTGGTGTGAACAACTTGTTCGATACTCTGCCGACCACGCCTGTATTCGACGCGAATGGTACGGTCACCAACGACACCAACACGCTGCTGCAAGGCGGTGACAACAACGCAGAGCAGGCCAACACCTACCCGTCGACTTACGACGTGCTGGGCCGGGACTGGTTCGCATCGGTTCTGGTTCGCTTCTAAGCGATACCTGACCGGGCGAAAGCTCGACAAAAACGGGGCGGGAAACCTTCGGGTTTCCCGCCCCTTTTTGTTGGACGGTCGGAATGAAATGCCTGGCTGCGCCTAAGGCCCCAAAGGGTCTTTCAGGCAGACAGTTTCAGGATACGCAAATCGGCAAAGGGCTGGCCCGAAACCGGATCGACAAGCGCAGTCTCGCTCAAATCGTCAAAACCGGCCGCGCGCAGTTTGCCGGGTAGCAGCGCAGCATCTCTTGCCGCGCTCGCCGCCGCCTCCAGCGAAGCAATACGGCCCAATTCATTTTCTGCTTGCGCAACAATGGCATCGATACCCTTCGCCACTCCCGCTGCGCTGTCATTGCGGCCCAGATGAAGCGTGCGGCGTATCGCTTCTGCGATTTCCCACGCTGCCGACTGCGCGCCAAACTGCTGTGCACCGAGTTCTGGGGCGGCAATTACTTCAGCCGGCAATGCGGCCACGCCCAGACTGCGCAGCCCAAGGCTCCGCTTGGCGATTTCAGCAAGGTTTTGCTGCTTCAGCGCCCAGTCGATCTGTTTGCGCCTTTTGCGGTTGTGTCCGGTAATCGGGCCATCTGCCCGGTGCGACATGACGGCCAGGGTGCCGCCCGGTTGCAGCACGCGCGCCGATTCGTGTGCAGTCCGGTCGATATCCCCGTATTCGAGTGCGAACTGGCTGGTGACGGCAGCAAAGCGGCTATCGGGAAAGGGTAGCTCCGCCATGTCCACTCCGCCTCGCAGTTTTGCACCACGTGGGGCAGCGGGCAATGTGGCCGCCTGGTCGACGCCGATCAGCTTCAAATCGCGCCTTTTTCGCAGCAGATGCCCGATGACTTCGCCCGAACCGGTACCGATATCAAGAACGCGCGCGCCCTTGCTAAGTTTGGCTGCAAATTCGTGCCAGATGCGCTTTTGTACCTCTGCAATCCCGCGCCATCCTGCCGGGATGTCAGAGCCGCCTTCTGCTGCGGAGCCACCGCTGGCAGCCGACTTGGCCCAGAACGCGTCCCATGCGTCATTGCGGACACTTCCGTTCATGCCGGCTCTGCCATAACTTCGACATCGAATGCGGCGGTCATGCGGCGCCCCCGTTTGAAACTGCGGGTGGCATGATACATCGTGCTGGGAAACAGGGCGAGATGGCCCACCTTCGGCTGAAATGCATGGAGCGGCTCCAGATCAAGCCCGAAATCGGGCGGCGGACGGCCGAGTTCTATCCAGCCCGAGCGGGAATCGCCGCCCGTGCCAAGATCATCGGGAAGCACCAGATAGCAGGCAGAAGAAATCAGCCCCTCAGGATGCAGATGCGCCTTGTGGTGCCCGCCTTCGCCGACGAACCTGATCGACCATGATCCGCCGATCGACCAGCCCGCATCGCGGCTTCGAAGCAGGGGATGCGTTTCATCCCGTGGCGGCAAAGCGCTGCGGTAGGCAACCAGCGTGTTCAATATGGCGCGGTGAAATGCCTGCAATTCGGGTTCGTGCCGGTCGAACAGGCGTCCGCGCGTTTGCGTGCCGCCGCCGCGCAGCGATTGGGCCAGCGGGTGGTGTGAGTTTTCGTGCAGATCATGGAGGGTTTCGATCGCAGCGGGCATAACCTCGTCCGCCTGATCGAGCGGGATGAACTGGACAAGACCTTGCTGGCCGTGAAGCCATTCGTGGCGCTCGTCACCGGACACACGCCAGATCAGGTCTTGCAGCGCCCACGCGCCAATATCCCATGGACTGTGCGCCAGTGCCTTGCCAACCAGTTCATCGGCGCGGTCGAATTGATGGCAGCGGACGCGGTGGCGGGCTTCGAACACGAAGCGGTCCACGCGGTCATATTCCAGGTTCGCCCAGATCGCCTCGGCCCGTTCGGTCTGGCCAGAGGCGCCTGCTTCTATCGCCTCCAGCATGGCAAGATGGGGATTATCGGGAAAGCGTTTGCGCGCATCTGCCGCCACATCGGTCGCCTTTTCGGCCATATCGAGCGCGGCCAGTTGACGGCAATGTTCGCCGGGAATGGCGGGATCACCAGGGGCGCGCTTCGCAGCGTCGTGGAAAGGCGCGTCAAATTCCGGGTCGCCCGCTCCCATCCGCAATTGCGCGAGCAGGCGCAGGCTGTCGAGCCACTGCGGGAATTTCGTCACCAAGGCTTCCGCAATCTGGCGCGCTTCGTCCCAGCGTCCCTCCACATCCAGAGCCTGCGCCTTGCCGAGCCAGAGCTGCGCATTGCTCTGGTCGGCGAGCAGCGCCTGGTCGAAACGTGCAGCCGCATCGGCTTCTCCGCGCTCCAGCGCAACGCTCGCGCGGCCTTGCAGAGCCTTCGGGCGGCGCGGCTCTAAGGCGAGGGCGCGGTCATACCATTCGGCGGATTTTGCAAGATCACCTGTTCCGCGTGCGGCATTCGCTCTGGTCGACCAATAGGGGGCCAGTCCGGAAGCGGCCTTCTCGATCTTGGCGAGCAGTTCCAGCGCCTCGGCATGTTTGTTCGCTGCCGACAGGGCGATGGCTTGATCCACGGCGAAGTTAACGTTGGACGGCAACAGCGCGAACGCCCGCGCGAAGTTGTCCGCCGCGCCCTGTGCGTTGCCCGTCTGGAGCATAAGGCTGGCCGAATAATGCCAAAGGCGCGCGTCTTTCGGGTGCGCTTTGACGGCCTGCGCCAACATCGTCAACGCTCCGGCCTTGTCACCGCGTTGTTCGGCCGCCTTGGCGTTTGCGGCAAATTCCTGCGGGGACCAGCCGATCATCGGTCGCGCAGCCAACCGCTGATCGCGTAGCGGCCCTTCGGCGCGAAAGGCGGGACATAGGTAACGGCGTGGGCCTGCGGAACACGGAACAGGTTCAGCGTGTTAAACTGAGGCTTAAACCCCGTCTCGATATTGCCGTCCTCATCGAAGAACACCAGATAGCCGCCCCAATCGGGATACCAGTCGTCGATGGTCAGATTGAGGACGTAGGCGATCCGCCATCCTTCCGCGACGTGGCTGTCGATATGCAGTCCCAGGAAATGCTGCGCGCCAAAGCAGCTGGCGTGGGCGTCCGCCTTCGCCAGTTCGGCAATACCGGTAACGTCGCGCATTAACCCGATGAAGTGTTCGGCATTCAGATGTTCGAGCAGTATTTCATGCGGGCCGCCCGGGTCCCACCCGCCTTGCAACGCCTCGACCAGCGAATATCGCAAGGCCCGGTAAGCATAATCGCGCCCTGCGGCGGCCTGATCAGTCGCCTTCGCCAGTTCCATCGCCTGCTGCGCCGTTTCCTTCTGCTGCAAGTCCTGCGCCCTGAAGCCATGCGCCTTCCCGTCCGCGCCCGCCTGAAGCGCCATGCCCCAGTCTGTGTGCGAGTGCAGGATCGTACGCAGTTCACGCGCGGTTTCTTCGGTCAGGATATTCTTGATCTGCAGCCGGTTTGCATCGGCGAATTCAGCCGCCAGCGCGGCCCTGTCAAGATCGGGGTTCAGTTCAAAAAGCGCTTTCGCCATGGCCAGCGGTATAGGAAAGCATGACCCCGTGCGCCAGCCCCGCGCCGATCAAAAAGGGGAGCCCGCCGCATCGCTTCCGGTGGACGGAAAGGATAATGTGGCGGGCTCTGGAAACCTCGCTTTGACCAGAACGCTCTTACCCAACGTCCTGAACCTGCGAGGTCCAATTCGGCAGCGTCGTCAGCCGCGGCGCGTTTCGGCTTCGACCAGCGTTGCAATCCGGCGTTCGAAACTTTGCAAGTTTTCAGCGTAGCAAGCGCGGGCCTCGCGGCGGGGTAGCAGGGATCCGGTTGGTATCTCATCCATACCGCAGGCGTATCGTGCGGCGCGGCGCAGGCGGTTATGCAAGCGGTCCTGCCCTTCCTGTGTCGACAGATCGAGGTCGCGGTATTCGACATAAGCGACGGTGACGGTCACCTCGTCATTGGCGATTGCGGGGGCGGCGGCCATCGTGCTGGCCAAGATCGCGGCAGCGAGGCCGCCTTTCAGAAATTTGGTCATAATCAATCCTCCTCTAGCGCTGCTGGCCGGATCGGTTGGGGGGTAGTGGCCGGAAGCGATGAGTGTTTTCTAGGCGAGGACGCTTTGAAATGATCGCATATCTCGGCGAGAGCCTGCGCAATATCGACAAAGTGCAAGGCCCTCCGACGACCGGCATATTTGCCACGACGAACGCAGAGATGTTTCCATTTGCGACGATAGTGCGGTAATTTGGGATGGGCAGTGCGCCTTCACTTGGCGTTAAGCGCGGGCATAGCTATAGGCGGGTCATGACATCGAAAAAATCGCTTCGCGGCGCCATCGCGGCCGCAACCTGTGCTCTTGTCCTGACCGGCTGCGGTGGCGGTAGCGCCAACGAACCGAACGACGTCGCCTACGTAGCGCGCGATGTGGAAACGCTTTATAATGCTGCGAAAGACCGGCTCGACCGGGGAGACCTTGCAGTCGCTGCGGCCCTGTTCGACGAGGTTGAGCGACAGCACCCTTATTCACCATGGGCCCGCCGGGCACAGTTGATGAGCGCGTTTTCCTATTACGCGGCACGTGAATATAACGGGGCGATTGCCTCTGCATCGCGCTTCCTGTCGATTCATCCGGGCAATGCCGATGCGCCATATGCCTACTATCTCATCGCGCTCAGCTATTACGAGCAGATCAGCGACGTGGAACGCGATCAGGCGATCACGCGCCAGGCGCTTGCCGCACTCAATGAAATCGTCCGCCGCTATCCACGCAGCCCCTATGCAGCCGATGCGCGCTTGAAGATCGATCTGGTGAACGATCACCTGGCCGGCAAGGAAATGGAGATTGGCCGGTTTTACGAACGAACAGGGCAATGGCTTGCCGCGCAGCTGCGGTTCCAGAATGTGATCGACGATTACCAGACGACAAGCCACACGCCCGAGGCGTTGTACCGGCTTGTAGAAACCAGCCTGTCGATCGGCGTCCCCGAAGAGGCGCAGCGGTATGCAGCCGTGCTCGGCACGAATTATCCGGGGAGCGAATGGTACGAACGCGCGTTCGAGCTGATGGAGAAACATCAGCCGGCACGGGTCGGCGGCTAAGGCGCTTTAAGCGACTGCCGTTTCCCGGCGGTTGGCATCTATCAAAGCGGCAAGTTCGGGAAGGTGCAGGGCTGTACCAAGTTCGATCCCTGCGCGCCCGTCATGCGCCCAGCGGATCGTACCATCCAGGCACCGGCCGCAATCTGTATTGAGCGCCACGCTTTCGCCGACTTCGAAAGTGCTGGGGCCAAGATTGCTGATGCGCGCACCGTCCTGCGACAGTTCGATAAGCAGACACGGCGCCGGCTTGCGACCCTCGCCCTCCAGTTTGGACGGCATCCGCACGGCATAGCGCCGACTTGACCTGATCGTGAGCACCGACATGGTGTCCATACCTCTTATAATTGCGACCTTATCCGAACACACAATGGTTAAAATTTACCTAACCTCCACTATTTAGCGACGAGCTATCGTTGCGCAGCGACGGGTGGAGCCGTATTGACAGGCCAGACCACCATGCTGACCACTTTAGCCATCCGGAACATCGTGCTGATCGAGGCGCTCGACCTGAATTTCAGGTCGGGACTCGGTGTGCTGACCGGGGAAACGGGCGCGGGGAAATCCATCCTGCTCGATGCGCTGGGCCTCGTGCTGGGTGCGCGCGCCGAGACTTCGCTGGTGCGCGCCGGGGAAGATCAGGCCAGCGCCACCGCTACATTTGAATTCGGCACGCTGCCTGCCGCCATTGCCAATGCACTGGGCGATGCCGAAGTCGAGATCGAGCCGGGCGAACCGCTGATCGTTCGGCGGCGGCTGAAGGCTGATGGCGGGTCTAAGGCATTCGTCAACGATCAGCCGGTCAGCGTCGCGCTGCTGCGCCAATTGGCAGGCGCGCTGGTAGAACTGCACGGACAGCATGATGATCGCGGTCTGGTGAACCCGCGCGGGCACCGGATGCTGCTTGACCGTTTTGCCGGCGCCGATGCGGCGGGGGTTTCCTCCGCTTGGGAGAAATGGCACGCCGCGCGAGCTGCGCTGGAAGAAGCGCGGGCCGGGATAGAGCAGGCGCGGGCAGATCAGGATTTGCTGCTGGCCTACCTGGCGGAACTGACCGCTATCGCGCCGCAGGAAGGCGAGGAGGCAACACTCGCGAGCTTCCGTTCGGATATGCAAAAGGGCGAGAAATTGCAGGGCGATCTGGACGATTTACGCTCCGTCTGGGACGGCAGCAAATCGCCGCTCGCCCAATTGCGCACTGCTGCACGAAAGCTGGACCGGATCGCTCCCGAACATGCGCTGCTGGCGGAAGCCCTGGCGAGCCTCGACCGCGCGATAATCGATGCGGATGAAGCAGAGGAAAAGCTGAACGCGGCAGCCCTTGCGCTCACCCACGATCCCGAACAATTGGACGACATTGAAACGCGCCTGTTCGAACTGCGTGCACAGGCCCGCAAGCACAATTGCCAGGTCGATGATCTGCCGCGCGTGATGACCGAAATGCGCGAAAAACTTGATGCCATCGAGCAGGGCGACGCCAATCTGGCGGAGTTGGTAAAGGCTGAAGCGCTGGCGGGCGAGGCCTATCGCAAGGCAGCAGAGGCGCTCCACGCTGCACGGGTGAAGGCAGGGGCGAAACTGGACAAGGCAGTTGCGGAAGAGCTTGCTCCGCTGAAGCTGGATGCTGCGCGGTTCCAGACTTCAATCACGAAATTGCCGGAGGATCGCTGGGGGGCAAGCGGCATGGACGCAGTGGAATTCCTGATCTCCACCAATCCGGGTGCGGATTTTGCGCCGCTCAACAAGATTGCATCAGGCGGCGAACTGTCCCGCTTCATCCTCGCGCTGAAAGTGGCGCTGGCGGAGCAAGGCGGAGCGGCAACGGTGATTTTCGACGAAATCGATCGCGGCGTGGGCGGGGCGGTGGCCTCCGCCATCGGTGAACGTTTGGCAAGGCTGGCAAGCGGCGGGCAATTGCTGGCGGTGACGCACAGCCCCCAAGTCGCGGCCCGCGGGAACACGCATTACATGATCGCGAAATCGTCGCAGGGCACGGTGACAAAAACCTCTGTGGCGCTGCTTGATGACAGCGGGCGCAAGGAAGAAATCGCCCGGATGCTGAGCGGGGCTGAAGTGACGCCGGAAGCAAGAGCGCAGGCGGATCGTCTGCTGGAGGGGGTTTGATGGAGCGCAACACAGAAGCCCCGTCCTCGTTAGAGGAGGGGCGCTTTGGCTGAGATCACCGAAGCCGAAGCCGCCAATGAGCTGATGCGCCTTGCCAAGGCGATTGCGCTGCACAACAAGCTCTACCATGCCGAAGACGCGCCCGAGATTTCGGACGCGGAGTATGACGCGTTCATCCGCCGTAATGCCGAATTGGAAGCGCAATTCCCGCATCTGGTGCGCGAGGATTCCCCGTCGAGGCAAGTCGGGCATGACATCGCCGCATCGCCGCTTGGCAAGGTGACACATGAAGTGCGCATGCTAAGCCTCGACAATGCATTTGCCGATGAAGAGGTCGCGGAATTCGTCGCCCGGGTGAAGCGGTTCCTGTCGCTGGGTGAGGAAGAGGTGGTTGCCTTTACTGCCGAGGACAAGATCGACGGGCTGTCCTGCTCGCTGCGGTATGAGGCTGGAAAGCTGGTGATGGCGGCTACGCGCGGTGACGGGCATGTGGGTGAGAACGTCACGCCGAACGTTGCGCATATTGCAGACATTCCGCAGCAATTGAGCGGCGCAAACGTGCCCGACGTGTTCGAAGTGCGCGGCGAAGTTTATATGGACAAACAATCGTTTACCGCACTCAATGCTGCACAGGATGCAGCCGGTGAGAAGCTTTTCGCAAACCCCCGCAATGCCGCCGCAGGATCGCTACGGCAGAAAGATGCCAGCGTGACTGCGCAGCGTCCTTTGCGGTTTTGGGCGCATGGCTGGGGTGCAGCATCGCGCATGCCGGGAAAGACGCAGCACGAGGTTATGCGCGCGATTGAAAGCTGGGGCTTTCCTGTCAGCGATCTTTTCATCGTTGCGCATAGCACCGAGGAAATGCTCGCCCATTACCGTGCCATCGAAAGGGCGCGTGCCGACCTTGGCTACGATATTGACGGGGTGGTCTACAAGGTGGACCGGCTTGATTGGCAGAAGCGGCTGGGCTTTGTTGCCAAGGCCCCGCGCTGGGCCATCGCGCACAAATTTCCTGCCGAACAGGCGCAGACCACGCTGGAGGCTATCGACATCCAAATCGGCCGCACCGGCAAGCTGACGCCGGTTGGCCGGCTTAAGCCCGTGACCGTGGGCGGAGTTACCGTCACCAATGTTACGCTGCACAACCGCGACGAGATTGCGCGGCTCGGTGTGCGTCCGGGAGACCGGGTGGTGGTGCAGCGCGCGGGCGATGTCATCCCGCAAGTCGTGGAGAATTTGACCCGCGACGAAGATCGACCCGCTTTCGACTTTCCCGACCATTGTCCCGAATGCGGCAGCGAGGCTGTGGCAGCGGAAGGCGAAGTCGATGTGCGCTGCACGGGCGGGCTGATCTGTCCGGCGCAGCGGACCGAGCGATTGAAGCACTTCGTCAGCCGCGGCGCGCTCGACATTGAGGGGCTGGGAGAGAAAACGATCGACCAGTTCTTCGCGCTCGGCTGGCTGGAAAGCCCTGCAGACATTTTCCGGTTGAAAGACCGTGAAGTGCAAATTTTGGCGCTGGACGGGTGGCAGGATAAGTCTGTGGAGAAGCTGTTGGCTTCTGTGGAAAACAAGCGCGCACCTGATGCAGCGCGGCTACTGTTCGGGCTGGGTATCCGGCACGTGGGCGCGGTGACAGCACGTGATTTGCTGAAGCATTTCCATGATCTTCCCGCCTTGCGAGACGTGGCGGAAAAGGCTCGCTCAGGGGATGAAGCAGCGCTCGCAGAAATCACCGACATTGATGGTATCGGCACTGCCGTGGTGGAAGCGCTGGGCGACTTCTTCCACGAAGATCACAATGTATCGGTTTGGGAAGATCTGCTCACCGAAGTTTCTCCGCCGCGTTACGAAATCGAACGTGTTGAAAGCCCGGTCGCCGGCAAGACCGTGGTGTTTACCGGTAAGCTGGAAACGATGAGCCGGGATGAAGCCAAGGCGCAGGCGGAACGGCTTGGCGCAAAGGCTTCCGGCTCGGTCAGCGCGAAGACGGATTTGCTCGTGGCGGGCCCTGGTGCTGGCAGCAAGCTGAAGAAAGCGGCAGAGCTCGGCATTGAAGTGATCGACGAGGCTGGCTGGGCGAAGATTGTAGAGGAGGCGGGCGCTTGAAACGGACGAAAGAGGAATCCATCGGGATCGGACTGGCGCTTGGCGTGGCGTTTGGCGCTGCTTTCGGCAATATCGCGCTCGGCCTCTGCTTTGGCCTGATCTTCGGGGCGGCCTTTTCGAAAACCGAAAAGACAGACGGCAATGAAGATGGCAACGATCCCCAAGAGAAGGATGGCTCCTGACCCTACCTGCCAGCGGCTTGGAAGCTTGTCCGAAACTTCAATCGAAAGCCGGCCAACCGCGCCGCTCCGCAAACCAATAAGGGCAGCACGGCGCGGTCATAGGCGCATTAAGCGGGTGCTCGAAAGCTAGTCGTTCGGCATCAGGTGGATTTCGCGCACGCAGGATGTGTCCGGCTGCGACAGCGCGAAGACCACTGCATCGGCAATATCTTTTGGCTGCAGCTTGGTAGGCTTGCCTTCGTCGAAGAAAGGCGTGTCTACCATGCCTGGAGAAATAACGGTGCAGCGGCCCTGCCATTCGCGCATTTCCTCTGCCAGATTGCCGGCAAATCCATGCACAAACCACTTGGTCGCGCTGTAGATTGACCCCTTGAAATGCTCTCGGCCAGCCTTGGACCCCGTGACGATGAAATGGCCCTTGGTCTTCTTCAGATGCGGCAAGGTGGCATGCGCGGTATAAAGCACTGCCATTATGTTGAGATGGATCATGTCGTGCCATTCTTCGGGATCACCGTTCTCGACACCAGGGCTATCGACACCCTTGCCGGCATTGGCGAAAACGCCGTCCAGTCCGCCAAATTTGTCGGCAGTCTGGCTGACCGCTTTTTCAAGGGCGCTGCGGTCGGTCACATCGCACGGAATCGCCAATGCGGTATCGCCGATTTCAGCGGCCAGTTCGTTCAGCTTGTCTTCCGAACGCGCCAGCAGGGCTACGTTCCAGCCGGCAGCTGATGCGGCGCGTGCGGTGGCGGCTCCGATGCCGGTGGAGGCACCAGTGATGAGGAGTGTTTTGGTCATGAAAATCTCTCGAATTGCAAATAAGGTATGCAATCAGAATGGGCGGGCTGCGTGGCAGTTCCGCGAGTGACGGTCAGTTGACGCCGCGATCATTTGCTGGCCGGGGTATCCACTTCATCACGCCGCCCGCGAACGGCGTCCACAGGCCCATCGGAATGCCCGCGTCTGCCAGCCTGTCGCCCACCCAAGTGTTGCAGGTGTTGCGCAGCGTGTAGTCGCCCAGCGCATCATAATAGATATCATCGGCATAGCTGCCGCGAAATTCCTCGCGGATTTCTCCCGGTTCCAGATCGGGCATCGCGGTTTCGATGGCGGCCACCAGCTGCGTGTATTGATCGTGCGTGATGCGTAAAGGGCGGTGATACTCGCTGGGGGCAGGGCGGATGTAATGGCTTACGCGGAGCAGAGCATCCCCGCCTGTTACAGCGATCCGCAGGGCCGTGCCCGGTTTCAGATCACCCCACGTAGGAACGTGCAAAAACACTTCGCGTTCACCATATCCGATGGCGATATGGGTCGGCATTGTGCCAGACGGGGCCGCGCGGGCAGCACTGGGAAAGGTTTCCCGCCAATCTTTCTGATCGCTGACAATCGGCACCACGATGGACGTATGCGCGCCGTTGGTTTCAACCATGATGTCCACACCGTCATCTGGCTGGGTCCAGCCGGAGTTTTGGGGGATTGTGCTACCGATCCATGCCGCCACCGGATAGCCGATGACGAGCAGGGCCAGAACCGCGATGGCGATTTTGACACTTCGGATGGCGGCGCGCTTCACCCCGCAAATCTGTGCCTCAACCACAGGATCGACCAGTCACCCGAAGCAAGGCGGCGATGCAGACGGAAGCCGCGGCGGCGATAGGCGCTGCGCACGTCGGCCTCCTGCCGGGTCAGCAAGCCCGACAGGACGATACTGCCCCGCGGGGCGACCGCCTCTGTGAAGTCGCCAGCCATTTCAATCAGCGGTCCGGCAAGGATGTTGGCGATCAGCAAGTCCAGCGGTGCGGCAGCCTGCAGCGCGGGATGGTTCATCCCGTCGGCAATGACCATGGTGACTTCGCCAGGACCGGCACCGATGCGCACATGATTGCGCTGCGCATTTTCCAGCACGGCAGGTTCACACACCGGATCATTGTCCGATGCGGTGACGACCGAATGGGGCCAGAGTTCAAGCGCCGCAAACGCGAGAAGGCCGGTGCCGGTGCCGATATCGGCGATGTGGCGGGGATGTAGCCCCTGCCGGCGCATTTCATCCAGCATGACCAGGCAACCGGCGGTGGTCTCATGATGGCCGGTGCCGAAGGCCTGTGCGGCAGGAATGCAGAAATTGCGAACGCCATGCTCCTTGCTGGCGGCATGGTCCGGTGTGTGGACGTGGAAGCGGCCCGCGCGGATCGGTTCGACGCCGCGCTGGCTGACGCTCACCCAATCGGTTTCGGGCAATTCTTCTGCGACAAGGCGCGGCGGTTCGCCGTCGAACAATGATCTTACCGCCTTGCGATCGCTTTCGGTGGGCTTGTCTTCCAGATAGGCATCGAGCTGCCAGCAGTCCGGCTCATCCGGATCGACTTCGAAACCCGCCAGCACGATTTGCTCGTCCCAGCCGATGTTTTCGTCGCGCCGATCCAGTGCGGCGTCGACGCGTGCCTTTGAGGCGACGGCGGACAATTTCCAGTTCATTGCGCTGTACCTTCGGCGAAATCCTGTGCTTCGCGGGAGAGCCGCGTCTCCAGAGCCTGAAGCCGGTCTGCGGCATATGCAGCGCAGTCCATGCCCGATGTGAGATCGCCTGCAAGCAGCTTGTCCCGCATCCGGCTGGCAGATGGGTGGGGCGTAAGCAGGATATCACAGTCGAGCGCGGCCAGCGCGGCGATGCCGTCTCGGTAGGCCTGCACGTATTCGGGATGGTCGGAGAAGCGGTAATCATCGCCGCTGACGGGGCTGAGGCTGTCTGCGTAAACGATGGTCCGGCAGCTCTCGCCCTCGCAGCTTTCCCACTGCCATGTCAGCGCGCCGGGCGTGTGGCCGGGGGTAGCGATAGGTGTGAACAGCGTGCCGAACAGCTCAATCGGCTGACCCGGCACAACTGCGGTGATGAGGTCGCCGCCGACCGTGCGCATGGGGGGATGCATTCCGAATTGCGGGTCCGAAGGGTCAGCGATGCCGGTTTCGATCACGCGCGCGGCGACGGGAGAAGTCATAAGGCGCGCCCCGCTGTTCTGCATGACCCACCATGCGCCGCCGACATGGTCGAAATGTTCGTGGCTCGTCAGCAGCACTTCCAGATTTTCTGGCCGGAAACCGAGCAGGCGGATGTTTTCCAGTGTCACGATTGAGCCATTGCGGGTGCCGGTATCCAGCAGCACATGGCCATCTGCCCCGGCAACTAGCAGCGCAGAAATGCCGCAGGTGCCGACATGATAGGTGTCGCCGTGAACGCGAAAGGGCAGGGCGCGCTTTTCCCACTCGTCCCAGTCTTCGCAAGTTTGCACCCAATCGCTTGCAGGCGGTGCGAGATTTTGCGCAGCAGCAACGGTGGATGCGGACGAGGGCGGGGCGGGCGGCTGAGGCGCAACGCATCCACCGAGCACGGCAGCCAGTGCTGCAATTGCTGCGCATCTAACGGACAAAACTGGCTCCGTTTGCGTCGATCACCGCCCCTGTCATGCTGGCAGGAGCATCCAATGCGCAGAACACCGCGATGTCAGCTATTTCTTCCGGCTGGGCCACGCGGCCAAGCGGTATGTCTGCCAGCAGCCCGTCGCCGCCCCGGCTTTCCAGATAATCGCCAGCCATCGCCGTATCGGTGAAGCCCGGCGTGATCGCGTAGCTGAGAATGTTCTCACTGGCATAGCCGCGGGCAATGGTCTTGTGCATCGCCACCATCCCGCCCTTTGCCGCGGCGTAATGCCAATGTGCCGGAGAATCGCCGCGATAAGCGGCGCGGCTGGCGATATGGACGATGCGCCCGCCGCCAGTATCGCCGCTCTCGGCGCGTTCCTGCCAATGGCGGATTGCGAAACGGCTGAGCTGCGCGGCGCTGGTCAGATTGATCCGCATGGTGTCTTCCCACCGGTCCAGCCACTCGATATCGCTGGCGTGCAGCGGGCTTTGCTCAAACAATCCGGCGTTGTTCACCAGCACATCGATTTTGCCGTCCAGCCTGTCCAATGCCTCCTGCCACAGCATTTGTGCGGCGGGAGGATCGCAGAAATCCGCGGCGATCGTGCGAGCATCCCTCGCTTTTGTGGCATGGCCCATGACGTTGCAGCCGCGCTCTGCCAGCTGGTCCGCAATGGCCTGTCCGATGCCCCTGCTGCTGCCTGTTACAAGTATATTGATCATGGCTCCGCTTCATAGCGCCGCATCGCGGGTGGTGGAAGAGCAGCGCGCAAACCTCAGAAAAGAACGGCATACGGACGAAGGTGCGCTTGTTTCACGCGCATCATCCGCTAAGTGGGTGCCATGTTCGCATCCAACGGGAATTATCATGGCTGAACGCCCCCTTTCACCGCACCTGTCCATCTGGAAATGGGGACCGCACATGGCGGTTTCGATCCTTCACCGCGTTACCGGCGACGGCATGGCGATTGTCGGCCTGTTCATGCTGCTCTGGTGGTTGGGCGCTCTGGCCAGCGGACCTGAATATTACGCCCACTTCGCCGAATGGATGGGTTCGCCTGTCGGCTATATCATCCTGATCGGTCTGACCTGGGCTTTCTTCAATCATGCCGCATCGGGCATCCGCCACTTCGTGATGGATGCCGGTGCCGGTTTTGAACTCGACACCAATCGCAATTGGTCCTGGATTTCGATGGTTGGCGCAATTGTGCTGACCGCCGCCGTCTGGGCCTACATATTGCTGCGTTAGGACATACCCATGGGTAACGGAACTTCCATCGGCCGCGTACGCGGTCTCGGCTCGGCCCACGCAGGGCCGCATCACTGGCTGGTGCAACGCTTCACTGCCGTCGGCAATCTGGTGACGGTGCTGTTTCTCATCATCTCACTTGTGATGCTGCCCAATCTGGATCACGCGACTGTCAGCGGCTGGATTTCAGAGCCGATCCCAGCCTTCATGATGGCCCTGCTGGTCATCACCACGTTCTGGCACGCGCGGCTCGGGTTGCAGGTGCTGATCGAGGATTACGTGCATGAAGCCGGCAGCAAGTTTGCCGCGATTCTCATCCTCAACCTTTTGACATTCGCAGGAGCCGGCTTCGGCCTCTTCTGCATCGCCCGCCTTGCCCTTGGCGGAGGAGCTGCCTGATGGCCCGTACTGAAACGTTTGAAATTAACGGACGCGCGTACCCGATTACCGATCACACCTATGATGTTGTGGTCGTGGGCGCGGGCGGCTCCGGCCTGCGCGCCACGATGGGCGCTGCCGAAGCTGGGCTGAAGACGGCGAATATCTCCAAGGTATTCCCCACACGCTCCCACACCGTGGCAGCGCAGGGCGGCATCGCAGCCAGCCTTGGCAACAACACGCCCGATCACTGGTCCTGGCACATGTATGACACGGTGAAGGGTGCAGACTGGCTGGGCGACCAGGACGCGATCGAATATCTCGCGCGGGAAGCTCCGCAGGCTGTCTATGAGCTGGAGCATGCAGGCGTACCGTTTTCGCGCAACGAAGACGGCACGATCTACCAGCGGCCCTTTGGCGGGCACATGCAGAACATGGGTGATGGCCCTCCCGTGCAGCGCACCTGCGCCGCGGCTGACCGCACCGGTCACGCCATGCTCCACGCTTTGTATCAGCAAAGCCTGAAGTATGACGCGGACTTCTTCATCGAATATTTCGCCATTGATCTGATCATGGCGGGTGAGGGTGCAAACCGCCGCTGCGTCGGTGTGATTGCCATGTGCCTGGACGATGGCACCATCCACCGTTTCCGCGCCCACGGCGTTGTGCTGGCGACCGGCGGTTATGGCCGCTGCTACTTCACCGCGACTTCTGCCCACACCTGTACCGGGGATGGCGGCGGCATGGTGCTGCGCGCTGGCCTGCCGTTGCAGGACATGGAATTCGTGCAATTCCACCCCACCGGCATTTACGGCGCTGGCGTTCTCATCACAGAGGGTGCGCGCGGCGAGGGCGGTTATCTGACCAATTCCGAAGGCGAGCGTTTCATGGAACGCTATGCCCCTTCGGCAAAGGATCTGGCGAGCCGCGACGTTGTATCCCGCTCCATGGCGCTGGAAATGCGCGAAGGGCGCGGCGTGGGCCCGAACGGTGATCACATTCACCTCCACCTCGACCATATCGACCCCGCCGTTCTGGCAGAGCGTCTTCCCGGTATTACCGAAAGCGGCAAGATTTTCGCCGGTGTCGATCTGACGCGCCAGCCGCTGCCGGTGACACCGACCGTGCACTACAACATGGGCGGCATTCCGTGTAACTATCACGGCGAAGTCGTCACCATCGGTCCGGACGGTAATCCCGACACCGTGGTCCCCGGCCTCTTTGCCGTGGGCGAAGCGGCCTGTGTTTCGGTTCACGGGGCAAACCGTCTCGGCTCCAACTCGCTGATCGATCTCGTGGTGTTCGGCCGCGCAACAGGTTTCCGCCTGAACGAACTGATCAAGGCTGGCACCGCGCATGACGAATTGCCCGCCGCCTCGGCTGATCTGGCGCTGACCCGCCTCGACCATTTCCGCTTCGCCGACGGCGGTTCCACCACCGCTGAACTGCGCAAGGAAATGCAGCAGACGATGCAGGCCCACGCCGCGGTGTTCCGCGATAGCGAGCTGATGAGCGAAGGCGTCCGCCAGCTGACCGAAACGAACAAGCGGATGGAGGATGTAAAGGTTCACGACCGCTCGCTCATTTGGAACAGCGATCTCATCGAAACGATGGAGCTCGACAATCTGATGGCGCAGGCCTGCGTGACGATGGCCTCCGCAGAAAACCGCAAGGAATCACGCGGCGCCCACGCGCACGAGGATTTCCCGGACCGCAACGATGCGGAGTGGATGAAGCACACCGCCGCATGGTTCGAAGGCTGGGGCGGTAAGGGCGGCGACGTAAAGATCGATTACCGCCCGGTGCATGAGTACACGCTCACTGATGACATCGATTATATCGAGCCGAAGAAGCGGGTGTATTGAAGCAGGGTACGCTCACCATTGCGCGGCAAAGAGGCGGCTGGCGCGACCGGTGGCGTGCCTACGGCGTGGAGGTGGATGAGATCAGGGTCGCCAAGATAAGGGCGGGACAGAGACTGCGTGTTCCCCTCGATCGTGGCCCTCACTTCGTTCGGCTTGTCATTGATTGGTGTTCTTCACAGACCTTGGAGGTAGCGGGCGAAGCGGACACTGTCTTGCACTGTGCACCAGGTGGGACTGCCTTGACTGCGTTGCCTGATATCATAGTCGATACCGATCATTACATCACCCTCGCGCGCGAATAAGCCGCAAGACTGTTTTGTGACCTAAGCCTGGCCCCATGCTTTCAACGCTCACCATTTCCTTCGCGCTGACAGCATTCCTGATCGAGCTAACGCCCGGCCCGAACATGGTCTGGCTGGCGCTGCTGAGCGCACGTGAGGGCAAGCGTGCAGGCTTTGCTGCGACGCTGGGCATTGCGCTCGGTCTTGCTTTGTTGGCTCTCGCGGCGGTGTTTGGGCTGGCGCAGCTGATGGCGCAGTACCCGGTGGTTTATCAGGGGATTTGTCTGACAGGCGTTGCCTTCATGGTCTGGCTGGCATGGGATGCATGGCGCGATCCTGCGGGGCAGGCAATTTGGGCGAAGTCGCAGCAGCAGAGCGACCGGTTAGCCTTCCGGCGAGGCTTGCTGATCAATGTTCTCAACGCGAAGGCAGCACTGTTCTTCCTGACGGTGCTGCCCAATTTCGTCGATCCCCGGCACGCGATCACTCCGCAGTATCTGCTGCTGACCGGCATTTATCTGTCCATCGCCACATCCATTCACATAATCCTTGTGCTGGGCGGCAACCGGCTGGGGCAGTCCGTGATCAAACAGGCACACAGCTCTGTGGTCAGGGGAGCATCCGCATTGGCCCTGCTTGGCGTGGCCGCGTGGATGGCGGTGAAATTGTGGTAGCGATTGGCAGTGCGCGCGCGCTGCGCTAATCATTGCGGCATGATGATGCGCCACATGCGCGGCCACGCCGCATTTGCCCTTTCCGCCCTCCTTCTTTCCGCACCCGCCACAGCCCAGCTTGCGCCGGCGGAGCAGACAATGGTCGCATCGGTTGAGGCGGGTTTTGAAGACGATGTCGCACTGCTCGAAGCGATGGTGAACATCAATTCCGGCACGCATAATCATGAAGGCGTGCAGGCGGTAGCGCAGCTGCTGATCCCGGAATTTGAAGCGCTCGGCTTCTCCTACGCATTTGTCGACCAGAGCGAAGTCGACCGCGCCGGGCATTTGTTCGCCTATCATGAAGGCACGCCCGGCACCGCGCAAATGCTGCTGATCGGGCATCTGGATACGGTGTTCGAGCCAAGCTCGCCGTTCCAGACTTTCACCCGTGACGGCGATACCGCAACCGGCCCAGGCATCGGTGACAACAAGGGCGGCGTCATAGTGATCCTGTCTGCCTTGCGCGCGATGCAGGCGGCGGGCACGCTAGACGGTGCAAATATCGTTGTCGCGC
Organism: uncultured Alphaproteobacteria bacterium; assembly: GCA_963781165.1. Taxonomy (GTDB): domain Bacteria; phylum Pseudomonadota; class Alphaproteobacteria; order Sphingomonadales; family Sphingomonadaceae; genus Alteraurantiacibacter. The sequence continues at coordinate 277,610 of CAWADZ010000003.1, forward strand.
TGACCGGTGACGAGGAGGATGCAGGTTATCCAATCGAACAATCGCGGCTGCACCTGATCCGCACGGGGCAATGGGCTGATGTGGCGCTGGGCTTTGAAGGGCTCGCGGTGATGGACGGGCGCGATATGGGAGTGGTTGCGCGGCGATCTTCCAACAACTGGACGCTGACCACTACGGGCCAAAGCGGCCATTCCTCGCGCATCTTTACAGACGGAGCGGGTTACGGCGCGGTTTATGAAATGACCCGCATTCTTGACACTTTCCGGCGCGAGTTGCCCGAGGAGAACCTCACCTACAATGTCGGCTTCATGGCGGGCGGCACGCCGGCACAGCTTGGCGAGGACAATCTCTCCGCGACTACCGTAGGCAAGACCAACATCATTCCGGACAGTGCCGTTGCGCGGGGCGATCTGCGCACGATC
>CAWADZ010000004.1:0-243918 GCA_963781165.1 uncultured Alphaproteobacteria bacterium
CGTGCCAAGGTCCTATCGACGAGCCGCCGATCACCCCCGACGAATGACCCTTCCCTTGCTTTGTGCAGTGCAACATGCCGAAGAGGCCGACGACTTTCAGATCGGTGCGCGGCCTTGCCTTGCGCCTCCAGACCAACGGACAGCTTCATGATCGACACCGCCGCGCTCAAACGCGACTGGCTCACCAATCCGCGCGCGGAAATCCTCGCCGGAATCGTTGTTGCCCTCGCCCTTATTCCGGAAGCCATCGGTTTCTCGATCATCGCCGGCGTCGATCCGCGTGTGGGCCTGTACGCCTCCATCTGTATCGCCATGGTTATCGCCTTCACCGGCGGCCGCCCCGGAATGATCTCCGCCGCGACTGCTGCGGTGGCCGTGGTCGTGATCCCGCTGGTGCGCGATCACGGGGTGGAATACCTGTTCGCCGCGACGATCCTGATGGGTATTTTCCAGCTTATCGCCGCTGCCCTGCGCCTCGACCTGCTGATGCAATTCGTCAGCCGCAGCGTCATCACCGGTTTCGTAAATGCGCTGGCGATCCTGATTTTCATGGCGCAGGTGCCGCAGCTCGACTGGACCAACGAGGGCGTCAGCTGGGTTACCTATGCGATGGTCGCCGGCGGCCTTGCGATCATTTATCTGCTGCCCCGTCTGACAACTGCCGTGCCCAGTCCGCTGGTTGCGATCATCGTGCTCGGCGCGCTGTCTATCGGGCTAAACTGGGACGTAAACACGGTCAGCGATATGGGCGAACTGCCCGAAGGCCTGCCGTATTTCATCATCCCCGATGTGCCGCTGACATGGGAGACCTTCTCCATCATCGCGCCCTATGCGGCGACGATGGCGGCAGTCGGCCTGCTGGAAAGCCTGCTGACTGCGCAGATCGTGGACGACATGACGCACACCAATTCCAACAAGCAGCGCGAAAGCGGCGGCCAGGGCATTGCCAATGTCGTTGCCGCGTTCTTCAGCGGCATGGGCGGATGCGCTATGATCGGCCAATCAGTTATCAACGTAACCAGTGGCGGGCGCGGACGGCTTTCCACCTTTACCGCAGGCCTGACCCTGCTGGTGCTGCTGTGGCTGCTCGGCCCCATTGTCGGCCAATTCCGATGGCGGCATTGGTTGCCGTGATGATCATGGTGAGCATCGGGACGTTCAGCTGGAACTCCATCCCCAATCTGAAGCATCACCCGTGGCAATCGAGCGTCGTCATGCTCGCGACTGTCATTGTGGTGGTTGCAACGCATAATCTGGCGCTTGGTGTGCTGGTGGGTGTGCTGCTGTCCGGTATCTTCTTCACCGGCAAAGTGCGCAGCATGTTCGGCGTCACCCGCGTGCGGGACGATCATGTAGCGACCTATACAATCACCGGCCAGATCTTCTTCGCCAGCGTTGATCGCCTGTCGAAGGCCTTTGGCCGCGAAAGCGAGCGCCCTGACCCTGCAGACCATGTGGTCATCGACGTCACCCGCGCGCATTTCTGGGATATTTCCGGCGTCGGCGTGCTCGACAAGGTGGTGGAACGCATGCGCATGAATGGTCGCAGTGTGCAGGTTGTCGGCCTGAACGAGGCAAGCGCCGATCTGGTCGACAAGTTTGCACTGACGGACAAGACCGGCGTTGAGATTGGGCTAGCCCGCATCCCTGAGGCTGGCCGTTCTCTGAAAAATACCCCGTCCAGCTGCGTCCGGTCTCGGGATGCGACAAAACGGAAAGGCCAGATTGCAATCCTTGCAGGAGTTTTGTTCGCTGCTGCAGCCTGCGAACAGTCTGATCCAGTCCAGAATGAATTTCCGATAGCATATGATTATGCGCTGACGCTGCCTGCCAGCTTCGCGAAACAGGATGTCATGGGCATCAACTCCAAAGTCGAAGAGTTTGTCTCTGACGACACGGTCATCAACACTGACTTCGGACATTATGGCGCGCCCCCTCAATGCGAAGGGAATGACCGGTCATGTCAAGTTGAAGAAGAGGCTATTGGAGAATTCCAGGTGACTGCGCGGCATACCTGGCTGAACAGGTCCAGCAGAAGACATGTCCAGTAACGATGTGCATTATCACGTCATTGTGAAGCCGCAGCAGGGATTGGACCTGAACCTGTTCGCCAGTTGCAAGACAGAGACCGCATGTAATGTTGCGCTCAGCCATTTCCGGCGAGTACGTATTTTCGCGATGGAGCCCGGCCCCGGTACATCAATCTCGTCAGCTGCGCTCCACCAGCCATCACACAATAGGCGGCCTTGCGCAGCGAATCAGCATACCGAGAAACCATGTCTGTGCGGCTGCCCTGCTAGGCCTACTCCGCTTCAATTTCAAATGAGCACCCAAGATTACGCGAGAAAGACAAATCATAAACCAATGACCGTGATGACAGTTGCGATTAGTATGACAGCAGTCTGCTTTTCCTAATCTGAATGTCGATCGCCGTCGCGGTCAGCTGCGAGATGACACGGCAAATCGGGATCATTTGTTCCACTTGATAAAGTCACAACAAGAGCACTAAAAAGCAAAGATGATGGGAATACCTACAGGGATAAAGGAGCCAGGCAGATGATCACACTATTCCAACACCAAATTTTAATGAAAATGGTGAAAAAAGCAGCTCTACAGCGTGTGTTGTGCAACCGTACACGAGAGCCGTCTCACAAGGCATTGCAGCAACGGAGCAGCATTCCCAGCAATGCAGCAGCTCCAAATGTCGGCTGTTGCCTGCAGACGGCTCACCTTGTAATGCCAAGACTGGGGGTGGGCGCATTGGTGACAGACAGCCACAGCAAAGGGTGGTCCGAGTTCATCGGGTTTGCAGAAGGCCCAGGTCATTGCCATCCACCCTAAAGGATATTACTTCAACAAACATGGCTCTCCACTGGCCACCACCCCAGTGTTGGCCCGCACATAACAACATGAATATGAAGACATCCTACCTTGCGGTCCTAGTTTTCAAAGTTAGACTCATCAACACTTTTAACACCACAGTCTGCAGACGCAGCAGGCACAATGTCTGGACAGCTGCGTTCACTTGCCGGCGATGGTCCCATTTCTCCACCACCTCGTCATCCATTCTCCGCAATTCCATATACATCTCGATAACAAACCGTCCTGTTTACTGATGACACAAATCGGCCTTCGCCTTTACAGCAGGATGCGACAAGTCCTTCTGTCAGCTCCAGTTCTCCCAGATCCACACGTTCTCGACATCGACCATCGTTGCAATCGTTGTGGTGCAGGACATCGAACCCGCCGATGGGATCAACGGTACGTGATCGAGTACTGCATCGGACCATATTTGGTGGCAACAGTGGTGCCTTCGTCAATCGCCAAGCAGCAGAACAACCCAGCGCTCCGCACCTTCAGCGGCTGACCAAACCCGCCGCACATCATCGTGAGCCCGATCTCGGCGGTCTGGTCCTCAAACACGATCCCGTTGACTTCTTCGACTTGGCGAGCGCCACGCGGGCGACATCGTCCTGGTCCATGCGCTTTTCAGCTTCTTCATCAACCAGCCGGTCCCACGCCACGGGCACTTTCAGCTTCTGCTTTTTCTTGGGCGGGCCGCCAAACGCCTTGCCCATCATTTCCGATAGATTGATCATGGTCGCGCCGCCGCCCATGCCGGGAATGTCCATCTGCATTCCGCCAGCTTCGGCGACCTCGATTTCGACCTCTGTGTCGTTCATCGAATTTTCGGTGATTCGCTGGCGAAAGCTCTGGCGGGTGGCTTCGCTGGCGCCTGTCCCGACAAGCGCGTCGAGCAAGCGGTCCATCGCAGCTTCACTGGCAGCTTCGCGCACGGCCTCGCGGCGGCTGTCCTTTTCCAGCCGGATGGCATCCTCCACCAGATCGCGGGCAATCTGCTCCACGTCGCGGCCGACATAGCCGACCTCGGTGAACTTGGTCGCCTCCACCTTCACGAACGGCGCTTCGGCCAGTTTCGCCAGGCGGCGGCTGATTTCGGTCTTGCCGCAGCCGGTGGGGCCGATCATCAGGATGTTCTTGGGCGTGACCTCATCGCGCAATTCAGGCGACAGGCGTTGGCGGCGCCAGCGATTGCGCAGGGCCACGGCCACGGCACGCTTGGCGTCTTTCTGGCCGACAATATGTTCGTCGAGCGCGGCGACAATCGCCTTCGGCGTCAAATGATCCATGATCTCTCTGACTAAACCGTTTCCAGGGTAACGTTGCCGTTGGTGAAGACGCAGATTTCCGCCGCGACTTCCATCGCCTTGGTCGCGATCACTTCGGCATCGTCTTCGTAATGGGCGAGCGCCTTGGCCGCAGCCAGCGCGTAATTCCCGCCAGAACCAATGGCCGCAATGCCGCCTTCGGGTTCCAGCACATCGCCGTTCCCGGTCAGCACCAGCAGCACCTCTTCATCGGCGACGATCATCAGGGCTTCCAGATTGCGCAGATATTTGTCGGTGCGCCAATCCTTCGCCAGTTCCACCGCAGCGCGCAGCAATTGCCCGCTGTACTGTTCCAGCTTGCGCTCCAGCCGTTCGAACAGGGTGAAGGCATCTGCGGTTGCGCCGGCAAAGCCTGCGACAACCTTGCCCTCTTCCCCGATACGCCGAACCTTGCGCGCGTTGGGTTTCATGACGGTATTGCCCATCGAAACCTGGCCATCGCCCGCGACAACGGTCTTGTCGCCGCGTTTGACGCCGATGATGGTGGTCCCGTGCCACTGGGTGAGGCCGTGGCTTGCCTTGTCGTCGTTCATTCCCGCCATATGGGCGCGGTGCCTGCCCGCTTCAAGCGATGCAGGCCACGGAGTGCGGGAAGAAACCGGGTTTTACGCGGCCTGTTGGAGCGCCGCTGCCGACGGTGCCGATATTGCCGAACAGATCCTGCAGGAAGCTGCGTTCCCGTCCCAGTGTGGGCGTGGTATCGCTTTCCGGATCGATGTGGGCAACCTGGTCCATCCCGCTGCGCTCTGTCGAGGTGACATTGCCCGCCGCATCAAAATGCACCGCAAGCACATTGTGCGTTTCGATGCGCGGCTGGCGGAAGGGCGCCTGTTCCGTGCGGCTGGAGATATAATACCACACCGGATCGCCAAACTGGCTGACCATCGTGGGCTGTCCCAATGTGCCGCGCACGGATTGCTGGTTGTCCAGCCCCGGCTGCACCGACTGGATCAGGGTCTCATCGGTGATGTATCCCCGGTGATTGGTGATCGAGGAGCATCCCGCTGCAGCAAGACCCAGTCCCGCCAGCGCTGCCATCCGCACGATCGAACCCATATGTGTCATCCTTGTCAAATTCCTGTCAGGGATCACCCCTGCACTAAGGCCACGATTGCCTCCGCAGGGTGTCATCCTATATCAGCGGCAAGCCTTAGGGTAGCCTGCGCGCCGGTGCAACGCACTGCTGTGGGTGATCCATTGAACTTGTCCTTAACGAGAGCGCCCTGCCATGTCTTTTCTTAAACGCCTCTTGGGCAATAACGAGCGCGATATCATGCGCCCCCTGTGGCACGCCATCGTCGGCACCAGCCGTGAAGCGGAGTGGTACTCGGAAGGTGACGCCGCTGACACTGTCGATGGCCGTTTCGATATGATCGCCCTGGTAATGGCATTGGTGTTGCTGCGGATGGAGGCGAGCAAACAGCTTGGCCCCAAAACCGGCCTGCTGACCGAATTGTTCGTGGCGGACATGGACCGGCAATTGCGCGATTCGGGCGTCGGCGACTTGAAGGTCGGCAAGACCATGGGCCTGTTGATGGAAGCGCTGGGCGGCAGGATCGGCACCTTGCGCGAAGTTTTTGCGGGCGGCGATGATGAAGCGCTGGCGGTGGTGCTGCAGCGAAACATGCGCCTCACTACAGAGGAACTGCCGCTGGCGCTGGCTGCCCGCACCCGCGCCCTGCACCATGATCTGGCCGCCATGCCGGACGAGGCGCTGCTGGCAGGGCAGCTGCGCCCATGACCGACACGCCGGAATTCTCCCGCCCGTTCGATATTCGCAGCATCACTGCGGAGCCTGTGAAACTGAGCGCCAATGCAGAGGAACGCCGCGCGCTGGCCAAGCGTTTCGATATTGTTTCGGTAGACCGGCTGGAGGCGGAAATTTCTCTGGAAGCCGATGGCGCGGTTGTCAGTGCCAAAGGCATGCTGGATGCCGACATTGTGCAAAGCTGCGCGGTTTCCGGCGAAGATTTGCCCGCGGCCATCCACGAGACAATAGATCTGCGCTTCGTGCCCGCAGAAACTTTGGAAGTCGGCCAACCGGAAACCGAGGTCGAACTCGGTGCCGATGAACTGGACGAAATCGGTTATGACGGGACCGGCATCGACCTTGGCGAAGCGGCCGCGCAAAGCCTTGCGCTCGCTATCGACCCCTTCGCAACCGGCCCGGAAGCCGATGCAGCGCGCGAGAGGCACGGGCTGGCGGACGGCGGCCCGAAAGGCGCGCTGGCAGAGGCCTTGGCGGGTTTGAAAAAGGATATCGATTGATGCTGAACCGCTAGGGCGGAACCAGTCTTTCGCTTAAACGGCTGGCCATGTGGTCGCACCGACTTAGATCCATGTTGTTTTTAAAATTCAGGGACTTTTTTCAATTTCAAGCGTTGCGGGTGAGATAAATCTTCCGCTCCGATGAAATGGCTTGGATCCACACATGATTTCGAAATACCGGCTTGGCTCCGTGGTGAATCAGAACGCGGATGTTTTGCACCTTGCGGAACCACACGCGTTGCAATCTGCAGGACCTGCCTTCCACGCGCTGGCTGACACCATGCCGCAGCTGGTCTGGTCGACCCTGCCTGACGGTTTGCACGACTTCTACAACTCCCGATGGTACGAATTTACCGGGGCCCCGGAAGGATCGACCGACGGCGAAGGCTGGGCGGGCATGTTCCACGAAGATGATCAGCCGGCCGCGTGGGAGCAATGGCGCCACAGCCTTGCCACCGGTGACCCTTACGAAGTTGAATACAGGCTGCGTCATCATTCCGGAGAATATCGCTGGATGATCGGAAGGGCGCTGCCCATCGTCGATAATGAAGGTGCCATATTACGCTGGATCGGCACCTGCACCGATATAGAGGAGCAGAAACAAAGCGCATTGCAGAACGAAATCCTGAGCCAGGAACTCAGCCACCGGATCAAGAATATTTTCGCCATCGTCACTGGCCTGATCAGTTTGACGGCGCGGGCAAACGAAGCATTTGCCGAATTCCGCAAAAGACCTCCTCGGTCGGATAATATCGCTGGGCAAGGCGCATGAATTCGTACGGCCGCATAGCGAAAAGTCGCGGCCGGAAATCGGCGATGTGACACTCACATCGCTCCTGGAACTGATTTTGAAATCTTATCCGGCATATTCAGCCGGCAGGATCACGATCAGCGGCCCTGATATCGAAGTAACGAGCGGAGCAGCGACCCCGCTGGCGCTGGTTTTTCACGAGCTTGCCACGAATGCGATGAAATATGGATCGCTGTCTCAGGATGGCGGCACGATCGCGCTGAATATTGTCGAGGCAGGAGACAATCTGGAGCTTTGCTGGACTGAACATGGGTCAGCGCCAAACAATGGTGCGCGTCAGAAAGAAGGCTTCGGTACGCGGCTGATCGATCTTTCCATCAAGCAGCAGCTGAGCGGTTCATACGAGCGAACATGGCTGGAAGACGGAATGGAGCTCCGCATGGAGGTGAAGCGCAAGAGAGTGTCGGGAAACTAGTTCTCAAACAGGCGCAAGCGAGGGGGCGGCTGCGATTCTCGCCTTTTCTTAGCGCGATCACGTAATCCAGAACCTCTTTCAAGCTCGAGACGTCGACCGGCTTCTCCAGGGCGCCTACCGCCTCTTTTCTCGCGCCGTTGATCTGGTTCGGGTTGGCAGTCACGAAGACAACTTCGATGCCAAAGTCGATAGCCAGCTTCTCGGCGATAGCCGGTCCGGTTGCACCGTCGGACAGATTAACATCTACCAGTGCGATATCGACGTCTTCCGAAGCCATCGCCAATGCAGATTTCATATCATCCGCGATGCCGGCCGACTTGTGGCCCAGCTCAAGAATTACGTCCTCCATATCTGCCGCGATAAAGATTTCGTCTTCGATAATCAGGATGGTGCTGGGCATTGGTTTTTTCCGCGAATTCCAGTTTGGCGTGTCATTCCAGAATGATAAGCGCCGGAAACGGTTCCACCATGCGTGATGATCTTTTCATATCGCGGGACTTTCAGAAAGCGGCGCGCCGTCCGCGTCAGCGCCTGCCGACGAGCCGAGTTCTTTCCTACAGGACCGCAATCATCCAACGCCGTCGACGCTTTTTCCCATCGTCGTTCGTGCCAACCGGGCTTTTTGCGCAAATGCAAAGTGTCACCCTCGCCGCGCGCTAATAAAACGGCAGAAATCTGCGGACTTTCACCGCCATTCGCAGGGTTACAGGGTGTAACCTTTGTCACCCTGGGATCGGACCTCGGCGCAAACAAAAACCGCGCCCGAAGACGGTGCGCGGTTCTTGTAACTTTTTGATGTGATGCCGAAGCCAACCGATCAAAATGGAATATCGTCGTCCAGATCATCGTAGTTGGAGCCGCCGCCTGACGGTGCCCCGCCGCCCGAACTTCCGCCCGAACTGCCGCCGCCCTGATCCCAGCCGCCCGAGGACTGGCCACCGCCGCCTCCGCCACCGTAACCGCCGCCACCGCCGCCACCGCGTGATCCGCCGTCATTGCGGCCATCGAGCATGGTCAGCGTACCGTTGAAACCGCGCAGCACCACCTCGGTGGAATATTTGTCATTGCCCTGCTGATCCTGCCATTTGCGGGTCTGCAGTTGGCCTTCGATGTAAACCTTCGCGCCTTTTTTCAGGTAGTTCTCGACCACGTTGACGAGACCTTCGGAGAAAATGGCAACGGTGTGCCATTCGGTCTTTTCCTGCCGCTGGCCTTCACGGTCCTTCCACGTTTCACTCGTGGCGATACGCAGGTTTGCGACCTTGCCGCCGTTCTGGAAGCTGCGGATTTCCGGGTCGGCGCCCAGGTTACCGATTAGCATGACTTTGTTGAGGCTGCCGGCCATTCTTCGATTCCTTTATTGTTCGCAAAACGGCTTAGCGAGCCGGAGCCTGAGTCGCTACCCGCCGCAGCCGAATTCCCCAGCTGGTATCTGAGAAAAGCTACAACCCCAGCGCCACCGCGCTCCAGTATGTCAGCCCGGCAAAAATATAAGCGAGCGCGAAGAGGTATATCACCATCACGGCGGGCCACTTCCACCCGTTCGTCTCCCGCCGCGCCACGGCAATGGTAGACAGGCACTGCGGTGCGAAGATGAACCACGCGAGGAAGGCAAGCGCGGTCGGCAGACTCCACCGGGCGGCGATCTGGCCGCGCAGAGCTTGCTCGGTTTCGGCCTCGCCCTCTGCCTCCACGGCATAGGTCGTCGCCAGAGAGGCCACGGCCACTTCGCGCGCGGCCATCGCCGGGACCAGCGCCAGCGTCATTTCGCGCTGGAAGCCGATGGGCTCGAACGCAGGCTGCATGAAGTTCGCGATTTGCCCGGCGGCAGAGGCATCAAGCTGGCTCTCGCCCGGCTCGGCCTTGGGAAATGTCAGCAGCAGCCACAGGACAACGGTGGCGGCAAAGATGATCGTGCCGGCGCGGCGCAGGAACACCCACGCCCGCTGCCACAGGCCAATCGCCAGATCGCGCAAGGGCGGCAGCTGGTACTTGGGCAGCTCCATGATGAACCCGCTCGCCGTGCCCTTGGTCGCTGTGCGGCGAAGCACCAGCGCAACCACCATCGCGCCGACAATTCCGGCAAGGTAAAGGCCGAACAGGACAAGCCCCTGCAGGCCAACACCCGGCCCCACCGTGGTCGCCGGGATGACCGCACCGATGATCACGGTATAGACCGGCAAACGCGCCGAACAGGTCATCAGCGGCGCGATGAGGATCGTGGTCAGCCGGTCTTTGGGATCGGCGATGGAGCGGGTCGCCATGATGCCGGGAATGGCGCAGGCAAAGCTGGAGAGGAGCGGGATGAAGCTGCGCCCCGACAGGCCGACATAGGCCATCAGCCGGTCCATGATAAAGGCCGCACGGGCCATATATCCCGATTGCTCCATCACCAGAATGAAGGCGAACAGGATGATGATCTGCGGCAGGAAAACCACCACCGACCCCACGCCAGCGATGACGCCTTCAGTGATGAGATCGCGCAGGAAGCTTTCCGGCAAGGTGGCGGTCACAAAACCGCTTACCGCCTCTGCCAAGCCCTCGATCGCGCCGATCAGCGGGTCAGCCCCGGCGAACACCGCCTGAAACATGACGAACAGCAGGGCGAACAGGATGATCGGTCCCAGCCACGGATGCAGCAGCACTTTATCAAGATGAGTGTGAAGGCGGCGCTCCGCACTTTCGGAAAGGATCGCGCCCTTCACCATGTTGCGCGCCGCCAGCCGCCGCTCCGGCAAAGTCAGGTGGCCGACATCGTGGCGAGTGGAAACGTCCTGCCCGGGCGCCGCGTCCATCGCCTGCGCCAGCGCATCAAGGCCGCGTTTGCGCACTGCGACGGTGGGCACCACCGGCACGCCAAGTGCGTCGGACAGCGCATCGGGATCGATCGCAAGCCCGTCCCGCTCTGCCAGATCGACCATGTTGAGCGCCACGATCGTAGGCCGCCCCAGCGCAATCATCTCCTGCGCAAACACCAGGTGTTGTTCCAGATTGGCGGCATCCACCACCACCACGAGCGTTTCCGGCTGCGCCTCTCCGGGAAATTCGCCCAGCACTACCTGCCGCGTCACTTCCTCGTCCGGGCTGGCCGCATCGAGCGAATAGGAGCCGGGCAAATCGATCAGTTCGACCGGTTCGCCGCTCGGCAGTATCATGCGTCCGCTGACGCGCTCGACCGTGACGCCGGGATAGTTGGCGATCTTTTGCCGCGCGCCGGTCAGTGCATTGAACAGCGCGCTTTTGCCGGCATTGGGATTGCCGACCAGTGCGGCAGTGCGAAGGCGGGTCATATCGGGCGGACCGTCATGGCGCGGGCATGGGCACGGCGCACCGCGATGGTGGTGCGGCCGATGATCAGGGCAATGGGGTCCTTGCCGAAGAAGACGCCGCGATGGGCAATTGCCACCCGCGCGCCTTCATCCAGACCCAGCGCGCGCAGGCGCTTGCCTTCATCGGGAGCGAGGCTGGCCCAATCGACGGACAGGATTTCGGCCCGCGTCAGCGGAGCCAGGCTGTCGAGCGTGATGCTTTCGTGCGTCATGCTGTCAGGATTCGCGCTGCCGAGAATCGCACTGGAAGGATCGGGATGCTGTTCCACACACCGGCCCGTGCCAGAGCCTCCGGCTTTTTGCAACTGCTTCGCAATAGTGGGAAGCGATATTTTGGCAGGTGTCAGCCTTGCGGATAGCGCAAGCGGCCAAGGAAGCGTGCGACATCGAAATGTTCGCGGTCCTTACCGAGGAATTGTCCCTTCAGCTTCTCAAACTTCATAACCCCTTCGATGCGGCGATCGAGGAAGGCTCTGGTCACATCCTTGTCGTCGCTATCGTCGCCTTTCCAGACGGCCAGCGTTGCTGCGTAAATCGATACGAGAATCGCGCGTTTCGTATAGTGATTGTAATCGGTCGCCGTATCTCCGGCGAGCCGCCACATCTTGTCCGCGCTGGACCATCCCTGTTTGAGGGTGGCCGCGACATTTTGCGGCATTGCCTGCACCGTCATCGCGCGCGAGAGCGATTCTTCAAGCCCTTCGATCGCTTCGAGGCGGAACCAGACGAGAGTGCGGATTTTTTCGCAAATCGGCATGCGGTCGAGCTGACCGTCTGCAAATTCCGCTTCCATGCGTGCATCGACAGAGGCGACCCAGGCATCGATCATGTCCATCGCGCGGCCCTGAAGGCCCTTTGACGGAAATGCCAAGCGCGCAACTGCCAGATCAATTCCGGCTGCTTCTGCGGCAGAGGCAAGCGCGGCATCGCTCCAGCCGTCGAACATGGCCGCAAGAGCGATCTGCGGTGCCAGGGCAGCGCGGACTTCATCCAGTGTCAGATCGGGTGCTTCAGTCATCGGAGATACTCAACCTCTAGAAATTCGGTCCGTAGATGCGCCCGCCGGAATTGTCTTCGTCCGATGCTTCGCTGGCGAGAATTGTGTTCATGATACGCTGCGGCACACCGCGCATACCGGCATAATCACGGGCACTGCGCCCCGCGTTATCCGTCCGGTCAGGGTCAGCGCCGCCTTCCAGCAGAACTTCCATCAATGCGACATTGCGCGAATGAACTGCCGCAATCAGAGGCGTTTCACCCGTGGCATTGGCGACATCGACCTGAGCGCCCTTGCCAAGGAGCACTTCCACTCCCTCCAGAAATCCGCCTTCGGCTGCGACGATCAATGGGGTGCGCCCGGAATTGTCGGCAATGTTGGGGTTTGCACCTTCCTGCAGCAACCATCTTGTCCAGGTCAGATCACGGCGTGCGACGACGATGTGCAGCCCGGTTTCGCCGCTGCTGATATCGCGCGAATTGATAACCGTGCTGCCGGGTGTCCGAAGCATTTCGGTGGCTTCGCTGCCTTCACGTTCCTTCACCGCTTCGAGAAATTCGTACCCTTCGGAATAGAATTGCGCGGCCGCCGGCACCGAAAATGCCATGGTCCCTGCGGCCATCAGGCCTGCGATGATGTTACGAAGAGCGCCGGTGGCCACCCTGTTCTCCTGTTGCTTCGGTTTAATGCGCAAAAAGCCCCTGCTGGTTGCCTGTTGCACCTTGCTTGCGCTGCGTTAGCAGAGCATGAACCGCGCGTCATGTCTGCATATTCCAAGCTGTTCGCCCGTCTTGTTGCTCCTGCTGTGCTTTGCGCCATGCTGGCCGCTTGCGGCGCTCCGGCGTCCGATACTCCGCAAGAGACACCCGCGCTGTACGGTTCCGATGTCGTCGGCGGGTTCGATCTGGTGGACAGCGCAGGTAACAAGGTCACCGATGCAGATTTCCTTGGCAAGTACCAGATGGTGTACTTCGGTTACGCTTATTGCCCCGATGTCTGCCCGTTCGATGTGCAGCGGATGATCGCCGGTTACAACCAGTTTGCCGAGACAAACCCTGATCTTGCAGGCGACGTGCAGCCGATCTTCATCACCGTCGATCCGGAACGTGATACACCGCAAGTCCTGGATGAGTTTACGGCCAATTTCTCGGACAAGCTTATCGGCCTCACCGGATCTCCAGAAGCGATAGAAGCAGCTGCCGCCAATTATTTCGCCAGTTATTCCAAGCTGGAGCCGGATGAGAACGGCAATTATCTGATGAGCCATACGAACATGGGCTATCTGGTTGACCGGGAAGGCCAGCCGATGGCTCTTCTGCCTGTGGACGAGACGGCAGATGCCGTTGCAGCGGAACTGGATCGATGGGTTCGTTGAGAGAAAAGTTCTGGGAGCTTCCGATAGACGAGCTCAGCCGGCCCGAGTGGGAGGCGCTGTGTGACGGCTGCGGAAGATGCTGCCTGCACAAGCTGGAAGATGAAGATACCGGCGAGATCACCGAAACCAATGTCGCGTGCAAATTGCTCGACACCGGCACGGCGCAGTGCCGCGATTACCGCCATCGCAAGGCTTTTGTGCCCGATTGTCTACGTCTGACCCCGAAACTCGTGAAGCAGGTGCCCTGGCTGCCCGCGACCTGCGCCTATCGCCGCCGCGCCGATGGCGATCCCCTGCCGGATTGGCATTATCTGCTAACCGGTAGCCGCGATGCCATGGTGGAGGCGGGTGCCTGCGTCGCGGGCCGCTGCGTCAGCGAAACCGTGGCAGGACCGCTCGAGCATCATCTCACAGACTGGGATGACACGTGATAGACTGGCTGCGTGACGACCACCGCGATCCCGCCATCCAGATTGCCGGTGCCACCTTGCCGATCAACATCCGCCGTAATGCGCGGTCAAAGCGTCTGACCATGCGCATCGCCCCTGATGGCAGCGAACTGCGCATCACCATGCCGACATGGGCCCGCACACGCGACGCGCTCAATTTTGCAACGGCGCGTCTGACATGGATTGAGCAGCAAGTGGCCAAGGTGCCACGGCCGCTTGACCTCGGCGATGGCGCGGCCGTGCCACTGCGGGGCCGCGATCTCACAATTCGCTGGCAGGAAGGCGGGCTGCGAAGGGTGCGGCGGGAGCAGGACATGCTGCTTGTCGGAGGACCGCGCGACCGGTTGGTGCCGCGCGTGCAGCGCTGGTTTGAAGGCGAGGCCCTATCCGTCTTGCGGCACGATCTCGCCTACTATTGCGAACGCGCCGGATTGTCCGTGCCGGACCTGCGCCTGTCGCGCGCCCAGCGCCGCTGGGGGTCATGCACGGGAGAGCGCAAGAGCGGACGCTGCATCCGCATCAACTGGCGGCTGATAATGGCACCCGATCACGTGCGCCGTTCCGTGGTCGCCCACGAAGTCACGCATCTGGTGCATTTTGACCATTCTCCCGCCTTCTATCACCTGCTCGACCGCGTGTTCGATGAAGACATTTCTGTCGCCGATAGCTGGCTGAAGTCCCAAGGCCGCTCGCTTTACGCTGCTTTCGGTTAGGCAATCAGGGCATGAACACTGGCATGAACACTGGTATCAACACTGGCGAATTTGCAGCGTCCCCCCTATCTTGCGCCTCATGAAGCGATTTTTGCGCCTGATATCTCCGCGCCGCGCGGTAAATGATTTTACCGAGCATTGGCGCCAGCCAACGCCGCACCGTTGGCAAATTCTGGGCGTCGCCTGCGCCGCGACCTTTGCGCTGTTCATGCTGTTTGTGCCCGAGAGCACGCGGATCGAGCAGAGGCGGCCGGAACTGATCTACATCACCACTTTCGAAGAAGGCCGTACCGAAGAACAGATCATCGCGTCCAATTGCGCCAACCAGCAGTTGCAAAACCAGCTCCAGGCGCGGCTGGAAGAGCGGATTGAGCTGCGCAAGGAAATCTACCGCGAACTGGGCCGCGCAACATTCGTCGATGTGGACGAGATGGAAGCGCAGGCCGAAGCAGCGCGCGCAGCCGAAGCCGGACCGGAAGGCCCGACGGAGGAAGAACTGGCGCTTTCGCTTCAGGAATATTGTGCGCGTGCCGCAGGCTGACAGCGGCGATAGGTGGCTGGCAGCTGCAGCGGCTTTGGCCGAACGCGCCCGGCCCATCAGCTGCCCCAATCCCGGTGTCGGCGCGATTATCGTGCGCGATGGCGTAGTTGTCGGGCGCGGCTGGACGCAGAGCGGCGGGCGCCCGCATGCCGAGGCGGTGGCATTGGAAATGGCCGGAAACGCTGCTCGCGGCGCTACGCTTTATGTGACTTTAGAACCGTGCGCCCACCGATCAGAACGCGGTCCGGCCTGCGCCGACCTGGTGGCCGAAGCGGGCCTCGCCAGCGTCGTGATGGGTCTGCGCGATCCGGATGAGCGGACAGCGGGCGCGGGGATCGCGCGGTTGCGGGAAGCGGGCGTCCAAATCGTCGAAGCGGACCTCAGCCCTGCTCAGGCAGGCGTTGCGGGCCACGCGGCCAGGCTTGCCCTTGGGCGTCCGCATATCACGCTGAAACTCGCCCTCTCGCTTGATGGGTGCATTGCAACGGCCTCGGGCGAAAGCCAGTGGATCACAGGCGCGGCTGCCCGCAGCCATACCCACCGGGAGCGAGCGCGCGTCGATGCCATTTGTGTTGGCGGCGAGACACTTCGCGCCGACAATCCGCAGCTTGATGTGCGCCTCCCGGGGCTTGAGGACCGCTCGCCAGAACGCTGGGTGCTGACGCGCGGCAGTGCGCCCGCCGGTTGGAAGGCGCTTGCCTCCCCGGCTGCTGTCAGCGCGATGGGCGATGTCAGCTACCTGTTAGTCGAAGGCGGCGCAGGCGCAGCCGCAGCGTTTCTTGGCGCAGACCTTGTCGATCGCATGATAATCTACCGTGCGCCCGTGGTGATCGGCGGCGGGCGGCCCGGTGTCGCGGATATCGGCCTTGCCTCTCTTGCCAGCGCGCATGACCGCTGGAAGCTGGAAGACCGCCGCCAATTGGGGCTGGACACGCTCGAAATTTTCAATCGTACACGTTAACGCGGGGGGCAAAGGAACACGCCATGTTTACAGGGATCGTCACCGCCATCGGCACTATCGAGCATGTGGAGCAGCGCGGCGATTTGCGCCTGCGCATCGCCTGCCCGTTCGATCCTGCCGACATTGCCATTGGCGCCAGTATCGCCTGTTCCGGCGTGTGCCTGACTGCGGTCGACAAGGGCGGCACTGCCGGTGATGCACATTTCACCGTCGATGTATCGCACGAAACAGTATCGCGCACCGCCAGCCAGATGTGGCGCGAAGGTGCCCAGCTGAATCTGGAACCGTCACTTCGCGTCGGTGACGAGATCGGCGGACATATCGTCACTGGCCATGTCGACGCCGTCGGCAAGGTTGTCGACTGGCAACCAGTGGGTGATTCCATGAATGTGGTCATTGCCGCACCGGCCAAACTTGCACCTTACATCGCGGAAAAAGGCTCCATCACAATCGACGGCGTATCGCTGACCGTCAATGCGATCGAAGACCGTCCAGACGGCAGCGTCCATTTCAATCTCAACATTATCCCGCACACCGAAGAAGTCACGACGCTGGGCGAGATGCGGCAAGGGGGCGAGGTCAATCTGGAGATCGATACATTGGCCCGCTACCTGCACCGCATGCAGATGCTTCGCGCCAGCTAGTCCGCGCCCAGAACCCGGTTGAAATCCTCGCGTTTCATTTCGTAGTAGAGATGGAGAATCTTGCCGAAACCAGGCACGTCTGCCTCCTCTGTGCGATTGGGCGAAATGCGTGCGCCGATCTTCTCCAACGCGCGCCTGCTGCGCCAGTTTTCGTCGCCAACTCTGAAGTCCACCCGCGCCACGCTGGCGAGTGCGTGACCTACCATCAGCTGTTTCAATTCGCGGTTAAGCCCGGTGCCCCAGTGCTGTCTGGCAAGGAAAGTCCAGCCGATTTCAACCGAGCCGCCATCCGCAGCGCGATAGTCCTGAAACCGCGATGATCCGATGATGGACTGCGTCGTCCGGTCGACCACCGCCAGCGCGCCGCCTTGCGCCAGCGCATCATCAAAAAACGCGCGGAAGACCGGTTCCCGCCACCTGTCGTGCATGGGGTGCATTGCCCAGATGTCCGGATCGGAAGCCACCCGGTAGAGTGCAGCCCAATCATCTGCGTGAAGCGGCCGTAGATACAGCGAGGCTCCTGTCAGCGAAGGCTGCCTGTCCAACATGGCAGCCTATCCGAACAGGCGGGCAAGCCAGCCCCGCCCGCGCCTGCTGGGTTTGCTTTGGCCGCTCATTTCAAAAAGGTAGTTGGCCAGCTGCGCCGCCTGATTCTGGTCGAGCATGTAAAGGCGCGAATCGACATCATTTTCCGAATGCGGTGGCGGAGTTCGTACGCTTTGCAGACGCAGGGTAAGGCGATCTCCTGATCTAGTGGATGTCCAGCCCACCAATGCGCCAAAATCGTCGCGAGATCGATCTTCCATTGCCATTCTCCCGCTCCACTAGTCGGCGGCGAGTTTAGCGCATTTCACACGCGGCTTTCAAACCATCCGGTCCGGCGTGACGGGCAGATCACCCGAACAAACGCTTCAACAAGCTTCGATCACTCTTTTCAGGAGGCGTGGTATCGCCCATTTCAAACAGGTAATTGGCAAGCTGCGTCGCCTGATTGCGATCCAGTATGTAGATCTGCGATTTTATGTCGGTATTCTTGTAGGGAGGGGGCTTGGACACGCTTTGCAGATGGAGCGTGATCCGCCCGCCCGTCTGGGTGGACGTCCAGCCGACCAGTGCACCGTAATCATCTTTTCGAAAATCCGTCATGGCTCTTTGCGCTACCCCCCCGCGTTGCAAGCCGGTTTGTGGCGGTTTTACATTTGCGCCGCAATCGGGAAAATTCAGGCTGTCCTCTAACCGGTCACTTCTGTCAGAGCGGCCACGAATTTGTCGATGTTGTCCATCGTCAGTCCGGCAACATTGATGCGCCCTGATCCTGCCATGTAGACAGCGTGATCGGCGCGCAATTGCTGGACCTGATCCTTGCTGACGGGCAGCATTGCGAACATGCCCTTTTGCTTGCCAAGAGGTTCCAGATCGACCCCTCCAGCCTGACCCGCAGAAGCCAGACGCGCGCGGACCTGGCCGATGCGGGTGCGCATGCTTTCAAGTTCTTCAAGCCAGCCCGCTGTCAGACCTTCATCTTCCAGCACCATTCGCACAGCCGCACCGCCGTGATCGGGCGGCATGGACCAATTGGCGCGGGCCAGCGCGGCAGCGTTGGAAATGGCGCGCGCAGTCGCCTCTGCATCGCCGGTCGAGACATAAAACGCCCCGACCCGGTCGCGGTAGAGGCCGAAATTCTTGTCACAGCTATATGCAACCAGCACCTCCTCAACGCGGGCCATGACGGCTCGCAGGCCGTAGGCATCCTCGTCCATTCCGTCGCCAAGGCCCTGATAGGCAACGTCGATAATGGCGAGAGCCGGGCTTGTTGCCAGCAGGCCGGCAATCTCGTCCCATTCGGCATTGGTGTAATCGACGCCTGTGGGGTTGTGGCAGCAACCATGCAGCAAGATGGCATCGCCCGCGCTGGCGGAGGCGAGAGCTGTGCGAAGCGCGTCCATATTGGCGCTGCCATCGGCATTGGCGTGGTCGAAGCCGACGAGTTCCAGATCAAGATCGGACAGGATTTGCGCATGGTTAGGCCAGCTTGGTGTGCCCATGAATACGCGCGTGACGCCAGCTTTTTTCGCCAGAGCGAGCGCGAGGCGCACAGCACCTGTACCGCCCGGCGTTTGCATCCCGTCAAGCCGCCCGTCAGCAGGCGCGGCATCGCCAAACACATGCGGGATCAGCGCATTCACGAACCCCATGTCGCCTTCCGGCCCCAGATAGGATTTGCTCGGCTGCTCTGCCACAAGGCGGCCTTCAGCACCCTTGATCGCGGCGAACACCGGCGTCGCGCCCTCTGCAGTTTTGTAAACGCCCACGCCAAGATCGATCTTGTCGGGCCGGTCATCGGCCTTGAAGAGCTTGATCAGCGCCAGCAGGGCATCGGGGGCTTGTTCTTCGAGTCGGTTCAGCATGGCACGGGCAATGCCTTTACGCCCGCCCCGGCGCAAGATGGCTAGCTGTGCTTATCAGCTTTCGCGAAAGCGCTGTGCGATCAGAATGGCAGCCAGCGCTGGTTGCGGGAAAAGCGCAGGTAACCCGCATTCACGCCAAGCCGCAGCCCGGCACCAACGCGGATCGGGATCATCACAACATCGCCTTTGCGAACATAGCTGGCATGGAAACCGCCCACGAAATAGGCCTGCCCTTCACCTGCCGGGTAACGTTCATACAAATCGTCCGTGTCGTACAGATTGTATACCAGTACGAATGTGTTCCCGGCATTCGCGCCTGCATCGAATCCGATGGAAGGCCCCGTCCAGTACACTGGCATGTTGCCTTCGACTGCGTGATAGAGCGTGCCAGAACCATACCGCACGCCGAACACAAATGCGCCGCCGCCTTCGCGCCCGACAATGTAGCCATTGGGTTCGCCCTGATCGGACAGAATGTTCTGGATCAGCCGTGCCAGCCCTTCGGCCCCCTGACCGAACAAACCTTCAGCGGCACCAATCAGATCATCTTCTGCGTATGTGGTCGGCTGCTCGGCAGGCTGCGGCACAGTATCGACAGTGCTCGTTGGATCGACGGTGGAATAGGTCGGCTGTTCCTGCGGCAGATCGAGCGACGGGCGCGCGGCTTCCGGCTGATAAACGTCCGGGCTTTCGTAACGGGTCGTAGGCTCCGTAACTTCATATGTTGTGTCATAGTCGTCCGGCTGCGTGGCGTCAGGAGCGCCCATCAGATCCGCATCAATCACATTGTCGGGATCAACAGTCTGCATATCCTGAGCGATGGCGGGAGCGGAAGCCCACACCAGCAGCGGCGCGACCAGCGAAGCGGCGGCCAGGCGGACATTGCGGGCGAACTGGGTATTCATGACCGTAGACCTCTTGAAAAACTCGGCCCCGTTCACAGTTTGGGCACCGGTCGGATAAACTTTTGCGCCCACAAGAGAATCCCTTGCGGCTGAAGCGGCAATGAATACGCGGCCAAGCGAATCCGTTTTGCGGCGAACCGAATCGATGATGCGACGATTTGTGCTGCCAGTCGGGCCATATGATAGATTGTGCAACGCCCCCTTGAAGCGCGCCCAGCCCCTCGCTATAGCGCGCTTCCTGCCGCACTGGTCCGGAGACGTGGGTGAGTGGCTGAAACCAGTTCCCTGCTAAGGAACCATACCTTTTATAGGGTATCGAGGGTTCGAATCCCTCCGTCTCCTCCAGTGGCCCCCTCATTAGGGTGAGGCCCGCGGCCCGGATTTCAATAATTTTCCCGCTCTACTGCTTAGGACGGCATTGACCGCGCTTTTGCAATGCAGCAAAGCTTGATTCGCTTGGTGGACGTTTCGGCGTCTGGCATCTGCGCGGGAGAGCTCCCTGACCGGTTCGATTGAACCTGCCGGGGGCACCGAAGGAGCAACCGCCCCGGAAACTCTCAGGTCAAAGGGACCGCGCAGCTGGCACAGGCGCTCTGGAAAGCGTGTTTGCCGCAAGGTGGGCACCACCGAAGGCGAAAGGCGTTTGCTTGCTCAATAAAGCGCGCCGGAATCTCTCAGGTTACCAAGACAGAGGGGGCATGGTGTAAGGGCTCGATTTCCGGGCTTTGCCGAGCCATGCCGGAACTGTGAATGAGCGATACCGACACCGATTTCGAAGAACAGCCGCCGGAGGCGTTGCCGCTGGATGCATGGCACCGCGAACACGGCGCGCGCATGGTGCCGTTTGCAGGCTATGAAATGCCAATCCAGTATACAGGCGAGCATGGCGGCATCGTGGCCGAACACAACTGGACGCGGGAATCTGCCAGCCTGTTCGATGTGAGCCACATGGGCCAGCTTTCCGTTTCCGGTGAAAATGCAGCCAGCGGTCTGGAAAAATTGCTCCCGTCAGCCATTGCCAGCCTCGCGGAAGGCAAAATGCGTTATTCGCTGCTGCTGACCGAAGCGGGCGGCATTATCGACGATTTGATCGTGACCAATACCGGCCCGCATTACGCCCTTGTCGTGAATGGGGCGTGCAAGTGGGACGATATCGCCCATTTGCGCGAGCATCTGGATGATGATGTCACGCTCACGCATTTCGATGATTTCGCGCTGCTCGCCCTGCAAGGCCCCAAGGCGGTGGACGTGCTTGAGAGCATCGTTCCAGGCGTAAGCGAACTCTCCTTCATGACTGCTGGCCTGTTCAAATTTGGCGATCAGCACATCTGGGTCAGCCGCGCTGGTTACACCGGCGAGGACGGGTTCGAGATCTCCGTCCATGCCAATTATGTCCGCGCGCTGGCTGATGCTCTGGTGGCGGACGAGCGGGTGCGGCCCGCTGGGCTCGGCGCACGCGATTCGCTGCGGCTGGAAGCAGGCCTGCCGCTTTATGGTCATGACCTGTCGCAAGATACTGATCCGGTCAGTGCCGGCCTTGGCTTCGCGCTCAGCAAGGCGCGGCGCGAGGCGGGCGGGTTTTTCGGCCATGCGGCGTGCCAGGTGCGGCTGGAAGAAGGCGGCTGCGCGCAGCGGCGCGTCGGACTTACTCTCGAAGGCCGCCAGCCGGGCCGCGAAGGCGCGCAGATCTTCTCGGGCGATGCCTTGGTAGGCACTGTCACCAGCGGCGGCTTTTCACCGACGCTCGGCCATCCCATCGCGATGGGCTTTGTCGAAAACGAATTCACCGCAGAGGGCACAAAGCTGGATATCGAGGTGCGCGGCAAACGCTTGCCTGCAACGGTAACCGCCCTCCCCTTCGTACCCCATCGCTATCACCGCAAAGGAGCCTGACACGTGGCACGTTATTTTACCGAAGAGCATGAATGGATCGAAGTCGACGGTGACACCGCCATTATCGGGATTACCGATTATGCGCAGGAACAGCTGGGCGATGTGGTGTTTGTGGAAGTCCCGCAGACGGGCGCCGAATTCACCAAGGGGGCAGAGGCCGCCGTGGTGGAAAGTGTGAAAGCCGCAAGCGACGTCTACGCGCCGATTGGCGGAACCGTGATCGAGGGCAATGCGGCGTTGGAGGGCGAACCCGAACTGGTGAATACCGCGCCCGAAGCCGAAGGCTGGTTCTTCAAGCTGACCGTGTCCGACAAGGACGAACTGGAAGGCCTGATGGACGCCAAAGCTTATCAGGCGTTCTGCGACAGTTTGTGATTTGACCTGACTTCCCCTCTCCAACTTCGAGACGGGCCAAGGAGTTGAAATGCGTTACCTCCCCCTGACCGATACCGACCGCGCGGCGATGCTCGAAGCTGTCGGTGCGCCCTCAATCGATGCGTTGTTCACTGATGTGCCGTCCGATCTTTACCTGAGCGGACCCGTCGAGGGCCTGCCGCTGCACGCCACGGAAATGGCGGTCGAAAAGCACATGCGGCGCCTGTCGAAGAAGAACCTGGCCGCCGCCGATGCGCCGTTCTTCATCGGTGCCGGGGCTTACCGCCATCATGTGCCCGCCAGCGTAGATCATCTGATCCAGCGCGGCGAATTCCTCACCGCATACACGCCCTACCAGCCGGAAATCGCGCAGGGCACTCTGCAAATGCTGTTCGAATTCCAGACGCAGGTTGCGCGGCTGTATGGCTGCGCGGTGGCGAATGCCTCCATGTATGATGGCTCCACAGCGTGCTGGGAAGCGGTCGCGATGGCAGGGCGCGTCACGCGCAAGAAGCGCGTCGTGCTGTCAGGCGCGTTGCACCCGCATTACGCCGAAGTCGTGCGCACGATGGCGAAGTTTACCGAGGACGAGATTGCCGGGGCCAAGCCCAGCCTCACCGCTCTGCCTGACGATGACGGGCTGATCGCGCGCATCGATGACAATACCGCCAGCGTGGTGGTGCAATATCCCGATATTCTGGGTCGCATTCCCGATTTGCAAAAGATCGCCGACGCAGCCCATGCCAAGGGCGCGAAGCTGATTGTCGTGAATACAGAACCTGTGGCGCTCGGCGCGCTGGAGGCTCCGGGCAATCTGGGCGCAGATATTGTGGTCGGCGAAGGTCAGGCGCTTGGCGTCGGGCTGCAATTCGGCGGGCCGTATCTCGGCCTGTTCGCCATAACCGATCCCAAACTGGTGCGGCAGATGCCGGGCCGTTTGTGCGGTGAAACCGTGGACGCCGATGGCAAGCGCGGTTTCGTGCTGACGCTTTCCACCCGCGAGCAGCATATTCGCCGCGAAAAGGCGACAAGCAACATATGCACCAACAGCGGGCTGTGTGCGCTGGCCTTCTCCATCCACATGACCTTGCTGGGCGCGAAGGGCCTCACCGGACTTGCAGCAGAAAATCACCGCCTCGCCTGCATCGCGGCGGACCGATTGGCAAAGGTTCCGGGCGTGACCGTGCTGAATGAAAACTTCTTCAACGAATTTACGCTGATGCTGGATACCGACGCGCGCCAGATTGTGCGTGATCTGGCCGACAGGGGCGTGCTGGGCGGCGTTGGCCTGGGCAAGCTGTTCCCCGACGTTGACGGGATCAAGGGCGGGTTGCTGGTGACAGTTACGGAAACCGCCAGCGTGGAAGATATCGAAACCCTTGCCACCACTCTTGAGGAGGTGCTGCCATGAACCAGATCAACCAGAGCGGGTGGAAGCCCGGCACTCCTGTCGCCTCAATCGACGGCGAAAAGCACCCGACTGTTACAGGCAATAAGGCGCTGATGCTGGAAGAGGCGCTGATCTTTGAAATAGGCGGCGCGGATACATGCGGCGTCGATCTGCCGCATACGCCAACCGATCTGCCAAGCCGCATGGGCAAGTTTACGCGCAAGGGCGATATCGGCCTTCCCGGCCTGTCCGAACCGCAAACCGTGCGCCATTACACACGCCTCAGCCGACAGAATTACGGCATTGATCTGGGCTTCTTCCCGCTGGGCAGTTGCACCATGAAGCACAATCCGCGCTTGAACGAGAAAGTCGCGCGTATGCCCGGCTTCCTCGATGTGCATCCCATGCAGCCAATCGATACGGTGCAGGGCGCGCTGGGCGTGATCGATGAACTGGCGCATTGGCTCATCACCCTCACCGGAATGCAAGCTGTCGCGATGAGCCCCAAGGCCGGCGCGCATGGCGAGCTGTGCGGCATCCTGTGCATCCGAGCCGCGCTGGAAGCGCGCGGCGATGCGCGCAAAGTCGTGCTTGTTCCGGAAAGTGCGCACGGCACCAATCCGGCTACAGCGGCTTTTGCCGGCTATTCGACCGAAGACATTCCCGCGAACGCCGATGGCCGGGTCGATCTTGATGCGCTGAAGGCGCGGCTCGGTCCCGATGTTGCCGCCGTCATGATCACCAATCCCAACACCTGCGGATTGTTCGAGCGCGATATGAAAGCCATCTCCGATGCCGTCCACGCGGCAGGCGGTCTGGTTTACTGCGACGGGGCAAATTTCAACGCGATCATGGGCCGCGTGCGTCCCGGCGATCTTGGCATCGATGCGATGCACATCAATCTTCACAAGACCTTTTCCACCCCGCACGGCGGCGGTGGGCCCGGTTCTGGTCCCGTTGTGCTCTCTTCAGCGCTCGCTCCGTTCGCGCCGCTCCCCTTCGTGGAAAAGGCCAAGGATGGCAGCCTCCGTCTTGTCGAAGAGGAGAACATGGAAGACCATCACGGCAGCGCCTTCGGCCGGATGACAGCCTTCCACGGGCAAATGGGCATGTTCACCCGCGCCCTGACCTACATCCTCAGCCACGGTGCAGACGGCTTGCGGCAGGCAGCGGGCGATGCCGTGCTCAATGCCAATTATATCCTGCGGCAATTGGAAGATGTGCTCCATGCACCGTTCGGGGCAAGCGGGCCTTGCATGCATGAAGCGCTGTTTGGCGATGCTGGCTTTGCCGAGGGCTTTTCCACGCTGGATCTGGCGAAAGGCCTGATCGACGAGGGGTTCCACCCGATGACGATGTATTTCCCGCTGGTGGTTCACGGCGCAATGCTGATCGAGCCGACCGAGACGGAAAGCAAGGACGGCATCGACCAGTTCATCATGGCCATGCGATCACTGGCGCAGCGCGC
This sequence comes from uncultured Alphaproteobacteria bacterium, assembly GCA_963781165.1. GTDB lineage: Bacteria > Pseudomonadota > Alphaproteobacteria > Sphingomonadales > Sphingomonadaceae > Alteraurantiacibacter. Next base: position 25,133 of record CAWADZ010000004.1, read on the forward strand.
GAAGGACGGCGACGAAGCGCTTCTGACCGCCCCGCACCACGCTCCGCGCGCGCGGCTCGATGAAGCCCATGCGGCGCGCAAGCCGAAGCTCGCGTGGAGCGAACCGGAGGAGTAGACACTCAGCCGGAGGCATTCGGAATTCGTTCAGACGTGGCAGGTTATAGATGGACCGGCTTGGTCACGAATGGGGGATTGAATGAGTAAGGCCGTGTATCTCACCGCCGCAGCTATTGGCGCGGTGATGATGGTTTTTGCACCTGCAGGCGCGCAAGATTTGCCGGCCACGGCCGCCTCATCGGCAAGCCAGTCTGACGGTGCGACCAAGCAGCAGCGCAAGCCGCGTTCCGGCGGCACAATGACGCTTGGCGAAGCGACCGATGGAACGCTGACTGGCAGTTCAGATACCTATGTCTTTGAAGGCCGCGCGGGGCAGCGTGTGCGCATTTCGCTCAGCTCCCGGCGGTTTGATGCGGTTCTGCGCATGACCGGCCCGGAAGGGTTCGAAACACAGAACGATGATGCACCCGGCAGCGAGACCTTTGACAGCCTGATCGAGACAACTCTGCCCACCGATGGCACTTACCGCCTGATCGTCTCTGCGTTTAACAATCAGGGAGCAGGCGCCTACCGGCTGGCAACGATGGATCCGGCCAATCCAGCAGGCGGCAACGCGCAGACGGTTGCATTGGGCGAAACCACCAATGGCACGCTGACGCAAAGCGACGAGCGCGGTTTCGGTGGCGGTTTTGTGGATTATTATGCCTTTGCCGGTCGCGCGGGGCAGCGGATCACCTTCGAGCTCGGCTCACGCGAAATCGACACAACGCTGGCGATCTACCTGCCCGACGGGCGCGAGGAAGCAAACGACGATTTTCGCGCCGTCGACGGGACAGACAGCCGGTTGTCGATCACTTTGCCGGAAGACGGCACTTATCACATAGCCGCGAGCAGCTTTTCTCCTGGCGAGATGGGCCGATACTCGCTGACCCTGAGCGAAACCGAAGCAGGCGTTCGCACCGTCCGCCCGTCCAGCGGCAATTCGCAGGTCTTTGCGCTGTCTGTCGGTGTGGCTGACTACGAACGGATCAACCCGCTCAACCGGACAGACGAAGATGCCACACGCGTGACAGCCGCGCTGCGCAATGCCGGCGTATTGGCTCCGCAGAGCGTTACCCTGGTCAATGCGCAGGCAACCCGCGCCAACTTCCGCCGTGCACTTACCGACATAACCGGTGTCATGGGCGACGACGATCTGCTGCTCGTTTTCTTCTCCGGCCACGGAGAAAAGGTCGAGAACATGACATCCGAGCGGGACGGGAGCGCTGAAACGATCGAGCTGTATGACGCGCCGCTGTTCGATTACGAACTCGCCGAAATGTTCGAAGATATCGACGCGCGCACGCTGCTGGTGATCGATGCGTGTTTTGCTGGCGGGTTCGACAATGTGATCGACCAGCGCGTGGACCGGATGGGCATATTCAGTTCGGACGAAGACACGTTGAGCCTGGTTGCCACGGGCGAAAAGTCCGGCGGTTACATCAGCCATATCTTCCGGCAGGCGCTGGAAGGCGGAGCGGACCTCGACGGCGACCGCGCCGTGCAGGCGGGCGAACTGGGCGAATATATGCGCCGCGAATTCTACCACATGGTGCTGGAAGAACCGCTTGTGACTGATGCAGAGGATTTCCGCGATATGCAGACACCCGGGTGGCAGCACATTATCGTGGACCGCGGCGGTGACGGCATGCCGCACCAGCAGGTTCTGATGAACCTCGGGAATGCATCGGCTGGACGGGTCGCCCGCGCGGACTGAGCTTTAATCAGCCCAAAGAAAAAGGGCGGGAAGTCGTGAAGACATCCCGCCCTTTTTGTGCCTATCGCTTGCGCAGCTTAAACGGCAGGTCGACGGGCAAAAATTCCGAAGCCTGCAATGATGGCGTAGCAGATCACCGGAATGATCATCGCCGTTGCAAGGCTCCCGCCGGTGGCATCGGCCACGACACCGAACAGCAGGGGCACAACCGCTCCGCCGAAAATCGCGACATTGATGATGCCCGATCCATCGGCAGCACGCGGACCAAGCTTTTCGCATGCAAGCGAGAAGATCGTCGGGAACATGATGGAATTCATCAGGCCCACGGCAAGCAGCGTATATGCCGCGACAACACCGCTGGTCTGTGTCGACACGATAATCAGCGTAATCGCACCAATCGCGTTGAAAGCCAGAATTTTGCCCGGACTGAAAATGCGCAGCACGGCAGAGCCGATGAAGCGGCCGACCATCGCGCCGCCCCAATACAGGCCGATCATCCAGCCAATCACGCTTTCCGGCTGGCCCAGAACTCGCTCCAAGGAGAGGTAATTGATGATGACGGAGCCAATCGCAACTTCGCCGCCAACATACAGGAAAATACAAAGCGCACCGAATGAGAAGCGTCCGCGTTTCAGCAGATCATTGTCGTACAGCCAGATGGCCGGAGCGAGAATAATGATCAACACGCCAAGCCATCCGCTTACCTGCAGCGCGACGAACACACCGACGGCAATCATGGCCAGACCGACAAGGTAACGGCTTGTCGAAACGAGGTCGTTGTCGCCCATGATTTTGGCATCGTGAGGCAAGCGGTTTCGGAACATCCAGACAGCAATAGCGACCAGCCCGATCAGGGCTGCAACGCCGAGGTAGCCTTTCCAGATCGCCTCACTCTCGGCAGAGCGATAGGCCTGCAATTCAGCGCCCGAAAGCTGGTCTGCGCTGACAGCTGCCAATCCGCCCAGGATTACGACCGCCCCGACAATCGGGAAAACCGTGGTACCCAGCGAATTGAATGCCTGCGCAAACGTCAGGCGGCTGTGTGTGGTTGAGGGCGGTCCCAGCAGACTGATCAGCGGATTTGCCACCACCTGCACAATAACCACGCCGCTTGCCAGAATGAACAATGCGCCAAGGAACATGGCATAGGTCGCCGTCTGGCTTGCCGGGATGAACAGCAGGCAGCCTGCCATCATGGTGACAAGGCCAACAACCGCACCGCGCATATAGCCGATCTTCTTGACCAGCCTCGCGCCGGGAATGCCGATGATAAGATAGGCTGCGAAGAAGCAGAACTGCACCAGCATCGCTTCGGTGTAGCTGAGCGTGAACAGCTCTTTCAGCTTCGGGATGATCACATCGTTAAGCGAAGTGATCCCGCCGAAGATGAAAAACAGGCCCATCACGAAATACTGAAGGCCCGGCGCGTCGACCGGAGGCGAATCGTCCGTAACCGGCATGGGATCGGTGCTGCTCGAAATGTCAGGCGCAAGGGCCATATTCTATACTCCCTGAAGGCAGGCTGCTTTTGTCAGCAGCTCCGCCCAAAAACTTCCAGAAAACCATTCACGTCAGAACGAGCATTCAGTGCCTTCGGCCACATCGACACGCGAAATCGTGGCAATGCGGATCGTCAGCGGGTTCACTGTATCCAATTCCAGCGTGTTGCCCAGATCAGGCAGGCAAGAAGCTGTGAGAACCATTTCGCGCCAGCCCTTGCCCGCACCTATCGAGAGGCCCTGCGTGATGTCGAATGTGCTGTCGCCGCTCGTCAGCGTTACGGCCGCCGTGGGGCGCGCCTCAAGAGAATATTCGATCCGGTACGCATTGGCAGTGCTTTCACCTTCCAGCTTCAGTGTACCGCCAGCGGTGAAGGCCAGTTCACGCGAATCCTCCTGCGCATTGCGGTCAATTCCGCGCGCGACCAAGGTGGCGACCCGGCCGATCAGATTGGGCAGCGGCGCATCCATGGAACTGGCGGTGACGCTGTCGGCAAGCCGTCCTGCGGAGAACCAGTCATTGGCAGGACCTGCCTCCAAAGGTGCGCAATCCTCGCTCAAAACGGGCGTGGGTGAGGTGTCAGCCAGCGAGCGGCCATAGCCTACTGCAAACAACGCGCCTTCGGGTCCGTTCAGCGGCTGCCCTTCGCATGTCGCAGGCCAGCTGAACGACAGGCGGCCCGTTGCATCACGCGCACCGGTCAGCACGTCGGCAATGCCGCCGCCTTCGCTGCCGGGAAGCCATGATGCGACAAATGCATCTGCCGCATTCATTTCACGGTTCATCCACATCGGACGGCCGGAAAGAAACACGGCGACGGTAGGAATACCCTGCGCGTCGAATGTGCGGAGCAGTTCCAGCCCCTCCTCATCGCGGAAAGCGAGATCGCGCGCGTCTCCGGCGAATTCGGCATAGGGCTCCTCACCGAACACCACGACGGCCACATCAGGGCGCGCAGTGAAGCTGCCGTCTTCGGACAGTGTCGCCGAGCCGCCATTGGCGGATATTGCAGCGCTCAGACCTTCCCAGATGGACTCGGCATTGGGGAACAGGTCACGGCCCAGTTCGGTACCGCCCTGCCACGTCAGCGTCCAGCCGCCAGCGGCCTGTCCGATATTGTCTGCGGCACTTCCCGCCACAAGCACGTTGGCTCCGGCAGAAAGCGGCAAGACGCCGTTGTTCTTGAGGATTACCTGGGAACTGGCCACGGCATCACGCGCAATTGCGCGGTGCTGCGGCGAACCGAGCATCTCGTACCGGCCAGCCACGCCGCGCGCAGATGGCCGCGGCGCATTCTCTGCCAGCAAACCGGCGCGGTATTTCACGCGCAGCACGCGGGTAACGGCTTCGTCCACCCGCGCCATCGGGATCGTGCCGTCATTGACCTGCGCGATGAGCGTTTCCATCAGCCCCTGCCAGTCGTCTGGCACCATGTAGATGTCGAGACCTGCCATCAGAGACTGCGGACAATCTGTGACTTCGCAGCCTGCAACTTGCCCGTGGCCGTTCCAGTCGCCCACGACCAGACCGTCAAAACCCATTTCGCCGCGCAGCACATCGGTCAGCAGATCGCGGTTACCGTGCATCTTGCGGCCGTTGATGGAATTGAAGCTGGCCATGACCGTTTCGACACCGGCACCAATCGCCGCCGGATAGGGACGGCCATGCAGCGCCAGCAATTCGTCGATATCGCCGGTGACTTCGCCCTGATCGACACCGTTATCCGTGCCGCCATCGCCGAAGAAATGCTTTGCCGTGGCAATGACCCGTCCGGTGCCGAGGAAGTCCGCATCACCGGGCCGCCCCTGCAGCCCTTCAACCAGGGCGGCGCCCATTGCCGCAACAATATCGGGGTTCTCGGAATAGCTTTCGTAAGTGCGTCCCCAACGATCATCCTGTGCGACAGCCACGGTGGGGGAGAAATTCCAGTCGATGCCGGTCACTTCGATTTCTGCAGCGGTTGCCGCACCAATCTGGCGGACCAGGTCAGGACGTCCCGCCGCGCCCAGCGCGATGTTGTGCGGGAAAATCGTTGCGCCCACCACATTGGTGTGGCCATGCACCGCGTCTGTGCCCCACATCGTCGGGATCACAGGCTCTCCGTTCGGGAGCGGGCGAACCGATGCGTCATACATTTCATCGGCATAGCGCAGCCATTCGGAGGCCGGAGCATATTCATCTCCGTAAGGACCACCATTACCGCCATTCAAATAGCTGCCGAAGCGGTAACGCTCCATATCCGCAGGCGTGAAGGAATTGATTTGTGGCTGGATCAGCTGCGCAATCTTGCGCTCCAGCGACATCCGCGAAACCAGATCTGCGACAACAGCATCTTCGCCTGTCATAGACGCAGAGACAGTCGTCGCCACCTCGGTTTCGGCTGGGACGGTGGCGCATCCGGCCAGTCCCAAACCCATTGCTAACGCCGTTGCGATTGCTCGCACAGAAACCTCTACCCGCATAACTTCCTCTTTTTTGGGAACGTTCTCAAAAAGGTTTTACACGGCACTTGGTTGAAGGCAAGCGCCTATTTCCGGCGCGTCCCTGCCAACAGCAGCAGGCAGGCGATCCCAGCAAGGGCAGCCAGCACGATGAACAGGCCATCAAAGCCGAACACCGGCACCATGGCCAGCGTAAGGCCCGGCATAATCAACGACGGCATGGTGTTGGTGAGGTTGAACAGGCCAAGGTCCCGGCCCCTGAATTGCGGGCGAGGCAGCACGCGCAAGGTCTGGGCTGAATGCAATGCGAGAAACACGCCTGCCGAAAGACCAAAAAACGCATATCCGATCAGCGCTGCAGTAAGGCCGGGAGCCATCGCCATGATGAGCAAGGCGGCGCAGCTGACCGCTGCAGCGGCGCATAGTGGTACAATAGGCCGATTGGTACGATCCGCCCAACGTCCGACGAGCAAGGTGACGGGAACGGCCACCAGCAGCACCAACCCGAATACCTGTGCAGCTTCATTGTCATCGATCTCGGAAGAGATAGTGCGAAGCCAGAGGTAGAGATACGCAAACAGGGCTGCTTCGGCGATTTGCACCAGCAACCTTGCCAGCCACATGCGTGCGACAATGCGGTTCTTGCCGCCGGGACGCGGCATTGGCCTTTCCCTTGGCACCATAAGTTCGGGGAAGTCTTGCGGCCGCCCAAACAGGACGACCGGCAGAACGCACAACGCAACCAGCCCTGCCACCAGCGCCATGCGCGTGTCCGGCTCCGCCATGCCCGGGATCGTCACCAAAGTGCCCGACAAGGCGCCGGCTGCAGGGGCAAAAGCCAGCAATCCGCCCAGCGTCCCCTTCTGATGGTCAGGCACCACATCGCCGGCCCAGGCCGCAAGAGGGCCAAGCATCATGTTCAGGCCCAACTGCCAGACGACAAGCAGGACGATGAGCATTGGCAGACTGTCCGCGCTGCGCCAATGCGACCAGCATGATCGAGCTGAGCACCAGTCCGGCAAATATCCAGACGCGCCGGTTGCGGGTGATATCGGAAAGCCAGCCGAAGCCGATATTGGCGATACTGGCCGCAATTGCTCCGGCAAAGGCGGCGTAGGCGAGCCACATGATGCTCTGGGCCCCGGCCATTGCTTCCACGCGCACCGGCAACAGGATGGTCAAGAACGGAACATAGGCTGTCGCGCCGCCTGCAACCGCCAGCGCGTACAGCATCAAGAACCTGCTCGACTGACGCTGTGCTGCGCCAGCCGGTGCGGCACTTTGCGCTTCAATCATCTGTGTTGGCGTTGCGGGGCCTGGCAACCGATGCGCGTTCGATCAGCCCGCCTTGAACCACCACCGGCATTGATGGCAGTTCTTCTCCGCGATTGGCCATGATCAGCAACTCCACGGCCCGGCTGACAGTTTCCGCTACCGGCTGGTCAATCGCGGTAAGCGGCGGCTGGACAAAACGAACCACGGGCGTGTTATCGAAACTGATGATCGACAGGTCGCCCGGCACGCGCATCCCCAGTTCATGGGCGACGGCATTGGCTGCAATGGCCATCTGGTCATTGCCTGCGATGATTGCCGTAGGGCGGTTGGCGCAGGCCAGCAGCTTGCGCGTTGCCGCTTCGCCAGACGCGTAGGAAAAATCGCCCCGCTCGCACAGATCATTGGTCGCAAGGCCGGCCTCCTGCATTGCGGATTTCCACCCGTCCTTACGCCATTGCGTAAGGGCGTATTCCTGCGACCCGGCGATGAACGCGATCCGCTTGTGACCCTTTTCGATCAAATGCCGCGTGGCCATCGCCGCAAGCTGATCATCACCCATCGTCAGAGAGATATTGCCGCCATTGGCGCGTGAGCCAATCCGCGCAAAACGGATGCCGGACGCTTCCAGCAGATCGGTAATCAATTCATTGTCGGAATGCGGCGGGGTCAGGATCACGCCATCGGGCTGCATGGCAGCGATGGCCGCGTTCAACTCCCGTTCGACATGATCGCTATGCGTGTCGACCAACTCGAAAATCAGGCGGTAGCCATATTCGGCGCATTTCAGCATGCCGCCAAGCAGCATCTGATCGACCCAGTCGCGCCCTTCGCGGGCACGCCAATCCTCTATCGTGCGCTCACGGTCATTCAGCGCCAGAATGAGGTAGGACCGCGATCCGCTCATGCGCTGCGCTGCAATCGACGGCACATAGCCAAGCTTGTCGATCGAGGCTTGCACCCGCTGCTTCATTTCCGGGCGGACATTCGCTTCATTGTTGATGACACGGCTTACCGTCTGCAACGAAACGCCGGCATCCGCCGCTACGTGCTTGATAGTTACCGATTGTCGCCTGCGGGCCAATTTACATTCCTCCGGTGCAGCCGAGACCGGTAGCGGGGTCGGTATCGCATTGCCAGACGCGGACCCAATCCACTTCCATCTGCTTGGGGAAATTGTCTGTCGAAACTCCCCCGGCAGAGGTATTTTCGGGCCAATTGCCGCCAACTGCGAAATTCAGGATCAGATGAAAGGGACGATCAAAGGGTGCGTTGGGGTCATCGCTGGCGGCGGTAAACCATTCCGATGCCTCGATTGATCCGAAAGGTTCCCCATCGATAGACCAGATGAAACGGCCCTGTTCCCATATCACGCCGTAGGTGTGAAAATTGCCGTCGAGCACGCCGGGGAACGCGATTTCCCGGTTGCGATAGATATTGCCTGGCGGCCTGTCGCCGTAATGCAGCGTGCCGAGCACCGACTGCTCGCCGCCGTCCTCGCACGACGGGCAAATGACACCGAGATTGACCGCCTCGAATATGTCGATCTCTCCGGAAAGTGGCCAACCGCCGTAATGACTGTCCTCCGGCATCATCCAGAATGCGGGCCATGTTCCTTGGCCTTGCGGCAGCCGGGCGCGCATTTCGAAGCGCCCATACAGCCAACTGGCATTGCCTTTGGTGGTGATCTTGCCCGGACGTGAACGGCTGGGTGCGCTGCGCGTTCGGGTTCGCCTGAAACGGCTTTACCTCCGCCGACCACGCATCGCCGGTATAGCTTTCCTGCCGCGCCGTCAGCGACAGAACGCCATTCTGCAATGAGATGTTCTCCGGCCGCGCCGTGTAACATTGCTGTTCATTGTTCCCGCCGCCCCAGCAGTCCGCGATCATGTTCCAGCGCGACGTGTCGAGCGCTGCGCCGTCGAAGTCATCGGCCCAGACCAATTGCCATGTGCCGCCCGTGGGGGATGGCGATGGACTGGGCGTGGGGGTCGGCGCGCTGGCAATTGGTGTGCTGGACATCGTGCCCTCGCCGCCGCAGCCGCCAAGCGCCATCGCAGTGACAAGCAGGGCCGCGCCGATTTGGCGCATGGAAACTGGTGTCATCATCACATCTTTCTGCCGAGACTTCGCGCAAAACGTCAAGAAAAAGGGCTCCGGCGCTGGAAGTGCGCCGGAGCCCGTGTTTCAAACCCCTGTCCGAGAGGAGCTCCGACTAATTTATCAGAAGTCGAACCGGACGAGGAAGGTGTAACGGCGGTCGTTGCGAATGCGGACCGGAATGATCCGCGTGCCCTCGAAATCGAACTACAGAGCTGGTCTGAGTGACTTCGTCCAGAAGGTTCACGCCCTGAACGCCGACTTTGATGTTTTCCGTCAGATCATAGAAGATCGACGCATCAAGCTGGCCGGTGCTCTCTCCGTAAATCGGCGAGAACGGGAAGATCACATCGCGCGGTGTCTGAAGGAATTCTGACCGCCAGTTGTACGCGGCACGAGCAGAGAAGCCGGCAACTTCGTAGAACAACGTCGCATTGACCGTATGTTCCGACATACCGGGCTGCGGCAAATCACCAAACGACATCACCCGAAGATGAGAAGTCGTTCGAGTCGATATAGGTGTAGGTGAACTGACCACCCAAATGCTGGAGCGGCCCCGGCAGGAATTCCCACACATCCTGATAGGCGAGTTCAACGCCCTGCAGCTTGGCACTACCGAAGTTGATTGGGCCATTGACTTCTACATCAATTGACACGCCGGAAGGACTGGTGAAGTCGCGGACCGTAGGGCCGAAGCCGAACAGATTGCGGAAGTCCTTGCGGAAAAACGCAGCCGTGATCGATCCAACATCATCAAAGTAATACTCGATCGACAGATCGTAATTGTCCGATTTCAATCGGGCGCAGCAATCTGTTGCCGGTATTGATGGCAAACAGCGGTCCAGTTTCGAGCGCGCCCGCCAATTCAAGCGAACGGGTGTTGTCGAAGATCGCACCGCCCGTGCGGAAGTCGGAAAGATCTGGCCGCGAGATGCCTTGCGAGAAAGCTACGCGCGCCAGCAAACCGTCGCCAAAATCAAGCTTTGCATTAAAGCTGGGGAGCCAGTTTTCGTACACGATGTCAGAGCTGTCATCGATGATTTCGCCGGTAAAGGCCGCCGCAAATTCCGCCTGACGCGCTGCGCTTAGCGAACAGTACCCGGGCGCTTGCTGGCCTGGCTGAACGTTGCCGCAAGCCGCCGCGACTTCAGCGCCAGTTACCGTGCCATTCATATCTGCGTCGAAGAAATCGCCGAACGGGAAGTTGATCTCTCCATCGGATTCAGTTGTCGTTTCAACGTAACGCAGGCCAATATTGCCCGACAGTTCCCAGCCGTTGGAGAAATACGTGCCGAAGTCGATACGGGCATAGGCCGCCTTCGTGGACTCGCTCACGTCGGAGATTTCACCCGGCAGGAAGACCGTGCCGTCCACATTGCCACCGCGTGCGCTGATCGGGAACCATGCGTTAGGGGTGAGAGTGAAGGCAGTGATCGCGTTGGCCTGACGTGTGACTTCACCGCTCAGATAATCGTCGAGCACATTGTCGCTGCCAAAGAAGAAGGCAGAGCCATTGCCGAGCGGCACCGGCGCATTGCCGCGCTGGAAGTTGTCACCGAACGGATTGCGCAACGTTTGCAGATTCGGGGAAATCGAACACATATGCGCCGCCACAACCGAAGGCCTGGAAATCGCCGCAGTTCCAATTGCCGCCACGACCGGTCCATGGTGCACCAAGGTTGCCCCAGTTGGAGAAGTTGGCGCTGCGGGTTACGCGATTACGATCGGACCAGCGCGCGCCAAAGCGGGCGGTCTGGAAGAAGCCATCGTCGGAAATGTCATACTCGACATCGCCCTTCAGGCTGTAAAGTTCGCCTTCGTTGCGAACTTGGTTGTCCAGCAGGAACCAGAAGAGTGTGCGCGCAGGATCGTTGAAATATGCCGCGTCGGAAGTACCGGTGCTGGGATGCAAGGAACTGTACACGGGGAGTGTTGCCAGAATTATCAATAAAGATATCGGTATATGTCTGCATCGCAGAGATAAACGCCATCTTCGTCCCGATCAGAGTTAATGACCTGGCCTTCAAAAGTGAGGCGCAACCGGTCCGTCAATTCCATATAGACTTCTGCTGAGAAATCCTCGGTCGTCGCTTCATCTTCACGCTGGAAACGCAGAAGCTCCGTCGGAATGCCGGCAAGCCGCCGTTCGGATTGCCCTGTGTCAGCGTGCCGGTTTCGAAGAATCGAACCATTGAATGTCGGCGTGGTGCCCGGAGCAATAGTGGGGAACAGAGCGTCGTCGTTGACCAGAGCCCAGCATCGCAAATTCGTTCAACGAACCCTGAGTTTCGGCACGAAGATATTCCAGCGTCAGCAGGAAACGGCCATCATTGCTTTCGAACTGGCCCACTGCCGAATAGGCCTGACGGTCACGCGTCAGGGCGGTGGTACGCACACCCGCACCCTTGGGCACGATGACGGTGCCGGCAGGCGGGAAGTTGCTCGCATCGAAGTTGGGATCGCCGAAATAGCCGCCCGAACCGACATTGACGAGCGCGCAGACAGCCGCTGTCGAGCGTGTCGGCGCGGTAGCAAGGATCGGTGAGCTGCGATGCGTCTGTGCGCGGTAACAAGTTCCTGCTGCGCATAACCAAGCTGCAGGCCAAAAGTACCGATGCCGGTTTCAAAGGTGTTGGACACCAGGACGGAGAAGCCTGGCGACCACTCTTCGGCCAGATCGCCGTAGTTGCCTTCGATCGTTCCAGCAATCTGCAGGCCTGGATTGTCGAGCGGCTTACGCGTCACGAGGTTGACGAGGCCGGAAATATTCGCCCTCGATCATGTCGGCGCTGATGTTCTTGTAGACTTCGACGCGGCCCAGAAGCTCAGGCGACACATCGTTGAACGAAAGCGTACGACCGCCATTGGCCGAGAAAATGTCACGGCCGTTCAAGTTCGAAAGAACATATGGCAGGCCGCGGATGATTACGTTGGAACCTTCGACCGAGAAACGGTCAGGGTCATCGCGCTGCTCAAAGCGGGAGATGTTGACGCCAGGCACGCGCTGCAGCGCTTCTGCAACGGAGCGGTCAGCCAGTGCGCCAATATCTTCGGCTGTGATCACATCGACGAACAGTGTCGGCGTTTTCCTTGAAATCCTGCGCACTTTCGAGCGAGGCACGGAAGCCGCTGACGATGATAGTGTTTTCGGAAGCAGGATCGACCTGCTCTTCCGCATCTTCATCACCCGGCGCGTCCTGCGCAAGAGCAACACCGGGAACCGCGGCAACCAGCGCAATACTGGACACGGTGGCAAGCGTACGGACACGGTTGGTCGACATGATTATGGATTTGCGCACTGTTTTCTCCCCTTCGGTGTGGGATTGTATTTCCCAATTGCACCGGCACTATAGACACCCCGTAGACCGAGGTTTGACTGTCACATATCAAAGATGTGATCGTTCACAAGACTTAAAATGAACGTTCACAATCCTGCATCCCTAGTGTAACATTTTTGCAAACATGGACCTTTGGAGGCGATCTTGCCCCCTATGCCGGAACAGCCGGACGGGGTATTGACCCTGCAGGAGAGATTTTCGCAATGGCAATCAAACATATCGTTATCGTCGGCGGCGGCACTGCTGGCTGGATGGCCGCAGCTGCATTGTCCCGCCTGCGCACCGGGCGAGAGCTGCAGATCACGCTGGTCGAGAGCGAGGCCATTGGTACGGTCGGAGTTGGTGAAGCAACCATTCCGCCATTTGTGGACTTTCAGCGCCTTCTGGAAATCGACGAAGCCGAGATGATGGCCGCCGTGCAAGGTTCGTTCAAACTGGGCATCCAGTTCGTCAACTGGGGCAATATTGGCGACAGCTACATCCACCCGTTCGGCAATTACGGCTACGAGATGGGCGGCATGTCCTTCCACCATGTCTGGCACCACCACGCCAATAATGGGGACAAGCGGCCGATCCAGGTTTTCAATGCGGAAACCATGGCCGCCTATTTCGGCAAATTTGCCAAGACCGATGATCTGCGCCGCGACGATCTGCCGCCGATCAATTTCGCCTATCATATCAACGCAACAGCCTATGCCGGCTTCCTGCGCAAATACGCTGAAAAGCGCGGCGTGGTGCGGCAGGAAGGCCGGATCAATGACGTGAAGCTGGACGGCGAAAGCGGATTTGTCTCCTCCATCACGCTGGAAAGCGGACAGGAAATAAGCGGTGATCTGTTTGTCGATTGCTCCGGCTTTCGCGGACTGCTGATCGAGCAGGCTCTGGAAACCGGGTATGAGGAATGGACCCAGTGGCTGCCGTGCAACCGCGCCGTGGCCCTGCCCTGCAACCGTGACGATGGCAGCCCGCCGCCGCCCTTCACCAAGGCAACGGCCCACCCCGCCGGCTGGCAATGGCAAGTGCCGCTGCAGCACCGCAACGGCAATGGCCATGTCTATTGCGACGCGTTCATGGAAGCGGACGAGGCGACCGACATCCTGATCCAGAACATGGCCGGCAAGCCCACGGCAGAGCCGAACCATTTGCGTTTCACGACCGGGCGGCGCAAGAAATTCTGGAACAAGAATGTGGTCGCTCTGGGCCTTGCGGGCGGCTTTATGGAACCGCTGGAATCAACCTCGATCCACCTCATCAATACCGGTATCAACAAGCTTATCGCGCTGATCTCGATGGACGGGGTGACAGAGGCTCAGGCGCAATCGTTCAACCGGCTGACAACCAAGGAATATGAGCGCATTCGCGACTTCCTCATCCTCCACTACCACGCCACCAGCCGAACCGATTCCGAATTCTGGAATTACTGCCGCACCATGAGCGTGCCCGACAGCCTGACCGAGAAGATGGAGCTGTTCAAATTGAATGGGCAAATCTTCCGCGAGGATGACGAGCTGTTTACCGAGACCAGCTGGGCTGCCGTCATGATGGGGCAAGGCATTTCCATGGTCGGCGAAAATGCGATGGCTGCAACGCTGGATCCGGTAGAAACGCGCAAGGAACTTGACGAGATTGAAAAATCGGTCCGCTTTCTGGTGCAGCATATGCCGGGACACGGCGAATATCTGGCGAAGTACTGCCCCGCCCCAGCGGCTTGAGAGCGCGCAATTGGCGCGATTGCCAACGCGGCACGATTTTGGCCGTGCTTGTCATAACTGAGTCAAATTTGCCCGCCACCTGAGAAACTCTTGAACAGGGTTTCCAGCTACATGCACCGCGTCAGCATTTTCACGACCAATAACAAGGCGGCCAATTTCGAAGACTTCAGCCATGGCGAAGTCCGGTACCGCTTCGCCTTGCTCACGCCGGAAGGTCCAAGGCAGCTGGTCGAAGACGACAGCTGGGCTTTCGTCGATTGGGTGATGGACGATCTGTCCGGCCTTGAAATGGTGCGCCGCCTGCGCGCCGATCCGCGCATGGCCGACGCCCATATCACCATGGTGCTGGAAGAGGATGACGCCGAAGACCGGCGCCGATCCTTGAAAGCAGGGGCCGACGATTACGCGGTTGCGCCGCTGGACCGGCAAGGCATGCTCGACCGCGTTCTGGCTCTTGATACAAGAGACCGCCGGCTAACGGCCGACAAGCTGATCACGCTGGGCGATCTTGTCATCAATTCCGGCAGCGAGCAGGCTCGCTGGAAAGGCGAACGGATTGCACTGCGTCCCAACGAATTTCGCGTTCTGCGCTATTTCGCCGAAAATCCCGATCGCCTGTTCTCCCGGCAGGAACTGATCGAGGCGCTGGGCAAGGAAGGCGATCCGGAATATCTGCGCACCGTTGACGTCTGGATCAAGCGCCTGCGGTTCGGCCTGCGCGAAATCGGGGCGGGCGATCTGCTGCGCACCGTCCACGGCAAGGGCTACGTTTTCGACACGCCAGAAACCTGACAACAGGCGCGGACACTAAAAGCGCATCGCCCGATCTGGGTTAGAATGTAATCGAAAGTGATGCGCCGATGGTCGTGCCGACATCGTAGGTGTTAATCTCTGCGCGGTCGATTCCGTTGGTCTGGAATTCCTCGTTTCCGCGACCAAAGATATTGCGCGCTTCCACTTTGATTTCAGCATCTGTGCCCAGCAGGTCCAGTCCCTGACGGAAAACCAGATCGACCCGCAGGCCGGGATCTTCCAGGATGTCGGGCAATCCCGATGTGCCCCTGCTGGTTACACGTTCGGTGGCATAATTCAGCAGCACGGTGAATTGCTGAAGCTGGTCGACGTCTTCCAGGCTGACCTGGAAATTGGCGAGATGATCAGATTGCCCCGTCAGCGGAACACCGTCGATAAAAAGGTTGGTGGCAGGCGTTGCGCCGCCGGGGAACAGCAGCGTTGTGTCTGCGGCATCAACGGTGATTTCCGAACTGGTCCAGGTGTAGTTGGCAAATATCGCCAGTTCCTTGCTTTCGAAGAAGCCGCCAAGATTAACCAGGTCCACCGTGTACGCCAGGTCAGCTTCGATGCCGTAAAGCGTCGCATTGGGGGCATTTGCAAAACTGGTCAGCTGCGCATTGTCGGAAAAGCTCGAGAACGCCTCGATCGGGTTCTTGATATCCTTGTAGAAGCCCGCAACGGAAATGCGATCCTGCCGCCCGAGATAATGTTCGACGCGCACTTCGTAATTGGTCAGTTCGCTATCGATCAACAGCGGATTGCCGTTGAACTGGCGGTTCGTTTCAGGATCATAATATGTCTGGAAAATCAGCTCGCGAAACTGCGGGCGTGCAATGGTTCGCGACGCGGCTGCGCGAAGCTGAACATCCTCGATGGGTTCGAGCGTAACAGTCGCCGCGGGCAGCCAGTACTCGTTCTGCAAATTGGTTGTCGCACCTGTGCCTGTGACAACATCGAATACCTGCGCGGCAGCCACAGTCTGCACCGCTTCTTCATAACGAACTCCGGCATCGATGCTGAAGCCATCGAAGGGCTCCCAATTGATCTTTCCGTATCCGGCATGCACTTCCAGCGCGGCATCGAAGGCCGGGTCGGACTGGGTCGATTCGATCAGCCCGATGTCGTAAAATTCGATGATGGCATCACCCAGCAAGAGATCCGGGCGGAAGTTGCCGACAACGTCGGGAAAACTGGTCGGCGCGTTGAACAGGAATTCGCGGCGTTCCGAAAAACGTTCCGTGTCACTGTAGGCATAACCGACAGTCACGGCGAGGCTGTCAAACAGCGGATAGCTGAGATCGATCCCACCCGACCAAAGCTCTTCCTGCAGATCGGAAAATACAACCGAAGCATCGCCCGTCTGGCGGTCCAGCACGTTAATGAAGGAGTTGCTGAATTCACCGTTCGCATTGTCGCGCACATAGGTGAATGTATACTCGAATGGCGCTTCACGGTCGGTGCGGGCGTAACCACCGCGCAGGTCAACACCCAGATCGCCAAATTCCAGCTCTGCCACCAGCTGGCTATCGATCAGCTGTCGTTCGAACCAGCCAGTCTGCTGCTGCTGGATACTGTCATCATCCTGAAAATCCTCGCCCTGCGAAAGGCGGGCTAGCTTCAGTGTGTCGCGGATAAACAAATTGGTGAAACGGAACTGGTGATCGCCAATCTCAAGTCCGATGCCGAGCATCGCGTTGGCCAGAATGCGGTTGTCGGTCACGAGATCATTGAAATCGCTATCGAAGGAAAAGTCCGCCAGTACAGATTGCGACGTAATGTCGCGGGTGCGCCATTTGTTGCTGATGGAACCGGTGAGGACGAACCCCAGGACTCCGTCGCTTCCGACATCGACCGATGTCCCTGCAGTCAGGCTGGCGGACCAGTTTGCCGGGATATCGCCAATCTTCTGCAGCAGCACGAGATTGGGATTGCCCAGCTGGAAAGCGATATCCGCCTGCGTGACCGGGGCATCATTGAAATTTTGAGCGGAATCGAGCGGAATGTCGCTCAATTGCAGGCCACTGCCGAAATAGGTCTGAAGCGCGGGCGGTGCATCGCGCGTGCCATCGTCGAAGCCGAACCAGTCGTAATCGGAACCGTAATAGGAAATGCCGTTGTGGAAGGTGGTTTCCGTATTGCCGCTGATGCTGCCGCCAACGGTCAGGAAGCTTTCATCGGGAATCGCGCGGGTGGTCAGATTAATAACGCCGCCGCCAAACTCGCCGGGAAAGTTGGCCGAATAGGTTTTTTGAACAAGGCTGGACGCCACAACGTTGGTCGGGAAAATGTCCAATGGCACAACGCGGCTGAGCGGCTGCGGCGAAGGCAGTGGCAGGCCGTTCAGCAGGGCCAGCGAATACCTGTCGCCAAGGCCGCGGACATAGACGAATCCCGCACCCTGAACGGAAAGGCCTGTCACCCGTCCCAGCGCGCCAGCGATATCGCCCTCGCCGGTTCGCGCGATTTGCTCGGTCGAAAGAACACTGACGACTTGAGAGGAATTCTGCACCGGATCACGGTTGATGCGGCCGGTCACGATGATTGAACCGCCGGGGACGGAAATGTCAGGCTGTTGCTGTTCGTCATCCTCCGGATCGGCCGCCTGGGCATCGGCAGCCTGGTCATCGACATCCTGCTGCGGCGGCGAGCCGGCATCCTGCGCGAATGCCGCAGCCGGAAATGTCAGCGCAGTTGAAAGGAGCAGCAGTGCCGCCAGCTGGTTGCCAGTGGTCTTCATCGGGAAATCCCTCATGGTACGATCCGGTATTTTGCGCGGGCCGGAAAGGCCTTCACGCAGGGAAAAGGGGGCGCGCGCCGGACAATTGCCAAGACGCGCACCCCCTCCAGTGCCTCAATTAAAAACCGGGATGCTCGTGCAAGCGCCGGTGTTGCCGCCGAAGCTGATTGCCGACGAATCGCAGGTCCAGCCTTGCGTCCAGTCGTTGGAAGAGCTGACGGCTCCGATGAAACTGGTCGCTTCGAAGAAGCCGCCCAGCGACGTCACATCGAAAACCGGGGCAAAGCCATCTTCGCCGGAACCGTTAAGGTATCCATTCACCAGCGTGTTCACGAAGGACTTGTTGTTACCGGTGCCTGCATCGAACGCGGCTTCTGCCTGCGCGGCTGTCACACCGCTGCTGCCATCACGGAAGTCCGTGGCGCAGTCGAGGGCAACCGACTGGAAGCGCGGCGGACCGACATCGTCAAGCCCGGCATTGGCTGCGCGGATCGTTTCGGGAAGGTCGATGCGCACACATGCCGTGCCGCCTGCCGACGCATCCCAGATCAACGTGTTGTACAGGCCGTAATCCGTACCGCCACGAATACGCACCACCTGATCGCCGTCCTGACGCTGGATGAAAGTGGCATTGGCGATAGTCGTATTCTGGCGCGGGGTCTGATCCTGAAGGCCGTTGTTCGAATCCGCCTCTATGATGGCATCCCCCGCACCTGCGCGCTGGGCTGCGATGACGAACTGCATGTTCGCCTTCACACCCGTGTCGGTATCAAGCGAGTCGTCCTCTGCACCTGCGACGATCAAGCGCTTTATGTTTACGAATCCGCCGAAGAATTCGACGCCATCGTCGGATGAATTGACCGATTGAATATTGCTGAGCGTAGTGCCTGAACCGATCCCGCCGGTTGTCAGCGATTGCAATTCATTGTCGCCGGAAAGAACGAAGCCGGAATACCGGATCTGGACAAAGCTCATCGTGCCGGAACTGTCGTTATTCGTGGCACCGCCGAAGAATGACGGCGAAACCGCGCCTTCGACCTGCCGCTCACAAGCGACTGTGCCGGGGACTGCGCCCGGGGCAACGCAATCGGTGACCGGAGCGCGGCCTGAAAGCACCACCCCGCCCCACTGGCCGGACGAATCATTGTTGTTCAGGCCAAGGATATTGTCCCGGCTGGTGAAGATGATCGGCTCGCTCGCGGTGCCAACAGCGTTGATCGCATTGCCGCGTGTGACATTCAGAAAAGAGGACCCGGTCGCGTATACAATAACGCCGGGCTCGATTGTCAGTGTGACGTTGGTGTCGTTCAGACCATCGGAGGCGTCCGGTGCGGCTCCGCCATCGGTGCCGACATTCACTTCGCCAGGCAGGCGGTAAAGCAAGCCGGGAATTTGCGGCAAAGTGGAGGAAGTATTGAACCGCAGCGGCGTCGCACACACGCGCCATCTGCCTTCGGGACCGGTGATCGTTCCTTCATCGGTCAGCCCTTGGGCATCGGAAATGGTCGGACAGCCATTGGCCGGAGTGACCTGTGCAGTGGTCGCCGTCGGGCTTGGCGTCGGTGTGGGAGTCGCTGGCGGGTTGTTGATCGTAATGTTGCCGCCCGTGCCGGGCGACGCGATCTCATCCGGGCCGCACGCAGCAAGCGCCAGAATTGAACTACCAAGGATAAGTGAACGGGAAAGTTTGGTCACGGCGGTCAGCCCCTCAAATTGGCGGAAGTCTCAGGAAAGCGAGTTTCCGTTTCGCAATTCGGGCATTAGGCGCGCCGCGTGACACTTTGTTTGCGTGCGTGTGACACCTTTGTGAATCCGGCTATAAATTGGACAAGCGCCTGCAAAGATGCAGTTTTTCTTTTCCACAGCAGATCGATTGTGACACGGGGCGAGTTCAAATATTTCAGATTTGTGACAATATGACAGTTTTGTTGCAGTATCTGGGCTGTTGCCGCATAATTCGTGCTGACGACAGGAGACACATCATGATTGTAACACTCGTTCTCGCACCGCTTTTGCTAGCTCAGGCCGCGACCGAACAGATGGTCGAACAGCAATATGAAAGGGTGGATGTCGCCTATGTAGAACTGGCCGAAGGCGATGCAGAAGCGGCTGTAACCCGGCTGGAGGCTGAATTGGCCGAACATGGCGGCCATCCTGCCCTCTTTATCAATCTGGGCAGTGCCCACGCACGTTTGGGCAATCTTGAGCGCGCCGAGTTCTTTTACCGCGCCGCACGCGATTGTGACGAGGAATATGAAATGGAACTCGCCGACGGTCGCTGGATGGCTTCGCGCGATGCGGCCCGCCTTGCGCTGGCCAGCGTCGAGCTGGAAGCGCTTGCAACGCGTTAGGCTTCCCCTCTTCCCTTCAGGTCGCACTGCAAGTTTGGGCATATTAAACAGTTCCGGCCCGGCGAAACTTCTTCGCCGGGCCGTTTTGTTATTGTGTGTCCGTTTGTCATGCCGCTGTCATTTCGTGTAAGCAAAGAGCTTGCTTTGGAAGGGTCCGCATGATTCTGCGTTCTGGCATTTGTGTATCTGCTTTTCTGCTGGCCGCCGTTGCTGCGGTTCCGGCAAGCGCAGATGTGCTGGAAATCAGCGCGGATGGCGAAGTCAGCTGGATCGCAGGCGGCGCGCCGGGTTCGGGTGCTGACGCAGTGGTTTACGCCGGTGCGATCGGCGAAGTGTCCGCCGATGTAATGTCCTTCCTGCCCGACAATGCGGTCGCTGATACACGATTGCACGCTGCTGGAATTCCTGCAGCCTACACCGCCACCATCCATGATCTGGCGGAGCGATTTGACCTTAGCCCCGCGTTGCTGGAAGCGGTCGTCTGGCAGGAGAGTCGCTGGCGCGCGAACGCCATTTCGCCTGCTGGTGCTCGCGGTCTGGCGCAATTAATGCCCGGTACGGCGCGGGATTTGGGCGTTGATCCTGATGATCCTTTCGCCAACCTCGAAGGCGGCGCCCGGTATTTGCGTGAACAGCTTGACCGGTTTGACGGCGATCTGGAACGCGCCCTTGCTGCTTACAATGCGGGCCCAGGACGGGTCATCCGTTCAGGCGGCGTTCCGCAAATTCGTGAAACACAATTATACGTGGCGGCCATTATGGGCCGCCTGTCCGACCACTCCCGGAGTCCAGAATAACAATGCACATTTTTGCCCGTATTGCAGCATTTCTCACATTGCTGCTGCCCTCTGCTGCCTTCGCTCAGGATCCCGCCGGGTCCGGCCCGATCAACAGCGCCTTTGGCTGGATGCGCGACACTCTGCTTGGCACGGTTGCCACGACAGTGGCAGTCATGGCCGTCGCCGCAGTTGGTTTCATGATGCTGACCGGACGGGTCAACTGGCGTTTTGGCGCGACGGTAATCATCGGCGTTTTCATCATCTTTGGTGCAGCCTCCATCGTGGCAGGCATCCAGGGCGCTGCGGCTGTTGGATAGGCAAGACGCGCAATGCAAATGACCCGCTACCCCGTCCACCGCGCGCTTACCCGGCCACAGATGTTTGCGGGCGTGACGTATAATTACTTCGTGATCAATGCGCTGGTCACAGTGGAAGCGTTCCTGATGCTGAAAAGCTTCTGGATCGTGCCCATCCCGATCATCATGCACGCCATCGGCTATTTCGCCTGTCTGCGTGAACCGCGATTTTTCGACCTTTGGATCACCAAGGTCAGCAAGTGTCCCCGCGTAAAGAATTACAAACGCTGGGGCTGCAATTCATACGCTGCCTGACCGGCAGCCGGAGCAAATGCGATGACAACCACAGGCCCCAAGAAATGGCTGGGCGCCGCAGCATGGAGCGCCAAGGAAGCGCATGCTGGCGACCGCCTGCCCTATGCACGGCTGGTCGATGCTGGCGTCATGCTGCTGCGCGATGGATCCTTGATGAGTGCGCTGCAGGTGCCCGGACTGTTGTTCGAAACCGAAGATACAGATGCGCTGAACGCCCATGCCGCCACGCGGGAGATCATGCTTCGTTCGAACCTCGATGCGCGGTTCGTCATGTATCACCACGTCATTCGCCGCCGGGTCGCCGTGGAACTGGACGCGCGCTTCGAGGATCCCCTGGCAGCGCACATCGACCAGCGCTGGCGCGACAAGCTTTCGTCAGGATCGCTGTTCGTAAATGATCAGTTCGTGACACTGGTGCGCCGCCCGGCACGCGGAAAGGCCGGTTTCGTGGAACGGGCGAGCAAGGCCATCCGTCGCCGATCCAACGAAGCGGAAGATATCGATCCCAAGGACCTGCGGTCCCTGCGCGCAGCAATGCAGGCGCTGGCCGCGAGCCTTGGCGATTACGGAGCGCAGCCGCTGGGCGATTACACCGGACCATCGGGGGCTGCAAACAACGAACTGCTGGAGCTGCTCTCCGCGCTCTATAATGGTGAAATGCGTCCCGTGCGTCGCCCCGATATCGAAACCGATATCGGGCGCATGATTCCGTATCGCCGTGCCAGTTTCGGCATCGACGCAATGGAGTTGCGCGGATCGGGCGGAGCCGATTTCGGCTCCATGCTGAGCCTCAAAGACTATCCCGAAGCGACCAGCGCCGGCCTGCTCGATTCGATGCTGCGCCTGCCCTATGAAATGATCGTGACAGAGAGTTTCGCGCCGCAGGAACGCCAGACCGCACGGGAAAAGATCGACCTTGCTATCCGCCGCCTGAAAAGCGCCGATGAGGACGCGCAGGCCGAACGGGCGGACATGATGGCAGCGCGCGACGAACTCGGCGCAGGCTCAGTCGGGTTCGGCGATCATCACCTGTCGGTGCTGGTCCGCGAAAGCACGCTGGAACGGCTGGATGATGCCACTGCCGCTGTCGCAGCCAGCCTTGCCGATACGGGCGCGATTACAGTGCGCGAAGATACCAATCTGGAGCCTGTCTTCTGGGGGCAATTCCCCGGCAACGAGCAGTACCTGGTGCGCCGCGCGATGATTTCCACCGCCAACATGGCAAGCTTTGGCAGCCTTCACGGCTTTGCGCTGGGGCAGGCAGAGGGCAATCATTGGGGCGAAGCTGTCACCTTGCTCCAGACGACCAGCTCCACGCCGTTTTTCTTCAATTTCCACCACGGCGATCTGGGCAATTTCTCGGTGATCGGGCCTTCGGGTTCGGGCAAGACCGTGGTGATGAACTTCCTCGCGGCACAGGCGCAGAAATTCTCCCCGCGCACCATCCTGTTCGACAAGGATCGCGGCGCGGAACTGTTCATTCGCGGGATCGGCGGCAATTATGACCGCATCAGGTCCGGCAATCCGACCGGCTTCAATCCCTTGTCCCTTCCAGATACGCCTCTCAATCGCGGTTTTCTGCGCGATTGGCTGAGCGTTGTGCTGGACGCACAAGGTCCGGAAGAGCTTTCGACGATCGCGGCTGCAGTTGATGCCGCCTACGCCAACGACAGCTCCCTGCGCCGCCTGCGCCATTTCAAGGAATTGGTGTCCGGCAGCCGCCGCCCGCAGCCCGGCGATCTGGCAGACCGCCTTTCAGCATGGATTGATGACGGCGAACACGGCTGGCTGTTCGATAATCAGACCGATAATCTTGATCTGTCCACCCGCGTCATGGGCTTTGACATGACCGCGCTGCTGGAAAATCCCAAGCTGCGTACGCCGGTGATGATGTATCTGTTCCACCGCATCGAGGAACGGCTGGACGGCCAGCCTACCATGATTCTGATCGATGAAGGTTGGAAAGCGCTGGATGACGAGGTGTTCGCCGCGCGTATCCGCGATTGGCTGAAAACGTTGCGCAAACGCAATGCCCTGGTCGGTTTCGCCACGCAAAGCGCACGCGATGCGCTGGACAGCAGGATTTCTACGGCATTGGTCGAACAGACCGCCACCATGATTTTCATGCCCAATGCCCGCGCCCGGCCAGAGGATTATTGCGACGGTTTCGGCCTGACGGAGCATGAATTCGCGCTGATCCGCAGTCTGCCTGCGCACAGCCGGTGTTTCCTTGTCCGCCAGCCCGATGCGAGCGTGGTCGTGCGGCTTGATCTGTCCGGCGCGCCCGAAGTGCTGACCATGCTGTCCGGCCGTGAAAGCACCGTGCGGCGGCTTGATCTGCTGCGCGAGGCGGTCGGCAATGATCCTTCGCAGTGGTTCCCCGCGCTGACCAATCATGCATGGCCCGGACCTGCGGGCGTCATTACGGAAACCGACGTTCGCGGCCGGGAGGCGGCCGAGTGACCAGCACCGTTGCCAGCGTCGGGATCGAATGCCAGCGCCAGATGGAATCTGTCGGTGCGGGCATCGGTGCGTCCCTTCGCGGCGTCGATTGCGCGGCAAATGCCATGGCAGAAGCGGCCTTCAACCGGCTGTTTACCGAAGGCGGATTTCTTGGTCCTACGCTGACTATTGTCCTGACACTTTTCGTGGCGGTGCTCGGCTTTGCGCTGATGACGGGGCGTACGCGGATTGGCCTTGCCTCGCTCACGCCGCGGATGGTGACGCTGGTGGCAGTCATCACTTTCGCGACAAGCTGGTTTGTTTTTCAAAGCGTGTTCTGGAACCTGGCCGTCCTGGGGCCCGACTCCATTGCGACGGGTCTGATGGGCACAGACGGTTCTGCCACCACCATTTTCGCGGACAAGCTGGATGCCGTCATGCTCTCGCTTATGCAGGCATCGGGCGGTGATGCGATGGATGCCAACACCTCCATTTTCTCGCCCCCGGGTCTGCTGTGGTCAGGCGGCACCATGCTGCTGCTGGGCACTGTAGGCGTTCTGGCGACCACCAAGATTGCGCTCGCCATCCTGATGGGGATCGGTCCGATTTTCATTGTGATGGCGCTGTTCAACGGCACGCGCGGACTGTTCATCGGATGGCTGAAAGGCGTTGTGATGATGGCGATGGCGCCGCTGTTCGCGGTGCTTGGCGGATCGCTGATGCTGGAACTCGCGATCCCTGTCCTCTCCAGTCTTGCGTCCAGCCCAGGCGAGATTGATGTGCGCCCGGCAATGGCATTCTTCATGATCGGCGCTGTCCACCTTGCGCTCATGTTCATGATCCTAAAGGTGCTGTCGACCATGGTATCGGGATGGACAGTATTCGGCCTGGCGCGCAGCGACCGGGATGACGCGGGCAGCTACGCGCCCGCCGCCGCTGCGGCAGCTGCTGTTCGCGCCGCGCCGCCTTCCGCCCTCACGACGACAACGGCAAGCGACCGTGCCGCGCAGGCGGGCTCTGCTGCTGCGCGCGATATTCGTGTGGCCGCAGCAATGCCGATGGCGGCCAATGACAGTAATGGCATCACCCATACGCGCGAAACCCGCATCATCGGCGGGGCTGGCGCTACACAGACCGGCTCTTCCGGCACCACACCCTCTCGCGCCCGCGGCATCGGTAGCCGCTTCAAATCGGCGCCCATTCGCTCCACGGAGAAAATGCAATGATCCGCACCGGCCTGATGGCAGTGCTTCTGGCGACTGCACTGGTGGCAACACCGGCGATAGCGCAGCGCGACCCGCGCATGATCGAACGCCTTTACGATTCCGCCGAAGTGGTGCGCATCGAAGGCAAGACCAACGTGCAAACGACCATCCGCTTTGGCGATGACGAGTCGATTGAAAACGTCGCGATTGGCGATTCGCAGGCTTGGCAGGTCACGCCCAACCGCCGGGCCAATCTGTTGTTCGTAAAACCGCTGGCCCCGCGTGCGACCACAAACATGACCGTGGTTACCAATCGCCATACCTATCTGTTCGATCTGGTGGCCAATCCCAATGCACGCACCCCGCTGTATATTTTGACCTTCACCTATCCGGAGGAACCGGAGGCTGAGCAGGATGAGGCGCGGCTGGCATCAGCGCAGCCTGCTGTCACTGCCAACGCGCTGGAAATGGCGGCAGCAAGCGACGATTATGCCGTGCTCGACCCTGCGGCCCTGAATTTCGCATGGGCCGGCACGGGCGCGCAAGGCCTGCTTCCGGCAGAAATCTACGACAATGGAGAGGCGACTTTCCTGACATGGCCAGCAGGGCAACCAATGCCCGCCATTCTGCTGAAAGATCAGCAGGGCAACGAAGGTCCGGTCAATTTTGCCACGCGCGGCGATGTGATCGTGCTCGATCTCGTGCCCGCCGAGATTATCCTGCGATCGGGCGATGATGTCGCCTTGCTCACCAATCAGGGCGACGCAGGCGCCTATCTTGCCGACGGCACTGCACGCCGCGACCCTGAACGTAACTGAACGGAGAACTGCCATGAAACTTGCCATGCGCCTTCCGGAAAAGAGCAGCGGCGTCGCCAATGATGCCGATCCCCGCGATGATGAGACCACCGAGGTTATCGATCTTGCGAGCCGCACGTCATATCCCGCCGTCGCCAATCGCAAGGGCAAATCCGACGCGCTTGGCCTTGCTGCGGGTATCGCGTTTGTCGCGCTGATTGGTGCCGCAACCCTGTGGGGACTTAGCGCTGGCGACACTGGCGATAGCACCGCGGATCTGGCAGCAACTGAGACAGCGCCTCTACCGCCAACCGGCATTGTGCCCGTTGGCACTGCGCCCACAGACGGCCTGCCAAGCGCCAATGCGGGTGGCAATGGCATTCCGATGGCCGATCCAGCCCCCTCACCTGTGCTCTCTCGCACGCCTGACGCCTATGTGGCGGCCGGACCGAGCATCAATCCCTATTCCTCTCCAACGCTTGTATTCGATGGCGGCGTTGCGCCCTCTGCGGCCGCTGCCAATGCCGCCGCAGCCGAAGCTGCCGCAGCAGGCGCTCCGCAGAATGCAGTGGTGCCCGGCGCCGGTGCAGCGGGCGAATTTGCCGCGCGTATTGGCGGCGTTGGCGGCGGCACCGCCGTTGCCCGTCAGGATATCAATCCGGCGACCACGGTGACGCAGGGCACGATGATCCCCGCGATCCTCGAAACCGCGATCAATACCGACGTACCCGGCTTCGTGCGCGCCGTGGTGAGCCAGGACGTGCGCAGTTTTGACGGCGGGCGCGTGCTCATCCCGCGCTCCAGCCGCCTTGTCGGGCAATACCAGTCCGGCCTTCAGGCAGGCCAACGCCGCGCCTATGTCATCTGGCAGCGGGTTATCCGCCCCGATGGTGTGACCGTACAATTACAGAGCCCCGCGACCAGCTTCGATGGCACGGCGGGCATTGCCGGCGATGTCGACAATCATTTCTTCAGCCGGTTTGGTTCGGCCATGCTGCTGTCGGTAATCGGCGGACTGACCAATGTGGCAAGCGGCGGGGCGTCGATTGTCCTTGGCGGCGGGCAGAGCGCAGCCAACACCGCCTTGCAGCAGGACGGCCAGCGTCCGCCGACCGTGCGCGTTCGCATGGGTGAGCCGATCCGCGTTTACACCGCGCGCGATCTCGACTTCGGTCAGGCACCGCAGGCCCGCTGATCCTGCGATGAGCGCTGAAATCCACCAGCTAGGCCCTGAAACAGAGGCAGAAGCACCGCCAATGGTTTCGGGCGGTTCGGTCTATCTCGATGCCTATCTCGCACCGTTCCGCGAATGGCTGGAGCGTGACACAGTCACCGAAATCCTGGTCAACAAGCCCGGTGAAATGTGGGTGGAAGACGCTGCGACAACAGGCGGAATGCAGCGCGTTGAACTGGATACAATCGACGACAAGCTGGTGCAGCGGCTGGCCGAACAGGTCGCCCGCATCAGCCATCAGGGGATCAACCGGGAACATCCGCTGCTGGGCGCCACGTTGCCCGATGGCGCGCGCATCCAGTTTTGCGGACCGCCCGCAACGCGCAAACATTGGGCCATGGCCATTCGCCGCCACCGCCGCCTTGATCTGCCGCTTGATGCCTATGACACAGGGCCGCTCGCACAGGCGGAAGAGGCCGCGCTGCCCGATCCGGTGCAGCAACCCATCGAATTCCTGCGCGGCGCAATCAGGGCGCGCAAAACCATCCTGATTTCCGGCGGCACCAGCACCGGTAAAACCACTTTCCTCAACGCCATGTTGGGAGAAATCCCCCGGCACGAGCGTGTGGTGCTGGTGGAAGACACGCCTGAACTGAAATTGCCCGGCGCAAACGGCGTGGGCCTGGTGGCGGTAAAAGGCGAATTGGGAGAGGCCAAGGTCACTTCCAACGAATTGCTGCAATCGGCCCTTCGCCTGCGGCCAGACCGGATCGTGCTGGGCGAGCTTCGCGGCGCGGAAAGCGTATCTTTCCTGCGCGCCATCAACACCGGCCACCCCGGCAGTTTTTCAACTATTCACGCCAATTCGCTGCGCGGCGCGCTGGAACAGCTTTCGCTTATGGTGATGCAGACCGGGATTGGCCTCAGCCGCAGCGATACGATTTCCTATGCCGCCAGCGTTATCGACATAATCGTCCAACTCGGCCGGTCTGACGGAAAGCGCGGCATCACCAATATCGCCTACACGCGCGATCTGGCGGACAATTGGAACTGAATGTGACCGTGGGTGGCTGCGCCTTGCGCGTCGCCGCGCGATTGGCCAAATGGTGAGGTATGGCCAGCAATCCTGATAGCACCGCCCTCAATGCCGCGAATGACGGGTCGGGGATAGACGCACTGTCCGCCGAAGACCGCTACTTCAACCGCGAATTGTCATGGCTCGCTTTCAACGACCGTGTGCTGGAGGAAGCCAACAACACCGCCTACCCGCTGCTTGAACGGCTCCGGTTCTTGTCCATCTCGGGCAGCAATCTCGATGAATTCATGATGATCCGTGTCGCTGGCCTTGCCGGGCAAGTGCGCAGCGGTGTGACGGAAACCAGTATCGACGGGCGCACTCCGCGCCAGCAGGTTGCCGCCGTAACCGCGCGCGTGCGTGAGCTGGAGGCGAAACAGCAGGAAGCGCTCGGAAGGCTGCATCCCTTGCTGGAGGCCGAAGGCATCCACATTGCCGGTGAAGATCGGATCGGGGACGCGGCAGAGGAATGGCTGCGGGACTATTTCATCAATCACATCATGCCGGTCATCACGCCGCAGGCGCTTGATCCCGGACATCCATTTCCCTTTGTCGCGAATGGCGGCATCGGCGCGCTTTTCAATGTGCGCCGCAACAGCGATTCCAGCCAGCTTGTGGAGATGGTCCTCATTCCTGCAGCGCTGCCCCGCTTCGTGCGTATCCCGGCAGAAGCTGCTGGTGACGAGGCCATCTATGTCGCGATTGAGCGAGTGGTCTGCCGCTATGGCCAGCTCATCTTCCCCGGATTTACCGTGCAGGGCGACGGCGTTTTCCGCGTGCTGCGCGACAGCGATATTGAAATCGAGGAAGAGGCGGAAGATCTTGTCCGCCTGTTCCGCAGCGCCATCCAGCGCCGCCGACGCGGGCAAGTCATCATGCTGGAGATAGACGAGAGCTTCGACCCGGAGGCAGAGGAACTCCTTCGCGACAAGCTGGCACTGGAACAGGCTCTGGTCACCACGACCGAAGGGATGCTGGGTATTTCCGGACTGGAAGAGGTGGTTGGTGAAGACCGGCCAGATCTCAAGTTCACATCCTACAGTCCGCGCTACCCCGAACGCGTTCTCGAACATGACGGCGATGCCTTTGCCGCGATCAGGGGCAAGGACATTATCGTTCACCACCCCTACGAAAGCTTCGAAGTGGTGGTCGATTTCCTGCGGCAGGCAGCGGCTGACCCCAAAGTCGTCTCGATCAAGCAGACGCTATACCGCGCAGGCAACCAGCCCACCTTGATCAACGCGCTGATCGAGGCAGCAGAGGCTGGCAAATCGGTCACCGCCGTGGTCGAACTGAAGGCCCGTTTCGACGAAGAACAGAACCTGAAATGGGCTGGCGAGCTGGAGCGCGCCGGGGTGCAGGTGATTTACGGTTTCATCGACATGAAGACCCATGCCAAGGTCAGCATGGTGGTGCGTGAAGAAGAAGGCGTTTTCCGCACCTACTGCCATTTCGGCACCGGCAATTACCATCCTGTCACCGCCAGGATTTACACCGACCTTTCCTATTTCACCGCCAATCCGGCACTCGGCCGAGATGCGGCGAAGCTGTTCAACTTCGTCACCGGCTATGTCGAGCCGCAGGGCATGGAGTATCTCTCCATCAGCCCGTTGACGCTTTACGACCGGATCATCGCTGATATCGATCATGAAATTGCCATGGCACGCGCGGGTAAGCCTGCCGCGATCTGGGCAAAGATGAATTCCATCACCGAGAAGAGCATCATCGACAAACTGTATGAGGCAAGTCAGGCAGGTGTTGAAATCATGCTGGTCGTGCGCGGCATTTGCTGCCTGCGCCCCGGCGTGCCCGGACTGTCCGACAATATCATCGTCAAATCCATCATCGGCCGCTTTCTGGAACACAGCCGCATTTACGCCTTTGCCAATGGCGAAGCGATGCCGAGCAACAAGGCCAAGGTATACATCTCCAGCGCGGATATGATGGAGCGCAATTTGCACCGCCGCGTGGAAACGCTGGTGCCCGTGACCAACACCACGGTGCACGATCAGGTGCTGGACCAGGTGCTGCTCGCCAATCTGATCGATGTGCAGCAAAGCTGGCTGCTCGATGGCGAGACCGGCCATTATGAGCGCATTGGCGACGAGGATTCGCTTGAGCCGAGCGGCTTCAACTGCCACGAATATTTCATGACCAACCCATCACTAAGCGGGCGCGGCGAAGCGCTCAAGGATAGCGGCGTGCCCAAACTCACATTGCGCAAACAAACTCCGTGAGCGGTTCGAACGGAAAGCGCAGCAATGCGAAAATCGAAGGGCCGGACCGCGCGGTCATCGACATTGGCTCCAACACTGTGCGCCTCGTCGTCTACTCTGGTCCGCCCCGCGCGCCCAATGTGTGGCTGAATGAAAAAGTCACTGCCCGGCTGGGCCGCGATCTGGCGGTCACCGGTGAAATCCCTGAAGAGGCCGAGCAAATGGCCCTCAGCGGATTGAAACGCTTCTCCGCCATAGTGGACGATCTGGGCGTGACGGATGTCGCAGTCGTTGCCACTGCTGCCGCGCGCGAAGCCAGTAACGGTGCAAAATTCGTCTCGCATGTGCGCGATCTCGGGCTCCAGCCGCGCGTTCTGTCAGGTGTTGAAGAGGCAACCTCTTCCGCGTTCGGCGTCATTGGCGCGTTTCCTGGCGCAAAAGGTATCGTTGCCGATCTGGGCGGCGGCAGCCTGGAACTTATCGCGATCGAAGACGGGCAATGCCATGACGGCATCAGCCTGCCGCTCGGCACACTTCGGCTTCCCGCGCTGCGCGAAGCAGGCGAAGAGAATTTCCGCGCCGCAGTACAGTCGGAACTGGCCAAGGCGGGCTGGGCGAAAATGCAGGGCGGACCGCTGTATCTGGTCGGCGGCACATGGCGCGCAATGGCCAGTTTTGCCATGCATGAAGACAACTACCCGCTGACAGATCCGCAGGCCTTCTGCCTGACGAGGGAAGAGGCCGAAAAAATTGCCCGTAAGCTCGCCAATTCTGAACCGGAAGAGCTGACGTCCATTTCGGGCATCTCCTCGAACAGGGCCTCGGGCTTGCCCGATGCTGCCGCGATGCTGGACGTCATGCTGCAAGAATTGCAGCCGGATGCGCTGGTCATTTCAGCATGGGGTATTCGCGAAGGGCTGCTGTTTGAACGGCTGACTGATATTGCACGCGGTCAAGATCCGCTGCTTTCGGCCATCACCCATTTCACCACGCCGCGCGGCGCGGATATCATGAACGCCACCCTGATTGCAGCATGGACGGCGGAGGCGGTGGACGGGCGCAATCGCGGCAGCGAACGCATCCGGCTCGCCGCCACAATGCTCACCCAGGCCGCAGCGCGGATTGAACCGAACATGCGCCTGTCACATGCAACCGACTGGGCGCTGGAAAAGCGCTGGGTTGGCCTTGATCACACAGGGCGCGCCATGATGGCGCAATGTTTGCGGGCGAGCAGTGGTCAGCCAAAGCTGGTGGAAGACTACTTGCGCATGGCGACAGAAAAGCAGCTTCACCGCGGATCTGCATGGGGCCTTGCCAACCGGCTGTGCCGCAAGATCGGCGCAGGCACGCGGATATCGCTCCGCAGCAGTTCGCTACGGCGGGAAGGCGATACGCTGGTGCTGCGCTTTGATGAAAGCCGCTCGTACATGATGGCCGACACGGTAGAGCGTGAACTTGCCGCCCTCGCCGAATGGCTCGGCCTGGAATATGAAATGATGGTTGGAGGAATTTAGGCAGGCGCCGGTCTCCACCTAGAGAGCGAATTTGACCTGCATCAAACGCCCGCTTCATCTCATCTGCTACAGGTCTTCATAATGGCAATTGTGTAGCAGAGGGAATGCAATGCGATGAAGGACACAGCAGCATATGAGGCAGCGCTCGGCGCAAATCTGGTAGAGCTGGAAACGCGCCTCAAGCGCATTGAGCGTGACCTCGACGAACCGCATGACCCCGATTCCAGCGAGCGCGCAGTCCAGATGGAAGATGACGACAGCCTGGAAGGGCAGGCCCGCCTCATAACACGGGAGATCGCGTCCGTCAGACGTGCGCTCGACCGGATTTCAGCGGGCGAATTCGGATTTTGCGTGCAATGCGGGGACGAAATCTCGGAAGGCAGGCTGAATGCCCGTCCGGATGCCGCGCTGTGCATTGTCTGCGCCAGTAAAGGCTGACGCGGACTTTCCACACTCAAAATCCGTAACGCAGCCCGATCCAGAACGTCTGCGGCACGCCCAGATCAACAGTGCCCCCGCGATTGAGCGTCACAATCTGTTCGTCCAGCAAGTTTTCCGCCCGCGCCACGACCGACAGCTTTGCGATCAGCGGATATTGCGGCGAACAGGTCCACCGTGGTCGCATCGGGCAGAATGTCGGATTCCCTGTCATCCTCGAATTGCTCGCCCGTGTGGCGCAGCGTAGCGGACAATTGCGCACCGGCCACTGGCCGCCAACTGGCGGTCAAGCTTGCTGCCCAATCGGGCGTCTGCGCCGGCTGAAGCCCGTCAAGCGGAGCAGCGAAGCCAGTCCCGCGCACCTCTGCATCGGTGATCGCCAATGATCCGTTGATGCTGAAATTGCCCGCTTCAAACTGCGCTGACGCCTCAATGCCCCGCGCCTCGATCGCATCGAGATTTTGCCGCTGGTTGAGATTGGTGCCGATGGTGACATTGGCGACTGCATTTTCCACCTCGTTGTCGAACGCAGTCAGGGAAAGCTTCGCGCCCGGCAATGGCAGCCAGTCGATCCCCGCTTCATATCCCTCCAGTCGCTCCAGCTCCAGCTCTGCGTTCGCGAGGAAAGTTTCCGGAAAGATCTGGAACGGGCGGTACAATTCATTGAGGGTCGGTTGGCGCAGGCCGGTATAGGCTGCAGCGCGAAAGCGAACCATGTCGCTCGCCTTGAAAAGAGCGCCTGCCCGCCATGAAAAATACCAGTCGGCGCGGTCCGCGAATTCGGTTCGCCCGTCGGCCACGGTTTCGAAATAACCATCGCGGATGGATGATCGGTCGAGTCGCACGCCGCCGGTCAGCACAAGATCGCCAAGCCGGAAATCATCTTCCGCGAACAGGCCGAACATCGAATTGACGCCGCCCGCCAGGCGCAGGCCGGAAAACGTGTTCACCTCTTCCAGATTGCCCTTTGCACGGCGGTAATCGGCGCCCAGACGCAAGGTATGCGCATCACCCACAGGTGGCCGCACTTCGATCTTCCCGCCCAGCCCGGTGGACGGCGTATCGCGCTGGTCCAGCACGGGATTGAAGCTGTTCGATGAGATGACGACATTGGTGAAATTGCGCCATTGGGCATAGCCCAGAACGTCAATTTGCCACGGCCCGCGGCTAACAAGGCGGGCACTGATGTCCTGCCCTTCGGTGGTGCTATCCTGTCCTTCGAGCCGCAGGGTCCGTGCATCATCATAGGCAAGCCCGCGCAGCTGGAATTCAAGTCCGTCGCCAACTGGCTGGACAAGCCGCCCGCTGACGGACCAGCTTTCGTACTGCGCCCGCACGCTGGCAGACACCCGTTGGTCCAGCGGCGAGGTGAAAAAGCCCTGCCCGCGGTCCCATCGTGCGCTGACGACGGCGTAGCCATCGCCGATTTGCGGCGCGATATTGGCGGAAAGTTCGGTCTCGCCGCGATCATTGACCAGCGCCTGAGCACTCAAAAGGCCGAGCGTGTCTGCATCGGCACTGTTGAGCGCAATCGTGCCAGCCAGCGCGCCTGCGCCAAATGGTCCGGTCCCGCCGCCGCGCGTCACGCTGATGCTGCCCAGGCGGTCCGGAGAAACTGCATTGAAAGGAACGTGCCCGAAAAACGGATCGGTCAGAGGGACACCGTCCAGAGTGACGAGAGCGCGGGTGGTGGCATTCCCCCCCAATGCGCGCAGCGTAACGCCCTGCGCCGTCGGATTGGAAGAGCGGCTGTCCGACCTGCGGAATTGCTGGAAGCCCGCGACATTGCGCAGCACGTCATCCAATCGGCCCGATCCGCTGGACGTGATCAGGTCGCGATCGATTTCAACCGTTGAGTAGGCTGGCGCAGCCGGCGTATCGGGCAAGCCCTCGCCCAGCACGATAATCGTGTTTTCTTCTTCGGCCTGTGTGTCCGCCTGCGCATAGGCTGGCACAGCAACGACGAAGCTCACACAACCGGTAAACAATTTGACTGATTTCATGACACTGCACTGACGCGCGGGACAATCGTTGGCAAGGGTGCTCTTTGGACCACGCACGCACAGCGCCAGCCAGTTACAGCTGACTAGGCGTCAAGGCTTCAGGGACGACGAAAACTGTCAGCCGCCGTTGCCGTTACCATTACCGTTGCCGTTACCATTACCGTTGCCGTTACCATTACCGCCATTGCCGTTACCGTTACCGTTACCGTTACCGTTACCGTTGCCGCCATTGCCGTTACCGCCACTGCCGTTACCGCCACTGCCGTTACCGCCATTGGTCGTGCCACTACCGCCAGCCCCGCCGCCGAAGTCCTCACACGCCAACACATCAAGGCTCTGGCTGTTGGTAATGTTGTTGTTCTGGCGTCCCCGTACGTTGAATGCGGCCTGATGAGAAATGGTCTCGCTGATGACCATATAACTGGTGTCGATCAGGGGCTGGTAGGCGTAGCTGACTTCAACAACCATCACAGCTGTACCGGGGGCCGACGTGACGTTGTTGCTGCCATTGCCCATCCCATCTTCTAGAGAGTTGTCGTTCCGGCCATCGTCTTCGAATCCGTAAACCGGGTTGATCTCCGCATCACCCCAGCATCGCTGCCAGTTGATCATCTGGCCTGCATCAGATCCGGATTGTTCGTTGTCCTGCAAGGAGGAGAGAGTGATCCGGCCAAATTCCTCGAAGTCTATCGGTTCTCCGATCACCCCGGCACCGGCAAAAACTTCATGGACATTGGCTTCATCGATGCCAACCGTCACGCGGCCGGCGTTGTCGGCCACAGTCATGGCAATCTGGTTCACCCGCATATGCGCCAGTGCATAATTGGCAAGTTCAAGACCGCCAAGGATCAGCATGAGCAAGATCGGCGCTGCGAACGCGAATTCGATAAGCGCGACGCCCTTTTCAGAGCGCCATATTTGCAGCAGGAAAGGCTTCGTCCGCTTCATGGTACCACTGCTCCGCAAACAACGGGCGGAGTGGCCTGGCTACCCCACGGCTGGTTCCGAATCGCCGTCTCTGCCCGCAATACATAGGTGGATCCGCCGCCCAGCCAGTTCGCCAACGGAACCAACGCATCCATCGTCAACGTGGCTTCGTAAAAGACAACATCATTCGAACCGCCGCGCCCTTCGCGCCCGGTATCAAGATCAAACTCGCCATTTTCATTGAGATCAGAGAAGCAATCGCCCTCATCTTCATCATAGGTTCCGTCGCCATCATTATCGACCAGAATCCTTTCCGGATTGCCGATGCCGCTGAAGTCGAAGAAATTGCTTTGTGTGACTTCAAGTGTGTAGCCAGATGGCGCCACTGGCGAAATCTGGCTTCGCATGGCGTCTTCCACGCGGTCTTCCAGTGTTGTTCCCGACCCGGATATGACCGGCGATTCAACCGAAGCTGCACGAGCGGAATCGGCCAAGGCGCCCTGCAGCACAGACGTGGCATAGCTGCGATGCCCGAAATCGATTCCGGCCAGCAGGATCAGCACGAGCGCTGGCGCGACCATCGCGAATTCGACGATGGTCGCGCCCTGCTGGTCGCTCCAGACAGTTTTCGGGGATCGCAATCCTGGCATTAGCGGGTCAACCTCAAATTGCCGATGCCCTGACCAATTGCCTCGAAAATTTCCTCGAGGTCGGAACCATCGCTGGTGTAGAAGTGGCTATCACTGGTGGCGCAGGCTTCAACATCGTCCGTGTCCGCCACATCAAGCGCTATTACCCAGATCGTGATGCCCATCTGCCTGGCCAAGTTGCAGGCTGATGCGAAGCGGGCAAGATGCTGGGCGTCCTGCGTGCCGTCGCCGCGAGTGCGATCCTGAAGGTTCTCCACGCCATGCGCAGAATACAACGTGCCGCCGGTATCCAGTTCACCATCTGTCATGAACACGATGTGCGTGTTGACCGGAATGCCATCGATATCGGTGACATTGTCGCCCTGATTGAAATTGTTGCCGGCAAAGAAGCCTGTGCGCGACGCAAAACGCGCGCCCCAGAGAATCCCGACATCATGATATGTACCGCCGGTTACATTAGCTGTCGCCGCGCCGATCGCATTCCCGAATGCAGTTTCGTCGTCATATTCGGCAAGACGCGAAGCTTCCGACGGGCAACCCGTCTGGGAATAGCCGCGCTGCGAATCGATGTCATACCGGCCAAACTGGCGCGCAGTATCCGCACCATTGGTTGCCCGGTCATCAATGTCGGAGCGTGTGACAAAATTCCGGATTTCAAACGAGCCCGCAGCGGCAGGGTTCAGCGGATCGATCGTCGGACGTTCTTCGATGCAACCTTCTCCGCTGGTCCGGAAGCCCTGCCGGTTACCCGGGAAAAGTCCATTCGCATTGTTCCAGCGAGAATTGCTTATGTGAACTGTTTCGTCTGGTCCCTGATTGAACTGAATGGCGCGGGTATACTTGGTATTGCCCTGGCTAAGTCCCCCCTGTGGGCGCGTCGGTGATGTCAGGTTCTGGCAGCCCCAGTACGTCTGTCCGTTGGATTGGCAGAATTGAAACGAATACGTACCGCCCACGTGTTGCTGGTTGACCAGAATATCGCGGTTCTTAAGGCTGCGCGCTACGTTCACCGTGTGCGAATAGGGCACGATACCGTACCGCGTGATCGAACCATCATCGGACTCCATCGCGCGGAACAGGCCCATCGTGCCTTCGCGCAGCCGCTCTATCTTGGTGCCGCTGCCATTGCTGGGCGCTTGATTCATGGATCCGGTGACATCGAGCACCAGGACAATGTCGTTATGGCCCATGTCCTGTGTCGCGTCGCAATCGACAGATATGTCGACATCGTTCACGCCAATGATGCGCACAAGCGAGGTCGGGATAGTTGCGCTCGCGCTGCCATCCAGTTCGCCGGCGTTGTTCGCATCCGGCGTCATTGTGAAGTTGACGTTGGTTGCGCCAGCGGTGCCTTCGGGAAAGTTGAAGTCGAAGAACTGCTGGCCGTCATCCTGCACATCGCTGTTGAACTCCGTACCCGTCATGCCCTGACGTGCACCAAGCACTGCAGCGTCGCAGGCGTTCTGCAGCTTGCCGCGCGCCATGTATACGACGCTGAGGTCCATTGCAGATCCGACCAGCGCAGTCAGTGTCACCATGGCCGCTGCCGAAATCGCCAGGACGTTGCCGCCTGTGTCATCACGTAGCCGTGAGAAGAATGTTCGCGCTGTCACTTCAAGTTCCTAAACAAAACGGCATTACGCCTAAGTTATGGCGCTCTATGGACCCATGCGAATTAAGGCTCTGCTTTCACCTTTGGTTACCTGTTCTTGAAACGACAGAGTTAAGATTGTCTAAATTTTGCCCGAGATTCATTACCCCTCTCGCGAGCTTACGCGGTGACACTCGGTGCCAGTTGATCAGATAGTTTTCGTGATGATTGCCACCGGGCCCTCAGGCGAGTGGCCTCATAACCCGAGCCTGAAGGCTCCGCAGAAGGGCACTCCGAGACCCCATGCCGTTAACCTTCAAATGGCTGAAAAAAGCACGGCTTCTGCTGCATAGAACGCGCCCGACCGCGTAGAAGCAGGCACTTCGCCCCGGTTCCAGACGGAGCCTGCAAAGCAAAGATCACCGGAATAAAGCTTAGGCGTTATCAAGCGGGCCCGCACGAATTCACGTAAATACTTTCCCCGAGAAAAGTAATTCGAGCGATATCGCCATTGGCCATCCGGTATTCACGGATTTCAAGGCCCGTCCCGATGGAATCGAAATCATCGCCCCAAATGTCATCCAGCTCCGCGCCAGTCGGCAAGCGGTCGCGGTCGAGATCGGCACAGGCGCGTGCAAGCGCAGATGACGCAGCAGGCACTGCCGCCTCCGGGGCTTCGTTAGTTGGCAACGCCGGATCATCCAGACCATCGAGGAAGTTTTCGGATATGCCTTCCCCCTCGTCATCGGCGGATTGCGCTGCTGTATCCTCGATTGTTTCGAACTCGTCCGCACGCGGCTCGCTGGCCGCCACTTCTGTCTCGACTTCAGCGGCGGGGTCATAGTCGCCCAGCGATACCGCATTGTCACGGTCATAAATGCGGTCATCGGAGAATGGTCCAAGCTCGGTGCCAGCCGCGACGCGCACCAAGGGATAAGGCTCCAGCCCGGTCTCCATATAGGTCATCTCTGCCTGATATTCGCCGGTCAATCGAAATTGCAGAACATCGACCGACCCTTCCGGGCGTGTCGGAGCAAAGCGCATGACCAGAACTTCGCCCTCCATCGCCGCATTGGTGGTGACAACTTCCTCCGACCCTCTCAATTGCGAGAAGATCACACCATTGCCCTGAAACCGCGCCGGACGCAGCCAGGTGCCGCGCCAGCTGCCATCCTCATCTTGCTCCAGTGAGAATACGAAAATCGCTGCATCATCGATTTGCATGGCCCAGGTCCCCTCCAGATCCTGCGCTGCAGCGGGCAGGCTCAAGGCGAAGAGGGCGACGAGAAAAGACAGGAGATGTTTGATCATTCCGCCAGCTTGCAGCAGCTTGCTGGCGATAGGCAAGCAAAAGGGCGTGCGCGGGGGTGGGAATGCGGCGGGCGGTTGCCTATAGTTGGCCGACGAATTCTCGAAACGCGTGAACAGGGTACTGCACAATGGCTGACATTATCGACGGCCGCGCCATTGCGCGTCAGCTGGACGAAACCACGAAAGCGCAGGTTGAAGCCATGGTTGCGGAAGGCCACCCTGCGCCGGGCCTGACTGTTATTCTGGTGGGCGACGACCCTGCAAGCGAAGTTTACGTGCGGCGCAAGATGGCGGCGTGCGAGGCCGTAGGCATCAGGTCGAGCGAGCACCGCCTTCCCGCCAGCACATCGCAGAATGCGCTGCTGACACTGATCGCACGCCTCAACGCCGACCCCGAGGTCCACGGCATACTATGCCAGGTTCCGCTGCCTGAACACATCGATGCAAGGGAAGTGCTCCGGTCCATCGCGCCAGAGAAAGATGTGGACGGGTTTCACCCGGTCAATGTCGGGCGGCTTTCAACCGGTACCGGCGGCATAGTGCCCTGCACACCATTGGGCATCATGAAGCTGATCGGCACTGTGATCGACGATTTGACCGGCGTGAACGTGGTGGTGATCGGCAAGTCCAATATCGTCGGAAAGCCTGTTGCCAATTTGCTTTTGGATGCAGAGGCCACCGTCACCGTCACCCATATCCATACCGAAGGCCTTGCCGACATTTGCCGTCAGGCCGATGTCATCGTTGCGGCAGCAGGTGCGCCTCGGCTGGTGCGCGGTCACTGGGTGAAAGATGGCGCGGTGCTGATCGATGTCGGCATCACGCGAGAGACTGGGGAAGACGGCAAGACGAAGCTGGTCGGCGACATCGCCTTTGACGAAGTCCAGCACGCGCGTGCCGTAACTCCGGTGCCCGGCGGCGTTGGCCCCATGACTATCGCCTGTCTCCTGGCAAACACGGTGCAGGCCGCGCGCGCCGCCCTCGATGCCGACAAAGGTGTCAGTAACGACTATGCCGATGCGCCTGCACGCTCTATGTTTACCGCTTCAGGATCGACACCCAATTAGGTACCCCCGTCTATGACCATGGCCATGACCCAGCAAACACATCAGCCCGATACGGACGTTCTTATCATCGGGGCGGGCCTGTCCGGCATCTCCATGGCGGGCCACATGGAAATGCTGTGCCCGGATCGCAGCTACACCATTCTGGACCGCCGGGACCAGCTGGGCGGTACTTGGGATTTGTTCCGCTATCCCGGTGTGCGCTCAGACAGCGACATGCACACGCTCGGCTTCATCTTCGAGCCGTGGAAGCATGATGACGCGATTGCCGATGGCCCTGCGATCCTCGAATATCTGAACCGCGTTGTCGATGAACGCGGCATCCGCGAACATATGCGGTTCGGCGAGGAAGTTCTGAGCGCCGACTGGGATAGCAACACGGCCTGCTGGACGATCACGTCGCGCAGCAAGGATGGCAAGGAAAGCGTCATCACCGCGCGCTGGCTGTATTTCGGCAGCGGCTATTACGATTACGACAATCCGCATGATCCGCAGATTCCCGGCATCGATGCCTTTGGCGGGCAGGTGATCCATCCGCAGTTCTGGCCCGAAGATCTGGATTACACGGGCAAGAACGTTGTCATCATCGGATCGGGCGCAACGGCGATCACGATGGTGCCCGCAATGGCTGACGACGCGGCAAGCGTTACCATGCTCCAGCGCACGCCGACATGGATGGGCAAAGGGCCGCGGCAGGATAAGTGGGATCATCGCTTTCGACGCTGGTTCCCTGAAAAGGTCGCTTACTGGCTTACCCGCCGCAAAAATATCCTCTTCCGCGATTACATCTTCAGCCTGTCGCGCCGCAATCCGCAAAAACTGGCGGACAAGCTGCGCGGAATGGTGCGAGGATCGCTGGGCGAACTCTACAATCCCAAGGACTTCGAACCGCCCTACAATCCGTGGGAGCAGCGCCTGTGCCTGGTGCCCGATGGGGACCTGTTCAAGGCCATGCGCAAGGGCAAGGCGCATATCGTTACCGATCATATCGAAGGCTTCGACGCAGGCGGCGTGAAGCTGAAGTCGGGCAAGCATTTACCTGCCGACATCGTTGTAACCGCCACCGGGCTTCGGCTGGTGCTGGCGGGCAAAGTGCAGGTTTCGATGGACGGCAAGCCGGTCGATTTCACCGATCACTATTTCTATCGCGGCACCATGTTTTCCAACATGCCCAACCTCAGCTTCGTGTTCGGCTATCTCAATGCCAGCTGGACTTTGCGGGCCGATGCCAACGCCCGCTACGCCTGCGACGTGCTGAACGACATGACCAAGACGGGTGCAAATGTGGCCGTAGCGCAGCTTGCGAAAGAAGATGAGCCGGAGACAGTCGCACCGTGGGATTATTCGTCCGGCTATCTCCAGCGCGCGAAGGATTTGATGCCCAAGGTCGGGCCGGATCGTCCGTGGTCTCTGAAGCATGATTACCTCGCTGACATAAGGGATTTCCGTCAGCGCCCAGTGCGTGACGGTGTGCTGCGCTTTTATGCCGTGAACGCTGCCGCCTCGTCAGAAGCGGAAAGACCGGAAGAAGCGGACCATCAGGCCATTGCCGCAGAATGAGCCAGCTTCGATGAGCGTTTCAGACAAGGTATGGACCGCCGCGCTGGTAGTGATTGGCGATGAAATCCTGTCAGGCCGAACGCAGGACAAGAACATCGCGCAGGTCGCCCGCTGGTTGCAGGTGCAGGGTA
Source organism: uncultured Alphaproteobacteria bacterium (assembly GCA_963781165.1). Classification (GTDB taxonomy): domain Bacteria; phylum Pseudomonadota; class Alphaproteobacteria; order Sphingomonadales; family Sphingomonadaceae; genus Alteraurantiacibacter. The sequence continues at coordinate 66,680 of CAWADZ010000004.1, forward strand.
TTCGCCTGTCAGAAGTGCGGGTCGTGTCCGATGACATGGGCGCTATCGCTGACGCCGTGAACCCGCTTCGAACCGCGCATGATTATCTCTTCACTACCGGAGGTATTGGCCCGACCCATGATGACATCACAGTTGATGCCGTCGCCGCGGCGCTGGGCGTTAAAGTGGTCGTGCACCCCAAAGCGCGCGCGATGCTGGAAGACTATTACGCCGATAAAGCTGGCGGGCTGACAGAAGCACGGCTGCGCATGGCGCGCGTGCCAGAAGGCGCGGATCTGATTCCCAATCGCATGTCCGGCGCACCCGGCATTCGCCACGGAAACGTCTTCCTGATGGCCGGTGTTCCGCACATCACAGCGCAAATGCTGGACGGGCTGACCGGTACGCTGGAAGGCGGAGCGCCGTTGCTGAGCGAAACGGTTGGCTGCTGGACCGCCGAAAGCGAAGTGGCGGACATTTTGCGCGAAGTCGAAGCTGCGCATGACGACTGCCAGATCGGCAGTTATCCCTTCTTCCGCGAAGGCCGCATCGGTGCCAATTTCGTTATCCGTTCGACCAGCGCTGAAGTCCTGCAAAGCGCGGTCGATACGCTATCCGAAGCGCTGGGCGAGGAAGGCCATGATTTCACTCCCGGCGGAATTTGAGTAACACAAGGTGGCTCCTCCCGGAATAACTCCAAATACGAACATACCGGCCGAACCGGGCAAAAGCCGTGTGCTTGCCTTGCTTCGGGCATATCCCTTTATTCTGCCTTGGGCTGTGTGCTGTCTCACGCTCAATCTCGGCTACCTTTCGGTTTTCGCGATAAGCGATCCTAAATTTTCTGCAGCTCTCATCATCAACTCGCTGGTAAATACTACAGCCGCATTCCTTGTGGGCGTAGCGTTCGCGCGGTTGCTTCAAACGATGCTTTTTCGCCTGCCCCCCGCATTTCAACTCGCGGGACACGTCCTGCTCGCGCCGGTCTATTCCATCACATGGTATGTGACGGTCATCACCGCGATGGGATGGGCCGCTGGATCGATCTTTACCGGTGCGGCGATCGCGCCATTCCAAGGCCCCGCTTTCCCGTGGCAGATATTTCAGGGCATTGCCCTCTATTTCGCCATCGCGCCGCTCGCATATCTATCCCGCTACGGCCCGGGAGCGCTTAACCCCGCTGAACAGGATTCCGCCGCCGCTGCTCCCGACGCACCGGCAATGCTGGTGCGCGATGGCGACACGTTGATGCGGTTTGAACCTGACCAGATCGTACAAATCCGGGCGCAGGACGATTACAGCGAAATCGTCGAGTTAACGACGCGGCGGCTGGTTCGCAGTTCGCTCACCCATCTGGAGGCGCAATTGCCAGCCGGTTTCGTGCGCATCCATCGCTCCACCATCGTCAATTCGCGCAGGATTGTCCGAACAGAGCCTGCGGGCAATGGCCGCATGACGGTGCATCTGGAAAATGGCGACTCTGTCGATGCCAGCCGAGCAGGTGCTAAAGCACTGCGGCAGCTGGTGCTCTAACACCGTTGGCCATTCGCCCGCTCAAAACGTCCGTTTAAGGAAATTCTGGCCGCTTTTCGGCAGTTTGCGGCAAATCCCGTGGGATGATGAAAAGCCGCTTTCTCCCGATTGCCCCCGCATGGTTTGTATTCATTGTTTTTCTTGCAGCCAATCTGGCCTCCGGAATGGCAGCAGCCCAGTCGGAATCCTTGCCGCCGCAAGAGACTGAGCGCGCGCCGAGGACGAACCCTGATGCTGGCAGTGTCGCCTACACGAACGGTTCATGGCTACAGCGGGACGGCGATGGCGAACGCTGGGTCCGTGAGACGCGCTATGCCATTGCCGGTGTGTTTGTGGATGGGCCAATGGTGCGGGTGGACAGGACTGTCGACCTGGCCGGGCAATATCTGATTCCGCCGCTGGCCGAAGGGCACAACCACACCGTCGAAGGCGAATGGACGCAGGAGGTTGCCGCAAGTCTGGTGCAACAAGGCATCTTCTATTTCCGCAACCCCTCAAATGTTGGCGATGTCGCAAGGCGCAACCGGCCCTATTGGGAACAGCCCGGCACGCTGGACGTCGCGTTCTCTCACGGCGCGCTGACCGGGACCGGCAGCCATCCCGTCCCGCTCTATCGCAGGCTGGCCTCGCTCTACGGACTCGATCCGGAGGCGCTGGACGGCGTTGCCTTTTTCGAGCTCGACACTATCGCGCAGCTCGAAGCTCGCTGGCCAAGCATTCTCGCGGGCAATCCGGATTTCATCAAGATCATCCTTGGCGACAGTACCGGAGAGAACCAGCAGAGCCTGACAATCCCGGTGGCCCGCCGCGCTGTTGCGCTTGCCCATGCCAGCGGGCTTCGGGTTACGGCGCATATCTGGACCGCTGGCGATCTGGCGACGGCCGCGGCAATCGGGGTGGATGAAGTGGCGCATCTGCCTGGATACAACTGGGGCGACATGCCGCGCGAGGCCTTTGTTATATCGCCGCAAATAGCGCAGGCCCTCGCTCAAGGCGATATTGCCGTGCAAACCACCAGCATAATCGTTGCCGATGTAGGGGACGCCTGGCGCGATCCGGGCGCTCCGTTCGATAGGTACGCGCAGCTTCACCGCACAAATTTGCGGGCCTTGCTGGACGCAGGGGTTAGGCTGAGCATCGCAACCGATCAGGGCCGCTCCACTTTCGACGAGGCGGAATTCCTCCGCTTTCTTGACGTGATGGATGATCGCGCGCTTCTCGGGTTCTGGCTGGATACCGGGCCCTCGATCTTCCCGGGGCGCGCGATCGGACGATTACGAACCGGCTTCGAGGCCTCATTCATCGCGCTGGAATGCGATCCTTTCGTCCGCTTCGAATGCCTGCACGCGATTGGCCATCTGGAAAAGCAGGGCCAAGAGATAGAACGGAGTAATGCATCATGAGAATTCTTGCCGTCCTGCTGGTGTCGCTAGCCGCATGGCTTCCACAAGCGGCAATTGCGTCCACGCTCTACACCAATGCCCTTTGGTGGGATGGGACCGATTTCGTCCCGGGTGATCGAACAGTACAGGACGGCGTGTTTGTGGCGCAGGGTGGGGAGCCTACCCGCAGCGTCGACCTTGGCGGCGCCTATGTCATTCCGCCCCTTGGCGATGCGCATGTCCACAATTTTGACCTGCCCGATTATCTGGCGCAGCTGACCGCGGATTTCGTGAACGACGGTGTGCTTTACATCTGGAACCTCGGCGCGGAATCGGAACAGCTTCCTGCAGCGCGAGAGGCATTGGCAAGGCAGCATCGGCCTGCCGTTTCTTTCGCCGGACCCGCCTTCACGGCGCCCGGCGCGCACGCCATCCCTTACATCGAGGCACAATTGCAGGGCGTGCAATGGTGGTCACTTTCGCCAGAGGAGAAGCTTCGCGTCCGCTATGCCGAAAACGGAGAGGGCAAACGCTATTTCGCTATTGCCAATCCGGCTGATCTCGATGCTGTTTGGGCGGACTATCTGGCGGCAGATCCTGATTTTGTGAAAGTCATCCTGTTCGGTTCTGCTGCCGGAACCCGCGAAGACCCCCGCGCGGTAGACGAGCCGACTCTGCTAGCCTTGGCAGAGCGGGCGCGGGCGGCTGAATTGCCGCTGGTCATTCACATTGAAACCGAGGGCGATCTGGCTCTTGCCCTGGATGCCGACGTGTCTCTGCTGGCGCACGCGCCGCAATATGCAGGTCCGTTTGAGCCTTACAATGCAGCGCTTGTCGAGCGACTGGCGCAAAGCGGCGCGGCGATTGCGCCCACTTTCGGCCGGCTGGCGTTGATGGAGGCTTACGTCCCTGCCGAATACCAGATGGATGCCGACCAATCGCAGCGGATCGAACGGGCCCATGCCGCGCGGATTGCGCAAATGCACAGCGCCGGTGTGCGGCTGGTCCTCGGTTCCGACCTCATTGACATGACCGCACTGGACGAGGCGATTTACTGGGAGCGCATTGGCGCCTTGTCGGGCACCGACCTGCTCAATATCGCGGTGCGCGATACGCCCGCGCTACTCAAAGGCCGCGCAGATGCCGGATGCCTGTCGGACGGCTGCCCCGCTTCTTTTCTGGCACTGCCTGCTGATCCCAGAGGCAACATGGCCATCATTCGTGAGGCGAGCCACCGGGTATTTGGCGGCGCGGCGGTCGCTAATGCCAATTAGACTGCGGAATGAGAAAGGGCCGGAGAATCGCTTCCCCGGCCCTTTCGCCTGTTCAATGTCTGTAGGACAGCGGATTTTCTCTGCGCTACCGCTTCGCTACTTGAGCGCATTATCTCTGCGCTACCGCTTCGCCAGTTAAGCGCCTTCGACCTCTGCAAGGTCGATCTTCAGGCCCGGGCCCATCGTGCTGGTCAGCGCGATCTTGCGGACATATTTGCCCTTCGATCCCGTCGGCTTGGCGCGCACGATTGCGTCGGTGATCGCCTTGAAGTTTGCCTTGATGTCGGCATCCTTGAACGACATCTTGCCGATGCCGGAGTGGATGATGCCCTGCTTCTCAACACGGAATTCAACCTGGCCGCCCTTGGCGTCCTTTACAGCCTGTTCCACGTTGGGAGTGACAGTGCCCAGCTTCGGGTTCGGCATCAGGCCCTTGGGACCCAGAACCTTACCGAGACGGCCGACAACGCCCATCATGTCCGGCGTGGCGATCACGCGGTCATAATCGAGATTGCCGTTCTGCATGTCTTCCATCAGGTCTTCAGCGCCAACCTTGTCGGCGCCGGCAGCAGTTGCCTTTTCGGCGTTTTCGCCGCGGGCAAACACTGCAACCTTCACGTCCTTGCCGGTGCCCGAAGGCAGCGACACCATGCCGCGAACCATCTGGTCCGCATGGCGCGGATCAACGCCGAGGTTCATGGCAACTTCGACGGTTTCGTCAAACTTGGCCTTGTGCTCGCGAAGAACCGACAGAGCTTCGTCGAAAGTGTACAGCTTTTCGTTATCGAGCTGCGCCACAACTTTCTGCTTCTTGGTCATTTTTGCCATTGGATCAGCCCTCCACCACTTCGATGCCCATCGAACGGGCGGAACCGGCGATGATCTTTGTCGCCTGGTCGATGTCGTTTGCGTTGAGATCCTTCATCTTGGTCTCGGCAATTTCGGCAAGCTGGCTGGTCTTGATGGAGCCGATGATATCCTTGCCGGGCTCTTTCGAACCGGATTTGATCTTCATCGCCTTCTTGATCAGGAAGCTGGCAGGCGGCGTCTTGGTGACGAATGTGAACGACTTGTCCGCAAAGACCGTGATCTTCGTCGGGATCGGAGCGTTCTTTTCCATGTCCTGCGTGGCAGCGTTGAACGCCTTGCAGAATTCCATGATGTTCACGCCGCGTTGACCCAGAGCCGGGCCGATAGGGGGTGACGGATTGGCTGCGCCGGCAGGCACCTGAAGGCTGATATAGCCGTCAATTTTCTTGGCCATGATGGCCTCCTTTTTCGCACTGTTGCCCCGGGTTTGACACCAGGGCTCATGTTAAGCGGTCTAGCGAAGCGCGATTGCCCTTCTCCCGCGTGGATTCCCGAACTGTTTGTTGGGAGCCGGGCAGATAGAGGCAAAGCGGCGGAAAATCAAGCAATCGTGCAAAGCTGAAAGAGGGTGACAAAGGTTACACCCTGTCACCCTGCCTGAAAGAGCATATCCATCTGTTTCTAAATCGTTTTTTGCTCCGTTTACCAGGGTGACACATTTGCCTGAAAAATTGGCAATGCGGCGCCGGGGAATTAACCGACCTATTGATCAGGATATCGACTGTAGGAAACCGCGTTGGGGCCCTTGCATCGCAGATATCCTGCGCCGAAAGCTGATTGCGGGCAGCGCAACACAGGACGAGCAAACGATGAATACCCCCGCCATATCCGTCGCGGATGCGCCCCCTCCAGTCGCGCTGACCGCCAAGGCTTCCATCGGCTGGCCGCTGTTTATCGCCCAATTGGTAAGCGTGGTGATCGTCTATTTCATCGGCAGTACCCTGCCGCTGGTCCCCTCCATGATTACGCAGGTTTCCGCAGGCGTGACCGATCCCCAGTTCACCTCATTGGAGGTCGCGTTGACCGTGATGGTCAGCATGGCTCTCGCCCTGTTACTGTGCTGGGTGTGGCTGCGCCGCGAAGGCCGCGTGGCAGAGGCGTGGGACCTGTCCACTCCCGCTAGCTGGAGCAAGGTGCTTGGCTTGGCCGCGATGGCGACCGTAGGTTCCATACTGATCTTCACAGTAGGAGCCGCCTTGCTGCAGGCTGCGGGACTGCCCGCGCCAGACGCCAGCTTCGTGCTCGATCTTGTGACCGAAAGCCCGCTGATGTTCGCCATCTGGGTCATCGGCGTCGCAATCCTTGCCGCCGGGGTCGGCGAAGAACTGCTGTGGCGCGGCTTTCTGATGGACCGGTTGGAACGGCTGGGCGGACTGCGCGGCCGCGTGTGGCTTGTGCTGGCGGTGCAGGCGATTTTGTTCGGCCTGCCGCACGCCTACCAAGGGCTTGCCGGGATGATCCTGACCGCCGCAATCGGCCTCCTGCTGGGCTGGGTGCGGATCATGCAGCGCGGCAATCTTTGGGCGGTGATTATCGCCCATGCCAGCGTGGACGTGATCATGATGAGCCTGGCCTATGCAAGCAAGACAGGATGGATCCCGGTACCCTGAAGCATAGATCCGGCCCGCCTGCGATCTACACACGCGTTTTTCGCGCTTGCCCATTGCGCGGCGCTCAATCACATTGATGCAAAGGACATGGCAAACCGGTGCAGCATTCGTCGATTAGTGAGAGCAAACAGCAGCCTGGCCCGCTGACAGGCGCGCAGTTCGGATGGCTCGGCATTGCAGCACTCTTCGTGATCTATCTTGCCGTGTTTTCGCTGACCCGCCCGGGCGGGATTGGCGAACAATTGTGGCGGGCGACTTACAACACAGCGCCGATCATTCCGCTCGCATTCGGGACGCACGCATTGCTGAATGCGCAAGTCTGGCCGCGCCGGCTGGCGGTGGTCCTTGCATTGCAATTGCCGCTGGCGCTGACCTTCGCATTTGCATGGTATCTGGGCATCATCGTGCTGCGCGATTTGCCCGGAAACTGGGTGCAGGATGGCTTCGCCGTGCGCCCCTTCGTGCCCATCGCGCTGGTATGGCAGATGTTTCAGGGTATGACATTGTATGCGGTGATCGCGCTCGCCAGCCTCTCACTCCACCTGTCGCTCCGGTTGCGTACAGCGCAGGAGGCTGGCCCGGCACCGCGCCCCGCCGTCCCCGAAGGCCTGCTGGTCAAAGACGGGAATGAACATCACGCAGTGGAGCATGGCGAGATCGTGCGCATTTCCGGCGCGGGCGATTACTGCGAACTGCATCTGACCGGCCGCACCATCATGTCCACGACCTCGCTGGCGGAATTCGAGCAGCGGCTGCCGGACGGCCTGTTCTTTCGCGCGCACCGGTCCCACATCGTGCGCGTTGGCGCGGTTACGCGGACCGAACCGGCAGGCAATGGCCGCACGACGCTGCACCTGCTCGGCGGAAGCACATTGGTAACCAGCCGCTCCGGCACACGGGCTCTGCGCGAGGCATCGAGTTGATAGCGAGGCGATTGGCTGTTCACCGGCGCTGAGTGTCGATTGGCAGAAAATCGGATGGGTTTTCAATCGCAAGGGTAGCCTCCGCGTGACTCAATCGAACGGAGCGTTTCCATGCGATCACTGCTGACCCTCGCTGCCCTGCTTTCGCTGTCCATGGCCGGTCCTGCCGCCGCGCAGGATGATGCCACAGCCTTCGACAACGTGACCATAATCACGATGACCGAAAGCGGCACTTTTCATGGCGGCCATGTGATCGTGGATGATGGTTTGATCGTGGCGGTTGGCAAAGGGCCGCTGCCCGCCGGGTTTGAGGGGCAAGTGATCGCAGGCGGTGGCGCTGTGCTGATGCCCGGCATCGCCGACATGCATGTCCATTATTATGCGGACGACATGGGCGTCCTGTATCTGGCGAACAGCACCACTTTCGTGCGCAATCTGACCGGCAGTGTGCAGACCGTGCGGCGCGATCAGGCGGCCCGCGATGGCGCGCTGCTCGCCCCGCGAGTGGCCACCAGCGGCCCGATCATCGATTGGGGAGAGGCTTCGCCGGACGATTTCTTCATCCGTGTGCAGAGCATACCGGAAGCGGTGGGCGCAGTCCGGTCACAGGGCCGGTCCGGCTTTGACGCGGTGAAGCTTTACAGCGGCCTGCCCGCCGACACCTACCGCGCCGCTGCCGAAGAAGCGCGCCGGCAGGGAATGCGCATTTTCACCCACGTGCCCGATGCGATGAGCGTGCAGGAAGTGCTCGCTCTGGAAGTCGATTCCATCGAACATCTGGATGGATATGCGCGGGCGTTGGTGCGCGATAATTTCACCACCGACGCGCGCCGCCCATGGCCGATGATGTGGGCCAATGCGGACCGGGACAAATTCGCCGGGCTGGTGGACGCCACACTTGCGGCTGGCACATGGAACGTGCCGACCTTCGCAATCACTTACGGACGGCTATATTCAGCCGATCCGGACGCCTATTTCGCACGTCCAGAGGCGATTTATCTGCCGGCATGGGCTGATTACTGGGCGCAGAGCGCGGGACAATATGCGGACAACATCCCGTATTACGAGGCGCAATTGCGCGAAAAAGGTGCCTTCACGCGAACGTTATATGATGCAGGCGCCGGCGTGCTGATCGGCAGCGACGGGCCCAATCCCTTCGTCACGCCCGGCTATGCCATACATGATGAGCTGCGCGGCTTTGCGGAAGCGGGCTTCACCAACGCCGAAATTCTGCGCATCGCAACTGTCGATGCAGCACGGTTCATGGGGATGGAAGGACGCATGGGTGTGATTGCGCCGGGAGCACGTGCCGATTTGATAATGCTGCGCGCTGACCCGCATGACGATCTGGAGATCTTGCGTGAACCGCTGGGCGCAATGGTCGGCGGCAATTGGTGGGACCGCGAAGCAATTGACGCGGCGCTGGCGGACCGTGTGGCCCGGCTGGCGGCAGAGCGGGAACAGATGGGGCGGGAATAATCCCGCCCGCACATCTGTTTACTTGACCAGTTCGACCTGATCGAAATCGAGTTCCACCGGCGTTGCGCGGCCGAAGATCGAAACGCTGACCTTGACCTTCGCCTTGTCGAAATCGAGTTCCTCGACTTCGCCGTTGAAGCTGGCGAACGGGCCTTCCAGCACCTTGACCTGATCGCCGATTTCGTAATCGACGCTGATGTCTTTCTTCGGTGCAGACTTGGCCTCTTCGACACCGCCGAAATAGCGCGCAGCTTCTTTTTCGCTGATCGCCTGCGGCTTGGCGCCTGAACCGAGGAAGCCGGTGACCTTGGGCGTGTTTTTCACGAGGTGATACACGTCATCCGTCATGTTCAGCTTTGCCAGCACGTATCCGGGCATGAACTTGCGTTCGACCTGAACCTTCTTGCCGCGCTTGATTTCCGTGATGGTTTCGGTCGGCACTTCGACCTCTTCGACACCTTCGGAAAGACCGAGACGTTCGGCTTCGGACAGGATCGCTTCGCGTACCTTGTTCTCGAAACCGGAATATGCGTGGATGATGTACCAGCGGGCAGCCATTGTTGTCTCTTCTTCCCTCAAAAAATCCGTACGGCCCGGCCTGAATTTCGGCGGGCGGGTTAAATCACCGCGTCAAAGCAGTTCGAGCAAGCTGCGAACAACCCAGCCGAAGAACGAATCGACGCCCAGGAAAAACAGCGACAGGAACACCACCATGATGCCCACGAAAATCGCCGTTCGCACGGTTTCGGGCCATGTCGGCCAGACAACCTTGGAGGTTTCGGAGCGGACCTGACGGACGAATTCGCCCGGACTGGTCTTCTTCTTTACTGGCGCATTCGTTGTTGGTTCGGCCATTGCCTGTGTGCTCGCCTGAATAATTTCACTCGTCTCGCCGACCGGGTAACGGGTAGGTCTCCGGGCCGCCCCGGGCTAGGTCCGGGAGGGGCTTGGCGATTATCCGATGTCGGAAGACGAGGGGGTATTTAGGGCCGTGCTCGCCTCTTGGCAAGTGCTGCGCGCGGCCATTTGCTCCCCAGGAAAGGCCGACAATTCTCACCCGAATGCGAAATGGGGGCTTTGCAGCGGCGCTTTGGCCCTTTAGCAACCCTGCCTTCGGGGAAGAAAACCACATAAGGGGTCACTACGTGGCAGCACAAGACGCACCGGTCAGCCTGGTCGACAGAGTTACCAATGTTTCGGATTTCATCTGGGGCGGTACGTGGAACGGGGAGGCGCTGTCGTGGCTTTCCATAAACGGCCAGCCGATCCCGCCGATGACGCTGATCCTGCTGGGCATCGGCATGTGGATCATGATCGGTCTGCGCTTTTACCCGATCGTCAAATTGGGCAGTGCCTTCAAAGGCCTGTTTGCTGGCCGCAAGAGCCAAGGATCAGGCGAGATTTCGCCGTTCGCAGCCCTTTCCACGGCGCTTTCAGGGCAAGTCGGCACAGGAAACCTGGCCGGTGTCGCAACCGCAATTTCCCTTGGCGGACCAGGGGCGATCTTCTGGATGTGGATCACGGCGCTGATCGGCATGGCGCTTGCCTTTGCCGAAGGTTCGCTGGCCATTCGTTACCGCGAAAAGACATCGGACGGCGTCTATCGCGGCGGCCCGATGACCTACATCATGATGGGCCTGGGCAAGAAATGGACTTGGCTCGCCATCGTTTTCTGTATCGGCACGCTGTTCAGCGCGCTGGTAACGGGCAATTCCATTCAGGCCAACGCCATCGCGGACGGCATGAACGAACTGTTCGGTATCGAGGAATGGGTCGGCGGCCTTGTGACTGCGATCCTGGTCTTCATCGTCATCATCGGCGGCATCAAATCAATCGGCGGCGTGGCGGAAAAGATCATTCCGTTCATGGCGGGCGCCTACATCATCATGGCCGTGATCGCGCTGATCCTGAACTTCCAGGATCTGCCCGAAACCTTCAGCCTGATCTTTAACGGCGCGTTCAACCCGCAGGCCGCTACCGGCGGTTTTGCTGGCGCGGCGATCATGCTGGCCATCCGTGCCGGTGTGGCGCGCGGACTGTTCTCCAACGAGGCGGGCCAAGGCTCTACCCCGATCGCTCATGCTGTCGCGCAGACAAACGATCCGCAGCAGCAAGGCCGCATGGCGATGCTGGGCACGTTCATCGATACAATCGTAATCTGCACCATGACAGCGCTGGTCATGTTGACAGTCGAAGGCAATTTCACGGCAGGCGGCGAAACCGTGATCCATGCGTGGAATTCGGACCTTGAAGGCTTCGCCATGACCAGCGGCGCCTTTGCCGCAGCCTTCCCGTTTGAGATATTCAGCGTCCCGCTGGGTACGCTGATCGCAAGTGTCGCGCTGATCCTGTTCGTGTTCACCACGCTGCTGACGTGGAGCTATTACGGGGAACGGGCAATCACCTTCATTTACGATCGTACGCCGGGCTCCACCCGTGCGGGCGAGAAGGTGCTGCACATGATCTGGCGCGTACTGTGGTGCGTAGTCATCTACCTCGGCTCCACACTCGACCTGACCCTGGTCTGGCGGATGGGCGACATTTCCAACGCTGCGATGGCGCTGCCGAACTTGCTGGCGCTGCTGCTGCTGTCAGGTGTGGTGTTCAAGCTGGCGCGGGGCGAAAAGGATGCCGGGCCAACGCATCTGGCCGATACTCCCGAAGAACCGGAAGAGTATTAGAGAGCGCGGGAAATCGGGGCGAGGTTTCGGGTAAGCCAGCAGGCGAACCCGGCCCCGCCCCTTTTCGCGGGCAAGGCCAGTTCACTCCAGTATCAGGCGCGTCCGAGGAGCCGGTCGAGAAAGCTCGGCTCTTCCATGGGATGGATCTTGCCGTGCGTCATCATGCGAAGGCTGGTGTCTGAATAAGGCTTCGGATTGTTCCAACCGTCAGACCGGCCAGTGCGGAATATCTTCCTCATTTTGAAAACCCTGTTGCTGCCCCGTCCTGCGATAGACAAGTCGCGTAGGCTTGTTGGGTTCCCCCGCCGCTCCTGCGGGAACGTGTTTAGGATGGTTTTTTGGCAGCGCCGCCGCGCGACCAGACCAGCCAGACCAGCGCAATAGACGCCAGCGGCATGAGGTTCGCGCCAAGCGGAAGCGCAGCCGCCCTGGTGGCGTAGGGCGCGAAATACAGCACGACGAGCAGCAGCTTCTCAAACGGGCGAAAGCCCTGCTGCAATCCTTCGCGCACCAGCCACAGCAGCGGCAGGATCAGGAACGGCAGATCGTAATTGAACAGATAGGGCGAGGCGAGCGCCGTTGCGGCCAGCACCAGCGCGCCGCTGGCAAGAGCATCGCGGCCCATCCGCCGCCACGCCATGAACGCCGCCGCCATCATGGCCAGCGCGCTAGCCAGATTGACGGCGAGCGCAAATCCTGTCGGCGCGAACAGGCGCAGCTGGCTGTAGGGCGTGGCCATGCGCAAATAGAACTCCGTGTCGTCGCTCTGCATGATCAGCGCGCTGACATCCCAGCTGGTGGTATAGGCGGCCAGCGTCTGCGTGCCGAATACCGCCCAGGACAGCAGGACAAGCCCAATTGCGCTCGTCCCCGCCGCCAGAAATGCGCGCCATTTGCCCGCTCCGGCAAGCCAGAAGGGGACCAGCAGCGCCAGATGGGGCTTGATGATCAGCGCGCCGAGCAACAATCCGGCGGCGGCAGGCCGCTTGTCCAGCAACACCGCGCCCCCCACCAGCAGCGCGCCGGTCAGCAGCCCCAATTGCGCATGGCCAGCGGCGAGCAATGCCCCCGGAAAGACCAGCACCAGCGGCCACAGGCGCGGGACCGCGCGAATGCTCGCCCAGCTCCACGCGGCGAAAGTTAGTGCGACCCATGCAATCCACGCGGCAGGAAACGGGAGCGCCCCGAAAGGTGCAGCGACAAACAGGAATGGCGGCGGATTGACGAAGGCAAACCACCCTTCACTGCCCGTGGCGGTCTGCACACGTTCTTGCACGGCAAGGTCATATGCCGCCGCCGGATCGCCTGCGATGGCGACATGCCCTGCGCCCCAGAAGGCGAGGAAATCCGTGCCGTCCGCGCCCATCGCTTTCAGGAAGGAATTGGCCAGCAGCGCCAGACTGGCGAGACCGAGGATCACCGCATAACCGCGCACACGGGCGGGGTTCAGCCAATCGGCGTTGCGAATGTGATTGAGGAAAGGCTCGCGCATTACAGGCGTGTTAGCGCATTTTGGTTGAGGGGATATGATTGTTTGTTTCAGCCCGTCCATCCGGTCGTGCCATCCTCGGCGCCGCTCCCTACGCTACGCTGCGGGACACCTGCGGTCGCGCGTTCGCGCTCTGTCGTTGCCTGCTCGGCAACGAGTTCAGTGCTGCCTAGAGAATTGGGGTAGATACTCGGGAGCGACAAGCTCCCGACAAAGGCCGACTGGCCGCCCGCAGGCTCCCCGAAATGAAGGCGTAGGCCGAATGGAGGGAACAGCGCCGAGGATGATCGCGCGGATGCGTGATCTCAAACAAGATGGCAGGGGTGCACGGACTCGAACCGTGGGCCTTCGGTTTTGGAGACCGACGCTCTACCAACTGAGCTACACCCCTGCAGGCAGCCGCGCCTCTATAACGCGTTCGCCGCAATGGCAAGCGACGACATTGATCGCCCATGCTATACTGCACCGATGCACGCGCCGCCCAACAAACCAGCTGTTCCCAAGATCATCCCGCCCGAAGTGCTGCTGCTCGCCTATCGCAGCGGCGTTTTCCCGATGGCCGATTCGCGCGATGACGAGGAAGTGTTCTGGGTCGAACCGCGCAACCGCGCCATTTTGCCGCTCGATGGGTTCCGCTGTTCGCGGTCGCTGGCAAAAGTTCTGAAATCCGATCGATTCGAAGTGCGGGTGGACGGCGATTTTTCCGCCGTGATCGATGCCTGCGCCCAGCCGCGCAGCGACCATTCCGATACGTGGATCAGCGGCACTGTCGATGCGAGCTATCGCAATTTGCACCGCCACGGTCATGCGCATTCGGTGGAATGCTGGCAGGATGGCGAACTGGTCGGCGGATTGTACGGCGTTGCTTTCGACCGGGTTTTCTGCGGCGAAAGCATGTTCACGCGCACCGATAATGCCAGCAAGGTGGCGCTGGCGTGGCTGGTCGTGCTGATGCGGCGGGCGGGGTATGTGCTGCTCGATTGCCAGTTCATGACAGAGCATCTGGCATCGCTTGGAGCGGTGGAAATTACCCGCGAATCCTATCAGGAATTGCTGGCCCAGGCGGCGGAAAAACCGCCCCGCTTGTCACTGCCGGAGGCGCTGGCCGCAATCCGTCAGGAATCGGAAGCTTCCGCAGGGGCAGATGCCGCCTCCTCTCCAGGGAAGCTCATCGCGCAGTCTTTCAGCCAGACATCGTAAACCGGATGCTCGACGACGTTCAGGCTGGGCGATTCCTTGAACAGCCAGCCGGAAAACACGCCGTACCATCTTGCCTCGTCGTCGTCAGCGCGTCGTTCGTTGACGATGACCTGCACAAATGCGCCGGTTTGCTGCAATTCTTCCCACGGCGCTGTGCGCTCGCAAGCTGACAGGCGGATAATCACATCATCGATGCGCCGCGCTTCGCCCGGGTACATTTCGATATCGCGGGTTTCATTGTTGCGCTTGTTCACCAGGCCGATCGTGGCGAGGCGCTCATCCATCGGCGTGCCCACGCCTTCGACCTCTGCCGCCATGGTCGGCGGAGCATCGGCGGTCTGCAATTCTTCGGGGATTTCGGTTTCTTCGGCTTCGGGAGCGCGCACCTGCTCATCCCCGCAAGCGGAAAGCGCCAGCAACATGGCCGCCGGCATTGCACCGGCACAGGCGGCGCGCAGGCTGATCACGCGTCGGGCGTCCACGCTTCGTAATCGCCGCGCGCCTTTGCACGCTTGCCGCCGCGCTCCAGCGCTCCGGCAGGAAGATAGCGCGAATCGGTGCCGGTTGCGTTGGGCGTGTAATCCACTTCCCAGATCTTCGCAGGCGGCAGGTTGCTTTCCGGCAGATCGTCGAATGAACCATGCAGCCAGCCGTGCCATTCGGGCGGTACGCGGCTGGAATCATTGGCGCCGTCATACATCACCCAGCGCCGCTCCCGCTGGCCGTCCTTCACCTTCTTTGAACGGAAATAGCGGTTGCCCTGCGCATCGGTGCCGACATGTTCGCCATTGCGCGCGGACCACAGGGATGTGCCGATGGTGGCACCGTCCCACCAGGTGAAAATCTTGCCGAGAATGCTCATGCCTGCGCCATTAGCGGGATTGAACGTGGTCGCCAAGCATTAGGTCTGTGGCCGTTGCAGAGCGCACTGCCGGCAAGCATCACCATTCGACGCTGTCGCCGGGCGCAATGCCAAGTTCTTCGGATCGTCCGCCAATCAGTTCCAGCACGGCGATGGCTTCTCGGTCCGAAAAGACGCTTTCCTCGTTGTAGGGGATGCCGTCCGCAATGTTGATGACCTTCCGGTCTTCGTCGATGAAGATGATATCCAGCGGCAGAACCGTGTTGCGCATCCAGAAGCTGAGCATGTCCGGTTGCTCGTACGGAAACAGCATCGCCTCGTCCGCGCCCATTTCGTTGCGGAACATCATGCCGCGGTTCTGCTGTTCGCGCGTCGCGGCCACTTCTGCCTGAAAAGTGTGGGTGCCGGTGGACGTCGTGACAGTGACGGGAATGACCTCCAGCCCCGACTCGGGATCGACCGTGGCGGACGCTGCAGACGTCTGCTGCGGCACCTGCTCTGCAGCCTGCGGGGAACAGGCGGCGACCGCCAGCATCAGGGCCGCCATTGGCAGCCGCGCCAGTTTAGGCAAAATCGTCATCATCTGTTTCCTCTGACCATTCTTCTGCTTCGGCGAGCCATTCCTGCACGCGGGTTTCATCGCGCGCATCCATTACAGCGCGGGCGTGGCCGAATGTGTGGCCTGCGCGCAGCATGGCTGCAATCTGTTTTTCGCGTTTATCCGGCGCAACCGGTTCGCGGCTGAATGGGCCGAAACGGCGTTTTCGCGCAAGATGCAGTGCGGCCCGGCGTTTTCCTGCCTCGTCCGGCTGCATCTTTTCGCGCAAGGGTTCTGCAATACCCGCCTCGCCCAGCGCCTGGCGCACCCGGTTCGCGCCGTATCCGCGGCGCAGCAGGTCGGCAGAGCGCATTCGGGCGTAGGCCTCGTCATCGACGTAGCCTTTTTCCAGAAACCGCGCGACCAGCGCCGGCAGGTCCGGAGCATCATCGGGATCTTCTGAATCCCAGCCGCGCTCCCGCAATTTTCGCTCCAGATACCGCTGCAGCTTGGCCGAACTGGTGGCGAAACGCGCCACATAGGCCAGTGCCAATTCCTCCAGCGCGGGGGCAGAAAGCGGTTTGGGCGGTCTTTTTACGCGCCGGGATGAGTAATCTTTGCTGGTCATTGGGGCCTTCGCGGCCTTATTCGTGCCACACTTCCCTTCAAATGGGAAAGGAATGTGGCGGTGTCGGAATACTCTGGCGCCGCTTTTTGGATACGGGAAGCGCCACAAGAGCGCGCTGCAATGAGGGTCCAGCATCACAGCATGACCGAACTTACACCCACACCCAATGATTGCCCGCTTCCGCGCAGGCGATCCGATTTCGCTACGTTCAACGAAGCGATCGATTACGCCGCCCGCAGTGAAAAGGGGCTGAACTTCTACGATCCGCGCGCCGAGCTGGAGCGGGTTTATCCCTTTTCGGAAATGCGCGACGATGCGCTGCAAAACGCGCGCCGACTGATAGCCATGGGCGTGAAGAAGGATGACCGGATTGCGCTGATCGCGGAAACCAGTCCGGAATTCACCGCGATGTTCTGCGCCTGCGTTTATGCAGGGGCGTGGCCCGTGCCTTTGCCGCTGCCGACCACCTTTGGCGGCAAGGACAGCTATATCGAACAATTGGGCGTGCAGCTTTCCAGCAGCGACCCGAAATTACTGCTCTACCCGGCAGAAATCGGTGAAATGGCGTCAGTGGCGGCCAAGAACCAGGGCTGCACCGGAATGGACTGGGATGAATTTTCCGCGCTAGAGGCGCCGGAAATCGATCTGCCCGAAGCCGATCCCGAAGACATCTGCTATTTGCAATATTCCAGCGGCTCCACCCGCTTTCCCACCGGCGTTGCCGTCACCCACCGCGCCCTGCTGCACAATCTGTATGGTCATGCGACCACGATGGATATCGGCAAGGACGATCGCGGGGTCAGCTGGCTGCCGTTCTATCACGACATGGGCCTGGTCGGGTGTTTCCTGTCCATGATCGGCAATCAGGTGAGCGCCGATTACCTGAAGACCGAACATTTCGCGCGCCGTCCCCTTGCCTGGCTGGACCTCATCAGCCGGAATAAAGGCAATTCGATGAGCTATTCGCCCACCTTCGGCTATGACATTTGCGCCCGCCGCATTTCCAGCCAGAGCCATGTGGCGGACCGGTTCGACCTGTCGCGCTGGCGACTGGCGGGCAATGGCGCGGACATGATCCGGCCCGACGTTATGCAGCAATTCGTGAACGCCTTTGCCGACGCCGGTTTCAAGGCGAGCGCCTTCACCCCGTCCTACGGCCTTGCCGAAGCCACGCTGGCCGTCACCGTGATGCCGCCGGGCGAAGGTATCCGCGTGGAACTGGTCGAAGAAGAACGACTGTCGGGCACCCCGCGTGATCTCTCCCGCCCCGCCCGCTACCGCGCCATCGTGAATTGCGGCAAACCGCTGCCGGACATGGACGTCGAAATTCGCGGCGAGAACGATGATATCCGGGGTGATCACCAGATCGGCAAGGTCTGGTGCCGCGGCCCCAGCGTCATGCATTCCTACTTCCGCGATGAAGCCGCGACCGAGGACTGCCTGATCGGCGGCTGGCTCGACACAGGTGACATGGGCTACATGGCGAACGGATATCTGTTCATCGTCGGCCGCGCGAAAGACATGATCATCATCAACGGCAAGAACCACTGGCCGCAGGATATCGAATGGGCGGTGGAACAATTGCCCGGCTTCAATCACGGCGATATCGCCGCCTTCTCGGTTGAAACCGCCAATGGCGAGGAAGCGCCCGCCGTGCTGGTGCATTGCCGCGTGTCCGACCCGGAAGAGCGTATCAAACTGCGCAACCAGATAGCCGACAAGGTCCGCGCCGTTACCGGCATGAACTGCGTCGTCGAACTAATCCCGCCGCGCACCCTGCCCCGCACAAGTTCCGGCAAACTGAGCCGGGCAAAGGCGAAGAAGCTGTATCTGTCCGGGGAAATCGCGCCGCTGGATCTGGCGGCGTAAAGGCGTCAGCCCAGCAGTATCACGCCCAGTACATACAGCAGCGCGAGCAGGCTGACCGCCCAGACGTAGGTGCGCACCTTGGGTACGCCGGTCCAGTATAGCGGCAGATAAACCAGCCGTGCGCCCAGCCACACCCATGCAGCAATGGCTGTAAGCTCCGTCGCCTTGCCCGCCAGAACCACACCGAACAGGACAATGATCGCCAGCGGCAGGGTTTCGAGGAAATTGCCGCGCGCCCGGTCCAGCCGGCCGGCAATGTCGTTCAGTGGTTCGGTGTTCTCATCACGCGCACCCATGTTCCATTCAAGTCCGTATTGCTTGGTCTTGTAATGGGTGGCGGCAAAAATGTGGACGAGCATGAGCACGCCCGACAGTGCCAATACGGTAATTTCGCTCTGCACGGCGTTACTCCTCTACGGTCCAACTTACGGTAACGGTGCCAAATCCGGCGCCGGTTGTTCGCGTATTCATGGTCTTTTCGCCGGTTGCAAGAATTGCGCGCAGGCTGGACACGGATCCCTCCGGCCCGGTCAGTCGCAGAGGCACTCCGACACGCTCCTGCGCCCAGATTGCCAGATTAAGCGCGCTGCGGCCTTCTGCGGTCAGTTCCTCGCCATTGAACTGGATGTCGGGAAGCGGCCGCAGCGGGGGCGTGAAGCGGATATCCCACTCAGGCTCTGTCGAATCGATCCGCCGTTCCAGCTCTGCGTAAGTTGCCATCGTTGCACCGTCCAGCGGTCTTGCGGTCACCAGGGCGCGGCGGCGCTGCCGGTCGATCGTGACGTCGCTCACCGGTACACCGGCCAGCAGTGCCAGCCGGTCTGCCAGATCTTCCGCTCGCTCGGTCGCTTCGGCTTCCTGCGCACGGGCCGATGCAAGCTGCGCCTCTTCGGCGGCATCCTGGCTGGTGCCGACGCGCACCTGCGTCAACGACACTTCGACATCGCGGCGCAGGCGGCGCGTCATCGCAGCGCGCGCCTCTCCTTCAGCCTCGCCAATGATTTCGGGCGTCAGCACTGTGGCAGTGACCTTGATTGGCTCGCTTTCGTAATTTGTCTCGATCTGCGAAATGCGCGCCCGCCCGCTGAATACGTCCTCGACCACGGTGTTGATCTGGCGGGTGGCATTCGTCTCCCAGACGATCTGCCGCAGCGACAGGAACAGCGGGATCGCCAGCAGCACGAAGGCTCCGAATATCAGGAAGGCCTGCAATTGTGTCTGCTTTTCGGAAAGGCTGGTGCTGAAACCATACCCGCGGGCCATCGCCGTTGCGGTCAACGCAATCGCGGTCAAGTTGGTGATGAACAGGAACAGGGAGCCCCAGAACACCGTACCGTTCATCGTCGCCAGGCCAAAGCCGACCACGGCCAGCGGCGGCATCAAAGCGGTGGCGATGGCAACGCCCACGATCGTGCCCTCCCGCCCGCGGATCATTGCATAAGCGCCCGCGACCGAGGAGAAGATGGCCACGCCAAGATCGAAAAGGCTTGGCCGTGTTCGCGACGCGATTTCCGACGTAATCGTCTGCAAGGGCGAGAAAAACACGATCACCGCGCAAAACAGGATGGCGCACAGCACCCCTATCGCCAGCGACTTGGCCGATTGCCTTAGCCACCGGAAATCGCCGATGGCCAGCGCAAATCCGACGCCCATGATCGGGTCCATCAGCGGGCTGAGCAACATCGCCCCGATCACCACTGCAGCCGATCCCTGCAGCAGGCCGAGGATGGCGATGCCCGCCGACATGCAGGTCATCAGCAAATAACGGGCGGACAGCGCACATTCGGCGCGGCGTTTTTCTATCACGGCGACCTGGTCGACGGTGCTGGTGACATCCCTTGCCCACCAACCGCTCAGGCTGGAAAGGACCTTGTCGAAGCCTGTCTTGACCGGTTCGTGGTCTGCACGTCGCTCGCCATCTTCCGCTGGGCCTGCCGTGCTTGCGTTTGGTGTTTGCATTGCTACCCATTATCGCGGAAACTCTGCGGGCACAAAGGTTTGAGAGCCTGCAACTTGAATAACGTGTCTTGTATCACTAATACAGTGGGCACTGTATGACAGTTTGAACGGGCAGGAAGGGAAAATCGCCGCAATGGCCACGAGCAACGAAACCGCCACCAAAACCGAGATTGATCTGGAGCTTACTCCGCCCGATCCGGTTCCTGCCGTTGCGCCTGAAAAGGCCGCCGGGCTTGTTCCTGTCAGCGAGGAGAAGCGCACTGCCTTGCAGGAAAAGGTCGATGGTTTCGTCAATGAACTGATCGCGCTGGATTCCAATTCGCCCGATTTCGGCAAGAAGGTGGACCAGATCACCAATATGGGCCGCAAGGAAATCATGGCGGCCAGCCAGATGTCCAACCGCTTCCTCGATCGCCCCGTGCGCGCGATGGATCAGGAATCCGGCGTCGGCACCGATCTGGCGGAATTGCGCCGTACAGTGGAAGACCTCGATCCGGGCCGCAAAGGCAAGATGCGCGGGCGCAAGCTGTTCGGCATCATTCCGTTCGGCAACAAGCTGAAGAACTATTTCGACAGCTACACCAGCGCACAGGGCCACATCCAGTCGATCCTCGCCCGCCTTTCCAGCGGCAAGGACGAACTGATGATGGACAATGCCGCCATCGATGTAGAGCGCCAGAAGCTGTGGGAAGCCATGGGCAATCTGGAACAGATGATCCTGATCGCCAAGGCGCTTGATGGAGAGCTTGAGGAAAAGGCCGCAGAGCTGGATTCCAGCGATCCGGAAAAGGCCAAGGCCATCCGCGAAACCGCGCTGTTCTACGTGCGCCAGCGCACGCAGGATTTGCTCACGCAAATGGCCGTGTCGGTGCAGGGCTATCTCGCGCTCGATCTGGTCAAGAAGAACAATGTGGAACTGGTCAAAGGCGTGGACCGCGCCAGCACCACCACTGTGGGCGCACTGCGCACCGCTGTGACCGTGGCGCAGGCGATGACAAACCAGAAGCTGGTTCTGGGCCAGATCACCGCGCTCAACCAGACCACCGCCGGCATCATCGATTCCACCGGCGAATTGCTGCGGTCCAATACTGCGCAAATCCACGAACAGGCCGCCAGCAGCACGATCCCGATGGAAACGCTGCAACGCGCGTTCCAGAATATCTATGACACCATGGACGAGGTCGACACATTCAAGCTGCGCGCACTCGATTCCATGAAGCAGACAGTGGATGTGCTTTCGGTCGAAGTCGAGAAATCCAAAGGCTACATCGCCCGTGCCGAAGGGCAGGCACAGGCGGCAAAGCAAGTGAATGACAGCGGGCTGCTGAGCCTGGAGGGCTGATGCCGGACGATCTGACCCAGCAAAGCGACCGCATCCTGGCCGAAAGCCGCGCCGTGCTGCGTGACAACCAGACCGGCGGTCGGCACCGGCTGGAACGTGCTTCCATTGGACGCGGGTCGAAGCAGATCAAGACAAAGAACCTGCTCAAACGGGCAGGCTATTTCGGCGTGGCGGTACTGGCGATCTTCGCGGCATTCAGTGTCGCCGGGCTCATTTTGAACGGCATCGGCTTTGCCGGTATAATGGCGGCGGCGTTTTCCATCGCGATTGCGGCCTTCATCTTCGCCAATTTCCCCAAGGTCAAAACCCCCAAGCGGGCCGATCTCTCGCGCACGCAGGATGCCAAGCAATTGGTCGCGCGCACCGAATTGTGGCTGGAACACCAGCGCGCCGCGCTGCCCGCGCCCGCCGTGAAGCTGGTGGACGATCTGGGCGTGCAGCTGGATGCGCTGGGCAAGCAGTTGCAGCATGTCGATCCCGCCCATCCCGCTGCGCAGGAGGTGCGCAAGCTGGTGGGCGAATACCTGCCCGAAACGGTGGAAGGGTATCAGCGCATTCCGGCCCATCTGCGCGGCGAAGAACGCGCCGGGTCCACGCCTGACAAACAGCTTGCGGAAAGCCTGGGCAAGATCAGCAAGGAAATCGACCACGTGACGCGGCAGCTGGCCGAAGGATCGCTGGATGATCTGGCAATCCGCAGCCGCTACCTCGATTACAAATATGGCGATGCCGACGGCCTGCCCTCCGGCGATGCACCCGCGCTGAAAGACAACGGGGTCCCGCTGACCGAAGAAGGCTCCGGCGTGCCGCTGCCCGATTTCAACCGAGAAAAGAGCAAGAGCTGATGGAAATCGCTATCCCCCACCAGCTGGGCCGCGAAGAAGTGCGCCGCCGCCTTCACGCCAGCAGCCACGAAATCGCAGACGCCATTCCCGGCGGCATGGCCGATGTGCAGACAAACTGGCCAAGCGAAGACCGCATGGGCATGTCGATCAACGCGATGGGCCAGATGATCACCGGTCATATCGACATCCATGACGATCAGGTTCTGTTTCATATGGAAATGCCGCCCGCGCTTGGCTTCCTGAAACCCATCGTCGAAGGCGCAATCCGCCAGGGCGGGCAGAAACTGCTGGGGCCGCCGCGCAGCTAAGCCATCAGGCAGCGCGCTTTATAGATCGCGGTCCTTTTCCAGGAATTCTTCCGGAATTCGCAGCGCCTCTGTTGCAAGCTGTGTTTCCCGCAGGAACAGCACCAGCGCCCACATCAGCAGTCCGATGGCGGTGATAAACAAGCCGGCAGCAACCGGATTCAGTCCGATATGGGCAAATTCTCCCACGAACAGCATCACTACGGTCAGCCCAATGGCAATACTCGCCATCACCAGCAACCGCATCGCCGCGCCGATCAGGGCGATCCGTTTATCCAGTGAACGGATTTCGCGCACGATTATATCGTGCTCCATATTCTTGGTCGCGCCGTGGCGTTCCTGCAATTCGCGGCTGCGATCTACCACCCGGCCCAGCCGCTGGGTGAGCGTCGAGATGATGTTACCGATGGCGACCAGCACGAAGACCGGCGCAAGGGCGAGCTGGATCGTCTGAGCAAGCATCGTGCCGGCTACGGGCGCTAACAGGTCCATTGCACCAGCCCTATTGCTTTGCAGCGCCGGGCAATTGGCCGACCTTTTGCGTGCCCGCCATGGTGGTGACAAGCACGTCGTCACCGTCAATCACGATCGCCACATCTTTCAGGCCAATCGCGGAGACCCGCGGGCCGTCGGTTTCCACCAGCACGCCTTCGCAATCGATCAGATCGGCCTTGCCTTTCACGCGGTTGCCGTCCGCGTCGGCGGGCCGTGCATCGCGCAGGGATTGCCAGCTGCCGATATCGGACCAGCCCATCGAAACGGGCACCATCGCGGCGCGGTCTGTTTCTTCCATCACGGCATAATCGACCGATTCCGAGGCGATTTCGCCAAATGATGCAGCCGCCGGGTGGAACCGCGCGCCATCCTCGCGCCCTTCATCCACAGAGCGGGCTACCGCATCGGCAATCGCTGGACGGTGGCGTGTCAGTTCAGCCTTGAAAGCACCGGCACGGAAGGCAAAAATGCCGCCGTTCCAGCTGTAACCGCCATGGGCGAGGAACTCTGTCGCGCGCGCCAGATCTGGCTTTTCGACGAAACGCTCGACAGCAAAGCCGCCTGTCAGCTCTGTCTCCGCGAAGGATGTAGCCGTAGCCGGTTTCAGGCTGTGTCGGCGTGATGCCAAAGGCAACCATCCGGTCTTCCATTGCCAAAGATGCCGCAGCGGCGGCAGCGGCGCGGAAGGCCGGCACATCGCCAATGTGATGGTCGCTCGGGCACACCAGCATCACCGCATCATCGGGCAGGAGCCATGCGGCAAGCGCGATAGCGGCGGCAGTATTCTTCGCCTCCGGCTCGACCACGATGCGCGCTTCGCTTCCACCAAGCTGCGCCTCCACATGGCCAAGATGCGCGGTGCCCGTCACGATGGTGGGCGCGGCGAATTGCGCCGCATCGCTGCACCGCGCCAGCGTCTCTTCAAACAGGGTCGCATCACCAACCAGCGGGAGGAATGGCTTTGGCATAGTCTTGCGGCTGCGCGGCCACAAACGGGTGCCGCTGCCGCCGCACATGATGACAGGATGGATTTTGTTCATGGGCAAGTCCCTGTGCAATTCGCGTGCCCACTGCAAGAGGCGTGTGACGACAACAAGACTACTGCGCCCGGAAATCCTGCCGCCAGCCATAACGGGCCGGCACAGGATCGCCGTTTGCATCCGTCGCAGGATTGAAGCGTATCCGTTCGATCACCAGCGGACAGACAAGCGCGTTTGTTTCCGGGTCTGGGCCGGGAGCGCTTACCGAACAGTTCGATGCGCGCCCGTCAACGCCGACTGTAAATGCGACTGTCACGGACGTTCCATAACGAACCTGCCGCCCGCCTTCGGGGATCGGAAAATCGCGCGCCGCGTCAATCTGGCCTGATCGAACAGTGGGCCGAGTGACCGCGATACCGCCCCTGCCTGAACCGCTCCGCCCGCTGCCCGTACCATCGCCGGTGCCGCCCGCACCGGTGCCCTCGCCCTGCTCCCGCGCACCGGACTGGTTGGCCGTTCCGGTAGAGGATGCCCTTGGCGCTGGTGAAGGTCGCGGCAACGGCTGCGGCGGCGCGGTAACAGCGCGCGGCGTGGCCTTGCGCCCTTCCTCCCCCGCTGCGCCTTCATCAGGCTCTGGCGGCGCGATGCTCGGCTCTACCTCGGGCTCTTCGTAAGTGCGCACTGTAACGGTCACGACAGAGGTCGCGGTTTCGATCACGCTGGCGGTGAATTCGGGCGCGAGCAGCCGCGCAAGCCCGGCCAATGCGGCCACATGCAGCAAACCGATCAGAATGATCAGTTTCCAGTTCAGACGTTTGCGTGTTGCAGTGTAAGCGCCATCAGCCATCGGTTAGTGACCCGGGGCCCGCTTCAGGGCGTGCTCAAACTGAGTTCGCCGCGCATACCCAGCACGCCTTCACCATAAAGATAGGCAGGATCGAACGTGGCATATTTTTCCAACCGCTTGCGATCCGGCACATCGATCCGCCCGCGTTTGAAATCTGCCAGACCTTCCTTGCGCAGCTGGGCCAGAGCGCGGTTCATGTGGATTGCCGTGGTGCCGCACATTTCGGCCAGATCCTGCTGGATCAGCGGCGTATCAACGCCGCCTTCGCGCCCCAATCCGACAAAATCGAGCCGCTGCCAGATTTCGCAGAAAACATGCGCCACCCGCTTGGGCGCGCGCAATTGCTCCAGCTTCATGATCCATTCGCGGTGGATCGCCGCATCCAGCAAGGTCGAGAACCACAAAAGCCGCGCAAGGTGAGGGTTGTCCGACATGACATCCTTGATCCGGTCATGCGTCGTAAAGCCGACCTTGGCCTTGCCGATCGTCACCAGATCATGGTCCAGCCGTTTCAATGCAAAGGCGTGAAGGTCAACAAAGTCTCCGGGCACCTGTACGCCGACGACGTAACGCTTTTCGCCCGAATTGATCGTGCGCAGGACAAATCCTTCGATCAGCATGGTGGACCGGTTGCAGAGGGCGCCGCGTTCCAGAATTGTCTCGGGCGATTCGAATTCTGTCGTTTCCTCTACCAGCGATTCAACCGTCGCTTTTTCCTCTTCGCTCAACGCATCGCGAAGGCGGCCTTCCAGAAACCGTCCGGTCTTCGGATACAGATCCAATTCCTTATTCATCCCATCCCCTGCGTGTGCAGCCCAACCCAACGGTTGGAGCGAATCTGGCATTTTTGCAAGCCGCCACCGTCCAAACAGGGTGCACCTGCCGGCTCGACGCGGCGACGCGCGGCTTCTACGCTGCGGTGCATGAACAAGACCTTCCGGTTCGCGATCGATCGCGGCGGCACTTTCACCGATGTCGTGGCGCAGCTTCCTGACGGGCGGCTGGTGACCACGAAGCTGCTATCGAGCAATCCGGATCAATATCCCGATGCCGCGAGCGAGGCTGTGCGGCGCATCTTGGCAGAACACGGGGACGCGCCAATCGCGGAACTGCGCATCGGCACGACCATCGCGACCAATGCTTTGCTGGAGCGGCAGGGGGCCGAAGTCGCGCTGGCGATTACGGCAGGACACCGTGACGCGCTGCGCATTGGCAACCAGTCGCGGCCCGACATTTTTGCCCGGCATATCGTGCTGCCGGAACGGTTGGAGCGGCACGTGGTGGAAATCTCCGAGCGCGTTGGCGCCGACGGAGAAGTGCTGGTGCCGCTGGATGAAGACGCCGCCCGCCGCGACCTGGGGATGCTGCGTGAACAGGGCGTCGATGCGCTTGCGATTGTGCTGATGCATGGCTGGACCTTCACCGATCATGAGGCGCGGCTGGCCCGGATCGCGCGCGAGCTGGGCTTTACGCAGGTCAGCGTCAGCCATGAAGTTTCACCGCTGATCCGACTGGTGCCGCGCGGGGATACCAGCGTGGCGGATGCCTATCTGTCGCCTGTGATCAGGGATTATGTCGAGCAATTGGCGCAAGCGTTGCCCGATCACGGCGCTTTACGGTTCATGCAGTCCAACGGCGGGCTGGCCGATGCGCACGCCTTTCGCGGCAAGGACGCGGTGCTTTCCGGTCCGGCAGGCGGCGTGGTGGGCATGGCGGAAACGGCGCAGCGCCTTGGTCACACACGGCTGATCGGTTTCGACATGGGCGGCACCAGCACCGATGTGTGCCATTTTGCAGGCGAGTATGAACGCACCGGAGACAGCGTGGTGGCTGGCGTGCGCATCGCTGCACCGATGATGCAGGTGCATACGGTGGCGGCAGGCGGCGGTTCGATCTGCCGGTTCGACGGATCGCGATTGCGGGTCGGTCCGGAAAGCGCGGGCGCGGACCCCGGCCCTGCCTGCTACCGCAAGGGCGGCCCGCTGACGGTGACCGATTGCAACCTTGTGCTGGGCCGCATTGACGCAGCTGAGTTCCCGCATGTGTTCGGACCGGGAGGCGACCAGCCGCTCGACCCAGAGGCTGCGGCAGCGCGGTTGGAAGAGGTCGCAGCCCACTTGCCCGAACCCATGGCACTGCACGATCTGGCGGAGGGTTTTCTTGCGCTTGCGGTCGATGAAATGGCTAATGCCATCCGCAAGATCAGCACCGCGCGCGGTCACGATATCACCACCCATGCGATGGCCTGTTTTGGCGGAGCGGGCGGACAATTCGCGTGCCGCGTGGCGGACGAACTGGGCATGGACACCGTGCTCATCCACCCGCTTGCCGGAATGCTGAGCGCCTACGGCATCGGCCTTGCCCCGATCGTCGCCATACGGGAAGCTGGCGTGGTGCGGCCGCTGGAGGATGATTTCTCGGCTGCTCTCGATAAGCTTGAAGAACAGGCTCGCGGCGACTTGTTGGCACAAGAGATCGCAGCGGACCGTATCACATTGACCCCGCGGATGCGGCTGCGCTTCGATGGCAGCGATACCGCGATCGACATGCCGCTGGGCGATGATGCGGGTAGCGCTTTCCGTGCCGAACACCGCCGCCGCTTCGGCTGGTCTGACGAGACCGCGCCGATCATTCTGGAGGCCTTGAGCGTTGAAGCCCAAGGGTCCAGCGGCGGGCTTGGCGATTTTGCGGCCGATTATCTGCCGTCCGGCGAAATCATTACCGGCCCCGCGATCATTCCCGCATCCGGCTCCACGACCGTTCTGGAAGAGGGGTGGACAGCCGAACGCGCAAGCGAAGGCACTCTCGTCCTCACTCGCAAGGCCCCACGTGAACGCGCACCCGCTGCGGGCACGGCGGTCGATCCCGTCCGCCTCGCCATTTTCAACAATGCGTTCATGGCCATTGCAGAGGAAATGGGCGTGGTGCTGGAAGCCACGGCCAGTTCGGTCAATATCAAGGAACGGCTCGATTTCTCCTGCGCCCTGTTCGATGCGGCAGGCGCGCTGATCGCCAATGCGCCGCATATCCCGGTGCATCTGGGAAGTATGGGCGCAAGCATCAGGCGGGTGATTGAAAACCGATCAGGCACCGATCGCGGCATACGGCGCGGGGATGCCTATGTGGTCAACGATCCCTATCACGGCGGCACTCACTTGCCCGATGTGACGGTAATCGTGCCGGTGTTCTGGAGCGATGCCACCACTACGCCCGATGCCTTCGTCGCGGCGCGCGGACACCATGCCGACATCGGCGGGATAGCGCCCGGCTCCATGCCGCCCGACAGTAAGACCATCGACGAAGAAGGCGTGCGGCTGGACGATGTGCTGCTGGTGGATGAAGGGCGCTTTTGCGAAAACGAGATGCGCGCGCTGCTCACTTCGGGGGACTATCCAGCCAGAGCGCCTGACCGCAATATCTCCGACCTCAAGGCCCAGCTTGCCGCCTGTGCGCGCGGCGCGGATCTGCTCAGTGCCGCCGCGCAGGAACATTCCGGCAAAGTGTTGTCAGCCTATATGGGCCACGTCATGGACAATGGCGAGGCCGCCGTGCGCCATCTGCTCGGCTATTTGTCTGAAGGCAGCTTTACCTATGCGATGGACAATGGCGCGCAGGTTTGTGTTACCATCTCCATCGACCGCAGCGCGCGCACCGCCGTGTTCGACTTCACCGGCACCAGCGCCCAACTGCCGGACAATTTCAACGCACCATCGGCCATAACCCGCGCCGCAGTGCTCTATGCTTTGCGCTGCCTGGTGGACGATGATGTGCCGCTGAACGACGGTTGCCTGCGGCCGGTGACCTTGCGCATTCCGGAAGGCTCCATGCTGTCGCCGTGCCCGCCCGCCGCCATCGTCGCAGGGAATGTGGAAACGAGCCAGGTGGTCACCGATGCCGTGCTGGCCGCTTGCGGAGCGCTTGCCCCGTCGCAAGGGACGATGAACAATTTCACCTTCGGCGATGCGACCCGGCAATATTACGAAACCATCTGCGGCGGCTCTGGCGCGGGGCCGGATCATGACGGCACTTCAGCTGTACAAACCCACATGACCAACAGCCGCCTGACCGATCCCGAAGTGCTGGAAACGCGGCTGCCGGTGCGGGTGGAAAGCTTTTCCATCCGTACGGGTTCGGGCGGAGAGGGCCGTCATCGGGGCGGAGAGGGGGTGGAACGACGCATTGCTTTCCTTGAACCGATGCGCGCACAAATCCTCGCCAACCGCCGCCTAGTCGCTCCGCGCGGGATTGCGGGCGGCGGCGACGCGCAGCCTGGCGATACTTTTGTCGAACATACAGACGGGTCGATCACCACGCTGGGCGCGACCGGCGCGGCAGATGTCGAGGCGGGCGATGTGGTCGTGATCCGCACACCGGGCGGCGGCGGATATGGAGAAGCGTCATGATCCTGAATGAAGCTACCGCATCCCGCTTTGCCCGCACCGCGCTGGGGCATGTGGGGCAGGAATATCCGAACAAGCTCGATCATGTGATGGCCGGCCCCGAAGCGGTCGCCAGCCCGCGCGCTCTGCATCCCGCCTTCTTCGGCAGTTTCGACTGGCACAGCTGCGTGCATAGCTGGTGGACGCTGCTGACAGTCCGCCGCCTGTATGCCCGATCTGCCCGAGGCAGCGCAGATTGCAGCGCTGGCGGAAGAAACTCTGTCGCCAGCCAATCTCGCCGCCGAACTTGCCTACGCGCAAAAGCCGGAGGCGCGCGGATTTGAGCGGCCCTACGGCTGGGCGTGGCTGCTATATCTCCATCTGGAGGCGAGCCGCCACGGCGACCATGCTTGGGCAGAAAGGCTCGCCCCGCTGGCGCATCATTTTGCTGCTGGTTGGCGCGATTATCTCAGCATTCTTCGCCATCCGATCCGGCACGGGGCGCACGCCAACACGGCTTTTGCGCTTATCCTGAGCCTCGAATGGGCGCGTGCGTTCGATACCGAATTGGCAGAGCTGATAGAGAAGTCCGCGCAGCACTATTTCAGTGAGGACCGCGCGGCGCAGTGCTGGGAGCCGGGCGGCGACGAATTTCTCTCGCCCACTCTCACAGAGGCCGCGCTTATGAAGCAGGTCTTACCCGCAGCGAGCTTTGCCGAGTGGTTCGGGCATTTCCTGCCCAATCTCCCACAAGGCGAACCGCGCGCGCTTTTAACCCCCGCACAGGTCAGCGATCCCACCGATGGCAAGGCCGCACATCTGGACGGAGTGAATTTCACGCGGGCGTGGTGCTGGCGCACACTCGGTCTTGATGACAGCAATGCAGCACGCCACATGGAGGCATCGGCAGAGGCGATAGACGGCGACTACATGGGCTCCCACTGGCTCGCCAGTTTCGCGCTGCTCGCCATGCTTGCTGCACAGGAGAAAACCCGTTGACCGAAACAGTGACCGACAGCGCCCTTTCCGCAGCCGCCGCGCAGATCGCGCAGGCACAGGCTGACAAAGCCTTGCGCCCGACCATCGCAGGCTTCTTTGACGAAGCGACCAACACCATCACCTATGTGGCCAGCGACCCTGCGACGCGGGAAGCGGCGGTGATCGATTCTGTGCTTGATTACGAAGCGGCATCGGGGCGCACCTCGCATGGGTCCGCCGACCGGGTGGCCCAATATCTCGAGGCCAATAACCTCACCGTCACTTGGCTGATCGAAACCCACGCCCATGCCGATCACCTCTCCGCAGCGCCGTATCTGCAGGAAAAGCTGGGCGGGAAACTCGCTATCGGCGCAGAAATCATCCGCGTGCAGGACGTGTTCGGAAAGCTGTTCAACGCCGGGAGCGAGTTCGAGCGGGACGGATCGCAATTCGATCACCTGTTCCTGATGGCGAGACATTCCGCGTCGGCAATCTGCACGGTATTGCGCTGCATGTGCCAGGCCACACGCCCGCCGACATGGCTTTCATCATCGGCGATGCGGCCTTCATCGGCGACACCATGTTCATGCCCGATTTCGGCACTGCCCGCACAGATTTCCCGGGCGGCGATGCGCGGCAGCTATTCCAGTCGATCCACCGCCTGCTGCGTTTGCCTGATGAAACGCGGCTGTTCCTGTGCCATGATTACAAGGCGCCCGGGCGCGACGAATTTGCATGGGAAAGCACGGTGAAACTGCAACGGGACCACAATGTCCATGTCCATGACGGTGTGACGGAGGATCAATTCGTTGCCATGCGCACAGAGCGCGATGCAAAGCTGGCCATGCCCGCGCTGATCCTGCCAAGCGTACAGGTGAACATTCGCGGCGGTCACTTGCCAGAGCCCGAGGATAACGGTGTGAGCTACATCAAGATACCGGTGAACGCGGTATGACACTGCCTGGCTTCACGCTTCCAGGCTTCCCTGAGGCAGCTCCCGTTGAGGGCCTTATCGGCGGCGGATTAATCGGTCTGGCAGCGGCGATCATGCTGCTTGGCCTTGGGCGCATCGCAGGGGTTTCGGGCATTGCCGCGAAAGCTGCCGGCCTCGGCGGCAGCGGGATGAGCCGGGCAAGCGCATTTGCATTCGTAATCGGTCTGCCACTCGGCGCATTTCTCGTCATGCTGGCAAGCGGCGGTGTGGAGGCCAGCTTTGCAGGACCAGTGCCGCTCGTCATCGCGGGCGTAATCGTCGGCATCGGCACGCGTCTGGGCAGCGGTTGCACCAGCGGCCACGGGGTGTGCGGGATGAGCAGGCTATCGGCCCGCTCCATCGTTGCAACATTTGTCTTCATGGCAACCGGCATTGCCACCGTCGCGCTGATGAATGCGGCAGGTTGGGAGGTGCTGCAATGAATATGCGCCCACTTATCGCGCTGCTATCGGGCACAATTTTCGGCGCCGGCCTGACCGTCGGCGGCATGACCAATCCGGCACGGGTCCGCGGTTTCCTCGATCTGTTCGGCGATTGGGACCCGTCGCTCGCCTTCGTCATGGGCGGCGCGTTGGTGGTAATGGCAATTGCCTGGCGCCTGGTGCCCGGCATGGCGCGTCCTATTTTCGAAGACGACTTTCACATTCCAACCAAAAGCGAACTTACCCCAAAGCTGATCGGCGGTGCAGCCCTGTTCGGCATTGGCTGGGGCGTTGCAGGCCTCTGCCCCGGGCCGGGCTTTGCCGCGCTGGCGATTGAGCCTGTCAGTGCCGCAATATTCGTGGTGGCCATGTTTGCCGGGATGGCATTGGTGCGGCTGACGGAACGCTAGCCGGCGTCAATCCGCCGCGATGTGCAGAACCCGCCGATCAAACTCCTCGCGGGCGCGGTCCACATTGTTTCGCGCATACCAACGCGGTGCTGGCAGGCCGCGCTCCCATGCAACCTGTTCGGTCAGCGTGCCCTGTGCAGAGGGCGTTTCATAGGTCGCAGCAAGCTGGCTGAACGGATCGGCATAGGCTTCGTCCGCTGTAATGATCGTCCACCCGCGCGCCTCAAGCGCATCGATCAGATCGCCAAGAAACATGACCGTTACATCGGCCTCGTGCAGCAACATGACATGCGCTGGCGAGCGCCCGATGGCCTGACGGGCAAGCCCGTCATAAAACTCCGCAGCCTCGACATGGCTTTCAACGAACAGATCACGCAAGGCGTCCATGTCCATCGTATGACCACCACGCTGCGCCTCGATTGCAGCCTGCTCGTAGAACCAATCGCTTGCATCGACAGTGACATAGCCATTGCTCAGGCCGCGCTCGGCCAGCGCCCCGCGCACGGCGTCGCGTTTCACAACATCATCGCGCCCTTCGTTGAGAAAGGGGTAACGAAACCATGGTCTGTGGCCGTCAAGCTGGGAAAGCCATGCTTCGGCGGCGTCGATATTCGCAACATAATCTGCGACTGTGAGATCGCTGAGGTTGGGATGGGTATTGGTGTGGTTGGCCAGCACATGCCCTGCTGCTGCATAATCCAGAATATTCTGGAGGCCTCCCGGCCGCTCATGCAAATTGCCGGGATTGATGAAGAACGCGGCCTGCTCGACACCAGCATCGCGCAGGGTATCCCGCAGCATGGACGCGCGCTCATCGGGTTCGAGGAACGCACCGGCATGGCGCGGGATATCGTCGAATGTCAGCGCGATACGCTTGTCCGTTGGCGACGGCCCAAGTGACGCAGGTGGAGCCGTTGCGCATGCGGACAGCATCACAGCGATCAGCAGGCAGGCGAGCCAGCGGGCCATGCGCACCGTCAGCCCATTGTCGGAATGACGAACGCGTTGGAGCCATCACCGCCGCCATCGGGCCAGCGCTGGGTGACTTTCTTCGTTTTGGTCCAGAATTTCAGACCTTCGGTGCCGTACTGGTCGATATCGCCAAAGCCCGAACGCTTCCAGCCGCCGAAGCTGTGATAGGCGACCGGGACAGGGATCGGCACGTTGATGCCGACCATTCCGACATTCACCCGGTGCGCAAATTCGCGCGCGGCGTGACCGTTGCGGGTGAAGATGGCGACGCCATTGCCATATTGATGCTCGCTGGGAAGACGCAGGGCATGCTCAAAGTCCGTGGCGCGCACGATCTGGAGGACGGGGCCGAAGATCTCTTCCTTGTAACTTTCCATATCGGGCGTGACATGGTCGATCAGCGTAGGGCCGACGAAAAAGCCCTTCTCATGGCCTTGGAGCGAAAACCCGCGACCATCGACTACGATCTCGCCGCCTTCGTTTTCCGCCGTAGTAATCCACTCCTCGATGCGCGCCTTATGTTCGGGCGTTACCACAGGGCCGTAATGCGCGTCAGGATCGTTGGAGACACCGATGCGCAGCGCATTGATCGCAGGGATCAGCTTTTCGCGCAGGCGATTTGCCGTATCTTCGCCCACCGGCACCACCACAGGCAGCGCCATGCAGCGTTCGCCAGCAGAGCCAAATGCGGCGCCTGCAAGGTCGTTTACCACCTGATCGAGATCGGCGTCGGGCATCACAACGCCGTGGTTCTTCGCCCCGCCAAAGGCTTGCACCCGCTTCGCATTGGCTGTGCCGCGCGAGTATATATATTGTGCAATGTCGGAGCTGCCGACGAAGCTGACCGCGGCAATATCGGGATGGTCGAGGATCGCGTCGACCATTTCCTTGTCGCCGTGGACGACCTGTAGCAGGCCCTCTGGCGCGCCAGCTTCAAGGAACAGTTCAGCGAGACGCACCGGCACGGATGGATCACGCTCCGACGGTTTCAGAATGAACGCATTGCCAGCGGCAATCGCCATACCGAACATCCACATCGGGATCATTGCAGGGAAGTTGAACGGCGTAATGCCGGCCCCGATACCAAGCGGCTGACGCGTGGAATAAACGTCGATGCCCGGACCGGCGCCCTGGGTATATTCGCCCTTCAGAACCTGCGGAATGCCGCAGGCGTATTCGATCACTTCAAGTCCGCGCTGCACATCGCCCTTGGCATCATCCACGACCTTGCCATGCTCGCTCGAAAGCAGCTCTGCCAGATCCTGCATATTCGCTTCGATCAGTTCCTTGAACTTGAACATCACGCGGGCGCGCTTTTGCGGATTGGTCGCCGCCCATTCGGGCTGCACCTTTTTGGCGTTTTCAATCGCACGGTCGAGCAAGGCCGCATCGCCCAAAGCGACTTCGGCCTGCACTTCGCCCGTTGAAGGGTTCCAGATCTTGTGACTGCGCCCTGTTCCGCCGGAACCTGAACCGCCCTGAATGAAATGATCGACCTGCCGCATGTGCGTTTCTCCCGTTATCTCTTGAATATATCCGGCCCTTGGAGGGCTCTTGCTGTATCAATGCCGCGCGAGCGCTGGCAGTTCCGCCTTACCGGCCTTTCCAGTTCGCCGGGCGCTTTTCTACAAAAGCTGTCATGCCCTCTGACTTGTCCTGCGTCGCGGTCAGGATCTGGAACAGGCGGCGTTCGTGCGTCAGGCCCTGTGCCAGCGTTGTTTCAAACGCGGCATCGACCAGCTCCTTGTTCACCATCGCGGCCATCGGCGGCATGGATGCGATGGTTTCGGCGGCCTTCATCGTTTCCGTCATCAGCTCGTCATGCGGCACGATGCGAGCGACAAGACCTGCGCGCTCTGCCTCCGCGGCGTCCATCATGCGGCCTGTCAGGCACAGGTCCATCGCCTTGGATTTGCCCACCGCGCGGGTCAGGCGCTGGCTGCCGCCCATGCCGGGCGCAACGCCCAGCTTGATTTCCGGCTGTCCGAATTTCGCGTTTTCGGAAGCGATAATGAAATCGGCCA
Source organism: uncultured Alphaproteobacteria bacterium (assembly GCA_963781165.1). Classification (GTDB taxonomy): domain Bacteria; phylum Pseudomonadota; class Alphaproteobacteria; order Sphingomonadales; family Sphingomonadaceae; genus Alteraurantiacibacter. Next base: position 101,949 of record CAWADZ010000004.1, read on the forward strand.
TCATGGCGAGCTCACACCCGCCGCCCAGCGCAAAACCGTTGACCGCCGCGATCCACGGCTTGCGGGTGCGCGCAGTCATGTCGTTCCAGCCGGAGAAGAAATCTTCGAGGAAGAATTCCGCGGCCTGCTTGTCGACCATTTCCTTGATGTCTGCGCCTGCCGCAAAAGCCTTTTCGCCTGATCCGGTAACGACTGCGCAATGCTGACTATCGTCGGCTTCGAAAGCGGCGAAAGCCTGCTGCAATTCGTTCAGCACTGTAGTGTTGAGCGCATTGAGAGCATCGGGGCGGTTCAGCGTGATCAGCGTGACCGCGCCCTTCGTTTCGCTGGTGATCGTTTCGTAGGCCATGATGCTTTGCTCCGCTCGAATGAATGTTTGCGCAGCTAAAATCATGTTGCGGGCATTGGTGCAAGCGTTGCGGCGGCAAAGCCATCGCCAAGTGCGCTTTGAACGCCTATCGCAGCAGGACAACATGGAGATGAGCGCATGACGACCGGGACCGACGAACTGCAATACAGCGTGGAGGACAATATCGCGCGCATCACGCTGAATGCGCCGGACAAGCTGAATTCTCTTGCACCCGCAATGCTCACCGGTCTGGTCTCCGCTATTGCGCAGGCACACGACGATGGCGCGCGCTGCATTGTGATCACCGGAACGGGGCGGGCATTTTGCACCGGTGCGCGGCTTGACCCGTCTTTTGCAGGCGACGGCGATCTGGGCGCTGTGATTGAAAAGTACTACGATCCCGCCGCGCGGGCGATGGCCGATAGCGATATTCCGATTGTCACTTCGCTCAATGGAATTGCGGCGGGCGCGGGTCTGGGATTTGCCCTGTCGGGCGATATCGTGATTGCCGCGCGTTCGGCGCAGCTTTTGTGTGCATTTGCGCGGATTGGCCTTGTGCCGGATGCCGGGACCACCTGGATGCTCGCGCAATCGGTGGGCCGGGCGAAAGCGCTCGAAATGATGCTGCTGGCCGAGGAGATGAGCGCCGAAGATGCGGCTGCGCACGGGCTGATCGCGCGCGTCGTTGATGACGAGGCGCTAGAGGCAGAAACGGCGAAAGTTGCGAACAAGCTGGCGGCCATGCCGACGAAGGCGCTGGGCATGATCCGCAAGCAGGTGCGCGCTACTCTCGAAGGCGATCTGGAAAGTTCACTCGCGGCAGAGCGCGGACATCAGACGATCGCGGGCCGCACCCACGACTTCCGCGAAGGCGTGATGGCCTTTATCCAGAAGCGTCTGCCCAGCTTCAAGGGCGAATAGGCGAAGCTATTCCAGCTCGAGAATAACTGCGTCTACCACCAGCGTTTCGCCTTCGGCAGCGTTGATAGTGGCGACTGTACCGGCCTTCTCGGCGCGCAGGATATTCTCCATTTTCATGGCCTCCACTGTGGCGAGCGGCTGTCCGGCTTCCACCGCAGCGCCCTCTTCGACGTGCAGTTTCACCAGCAGACCGGGCATCGGGCACAGCAGCAGCTTGGAGGTATCGGGCGGCACCTTTTCGATCATGTGACCCGCATGGGTGGCCAGCCGCGCCTCCAGCACGCGGACATCGTGCTGCGCCCCGCGCGTGGTCATGTGATAGCCGAGCCGCTGGCTGCGCAGGCCAATGCCGTAAGTATCCAGCGGCGCGTCATCGTCTCCCGCCCCGTTTGCAAACAGCGCGACATCCACCATCCGGTCGCCCGGCGTGTAGCTGAACTCGAGCGTCACCTGCTCGCCATCAACCGTGATTCCGTCCTCGCCAAGCACGACCTCGTGATCGGTGTCACCGATGCGGACTGTCCAGTCTCCGGGCGGAGGGAGAGGTCCGTCAAGCTGGTCCGAAACGCGCCGCGCGCGGTCTGCATCGGCGGTGGCGATAATGCCTGCAACCGCCGCCAGCACCGACGTCGTGCGTTCATTAGCGGGAGCGCCTTCGAAGCCATCGGGATATTCCTCCGCGATAAAGCCGGTGGTGATATCGCCGCTTCGGAAGCGGGGATGCTGCATAAGCGCAGACAGGAAATCGACATTATGGCCGAGCCCTTCGAGCACCACACGGTCCAGCGCCTGCACCTGCAAATCGGCAGCTTCCTCGCGTGTCTCGCCCCAGGTCACCAACTTGGCGATCATCGGGTCGTAGAAGATGGAGACCTCGCCGCCTTCCTGCACGCCGGAGTCGACGCGCACGCCATCAATGCCGCGCAGCCCCCCGTCCCAGCTATCCACCGGAGTGGAATAGCGGACCAGCCGCCCGGTTGAGGGCAGGAAGCCGCGATAGGGATCTTCGGCATAAATGCGGGTTTCCATCGACCAGCCATCAATGCCGATATCGTCCTGCGTCATCTCCAGCTTCTCGCCCGCCGCGACACGGATCATCTGTTCGACCAGATCGATGCCGGTGATGGCTTCGGTAACAGGATGCTCGACTTGCAGCCGGGTGTTCATTTCGAGGAAGAAGAAGCTCTCGCCGGTGGGGTCCGCTCCGCTCACGATCAGCTCTACCGTGCCGGCCGAGTGATACCCTACAGCCTGCGACAGCGCGACGGCCTGCTCGCCCATCTTGCGGCGCATTTCGGGCGTAACGAAAGGCGAAGGCGCTTCCTCCACCACCTTCTGATGGCGGCGCTGAATGCTGCATTCGCGCTCGTTCAGATAGAGCACATTGCCGTGCTTATCGCCCAGCACCTGAATTTCGATATGGCGCGGATCGAGGATGAATTTCTCGATGAAAACGCGGTCATCGCCAAAGCTGCTGAGGCCTTCGCGTTTGGTCGCCTCGAACCCGTCCTTCACGTCCTGATCGTTCCACGCGAGGCGCATGCCCTTGCCGCCGCCGCCCGCGCTGGCCTTCATCATCACCGGATAGCCGATTTCATTGGAGACGCTCAGCGCCTCCTCGGTCGTGTCGATGGCATCTTCGGAGCCGGGTACGGTGTTGACGCCCGCAGCCTTGGCGAGCTTTTTCGATTCGATCTTGTCGCCCATCGCCGCGATGGCACCCGCAGGCGGGCCGATGAATTCGATCCCTTCCTTGGCGAGCGCTTCCACGAAGCTGGCCCGTTCGGACAGGAAGCCATAGCCCGGATGCACCGCCTCTGCGCCGGTCTGCTTGCAGGCTGCGATGATCTTTTCCGGCAGCAGATAGGATTCGCTGGCAGGCGCGGGGCCGATATGCACCGCCTCGTCCGCCATCTGCACGAACGGCGCGCGGGCATCGGCATCGGAATAGACCGCCACCGTGGCAATACCCATGCGGCGCGCCGTCTTGATAACCCGGCACGCGATTTCGCCGCGATTGGCGATGAGGATTTTTTTGAACATCAGGAAGCTGCCTTCAGGCAAAGAGAGAATGCTTTGGCGGTCACAGATATGCTCCCACCAGAATGACCAGAAAAGCGCCTATACCACCACCGAACAGGGCTGGCGCAAGCCGGTGTCCGAACCGAAGCCATGCTGTCGGCGCTTTCTTGCCGCGGCTGACCTGCACGATATCCGCCTGGCATTGCAGCGCGACGATCCCGGACGCAGCAACCAGGCCGCCCGCCACCAGCATTTGCCAAGGCTCAATCTGGTCAGCGAAGACCTTTTCCGACAAGGTCAGCACGCCGCCCAATGTGAGGACGGAAAGCGAGGTGAGGTTCTTGAAATAATCGTAGCTGAGATTTTCGGCATCGATCTCGTTAAATTCTTGCAGGAGCTCCGAATCGCTTGATTTGAGTTCACCGACTTCAAACAGTTTTTTCATCCCTCCGCTTCCCCTTCACACGGAATCTCGAAACCCCATTCAGGCTCGAAGTCATAGCCAGTCGGCAGCAGGAACTGCAAAACTGTCGGCGTCAGGATGTGATAGGCGGCGGCGTGGGTCAGGTCAGGCGTCGCCAGCAAACATGCGCCCTCGCCCGCTGCGGCGGCGACCATTTCCACGGCGCTTTGCGTTTCCGGCCCTTCATTGGAATAGCTCAGCAGCAGGCCTCCGCGTAGCTTGCCATCGGCAAGCGTTGCCTCAGCCGAACGGGCCAGCACCTGACCGTCCCACCACAGGCTGGGATTGACCGCGCCATAGCTGTCGAACAGCTCCGGCTCGGCGAGCCACGTCTCGACGATAAACAGTCCGGCGAGCGATTCCCCGATGACCGCATCCATGCCGCTGGTCCGGTAATTCGCCTCGACCAACGGCTTCACCTCGTCCCGGATAAAGGCGCGAAAAGCGGCGGCATTGCCGGCCGACGGAAAGGCAGCGCGCTCCTCGGCATTGCCCGGCGTACCGATCAGTTCCGCGCGCCTGTCCCGCGTGGTGATGCCGACCACAATGGCAGATTGCGAGCGGCCCCAAAGCGCATTGAGCGCGCTGGTTCCGCTGACATGCAGGAAATCCTGATCCATGCCGCCGTCTATCAGATAGAGTACCGGATATGTCTCCTCATCGTCGGCGTAACCCTGCGGCAGAAAAACATTGATCGCCCGCGCTGTCTCTTCACCGCCAAAGCTGACGAGATGCGACTGCCCGATGGTGATCGGGGTGCCAGCATCCTGCGCCAGCGCCGGGGCGGCGAACGCAAGTGCCACCGGAAGCATAAACATCCTGAACATCAAACTGCCGCCAGCCCCTGCTCCAGATCGGCGATGATATCGTCCACGTGCTCTATGCCCACGGAAATGCGCACCACATCTGGCCCTGCACCCGCAGCCACCAGAGCATCGCCTTCAAGCTGGCTGTGCGTAGTGGAGGCCGGATGGATGATAAGGCTTCGGGTATCGCCGATATTCGCAAGGTGGCTGAACAGTTCCACCGATTGCACCAGATTGACGCCCGCCTCATATCCGCCTTTCAGGCCGAAGGTAAACACCGCGCCGCCCTTCCCGCCGAGGTATTTCTCGGCCAGTGGTTTGTAGGCGTTACCTTCCAGCCCGGCATAGGAAACCCACGCCACCTTCTCATGACCCTCCAGCCATTTCGCTACGGCGAGCGCATTGTCGCAGTGCCGCTCCATCCGCAGCGCCAATGTCTCCATGCCAGTCAGCGCGAGGAAGGCGTTCTGCGGCGCCATAGCCGGGCCAAGATCGCGCAGGCCCAGCACGCGGCAGGCGACGATGAAAGCAATCGGACCAACCGGCTCCAGCGCATCGACCAGCACCGCGCCGTGATAGCTGCCGTTTGGCTCGGTCAGACTGGGGAATTTCGATCCTTGCGCGCGCCAGTCGAACTTGCCCGAATCCACGATCACCCCGCCGATGGCATTGCCGTGGCCGTTGAGAAATTTGGTGGTCGAATGCGTCACGATATCTGCGCCGTGTTCGAACGGACGGCACAGCGCCGGGCTGGCCATGGTGTTGTCCACGATCAGCGGCACGCCGCCTGCGTGGGCTACATCGGCAATCGCCTGGATATCGCTGACCACGCCGCCCGGATTGGCCAGGCTTTCAATGAATACGCAGCGCGTCTTGTCATCCATCGCCGCACGGATATTTTCCGGATCATCGGCATCGACAAAGCGCGTTTCCCAGCCGAACTTGCGGAACCCCTCACCCATCTGGTTGAGCGATCCGCCATACAGCTTCTTCGCCGCAACAATATTGCAGCCCGGCTCCATCAGTGTGAAGAAGGCCAGCAATTGCGCAGCATGGCCCGAACCCACCGCCAGCGCGCCAACGCCGCCTTCCAGCGCGGCAATCTTCTGCTCCAGCGCGTCATTCGTGGGATTCATGATGCGCGAGTAGATGTTGCCGAATTCCTTCAGCGCAAACAGGTTCGCCGCGTGCTCTGCATCATTGAAGACATAGCTTGCCGTCTGATAAATCGGCGTGATCCGCGCATTGGTTGCCGGATCAGGCTGCTGGCCCGCATGGATGGTGAGCGTTTCGAGTTTGTGATCGGTCATCGGGTCAAACCTTGTTGTGCGAATGGACGGGCACTGCGGACGCTATTCGTTTCTGGAATTCCATAGCCGATTCATCGCCCATGCCCAGACCAACATCAGCACAAGCGCAAGGAGCCAGAGGACGTTTTCGTACCAATTCGGAGATGCAACCACAGTGCCCGCTTCGGTGCGCAGGTCGAGCTGGTCCGACGCGGACTTTCCGGCAAAGCAGGAGGTCGGCAGCAGCACGATGGTGATAAACGCCATGCGGAGTTTGTGGCGGGTGGTCACTCCGCCGCTTCCATCTCTTCCCCCGCGGGCGGCATATTGTGGCCGAGCAGGCGCAGCACATCGGCGACGGCTTCGACCACATTGGTTCCGGGGCCATAGATGCCCTGCACGCCGGCTTTCTTCAGGAAATCATAGTCCTGTGGCGGGATCACGCCGCCAGCCACGACCTTGATATCGGAGCGGCCTGCATCGCGCAGGTGCTGGATCATTTCGGGAATCAGCGTCTTGTGGCCTGCTGCCAGAGAGCTTGCGCCAACTGCATCCACATCTTGCTCTATCGCCAGTTTCGCGGTTTCTTCCGGCGTCTGGAACAGCGGACCTGATAGCACTTCAAAGCCCATGTCTGCAAAGGCGGATGCGATGACGTTGGCGCCGCGATCGTGCCCGTCCTGGCCCATTTTCGCGACCAGAATGCGGGGTTTGTGGCCCAGCCTGCGGGCCACGGTCTCCACCCCGGCAACCACTTGCGCAAAGCGCGCGTCGCCCTCGTAAGCGGCCGCGTAAACGCCTTTCACCGGCGTCGGCACGGTTTCATAGCGGCCAAAGGCGGCTTCCATCGCGGAAGAGATTTCGCCCAGCGTCGCATCGGCCCGCGCAGCCTCAACCGCAAGCGCCAGCAGATTGGTCTCGCTCGCGGCTTCCAGCCGTTCGATCTGCGATGGCGGCAGCGGCACACCGCGATCATCGCGGCCTTGCTCTGCCTCTGCCCTGGCTTCTGCGGGATCGGTCCGCGCCCCGCGGGTAAGCGCTGCGAGAGCGACCTTCACAGCCTCCTCGTCCCGCTCCCGCCGTACGCGTTCGATGCGCTTTACCTGCGATTGGCGAACCGCGTGGTTGTCGATGTCGAGCGTGTCCATCTCGTCTTCTTCGGCGAGCCTGTATTTGTTCACGCCGACGATCACGGTTTCGCCCTTGTCGACGCTCGCTTGCTTTGCAGCGGCGGCCTCCTCGATGCGTGCCTTGGGCATGCCGCTGGCGACGGCCTGCGTCATGCCGCCCAGCGCATCAACCTCCGCCATCAACTCGCGCGCCTTGTCCGCGATTTCGGCGGTCAGCGCTTCGACATAGTAAGAGCCTCCAAGCGGATCGGCCACATTGGTGATGCCGCTTTCTTCCTGGATAACCAGCTGCGTATTGCGGGCAATGCGGGCGGAGAAATCAGTCGGCAAGGCCAGCGCCTCATCCAGCGCATTGGTGTGGAGAGACTGCGTGCCGCCCAGCACCGCCGCCATTGCTTCCATCGTGGTGCGGATGACGTTGTTGTACGGGTCTTGCTCTTGCAGAGCAGACACCGGATGTCTGGCAATGCGTGCGCAGCATTTTCGACTTGGGGTTCTGCGCGCCAAGCTCCGTCATCACATCGTGCCACAGGGTGCGCGCGGCGCGCATCTTGGCGATCTCCATGAAGAAGTTCATGCCGATGCCCCAGAAAAAGCTGAGGCGCGGCGCGAAGGCGTCTATGTCGAGGCCAGCCTCCATCGCGCGTTTGGCATATTCCTTGCCGTCCGCGATGGTGAAGGCCAGCTCCTGCACCGCCGTCGCCCCGGCTTCATGCATGTGATAGCCGCTGATCGAAATGCTGTTGAACTTCGGCATGTTGGCGGAGGTGTAGGCGATGATGTCCGACACGATCCGCATGCTGGGCGCAGGCGGATAGATATAGGTGTTGCGGACCATGAACTCTTTGAGAATATCGTTCTGGATCGTGCCGCTGAGCTTCTCCTGCGATACCCCCGCACGCTCCGCCGCGACAATATAAAACGCCAGCACCGGCAACACCGCGCCGTTCATGGTCATGGAGACGCTCATGGTGTCGAGCGGGATCTGGTCGAACAGGATTTCCATGTCGCGCACGGTATCGATCGCCACGCCCGCCTTGCCGACATCGCCGACAACGCGCGGGTGATCGCTGTCATAGCCGCGATGGGTCGCAAGATCGAAGGCGACGCTCAGACCCTTCTGGCCCGCTGCCAGATTGCGGCGGTAAAATGCGTTCGATTCCTCGGCGGTGGAGAAGCCCGCATATTGCCGGATCGTCCACGGGCGGCCTGTGTACATGCTGGCATAGGGGCCGCGGGTGAAAGGTTCAAAACCGGGCAGTCCGGGATCGTTGGGCGCGTCTTCCGCCGTGTAGAGCGGCTGCACTGCGATGCCTTCGGGCGTGTGCCACGTCAGGTCACGGCCCTTCACTTCCTTGGCGGCGCGCTCGTGCCAGTCGGCTTTGGTGGGTTTGGTCATAGTCGGTTCCAATGCGCGAGAGCGGTCAATTCGACCAATGCGCGCCTGCCTTCGGCGTTTCCATGATTTCGGTCAGCTGGCCCATCATGTCCTTGGGGTGGAGGAAGAAAATCGGCGTGCCATGCGCGCCGATACGGGTGGGGCCAAGGATGCGCTTGCCCTGCTCCTCGAACCATTTGCGCGCCTCTTCGATGTCCTCAACCTCGAAACAGATATGATGCTGTCCGCCGAGCGGGTTCTTGGCGAGGAAACCGGCAATGGGAGAGCTGTCGTCCAGCGGCTCGATAAGCTCGATCTGGGTGCCGTTCATGCCGCTGTCTGTTGGCGTATCGACGAAACAGACCTTCACGCCCTGTGCTTCAAGGTCGAAGGGTTCGTGGATCTTGGTCGCGCCCATCGTGTCGCGAAAATGCGCGACAGAGGCCGCGATGGACGGGGTGGCGATGCCGATGTGGTTGAGTCGTCCGAGTTTCACTTGGCCTGCCCCTTCTCTTGCTGGTTGGGACTCATGAGTTTTGTCCTTCGAGTTACCGGTCCTGAGATGAGTATGTTATCAACGTGGTCATCGAATTCAGCGTAAGTTTTCTGGAATCCATCTTCTCGCATTGAGTGAAGGATCGAAATGTATCAACTCTTCTTTTCGCCCTCCATTGGCAGCATTTCGTCACCGTAAAATTCACTCACAGCCGCAATCACTGACGGCGATCCGAAAACCATTAGTTTGAGGTGTGTCCGATTGAACTCTTCAATCACCTCATTGAATTGCTCGTCGCCTGCATCGCTCAACAGCTCTCCCGCGAATTTCTTAGCTACAAGAGCAATGACGTCCGCACGCTCCACTTTCGCCATTACTGTGAGCATGTCGGCGTAAACCGCCATTCGCTTATCTTGCCTCTCTTTTTCTCGTTCGCGAGAGCGGGCTAGATACCAGCCTATACCAAGAACTAGGACCGGAACGAGAAGCTTCAGAAGCTCAAACATGGTTGCGGCTCACAACGGCATATTATCATGTTTCTTCCACGGGTTCTCGAGGCTCTTGTTCCGCAATTTTCTCAGCCCCAAGGCAATCCGCCGCCGCGTCGAGTGCGGGTGGATTACCTCGTCGATATAGCCGCGTGAGGCGGCGACGAAGGGGTTCGCGAAGCGGTCTTCGTATTCCTTCGTTTTCTCGGCAATTTTCTCCGGATCATCGCGCTCATTGCGGAAGATGATCTCGACGGCACCCTTCGCGCCCATCACTGCGATTTCTGCCGTGGGCCATGCGTAGTTGAGATCACCACGAAGGTGCTTCGATGCCATCACATCATACGCGCCGCCATATGCCTTGCGGGTGATGACGGTGATCTTGGGCACGGTCGCCTCGCCATATGCAAACAGCAGTTTCGCGCCGTGCTTGATGATGCCGTTGTGTTCCTGCGCGGTGCCGGGGAGGAAGCCGGGCACATCCACAAACGTCACAATCGGAATGGAGAAGGCATCGCAGAACCGTACGAAACGCGCGGCCTTGCGGCTGGCGTTGATATCCAGCACGCCCGCCAGCACCATCGGCTGATTGGCGACAAAGCCCACCGGGCTACCTTCGATGCGGCCAAAGCCGGTGATGATGTTTGCGCCGTGGGCGGGCTGAATTTCGAAGAAGGTCCCCTCGTCCACCACCTTCGCGATCAGTTCGTGCATGTCGTAAGGCATGTTCGCGCTGGCAGGGATCAGCTGATCGAGGCTGTCCTCCTGCCGGTCCCACGGATCGTCGGTCGGCAGAACGGGCAATTCGGACTGGTTGCTGGCGGGCAAAAAGCCCATCAGATCACGCGCCGCAATCAGCGTTTCAATGTCGTTTTCGAGCGCCAGATCGGCCACGCTGGTCTTCGTGGTATGCACCACCGCACCGCCAAGCTCTTCCTGCGTGACTTCTTCATTGGTGACAGTTTTCACCACTTCGGGGCCGGTGACGAACATGTAACTGCTGTCTTTCACCATGAAGATGAAATCGGTCATCGCGGGGGAATACACTGCTCCGCCCGCGCATGGACCCATGATCAGGCTCAATTGCGGGATCACGCCCGATGCCAGAATGTTTTTCTGGAACACATCCGCATAGCCGCCAAGGCTGGCCACGCCTTCCTGAATCCGCGCGCCGCCGCTGTCATTGAGGCCGATAACCGGCGCGCCGACCTTCATCGCCATGTCCATCACCTTGCAGATTTTCTCCGCATGACGTTTGGAAAGAGAGCCGCCAAAGACGGTGAAATCCTGGCTGAAGACATATACCAGCCGCCCGTTGATCGTGCCGCTGCCGGTGACAACGCCGTCGCCCGGGATCTTCTGGTCCTGCATCCCGAAATCGACGCAGTCATGCTCCACATAGGTGTCCAGCTCTTCAAAGCTGCCTTCGTCCAGCAGCACATCAAGGCGTTCCCGCGCAGTCAGCTTGCCCTTGGCATGCTGGGCATCGATACGCTTCTGCCCGCCGCCCATCAGGGCAGCTTCACGGCGACGTTCCATCTCGGCGATATTGGCAGACATTGGCGCTCCTCTTTTATGAGGAGGCCGTTGCACGGGACGCGTTTGCAGTCAATTCGGGTGGGTGACTGGCAACCGGTGTCGGTGAAAATTGTGCCACAAAAGGTGGTGAATGGGGCAGTCGAGACCTAACCAGTCTCGGTACTGTTTTCCCTGGTTTACAGGGAATTTACAGGGAAATGAGTGTTTTTCGGCTTCGTCGACGGCGGATCACACCTCTGTAGCCCGCAGAAGTGCGCGAGTTTTGGTCAAAATTCCCTACCCTAAAAACAGGGAATTTTGCGTCACTGACCAGCGAAATGATTTGCACAAAACAGGGAACTGAATTTTGCGTTACAGGGAAGCGAACTTCGCATCCGAACCGAGACTTCAGTCCTCGTCGAGCTCAGCTTGAAGTAGGATAATCGCGTATCCATTTTGCTGACTAAGGACCTGCTCGCTCAGCGTGAGAACGCGTGAAGCCTCGCGCTCATCAAACCAGACGTCTGGTTCAATTTCTTCAATGGTTGAATAAACGCCAGGCAACCTGCTGTGGTCTTGAGCGACTGAACCGTCGGGGAATTGATCGCCTTTGCGTATGTTGAGCCACGGAAAATCCTCACTTCTATTTGAGCGCTGGATCTGGCCGTTACACGAGATCACGACAGCAACCGGTTCACGGTGCGCATCGACCCAGGCCCGGGCCATAGCTTCTTTGCTCACACCAAAATTCTTCGCGGTCGAAACTAGGCTTTCAAGCGTTGAACCAAACTGGCCAATTGCTTTTCGCACTCGGCCTGGCGGCATTAGCAATTTTGCCGCGAAACGGTTAAACACCGCGAGTTCGCCTTTGCCAGCGGCGAAATGAACCGCTCGCAATTCGTTTCGTTTTTGCAGGAGACCTTGGGCAACATCGCGCGCGTGATGCGCGACGGCGCGATCGCTTATGTCTGCATGGACTGGCGCCATATGGCCAAATTAACCGACGCTGGAAAAGCGAGTTTCACCGAGCTCAAGAATCTCGTCGTATGGAACAAGACCAATGGCGGCATGGGCGCATTCTACCGCTCCAAGCACGAGCTCGTGTTCGTTTTCAAGCAGGGCACCGCGCCATGTGTGGACGGCCCTCCGTTGGCAAGGTGCAAATTGAGCTTCGCATTGCTGGTTGGTGCGGCCATGTGTCCGGCCTGTTTATGCGGCTTTATCTGCCGCTGGCCATGATGCCATTCGCGCGTACCGGGTCCCGATCAATTGCTCGCACTCGAGGTGCGTGGGTCGTACTGGGTTTTCCCGGTCCGGCGGTTTTCAACCGGCTTTGTGCATCAGCTCCTTTTCGCCCTTTCCAACCTCTCAGGCCCGTTTGAACGGGCCGTGTTCGTTACGCAGCCTGCGGTTCGCGGTAGCGCTCTCCGCTTTTCATCATCGCCCAGATCACGCGCGCGTTCTTGTTAGCCAGTGCGACGGCTGCGACCTTGGCCTTGCGCCGTGCGAGCAGCTGGACCAGCCATGGCCGCCTGGCACCGTTCCGCTCGGCATAGCGTATGACCGCCATTGCGCCGACGATGAGCATCTGGCGCAAATAGCCATGCCCGGCCTTGGTTATGCTGCCAAGCCGCTCCTTCCCGCCGCTGGAGTTCTGCCGCGGCACCAGGCCGATCCAGGCTGCCAGATTGCGGCCCGAGCCGAAGATTGCAGGGTCGGGAACGGTTGCGACCATGGCGCTGGCAAGAAGAGGGCCCACGCCGGGGATCTCCATCAGCCGGCGGCCAAGCTCGGTGCTGCGCGCACTGGCCATGGTCCGCCGGTCAGTCTCAAGGATCTGCTCCTTCGCGATGCCCAGCTCTGCAACCAGCATCCCGAGGCATATCCGCGCTTCTGCCGGCAGCCGGTCATCGGCAGGATCGGCAATGACGCCCACAAGCCGGTCGATCCCGTTACGGCCAATCGGTGCCACGATCCCGAACTCGGCAAGATGCGCTCTCAGCGCGTTCGCCAGCTGCGGACACGGTGGAGCATCATCGCGCTTTGCTGCTCGGGTGACTTGATCCCGACAAAGCGCATGGTGGGCCGCGTGACCGCCTCGCAGATCGCTTCGGCATCAGCCGCATCGTTCTTGCCGCGTTTGACATAAGGCTTCACATATTGCGCTGGCATCAGCTTCACCTCATGGCCCAGCGAGGTAATCTCGCGGGCCCAGTAATGCGATGATGCGCAGGCCTCGATCCCAACCAGGCAGGGCGGCAGCTTGGCGAAGAATGCCAACAAGCGGCCCCGCGTCAGCCGCTTCTGCAGCACAGCCCGTCCGCCAGCATCAACGCCGTGCACCTGGAAAACAGATTTTGCGATGTCCAATCCTACAACTCTAATATCCGACATGGTACTTCTCCTCCATCTGGAGCGGAGCAGACTACATCCGACTCCGCATTAGGTGGAGAGCCGTCCACGACATCAATTGCGGACGTTCGACCACACAACCACTTTGCGCCCCATTGTCGAAGATTAGCGGACGCTGGCTCGCATCCCAGAAGCTGAGAAGACAATGCGCCCGATCTTCAGTCAACAGTAGTCACTCGAAGAAGCCGTTCTGCGAAAATTGGCCGGAGTGTCCCCGAACCATTTTTTGAACGATCGGCCAAAGCTTGACCTGTCGGTGAACCCGAGCCTTTCTGATATCTCCTGTAACGTGAGGTTCGGCTCGCTAATCAACCGTATTGTTAAGCTACGTAGTTCTTCCTCAAGGATGTTATGGAACGTGGTGGATTGCTCCGCGAGGCGCCGCGTCAAGGTGCGGGCTGACGTTTCCATATGCGCTGCTACCTGTTTCAGGCGCGGCACTCTGCCGTGCGTCAACAAAAGCTCGACGATGCCGGACCGGGTTCTTCCTACTATCTCGGCTTCTCGAAAATCCCGAATGAAGGCCTCCAGCTCGTCCTTCGCAGATTGCCACAGGCCCGTATCTCTCTCCGGATTTACCTGAGTCACAAGCTTGGCGGAGACGTGCACACAGTCCCGCTGACAGCCTAACCGCACACCTGCGTCCATCTTTGAAAAGGTGGCCGCTAGGCCCGGCGAAGTTGGAGCGATCGTTTCGATCGAAATTGCATCTTTCAGCGACGACGAGATGCCCTGTACAGACTTGCACACAGTCAGCAGACACAGCAAGATCAACGGGTGATGCAGGTTGCCGATCGGAACTGTTGGCTTAACAATGAGTGTCCACTTTTTCTCACCCTCATGGAGGCTCGCCTCCATCGTTGGGTTCGCTGGTATCAGGCTATCCCGGAACAGGCGCAGCAGTTCCCCCGCGTCAGGCGCAGATCTGAGCAGAGTGCCGCGTGGGTTCAAGGGCGGGTGCGCTTGCTCGATGACCAACCGGCAAATCTCGGCAAGGTCGCAATTGTCAAAAACATTTGCAGCAATAAGCAAGTCGTCGGAGGCGGTAATGAAGTGTGGCAACTCGCAGCCTGCATCCAGATTGGTTCCGTCGACTAGCCAACCGGGCCAATGGAACCAATGCCCTATGTGTAGCCACACACCGGTTCGAACGCGCGCGCTCGCAAAAGCATCAAGAGCATCAATAGCCCGTAGTGCATCGGGCCGGTAAAGTAGTCCCGTCCCAGGGTTTTCGCTAGGACTCTCGGCAGACGTACCGGACCCACCGATGACGGGTGTCGCAGAGCCGAGTTGAGGTCGGTCCATTATCTGATGCGATCCTCCAGCTTGATCCCCGGACGCAAAAAGCCACGTCGGATTATAGCGGCACAAGGGGATCCAACGGATCCCATCGGAACTATCTTTGCGTTCACCACAAGACCACGGCCATGCTTGGTATTGGCTCGATTTGTATAGTTTTTGTCGGGATTTGTCTATATCCTAGGTTCTTTCTTATGGTCTACCTCTGGCTGACGCCGATCCAATTTCGGCTTGCTTTTGCAGGACCTAGCCAGGGCGAAGTTACTTTCGTCCATATTGCGCGACTTCCAATCCGTGATTTAACCGTCAAAGCGCGCAAGGCCCGAGAACGTTTGAGAGAGGAAACAGAAGATGACTTTGAAGGCGACAGCAATTGCGATTGCATCCGGTTGCGCACTTTTCGCAGGACCAGCCGCAGCACAGCAAGCCGACCAGCTGGTTGACATTAACGGCATGGATGCGGGCGGAGCGGAAAATGCCTTGATGTCGCGTGGATTCACCTTTGTTTCCAGCCATAATTCTTCGGGTGGCTATACGAACAGTTACTGGTGGAATGAGAGCGACGATGACTGCATTACTGTCGAAGCTAACGGCGGCAGAATTATGACGATAACTGATGCAGCGGACCAGGATTGTGGCCACCATCAGGGTGCTGATGCTGCCGCTGCGGTTGGTGTTGTTGCTGGCGCTGCCATCCTAGGCGCACTGCTTTCGCACAGGTCGCATCACCACGATGATGGCAACCATCATTCTGATCGGGAAGCCGAGGCATTGTATGAGCGCGGCTATAACGATGGACTGCACAATGCGCCCTATCATAACCGGGGTCGCAACGAAGAATACGCCAGCGGGTACTCTGCCGGCGTTGACGAGCGCAGCGCCAATCTGCGGCACCATTCCGGCCGTGGCGGTTATCATGCGTCGGTCGACTTCTCTGACCTTCAGGGTGCACGTGCAGCAGGTGCCATGGAAGATATCGAAAGTCGCGGTTTTCGCCAGGTGGACAACTTTACCTCTGGCGATACACGCTATTCGATCCAGTGGAACCGGAACACAAGCCAGTGCGTGCAGATGACGATTGCCGAAGGTCGGATTTACGACATTCGCGACATCGGCACCAATCCCAACTGCCGTTAACAAGGTAAGCGCCATGAAGAACCTTCCCTTGTCGAGCCTGCTCGCGACCTTCTTACTGGCCGCTTGCGGCTCGCAAGGTGAAGATGGCGGCGCGGCAACCAAAAGTGACGACGTTGCCGTCGCAATTCCTGAAAGCCTTTCGCCCTTCGGGGATGGCTACCCCTCATCCGGAGATCCGTGCCGAAGGTTGGGCGAATCCACCGTCACGTCCAACTATCTGGATGACAGCGCTTTTCTCATTGGCTGTCCGACGGAGGCCTCGGCTGAAGCATTGGGCGGAGATATCGTCGACAACGTCGATGGTGTCAGGCTGGTTTCCGTACCGATGGGCGATGCGAATGCCCAGATGAGCGAGAATGGGCCTCCGCCTCCACCAGACGGGGGCGATGCTCTGGTTGCGGGAACAGATTATAACGCGACTGCGACAGTGCGGTGCGGCGTGGATGGCCTTGATCCGACGAACAGTTGCGAAGCGGGAGTGAAACGCGGATGGGGCGATGACGGCTCAACGCTGGTCGAAGTGACGAAGCCCGACGGTGTAAAGCGAGCGCTCTATTTCCGTGGCCTTGAACCAATCGGTGCGGATTCGTCACAAGCAGATGGCTCGGCTGATTGGGACATTACCTCCAGCAGGGACAGCGATGGCTTCATATTTGTTCGATTCGGTCCCGAAACCTACGTGATTGCCGACGCTTTCGTAGAAGGGGGCTGATCGTTAGGACCTGCGTTTCCAAAGCCAATATAGGATCGCAGCGTTCAACGCGGGCGCTGCGATCGTGGCAATGGTGCCGGGGATGCCAATCTTGTCTGCAAGAACGTTCCACGGCAGCCCCAGGGGCAGCAGGAAGACAGCAGACAGGGGATCTTCTTCCTGTCCGAACAAACCCAGTGTACCAATCAGAAGCAATAGCAACGCAATTACGTAAAGAGCCGTGAAAATCCACAAAACCCAGCGCATATTTTCCCCCGTCGGTATCGACATTGTCGCATGGCCAATAGTCTACTCGTTCGACTGGGACAGCCAAAGCGTTATATCTTCGTTGAACCAAAAAGTTCTTTCTCGACAGCGGTTCGTGATCCCGCATCTCAAAGGAAGCTCAAAACATGCCCAAATTGAACAAGGTTTTACTTGCCAGCTTGGCCATTGCACTGCTTTCGGCATGCGCAACCATGCCCGACCTTTCGCCAGACGAGCGGGCGATCGTTGCCGGAAACTGGACACTCACGTCCGTGGCCGACACGCAGGAAGAAATTCGCCTTCGCCCGCAGATGAGCATGCGCCACACGATCAACTTCGAGAGGGATGGCTCGCTTACTATGCAGCTCGATTGCAATCGCGGGACCAGCAATTGGTCGACGTCCAGCGGTTCATCGGGCAGCGGGCGCCTGGAAATATCGCGTATCGCTGCAACCCGGGCACTTTGCCCCGGTCCCAGCTATGGCGAGCGCATGGCCGCTGAATTGCCGCGAACTGAAGAATACCGGCTGGATGCTGGCGCTCGTACGCTTACCATCTATGCCGTCGACACAGTGTACACCTTCCAGTCCATGTGATGTCGGGCGGCCAGACTGGCCCTCATCATAAGCATAAGCGGAACGATCGTTTTCAGGGAGGGCGCAATTCTGTCGCGCGCGACCGATCGTAAGTCCGGGCAACTCACACGGGGTGATAAATGCCGAATAAAAGCATGTGCCAAGGGACCGTGAAAGCATTCGTGCTGGCCCTTGCCGGGTTCGCTATTCTGGCGATCTTGTCCCCTGCCCTTGCGATCGCCTCACCTGCCGATAACCGCATTTCGGCCTGGACGCAGAATATTGCCGAGGCGCGAACCTCTGCAAACAATTTGGACGAAGGGAGTGCAGACGAACGTATCGTCGCCCTGGACGAGATACGTGCGCGAATAGCGGAGCAGCGCGATGCTGCATTGACGGCCAGCAGGTCACAACCCTTCGAAGTCACGGTCATGGAAGGAAAGCTGGGCCTGTTGGGCCCCGTTCCAGAAGGCGGTGAAAGTGATTTCGCAGCGAGCCGGAGAAACGCGCTCGAGACCGAACTGTATGAAGCAGATGCACCTCGCCGTGCCTATGAAGAGGCGTATCTGCGCTCTGCAGCGACAGTGGCGGAACTGGATGCACAGATAGATCAGCTGCAATATGACAAGCTGATGCGGCGCGCCTCATCGCCGCTCTGGCCTTACGCATGGGTCGCTTTTGCGAACCAGACGGGCCAGAAAGCCAGCACATACTTCGGCGCCGATGCCAGCGCCAACGAGGCTGATGTTGGCAGTTCGAGTAATCTTTATCTTGGGGCTGCCCTGATCGCGGCTCTGGTAGGGATACTTGTTGCAACCATCGGCCGGGGTGCTGTTGTTTCTCGCAGCAATCGATCAATCGAAAGCGCGGAGAACACGCGGCGTGTGGCATGGCTAGCCGTTGCGAAAGACATATCGGGCTTTGCCTTTGTTCTATTGGGCATTGCCGTGACCGCCGCCGGATCACTGATCGCAAGCTTCGTATATGGCGGTGTCGGATGGCCTTTGGCGGTTCTAAGTTTCGGGCTCCCATTGTTGCTAAGTCACTGGTTGGCCGAAACGGTCTTCTCGCCGGGTTCGCCCAAATTGCAATTGGTAAAACTGGGTGCTGGCGGCGCACAGAGGGCTGTTTGGTTGGGCACGTTAATCGGGTTTGGCCTTGGCTTCGAGAGCGTCGTTGAAGCTATCGAGGATAGTTCACCCTATTCGAATGGCGCTCAGAGCATTGCCCCGTTCTTTGCCATCACCCTGGTTGCCACCGCACTGTTCCTTCTTGGCAGAGCGCTGGAGAGAAGCCGGCCATTTGAGCAAGAACCAGAGGGAGACGCGGTCCCGGATAATGACGATCTATTTGTAAGCCAGCGTATCGATTGGCCGCGACTTGCGGCCAAGGCGATGAAAGCATCTGCCGTTGTTGCTTTTGTCACCAGCGTTGCGGGTTATGTAGCGCTTGCGCGTTGGATAATCTTTCCGCTCATCGAAACGTTGGCAGTCGTTGCCATTCTCGCCGTAATTTACTTGAGGCTCAATGCCCTTCTCTCGGTCGTGGCCGAGCGCCAGTACAAGGAGCAAGCACACAATGTACTTCCTGCGATCCGCTTCGGATTGATCCTGCTTTTCGCGTTGGCTGCCACCCCGCTGATTGCCTATTTCTGGGGTATCCGCACAGCCGAACTCGGCGACTTGTTGGTTCTGTTGCGCGATGGCGTGACAATCGGGGGCTCGACAATATCGCTCGGGACCGTCGCTGTGTTCTTCGGCGTATTCATTCTCGGGTACATCCTCACCCGATGGGTCCAGCGGCTCCTCAACACCGCATTTCTCAATCGCATGGAGATGGACCAGGGCACGCGCAGCGCGATTATCACTGCGACCGGCTATGTCGGCATCATGCTGGCTTTCGTGGCGGCCGTGGGTGCTGCAGGAATTGATCTTTCCAATCTCGCACTGGTCTTCGGCGCCCTTTCAGTTGGCATAGGTTTTGGCTTGCAATCGATTGTCGCCAACTTCGTCAGTGGCATCATCATGTTGATAGAACGTCCGATAAAGGAGGGCGATTCCATCGTCGTGAATGGATACGCGGGGATAGTGGCAAAGATATCCGTGCGGGCAACTCGCATTCAGTCATTCGATCACGACGATGTCATCATCCCCAACTCCGAACTGATTTCGGGAACCGTGCGGAACCGAACGCTTACGGACCGGACGACTCGCATCGAATGTGCAGTGGGGATTGCCTATGATGCGGACATCAATGCTGCCTTCGACATCATTAACGAAATCGCCCGCAATCACGAGCGGACCGTCGAGAATCCAGCCCCCTTCGTCATGCTGGAACAATTGGGGGATAGTGCCCTGATGTTGAGGCTCTATTGCTTTATCGACGAGGTGGGGAAGGCCGGGGCGACAAAATCGGAGATGTATGTCCAGATCGTTCGCAAGTTCGCAGAGCAAGGGATATCAATTCCTTACCCGCAGCAGGAAATCACGGTGAAGGGCACTCAGACAGACACTTGAAGTGTACCGGGCGGCAAGCCGTCTGTGTTCCATTAAAGGAATTCATGAGGATTGGATCAATGCGAAAACTTTTGCCTTTATCACTCGCAATCTTCCTGCTTGTTCCTGGTTGTTCTGAAGAAGCGAATAAACCGGTCACGATCGAGACTACGCCGAACGAAACGGTGGCGGATGATGCGGCTGGTTCCCACTTGCTCAAACAGTCTGAAGATTGGTTGCGGGCCGAATTCCCGGATACGGAGAATTCTCCTCGCGCGACAGGGCTTGGCCGACTTGGATGGAGACGGGATCGAGGAATTGTTCGCCTATGTCGGTGGCTTCGGCATGTGCGGGACGGGTGGTTGCCCCTTGGTCGTTTTGCGACAGTCTGAGGATGGGTTGGAAGAGGTTCTACAGACGAGCGTGACGCAGTTGCCGGTGGGCGTTCTTGATACAACGACAAACGGAATGCGCGACATCTGGGTCACGACCTACGGGGGCGGCGCACCAAAGACGCTGAGCCGCCTCGCCTTTGATGGCGAAACCTATCCATCGAATCCCACGGGGACCGATGTCGAGACCGTAGAAATCCCCGGAACTGTAGTAATCACCGAGGGTGAATTGACCCTGCTCCAAAATTAGCGACCTGTCTCAGTTCACAAGCGACATTCGATAGCCGCTCGCCGACTCCCGAAAGAACACAGGCCGCTAGGTTCGATTGACAACGTAACCCGACTGACAGCTAACGACCCCATTGCTGACATGTGTGTTCCGGCTTAAGTCAACATGGATAGCTAAGAAGCGCGCCCATTTCGAAAGGGTCGGCATTGCCAACATGCCGATCAGTATCGCTGGATGGATCTACCTATGCGCATTTATCATCTTGGCTTTGTGCTGCGTTTTCCTAGTGCAAGCCCTATGGGCGAATCCAAGAGAGATTCGAAACAGGCGCGGCATCCTCTTGCGGCAACGACCACTTGATGTCGCGATTGCGGAAATAGTCTGATCGGTCGCAGCCAGCACCTCCTCTCTGATCGCCATTGCCTCACGAAGAAGCGCGACCAGCGTCTCGTCGCGTTCACTCGCGGAGCCTCGCTGGCGTTAGAGGCTGTTTATGGGCAGCGATTGAACTGTCCGGTTCGAGGTCGCCAAATAATTGAAGCGGTCATACGGTGACAGGTGAAGCAAAAACTGGGTGTCGACCATCACTTCCGACTGTCCCGTTTCACTGGTCATCTCAGTCAAGACGTGCCTGCCAACGTCGAAATAGAGTCCGTGCTCGTCGATGAGAGGATTATGCGGAGCTTGGCCCGGCGCCAAGAGCACCTACCATTCAACAGGACCGCTCATGGCCACGCAGGATTAGGTGGCCCTTAACCGACCAACCATTTCAACCAAAAATGCAGTGGTTAGGCTGAAAAGAAGCCAACCGTTTGCTGCTACCATTCCAGATAGGACCCGCCATTCGGACTTGATCACAATGTCTCCATATCCAAGCGTCGTGAAAGTGACCGCCGAGAAGTAGAGGGCAGGCTCCAGATCGCCAAAAACGCCGAGAATCAGAAATACGAGTGCCCAAATCCAAACGGCGATACTTATTGCTCCAAGCAACCAAGCTACGACTATCGTTAATACGACGGTGACCTTGGCGGGATGTGGGTGATGGCCGATCCAAGCGCTTCTTCTTGTCAGTACCGAGCTCGCAATAGCCACAAAAAACGCCCCCAACAGCCTCGATGCCCAGCGTGAAGCCTGCGAAGCCTATATCCTGTCGCAGCAGCACGAAGGCTGGAAGGCGCTACCCGATCTGTATGATGATGGCGGGTTCTCAGGAGGCAGTATGGAGCGCCCCGCCCTTAAGCAGCTGCTCGATGATGTGAAGGCTGGCAAAATCGACATCGTGGTTGTTTATAAGATCGACCGGCTGACGCGGGCGCTCGCCGACTTCGCGAAGATTGTTGATGTGCTTGATCAAGCTGAGGCGTCTTTCGTGAGCGTCACGCAAGCCTTTTCAACCACAACTTCGATGGGGCGGCTCACACTCAATGTTCTGCTCTCCTTCGCGCAGTTCGAGCGCGAGGTTGGTGCTGAACGCATCCGCGACAAGATCGCCGCGAGCAAGGCCAAGGGCATGTGGATGGGCGGCGGTGTGCCGCTTGGTTACGAGGCGAAGGAGCGCAAGCTGCTGATTGTTCCGGATGAAGCAGCGACCGTTCGTGCCATCATGGAGCGATATATCGCGAGCGATTCCATACGCGTGCTCGTGGAAGAAATTCGCCGTGATGGCTTCGTTAGCAAGCGGCGTGTGATGAAGGACGGGTCGGTTCGAGGCGGCGTACCGTTTAAGCGCGGCGCGCTAGCGTACATGCTGTCAAACCGGATCTACGTCGGCGAGGTGGTTCATAAGGATAAGGTCTATCCCGGCGAACATAAAGCGATCGTTAGCCGCGAGGTTTTCGATGCGGTCCAAACCAAGCTAGCAGACCGAACTGCCAGCCCATCTGGTACAGTTCGTAAGCGCGTGTCGCTTCTCGCCGGGATGATCCGCGATGACATTGGCCGTCCCATGTCACCATGCCACACGCGCAATCATGGGCGGCGCTATTCTTATTACGCTTCCAGCATGAACGACGATTCTTCAAGCCCTGCTCTGCGGCTCCCCGCCGGTGAGCTTGAATTATCGGTGAGAAACACTGTCGCTGAATGGCTTCGAGACGGTGAGCAGATACGGGAATTGGCATCGGGGCGGAGTGCCGAAGATATTGAGCGCCTGTTCAATTGCTGCTCCGAATTGGCGGCGAGCATTGCCAACGCATCAATTGCAGATGCTCGAACCCAGCTGAAGCAAATGGCAGTACAGGTATTGGTTAAAGCCACGGGTGCCAGCGCGTCTTTTGAACTATCGGCGATTGGTTCGATGGCAGGGCTGACGGATATTTCCGAGACGCGCATCAGCATCGCCATTCCAACCCATCGGTCAAGTTACGGCCATGAGCCTCGGCTCCGATTGGAGCCGGCTGGATTGGATTCAATCACCCGCGATGAGCGGCTCGTCGAATTGATCGCCCGCGCGTTTTCGGCGCGTGAACAACTGCTTGCGCTAGACCAACATCAACTGGACGCTCTGCCAGTTAGCAAGCTGCGTCATCTCCAGCGAACTGCTCGGGTCAGTTATCTTGATCCAACGATCATCCGAGCCATACTCGGTGGCACGCAGCCCTCCCGGCTCAGTGCCCGTTCTCTTGGGCGCATGAGCGACTTACCGCTAGATTGGGCTGACCAGCGCCAAGTGCTCGGCATCTACGCCGCACAATCATAATATCGTTAGTAGGTCGCTTTTTTGGCCGCAGAGAAACTGCGTCTAGTATGCACGCAATTGCGAGGTCAGCGGGTCTCTGTTTGGAAGCCACAACACTTCCGCCCGGCAAAGCCACGGAAAGGCGGGGAGAATTTCCACACCAGCCAGCCAGCGTCTCGGGAACCGAAACGTGCGTGACTGTGTGGTGAGCCCTGCTGGGTTCGAACCAGCGACCTACTGATTAAAAGTCAGTTGCTCTACCGACTGAGCTAAGGGCCCGAGAGTTGTTCTCTCTGCGGCGCGTCACCTAGGCATCGCGCGGGTGGCGGTCAAGCTTGGTTTGCGTTCAATGGAAGGTTGGTGAGCGCGCTTGGTCTTGCAGACTGCGTTCATCGCGATATGGTAGCGTTATCAAAAGTACCCCATGAGATGACGAAGGTCCCCGCAATGAAACGTATTTCTGCCATGTTTGCTGTAACGCTGCTTGCCAGCACGCTGCCCGCCGCGGCTCAGGATGCTGCCGCTGTCCAGCCGCGCAATACCGAAGGTTTGCCGGACAATCTTAAAGAAATTGACGATATACTCCCGGGCGGCTTGATGAACGATCCCACCGATATGAGCTGGGACACCTACGGCGCTGACCTAGGCAGCGAGTTGATCGTGGACGAAACCTATCCCGGCGGCGGCGCGGCCTTGCGCGTCATTATGGCGCAGCCGGGCGAGGTTTACTCCGGCGGGCTGAATATTCCGCTGCTCGCGGGTGTTGATTCGGGCGATCAGCTGACCGTGGGCTTCTTTGCCCGGACCATCGCCAGCGCGGCTGCGGACGGACAGGGCCAGGTGCAGGTGCGGTTCCAGCAAAACCGGGAGCCGTATCCCGGCTTTGGCGAAAAAATCATCTCGATCGGCCCCGAATGGAGCTTCTACGAAGTCACCGCACTCGCTGATCGCACCATTCGGGCCGACGCCATTGTCGCCCTGCAATTCGGCCTGGAACAACAGACGGTGGAAATCGGTCAGGCGATTGTGGTCAGCGGGACGAGTTTCATCGTCGACTAGGCCTTGCGCCTCCATTTGGAGAGGCGGGCCGCGAGTTGGCGGATTGTCAAACCGGTGAGCGGGTCTTTCCAATCCGGCGCAATCTGTGCTGACGGACCAAGAACGAAATCGCGCTCCCGGAAGAGCGGGTGCGGAATGATCAGGTCAGGTGCGGCGAAGATGCCGCCGCTCCACAGCACGATATCTAGATCCAGCGTGCGGGCCTGCCATCGCTGCCCCCGCCGCACGCGCCCGAGCATCGCCTCTGTATCCTGCAGGACATTCAGCAGACTGCGCGGGTTGAGCCTGGTTTGAAGGAGCAGCGCCCCGTTGGCATATTGCCGCTGCGACGGGCCAACAGGTGCGCTGGCCGTTATGGCGGAGCAGGCGAGGACTTCGCCAAGGGTCTCGTCCAGCAATTCCATCGCCAGCGCTACCATATCGCGCGGCCGGCCGAACAGCGGATGGCGCTGATTGCTGCCGACAGCGATCAGATATGTGTGATCTTTACGCGCAACGCCATATCCCGTCTGGCGGGGTTTTGAAGGCAGCGGTGCGATCAGATGTCTTCCGCAATGCGGCCATACAGCTGCGGGCGTCGGTCGCGGAAGAACCCCCAGCTGGCGCGGTGCTGACGGGCGGCATCAAGGTCCAGCTCTGCCACCAGCACGCCGGTTTCCGCCGCGCCATATTCCGCCAGCATGTCGCCCCATTCGTCTGCGATGAAGCTGTGGCCGTAGAAGCTGGTGCCATCAGCCGTGCCGCCTTCGTGACCGATACGGTTGGCGGCGACCACCGGCATGCAATTGCTGACCGCATGGCCGATCATTGCGCGGCGCCACATGCGGCTGGTGTCCATTTCCGCATCCTTCGGCTCGCTGCCGATTGCGGTGGGGTAGAACAGCACCTGAGCACCCTTCAGCGCAAGCACACGCGCGGTTTCCGGATACCATTGGTCCCAGCAGATGCCGATACCGATACGCGCGCCGAAAACGTCCCACACCTTGAACCCGTCATTGCCGGGGCGGAAATAGAACTTCTCCTCATATCCCGGCCCGTCAGGGATGTGGCTTTTGCGGTAAGTGCCCATGATTTCCCCGTCCGGGCCGATCATGGCGAGCGTGTTGTAATAGTGGTGCCCATCCCGTTCAAAGAAGCTGGTCGGGATCGCCACGCCAAGCTTCGCCGCCAGTGCCTGCATGGCGATGACGGAGGGATGCTCCGCCACAGGCCGGGCAAGCGAGAAAAACTCATCCTTTTCTTCGCGGCAGAAGTAGGGGCCTGAAAACAATTCCGGCGGCAGGATTACTTGTGCGCCCTGACCGGCGGCCTCTTCTACCAGAGAGGAAACGGCAGCGATATTCTCGCCCTCGTCCGCTGATCCAAGAGCGAGCTGTAGCGCGGCAGTTTTGAGTGTTGTCATGCCCCGCAATTACTGGCGAGCCTATTTCTCCACAAGTGCGAAGTCGACTTGCACGGCAACCGCACTGGTCGTTTGCCCGGGCATGATGGTTGCGGACACACCTGCCTGTTCCTCTGGTGCAATCGCAAGGTTGACCGGCGGCGGCGGTGCCACGGGCGGCGGCGGATTGCGGTTGAAGCTGGCGGCTTCGACTGCCGTGGCCTGCGCTCCGGAGAAATAGCGGCCACCTTGCGATCCGCCTGCATCGCGAATGTATAGCACGCGGCTGACTTCCATCCCCGCAGCTTCGGCGTAGGCTTCTGCGCGGGCGAGCGCTGCGGCATAGGCGTTGGAATATGCGGTATTGGCGGCAGCTTCCGGATCGGAAAGGCGCAGCTCCGGACCGGACACGATATTGGCGCCCACGCCGGTCACGGCAGTCACCGCAGCACCCGCCTTATCGATATCGCGCACCCGCACTGTCAGCGTGTTGAACGCCTGGAACTGGCCCTGCCGGTCGCCCCAGTCGATGCGCTGGACATTGACGGTGCTTGTCTGGATATCTTCTTCAGCCACGCCCAGTTCGCGCAAAGCCGCGACAATTGCGTCGATATCCTGTTGCGTTTCGGCGGAGGCATCGGCGGCATTGCGCGCCCAATTCTGCACGCCTGCCTGGAACCGCGCCTCGTCAGGACGCATGTCGGCTTGCCCCGTCGCGCTGACCGAAAGCAGCGTCTCGCTCTTCTCGACGCCGCGCGGATCGTAAACCGTATCTCCGCACGCCGATAAAGACAGCACGCAGAGACCAAGAGAAAAGGCACGGTAATTCATGGCGATGCTCCTAATGTAATAATGTTACATTAGGAGCATCGCCAGAGACCGGAGTCAATTGATCTATATCAATCTGTCAGCGCAAATCGGCGCCGCGTCGGTCAGGCCAAGGTCAGTCCCGCTTGCGGAACAGCAAGGTCATGCGGTCGCTTTCGCCGATCGCTTCATAGCGGGCGCGGTCCTGGTCGCCGTAACGAAGGGTCGGCGGCAGGGTCCACACGCCGCCTTCCCAGTCTGCCGTGTCGGCTGGATTGGCGTTGACTTCAGACGTTTCGACCAGTTCGAAACCGTGCAGTTCGAACAGACGGATCACGTCCGACTGGCGCATGTAGCCGCGTGATCCGCGCGCGGCCTCGTAGCTGGCATCTTCAGGCGCGCGGTGCTGGACCACGCCTACCATGCCATCATCGGCCAGCAGGTTCCGAATGGCGCGAAGCTCCGCGTCGGCGGCATTGCCGTTCATCAGGCCGTGGATGGAGCGGAACACCAGTACACGGTCCACCGTACCTGCCACGTCCTCGGGAATCTCATCGCTTTCGATAGCGCTGACATTGCCCATGGCGGCCATGCCGTTTTGTGCTGCGGCGGCCATGAACTGATCGGCCCAGCTGGCTTCACCGTCTTCACGCGGGCCGGTGTCACGCTGCAAGGCGATATAGGCACCTTGCGGAGCGATCCACGGCAGCAGCACGCGGGTATACCAGCCGCCGCCCGGGCCGTATTCGGCCACGCGCATTGTCGGTTCTACCTGAAAGAAAGCCAGCGTTTCGGCGGGGTGGCGATACTGGTCACGCGAAGCTTCGTCAGCGCGCGATTCCATTGCCAGCACATCATCAAGCGAATGGTGTTGTCCATGTTCATGCGCTGCGACAGGTGCTGCAAGCACGAAGGCGGCGGCGGCGAAAAGGGGGGTAATACGCATCGAAATTCTCCCGGTGTCAGATGTTGCCGCAAACCACTACAGACCATTGGCGGGATGACAAGACGTGCCTTGGTCCCCATCTCACCTGCAAAGGAGATTAGGGTTATGAGTGAAACAGTGATTGTGGCCGGCGGGTGCTTCTGGTGCACAGAGGCAGTTTTCAAGGATGTGATCGGCGTCGCAAATGTCGAAAGCGGATACATCGGCGGCGACGTGGCAGACCCGACCTACAAGCAAGTGTGCACAGGTACCACTGGCCACGCAGAAGGCGTGAAAGTCACCTTCGATCCGGAGCAGGTGACCATGCCCGAAATCTTCGACATGTTCCTTGGCACGCACGATCCGACCCAGCTGAATCGTCAGGGCGGCGATGTCGGCACGCAGTATCGCAGCGCGATCTTCCCTCTTTCAGATGAGCAGCGCAGCGAAGCAGAAGCAGCGATTGCCCGCTGGAACGAAAGCCATGATGGCACGGCGGTGACCACCATCGAAGGGCCTGCCACATGGTATCCGGCGGAAGGGTATCACCAGGAATACTGGGAAGGCGAGGGCCAGCGCAATCCATACTGCATGGCGGTGATCCCTCCCAAGCTGACGAAGCTGCGCAAGAGCTTTGCGGACAAGGTGAAGAACTGAGCCACGGCTCGTTTTCAGTCGAGGCTTGCCAATCGAGACCCTTATGATAGCGCTATCATCCGACAGTTTTCTTACCGGGAGATCAGCAGATGCGGTATTATGGGTTGGTGCCAATCGGCGCAGTTCTGGCGGCGCTGTTGACAGCACCAGCGCAGGCCGATCCTGCCCCGACAGCGCGTTTCGAATACGTTGAGTATCTCGCCCTTGATGAAGGGCAGACCACCGCAGCCGGGCAGTACCGCAACCCGGTACTGCCCGGCTTTCATCCTGATCCGTCCATCGTCAACGTGGGCGATGATTTCTACGCTGTAACCTCGACCTTCTCATGGTTTCCGGGCCTGCCCGTGTTTCATTCCCGCGATCTGGTGCATTGGCAGCAAGTGGGCAATGCCATCGACCGGCCCGGACAAGTCGATTTTGCAGGCCTTGGCACCAATCGCGGGCTGTTCGCCCCGGCGATCACCCATGACGGAAGCCGCTTCTGGATCGCCAACACCTGCATAGATTGCGGCGGCAATTTCATTATCACCGCAGATGATCCGGCAGGCCCGTGGAGCGACCCGCAGTGGCTGGATTTCGGCGGCATAGACCCCTCGCTATACTTCGAAGATGGCCGCGCGTGGATTGTCTATAATGACGCGCCGCCCGGCGATCCCCTTTACGAAGGGCACCGCGCGCTTTGGCTGCAAGAGCTTGATCTGGCGACGATGCAGATGATCCCGCGCCGAACGCTCCTCGTAAACGGGGGGCTTGATCTGGCGGACCAGCCGGTCTGGGCTGAAGGGCCCCACATCTACCGCGTCGATGGCTGGTATTATCTGCTGGCTGCCGAAGGCGGTACAGCAGACCAGCATTCGCAAACGATCTACCGCTCGCGCACATTGGAAGGTCCATACGAAGCCGGACCGCTCAATCCGATCCTGACACAGCGCGACCTTCCCCCTGAAAGGCCAGACCGGGTCGAGGCGACCGGTCATGCCGACTTTGTCCAGCTGCGCGATGGCAGCTGGTGGGGCGTGTTTCTCGCAACGCGGCCGTTTGCCGGCCAATCAACCCTGCTCGGACGCGAGACCTACCTGCTTCCCGTGACGTGGGAGGATGGCTGGCCCCATTTTCTGCGCCCAGGTGAAGCGGTGCCGTCAATCGTGCGGGCACCGGACCTGCCAGCATCTGCCCGCACCGACTGGTCCGGGTGGCGCGACGAATTCGACGCCGATGCGCTCGGCATGGAATGGATCGGGATTCGCACGCCCGCCCCCGTCCAGCACATTGCCCTGCAAGAGGGCGCTCTCCAGCTTGTGCCGGGAACGGATGGCACGGGTTCGCTCGGCAAACCGGCTTTTGTCGGCCGCCGGCTCCGCCATCATGAAGCGCAATTCGAAACGCAGGTGGATTTTGCGCCAAGTACTCAGGGTCAGCAGGCAGGACTTCTGGCCTTTATGGATGAGACCCATTTCCTGTCGGTAGGGATCGAACTGACAGGTGGAGAGCGCATGGTAATGGTGCGTCGCCGCGCTGGCGAAGCCGGGCCTGCGGAAGGCGAGGTTCTCGCAAGCCAGTCCGTCCCTTCGGTTGGCCCGGTGCGGCTGCGCCTGCGTATCGAACAGGGCTTGGCCTATTCGGAGCTGGAAGCTGGCGGCATCTGGCAGCCGGTCGGGGAAGCCGTGGACATTGAACCGCTCGCGTCGGTCTATGCCGGATTGTTCACCGGGCTCGTCGTAGGCCCCTATGCGGTTGGCGGCGACTGAGGAGCGGCGGCTCAAGCAGGGCTGGATCGCTTCAAAATCAGCCTTTGAACCGCGCGACGAAAAATCCGTCCATGCCGCCGCTTTCGGCAAGCAATCCGGGATGCGTGCGCAGCCAGCCTTCAGCCGCCGTTAGCAGGCCGGCCGGTAGTTCTTCGGCGGCAATCGGGTCTGGTGTCAATTCGCAAGTCGCGGCGATATCCTCGCCTTCTTCGTGTTCCAGCGAACAAACCGCGTAAACCAGCGTACCGCCGGGGGCGAGCCAGTTTACGGCACGCTCCAGCAATTGCGTTTGCAGCAATGCCATCGCCTCGATCTGGCGCGGGCCGATGCGGTGGATGACATCCGGATTGCGGCGGCAGGTGCCGGTCGCCGTGCAAGGCGCGTCGAGCAGGATGGCATCGAACAATGTGTCCGGTTCCCAGCCCATCGCGTCGGCCTCCACGATCTCGGCGGACAGGCCGGTGCGGGTAAGGTTCTGCTGGAGCCGCTCCAGACGGCGGGATGAATTATCAAGCGCGGTCACCTTCCAACCGGCGGCGGCCAGTTGCAATGTCTTGCCTCCGGGCGCAGCGCACAGGTCGAGCACTTTGCGTCCCTCGCCCTCACCCAGCAATCGCACAGGCAATGATGCGGCCAGATCTTGCACCCACCATGCGCCGTCGTCGTAACCGGGCAGCTCTTCAACTCTGGTTCCGCGCGGCAGACGCCTGTGCCCTTCCGCAAGGCTCGGCCCCTCAAGCCCTGCATCCACGGCAGGGTCGCGCAAGGTGAGATCGAGCGGAGGCGGCTCTGCCAATCCCGCAGCGATCGCGCCCGCCCGCTCGCCCCAGCGCTCTGCGACTTCCGGCGGCAAGGTCGGCACATCAGGCAGCTTCGCCTCGGCGCGCGTCAGGGTCGCAAACACGCCGTGCGCAAGCCGTTTGGGCCCACCCGCGAGCAATGGCAGCGCGGTCGCCACCACGGCATGCGGCGGAGTGTCCAGCCGCAGCCACTGCGCCAGCATCATGCGCAGCACCATGCGCGGTTTCGCATCATCCGGCAGCTGTTTGGCGGTCACGCCATCGATCAACGCATCGAGATCGACCAGCCAGCGCAGCACTTCGCCGGCAATGGCGCGGGCCAGCGCGCGGTCCGCGAAATTGGGCAGGCCATTGGCCGCGCCGCCAGCCTGTTCCAGCGTTTCACCGCGCCGCAATACAGCATCGAGCATTTTGAGCGCGGCTTTGCGTGCGCCGCTTCCGGGGACTGTTTCCATACGCATAGCCCTTAAGCCCAGTTGCGTGAGCGCGCCAGCCATCCCATGTTGCCTGTATGACAAAACGCGCAACCAAGCGGCCCGGCAGTTTCACAAAGCCCGCCCACTGGACCAATGACCCGGCCCCGAAGCCGGAAAAGGGACACGTGGACGAAAAGCTCAGCCCCACACGCTATGGCGACTGGGTGCACAAGGGCATTGCGATCGATTTCTAGTCAATCCTGCCTTTATCCTGCGGATCGTGTTCCGGCGCGGGTCCGAAAATCTTTGCCCAATCCACCTTCAGCATAACGGCCAGACATGCGAGCAGGAACAGCTGCAGCGCAACGGCCCATGGATTGGTGAGAGACGCCTGGAAAATTGCGCCGATATCGGTGTACCGGTCCGCCAATTGGGCGCTTCCAGCATAGAAACTGTAAGATACCAGCCTGCCTGCGAAAAAGGCCAGGGTGAACGGCAGGATACGCACGCCCGCAAGGCCCACGGCGGCGAATTGCTGCGCGGAGGGCAGCGGCGATACGGCGAAGAACACAAGCGCCAGCAATCCGTGATGGCGGCGGCGTTCGAATGCTGCGCGGGCGGCGGCAAGGCTTTTTTGGGTTTTTTCCGACACCCTGCTCGCCAGTAGGCGAAATCCGTGCGCCAGAATATACCTCCCCAAGGACGAAGCCAGCGCTGCTGTCACCACCAGAGCGGGTAACGGCAAATTGCTGGTCAGGCCGTAGAATACAATGATCGTCCACGTCGGGGGGCCAAACGCGGGCAGCAGATTGACGGCGAACACGATTGCAAAAAGGATGAGATATTCTTGCATCGCCGCGCCGAACCTTCCGTCAGATCCAGCCGGCGAGTTCCCGCCGCACGATCGCCTCTATCATGTCCATGCTCGTCTCACGCGCATTCAGGCATTCCAGCACGGCGAATTGCTCGCCGCCGCCTTCGACGAATTCGTCGCGCCCCTGCATCGCCAGTTCTTCCAGCGTTTCAAGGCAATCGGCGGAGAAGCCCGGCGCGACAATGGCCATGCGCTTCGTGCCCTTCTCGGCCTCTGCGATGATCGTATCGTCTGTTGCAGGCTCCAGCCATTTGGCCGGGCCAAAGCGGCTTTGGAACGTTGCCTGGATGCGAATGTCGGGCCGCGCCAATTCGGCGGTCAGCAGCCGCGCGGTTTTCTGGCAGTGGCAGTGATAGGGATCGCCCAGCCCCAGCGTGCGCAGCGGCATTCCGTGGAAGCTCAGCAGCAACACCTCAGGTACGAAATCAAGCGCATCCAATTGCGCGCCGATATCCTTCGCCAAGGCTGCGATATACAGCGGATCGTCGTGATAGGGCGGCATGGTGCGCATCGCAGGTTGCCAGCGCTGTTCGCGCAGCCAATCGCCCACCTTGTCCACCACCGTGGCAGAGGTCGCCGCGCAATATTGCGGATACATTGGCGCCAGCAGAATGCGTTCACACCCTGCAGCCTTCATCGCATCCAGCTTCGGCGCGATGGCCGGTTCGCCGTAACGCATGGCCCAGTCGACCATCACACTGTCGCCGAAACGCGGTTGCAGCCGTTCCGCCTGATCGCTGGTGATCGCGGCGAGCGGGGAGCCTTTCTCGGTCCAGACTTCCTTGTAGGCGGCTGCGCTTTTCTTCGGTCGCGTCGTCAGAATGATGCCGCGCAGGATCGGCTGCCAGATGAGCGAGGGAATTTCGATCACGCGTTTATCGGACAGGAATTCTGCCAGATAGCGCCGTACAGGCCCCGTCTCCGGCGCTTGCGGAGTGCCAAGATTGACCAGCAGGACGCCGATTCGTCCGGTCTTTACGGGGGGATGGTCGGGCGGAAGTTGCTGATCCAGACCTGAAAACGGGATTGTCATGGCGAGGCCGATAGCAGCGGCAGGCGGCGAAGGCGAAGGCCTGTTGCACTAAAAAATGCATTTGCGACCGCCGGGGCTATTGCCGGGACACCGATTTCACCCGGATCAAAGGGTTCCTCTTCGCTCTGCACGAGTTCGACGGTGATGTCGGGACAATCGGCCAAGGTAGGCAGGCCGAGGGCGGCGAGCCGTTGGTGTGTGGGCAGGCCATCTGCATATTCAGTTGCGCCGCCAAGTGCCGTGCCAAGGCCGAATACCAGCCCGCCTTCGATTTGCTGCAAGGCGATATCACGGTTCACGATGCGGCCGATATTCACCGCAGCAAAAATTTGCCGCACACGCACCCCGCCCTCGCCCGCACTTGCCTGCGCAATCACGGCAATGCGGCCCGTCGCCCCGCCTGCATCCATGCGGTGACAGGCAAGGCCCTGACCGCTGCCCCTGACACCGCCATCCCATTGCGCAAGACGAGCGGCGCGCTGCAATACATCGACCATCGGCGCATCGCGGCCCAGCATGGCTATGCGGTAGCTCAGCGGTTCGCGCTGATGCCGCTGCGCGATCTCGTCGATAAAGCATTCACGGAAGAAACAGGTGTAGCCATGCGCCCCGCCCCGCATCCGGGCGGTCGGAAGATCAATCGAAACCGGAATGTGCTGCACCGCCATGTCAGGAATGGCATAGCTTTGCATCATGCCCTCCACCGCCATCGGGTCACCTTCACCGGCCACGGCATCAATCGCCGCCCAGCTGACGGAATTGTCGAACAGGCGGCGGCCGAATTCAGGCATGGTAGAAGGCGCGGCGATGCGTGCGCGCAGGCGCTGGATCGTGCCCTCCTGCATCAATTCGGCACCCAGAAGCGCGGCGATCGGCGGCCGCGGATAGCTGGCGAGATGTTCCTGCCAGCGTGACCATGTCAATTGCACCGGGCGGCCAGCCTCGCGCGCCAGCAAGGCGACTTCGATGGCCACCTGATTGTCCAGCCGCCGGTCGAAACTGCCCCCGGCAGCAACCGGGTACAGCACGACGTTGCTGGCTGAGATATCCAGCGCCCTTGCCGCCGCCTCCCGCGCAGCCTCGGGGGCCTGCGTGGGCATCCACAGCTCCAGAACACCGCCCGTCAGCCGCGCGGTTGCAGTGGTCGTTTCCAGAGGCGCGTGAAATGCGGGTGCCACGTCATAACGCAGGGCAAAGTCCGGCGCATATTCTGTGTCACCCGTGCCGCGCGTTTCGGCAAAAGCTGGCACGCCGCTGCGCACGGCAGTGTCGAGCGTGGCCGCGATATCTTCGCTGTCCACGCTTTTGCCGACAGCAAAGCGCGGGCCAATCCGCCGCAGCGCCTCTTCCGCTGCCCACCAATTTTCGGCCAGTGCAGCCAGCCATCGCTTGCCGCGCACCAGTTTGATCAGGCCCTGCTGCCCAGCTGCCAGTCCGGCGTCGAAATCGAGCAGGATGGATTGGTTCATAGGACCATGGCGGATCGCGGCATGAACCATGTCGGGCAGGCGCACATCGGCGGCAAAGATATAACTTCCGTCAACCTTGCTCGGCAGGTCCAGACGGGGCCAGTCGAGCAGCCTTTCGCCCGCTTCATCCGCGCCGATGGGCAGTACGCTTTCCGCAGGCACGTCAGGCCGCAGCGGCGGCGGGTCAGGTGCATCGAAACGCGCTGCATCAATTGCCAGTGCGGCAAAGCTGGCGCGGTTTTCATCGTGATAGATAAAGCCGTTTTCAGCGCTGCACTGTTCCCATTCGACACCCCACTGCTCAGCTGCAGCCATCGCCAGCACGGCGCGGGCAGACGCCCCAGCTTCGCGGCAAGCGGCCTCATATGCCGCAAGTTGGGTGCCCTCTGCGGTGACGGTAAAGCGATTGTCCTGCGCCCAGCGTTCCAGCAGGATATCGTCCGGCTCATCCGCCAGTGCGGGGATCAGCGGCCGCCACAACGGGGCCCAGCGCGCAGCAAGCGGGATGTTGGCATAGGCACCGCTGACGGGGGCAGGCTCGACCGCGATCTGCCGCCAGTCCGCGCCCAGCTCCATCGCTACGATCTGCGGCAGGACAGTGGTGACCCCCTGACCCATTTCAAGCTGCGGCACGGCGACAGTGACAACCCCGTCATCGGCAATTTTCAGCCAGGCATCGAAGGCAATTTCGCCTGGCCCCGGTTCCAGCGGATTGTCGAAAGTGCGCGGGATCAGGCTCCACGCGACGAGCAATCCGCCGCCGACCGCTGTCCCGACCAGCACGCCGCGCCGTGAAATATTCATGACCGAGCCTTCATGCGGCCTGTTCCAGCCACTCTTTCAGTCGTTGCGCAATCTGGATAAAGGGCTGCCCCGTTTCGCTTGTCCCCGAAGCCGGTGGCTGTCCGGCATCGCTGGCCGTGCGGATTTCCATTGCCAGGGGTACGCGGCCTATGAACGGCACGCCTATGTCCTGCGCAGCCGTTTCCGCGCCGCCATGGCCAAACGGATCGCTTGCCTCTCCGCAGTGCGGGCAGATATAGCCTGCCATGTTCTCAACGATGCCGACAATCGGGATCTTGGCCTGCTGGAAGAGGTCAATCGCGCGGGTGGCATCAATCAGCGCGAGATCCTGCGGAGTAGAGACAACTACTGCGCCGGTCGGCTTGAATTTCTGCATCATCGTCAGCTGCACATCGCCCGTGCCAGGCGGCATGTCGACAAGCAGCAACTCGGTCTCGCCCCAGTCAGCTTCCATCAACTGACCCAGAGCGCTGCCGACCATCGGCCCGCGCCACGCAATCGCCTTGCCCGCTTCTACCAACTGACCCATCGACACGAACTTCACGCCGAAATCGCTGTCATGCGGGATCAGCGTTTTTCCCTCGGCGCGCAATTTGGTGTCCTTGCCGTTCAACAATGTCGCCTGCGAGGGGCCGTAAATGTCGGCATCGACGACGCCGACTTTCATGCCCAATTTGGCAAGCGCCACGGCCAGATTGGCAGTCAGCGTCGATTTTCCAACGCCGCCCTTGCCCGATCCCACGGCGATGATCCGCCGCTGCGCCCTGTCCGCCATCAGCGCCACGCGGACCTCTGACACGCCTTCGACCGGAGAAACTGCCTCGGACAACTCGCGCTGCAACTGCGCCGCAGCAGAGCGGCCAAGGCCGCTGGCATCGGCCACGATGGTAGCCACGCCTTCGCGAAAAGAGACAGATTTCACAGTCGCGGAAAGCTCGGCAGGAATAGCTGCCCGAATGTCTGTATCAGAGGTCATAGCCCCGCGTGCTAGCCGCTCTGCAACGCGCGGTCAGCAATTTTGCGCTGCGAAACCCCTGTTTTTTGTCAAACGGCTACCTATAGAAGAGTGCATGGAACGATTGGGCGGATTTATCGAAAGAATTGGGCTGGCTATGGCTGGCAAGCGCAACCCCTGGGGAAAACCTTCCGGCGGCGGCGGTAATGATGGCGGAGACGGCGACGGACCCGGCGGCGGCGACGCGCCTCCGTCCGGTGGCGACGGCCCCCGCAATCCCTGGCTGCCCGGTGGCGGCGGCGGCAGCAATGGCGAGCGTCCGCGCCGATCAGCCAATATAGAAGACATTTTCCGCAATCGCGGCCCCGAAGGCCCGCGCCGCGGCGGCGGTGGCGGTGGCGGCCCCAATTTCCGCATGCCGGAATTGCCCGGCGGCAGAAGCTGGTTCCCGATTGCGATCCTGGCGATCGTGGGCGTGTGGCTGCTGGCCACTTCGTTGCATCAGGTGCAAGCTTCCGAACGCGGCCTCAAGACCTGGCTCGGCGGGCAATATGCCGGTGACCTCCAGACCGGCCTCAACTTCACCCTGCCTTACCCGATCCAGACGGTGGATATCGAAAACACCAACGAGGTACGGCGCAAGACCATCCCCGAAAGCGGTGAAAACCTGATCCTTACCGGCGACCAGAATCTGGTCGACCTTTCCTATCTGGTGCGCTGGCGGATTACGGACCTGGTGCAATACCGCTTCGAATTGCTCGATCCGGAAGACACCGTCACCGAAGTGGCCGAATCCGCGATGCGCGCGGCGGTTGCCGAAACCACGCTCGACAATATCCTTTCAGGTGCTGGCCGAGCCGAGGCAGAGCTGCGCGTGCGCACCCGGATGCAGACCATACTCGATTCCTATGGCGCAGGTATCCAGGTCGTCGGCGTGGATATCGCCCGGACAGAAGCGCCGGAGCAGGTGATCGATGCCTTTAACGACGTGTTGGCCGCGCGGCAGAACCGCGAACAGGCGCTGAACGAGGCCCGCCGTTTCGAACAGCAAATGCTGGCGAATGCACAGGGTTCTGCGGCAGAATTTAACGAAATATACGAACAGTACCGGCTCGCTCCCGAAGTGACGCGGCGCCGTTTGTATTATGAAACCATGGAGCAGGTTTTGCGCGGTACTGACAAGACGATCATCGAAGCGGACGGCGTAGTGCCTTATCTGCCGCTGCCCGAAGTGAACCGTCGGTCGCAAGGCAACAATTCGCTGACAGTCACACCGCAGGAGGGCCAGTAACATGGAAACCATCTGGCAGAACCACCGGTCGTCGATCATCGCAGTTGTCGTCTTGATCGTCGCTGCACTCAGCACGATCGTGATCGTACCCGAAACCCAGCAGGGCGTTGTGATCCGGGCGGGTGAACCGCACCGTGTCATCAACCGCTTCGAACCGGCCGATGACTTCACCGATACGGGCGCAGGCGTGTCATGGCGCATTCCGTTTTACGAGCGTGTGCAGATGGTCGATCGCCGTATCCGCGATCTCGATATGGACGGGGAAACCGTCCTGTCGAACGACCAGCAGCGCCTCGAGGTAAACGCCTACGCGCGGTACCGCATCTTTGATCCGGTCCTGTTCGTCGAACGTGCGCGGAGCGAAGACAACCTGACCGACCAGCTCGAACCTATCCTGAACTCCGCACTGCGGCAGGAACTGGGCCGGCGTACTTTCGCCAGCCTCCTGACAGCAGAGCGTGGCAATGCGATGAACAACATCCGTGATGCTCTCGACGCGCAGGCACGCGGTTATGGCGCGCAGATCATCGACGTACGGATCAAGCGGGCTGACCTGCCCGAAGGTCGTCCGCTCAACGCCGCTTTCGAACGGATGCGGTCGGAACGTCAGGAAGAAGCCGAGACGATTCGTGCAGGCGGACGCCGCGATGCGCAGATCATTCGCGCAGAAGCATCTGCCAACGCGGCGCAGATTTATGCCGAGGCATACAATCAGGACGCAAGCTTTTACGATTTCTACCGCGCCATGGAAAGTTACCGCGCCACCTTTGGCCCCGCACGCGAAGGTGAGCAAAACGTTGGACAAAGTTCGGTCATACTGAGCGAGGACAATGACTATCTGCGCCAGTTCCAGGGCGGCCGGTAAGGCAGCGATTACAGCTGTCGTTAAAGCATCGTTCAGCCGTCTTGCGCTGCAAGCAGTCACAGGACGGAAACGATTTGAACAAAGAGGATAACAAGGACGTGAAGCCAGTGCGCTATTCCTACGCTATCACCTCAGCCCTGCTCGTTGGCGGAGCGGCTGTATCGCTTATCACCGGTCACCCGGCCGGTGCGCAAGTCGCGCAGAACGACCGGCTCCAGATGGAAAATATGGTTCCGCGCGCCGGAGCCCCTGCCAGCTTTGCCGATCTGACCGAGCAATTGCAGCCTGCGGTGGTCAATATCTCGACGCGCCAGACAGTCACGGTGGAACAGCAGGCGAACCCCTTTGCCGGCACGCCGTTCGGCCAGTTTTTCAACCGCCGCCAGCAGCAGCAGGCCCCCTCCGCTCCGCAAACGCGTGAGGCGACTTCGCTGGGATCGGGCTTCCTCGTTTCGGCTGAC
This sequence comes from uncultured Alphaproteobacteria bacterium, assembly GCA_963781165.1. Lineage (GTDB taxonomy): Bacteria > Pseudomonadota > Alphaproteobacteria > Sphingomonadales > Sphingomonadaceae > Alteraurantiacibacter. The sequence continues at coordinate 140,528 of CAWADZ010000004.1, forward strand.
GGTTATGTCGTCACCAACAATCATGTGGTCTCGCCCGATGCGCGCGCAACGCTGGAAGAGGTGACCGTTACCCTGCCCGACGGCACCGAATACCAAGCCGAACTGGTCGGCACCGATGCGGCCAGCGATCTTGCCGTGCTGAAAATCTCCCGGTCAGAGCCGTTTCCTTTCGTGCGTTTCGGCGATTCCAGTCAGGCCCGCGTGGGCGACTGGGTCATTGCCATCGGCAATCCGTTCGGCCTTGGCGGAACTGTCACCAGCGGCATCGTGTCCAGCGTGCTGCGCAATGTTGGCTCCGGCGCTTATGATCGGTTCTTGCAAACCGATGCAGCGATCAACCGCGGCAATTCAGGCGGTCCGCTGTTCGATATGCAAGGCAATGTGATCGGCATCAACAATGCGATCCTGTCGCCTTCTGGCGGCAGCGTCGGCATTGGCCTGGCCATCCCCGCCGAAGTGGCCTCGCCCATCGTCAACCAACTGATCGCTGGCGAGGAAATCCAGCGCGGCTATCTCGGCGTGCAAATCCAGCCGGTAAACGAAGACATTGCCGATGCTCTCGGTATCGCAAAGAACCGCGGCGAACTGGTGCAAATGGTCCAGCCGGATCAGCCTGCGCAGCAAGCTGGCCTGCGTTCCGGCGATGTGGTGTTGACGGTCAATGGCGAGGAAATCACGCCGGACCGGACCTTATCCTTCATCGTTGCCAATATCGCACCCGGTACTACCGTGCCGATAACGTATCTGCGCGACGGCGAACGCCGCCGCGCCAACGTGACCGTTGGCCGCCGCCCGAGCGAACAGGAGCTCGCGCAGCAGCAGATGTTCAACGATGATGATGAACCCGACGCAGGTATGACGCCGGGCGATTCCAGCAGCCTGGTGGAAAATGCGCTCGGTATTCAGGCCATTCCCATCGACGCGACAATCGCACGCCAGCTGGGCGTGCCCGGCGATACACAAGGCCTTGCCATTACCGGCGTGGATCCGAATTCCGACGCGGCGCGGCGCGGCCTTTCGCGCGGGGTCATGATCCTCAGCGCAAACAGCCAGCCGGTTGCCACGCTCGAAGCATTGGAAGAGGTAATCGCGGATGCACGGGCTGCAGGCCGGAACGCTGTCCTGCTGCGGGTTCAGGCCCGCCGCGGTCAGCCACAGCTTGTGCCTGTTCGCCTGAGCGACAACTAGGCTTACCAATCACGCACATTAGAAAAGCCCGGCTCCGCCATGCGGATGCCGGGCTTTTTCTTATGAGTGCGCCTCCCTCAGAAATACGCTCTCAGGCTCAACCCTCGGTCAGAACCGTTGTTCGTTGATCACGCCTTCCGGTGCGCGGCGCTGGCGGGGTTGGTCGCGCGGCAGTTCTTGTCCCGTGGCCCGTTCCAGAAAATCATCGCTGGCGGCTGGCGGCGGCTTCGGCTGGCCCTGTCCGCCAGCAGGACGATTGGGAGTGCGTGAACCGGACTGTGCATCATCCATCCCTCGCGGATCGAGCGGATCGCGGCGGACACCTTCCCCCTCGCCCTCCACGTCAAAGCCTTCTTCGCGCGCGCGGTTGGTGCGGCCCGGTTCAACCAGATTGCCCTGTTCGTCTATGTAGTAGTAATAATCGCCCTCATCGCCGTAATACAGCTCGTCATCGGGCTCCAGCTCCCACTCGGGCAGCTTCAAATCGGTGTCGAATTCCTCCACCGGACGATCCCGCACGGCGTAGCGCATGTAGGCGGCAAAGGCGCGCGCTGGCGCGGTGCCGCCCTGCAGCCCGGAAACGCGGCCATTGTCATCGCGGCCCATCCACACACCGGTGGTGATGCCGCTGGAAAAGCCGACGAAATATCCGTCGCGGCTGGAATTTGTCGTCCCGGTCTTGCCCGCCACCGGCCTGCCGATCTGCGCCGCGCGGCCCGTGCCGGTGGCCACAGCGGTCTGCAACAAATCGGTAATTCCGGCGGCCACGTAGTCGGGCACAAGGCGGTAAGTGCGCGCCGTCTTGTGGCGGTAGATTTCCTCGCCATCAGGCGTGGTGACGCGCAGGATACCGTATGGCTCTACCGATTGCCCGCCCGCGGAAACGGCCGAATAGGCGCGGACCATATCGATCAGCCGCACCTCGGACGAACCCAGCGTCATCGAAGGAACGGTTGCAATAGGCGTGGTAATTCCAAACCGCCGCGCCATGCTGGCGACATTGGAAAAGCCCACTTCATTGCCCAGCTGCGCCGCGACCGAGTTCTTGGAATAGGCAAAGGCGGTGCGCACATCGATTTGCCCGGCATAGCTGCCGCCGGAATTGCGCGGGCTCCAGCCGTTGATCGTCACCGGCACGTCCTGCACGCTGTCGTCCGGCGTATATCCTGCCTCCAGCGCGGCGAGGTAGACAAACAGTTTGAACGATGATCCCGGCTGACGCATCGCATCGGTGGCGCGGTTGTAATTGCTGGTCACGTAATCCGTGCCGCCTACAAGCGCGAGAATGGCCCCGTCGCGGTCAAGGCTGACCATGCGCGCCCTGCGCCCCGTCCGGCGCATTGCTTTGCACCGCAGTCGTTGCCGCGCGCTGCAGGCCGACATCGATGGTGGTCCACACCTCGATCGGTTCAAACGTGCCGCTGGGCAGCAGCAGGTCAAGCTGCGGAAGCGCCCAATCGGTGAAATAGCGGATGGAATTTTGCCCCATCTCCTCGCGCAGGTTCACCGCCTCTACATCCACCGTGCGCGCCACTGCAGGATCAAGCCCGCCGTACCGCACCATCTGCCCGATCACCACGTTCGCCCGGCTGACCGCGGCCTCCACGTCGGCAGTGGGGGAATACCGGCTCGGCGCCTTTACCAGCCCGGCAATGATTGCGGCCTCTTCCAGGCTCAGGTCGGTGGCGGAATGGCTGAAGAATTTGCGGCTCGCGCTGTCGATGCCGTAGGCGCCGCCGCCGAAATAGACCTTGTTGAGATACAGCTCGAGAATCTCGTCCTTGGTGAAGTTCCACTCCAGCGCCATCGCCAGCACTGCCTCGCGCGCCTTGCGGCCCATGGTGCGATTGGAATTGAGGAAGACGTTGCGGGCCAGCTGCTGGGTGATGGTTGATGTCGCGCTGACCTGCCGGTCTTCGGCAAACGCGTTGTAGACCGCCCGGGCAAGGCCCGCCGGGTCCACGCCGAAATGGGAATAGTAACGGTGGTCCTCTACAGAGACCATCGCATCCTTCATCACCTGCGGAATGTCTTCTGCATCAAGCCATTGGCCATAACTTGGCCCAAGCTCGACGATTTCAGAGCCATCACGGGCGCGCACCAGAATGGTCTGGCCGTTCTGGCTTTGCCTCAGTTCGGAATATGTCGGCATGGACTGCGCCGCGAAATACACCGACGTGAACAGGCCGATCCCGGCCAGCACCACCAGCAATATGCCGAACACTGCCAGCCGCTTGGTCCAGCGCCAAATCCCGGCTTTCCAGCCACGCGGGGCCGATTCCCGCATCTTCTGAGTGCTGGAGCGTGTGCCCCGACGTTTGGCCATCAGCCCTTAAATTCCCGCAACTGGACGCCGCTTGCGCCCCTGCCACCCCTCGTGGAGGGACACATTGCATAAGGCAAATATAATGCGGCGTGAACGGCTGACGCGATCAATCAGCCGCTTTATCCTCCGGTTCGAACGCCAAGGATGCACTGTTGATGCAATAGCGCAGGCCTTCCGGGCCGGGGCCGTCGGGAAAAACATGCCCGAGATGGCCCTGGCAGGCGGCACAGACAACTTCGGTGCGAACCATTCCAAGGCTTTCGTCCTGATGGACATCGACCGCATCGGCAGAGGCGGGATCGGTAAAGCTGGGCCAGCCGGAACCGCTGTTATACTTCGTGTCGCTTTCGAACACAGGCAGGCCGCAACCGGCGCATTTGTATATGCCGCTTGCCTTGTTCTTTTCATACTTGCCGGTAAAGGCCCGCTCCGTCCCGGCCTCGCGCAGAACATGATACTGCTCCGGCGTCAGCTTTTCGCGCCACTGCGCTTCGGTAAGTTCGACTTTGTCTGGCATAATTCTTTCCTTTCGCTCGCCCATCCGGACGGCCGGTTGCCCTTTGCCGGTCGCTGGTCGCGCCCGGTCAATTCAACCCTGTTTTGTCGCTGACTGATATCGGAATGCTACCGCCATTCCGCAAGGCCGAACGGCCGCCTGGGCCGGCCCCGCAGCGCAGGGAATAGCCGGGAGGACAAACCCGCGGATGCGGGTTCGCAACAATCAAACCATTAATCGTTCACGTCCGCATAGTGCTTTGGCGGAGGCAGGCCTTCCATCTTCTGGCGCAGCAACGGGCCAAAGCTTGGGCGGCTTTTCATCACGCGGTACCATTCATGCGCGCTGGTGTGGTCGGACCAGTCCATATCGCCAAGGTAATCCACCACCGATATCTGCGCCGCAGCGGAAAAATCGGCGAGGCTGAGCTGCTCACCCGCCAGCCAGCGGCGGTTGTCCACCAGCCAATCGATGTAATCGAGATATTCATGCAGCAAACGCGATGTTTCGCGCAGGGTCTTGCTGTCGGGCGATTGGCGCAACACCAGCCGCTTGCGCATTTTTTCATGCAGCAACGGGCCGGTAATATCGCCAAAGAAACTTTCGTCGAACAGCGCGGTCAGCCGGCGGATCTCTGCACGGGCCCGGGCAGAACCGATAATCAGCGGACGCGTCGCGACTGTTTCTTCCAGATATTCGCAAATCGCCTGGCTGTCGATCAGAGCCCAGTTGCGCACGGAATCGTGCAACACCGGCACTCGGCCAGCAGGGTTCAGGCGGCGAAATTCCTCACCCGCGTCCCAGGGATACAAAGTGATCGGATCATACGGAATCGTCTTCTCGCCCAGAACTAGCTGAACCTTGCGGCTAAACGGGCAGAGCGGGAAATGATAAAGGTGCCACATGATTGACCTGCGCTATTGCCCTAAGGGCGCGCGCCGGTCCAGCATCCAGGCCGAAGAAATCTGTTCGAAAACAGGCACCGACCGCCTGTGGTCAATCGCCCGCTGGCGCACGGTCCGGCATTTGCGCAGGCAGATGCTGCGGCAACCTTGCGGCAAGCTCTCTCAATTGCGGCATCATTGCCTCAAACGCGCCGGCCATTCCGGCAACCGCAGTCATCATTTGCGGCAAACGTTCGGCGACCAATTGCGGCGCATCCACACCGTCTGCGCCCACAAGATCGCGGACCCGCGCATCAGGATCGATAGCTGGTCCGGTTTCTCCTGCTGCTTCCGAAGCCGCATTCGCCAGAGTGCCCACGGGCAATTCCATCAGCACACCGACCAGGGCCGCCGCAGTCAGCGCGACCTGTTCCTGCATCTCCGGATCTTCCAACATTTCGGCAGCCTTCGCCAAGGGCGCACCATCGGCATCTTGCGCGTGAGCAGACACGGGAAGGATGGCGGCAAACATAGCTGCGGTCATAAGAGGGATGCGCATGGCGGCGTTCTCCGGGCTTGTTTTCGATTTCGTTCGCTTGTCGCAGGCACGTGATGAGCCAGCGGTGAATGCCTATCCGGCAGGCAGAAGCCCGAGGCACGCGGGCATCACATCATCGATCGTGCCGCTGTCCCACAAATCCTGCGCTTCGGCAGAAAGAGCGGCAGAAATTTGCGCCCGGTCCAGTCCGGCCTCGTCCATCACCTGCGCGCTGGCGCGAACGAAAAATTCCTGTCCGTCTGCGGCCATGGCGGGATAGCGCAAGGCATCTTCCTGACCGTTCGCCTGCCCGTTGGCTACCAAGGCAAAGGCGGCTGAACAGCGCACCAGCATGCGGTGTTCCAGGCTAAGCTGGACCGCTGGCTGTTCCGGTGCTGCCTCCTGCGGAGCGGCGGCAAGAAAGAAAAAGGGGGCGAGAAGGGGCGTCATCAAGGTCATGGACGGTTCTTAGCAGAACCATCTGAACGCTGGCTTCACGAAAATTCAGGCGCGCAAGGAAATACCTTGAAGCGCGCGGCGGCGATGCGGATATGGGCCGCAACAGGAGACTTTATGACCGATTACCCCGCGCTTCATTTGCTGATCGATGGCGAAAAACTTACCGGAGATGGCCGCAAGACCGAGGAGGTCATCAATCCGGCAACCGAAGAGGTGCTCGGCAACTTACCCCATGCCACCTCTGCCGATCTGGACCGCGCGCTGGAAGCGGCGCAGCGCGGCTTTCACGAATGGCGGCGGACATCGGCAGACAAGCGCTCTGCCATCCTCATCAAGGCCGCCAATCTGATCCGCGAACGGGCGAAGGAAATCGGCCATGCGCTGACGCTGGAACAGGGCAAGCCGCTTGCCGAAGGACGCGGAGAAGCGAGCTATTCGGCGAACCTGCTGGAGTTTTACGCGCAGGAATGCCGGCGCATTTACGGCCGCACCCTGGTACGCGGCGAGGGCGCGCGGGCGGAAGTGCAATATCATCCGGTCGGCCCGGTTGCAGGCTTCGCGCCGTGGAATTTCCCGGCGATCAACGTGATGCGCAAGATCGGCGGCGCGTTGGCGGCGGGTTGTTCGGTAATCGTCAAGCCGAGCGAGGAAACCCCCGCTTCGGGCATCGCGATGGTGCAGGCATTGCTGGATGCAGGCGTGCCCGGCGGCGTTGTGCAATGCGTTTTCGGTGTGCCCAGCGATGTGAGCGAGCAACTCCTCGGCTCTCCTATAATCCGCAAGCTGACTTTCACCGGCTCCACCCCGGTCGGCAAGCAATTGGCGAAGCTGGCGGCAGACGACCTGAAGATCGCGACGATGGAACTTGGCGGACATGGCCCTGTGCTGGTGTTCGGCGACAGCGATATCGACAAGGCGCTCGATACGATGGTTGGCGGCGCGTACCGCAACGCCGGGCAAGTCTGCGTCAGCCCCACACGTTTCCTCATTGAAGAGAACGTCTTCGACCGGTTCCGCGATGGCTTTGTGGAGCGAGTGGAGAAAATGACCGTCGGCAACGGCATGGACAAGGGAACCGACATGGGCCCTATGGCCAATGCGCGCGGGCTCGAAAACATCCAGAAACTGATCGCCAATGCAAAGGACAGCGGTGGCAAACTGCTGTCAGGCGGAGAGCGGATCGGCAATCAGGGCTTCTTCCATCAGCCCACCGTTCTGGGCGAAGTGCCGGTCCATGCCGATATGATGAACGATGAACCCTTCGGCCCCGTCGCCATCCTGAACCCGATGGCGGGCGAAGATGCGATGATTGAGGAGGCGAACCGCCTGCCATACGGCCTTGCCGCCTACGCCTGGACCAGCGACCCCGCCCGCCGCCGCCGCCTTGCCGCAGAGGTGGAGGCCGGAATGCTGGCGATCAACACCGGCGGTGTCTCCACCGTCGATGCGCCGTTCGGCGGTGTCAAATGGTCAGGTTACGGCAGCGAAGATGGCCGCGAAGGCGTGATGGCCTGCATGGTCGTGAAGGCCATCCACGAAGGTTAGGCGCAGGGGAGGGACGCCTCAGCTACAATCCCATTGGTACAGCGCCCTGTCGAAACGGCGCGCCAGCAGGTCTGCGCGGCGTATGGTAAACTGCCCCTGCCCCACATCGCCCCACAGGATATGCCATCCGGCCGACCCGTCCTTGGGCTGGCTCCAGAGGTTGAGCAGCACGCGGTCGACATCCTGATATCCCTCCATCCCGCGGTAATCGCTTTGCGTGAAGGTGGGGTGGCCGCCCATGTGGTGGGCCTCGTAGGGCTGGTCTTGCGCAGCAGCATCCGCATGATCGTAAATAGCATCCGCAACGGCCCTGTCTTCCATAAGCCCCGGCAAATCTTGCTGAAGATACCACATGCTGATGTCCGGTTTGTGGAGCCATTCCCGCCCCGTCAAAACCAGCCCCGTTGATAGAAGCGATTTGTCGAGCGGGCTGTAATCCTCATGCAAATCGCCGAGCGGCGCGATATTATCATGCACCGCGCCGGCAACGCCCGTGTCTTCGCGCCAGATAACGCGGAAGTCGCCTGCTTCGGGCTTGTCGAAATCGCAGCCGAAAAGATCGTCCGTGCCGATGAAGAATTGCAATACCCCGTGCGCCGGGAAATCCGGCAACTCGGCCAGTTCGCCCAGATCCAGTTGCGCGAGAAATGCCAGGGGCTTGCCCGCCATGTCGACCGGCCATTCCTCCCCTTCAGGCAGCCATGCTGGCCCGCCAACGCGCGAACCATTCGGGGCCGGAGCGGCTGGCCCAGCGGTATCGAGAAACACCGCAGGCAGGGCCTTTTCCGCGCGCCAGGCTTCAAACCGCGCGATGGCTGCATCGATTTTCGCCTGCAATTCAGGATCGATGGGCGGAGGCGATGGCCGCTCTTGCGGGCGCTTCATTCCCGTCAGTTTCAGCAGCCAATCCATCATTTGCCGTCTCCAGAAAAGTTCCCGTCATTCATACCATTGCCGCGCCGCGTGCATAGCCTATGATGATGCCATTGTTCCGGAGAGATTGCCCCATGAAAACCCGCGCCGCCGTTGCCTTTGAACCCAAAAAACCGCTCGAAATTGTCGAGCTTGATCTGGAAGGCCCGAAGGCGGGTGAGGTTCTGGTCGAGATCATGGCGACGGGCATTTGCCACACCGATGCCTACACGCTGGACGGGCTGGACAGCGAGGGCCTGTTCCCCAGCGTGCTCGGCCATGAAGGTGCCGGCGTGGTGCGCGAAGTCGGCGCGGGTGTGACCTCGGTGAAGGCGGGCGATCACGTGATCCCGCTTTACACCCCCGAATGCCGCCAGTGCAAAATGTGCCTTTCCGGCAAGACGAACCTGTGCAGCGCAATCCGCGAAACGCAGGGCAAGGGCCTGATGCCCGACGGCACATCGCGCTTCAGCTACAAGGGTCAGACGATCTACCACTATATGGGCTGTTCGACCTTTTCGAACTTCACCGTGCTTCCGGAAATTGCGGTAGCGAAAATCCGCACCGATGCGCCGTTCGACACCAGCTGCTATATCGGTTGCGGCGTCACCACGGGTGTGGGCGCAGTGACCAATACGGCAAAGGTCCAGCCGGGCGATAATGTGGTGGTGTTCGGCCTTGGCGGCATCGGCCTGAACGTCATTCAGGGCGCGAAGATGGCGGGCGCGGACCGCATTGTCGGGGTCGATATCAATCCGGATAAAAAGGAATGGGGCGAAAAGTTCGGCATGACCGATTTCGTCAATCCGAAGGAAACCTCGGACGTGGTCGCGCATCTGGTGGAATTGCTGGACGGCGGCGCGGATTACAGCTTCGATTGCACCGGCAATACCGATGTCATGCGCCAGGCACTGGAATGCTGCCACAAGGGCTGGGGCACTTCGATCATCATCGGCGTGGCCGAGGCAGGCAAGGAAATCGCCACCCGCCCGTTCCAGCTGGTGACGGGCCGTAACTGGCGCGGCACGGCGTTTGGCGGCGCGAAAGGCCGCACCGATGTGCCCAAGATCGTCGACTGGTATATGAACGGCAAGATCGCCATCGACCCGATGATCACCCACCGCCTGTCGCTTGAAGAAATCAACAAGGGCTTCGACCTGATGCATTCCGGGGAAAGCATCCGCAGCGTCGTCGTTTTCTAATCAAATAACCCAAACGGAGAGAATTCTATGTTCAGCCACATCATGATCGGCACCAACGATATCGAAAAGTCGAAGGCTTTTTACGAAAAGGTGCTGGGGGTTGTCGGCGGCGGCAGTTCGATGGAGAATATCTCCAAGTCCGGTCACAAACGCATCATGTTCAGCCATGACGGGGGCGTGCTGATGCTCACCCAGCCCATCAATGACGAACCGGCAACTTGCGCCAATGGCATGACCATCGGCTTTCGCTGCAGCTCTCCCGAGCAAGTTCAGGAACTGCATGATGTCGCAGTCGAAGCGGGCGCGGAATCGATCGAAGGCGCGCCGGGCCTGCGCGAGGGCGGTGCCCTTGGCCCCTTGTACCTAAGCTATTTCCGTGATCCGGACGGCCACAAGATTTGCGGCATTCACCGGCCGAAATAATGACAATGGAACACATCTCCACTTCGCGCTGCTACACAGGTGAGCAGCAGGTCTGGCGGCACGAAAGCACCAGTACCGGCACGCCGATGACTTTTGCAGCCTATGTGCCCGATCATGAGCCGGGCACGAAGCTGCCAGTCATCTGGTGGCTTTCGGGCCTCACCTGCACGCACGAAAACGCGATGAACAAATGCGAATACAAGGCGGCCTGTGCAAAGCATGGGATCATCTTCATTTGCCCCGACACCTCTCCGCGCGGGCCGGAAGTGGCCGACCATGAAGAATATGATTTCGGACAGGGTGCGGGCTTTTATGTGAATGCCACACAGGAGCCGTGGGCTGCGCATTACCAGATGCGCACCTATGTCGAGGACGAACTGCCCAAGCTCGTTGCAGCCAACTTCCCCGTCGACATGGAGCGGCAGGGTATCTCGGGCCATTCGATGGGCGGCCACGGCGCGCTGACGGTATCGCTTCGCAATCCCGGCCGCTTCCGCTCTACCGGAGCGTTTGCGCCCATCGTCTCACCGCTCAATTGCCCATGGGGCGACAAAGCGCTGACGGGTTATCTCGGGGAGAACCGGTCAGACTGGCGCGAATACGATTCCGTAGCTCTCATCGAAGACGGCGCACGGATCGACAATTGCCGGGTGGAGCAAGGGACGGCTGATGAATGGCTGGAAGGCCAGCTGAAGACGCATCTGTTCACGGATGCCTGCAGGGATGCGGGAATGACGCCCGATGTGCAGATGCACGAAGGTTACGATCACTCCTATTTCTTCGTCTCCACCTTCATGGCCGATCACATTGCGTGGCATGCGGACCGATTGAAGGGCTGAAGCTGCCCAAAAGTTGCATTTCGGTAACAAATAAGGCGTATTTCAGGGACAAGCCGGAACCTCAGGCAAACTCCGGCGCTGGAGATATATGGACTCCGTGATTGCACAATGGCTGCCACTTGGCTTCGTCGAGGCCGTCGCCGCCATGCCCTTTGGCGGCGTGGCAGTCGCGGCGCTGATCGCGTTGATCACCGCATCCATCATGACCTTCTCCATCCCTGGCGCTCTTACGCCGACCGCGTTCCTCAGCGGATTGCTGCTGGGTTTTGGCGGCATACTGGTCGTTGCGCTGGGCGCAATGATCGGCAGCCACATCCTGTTTCTGGCATCACGCCGCTGGCTTTCAGGCGGAATGCGCCGCCGGTTCGGCGCACGGCTGGACGAAGTGGGCGGCCATCTGGAACGGCGCGGACCGATCTATGTTGCGGGCGCCAGATTGACGGGCGTGCCGCATCTGCTGATCGCAGCCGGCTGCGCCGCAACGCCGATCACTGGGCGAACGTTTGCTTCGGCTACCCTGTTAGGGCTGCTGCCCGCAATCATTCTCGCCGTTAGCGCAGGATCGGCGATCTAAAAACTGACGCTTCCTAGATAACGCAAAAGCGGGGCCGCCCTTTCGGACGACCCCGCTTCCGCGATGTTTAATAATACCCAGCCCTTATGGGCTCGTCGGCAGGTCCTCTTCATCGTCATCACTAGCGATGATAATGATGCCAGCGATAACCGCTGCAGCGGCGAGCACTGCAAAAAGAATACCATTCTCGCCCTGGAGACCTTCACTCTCCTGCACTGGAGAAGGAAAACGATCTACCTGTGCCATTGCCGGAGTCGAAACGAGCCCGAGAGCCGCCGCAGTTGCTAAAATTTTCTTAATCATGTGTACCTTCCCATTATAAATTTCTCTCTCGTTACAATGTCTAACACCGATTTACACAATGTCTAAGACCAATTTGCAAACAATGTTGCAACGCACCACCAATCCGTCGGATTAAAAATGCATCTCGTCGCCTAAATTGGAGAAATTGCGACGAACGTCGGATAGCTCAGCTATTTGCTGATATTGAATACCGCATGCTCGGCGCGCCAGTTGGCATTCACGCCCCGGATCTCGCGCCCTCCTGCGAAATACCAGCTGTCTTCCACCGTCACGCCCTTTTCAGCGAGCAGCAGGCGGAAATCCTCCACTGTCAGGTGATGGATGTTCTTGGTCGCATACCAGCTGACCGGCAGGTGCCGCACGACCGGCATTTTCCCGCCCAGCATCAGCGCAAAACGCATGCGCCAATAGGCGAAGTTCGGGAAGCTGACGAACGCGGTCCGGCCAACCCGCAGCAATTGATCGAGCAGCCAGTCGGGCCGCTCTGCAGTCTGCAGCGTCTGGCTGAGGATCGCTACATCGAAAGCGCCGTCTGGATAATCGGCGAGATCGCGGTTGGCATCGCCCTGCACTACCGAAAGCCCGCGTGCGACAGCCCTTTCCACTTCCACCGGGTCGATCTCTATCCCGCGGGCGTCCACGCCCTTCCCAGCCTGTAATTCGGCCATCAGAGTGCCATCCCCGCAGCCGATATCCAGCACGCGCGCACCATGCGGAACCTGTGATGCAATCTTGGCGAGGTCGGGGCGCAATCTGCTCATCCGATAAAACCCTTCACCACCCGGTCAAGCGCGGGCACATCGAGCAGGAAGCTGTCGTGCCCGTAAGGTGCGCTCAATTCCACGAAACTGACCGGAGCGGCGACGGCGTTCAGCGCGTGCACGATCTCGCGCATGTCGGCGGTGGTATAAAGCCAGTCGGTATCGAAACTGACGAGGCAAAAGCGCGTGTCGCTTGCCCCGCGAAAGGCATTGGCCAACCGTCCGCCATGCTCTTCCGCCAGATCGAAATAATCCATCGCGCGGGTGATATACAAATAGCTGTTGGCATCGAACCGGTCGGTAAAGCTGATGCCCTGATGACGCAGATAACTTTCCACCTGGAAATCCGCATCGAAGCCGAAACTCTTCGCGTCGCGGTCTTGCAGGCGCCGCCCGAATTTCTCGGTCAGGCCGGCCTCCGACAGATAGGTGATGTGCGCGGCCATCCGCGCAACGGACAGCCCCTTATCAGGAGTGTGACCACCGTAATAGGACCCGGACTGCCAGTTGGGATCGGCCATGATCGCCTGCCGCCCGACTTCGTGAAAAGCGATATTCTGCGCGCTGTGCCGCGCAGTTGTGGCAATGGCGAGGACCCGGCCCGTGCGCTCCGGGAAATTGGCAGCGCAGCTCAGCGCCTGCATCCCCCCCATCGATCCGCCCACGACCGCGTGGAGCGTCTCGATGCCCAGCACATCCAGCAGCCGCATCTGCGCGCGCACCATGTCGCGGATGGTGATGACGGGGAAACGCTTGGCGTAAGGCGCCCCGTCCTCGTCAATGCTCGCCGGACCGGTGGAGCCCATGCAGCTGCCCAGCACATTGGCGCAGATGACGTAATACCTGCCTGTGTCGATCGGTTTTCCGGGGCCGACCATGCGTTCCCACCAGCCGGGCTTGCCGGTGACGGGATGCTCGCTCGCCACAAACTGGTCACCCGTCAGCGCGTGGAACACGAGGATCGCGTTGCTGCGCGCCGCGTTCAGCTCGCCATAGGTTTCAAAGGCGATTTCGACGCCCGAAAGCTCTCGCCCGCTGTCCAGTGGAAGCGGATCGGGCAGCGCCTCGTTGCGGAAGGAAGGTGCGGTTGTGGGGGCCATAATCGTATGAAAATCGACTTGGGGGAGGCGTTGCAGGCTGTCAATCGTGGGCGGGGGACGGTATGCGCAGGCCCGTGACTGACAAGACCGCAAAATCCCGCCCGCAGATGAAGCCCTATGTGGCGCAGATCCATGCCTATGTGCCGGGGAAATCCAGCGCTTCCGATGGCAAGCCGCTGGTGAAATTGTCCGCGAACGAAAACCCGCTGGGCTGCTCTGCCAAGGCTCTGGAAGCGCTGGCGATTGCCGGTTTGCCGAATGACTATCCTGATCCCGGCTCGACCGCGCTTCGAGAGGCGATTGGAAAGCTGCACGGCATCGATCCGGCGCGCATCGTGTGCGGCACGGGGTCTGACGAATTGCTCAATCTGGCGGCGCAGGCCTATGCCGGAACGGGCGACGAGGTGATGTTCAGCCGATACAGCTTTGCCGTGTACGATATAGCCGCCAAGCGCTGCGGCGCGAATGCGGTGGAGGTGGATGACAGGGAATACACCGCCGATGTCGATGCGCTGCTGGCGGCGGTGACGAAGCGCACGCGGGTGGTATTCCTTGCCAACCCCAACAACCCTACGGGCACATTCCTGCCGCGCGCCGAAGTGGAGCGACTGCATGCGGGCCTGCCTGCCGATGTCCTGCTCGTGGTCGATCAGGCCTATGCCGAATATCTGGCGGCGCAGGATGATGATGGCGGGATGGCGCTTGCAGCAGCGCATGACAATGTGCTGGTTACGCGGACCTTCTCCAAGATTTACGGCCTTGCTGCCGAACGTATCGGCTGGGCCACCGGCGCGCCGCATATTATCGATGCGCTCAACCGGATCAGAGGGCCATTCAACGTGACCTCTAGCGGGCAGCGCGCGGCTCTGGCGGCAGTGGGCGATCAGGACTTCGTGAAGCGCAGCCGCGAACATAACCGTATCGAGCGCGAACGGTTCGAGGCGCGCATCGCAATGCTCGGCAATCGCGGACTTTCCGCCGTGCCGAGTGAGGCGAATTTCCTGCTCGTCATGTTCAACGGCGAAGTGACGGCAGAGGCAGCGCAGGATGCGATTGCCGAAGCTGGCTATGCAGTGCGCCGCCTGCCCGAACTGGCAGATTGTCTGCGCATCACGATCGGCACGCGGGAGCAGATGGATGCAATCGCCGATCTGCTTGCCGATCTGACTGGCGGATCGAATGCCCTTTCGTAAGGTTGCGATCATCGGGCTGGGCCTGCTCGGCGGGTCTATCGGCCTCGCTGTGCGGGAGCATCTGCCCGGTATTACCACCACCGGTTATGATGCCGATCCCGAAGTGCGCGAGCGTGCCCGCGAAATCGGTCTAACGCAGACTGTTGCAGAGCGATCCGGCAGAGGCCGTGCGCGGTGCCGATCTGGTAGTGCTGTGTGTGCCGGTGGGCGCAATGCGTGCCGCAGCGCAGGCCATTGCGCCGGGACTGTCAGCAGATGCGATTATCAGCGATGTCGGCTCCTCCAAACAGCGCGTCGGCAAGGCGCTGGCCGAAGAGCTACCCAGCCATCATGTGATCCCCGCCCATCCCGTTGCCGGCACGGAGCAATCGGGGCCGGACGCAGGCTTTGCCAGCCTGTTTCACCAGCGTTGGTGTATTGTCACTCCGCCCGACGAGGCAGACCCAGCCAAGGTCGCCGCTCTGGTCGAATTCTGGAAAAGCCTCGGCTCTACGGTCGAAGTCATGGACGCGGCGCATCACGATATGGTGCTCGCCGTGACCAGCCATATCCCGCACCTTATCGCCTACACCATCGTGGGCACGGCCAGCGATCTGGAGCAGGTGACCCGCAGCGAGGTCATCAAATATTCCGCCGGTGGCTTCCGCGATTTCACCCGCATCGCCGCCAGCGATCCGACCATGTGGCGCGATGTGTTCCTGCACAACAAGGACGCCGTGCTGGAAATGATGGACCGCTTTCAGGCCGATCTCGGCGCAATGCGCAATGCCATCGAGGCGGATGACGGTGAGGCGATGTTCGACCTGTTCACCCGCACCCGCGCGATCCGCCGCAGCATTCTGGAACAAGGCCAGGACGACGCACGGCCTGACTTCGGGCGGGGGCATGAGTAACGGTGTTTGCAGCGCGCTGCCTGAGTGAAAAGGGGACTTTCAGCCGAGCTCTTTTCGCCACTTCTCCAAATCGGGATCACATTTCTCTGTCGATTTCAGCAGAACATCATATTCGTCGATGATGCCTTTGAGTGCTGGAGAATAGTGCTTGATCCACTTCGTCGACGCGTCGTGAGCGGCAGAGCGTTCTGCAAATTTTCTTACAATCGCCTGCTTCGCATTCAGTGCTCTGAAGCGATGGGAGATAGCAGCTTTATAGAGTGATAGAACTCGTTCGCTCTCTTGCGCCTCCACCAGGCGTGCCAAAACCAACCGGGTGTTTTCGAACAACGGACCATAAAAATCGCGCGAGGTTACAGCGCGTCTTACATCCGCTTCAACAAGGTCAAAAAGCCCCTTTCCAATGTACTGGTAAGCGATCCAGAGCGATCCCTTGCCGCTGTATTCGATGACAGCGTTCGTCTCGATCAGGCCCTCTTCACTAAGCGCAAACAAAGCATCAAAGTAGCGATCACGGTCTTTTGTAATCGATTTGAACTTGGGCTCAAAACCTTAGATTATCCCGTCTCGAAATGTGATTTTCAGATCACTCTCATCTGGCAAGATCCATGTGTTGCGCGGCGAGCACCCTACTCCGCCGCGACAGCTTCCTTCTCGGCAAATTCCAGCGTCGCCAGAAACCGCTCTGCATCCAGCGCGGCCATGCAGCCGGTGCCCGCCGCCGTCACGGCCTGACGGTAGGTGTGGTCCATCACGTCACCGCAAGCGAACACTCCGGGGATGCTTGTTTTCGGAGTGCCCGCTTCGACCAGAAGATAGCCGCCGTCATCCATCGGCAGCTTGCCCTTGAACAGCTCTGTCGCTGGTGCGTGGCCGATGGCGACGAAGGCTCCGTCCACGTCCAGCGTCGATTTCTCGCCAGTCACCGTATCGACAAGGTTGAGATGGTGGAGCTTGCCGTCTTCTCCGGCGCCAAAGCTCTCGACCGTCTTGTTCCACAAGGTGGTGATCTTCTCGCTGGCGAAAACGCGGTCCTGCAGGATCTTCTCTGCGCGCAGCTCATCGCGGCGGTGGATCAGCGTCACGTCGTCCGAATGGTTGGTCATGTAGAGCGCTTCTTCAACGGCGGTATTGCCGCCGCCGATCACGGCCACCTTCTTGCCGCGATAGAAGAACCCGTCGCACGTGGCGCAGGCGGAAACGCCCTTGCCGCCCAGCTCCATCTCGCCCGGAACGCCCAGCCATTTCGCCTGCGCGCCCGTTGCGATCACCAGCACATCGCCGACATATTCGTCCCCGCTGTCGCCGATTGCGGTGAACGGAGATCCGTTTGCCAGATCCACTTCGACAATCGTGTCCCACATCATCTTCGTGCCGACATGTTCGGCCTGTTTCTGCATCTGCTCCATCAGCCACGGGCCCTGGATCACATCTTCAAAGCCGGGATAGTTCTCTACGTCAGTGGTGATGGTCAGCTGGCCGCCGGGCTGCAGGCCCTGCACGACGATCGGTTCCATCCCGGCGCGTGCGCCATAAATGGCGGCGGAATAGCCTGCGGGGCCGGAGCCGATGATAAGCATGCGGGTCTTGTGGGTAGCCATGGTGTGTCCGAATCGTTCGCGTGAAGCATCCGACCTAGGAAGCGCGGCGATTCGGTTCAAGTTAGGCGCCGCGCTTCTCAACCGTGCAGACGGAGGGGTGCCCGGCTTCGGCGCACAAAAAAGGCGGCCACGAAGGGCCGCCCTTTTCAATCAAGTGCTAACGCGGTCAGACGTTGGCGCGCGGTGCGCCTGTCCGGCCCTTATCGGCAAATTTCTTCACCGCATAACCGCCGGCTGCAATCACCAGCATCGCCGGAATGCTCAGGCGAGAGATGATGGGAACGGCAACGGTTCCGAGTACGGCACCTGTGGTGCCGCCGATGCTGCGTGTCTGTTTACTCAAAGCTGCGCCTACGCCGGCGCCGATAATCTTGCCAATCATGGTTGTCTCCTTTTGCCATACCAACGGATGACAAAGGGTGCAGGTTCCAGAGCTGTCAGATTGCCGAGAAATTCGGACTGATGGTGCGGTCGAGAAGACTCGAACTTCCACGGGATTTAACTCCCACAGCGACCTCAACGCTGCGCGTCTACCAATTCCGCCACGACCGCACATCGGTGGGAAAGGCTGCGTAGCGGCCCAATCCGGTAGGAGCGGGCCACTAGCAAAAGGGTTTCCCCGCTGCAAGCAGTGTATTGCGGTGTGGTGTTCGCGAGTCCGGATTGGCGCAGCGCAGGCACGCTTTTACTCCGGTTTCCAGCCGATCTGCACTTCGCGCGCGGATCGCGGAATATCGGTTACCGCTTCGCTGACGGCCACGTTTTCGCCTGGTGCGATCGTGCGCTGCGGCGGAGGAACTTCCCAGCTGTAAACGATGCGGTCACGCGAATCGCGCAGCACGATCAATATGGTCGGGATGGTGCGAGTGGTCGTGCCGATGTTGGTAATTGTACCGCTTGCGCCGAAAAACTCCGTGCCATTGGGCAAAGTGCGGCGTTCCTGCTGTTCACGCGGGAAATCGAGCTGCAAGTCAGGCTCCCCCACGGCAAAGGTCG
This sequence comes from uncultured Alphaproteobacteria bacterium, assembly GCA_963781165.1. Taxonomy (GTDB): domain Bacteria; phylum Pseudomonadota; class Alphaproteobacteria; order Sphingomonadales; family Sphingomonadaceae; genus Alteraurantiacibacter. The sequence goes on from CAWADZ010000004.1 coordinate 158,761, forward strand.
GGCGTTCAACCGGCACCCAATCAGGCAGACCCCAATAGGACACGGCAAAGATAAGGCCTGCGGCCACGACAGCGAAAATTCCGGCGGCCCAGCTCCATAGTTTGAGCGGATTGCGGCGCGGGCGAAACGGCGGCACGGGGTCGAATGGCGACGGCGGGGGGTCGCCAAAATCGGTGGTGGCAGCGCGCGGCGGGCGGATCTCATCGCGCAGCGACGCAGGAGAGGGGCCTTCCTGCGGAGCCGGTGGTTCCGGCAGCGGCGGGACCGCTGGTGCTGGCTCGGCCTCGGCGATGTCGGGCTCACCAGATTGCACCTCGGCATGCTCAGTCTCGGGCTGTGCATCGCTGTCAGCAGCGGCGGCATCGCCTGTATCCGGTTCGGCGGGAATTGGCGGTGGTGGTGGCGGCGGCGGTGGTGGTGGTTGCGGCGGTGGTGCAGGCTGGCCCGCGTCCGCCCCATCATCGCTCTGCGGAGCGGTTATCGCCGGGCCATCCTGAAACCAGCTATGGCGGCATTTTGCGCAGCGCACAGTTCGCCCGTCCACACCAATCGCGGTATCTGGCACGGCATAGCGTGTCGTGCAGGCAGGGCACTGAATAATCATGGGCCGTTGGAATGCCTACGCTGCGTGATCGCATGCAACAAGATTGTCACACTGCAAGAACTGCTATCTTGCGGCTTTTTTCCACAAGCGCCAACGTATATATCGCGATTACATGGCTTTTGCGCACTTCCCACCCCTCTCACGAGGCTTTAGCTAAGCGCCATGAGCGATCCCGAAAGTTCAATTGTCCAATTTGCCAACGTCGGGCTGCGCTATGGCACCGATCGTGAAGTGCTGAGTGATATTTCCTTCACGCTCTATCCCGGCAGCTTCTACTTTTTGACCGGAGCCAGCGGCGCGGGCAAGACTTCCATGCTGAAATTGCTGTATCTGGCGCAGCGGCCCAGCCGGGGGATCATATCCATGTTCGGCGAGGATGTGATTACCCTGCCGCGCAAATCACTGCCGGGTGTCCGGCGGCGCATTGGCGTGGTGTTTCAGGATTTTCGCCTGGTCCCGCATCTTTCCACTTTCGACAATGTCGCATTGCCGCTGCGCATATCGGGCATGTCAGAAGAACGTCTGCAAAAGCCGGTGGCCGACATGCTCGCCTGGGTGGGCCTCGATCACCGCAGCGATGCGCGGCCCGAAACGCTTTCGGGCGGGGAGCAGCAGCGCGCCGCCATTGCCCGCGCCGTGATCGCCCGTCCGGAAATCCTGGTGGCAGATGAGCCGACCGGAAACGTCGATCCCGAAATGGCAGTAAAACTGCTGCGCCTGTTCGAGGCATTGAACCGGCTGGGCACGACCGTGGTGGTCGCCACACACGACGTTCACCTGCTGCGCAAAGTGCCCGATTCCCTGATCATGCGGCTGGACAAGGGCAAGCTGTCGGACCCGACCGGCGCGCTGCGTTATCCGCCCCGGCGCGATGTGCCAAAACGGGAGGCGCCGGTTTAATGAGCACACCTTCCCCCATCCGCCGCGGCGCACCGCGGTTCGGCGATTCTGCACGGATGTTGCAACAGGCGCGCATAGCCGGGCCAATGCCGTGGGTTATCGCCATCATGATCGCCTTGACGGTCATGGCAGCGGCGGCAGGCCTTGCGCTGAACAATATTGCCAGCAGCGCAGCCGACGAGATTGCGGGCGGCATAACGGTGCAAATCGTCGAAGGCGCACCGGTAGAACGCGGCCGCCAGGCAGAGCGCGCCGTATCCTATTTCGCCAACCGGGAAGATGTGGCGTCCGTCCGCCGCGTTCCGGACGAGGAACTGGCCGAATTGCTTGCGCCGTGGCTGGGCGATGTCGGCGTAGCGGAGGAAGACGGCGTGCCGATCCCCGCACTGGTCGATGTGCGCCTGTCCGGCCCGGTTACAGCAGAACGTTTGCGCGTCATGCGCAGTGAATTGCTGGCGCAGGCACCGGCCGCGCGGATTGATGCGCAGGCGAGCTGGCTTGGACCGGTCATTGATGCCGTACGCACGTTTCAATTGCTCGCCCTTGGCTTGATCGCGCTGCTGGGCCTGACCAGTGCGGCGGCAGTGTGGCTGGCAGCGCGCAGTGCGCTAGGTTCCAACCGTGAAACGATCGAAGTGATCCACCATCTTGGCGGGACAGACGGGCAGATCGCGGGCATTTTCCAGCGGTCGATCGCGTGGGATGCGGCGCTTGGCGGTGCGGCCGGACTGCTGCTCGGACTGGCAGCGATTTTCGTGTTGGGGCAGCAATTGGCAGGACTTGGATCAGGATTGGTGGCGGGCGGCGCATTTGGCCTGCTCGATTGGGTGGCGATTGTCGCCATTCCTGTTATCGGCATCCTGCTCGCTGTGATCACCGCGCGCCTGACCGTAATCGCTGCACTGCGGCGGATGATATAAGGCCCTACTGTTGCTTCGCACTATAATCGCCATTCCTCTGATTGCCTGGGCGCTGGGCTTCGTGTGGTTCGCGGTTGCGCTGCCACAACCCGCAGAGCCATCCGAAACCGACGCCATCGTCGTGCCCACAGGCAGCGGCGGCCGTATCCAGCGCGGGCTGGAAGTCCTGCAACTGGGCGCGGCGGAGCAGATGCTGGTCACCGGCGTGGACCCGGCGGTACTTGCGGGCGAATTTCAGGCAGAGTTCGAGGTGCCCGACAGGGTTATGGCATGCTGCGTTACGCTCGGCTTTTCAGCGCTCGATACACGCGGCAATGCGCGGGAAACGGCGGAGTGGATGGAAGAGCGCGGATACAATTCGCTGCGCCTTGTAACGGCAGACTGGCACATGCGCCGCGCCGAGGCGGAACTGGCCGACCAATTGCCGGCGAGCATTTCTATCAAGCGCGATGCGGTAAGGTCGGAAGTCAGCCTGTCGACGCTGTTTGTGGAATATCACAAGTTTCTCGCGGTCTGGACGCTGCAGGCGCTAGGGTAGCCAAGCCATGACCGTGCTGCGCAACATTGCTTTCTATATCGCCTTTTACGGCGGCTCCCTGCTGATTTCCGGCATCGCTGCGGCGGCAACCTATGTGCGCCCTGCGTGGGTCCGGCCGCTTTGCGACATGTGGTCACAATGGCACCATTGGTGCTGCACCCGCCTGCTTGGCCTGACCATTCGCGAAACCGGTACCCGGCCAGACAGGCCTGTGCTCTATGCCATCAAGCATGAAAGCTTTTTTGAAGCGATTGCGATGGCGCACACTTTCGAGCATCCTGCCGGCGTCGCCAAGGCGGAATTGTTCGACCTGCCGTTCTGGGGCCGCGCGGGGCTGGCCTATGGTTTGATCCCGGTGGCGCGGGACCAGGGGGCAACGGCGCTGCGCGCGATGATCAAATCGGGCAAATCCGCTGTGGCACAGGGGCGTTCAATCGTGATTTTCCCCGAAGGCACACGTGTGCCGCACGGGGACCGCCGCGCGCTGCGGTCCGGCTTTGCCGGTTTGTACAAGCTGTTCCGCCTGCCTGTGGTCCCGGTCGCGGTCGACAGCGGGCCAGTCTACCGCCAGTTCTGGAAGCCGAAAGGCACGATCACCTGGCATTTTGGCGAGATGATAGAGCCAGGCCTGCCGCGTGAGGAAGTGGAACGGCGCGTGCATGAGGCGATCAACGTGCTGAACAGCGATCCCGAACCGCCGCAGATCCCTGCGGGCGAAAAGGCCTAGCCTTCCACCAGCGACTTAATCTGCGCAGCCCAGTTGCGCGCATCTTTTCTGCCGCCCACATCAGCCACAAATTCCTGTCCCCTCGCCACGCTCTGCAACCGGTTGGCGGGCAGCCACCGGTCCGCTTTGCCGTGATAGCTGAGACCCGTCTCACGCAGCCAGGCGGGCACTTGCCACAGGCTTGGCGGGCCTTCGGGAACGGTAAGGCGCAAATCTTCGCATGCCGGGGCATTGCTTACGCCGCGCCCGCAATAGACCGCATCATTGGTGGCATGCATTCCCAGCACGTGCGGGTGATCGAGAGCTTCCAGCTCCTCACGCTCGTCTGCTTCGCATGTGGCCAGATGCACCACGCGTTCAACTTCCAGAAAACCGAATATGCGGTGGTGCGCGGGCGTTTTGCCATCGCGAAACAGGCCGAAAAAGACGAACAGGTCGCCCTCGCCCACGCCGTGATTGGCAAGATGCGTCTGCGCCGCGCCGCATTGGCCAAGATAGGCGCGGTCTGCATCTGTAAACATCGGGTCATTGTGGCATTTCTGGCGGCCTGTCACCTTGCCACGGCTGGCTTGCCGCGCATGGCTGCCCAGGCCCAGCGCGCCATAAGTTGTGCGCGAAATGCCCTTCGTGTCGGGTATCGGCAGGCTGAGCGCGCGGCCGTTCACCAGCGGCGATGGCCCGCCGCCCGAACCGCTATCGAACCCCTTCCGGCTGAAAACTATTTTCATGCGTAATGCCCTTAACGAAAAGCCATGCTGCCGAACACCTGCCGCCCACTTGTCGACTTCGCTTGCTTGCAATTGAAACGATATGCGAAGGGCGTTTGTAATGACTATTGATCGACTCGCGCTTCGCCAGGCTTACCGCATGGAAGAGGAAGCCTGCATCGCCCAGCGGCTGGAACAGGCCGCCCCCGTATCCGCTCTACATGGTGATGCCGCGGCATTCGCCACAAAGCTGATCGAGGGCGCACGCAAACGCACTAGCAAGGGGCTCGACGCCTTTCTCGCCAGCTACGGCCTGAACACCGAGGAAGGCATTGCGCTGATGTGTCTGGCAGAGGCGCTGCTGCGCATTCCCGACCAGCAGACAGCCGACGCGCTGATCCGCGATAAGCTGGCCAATGTCGATTGGGCAGAGCATCTGGGTGAAAGCAAGTCGGTGTTCGTCAACGCCGCCACATTCTCGCTCATGCTGACAGGCGAAGTCTTGCGCGGCGGCGTGCGCAGCGAGGCCGGCCTTGCCAATACCCTGCGCCGCACGACGGGCCGTCTGGGAGAGCCGGTGATCCGGCAGGCGGTGCAGCAGGCGATGAAAATCCTCGGCGGGCAATTCGTCTATGCGCGCACCATCGAAGAAGCGATGAAACGCGCCGAGCCGGAGCGCAAGAAGCGCATCACGCACAGTTTCGACATGCTGGGCGAAGCGGCGATGACGTTCGAGGATGCCGAAAACTACGCCCGCGCATACTGGCATGCCATCGAGCGTTTGGCGAAGGAACCGGGCGGCGTGCATGGCGGGCCGGGCATTTCGGTCAAACTGTCGGCGCTCTATCCCAAATATGATTTTCTCCACGCCGCCGCCGCGCGCAAAGCCATCGTGCCGATCTTGCGCGAATTGGCAGAGCATGCGCGGGAAGCGGATATCCATTTCACCGTCGATGCCGAGGAAGCCGAGCGGCTGGAACTCAGCATGGATATTTTCGAGGCGCTGCTGGCGGACGATACGCTGTTCACCAAGGCTGACGGCACACAGTGGGACGGGTTCGGCCTCGCCATCCAGGGCTATCAGAAACGCGCGGTGGAGCTGTGCCGCTGGACAGCGCGGGCTGCGCGCAAGCATGACCGAAAGCTGTTCGTGCGGCTGGTCAAAGGCGCCTATTGGGATGCCGAGATCAAGCTGAGCCAGGTGGGTGGGCATACCGACTATCCGGTGTTCACCCGCAAGATCGCTACGGATGTGTCCTACCTCGCCTGCGCGCGCGAACTCCTGAAAGCGGACGATGTGATCTTCCCCGCCTTCGCCACGCACAATGCCTACACCGTGGGTGCGATAAAGGCGCTGGCCGATGACATGGCCTCAAGTAGCGGAGCGGTAGGCCGAAAAGAGGGCGTGAGAAAATACGAATTTCAGCGCCTGCACGGCATGGGGGAGGAGGTGTATGACACGCTCGCCCAGATCGAAGGCAATGATCTGACCACCGTGCGCGTTTACGCGCCTGTTGGCGGACACAAGGAATTGCTCGCCTATCTGGTGCGCCGCCTGCTGGAAAACGGGGCGAACTCCAGCTTTGTGAACCGCATGGCCGATGCCGATGTGCCGGTGGCTGATATGGTGACGGACCCCGTCGCAGAACTCACCGCGATGAGCCCGCGCCGCAATCCCTCCATCCCGCTGCCCGCGCATATCTATCCCAACCGTCGCAATTCGGCCGGCGTCGACCTTGCCGATCCGCTGGCGCTGGCGCCCTTGATGGAAGATCTGGAGCACTGGCGGCAGGACGATCCGGTCGCGCGGTCAACCTTGCGTGCGGAGCGTGATCGCGACCGCACAGATGTACGCTCGCCCTTCTCGGGACGCGTTGTGGGTGAATGCATCCCCGCCACCTCCAAGGACATAGACCTCGCCATCGCCCGCGCCGTTGCCGCGCAGCCGACGTGGGATTCGCTGGGCGGGGAGGCGCGCGCAGACTTGCTGCTCGCCGCATCAGACCTGCTGGAAGAAAACACCGCCCGCCTGCTCGACCTGTGCGAGCGGGAGGCAGGCAAATCGCTGCCCGATGCCGTGCTGGAAGTGCGCGAGGCGGTGGATTTCCTGCGCTATTACGCGTGTGAGGCACGCATGCTGTTCGGGGCTCCGCAACCGCTTCCCGGCCCGACTGGCGAGACAAATCTGCTGCGCCTGCATGGTCGCGGTGTCTTCGCCACGATCTCCCCGTGGAATTTCCCGCTGGCCATTTTCATGGGGCCGACCGCAGCCGCGCTGGCGGCGGGCAATTCCGTGCTCGCCAAGCCTGCCGAACAGACACCGCTGATTGCCGCGCTGGCAATTGATCTGTGCCATCAGGCAGGCATCCCCACGGACGTGCTGCAATTGGTGCCTGGCGATGGTTCTGTCGGCGCGGCGCTCACCTCCGACCCGCGGATTGCAGGTGTGGCCTTCACCGGATCAACCGGCACGGCGCAGAAGATCAATCGCTCGCTTGCTGCGCGTGAAGGCCTGATCGGCACATTGATTGCAGAAACCGGCGGCCAGAACGCGATGATCGTCGATTCCAGCGCCCTGCCAGAGCAGGTGACGCGCGATGTGATCGCAGCCGCTTTCCAAAGCGCCGGCCAGCGCTGCTCTGCCCTGCGCGTCCTCTATTTGCAGGACGATGTGGCAGACACGATGCTGACCATGATCAAGGGTGCTTTTCGCGCTCTGGTGGTGGGCGACCCCACCGATCTTGCGACCGATGTGGGCCCGGTGATCGACGAAGAAGCGCGCGCCAAGCTGGAGGCGCATGTCGAGGAGATGCAGGCCGAAGGTTTCCCCGTCACGCGCCTGCCTTTGCCGGACATCTGCAAGGACGGACACTTCGTCGCTCCGACCATTATCGAGATCGGCTCGATCCTCGATCTGGACGAGGAACAGTTCGGTCCCATCCTCCATGTTGTCCGCTATCCCGTCGGCACGATGCGGCAGGTGATCGATGATATCAACGCGACCGGATACGGGCTGACACTGGGTCTGCACAGCCGCATCGCGGAAACCCGCGCATTCGTGGAAGCGCACGCGCGCGTGGGCAATTTCTACGTCAATCGCAACCAGATCGGCGCAGTGGTCGGCAGTCAGCCGTTTGGCGGCGAAGGCCTGTCGGGCACCGGACCCAAGGCTGGCGGCCCGCATTACGTAACGCGGTTCGCGACCGAGCGGGTGACGACGATCGACACGACCGCCGCGGGCGGGAACGCGAGCCTGCTGGCTGGGGGGTGATTGGCTGCCGCTTCCCACACCCCGTTTTTCTGTTAGCAGTAAGAAATGAAACCATGCCTTCACCCTCAGGAAGACCAACGCCTTCGTGAGCTACGCCGATACGGGATACTCGATACCGAGCGTGAGCGGGAGTTTGATGAACTGGTCGAACTGGCCGCGGACATCTGTGAAGTGCCTGTTTCTGTCGTCAACTTCATCGATGAGGGGCGTCAGTGGTTCAAGGCGGAAGTCGGGCTGGGTGTACGGTCGACACCATTAGAAACCAGTCTGTGCGGCCACGCCATCCTGCAGGGAGATTTCGTCGAGATTCCCGATACCCTTGAAGACGAGCGGATGGCTGACAATCCCTTGTGTACGGGCGAACCCGGCTTCCGGTTCTATGCGGGGGCGGTGCTGAAGGGCACAAACGGCCTCCCCCTGGGCACGTTTTGTATTCTCGACACCAAGCCCCGGAAACTTACCGACAGACAAAGGAACGTTCTAAGAGTTCTGTCGAAGCATGTCATGCGCGAGCTCAATTTGCGAGTAGCGCTGGAGCAGGAGCAAATGCTGCGCCTGGAAGTCGATCACCGCGTCAAGAATTCCCTGGCGTCAATTGCAGCGTTGCTTTCGATGAAGGCCCGCAATACCACCGACGAAGCGCTGCGCCTTGCGCTTCAGGATACCAGCGCGCGCATCAGGTCCCTGGCCTCGCTGCACGCTGAACTCCATGAATTGGAGCAAGGGGGCATGGTCGATCTTCATTCACTGTTCGCGCGCGCTGAAATCGATCTCAAGCAATTGATGCCGGACGGAGCGGAATTGATGTTCAACGTGGATAGTCACAAAGCCACGCCGGAACTTGCCAACGGCCTGCTGCTCATCGTGAACGAATTTGTTTCCAACAGCGTTAAGCACGGATTGAAGGACGGGCGGGGGACGATAAATATCGTCATCCGCGGGCTGGAGGATGATTGGTCGATCGTCTGCACTGACGATGGAACCGCACTTCAGCGCGACGCGCAGCAGGCTGCTGCCGCATCCGGTCTGGGCACGCGGGTTATCAAGTCAATTGCCGCGTCACTCGGTGCTACAGCGGATTGGCAATCAAACGGCCCTGGTATGCAATTGAAAATCGAGAAGAAATCCGCGCCGAGACCGTGATATCGGCGCGCGCTGAACAACCGAAACGCTGATGCCAGCGGAAGGCCGCCTGTTGCAGCAATCGCTTTCGGCTTGCTTAGGGACCCAGCGCATGCCCCGCTCCCCGGCAGAAACACACCGGTCAAATCCTCGCCTGGGCCGACTGGGAACCGGTCGCGCAGTGGGCGGACAAGCCGCCGGAAAAAGGGGCGAGGATTACGCGCAATTCAAACGCCGCGCCGAAGAGACATTGTTTCGGCAATTTGAACGCCGCTTTCCCGAGCTTGCCGAGATGGTGGTCTACCGGGAACTCGCGACACCGCTCTCCACAGTCAGTGTCACCGGCCACCGCGAGGGCGCGTTCTACGGCCTGGATGTGACGCCGCAGCGTGTCATGTCCGGCGCCCTGCGCGCCAAAACACCGATACCGGGCCTGTATCTCGCCGGTCAGCATGTGGCGAGCCCGGGCATTCCCGGTGCACTTTGGGGCGGAGTTTTAGGTGCCGCGAGCGTCGATCCGAAAGTGTTCAGGCAGTTCCGGAATTGACGTCCACTTTCTGCGCGATCGGCGTGCCTGCCAATCGTTAGCGTGTTGCGTAGCCGTTGATCAGAAGGAATTCCTCCGGGCGACCGTCGGAATCCTGATCAAGCTGAGCCGCAATGACGAAGCCTGTTTCGCGCCCTTGTGGACCATAAAAACCGCCGGTTATCTGATATTCCGGTATTCCACCAAAATTGAGAAGCCCGAAATATTCGGCCCGATCAGTCCCCGACAAATCGATCTCGACATCGCCCGAAATCGGTCCGACCGTCCGCCGTGCTCCAGCCGAGTCCTCGACAACATAGGATATCGAGAACCTGATCGAACCGTTGGTTGCATTTCCGCTAATCGTGCCAGAGCCGCTGACGATCTGTGAGGTTATCGAATTGCCGCCCGCAGGATTGCGCTGGATCAGGAAGCCATCCATCGCGAGGTCAGTATAGGTCACCGTGGTGGCTGCCGGTATATCGTCGGGGTCGGTTGGCACCCCAAGCGTACAGAACGCAGTCTGCAGCCCGTTGCCTGTCGGCAGGAGATAACCAGCCCTTCGCCCGTATGCGGCAGGGGTCCCGGCAACCGTCGACTGGAAAATCGACAGCCGTGTCGGAAGCGGAGTGGTATTCAAATCATAGCGGACCCGGTCCGCAGCCTGACTTACAATATCGCCCGGCCCAAAGTTTGCCGAAGCGCCGCCGCCAAATTCAGTGACTGTCCAGATGGCCGTGCCCGGATCAAGATCGATATTGCCATCACCGGAGTATGGAAAGGCCTGAATAACACGCGGCACGCCATCAAGTGCCTGTCCGTATTCGATGCAGGCAGTGGCAAAATCCTGCACTCCGGTCAGATTAGCAAACTGCGTATACGTAAATGTCGGCGGAGGAGGAGGTGGTGGCGGTGTTGGCATCGGCGTTGCCGAGCCTGTCGGCGCCGGGCTGGAATCTCCTCCCCCAGCTTGCTACCAGAATGCCCGCCAGTACGGCGATACTAACGTGACCAACCTGGTTCATTCTATTAGATCTTTCAGCAGTGATGAGCGCGTTTACTCAAATTCCTTCCGACCACCTTGTATGTCAGCGACATTCGGGTGCTGGTTGAAGAATTTGGTCTATCGCAAGAGGGGATATTCTCTCCCCGAACCTTGCCCTCGCCCGCGCAAAAGGGAATCCCTTTGCCATGGCAATTCTCTCAGACAAATGGATTCGCGAACAGGCGCAAGATCACGGCATGATAGAGCCGTTTACAGAGGCGCAGCGGCGTGGCGGCTGTATCTCCTACGGCCTCAGTTCGTTCGGATATGATGCGCGCGTTGCGGACGAATTCAAGATTTTCACCAATGTGAATTCCTCCGTGGTGGACCCCAAGAATTTCGATAGCGATTCACTTGTGGACCGGCAGACCGATGTCTGCATCATTCCGCCCAACAGTTTCGCGCTTGCGCGCACGGTCGAATACTTCCGCATCCCGGACGATGTGCTGGTGATCTGTCTTGGCAAGAGCACCTATGCGCGGTGCGGTATTATCGTGAATGTCACCCCGCTGGAGCCGGGCTGGGAAGGTCATGTGACGCTGGAATTTTCCAATACCACGCCGCTGCCTGCAAAAATTTACGCCAACGAAGGCGCGTGCCAGTTCCTGTTTCTGCAGGGCAACGAACGCCCCGAGGTCACCTATGCAGACCGCGCCGGCAAATACATGGGCCAGCGCGGGGTAACGCTGCCCAAGCTCTAGCTGTTCGCACGCCCATCCGGGCGCGCGTCCTCGGTGAATTTGTTTTCTTCGTGCACCTGCATCCGCAGGTGCGTCCTCCCGGCTGTTCCCTCCGCTACGCTTCGGGGCCGGTCCGGGCGGGCGTTCGCCCTTGCCTACCCAAGCGGGCCGGACTTGGCGAGTTAATGAACATTTGCGCTAATCTCGGCTGCGACCAGCAGCCGACAAAGCGCGACTGCGCGCCCGCAGGTGCCCCGCAGGCGAAGCCGGAGGGATCAGTACCGAGGATGGCACGCCCGGATGGGCGGGCCGAGGACAACAATCTCACCGAGGATGCTCGCCCGGATGGGCGAGCGTAACTCAAAAACTGGTCCTCGCGGTCAGCACGAAATTGCGCCCCGGCAACGGAACAAAATCCTTTGTGAAACTGGTCGCGCGGCGGCCTTCTGTGTCGAACACATTGTTCACCTGCGCCAACAGAGTGAAGTTCTCCTCGCCTTCAAACGGGTGCCAGGCGAGCGAAATGTCCACGTGGGTAAAGCCGTCGGTGGGCGTTTCCAGCGGCGCAAGGTTGGACTGGTCGTCGAACCATTCCACTTCACCGCGCAGATCGAAATGCTGCCAACGGGCTTCCAGCGCGCCGTACAGGCTGAGCGGCGGAATGCGCGGCACGGCCTCGCCGCTGTCCAGTTCGGCATGGGTGTAGGCACCGCGCACATCGCCCAGCAGAGAGAAACTGCGCCCTTCGATCAGCGGGAATGTGACCTGCGCTTCTGCACCCCATTGATCCGCATCCTGCTGGCGGAATGTGAAGACGGGCAGATCATCCTCCTCCGCGCCGGTCGCGGACAGGAAGATGAAATCGCTGAACCAGTTGCGATAAATGCTGGCGTTGATCTTCACTTCGCCGACTTCGCCGCGAATATATCCTTCCGCGCCCCAGCTTGATTCAATGCCGAGCGTAGGATCGCCGACTTCGAATTGCTGCGTGGCGATGTGCGGACCTTCCGCATAAAGTTCAGCCGCTGAGGGCGCACGTTCTGTCCGGGAGAGGTTTGCGCCAACGCGGAAATCATCGGACAAGGTGAAGCCGCCGCCCAGCGCAGCAGAAAACGTATTGAAGCTGCGGTCCAGCCCCAGCGTATCGGCCGTGACGCTGGAAGTTTCGAACCGCGCGCCGCCTTCCAGATCAAAGCGACCGAAATCCAATTCCTGCAACGTGAACAGCGCGAATGTGTCGGTCACATTGGGCGGGATATAGGCCTCTTCACCCACGGCATTGAAATCGATGCTGGAATATTGCGCCCCGATGGAACCGCCCCACCCGTTCCTGCGAGTCTGGACCAGTTCGACCCGGCCTTCCACGCCGCCAACGTCAAATACGGTGCCGACTTCCGATCCTTCGAATTCGGTGTGGGTGTAATCGGACCATCCCGCACGGGTCTGGACGGCATCGAAGAACCCGGTGCCAAGGTCAAATTCGGCGCGCATGTCGAAACGGTAACGCTTGAGGCCGATGGATACGGCTTCCTCGCCCTCTTCCTCTTCAGCCTCTTCGCCGCCCTCTTCCTCGCCGTGATCATGGCCCGCGCCGGGGGCACCAGGGACGCCGTAATTGGTGTCGTAATAATCAAAGGAGACGCCGAAATTGTTCTGCCCGACAAACGCCGCAACGCCCGCGCCTGCGGACCAGGTTTCGCTGTAGCTGTTTGGCAAGGTGCCGCTGATGTTGGCCGCTTCGCGCAGTTCCTCGGCCTCTTCAAACTCGCCTTCTTCCTCTTCCTCCGCCGCGTCGGCCAGCAGGTCTGCACGCAAAAGGTCTGACGCAGCAAAGCCGGGAATTTCGATATCGTCGGTCTTGCGATAAGAAGCATCGGCGTGGAACGCGACGCTGCTGCCCAGCGGCACGTCGAAGGACACGCCGCCTTCGCGCAAATTGCTGGCGGTGTCGAAGCCTGCCAAAGCGTCGATATGGATCGCCTCGTCAAGCATCCGGGGCGGAATGCGTTTCGTGACCACGTTCACTGCGCCGCCAATGGCCTGACTGCCGTACAGCAGCACGGCGGGGCCGCGCAGCACTTCGATCCGTTCGGCGATCAGCGGATCGGCGGCAACTGCGTGATCGTCCGACGCACCGGAGGCGTCCAGCGTGCCGATGCCATCATTGAGCACGCGCACCCGGTCTCCGCCAAAGCCGCGCAGGATCGGTCGCGAGGCGCCGGGCGCAAATCCGCTGGCCGATACGCCGGGAAGGCTGGCGAGGATGTCACCCACCTGTCCCGCGCTTTCACGCTGCAAAGCGATGCCGGTGATGACAGATGTGCCCGCAACAAGATCCAGCCGGTCCACCCCGGCGGCGCGAACATAAATCACATTGTGGAAATCATCGTTGGATGGTTCGACCCGGTCTTCAGCAGTGGCTTGCCCGGCTGCCGGCTCATCGGAAGCAGGGGCAGTATCCTGCGCCATGGCGGCAAGCGGCATCGCTGCGGTGGCAAGCAAAGTTAGGACAGTAAATTTCATGATAAACGCGTGATCCTGCGACTAGGTGACAACATATCATCACGCCGCCTAGCGACCTGACTGAGCGGGTCAAGCGGTTTCGGGCAGACAATCGGCGAAAGGCGGATTACCCGCGATAAACGGTGCTCGCTCGCCCATGATGGTCAGCTGCTTGTCAGGCAGAAGCCAGCCGCGCCCGCGCCTCCTGCTCGCCAATCAGCGGCAGCAATTCACCCATATCCGGGCCGTGATCCATCCCTGTCAGCGCCTGACGCAGCGGCAGAAACAACGCCTTGCCCTTGCGCTCGGTACGTTCTTTCAAGCTTGCGGTCAGCGCCGCCCACGGGTTGTCGCCCCATTCCAGCACAGCCGCGGCCTCTGCCAGATAGGCGCGGTCTTCATCGGAAAATTCGGGCTGCGTGATCGGGCCGGTGACAAGCTGCCACCACTGCGATGCCTCTTTCACATGGCTCAGGTTCGGGCGGATGGCGTGCCATGCGGCTGCGTCCATTCCTTCGGGAAGGCGCCCGGCGACATCGGCGTAGTCCATCTGGTGCACAATGGCGCTGTTGACGCGGTCAAGCTCATCATTATCGAAGCGGGCGGGCGCGCGGCCAAATGTGGACAGGTCGAACGTGTCCAGCAGCGCGGCGCGGTCTGCAATCGGCTCCACCGGCAGGCTGGTCCCCAGCCTTGCAAGCATGGCGACGATAGCTTGCGGTTCAATGTCTCGCTCCTTGAACGAATCGCAGCCGAGCGAGCCGAGCCGCTTCGACAACTTGCCTTCCTTGCCCACCAGCAGCGCCTCATGCGCGAACCGCGGCGGCGCGGCGCCCATTGCGGTGAACATCTGGATTTGCACGGCGGTGTTGGACACGTGATCCTCCCCGCGCAGCACATCGGTCACGCCCATATCGATATCGTCAACGGCGCTGGGCAGCATGTACAGCCACGATCCGTCGGCGCGGCGGATCACCGGATCGGACAATTGTGCCGCTTCAAACTTCTGCGCCCCGCGAACCCCGTCCTCCCAAGCGATCGCTTCGTCATGGTCGAGCGCGAACCGCCAGTGCGGGCGAATGCCTTGCGCCTCTTTCGCGGCACGCTCTTCCTCGCTCAGCGATTTGGCGGCGCGGTCATAAATTGGCGGCAGCCCTCGCCCCAGCTGGATCTTGCGCTTCAATTCCAGTTCCTGCTGCGTTTCATACGCCGGATACACCCGGCCCGCAGCCTTCAGCTTATCAAACGCATCTTCATACAGCGCCATCCGCGCCGATTGGCGTTCTTCTCCGTCGGGCGTGATGCCAAGCCAGGCAAGATCGGTGCGGATCGCCTCCACGAAATGCTCTTCGCTGCGTTCCTGATCGGTATCGTCGATGCGCAGCATGAACCGGCCGCCAGCCTTCTGGGCGAGCATCCAGTTGTGCAGCGCCGTGCGGATATTGCCGACATGCAGGCGGCCTGTGGGCGAAGGGGCGAAACGCGTGATCGTGGTCATGGTTTGAGCGGTTAGCGCAGGCGGTGCACCTTTGCCAGAAGGCGCATCACTTCCGCGCACGCAATCGTGCAACTTGGCATTCATCCAGGATTTGGTATGGCTTGCAAAATACCATACCAATCGAGAGGGCCAATCTGTGAAACTTCATCGCACCAAAGCGGTAATCGCTGCGCTCGGTATGCTGGCGATCCCTGCTGCTGTCGTCGCCAACGAACATCACGATCCGGCCCCCGGCAGCGCGTTTGACCTGAGTTATTGGAAAATCACCCTGCCGCAGGATGACGATGGCGATAACCGGCCCGACGAGGTGAGTGTCGAGGATATCCAGGATTATTCGCATCCCGATTTCTTCTATCTCGATAATGACGGGCTTATGGTTTTCACCGCGCCGAACCGCGCGATAACGACAGCGAATTCCAGCAATACGCGCAGTGAGCTGCGGCAAATGCTGCGCGGGACCAACACCCGCATCGGCACGCATGCACCGGGTAACAATTTCGCGGTGCGGGCGCGCCGCGATTCCCATCAATATGGCTCCATCGGAGGCCGGATGGAGGCGACGCTGCGGGTGGACCATGTCGCCCGTAACGCCATGCATCCAGACCGCAATCCGGCCTATTCTGTCGTCGTCGGGCAAATTCACGCTGTCGGTTATGACGATACCAGCAGCGGCTTTGGCTACGGCAATGAACCGATCAAGATCTATTACAAGAAGTGGCCCGGCCATGAAACCGGCTCTGTCTTCTGGACGTATGAGCGCAATCTGGCGCGCGACAATCCCGACCGCAGCGACATAGCCGTGCCGGTGTTCGGCAATCTGTGGGACAATCCCGACGATCCGGGCGAAACCGGCATCGCGCTTGGTGAGGAATTCACCTACGAGATCAATGTCCACAACAACACGATGTATGTGACGTTCACCAATGAACGGCTGGGCACTGTCGGCCATGCGGTTAGCCTGGTGCAGGGCGTGGACGAGCTGGACAATCCGCAAAGCTACGGCGGCGATTCGCTGTATTTCAAGGCGGGCGCATACAACCAGTGCTCCACCCGCACTCAGGACGGGTTCTGGTACGCAGGCTGCGCTGGCACGGGCGACTGGGATGTCGACCGCGCCAATGGCGATTACACGCAGGTCAGCTTTTCGCGGTTGGTGGTGGGGCCTTCAGTGCCGTTTCAAGGCGCGGTGGAGTAAGGCTTCGCCGCACTATTGCGAAAACAGCGTTAGTGAGTGTCCGCCGCCGCTGATGAGCACGCCATTGGCGGGTGTTATTTCGATCCGCTCGGCAAGTTGGAGAGCCTGGCTCACGTCGCTCAGGCGCGTAGGATGTCCGACCAGACATACTGGCGCCGGTGTGGAGGTCGAGGCAGGCGGCGTGCCGCTGCGGGGGCCGGTGATTATGACGTTGCCGTCAATCGTGTAACCGAAGACCATCCCGGCGCAGCGCGGCTCCCACCAAATTTCATGCGCATCGGCCGTCATCGCAATCCCATAAGGTTCGTCCAGCGGCTCCCCATCTATGCCCGCAACGCGCCATTCGCCTTCAAGAGTGGCAGGAGCGGGAGCGGGAGCGGGAGCGGGAGCAGCCTCCGTCCTGTCACTGCCCGTTGCGGCGGGCTGCTGCGAGCACGCCAGGAGCAGGGCCGTAACCGCAAGAACCGGAACAGCTTTCACGACACTGGCTCCAGCATCAAGCGTCTTGACTCGCTCGAAATGGTGATGCTGCCATTTCCTGCACGGTTTACGCGGCGCGCATTATCGAGAATGGCTACTGCGCGTGCGACCACCGGAGGAAAGCGCGCCGCACACGGAAGGGGCTTTGGCTCAATATCGATCGTAATTGCCTCGGTTCGCGCCAGGATGAGATCGCCGTCCGCCAACTGGTAATTCCATGCAACAAGCTGGCAATTGTCGAATTCCACGCGGTCCCGGCCAATATCAAAGAGCTTCCGCGCCGCCGCGGGCACAGTTTCGCCGTCGATGCTGGATAGTCGCCACTGACCTGTGATGCTTCCGACCGGCAATGCTATTGGCGGCAGGAGATTGGGCGGCGGACGATCTGGCGGTGTCATCTTTGACGGCAGGTCGGTCCCGGGCTGGCCTGCGGGTTCCTCTGCGGCGGAAATATTTGCCGGAGACCCGGCATCGCCCGGCTGCGGCCCATCGGAAGGGGGCGGGCCATCTGGCGCGTTCTGGGTGCAGGCAGCAAGCGTCAGCAGCAAGGTGGCGGCGACAGGCAGAACGATCCTCACCTTTGCTCTCCCCTGATAGGGGCCAGCAGCACGCTGCGACCATTGCCGGATATCAGCACGCCGCCGTTGACGGTGCGCTCAATCGTGTCTGCCTCACTCATGGCGGACCAGATTGCGGTTAGTTCCGGCGGAAAACCGATGTGACAGACCTCGCCGGGATTGCCGGGCTCCGGCGCTGCGAAGTTGCTGCCCTCGATAGTGTAGGAAACGCCCTGGCCCGCGCAGCCCGGCTCCCACCAGATCGCATCGAAGCTGGCCTCCAGCTCAATTCCGACAGGGAGATCGCTGCCGTCCAGGGCCTGCGCGGTCCACGTCCCTGTCAGATCGACGTCGCGGGTCGCAAGCTGATCTTCGCTGGGCACGAAACGCATCTGCACCGTACCGCCATCGCCTGTCAGCCAAAGCCCGCGCGGGACGAACCGGATTGTTTCGGCCCCGTCGACCGCTTCGATGATTGCTGCTTCTCCATCGGCCAGACCACGGGCGCACATGGCCACCACCCCGCCACTTTCGGGATAAGTCCACGGGCGTGTTTCCAGGCGCTCTGCGTCGCGTTCGTATCCCCAATCATGATAGACACATTGCGACTGGAAATGGATCCGCTCGGCATTGATGGTGATTGTGGGCTCATGGCCTTCGATGTTGATGAGCGGCGCCGCTTCGTTGACGAAGGTGACGACATATTCTCCCTCGATAGAGCGTGCGGCGGCAACCTCTTCAATGGAACGTTGCTGCGGATCGGGCGCGGGTGAGCAGGCAGGTATGATCGACGCCAAGGGCACGATCGCGACCAGAGCAGAAACAAACTTCATGGATGCCACCCTTTCAAACCAAGCGAAGCTGCGCGAACGAAAAAAGCCCCGGAAGCGGTAACTTCCGGGGCTTTTTCAATGTTATGCGATGAACGGTGGCTTACGCGTCGCCGTCCTCCGGCTTTTCTTCAGCTGGGGCTTCTTCGGCCTGCTCTTCCTTCACGATGGCTTCCGGCTCAGTGCCTTCGTCCTCGCGGAGGTAGTCGCCAGCATCGGCATCGCTGCCGTGGGTCTCGCCTTCGGCATCACCCAGCATCGTGTCGCCGGTAGCTGCATCTGCGCCCTGTGCCAGTTCCGCTTCGTGCTGCTCTGCTGCAGAATCCGCTGCGATAATCGCAGCTTCCTGTGCAGCAGCCTTTTCGGCAGCTTCGGCTTCTTCGGCAGCAACCAGTGCGTCGGCAGCCTTCTTGTACTGAGCACGGATGGCCGCGTCGCGTGACGTTGCCGTCACCCGCATACGGTTCATGCCGGCACCTGTACCAGCCGGGATCAAGCGGCCAACGATGACGTTTTCCTTCAGACCGACAAGCGTGTCCTTCTTTCCTTCGACCGCGGCCTGCGTCAGCACGCGCGTGGTTTCCTGGAACGAAGCGGCAGAGATGAATGAACGCGTCTGCAGCGAAGCCTTGGTGATACCCAGCAGGATCGGCTTGCCAACGGCAGGCTTCTTGCTGCGCGTCAGCTTTGCATTTGCTTCCTTCATTTCATCTTCATCGACCTGTTCGCCCGGCAGCAGCGTGGTATCGCCGCCATCGGTGATCTCGACCTTCTGCAACATCTGACGAACGATTGTTTCGATGTGCTTGTCGTTGATCCGCACGCCTTGCAAACGGTACACTTCCTGAATTTCCGTGCAGAGATATTCGGCCAAGGCCTCGATCCCCAGAACTTCAAGAATGTCATGCGGGTTGGGCGAGCCGGAGATGAGCGTATCGCCCTTCTTGACGAAATCGCCTTCCTGCACGTCGATGACCTTGGTCTTCGGGACCAGATATTCGACTGGTTCGCCTTCTTCCGGAACAATCGCGATCTTGCGCTTGGCCTTGTAGTCACGGATAAATTCCATCCGGCCACTGATCTTCGCAATAACCGCGGCATCCTTTGGAATGCGGGCTTCGAAAAGTTCGGCAACACGCGGCAGACCACCAGTGATGTCACGCGTCTTGGAAGCTTCGCGCGAGGCACGGGCGAGAATATCACCGGCCTGCACTTCCTGACCGTCCTCGACCGAAAGCGTCGTCCCCGGAGCCAGCATGTAACGCTGTGCTTCGGTTTCTTCTTCCTTCTTGGTCTTGCCCTTTCCGGCTGCATCATCCTCACTCAACAGAGTAAGGCGCGGACGCAGATCTTCCTTGCTGGCACGGCCCGTGGTGCGAAGTTCTGTCACCACACGCTGGGCGATACCGGTGGCATCATCCACACGTTCTTCCAGAGTCTTGCCTTCGACAAGATCCTGATAACGCACGACACCAGCCTGTTCCGTGATGATCGGCAGGGTGAACGGATCCCACTCGGCAAGACGATCGCCTTCGTTCACCTTGGCACCGTCTTCGAACATGAGGACCGTACCATATGGCACACGGTGGATCGCGCGTTCGCGGCCCTCCGCATCGACCACGATCATTTCGCCGTTACGGGCGAGCGACAGACGGCGGCCCTTCTTGTCCATAATGGTCGGCATGTCGCGGAACACGACCTTACCGCTCGAGATGGATTCGAGGTGGCTGGTTTCGTTGACCTGCGCCGCGCCGCCAATGTGGAACGTCCGCATCGTCAGCTGGGTGCCGGGTTCACCGATGGACTGCGCGGCGATAACGCCGACAGCTTCACCGATGTTGACCGGCGTACCGCGGGCAAGATCACGGCCATAGCAAGTCGCGCAAACGCCCTGCTCGGCTTCGCAAACCAGTGGCGAGCGGATCTTGGCGACCTGTGTTTCGGCCTCCTCGATGCGCAGCACCATGGGTTCGTCCACCAGAGTGCCGGCCTTGACGATCACTTCGCCAGTTGCGGCATTCACGATGTCCTCGGCCAGTGTCCGGCCCAGAATACGCTCTCCGATAGATGCGATCACGCTGCCGCCCTGCACGATGGCGCGCATTTCCAGCGCGTTTTCGGTCTTGCAGTTTTCCTGCACGATCACGCAGTCCTGCGACACGTCGACCAGGCGGCGAGTCAGATAACCCGAGTTTGCCGTCTTCAGCGCCGTATCGGCCAGACCCTTACGGGCACCGTGGGTGGAGTTGAAGTATTCAAGAACGGTCAGACCTTCCTTGAAGTTCGAGATGATCGGCGTTTCGATGATCTCGCCCGACGGCTTGGCCATAAGACCGCGCATACCGGCAAGCTGCTTCATCTGGGCGGGGGAACCACGCGCACCGGAATGGCTCATCATGTAGATCGAATTGACCTGTGCCTCGCGTCCGTTCTCGTCCTTCGGCGTGGCCTTGATCTCTTCCATCATGGCGGCCGCGACCTGGTCACCGCAACGGCTCCAGGCGTCGATCACCTTGTTGTACTTTTCCTGCTGCGTGATGAAACCGTCCTGGTACTGCTGCTCGTAATCGGCAACCAGCGCCTTGGTTTCTTCGATCATACCGTCCTTGGTGTCCGGAATGATCATGTCGTCCTTGCCGAAGCTGATGCCCGCCTTGAACGCGTGGCGGAAGCCCAGCGTCATGATGGCATCGGCGAACAGCACCGTGTCTTTCTGACCGGTGTGACGATAGACCTGATCGATCACGTTTTCGATGTCCTTCTTGGTCAACAGCTTGTTGACGAATTCGAAGGGCACCTTGTGACTTTTCGGCAGGCATTCGGCGATCAGCATGCGACCCGGAGTGGTATCGACACGCTGCATATACTCCTTGCCCGCTTCATCGGTCTGCGGAACGCGGGTGGTGATCTTGGAGTGATAGGTAACGGCACCAACGTGCAGCGCCTGATGCACTTCATTGATATCGCCAAGGATCTTGCCTTCGCCCGGCTCGCCTTCGCGGTCCATCGAAAGGTAATACAGACCCAGCACCATGTCCTGCGAAGGAACGATGATCGGCTTGCCGTTGGCAGGCGACAGGATGTTGTTGGTCGACATCATCAGCACGCGCGCTTCCAGCTGGGCTTCCAGCGAAAGCGGTACGTGGACGGCCATCTGGTCACCATCGAAGTCGGCGTTGAAGGCGGAACACACCAGCGGGTGAAGCTGGATGGCCTTGCCTTCGATCAGCACAGGTTCGAACGCCTGGATGCCAAGACGGTGAAGCGTCGGGGCGCGGTTGAGCATCACGGGATGTTCGCGGATCACCTCGTCGAGGATGTCCCACACTTCCTTACGCTCTTTTTCGACCCACTTCTTTGCCTGCTTCAGGGTCATCGACAGACCCTTTGCATCAAGGCGCGCGTAGATGAACGGCTTGAACAGTTCCAATGCCATCTTCTTCGGCAGGCCGCACTGGTGCAGCTTCAATTCGGGGCCGGTCACGATGACCGAACGGCCCGAATAATCGACGCGCTTACCCAGAAGGTTCTGGCGGAAGCGGCCCTGCTTGCCCTTCAGCATGTCGCTGAGCGATTTCAGCGGACGCTTGTTGGCGCCCGTGATCACGCGGCCACGGCGGCCGTTGTCGAACAATGCGTCGACCGATTCCTGCAGCATGCGCTTTTCGTTACGCACGATGATGTCCGGCGCGCGAAGTTCCATCAGGCGCTTCAGGCGGTTGTTACGGTTGATAACGCGGCGATACAGATCGTTGAGATCGGACGTCGCGAAACGGCCACCGTCCAACGGCACCAGCGGGCGCAGTTCCGGCGGGATAACCGGCACGACTTCAAGGATCATCCATTCGGGACGGTTGCCCGAATCGATGAAGCTTTCGACGACCTTCAGACGCTTGATGATCTTGGCCGGCTTCAGCTTGGACTTTGTGATTTCCAGCTCATGCAGCAGATCGGCCTTTTCCTGTTCCAGGTCGAGGTCCATCAGCATCACCTTGACGGCTTCTGCGCCGATGCTGGCGGTGAAGGCATCTTCGCCGTATTCATCCTGCGCATCGAGCAGTTCGTCTTCGGTCAGCAGCTGGAATTTTTCCAGCGGCGTCAGGCCGGGTTCGGTGACGATGTAGCTTTCGAAATACAGCACGCGCTCAAGCTGCTTCAGCTGCATGTCGAGCAGCAGGCCGATGCGGCTTGGCAGCGACTTCAGGAACCAGATGTGGGCAACCGGAGCGGCCAATTCGATATGGCCCATCCGCTCACGGCGGACCTTGGTCACGGTGACTTCGACGCCGCACTTTTCGCAGACGACGCCCTTGTACTTCATGCGCTTGTACTTGCCGCAGAGGCATTCGTAATCCTTCACAGGACCGAAGATGCGGGCACAGAACAACCCGTCACGCTCTGGCTTGAACGTGCGGTAGTTGATGGTTTCCGGCTTCTTGATTTCGCCGAAGGACCAGCTGCGGATACGCTCTGGCGAGGCCAGGCCGATCTGGATCTGGTCGAAGGTTTCCGGCTTGGAGAGCTGGTTGGTGAATTTGGTAAGTTCGTTCATTTTCTCGAATTCCCTTTGGGGGATCAACAGGGGTGGTGGGGGAGGCGGCCCGGCCCTTTCGGGCTTGGGGCCGCCGACCCCTGTTATTCAGCAGCGATCTGGCTAAAGCCTTCGTCGTCATCACCGTCCGTAATGCTGGTGAGTTCGACATTGAGGCCCAGCGAGCGCATTTCCTTGACGAGCACGTTGAAGCTCTCCGGAATGCCCGCTTCGAAGGTGTCGTCACCCTTGACGATCGCTTCGTAGACCTTGGTACGGCCGATCACGTCATCGGATTTCACCGTCAGCATTTCCTGCAAGGTGTAAGCCGCGCCGTAAGCCTGCAGTGCCCAGACTTCCATTTCGCCGAAACGCTGTCCGCCGAACTGCGCCTTACCGCCCAGCGGCTGCTGGGTAACAAGGCTGTACGGGCCGATGGAACGCGCGTGGATCTTGTCGTCCACAAGGTGGTGCAGTTTGAGCATGTAGATGATGCCGACTGTCACCTTGCGGTCGAAAGCTTCACCCGTGCGCCCATCATACAGCGTAGACTGGCCGGAACTTGCGTAACCCGCCTTCAGCAGCATGTCGGTCACGTCCTGCTCACGCGCGCCGTCGAACACCGGAGTGCCCATCGGAACGCCCTTGCGGACATTGTGCGCCAGCTCGACAACTTCCTCGGTCGTGCGGCTGTCGATATCGTCGTGATACTGCTCGCCGTACACGTCCTTCAGCTTCTCCACGATCGCAGCAGGCGGGGGTGCCGCCGACGGATCGGGATTGGCCATGCGCCATTCGTCCAGCTGCTGGCCGATCTGCATACCCAGCCCGCGCGCAGCGAAGCCAAGGTGCGTTTCGAAGATCTGCCCGACGTTCATGCGCGAAGGCACACCCAGCGGGTTCAGCACGATATCGACCGGCGTACCGTCTTCCATGAATGGCATGTCTTCGGCCGGCAGGATGCGCGAAATCACACCCTTGTTACCGTGCCGGCCAGCCATCTTGTCGCCCGGCTGCAGCTTGCGCTTCACCGCGACGAAGACCTTGACCATTTTCAGAACACCCGGAGCCAGCTCATCGCCGCGCTCCAGCTTTTCCTTACGGTCGTCGTACTTGTCCTTGATCGCCTTTTGCGCCTCGTCATACTGGCCCTTCACAGCTTCGAGCTGGGCCTGCATGTTGTCGTCGGCAACGGCGAACTTGAACCATTCGTGGCGGTCCACATCGTCCAGCAACGCGCCGTCGATTACAGTCCCCTTCTTCACGCCCTTCGGCGCGGCAGAAGCGGTCTGCCCGTCAAGCATGTCGCGCAGACGGTTGTAGGTCGCACGGTTCAGGATGTTGCGCTCGTCCTCGCTATCCTTCTTGAGGCGTTCGATTTCCTCGTTCTGGATGGCGCGGGTACGATCGTCGATCTCGATACCGTGGCGGTTGAAGACGCGAACTTCCACAACCGTTCCGGCAACGCCCGGTGGCAGGCGAAGCGAGGTGTCACGCACGTCGCTCGCCTTTTCACCGAAGATGGCGCGCAGAAGCTTTTCTTCCGGCGTCATCGGGCTTTCACCCTTGGGCGTGATCTTGCCTGCCAGAATATCGCCCGGATGCACTTCTGCACCGATGTAGACGATGCCCGCTTCGTCGAGGTTGCGCAGGGCTTCCTCGCCGACGTTGGGAATGTCGCGGGTGATGTCTTCCGGACCAAGCTTCGTATCGCGGGCCATGACTTCGAATTCCTCGATGTGGATCGAGGTGAAGACGTCATCCTTCACGATGCGTTCGGAAATGAGGATGCTATCCTCGTAGTTGTAACCGTTCCACGGCATGAAGGCGACGAGGCTGTTACGGCCCAGTGCCAGCTCACCCAGATCGGTCGAAGGACCGTCAGCGATGATATCGCCCTGCGCAACCACATCACCGACCTTCACCAGCGGACGCTGGTTGACGCAGGTGTTCTGGTTGGAACGCTGGAACTTCTGCAACGTGTAGATGTCGACGCCGGGGTTGGTGGCATCCACTTCGCCAGAGGCACGGATAACGATACGGGTGGCATCCACCTGATCGACCACACCGCCGCGGGTTGCGCCAATCGCAGCGCCCGAATCGCGCGCCACGGTTTCTTCCATGCCGGTACCGACCCAAGGCGCTTCGGCCTGGACCAGCGGCACAGCCTGACGCTGCATGTTCGATCCCATCAGCGCGCGGTTGGCGTCATCGTTTTCCAGGAAAGGAATAAGCGATGCGGCGACCGAGACGAGCTGCTTGGGCGAAACGTCCATCAGCGTGACCTGTTCGTTCGGGCTCATCACGAACTCGCCGCTCTGGCGGGCCGAGACGAGCTCTTCGATGAACTTGCCGTTTTCGTCGGTAGCAGCCGATGCCTGCGCGACCGTGTGCTTCTGCTCTTCCATGGCGGAAAGGTAGTTCACCTCGGTCGAGACAACACCGTCCTTCACGCTGCGATACGGCGTTTCGATGAAGCCGTACTTGTTTACGCGGGCAAAGGTGCTGAGCGAGTTGATCAGACCGATGTTCGGGCCTTCCGGCGTTTCAATCGGGCAGATCCGGCCGTAGTGGGTCGGGTGAACGTCGCGGACTTCAAAGCCGGCTCGTTCACGCGTCAGGCCGCCCGGCCCGAGAGCCGAAACGCGGCGCTTGTGCGTCACTTCGGATAGCGGGTTGGTCTGGTCCATGAACTGCGACAGCTGCGAAGAACCGAAGAATTCACGCACGGCAGCCACGGCGGGCTTCGCGTTGATCAGATCGTTCGGCATCACGGTGGACACATCGACGCTGGACATACGCTCCTTCACGGCGCGTTCCATGCGCAGCAGGCCGACGCGGTACTGGTTTTCCAGCAGCTCACCCACAGAACGCACACGGCGGTTGCCGAGGTTGTCGATATCGTCGACGTCGCCCTTGCCGTCCTTCAGGTCGACAAGTTCCTTCACCACGGCAAGAATGTCCTCCTTGCGCAGCGTGGTCACGGTGTCTTCCGCATCCAGTTCCAGACGCATGTTCAGCTTCACGCGGCCAACGGCGGAAAGGTCGTAACGCTCCGGATCAAAGAACAGGCCTTCGAACAGCGCTTCGGCGGTTTCCTTGGTTGGCGGTTCACCCGGACGCATGACCTTGTAGATCGCCTCCAGGCCTTCCTCGCGGTTTTCGGCCTTGTCGACGTCCAGCGTGTTGCGCATCCACGGACCGGTGTTGACGTGATCGATGTCCAGCAATTCAAGCTGGTCGATCCCGGCAGCATCAAGCATTTCGAGATTTTCCGGCGACACTTCTTCACCGGCTTCGATGTAGATGCGACCTGTCTTCTCGTCGATCAGATCGACGCTGGAATACCGGCCGAAGATTTCCTCGGTCGGAATCAGGAGGGTTTTCAGGCCATCCTTTTCGGCCTTGTTGGCAGCGCGCGGGCTGACCTTCTGGCCGGCAGGGAAGACTTCTTCACCGGTCTTGGCGTCGATCAGGGCGAAAGACGGCTTGGAGCCGCGCCACTGTTCGGCCACGAACGGGATCTGCCAGCCTTCGCCGGATTTCTTGGAAGAACGCTTCCACACGACCTTGTCGTAGAAATGGTCGAGGATCTCTTCGCTGTTGAGACCCAGGGCGAACAGCAATGCGGTGACCGGCAGCTTGCGCTTGCGGTCGATACGCACGTTTACAACGTCCTTCGCATCGAATTCGAAGTCGAGCCAAGAACCGCGATACGGAATGACGCGGGCAGCGAAAAGGAACTTGCCACTGGAATGTGTCTTGCCGCGGTCATGATCGAACAGCACACCGGGCGAACGGTGCATCTGCGAAACGATCACGCGTTCCGTGCCGTTGATGATGAAAGTGCCGTTGCCCGTCATCAGGGGCATGTCGCCCATGTAAACGTCCTGCTCCTTGATATCGAGCACGGAGCGGGTTTCGGTTTCCTGATCGACCTCGAACACGATGAGGCGCAAAGTGACCTTCATCGGGGCGGCATAGGTGATGCCGCGCATACGGCATTCGGTCGTGTCGTATTTCGGGGGCTCCAGAACGTAGTTCACGAAGTCGAGTTCGGCGGTCCCGGCAAAGTCACGGATCGGGAAAACGCTGCGCAGCGTCTTCTCGAGGCCGGAGACATAATCGATCGACGGATCGGAGCGCAGGAACTGTTCGTAGCTTTCGCGCTGCACCTCGATCAGATTGGGCATCTGCACGGCTTCGTGGATGTCTCCAAAAATCTTGCGGATGCGCTTGGACTTGCTGCCAGTCTGCTGGGGAGCCTTAGCTTTCGTCGCCATAATAGGGCCGTTGCCTCTTCTTCGCGTGTTGCACCGGCGCGGGACGCCGGTACCTGGAAAATGTGGAGCGGGAAATCGAGCGCAAGAATCAGACGCAACAAAGGCCGCAAGAGGACGCCCGCCTATCGGCACCGCCTTCGCAGCCTTGATTCGTTTGTCTCACGCAGATGCCGAAGCTTCCGTCCTATGGTGCACCCCCGCGTAAGGCACAACTTGCTCGAAGCTCTTCGGCGATGGGTGTCATATAGGGAGAAGCACGCCGAGGGTCAATGGGGCGCGGAGTATGCAAAAACGGTGCTGGACACGCGCGGGCCATCATCGCAAGTTGCCCCCAACGGGAGACTTCCATGCGCCTTATCCTCAGCTTCATTGTCATGCTTTTCGCCGCCGCACCTGCGCTCGCGCAGGATACAGCGCCGGGAAGCTATGACGAACTCCTTGTCCTGCATGAAGACCTGCAGGAATACATGGTGCCCGGGTTCACCGCCAGCGTGGTGCTCGATTCGGGGGCGCGGGTCGGGGAAGCCTACGCCGATGAACTGATGGCCGGGAAATTGCAGGGTCTCGGCGCGTTTGAGGCCCGCCTGGACGCCATGAATGTGGAGGCATGGCCGCGCAGCGAGCAGGTCGAATTTCTCGCCGTGAGGTCCTTGCTCAATGGCTACCGGTTCAATCTGGAAGTGCTGCGCCCTTGGAAGCGCGATCCGGGCTTTTACCTCGACCCGCTGATGCGTGTGGCGTTTTCCGATGTTCCGGCCAGCGGCGATGATCTTGCCGGCCTCAGGACACAGCTTGCCACCGTTCCGGTCATGCTGGAGGCGGCACGGTCCAACCTTTCAGAAGTCGCGGGCGATTATGCCGATCTGGCATTGTTCAATCTGGAAAACAGCGACGGGGTCAATCACTATCACCCTTACCGCGAGGTACCGCCCGCCGGCATCATCGGATGGTATGACGACCTGCTGGCCCGCGCCCGCACAGACCAGCCGGAGCTTGTCGGCGAAGTTGAAACAGCGCGCGCATCGGTCATCGCATTTCGTGATTGGCTGCGATCAGAACGCCCCCGCATGGATGCCCCGGCAGGCGTTGGCGCAGCCCGGTATGACTGGTTTATCCGGAATGTGCGAATGATCCCGATGGACGCGGCCGAGATGGTGACGCTGGCTAACCGTGAGCATGAACGGATGTCGGCAGCGCTCGCCATCCTGCGTCACCGCAACCGCAACGAGCCGCAGCTGGAGCTTTCCGCAAGCATTGAGGAACAGCGCGCCAAGATCGCCGAGACGGACCGCATCGTGCGTGACTTCCTGGTGCGTGAAGATTTCATCACCATTCCCGATTTCGTGGGCGAGCTGGGCAGCAACACACCTTTCATAGAACGGCCAAACGGACCCAATTTCTGGGAACAGATCCAGTTTCGCGATCCGATTCCCGATCATGTCCACGCGGTTATTCCCGGCCACAGGTTCGATGCGGTACTGGCAGCGCGGGACCAGCGCCCCATACGCGGCGGCTTCAGCGAAGGATCGCGTGCCGAAGGCTGGGCGACCTATCTCGAAGAGGCCACCATGCTGGCGGGCGGCACTGCGCATTCACCCCGTGCGGACGAGTATATGCAGCTGTTCGGCATCTTCCGCGCCGCGCGGGTTCCGGCCGATGTCTATATGCAGCAGAACGTCTGGAACGTGCAGCAGGCGGTCGATTACATGCGCGCGCAAACGCCGTGGCTGGACGAGGATGTGGCCCGCGTCGATGCGGAAATCTATCTGCGACGCCCCCCTGGCTACGGCGTCGCCTACACCATCGGTAAATTGCAGATGGACGCGCTGCTGGCAGACCGCGCGCAGCAATTGGGCGAGGCGTTTTCGCTGAGAGAATTCCACGATGAGTTCATGGCCGCAGGCCGCCTGCCGATTGCACTGATCCGCTATGAGATGACAGGCGAGGCTGACGAAGTCGCGCGCTTCTGGGAAACGCCGCCGATACCTCCTGCGGACTGAGCTTGATAAGCTTGCGAGGGTAGCTCCAGTCCGCGCCTCTACTGGCCGATCTCGATACTCACCTGCTCGCCGTCGCGCGATACAATCAAGCTGCGAGCCTCGGCCACGGCCCGGTCTTCTATCAGCCAGCGCTGAATGGCGCATTCGCCGCCCATATCTGAAAGATGCCGACCATCTATCGCGATCACCTCGTCGCCCAATCGAAGCCCGTTGAGCGCACCGGGTGATCCGTCAAAAAGCTGTGTAACGCGTGCCTTCCCTGCCCGCTGCGTAATGGCGAAGCCGGGATGCGCAGGGCGGGTCTGCGGATCGTCACGCGCGATAAAGGAAATGCTGCCGCCGGGATAATCGAGGACCACATGATGGGTGGCCAGAATGCCCATTCCGATAAGCGTTGGAGGAGCGCCTCGCGTGGTTGCCGCCAGCGTTTCGAATTGCCCATCGCCAAGTGCAAGGCCCTGCATGGCAAAGCGCGCCAGATCGCGGTCCGCACCGGGTCCCCCTGCGGAGACACCTTCCGAACCGCGCCCCGATCGCACAGTATCGGCTGCAATCAGGCCAGCGACTTCTCTGCCTTGGGCGACACGTTCATACAGGGCGAGAACTTCTCCGCTTCCTGTATCGAAAAGCGCCTTATCCTCCAATTCGCCAATTGCGTAATCGAAGATAGGGGCATGGGGGTAACCAAAGTCGTGCAAGGTGCTCTCAATTCGCGGCGCGCCCTCGGGAAGATGCGCCAAAGCGTCGGCATCGGCGGCGATCTCTAAGGCCATCGCCGAAGGATCGATGTGCCAGACGCTGCCAGCGAAAATTTCGGAGCCAATTACACCGCCGTCGAAGAAGCAGCCTTCGGGATCAATGGAGGAGAAATCGAATACACTCACCGGGACTGATAGGAAGGTGGTGTCCCCGAGGGTTAGCCGGTCGATCAGCGCAATCTGCGTTGTGACCTCAGTGCCATTCGCATCCCTTCCGGTAAGCGCTCCGACAATGCGGAGACCAAGCCGCTCGGCCAACTCGCGTGAGATCATGCTGGGCGATCCGGTGTCGAAGATGAAGTCTGCGCGCTCGCCATCTGCCTGCGCTTCGAGGACGAGCTTGCCCATGTGCCGCTGGAGCGTGATCGTAGTTTGCCCTTGCGAACGCTCTACTGTGATTGGCGCGCTCAGAACTTCGGCAAGACTGCCAGCTTCCTGCGCCGACGCCCCGGCCGCACAACAAAACTGCAACAGCGCCAACACCGCCGATTTGTGCCGCATGACAATTCCTCCACCCATCGGAACATGTCCTGTCTGATATCCAGTGACTGAACGCGCGCTGAGTGTTGCTCCTTCCCTACATGATCCGGGGCGTGCTCTGATCACCGGCATGGACAGTCATTCATCCCAAGTCCGGCCCGCACGCAGCAACCCAACACGCCCGCGCAATGTGTCACCCTGTCCGCATGGCCCGGAAACCCGCAGAAATCCTCGCATTCCAGCCTTCGGCGCCGGGTGACAGGGTGTCACCTTTGTCACCCTCCCGCACCCGCCCCACAGTGCAAAACGATAAGCGCCATATTGTTTTTCAATATTATTGATTGACAATAAACTCCGACTCGGTCATATCGAATTTCAATAACCCCAATCAAGGAGATCGATAAATGACCCGTTATGCTTCAAACATCCTCGCCGCACTCGTTGCAATTGTGATCACTGCCAGCAGTCTCTCTGCCATCACGCAGGTGCCCGATCAGCAGCAGCTCGCCATCGTCAGCGCGCCCCTGCTGGCCTGATCGGTTTGTGTTGAACGGAGAAAACGATATGACCCTGTCCAGCCGCCCCAACGACTTGCTTTTGCTCATCGGCAAAGCGCTCTCGATTTTCATGCAGGTAATTATGGCGATTGCCGCGTTCGCACTGGTGATCGCTGCTGGTGCCTTGCTGATTTTCAGCGGCCAGATCGCTGCGGAACTTGCAGCCGAACTCGGTGACGATGTTGGCGCATTGCCCGGCATGGCGCTGGCGGCCATCATGCTTGTCGGCCTTGCCGTTGTCACAGCGATGTTCTTCTTTTTCGACAAGCTGCGCCGCATCATCGATACCGTTGGCGAAGGCGATCCCTTCGTGCCTGAAAATGCCGCACGGCTGAACATGATGGCGTGGCTTTTGTTGGGTGTGCAGTTGCTCATGATCCCCGCCATGGGTCTCGGCCTGTTCATTGCCCGATGGGCCGACGAGGTGGAGAACGCCAATGTCACCGTCGATGCAGGGCTCGACCTTAGCGGCGTCCTGATGGTGATCGTTCTCTTCATCCTTGCCCGCGTGTTCCGCATCGGCGCCGCAATGCGCGAAGACCTTGAAGGAACCGTGTGATGGGCAATACCATATACACCGCTACGTATGCCGCATCAGGCAAGATCATTCGGGCAGGCACAGCTGTTACCGCGAGCGCGACATTTATTGCGCTGGTTCTCGCCATCCTTTCGGCAACACACCGCGAAGATGCATTCGCAGCGGTCCAGACCCATTTTGCGGAGCCGGCTTCATTTTACCCGGTGGTCGCAGTGGCAAGTCTGCTGCTGCTCGTCTCCGCATTTTCCGCGCTCGCCTGGCTATTCCTCTTGCAGGTACAGGCCGTCCACGAGGCAGTTCGAGCCGGCTCTTTCAACAGCCCAGCTACTGCGCAAAGGTTTACTGTGATGGCTGCGCTAATCGTAGTGATTGAGCTTGCCAGATACCCCATTGCAAGCGTCGCGCTGAGTGTGGAAACGGCATTCAAGGGGCCTACTTCGGAAGTTGCCGCAGGAGCGCCGGTCGCCGGACTGATTGCCGCCATAGCTCTGCTCGCCACCGGTTCGGCAATCCGCGAGTCGATTGTGACCACCGGCCAGAATGGAGAAGGCTCATGACAAGTTCTTCAACATCGCATCCTGAACGGGAAGGTACCAATATCGTGGTGAAACTGGACGATCTGCTGCACGAACGCCGCATGACTTTGACGGAGTTGGCAGAGCGTGTCGGCCTCACCCTAGCCAACCTTTCCATCCTGAAAACCGGCAAGGCCAAGGCCATGCGCTTTTCAACGCTGGAGGCGATTTGCCGCGAACTGGAATGCCAGCCGGGTGACTTGCTGGTTTACGAGAGCGAGTGAGCGGGTCTTGCACGAAGCGGCTGTTCGCCTATAGCGGGCGCCGCTTCACGCTAGAAGCTATTCAACAAGGGATGCCCCAATGAAAAAGATTATGATGGTCGCCGCACCGCTCGCTTTCGCTCTCACCGCTTGTGACGGCCCTGCCGAAGAAGTTGGCGAAGAAATGGACGATGTCACCGAAGCACAGGCTGAAGTGATGGACGAACAGTCCGACGTACTCGATGCGCAGGCCGATATGGCTGAAGAAGCCGGCAACATGGGCGAAGCCGCCGAACTCGATGCCGAAGCTGAAACTCTCGAAGACGCAGCCGACGAAATCTGATCCCTGGCCGGGTGCCTGACGGCATCCGGCAGGCACGGCGGGACTTGACTCGCCGCATGAAATCCGTAGAGGCCCGCCCTAACCGGCGGGCCTTTGCTTGTCGGTTATCCGTCCGAGACAGTTGGTGACCGGGATTTGCCGGTCTTAATTTCCAGCCTAGACGGGGACAGAGATTTTCGGCGGCGCTTCAACGCTCCGCCTTCAACATGCTTCGCGCATGCTCCTTCCCCATCAACGGACCTAAGCCACGCCGCATGAGCGGTGTGGTGGTTTTGAGCCGGTCGCCCGGGCATCTGCCTTGGTGATCATAGTGAAGGAGTACGGCATGGATCGTTCGCAGAAATCCGAAGCGGTCGCTCAGCTGAACGAAGTCTTCAACGATGTTGGTGTGGTGGTCATCACCCGCAACCTCGGCCTGACGGTGGACCAGTCCACCGATCTGCGCGGGAAGATGCGTGAAGTTGGCGCGACTTACAAGGTTGCGAAGAACCGCCTCGTGAAGCTCGCCCTGAAAGACACCGATTACACGGGCCTTGAGGAATACCTCACCGGTCCCGTCGGTCTGGCCTGGTCGCAAGACCCGGTCGCAGCTGCCAAGGCTGCTGTCGAATTTGCGAAAGCAAACGACAAGCTCGAAATCGTTGGTGGCTCGATGGGCACGCAGACACTCGACGAAGCCGGCGTGCGGGCACTTGCCTCGCTGCCAAGCCTCGACGAACTGCGCGGCACAATCGTTGGTCTTGTCAACGCCCCGGCGACGAAAATCGTCCGCGTTGTCAGTGAACCAGCTGCCAAGCTGGCCCGTGTATTTGGTGCATTTGCAGCAAAAGACGCGGCATAAGAGACGCTTTTTCGAATTCGAAACGAAACAATATGGGACGAAATTGTCCCGCCCAAATGGAGTAAAGCATCATGGCCGATATCGCCAAGCTTGTTGAAGAACTTAGCAAACTGACTGTCATGGAAGCTGCAGAGCTTGCCAAGACCCTCGAAGAAGAATGGGGCGTTTCCGCTGCCGCAGCTGTTGCTGTTGCCGGTCCTGCCGCTGCTGGCGAAGCTGTTGAAGAGAAGGACGAATTCGACGTCATTCTCACCGGCGACGGTGGCAAGAAGATCCAGGTCATCAAGGAAGTCCGTGCCATCACGGGTCTCGGCCTGACCGAAGCCAAGGGCCTCGTCGAAGGCGCGCCTAAGCCCATCAAGGAAGGCGTGAACAAGGCAGAAGCCGAAGAAATCAAGGGCAAGATCGAAGCCGCTGGCGGCACGGTTGAACTCAAGTAATTAAGGCTCTCGCTTTGGCGAGACTTTAAGCAAATGTCGTGGGTGTCTTGAAGCGCCTGCGGATAGGAGGGCGTCGCCAGCAATGGTGGCGCCCTTTTGCTGTCTTCGGGTTTGCAGGACCGCCTTGACAAACATCTCCCGCTTGTTATGTAACCAGTTGCGCAATTAATTGCGCAACTGGTTACATAATTGGAGGCTCGCTGCTTTGCTATTTCACGAAGCCTATCTCGGAAAGCGCCTGCAGGATCTGCTCACGCTTGCGCACAATCAGATGAAGATGGTGTATGAAAAACACGGCTTGGTCATTCCGGTTGAAGGGTCATCTACAATGCAGGTGCTTGCACCCGGCAAGTGGATGTCGCTTACCGAAATTGCCCAGGCGTTGGACCAGTCACACCAGCTCATCGCGCAACGCATCGGCAAACTTCGCAATCTCTCGCTCGTCACCCAGCGCAGCGATCCGAAAGACGGTCGCCGGTCCGAATACGGCCTTACCCCTGCGGGCGAAGAACAGTGGCAATTGCTCGACGGGCTCATGGCGACAACATCTGCCGTAAACCGGCATCTCTTCGACGAGATCGGTTGCGATCTTCTTAGCGGTATTGACAGCGCGCTAGCTGCGCTGGCCCGCGAGAATTACGTCGAGCGCTTCGAGAAAGTCTCGCCGGCATCGAACCAGAAGGAACCCGCCAAATGACCCAGCTCTTGAATACTGCCCAGTGGATGAGCCGCAAATCCAAGCGCGCCTTGCGGCTCTGCGCAATCATCACCGGCATTTCGCTGAGCGGATGTGCTGCGGCCACGCATGACCTTTCAGGCGGATCAGATGGGTCGCAGGCGATGGCGCAAGATAATCGCCAAGAAGAGCGGGACGAGCGGCTCGCCGTGCTGGGCGAGCTCGCTGACCGGCTGGAGATGGCTTATCTGTTCCCGGAATACGGTGCAGCTTATGCCGGGCACCTGCGGTCCCGCACATTCACGCCGGAGGATGCAGCCCTTTCCAATGAAGCCTTTGCCACCCTCATCACGGGGGAATTGCTCGCGATCCACCAAGATGGCCATCTGCGCCTCGAAGTTAGGGAAGAGGGACAGGTCCAGCCGGGCCATCCGCACCCCGCTCCACCTCCTGCCAATGTCATCACGCATGTGGCCGATGGTGTTGCCTATCTTCGCATCGACGCGCTGTGGGGAAGCGATCCGGTGATGGCGCAATTGGAAAGTCTGGTTTCATCGATGTCATCGTCGAACCCGCTCATCATCGATCTCAGGGAAAACCGCGGCGGGGGCCTCAGAGAGATGGATTTCCTTTTCTCCGAACTTTTTGCAGATCCGACCGATCTGGTCGTGATGGAAATGCGCCGACCCATTTACGACATCGAAGGCGCGCCATTTGGCGAAAACCCCGCGATGCAAGTTGTCGATGCCCCCGATGGTCTGGTGCGCTTGCTGCATAGAGCTGTGCCGACCGATCAGCCACGACTGACACAAGCCCGCGTTTTTATTCTCACCTCGCCAACGACAGGATCGGCGGGAGAGCATCTGACAATGGCCCTGCAACGCACCGGGCGGGCGACCGTGATTGGCGAGCCATCGAGAGGCGCGGCGCATTTCGGCGGCTTGATGCCGATCGGAGATCACTTCAGTGCCTTCATCCCCGCGGGGCGGACGTTTGATCCGGACACCGGCCTCAGCTGGGAAGGTACTGGCAACACCCCGGACATTCCCATTGATGCGGGCGAAGCATTAAGC
This sequence comes from uncultured Alphaproteobacteria bacterium, assembly GCA_963781165.1. Classification (GTDB taxonomy): domain Bacteria; phylum Pseudomonadota; class Alphaproteobacteria; order Sphingomonadales; family Sphingomonadaceae; genus Alteraurantiacibacter. The sequence continues at coordinate 194,161 of CAWADZ010000004.1, forward strand.
CGCGCACTTTCCCTCTCAGGATTGAATAGCGCCGAAGCGGAAGCATTCACTCGCGGGCTGCAATAAGAAGGTCCTTGGGCGATTCCGGCCGAAGACTAACTGCGCGTGACCCCGCGCAGCCGCCAGACAACATCGGAATATGCGTCCAGCACCGCTTGCGGCAGGTCAAGCGCCGTTCGGGCCATCGCCACAGCACCAGCCGGATTGCGACCCATCTCGTGAGTAATCAATGCGCTCGCCGCCGCATAGCGGAACAGGGGTTCGAACTCTGTGTCCGATGGCCGGTTCAGACCCGCCAATTGTTCCAGCGCCGCATCGTAATGCGTATCTGACCGGAACCGGGCGGTGAGGAAGGCGAACTCCAGCGGCGATCCGACATAAATGTCCTCATTCGACTCCTCCCCTTCAGAAGCTTCAGGTAATTGTCGAGCGCCTCGGCATAGCCGCCAAGGGCAAACTGCGCCGATGCGCGCACCTGGTCGGCGCGGCCATCGTGGAAGTCTTCAGTGCGGGTTTCGTAGTAGAAGTCGATCAGACGCAGCGCCACTTTCGGGTGGCTTTCGGAAAGGTGGAAAGCCTGTAGGACGATATACTGGTCACGCTGGGACCGGGCCTTGTCCAGCTTGGCGAAGAACATCGCCTCGATCTCGTCATTCCAGTACGTGTTGCGGTACCATTCGGTCATAACCTGCAAGCTAGTTCGCGCTGGCAATCTGCGCAAATGCCGCTTTCAGAGCCTCGGGCGATGCATCCTCTATCGCGCCTTCGGAAATGCCCTCGAAGGAAAAGGTCACGCCCGGCATACTGTCGTCCAGCATATCCCAACCCGGAAACATGCGTTGATCGACGCTTTCCGAATGCGCCAGTTGCACATCGGAGTGCCGATCATCGGCGACAATCTTGGCGTAGAGCACATCGATAGCTTCATCCGGCCCCTCGATCAGCTGGAGATACATATCCTGCCGGCAAATAAGCGCGCCGGTGATCCCGTCCCGCTTGTTGTTGCGCCGTGCCTGCATGAGGATGCCCCTCAGCATCGCTTCATCGAAGCCGAACGGCTGCGAGTGATAGATAATCTGCTTCACGGCGCGCTCTCCCACAATTGCTTGAATGCAGTTCTACGTGAGCGGGCGCGGGATGGATAGGGCTTGCTTCGGGAAAGAGATTACAGCTGCAAGTTCACCCGCACGCCCATCATATCAATGCCAGGATTCTGCTGCCCGTCGAAAATCTGGCCCTGGCTGATATGGATCCAGTGCGCTTCCACAGAAGTGCGTTCCGACACGCGGTAGCCGACGCCGATTTCAGGCTCGAACAACACGCGGCTGCCAAGGTCTGTCCGAAAGCCGCTTGCCTCGTTTACGCGGAACTCCGGCCCGTCGTGGACCACGATCCCGATGCCGGGACGCACATATACGGGGCCGTTTCCGATGGTCCATGCCATGCCGACGCCTGCGAAAGATGTGTCGCCCGAAAGGTTGAGCGAACCGAGAATGTATGGCTCTGGCGAACCGATGAAGCTCAAGGCCTCTATCCCGCCGAACCGCACGCCCGCCGAAATATCGACAGAGCCGGTTTCGGTTGTCTCCAGCGTAAACGGCGTATCGACTGCGTGAGCGTACACTCCGCCGAACACCTCCTGCGCTTGGGCGGTGGCTGGAAGGGCGAAACTGGCGGCGAACAGCGCGGCGGCCAGGGTGATAGAGCGGGAGATCATCTTGTGCATGGCGAACACTTTGGTAAAGCGCGGCTTTCGCCAAGCTGACCAGGTTGCAGAAACATCTGGCGGTCTGATCCTGTGGCAACTGGGTCGCAGCCTTTGTGCAATCGCGCAAGTGATCCGCGCAAAGGCTTCACGCGAAAGGCCCTGCCCTCTATCCGGACCGGCTGCACACCCCACCGGCTCGCAGCGACATGATCATGCGGCCCATTGCCCACCCTCCCACGCCCGGCTGGAAAGCCGAGACGCGCGAAACGTTCCGCATCGCGGCGCCGCTGGCGGCGGCGAACCTGTTGCAGATGCTGACCTATGCGATCGACGTCATGTTCATTGCGCGCCTGGGGGCAGATGAACTTGCCGCCTCCGCTCTCGCCATCGCGGTGTTCGGCCTGATCGTATGGAGCCTGCAGGCACTGACAGGTGCAGTCGCGCCGATCATATCGGCAGAGCTTGGCGCACGCGGGCCTGCGCTGCGTCCGGTGCGGCGCGCCATGCGGATGGCCATGTGGCTCAGTCTGATTGTTTCTGTGTTCGGGATGGGTCTGTGCGCGCTGGCCGGGCCATTGATGAACGCAACCGGGCAGCAGGCGCATATAACCGCGCTCGCTGTATCGTACATGGACGTGCTCATGTGGTCGGTTACACCGATGGTGCTTGCGGGCGTCTTGCGCAGCTACGTCTCCGCATTGGGCAGGCCGATATTTGCAACGCTCATCACCGCGGCCGGTATCGGCGTGAATGCCTTTGGCAACTGGGTCTTCATTTTCGGCAACCTAAGCGCGCCCGAAATGGGGCTGCCGGGCGCGGCGGTGGCGACCTTCATCACCTCGCTGGCGATTGTGGGCATGTATGCCGCCTTCATCCGCCTCGACCCCCGGCTGCATCGCTATCACATCATGGGCTTCTTCTGGCGGCCGGACTGGGCGCGGTTCATGGACATCCTGCGCATCGGGACGCCCATTTCAATCACCATCATTGCAGAGGCCGGCGTGTTCGGTGCGGCGGCATTTCTGATGGGCCGGATCGGCGGTCTGGAGCTGGCGGCGCACACGCTCGCGCTCAATCTGGCCGCCTTCGCCTTTCAGGTTCCGTTCGGCGTGGGACAGGCGGCGACAATTCGCGTGGGCTATTTCTTCGGGGCGCGGGACCCGGTCGGCATGGCGCGCGCCGGGTGGACCAGCGTGGCGATGGGCACGGGCTTCATGGTATTGACCTGCGCTGCGATGGTGTTCGCGCCGGAGGCATTGCTGTCCGTTTATGTCGATCCCTTCGATCCTGCCAATGAAGAGCTGGTGACGCTTGCCGCAGGGTTCCTGCTGATCGCGGCGGCGTTCCAGCTCGTCGACGCGGTGCAGGCAGTGGCCGCTGGCGCATTGCGCGGCCTGCAGGATACGCGCATCCCGATGTGGATCGCGATATTTTCATACTGGGTGCCCGGCTTCGGACTCGCCGCCGGACTTGGTCTCTATACGCCGCTTGCCGGAACAGGTGTCTGGCTGGGGCTGGCGACGGGGCTGGCCTTTGCCGCTGTCCTACTGCTGCACCGTTGGAAAAACCGCGAGAAGCTTGGCTTGACGATCCGCGCAGCGTAGCCATCTCGGTGACACCGCAGCTTGGCAACGGCTGAGCGAGCAGGACAATTTTTTGTCCGCCCTACCCATTGACTCCGCGCCCCCTCAGCACCATTTCCCCGCCACTGGCACTCTCAACCGGAGAGTGCCAATTGACACAACACTCAACTCTGGAAGAGGTCATTATCATGGCATTCCGTCCACTGCACGACCGCGTGCTGGTCCGCCGTATCGAAGCTGAAGAAAAAACAGCCGGCGGCATCATCATCCCCGATAGCGCCCAGGAAAAGCCAAGCGAAGGCGAAGTCGTCTCCGTTGGCAATGGCTCCAAGGCCGAAGACGGCACCGTTACCCCGCTCGACGTAAAGGCAGGCGACCGCGTGCTTTTCGGCAAGTGGTCCGGCACCGAAGTCAAGATCGCAGGCGAAGACCTGCTGATCATGAAGGAAAGCGACATCATGGGCGTGATCGGCTGAGCCGACTTACCCTTTGAACGCTTCCAACACCCAAATCTAATTCAGGAGAAACCAACATGGCTGCCAAGGACGTAAAGTTCGGTCGCGACGCTCGCGAACGCATCCTCAAGGGCGTCGATACGCTCGCCAATGCCGTAAAGGTCACGCTCGGCCCCAAGGGCCGCAATGTCGTGCTCGACAAGAGCTTCGGCGCGCCCCGCATCACCAAGGACGGCGTTACCGTCGCCAAGGATATCGAACTTAAGGACAAGTTCGAGAACATGGGCGCACAGATGCTGCGCGAAGTTGCCAGCAAGGCCAATGATGCTGCCGGTGACGGCACCACCACTGCCACCGTGCTGGCGCAGGCCATCGTACGCGAAGGCATGACTGCGGTTGCTGCCGGCATGAACCCGATGGATCTGAAGCGCGGTATCGATCTGGCCGTGTCCAAGGTTGTCGAAGACCTCAAGGGCCGCTCCAAGGACGTGTCCGGCTCTGCCGAAATCGCCCAGGTCGGAATCATTTCCGCCAATGGCGACAAGGAAGTCGGCGAGAAAATCGCCGAAGCCATGGAAAAGGTCGGCAAGGAAGGCGTCATCACCGTTGACGAGTCCAAGGGCCTCGAATTCGAACTCGAAACCGTTGAAGGTATGCAGTTCGACCGCGGATATCTTTCGCCCTACTTCGTGACCAATCCGGAAAAGATGACCGTCGAACTCGACGATCCCTACATCCTGATCCACGAAAAGAAGCTTTCCAACCTGCAGGCTATGCTGCCTGTTCTGGAAGCTGTCGTGCAGGCCGGTCGTCCGCTGCTGATCATCGCAGAAGACATCGAAGGCGAAGCACTTGCCACCCTCGTGGTGAACAAGCTGCGCGGCGGCCTGAAGGTTGCTGCCGTGAAGGCCCCGGGCTTCGGCGATCGCCGCAAGGCTATGCTGCAGGACATTTCGATCCTGACCAATGGCGAGATGATTTCCGAAGACCTCGGCATCAAGCTCGAGAACGTTGGCCTCAGCATGCTGGGTGAAGCCAAGCGCGTCACTATCGACAAGGACAACACGACCATTGTCGATGGTTCGGGCGATGCGGAAACCATCAAGGCCCGCGTCGAGCAGATCCGTGCGCAGATCGAGACGACTTCGTCCGACTACGACAAGGAAAAGCTGCAGGAACGTCTCGCGAAGCTTGCTGGCGGCGTTGCCGTGATCAAGGTTGGCGGCGCTTCGGAAGTTGAAGTGAAGGAACGCAAGGACCGCGTCGATGATGCGCTCCATGCTACCCGCGCAGCTGTCGAAGAAGGCATCGTCCCCGGCGGCGGTACGGCATTGCTGTATGCCACCAAGGCTCTTGAAGGCCTGAAGGGTGACAACAATGACCAGACTCGTGGCATCGAAATCGTGCGTCAGGCAATCCTGGCACCGGTTCGCCAGATTGCCACGAATGCTGGCCATGACGGCGCCGTTGTTTCGGGCAACCTTCTGCGCGAAGGCGACGAAACGATGGGCTTCAACGCTGCAACCGACGTGTACGAAAATCTGGTCGCGGCAGGCGTGATCGACCCGACCAAGGTCGTGCGCATTGCCTTGCAGGATGCGGCATCTGTCGCCGGCCTGCTGATCACCACCGAGGCTGCTATTTCGGAAATTCCGGAAGAGAAGTCTGGCGGCGGCGGCATGCCCGATATGGGCGGCATGGGCGGCATGGGCGGCGGCATGGGCTTCTAAGCCCTCCGTTTCCAACCGAACGAAAAGAGGCCCGGCGGGAGCGATCCTGCCGGGCCTTTTCTTTTGGCTGCCATGGCTCCATGATCGCTGGCGGGATCGCTTTGCCTCAAGGACATCATCCGCCATGAAAAGATTTGCCGTTCTTCTGCTCGCCTCTGTCGCTGTCACCAGCTGCGGGCAAGCCAGCGCCGTCGCCACCATCGAATGCGCGGCCACGCAGACCGAATGCATCAATGCCTGGTTCGATGACCGGTTCGATGAACTGCTGGCGTTCAGTCCGATGATGCAGACCACGCTCGGCATGAAAACCGATTATGATCTGATCGACGATATGAGCGTTGCCGCAATGGAAGAGCAGCGCGAATGGTGGCAATCCACGCTGGCCGAGATGGAAGCCAATTTCGATTATGACGCGCTGAGCGAAGACGCGAAGGTCAGCTACGACATGTGGAAATTCCGCGCGGAGCAGGCACAAAACGCCGCCGCCTTCCGTGACCAGCAATTCATCCTGCACCAAATGGGCACAGAACATTCCGGCCTCCCCACCTTTCTGATGAACCAGCATACGGTCGAGAATGAAGCAGAGATGCAGGCCTATATCACGCGCATCGGCGGCATCGCCGCAGCGATGGACCAGTTGCTGGAACGGGCGCAGGCCAACGCTGCAGCGGGCACCCGCCCGCCGCGTTTTGCCTATGATGCGGTGATCGACGAATCGCAGAAGCTCACTTCTGGCGCACCGTTCGACGATGGCGAGCCATCCGCCCTGTGGACCGCGACCGAAGAACGGCTCGCCAGTCTGGTGGAAAGCGAAGCCATTACGCAGGAACGGGCCGATGAACTGCGGGAAGAGGCACGCACCGCTTTGACCGAAGACCTGGCCCCCGCCTATGCCCGCGTGGCTGAATGGTACACGTCGGACCGCGAAAACGCCGATGTGGAGGCGCGCGGCGTGGCGGCGCTGGAGGGCGGCGAGGATTTCTACAATTACAGCCTGAACGCAATGACCACCACGGACATGACGGCGGATGAAATCCACGAAACGGGCCTGTCCGAAGTCGCGCGAATTCGCAGCGAGATGGAAGCGATCAAGGAACAGGTCGGCTTTGAGGGGACCCTGCAGGAGTTCTTTACCTTCGTGCGCGAAGACGACCAGTTCTTCTTTCCCGACAGCGATGCCGGGGCGCAAATGTATATCGACACCGCGCAGGAGCATCTGGATTACATCAACACCCGCCTGCCCGATTTCTTCGGCACCCTGCCCGCCGCGCCGCTGGAAGTGCGGCGGGTGGAGCCTTTCCGCGAACAGGACGGTTCGGCGCAGCATTATCAGACGGGCTCTGTCGATGGTTCGCGCCCCGGCATTTACTACGCGCATTTGTCGGACATGCGCGCGATGCCGATCCCGCCACTGGAAGTGATCGCCTATCACGAAGGCAATCCGGGTCATCACATGCAGCTGTCCATCGCGCAGGAATTGACCGGCATTCCGAAATTCCGCTCGCAAGGGTATTACCTGTCGGCCTTCGGTGAAGGCTGGGCGCTGTATTCCGAAATTCTCGCAAAGGAGATGGGCGCTTACGAGGACCCCTATTCGGACTTCGGCCGATTGACGACAGAGATGTGGCGCGCAATCCGGCTGGTGGTCGACACCGGCATCCATTCAAAAGGCTGGACCGAGCAGCAGGCGGTCGATTACTTCCAGGAAAATTCGCCCATTCCGGAAACGACATCGCGCACCGAAGTGCAGCGTTATTTCGTGATGCCGGGTCAGGCGACGTCCTACAAGATCGGCATGATCAAGATCCAGGAACTGCGCGCACGGGCGGAGGAAGCACTGGGCGATGATTTCGACATCCGCGGCTTTCACGACACGGTGCTTGGCGGAGGCTCCATGCCGCTCTCCATCCTGGAACGGCGGATCGACAGCTGGATCGCGAGCGAGCAGGCTGGCTAGCCCCGCCTGCAAGTAGAGATACGAAGGGCCGGGGGAGCAATCTCCCGGCCCTTATTTCTTGGTTTTAGCAAAAAGCTCGACCAGCTCGCCAAATTTGGCGCGCTGTTCGGCTTCGTCGCCCGATGCGATCGCCTCTGCCACACAGCAGGCTGCGTGGTTTTTGAGTATTTCTGTTTCCGCCTTGGCCAGCGCTGACTTCACTGCCTGCATCTGGTGCAAGATATCGATGCAATAACGGTCTTCCTCAACCATGCCGGATATCCCGCGCACCTGTCCTTCGACCCGCTTCAGCCGATTGAGAATTGCCGCTCTGTCACCCATACCCAAAGTCCTGCTTGTATACCCTAGGGGGGTATATTAATTGCGCAATGATGGAGATTCAAGACTGATGACATTGTCTGGTTTTTCACGGCGCAAATTCCTTGCGGCTGGTGGTACTATGGCGGCGGCTGGTCTCGCGGTACCTGCGTGGGCGCGGGGGCAATCGCTGACCCATGCGCGCAATGGTTTTGGCGAGGTATCAGGCGATGTTATCGATCTTTCGATCCGCGACCATCACTTCAGCACCGGCGGTCGAAGCGGTCATGCCTTCGCCGTGAACGGGACCGTCCCCGGCCCGCTTATCCGCCTGCGCGAAGGGCAGGACGTCACGCTCAACGTCACCAATCACTTGGCCGAAGACAGCTCCATCCACTGGCACGGCCTGCTGCTGCCCTTCCAGTTTGACGGCGTGCCCGGCATCAGCTTTCCCGGCATCGCGCCGGGTGAGACCTTTCAATACCGTTTCCCCATTCGCCAGAACGGCACATATTGGTGGCACAGCCATTCCGGGCTGCAGGAACAGGCAGGACATTACGGCCCGCTGGTGATCGATGCAGCGGAGCCGGACGCACGTTACGACCGCGACTATGTTGTGCTGCTGAGCGAGTTCACACCGCGGCATCCGCATGACATTGCGCGTCTGCTCGCCACGGGGGAGCATTACTTCAACCGGCAAATGCAAACCGCGACCGATGGCGTGATGAGCATGGAAGACCGGTTGATGTGGGGCGCGATGCGGATGAACCCGCGCGACATCGCCGATGTGACTGGCGCGACCTATACCTATCTCATCAATGGCCACGGTCCGGCAGACGATCTGGAGTTTGCGTTCGAGCCCGGCGAACGCATTCGCCTGCGCATCATTAACGGATCTGCAATGAGCTTTTTCAACGTCCGCATTCCCGGCGTGCCGATGACGGTGATAGCGGCGGACGGGCAGGAAGTTGATGATGTAGAGGTCGATGAATTCCAGATCGGCACTGCAGAAACCTATGACGTTGTCGTTACCCCTCCTGCCGGTGCCCACGCGCTGTTGGCAGAGGCAATGGACCGATCGGGCATGGGTATCGCCAGCCTATCCTCTCGCCCCGGCCAGCGCGCAACGCCGCCAGCTTTGCGTGAAATCCCTACGCTGACGATGGTCGACATGGGTATGGGCACAATGGATCACGGCGGCGGCGCGATGGACCACGGCGGGATGGATCATGCCGCGATGGGACATGCGATGCCGGCGCAGGAGACGTCCGGCCGAGACATGCCCGCCATGGAGCATTCGATGCGCGATACTTCTCTGCTGCCCGCCAGTGTCGAAGTGAATGCGGGCGTCGACATGGTCAGCGCTATGCCAATGGACCGGATGGATTTCCCCGGCCTCGGCCTCGACGATGTGCCGCACCGCGTGCTGCGCTACACCGACCTGAAGGCAAAGCGCGCCAATCCTCACCGCATGCCCGAACGCCAGCTGGAAATTCACCTCACCGGCAATATGGAACGGTACATGTGGTCGTTCGACGGGAAGCAGTTCAGCGCCGTCACCGACGATCCGATCCGCTTCGGCTATGACGAACGGGTGCGGGTGAAGCTGGTGAACGATACCATGATGGCGCACCCCATTCACTTGCACGGCCATTTCTTCGAACTGGTGAACGGTGCGGGCATGATGAACCAGCCGCTGAAACACACGGTCGTCGTGCAACCGGGTAGCACTGCGACTTTCGATTTGACCGCGAACGAGCCGGGCGACTGGGCCTTCCACTGCCATCTTTTGTATCACATGCATGCAGGGATGATGCAGACCGTCACCGTGCGGCCATTTCTGGCGAGAAGCGAATGATACGCTTTCTTCTACTTGCAGGAGCCGCAGCGATCGCCGCTCCGGCAGCGGCGCAGGATCATTCCGCGCACGGCGACCAGGCCGCGCAGGAGCAGGCCGGAAGTTCTGCCGAGCCAGACCGTGATGAAGCGCGCAGCGAAGCGCAGGCCAATCCGCTCAGCCAGATCCGCCGCCCGGCACCTGCCGTGATCACCCCTGCCCCGCAAGACCGGATGGACCATGCAGCGATGGACCACGGGGCCATGAACCACGGCACCGATATCCCCTCCAGCCCGCCACCGACCCGCGCGTTTGATGGTCCGCAACACGCCGCCGATGCGATCTTCGATCCGCAGCGCATGGCCCGCGCCCGCGCCTACAGCCGTGTGACGCACGGCAACGCCCGCTATGCCACGATACTGGCAGAGCGGTTGGAGGCGCGCGTTACGTCAGGCGAGGATGCCTATCTGTGGGATGTGTCCGGCTGGTACGGCACCCCGACACAGCGCGTAGTCTTCAAGACCGAAGGCGAAGGAGAGATCGGCGGCGGAATAGAAGATGCCGAAGTGCAGCTTTTGTGGGGTCAGTCGATCGGTCCATGGTTTGATCTGCAGGCGGGCGTGCGGCTGGATGTGGAGCCTGACACAGCCGCCTATCTCGCGCTCGGCGTGGCGGGGCTTGCGCCTTATATGATCCACCTTGATGCTGCCGCCTTCGTTTCCGACCATGGCGACCTTACCGCGCGGGTCGAGGCCGAGCACGATATGCGCCTGACACAGCGGCTCGTCTTGCAACCACGCGTGGAGTTTGAACTTTCAGCGCAGGATATTCCGGAGCGCGGCATCGGCGCGGGGCTGCCGAAAGTGGAGGCCGGACTGCGGCTGCGCTATGAATTCGTGCCCGAATTCGCGCCTTATCTGGGTATCGAATACGAAACCGCGACAGGACGCACTGCAGACATGATCCGCGCCGCCGGAGATGACCCCGGCGGCGTGAATTTTCTGATCGGCCTGCGAACTTTCTTCTAGGTCAGCCGCCCATCCGGCTGCGCTCGACCGCTTCGATCTGCTCGGCGCTCCACATCACCGGAACCTGCGTTTGCGGATTGAACGTGTCGCCCATCATCGCCGCTTCGGCAGCGGCGATTTCTGCAGCGGACAGGTGCTCGCTCGGCTCCAGAGCGAATACGTCGATGCCGCGGGCAATCTCGGTCGCGTAAATGCGGCCATTGTACCAATATGCAGACCAGTATCCGCCTGTCACCAGCTCGTCTTCGTTGATCGGGCCGCGGTCGAAATAGGCGATTTCGAACGGATTTTCAGGATCGGTAAAGTCGATCACGGACAGGCCGCCCTGATACCAAGCCTGCACGAAGATATCGCGTCCGGGGACCGGAATGATGGAGCCGTTGTGCGCGACGCAGTTTTCCATCTCGCTCTGTGCGGAAGGGATCTTGTAGGTGCCGCGCCGTTCCAGCTTCCCATCGACGATTTCGTAAAACGCATTGGCGCCCCAGCTGCGCGGATCGGCTGCCTGGCAACGCGGACGGCCACCGCCGCCCCATTCATCGGTGAACAGCACGACAGTGCCGTCATTGTTGAATGTGGCGGAGTGCCAATAGGCGAAACCATCGTCGGTCACCGCATCCAGCCGCACCGGATTGTAGGGATCGGAAATGTCCATGATGATGCCGTTGCCCGAACATGCGCCAGCGGCAAGGTTCAGCGTGGGGAATACGGTAATGTCATGGCACTGGTTGGTCTGGCTGGTGCTCTGCGTGCCGTCACCGTGATCGCCGCCCAGCCACAGGCCGGCGATATTGCCTTCATTGTCGGCGAAGACGCGCGGGCTGGAGGTGATGCGCGATGCTGCCGGATTGGCGAGCGGGATTTCGATCACGTCGATGCTGAACAATGCAGTCCGGTCATCGCCGGGAACATATCCGACGCAGCCTTCCAGCTCCTCACCTTCGCGCACGCCTGCCGTGCCCGAATTGTAAACGACGATCCGATCCGCATCGGAACTGACAACCGAGTGGGTGTGGCTACCGCGGCAAGTCTGCACTTGGCCGACCTGCACGGGCGCGCGGATATCGGAAATGTCGAAGATGCGCAGACCGCGGAAACGTTCTGCACTGACATCCTCCGCCACGCCGTCACGCCCGCAATCGACACGGCCGCGTTCCTGCTCCACACTCATGATCAGAATGTCGCCAACGATGGAAACGTCGCCCTGCCCGCCCGGGCACACGACCGAGCTGACAAGCTGCGGCACGCCTGCGTCATCCAGACGATAGGCATTGAAGCCATGATAATTGCCCGCGATCATCAAATCGCCGGAAAAGGCCATGTCGGTATTGGCAAAGCTCAGCAGTCCGCCGCGCTGCGCGTAGCGGACAGCGGGCTCTTCTGCCGCTTCTTCTGCTTCCGGATCGGCCTCTGCAGCTGCATCAGCGTCCTCCACCATCGCGTCGGCGTTTGCTTCCATGTCAGCCATCGAGGCTGCGGCCGCACCTTCCATCGCCGCCATATTGTGCTCGGCATGCGGATCAACTGCCGCTTCCACTTCAACCGGAGGCAGAACCATGCGGCCGCCGCTGGGGTTGGCGGGATCGAAGAAGCCCGCCGGCTTGCGCAGGAAGGACACGTGGCGAAGGTTGCTGATCGCTTCTTCTGCATCGAACAATCCACCGGCAAGACCGGTGCGCGGATCATCAGATAGCGCCGCCAGCGCGGTTTTCATGCGGTCAATTTCGGCCTGCTGGTCGGTGCGCACTTCGGTTGTGAAATCATACAGCACAGGGTCCGTCGCCGTGCCTTGCAGGCCCAGCAAATCGCTGACCATCGTCAACGCGCCTTCGTGGTGGTTGATCATCAATTGCAGGAACATGCGGTCGAAATTGACCCCGCGCGCTGCGGCGAGTTCAGCCATTTGTGCGGACGTTGCCATGCCGGCCATTCCCGAATCGACCGCGTGGCCCATACCGGCCATTGCGGCAGGCTGGCCGATGCCTTCCAGCCATTCGCGCATGAAGGTAATCTCGTCCTTCTGGGAGGCGTCGATACGCCCGGCTACCGCGTTGACCGTTTCGTCATTCGTGCGACCTTCCACCAATGCAGCCATTTCCACGGCCTGCTGATGATGCATGATCATGCCCTGCATGAAACCGATATCGGCGGGCAGATAATCGATCCGCGCCAGATTGGTTGCCTCTTCCTCGCTCAGCACCGTGGGCTGCACCCCGGGCGCGCCGGGCTGCACGATGCGCACGTCCTGCGCCAGGGCGGGCGCGGTGGAAGCCAGCAGCATTGCGGCAAGCGAAAGGGTAATCTGGGCAGAACGCTGTGCGATCATCGAAGGCTCCATATAGAGAGGCGGTAATGTTTGAATTTGCGACGATGTGCTTCAAGCCGATATAGGGGCGCTGCGTCAATACGGTATAGGGTTTGCCTCTCACCGGCCTGCAGTTTATCCTGCACGGCAGGGACACGGGAGAGGTCATCATGCGGACATTAATGATCGGTGCGGCGTTGTTGGGCACGGCCCTGCTGGGCGGCTGCAATTCAGGCAGCGAAGAACAGGCCGAAACTGCGCCGAGCGAATATGACGCCCGGCAATATATGCAGGCTGTCAACGATATCGGCCGGCTGGATGATCAGGACCAGGACGAATCCCGCAAGCCCGGCGAGCTACTGGCCTTTGCGGAAATAGACACGGGCGACGCCGTCGGCGATTTCATCATGGGCGGCGGTTATGTCACTCGTCTGCTGGCGACTGCGGTAGGCGCGGACGGCAAGGTTTACGCCTTCCAGCCTGAAGAATTCATCGGCTTCAATCCCGAATATGCGCAGCAACAGGATGATACGGTCCGGCGGTATTCGGATGATGACGGCAATCCGGTCAATGTATTTCCCTTGCGCGCTCCGCTGACCCAGCCGGGTTGGCCCGAACCGCTCGACACGATCATCACGGTGATGAACTTCCACGATTTGTATCTGGATCAATTTCCCGAAGGCACTGCAGATGAAACGGCGGCCATGTTGTTTGCCGCGTTGAAGCCGGGCGGTACGCTGGTGGTGGTCGATCATCTGGCGCCAAGCGGCTCCGGCGCGGAGGCGGCGAATACCTTGCACCGCATGGATGCCGATCTGGCGCTGGCCACTCTGACCGCCGCGGGATTTGAAATGGATGCGCAGAGCGATCTTTATGCCCGCCCAGACGATCCGCGTACCGAAAATGTGTTCGAGGAGTCCATTCGGGCGCGCACCGATCAGTTCGCATGGCGGCTGCGCAAACCCGGATAGGGCCGATCTTTCGGCACCATCGCAAGGCTGGGCCGTTCATTACAGGACGGTTTCACAGAGAAGGAAAACACCATGAAATGTCCGCACAAGTCCCATATCGCTCTCGTTGACGGGACGCGTTTCGTGCTGCTGCGCAACGACGGTCAGCCGTTCGAACCGAAACTGACCAAGATTACCGAGCCGTCACTCGATCCAACCAATTACAGCGCCGGCGTTAAACACCAGGACGAGGCGAGCCAGATGAACGGCAATACCGATCTGGATGAACTTGCCCACGCCGCCGCCGCTGCCGAATGGCTCAATGCAAAGGCGATTGCTGGCGAAATGGACGATCTGGTGGTCATTGCCGATCCCAAGACCCTTGGCGAAATGCGCCGCCATTATCACAAGGAGCTGGAAAAGCGGCTGGTCGGAGAGATCGACAAGGCACTGACCGGCGAGCCGCTTGACCGTATCGAGAAATCCATCGCCGCGGCATAGTCCGGCCCGAATCTGCCCCATTTCCCCCGAGTTGACTCAACACGCCGCCATTCTGGCCCGTTTCATCGCGTGCCTATCGTCAATCTTTTACATGTTAAGCAAACGCAAAGCATGTTTCTGGCATGGCGGTGATATGAAATTTACTCGGATAGGTCGTTTCGTTTCGCTGCTGGCGCTCGCAATTGCGCCAGTTGCTCCTGTACATGCGCAGTCGGACGGGTTCGAAACCGCGTTCGACAACGCTTTTGGCACCGAAGTTCGCGCGCCGCGCGACTATAGTCCCGATCTGGATAGCGCACTGCAGGCCCGCATCGCGCAACTGGCCAATGGCAGTGACGGCCGCATCGGCGTGGCAGCTGTGGATCTTGCGACCGGACAGTCGATCTCAATCCTTGGCGACCAGCGCTTCCCCATGGCCAGCACCAGCAAGATCGCCATCGCGGCGACTTATCTGGAAGGCGTGGAACAGGGCCGATTCAGCCTGACGAGCGAATTTCCACTGCTGCTCGCCGTGCGCTCGCGTCCGTTTTCGACAAACACGGCGCCCGTTCGCCGCGGTGAATACATGACTGCGCTCGAACTGATCGACATCATGATCACCCGCAGCTCCAATCCGGCTACCGATGCGCTTCTGGCGGCAGTTGGCGGACCTGCGGCAGTAAACGATTGGGCACGGCGCGCAGGCTTGCGCGATTTCAGCCTGGACCGCGATATCGCAACACTGGTGCGTGATGACGGAGAATTCGATCCGGCCCGGCATATCGATGTTCGTGACAGCGCATCTCCGGAAACGATGGTGCAATTGCTGGCCGGTATTTACCAGGGCCGCTGGTTGAGCCGCGAAAGCCGTGCTGTCATCATCAGCGCCATGGAGCGGTGCCGCACCGGAACACGCCGCATTCCCGCGCTGATGCCGGACAACGTCACCGTGGCGCACAAGACCGGATCACTGAACAACACGTCCAGCGATATCGGCATCCTCACCGGGCCAGATGGCCGTTCGATCGCTGTGGCGATCTATGTGACCGGGCAAGGCAGCCGCCTGAACCGTGAACGCCGCATCGCTTCGATCGCGCGCGGCATTTATGACGGTTACCAGGAAGAGGCGGCGCGCAACTACACCAGCGCGGAATACCGGAACTCCTCGATCACACGTTAAACGGCATAACGCTGACCGCCTGACCGTTATCGTCCGCGCATAAGAAAAGGGCGCGGCCATCGCTGGCCACGCCCTTTCTTTTGTCTTGCGACGGAAGATTAGTCAGCCTGAGCTTCGCTGACTGTTTCGTCCTGCATGTCAGCTTCGGCTTCGGCGACAGCATTGTCGACGTCAGCAGCAGCTTCGTTCATTTCGGCACCGGCTTCGTCAGCCATGCCTTCAACAGCGTCGCCAGCGGCGTCGGCATTGGTTTCCATGTCAGCCATTGCGCCTTCGGCGGTGGCTTCAGCATTTTCTTCAGTTGCATCCGAACATGCGGAAAGGCTGAGAGCGGCGCCGGCGATTGCGGCAGCAAAAACGATCTTACGCATAGGTATAAACCCCTTAACTTGCGATTGTTCAGGAAAGGCAACTTGCCGATCCTGAAGCCGACCCAACTGGGTGACTTGATTGCCTAATTAAGGCCACAATTGGGCATGCGCAAGCGAAATATGGCGCAAATGGGGCAAAATAATGTCACAAACATGGCGTCGCTATCCGTAAAAACTTGTTTGCTGACCGGGCGCAAACAGCGTGCTAGCAGGCGCGTATGGCCGATAAACAGCATCTCTACCTGGTCGATGGTTCGGCCTATATCTTCCGCGCGTATCACCGGCTTCCGCCGCTCACCAATCCCGAAGGCACGCCTGTGGGCGCAGTTTACGGATATACGACGATGCTGTGGAAGCTCGCGCAGGATCTGGACGATGCTGATGGACCGACGCATCTGGCCGTGGTGCTGGACAAGTCCAGCCATTCCTTCCGCAACGAGATTTACAGCGAATACAAGGCGAATCGCCCCGATCCGCCCGAAGATCTGGTGCCGCAATTCCCGCTGATTCGCGATGCAACTCGGGCCTTTTCGCTGCCCATGATCGAGGAGCCCGATGTCGAGGCAGACGATATGATCGCCAGCTACGCCCTCGCCGCTCAGCGCGAAGGCTGGGACGTCACCATCGTATCGTCAGACAAGGATCTGATGCAGCTTGTGGGCGAAGAACACGGCGGCCGCATCGACATGCTCGATACGATGAAGGACGCCCGCATCTTTATTCCCGAAGTCGAGGAAAAATTCGGCGTTCCCCCGCACCAGCTGGGCGATGTGCTCGCGCTGATGGGCGATACGGCGGACAATATTCCCGGTATCTTCGGGGTCGGGCCGAAAACCGCGTCAAAGCTGATTGCCGAAAACGGTTCTCTCACCGCCGCGCTGGACGCCGCGCCGGAAATGAAGAAGTCGAAGCTGAAGGAACGCCTGCTCGAAGGCCGCGAAATGGCGGAACTCAGCCGCGTTCTGGTGGAGCTGAAATCGGATTGCCCACTGCCTATCGCGATTGACGATATGAAGCTGAACGGCATTCCGCCAGAACCGCTTGCCGAATTTCTTGCAACGCACGGTTTCCATTCATTGCTGAAACGGCTGGATGCGGGCGCAGGCAGCCCGGTCAGGCCCACCAATCTCGATCCGGCCAAGGCCGATACCAAGGGCGCGGACCCTGCGGCAAAGGGCGATGTGCAGCCCATGCCCGAAATGCCGGCCGTGGACCGCAGCACCTATGAATGCGTGCAGACAATGGAACGGTTGGAAGACTGGATAACGCGGGCGAACGCCGCGCGGCTTGTGGCAGTCGATACCGAAACCAGCGCGCTGGATGCCATTTCTGCCGAACTGGTCGGCGTCAGCCTGGCTCTCGGGCCGAATGATGCCTGCTATATTCCGCTCGGCCATTTGAACGATGGTGGGGGCGGCAGCGACATGTTCGCTCAAAAACCTGAGCAGATTGACCGCGCCGCCGCAATGAATGCCCTGAAACCGCTGCTGGAAAGCGATGCGGTCATGAAAATCGGGCAGAACATCAAATACGATATCAACGTCCTTGCGCGGCACGACATCATCATCAGCCCGGTCGATGACACGATGATCATGAGTTTCGATCTGGATGCTGGCCGCAGCCAGGATGGCATTGGCGGCGGGCACGGCATGGATGAACTGGCAGAGCGTCACCTTGGCCACACCTGCCTGAAGTTCAAGGACATCTGCGGCACCGGCAAGAAGGCCATTCCCTTCGGCGAAGTGCCTCTGGACCGTGCCACCGAATATGCGGCTGAAGATGCCGATGTGACATGGCGGCTCCACGCACATCTGGCGCACCGCATGCCGCTGGAAGGAGCGGTCCGCGTTTACCAGCGCGTCGACCGCCCGCTGATTCCTGTTGTCGCGCGGATGGAACGCGAAGGCATCAAGGTGGACCGCACCGAACTTGCCCGCCTGTCGGAAACCTTTGCCGGAGAGATCGGCCGGCTCGAAGGGGAAATCCACGAGGAGGCAGGCGAGCAATTCACCATCGGCAGCCCCAAGCAGCTTGGCGAAGTGCTGTTCGACAAGATGGGGTATAAAGGCGGCAAGAAAGGCAAAAGCGGCCAGTATTCCACCGATCTCAGCGTGCTGGAACGGCTGGCGAATGAAGGCGCTGGCATCGCCAACAAGGTGCTGGAATACCGCCAGCTGTCGAAGCTGAAGAGCACCTATACCGACGCGCTTCAGGAAGCGATCAATGCCCGCACGGGCCGCGTCCACACCAGTTACAGCCTTGTCGGCGCGCAGACGGGGCGCCTGTCCTCCACCGATCCAAATCTGCAGAACATCCCGATCCGCACGGAAATCGGCCGCCAGATTCGCAAGGCCTTCGTGCCCGAAGATGGCAATGTCCTGCTTGCCGCCGACTACTCTCAGATTGAGTTGCGGCTGGCCGCGCACATGGCCGACGTCGATACGCTGAAAGAGGCCTTTGCCAGCGGGGAAGATATTCACTCCCGCACAGCGAAGGAAATGTACGGGGAAGTAACGCGGGACACGCGGGCGCAGGCCAAGACGATCAACTTCGCCATTCTCTACGGCATCAGCCGCTGGGGTCTGGCGGGCCGTCTGGGCGTGGACGCGGACGAAGCGCAGGCCATGATCGACACCTATTTCCAGCGCTTCCCCGGCATCCAGAAATATATCGTTCGAACATTGGAAGAAGTGCGCGAGAAGGGCTATTCCGAAACGCTGTTCGGCCGCAAAACATGGTTCCCGCGCATCAATTCCAAAAACCAGGCGGAACGTCAGGGCAGTGAACGCGCGGCAATCAACGCGCCGATACAGGGGACCAGCGCCGATATCATAAAACGCGCGATGGTGCGGATGCTGCCTGCCTTGGCGGATGCGGGTCTGCCCGATGTGCGCATGCTGCTGCAGGTGCATGATGAACTGGTTTTCGAATTGCCAGAAGGCGACGTAGCCGCCGCCAGCAAGGTGATTGAACAGGTGATGGCCGACGCTGCCTTGCCCGCCGTCAAACTCGACGTACCGCTGGGAATCGAAATCGGCACAGGACCAAGCTGGGATGCCGCACACTGAGTTTGGTTGAAACCTTGCGCGTGTCGCTCTAGGGCGCGCCCATGTTTGAAGAGCTAAATCCGCAGTACTGGGACTTCGGTTGGATCGAAGTTGGCGAGGCCGCCATCGTGCTCACCATCGCCATCACGCTGGCGTGGCTGATTTATCGCGTGGTTTTCGCCCTGGTGCTGAAACTGGCGAGCAAATCCGATTCACCGATGGACGATCTTTTGGTGCGGCGTATTCGCACGCCGATCAAATGGGCGCTGATCGCAATCGGCATCACCATCGCCGCCCAGATCGATCCGACCCTGGCGCGCGTCTGGGACCCGATCGGGCACTTCCTGCGCCCGGCATTGCTCGGCTGGATCGCCTATTCGATAGTGAAGGCATATGTCGCGGCGATGGAGCTGCGCATGGAAGCGGCGGCCGATCCTGTCGCGATCCGCAGCCGCCGCACGCGCATTGCGATCCTTTCGCGCACCGCGACGATCGCGATCATCGTTATTACCGTTGGCCTGATGCTGTTCACGATCCCGGCGGTGCAAACCATCGGGGCGACGCTGCTGGCATCAGCCGGTCTTGCCGCCCTGGCCGTTGGTGCCGCCGCGCAGCCTGCACTCAAATCGCTTATCGCCGGCCTTCAGATCGCCATTACGGAACCGCTGCGGCTGGGCGATATGGTCGTGATCGAAGGGCATACCGGCCGCGTGGAGGAAATCCACATGGCCTTCATCATCGTGCGCACATGGGATGAACGCGCCGTTGTGGTGCCAACCGCGCAGGTGCTGGAATCCAGCTTCGAAAACTGGTCGCGCAAAAGCGAGCTTCTGACAGGCCCGGTCTTCCTGCATCTCGATCCCGCAACAGAAGTGCCGCCTATCCGCGCCGAAGTGGAACGGTACGTCAAGGACCACGAGCTGTGGGACGGACGCACCGCTGCCGTGCTGATGACAGAAGCCTATCCCGAAAGCATTGCCCTTCGCATTTCGGTCAGCGCGTCCACCATCGGCGATGTGTTCAACCTGCGCTGCGCGGTGCGCGAACACATGCTGTCATGGCTGCGCGAAAATATGCCGGATGCGCTTATCCGCCACCGGCTGGAAGCACCGGGCGGACACGAAAAGGCTGGCGAAGCAGAAGCGCCCTGAGGATTTATGTTTGCGCTCCGGCTTATGCCGGAGCGCTAAACAATCAATGCTTCTCGTCGCGTGTCGATTTGAGCATATCGTCGGTCAGGAAGCCGATCGGGCGCACTTCCATCGCACGCGCTTTCAGCTCCCCTTTCATCTTCTTGTATTCCGCTTCCATCTTGGCCGTCACCGTTGCGCGGCTGTCCTTCATGGCTTCGACAAAATCTTCTGCCGTCACATGTTTTGGCGCGCCTTCCGATCGCCGGATGGCACTGAGGCCAGCGCGTCGCACTACGTCTTCCAGATCAGCGCCGGTGAAACGGTCAGCCTCTGCAGCGATCTTGGTCAGGTCCACATCGTCTGCCAGCGGCATATTGGCGGTATGGATCTTCAGGATGTGATTGCGGCCCGCCTCGTCAGGAGCGCCGACATAGACAAGTTCATCAAACCGGCCAGGACGCAGCAGGGCGGGATCGACCAGCGTGGGCCGGTTGGTGGCGCCGATCACGACGATGGAGGACAGCTCCTCCATCCCGTCCATCTCGGCCAGAATGGTGTTGACCACGCGCGCTGTTACCTGAGGTTCGCCAGCGCCTGAGCCGCGGGCCGGGACCAGCGAATCAATCTCGTCGATGAACACCACGCACGGCGCAACGGCGCGGGCGCGGGCGAACATTTTCGCGATCTGCTGTTCGCTCTCACCGTACCATTTGCTGAGCAGGTCGGAGCTTTTCATGGATATGAAGTTGGCTTCCGCTTCTTTCGCCACCGCCTTTGCCAGCAAGGTCTTGCCGGTGCCGGGAGGTCCGTAAAGCAGGAAGCCTTTGGCCGGACGAATGCCGAGCGCTTCGAAAGCCTGCGGATTTTTCAGCGGCAGTTCGACGCCCTCTTTCAGCTTGTCGATAGCTTCATCAAGGCCGCCAAGGTCGCTCCACCCGACGGTAGGCGCCTGCACCATCACTTCGCGCATGGCCGATGGCTGCACGCGCTTCAGCGCTTCACGGAAGTCGCCCTTTTCGACGCACAGCTCGTCCAGCACTTCGGGCGGGATTTCGCGCGCGTCGAGATCGATTTTCGGCATGATGCGGCGGACCGCCTCGATCGCGGCTTCGCGGGTGAGCGCAGCCAAATCGGCGCCGACGAAACCGTGTGTGGAGCGGGCCAGCTCCATCAGATCGACCCCTTCACCCAGCGGCATACCGCGCGTGTGAATGGCAAGGATTTCGCGGCGGCCATTGTCATCGGGCACGCCGATGATGATTTCGCGGTCGAAACGGCCCGGCCGGCGCAGCGCCTCGTCAATGGCATCGGGGCGATTTGTGGCGGCGATCACGACCAGATTGGCACGCGCATGCAGCCCGTCCATCAATGTCAGAAGCTGCGCCACCAGACGCTTTTCAGCTTCGCCCTGCACATTCTCGCGCTTGGGCGTGATGGAATCGATTTCATCAATGAAGATAATCGCTGGCTGGCTGCGCTCGGCTTCTTCGAACACTTCGCGCAGACGCTTTTCGCTTTCACCATAGGCGCTGCCCATGATTTCCGGGCCATTGATGATGAAGAATTCCGCGTCGGATTCGTTGGCAACGGCCTGCGCCAGACGCGTCTTGCCGGTGCCGGGAGGGCCATGCAGCAACACACCCTTGGGCGGATCGACGCCAAGCCGGGTGAACAGTTCGGGATAGCGCAGCGGCAATTCCACCATCTCGCGCAATTGCTTGATGGTGTCTTCCATCCCGCCGACATCATCGTAATTGATCATGCCGCGCGCATCGCGAGGTTCCTCGAATTCGGCGCGCAGTTCGACTTCGGTGTTCTCGTCGATATGGACGATGCCCTTGGGCGTGGTCGACACAACCTGCAGCCGGATTTGCGTGAGCGCATAGGCCGGCGCATTGAACATGCGGCGTACTTCGGCGGGCACGTTCTGCACCGGTTGCTGGCCGTGGGTGGCGACAAGGTCTCCGGCAGTGAGCGGCTTCTTGAAGAACACGCGCTTTAGCGCTTCTGTCGGGCCTTGCAGGCGCATTTCGCGCTGCGAGGGTGCAAACACGACGCGTGTTGCCGGCTTGCTTTCCGCGCGGCGCACGATGACATGTTCGCCGGACGATGTTTCAGCATTGCCGCGCTGCAATCCGTCCAGCCGGATCACGTCAAGCGCTTCATCCTCGTCATAGGCGGCAGCTGCGATGGCGACGGTCGCCCGCTTGCCTTCGATCTCTACGAAATCGCCTTCGGTTATGCCGAGCGTCTGGAAAGCGCTGCGCGGCATACGCACCACGCCGCGACCGGATTCTTCCTGCCGAGCCGCAGCCACTTGCAATCTTACCGTGCCTGTTTCGATGTCCGCTGCTGCGTCTTCAGCCATGTATCGCCCAATCCTTGTGTCAAACAATTGAACCGGGAACCTAGGTAGCCATCCGGCCTATTACAAACCATCGGGTGACATGATGGTGCCGCAGGCAGGCAGAAACCGGACAAGAAAAAAGGCCCGGTCGAAGCCGACCGGGCCTTGAAAGTTTTGGGAGAGGATGCCTGAAAGGCAGGGAGACATATGCTGGAGCAGGTTTCCTTTCGCAAGTGCGAAAAGGTCAATCTATGTTGCAAATCCTGCAACTGGTGATGATTGTCGTTTAGTTTCAGTGCCTGAATACAAAAATTGAAAACTGATTCATCTTTTCAATAACCTCTAAAAACTCAAATTGTGCGCTTGCGATGGTGCGGCGCAGCAATGATTCGTACGGGGTGACAATCCGGGCGTCAGCTTCTAATCGCAAAGGCTGACACAGTTACTCGCCAAAGGATCTTTGATGCAGAAGCTTTTTCCCGACGCCGCCGCCGCCCTTGAAGGTGTGTTGCAAGACAATATGCTGATCGCAGCGGGCGGATTTGGCCTGTGCGGCATCCCGGAAAGGCTGCTCGGTGCCATCCAGGATAGCGGGGTCAAAAACCTCACCTTCGCCAGCAACAATGCCGGAATCGACAATGAAGGCATCGGCAAACTGCTGCGCACGCGGCAGGTCAGCAAGATGATCTCCAGCTATGTGGGCGAGAACAAGGAATTCGAACGCCAGTATCTTGCCGGAGAGCTGGAGGTGGAATTCTGTCCCCAGGGCACGCTGGCGGAACGCATGCGCGCTGGCGGTGCCGGTATTCCCGGCTTCTACACCAAAACAGGCGTCGGCACTCAGGTGGCCGAGGGCAAGGAAGTCAAAACCTTCAATGGAGAGGAATACATCCTCGAACACGGCATTTTCGCCGATCTTGCCATTGTGAAGGCATGGAAGGCGGATGAAACGGGCAATCTGATGTTCCGCAAGACCGCGCGCAATTTCAACCAGCCTGCCGCGACCTGCGGCAAAATCTGCATAGTCGAAGTGGAAGAAGTGGTGCCTGCAGGCGCGCTCGATCCCGATTGCATTCACCTGCCCGGCGTCTTCGTGCAGCGCATGATCGTGGGCGCGCCCTATGACAAGAAGATCGAGTTCACTACCACCCGCAGCCGCGAGGCAGCGTGAAGGCCTTTTCTGCCCGGTGAGAAAAATGCGCGCCTTCTTCCTGCTCGCCGCCGCATTCAGCCTGCAAGGGTGCATCCTTGCGGCTGCCGCTGTGCCGCTGCTTGCCACAGGTGCAGTGGTGCGCAACGCCGTGACGGGAGAGCGCACGCGGCAGGCGATCGCGGAAGGCAATGCCATCGATCCGGACAGCATCGCCGTCGCCTCTCTCGGGCAGTATGCGCTGGTTGAAGGCGGCGTACTGCCTGTACCGCTTGCGCAGGCACCCGTCGCCGGCCCGCTCGCTGAACTGCGAACCCATACGCTCACCGCGCTGGCGGCCGGAATGGACGGCCAGTTTTCCGCGATACTGGCAAATCCGGCCAGTCTTCAGCCCACCCGTGCCCAGTGCAAGGCGGAGGTGCCAGCGATCCTGATCGACCTTGATCCGGCAGACGGCCTTGTCGCTCTGGAAGGCGTTGCGCGCCCTGATGCCTCTCTGGTGCCGGTGCTGGACGGATTGCGCCGCGAAGGCGTTGCGATTGCATGGATCACCGACCGGGAGCCGCAGGATGCGGGCGCAATCCGCCAGCGCCTGCTGGAAACCCGGCTTGATCCGACAGGGCGCGATCCCCTGTTCGTGCAGCGTTATCCGGGAGAGCTCAAGCAGGCGCGCAGGCAGGCGCTGCTGGAAACGCATTGCCCTATCGCGCTTGCCGGTGACGACGTGCGCGATTTCGATGATCTCTATCTCTATCTTATCGACCCATCCTCTGCCGTCGGCCTGGAGCCGATGATCGGCGATGGCTGGTTTATTATTCCCAATCCGCTCGACTGAAGGAATTACTGTATGTCCGAACAACCGCATGGCTGGACCCGCGATCAAATGGCCGCCCGTGCCGCGCAGGAGCTGGAGGACGGCTATTACGTCAATCTCGGCATCGGCATCCCCACACTGGTTGCGAACCACATTCCCGAAGGCATGCAGGTCACGCTCCAGAGCGAAAACGGCATGCTCGGCATCGGCCCTTTCCCCTATGAAGGCGAGGAAGACGCGGACCTGATCAACGCAGGCAAGCAGACCATCAGCGAACTGCCGCATTCCGCCTATTTCGATAGCGCCACCAGCTTCGGCATGATCCGTGGCGGGCATATCGACCTGACGGTTCTGGGCGCGATGGAGGTGGCCGAAAACGGCGACATCGCCAACTGGATGATTCCAGGCAAGATGGTGAAGGGCATGGGCGGCGCGATGGATTTGGTCGCCGGCGTGAAGAAGATCATCGTGGTGATGGAGCATACCTCCAAGCACGGCGATCCCAAGTTCATTGCCGAATGTACCCTGCCGCTGACCGGCACCAATGTGGTGGACATGATCATCACCGATCTCGCGGTATTCCGCCGTCCCGATCATAACAGCCCGTTCAAACTGATCGAGATGGCGCCGGGCGTGACGGCGGATGAAGTCGCGGAGAAAACTACCGCGCATTACGAAAGCTAACCAGTCGTGCGCCTTGTCAGTATTGCACGCTGGGTTTGGGTGGCGGCTTTTCTGATCGGTGCCCTTACGCATGCCCGTGATATCCTCGCCGGGGGCTGGTTGCCATATGATTTCGCGCCCCTGCAATTGAACTGGTTCTGGTCACTACTACTGCCGCTGGATCTGGCTGCCGCTGCGCTGATTGCCCTGCGAACTCGCGCCGGCGTTGCACTTGGCCTTTCGATCATGTTTGCCGATGTCGGTATCAACAGTTGGTACGCGCATAAGACACAATGGCTGGAACTGTTCGCCGCGCTGCAATGGCAAAGCCTGTTTCTCGGCTTCGCTTTGGCAACCGCTCCGCTTTTGTGGCGCGGCGATGAAAAGAGCGCCCAATGACCTACACCCTGATTACCGCAAACCGGAATTACTCCAGCTGGAGCTTGCGCCCGTGGGTGCTGATGAAAGCGCTGGGCATTCCGTTCACGGACCGGATCGAGCCTTTCACACAGGCCGTCAATTACGACGAATTCCGCAAATTTTCGCCAACCGGACAGGTGCCGGTTCTGCTGGATGGTGAGCGGACAGTGTGGGATTCGCTTGGGATCGTCCTCTATCTGGCGGAGCGGCATGACGGCGTCTGGCCGCAGGACGAGGCCGCGCGCGCCTTTGCCATGAGCGGCGTGACCGAGATGCACGGGGGTTTCACAGCCCTGCGCAACCAATGCCCGATGAATGTGGGTGTGCGGGTGAAAATGGCTCCGCATGATGCGGCGCTCAGCAAAGATGTGGCGCGGCTGACGGAGCTGTTCGAGGCAGGGCTGGAGCGATTTGGCGGGCCGTGGCTCGCCGGGCCGGACTTCACCGCGCTGGATGCCTTCTTCGCGCCAGTCGCTTTCCGCATTCGCACGCATGGTCTGAACGTGGGCAAGGGACAGGCCTGGGCCCGCCACATCCTCGCTCACCCGGCAATGCAGCAATGGGAAGCCGAGGCACTGGCGGAAGACTGGCGTGAGCCCAGCCATGAGACCGAGATTGGCGCGAGCGGCGAACTGATTGAGGATTTGCGGCGGTCATAGAAAAGTGCCCGCGCACGGATAATCTCCGTGCGCGGGCCACTTTCGATACGGTCTGCATCGCTGAAGATACCGATGCTGTTATCCGGAAATGGATGTGGCAGACGCCATACCCGGCGCTTTGGATTTGCCGCCGATCTTGTCACGGACGGCCTTCTCGATTTTTTCGCCGATGTCCTTGTCGACATTCTTCCAATATTCAAACGCCCGGACGAGTACTTTTTCGCTAACGCCATCTGCAAGATGTCCTGCGACATTGCCGACAAACCGCTTTCGCTGCGCATCATCCATGACTTCGCGAACCAATATTCCTGCCTGGCTCCAGTCGTCGTCATCCTCTCGCAAGGTATAGGCAGCGCGCACCATGTCGCCGTCCGCGTGCCACAGACCGGCCTCTGGTCCAGGTATCGCCTGTGCGGCGGGGCCGCCGTAGGAATTTGGCGCGTAAACCGGGTCCACCGCGTTCTCCACGCGCATTGCGCCTGCACGCGAATATGAATGCACTGCGGCATTGCGCGGGGAATTGACCGGGATTTGCTTGTAATTGACGCCGAGGCGATGACGGTGGGCGTCGGCATATGAGAAACCGCGTGCAAGCAACATCTTGTCGGGCGACAGGCCGATGCCGTGAACGATGTTGTTTGGCTCGAACGCGAGCTGCTCGATCTGTGTATCCCAGTCGACGGGATTTTCGTTCAGTGTAAGTTTGCCGACCTCGATCAACGGATAATCAGCGTGCGGCCAGGTCTTGGTCAGGTCGAACGGATTGATGCGATAGGTCTTTGCGTCTTCATAAGGCATTATCTGCCATTTCAGCGTCCAGCTTGGGAAATCTCCCTTGTGAATCGCATCGAACAGATCGCGGCGATGATAATCACTGTCTTCGCCCGCTTTCTTGACCGCCTCGTCCTGAGTCAGGTGGGCGTTGCCACTCTTCCCGCCGACATCGGTGTGGAAATGGAACTTCACCCAGAACTTCTCGCCATCTGCATTGACGAGCATATAGGTGTGGCTGGAATACCCGTTCATTTCGCGCCAGTTTTTCGGCACACCGCGGTCGCCCATCAGATACGTCACCTGATGCGCGCTTTCCGGGCTGAGCGTCCAGAAATCCCACATCATGTCATGGTCACGCAGGCCATTGTCGGCGCGGCGTTTCTGGCTGCGAATGAAGTTCTGAAACTTGATCGGATCACGGATAAAGAAGACCGGCGTGTTGTTGCCGACCATATCGAAATTGCCATCGTCGGTGTAGAATTTGACCGAGAAACCGCGCGGATCGCGCCACGTGTCAGGGCTCCCGCGCTCGCCTGCTACAGTGGAAAAGCGCATGGCTACATCGGTTTTCACGCCTTTCTGAAACAGGCCCGCTGCGGTGTATTTCGATACGTCTGCCGTTGTTTCAAAATGACCGAATGCGCCGGAGCCTTTTGCATGGGGCTGACGTTCGGGAATACGCTCGCGATTGAAATTCGCCATCTGCTCAAGCAGATAATGGTCGTGCAGGACAATAGGACCATCCGGCCCAATGGTGAGCGAATGCTCATCGCTCTGGACGCGGATGCCGCCGTCTGTTGTGGTCGCGGGGACTTTTTTGCTGTCTGCCATGATGTTGAACTTTCGTAAAAATCTGATGCACAACATACGGTTGGCGCAGGCGCCGGTTCCTTGATCGGACCTGGTGGTCATAAAAGAAACTGCTTGACGCCAGCGAATGATATCACCTATTTCTGAAATTACAGAAATGATGAAAGGCGGAACCGAGTCGTGAAAGTTACAGACATCCCAGAGGCCGAAGCCTTTATCCTCCACTGGGGGGAAATGGGCACGCATTGGGGTGTGAATCGCTCGGTGAGCCAGATTCATGCACTGCTGTATTTGTCAGACCGTCCGCTGAATGCAGAGGAAATCTGCGAGACGCTGGGCCTGGCCCGCAGCAATGTTTCCACCGGCCTCAAGGAATTGCAAAGCTACGCCATCGTCAAGCGCACGCATGTGATCGGCGACCGGCGGGATCACTTCACAGCCGAGACCGATCTGTGGGACATGCTGATGAAGATCGCGGTGGAGCGCAAGAAGCGCGAGATCGACCCGACCATCGCCGTGCTGGCAGAGCTTTCCGCCAAGCTGCAAGGCCGCGAGGATGTGCCCGCCCATATTCGCGAGAGGATCGGACGGATGCACCAGTTCCTCGGCACGCTGGGCGGCTGGTATGATGACGTCCGCCGCCTGCCCAAATCAACGCTGGTCGCGCTGATGAAGATGGGCGGTAAGGTTGCGCGCTTTATCCCGGCGCGCGGCACAAAGCCGACCAAGCACTAACTTCCGAGCGAGACCGATGATGACCGCCACATTCACCCACGATCGCGCCGCGAAGTTTCGTAAATTACAGAAAGGACTGTTATTTATGACCTACCGCGACAAGAGAGCGCTTCTTCGTGCGGTTTCAGCAGGGACGGCGGTCGCTGGCGCGCCTTGGTTACTCATCACAACTCCCGCGGCCATTTCCGTACTCGCACCCGGCAATATCGCCACCGGAGTCTTCGTGCTAGTCACTCCAATATTGGTCGCAGGGGCTCTGGTCTTAACGGGAATGCTGGTTATCGGCCTCCCTCTCACAGCAGTGCTCTCCAAGGCAGGAAAAGAGTGCCGGTGGGTATTCGGATTGCTCGGTGCAATCATTGGCTTCCTTCTACCCGCTGCGGTGGCCATTGCTTTTGACGACAGCTCGGAAGCTTGGATCCCCGCAATTGCTCTCGCCTTCAACGGCATGTTCGCCGGAGCGGCAACCGGCTTCGTCTGGGGCAAGCACCGCAAACGAATCCGCGATGAAGCGCAAAATCCCGATCCAACCAATCCCATCCATGAACTGATTTACTGAAGAAGGAGAAGACCAATGATCGAAGTCAGCTATTTCGCCTATCTCGTGATCGCCATCGGTATGACCGGCTGGGTCGCGCGCACTCTCAGCACCAATGGAGAGGTATTTTTGATCGATTGCTTCGGCCATGATGAGCTGCTGGCGCGCAGCACCAATCACCTGCTGGTCGTGGGGTTCTACCTCGTCAACATTGGCTTCATCCTCTTGACCATCAGCCTAGGAGCAGAGCCGGTGACCTATGCCGAGGCGATCCGCTTCGTCGCGACCAAGGTCGGGCTGGCGGTACTGGTGCTGGGCTTCTGGCACTTCTTCAACATGCACGCGATTGCCAAGTTTGGCCGCAAGGTCGGGCGCTGGGTGCGGGAGAACAAGGACGGCGTGCCTGCCTGACGCCTCCCTTACTGCATAACGAAAAATGGCGGCTTCCTTTCGGGGGAGCCGCCATTTTCGTCATTGCCTGACAGCCCAAGGCCGCTATCCGTTGAACCAGAAGGAGAGGCATGACCTTACGCCGCAAATCACCATGGCTTGCACTTGCTGTGCTGACCACAATCGCCACTGTCGGCTTTATCGACCGGATCGTGGTGAACGTACTGGTAGAGCCGCTGAAGATCGAATTCGGCCTTACCGATTTCCAGGTTTCCATGATGGCGTGGGCTTTCGCGCTGCTGAATGTCGTAGGCGGCCTTGTGACCGCGCGCTTTGCCGAGCGGGTGCGGCGGCTGTCGCTGATCTCGGCCGGTGTCATAATCTGGTCGGTGGCGACCGCGCTGTGCGGCGCAGCTGGCAGCTGGACACAGCTGCTGGCCGCACGCATGGGTGTGGGCCTTGGCGAGGCGATTGGCCTGCCCGCCAACCAGTCGGTCATCGCGGATTATTTTCCTGCGAGCAAACGTGGCTTCGCCATTTCCTGCCTGCTGCTGTCCCCGCCGCTGGGTGCCTTTTTCGGGTTTGTCGGAGGCGGCTGGATCGCGCAGGAATTCGGCTGGCAGATGACCTTCCTGATTGCGGCTGTACCGGGCTTCATCATGGGCTTTATCGCATGGTTCTTCATCGCCGAGCCAAAACGCGGCCAGCATGATGTGGAGCATAGCGAAGACGTGCCGTCATTCGGCGCATTCCTCTCTCGCCTGTTCCGCACAGCGAGCACGCGCAACCTTGTGATCGGATCGTTTCTGGCATCCGGCATCAGTTATGCGCTCAATTTCTTCTTCGCCTCGCTGATGGTTCGCAAATTCGGCATGGGGCTGGCAGAGGCGGGACTTTATGCCGGGATCATCGCCAGTCTGCCTGCGGTGCTTTCCGTTCTTGGCGCGGGCTGGCTGGGGGACAGGCTGGGTGCGCAAAACCCCGCTGCCTACGCGCTGATTCCCGGCACGGCACTCCTCATAGGCGGCCCGCTCTATGCTTTTGGCATCATGCAGGATGATCTGGCGGTGCTGCTGATGGTGGTCGGCGTCGCGATCTTCCTGACGTTGAGCTATCTCGGCATAACCTATGCCGCCGTGCAAAACCTCATGCATCCGCGCATGCGGGCGAGCGCCGCTGCCGTGCTCACAGGGGTGTATACTCTGGCAGGCGGACTTGGCCCCTCCCTGCTCGGGGCCCTGAGCGATTGGTTTGCTACAAATTATGGCCCGGGACAGGGGCTGGCGATGGCGATGGCTGTGGCGGCAGGTGTCTATGTTTGGTCAGCAGTGCACTACGGGCTCGCCGCAAGGCATTTGCCGCGCGACACCGCGGCGGTGCAGGCGCTTTCCTGACCGTCAGACCTTGAAGGGCAACAGGCGTCCACTCGCCACACTGCGCCACAACCATTCTGCCGGACCTTGCCGGAAATGCGCGAGCCACGGCGGTGACCATAGCAGCATGGCGGTAATGGGGATGAGGCCGATAAGCAGCGCCCCGCCGCGCGAAAACTGGCCGAACAGCCCGAGTCCCCAGCCCATGAACAGCACCGCGAATATCACGCTGGTCGCAAGGTAATTGGTCAGCGCCAAACGGCCCGCGGCGGCAAGCCGTGCAGTCAGCACCGCGTTTTGGAGCACACCGCCAAACAGCGCCATCGCCGCCGCAGCCCAGCCGATCCCGAGCAGAAGGTCGAACGGCGCGCTCCACACGAGTGCATTGGCGGTGGTGACAATCGGATCGAAGCCGGTGGCCATCGCCCATGCTGCAAGCCCTGTGAGGACCGGCACGGCAATCACGGCGCACCGTGTCGCCAAGGCGAAGGCCCGGCGCGCCTCCCATTCTCCGGCGAGCAATCCGCTGCGCCAAAGTGCGATACCTGCCAGCATGGCTGCCAAAGTCGAAGGCAGGGATGCGGCGACAAAGGTGATTTGCTGCGGGGCCTGCCCCAGGCGCCGTGCGATGCGTTCCCCCAGCCCTTCGCCCGCGCGCTCGGCCGCGGCGGCGATGGCCTGCGGGTTATAACCGTAATCCTGTTCCGCCTGTAATTGCGGTGCGGGATCGACCAACGCTCCGCCCGCGCGTTCAAACCAGTAGGCCAGCCAGTCCCAGGCGAACCAGCCGGACACCACCAACTGCGCCGCCATGATAGCGCCTGCCGCCCACAACAGCGTCCGCGCGCGCCAGTGCGCCACAAAAGGCAGCAGCATTCCTGCAGCCGCATAACTGCGCAGCACATCATTGTTGGCGAGCACGACGGCGTGAACCATCGCAATGGCAAGCAACACCAGCATTCGGGCATAATGGCTACGCAGGGGATGCTGGCTTGCCTTGTCCAGCAGCATCGCCACGCCTGCGCCAAACATCATGGCGAAAAGGGCGCGGAACTTGTCCTCTATGACCAGAAAGCTGACCGCCCACAGCGCGGTTTCCAGCGGGCCATCGCCGCCAAAGCTGCGCGGATTGAAATAGGCGGCAGGCGGCATGGAAAAGGCGATGACGTTCATCGGCACAATGCCGATCACTGCCAGTCCGCGCAGCGCATCAAGCGCCTTAATGCGCGTGCCGTCAGAAACGGGCGCGCCAGATACCGGGGCGGTGAGCGGGGTTGGTCCTGCGCTCACCGTGCCCGTTCCATCATATCAGGCCAGTGCGGCCTTCAGCGCATCCACCAGGCTGTTGCGTTCCCACGGGAATGCATCGCCTTCTGCCGTGCGGCCAAAATGGCCATAGGCAGCGGAGGAACGATAAATCGGCTTGTTGAGCTCAAGATGGGTACGAATGCCGCGCGGCGTCAGACGCACCAGCGTCGGCAGCACCAGCTCCAACCGTTCTTCGGTGACGCCGTTGCCGGTGCCATGCAGATCGACATAAAGCGACAGCGGCTCCGACACGCCAATGGCATAGGCAATCTGGATGGTGCAACGCCGGGCAAGCCCTGCTGCAACCACGTTCTTCGCCAGATAGCGCGTGATATAGGCAGCAGAGCGATCGACCTTGGTTGGATCCTTGCCCGAAAACGCGCCGCCACCGTGCGGCGATGCGCCGCCATAGGTATCGACGATGATCTTGCGCCCGGTCAGGCCAGCGTCGCCGTCTGGACCGCCGATTTCGAAACGGCCCGTCGGGTTGATGTGGTACACGGTTTTGTCGGTGAGCAATTCAGCAGGCAGAACATCTGCGATCACACCCCGCACGTAATCGTTCAGCTCGGCATATTTATCGGCATCACCGCCGGACTTCTCGCCATCGGACCACGGCATGCAGTAATCGACTGCGTGCTGCGTCGAGACAACGATGGCGGTCGCTTCTACCGGCTTTTCATTGACGTATCGCAGCGAGACCTGGCTCTTCGCGTCGGGTTCGAGGAACGGCGCGGCACCGCTCTTGCGGTCTTCGGCCATGCGCTGCAAGATCTTGTGGCTGTAATCCAGCGTTGCTGGCATCAGATCAGGCGTCTCGTCGCTGGCATATCCGAACATGATGCCCTGATCGCCTGCGCCTTCATCCTTGTTGTCGCTGGCATCCACGCCTTGCGCGATGTGCGCGCTCTGGCCGTGCAGATGGTTTTCGAAAGTCAGCGTTTCCCAGTGGAAGCCGTCCTGTTCGTAACCGATTTCACGCACCACTGCGCGCACGGTCTTCTCGATCTCGTCTTCGATACCGGGCGCCCAATTGCCGTCCTTGTCCATGATCCCCTGGCCGCGAATTTCGCCGGCCAGCACAACTCGCTGGGTAGTGGTGAGCGTTTCGCAAGCAACGCGCGCTTCGGCGTCCTTGGATAGGAAGAGGTCGACGATGGCATCGGAAATCTGATCGGAAACCTTGTCCGGATGGCCTTCAGAGACGCTTTCGGACGTGAACAGGTAGGATTGGCGCATGTTGGAGATTGCCTTCTCGTGAAACTGGATTGATTGTGATGGGCGGCCTTAACGGGCCTTGCGGCGCATGGCAACGATGCCGACCGCCAGTATCATCGCGGCCCAAATCAGCGACAGCAGATTGCCAATCCGGGCAAACGGGGTAGGCGCCGCAGCAGGCGGAACAACCGCATCGATACGGCCCGTTACGTTCAGGGCGAGATATTCGCGAACCACGCCGCGCGGATCGATAATCGCGCTGATCCCCTTATTGGTGGCACGCAGCACCGGCAGGCCTTCCTCGATTGCCCGCATGCGCGATTGCGCCAGAAACTGGGGCGGGCCGGAACGGTTGAACCAGCCTTCGCTGGATGGGTTGAAGATGAAGTCCGGCCTGTTGGCGCGGTCCGTCACCTGCCCGGGAAAGGCAATTTCGTAACAGACCTGAAGGCCGACCTTCCCGTACTGCCCCAGATCCAGCGTTTGCGGCCCCGGACCGGGCCAGAAATCGATAGTGCCTGCAACTAGGCGGGACAGGCCCAGCGGTTCAAGCAATGTGCGCATCGGCAAATACTCGCCGTACGGAACCAGATGCGCCTTATCATAACTGCCCAGCAATTCGCCGTCTGCAGACACCGCCGTAACAGCGTTACGCGCACCGATTGCCCGTTCGATACCGTCTTCATCAACGCCGATTTCCAGATCCACCGCACCGGTCAGCAGGACACTGCCAGCGCCAACCGATTGGCCGAGGCGCCGCCGCGCAAATATCGGGCTGCCCAGCGCGGTTGTGCGGTCGTAATAGCGCTGCGGATATCCTTCTTCCAGATAATCGACCATGCCGCTTTCGGGCCAGAGCACGATACGCGGACGGGGATCGCCGGCATTCAGTGGCAGGGAAAGCCCCGCCAGTTTCTGGAAGTTGGGTTCGAAAGCGCGCGGATCGTTGAGCGTTTCCTGTGCGATGTCAGGCTTTGCAATCGTGACCAGCAGGCCAGCTGTTTCATCTTCCGATGCGGGCGCAGGCGTAGGCGCGGGCCAGTACATGCCCGCCGTCACCAATACCGCCACCAGCGCCATCACTCGCAGCCGCCGCTCGCTTGCCAGCAAAACCAGCGACGTGCCCAGTATCATGGCGATGCCGGACAGGGCATATGTGCCCATGATCGGAGACAATGCAGCAAGTCCGGGCCGGTCGAACGGGCCGAGCAAAATCATGGCGAACGGGTTCCACGCATATCCCGTAAAGGCCCAGCCGCGCAGCCATTCTGTCACGATCCACGCAGCAGCGAACACCAGTGCGAAGGACCACGCCGAACCCTTGCGGGCAATGCTGTGCGCAATCAGCGCGGCGAGAGCGGGGTAAACGGCCAGATAGATTGCGAGCAAAGGCACGGCCACCCAGCCGAGCACTTCGGGCATTTGCGCCTGGTAGGTGAAGGCGGTCGCGATCCAGTTGTTGCCGAGGGTGAAATGCGCCCAACCAAACAGCCAGCCGAGCCACGCGGCCTGTTTGCGGGTTTCGGCCCGCGACACGAGCACCGCGAAGAGGCCGCCAGCCAGCAATGCAACAGGCCACAGGCCCAGCGGCTGGAAACCGGCAGCACTCAGCAGGCCAAGCGCGAGCGCCCACAGCCAGCTGCGCGATGGATTATAATCGATGATCGCGAACGAGCGGCCGGGAGAGGTCATGATATGTGCGGCGTCGCCCTATCGTGCCTGGAAACCGGGCTCGTTCAAAGTGTTTCGATCAGCCGACGGCTTCGAGCGATTCTTCACCATCTTCACCGCGCGGGCGGCGGCGCGGACGCAGGCCCTTGCTGGGTTTCGGCGCATCATCTGCTGCATCGCCGGCAGAGCTGGCACGCGAAATTGCAGGCGGCAGCATGCTGGGATCAAGGGCACCGTCGTTTTCGACAGCGTCATCTGAACCGGCCTTCTTGCGCGGCTTGGCAGCGCGCGGTTTGTCGGACTTGGGCTTGTCGGACTTTACCTTGTCTGCAGGAGCCTTCGCTGCACGCGGCTTGCGGGCCTTTGGCGCATCGCGGGTGAACGGATTTTCGCCGTCGCCCTGGTCGCCGTCATCGCCTTCATTGCCCTGCTCGGGTTCATGCGAATCCCGGCGCGGGCGAGCATTGCGGCGCGGTTTGCCGCGATCATTGTCACGGTCCCCGCCACGGTCATTGCCACGGTCATTCCGGCGGCCGCTCTGGCGATCATCATCATCGTCGTCATCGCGGTCGTCAGAATCGTCAGAATCGCCGCGTTCGCCCTCACGCTTGGCGCGCTGCTCGTCCTTCTGGGCCTTGATGTCGGCCAGAACACGGAAATAATGATCTGCAAATTGCAGGTAATATTCGGTCTGTACGCGGTCGTCATTCAGCTGCGCTTCGTGGGCCAGCTTCTTGTACTTATCCAGCATCTGCGGCGCGTTGCCGCGTGAACGGCTGTCGATCCGGTTGGCCTGGTTCGGGCTTCCGCCACCACCGCCACGGTTGCTGTTGTTATTGTTGTTACCGCGACCCCGGCGACGATTGTTATTGCGATTGTTGTTGTTCAAAGGAATTCCGCTTCCTGTCTCGATCGGCGGCAAAAAGCCGCATTCGATCAGATGACCCCTTATCGAACGCATCCCACATGGATTGCAGTTCGCCCATCATCTGCACGAATGAAAGCGGAAAACCGCCCCCTGCCAGGCAAATGTAGGAGTTTAAGGACCCGGGCAATTCGCTGCAACCGGGGCCTTGCATCAGAGTTAGCTACTCGATTCGCCTTTGCCAAGTCTTAATCGCAGGATGATTGCACGATCGCGCCCGGCAAGGTCTTGACCCGTTTCTGCACAAAATCCCTGTTTTTCAGCGATTTTCGAGACCGCAGCGGCTTGCATGTGTCCTATTTCGAGCACCGCAACACCGCTTTCTTTCAACAACTTCGGCAATTGGGGGATGAGGATGCGGTAATCATCCAGCCCCTCTGGCCCGGAGAACAGCGCCTGTGAAGGTTCGTATTCGCGCACGTCTGCTGCAAGATCGGCTGCGTCCTCCACATAGGGCGGGTTGGCGATGATGAGATCGTACGCCCCGAGATCGTCTGCCCAGCCTGCTTTCGTCCAGTCCTTCTCCAGCATTCGGGTGCGCGTCGCCAGGCCCAGCGCAGCGGCGTTTTCGCGGGCAATGTCCAGCGCGGCAGAAGAGCTGTCTATCCCGGTCCCTTCCGCTTCGGGGCATTCTGCCAGAATCGTAAGAAGCAATGCACCCGAGCCGGTCCCGCAATCGAGGACGCGGCGCGGGGCTGGCATAGCCCGTAGCGCGGCGTCCACCACGCTTTCACTGTCCGGGCGGGGGATGAGGACATCGGGGGAGACTTTGAAAGCGCGACCGTAGAATTCCTGACTGCCAGTGATGTAGGCGACAGGTTCATGGGCAAGGCGGCGCCCGGCGAGGTTTGCGAAGGCTTCGGGCGGAGCATCCCGCATGTGCCGCAGCAACATATCGGAACGGGAAACCCCCAGCGCATGCGCCATCAGCAGCTCGGCATCGAGGCGGGCGGTGTCGGAGGAAACGGAGAGCCGCGCTGCCGCCTCTCGAATTGCATCGCCGACTGTCACGCCGGATGCCTCACTCATCCATCGCCGCCAGCCGCTTCGCCTCGTCTTCGGCAATCAGCGCGTCGGTGAGTTCGCGCAGGCCTGGTCCGGCAAGCACTTCCTCCAGCTTGTGCAGGGTCAGGCCGATACGGTGATCGGTGACACGGCCTTGCGGGAAATTGTAGGTGCGGATGCGTTCGGAGCGGTCGCCGCTGCCGACCATCGCCTTGCGCGCCTCTGCCTCTGCCCCGGCCACGCTTTCGCGCTGCTGTTCGTACAGGCGCGCGCGCAGCACCTGCATCGCCTTTTCCTTGTTCTTGTGCTGGCTGCGGCCATCCTGACAGGTGACGACGATGCCGCTCGGCTCATGCGTGATGCGGATCGCGCTGTCGGTGGTGTTGACGTGCTGCCCGCCCGCCCCGCTGGCGCGGTAGGTGTCGATCTTGAGGTCGGTTGCGTCGATGTGGATATCGACCTCGTCCGGCTCCGGCAGGACGGCCACGGTGGCGGCAGAGGTATGAATGCGCCCGCCGCTTTCGGTAACAGGCACACGCTGCACCCGGTGGACGCCGCTTTCAAACTTCAGCTTGGCGAACACGCCGGTGCCTTTGATATTGGCGACAATTTCCTTGAAGCCGCCCACATCGGCGGCGGCCATGCTGACCGTTTCGACCTTCCAGCCCTGCTCTGCAGCGAAGCGTTCGTACATACGGAACAGATCGCCCGCGAACAGCGCCGCTTCATCGCCGCCTGTGCCAGCGCGGATTTCCAGCATGGCGGGCTTTGCGTCGGCGCTGTCCTTGGGCAGCATGGCGAGCGCCAGCGCGCGTTCAGCCTCGGGCAGCTGGGTCTTGAGCGACGCCAGCTCCTCCTCCG
Source organism: uncultured Alphaproteobacteria bacterium (assembly GCA_963781165.1). Classification (GTDB taxonomy): domain Bacteria; phylum Pseudomonadota; class Alphaproteobacteria; order Sphingomonadales; family Sphingomonadaceae; genus Alteraurantiacibacter. The sequence goes on from CAWADZ010000004.1 coordinate 231,883, forward strand.
CCATGGCCTTCATTTCAGGATCGGCGAGCATTTCGGTCAGGCCCGCGATTTCTTCGCGCATGGCCTGCACTTCGGCAGTCAATTTGGCGACCGGTTCCAGCTCGGCGTAGTCGCGCGACGCCTGCACGAATTCCTCGCCCTCAAGCTGCCCCGACGCCATGCGCGCCTCAAGCTCGGCAAAGCGGTTGGCGATCTGTCGCAGGCGTTCGGCGGGGATGGTCATTTTCGAGACTGTCGGAATTCTTCGACCAGTCGCTCCAACCGACTTGCTCGTGCATCATCGGCATCATCCGAAGCGATGTTCGTGGATGCCTCCCCATCGCGCAAATCCATCGAAATGAGGTTCAACGGTTCTGATTTCCTCGCCTTGTCATATCGCTTGCGCTTGCCACCGCTCGCAAAGACCTCGACCGAATGTCCCTTTTTGCGAAGGTGTTGTGCAAGCTCGTATGCTTCGCCAACGCGCTCGTCCGATTCCGCTGCGATGGCGACCTCTGCAACATCAGGTCGCACGGAAACCAACATAGCCAGCCGCTCGATCCCCGCAGCCCAGCCTACCGCGGGCGTCTCCGGCCCGCCCAGCGATTCCATCAGCCCGTCATAACGCCCGCCGCCCAGAATAGTGCTCTGCGAACCCAAGGCATCCGCTGCTGCCGTGCCTTCGTCGGGAATGAACTCAAACGCCGTGTGACGGTAATAATCCAGCCCGCGCACCAGGCTTTCGGCGCGCTTCCATTTGACGCCGGCGGCATCCAGCCCGCTGGTCACAGCCCCGAAAAACGCCTTCGCCTCATCGGACAGGAACGCGTCGATCTTCGGCGCACCGGCCACGAATTTCTGGTCGCGGCGGTCCTTGCTGTCGAGAATGCGCAGCGGGTTCTTCTCCAGCCGCTCCTGCGAATCTTCGGAAAGTTCATCCTTCACCGCGCTGAAATACTCGATCAGAGCCGCACGCCATGCCTCCCGGCTGTCGCCATCGCCCAGCGTGTTGAGGTGCAGCGTCACACCTTCGATGCCCAATTCTTTCAGCAACTGATCGGCCATCGCCAGCAATTCCACATCAGCCTGCGGTTCGCCCGCGCCGATGATTTCCGCATCGATCTGGTGGAACTGGCGGTAACGGCCCTTTTGCGGGCGTTCATACCGGAACAGCGGCCCGTGCGTTGCCACCTTCAGCGGAGCGTGCTGCTGCCAACCGTTGGAGAGGAAAGCGCGCGCAATCCCGGCGGTGAATTCAGGCCGCAAGGTGAGCGAATCCCCGCCGCGATCCTCGAAGGAATACATTTCCTTGGAGACAACGTCGGTCGTCTCGCCAATCGCGCGGCTGAACACTTCGGTCTTTTCGAACACCGGCATTTCAACGCGGCGGAAACGGTAGAGCTTGCGCACCCGTTCAAAAGTCTCGACCACAAAGGCGAAAGCCTCCGCCTCCGGTCCGAAAATGTCCTGCGTCCCGCGTATCGCTTGGGGTGTGTTGCCTTTTGCCATGGGGCGGCATCTAAGGTCCGCACGCCGCACTGGCAATGCTCTCGCGCTTAAGCTAGGCGCGCGGTGAAATTTCAGCCTGATGGCGGAGCGCGGCTCCCGCCCTGCAAGTGAGACCTATTATGCGTATCGAACACATCCCGACGGGCGACAATCCGCCGGAAAGCCTGAATGTCATCATCGAAGTCCCTACGGGCGGCGAGCCGGTGAAGTATGAATTCGACAAGCCTTCGGGCGCATTGTTCGTGGACCGCATCCTGCACACACCGATGCGTTACCCGGCCAATTACGGCTTTGTGCCCCACACACTCAGCCCGGACGGTGACCCGCTGGACGCGCTGGTGATCGCCCGATCACCCTTCATCCCCGGCTGCGTCGTGCGCGCCCGCCCCATCGGCGTGCTGAACCTTGAAGACGAGCATGGCGGCGATGAAAAGCTGATCTGCGTTCCCGTGGACACGACCTTCCCGTATTATTCGGACGTTGCCGAAACGAAGGATCTGCCGAGCATCATCATGCAGCAGATCGAACACTTCTTCACTCACTACAAGGATCTGGAAGCTGAAAAGTGGGTCCGGATCGGCAAATGGGGCGATGCCGCCGAAGCCAAGCAGGTTGTGATCGAGGCGATTGAGCGGGCTAAAAAAACCTAGTCGGCACTCGCCACATTGTCACGAAACGGTCGCGCATAGAGGACAGTTCGGCAAGCGCGCCAGATCACTGTAATACGGCAATAATATTTCGCTTGAAGGTTCAATCGATAAGCCAAACGTCAAAGCGTGCAAATCACTCGTCCTACGTGCGAACCCTGACATATTTCATCCCCGTTCAGTGCTTTATTCTTCTTTGCCGCCATGTTGGGCGGCAGCTAGAAAGAGGACTGATGATGATGATCAAAAGAACCATGTTCGCCGGGGCAGCCTTGCTCACGGCAATCGCCGCGCCAACGGCCGTTGCCAATTCAAGCTACACGCCCAACCCAACCAAGGCCTTTCAATATATCGATAACTACTTCAACGGGTCATATCAGCAGGTCGGTTACTTCATTCAATATTGCGATGGTACGACAGATGCTGCGCGCAAACCTCGCGAAAACTACTTTTACATCGAGATCGAGGAAGGCTCTTGTTTCGGCGACATTCCGCTTCCAGGCGGTGGCGGCGGACCGGGCGGTTCGTAACGCGAAATAGCGATAGAATACGAAGCCGAAAGAGTATTCCGGGCTGTGCGAAAGCCGGCCCGGAATCTTTTGCATTCAGGCAGGCTTCCGCGAACAAGATCGCTCACGCTTCTACCAAACTCTACTCCACCGGCCTGTCGCTATCGAGCAGGTCGTTCTTCTGCTCGCCCGCATCCTGCCGCTCTGCATCGACCATCCGCTCGACTTCGTTTTCGGGCGCGACGTCTTCTTCCTCGATAGACCGCGCAGGCAGCTTGGGAGCAGTAGCAGGAGGCGCAGGCGGCGGGGCTGAGCGTTCGCTGACATTCTCGAAAGGCAGGGTGGCGGTGCGCTGGTCAAAGCGCAGGCGGTAGATCGGCTCCGGCATGGCAAACCCAGCTTGCTCAAGTGCCAGTTTGCAGGCCGCGATTGCGCGGGTCTTCGCCTTGTAGAAATCGGTTTCGCCTTGGTCGATCCACGCGAGGAACCTCAGGACGACATTGGAATCGCCAACTTCCACGATGCGCACGTCGGGCGCCGGATTGTCCAGTACGAAAGCAAGCTCCGCCAGCGTGTCTCGTCCCAGACGGCGCGCGGCATCGGCATCGTCATCCGCATCCACGCCCAGCACAAAGTCGAACCGGCGCTGCGGGTTGCGGGTGTAATTGAGGATGGTGCCTTTGAAGACGGTGGAATTGGGAATGCGCAAATGGTTGCCGTCCAGCGTCATCAGAATGGTCGCGCGGCTGGTCAGGCGGATCACGCGGCCTTCCTGTCCCTCGATCACCACATGATCGTTCGCGCGGAACGGCTGGCGCAAGGACAGCATCAGGCTGGCGACGTAATTCTCGATCGTGTCGCGCATGGCAAATCCCAGCGCCACACCGATGACGCCAGCACCGCCCAGCACTGCCCCCATCAGCGCGCCCGCCCCGATCATGTCGAGCGCCACAACCAGACCAAGAAGTACAAATATGAAGCGCAGTGCGCTGGAAATCAGCTCAGCCAGAAAGACATTGGGCGCAATCCGGTTCCACAGCCCTTTGAAGGATGCTATCAGATAGCCGAAGCCCGCGATCAGCAGTCCGACAAGCAAGGCCAGCCCTACCAGCGGCACCATGCGCCATGCACCGCGAAGCTTATCCTCCAGCCCGCCAACGCCCGCACCAAGGTTAACCGAGACATCGCGCTCGATGGCGTTTTCAACCGTCACCACGCCGTCCACGCCGATGGCAATGCTTTCCGCGCGGGCCACGGCCTCTGCGTCAGGCGCAGTGCCTGCCAGCGCGACGACGCCTTCGGACACATCGACCGTGACGGAGGACAGGCTTGGCACATTGGCGAAAATATCGCTGAGCCGCCCGGCGATACGTTCATCTGCGCCGTCGGTCTGCTCGACTTCGATAGAGCCCGCTTCGGGCGCATTGGGCACAGTTTCGGATGCCGGAGCCTCCGGCACGAGCGCAAGCGCGGGCACTGTGCCCAAACCGAGCACAGCCGCGAATAACGGCGCGAGCAGAAGCGCGGCAAAAAGGCGGGGGAGTGTTTTCAGAAGAGTGCGACGATGCCTTTGAAGCCGAATGTCAGCGCCACCGGCAGCCCGATTGCCGCGCACCACAGCAGGATCATTTCCTTGCGAAAAACCGGCTCAAGCTGGGGATCGCTCGCTTCGGAATCGGTCAGCCGTTCCCAGCGCATCTCGAGCCAGCGGCAGGCCGGAACGATTGCCGCAACCAGCACGATCAGCGCGAAATAGGGTAGGACGGACCCCTGCCCTGTTTTCAATTCCTTCATGGTGAGGAAGATATGCAGGCCAGTGTAAACCAGCAGCCCGAAGGCGACATGGTCGCTGACCTTGCGGCGCCAGTCGACGCCTGTCTCTGAATGCGTGACCGTGAGCTTTTGCCCGTGCGGTTTATGCGAAAGCGCCTTTGCCATGCAACTCTCCTCTCCAATCCCTGACGCAAGGTATTTCAAACTCGGGGGGATAATACAAGCGCGGCGGGCAATTTGGCACTTTCGCGGGGCATAATGGGACAAGTCATGCACGAATCTTGCCAAACACCCTTCAATCCCGCCCGCCACATGCTAGATGACATGGAATGACTGCACTGGATAACGATATTCTTGACGAGGCAGCCCTGGCGCAGGCCATTGCGGAGGCGCCTTCCCATGCCGCGCCCGATCTGCCGCCGGAAGGCGGGCTGGAAGTCGTGTCCATCGCCAAAAGCTATGACAAGCGCAGCGTGCTTTCCGACATATCGCTCAGCGTGGCGAAGGGCGAAGTGCTCGGCCTGCTCGGCCCGAACGGCGCGGGCAAGACGACCTGCTTCTATTCGATCATGGGTCTGGTGAAGCCCGACAGCGGCCGGATCCTGATGGACGGCGTCGATGTGACGCGCCTGCCGATGTATCGCCGCGCCATTCTGGGGCTTGGCTATCTGCCGCAGGAAACCAGCATTTTTCGCGGCATGACGGTGGAACAGAACATCAATTGCGTGCTGGAAATGGTGGAGCCGGACAAGGATACCCGCGCCCTCGAACTGGAACGCCTGCTCGATGAATTCGGCCTTGCCCGCCTGCGGTCCAGCCCTGCGATGGCGCTGTCCGGCGGGGAACGGCGACGCTGCGAAATTGCCCGCGCACTGGCGGCCAGCCCGTCCATCATGCTGCTGGATGAACCCTTTGCCGGGATCGATCCGCTGTCGATCAGCGATATTCGCGATCTGGTGGCGGACCTGAAAAACCGCGGTATCGGTGTGCTGATCACCGATCACAACGTGCGCGAAACACTGGAAATCGTTGACCGTGCCTGCATCATCTACGGCGGCCAGGTGCTGTTCGCCGGCAGTCCGCAGGAACTGGTCGCAGACGAAAATGTGCGCCGCCTGTATCTCGGCGACAACTTCACGCTGTGATGCGCTGCACGAATGGAATGGGTGGCTGGTAAGTGGCATTGGGTCCGCGCCTAGACCTGAGGCAATCACAATCGCTGGTGATGACGCCGCAATTGCAGCAGGCGATCAAGCTGCTGGCCTTGTCCAACCTGGAAATCGAAACCTTCATCGGCGATGCGCTGGAAAGCAATCCGTTGCTGGAAGCCGGGGACATTCGCAGCGAAGACCGCGAAGCTCCCGCCGAAACCGAGCCGCGCGATGCGACTTCGGACGAAGGTGACCGCGCGCTTGATATCGATGCCAGCGCTCTCGACCAGGACCGCGATACGGGCGACTGGTCTGCGCAAATGGCCAGCGGTTCGGGCGAGGACGGCCCCGATCTGGAAAACCGCGAAGGCGCGCAGCTTTCGCTCGCCGACCATCTGGAAGAGCAGGTCGGTGCATGCGCCCCGGATCAGCAAACTGCCTTCATCGCGCGCTACATCATCGGCCTGCTGGACGAGGCGGGATACCTGCCCACTCCGCTGCGCGATATCGCAGACGGTCTGAACGTGCCGATTGCCGAGGCAGAGCGCGCGCTGGAATGCGTCCAGTCGCTCGACCCGACCGGCGTCGGTGCGCGCACGTTGTCCGAATGCCTCGCGCTGCAGGCGAAGGAGGCGGACCGTTACGATCCGTGCATGGAAGTGATGATCGACAATCTCGATCTGGTCGCCAAGGGGGCCTTCGCGCATATCCGCCGCATCTGCGACGTGGACGAGGAAGACCTCGCCGAAATGCTGAACGAACTGCGCAGCTATGATCCGAAACCGGGCCTGCAATTCGGCGGCGCGACCAGCGCGGCGGTTGTGCCCGATATATTGATCAACGCGGGCACAGATGGCGGCTGGGACATCAAGCTGAACGAGGCGACCCTGCCGCGGCTGGTCGTCAACCGCAGCTATTACCTGGAAATGCGCGACGGCTGCCCCGGCAAGGAAGCGCGCGGCTGGCTGTCCGAAAAACTAGCCGATGCGAACTGGCTGATCAAGGCGCTGGACCAGCGGCAGAAGACGATCCTGAAAACCGCCGCCGAAATCGTGAAGCAGCAGGACGGCTTCTTCCGCAAAGGCGTGTCGCAGCTACGCCCGCTGACGCTGAAGACCGTGGCCGAGGCGATCGAGATGCACGAAAGCACCGTCAGCCGCGTCACCAGCAACAAATTCCTCCACTGCGAACGCGGCACGTTTGAACTGAAATACTTCTTCACAAGCGGAGTGGGCGGGGGAACAAGCGGCGAAGGCGCAAGTGCAGAAGCGGTAAAGGCCCGCATCAAGGCTTTGTGCGACGCGGAGGACGCGAAAAAAGTCCTGTCGGACGATGCTCTGGTGGACTTGCTGAAAGCCGAAGGTTTCGATCTTGCGCGGCGCACGGTCGCAAAATACCGCGAGGCTATCGGGATCGGCTCCAGCGTGCAGCGGCGGCGGGCGAAGAAGCTGGCGGGGATGGGGTGAAGTAAGGCCCGATGCGTTCAGAAACGCCCGGATCACTGCGAGCCTCCCAAGTGCAAACTTGTCAAAATCTGCGGCTGAGGTTCAGCCGTGCCTGGAAGTAGTCATAGCCCGGGCCGGATACGGCACTGTTTGATGGCACTTGCGAGAAGATCGTTTCCGCTCCGAATGACCAAGCGCCGCGCGCTGGGCTGGTGACGCGAAACTGTCCGAAATTGGCTTGACTCCAATCGGTATCGGCATCCCGCTGAACACCGATCCCGCCCGCAGCCAAGAGCTGCCAACCGTCCACAAATCGCCGCATCTGCACAACCGGCAAGACCTGCGCATAATAGCGGGGGGAGTAATAATCGAATTCGCGCGGGTCACTGTCACGGAAATATCGCCCTCGCAGCTGGGCTGACAAGCCGAGTTCCTGATCTATCACGTGAATATAATTGCCGCGCAGATGGAGGCGGAAGTTGTCTCCGGTAAATTCCTGTGCGCCGACCAATGCCGTGAAAATGTTGCTGTCATCGGCTGGCAGATCGATCGCTGCGCCCACGAATGTCGAGTAAATCCCGCGATCAAGCCCGGCAGGCGTTTCGACAATATCGCGCTCGGCTAAGACTTCCTTGCGGAACCTGGAGTTGTCATGGACCGAAACCGAACCGATTACATTGTCACCATCGGTGCCAATCCGCGCCGCCCAGTTCCAGCCGCGCGTTTCATCGGCAACTTGCAAGAATACGCGTTCACGCTCGTCCGTTTGCCGGCCGGGAAGGTCGTACCACGCTTTTTCCAGCCGGATCCCAAGACGCTGCTCTTCCCCGGCATTGCGCAGGTCGAAATCCAGCGCAGTACGAACGACAGTTGTGTCGTCGCTGTCGGTAGACACGAAGACTTCTGTGCCAACCGCGGGGGAACTTTCGATGTCCTGCGCCAGGGCAACCGAGGGCGCAAAAATGGCGATGGCCGTGATACAGGCGCGCAGGCGCACAGTTAGTCCCATCCTTTCTTCCTTCCGAAAAGTTCCGCCATGTATCCCCACACCGACACCGGCTGCATCAGGAATGGATAGACGAATGCAAACAGAACAAAGCCCGGCCAGCTTTTTTCCATTTCGATTTCATTTTTCCTGAGCATGCGCATCTGGATGCGATAAATCAGAACATTCCATAGCGCCGCCAATGGCAGCACCAGCAATGTGATGGGTCCTGCCAGCCAATAGATCCCGAAAACCGCCAGCACCAGCCCCGGTATAAACGCCAGAGTGAAGGCGAGATCGATGCTGATGAAAAGCAGGTTCCAGTAGATAAACATGGTCGAAAGCCGGAATTTGCCAAGCAGCCGGACATGAATGGCCAGCGCTTCGATCATGCCGCGTGCCCAGCGTTTGCGCTGCTTTGACAGGTCGCGAAGCGTTACCGGAGCGTGGGTCCAGGCGACAGCATCTTCCGCGTGACGGACGATATAATTCCGCCGTAGCAGCGACCATGTGAGGACGATGTCTTCTCCAACAGTGTCAGGCCAGCCGCCCGCCTGAACAAGTGCGCTACGGCGATAAAGAGAGAAGGCACCCTGCGCCACGAGGGTTCCGTTATAATTGCCCTGCATGCGTTTGACCGCCGCGATGCCATGAAAATAGTCCCATTGCTGCGCACGGGTGATCCAGCTCTCCTTGGGATTGGCGAGCAGGATTGCTCCGGCAATAGCAGCGGTTTGCGGCGGGCTGGCATACAAATGGGCGATCATCGCACGAAGGCTGCCCGGTTCAAGAAGAGTATCGGCATCGATCGTAACAATGAGATCGTGCGAGGATATGGCGAGACCATGATTGAGGGCGCGCGCTTTCCCCCCGTTTTTCTGCATCCGTTCCACCCTGAGGGTGTAGGTCGGAGAATCCGCAAAATCAGGTTCGCACGCTTTTGCGACTGCGAAAGTCGTGTCTTTTGAACCGTCATCGATCACAATGATTTCAAGCAGGCCTGGATAATTCAGCTGGCTCAAAACGCGCAATGTGTCGGCGATAAGTTCCTCTTCCTGATAGGCTGCAACCAATATTGAAATGGCCGGCCAGTTCTCTGGCTCCTGCTTCAATGCGGTGGGCCGAAATGCCAAGCTGGCGAGGAGAAAGGCGTTCATGAAGCCCGGCACGTAGGCGATGAAAGTCAGGACTGCGAACGCCAGTACAGGGTGCGTGAGATTGCCGAGATCTGTTAGCCAGGGCAGTGAAAGCCAGATGCTGAAAAACAGCCAGAACGAACCGAACGTGAGCGCAGCGGCAAATATCGCGTTGCGGCGAAACGCCCGCTTCCGCCAGTAAGAGCTTCCCCGCCGGAGCCCGAAGGGGCGCGGAGGCAGGGCGCTCTGAGGTTCGCCCGCGTCCAACGGATTGCCAGCCGTTGTAGGGCGATTTTTGACGGCGCTAGTCATGCGGCGCGCATCTGTCTGAAACACAATATGAATCGTCCGTAAAGGATGGTCGACAACCGGACGGCAACTTCCATCCGCCACTCACCCTGTCACTACAAAGGGGTGCGATAGTGAGTGGCCGAGTGATTGACCGTGCAATGGACTTTGCGATTTTTGTCGGCCTGTTTACAGGACAGGCGGCAGTAGCGCTCAGCCTGTATTCGTAAGCCTGCGCACGGCGCAGCGCCGTACTGCGCACGGCCCGCTCAAGACACATATTGGCTGAGAGATGGTGGCTGAGGGATAAATCCAGCCGACATCAATTGCTCGATCAGCGAATAAGCCAGATAGATGCAGCAGACAGCCGTGAATGACGCTGCAAGCGCGAGCAAGAACACAACTTTCGGATTTACGTTTTGAAAATTATAGGACTCCGCCTCGGTAGAGGTTTCATCAAGTTGCCACTCCAGCGACATAGTCTTGCGTACCCTTCTTTAGAACGCAGCACCGAATTGTAACTCAGTCTGCGCTTCCGCAAGGTCCTTACGATTCCCTGCAGAGATAATCATGTAAATTGAGGTATCGCTCGAATTCTTTTCTGATTATCGGTCGGCCCAGATAGAACCGGCGCAATTCCCTTCCCTACACCCGGACCATTCTTCGACCTCGCCTGCCACTCACAGCCAAAGCGAGCCGATCCTGCCATGTCTATCATCCCAACCCGGCACGCGAAGAACGGCGACCGGGCGACCGCGCCACGCCGTTCGTTGCTCAATTGCGAAGTGTCACCTTGCCGCTTTCGCCACAAGACGCTCGAAATACATGGAATATACGCCCTGGACGCGGGTGATAGGGTGTAACCTTTGTCACCCTCTCTCGGCACAAATCAGCAAGCCATCACCGCGATGCAGGCCGCAAAGCCTTCACACCCCCTGCCTGCAAAACGCTGTGAAATTAACGCCTTTGCCCTGTGGCAAGGAAGACTCACCAAAAAGTCTTAACGCGTGAAACTGATTGTTAACCTTTTTTGGAGAGAAGTGTCGTGGTTAATTCATGGCAACACCTCCTACCGGGGGGTTACCACGGGACAAAAGTTTCTCGGGAACTGTAAGGGGACCCTCAAATGCGTGTTTTGCTGATTGAAGACGAGCCAACAACGGCCAAGGCCATTGAACTGATGCTCACCACTGAAGGCTTCAATGTCTATCAGACCGATCTGGGTGAGGAAGGCCTCGATCTGGGCAAGCTGTACGATTACGATATCATCCTGCTCGACCTCAACCTGCCCGACATGCACGGGTATGACGTGCTGAAGAAGCTGCGCGTTGCCAAGGTGCAGACGCCGGTTCTGATCCTGTCCGGCATTGCCGAAATGGACAGCAAGATCCGCAGTTTCGGTTTTGGCGCAGACGATTACGTGACCAAGCCGTTCCACCGTGACGAACTGGTCGCCCGCATTCACGCTGTTGTGCGCCGTTCGAAGGGCCACAGCCAGTCGATCATCCGCACCGGCAAGCTGGCCGTGAACCTCGATGCGAAAACTGTCGAAGTCGACAGCGCCCGCGTTCACCTGACCGGCAAGGAATATGCGATGCTGGAACTGCTCTCGCTGCGCAAGGGCACCACGCTGACCAAGGAAATGTTCCTCAACCACCTTTACGGCGGCATGGACGAGCCGGAACTGAAGATCATCGACGTGTTCATCTGCAAGCTGCGCAAGAAGCTTTCCAGCGCATGCGGCGGGGACAATTATATCGAAACCGTCTGGGGCCGGGGCTATGTCCTGCGCGACCCTGACGTAGAGGCAGAAGCTGCCTGATGGCTGGCTGAATATACAGGTTTTCGTCTCCTGAAGACGGGCGTACCCGAAAGCGCCCCGGATGTTTGCCAGGCACCGCCCTTGCGCTTCCGGGGCCTTTTTCTTTACGGGGCCCCAATGAGTGCACACAAAGAAGGCGATCCCACCACGCTGAAGCGGCTGTATGGGAGGAGCCAGGGCAAACCCCTGCGCGCCGCGCAGCAGGATCTGGTCGATACTCTGCTGCCGCAAATTGCGGTGCCGGAAGAGGGCGAGGTTACGGCCACAAGCCTGTTCGGCGAAGATTGCCCGATGCACTTTGAAATCGGTTTCGGCGGCGGGGAACATCTGGCGTACCGCGCCGATCTGTTGCCCAACCACGGCTTTATCGGTGCAGAGCCATTTCTGAACGGCGTGGCGCAGGCGCTGACCCATGTCCGCGACGGCACGCTCGCCAATGTCCGCCTGCATCACGGGGACGCGCTGCAGGTGCTCGCGCGCATTCCCGATAATTCGCTCACGATGGTCTACCTGCTCCACCCGGACCCCTGGCCCAAAGCGCGCCATGCCAAGCGGCGGATGATGAACGATGGCCCGGTGCGGATGATCGCGGACAAGCTGAAACCGGGCGGCGAATTCCGTTTCGGCACCGATCACGATGTCTACGTGCGCCACGCGCTGATGGTGATGCGCCGGTTCCGCGATGATTTTGAATGGGTGATCGAAGGGCCGGACGATTTCCGCAACCGCCCCTCCGGATGGCCTGAAACGCGGTACGAATACAAGGCGCGCAACACCTTCAAACACGAAGTC
>CAWADZ010000005.1:0-940582 GCA_963781165.1 uncultured Alphaproteobacteria bacterium
ATCGGCGCGAACCTGCCCGATGTCGATGCGGCGTGTTTTTTCTGGCTTGAAGGTGTGGAGCATCTCGCATTTAGGCGCGGCATTACGCATGGCCCGCCCGCACTGGTATTGCTGCCACTCATTCTGGCAGGGCTGTTATGGGGCTGGGATCGATGGCAAATTTCGCGAGGGAAGCGGCCTGAGGGACGCCTGCCGGTGCATTTCGGCTGGCTTTACGCGCTCGCGTTTATCGGATGTCTTTCGCATCCCGCGCTCGACTGGATGAATGTCTACGGCATCCGCCTGCTAGAGCCCTTTAGTAGCCGTTGGTTCTACGGCGATGTGCTGTTCATCATAGATGTGTGGCTGTGGCTGCTGATGGGGATTGGCCTGTGGCTGTCTTTCCGGCGCGAAAAGCGCGGCGGTGACTGGCAGAGGCTCGCGCGCAATGTGCTGGGGCTTGCGGGCCTCTATCTCACCGCGAATTACGCCATTTCGGCTTACGACAGGATGCAAAATGCCTCCTTTGTCGAGACAATCAGCTCTCCGCCGCCGCTCGCGTTCTGGCAGCGTGAAAGCATCGGGGTGAGCGGGAGCGGTAGCTTTTTCATCGATGGAGAGCGTGTTGGCAGCCTGCCGCTTTCTGCCTGTGACCTTGCCGCGGCGCGGGCGCAGGACAAGCAAGTAGACGCCTTTTTGTTCTGGTCCCGTGCGCCGGTTCTGGATCAGTTGGCGGACGGATCATACCAACTGGCGGATGCCCGGTATTATGCGGTGCGCGACGGGCAATTCAGCGTGATAGTGCCCGATGAATTCTGTCAGGAACCGGTCAGCGGCTGATGCGCTGAATCCCTGAACCCGAGGGGAAATTGATTGTCCGAACCACAAATAGTCTGGCTGCGGCGCGATCTGCGTCTGGCAGACCAGCCCGCCTTTACGGCAGCTGCGCAGCAGGGGCCTGTGATTCCGGTTTATGTTCTGGATGACGAAACGCCGGGCGACCACAAGATGGGCGGGGCCAGCCGCTGGTGGCTTCACCATTCGCTCGAAGCTTTGCAGAAGGACCTTGCCCGGCATAACTCGAAGCTGATTCTGCGGCGTGGCAATGCGGCTGAGGAATTGGCAAAACTGGCCGAAGAAGCTGGCGCGTCCACTGTCCATGCCATCCGCCATTACGAACCGTGGTGGCGCAAGGCACAGGGTTCGCTGAAGGACAAGCTCGACCTGCAACTGCATGACGGCAATTATCTGCTGCCGCCAGGTACGGTTACGACCGGGTCGGGAAATCCTTACAAGATCTACACTCCGTTCAAGAATTCGATGTTCGCGGCGATAGATGGCTTCGACCTTCTGCCGGAGCCGAGTTTGTCAGCGCCGGACAGCTGGCCAGCTAGCGACGATCTGGCGAACTGGGACTTGCTGCCCACAAAGCCTGATTGGGCGGGCGGGATGCGAGAATTCTGGGATGCGCAGCACGGCACCTCCGCAGCCATGGAGCAGTTCGAAGATTACCTCGATATCGTTTCCGATTACGACGAAAAGCGCAATTTGCCATCCATTCACGGCACCAGCCGGATGAGCCCGCACCTGCATTTCGGCGAAGTTTCTCCGCGGATGCTGTGGGAAGCGATGAGCCGCTATACCAGCGAAGGCGCGACCATTTACCGGCAGGAATTGGTGTGGCGCGATTACGCTCAGAATGTCATCTGCCAATTTCCAACCTACGGAGTGGAGCCATATCGTGATGGCTATGACGAAAGCTTCTGGCGCAATCCCAATCGAGGTCATGTGATCCAGGAAGAACTGGAGGCGTGGCAACGCGGCCAGACAGGGTATCCGATTGTAGATGCCGGAATGCGGGAATTGTGGGCCACCGGGTGGATGCACAACCGCGTGCGGATGATCACCGCCAGTTTTCTGATCAAGCATTTGCTGATCAACTGGACCCACGGCGAACGCTGGTTCTGGGATACGCTGGTGGATGCGGATTACGCTTCGAATGCGACCAATTGGCAATGGGTCAGCGGAACGGGGGTCGACAGCAATATGTTTGTGCGCATCATGGCCCCGCTCACCCAGAGCGAGAAATTCGATGCCGGTGACTACATCCGCCAGTGGGTGCCGGAACTGGCGGACATTGATGATCCTTACATTCATGATCCTGAAGAACATGGCTGCAAGCCGTCCGATTATCCGTCCAAGATCATCGGCCACAAGGAAGCGCGGGAGCGCGCATTGGAAACTTACCGCGCAAACAAGGACTAATCTGCGCAGAACGTTTTGCTGCGCTTGCCCCTCCACCGGAGGCTCGGCATAAGCGCCGGCATGGAGGCACAAGAGGCAAGGGGAGGCGTGCTGCTCGACAGCGGGCGGCGTTACGGGGCGGAGCCCGGTTTTTTTGCGCGCCTGTTTGCGCCGGCCACTAATCACCTTCTTGAAAGTATAGATCGCGGGCTTGATCGCGGCACCTTGCATGGCATCCTGCCCGACGGATCGCGCTGCACGCTGGGTGGGCGCGCACCGGGCTTTGAATGCGAAGTCACGCTGCACGATTGGCGCGGATTGATGCGCATCGCGACCAATGGCTCAATCGGCCTGTATCAGGCGTGGGAGGCTGGTGAATGGTCCAGCCCGGATCCTGTCAGCTTCTTCGCCCTGTTCGTCGCCAACAGCGATGTCCCTTGGCGATACGGCGCGGGCAAAAGGCCCGTGGCGCTGGGCGGCACGGGCGCTGCACGCCCTCAACCGCAACACCAAGGCGCAGGCGGAGAAGAACATCCACGCGCATTACGACCTCGGCAATGATTTCTACGCTGCGTGGCTGGATCCGACGATGAGCTATTCCAGCGCCTATCGCACGGGCGATGACAGTCTGGAGGCGGCGCAGCACCGCAAGTGGGAACGCCTGTCTCAGCGGCTTGGCAATCCTGAAACCCTGCTCGAAATAGGTTGCGGTTGGGGCGCGCTGTCAGGATATTTCGCGCAAGACGGCGCCCGGGTCGATGCAATCAGCCTGTCGGATGAGCAATTGGACTGGGCGCGAGAGCACCATTCCGGCGTGCAGTTCCTGAAGCAGGATTACCGCGACACCGCCGGGCAGTTCGACGCCATCGTCAGCGTCGAAATGGTGGAAGCCTTGGGGCGGGAATACTGGCCCACCTTCATGGACTGCATCGCCCGAAATCTGAAACCGGGCGGCAAGGCGGCGATCCAGTTCATCGCCATGCGCGATGATTTGTTCGACGCCTATGCCAAAAGCGCCGATTTCATCCAGGCCTACGTATTCCCCGGCGGCCTGCTGATCCGGACGAGCGAATTTCGCAAGCTGGCAGAGACGCGCGGTCTGGTCTGGACCGATCAGGAAGACTTCGCCGCTGATTACGCCGAAACGCTCAAGATTTGGCGGAAACGCTTCGATCAAGCTGCCGAAGAAGGGCGGCTTCCAAAGGGTTTTGACGGCCAATTCCGCGATCTGTGGCGGTTTTATCTGATGTATTGCGAAGGCGGCTTCCGCGGCGGCGGGATCACGGTAAGCCAGGTTACGCTTGTAAAAGGATCAATCGCATGACGAGAAACATCCGTGGCCGCATCGGCCTTTCGTTTGCCGGACTGCTTCTCGCCGGTTGCGCCGCCAATTCGGCAGAAGCGCCTCCTGTAGATGTAAGCCCAGCACCCGCCTCGGCCCAACCTTTGGCAAACAGCGGCGTCACTTTGCCAGCGGACCGAAATGTCCTGTTCTGGAGCCAGGAACAAAGAGCCATAGCGTTCAGGGCAATGGACCAGATGCCGCAACTCGCCGCATCGCGGACCATTGCGGCAGGCACCAATCCCTCTCCCCTGCCAGCGGGTGAGACGCTTGATCTGGGCGATTTCGATTTGGCGGGATTTATGGACGCGCAAAGCGCGGCCGCGATCGTCGTCGTGAAAGACGGAGAGATCGTGCTTGAGCGGTATGGCCTGGGATTTTCTGCCGATCAGCGCTGGACAAGTTTCTCTGTTGCAAAAAGCCTGACATCCACGCTGGTTGGCGCAGCGATTGCCGACGGATATATCAGCGACCTCGATGATCCGGTGACCATGTACATCACCGACCTGCGCGGTTCTGCCTATGATGATGTGACTGTGCGCCAATTGCTCACGATGAGCTCTGGCGTGAGCTGGAACGAAGATTACTCCGATCCGGCCTCCGATGTTGCCCGTTTCAACAACCACGTCGCCGAGGACGGGCTGGACACCACGGTCAGCTACATGCGCAATTTGCCACGAGCGGTACCTCCGGGCACAAACTGGCGTTACAGCACCGGCGAAACCAATCTGGTCGGTGTTCTGGTGTCCGAAGCGACAGGAAAGACGCTTTCTGATTACCTTTCCGAAAAAGTCTGGACACCTTTCGGCATGACAAGCGATGCCACGTGGCTGCTGGGCGAAACCGGGCACGAAATTGCGGGCTGCTGCATCCAGGCGACAACGCGGGACATGGCGCGCTTTGGCATGTTCACTCTGGGTGACGGAACAGCTGGCGGTCAGCGAATTGTCCCGGAAGGCTGGTTTGCGGAAGCGACGGCGCCGGCATTTGAATTCAATGGCCCGAATGCGGGTTACGGCTACCAATGGTGGACCTTCGGCGAAGGGACCTATGCAGCTTCCGGAATTTTCGGACAGGGCATCTTCATCGATCCGTCGAGAAATCTAGTGATCGCGACCAACGCAAACTGGCCGCAAGCCACCGGCAACAATGGTATCGGCCGAGCGCGGTTCGGATTCTATCGCGCGGTGCAGAACGCAGTCGATGCGAGGAACGGCGAATGATGGCACGCAGGCACACATGAAGAAATGGCTTCTTATCGCCGCCCTGGTGCTGGCGGGCATTATTGGCGTGGGCTGGTTTTCACTCAATGACGATCAACGCAATCTGATCGCCAATATGCCGACAGACCGGAACGTATTGTTCTGGGATAATGACACCCGAAACGCCGCGTTTCGCGCAATGGACGCCCTGCCGGCGCTGGCGCAATCGCGGGTTATCGAAGCGGGGGAGGCGACCTATCCGCTTCCCGCCGGGCAGTCGCTGGACCTTGGCGACTTTGATCTGGATGCTTTCGCCAAGGATCAGAACTCTGCCGCGATCGTGATTGTTCTGGATGGCGAGGTGGTTCTGGAGCGGTATGACAACGGGTTCGGCACGCAGGATCGATGGACAAGCTTCTCTGTCGCGAAAAGCCTGACTTCGACATTGGTCGGTGCAGCGATTGCAGATGGCGATATCGCCAGCGTGGACGATCCTGTGACGCAGTATCTGCCCGATCTGGAAGGGTCCGCCTATGATGGCGTCTCCATCAAGCAGCTGCTGACCATGACCAGCGGTATCCAGTGGAACGAAGATTACAACGATCCCGAAAGTGACGTGGCGCTTTTCAATGAACACGAAAGCACTGAGGAAGGCGTGGACGCACTGGTCGATTACATGCGCCAGCTTCCGCGTGATGCGGAGCCGGGGACGCGCTGGCAGTACAATACCGGTGAAACCAATATGATCGGCATGTTGGTGCGCGAAGCCACCGGCAAAAACTTGGCCGATTACCTTTCCGAAAAGGTCTGGGCACCTTTCGGAATGGAGCAAGACGCCACATGGCTTTTGTCCAATACGGGCAGTGAAATTTCGGGCTGCTGCATTCAGGCGAGCACGCGGGATATGGCGCGGTTCGGCCTGTTCGTGATGGGCGGCGGAAAAGCTGGGGGGCAGCAGATGGTGCCCGAAGGCTGGTTCCAGGAAGCCACGCAGTCACTTTATGAGACCGGCGGCCGATCGGTCGGATATGGCTATCAATGGTGGACCTATCCCGGACAGGCCTTCGCTGCGCGCGGACTGTTCGGACAGGGCATTTTCATTGATCCGGAACGCCGATTGATCATCGCCAGCAATGCCAATTGGCCCGATGGCATAGGAGCGGGCGGAGCAATGCAGCAGCGCGACCGTTTCTACGAAATCGTGCAGGCTGCGGTGGATCAGCGCAGCGGCGCGTCTCAAACTGCGCAATAAGGTGAACGCGGCGGTAGCATTATTTTTACACCGCCGCGCTAGGGCGGGCGTGTGGTCCAGCTTAATCCATCCCCCCTCGTCGGCGCCCATCAGGTGACGCCCGTTCTGCTCGTGATCGGCACCAGGCCGGAAGCGATCAAGATGCTCCCTGTGGTGCGCGCTCTGCGACAAGTGCCGGAGGTGGACCTGAAGGTCGTAACCACCGGCCAACATC
Organism: uncultured Alphaproteobacteria bacterium; assembly: GCA_963781165.1. Lineage (GTDB taxonomy): Bacteria > Pseudomonadota > Alphaproteobacteria > Sphingomonadales > Sphingomonadaceae > Alteraurantiacibacter. The sequence goes on from CAWADZ010000005.1 coordinate 6,234, forward strand.
GCCATATGCTGGACCAGGTGTTCGCCGTGTTTGGTGAAAAGCCCGATATTGATCTGGACCTGATGACACCGGGGCAAACTTTGGGCGACATCACTTCTCGCGTGCTGAAGGAAATGGAGCGCCTGATCGCGGAATATGATCCGGGGCTGGTCATGGTGCACGGCGATACGACCTCTGCCATGGCGGCCTCTCTCGCTGCATTTTATGCGCGCGTTCCGGTGGGCCATGTGGAGGCTGGGCTGCGCAGCCATGATATCCAGCGGCCCTGGCCGGAGGAATACAACCGCATTTCCATCGATGCCACGGCGCAGCTATTGTGGGCACCCACCAGCATGGCCGTGCGCAATTTACATGCGGAACGCCCCGCCAAGCGGGGTCAAGCGCGCCACATCGAAATTACCGGCAATTCCGGGATTGACGCACTGCTGCATGTCGCGGGCAACTTGAAGGGCGACGAAGTCGCCTCGCTCGGCCTTGCGCTGGATCCGGCGAAAAAATTGGTTTTGGTGACCGGTCACCGGCGGGAAAGCTTTGGCGACGGATTTGGCCGGATTTGCGATGCGCTCTCCAGGATCGCCATGCGCGGTGACGCCGAGATCGTTTACCCCGTGCACCTCAACCCCCAGGTGAAGGAAGTGGTGGAGCGAAGGCTTGGCAATACAGGCTCCATCCACCTTATTCCCCCTGTCGATTACGTCCAGATGGTCGCGCTCATGCAGGCTGCGCATTTCGTGCTGACCGACAGCGGCGGCATTCAGGAAGAGGCTCCTGCGCTGGGCAAGCCCGTCCTAGTGATGCGCGAAGTGACCGAACGCCCGGAAGCGGTCGCCACGGGCGTTGCCCAATTGGTCGGCACCGATGTTGACGGGATCATGGCGGCGGCAACACGCCTGCTTTCCGAACCGGACCATTACGAGCGCCGCGCGCGCAAGGTTTTCCCATATGGCGACGGCACAGCATCGCAAAAAATCGCTGCGTCAGTCGCTGCATTTGTCAAAACTGCCCAGACTGCAAAGGATCAGGCGCAATGAAGGTCTGCACAGTAGGGCTTGGCTATATCGGCCTGCCGACCGCCGCCATGTTGGCGAGCCGGGGGCACGAGGTCATCGGCCTCGATGTGAACCAGAGCGTCGTTGACGCGGTCAACGCAGGGCAGGCCCATTTTCAGGAGCCGGACTTGCAGATGCTGCTATCCGCTGCTGTCGACACCAAACGCCTGCGCGCCACGACCACGCCCGAACCGGCCGAGTTTTTCCTTATCGCCGTGCCCACGCCGATGGTGAATGAAGGTCCGGACATGGCCTTTGTGGAGGCAGCGGCGCGCACCATCGCGCCAGTGCTGGAGAAGGGCAACGTCGTCATTCTCGAATTGACCTCTCCCGTCGGATCGACCGAGCGGCTGGGCGAAATTCTGGCCGAGGAGCGCCCTGATCTCACCTTCCCGCGTTACCGCGATGAAGACCGCGAGTCCGATGTGGCGCTATGCCATTGTCCGGAACGCATTTTGCCGGGGCAGATGCTTCGCGAATTGGTCAGCAATGATCGGATCATCGGCGGGCTGACAACTGATTGCGCCCAAAAGGCGGCGCGGCTGTATCAAAGCTTCGTGATGGGCACGTGCTATATCACTGACAGCCGCGTGGCGGAGCTGTGTAAGCTTTCCGAAAACGCATACCGCGATGTAAATATCGCCTTCGCCAATGAACTTTCGATCATCTGCGAAAAGCTCGGCACCGATATCTGGCAAGTGCGGGAGCTGGCAAACCAGCATCCGCGCGTGAACATCCTGATGCCGGGCGCAGGGGTGGGCGGGCACTGTATTGCGGTCGACCCGTGGTTTATCGTGTCCAGCGCACCGGCAGAATCCCGCCTGATCCGCATGGCGCGCGTGGTGAATGACGACAAACCGCACCGCGTTGTCAGCACCATTCGCGGGCTGGCGGACAAGTTCAAGGTTCCGACGATTGCCTGCTACGGCATCACCTACAAGCCTGACGTGGACGATGTGCGCGAAAGCCCCGCGCTGGAAATTGTCGAGGCCGTGGCCGACATCGAAGGCGCTCAGGTGCTGGTGGTGGAGCCTAATCTATCCGCACTGCCGCCTGCGCTGGCAAATCGCCCCAACGTCCGCCACGCGACTTCAGACGAAGCGCGTGAGCAAGCGGATATCGTGACATTCCTGGTGGGGCACCGCCAGTTCAAGCGGCTGGAGGCGGACAGCTACCTGTCGAAAGCGGTGGTGGATACGACCGGCATGTTCTCGACCCGCAAGGCGATTGCTGTGGAGCGGGATTAGGATTAGCACGTTCGGGATAAGAAAAGGGCCTCGCAAGCGAAGCCCTTTTCCCGGATACCAAAACTTCGGGTACGTCTTAAGACCGGAAACTTCCGTCGCCGCGATAGCGGGCCAGAATATTGTCATGCACAATCGGCGAAAGCAAATTGGTGAAAGCGCAGCCGGCTGTGCCGTTTTCCCACCAGACGACCTCTGCCTGCAGCGATTCCAGGCCGGGCAGGGTGAGCCAGCAGACCGAACCGACATGCATGCGGTTTACCGCCGTTGCCGAAAAGCCGGACAGCGACAAATCATTCACTACGGTTTGAAATGCACGATTGCCCGATGCTCGCAATTGCGCGGGGATCATGATCCGTGTGCGTGGTGCGCTGCGATCTTCCTGTGCGGCAACGTCGTAACGGCCCAGCGTGTTTTGCATGCTCATATCGCCTGCTGCTCCATTCCGGTAAACTTGGTTCGTCTGGGCTTACCGCCCTTGCTTTGCACAAAATGAGCCTAAGTGCTTACCAAGGGCTTACCGGATATGGTTAAGCGGATATTTCCACTCTTTCGCGGTGGAGGTTGGCAAAGTCCTCCTCCAGCAGGGCGGCGATGCGTTCTGCCACAGCCTCTGGCGGTTTGACCGTTTGCGGGTCTTCGCCGGGGTACGCGCGCTCTCTCATGGTGGTGCGAGTCGCGCCCGGATCGACGATGGCGACGCGGATCTGCGAAATGCGCTCCACTTCCTTTGCGTGCGACTCCAGCAGCACTTCGAACGCGGCCTTGGATGCCGCATAGGCGCCCCAGAACGGCCTCGGGTCTTTGCCCACCGAGCTTGTGAGGCCGACAATGCGTCCCGCATCGGCGCGTTTCAGCAGCGGATCGAAGGCCGCGATCAGTGCCTGTGTGGAAAGCACATTCAATGTCAGCGCCTGATTGAACGACTTCGGTTCGATCTGGGTGACAGGAGTCAACGTGGGCATCTGGGCTGCGTTGATGACGAGATAATCGAGCTTCTGCCAACGCTCCGCAATAGCCTGCGCCAGGCGGCCAATCGATTCGCCATCGGTCAGGTCGAGCGGGGCGATCGTGGCGCTGCCGCCTGCATCGTGGATACGGTCTTCCACAGCTTCCAGATCACGGGTCTTGCGCGCTGTCAGCACGACCTGCGCGCCCTTTGCGGCCAGCGCGACAGCGGTTGCGGCACCGATGCCCCGACTTGCGCCGGTGACAAGCGCGATCTTGCCCGCCATCGGCAGGTTTTCTGAAGCGGTGTCGTTCATTATGCGTCCTCGTTGACGGGAAGTGACAGCTGCGCTTCGCCGACCGTCTTGGCCATCAGATCGGTGAGCGAGGTCGGGTATTCGCCGCTGAAACAGGCGTCGCAATACTGGGGGTTCTTGTTGTCGCGGCCTTTAAGGCCCACCGCGCGGTACAATCCGTCGAAGCTGACGAATGCCAGACTGTCGGCGCGGATGAATTCACGCATCGCCGCCAGATCCATCCTGCCCGCGAGCAGCTTCGCCCGTTCAGGAGTATCGACGCCGTAATAACAGCTGTGGGCTGTTGGCGGGCTGGCGACGCGGAAATGCACTTCCTTGGCCCCGGCATCGCGCATGATCTGGACGATTTTCATGCTGGTTGTGCCGCGCACGATGGAATCGTCGATCAGGACGATGCTCTTGCCTTCCACAATGGCGCGGTTGGCGTTGTGCTTGCGCTTGACGCCGGCATGGCGCGCACCGTCCGACGGCTGGATGAAGGTGCGCCCGACATAATGGGAGCGAATGATGCCCAGCTCGAACGGAATGCCGCTTTGCTGCGCATATCCGATGGCCGCAGGAACGCCGCTGTCGGGCACCGGCACGACCAGATCGGCATTGCACGGTGCTTCCTTGGCCAGTTCGATGCCGATGTTCTTGCGGCTTTCGTAGACTGATCGTTCGTTGAAGATCGAATCCGGACGACTGAAATAGACGTGTTCGAATATGCACGGGCGCGGGGAGGGATTGCCGAACGGGCGGTGCGTGCGCATCGTCCCGTCGAAATCGACCTCGATCATTTCGCCCGGATCAACTTGCCGGACAAAGTCGGCGCCAATCACATCCAGCGCGACGGTTTCACTGGCGAAGACGGTTGCATCGCCCAGCTTGCCCATGACCAGCGGGCGAACGCCCAATGGATCGCGGCAGGCAGCCATGCCGCGCGGCGTCATGACGATCAGCGCATAGGCGCCTTCGACCAGCCGCAGCGCGTCGACCAGCTTGTCCAGCATGGTGGGATAGCGGCTGGTGGCGACCAGGTGAATGATCACCTCTGTGTCCGAAGTGGACTGGAAGATCGCGCCCTTCTGCACCAGTTCCTGCCGCAGGGTTTGCGCGTTCGAGATATTGCCGTTGTGCGCCACCGCAAAGCCGCCGCTGGCAAGATCTGCATACAGAGGTTGCACATTGCGCAGGCCAGCGCCGCCGGTCGTGGAATAGCGCACGTGACCGCCCGCCATGTGACCGGGCAGCTCAGCCAGCGATTCGGCGGTAGAGAAATTGTCGGCAACATGACCCAGCGCCCGGCGGGAAAAGAATTCGGTCCCGTCAAAACTGGTTATGCCGACAGCTTCCTGTCCGCGATGCTGCAATGCATGAAGGCCCAGCGCCGTTGTCGCCGAGGCTTCGTCTCCGCCAATAATGCCGAAAACGCCGCACTCTTCGTGCAACTTGTCGTCACCGTCCGCGCCCTTGAAGGGATGGGTAAAGTTCATGGATGTCCGCTATGTGGCCTGCCGCGCGCCTCCAATGGCGCTGTTACGCATTTATTACAAGGATTGAGGGACTTTTCGATCCGAATATGATCTGACGTATTTTCTCGCTTCTGGCTGATAGCCGCTACAATGGTTGCCCGACATTTTTATCGCCGCTAGTAGGAACTGTCACAATTTGCGATGCCCTTAGGGCATTTGTCAGGATCCAGGATTAGCTACCAACATGATTCGTTCGAAGAGAAAGTGGCATGAGGTTCATCCTGGGAAAGCCTTTTGGACCTTTGCCGTATTTGCTTCTCTTGTCTTCTTAATGGGAGGTGGATCGCGCTACGACATTTCTTCACTGGGTCCGCTTCGTGCGATTTCTGGTCTGATTTTGGCCGCTGCAATTTGGTGGCAAACTGAAAGCTCCTTCAAATCAGTCTCCACGCAGGTCTGGTTGCTGATTGCCCTTGGTATTTGGATGATCATTCAGGTCACCCCGCTTCCTGTTGCGTGGTGGACTGCACTCCCAGGGCGTGAGCAGATCGCATTGCTTGGCGCGCTGCTTGACGAAGAGCAGTTGTCACGGCCGATAACACTTTCGCCGCAGCGGACACTGAATTCGCTAGCAGCATTGATCATTCCCCTGGTCAGCGTGCTCTTGCTTGCGCTGCTTGATGAAAAAGGCTGGAGAAACCTTGTAAAGTTGATCGTTCTAGCTGGTGTGTTTAGCGCTGTCTTGGGCATCGCACAGTTGACCATACGTGGTGCGCCCGGGCTTTATTTCTACGAGATTACGAACATAAATCGGGCCGTCGGAATATTCTCGAACCGCAATCATCAGGCTCTCTTCCTCAACGTGACGCTGCTCTTCACTCTTCTTAATCCCTTAATAAAGCGATCCGAAGCGTGGTCGGAAAGCAACCTTGTTTGGATTGCCGCGCGATTCTTGCTCGTTGTTGGTATTCTCATCAACGGGTCCCGCACGGGCATGGCGTTGTTGATTATCGTGGGTGTAATCTTTGCAGCCTTGACCTTGAAGAGAGCGCGGCATTCCAGCTCTCGCTCGACAGGTCAGCTCATTGCTGGGGGCGCACTTACAGCCGGCTCAGTAGGGCTAATTCTAGTCTTCGCATTCTTGGAACGTATTCCGGCGATCCAGCGGTTTCTTGAGCAGCCAATCGCAGAAGATCAGCGAAGCGAGAGCTTCCCAATCGTGTTGGATCTGGCGATGAGTAACCTTCCATTTGGTGTCGGCTTCGGCGCATTCGAGCAGGCCTACAGGGCTGCCGAGCCGGTTGATTTGCTTTCGCCAACCTATTTCAATCATGCGCACAACGATTGGTTGCAGATTATTGTCGAAGGGGGCGTACCAGGCGCGTTGATACTGTTGGTGGCATTGGCGCTAATCGTGTGGCGCATAATTCAGTGTGTTCGCTTCAGGCAAGATAGGTCTAAGACTTCCACCCTGAATTGGCTGGGCATGTTTTCCATCCTGTTGATTGCTCTTCATAGTTTTGTCGACTATCCTCTTCGCACTCCTGTCATCATGATGGTTGCCATGGTAAGCGTAGGCATGCTTTTTCGGACCTTTGAACATCGTGATGGTGAAAAATTGCAGAAGCGCAAGAAGTCATCCAGGGTTGGCGAGGTTTCGGGCTGAATTCGATTCTTTCAAATTGAGATAAAATGGATACGGGCGACACGATGCTTTTGGCAATTCGTTCGGTTGTCCGACAATAAGTGACCGTCAAGAATGCTCATAGTTTCATATACCAAAGTGCGGTTCGGGCATCTGCAACTGGTGAGAAAATTGATCCGATCGAACGAGTGCGCGTTTCGCCATTCCGAACCGGGCAAGTCAAGGTAACAGTTTATGAATGACGTTAGTATTGGAGTGTCGGCCGGTTCGCTTGCGAGCGTTCTGGCAGAGAAGGATACGGAAAGCTCGATTGCTTCAATTGCTTTCGAAAAATACTTCGACATTCTGAAAAATAATAAGCTCCTGATTGCCGGTTTCATCGCTCTGACCTTAGCGCTTGGCTTAGCCGCAGCTTTGCTTGCGACACCTCAGTATCGAGCTACCGCGCGGATCCAGATTTCGGCAGCCGAACAGAACATCACCAATGTTCAGAGCGTTCAGGACGATTCCGTGCTCACAGACCGGGCTTATCTTCCGACCCAATATGAATTGCTGGAATCAAATTCACTTGCCATGCGTGTCGTGCGAACGCTCGATCTGCGAAACGATGATGAGTTCCTCGAAGCATTCGAGATCGCTCCGGGAGAGGTGGCTGATCTGGATGAAGAATTGGTCGAGACGTTGTTCGACAACGTCGAGATCGACCCCATTACCGATAGCTTTCTTGTCGACGTTAAATTCAGCAGTCCGTCCCCGACCCTTTCCGCGCGGCTGGCAAATGCTTGGACAGCCGCATTTATCGAAGAAGATTTGAGCCGTAAATACGGCGCAACAACGGAGGCTAGGGAATTTCTCGAAGAACGCCTTGCGCAAACGAGAGAGCGTCTTGAGTTGGCCGAAAGAGAGCTGATCGCATATGCTACCGATGAGGGGCTGCTCACGCTTGAAACCGATCAGGGGCAGGCAGATAGTTCATCGACGGCTTCGCAAACACTTGTCGCTACCGAATTGGCCGCCTTCAATGGCGCGCTTAATCAGGCGGTGGCGGCAAGAGTGGCAGCCGAGTCAGCATTGTCCGCAAGAACGGGCGCCACCGCGGAGAGCAATGAAGCGTTTGCCAACGGAGTTCTCGCTCAATTGCGTGCGCGCCGAAGTGAACTGCAGATTGAACTTGCTGAAGTGACCAGCCGGTTCGAAGATGAGTATCCTCCGGTTCAAGCACTACGTGCGCAGCTCGCCCAAATTGAGTCCGCGATCGCTTCAGAACAAGGGTTGACGCTCGACAGGCTTCGCGCAGACTATCGTGAAGCACTTGCTGAAGAACAGCGTTTGCAGGCACGCGTTTCCCAGCTTGAAGGCCAGTTGATCGTACAGCGCCAGGATTCGGTCCAGTACAATATCTTGCAAAGAGAGGTTGATACCAATCGGCAGCTTTACGCGGGACTTTTGCAGCGCTTCCGCGAAATCGGTGTCGTCGGTGTCGGTGAAAGCAACGTTCTTGTTGTCGACCCCGCTCGACCGCCCAAGCTCGCCTATTCGCCTAGCATCCCGACCAATCTTGCGGTCGCATTGCTAACCAGCCTGATCGTCATTGCCACTGGCGTATATCTATATGATATGCTGAACCAAAGTTTGCGCAACCCGCAGCAGGTTCGTGAGCGTTTCGGTCTCGAATTGCTCGGCAGCATCCCACGCACCGAGCAGGAAAATATCATGGTGGACCTTTCGAGCAGCTATACCGACCTTTACGAAAGCTACTTTACCCTGACCGCGTCGATTGCCAATGCTAACGGTGGCGTTGCACCGCGCTCGATGATGGTTACATCGTCGCGCCCGGGTGAAGGCAAGAGCCTCAGCGCCCTAGCATTAGCCTATCTGTTTTCGCGTCAAGGCAAGCGCGTCCTGCTGCTCGATTGTGACCTGCGTAAATCGGGGGTCGGCAAGTATATTGGCGATGAAAGCCCGCGCGGTACGACACAGTACCTCATGGGTGATGATGACTGGCGCTCCATGGTAACTCAGCCAGAGGCGATTGAGGGATGTGATGTCCTGAGTGCTGGTCGGAAATCGCTCCAGGTAGCAGAGCTGCTGGCCAACGGACGGTTCCAGCAACTGCTCGACGAGGTAGAAAACGACTATGATCATGTGGTCATTGACGGTCCGCCGGTCCTGGGTTTGGTGGACGCTCCGCTGATTGCCGCCTACATGGGCGGTGTGATCCTAATTATTGAGGCTAATAAGGGTAAGTGGCGCTTTATTGAAAGGGCAATTATGCGCCTGAAGCACTCGAATGCCCGTCTACTTGGTGCCGCTGTAACGAAGCTGGATGAACGTAATGCAACTTACGGTTATGGAGACGCTTACGGGTATGGTTATGGCTATGGCTCCAGCACATATCCTGAGGGTGCGGAAGACGAGAGAAAAGCTTGATGCACTACTTTCGCTTTGCCCTGATTGCGCTTTCCGTCCTGCTGATGCCGGTTCTGTTGCTGCAGGGCCTGGCCAATGCACGAATGTCCGGAGGCCCGATCCAGTGGAATGGCTTTTGGGAAGCTGACCTTGCTCGCGCTTTCCTGCAGGCGGACGATTCAGACGGCCAGTTGCGGATTTCGATCAACGATATCGGCCTCAGTTTCGCTCGCAGCGCGTTTGAAAAGGAACCATTTGCCACCGATGCCTTGTTTCTTTTCGTGGTCGACGAAAGAGCGCGCGGAAATGACGAGGCAGTGCGTGAAATCCTTAAGATTGGCGTTGCTTTAGACAAACGAAACCAGCGTCTAGGCGCATTCGAAATGGAACAGGCGATATCCGCTCGTGACTACACGAAGACCTTCGCCGTCATTGATCGTCTGACAACCATCAACCCAAGCTTGATTGATGAACTGGTCCAGCCGCTTGCGTCGGCGATGGGGCAGCCGGACATGGTTCCCGTAGTGCGGACCGCTCTGGAAGCACAGCCAGCCTGGGCAGAGGCATTCTGGCGCGCTGCGCCCGCCAATGAAGATGGCCTTCTGGCGATGTATGACCTGCGCCAGCAAATTGACTTTGGCACATCGGAGGAGAGCGATGCAGCGATGCTTTCCGGTCTGGTGCAGACCGGGAATTACTCGGAAGCCTTCGATTTCTGGGATCAAGCCAAATTCATTGCCAGCGGCAACGAATTTGGCTTTGTCGAAACGACCCAGTCACCGCCATTGGGTTGGCAGGCAACAATAACAGGGAGTCGTTCGTTCACCGAAACGCAGCCCGGAATTTTCTCGGTATTCGTTGAAGAGCAAACCTTCGGAGAACTGGCGCGGCAGCTGGTTCGACTGGATGCCGGATCATACAATTTCAGCGCGGATGTGAGTCCAGCGATCGAAGACGCGGCTCTGAACATTTCGCTGCAATGTGCAGAAAACGGCAACGAGGTCGGCAATGTGCAAAGCCTGGCCGAAGGTCCCGCGTGGACGGTTACGCAAGACTGCAATTTCTTCTGGCTCTTGCTGTCAGGTACTGCGTGGGAGCGGAATTCGCCCGTACTTGGCGAGGTGTCGAACATGGCGCTGGCGCGAAGATAATTGACCCGGCGCGGATTTCTGACTGCGATGAAGGAGCCTCACCCGCTCATTCGAATTGCACAATTCGGGATGATCAAGGTCGCGCCAGGTCTCGTCAATCTGGCGCTCATCCCCGTTCTACACGAAAACATGGGCGGGGGGCCGTTTGGCAACTTCTCTCTGATACTTGGCTATGCGCTGCTCACCATCACCGTACTTGGTTCGGTGATAACGCAGCCCATGTACCGCTTCCTGAAATCCGACTGGCAAAGCCTGGGAAGTTTCATGGGCTTTGCCATGATCGCGGCAGGTCTGGGTGCGGTCGTCACCATTGCGCTCGCCGCGATTTTTGAGGCCGCATTCAGGCAAGCGCTGATCAGCGGTGCCTTCGTCGGCAGCGCAATTCTCTACACCACACTCAACGTAAAATATCAGGTCGAATCGCGCATCAAATGGCTTGTAACGCTGGAAACGGTGCGGATTGCGATCCTTGCCGGCGCGATCTTCATGCGCGTGCTGATGGGCGATGCGATTGATATAGTCTATGCCTTAGCAGCCTTTTGGTTAAGTTACCTGCTCCCGGTCTTGCTATGTCTTCGCGATCTGAAGCTAATTTTTCCCAGCATCGAATGGATACGCGAAAAGCTGAATTTCGGTGCGATCGCCGCAATCTGGCTGGTTCTTGCCGGCCTGCCGTTGCCGCTTAGCAAGACCTATTTGCAGACCTATGTTGGCGATGTGGAGTTCGGCGCATTCTCCGCCAATATCGACATGTATTATCGCGCTTTCAGCATGATAAATGTGGCGATTGCGATGTGGGCTTTCCCGGCAATGTCAGCGAAATACGATGCCGAAGATTATGCAGAGGCAACGCGCTTACAGCTGTTTTCCGGCGGGGTATATATCGCGGGTGGCATCATCGTATCGGCAGTAGTCTGTATTGTCGCGGCGAGCTTTGAGCAATTCCCTGCGACGATGCAGGGCGGCCTGCTGCCATTTGCCGGCGTGGTGGTGGCCTGTTTCCTGTGGCAAGGTATGTCCATCGCGCACAAACCGCTGGAGATGTCGAAAAGGCTACTGACTATGGTCGGTGTTATGCTGGTTGCGTTTCTCGTATTCGTCATCACTGCCAATCTGGTACTGAGAGCCGAGTATCTGGAACCCTCGCTGGCAATCAGCCTCGCCCTGATTATTGCAAGTCTTGTCTATCTGATCGGGACCTTGTCAGCTCATCTTCGACACAAGAGGGGCTGAACGATGAAGGGCATGTGCCGACAATCGAAAGCAGGGAGAGCCTGGCCTTGGACAGAGGCTCGCACGCTTGTCGGAGCAAGAATATGATCGATATCGTCATTGTAAACTGGAACGCCGGGACGTTCCTGGCGGATTGCCTGGATTCCATTACGGAAAATGGCGCTGGTCTGGTCGGCTCCACCATGGTCGTCGACAATGGATCTACCGACGGATCGGAACTTGCCGCCGAAGGGCGTGAAGGTGTCAAACTCGCCCGCACGGGGGAAAATCTGGGTTTCGGCAAAGGCTGTAATCTGGGCGCCGCGCAGGGCACGGGTGATTTGATCCTTTTCCTAAACCCTGACGCGAAATTGCTGCCGCACGGTCTTGAGCCTGCGGTGAACTTCATGCGTTCTGGCAAAGCAGCGAATGTGGGCATTTGCGGGGGACAGTTGATCGATGAACATGGTCATGTGGCGAAATCCTCTTCGCGTTTCCCTTCACCGTGGAACCTTTTCTGCCGTTCCACTGGGCTGGACAGGATCAACTCGCGTTGGAATGCGCGAATGAACGAATGGGATCACCAGTCATCCCGAAATGTCGATCAGGTCATGGGCGCTTTTTTTCTGGTGCGTAGGGATTTGTTCGAACAACTGGGCGGGTTCGATGAACGCTTCTTCGTCTATTACGAAGAAGTCGATTTAAGCAAACGGGCCGCCGATGCTGGATGGGCCAGCTGGTATGAAGCTGACGCGAAGGCATTTCATTACGGGGGAGGTTCATCGCAAAACGTCAAGGCTACCCGGCTCTTCTACTCCTTGCGTAGTCGACTGAAATACGCGCGCAAGCATTTCGGACCGGGAGGATCTTTTCTGGTCGCCGCTGCGACGCTGGCCTTGGAGCCCCTGACGCGATCGCTTCAGGCACTGGTTCGCGGCAGGTTTTCTGAAATCAGGGAAGTACTCTCTGGATATGGTATGCTCTTCACTTCCATCGAAAAGGAAGGATTGTCGAACGATAGCGGAACTGGCGTGACGAAGGATAACCGCAGCGCAACGCGGTCCATCGGTGATTGATGCGCTGCTGTTCCACGTCTAGTGCGCGCCATGCCAATGGTCAGCCGAAGATAGATTAGATGCCGTATCTTGTTTCCATAATTCTGCCGCTGCAGATATTGACGTTGCTCGCAGCGCTCGCATCTGATGCAGCGCGCTTCTCGCTGACGGGGCGGCGCGCGATTTATACAAGCCTGGCCTTTGCCTGGGTGCTGGTGACGTTACTGCGCCCCTGGGGTGCATCGCCGGATGATTGGAACTATGCGGTCCACCTTAGGCTGACCCATTCGTTGGCCGATGCGGAGTTCAGAAATACGCTCGGTCACAGCCCGTTTTACTATTTTCTGCTCTCCGCCGTTAGAGTGCTGTTCGACGATCACATAGCGTTCATGGTGATCGCGTGTGCAGCGCTTTCGCTGAAGTTTCTCATTATCGGGAGGCTGACCGAGTATAGCCTTCTTGCACTTTTTGCTTACGTTTCAATATTTTGGATGCTGCATGACGTGGTGCAGTTACGCGCAGGGGTGGCAACGCTTTTCCTGCTGCTGATCATCTACTGGTGGGGGATGGAGCGCCGGGCAGGCGCAATATCATTCGCGGTGATCGCGCCTTTCTTCCATATTTCCAGCATCATATCGCTGGCTTGCGTCCCCATCGACTGGGTATTCAAACACCGGTTAAAACTGGCTTTGGGTGTCGCATTTGGTTCGCAAGTCTTGGCTGCTGTCGGGTTGGGGCTCCCCGGTGGCGTTTTCGAGCTGTTAAACATTACCAATGAAAGAGCGCTGACTTCGCTCGATTTCGAGGGAGAATCGAACACGTTCCGTTTCACCTCATTGGCAATCCTGCTCGCTCTTGCCTTCGCCATTCCAGGCATGAAGGGTGAATATCCCAAATACGTAAGGCTGGCCTTCTACTCGGTAATTGCGGGCTTCCTATTATACTGGATCGCGTCGTCCTCGCCGAACGTAGCCAATCGTCTGATGCAGTTCCTGTGGATGCCGCTGGTGCTTCTGGCACCGCGAATGCGGACCAATCCCGTAACCTATTTCGGCTTTGTGGGTGTTTGCCTGGCCTATTTCTACCTGTCGGGATGGATTAACGGACTGATGGATTTCGGCGGCAAATGGGGTGCTTTCCCTTCGCCCTGACCCATCCTCTAGATTTGCGTTGATCAGCGGGCAGCTGACCAGCCATTATTGGATTGCGCCACAGCCGATGCGTTGGAAATCCCGCGCATTACGAAGTTGTTGCGCGCATGGGAAACGCGGTTTGCATCCAGTACGATGCCGTTTCTGGTGATCCCGACAGCTCTGCGGGCATTTCTGACACGCACAGATGTGACGACATAGGCGTTGCCAACATTGCTCACCGAATTTTCGCGAACGACGATTTCCTCAAGATCCCAGCCTCCGCGTGCCGCGTCTTCCCACGCCGCGTTTAACGAAACCTCTATCCCGATGCTGTCGTCCATGGAATGCGCCTGGCGATTGCCGCGGGCGGTGCCGTAATAGGCACCTTCGATCTGATTGTTCAGCACGGATACGTTTCGGATGCCGGTGTAGAAATAGTCGCCGTCGGATGGTGTAATCCTGTTGGGGTAGATCGTGCTGTTCAGCAATATTCCCCAACGATAACCGCGAATGATGTTGTTCCGGACGACAATGTCTTCGGCTTGCTGGCCAAGTCGTATTGCCGCACCGGGCGAGCGCGCTTCGGCAGAGCGTCCGCCTGACCACTCGGAAAAACCGCTGTCGAAATCATTGTTTTCGAGGGTCACTCCATGCACGCCGTAGTATGCCTGGACCCCGACATTGTCGTTGGCCATCGTTCCACGGAAACGGTTACGCGACACCATGACATAGCTTGATCCGCGCGCAATATGGACACCGGCGCTATCGAGTTGTTCGAAGAGTGCGCCGCTGATTGAAATGCGGCACGACTGGTGCTGGACCGAGATGCCGCGCGACATTCCGGTGAAAGTGCCGCCGGTAACGATGACGTCCGAACAGCGGTGCAACGCCAGACCGTATTGCCCTTCGTGCACACGCCAGTTCACAAAGCGTATGTCGTGCACATCTTCGCAGTCTCCGGCCCGCGCAGGATATTCGGCGATGGTTCGCGCCTCTGGCCTCGCTTGCGAGCCGACGTAAGCCCCGTGCTGTTCGTTGCTGGAGCGTGAGCTTGGCCAATCATAACCGGCGATTGCTTCACAATCTTCAATCAGATGGTTGCCACAGCGCCGCCCGAGAGCGGTCGACGTGATCGAAATGCCGCGTTTGTAACGGGTGAACCGGCATCGACGGATGTGGCAGCCATGCACGTTTTCGATATGGATGCCGTAGGCCGATCCGGTATTTGTAATCGGCACTCCGCGCGGCGGTTGGGTGTTACTGCTGTCAAAAACTATTCCCTCGACCGTGAAATCATCGGCAGGGATCAGCAGCCAGCTCATCCGGCGCGATGCACGCAATGTTGCACCGTCTGCAAAAATACGTTGTCCGCGCTCCATCCTGAGGCCTGCGGAAATCGGGAAGATCTGGTCTTTGCTGCCCAGATAGACGCTCGCACCCGTATCGAGCGCGGCCTGGATTGCCGAGGTGTTGCGGTCTGCGCGCTGGGGATCTCCATCGCCAATGGCACCGAAATCCGCCGCATTGACGACATTCTGGGCCGGATATGTGTTGGCAGAGCGCGCGGCACCTGCCTTGGGCGCGGGGCTTGATGTGGAAAGCGGTTCGTGTGCCAGGTAGATGGCGGAGAGGGATCCGCCGACGATGGTCAGGCCTGACTGTAGGAATTGCCGACGCGAACTCATTCAATTCAGCTCCTAAGTGCAAGCAGGGATTATCTCAGTTGGCTTGCGCAAATCGGGCATCACGGTTGAGCGCAGCATTAACGGCTTGATTGCGCATCTAAAGGACCAGCGTTCGAAAAGGGCCGTTGAAGTCGAGACGCATAGCGACGCTGTTTGCTCCCCGGATTTTGGGCTTATGGATATTTATCTGCCACTGCAGCCTTGCAAGGTTCGCTTTTCAATTCCCGCGCTGCTAGGGGCACCTTATCTCGCGGACCTGAATTCTCATGGGCATGCTCAACAGTCGGAAAAATAAAGAAAAGACATGAAAATCGTCTTCTTTACCAGGCACCAGGGCATGGGAGCCAGTTCACGCTATCGGTCTTTGCAGTATTTCGATGCGTTGCGGGCGAAAGGCCACAAAATCGTCCAAAGCTATTTCTATTCCGACGCCTATCTGCGTGAGCGGTATGCAGGAAAAGTGCGCTACGCCGAAATCGCGAAAAGCTATTTTCGCCGGTTGTCCGGTTTGCTGAAGCACGCGAGCAGCGCAGACGCAATTGTCATTGAAAAAGAGAGCTTCCCCTTCCTCCCGGCCATTTCGGACTGGCTTGCCAAGCGCCGGAACGTCGCCGTCATTTACGACTATGACGATGCAATCTGGCATAGCTACGAACATCGCAATCTCGGCCCATTGCGCGCGCCATGGAAAGGGAAGATCCCGAAAGTGATAGCCGCTGCCGACCATGTGATTGTCGGCAGCCATTATCTGCAGGAACAGGCAGAGGCGTTAGGAGCGAAGGCGACCACGCTAATTCCAACCACGGTCCCTTCAGCGCGATATACGGGCGCGGGTCTGACAGCTGAAAAAACCGCTGACATCGTCTGGATCGGTTCAATGTCGACCGGCCCCCATTTGCAGGCGATATTCCCGACACTGGAACGGCTTTACCGTGAACGGGGAAGTATTAGCCGCATGATCGGTTTTCCCGAAACTTTGTTCGATGGCGGTCCGCCTGAATTCGCGAAGATTGTTCCGTGGTCCGCCGATAGCGAAATTGCAGAGCTTTCCAGTGCGAAAATCGGCGTGATGCCTTTGCCTGACAGTCCCTTCGAACGCGGAAAATGCGGCTTCAAGCTCGTCCAGTATATGGGCGCAGGCCTTCCGGTTGTTGCAAGCCCAGTGGGTGAAAATCGCTTCATCGTCGATGACGGAGAAACCGGTTTCCTGGCAGAGACGCCGGATGAATGGTACGAAAGCCTGACCCGATTGCTTGATAATCCGGCATTGGCCGGTAAAATGGCCACGAAGGGCCATGAGAAATTCCTTTCCCACTACAGCACGGAGCGCGCCGCCGATCGTCTGCACGAGACAATCGTATATGCTTGCCATGCAAAGAAGAGTGGGCGCTGACATGTGATGCACCACGACAAGTTATCATGCTGCAACAATTGATCAAGAAATGACCGGGTCGTGAAAACAATTCTATATGTCAGCAATTCAGCAGGTGCGCTTGCGCGCTTTCGCCACCCTCTTATTCGTGCGGCGGTAAATCGCGGATGGAACGTCCATGCAATTTGCGGAGGCGGCACGAACTGGCGCGGTTTTGTCAACGAACTGGAAGGCCTTGGCGCAAAGGTCACGCGCCTGCCCGGGCTTGAGCAAGACGGTCTGTCGATCGGACAGTTGCGGAGAGAGGCTAGGGAAATAGGCGCGGTCATCGATCAGGTGAAGCCGGATATCGTCCACTCCTTTACGCACCGCGCAAATGTGGCTTCTTTTCTGGCGCTGCGCAGCCGTCCCGGCATAACCTTCATTCCCAATGTCACTGGCGCCGGGCGACTGTTCGAAGAAAGTCCAAGCCTTTCTACGCGCGTCAAGAAGCAGGCTCTCTTGGCGTTTTACCGCGCCATGGGATCGCGCGCTGATATTGCTTTTTTCCAGAACCCCACGGACCGCGAACAGATCGGCGGTGTGATGGGCATGGACGAAAGCAAGCTGCTTATGACCCACGGTTCCGGCCTTCATCCTGACAGCGTGAACGTGCCGTCTGACGAGGTGGTAGAGAGCTTCAGCAAGTACCTGTTGCAAGAGCATGGCATTTCAGCTGACAAACGCCTGTTCCTGTTTCCCGCCAGGGCTCTCCATTCCAAGGGTTTGCGCGAGTATTTCGCCGCCGCTGAACAATATCTCGATCGTTACGACGATGCGGCTTTTCTGCACGCGGGCGATGGCGTAAACAACCCCGCCATCGGTATGACTGATGCCGCTCTGGAAAAGCTGAAACGTCCCGGAATAGCGTCGCTTGGCTTCCGCGAGGACATACTGACCGTAATGGAATGTGCTAATGTGGTCGTTCTACCTTCGTTCTATCGCGAAGGAACACCCAGGGCTCTGATCGAAGGGCTGTTCCTTGGGAAGATCATCGTCACAACCGATATGCCGGGTTGCCGGGAAACGGTCAAAGACGGATGGAATGGTTATATGATCGCGCCGCGTTCAACCGATGCGCTTTTCGATGCTTTCGTGAAATTGCGCGATGCCGATGTGGTTGCCATGCAATCCAGCAGTCGGGAGCTGTTTGACGGGAAATATCACGCCGACCATGTGGTCGGGAGGTATATGTCTGTATATGATCAGGTCGAGGCATGACCAAAATGCATCATCGGCTGCTACCTGATATTCCGGATGGGTTGAGCATACATATTCGGTCAGGCTGCGAATGATCGCCTTCCCCCGCCAAATCTTTTCAATCTGCTACGGTTAAACTTCCAAATGTCCGCAAAATCCCAAAAAGCCGCAATTCTCGGCACTGTCGGCGTTCCGGGGTCCTATGGCGGCTTTGAAACCCTCGCAGAAAACCTGGTCGCCTTTCACGAGGCGAGCGGGTCTTCGCTGGAACTTGGGGTCTATTGTTCGACTAAGGCTTTTCCGGATAAGCCAGCGCAATATCGCGGGGCAGCTTTGCATTATGTCCCGCTGGATGCGAACGGCGTGCAGTCGATTGCTTACGACATTATCGGACTGCTTGATGCGTGGCGGCGAGGATATGACAGCGTCCTCGTGCTTGGAGTGTCGGGAGCAGCCGTCTTGCCGCTTCTACGCCGCATCTGCCGGATGCGTATCATCATGAATGTCGATGGCATCGAATGGAAGCGCGAAAAGTGGCAGGGGCTGGCGAAGTTATATTTGCGTTATGCCGAACGTGCGGCCGTAAAGGCGTCCCATGTTGTGATTGCGGACAACCAGGCAATCGCTGATTACCTGCTGCAAACCTATGGCTGCGAAGCGGTTGTGCTCTCATACGGAGGCGACCACGCGCTTGAAGCAGCAGGCGCTGTGGGTGAGGGCGGCAAGTTGCCGGCAAATTACGCCTTGGGCCTCTGCAGGATTGAGCCTGAGAACAACGTCGCCATGATCCTGGAAGCGTTTGCAAACTCGGATATGCCCCTGGCCTTTGTGGGCAATTGGGACAAGAGCGCTTACGGCCGGGCCTTGAAAGAGCGATATGCCGACCACTCGAGCATCCTGATCCACGATCCGGTCTACGATCCGGCTCGACTGCGTGCATTGCGCGATGGCGCGTCACTTTATGTGCATGGCCATTCTGCTGGCGGGACGAATCCTGCGCTGGTGGAAATGATGCATTTTGGCATTCCGGTTGCTGCCCACGGCTGCGCCTTCAATCGCTACACGACTGAAGAGAAGGCCATGTATTTCACTTCTGCAGAGGAACTGCGAGAAGTGCTTGCCAACATAACTGACGACGAAGGGCGTTCGATAGGCCGAGACATGGCCGAGATCGCCCGCCGCCGCTACACTTGGGCTGAAATTGGCCGCGCCTATCTTGATCTGCTGGAGACGTGATGCTTGAAATTTTTCCACTGAAACTGCCGGATGTTCTCATCCTGCAGCCCCGCCGGTTTGGCGACGACCGCGGCTGGTTCACTGAAAGCTGGAACGCTTCGCGGATGGCAGAGGCGGGGATCGATCTGGATTTCGTGCAGGATAATCATTCATTCTCGGCCGAAGCCGGAACTCTTCGCGGCATGCACTACCAGGCACCTCCAAAGGCGCAGGACAAGCTGGTGCGATGCACACGCGGGGCGATCCTGGATGCTGCGGTCGATGTACGGATTGGTTCACCGACCTACGGGGAATGGGTGATCGAGAAAATTTCCGCCGACAACGGACGGCAAATTCTGGTGCCCAAGGGCTTCCTGCACGGCTTTCTCACCATCATGCCAGACACCGAAGTGCAGTATAAGGTCACTGACTATTACGACGCGCAGTGCGATGGTTCTGTAGCTTGGGACAGCCTCGGTATCGATTGGGGTGTCGCCGCAACGGACTTGTTCTTGTCTGACAAAGACATTAGTGCGCCAGCCTTCGCTGACTGGGAATCTCCCTTTAAATACGAGAAATCGCTATGAAAATTCTTGTTACCGGCGGCGCCGGCTTCATCGGTTCGGCCGTTATTCGCCTAGCCATCCAGCAGGGACATTCAGTGGTCAACGTGGACGCGCTGACTTATGCTGCGTGTCTTGAGAACCTCAGCTCAGTTGCCGATTCCCCGGAATATGCGTTCGAACACGCCGACATCCGCGATCGCGAAGCGCTTAACCGTATCTTTGCAGAGCACGAACCCGACGCCGTGATGCACCTTGCAGCAGAGAGCCATGTTGATCGTTCGATCGACGGGCCAGGCGAGTTTATCGGGACCAATATCGGCGGCACCTTCAACATGCTTGAAGCGGCGCGCAATTATTGGGTGGAAAAGGGCAAGCCGGCTGATTTCCGTTTCCATCATATCTCTACCGATGAGGTCTATGGCTCTCTTCCGCCTGATCCTGAAATCCAGTTCACCGAGGACACGCCTTACGATCCGCGCAGCCCCTATTCCGCGTCGAAGGCGAGTTCCGACCATCTTGTTCGTGCATGGGCAGAAACTTACGGATTGCCGGTTCTTGTGACCAACTGCTCCAACAATTACGGCCCATACCATTTCCCGGAAAAGCTGATTCCGGTCGTCACCATCAATGCGCTGCACGGCAAACCGCTGCCTATTTACGGTAACGGTTCCAACGTACGCGACTGGCTTTATGTTGAAGACCACGCCAGCGCCTTGTTGCGCGTTGTTGAGAAGGGGAAGGTGGGACGCACCTACAATATCGGCGGTGAGAACGAATGTAGCAATCTGCATCTCGTCCAGACCATTTGCGGTATCCTTGACCGTCTTCGCCCGCGCATAGACGGTAGCTCTTACGCAGAACTGATTACCTTCGTCGCTGATCGCCCTGGCCATGACGCACGGTATGCGATTGACCCCACCCGAATTCGTGAAGAACTGGGATGGAGCCCATCTGTCACGGTTGAAGAGGGGCTGGAAAAGACAGTTCGCTGGTATCTGGACAATGAAGATTGGTGGCGCCCGTTGATGGAACGCCAGGGCGTGGGCCAACGGCTTGGCACGAAGGCCTGATTGCAAATGACGATCCTTGTTTTCGGCAAGACGGGCCAGGTCGCGCGATCTCTGCAGGCAATCGGCGGTGTCGATACATTGAGCAGAGAGGATGCCGATCTTGGCAATCCCGACGAATGCGCCGCGGCAATCTTCGACCGCAAGCCGTCGGCCGTTATAAATGCGGCCGCCTATACTGCGGTGGATCGCGCTGAAGACGATGAAGTTCAGGCACAAGCCGTCAATGGCCACTCGCCAACCGCCATGGCCGGAGCATGTGCCAACCTTGGAATCCCGCTGGTTCACATTTCGACCGACTATGTGTTCGATGGCGCAGGCGATGGCCCCTTCCAGCCGGATGGCGCGACAGCTCCGCTGGGCGCTTATGGCCGCACCAAATTGATCGGTGAACAGGGCGTTGTTGCAGCAGGTGGAACACATGCCGTTCTGCGAACGTCGTGGGTTTTTTCCGAGTTCGGGGCGAATTTCGTCAAGACAATGCTGAGACTGGGCGCCGAACGCGATCGCCTTACCATCGTTGCGGACCAGATCGGTGGACCGACGCCAGCAGATGCAATCGCACGCGCATGTCTTTCGATTGCCCACGAGTTGCGAGAAGACGCGGGCAAATCGGGGATTTATCATTTTTCAGGTGGGCCCGATGCTTCATGGGCTGATTTCGCCCGGGAGATTTTCAGGCAGGCCAAACTGGATTGCGAGGTGGAGGATATTCCGACAAGCGCATATCCCACACCTGCACAGCGACCGCTCAATTCGCGGCTGGATTGCCGCACCACACTTTCAACATTCGGCATTGACCGACCCGATTGGCGCGATGGTTTGCGCCGCGTAATCGCAGAAATTCAAGATTAAGGACTGAAAATGCAGCGTAAAGGTATCATCCTCGCCGGCGGTTCCGGCACCCGGCTTTACCCCGTAACGCTTGGCGTCTCGAAGCAGTTGCTGCCGATCTATGACAAGCCGATGATCTATTATCCCCTCAGCGTATTGATGCTGGCGGGAATCAGGGAAATTGCAATTATCACCACTCCGGAAGATCAGTCGCAGTTCCAGCGCACGCTTGGCGATGGCAGCCAGTGGGGTCTTGACTTCACCTTTATCGAGCAGCCGTCTCCTGATGGCCTTGCCCAGGCATATCTGCTGGCCGAAGATTTCCTTGATGGCGCCCCTTCCGCGATGGTTCTGGGGGACAACATCTTCTACGGCCATGGTTTGCCGCAACTGCTGACGCAGGCATCGAATGTTACCGAAGGCGGCACAGTATTCGGTTATCGCGTGGCTGACCCCGAACGGTATGGAGTTGTTGATTTTGCCGAGGACGGTTCGGTGAAGTCGATCATCGAAAAGCCCGAAGTGCCAGCTTCCAACTTCGCCGTGACCGGTCTCTATTTCCTGGACGGCAGTGCGCCGCGACGCGCCGCTGAAGTAAAGCCTTCGCCGCGCGGTGAACTGGAAATCACGACATTACTTGAAAGCTATCTACACGATGGCCCTCTGCAAGTCAGCCTGATGGGGCGCGGATTTGCCTGGCTGGACACAGGTACCCATGCGAGCCTGCTGGACGCGGGTAACTATGTCCGCACTTTGGAAGACCGTCAGGGTCTACAAGCGGGCAGCCCGGACGAGATTGCTTTTCATCGAGGTTGGATTACGAAAGAGCAATTTTCCGAGCGCGCCAAGCTTTTTGCCAAGAATTCGTACGGTCGATATCTCGAAAATCTGCTGGGCTGCTAGGGCGAATCACCGAATTTCGGTATGACATAAGCTGCGTCAACGCGTGACGAGAGGTCTGCTGGCAAGTTTCGATCGTGAGTTCTTGGATTGCGCGCCGATTGGCCAATGCAGTAAAAAGTGTGCTGCCCTTCTCTGGAAAAGGGCAGCACTACTGCATTCGGCGGTGGGTCTGTCTGCCGAGGGCTGTCACGCATCCTTAGTTAGGGATGGAGCGGATTCGTTGGGTACCATGGTGGTGTAACGCGGCTTTTGCGTGGCCTTCTTGATGGCCGCAATCGAATCGAAAAACTGAATACTCTCGATCTTTGGAATTTTGTCCGCCGTGTTGTGTCCCACCTTCCAATAGTGCTTGTGCATCTTGTCGATCTTTTCCTTCAAGAACTCGATCGCAGTACCTGACTTTTTCAATCCGCCCTCGAATGTTGGCCAATAGGATGTGTGTAAGTCCTCAATAATATACAGGCCGCCTTCGTTGAGCAGCGGGAACAGCGTCTCGAAACTGGTTTTCTGATGTGAAGCGACGTGCGAACCGTCATCAAGAATGACATCTACACCGCCCATTTCGCTGACTACTTCTTGTAGGAACTGTGGGTCTGCCTGAGAGCCGACCCTTACCTCACCGTGAACGCCATCAAGTCGCTCGGTGGACGGGTCGATATCGACGCCGAATATCGTTGCGTCGGGTCCGAAATATTCCCGCCAAAGTTTCAATGAACCGCCGCGATACACGCCGATCTCCAAAAATTTTATATTCGAAGACACATCTTCGAGAAGCTTTTCGTAGATCGGTAGATAATGAGGCCACTTGTGTACCGGTTCTCCGGTATTTGAGTAAAAAAGATCAGCCAGAAGGCCGTCATAGTCCTGCTTAACTTCCTTTCGCTTGAAAGAATGAAAATTGGGTCCGCCAAATAGCTCAAAGAGTTCGATTCTAATTTTCCCGATCAGTTTCTTCAACTTGATTCAACCTTCCAAATTTTCTGCCTATTCTGTCTCGGGTCCATATTCAGAGACCGCGCCAAAATGATCAACGTGACCATCGTCCTGCTAGAAGCCTTAACATGCTAAAGAGCGTGGGACTCTTAGCGCAACACAAGCCCGCGAAGCATAAAAGCTGTATATGACAATTGTTATTGGGCTTGAAATCATTCCCTCCTTGCTCAAGCTCAATCTGCCGCAAAGAGCGCATGTTTATTGATTAGGCACAAGCTTTCGAACTTCCTGGCCGCGGCCTGTTGAAGACGATACTTTAGCGGATTAAATTGCAATACATTGATATCTTGCAAGAGGCATTCCGTAGATGTCGAAGGCGAGCAGTGCAGCTGTTTTTTGCCTTAGTAGCACCTCTAACTCTCTAATGGCGTAACGGGATAGGATAGCTCTCAATTACAGTCAACGTTCGCGCGTAGCTTAGTTGATAAGATTCCCGGCTTTCCACCAGCTGGGATTAGAGCCTTGCCGCGTTGTGTCGGCCCCCCCGGTTTCTATCGAGGTTCAATGTTGCCCTTCATGCTCGAAGTTAATTCCGGGCATGAAGAAAATTCGGCTGGTGTCATCCAGCACATCGAGGTGTGAGAACGGCACTCGTATACTCCTGTTTCCACGCTTCTATTTTTGCCTTGATGTCGACCAAAGACTAGAACCAATATGTGTTCAGACATTCGTCGCGCAGAAAACCATTTAACGATTCAACCAAGGCGTTGCCCGACGGATTGCCAGGTCGCGAGAAATTTTAGCGTTACATTGTTCTCGTAGGCAATTCGACTCAAAGCCTTCGAGATGAACTCGAGGCCGTTTTCTAAGGCAGGCAAGTGGAACAGCGATAGGGCTCAAACGGAGCTTCCGTGATCTCGCAGACGACTGCACTGCGCTCTGGCAGACACAGGTGGACCTCAAGCAGACAATTACCAAGCAACAGAAACTGGCGACCTTCGATCTTTTTGCGGCTTACTTTGTGGACCGGCCTATCCGCGCCGTCTCCAGAGCGGACGGTGGAACTTCGCTGACGAGTTGCGCTAGATCAACCCCGACTGGGTATGGACAGGGAAGGCAACGGTGTAAAATGCTGGAGATGAGCCGGGTGGCAATCCAGTATAGGTTCGGCGGACGATCCATGAGGCGGTCGGACGCGACGAGCATCCGCCGTCTCTATTTGTGCCGAAGCTGGTTTCACAATTGCTAAGAAACCAAGGGCAGTGGTTGAGAGGATGCTTTTTCAAATGCTGATCCGATAGCTCATGGACCTAGAGTCCACAAAGGAGCTAAGCTCTTAACGGCAGGCAAGGTTCAAGATCTTGTGGCCGCGTAAGTCAGGAAGTCGGGCGCACCAGAAGCGTGTGTCCGATTTCCCAAAAGCAGGCTATAAGGTGCTGAAGAAAATGAAAAAAATACGATTTTGGTCGGGGAGAGAGGATTCGAACCTCCGGCCCCTGCCTCCCGAAGACAGTGCTCTACCAGGCTGAGCTACTCCCCGACCGGAACCTAAGCGAAGCGCGTTGCTCCGCGAGGCAGAGGCGGCGATATACGGACGGATATACGCTCTGGCAAGCCTGTCCTGACCCCTCTGACAAGCCATGATTTTCGGGAAGTAGTAACTCGTGGTTGCCATTGCCGTTCAGGGGCCGCGCTGCCATCAGGATGGCTGCAAGGAACTAGAGGGACATGATGGCAATGCGAGTGGTGATAACCGGAGCTGCGGGATTTATCGGGGCGGCGTTGGCGCGGAGGCTTCTGGCGCGCGGCGATTCCGTCATCGGAATCGACAATTGCAACGATTACTATGATCCGGCGCTGAAGCACGCCCGCCTTGCCGAAGTGCGTGATGCGGGCGGCGACTTCACTTTCCACCAGCTCGATTTTTCAGACATGGCCGCGCTCACCGCAGCGCTGGATGGGGAGCGTTTTGATTCGATCGTCCACCTCGGCGCGCAGGCGGGGGTGCGATACTCGCTGGAAAACCCCGCAGCCTATGTGCAATCCAACCTTGTCGGCCATGCCAATATGCTCGAAATCGCGCGGCACCGCAACGTCGCACATATGGTCTACGCCAGCTCCAGCTCCGTTTATGGCGGCAATGACAAGCTGCCGTTCAGCGTGGACGACCGTGCGGACCATCCCGTCAGCCTGTATGCCGCCACCAAAAAGGCGGATGAATTGATGAGCGAAACCTACGCGCATCTGTACCGTATTCCGCTAACGGGGCTCCGCTTTTTCACGGTGTATGGCCCATGGGGGCGGCCTGACATGGCGCTGTGGATTTTCACCGGCAAGATTCTGGCCGGAACGCCGATCCCTGTATTCAACAAGGGCGAGATGTGGCGCGATTTCACTTTCATCGATGATATTATCGCAGGCGTGATAGCCTCTCTGGATCATCCTCCCGCCGACGATGGCGCAGAAAAGGCGGGCGGGTCCGTCAAACCCCATGCCATTTACAACATCGGCAACCACCGATCCGAAAAGCTCACCCGCGTGATCGAACTGCTCGAGGATGCCTGCGGTGCCAAGGCCACAATCGACTGGCAGCCGATGCAAAAGGGAGATGTGACGCGCACCTATGCCGATATCGATGCGATCCAGCGCGATCTGGGCTACCAGCCGACAACCTCGATTGACGTTGGCATTCCGCGCTTTGTCGAATGGTACAAGAAATACCACCAATTGTGACAGTGGCGCGGCCTTGTGTGTGGTGTTAGCAGGGCAGGCATGACCGACAAAAGCCGCCATCCCGAATGGCAATATCTCGATTTGATGCGCCATATCTGGACGCATGGTGATGAGCGCATGGACAGGACCGGCGTAGGCACACGTTCCGTGTTCGGCACCATGCTTCGTTTCGACCTTGCGGATGATCGCATACCGCTGCTGACGACCAAACGCGTATTTTGGAAGGCTGCGGCCAGAGAGATGCTGTGGTTCCTGACCGGTAGCACAAATATTCGGCCACTGCTGAAGGACGGCGTCAGGATATGGACTGACTGGCCGCTGAAGAAATATCGTCAGTCGACGGGCGAGGAAATATCCCAGGATGACTTTGAAAAGCGGATCGTGGAAGATTCCGCTTTTGCGCGCAATTGGGGCGATCTTGGACCTGTTTACGGCAAACAATGGGTCGATTGGCCGACATACGAATACGGGCCGGATGGCAAATATCAGAAGGGTCCCGGTATCAATCAGGTGGCACAGGTCGTTGAAAGCCTGAAGACCAATCCTGGTAGCAGGCGGCATATTATCGAAGGGTGGAATGTGGCTGAGCTTGACCGGATGGCGCTGCCGCCGTGCCACAAAACCTATCAGTTCCATGTTGCCGGGGAGGGTGATAATGCGCGCCTCAACTGCCTGCTGTATCAGCGCAGCTGTGATGTCGCCCTTGGATTGCCCTTCAACCTGGTCGGTGCCGCATTGCTGACCCGCATGATGGCTGCGCAAACCGCTTTGAAGCCGGGCGAGCTGGTCTGGAGCGGGGGCGATACCCATTTGTATCTCAACCACACCGATCTGGTTGAGGCGCAGTTGCAGCGGGAGCCGGCTGGTGAACCGCGCCTTGCTCTGGTCCGGCAACCGGAGTCGATTTTCGATTACCGCTTTGAAGATTTTGAAGTGCGTGATTACGAACCTCAGGCAGCGCTCAAGGCACCCGTAGCGGTGTAGTCGTGCTGATGATTGACGGTTTCACACGAAACTAATATAATTCCCGGCGGATAAAATATTATTCCGCCAATGTAACCAACCGGGAGAGCGCAAATGGCTACAGCGAAGGACGGGACAGGCGGCAACAGACCGCCGCTCGAACTGCATGTGCCGGAACCGCATTATCGCCCCGGCGATGCGGTCGATTTCAGCCATCTGACAATCCCTGCGGCAGGGGAGCAGCCTCGGCCGGACGAGGTTTGCGATGCGAAGGCCACGCACCCGCTGTGCGATGATCTCGTCCGTGTGCTTGGCGATGACGACAAGGCGCATGGCCCGTGGGACCCGCGTCTGTCGCCGGATACCTTGCGGACCATGCTGCGCGAAATGGCGCTGGTGCGCGCATTCGACATGCGCATGTACCGCGCCCAGCGGCAGGGCAAGACCAGCTTCTACATGAAGTGCACAGGCGAAGAGGCGACTTCGGTCTGCGCCACCCACGCACTTGCCGCCGATGACATGATCTTTCCATCATACCGCCAGCAGGGCTGTCTGATTGCGCGCGGGTATGAGCTGGAGGAGATGATCAACCAGATTTACTCCAACAAGGGTGACAAGCTGAAGGGCCGTCAGCTGCCGATCATGTATTGTTCAAAGCGGCTGAGCTTCTTCACGATCAGCGGAAATCTGGCGACGCAGCTTCCTCAGGCCGTAGGTTTTGCAATGGCCAGCGCCAGCAAGGGCGATTCGCGTATCGCGGCCACATGGGTGGGCGAAGGCAGCACGGCGGAAGGCGACTTCCACTCGGCCATGACTTTTGCCACCGTTTACAACGCGCCCGTCATTTTCAATGTGGTGAACAACCAGTGGGCGATCAGCAGCTTCTCCGGTTTCGCAGGCGGTGAACGGGCCACCTTCGCCGCGCGCGCTGTCGGTTACGGTATTGCCGGGCTGCGGGTGGATGGGAATGATCCGCTGGCTGTTTATGCGGCAGAGCGCTGGGCGGCTGACCGCGCGCGTTCCAACGGCGGGCCGACCTTGATCGAGCATTTCACATACCGCGCTGAAGGGCATTCCACGTCGGATGATCCTTCCGCCTATCGCTCCGCCGACGAACAGGCCGAATGGCCGCTGGGTGATCCTGTGAACCGCCTGAAAAATCACCTGATCGCACTGGGCGAGTGGGATGAGGAACGCGATGCCGAGCAGGATGCTGAGCTGGATGTAATGGTCAAGACAGCGCAGAAAAATGCCGAGAAGAACGGCATTCTTGGCCACGGCCTGCATCACCCCTTCCACACCATGTTCGAAGATGTGTTCGAAGAATTACCCTGGAACCTGAAAGAGCAGGCTGAGCAGGCCATTCGCGAACGCGCCATCAAATGGCCGGAAGGGAGGCCGAAATCATGAGCACTGAAACACTCTGCGCAGAAGCCCCCGCGACGGATGAAGCTGGCGAAACGCGCCACATGAACATGATTGAGGCGATCAATTCCGCGCTCGATGTCATGCTCACTCGCGATCCCGATGTAACCTTGCTGGGCGAAGACATCGGCTATTTCGGCGGGGTGTTCCGCTGCACCGCCGGATTACAGGAAAAGCACGGCAAAACCCGCGTGTTCGACACGCCCATTTCCGAGTGCGGCATTATCGGCGTTGCGGTGGGCATGGGCGCCTACGGCCTGCGCCCCGTGCCGGAAATCCAGTTTGCCGATTACATCTATCCCGGCCTTGATCAGCTGATCAGCGAAGCAGCGCGTTTGCGCTATCGCTCGGCGGCGGAGTTTATCGCCCCGATGACAGTGCGCAGCCCGTTTGGCGGCGGGATCTTTGGCGGGCAAACGCACTCGCAAAGCCCCGAATCAATTTTCACCCATGTCTGCGGATTGAAAACAGTGATCCCGGCGACGCCTTACGACGCCAAGGGACTGCTGATCAGCTGCATCGAAGACAATGATCCGGTGATCTTCTTTGAACCCAAGCGCATCTACAATGGCCCGTTCGATGGCTATTACGACCGCCCGGCGAAAAACTGGAAGGGCCGCGAGGATGCGCAGGTGCCTGACGGGTATTACAAGATCCCTCTCGGCAAGGCGCGCACGGTTACGCAGGGCGATCAGCTGACAGTGCTGGCGTACGGCACGATGGTCCATGTGGCCGAGAGCGTCTGCCGCGAAAAAGGCGTGGAGGCCGAAATACTCGACCTTCGCACGCTGGTGCCGCTCGATATTGAGGCAATCGAGGCATCGGTAAAGCGCACCGGCCGCTGCCTCATCGTGCATGAGGCAACCCGCACATCCGGCTTCGGCGCAGAACTTTCCGCGCTGGTTACCGAACGCTGTTTCTACCACCTCGAAGCTCCGGTGGAGCGTGTCACCGGTTTCGACACGCCGTATCCGCACAGCCTAGAGTGGGCTTATTTCCCCGGTCCTGTCCGCATTGGCGAGGCCATCGACAAGATCCTGAGCGAGTAACGCTATGGCAAAATATACACACCCCATGCCGGATATCGGCGAAGGCATCACAGAGGCGGAAATCGTCGCCTGGCACAAAAAGGTCGGTGACCGCGTCGAGGAAGACGAAGAATTCGTCGACATGATGACGGACAAGGCCACGATGCCGATGGAAAGCCCCGTCACAGGGATCATCGTTGAAATCGCAGGCGAAGCAGGCGACATGGTAGCCATCGGCTCGCCGCTGGTCGTCATCGAAGTCGAAGGCGAATTGCCCGATCACGGCGAGGAGGCGGATGCTGACGAAGCACCCGCTCCAAAATCTCCCGAGGTAGCAAAGCGTATCGAGGTGGAAACCCCCGATGCCTCCGACCAGGAAGATGCCGCAAAGGCCGCGCCGGAAAAAGCTCCGGAGCCTGCTCCCACGCCTGCCCCAGCACCTTCGCCAAGTCCGCAGCCGAGCGGTCAAAAGGTCCTCGCCACGCCCGCAGTACGCGCCCGCGCCAAGGATCTTGGCGTCGATCTGTCGCAGGTAAAGCCGCATGAGGATGGCCGGGTGCGCCATGCGGACCTCGACGCATTTATCTCTTACTCAGGCGGCTATGCTGGTTCCGGTGCAACGCGAGCGGACGAAGAAATCAAGGTCATCGGCCTGCGAAAACGCATTGCCGAGAACATGGCGGCCGCAAAGCGCAATATTCCGCATTTCACCTATGTGGAGGAATGCGATGTCACCGAATTGGAGAACACCCGTGCACAGCTTAACGCGAACAAGGGTGACAAGCCGAAGCTGACGATGCTTCCGCTGCTCATCGCGGCGATCTGCAGGACCATTCCTGACTTCCCCATGATCAACGCACGTTTCGATGATGAGGCAAAGATCGTGACGCGTCATGGCAGCGTGCATCTGGGCATGGCCACCATGACCGATAACGGGCTGATGGTGCCGGTAATCCGCGACGCGCACGCCAAGAACCTGTGGCAGCTTGCCAATGAAATCGGCCGCTTGGCTGAGGCGGCGCGCAGCGGGAGTGCAACTTCGCAGGAATTGTCGGGCTCCACGCTCACCATCACCTCGCTCGGCCCGCTTGGCGGCGTTGCCACTACGCCGGTGATCAATCGCCCCGAAGTCGCCATCATCGGCCCGAATCGCATTGTCGAGCGGCCCATGTTCGTAACTGGTTCAGATGGTCAGGAGCGTATCGAGAAGCGCAAGCTGATGAACATTTCCATCAGCTGTGATCACCGCGTAGTGGATGGTTATGACGCCGCAGCTTTCGTGCAGGAAGTGAAGAAGCGCATCGAGGCTCCGGCAACGATTCTGGCCGGTTAATCGAAGTAAGATAAAAAGGCGCGTGCAGTGTGTTGACAGCCTATCGGGCCTACACTAGATGCGCGGCTCCCAAGAGGCGCTAGAGCCGCTTAAATGCGCGGGTGTAGCTCAGTTGGTTAGAGTATCGGCCTGTCACGCCGAGGGTCGCGGGTTCGAGTCCCGTCACTCGCGCCACTTGGGAACTTTTCTTTCGTTAGGAATAGCGCAGAAACCGCGCGGGCGCGCCGCCAGAGCTTGCGCCGGGCCGTCAGCTTGCGCAAAGCTGACGGGATGAGCACTTCATTCAGTTTTCATCCCGGTCCGCGCATTCGATCTGGCATCGGCAGCAGCGCCGATCTGGACACGCTATTGCCTCCGGGACCGGTCTTGTTTGTGACCGACGCGAATCTGCGCGGGCTCGGGCTGACGGACGCTGCGCTGGACGGTCTGGCAGCTAGAGACGTCGCAATATTTGACGACGTGCGCGAAGATCCAACCGAGGAAAGCGTATTGGACGCGCTCGCGCTCGGGCAGGAAATCGGTGCGACCTGCGTCATCGGGTTTGGCGGCGGCAGTCCGATGGATGTCGCAAAGGCTGCCGCCTATCTGCTCGGCTCTGGCGACGATATTGGCGCGATATACGGCGTTGATCTGGCGAAGGGGCAGAGCGTGCCGCTGGTGCTTGTGCCCACCACCGCCGGAACAGGATCGGAAGCGACACCGATCAGCATTTTGACCGTCGGAGAAACAAGCAAGAAGGGGATAGTCGCCCCGGCGCTCTATGCTGACTGGGCAGTGCTGGATGCCTCTCTCACCGCCGGCCTGCCACGCCACGTGACTGCAGCGACAGGCATCGATGCGATGGTCCATGCAATTGAGGCTTTCACCACGAAGCGGCTGAAAAATCCTTTGTCGGATGTGCTTGCGAAGGAGGCACTGCGATTGCTTGCCGGAAATATCGCGCGTGCTTGCGATCAACCCGATGATCTGGCTGCGAGAGATGCAATGCTTCGCGGCAGTTATCTGGCAGGCCTCGCCTTCGCCAATGCGCCTTGCGCGGGCGTCCACGCGCTCGCCTATCCGCTGGGGGGGCATTTCCATGTGCCGCACGGCCTTTCCAACGCGCTGATGTTGCCGCAGGTCATGGCGCACAACATGCCTGCGGCGCGCGAGATGTATGCGGAGCTGGCGGTGGAGATTGATCCGTCGCTGGCCGGGCAGGGCACACAGGCGCAGGCTCAGGCCTTCGTGGAGGCAATGCGCACCATCACCGAACAGACCGGCCTCAGCCCAAGGCTTGTCGATGTTGGCGTGGGCGCCGACGCGCTAGACCTGCTGGCGGACGAAGCGATGAAGCAGGAACGCCTCCTGATGAACAACCCGCTGCCCATCACCCGCGAAGACGCGCGGCGCATGTATGAGGCCGCGCTATGAGCCGCGAAGCGCCGCGCCCGCGCTCTGCCTATCACGCCTTCCGCTTGATACCCACCCGCTGGGCGGACAACGACGTCTACGGGCACGTCAATAACGTCGTTTATTATTCGTGGTTCGATACCGCCGTAAATGCGGAACTTGTCGCACGCGGTCTGCTCGACATCGAAAACAGCCCGATGATCGGCCTGGTGGTTGAAACATCATGCCGGTATTTTGCGCCGCTTTCCTTCCCGCAAACGGTAGAGGTGGGTGTGCGCGTGGCCAGGCTTGGCACATCAAGCGTCCGGTACGAAGTCGGGATATTTGCCGAAGGCAGTGATGAAGCCGCTGCAGAAGGGCATTTCATTCATGTCTATGTCGATCGGGATACGCGCCGCCCGGTTCCCTTACCGAATGACTGGCGCGAGGGACTTGGCGCGCTTGCCTAGCCCCAGCGGCCCGTTTCCATCCAGATCAGGAAGCGTCTGAGCGGCAGCAACCATACGATGCCCAGGATCAGGTAGACGATTGCCTGAAATGCGCCGTGCCAGCCGCCGATCAGTTCAGGCACGTAACGCGCGATGACGACCGCATAGATCGTCAGCGCGGCGCACAAGCCCAGGATGCCGAAGGGAATTCGTAAGGTCGGTTCGGTGCGCATCAAAATGGTCCGTAAATTCGGGTGGGGGTGATGATGGCGGTGAGCGGCATATCGTGATCTTCCAAGGGCAACTCGTCGACTTTCTGAACATCCCACGCGAGGCCCAAAGCCGTAATGTCAGGATGTTCGGCTAGGTAGCGGTCATAGAACCCGCCGCCTTGCCCCAAGCGATGCCCGTTTTCAGTGAAGCCGACAACAGGGACGAAAAGCACCTTCGGCATTGCGACGGGTGCGTCAGCCCTCGGTTGCATGATGCCTTTGAAGCCCTCCTCCAGATCGGTCTGGCCGAAAGGGTCTGTGTGCGTGTGGAATTTCATGGAGGCGTTCGCTGTGTCGACGCGGGGAAGGGCAACGCTGTGCCCCGCCTCCAAGAAGAACCGCGCGTAACCCGTCGCCGGCGCTTCAAAAGCTGCCGCGTGATACAGGCCGACGACAGCGCCTTCTGGCACCAGTTCCAAAACCGGCGCGGGCGGCCTGCGAAAAACCAGCGCGCTAACCTGCGGGGGCAGATTGGCGGCGTGTTCGCGCCGTTCCTTGCGCAGGTTTGTGCGCAGCTTGGCCTTGGTCTTGGAAATGTCGGACATGATCCTGCGCGATAGCAACAATGGTAGTGGCGGAACCACCATGGGTCGTTTGCCGGAAAATCCTCTGACGACAAAACGTCAGGTGGGCGCCGTATATCCAGAGCCGCCAGGACGAACCCGTGACTCCAGTAGGGACAGCTCCCTAGGAATGGTTATAGCCTCAGGGATATTCATGCAGCTCGTGCCGGGCAGTCCCGCCGACACCTATCTAGGCGTCTGTCGGCCCAGTCTCAAGCTGCATTGCAACGCTTTCAAGCTTGTCGGCCAAAGATTTCGAGCTGTTCTGCGCTTTCTTCGCCTATTGCAGGATCAGCTGCGTTCGTTTCATGCAGCTCGTCTGCGAGCAACAGCGCGGCATACAAAAGCACGCGTTCTGGTGACTGATTTGTCAGATTATCGAGCTGTGACAGCTTCTTATCGATGGAAGCGCCCAGCATTTCGATGTGCGCTTCTTCGCCTTCCGCGCAGGCGATGGTGTAGCGGCGACCGACGATTTCAAGCGTTACGTTGCTCATGATCGCTCCAGTGTCCCGATTAACTTGTCGAGCTGTTGGAGAGCTTCGCCTGCCTCCCGCTGGAGTTCGGCGTAGCGTGCCTCCAGCTCAGGATCGCGGCCGGTTTGGACAGAATCGCGCGCGCCAGCGGCAGCCGCTATACGGCTTGCTGCCGTGTCGATCCGGACAATTGCCTTCGCAACCCGGTCCGCCGTGCGATCACCTTCCATACGCCCAAGATTAGCCAAGTTCTGCGCTGCGGCAAAGCCTTAACCGGTAAAGCTGTGAATAATCCTCGCTCGGGAGACACGTGGCGTGCGCGCAAGGCTGGCGAGTTGCTTGACCTCGCGGTCAGCCACCACCACACAGCCTCCAACCGAATCGCCCGCCAGTGCGGGGCGCATGGAGCAAAGAATGAGCGACGAGCAGACACGTTTTTCCGATATGGCAAATGCCATCCGCGCCCTGTCGATGGATGCGGTGCAGGCGGCCAATTCCGGGCACCCCGGAATGCCGATGGGCATGGCCGATGTGGCAACCGTGCTGTGGTCCGAATATCTGAAGTTTGATCCTGCCGCCCCTGACTGGGCCGACCGGGACCGGTTCGTGCTCAGCGCCGGCCATGGTTCAATGCTGATCTATTCGCTCCTTCATTTGTCGGGCTATGCCGCGCCGACAATGGAAGACATCAAGAATTTCCGCCAATTGGGCAGTCCGTGCGCAGGCCATCCGGAAAACTTCCTGCTGGACGGGGTGGAGGCCACTACCGGCCCGCTGGGTCAAGGTCTGGCGATGGCAGTAGGCATGGCCATGGCGGAACGACACCTGAATGCAGTCTTTGGCGATGATCTGGTCGATCACCGCACCTGGGTTGTCGCCGGTGATGGCTGCCTGATGGAAGGCATCAATCACGAGGCAATCGGACTTGCCGGGCATCACCAGCTTGGCCGCCTGATCGTGCTGTGGGACGACAACAACATTACGATCGACGGCGCTGTTGGCCTGTCTTCTTCCGAAGACATTCCTGCGCGCTACCGGGCAACCGGCTGGCATGTCGCTTACTGCGATGGCCATGATCCGGCCGACATTCGCCGTGCGCTGGACGAAGCGGTTGCCGAAACGGGCAAGCCTTCGCTGGTCCAATGCACCACCGTGATCGGCAAGGGCGCACCCAACAAGGGCGGCACCAGCGGCGTGCATGGCGCTCCGCTGGGCGAAGACGAAATCGCTGCCGCGCGCAAGGAACTGGGCTGGAAGCACGATCCATTCGTGATTCCTGGCGATGTGCTGGAAGCATGGCGCGCCACGGGCGAGCGCAGCAAGGAGGCGCACCGCGATTGGGCAGGCCGGCTCGATGCCTCTGCGCACAAGGCTGAATTTACGCGCCGCATGGCGGGTCAGCTTCGTGACGAGGGCAAAGCTACCAAGATTTTCCGCAAATGGCTCGAAGAACCGCAGAAGGTTGCCACACGCAAGGCGAGTGAAATGGCGCTGGACGTGCTCACCCCGCTGCTTCCCGAAATGATCGGCGGAAGCGCTGATCTGACCGGATCGAACAACACGAAAACTGCCGCGACGGAGCCGATGACGGCTGCGAATTATGGCGGGCGCTATGTCTACTACGGGATCCGCGAATTCGGCATGTCCGCAGCAATGAACGGTATGGCGCTGCATGGTGGTATCATAGCCTATGGCGGTACCTTCCTGATTTTCACCGATTATGCGCGCGGGGCAATCCGGCTTTCGGCGTTGCAGCAGTGCCCCGTAGTATATGTGATGACGCACGATTCCATCGGTCTTGGCGAAGATGGGCCTACCCATCAGCCAATCGAACATTTGCAGAGCCTTCGCGCGATGCCCAATGTGCTTGTCATGCGGCCCGCAGACCGCGTGGAAACCGCCGAATGCTGGCAAATTGCCTTGCAGCAGTCTGACCGTCCCAGCGTGATCGCGCTCAGCCGCCAGGGCCTGCCGCAGGTCCGCAATGCACCGGATGAAACCGATATGTGCAGCTTCGGTGCCTACCGCCTGAAGCGGGCCGGCGCAAAACGCGGTGTGGTTCTCATCGCCACAGGTTCCGAAGTTTCGCTCGCACTGGAATGCGCCGATGAACTGGAAAAGCAGGGCATTGGTGCCGATGTGGTATCAATGGTGTGCACGGAACTTTTCGACGAGCAGGATGCAGCCTACAAGGCGGATATGTTGCCCACCAATGTACTGAAGGTATCGATCGAAGCTGGCACCACTTTCGGGTGGGAACGATACACCGGCACGGACGGGCTGAATTTCGGTATCGACCGCTTTGGGGCATCTGCCCCAGCACCGGCATTGTTCGAAAAATTCGGCCTTACAGCGGACGCGATTGTTCCTAAAATCACCAAACATCTCAACGGATAAGCAGGAGTTTCTCTCATGGCGACGAAAGTTTCGATCAACGGTTTCGGACGTATCGGCCGGCTTGTGGCCCGCGCAATTCTGGAACGTGACGATCATGATCTGGAGTTGGTGGCGATCAATGATCTGGCGGATACCAACGCCAATGCCCTGCTGTTCGGTTTTGACAGCACGCACGGCCGCTTCCCCGGTACGGTGGAGGTTGATGGCAATGATCTGGTCGTGAATGGCAAGCGGATTGCTGTCACCAGTGAACGCGATCCCGGCAACTTGCCGCACGGCAAGATGGGCGTGGATATCGTGCTGGAGTGCACCGGATTCTTCCAAAGCCATTCTGCCTGCGTTCCGCATCTGGATGCCGGCGCCAAGCGAGTGCTGATCTCCGCCCCCGCGAAGGAAGTCACCGCGACTATCGTTTACGGCGTAAACCACGAAGTGCTGACTGCAGACGATGTAATCGTCTCCAACGCCAGCTGCACCACCAACTGCCTTTCCCCTGTGGCCAAGGTGCTGAACGATGCCGTGGGGATTGAGCGCGGGTTCATGACCACGATCCATTCCTACACCAACGATCAGCGCATGCTCGATCAGATGCATTCCGACATGCGCCGTGCGCGCGGCGGGGCGCAGAACATGATCCCCACCACCACCGGCGCAGCCCGTGCCGTGGGCCTGGTGCTGCCGGAATTGGCAGGCAAGCTGGACGGAAGCTCTGTCCGTGTGCCGACGCCGAACGTGTCACTGATCGATCTGGTCTTTACGCCGAAGCGCGACACAACGGCGGAAGAAATGAACTCCGCGCTGAGGGCTGCGGCCGAAGGCGCAATGAAGGGCGTGCTCGACTACACCGACAAGCCGCTCGTCAGCAGCGACTTCAACCACCACCCGGCCAGCTCCACCGTGGATTCGCTGGAAACCGCCGTGCTGGAAGGCAAGCTGTGCCGCGTGGTCAGCTGGTACGACAACGAATGGGGCTTCTCCAATCGCATGATCGACACTGCCGGTGTCATGGCGAAGTTCCTCTAATACCAACCTAGCCAAGGAGGCTCGTATGGCCGCGTTCAAGACCCTCGACGACCTGCCGCAGGATCTGACCGGCCAGCGTGCCCTGGTCCGCGTTGATCTCAACCTGCCGATGAAAGACGGGCGGGCGAGCGATCTGACGCGCGTTACCGCAGTCGCGCCAACTATACTGGAGCTGGCGGACCGCGGCGCGAAAGTGCTGTTGCTTGCGCATTACGGGCGACCCAAGGGTGACCGTCATTCCACCATGTCACTGAGCATGGTGCAGGGCGACCTCGAACGCGTGCTCGACCGCGAGATCATGTTCATTCCCGAGGTCTCCGGGCCAATCGTCGGGCAGTCTGTCGATATTCTTCGGGCAGGCGATATCGGCCTTCTCGAGAACACGCGTTTCTGGCCGGGCGAGGAAGCGAATGATCCCGATTTTGCGCGGAACATCGCGGTTCACGGCGATTTTTATGTCAATGATGCCTTCTCCGCCGCGCACCGCGCCCATGCGAGCACGGAAGGGTTGGCGCATCTCCTGCCGGCCTATGCGGGCCGCGCGATGGAGAAGGAACTGAAGGCGCTGGACGCAGCGCTCGGCACCCCCAAGCCGCCGGTTGTTGCGGTGGTGGGAGGGGCCAAGGTTTCCACCAAGCTGGCCGTGCTCGAAAACCTCAGCCGTAAGGTGCAGCACCTGGTGATCGGTGGCGGGATGGCCAACACCTTCCTTGCGGCGAACAGCGTCGATGTCGGCAATAGCCTGTGTGAGCATGATTTGACCGATACTGTGCGCACCATCATGGACGCTGCTGACGAGGCGGGCTGCACCATCCATCTGCCCTACGATGTGGTGGTGGCGAAGGAGTTTGCCGCCAATCCGCCTAGCCTGCGCACCTGCAATGTGCACGAAGTGGCAGCCGACGAGATGATCCTCGATATCGGACCGCAGGCGACAGAGGCGCTCGGCGATGTGCTGAAGACTTGCGCGACGCTGGTCTGGAACGGTCCGCTCGGCGCATTCGAAACGCCGCCATTCGACGAGGCCACTGTGGCGCTCGCCAAGACAGCAGCGGCGTTGACGCAGGACGGCTCGCTAATTTCTGTCGCAGGCGGCGGAGACACTGTCGCGGCGATGGTTCACGCTGGTGTGGCCGATGATTTGACATATATTTCAACCGCGGGCGGCGCTTTCCTCGAATGGATGGAAGGCAAGGAACTGCCAGGCGTAGCCGCACTCACCGCATAGGATCATGCCTGAAACCCGCCATCTTTTCGCAACGCCCTTCATCATAGACCGGCTGCAGAGCGCGGCGGGTATCGGGATGCTGCGCGATGCGATCGACGCGGAAATGCGGCGTGATACGAAGGGCATTTCGATCAGCAATCTGGGCGGATGGCATTCCAATACCCAGATGATCGATTGGGGCGGGGAAGCGGCCAAGGCTTTGGCATTCAAAGCCATGACCATGGCAGACGAAGCGACGCTGGATGCCAAGAGTCCTCAGGTCAAGAACCTTAGCGAAAGCCGTTTTGGCTGGGTCCCGGAAATGTGGGCCAATGTCAGCCAGAAAGGCAACGCCAATCAGTATCACACCCACCCGGGCAGTTTCTGGTCGGCCGTCGCCTACATCGACGATGGGTATGATGGTGACGATGATCCGGCGCTGGGCGGAGAGCTGCAATTGCTCGATCCGCGAATGCCAATGGTCCGCATGACCGCGCCCGATCTGCGAATGATTGATGCAGACGGGACTGCGATGCCGAGTGAGATCTCAATCCGCCCGCAAACCGGCATGATCGTGATGTTCCCGAGCTGGCTGCAACATGCTGTGCGGCCATTTCACGGCCTGGGGACACGCGTGTCCATCGCGATCAATCTCGTCCCGGCGCTCAAGAAGCCGCATTGACGGCTCAGCGGTGCTCGGGATTCGGCCAACCGGGCTTGCAGCCGGCATCCCATTGCTCACGAACATTGCCCACCGCCGGATAACCGCCCTGATCTTTCAGCATCCGCGCTGCATGGAGCAGGTTGAATGCCATGAAAGTTGTGTTGCGCTGGGTGAATTCATTGGCGAAGCCTGCCCTGCTGCCATCGTCCAGTTCATCGCCGTATGACGGACCAGGCCCCGCTTCCCCGATCCAGCCGCAATCTGCCTGGGGCGGAATGGTGAAACCGACATGCTGCATTGAATAAAGCACGCCCATGGCGACATGTTTAATACCATCCTCGTTGCCGGTGATCACGCAGCCCCCGACCTTGCCGTAAAAGGCGTACTGGCCCTTGTCGTTGGTCTCTCCCGAATGGGCATAGAGTTTTTCTATGAAGGCCTGCGCGATGGAGCTTTTCTCACCCAGCCAGATGGGTGTGCCCAGGATCACGATATCCGCTTCAAAAATATCGGGAGAAATGCGGGGCCAGTCATCGCGGTTCCACCCGTGCTCGGTCATGTCCGGATAGACGCCCGGTGCAAGGTGATATTCCGAAAGCCGATGCCGCTTTACGCCAACGCCCTGATTGGCGAAAATCTCTGCCACCACATCCAGCAATGTGTCGGTGTGGGAAGGCTGCGATGGATGCTTCAGCGTCGCATTGACCAACACGGCTTTCAGGTCGGAAAAGTCGATTTCGGCGCTGTCGCAGATGCTTTGTTGTAAATCACTAAGCGGCATATCTCGCTCCTGTTGCAGGGACGCAGGGCAGTTCGCGGCTCTATTGCAAGCGGTTACCAAGCCCGAGGGAGCAGAGTGATTATGCCCTGCCGGTTGCACTGGCAAGACGCGCGGCATAGGAGCAAAAGCCATACAATGAATCGGATGAGGGAGCACCTGATGAATACCGCCGAAATGACTGCCAAGATCGCCACCGGAAACGGCTTTATCGCAGCGCTTGATCAATCGGGCGGCTCGACGCCGAAGGCTTTGCGCGGATACGGGGTGGAAGATAGCGAGTGGTCTGGCGATGATGAAATGTTCGCCAAGATCCACGAAATGCGCAGCCGCGTGATCACGTCGCCCAGCTTTGCGAGCGGGAAGATTCTCGGCGCGATCCTGTTCGAGAGGACCATGGACGGAGAAGTTGATGGCAAGTCGACGGCCGACGCACTGAAGGAACGCGGCGTTGTGCCTTTCATCAAGGTCGATCAGGGCCTGATGGACGAGGCGAACGGCGTGCAATTGATGAAGCCGCTAGACAAGCTGCCTGCTCTGCTGGAAAAATCCGTCGCCAAGGGCATGTTCGGGACGAAGATGCGCTCCGTCATCAAATCTGCAAATCCCATCGGTATCGGCGCAATCGTTGCCCAGCAATTCGCAGTCGGGATGCAGATTATCGACGCGGGGCTCATGCCAATTCTTGAACCGGAATATGATATCACGGCAAAGGACCGCGCTGAAGGCGAGGAAATTCTGAAGGCGGAGATCCTGAAGCATCTTGATGCGCTGCCCGGCGACCAGCAAGTCATGCTGAAGCTATCCATTCCTGCGACTGACGGCCTCTACGGCGATTTGATCGCCCATCCCAAGGTGCTGAGAGTGGTGGCGCTGTCGGGTGGATATTCCACAGAAGATGCGTGCCGTGAACTCGCCAAGAACCCGGGCATGATCGCCAGCTTCAGCCGCGCCCTGTTGCAGAACCTGCGTGCCGACCAGAGCGAAGCGGAATTCGACGCAGAACTTGGCAAGGCCATCGATGCGATCTGCGAAGCGTCGGTTTGCTGATCGCGAACCGATGAGTGATTGCCAGCTTTACCTGATTTCACCGCTCGATGTGGGCGGTGATTTTCCCCAGCGGCTCGAACGGGCGCTGGTCGCTAGCAAGGGACTGGCAACAGCGTTTCAATTCCGCGTGAAGGGCGTAGAACCGCATGATGCGGCGAGACTGGCTGCGCCGCTGCAGGAAATCTGCGCCGCGCATGACGTGGGCTTTGTAGTCAACGATTCGGTTTCGCTGGCGAAGCGGCTCAAGGCGGACGGGGTTCATCTTGGCCAGGGCGACGGTCCGGAGGGCAAGCTTGACCTGCGTGATGCGCGTGAAGAACTTGGCCGGGATGTGCAGATTGGCGTCACCTGCCATGACAGCCGCCATCTTGCGATGGATGCGGGCGAAGCTGGTGCAGACTACGTCGCATTCGGCGCATTTTTTCCCAGTGAAACGAAGGCAAGCGAACACCGGCCCGACCTGGAACTGCTCGAATGGTGGAGTGGCCTGTTTGAAATTCCCTGCGTGGCAATCGGCGGCATCACGCCAGACAATTGCGCACCGCTGGTGAAGGCTGGCGCAGATTTTCTCGCGGTCAGCCATGCCGTGTGGGGAGGGGATGAAGTCGCCGCTGTCGAGGCCTTTGCGAAAGCCATGAAATGAAGATAGCCCGCGCCGTCGTACCGGCGCTGATGGGCTGGTTCGGCGCGGTTGCATATTGGATCGGCGCCGGTCCGGAAGAGGTGCCCACCGCCCGTGCAGACGTCGCGATCGTGCTTGGCGCAGCAGTTGATGGCGATACGCCTTCGCCCGTTTTTCGCGAACGCATTGCCCACGGCATCGATCTGTATGA
Organism: uncultured Alphaproteobacteria bacterium; assembly: GCA_963781165.1. Classification (GTDB taxonomy): domain Bacteria; phylum Pseudomonadota; class Alphaproteobacteria; order Sphingomonadales; family Sphingomonadaceae; genus Alteraurantiacibacter. The sequence goes on from CAWADZ010000005.1 coordinate 48,230, forward strand.
ACAGGGGCGGGCTCCCCGCCTTCTCTTCACCGGCGCACAGGCAGACGGCAATACGGCTGCCGAAAGCGAAGCGGCCCGCGCAATGGCGCTCGCCGCAGGTGTCCGCGCAGAGGATATCCTGATCGAGACCGAATCGTTCACCACCATGCATAATCTGGTGGAGGCGCAGTTGGTGATGCGTGACGCCGGACTAAGCAATGCCATCATCGTGTCAGACCCGCTGCACATGCGACGCGCGATGGAAATGGCGGGCGCAATCGGAATGGATGCGCAGCCGAGCGCCACGCCGACAACACGCTACCGTTCGTTCGGCGCAAAGGCGCAGTTCCTCGCTCGGGAGACGTATTTCATGCACCACTTCTGGCTCTTCGGAGAGTAAACTGCTGCGGCAATGGAAAGAATTCGTGTTCTGTGAGTTGGTGATGGGAAGAGCGCTCCGCTCAGTCGCCAGTTTGAGGTTCCCGCTATGTCACGCAAATTCTTCGCCCTTATCGCCGCTCTGCCGCTCGTTGCATGTGGATTGAACGGCACCGACAATGCCGAAACCGACACAGAAACCACCGCGGCGGCTCCGTCCGATGACTTCGGATATGAAACTTACGGTGACGACAATTACGCAGACAGCATGGCGTCAAACGACGATGCCTATAGTTCTGTTCAGCGCGACGGTGCGCAGATGGGTGCCGACGGCGAAGGTGTATCGCCAAACGGTGACATGGCAGGGGCGACCACTCCCGATACAATAGCCGACACCGAAGAGCGGCCGATCATGCAGGCACAGGTCGTGCTTGACCGAAGAGGTTTCGGTCCCGGCGTAATCGATGGCAAAATGGGTATGTCGACCCGGAATGCTCTGGAAGGTTTTCAGGAAGCGAATGACCTCGAGATTACGGGTGAACTGGACGATGCGACCACCCAGGCGCTGGCCGAGTGGGAGCGCATTCCTGCCACCCGCGTGGTGACCATCCCGCAAAGCTGGGCCGACCTGCGGTTCGAACAGATGCCCGAAGGGACGGCCGAAAAGGCGGAGATGGAACGGCTTGGTTACACTTCTCTCGACGAGAAGCTGGCTGAACGCTTTCACACAACTGCCGAGGTGCTCAGACAGCTCAACCCCAATGGCCGCCCCGCAGGCGCGACAGACCGGGCAATGCGCGGCACGGCGACACCCACACCGACGGCTTCGGCAAGCACAAGTGCAAACTCGCCGCAAACACAGCGTGCGGGCGACAGCACGTTTCGCGCGGGCCAGCAGATCCGCGTACCTAACATTGGTGCAGACCGCATTGCGCCCAATGCTGTTACCGATCGCGGTTGGCAGCAAACCCTTGCGTCGCTCGGTGTCGGCACGGACCAGCCCGAAGTAGATCGGATCGTCGTTAGCAAGTCTGCCCAAACGCTTAAGGCCTACCAGGGAGACCAACTGGTGGCGATTTTTACGGTCAGTTCCGGATCCAGTGAGTTTCCGCTTCCGCTTGGCGAATGGGATATTGTCGGGGAGGCCTATAATCCGCCCTACTCGTACGACCCCGAAGTTTTGGGACTCGAGAACAGCGACCAGGAAACGTACCAGTTGCCGCCCGGACCAAACGGTCCTGTTGGCGTCGTGTGGATTGACCTGAGCAAGGATCACTACGGCATACACGGGACGCCCGATCCGGAAACAATCGGCCGTGCGCAAAGTAGTGGCTGTGTGCGCCTAACCAATTGGGACGCTGCACGATTGGCAGGTATGGTCAACACCAACACTGAAGTGCTATTCGAAGCCTGATGGCTTCACAATTTATAGAAAAACTTCAGGTCGCCGTGATCACCGCCACCGTCGTTTCGGCGGGCTGGATCATGGTGGGCGCAATCATCATGGACCGCGAAGAGAGTGCGGAAATACAGGGCGAACTTCGGGAGAAGCAGGCTTCTGATCCAATTGACGATCAAGAACGCAGTGATCAGGCTGCGGCTGGACAGCCCGCCGGAGATACGGCTGAAATCTCTGTTCAGACGCCGCAACAGACTGACCTGATGATCGTGCCGGTACAGGGCGTTAGCGCCGCAGATTTGACCGACAACTTCAGCGACGAAAGAGGTGGTGGAACCCGGCTGCATGAAGCGATCGACATAATGGCTGAGGAGGGGACGTCGGTGATTGCAGCCGCTCCGGGCACGATAGAGCGCAAGTTTCGCTCTGATTCAGGCGGCATTACGCTCTACATCCGCTCCGAGGACCGTGGCACCATTTACTACTACGCCCATCTTGGCGAATACGCGCCGGGCCTGAACGAAGGTCAGCTAGTGCGCCGGGGGCAACGGCTTGGAACGGTCGGTTCGACAGGCAATGCCGATCCCGGTGCGCCGCATCTGCATTTTGAAATCATGCGAACAACGGCCAATGCAGAATGGTGGGAGCCCGCGACTTCCGTGAACCCCTATCCCTTGCTGGTGCGCCAAGAGCTGGATTGAGCCAGACTATCAGCCTCTGCTGATACAGCGCAGCCGGCTTGGCTGTCCGTTTTCAATTTTTCGCAGGAACCCGCGGCTTTCGATAACGTAGCTTGTCCCGTTGCGCGGCCCGCTCGTCATGGAAAGCCGGTCACCGCGGCGCAGATAGGTGCCGTCACCTTGCGGGGATGAATAACGCGATGCGCTTTCGATCGTGAAGCTTTCATCCGGCTGCGGGATGCCGGCTGCGCCGCCTGCATCGCCGGGAAGCTCGCAGGTATAATGGCCCCGCTCGATTGTTCCGATCTGCCCTTGCATCGGCGTGGATATGGGCATGGCTGCACTCACAGCGATCAGGGCGGCTGTAATCATAGTCATGCAAACCCCCATAGCACGCATCGCTTACACCGTCATGAACATGAAGCGATCCGCGCGGCCAAGCTTGTATGATGCGCCGTAGCGGTCTAGGGCGCGGCGCAATCTCAAAATTTTTAGCGAACGAGCAGCCCCATGAAAATTAGCGGCGTGGACATTCGTCCCGGCAACATCATCGAATATGAAGGCGGCATCTGGAAAGTTGCCAAGATCCAGCACACCCAGCCGGGCAAGGGCGGGGCGTATATGCAGGTCGAGATGAAGAATCTCATCGACGGGCGCAAAACCAACGTTCGCTTCCGCAGCGCCGATACGGTCGAAAAGGTGCGCCTGGAAACGCAGGACTACCAGTTCCTGTATGAAGACGGCGACATGCTGGTGTTTATGGACGGCGATACGTTCGAACAGATCAACTTGCCGAGCGACCTGCTTGGCGATGCCCGGCCGTTTTTGCAGGATGGTATGCAGGTCAGTCTGGAATTGTGGGAAGAACGGCCAATCAGCGTTCAGCTTCCCTCCCAGATCGAGGCTGAAATTGTCGAAGCTGACGCCGTGGTGAAGGGGCAGACCGCTTCCTCCAGCTACAAGCCTGCGGTGCTCGACAATGGTGTGCGCATTATGGTTCCGCCGCATATCGGTGCAGGCACGCGCATCGTGGTGGATGTCTATGAGCAGACCTATGTGGGCAAGGCTGGCTGATCCGATATGGCTGCAATTTCAGGTATCATTCGCGTCATGGAAAAGGCTGCCCGCAAAGCGGGTGGCCGTTTGCGCCGCGACTTCAACGAGGTCGAGCACCTTCAGGTCAGCCGCAAGGGGCCCAGCGATTTCGTGTCCAAGGCCGATCAGGCAGCAGAACGGATCATCTGGGACGAGCTGAAAGTGGCACGGCCCGGATGGGGTTTCGTGCTTGAAGAGGCAGGCGTGCTTGAAGGCGAGCCTGATATGCCGCGCTTCATCATCGACCCGCTCGATGGGACCAGCAATTTCCTGCATGGCATTCCCCATTTCGCGGTATCTATTGCCGTGCAGGAGCCGAAGCTTGGCGGCGGCGGCTGGGGCGATGTTACTGCCGGAGTTATTTACCAGCCGATCACCGACGAAACGTTCTGGGCGGAGAAATCGCGCGGTGCCTGGTTGCAGGATGCCCGTTTGCGCGTTTCCGGTCGCCGGCAATTGTCCGAAGCCTTGATTGCCACCGGTACGCCGTATCAGGGCCACGGTGATTTCGCCGAATGGTCCAGGGTTTTTGCAGCGATTGGACCCAATGTGGCTGGTATACGCCGGTTTGGTGCAGCTTCGCTGGACCTTGCATGGCTTGCCGCAGGACGGTTCGACGGTTTTTGGGAAAGCGGCCTTTCGCCGTGGGACACTGCGGCCGGATGCCTGCTGGTAAGAGAGGCTGGCGGATTCGTAACCGATTACCGCGGCCGCTCGCTGCAAATTTGCGATGAACAGGTCATCGCTGCGAACGATCCGCTGCATTCCCGCCTGCACAAGCTGGTCGTGTCTTCGCTCAAACAAGACCACAATAGCGCATAGACAGCGCGCAAAAGGGCCGTTAATCGGCTCATTTCCCCGCTCAGGTGCCTCTGTGGCGGAATTGGTAGACGCGCTCGACTCAAAATCGAGTTTCTCACGAAGTGCCGGTTCGAGTCCGGCCAGAGGTACCAGCGGGGAATTGCTTGCGCGGCGTGTTGGCAAATGCACCACGCCTGCCGGCCACCGGGGGCGCGCGATGGACATACCCTTTGAAGTTGGTCCGGACCGGTACCGCCGGAATGACGCCTACGTTTACGCAACCGACCCTCGTCTTCGTTTCGATCAGCGCAGGTTGGCATCAATAGTCGGCTACGTTGCATTCGGCCTGCCCGCCGTGCTGATGATTGGCAGCTATTTCACGGTCCATCGGCCTTCGATCAGCGGATATTACTACGAGGCCTTCCTGCTCGGCGATATCTTCGTCGGGGCGCTGATATTTGTCGGTGCCCTGCTGCTGACCTATCGCGGCTGGACGCCGCACGTTGCCCGTCTGGCCAGTATTGCCGGGATCGCGGCAGCAGGGACGGCGATCTTCCCGGCGCGGGGATGGGAAAGCGCGGTGCCGCCAGCTTGGCTAGAAGCAGCGAGTCCGGCGCTCCACATCGGCTCTGCCGCCGTGCTGTTCGCAATGCTGGCGTTTTTCTGTTTCTTTGTCTTCACCAAAGTCAATCCTGATCAGCGCGCTGCGGGCGGCGAACGCTGCGACCCGAAGAAAATGCGCGACGTCAATTACCGCATCTGCGGGACCGTAATTGTTCTGGCCATGATCGCCATCGGGGCGGGTCTGGCCATTGATCCGGAATTGGCAATGGACAGGCGCCTGGTCTTTTGGGGCGAGACGGTGGCACTGTTTGCATTTGGCGTTTCGTGGATGACCCAGGGACGGCTATCAGGTACGTCACTGTTGGACCCGCAGGATGTGAAAGATGCGCACGACGCCCATCATTCCCGATTGTTTGCCGACCAGGTCGAGGACACCGATTGATCATTGCCGCGCCTGCAATTCAGCTTGAAACTTTCGTGATGTTTTGCGAGGCCAGCCAATCTTGTGATTGAAATTCCTCCCATACACGCGATTGCAGCGATGGCGCTTACGGTTGCCGTCTTCTACCTGTTCGTGCGCGACCGGATTTCGATCGAGATCGTTTCGCTGATGGCCATCGCGCTGATCGCGGTCGGCCTGTACTTTTACCCGCTTCCGCATTCACAGCCGACCGACGGCCTGCAACTCGCATTCTCCGGTTTCGGGCATTACGCCCTCATTACGATCTGCGCACTGATGGTGATGGGCAGGGGGCTGGTCGTGACCGGCGCGCTGGAACCTGCGGCGCGTTTCATGGAACGCGTTTTCAAGATTAATCTCCAGCTCGGCCTGCTTCTGGCGCTCGTGCTGGCGTTCGTCCTGTCGATGGGAGTTAACAACACACCGGTGCTGGTGCTGCTCATCCCGATTTTTGCGACCTTGGCGCTGCGCGGGGCGATGCCGACATCCAAAACGCTCATGCCGCTCAATGCATCTTCGCTGCTGGGCGGGCTCGCGACTACTATCGGAACGTCTACCAACATTCTCGTCGTATCCATCGCGGTGGACCTCGGTATGCCGGAAATGGGCGTGTTCCACTTTACGCCCATTGTGCTCGCCGCCTCCTTGATCGCTTTGCCATATATCTGGTTGGTGATGCCGCGGATGCTGAAGGACAATACGCCCGTGCAGGGCCACGGCGCGCGGACCTTTGTCACCCGCCTCAGGGTGCCGCCATCCAGCAATCTCAACGGGAAGCATTTCGACGAAGTCGTCGATATGCTCCCAAAAGATTTCCGCTTTGAAGAACGTCCGGACGGGCCGTTTGCCACAGGCCAGCGGTTGAAGGTTTCCGGGACGCATGACGCGCTGGAAGACGCCGTCCGCGTGCTGCAAGGCCAGATCGCTCCTGGCTGGGTTGTTGATGCAGTGCAGCGCAAGGCGCTTGCCACCAAAGACGATGTTCAAGTTGTGGAGATGGTGATCACGGCGGATTCGCGCCTGATTGGCCGCACGCTCGCAACATCGGGTATTGCGGATCGGTACGGCGTGGCCGTGCTCGGCATTCATAAGCCGGAGCGGCCGCTGCGCTTTGACGATCCAGAGGAAGTGCCGGGCGATATCCGCCTTGCAGAAGGTGACGTGCTGCTGGTCATGGGCCTTCGCCCGGAAATCAACGAATTCGCCCAGACTGACAGCGTGCTGCAGCTGGAAGGCGGACGTGAAGTGCCGCGCCGTTCCAAGGCGTGGCTTGCCGCAACAATCATGTTCGTTTCCGTGGGACTCGCTTCGATCGGATTTCTGCCAATTGCCATCGCGTCGCTTGGCGGGGCCATCCTGATGTTCCTGACCGGCTGCGTTAAATTTGATCGTGTGGGCAGGGCGCTTTCGGGTCAGGTCATCGTGCTGGTTGCAGCCAGCATCGCGATCGGGCGTTTTGTGCTCGATAGCGGCGCCGCAGGCTGGCTGGGACAGTCGCTTGCGCTTGGGCTGCAACATTTGCCTCCTGCCGCTGTTCTCGCCGCGATCATGTTGTTCGTGACCGTCCTCACGAATTTTGCGTCGAACGCGACGGCGGCCACGGTCGGTACGCCTATTGCATTCGCAATTGCTACGGAACTCGGATTGCCGCAGGAACCGCTGATCCTTGCCGTGCTGTTTGGCTGCAACCTGTGTTACGCAACGCCCATCGCCTATCAGACCAACATGCTCATCATGGCCGAAGGAAACTATCAATTCCGCGACTACGTCCGCACTGGTGTGCCGCTGGTGCTGATTATGGTCGTAACGCTGAGCTTCCTGCTGGTTACCACATACAAAATGTAGTCTGCGTTGCGCGCTAGCCTGGCGCATCCGAGCCGGAGCCGCTCCTGCCGCTACGCCGCGCTGACGCAGCCTCGATGGCTGCACGCTTTGCAGCGCGATCTGCATCGGAGGTTCGCATTTCCGGCGGCAGAACCTGAAGCAAGGCACGATATTCTTCGTCGCTCAGACCGTCGATAAAGGCCTGATCGTACCCCGGAACTGCCATGCGCCTGCCATAACCCGCCGGGGCTGATCCGCCGGAATTGCCGCTTTGCGGGGTAACCGTGGGCGCGCCGGTAATGCCGGCTTCTTCGCCGAAGCTTCCCATATTCCCCTGATCCCGCCTGATCAATTCGCGCGGTGTCGTAATTTGCGCGCTCGCCTGCTGGATTAGCGCACGTTCCTCGCGCTCTCCAAGGTGGGTTTCCATGGCCGCCCTATTACCGCTGTCGGCAAACATGGCGATGCCCGCCGTCAAGGAGACGGTAGCAACCGCAAAATGTTTGTACATCTTGAGCGGAATCGGGGGCTTGGACAATTGCGCCATGCAAGCGGCCATACGGCGCAATGGTTAACCGCCTGAGCCATGACCTGGTTAAATCATACCTACCATCTTCAAATACCATGACAGTTGGAACCGGCCCGCGCATCAGCGGTTTAGCCCGGAACAAGGGAGAATTCTCATGACTGAAGAACGCATTACTGAAGTGAGCTCGGAATCGCCGACTGGCAACACGCATACGCACACGACAGTCGTGCGTGATGCAGAGCCATCTTCCGGCGGCAGCAAGTGGGTCCTGATCCTCATCGTGCTCGTACTCGGCGCGGGCGCGCTGTTCGTATTCTCGCAGATGGGCGGTGCAGAGGCAGCAAAGGACAACGCCGTGGCAGGAGCCGCTGCGGACGTCGGAAATGCCGCCAATGAAGTAGGCGAAGCTGCGCAGGGTGTGGGTGATGCCGCACGCGATGCTGCGGACAACCTTTCGGAATGAAATATCACTCATTTCCTAGGTGAGTGTAAAATTTACCGACATTTCATTTGTCGGCGTTAACCGAGCCAGCATCCGGGGATTTTCCCGGTAAGCTGGTTCGTGTGAGCGATGATACGATTGTTCAAACATTACATCCCGCATGCCGTGCTGCTGCTCGGCTTGCTGGATTTTCTGCTGCTGATGCTTGCCGCGAACCTCGCGTGGGAACTGCGCACGTCGCAGATTGGCACCACGACGGGCCCGCTGGCGGACCGCATTCTGCTGCTCATCGGCTTTGGCGTTACTACGCTTACAGCGATGATTTCGGTGGGTGTTTACGGAACGGAGGCGCTGCGTTCCATGCGGTTTGCCTGTGCGCGGCTGCTCGTTGCCGTCAGCCTAGCCATTCTTGCGCTCGCCTTTATCGATTTTGTGCTGCCAGGAACGAAATTCTGGCGCTCCATCCTGCTTTACGCGATGGTTCTCGCCACGTGTCTGCTGGTTCTAAACCGGCTGATTGTGGGTGGAATTCTCGGCACATCGGCCTTTCGGCGGCGTGTCATGGTGCTGGGCGCAGGTTTGCGCGCGCAGCGGCTGAAGGAACTGGGCGATAAACCCGAAAGCGGCTTTGTTGTTGTCGGCTATATCAACATGTCCGACAGCCAGCCGCATGTGGCAGAGGCTATCTCACGCTCCGCCATTGCCGATTTGAGCGCCCATGTCGCCAAACTGGGCGCGACCGAAGTGGTGATGGCGCTGGAAGAACGCCGCAATGCCCTACCGCTGAAAGACCTGCTGCGGGTCAAGACGGCGGGCGTTCACGTGAATGAATTTTCCAGCTTTCTGGAGCGTGAGACTGGCCGCGTCGATCTCGATACTCTCAATCCAAGCTGGCTAATCTTTTCGGACGGTTTCTCTTCCGGCAGAGCCATTTCCAGCGTGGCTAAACGCATGTTCGATATTCTTGCGAGCGGGCTGTTGTTGCTGCTGACCTTCCCGGTAATCTTGGTGTTCGCCGCCATAGTGAAGCTGGACAGCAAAGGCCCTGCATTTTTCCGGCAGAAGCGCATTGGCCTTTACGGGCAGCCGTTTGAAATGGTGAAGCTGCGCTCCATGTGTAGCGACGCCGAAAAGGACGGCGCGAAATGGGCGGCAAAGTCCGATCCGCGTATCACCCGTGTCGGTGCCTTCATTCGCAAGGTTCGCATTGATGAATTGCCGCAGGTCTGGACGGTGCTGACCGGCCACATGAGCTTTGTCGGCCCGCGCCCTGAAGTGCCGCAATTCGTCGCCGACCTGGACGATCAGCTGCCATATTATGCCGAACGCCACATGGTGAAGCCCGGCATCACCGGCTGGGCACAAATCAATTATCCCTACGGGGCGAGCATCGCAGATTCGCGTCATAAGCTGGAGTACGACCTCTACTACGCGAAGAATTACACGCCTTTCCTCGATCTGTTGATCTTGCTGCAAACCCTGCGCGTGGTGCTGTGGCCAGAGGGAGCACGGTGATGGGCCTTGCCTGGGATCTGGTGATTTATCTGATTTTCCTGGCCGCTGCGGTGGCTGCGATAGTGCTGTCGCTATGGCTGGTCACCAATCAGCGCGCGCAGGGCCCCGCAATCAGCGCAAGTGCGGCGGCGCTTGGCGTTGCAGCCATCTGGAGCTTTTCTGTCGCCGGTTTCGGGCGCGATAGTCTGGTCGCTGAACTGCTGCTTGTGATGAGTCATCTGGGCTGGCTGTGGATGCTCTATCGACTGTTCGGGCATGATGATCGCGACAAAAGCCTCAGCCCGATCCGTCCGGTGGTGGGCGCACTCGCGTTCGTCGAAATGATGCAATTCGCGCTGTTCGCCGCGCGGCTGCAATATGAAACCCAGCCCGAGGCGCAATTACTGATCCTGCAGTTTGCTTTCACTTTCCGTCTGCTGCTGTGCGTTGGCGCTCTTGTCCTTGTGCACAATCTTTACGTCGGCGCATCGCAGCAGGCGCGGCTGAGCCTTCGCTGGCCGGCAGCGGCGCTGGGAGCGATATTTCTTTACGATCTCAACTTTTATACCATCGCCTATCTTGGCAATGGCGTGCCAGCACTGCTTGCAGAGCTTCGTTCCGTCGTCCTGCTCGCGGCAGTGGCTTTGCTTGCTGTCGGCATGTTGCGCAACGAAAGTGAAATGCGTTTTCAACCTTCGCGCAGCTTCGCCTTTCAATCGTTTTCGCTGCTTTTGATCGGCGCTTATCTCGCGGTGATGTTCGCGGTGGCGCAGGGGCTTGCCTATGTCGGCAGCGATTATGGGCGCATATTGCAGACCGGCTTTATCCTGTTGGCTAGTGTCACTGCGCTTTCGGTCCTGCCGTCCAGCCGCCTGCGCGGGTGGCTGCGCGTTACCGTTTCCAAGAACCTGTTTCAGCACCGGTATGATTACCGTTCCGAATGGCTGCGCTTCACCGATACAATCGGGCGTGCCGGACCTGAAGCTGCGCCTTTGCTGGAGCGGGCGGTGCAGGCCGTTGCCGACATCACCGACAGCCCTTCCGGCATGCTGTTCGCTCCTTTGGAAGATGGCGGACTGGCGCTTGCCGCTCGCTGGCAATGTCCAAGCGTGGATGTGCCGGGCGAAGCTATCCCGGCGGAAGGCGCACGCTTTTTTGAACAGAGCCAGTTCATTCTCGATCTGGATGATATTCGTAAAGGCGAGGCAAGCGGCGTGCCCGCAGCGGCGTGTCCCAAATGGCTGCTGTCGGATGAGCGGAACTGGGCGCTGGTCCCGCTGCTTCACTATGAACGCCTGGTCGGAGTTGTCTTGCTCGCGCGTCCGACCCTAGCCAGGCAGCTTGACTGGGAAGATTTCGATCTGCTGCGCATCGTCGGCCGGCAATTGGCCAGCTATCTGGCGGAACAGACCAGTCAGGACGCGCTGAGCGAGGCGCAGCGGTTTGATGAATTCAACCGCCGCATTGCTTTTGTGATGCACGACATCAAAAACCTGGCGAGCCAGATTTCGCTACTGGCGAAAAACGCAGAAAAACATGCAGATAATCCTGAATTTCGCGCGGACATGATCCTGACCTTGCGAAACTCGACCGACAAGCTGACCGCTCTTCTCGCCCGCCTTGGCCGTTATGGCAGCATGGGAGGCAAGGAACGCGACGATATTGAACTTGGCACCATGCTCAAAAAGCTCGCCAAGCAATACGCAGCCCGCCATCCGGTGACGCTGGTGCAAAATGAAAACTGCCGTATCAAAGGCGATGCAGAGGCGCTGGAGCAGGCGCTGGTGCATCTGGTCCAGAACGCGGTCGAGGCAAGCGACGAAAAATCTCCTGTATTTCTCGATCTGCGGCAGGAGCCGGGCAATGCCGTTCTGGAAGTTCTGGATTCGGGCGCAGGTATGTCGCCGGAATTCATCCGGACGCGGCTGTTCAAGCCGTTCCAGTCGTCGAAACAGGGCGGGTTCGGCATCGGCGCCTATGAAGCGCGGGAGTTGATCCGGGCGATGGGCGGCAGGCTGGATGTCGAATCGCGTGAAGGACTGGGCACGCGCTTTGTCCTGCGTCTGCCGCTGAGTGAAACGAGTGATCTGATCACCGCAATGCACAATTCCAAGAAAGAGGTGGCGTAATGGCCGACCAGAAACCCAAACTTCTGATCGTCGAGGATGATGAAGGCCTGCAGGCGCAGCTGAAATGGGCATATGAGGATTTTGACGTCGTGATCGTCGGGGACCGTGCAAGCGCCATCGCTGCCCTGCGCTCCGAGGAACCGCCTGTCGTAACGCTGGACCTTGGCCTGCCGCCTGATCCGGACGGAACCACCGAAGGTTTCGCCGTTCTGGACGAGATCATGGCCCTGAAGCCCGACACGAAGGTAATCGTCGCATCAGGTCATGGCGCGCGCGAAAGCGCACTGACCGCGATCGAGCGCGGCGCATATGATTTCTATCAGAAGCCGGTCGATATCGAACAGCTTGGCCTGATTGTGCGCCGCGCCTTCAACTTGCACCGGATCGAGCAGGAAAACCGCTTGCTTGCCGCCAAGGCGGGAGACGGCAATACCGTGCTGGGCGGGCTGATCACGTCCGCGCCGGAAATGGTCAAGGTTGCGCGCACAATAGAGCGTGTGGCCAACACCAATGTATCGGTGATGCTGCTCGGCGGCAGCGGGACGGGCAAGGAGTTGCTGGCAAAAGGTCTGCACGATGCGAGCAATCGCAAAGCCGGCAATTTTGTTGCAATCAATTGCGCTGCGATCCCGGAAAACCTGCTCGAAAGCGAGCTTTTCGGCCATGAAAAAGGCGCGTTTACAGGCGCAGTAAAGACCACCGAGGGCAAGATAGAGCTGGCCAATGGCGGCACGCTTTTCCTCGATGAAGTCGGTGATATTCCCCTGCCGTTGCAGGTCAAATTGCTGCGCTTTTTGCAGGAGCGGACCATCGAGCGGATCGGTGGGCGAAAATCCATCGCGGTCGACACACGCATCGTTTGCGCGACCCATCAGGACCTGGAAACGATGATCGCAGAGGCGCGCTTCCGCGAAGACCTGTTCTACCGCCTTGCCGAAGTGGTCGTGAAGATTCCGTCGCTCGCGGAACGCCCGGGCGATGCAACGCTGCTTGCAAAGGCGTTCCTCAAACGCTTCGCTGCCGAAATGAATCCCGGCATCACCGGTTTTGCACCCGATGCCCTGGCGGTTATCGACGGATGGAATTGGCCGGGTAACGTCCGCGAGCTGGAAAACCGCGTGAAGCGCGCCGTAATCATGGCAGAAAGTAAGCTGATCGGAGCCGAGGATCTTGATCTTGGCGATGGAGAGGAAGAGGATGCCAGCGTGCTCAATCTGAAAAGCGCGAGGGAAAAATCCGATCGGAAGGTCATCCGCCATGCGCTCGCCCGCAGCGAAGGCAATATCTCCAGCACCGCGAAGATGCTCGGCATCAGCCGCCCCACGCTGTATGATTTGCTGAAGCAATACGACTTGCACGCCTGACCGCGGCCCTGCACAGGGCGCGGCCATGTTGAAACGCATGCAAATCCTGTTCGACCCGCTTGTGCGGCTGTTGCTGCTGGCGATCCTGCTCGCCAGTATTGTGCCGGTGACGGGCGAGGGCGCGGACGCCGCGCAGGCCGTTTCGAATACCGTGATTTTCCTGCTGTTTCTGCTGAACGGCCTCCGCTTGCCCCGCGCCGAAGTGCTGCGCGGATTGCGCAATTGGCGCTTCCTTTTGCCGCTGGTGCTGTGGGTGTTCGCCGCAATGGGATTGGCCGGGTGGGCAATGGCCGACATTGCGGAGCGCGCGTTGCCGGCGAGCATTGCGGTGGGTTTCGTCTTTCTCGGGCTGCTGCCATCTACCGTCCAATCGGCAACCGCCTATACCTCTCTGGCGGGCGGTAACGTGGCGCATTCCGTGGTGGCAGCCGCGACCTTGAACATTCTTGGCGTATTCATTTCCGCGCCGCTGATCATCTGGTTGGCGAATGCCGGGGTTGCGGGGAGCGATCTGGGCTTTGACCCGGGTGCGTTACAGCGGATCGGGATGATATTATTGCTGCCATTTGTCATCGGGCAGATTTTGCAAATCCGGTTCGGCAGCTACGTCGCAGCCAAAGCGCATGTCATTTCGTGGATGGATCGTCTCGCTATCGCCATCGCAGTCTATGTCGCCTTTTCCAGCGCGGTGGAGCAAGGCGTCTGGACCCTTATCAGCCTGACCGATTGGGGCATCCTGCTGGGACTGGTAGGCGTGATGCTGACGATAGGGTTCTGCGGTCCATGGTGGCTTGGCGCTGCACTGCGTCTGAACCCTGGCGACCGGAAGGCCTTCCTGTTCGCCGGCGCGCAGAAAAGCATCGTCATGGGCGCTCCGCTTGCAGCTATCCTGTTCCCGGCCGAGATGGCGGGCCTCGCGCTGCTTCCGGTGCTGCTGTATCACCTGCTCCAGATGGTGATTTCGGCTCCTTTGGCGAGCCGTTTCAACCGGCCTCGGGCGTAGCGCTTGCAGCCTCTTCGCGCCGTTTGTGGCGGACAGACCACCAGAAACTCAGCCCAATCAGAACGCCGCCGATAAGGCCGGTAATCGTTTCCGGAATATGCCACACTGCTGACAGAAGCATGATCGCGCCAAGCACGATGATTGCCCAGAACGCTCCGTGTTCGAGGTATAGATATTCGGTCAGCGTGCCCTTGCGGACAAGGTGGATCGTCATCGAACGCACGAACATCGCTCCGATGGAAAGGCCCAGTGCAATGACGATCATATTGTTGGACAAGGCAAAGGCCCCGATCACGCCGTCGAAGCTGAACGAGGCATCGAGGATGTTGAGATACAGAAACCCGCCGAGGCCGCTGCGCACGATATTGCCGCGAAGACGTGCAGCTTCCTCACGCATTTCCAGCCAATGGCTCACCGCCTCAACCGCGATGAAAGTGACAAGCCCCAGTATTCCTGCGGTCAGGAAGGTCAGCGCATCATCTGCAGGCAGCGCCAAGGATATTCCGTAAAGTGCCAGCAACAGGACCGCAATTTCAATGGAGGGCAGCGCTGATACCCGTGACAGCGCGTGTTCGATGCTGGCGATCCAGTGCACTTGTTTATCCGCGTCGAAGAAAAATTTCATGCCAACCATGGCAAGAAAAGCGCCGCCGAAGCCTGCGATGCCGATATGCGCGGAGTTCACCAGCCTTTCGTATTCGACTGGATCGTTGAGCGACAGATCGACTGCCTGGATCGGCCCGATGCCAGCCGCAATGGCGACGATTGCCAGCGGAAATACGATACGCATGCCGAATACGGCAAAGGCGATTCCCCATGTGAGAAACCGCCGCTGCCAGACCTCATCCATTTCCTTCAGGACAGAAGCATTGACGACCGCGTTGTCGAAACTGAGTGAGATTTCAAGGACCGAAAGGATCACGATGATCCACAGCATCGCCAAAGTGTCGGGTACACTGCCGCCAGAACTGGACCAACCGTACCACACGCCGAGCGAAAGGCAGATCAGCGTGAATATCAATGAAAAACCGTAGAAGCGCTTGACCGTGTCCATGCGGGTAGATGTCCTGAAGATGTAGGTATGTGAAAAGCGGGCGAACCGCTAATCTTTGGGCTGGTACAATTGTTCCAGCCCGGGGAAAGACCTGTCGCGAACTTCGCCAGCGTATTTTGCTGCGGTGTCGGAAATGGTAGTGGCGATATCCTCGTACCGTTTTACAAAACGCGGCACCCGTTCAAACATGCCGAGCATGTCTTCTGTTACCAGCACCTGACCGTCGCAGCGCGCCGATGCGCCGATACCGATCGTCGGGCATCCGATAGCTTCAGTGACTGCGATAGCGATAGGTTCGACTACGCCCTCTACCACGACAGCAAATGCACCGGCCTGTTCCAGTGCCTTTGCATCGCCAACGATCTTCTTGGCCTCTTCGTCGCTGCGCCCGCGTGCGGCATATCCGCCCAGCACATTGACCGCCTGAGGGGTCAGCCCAACGTGGCCCATCACCGGAATGCCGCGCTGCGTCAGGAAAGCGACGGTTTCTGCCATCGCTTCTCCGCCCTCCAGCTTAACCGCTGCAGCGCCGCTCGCTTTCAGCAAAGTAGCAGCAGCATTGAACGCGGCTTCGGGGGATGCTTCATAAGCCCCGAACGGCATGTCGACCACGACCAGTGCGTGATAGCTGCCGCGCACAACGGCAGCGGCGTGGTTCGCCATCATATCCATGGTGACAGGAATAGTGGAGGGGAGGCCGTATATCACCTGTCCCAGCGAATCCCCGACCAGCAACAGATCGCAATGCGGATCGAGCAGCTGGGCCTGCCGTGCCGTGTAAGCTGTTAGCATCACCAGTGGTTCTTCGGTAACGCCGTCCACCTTGCGGGCACGGATTTTCGGGACAGTCAGCCGCCGCATGGGTTGGGGCGTGGGATTTGCCCGACTGGTGGATGTGTCGAGAGTGAAGGTCGTGGACATGCCCCTTCCTAATCAAACAGCCCCCTCGACGCGAGCATTGTTTCGATGCATGAGGGCGCAAATCTTCGGGTCGAGAGGAAAAATTCAGATGGCACTTAACCAAGCGGGCTCTGGCGGCGACCATTGGTCATCACGGTCAGCATTCATCCTTGCGGCTGTCGGTGCGGCCGTCGGGCTCGGCAATATCTGGCGTTTCCCGACACTGGCGGGCGAGAATGGCGGCGGCGCATTCGTGCTGGTCTACATCGGATTTGTTATCTTGCTCGGACTGCCGCTGGTGCTTTCCGAAATCATGCTTGGCCGCGCTGGCGGTTCGGATGCAATTGGCTCTGTCCGCAATGTGGCAGAGCAGTCGAAAGCATCGCCGAACTGGAGAGGTATCGGCGCGCTGCAGATTATCGCAGGCTTCCTGATCCTTTCGTTTTACTCCGTCGTCGCTGGCTGGGTTGTCAGTTACGTTTTCCTTTCGGGCGGTGACTTCTTTGGCGCGCTATTCTCCGGCGCGCCCTTTGCCCCCGCCTTTGCCGGGGAGACGCAGGAAACAATCACGGGCCACATGGGCGAATTGTTCGCCAGCCCGGTTCGCCTGATCCTGATGCATGCCGTTTTCATGTCGGTAACCGTCTGGATCGTCGCGAGCGGCGTGCATGACGGGATTGAAAAGGCGGCCAAATGGCTGATGCCTGCGTTCTTTGTGTTGCTGATCATGGTGACGATCTACGGCGCGTTCACGGGTGAATTCGCGCAGGCTCTTGCCTTTATGTTCACTCCCGATTTCGGAAAGCTGACGCCGGTCGCCTTGAATGAAGCGCTGGGCCAGGCACTGTTCTCGCTCAGCCTCGCTGCGGGCGGTTTGCTTACCTATGGGGCGTACGTGCGGCGCGAGGTTAATCTGGCGCCGACTGCCGCCATGATCGCGATGGCAGATACGTTGGTGGCAATTCTCGCTGGCCTGATGATCTTCCCGATTGTGTTTTCTGTGGGCCTCGACCCGGCAGCCGGTCCGGCGCTGATTTTCCAGAGCCTGCCGGTCGCCTTCAACACCATGCCTGCCGGTGCATTGGTCGGCATGGTGTTCTTCGTCCTCATCTTCTTCGCGGCATTGACCAGCTCGATCTCTTTGCTGGAGGGGCCGACCGCGTGGGTCATCGATCGTTTCCGCATCGTGCGCCCGCTGGCCGCAGTAATGGTGGGCGGTGTTGCCTTTCTGATCGGTGTTGTTTGTGCGCTCGGCTACAATGTTTTGTCGGATGTGCGCCCGCTCGCATTCTGGGGCGTATTTGCCGAGAACGATATTCTCGATGCCCTGGACGGCGTGACGGGCAAGATCATGTTGCCACTCGGGGCATTCCTGGTGGCGATTTTCACCGGTTGGATTGCCGATCGCCGTCTGGTGCAGCAACAGACCGGGCTTTCGGGCGGCATGTTCGCGCTGTGGCGTTTCCTGGTTGCGTGGGTATGCCCCATCGCGGTCGGGCTGGTCCTGCTGTTCGGCCTGGTCCCCGGCCTGATCGACTGACTTTGTCAGGCAGACATTAAAAGAGCCGCCGCCCGGGTTGGGGCGGCGGCTCTTTTAATGTGTTTGGCCCTTACGGTGTTAGAGCGCGGTTTCCACATGCTCTTCACGTGCTTCTTCGCGCACATCAAAGCCCAGCAGCATGCGGGCGTTGTCGATAAAGCCCAGATCGCTGTTCCAGATTTCGGCCTGGCCCAGATCCATCCGCAGCATCAGCAGGTTGGGATCATCCTTGCCGCCGGGGAACCATGCCTCGACGATGGTGCTCCATTGCTTGTCCAGCCGCTCTGCGCTGGTTTCTTCGGTCAGCGTGCCGGAAAAACGGGCGAACATCTTGTGATCCTTGCCTGCGAAAGTTGCCGTTGCCGGGCCGCCCTTGGCAAGTGTGTGATCGCGTGTGGTGAAGAACCAGATCGTGTTGTTCGCATCCTTGTCCAGCTGTGCGGTCATCGGCACGGCATTGTCGGGCTCGCTATCGAGCTGCAGGAATACGAAAGGGCTGCCTGAGAGGGCTTTCCAGAATTTTTCTTTAAGTTCAGTGCGGTCGGTCATTTGTATCTCCTTTGCCTATCCAACTGACAAAGCGCGCATTGTTTCCGAACTGTGGGTTGGAGCGTCGCCGGGTATCGACAAGCTGTTGCACGGAAGGCCATATGGGAACATAAACAGAACAAAGGAGTCGATTCGACATGGACATGGCTTCCCTGCCACGCGCAGTGGAGCTGACCTCTCCCGCTGCCCGCACCGCACGCTGGCATCCGGGCGGGCAAGCTGCACTGCATAGCGAGATTTTTGCCCCCGCCACCGAAGCGAGCGGGGCGGGCGTAGCGCTGGCGTTTGCGCTGGATGGGCTGCGTACATCCGGATGCGGTTCTTTTGCCCGTGACGCAGAAGGAGCGGCGGAGGAACGCTGCGTGTTGTGGGTGCAGGACAAGGCGGCACAGCGTCTGGCTGGGCGGCCCTATCGCCCCGGTTTGCCCGAAGCCTTGCGTCACCGGCTGATCCACGTGGCGGCCAAAACGCCCGAAGATGCGCTTTTCGCATTGGAAGAGGGGATCCGTTGCCGTGATCTTGCCTGCGTGATCGGTGAAATGGCGGGCAATCCGCGTGCGCTGGATTTTACCTCCTCTCGCCGGCTCAGCCTGGCGGCGGAAAGGCATGGTGTCCCGCTGTACCTCGTCCGGCTGAATGCGCAGCACGATCTCAGCTCTGCCCGTATGCGCTGGGATGTGGCCTGTGCGCCTTCCGCCCCGCCGCTGTGGAATGCTGCCGCGCCCGGTCATCCGGCATGGCAGGCGCAGCTGTTCCGCGCCCGCACACATGCCCCCGGAAAATGGACCTTGCGCGATGAAGGATCGTTCCTCTCCGCCGAGCGCCCCGCAATCGCCGCCATCTCGCCCGATCCCGCCTCGGCGGATCATGGCGATCTGGATTTGCGAACTGGCGCTCGATCGCTGGCGGCACTCTGAAACCTGCACGGCGGGCGAGGGCGCGGATGCGCAGCCGCTGGCGCTGATTACCGAAACCGCGCACGGCCCGCGTATCGATGCAGCCAATGCTGCGGGGCGGGCAGGCGGCGCGGCGCGCGGCATGATGCTGGCCGATGCCCGCACGCTATGCCCGCATTTGCAAGTCCGCCCGAGCGATCCGGCGGGCGATCTCGCTTTTCTTGAACGGCTGGCGGTGTGGGCGCAGCGCTGGGGCCCGTGGAGCGCGATTGACGCGCCGGACGGCCTGCTGGTGGATGTAAGCGCCGTTGCCCATCTGTTTGGCGGAGAACGCCGCCTGCTGGCCGATGTGACGCAGCGATGCAAGGCGCGCGGATTGTCCGTCAGGCCGGCCATCGCGCCCACTGCCGGGGCCGCCTGGGCGCTGGCGCATTACGCCCCGCCGGCCGCTATTCTGGCACCTGGTGATGATATCGCGGACCGCCTTGCGGACCTGCCGGTCGCAGCATTGCGGCTTGATAATGACGTGCTGCTTGTCCTGCGGCGTCTTGGCCTCAAGCGGCTCGGCGATCTTGCCGGTATCGGAGAGGGGACCAATGGCCGCGATGCTGTCCACCGCCGCTTCCGCAACCGCAAATCGCCTGCCGCCAATCCGCTGATCCGGATGGACCAGTTGAGGGGCCGCGTGCCCGAACCGCTGCTGCCGGTTATCCCGCTCACCGCCGCATTGGTGCAGCGCCGCCTGATGGAGCCGATCCGCCACCGCAACCTGCTGGACAAGGTGGTGGAAGACCTTGCCGCAGATATGGCGCGCGAGCTGGAAGGGCGGGGGGAGGGTGCGCGCCGCCTCCAGCTTGGCCTGTGGCGGGTGGACGGCGAGGTTGCGCTGCGCGATCTGGAACTTGCCGCCGCCACTCGCGATCCTGCCCACATCTGCCGCCTGTTCGCCGCCAAGCTGGACGATGTCGATGCCGGTTTCGGGATAGAGATGCTGCGCCTGCGCGCCAGCTGGGCGGAACCGCTGAAGCTGGGCCAGGCCGATCTTGAGGCGGCAGCGGAGGAGCACGGCACCAGTCTGGCAGCCTGTATCGACCGGCTCACCGTCAGGCTGGGCACAGCCGCCGTGCAGCGTCCGGTCCTGCGCGCCAGCCATATCCCGGAACGGGCGCAAGGCTGGCAGCCGCCGCTGGAGGCGGAAGCGCCGCAGCAGGAGCAGCTGGCCTTTCACGCACGGCCCCTTAAATTGCTCGACCAGGCAGAGCGGATCGCGGTGCTTTATGCCAGCCCGGACGGCTATCCCCGCCGTTTCCGCTGGCGCGGCGGGGTGTTCGAAGTGGCACGGGTGGAAGGGCCGGAACGCATCGCCCCTGAGTGGTGGCGCGAGAAAGGCTCTACCCGGCTGCGCGATTATTACCGCATCGAAGACGATACCGGGCGGCGTTACTGGATATACCGCGCCGGCATCGCCGGGGACGGACGCGGCGGAGAGCCGGACTGGTTCCTGCAGGGGCTGTTTGCTTGACCGGAAAGGTCAGCGACCACATACTACGGCATGAAATCTCTTCGCATATTTGGTCCGCTTCTGCTGTTGCTGCCGACCCCGCTGATGGCCCAGACCACGCCGGAAGATTATCAGGAAGATGCACAACAGCTGATCGAAATGGTCCAGCAGGCATACGCCTATCCGGAACGCTTCGAAGACAGCCAGATACCCGTCAACGCTGTCTTGCAGGCCCAGGCAGATGCCGTCAGCGACAGTTCCAGCCTGTTGCACTTTGCCGAAAACCTTCTGCTCATCCTGCGCGACCACCACGCGATTACCGGCAGTTCCGCCTCGGACAGCTGGGCTGTGGTTCCATCCTATGCGGACCTCTGGATCGTTTATCGTGACGGAGAATATCTTGTCGATGCCGTCCGCAATGCATCGCCAGCAGAGCAGGCAGGCATTTTGCCCGGTACAAGGCTGACCGAAGTCGCCGGCGTGCCCATTGCGCAAGCAATCGATGCTTTCTGGAACGACCTTGGCGATGACACGAGAGACGCCGAGAGCAAAGCATTTGCAGCCCGCGTGCTCGTGGCCGGAAGACGGGACAGGCCGCGTATTCTCGGGCTGGAGAGAGCCGGCGGAGCCGTATCGGTCGAACTCCCCAACCTGTATCAGGGCCAGCGATCCGGCAGCGAACCGGTCACCGTCACGCGCGAAGGCGATACATTGCGGGTCCGTTTCAACGATTCCCTCGGCAATAACGCCACAATCGCGGCTCTCGACAACGCGATGGAACTGGCAGGCGATGCCGAAAGGGTGCTGCTCGATCTGACTGACACGCCAAGCGGGGGTAACACCGTTGTCGCGCGCGGCATCATGGGGTGGTTTGTGGATCAGCCATCACCCTACCAGATCCATACGCTTCCGGCTGAGCAGCGCCAGACCGGGATCGCACGGCAATGGGCCGAATATATAGTCCCGCGTGAAGGCAAGAACTTCGATGGACACATTACCGTCCGGGTAGGCCGCTGGACAGGCAGCATGGGAGAAGGCCTTGCGATTGGTCTTCAAGCGCAGGGCGCCGAACTGGAAGGGCATGAAATGGCCGGGCTGCTGGGCGCTGTTTACGACCTGACGACCAGCAACACCGGATTGCTGATCAAGCTACCTATCGAACGGCTCTATACTGTAGGCGGTGTCCCGCGAGAGGACGTCACCGTTCCCTAAGACGAGGTCTGCGCTGACTCTGTCGCCAGTCTCGCCCGCTTGTTGCGCTGCACGATGTTGAGGATTTCCACGCCAACCGAGAAGCCCATCGCCACGTAGATATAACCCTTCGGCACGTGGAAGCCGAAGCCGTCAGCGATCAGCACCAGGCCGATCATCACCAGAAAGGCGAGCGCCAGCATGACCAGCGTAGGGTTCTGCTCGATAAAGCGCGCCAGCGGGTCTGCGGCGACCATCATCACGCCAACGGTGATCACTACTGCGGTAATCATGATCGGCACGTGATCAGTCATGCCAACAGCGGTGAGGATCGAATTGACCGAAAACACGATGTCGATCGCCACGATCTGCGCGATCACTGTCCCGAAAGTGGCGGTGGCGGCCTTGGCTATGCCGGGGGTCTTGTCGAGCAGGTCGCCTGAATTGTCTTCCGGCTCCATCGAATGGTGGATTTCCTTGGTAGCCTTCCACAGCAGGAACAATCCGCCCACCAGCAGGATCAGGTCGCGCCCGGAAAAGGCTGTTTCAAAGGTCGGTTCGCCGTATTCACCGCGCGCACCTTCTATGCCAAGATCGAACAGCGGGGTCTGCAAGGTTACGATCCAGCCGATCAGCATCAGCAGCCCAATCCGCATGATCAGCGCAAGCGCCAGCCCGATGCGCCGCGCCTTGCTCTGTTGGTGTTCGGGCAGCTTGTTGGACAGGATTGCGATGAAGATCAGATTGTCGACCCCCAGGATCACTTCGAGAGCGATGAGGGTGAGCAGGGCCAGCCATGCGGCCGGGTCGGTAACAAGCGCCATGATATCCATGCGCGCCTGATGCCTGAGCTGCGGTTTTTGCTCAAGTGTTTAGAATGTGGGTCTGATTGTAGGGCCCGTGCTAAAAGGGCCTCTTCCCTAGCAGGGCACACGTACCGGAGGAGAGTGCCGGCCTGTATCCTGCGTTGTTTCACCAACGTCATTTGCATGTGCGGCGGAAATCACCCGCGTTCCGGCAGGTGCCTTTTCGATGGTTTTTTGCAAGGCTTCCGCGCTCAGCGGCCTGTCGAAGACAATCCCGCACATGCCCGGTTTTGACCATGTGACCTTGCAAAAGGCTTCATGGACCGACCAGTCGAGAATGCCCGCAGAGCCGGGAGATGGCGGCACTTGCGTCGCGAGCCGCGCGCCTGTGGCGGAAATATCAAACAACCGCCCGGGACGGTCTCCGCTGGGCATCAGAAGTGTTGCAATGCAATCGACCCTTGTTCGCGGTCCGCCTCGCCTTTCAGGAATGTCGGCAGTTTTGGCACGGGCGAACAATTTCATAGGTGCGTTTCCTCCTGCAGAGTCTCTCGGCCCGAAGTGGTTAAAATCAGGCGAACAGATATGGTTAACCTGGCGCCCGGCGATTTTTCCGGCAGATGGCGCTTGGCGAATCTGTCGAAAAGAACATATAAAGAACATATGCCTGTACTCGACACCATTCAAAAGCTGGAAATCCTTGCTGATGCAGCAAAATATGATGCGTCCTGCGCGTCATCCGGCACCGCCAAGCGCAATTCCAAGGGCGGGAAAGGTGTCGGCTCGACAGAGGGGATGGGCATTTGCCATGCCTATGCGCCCGATGGCCGCTGCATCTCGCTATTGAAGATATTGCTGACCAATCACTGCATCTTCGATTGCCATTACTGCGTGAACCGCAAAAGCAGCAATGTGCGCCGCGCACGCTTCACGCCGCAGGAGGTCGCGGACCTGACGCTGACCTTTTATCGGCGCAATTATATCGAAGGGCTGTTCCTGTCTTCGGGCATTATCAAAAGCTCCGACTTCACGATGGAACAAATGGTAGAAACCGCACGTATCCTGCGGGAAGACCACGATTTTCGCGGATATATCCATCTCAAGACCATTCCGGAAGCCGATCCTCAGCTGGTGTATCAGGCAGGGCTGTATGCAGACCGGGTTTCGATCAATGTCGAATTGCCGACCGATGCCGGGCTCACCCGCCTCGCGCCGGACAAGAATGCGCTGCAGATCGAAGGCGCGATGGGCGGGGTGAAAAGCTCGATTATCCAGGCCAAGGATGAGCGGAAGCGGTTCAAGCATGCTCCCCGCTTTGCTCCGGGCGGGCAATCCACACAGATGATCGTGGGGGCCGATGCCGCGACGGATGCCGATATCGTGGGCAAGGCGAGCCGGCTTTACACCGGCTTCAAACTGCGCCGCGTCTATTACTCGGCCTTTTCTCCCATTCCTGATGCCAGCGCGGTGTTGCCGCTGAAGCGTCCGCCGCTGATGCGCGAACACCGGCTCTATCAATCAGACTGGTTGATGCGGTTTTATGGCTTTGCTCCGCGCGAAGTGATGCAGGCAACGGAGGCAGATGGAAACCTGCCGCTCGACATCGATCCCAAGCTGGCCTGGGCGCTGAAATTTCGTGAACAATATCCAGTGGATGTGAACCGTTCCTCGCGTGAAATGTTGCTGCGTGTGCCGGGGTTGGGGACCCGCGCCGTCAGCCAGATTCTCGCCAGCCGCCGCCACCGGACATTGCGATTGGAGGATGTGGCGAAACTGACCGTGTCCATCACAAAAGTGCGCCCCTTCATCGAAACTGCGGACTGGCGCCCCGTCATGCTGACCGACCGCGCTGATCTGCGCAGCCTGCTCGCTCCAAAACAGGAGCAGCTGGAACTGTTTGCGGCATGACCGCGCTCCAGCATGTCAGCTTTGGTGCATACTACGCGGTGCATTTGCCGGAGCCCGATGATTTCGCCTTCTGGCGGGAACGGGCGCGGCAGCTGGTGCAATGCGATATCCCGCCGGACCGCGTGAGCTGGGTAGAGCCGGGCGGGGCAAGCGATCTGTTTGCGCAAGATGGGCCAGCGCGCTCCGAAAAACGCCTGCCGGTGCCGGATGATGCTGGCCGCCCGGTGCGCGCCAGCAAGCGATTCATGCAATTGGCGAAGACTGCCGCACATCACTCTGATCCCAAACGATTTTCGCTGCTGTATCGTCTGCTATGGCGGCTGCAATCCAGCCCGCGCATGATGGAAGACAAGGCTGATGCGGATGTGCGCCGGATAGAGGAACTGGAAAAGGCGGTGCGCCGCGACGCGCATAAGATGCACGCATTCGTGCGCTTTCGCCGCGTGGAAAATACCGATGAGCCGGAATCGCCGGAGCATTATGTCGCCTGGTTCGAACCTGATCACCACATTCTGCGCCGCGAGGCAGGCTTCTTCGTGCGCCGCTTTGCCAATATGCATTGGTCCATCCTCACTCCGCGCGGCAGCCTCCACTGGGACACAAAGGTGCTATGCGAAGGGCCACCTGCGCAAAAGTCCGACGCGCCTATTGGCGATCCGGCGGAGGATTTGTGGCGCAAATATTATGCCTCCACCTTCAATCCCGCGCGCTTGAAAATTGGCGCAATGCTGAAGGAAATGCCCAAGAAATACTGGAAGAATATGCCCGAGGCGGCGCTTATTCCGGAACTGATTGCAGGCGCGCAGCAGCGCGAAAGCGCGATGGTGGCGGAAGGAAAGGCGGATTATGCCGCACGGCCCGAAACGCTGGAGGCCATCGCCAAGGCGATCCATGCCTGCCGCAATTGTCCGATTGGTTCGCTGGAAAACCACGCGGTGATGGGAGAGGGGCCGCAGGATGCAGCCCTGATGATCGTGGGGGAACAGCCCGGCGATCAGGAGGATCTGGCGGGGCGCCCCTTCGTTGGTCCCGCCGGGCAAGTGCTTGATGCCGCCTTGCAGGCTGCAGGGATTGACCGCCGCGCCGCCTACGTCACCAATGCGGTCAAACATTTCAAATATGTCCAGCGTGGCAAGCGCCGCCTCCACCAGACCCCTACCGCCAAGGAAGTGGACACGTGCCGCTGGTGGCAGGAGGCCGAGCGCGCCATTGTGAAGCCGAAACTGGTGCTGGCGCTGGGCGCTTCTGCTGCGCGAGGAATACTCGGCAAGACGGTGAATGTGTCGAAATCGAGGGGCAGCCCGGTCCCGCTGGAAGACGGCAGCGAGCTGTGGGTGACCGCGCATCCTTCCTACCTGCTGCGGCTTGATGGCGCGGCCAAGGCGGAGCAGGAACGTCTGTTCGCCGCCGACCTGGCAGCGGTGAAGGCGCGGCTAAGCCAACTGGCGCAGTAAGGTGCCCGAAGCTCCCCTTACGCCTGACAAACGCACGATAGAGCTTGATCCCGATCTGGTTGAAGCCCCGCCGCGCGCGCCGTTTGTGGAGCTGGGGCTTGTCTCCTGCTTTACCTTCCTGCGCGGCGCGTCCGATGCAGTGGACCTTGTGATGACTGCGCGCGCACTGGGCTATGACGCCATCGGAATTGCCGATGCCAATTCGATGGCGGGCGTGGTGCGCATGCATACAGAGGCGAAAACGCTTAAATTGCGGCCCATTATCGGCACGCGGATAGAAACGGTGGAAGGCCTCGCCTTCCTTGCCTATCCGAAAGACCGCGCAGCCTATGGCCGCCTGTGCCAGTTGATCAGTGCCGGGCGGATGCAGACGCTGGATGGCGGATGGCAGGACAAGGGCGCGTGCCACATCAGCCTTGCCATGCTGGCAGAGCATGGTGAAGGCGTGCAACTGATCCTGCTGCCCCCGCATGATCTTGAAGCAGAGTTCACCATTCCGGCATGGGCCAGCAATGTCGTGACTATGGACGGGGAACGGGTGCAGGAGGCTGTCAGCGGCCCTTTTTCCAGCATTATCCGTCACTTATCTGCCGGTATTCCCACGCTTCGCCACCTTGCAGCTGCCTATCTCTACCGCGGAAACGATATCGCCCGGATCGACCGGCTCGATACCTTGGCGCGTGCAAACGGGTTGGGCCTGCTCGCCACCAATGATGTGCATTACCATGCAGCCAGCCGCCGTCCGTTGCAGGACGTGATGACCGCCATCCATCACAAGACCACGGTGGCAAGGGCGGGGCACCTGCTCCACGCCAATGCAGAACGGCACCTGAAAAGCCCTGAAGCGATGCAGAGGCTGTTTGAACGCTGGCCGCACGCCATCACGGCAGCGCGGGCCGTGGCCGATGCCTGCGATTTCAGTCTGGACGAGCTGAAATACGAATATCCTGAAGAGATTTACCCGGACGGCATCACCCCGCAGGAACATCTGGCGGCGGAAACCTGGAAGGGTGCGGATCGCCGCTATCCTTCCGGCGTGCCGGACAGCGTGCGCGAAACATTACACCGCGAACTGGCGCTGATCGGCAAGCTGGACCTTGCCCGCTATTTCCTCACCATCAAGGATATCGTTGATTACGCGCGCGGCGTTGATCCGCCGATCCTGTGCCAGGGGCGGGGCAGCGCGGCCAATTCTGCTGTCTGTTATTGCCTGGAAATCACCAGCGTCGATCCGGCGCGCCATGCCCTGCTGTTCGACCGGTTCATCTCCGAAGAGCGGAAGGAACCGCCCGATATCGATGTCGATTTCGAGCATGAGCGGCGCGAGGAGGTGATCCAGTATATCTACCGCAAATATGGCCGCCACCGTGCGGGCCTTACCGCAACAGTCATCCATTATCGCCCGCGCATGGCGATCCGCGAAGTCGGCAAGGCGATGGGGCTCAGTGAAGATGTGACCGCCACCTTGGCGAAGACCGTATGGGGCGGATGGGGCCGCGAGATCGGTGAGGATCATGTGGCGGAAACGGGCATGGACATGACCGATCCGCACCTCAGGCGCGTTCTCGCTTTAACCACGCAAATGATTGGAATGCCGCGTCATTTATCCCAGCATGTCGGCGGTTTTATTCTTACGGAAAGCGCGCTGACGCAAACCGTGCCGATTGGCAATGGCGCCATGCCCGACCGCACGTTCATTGAGTGGGACAAGGACGATATCGAGGCGCTGGGCATTCTGAAGGTGGATGTGCTGGCGCTTGGCATGCTCACCTGCATCAAGAAATGCCTCGATCTGCTGGAGAGCCATCATGGCCGCTCGCTAACGCTGGCTACTGTCCCGCGTGAAGACCCGGAGACCTACGCGATGCTGCGCAAGGGCGATTCGCTGGGTGTGTTCCAGGTGGAAAGCCGCGCGCAGATGAACATGCTGCCTCGTCTGCGCCCGCGTGAATTCTATGACCTGGTGATCCAGGTCGCAATCGTGCGTCCGGGGCCAATTCAGGGCGATATGGTCCATCCCTATCTGAAACGCCGCCGGGGCGCGGAAAAGGTGATCATCCCTGCGCCATCGCCTGAACACGGGCCGCCGGACGAGCTTTCCAGCATTCTGGAGCGCACTTTGGGCGTACCGATTTTTCAGGAACAGGCGATGAAGATATCGCTCGATGCGGCCAAATTCTCCTCCATAGAGGCCAACCGGCTGCGCAAGGCCATGGCGACTTTCCGCAGCCGCGGCATGGTGGACGAATTGCAGGACATGATGGTGGAGCGGATGGTGGCGCGCGGGTACGACCGGGATTTCGCGCAGCGGTGCTTCAACCAGATCCGCGGTTTTGGCGAATACGGCTTTCCGGAAAGTCATGCCGCCAGCTTTGCCCATCTGGTTTACGTCAGCAGCTGGCTGAAATGTCATTTCCCCGCCGCCTTCGCCTGCGGATTACTCAATTCCCAGCCGATGGGTTTCTACGCCCCGGCGCAGATCGTGCGCGATGCGCGTGAACACGGTGTGCAGGTGCTGCCGGTGGATGTAAATTGCAGCGAATGGGATTGCACGCTGGAAGTTCTCAATCCCTCTGGTGCGCAAGGTTCTGAAGGCGAGGACGTCAGCGGCAGGGCGGACAAGCATATCGGCTTGCGCCTTGGCTTGCGGCAGGTTGACGGCTTGCCCGAACATGTCGCCGCGCAATTGCTGGCGGCGCGGGCGGAGGACGGCGTTTTCACCGATGTCGGTGAATTGCGGGGCCGTGCGCGGATGCCGGTTGCCCATATAGAACGGCTCGCCAATGCCGATGCCTTTACCTCCATGGATCTGTCGCGGCGGCAGGCCCTGTGGGATGCGCGCAGCCTGGTGGGCGGGGAGGATCTGCCATTGTTCGCCCATGCCGACGAGCGTGACGAGGGGGCGGAGCGGCGCCGCGCAATCCTGCCGAAAATGCCGCTGTCGGAGGAGGTCGTGGCGGATTACCAGACGACGCGCCTCAGCCTGAAAGCGCATCCGATGGCTTTCCTGCGCGCCAGCCTGGCGCAGCGCGGCTTTGTGCGCGCCTGCGATCTTCGGGCGAAGAAGTTCCGGTCCATGGTGCATGTCGCGGGCGTGGTGCTGATCCGTCAGCGTCCGGGCAGCGCGAAGGGCGTGTGTTTCATCACGCTGGAGGATGAAACCGGCGTCATCAACCTTGTCGTATGGCCCGATCTGAAGGACAAACAGCGCAAGGTGGTGATGGGTGCCCGGTTAATGGAGGTGCGCGGGCGTGTAGAGTATGATGACGAGGTGATTCACGTTATCGCCCACCACATGACTGATGCGACACAGGAATTGCACCGCCTTTCGGATGATCTGCTCAACGCGCCGGTCGCGCGGGCCGATCATGTCAATTCGCCGCTGCCTTCGGGTAAAGCCGCACGAAAAATTGTGCTGGAGGAAGACACTGCGATCCGTCCGCGTGATCTGATCGACGAATTGCCCGCCACACACAGTCACCCGCGCAATGTCCGCATCATTCCCAAATCGCGCGATTTTCACTGATGGCGAAGGCGCGAAAGGCGAACGCCGCGCGGAAATGGCCGACGTTCCCCTCGGCCGATGGCAGGCTTGCTCTGTTGCTGTCAGCGGCTGCGCTGCTGCTTGGCGCGCAGACATGGCTGATGGAGAATCCGCAGCACAGCCCGTGGGCACCGCTTGATCTGCGTCATCCGCATGGTCTTTTCACCGGAGCGAAACTGGCGGCCTTGCGCGGCGATATTCCCGCTTGCCACGCAGTCCTGAACCGCAGCGAAGTGGCCTTCACCTCGCTGGAACCTGTGATTGACGGCGAATGCGCGCGGCCAGACCGTGTGATCCTGGGTGATCTGCCACTGGCCCCCGCAGATCCGCAAATGACCTGCCCGGTGGCCGCAGGACTTTCAAAATGGATTGAGCAGGATGTTCAAAGGCTCGCGCAAGAACTTCTCGGATCATCCGTCATACGGGTCGAGCAGCTAGGCACCTACAGCTGCCGCAGGATGTACGGCGCGCCAAGCGGTGACTGGAGCGAACATGCCACCGGCAACGCGATCGATATATCGGCCTTCATTCTGGCGGATGGCAGGCGAATCAGTCTGCTGCGCGATTGGGAGGAAGCAAGCGCTGACAGCGGTGCACCGGCCCGGTTCCTGCGGGAGACACGCGATGCGGCCTGCCGCAGCTTTGGCACTGTTTTATCGCCCGATTACAATGCCGCCCACGCAGACCACTTTCATCTCGATCAGGGCCGAAGCCCAGACCGCGGGATTTGCCGTTGAGGCAGCATAGCTCACCGAGATATCTGCGAGAAAGCGGTCTACTGCAGACAAACAAAAACCCCCGCCGAAGCGGGGGTAATCGTATTTGGTAGCAATCCTGCCGGCCTATTACGGGCTGGTTGGCAGATTGTCTGTATCTTCACTGTCTTCCAGGAAGATGATGCCGGCAGCGATTGCAGCAGCAACGAGCAGAACGATCAGAAGCGAACCAGTTCCTTCCAAGCCTTCGGCTTCGGAAACGGCAGCAGCATCGCGCTCAAAAGTCGGTGCAGCAGCTGCATTGGCGGTGGTGCCAAGCAGAAGGCCAGTGGCCATGATTGAAGTGATAATTTTTTTCATAAATCCCTCGAATTATTAGGAGGCGTGTTCGAATTACAATCGAGCACCTACCGTGGTTGCGATATGTTGTGAACCCCCAGCGGCACAGATGTGTCCCGAATGGAGGCTTTATTGCGACGGGTTGTTGCTACACTGCAACAAATTAACATGTGATAACGGGTGATTATGCGTTCGCAGCATAAAATGCTGCAGGCGCTGCGTAGTTTCCCCGAGCGCTAGACAGGCTCCAAAGCGTATCCTGCAGAACGCACGGTGCGGATCGGATCGGGGGTGTTTTCAAGCGCGATAGACTTGCGCAAACGCCGGATATGCACGTCGACCGTGCGTTCCTCAATCTCGCTGTCGGTCCCCCATACCGCGTCAAGCAGCTGGCTGCGGGAGAACACCCTGCGCGGATGTTCCATGAAAAACTTTATGAGGCGATATTCGGTCGGACCAACCTGAACTTCGCTGCCGGATCGCTCCAGCCTGTGGGCAACAGGATCAAGCCGGAGGTCGCCCACTTCGATGGTTTCACCGGCCAGAGCTGGGCGCACACGGCGTAACACGGCAGATACGCGGGCAAGCAATTCGCGCGGGGAAAATGGCTTGGTCACATAATCGTCGGCACCGGTTTCCAGGCCGCGGACCCTGTCGTCCTCTGATTCCCTGGCAGTCAACATGATGATCGGCACATGGGCGGTGGCCTTTTCGCGGCGCATCCTGCGGCAGACTTCAATCCCGCTGACGCCTTCGATCATCCAGTCGAGGATAACGAGGTCCGGCACGTCTTCCGCAGCCAGAACCATCGCTTCGTCACCGTCGGAGGTTATGCGAACGTCATAACCTTCTTTCTCGAAACGATATTCGAGCAGCTCGGCCAGCGACAAATCATCTTCTACCAGCAACAGCTTGGGTGCGGACATAGGCCTTGATCCCCCGAATACTGCCACGCGTCGGCGCGGCGGTCGCAGAAGCAGTATGTCATTTTCATGACACTTTTGTTGCAACCAATCCGCCTGAATTTGCGCAGGGGAGCGAATTATCTCTCGATATCGTCCGGATAGGTGCCCGTTGCCGAGTAATGGACCATTTCCGCAACATTGGTCGCGTGGTCGCCAATCCGTTCGATATTGCGCGCGACGAACAGCAATTGGGCCGCTGAGCTGATCGTCGCTGGATTTTCGACCATGTGGCTGACAACATTGCGGAAAATGCTGTCGTAAAAGGCATCGACCTTGGCATCACGCTCAATCACTTCGCGCGCCATCACCGGATCGCGGGCAGCGTATGCTGTCAGCACATCATGCACCATTTCCGCCGCGACTTCGCCCATGGCCGGAAGCAGCGTGAGCGGTTCGAACTTGCTGCGGCCTTCGATGCGGCCGATGCGCTTGGCGATATTCTTGGAATAGTCACCGATCCGCTCGATCACGCCGCTGATTTTCAAAGCGGCCACGATTTCGCGCAAATCTGCCGCCATCGGTGCGCGCAGTGCGAGCACGCGAACGGCCATTGCGTCCACTTCTGCCTCAAGCGCGTCCAGCTTGGCGTCACGCTCAATTACCTGGCGCGCCAAGGCCTCATCGCCGCTGACAAGTGCGCTGAGCGCGTCGTTTATGGCGAGCTCGGCCAAGCCGCCCATCTCTGCGATAAGGCCGCGAAGCCGGGTAATGTCGTCGTCAAACGCCTTGACCGTGTGGTCCATGTTGTCCGTTCCCATCAGCCGTACCTGCCGGTGATGTAATCCTGAGTGCGCTTCTGCTGTGGATTAGTAAATATGTCAGAGGTGTGTCCATATTCAACCAGATGGCCGAGGTGGAAAAAGGCTGTCCGCTGCGAAACACGCGCGGCCTGTTGCATCGAATGCGTCACGATGACGATGGCATAACGGCCGCGCAGATCGTCGATCAGTTCCTCAATCCGCGCGGTGGCGATTGGATCAAGCGCGGAACATGGCTCGTCCATCAGGATCACTTCGGGGTCGACGGCGATCGCCCTGGCAATACAGAGGCGCTGTTGCTGCCCGCCAGAAAGGGCGGTTCCGGAATCCTGCAGGCGATCCTTCACCTCTTCCCACAAACCGGCGCGGGTGAGGCTTTTTTCGACGATGGCGTCGAGCTCGGTCTTACCCTCCGCCAGGCCGTGGATTTTCGGGCCGTAGGCGACGTTGTCGTAAATGGATTTTGGGAAGGGGTTGGGCTTCTGGAAAACCATACCCACACGGGCGCGAAGCTGCACCACGTCCATACCGCTGGAATAGATATTTTCGCCGTCGAGCTCGATCGTTCCTTCCACGCGGGCGGAAGGGATCGTGTCGTTCATCCGGTTGAGCGCGCGCAGGAATGTTGACTTTCCGCAGCCGGAAGGGCCGATGAATGCGGTGACATATTCGCTGAAGACGTCGACCGAGACTTCATCGATGGCTTTCTTCTCGCCGTAATACACCGACACATCGCGCGCCGACATCTTCACCTTGGCCGATTCCACATTTTCTGCAGACGGCGCGCCAGCGTGGGCCTGATCGGGCAGGGGGCTGCCAGCGCCTTGGTCGGCACTTTCGGGCGGAGGATTGAGTTCGCTATGCATTACCATTTCTTCTCGAAGCGGTTGCGCAGATAGATGGCAAGGCCATTCATCAGCAGGAGGAACACCAATAGCACGATAATCGCTGCACTGGTGCGTTCTACGAAACCGCGGTCGATTTCATCGGACCACAGGAAAATCTGCATCGGCAAAACGGTGGCATTATCGGTAAAGCCGGACGGCGGGGATGAGACGAATGCGCGCATCCCGATCAGCAGCAGCGGCGCGGTTTCGCCAAGGGCGCGGGCCATGCCGATGATGGTGCCGGTCAGGATGCCGGGCAGGGCCAGCGGCAGCACATGGTGGAACACCACCTGCACGGGCGAGGCGCCCACCGCCAGCGCGCCGTCGCGAATCGACGGAGGCACCGCCTTGATCGCGTTGCGCCCGGAAATCACGATCACGGGCATCGTCATCAGCGCCAGCGTCATGCCGCCGATTATCGGCGCCGAGCGATACGCCGGGAAGATCGCGAGGAACACGGCGAGGCCAAGCAGGCCGAAAATGATCGACGGGACAGCTGCCAGATTGTTGATCGAAACTTCAATCAAATCCGTCCAGCGGTTCTTCGGTGCGTATTCTTCAAGATACAGCGCGGCCAGCACGCCGATCGGAAAGGCGATCAGCAGTGTGACGATCATGGTCAGGATGGAGCCTTTCAGCGCACCCCAGATGCCGACAAGCTGCGGGTCGGTCGCATCGGCGCGGGTCATGAAGCCCGGATCAAACCGTTCATCCAGAAGTCCGCGCTCTGACAATTGCGCTGCAAGAGGTTGCAAATCGACTTTGCCGTCGCCGGAGTAAGCGCTCGCCAGGTCTTCGCTCGTCGGAAGCCAGAACGAATTCTCGCGGTCAAGCAGGGTCGGATCGGCGACGATCTGGCGCGCAACGATCCGCCACGCCTCGCCATTCAACTGCTCTGCCCCTTCCGTGCCCAATGATTCTTCGGCTGCAAATTGCGATGATTTCAGGCAGGCCCTGCCCCTGAAGGGAACGGACCGCGGCGTCCGGATCTGAAATGGAGGGATTGAGAGCGATGCCCATCGAAGGGAAATCGACGGCAACCTTCATTTCCGCGCGCTGGAAGCCGCCGAAACCATTCAGCGTCATCGTCACCAGCAGGAACAGCAGCACCGCAATCGAGAAAAGAATTGCGGAGAGGCCGAGCGCCTTGAAGCGCCGCTCTGCTGCGTACCGCTTTTTCAGCCGCGCTTCGAAAGCGGGCGTGCGTGTCGGGGGAAGGGCGGGGGCCATGTCACTCATAGGCTTCGCGGAACCTCTTCACGACGCGCAGGGCAATGAAGTTGAGCGCCAGAGTTACCAGGAACAGCACAAAACCAAGCGCGAAAGCGGCCAGCGTTGCGGGATGATCGAAACTGCCCTCTCCCGTCAGGAGAGACACGATCTGCACCGTCACGGTGGTCATGGAATCGAGCGGATTGGCCGACAGATTGGCAGCGGTCGATGCGGCCATCACCACGATCATTGTTTCACCGATTGCGCGGCTGATCGCGAGCATCACTCCGCCGACAATGCCCGGCAGTGCGGCGGGCACCAGCACGCGGCGGATCGTTTCGTTCTTGGTGGCGCCCATCGCCAGCGAACCGTCGCGCATTGCCTGCGGAACCGCTGCAATCGAATCGTCTGCCATGGACGACACGAACGGAATGATCATCACGCCCATCACAAGGCCGGCGGCAAGCGCGCTTTCGCTCGACGGGTTGCTTGCACCAAGGCTGGTGGCAAGGTCGCGAATGAAAGGCGCGATGGTGAGCGCTGCGAAATATCCGTAAACCACGGTTGGCACCCCGGCGAGGATTTCCAGCGCAGGCTTTACCCAGCTGCGAACTTTCGGAGCGGCATATTGGGTGAGGTAAATGGCGCTCATCAAACCCAGCGGAATGGCAACCACCATCGCGATGATCGCGCCGATAAACAGCGTTCCCCAGAACAGCGGGATAGCGCCGTAGCGATCGCCATCCGGGTTGGTCGCATTGCTCATCGGATCTGGATTCCACTGGAATCCGAACAGGAAATCGATCGGCGAAACCATTCCGAAAAAGCGGACCGTTTCAAAAACCAATGTGAGGAAAATGCCCAGCGTTGTGAGAATCGCGACAAGCGAAGCGATGAGCAGAGTGGTCAGGACCAGCCGTTCAACCTTCGTGCGCGCAGCAAAGTCAGGCTTCAGCCGAAGGAAGGCCCAGACTGCGCCGGCCCCGGCAATGGCGAGCCCGATCAGGATGCCGAACAGATTGTAACGCGAAATGGCTTCACGAAAAGGCACCGCCAGCGCATTCGATTCGTCGTTCATCGCGCGCTGAACATCGCCCGTTGCCAGGCCGTAAGCCTCGTTCAGGATAATATCGCGGCGCAGGCCGAAATCCGGCAGCGATTGCGCCTCCGGACTGGCCAGCACATGCGCGACGATCAACTGGCTGCAAACATAGTCCCAAAGCAGGAAAAACAGCAGCAGTGGCACAGCAATCCACAGCGCCGCGTACCACGCGTGATAAATTGGAAGTGCAGCGAGCCGCCCGTCCGGGGCGGCTCGCTTGAATGACCAGGCACGCGCGCGGGCCACCAGCCAGCCGGCAAGCCCGAGCCCGAGGGCCAAGAGAAGCGGCAGAACTGGTGACATTGCGTGTGCTTACGTCCTTACTGAAGGTCTTCGGCGGTCAGGGTCGGCAATTCGGTAACTGCCGTGGTCATCTGCGCCATAACCTCACCGCGATTTGTCACAAGGCCAATCTGGGCAAGTTCACCGTCTTCTCCCCAGTTCGCGGCCCAAGTCGCCAGGAATTCCTGCAGACCGGGAATAATGCCGAGGTGGGCTTTTTTCACATAGACATAAAGCGGACGTGCGCCGGGATAGGCGAAGCTGGCGATGTTTTCGTAAGTCGGTTCCACCCCGTTGATGGTCAGGCCGCGAACACGGTCTGCGTTTTCTTCAAGGTAGGAATATCCGAAAATACCCACGGCATTCGGATTGCCTTCGATTTTCTGGACGGTCAGGTTGTCCTGCTCGCCCTGCTCGACGAATTTGCCGTCGCTGCGGAATTCTGTGCAGGTGCGCTCGAACGCGTCTTCATCGGCATCTTCGGTTGCGGCAAATTCTTCATTCGCTTCGCAGCCGGCATGCATGATCAATTCGTTGAAGGCATCGCGTGTGCCCGAAGTGGTCGGCGGACCGTAAACCAGGATCGGCAGATCGGGGAGCGACGGATCGACATCGTTCCAGTTTTCAGCCGTCTGTTCTTCACCATAAGGATTGGCGGCGAGGGCGCGGTACATGATCTCCGGCGTCAGATCCATGTCGATGCCGCCCTGAGCGGTCGCGATGGCGATCCCGTCCATGCCTACCTGAAGCTCGGTGATTTCGGTCACGCCATTGGCCTGGCAGGTTTCGAATTCGTCCATCTTCATCCGGCGTGAAGCATTGGCAAAGTCAGGCGTGTCGAAGCCGACACCGCTGCAGAACAGGCTCATGCCGCCGCCGGTGCCGGTGGATTCGATGCTGGGCGAGTTGAACTGGCTGTTTTCGCGGGTGAAGATTTCAGACACGCGGCGGGCAAAAGGAAACACGGTGGAAGATCCGACGGCAAAGAGCGCGTCACGGCTGTCTCCGCCGCCAACCTTTTCCCCGCATGCGGAGGTGAGAACAGTTGCGGCAAGCGCAAATGCGGCAATGGTAATCTTGTTCATGGTCATATGCCTCTGACTAGAGAAGTTGAATTAGAGGCCCCCTATTACCGTGATGCGACAGATTTGCGTCACATGGCGGACTTATCCACCGAAAGGGAGCAGGCTATTCTCGCTTAAAAATCGACTTCGGCGCGCATTCCGATGACATCCGCACTATAGCTGCGCTCGCCGGCAGGCAATGCGATGGCGGCGTCATCATATTCCATCCGGCCATAATTTATCTGGAACCGGGTGTAATCCGTAAATGTCCAGATCAGGGACGTCTGGAAGCCGTTCTGGATGCCCCCGACAATGCCGGCGTCGGCATCGTTCAATTCGAGGTAATCGTAGCGGACATTCAGCTGCACCGCGCCGATCCCGCCTTCACCGACCGGGCTTTCCGGGCGGGTACGGTTGAACCGGCCGCCGCTGTAACCGCGGCTGTCGCCGGGTGTCAGGAAGAAGCCTGCTTCGACAAAACCGCCGTGGAAGACGGCATCCTGCATGGCGGGAAGGCCCGACACTTCCTGTCGGTATCCTTCTGCGGCAAAATGGAGCGGACCGTTGATTGCTGCCAGTTCGACGCCGGCGCCAAATTCGCTGGATGCACCAAAGCTGCCGGTGTTGATGAGCCGGTTCGAGGTGAAGTGAACGAGCGGACGCTGGCGGTAGCGCACAGTCTCTCCATCGCCGATCTCTGCATAATGCAGCGATCCGCCAAAGTGCAGCTGTGTGTCACCGACTTCGGGATAGAACACCGCGCGGCCATCCACGCTCCAGCGGTCGCTGCCGGGCAGGTTTTCCAGGTTGTCGCTGAAAACGCCGCCCTGGAGCAGCAGATTGTCACCGCCATATTCAACCGCAACACCGGCGCGGCGGGTGAAGCCGAATGCGTCAGTAAAAGCAGCGCGTTCGATGAAGGAGGTAAAGCGGCTGCTTGTCAGCTCTTCCATGGACTGGAAATTGTTGAACTGGCCGACGGTAATGTCGAAATCGCCTGCGCCATATTCGATAAGAGCGT
Source organism: uncultured Alphaproteobacteria bacterium (assembly GCA_963781165.1). Taxonomy (GTDB): domain Bacteria; phylum Pseudomonadota; class Alphaproteobacteria; order Sphingomonadales; family Sphingomonadaceae; genus Alteraurantiacibacter. Next base: position 86,060 of record CAWADZ010000005.1, read on the forward strand.
CTGTGATGACGACTTCGTTACCGGCAAAATCGACTTCCATCTTGTAACCGAAACCGCCCGGAATATCGCCCTGGACGCCAAGACGCACCCGGCGTGCTTCGGCATCGAAACCATCGGACAGGCCGAGACCATCGGGGAGAGCAGTCCAACCCGCATCCAGCATGATGCGGCCGAACGGCTTGAACGAGAAGCCATCGTCGCTTTCGATCTCCGGTGCTGCGCCCATGCTGATTTCGGTCGGCGAACCAGCAGTTACACTTGGTGCAGAGACTGCGGCTGCAGGCATTGCTGCAACTGCGACAGCGACCGTTTCCGGCACTGCGTCCACTTCACTTTCGATTTGGTCGAGTCGCGCATTAAGCTGCGCCAGTTGTGCGGACATTTGCGCCACTTGCGCGCGCAGCGCTTCGACTTCGTCTGTTTCCTGCGCCTGGACAGGGCTGGAAAGCACTGAAATTGCTGCAGCAGTGAGAAAAAGTGATGTGCGCATATTCTGTCTCAATTTGATATGTGTCCGGAACGTGTCCACGATGTGACAGCGCCATTATTCGCATCGCATGACAGTTTTGTGACTCCGGAAATTCAGCTGTAGACAGCTGCGCACGCTGGGGGGAGGATTACTCCGACAAAAGCGGCAGGCGGACCGTCACCGTTGTCCCCGAGCCTTTTTCGCTCGTGATATCCAGCCGGCCTCGATGCCGTTCCACGATATGTTTGACGATGGCGAGGCCAAGGCCGGTGCCGCCAACTGCGCGGCTGCGGCCAGGATCGGTCCGGTAGAATCGGCGGGTGAGGTGCGGCAGATGTTCCGCAGCGATGCCTTCGCCGCGGTCGGCAATTTCCACTATCGCCATTGCCCGCTCGCCGCGCCGTACGCGGACGGCAACCGGTGTGCCTTCACTGCCGTATTTCATGCCATTGTCGACGAGGTTGCGGACGAGTTGTTCCAGCTGGTTACGATCACCGCGCATGGCCAGAGAGCCCTGCGGCATATCCATTTGCAGACGGCCAACCTCTTCAAAACCAGCGCCATCGCGTGCAGCCTGGCTTACGAGCTGCACCAGATCGAGTTCTTCACTGGGCAGGTCATGCTTTTCCGCCTCTGCCCGGCTTAGCGACATCAGATCTGCGACAAGCGACTGCAACCGGCGCGCTTCCCGCAAGACAGTGGCGTAAAATTTGCGGGTCCTGGCCGGATCGACATCATCGCCTTCGTCATGCAGCGTTTCCATATATCCGATGATGGAAGACAGCGGCGTGCGCAGTTCGTGGCTGGCATTGGCAACAAAATCGGTATGCGCGCGGCTGACGTCAGCTTCCGACGTGCGATTTATCAGTTCGACAAGACTGTACCGGCTGTCGATCCGTTGAAGCTGCATTTCCCAGCTGCTGCGCGGGCCTGTCAGTCCCTGAACCGTTGCGCTGCCGCCTTCGGGCCTGGATAACAGATCAACCGCAGCAGGATGGCGCAATGCGACCCGCGCGTCCTGGCCGATAATGTGTTTGCCGATGTCCTTCCGGGCATGCGCGTTCGCGACGATAATGCGCTCGTCCTCAATCAGCAGCATCGGGAGGCCCGAGTGTTCGATGAGGTCGCGCATTCCCGAGCGGCTGATGGTCAGGCCGTCGGTTTTTGTCTGCGTCGGAAGAGGTGGGGGCGGTGCGGCAATCCAGAAGGATGCGGCCCAGACCAGAATAACCGCCAGCACCAACCAAATGCTGACCCCGGCGACAAGCAATGCCACCCCGGTCAGTACTGCGAGAAAAAGCCCCGCTGATGGAACGAAGCGCTCCTGCATGGCCGAGCCTTAGCCACAGATTTGTGACAAATGCCACCGGTTGCAGCACAATTTTTTGCACCATCGCCGCGACGCGCCAAATGGCGTGCACGGTGGTTGGGCAGCGGTCTGGGGAAGTTGCGCCGGCATGGCGCTCCATCGGTGGTGACCCCTACGGGAATCGAACCCGTGTTTCAGCCGTGAAAGGGCCGCGTCCTAACCGCTAGACGAAGGGGCCACATGCGATGGAGGGGCGCACTTAGGGTGGTCGCGCGTGGCGGTCAAGCCTGTTGCGCAAGGATAAATGGAAAACCGCGATTAATCCGCCCAGGCAGCATCTTCCAAATGCAATTCTGCCGCAGGTCTGCTGCCCCAATCATCTATCTTCGCGCGCCCCGCCAACCATAGCTTTCTGCCCTTGGCACCGTGAAGCAAAGCCTGCCCCATGTCGCTGTTCGCAGCACGGAAGGCGATCGCCTTGAAGCGCGCGCCATCCTGGCCAGCGGCAATCACGCGAAGGTGATCCGTGCCGACGATATCAGCCTTCACCAGAAAAACCGGCCCGACTGCGATTCGCGGTCCGGGCCAGCCGACACCGTAAGGGCCGGCGCCATCAAGCGTTTCAACAAGTTCAGGGGTCAATCCGCCCGGAGCAAGTGCCAGATCGAGCACCATATGCTGTTCTGCACTGGCGCGCGCGACTGGCCCTGCAAGATGTTCTGCCAGCCAATCGGTAAATTCTTCGACGCGGCTTGTCGCGATCGTCAGTCCTGCCGCCATTGCGTGGCCGCCGCCTTTGACGAGCAGACCGGTCTCAGTTGCGCCGATAATGGCTGCGCCCAGGTCCACACCGGGAATAGAACGGCCCGATCCTTTACCTTCGCTCCCCTCATCATCCAGCGCGATCACGACGCTTGGCTTGCCCGACTTTTCCTTGATGCGCCCGGCGACGATGCCGATCACGCCCGGATGCCAGCCGCGTCCTGCGCACACCACAACGGGGCGGTTGTGCTGCGCTGCCAATTGTTCTTCCGCCGCTTCCTGCACGGCAGCCTCGATTGCGCGGCGTTCCTCGTTCAGACTTGAAAGCTGTTCGGAAATGGCGCGCGCTTCTTCCGGATCTTCGGTGGTGAGGAGCCGTACGCCCAGCGTTGCCTCTCCCACGCGGCCGCCGGCGTTGATCCGCGGGCCGAGGGCAAAGCCGCAATCGCTGGCTGCCGGGGCAGCTTTCAGCCGGCTCACGTCGATCAGGGCCGCCATGCCGGTGTTCGCCCGCTTCGCCATCACTTTCAGTCCCTGGGCTACGAACGCGCGATTGAGGCCGCGAATCGCAGCAACATCGGCGACCGTTCCCAGCGCCACCAGATCGAGCAGCGACATCAGATCGGGTTCTGGCTTGTCTTCGAAAAAACCGCGCTGGCGCAGGGTCCGCACCACGGCCACCGCCAGTATGAATGCGACGCCTACCGCAGCCAGGTGGCCATGCTGCGCGCCGATATCGCTTTCATCCAGGCGATTTGGGTTCACCAGCGCATAGGTCCGCGGCAAATCGGGCGAGCATTTGTGGTGATCGACCACGATGACATCAATGCCCGCCTCGTGCGCCATTCCCAGCGCTTCGTGCGCCATCGCGCCGCAATCGACTGTGACGATCAGGCTCGACCCGTCCTGTCCGATGCGCAGCAACGCTTCGCCGCTTGGCCCGTATCCTTCAAGCAGGCGATCCGGAATGTAGTGGTAGGCATCATGGCCAAGCATGCGAATAAGCCGGATCAGCAAGGCCGAACTGGTTGCCCCGTCGACATCATAATCGCCGTAAATCGTGACCGTTTCGCTTCCGATCACGGCCTCTGCGATGCGATCTGCCGCGCGGTCCATATCCGCAAATTGCGATGGATCGGGCAAGAAGGAGCGCAAGCTGGGATTGCGATGCATGTCGAGATCTTCGCGCTCGACCCCGCGCGAAAGCAGCAGCTGGGTGGTTATGTCATTTTCCAGACCGCCGATGCCTGCTGCAATTTCCATATTGCCGCCACGCCAACGCCATGCTTTGCCCGAGAGCGAATGTTCGATACCCAGGACTGCGACTTTCGTATTCATATTCGCGTCTTAGTGGCTGCAAGGAAATCAGGGAAGGGCGGCACAAGACCTCTCGACAGAATCGCGTGTCAGCTTATCTCTGTAATTCAATCTATAAACCGTAAGTTATACCTGCTTAACTATGACTGGTAGTGAAGCGGGGTTATAGCCCAGGACAACCATATGAGCAGAGGGGTTAGGTTCGATCGCAAGTGCGCAAAGACTTGAGTCGAATAATGCGATCTCCGCCGTCTCGTTGTTGTTCGACGCGGGGCAGCGGCCGCGTGCCGAAAAAATTCGTGAACTGGCAAGCGGCACCGGCCTGTTTACCCTGAGCATTGACCCTTCTGGCGAGGGCGACGAAGACGACGGCTGGCTGGAACTGCTGGTCAATGGACTGACATTCGATCTGGTCGGACTGGGAGCTTCGCAGCCTCCGGCGGCACCTGTTTGCCAGCATCAATTCGCCCTTGCACCGGACTTCAGTCAAAGCTCGCTGGAGGCAATTACGCTCACCCCCGGTCCACATCTTTCAGGCGGCGGCGCAATGTTCCCGGTGGTTCGCTGCCTTGCCTATCTTGGCGCGCAGCTCGCGGCGATAGAGGGTGTTCGCGCGGTCGCGTGGCATCCTGCGCAAACCTGCTCCGCGCCAGATTATTTCCAGCGCGGAGTGACCGGCTGGATCGAAGGCGGGCCTTTCCCGGGTCTTGGCCTGACCGCGCTAACAAGCAATCCCGATGGCAGCATGCAAAGCGAAGGCCTTGCGCTGTTCACAAGCCAGGAATTGCGGCTTGCACCTGAAATGTGCGGCAACCGCGCAGAGGCCGCCAAGGTCGCCTTGCGGTTGCTCAATTGGTTGGTGGAACATGGCCGGATTGAACAGCCGTTCACCTTTACCGGGCCATCAGGAGAGACTTTGGAGTTGGAACCTGTGGATAACTCCTCCATTCTCAATGTGTGGAAACGGTCGCACTAGCCAGCTCTGCCGAAAAGGCAGGCATTCCCGCCAAAGATGTGTTTCGAGCCAGATTGCCTTTTCATGCAGTCAATCGGTCCGGAACCGTCGGCTATTGCAAAAGCATGCAGCGGCATCATCTGCTGCCGCGCCAATTGCTCCGTGCGGATTACTTTGGCGGATTGTTCGGCGCGCTGGGCCAGCAGCACGTCGGCTTCGATGATTTTCGCGCCAATGGCCTGCTTCTTCCCGCAAGCACTTCGGCGGCGCTAACAAGTGGCCTGCCGCTGCATCGGGGGCCGCACCGGATTTACAACGAACTTGTCGCGCACCGGGTGGGTCAGGTTGAGGCAAGCTGGAGCCGTGCCCACCTGCGCACGCCGATACTCGCCCGTGAAGAGGCGCTGATGCGGATTGGGCTATTGCAACGGGCACTGCGTCGCCGGCTGCTTGACCGCAATACCCGCGGTTTCGTTCTGAACCGCAAGGATCCGTTTCGCGCCGGTATCGATTTTAGAGAGCTTGATGCGATGGCCGAAGCGCTTTGGTCTGCGACGAATATTGCGGCAGAGTAGCGTGCGGCGGTGTCAAGCCGCCTTCTCGAAATGCGGCCATTCACGTTTCAAGGCTTGCAGCAATTCTTCCGGTTCGTGAGAGGTGGTCAGCCACCGCTCGAGCCGGCGGGATGCCTCCCCAAGCTCTGGCTCACCAAAATTGGCGGCCACGCCGGCCAACTTGTGCAATTTGCTCGCCAGTTCCTGCCAGTCGGTTTGATGGTCCGCTGAGTCGAGCGTTTGGCGGAGGCTGGAAACAATCTCGATCTTCCGGTCGCGGTATCGGTCTTCGAGACAGGGCGTGGATGCTGCCTGTGAGTGGGCGAATTGATCGCTGTGGATCTGGTGGCCAGCCTGGACCGGCCCTCGGGCTTTGCCCCCCGCAGTTGGCGTCAGCCAGCGGCTCAGCTCCCGGGCGAGCGCCACAGTGGTCACAGGCTTGCCAAGATGGGACTGCATGCCCGCAGCAGTGCAAGCTGCGATATCGTCCGGATAACAATTGGCTGTCAGGGCGATGATTGGCAGTGTCTCTGCGTCATATCCCAGCGCGCGCAAACGGCGCGTCGCCTCCAACCCGTCAACTTCGGGCATTTGAAGATCCATCAGCACAGCCTGGAAGGGTGCACCGGACTTGTTTCCCTCGGTAACAGCACTGACAGCCTGTTCGCCATTCTCAACCAGTTTGGCATCGAGTCCGAGCGTATTCGCCATCGCCATGACGAGTTCCTGATTGATGCAGTGATCTTCCGCAATCAATACGCGTGCACCGCGGAGACAGGACAAGGCATCGGCATCTGACATGACCGGCGGGACCGGCTGGACCGGCGGGACCGGCAGCGGCTTTGCTTCTGTCTCTACAGAGAGCAACGGCAGGCGAACCGTGAACTGCGTCCCGACACCGCGCTTGGAATGGACGCTGATCCGTCCACCCATCATCGAGGCCAGCTGGCTGCTGATGGCCAGACCAAGACCGGTGCCGCCATATTTTCCCGCAGTAGTGCCGTCCTCCTGGACAAAGGCGGAGAAAATGTCTTCCAGCCGCCTTTCGTCGATGCCGATCCCCGTATCTATCACGGAGATCAGCAGCGATTGCCCTTCTGTGGAATTTTCCATTCTAGCCTCGACGTCGATACCGCCGGTCTTGGTGAATTTCACGGCGTTGCCGACAAGGTTGAGCATGATCTGCCCGACGCGCAGTTGATCGAGCTTGAGTGCATCCGGAACTGCATCGTCGACCCACACGCTGATCGACAGGCCTTTCGCCTTGGCAATAGGTTCCACCAGCTTCGCACAATGATTGAGCTTTTGCCGCAGGTCGGTCGGTTCCATCACGATATTCAATTGGCCGGATGCGATCTTGGCATGGTCAAGAATATCGTTGAGCAATTCCATCATGGCGCGTCCGGAATCCGCGATCAACTGGACCTGTGCGCGCTGATCGTCATCCAGCTGCGTTTCCAGCAGCAAATCAGTGAATCCGATCACTCCGTTCATGGGTGTCCGGATGTCGTGGCTCATATTGGCAAGGAAAGCCGATTGCGATTCAGCCTCTTGCTCCGCCATATCGCGCGCTTTTATCAAATCTGTTTCGAGCTGTTTGGAACGATGGATATCGATAGAGATGCAGGCAAAGCCCAGAAATTCGCCCCGATCGTCATATTCCGGAGCGCCAATTCCCCTGACCCAAACGGATGATCCATCCGGCCGCTTCCAGCGCCATTCGTCTTCGAACTTTGCGCTGCGGGCGATGCTGTTCTTCAGAAGGGCAGTAACGCGTTCCTTGTCTGCAGGATGGAGGGCTTCGAACCAGCCGGAGCCCAGCCAGCGTTTGTCGCGCATTCCGGTCATTTCTTCCCAGTTTGCGCTGACGAACAATGCATCGCCGTGCGGGTCTGTTCGCCAGATCCCGGCCGGTGCGACTTGCGCAAGACTGTAGAAACTGCGTTCTGATGGCCCTTCTTCGCCCGGTGACTTGCGGGCATGCAGATACAGCGCAGTGAAAACTCCTGCAGCCGCAAGTGCCATAATCAAGAACATGGTTTCGCGCATCGATATCGCCCGGCTACTATTTCCATGCCGGGGTAGCCGATGCTTCTCTACTTTTGCGCGGACACAGGCTTACGCATCATTCCATAGGCTGTCAGCCAGAGTTCCTGAGGCAAAGACCGGTCAGAACCTCTGCGTGCCAGGACCATGAGACGCGCTGTTGGCGGCGCTCAGCAAAGCGCGAACGCCAGCAGTTGCGACGTCATCATCCACGCCCACACCCCAACCGGTCCGCCCGTCCAGCGTGGCGAATTCGATATATGCGGCGGCACGCGAGTCGACTCCGGTGCCAAGCGCGTGCTCCGAATAATCGGTCACTTCGAAATCGAGCCCGAACGTATCTCGCAAGGTCGCGAGCACGGAAGAAATGAGGCCTTTACCGCGGCCGGAAACCCGCTGTTCCTCCCCGTCAACCTCGACCGTGCCGGTGAAAATGCGGGTTCCATCGCTGGCCCGGCTTTCATCATAATCGACCAGTGCAAACCGCCGCTTGTCGACTTGCAGGTAGTAGGTCTGGCGGAAGCAGTCCCAAATATCGGCGCCGTCCGAGTTCGCGGCCAAGTTCATCGGCCATGAATTGCACGTGGCGGGAGAAATCGGCTTGCAGGCGCTTGGGCAGCTTCAGTCCCTGGTTTTGTTGCAGAACCCACGCAAAGCCGCCTTTGCCGCTTTGCGAATTCACGCGGATGACAGCTTCGTAATTGCGGCCAAGATCGGCCGGATCGATGGGCAGGTAAGGCACGCGCCAATGTTCGTCATTCTGCTGATCATTGGCTTCAAAGCCTTTCTTGATCGCATCCTGATGGCTGCCGGAAAATGCCGTGAACACCAGTTCTCCGCCATAGGGATGGCGTTGGTGCACGGGCAGTTCATTGCAATATTCAACCGTTTCGATGACGCGGTCGATGTCGGAAAAATCCAGCCCGGGGTCGATCCCTTGCGTGTACATGTTGAGTGCAACGGTCACGAGGCAGCAATTGCCGGTGCGCTCTCCATTGCCGAACAGGCAGCCTTCAACGCGGTCCGCGCCTGCCATCAGGCCAAGTTCAGCCGCTGCAACGCCGGTGCCGCGATCGTTGTGTGTGTGCAGACTGATGCTGGCGGCTTCGCGGTTTGGCAGATTGCGGCAGAAATACTCGATCTGGTCGGCGTATATATTGGGCGTTGCTGCTTCTACAGTGGCGGGCAGATTGAGGATGATAGGCCATTCCTTCGTGGGTCCGACCACATTCATTACGGCCTCGCAAACCTCCAGGCTGAAATCCAGCTCTGCGGTTGAAAAGGTTTCCGGCGAATATTCAAAATGCCATTTCGTGTCAGGACGCGTCGCCGCTTCGTCCACCAGCATCTGCGCGCCGCGCACGGCAATGTCGCGCACTTCATCGCGGCTCATCCGGAACACGATTTCCCGCCATGCAGGGCTGACCGCGTTATACAGGTGGACGATGGCCGAATGCGCGCCTTCCAGGCTTTCGAAGCTGCGCTTGATAAGGTCTTCGCGCGATTGGGTCAGCACCTGCAGGATCACGTCTTCCGGGACCTTGCCTGACCGAACCAGGCCGCTGATGAAATCGAATTCGGTCTGCCCGGCGGCAGGAAAGCCGACTTCGATTTCCTTCACGCCCACATCGACCAGCAGATCGAAGAAACGCGTTTTTTTCGCGCTGTCCATCGGGTCAATGATCGACTGGTTGCCGTCCCGCAGGTCTGTGGAAAGCCACCGGGGCGGGGCAGTTATCGTGCGGGTGGGCCATTGCCGGTCTGGCAAATCCACTTGCGGGAAGGGGCGATATTTCACGCTCGGATCGGAGAGCATTGGCATGTGGTTAGAGCCTTGTTCGACTTTGGTGCGCTCGGCAAGCTGCCTTGCGCGGATTTCATTATCTGGTTGAGGAGCCCTTAGGCGCAGCCCCTGCGGCAGGCAGGGGAGAGTGCACGCCTAAGGGCGTGTAAGTCGAAGCAGGGGTAGGCTGTAGGCCCGCGTCATGCACATGATGCTAGGCGGAATTGGTTAACAGGTCCAGACCCGAAAACGGGCGCGAAGCGGATATACCGCGCCGCGCCCGCCAGGGCTGGTGAAACTGTACTATTCCTTTTCGAAGGCGACGGTAATTTCCAGTTCGACCTCATCACCAAGTCCGATCTGTGTGCCGTAGTCCATTCCCCAGTCGGAACGCATGATCGTTGCGGTGCCGTGGAAGCCGACTGTTTCTTTCTGGCTCATCGGATTGCTTCCCATACCGGAAAGCTCTGCCATGATCGCAATCTGATTGGTTTGGCCGTTGAACGTCAAATCGCCGATGATGTGCGCGCTGGTGTCGCCGGTCTGGTGAATAGCGGTGGACACGAAGCGGGCGGGTTCTGGCTCCGGGCCGAAGAAATCGGGGGCACCGCCATCGGCGCCGGGCCGCAACATGTGATCGCGCAGGCCTTCGCTCACGACGCTCAGAGACGTGATCGGAAGGGTCACATCGACCGTGGAATTGGCGATATTTTCGGTATCGAGTTGGAGCGTGCCCTCGGCATCGCCAAACAGACCGAAATAATCGTTGAAGCCGAAGTGATCGAGCTTCCAGGCGACCAATGTGTGGGAAGGATCGGTGGTATAGGTGCCCGAAGTGATGGTGCTTGTGTCCATCTCCTGCGGCATGTGATCATGCGCAACCGCAAGCGCGCCAGTTGCGGCAAACGCCGCCAATGAACCGGCTGCAGCAAGGGTAAGAACAGTCTTTCGCATCGTCGTTTCTCCTGTTGGAACGGGCGATTGCAATAGGCATCGCCGCATAATCGTGTGTCGGAGCTAACGGTTATTCAGGCGCAAAGTGCCCGAATTGCCGCGATGCACGGCAATTCGGGCATTCTCTTGCATGTCTCAGTTCTTGTCTTTGTCGACCAATTGATTGGCAGTGATCCACGGCATCATGGCGCGCAGCTGAGATCCGGTCTTCTCGATCGGATGCGCCTCGGCACGCTTGCGTGCAGCTTTCAATTCCGGCTGGCCAGCGCGGTTGTCGAGCACGAAGTTTTTCACGAAGCGGCCCGACTGGATGTCGTCCAGCACCCGCTTCATTTCCGCCTTCGTTTCGTCGGTGATGATGCGCGGCCCGGTGGTGATGTCGCCGTATTCAGCCGTGTTGCTGATGGAATAGCGCATGTTTGCAATGCCGCCTTCATACAGCAGATCAACGATCAGCTTGGTTTCATGCAGGCATTCGAAATAGGCCATTTCGGGCGCGTAGCCGGCTTCGGTCAGGGTTTCGAAACCTGCCTGGATCAGATGGGTGATGCCGCCGCACAGAACCGCCTGTTCGCCGAACAGATCGGTTTCGCATTCCTCGCGGAAATTGGTTTCGATAATGCCCGAGCGGCCGCCGCCGACGCCGCTGGCATAGGCGAGCGCGACATCATGAGCATTACCGCTGGCATCCTGATCGATGGCGATCAGACACGGCACGCCGCCGCCCTTCTGGTATTCGCTGCGCACTGTGTGACCGGGGCCTTTGGGCGCGATCATGATGACGTCGATATCGGCAGGCGGTTCGATCAGGCCGAAATGAACGTTCAGCCCGTGGGCAAAGGCGAGCGCGGCGCCCGGCTTCATATTGCCCTTCAGATCGTTCTCCCAGATCGCAGCCTGGTGTTCGTCGGGCGCCAGGATCATCAGGATGTCGGCCTGTTCGGCTGCTTCCTTGTTGCTGAGCACCGTAAACCCGGCAGCTTCTGCTTTCTTCGCCGTCGCAGAGCCTTCGCGCAGGGCAATGGCCACATCCTTCACGCCGCTATCGCGCAGGTTCTGGGCATGGGCGTGGCCCTGACTGCCATAGCCGACGATGACGATTTTCTTGTCGGTGATGAGATTGAGATCGGCGTCGGCGTCGTAATAGACTTTCATGGATTGTCCTATTGGGTCTGAAGAGTGTAATATGCGAGGAGCACGAGCCCCCCGATGATGGTGATAAGTGGCCAGCCGACATGCTGCCCGCGCGAAACGATTGCATCGGCAATGCCGGCAGCAAGATGCACCGTGCCTATGCCCAGCAACAGGTATGGCGCGTCGATATCGCCATATGCTGACAATGCGAGCACCGCTGCGACAATCAGCCACAGCAGACTTGTCCAATGCCATGCGAAGCGGGTGACCGCGCGGGCGAGGGGGCTTTCCAGCAACCCCGCGCCGCTAGCGAGCAAAGGCCCGATAAGGCGCTGCTCGCCAAGAACCGAATGCGCGGCCGCAGTGATTGCTGCCAGCGCTCGCTGCCATAAGCAGGACGAAAACCGGGTTGATATATTCCATTATGATCCCTCGCTACCACGCATCATGCCGACAACGCCCGAACGGCCGACTTCGACCAGACCCAGACCGCGCATGAGTACGATAAAGCTGTTCACCTTGTCCGATGATCCGGTCAATTCGAATATGAAACTTTCCGGCGTCGTATCGACGACATTGGCGCGGAAAACCTCCGCCGTGCGCAGCGCTTCGACGCGCATTTCGCCGATACCTTTGACTTTGACCAAAGCCAGCTCTCGTTCGACGTGCGGGCCTTCCTCGGTCAGATCGATGACGCGGTGAACCGGCACCAGCCTTTCAAGCTGCGCCTGTATCTGGTCAATCACTTGCGGCGGGCCGCCGGTGACGATCGTGATCCGGCTGATCGCGTGATCTTCCGAAATATCGGCCACGGTGAGGCTGTCGATATTGTATCCGCGCGCGGTGAACAGACCGGTGATCTTGGCGAGAATGCCGGGTTCATTGTCAACGACAACAGTCAGCACATGCCGCTCGGCTTCGCGATGTTCGATTTTCATGTCGATGCTGCCCCTACACCAAAGCCTTGGCAGCATCATCCATGCTGCCTTCAACCATATCGCCGTACAGCAGCATATCGGTATGCGCCGCGCCGGAGGGGATCATCGGGAAGCAATTGGCGTCCTTGGAAACCTGGCAATCGACGATGACCGGTCCGTCATGCGCCATCATTGCCTCAATCCCGGCATCGAGGTCAGCTTCGGCAGAGATGCGAATGCCTTTCCAGCCGTAACTTTCGGCCAGCTTCACGAAATCGGGCAGGCTGTCCGAATAGCTGTTAGAATAGCGGCTCTCATAAGTCAGTTCCTGCCACTGGCGGACCATGCCCATATATTCATTGTTCAGGATGAAGATCTTTACCGGCAGGCGGAACTGGCTCGCGGTGCCAAGCTCCTGGATATTCATCTGAATGCTGGCCTCTCCAGCAATGTCGATCACCAGCGCATCAGGATTGCCCAATTGCGCGCCTATCGCTGCGGGCAGGCCGTAACCCATCGTGCCAAGTCCGCCGCTGGTCAGCCATTTGTTTGGCCCCATGAAGCCGAAGTACTGCGCCGCCCACATCTGGTGCTGGCCGACCTCTGTCGTGATGATCGGGTCGCGGTCCTTGGTGAGCGCAAACAGGCGCTCCACCGCCAATTGCGGCATGATTTCGTGGCTCCGCGGCGGGTAGGCAAGGCTTTCGCGGGCTTTCCAGCCGGTAATGCGGGCTTTCCATTCACCAAGTTCGCGCGGCTTGCGGTTGCCCCAGCACTCGATCAGCTGTTCCAGCACATTGCCGCAGTCGCCGACAATGCCCAGATCGACAGGCACGACCTTGTTGATGCTGGCACGGTCGATATCGATGTGAATTTTCCTGGAGCCGGGCGAAAACGCGTCCAGGCGGCCCGTCACGCGGTCATCGAAGCGCGCACCAACGCAAACCATGACGTCGCACTGGTTCATGGCCATGTTGGCTTCATACGTGCCATGCATACCGAGCATCCCGAGCCAGTCCTGGTGATCGGCCGAAAATGCGCCGAGGCCCATGAGAGTGGAGGTAACGGGCGCGCCGGTGAGTTTCTGCAATTGGCGCAGCAATTCGCTGGCCCGCGGGCCGGAGTTGATCACACCGCCGCCGGTATAGAGAATGGGCCGCTCTGCCGCCGCAATCATATCGATGGCCTCGGCAATTTCTTCCGCCGCGCCGACGGTTTGCGGGTTGTAACGTTTTCGTCTGTCGGTCGGGCCGTCAGACATCATGGCAGTTGCGATCTGCACATTCTTGGGAATGTCGATGACGACCGGGCCCGGGCGGCCCGTGGTTGCTATTTCGAAGGCTTCTTCGATAGTTGCGGCCAGATCTTCAGGATCTTTGACAAGGTAATTGTGCTTCGAACAGTGCCGCGTCAGGCCGACAGTATCGGCTTCCTGGAAGGCATCGGTGCCGATCAAATTTGTCGGCACCTGTCCCGTGATAACCACCAGCGGGATCGAATCCATATGGGCATCGGCAATGCCGGTAATCGCATTGGTCGCGCCGGGGCCGGATGTAACAAGGACAACGCCCGGCTTGCCGGTGGAGCGGGCGTAACCTTCCGCCGCATGCGCAGCGCCCGCTTCGTGCCGGACGAGAATGTGGCGGATGCGTTTGTCGGAAAACAACTCGTCATAAATCGGCAGAACTGCGCCGCCGGGATAGCCGAACACGAATTCGACGCCCTGCCGCACAAGACTTTCGACCAATATTGCTGCGCCGCTGCGCTCTTCAGACACGTGAAGCTCCTGTCATTTCCAGTTCGCCAGATAAAGCGGACCCGGCAAGATTGCTCTTACCGGGCCGAGAATATCCATCGATGAGAGCGGCGATAGGCAGCAGAATATGTCCTGTCAACTTCTAATGTTGTAATAATATTCCAAAAACCTCGTCAATATTAACATCTTCGGGTCTGGTGCGTGGCCAGTCTGCCGGCAATTGGTTCCGCAGCCAGGTAAATTGCCGCTTTGCATAGTTGCGAGTTGCCTGCTGACCGCGCTCGGTTGCTTCATCGCGGTCCAGTTCACCGCGCAGCATCCCTGCGATTTCGGGGACACCGATTGCCCGCATGACGGGAAGCGTGGGCGATATGCCACGCGCGAGCAGCGCTTCCACCTCCTCGATCGCTCCGCTTTCCAACATGGTCACGAAACGCGCATCGCAGCGGGCATAGACTGCGTCCCGGTCCGGAAGAAGCACTAGCGGTTGGAGCGCAATCTCTTGCGCGATCCCGCCTTCGTTGTGCGCCTGCCAGTCACCCAGCGAACGGCCTGTCGAGCGCACGACTTCAAGCGCGCGGGCAATACGCTGGCTGTCCGAGGGGTGCAGCTTGTCTGCACGGTCTGGATCCTCATCCTGCAAAGCGGCATAGGCATCCGTAACCGGCATGGCACGGACGGCTTCACGCACGGAGGGTTCGATTTGCGGGATCGGCGAAATTCCGTCGAGCAGCGTTCGCACATACAGCCCGGTGCCGCCGACCAATATGGGGACAGCGCCCGCCGCGTGAGCCGCTCTGATCTCGCCCTTCGCTGCATTCGCCCAGTCCACCGCAGAACACGCTTGCGCGCCGTCCCATGCGCCGAACAGTCGATGCGGCACGCCCTGCATTTCCTGTTCGTCCGGACGGGCGGAAAGGACGCGCAAATCGTCATAGACCTGCGCGCTGTCTGCATTGATGACGACGCTGGGGCGTCCACAGCGCCGTTCCAGCGCCAGCGCCAGACGAACCGCGAGATCGCTCTTGCCGCTGGCGGTCGGCCCTGCGATGAGCGCGACCTGATTTTTTGCAGGAGTTTCCGAAGTGCTCATCACCCGCCTGATAGCAGAGCCATCCACGCTGGAGAAAGCCCTTGATGGGCTGATGGCCGATCTGGCCGGTACCGACGCGCCTGTCGCCCATGCCGCGATGCTCGATTTCTGCGGCGACGTGCTCCAGATTGAAAGCCCGGGCGATGACATGGCCATCATGCGCGGAGCATTGGACGCATGGTTTCCGCATAGCGATGCCATTATCTCGCGCGATCTGATCACCGTGCCCGACGTTTTCGTGTCGGACATGGATTCGACCATGATCGGGCAGGAATGCATCGACGAACTCGCCGATTTTGCAGGGCTGAAGGATCAGGTGGCCGGCATTACCGAGCGGGCGATGCAGGGCGAGCTCGATTTTGAAAGCGCGCTGCGGGAACGCGTGGGTTTGCTCGCGGGCCTCGATGAAAGCGCCATCGCGCGCTGCCTTGCGGAACGTATCCGTCTTACCGAGGGCGCACGCCGACTTGTGGAAACATTGAAGTCGCGCGGCTGCCGCACGGTGCTGGTGACTGGCGGGTTCCATCACTTTGCCGATGATGTGGGGCAGCAGCTGGGTTTCGAACGTGTCGTCGGAAACCGGCTGGAAGTTGCGGGCGGCAAACTGACCGGCGGCCTCACGGGCGCGATCACTGACAGCTCCGTCAAGAAGGCGGTTCTTATCGAAGAGATGGCGGCGCGCGGCAAGAACGCGGTCAGCATGGCAGCAGGTGACGGAGCGAACGATATTCCGATGCTGGAGGCATCGTCTTACGGCATCGCCTACCGCGCAAAACCCAAGGCAAGGGCTGCGGCAAACGGCTGGGTCGACCGCGGAGACCTGACAAGCCTGCTAAAATTGCTGGAAATCCCGGAGAAGGACTGGCGCGGCTAGATCCAGCTGGAAATCTGCCCGAGCGGCTTCTTTTTCATCGCGTGCTCCGGCACGGTCGCATTCGTGCCTGGCAAGCCGACGACCACGATCATCAACGGCTTTTCATTGCTAGGCCGCCCGCACAAATCACGCAGGAATCCCATCGGAGAGGGCGTGTGCGTCAAAGTGGCGAGCCCCGCCGCGTGCAATGTCGAAATCAGCATGCCGCAAGCGATGCCAACGCTTTCATTGACGTAGTAATTTTTGGTCTCGCCGTCCTCCTCGATGCCGCCTGTGCGCTGCGCGAAACAGGCAATCAGATAGGGCGCAGTTTCCAGAAAAGGCTTGCTGGCATCGGTGCCGATGGGGGCGAGGGCATCCAGCCATTCCTCGCTTGCCTTGGGAATGTCGCCATCCGTTCCGTAAAAGCGCCGTTCTTCAGCCTCGGCCGCTTCACGCACGGCACGCTTTTTTTCGGCCGAGGCGATGACGGTGAAATGCCACGGTTGATGATTTGCGCCATTGGGAGCCGTACCGGCAGCGCGAATCGCATATTCGATCACTTCGCGCGGTACCGGCGTATCGGTGAAATCGCGGCAGGAATGGCGTGATTTCAGATGTTCGTAAGCTTCACGGGACCGCTCGATACGTTCCGCGTCCGAGTAATTCGGCAGATCGGGAAACGGATAATGTCTTTCGGTCATCTGTCTTCTTTGCGGATGACGAATTTCAGTCCCGACCAAACATCGTCGAGGGCGCATTTTTTTGTATCGACGAGACCTAAGCTTAATCCGGCCTCGCGCACAGCCTGCTCATCCACTTCGGTGTCGATGCCAGAGCCCTTTTTGGGCCAGCTGACCCAGATTTGCCCATCTCGCGCAATTTGCGTTTGAAGATCGGCCAGCTTGCTGGTGAGCGATGCCTGGCAAGTCACGAAAATATGCGCTGCATCGACTTCGTCACACGGAGAGCCGAGCATGGTCAGATCAAGTGCATATTCGCCAATTTCATCCTGAATGCTCTGTGGCATCCCGTCGAACCACACACGCTGGCCGTCCCGCAGGTTCAGTTTCTTGGCAAGCGGTGTATCGGAATATCCCTCTGTCATGGCGCGGGCTTAACCGATTGCCAGAGCCAGAGCTAGACACCCTGCAGGATCGCCTGGGCCGCGGTGTGCAGGCGTGTCGCCATCTGTTCCGGCGCGGCGCTGATGCGGCCGGTGATCCACGCGCCAAGGGCGGCGATCACCGATCCTGCGATAAGAATGGCATGGAGCCTCGCATTATCCTGCCCGTCGAGCCGCTGCGTCAGCAATCTTGCGAACAAAGCTTCGCTGCGCTCTGTGCCGGGACCGGTCAGCAAGGCCCGCCCGCGATTGCGGTTTTCGTATATGTGCGAGATCAGCCAATCGAGTTCCTCCGCCGGTTCCTCTGCAATAAGGCAATGCGATAAGCGGCCGAGCAGCATGGACAGGCTTTCATCGAATAGCGCCTCCACCCCGTCAAAGTGATCGTAAAAGGTGGACCGCGCGACGCCGGCTTCCTGCACAATCTGGGCAACACGCGGCCTGTCCTTTTCGCTCTCCAGCATCAGCCGATTGAAAGTTGCGAGAATCTGCGCGCGGGTTGCCGCGCGGCTGCCGGACTTTTCCGTAAAATCGTCCATTGTTTTCCTCCGGCAACGCGCGAGAACGATCCTTGAACGAGGGAGGTATAGCCGTGGACGATGAACATTTGAACACCTTGCGCGGGGCAGGCATAGCGCTTGCCGGATCGGCAGTGCTGGCCGCGATTGTGATGCATTACCACCCGCACGGCGATGACACCGCCGCTTTGATCCGCGGGTCGTCACGGCGCGCTTTTGCTGCTGATCATGGTGCAACCGGCTGTGCTGGGGCTGGTCGCCCGCGCGCTAGGATGGGACTTGTTGACAGCGCTCGCGCTGACTTTTTTCACGTTCGGAACGCTTGGCGCTGTCCTGGCTGGCATGATCAACGGATTTGTCGTGCCCGCGATGTGGGCGTATCCAGAAGGCCAAATTGCCAGCGGCGTGACCGATCTTGCCTGGCAGATGAATCAGGCGCTGGCGACCCTTGGTGCGATAGCTGCGGGCATCGGGATTGCGCTGTTCGGTGCGGCTTTCTGGCGGGCAGGGTGGCGCTTGATCGGGGCGGCAGGCCTGTTCGCTGGCGCTGTTCCCGCCGCGCTACTGCTCGGCGGGGTGACAGACATGCACTTCACGGGCGCTATCCTGACCTACGTCACCTATCTGCTGTGGCAGGTGGCGCTGGGAATTGCCCTCTACCGCGCAAGTGGCGTCAGCTCTCCATCCACTCGCTGAAGAAGCGGCGGTGCGCGGCGCGCATGTCCGCGATGCTTGCGCCAAGCAGGCTGTCGCCGCCGGTTGTGCCGATACGGGTAAAGCCAACTGCTGCCGTTTCGTCGTTCCGTGTGCCTTTGGCGAGCGCACGGTTCAGCGCATCCGTGTCGGGAACGGTGACGATGTAGCGGCCCTGGTCTTCGCCGAACCACCACTGCGCTGCGGTGTAATCGTCGCTGCCAGAAACCTCGGCGCCGATACCGCTCGCCATTGCCATTTCGGCAAGCGCCACGGCGAGGCCGCCATCGGAAATATCATGCACCGCACTGACCAGGCCATCGGCGATCAGTTCGCGGATAATGCCGCCAGCGGCCTTTTCCAGAGTGAGATCGACAGGAGGGGCGCGGCCCTCGTCACGTCCGTGAATTTCTTTGAGCCAAAGCGATTTGCCGAGATGCGAGCGTTCGGCATCCGGCGTCGCCCATGATTCCGGCAGCGATCAGATAAATCGTTTCACCAGCCGCCTTGAACGGCATCGTCATCATGTGCGCGTAATCGTCGATCAAGCCGACGCCGCCGATGGCAGGGGTGGGCAGGATGGCAGAGCCGCCGCCGGTCGCCTTGCTTTCGTTATAGAGCGAGACATTGCCGCTAACGATCGGGAAATCGAGGTATTTGCAGGCCTTGCCCATGCCTTCCAGCGCATGGACGAATTGCGCCATGATTTCGGGGCGCTGGGGATTGGCGAAGTTGAGGCAATTGGTCACCGCCAGCGGACGTGCGCCCACCGCGCACAAATTGCGATAGGCTTCCGCAATGGCTTGCTTGCCGCCTTCATAGGGGTCTGCGTGGACGTAGCGCGGGGTGCAGTCGGTGCTGATCGCCAGCGCCTTTTTCGTGCCGTGCACGCGCACAACGCCGGCATCGCCGCCGGTTTGGAGCGTGTCTGCGCCGACCTGGCTGTCATATTGCTGCGCAATCCAGCTGCGCGAACAGAGGTTGGGGCTGGCCAGCAGCTTCAGCAGGTCCGCACCCACGTCCGTGCTGTCTGGCCGGTTTGTCATCGGGGCAATGCCTGCCCATGCGGCGTATTCTTCACGGCTGAGGTAAGGCCGGTCATATTCCGGAGCATCAGCGGCGAGGGGGCCAAGCGGGATGTCGCACACGACTTCGCCGTCAAATTCCAGCACCATGTGCCGCGTATCGGTGACTTCTCCGATGACAGCGAAATCCAGCTCCCACTTTTCAAAGATCGCCTGTGCCATGGCTTCCTTGCCGGGCTTGAGCACCATGAGCATCCGTTCCTGGCTTTCGCTCAGCATCATTTCGTACGGCGTCATGCCCTCTTCGCGGCAGGGCACCTTGTTCATGTCCAGCCGGATGCCGGCCTTGCCATTGGTCGCCATTTCCACGCTGGAGGAGGTCAGGCCCGCCGCGCCCATGTCCTGGATGGCCACGATCGCATCGGTTGCCATCAGTTCCAGACACGCCTCGATCAGCAGCTTTTCGGTGAAAGGATCGCCAACCTGCACCGTGGGGCGCTTGGCCTCTGCATCCTCTTCGAAATCCGCGCTGGCCATGGTTGCGCCGTGGATGCCGTCGCGCCCGGTCTTGCTGCCGACATAAACAATAGGATTGCCCACGCCAGTGGCGGCGGAATAGAAAATCTTGTCCTGATCGGCCACGCCGACTGTCATCGCATTGACAAGGATGTTGCCGTCATAGGCGGGGTCGAAATTCGTCTCCCCGCACACGGTCGGCACACCCACGCAATTGCCGTAACCGCCAATGCCGGCGACCACGCCTTGCACCAGATGCTTCATCTTGGGATGATCTGGCCGCCCGAACCGGAGCGCGTTGGCGTTTGCAACGGGACGCGCGCCCATTGTGAATACGTCGCGCAAAATGCCGCCAACGCCCGTTGCTGCGCCTTGATAAGGCTCGATGTAACTGGGGTGGTTGTGGCTCTCCATCTTGAAAATCGCCGCCTGACCATCACCGATGTCGATAATGCCCGCGTTCTCACCCGGACCGCAGATTACCCACGGGGCCTCCGTCGGCAGCTTCTTCAGGTGCAGGCGGGATGATTTGTAGGAGCAATGCTCCGACCACATGACCGAAAAGATGCCCAGCTCAACCAGATTGGGTTCGCGGCCAAGCCCTTTCAGGACGCGCGCGTATTCTTCTTCGGAAAGGCCGTGCTGGGCGACGACCTCAGGAGTGATTTCTGACGTTTTCGTGGACATGGCCTGCGCTTTAGCGAGCGCGCCGCAAACCCGCTAGCCCTTGGCGCGCGGATTTCCCCTTATCCGGCGAATTTCAGCGTGACCCATGCCGCAATGGCCGATGCCGTGCCGGTCGCGAATGTACCCCATGCAATATCTGCAATGCTGATCTGCGTCGACCACACTTTCATCACCGCCTGACTGGTCAGATCGAACGTGGCGTAACAGACAAATCCCAGAATTGCGCCGTTCAGTGCTGCGGTCAGGACCTGGCCGCTTTCGATGCCCGGCTTGATCCCGAAGTACACCATCCCGCCGATGTAAATGAAATAGAACGCCAGCGCCGGCCCCATGCGGAAACTGTCAGCCAGTATCTCTCCGATTATCGGACGATAGAGATTCGGTCCGGCCCAGCGCAGCCAGAAGGAATCCAGCACGCCAAACGCGATGGCGGCGGCGACATAGGCGATAATCCACTTCATTGGGCTCTCCTGACAGTTGGCGCAGCTTGACCCTGCGCCGGTCCAGCGTCAATGGTCCCAAAGATGGTAGAAAACAGCCCTGAAATTTCCGAAATGAG
Source organism: uncultured Alphaproteobacteria bacterium (assembly GCA_963781165.1). GTDB lineage: Bacteria > Pseudomonadota > Alphaproteobacteria > Sphingomonadales > Sphingomonadaceae > Alteraurantiacibacter. The sequence continues at coordinate 107,086 of CAWADZ010000005.1, forward strand.
CTTCGAGGACGCGCTGCGCGCGCTTGAAGACGTGGTGCGCAAGCTGGAAAGCGGCGAAGCCAAGCTCGACGAGTCGATAGACCTCTACGAACGCGGTGAGAAGCTGCGGCAGATGTGTCAGGCCCGCCTCGATGCAGCGCAGGAGCGGATCGAGAAGATTGTCAGCGGGCCGGACGGCAAGCCATCAGGCACTACGCCCTTCGATGCGGGCTAGGGCGGCCTGACATGGGACTGAAGATGGCAGATGATGTGCTCGGGCGCGGGCTTCAGCAAATTCAGCGGGAAATTGACGATACCTTTGACGGTTTGCTCCCGCTGCCGGAAGACAACAGCGTGCAGCTGGTCGAAGCGATGCGCTATGCGGCAATCGGCGGCGGCAAGCGCGTGCGGCCGCTGTTGGTCGCCACAGTCGCCGAAATGTATGGCGCCAGCCGCGCGGCGGCGGTTTACGCAGGCTGCGCGATAGAGGCGATCCATGTCTATTCGCTGATCCACGATGATCTGCCGTGCATGGACGATGACGACATGCGCCACGGCAAGCCGACGCTGCACAAGCAGTATGACGAGGCCATTGCCGTGCTTGCGGGCGATTCGCTGCATGCTCTGGCGTTTGAAATTCTCGGCGGAATGCAGGTCAGTACCGATCCCTATATCCGTGCCGATCTTGTCCACGCCCTCGCCAGCGCCAGTGGCCATAAAGGCATGGCTGGCGGGCAAGTGATGGATATCGCGGCGGAGAACGCCAAAGGTGATCTGGATCTTCACACCATTACCAAGCTGCAACAGCTGAAAACCGGCGCACTGCTTTGTGCAGCCGTGGAAATGGGCGCGATTCTGGGCAAGGTTCCGGAGGAGGGCCGCGCTCACCTGCGCGCCTACGCCCGCGACATCGGCCTTGCGTTTCAGATTGCCGACGATCTGCTGGACGAAGAAGGCGATGAAGAATTGGCCGGAAAGGCTCTCCGCAAGGATGCCGACGCTGGAAAGGCGACCTTCGTTTCACTGATGGGCCTCGACGGCGCGAGGCAGCAGGCAAAGGCACTGAGCGAGCAGGCGATCGGGCATTTGGCGAGCCACGGCAAAGAGGCGGACCTGTTGCGCGCTTTGGCGAAATTTATTGTCGAGCGGGACCGGTGAGCGGAAAGCGCGGAGTTCTGTTGCTTGGGTCGCTGGCTCTTACCGGATGCAGTGATCAACTTCCGGAAAACGAGCTTCGCGAAATTGCTGAGGTCCGTGGACTCCTGCCCGCAGACTCGGCGTCTCATATAACTTGGTTAGGCCGCTCGACTGGCGGAGGATGGCAGGGTGGCTCTTACAAATTCGAGGTTTCCGCATCGGAAGAAACAGTGAGTGACTGGGCCATTCAGTTACGGTCATCCTCTGGTTTCGATTGTCGGCAAGAAACTGAAGGAGAAATTTGCATGACACCAATGCGCGGGGAGCGTGCGGGGCTAGTTGTCAAATTAGTATCGCCTACACAATCAGTTATCGAAGTGTGGTCAACCACATGACCGAACGCATCGGCCTCTATCCCGGAACATTCGACCCCTGCACGCTGGGCCATGCGGACATTATCCGGCGCGGCGCGAAGCTGGTGGACCGGCTGATCATCGGCGTCACCACCAATCCATCCAAGAACCCGATGTTCACCCCGCAAGAGCGGATGGACATGATGAAGGCCGAAATTTCGCGGCTCGGCCTCAAGAACGTGGAGATTCGCGGGTTCGACGCTTTGTTGATGAAATTCGCCGAAAGCCAAGGCGCTAGCATGATTATCCGCGGCCTGCGCGCTGTCGCGGATTTCGAATACGAATATCAGATGGCGGGCATGAACCAGCAGATCAATGACGAGATAGAGACTGTCTTTCTGATGGCCGACACGGCGCTGCAGCCCATCGCTTCCAAGCTGGTGAAGGAAATCGCCATGTACGGCGGCGATATCGCGCCCTTCGTCAGCCCGCAGGTAAAGGCACTGGTGGATGCCCGTGTCGAGACGATCGGCCGCAAGGGCGATTGTTGACGCCGGACTTATGTTCATTGAACTGTCAGTTGCTACGCCGTAGGACGCACTCAACCCAGCAATTACATCCGGACGATAAAATGTTTCGCCAATTCGCGCTGACGGCCATTGCCGCCGCTCTTACGATTTCCGCCCCTGCCGCTGCGCAGGAGACAAATCTGACCCCCGCCGTCGATACGGTAGAGGCAGCCAATGCGGAGGCCGCGCAGCTGCCCATATCCGTCAGCTTCGATATGACGGAAGACACAGAGAATATCCTGCTGCTCGATCTTTCGACCGGAGAACGCGTCGCCATCAGGCTTATGCCGGCGTGGGCGCCCAACCACATCGAGCGGATCAAGATGCTGACCCGTGAAGGTTTTTACAACGGCGTACCGTTTCACCGCGTGATCGATGGGTTCATGGCGCAAACCGGTGATCCTACCGGCACCGGGCAGGGCGGTTCCACGCTTCCCGATCTGGAGGAAGAATTCAACTTCCTGCCGCATGTTCGCGGCACCGTGTCCATGGCCCGCGCCGATTCAGAAGATAGCGCGAACAGCCAGTTCTTCATCGTCTTCTATCCGCGATTCGCACTTGATCGCCGTTACACCAATTTCGGCCGCGTCATTTCCAACATGCCGGCAGTCGACGCAATTGCGCGGGGAGAGCCGCCCAGCAGCCCGACACGCGTATTGCAGGCATCTATTGCCGCAGACGGTGTTCCACAGGCCATGCCGCAGGCTCAGCGTCCCGATGAAACGATCACCCTCGATATGCTGAACGACGCACTGCCTGAATAATCCGGCCAGTGCGTGTAAGCGCCGATGCGCGTTGATCTTTTCGATTTTGACCTCCCGCAGGAGCTGATTGCCCTGCGTCCGGTGGCGCCGCGTGATTCTGCGCGTATGCTGCTGGCGAGCGGCAGTGCGGCGATTGCCGACCGTATCGTGCGCGACTTGCCGGATCTGCTCGAACCGGGCGACGTGCTGGTTTTCAACGATACCCGCGTCATTCCTGCCCAGCTTGAAGGTATGCGCGGCGAAGCACGCATTGGTGCCACTTTGCACAAACGCATCGATCTGCGCCGCTGGCAGGCCTTCATCCGCAACGCCAAACGCCTGCGCGAAGGCGATCTGGTGGAATTCGGCGCAGGTGTCACGGCCACCGCGGAGGCGCGGCACAAGGACGGTTCTTTCACCCTGGCGTTTTTGGGCGATGAACCGGTCGAGGTCCTGCTGGAGCGGGCAGGGCGGATGCCGCTGCCACCCTACATCGCCGGAAAGCGTCCGACTGATGATCGGGACCGCTCCGACTACCAGACCATGTTTGCAGAAAAGGACGGTGCCGTCGCTGCGCCCACTGCCGCGCTGCATTTCACGCCTGACCTGATCGCGGCGCTGGGTGCGCGCGGGATCGGGCGCGAAACGCTGACCTTGCATGTCGGTGCGGGCACATTTCTACCGGTGAAGGCCGACGATACCGATGATCATGCGATGCATTCGGAATGGGGCCAGATCGATGACGAAACCGCGGCCCGGCTGAACGCTGCCCGCGCTGCTGGCGGGCGGCTGATCGCGGTGGGCACGACCAGCCTGCGCCTGCTGGAAAGTGCGGCGGATGAGAACGGACAGGTGCAGGCGTTTTCTGCAGACACCGATATTTTCATTACGCCGGGATATCGCTTCCGCGCGGTGGACGGGCTGATGACGAATTTCCACCTGCCCAAATCTACGCTGATGATGCTGGTGAGCGCGCTGATGGGTATGGAGCGGATGAAAGAGGTCTACGCGCACGCTATCGCCAGGAAGTACCGCTTCTACAGCTACGGCGATTCCAGCCTGCTATTGCCCTAGCGCGCTGCTTGCCAAGCGCTGCAAACCGCGCCACGTCTGGCGCATGGACAATATTCTCGACATTCGCGGGCTGGAAAAGACCTATAAGGGCGGCGTCAAGGCGCTGGACCGGGTAGACCTTTCCATCAGGCGCGGCGAAATTTTTGCGCTGCTTGGCCCGAATGGAGCGGGCAAGACCACCTTGATCGGTGCCGTCTGCGGCCTTGTGCGGCCCACTGGCGGCGTGATCGAAGTATTCGGCGAAGACATCAGCCATCGCTGGAAGTCTGCCCGCCGGCGTATCGGACTGGTGCCGCAGGAACTGGCCTTCGACATGTTCGACAAAGTCATCCGGCAGGTGCGCTATTCGCGCGGAATGTTCGGCTGCCCTCCCGATGAAGCGCGGATCGAGGAGGTATTGAAGAGCCTCAGCCTGTGGGACAAGCGCGATGTGCAGATACGGGAATTGTCGGGCGGCATGAAGCGGCGCGTGATGATCGCAAAGGCATTGTCGCATGATCCGGAACTGCTGTTTCTGGACGAGCCCACTGCCGGGGTCGATGTCGAACTGCGCCGCGACATGTGGCGCCAGATCGACGCGCTGCGGTCAAAAGGCGTCACCATCATCCTCACCACCCATTATATCGAGGAGGCCGAGGAAATGGCCGACCGCGTCGGCGTGATCAACAAGGGCAAGATCCTGCTGGTGGACGACAAGGACGCGATGATGGCGAAGCTTGGCCGGACAGAAGCGCATTTCACCTTGGCAACGCCGCTGGACGGCGTGCCTGCGTCACTCGCTGCCTACCCGCTGCATCTTGAGAAAGACGGCACCTGTCTCGTCTATCGCGGCGGCGATGGGACGGGGAAGGGCAAGCGCGAGGTGGCCGATCTTGCGCAGGACCTTGTTCGGAGCAACATCCAGTTCACCGGCCTCGACACGCGGGAAAGCACGCTGGAGGATATTTTCGTCGACCTTGTGGAAGACAAGCATGCGGAGGCGGCAGAATGACCGCCCGCCTCAATCTGCGCGGCGCGCTGGCGATCTTCAAGCAATGAAATGATGCGCATGTTCCGCACCATATTCGGATCGATCCTGTCGCCGGTCATCACCACTTCGCTGTATCTCGTGGTGTTCGGCGCTGCCATTGGTGACCGGATGGAATTGCCCGATGGTGCAAGCTACGGCGCGTTCATAATTCCGGGTCTGCTCATGCTCACATTGCTTTCGGAAAGCACCAGCAATGCCAGCTTCGGCATTTACATGCCCAAATTCACCGGAGCGATTTACGAGCTGCTGTCTGCGCCCGTCGGTGTGGTCGAAACCCTGATCGGATTTGTCGGCGCGGCGGCGGTGAAATCGCTTATCCTTGCCGCCATCATTCTTGGCACGGCAGCCTTGATCATCGATTATGAAATTGCGCACCCGTTCTATGCCTTCGGATACATCCTCCTGGTCGCTGCGAGCTTTTCCTTGCTGGGTTTCATTATCGGCCTTTGGGCAGACGGGTTCGAGAAACTGCAGGTTGTGCCCTTGCTCATCCTGATGCCGCTGACTTTTCTTGGCGGGACATTCTATCCGATCAGCGTGCTGCCCGAACCGTGGCAGACGGTCGCGATGATCAATCCTGTGGTCTACCTCGTCAACGGGCTGCGATGGACATTCCTCGGCGCGTCCGATTTCCCGATCATGGTGTCGCTCGGCTTCACGCTGGCATTTCTTGCGATCTGCGTCGGAATCATCGCGTGGATCTTCAACACGGGGTGGCGTCTGCGCGAATAATGTTGCGCCAAAGTATCACTTTCATGTCGTTCGTCCGATTGAAATGCGCTGTTCGTCTATCCTGAATGCGCCATTCAGAAATCCGCAAGGCTGCTGGAACCATCTGTCGCCATCCCGATTGTAGCGGGACCCAAAACAACAATAGGATGGTTTACATCATGAAGAAATTTGCACTCGCGGCTACAGCTTCGCTGGCCGCTCTCGCTCTCCCTTCCGTCGCTCACGCGCAGGAAGCAGAAGTTTTTGCCGGTGTGTCCGGCGGCTATCACGATCTTGGCGTCGACGGTGAAGTCGAAGCCCAGTTCCCTGGCGTTGGCATCGACGACGGCAGCCCGATTTTTGGCGTGTTTGCCGGTGTTGACGTGCCAGTTGGTGAAAGCATGTTCGCCGGCGTTGAAGGCAATTATCACCTCGGCACAAGCGCGATCGACAGTGAATACGGCGCATCGCTGCGTATCGGTTTCCGCGATCAGGGCGGCGCGAAGTATTATCTGCGCGGCGGCTATCAGGAAGTGAACTTCGACTTCGCCGAAATCATCGATCTCGATGTGCCCGCAAACACCTATGACGGCCTGGACGACACCTCCGGTGATTACCTGGTCGGCGCCGGTGTTGAATTCCCACTTGGCGAGCGGGCTTTCCTTCGCGCCAACGTGGATACCATCGCATTTGATTCGGCTCGCGCGACAGCGGGCTTCGGTTTCCGCTTCTAAGGCGTTATCCGAATGAACATGGGGCCGGTTCTGCGATTGCGGAACCGGCCCTTTTTCGTTTCGGGACTGGCGATTATTCGCTTGAGCCGTTAGCAGGCGCACCATGAAGAATACGACGCTCTATGCAGTTCCAGCGCTGCTGTTCGCGGTGCCCGCAGCGGCGCAGGATCAGACTGCGGCAGAAGCGGCGGTGCCCGAAGCATCCGTGCAGGATGAAAGCCTGCCCGAAGCTGCAAGGGCCATGATCGATGCAGCGATTGCAAGCGGCGATGCCGACGATGTGGAGGCGGTTGTCACGGCGGCGCGCGCGGCATTTCCCGGTGGCAGCGAGCAGATCGATACAATCTGGCAGGGCTATCAGGCCGAGCAGGCCCAGCTCGCCGCAGTGCAGGAAGCCGCCGAGGTCGAAGCCATTCGCACCGCGGGGCTGTTCGACAATTGGAGCGGGCAGGGTCAGATCGGCGGCTTCCAGTCATCCGGCAATACGGATGAATTTGGCGTAACCGCCGCGCTGGAGGCAACCCGTGAAGGCATCGATTGGGAGCATCGGCTGCGCCTTTCGGGGGACTTTCGCCGCACCGACGGCGTAACGTCACGCGAACAGATCCTTGCGCGGTATGAACCACGTTTCCAGATCAATGAGCGCCTGTTTTCCTACGGCCTCGCCCAGTTCGACCGCAATGTGCAGCAAGGTTTTTCCGCGCGCTATGCCTTGTCCGGCGGGCTTGGTTACAAGGTGGTCGACACGGACGCGATGGATCTGTCGATCAAGGCGGGTCCGGCCTACCGCGTCACGCAATTTGTGGACGGCGGATCAAGCAGCCGTATCGCTGGACTGTTCGGCCTGGATTTTGACTGGCAATTGTCCGATTCGATCAAGCTTACGCAGGATGCAAATTCCACGGTCGAGACAGGCGGAGAAGCACTGGTGATCGTCGACAGCTCGAACACCAGCCTCAATGCCATCACCGGGATCGAAGCGCGTCTGGTAGGCACATTGAGCGCGCGCGCATCATGGTCGATTGAATATGACAGCAATCCGCCAGCTGGCTCCGTCAGCACAGACACAATCACTCGTTTCACGCTGATTTATGGCTTCTGAGAAACCCCGCTTTGCCTTCACGCTGAAGGCGACCGATGGGCGTGCCCGCACCGGCCAGATCGCCATGCGACGCGGCACGATACGCACCCCTGCATTCATGCCGGTTGGCACTGCCGCCACGGTAAAGGCGATGAAGCCCGAAGACGTGCGCGCCACCGGTGCCGACATCATTCTGGGCAATACCTATCACCTGATGCTGAGGCCGGGGGCAGAGCGGATGGACCGGCTGGGCGGCCTGCACAAGTTCATGCGCTGGAACAGGCCGATACTGACCGACAGTGGCGGCTATCAGGTGATGAGCCTGTCCGACCTGCGCAAATTGACCGAGGAAGGCGTCGAATTTCGCAGCCATATCGATGGCTCCAAACACATGCTGACGCCGGAACGGTCAATGGAAATCCAGCGCTTGCTGGGCAGCGATATCGTGATGGCGTTCGATGAATGCCCGCGCGCCGATCGCCCGATGGCGGAGATCGAGGCAAGCATGGAGCTTTCCATGCGCTGGGCAAAGCGCAGCCGCGATGCATTCGATGCAGGCGGAGAACATGCCGCGCGCGCGGCGTTATTCGGCATTCAGCAGGGATGCCTCGATGAAGGTCTGCGCAAACGGTCAGCCGATGCGCTGCGGGAAATCGGTTTTGACGGTTACGCTGTTGGCGGCCTCGCCGTGGGTGAAGGGCAGGAAGCCATGTTCGGCGTACTGGATTTTGCCCCTGCAATGCTGCCGGAGGACGCGCCGCGTTACCTGATGGGCGTTGGCAAGCCGGACGATCTTGTCGGCGCGGTGGAGCGCGGGATCGACATGTTCGATTGCGTTCTGCCGACACGGTCCGGCCGCAATGGACAGGCGTTCACCTGGAATGGCCCGGTAAACCTGCGCAATGCTGGCCATGCAGAGGACACAGGGCCGCTCGATCCGCGCTGTCCGTGCCCCACCTGCACGCAGTATTCGCGCGCCTATCTCCATCATTTGCAAAAGAGCGGGGAAATCCTTGGATCAATGCTGGTGACGGAACACAATCTGTCGTTCTACCAGAACTTGATGCAAGCCATGCGCGATGCCATTGCAGAGCAGCGCTTTGCAGCCTTTGCCGCCGACTTCCGGCGCGACTATCTTGAAAGACGTAAGTGATGCCTGAATTTGCGGCCAAGCTCTCTGATGCCAAATTGCCTGATGATTGCGAGACCATGATCGACGTGCGCGAGGGCGTTGACGCCACCGACCGCGCGATTGTTGCATTGCTGGAGCGGCGCTTTGGCTACATGCGCGCAGCCGCACGGATCAAGCCGAGCCGCGATGTGGTCCGCGATGAGGAGCGCAAGGCATCCGTAATCGCTGCGGCTGTTGCAGAGGCGGAACAGCGCGCCATCCCAGGCGATGTGATCGGCGATATCTGGGAACGGCTTGTCGAAGGGTCCATCGCCTATGAATTGGCCGAATGGGATCGCATTCGGGACTAAGCGTCAAGGCTTCTCCCGCATTTCTGTCACGGTGCCCCGATAGGCGATAAATTGGCCTGATCGGTCGAGAAATCCTGCGCCAATTTTCTGGGCATAGGTCTGCGCGTCAGAAAGCCTGTCGTACCACTTGCCCTTGCGATGCCTGGTGATGAGGCGATACTGGATCATAGCAAATCCTAAACACCTGTGATCGTTGGCAAGTTCCCCTGAATGCGATGAACGGAAACGAAAAAGGGCGGCCCGTGAGGACCGCCCTTTTTGTATCGGTATTTGCCCGAAGTTAGCGCGAGTAGAACTCGACAACCAGGTTCGGTTCCATCTGCACCGGATAAGGCACTTCATCCAGCGTAGGCACGCGGCTGAAGCTGACCTTGTCGTTGCCATCGGTGACAACGTAGTCGGGAATTTCACGCTCTGGCAGGCTCTGCGCTTCGATGACGAGAGCCATTTCCTTGGCCTTGTCACCCAGCGAGATCACATCGCCAACATCGCAGCGACGCGAGGCAATGTTGCACTTCACACCGTTGACCTTGATGTGGCCGTGGCTGACGATCTGGCGAGCGGCGAAAACCGTCGGCGCGAACTTGGCGCGGTACACGATCATGTCCAGGCGGCGTTCCAGCAGGCCAATCAGGTTCTGGCCGGTGTCGCCCTTCATGCTGCTGGCAGCCTTGTAGGTCGCCTTGAACTGCTTTTCGGTGACGTCGCCGTAGTAGCCCTTCAGCTTCTGCTTGGCGCGCAGCTGCAGACCAAAGTCGGAAACCTTGCTCTTGCGGCGCTGACCGTGCTGGCCGGGGCCATAGGAACGCTTGTTAACGGGAGAATTGGGACGGCCCCAAATATTTTCGCCCATACGGCGATCAAGTTTGTGCTTAGCGCGTGTACGCTTCGACATAAGTCGCTTCCTTATATTAGCTGGACCGCCCAAGTGGCAGCCATTCAACCCGGCATCGCACCATCATGGCGAAATCCATGATGCGGCCACCGCTTCACCGGGGTGCGGGGCCAATTTGTAGCGAAGGCGCGCATGTAGCCATGCCGGCCTCAAAGTCAAGCGTAGCGGTGCTTCAATCGCGCGGCTGTTTTGCCAATGCGGAGAGGACACCGCGCAAGGTGCGGACCTCAAGATGGTTCCAGCCCGGTTTCGTCAGCAGCCCGCGCAAATTGTGACGCGTCGCAACGCGGCGATCTTCGGGAAAGAAATACCGCTTCGGCTCCAGCAAAGTCTCGAAGTGATTGATCAGCCCTTCCAGGTCTTCCTGCGGAGCGGGCGGCAGCAGGTCTTCCTGCGTCGGCATTACCAGATCCTGATGCTTGGACAGCTCGTAAGCGATCAGGATCACCGCCTGCGCCAGATTGAGCGAGCCAAATTCCGGATTGATCGGGGCGGTCACGATCGTGCGCGACAGCGCGACGTCATCTGCGTCCAGACCGGAGCGTTCCGGTCCGAACAGGAACGCGCTGCGGCCCGGCAGCGAAGGAACTTCACGCGCGGCCTGTTCCGGTGTGAGCACCGGCTTTGTAACGCCGCGCTTGCGCACGGTTGTGGCAAAAACATGGGCGCAATCCGCGACCGCTTCTGCCGTGGTTTCAAAAACCTGCGCCTGTTCGAGTACAATATCGGCGCCCGCAGCAGCGGGGCCGGCAGAGGGGTTGGGCCAGCCATCACGCGGGGCGACCAGCCGCAATTCGCTCATCCCGAAGTTGAGCATTGCGCGCGCAGCCTTGCCGATATTTTCGCCAAGCTGCGGGCGGACAAGCACTATTACCGGGCGAAGGGCGTCTGCCACCTACTCGCCCGTTCCGGCCTGCTGCACTGTGCTGGCGAATTCCTCGAAATCCTTCGCTTCGCTGAAATCGCGGTAGACGGAAGCAAAGCGAATGTAGGCCACGCTGTCGAGCTGACGCAGACCGTCCATCACCATTTCGCCGATGCGGCTTGCGGGGATTTCGCTTTCACCTGCGGTTTCAACCTGTCGCTGGATACCGGATACCAGCTGGTCGACCCGCTCCTGATCTATGTTGCGTTTACGGCAGGCAAGGGCGACCGATTGTTCGATCTTCGCGCGGTCGAAAGGCTGACGGCGCACATCACCGCCTTTCTCGCCTGATTTCAGCACCATGACGTCACGCAGTTGCACCCGTTCAAACGTCGTAAAACGTGCGCCGCAGCCTTCGCATTGGCGGCGGCGCCGGATGGCGGTGTTGTCTTCGGTAGGGCGCGAATCCTTTACCTGGCTGTCTTCATTCGCGCAGAATGGGCATCTCATGAATAATCAGGGACGCACGCGCTTGTACAGCATGAAGCCAGCGCCAGCGAGACCGCCAACGATCGGTCCGATCACGGGCAGCACCAGTCCGGCGACTGCGCCGACAGCGGCACCGGTCAGCACAGGCTTCGTAGAGGGATGATGCATCCCCTCACGGCCCATGGCTTTCGCCTCCTCGACTGCGTCCGCCAGAATGCGGCTGTCGATGGGGTCGTTCGGATCGTTCGGATTGTTCTGCGGATTGTTCATCAATTTCGTCCTGGATATACCGGGAAGGCCGCGCACATCTCGCCCACTTCGCGGCGCACGCGTTCTTCCACCTGCACTGTCCCCATCTTCGCCGCCGCGACTCATGCCGCCGACAACGTCTGCTATCATAACACCAATTTTACGGAATTCAGCAGGTCCAAAACCACGCGTTGTGCCTGATGGGGTGCCAAGGCGAATGCCGCTGGTGACAAACGGGCTGCGCGTGTCGAAGGGAATGCCGTTCTTGTTGCAAGTGAGCAGCGCCCGGTCGAGGCCCTTTTCCGCCGCCTTGCCGGTTACATCCATCGGGGTGAGATCGACCAGCATGGAATGGTTGTCCGTCCCGCCGGAAACGATGCGCAGGCCTTGTTCTTCAAGGCTGGCGGCAAGCGCGCGGGCGTTTTCGACAATGCGGTGTGCGTAATCGCTGAAATCAGGGCGCAACGCCTCTGCAAAGGCGACCGCCTTGCCAGCGATGATATGCATCAGCGGGCCGCCCTGCAGGCCGGGGAACACCGCCATGTTGAACGGCTTGGTGAATTCTTCGTCGTTCCACAGGATCACGCCGGAACGCGGGCCGCGCAGGCTTTTGTGCGTGGTGGTGGTGACAACGTGGGCGTGGGGGAAGGGCGATGGGTGCGCGCCGCCTGCCACAAGTCCGCTGATGTGGCTCATGTCGACCATCAGATATGCGCCTACCTCGTCCGCGATGCGGCGGAAGGCTTCCCAGTCCCAAACGCGCGAATAGGCGGTGCCGCCGGCGATGATCAGCTTGGGCTTGTGCTCTTTCGCTATGGCCATGACTTCATCGAGGTCGATCTGCTCATTGTCCTGGCGGACGCCGTAAGCGACCGGATTGAACCATTTGCCGGACATATTGACCGGGGAGCCGTGCGTAAGGTGCCCGCCGGAGTTCAGATCGAGGCCCATGAAGGTATCGCCCGGCTGCAATAGCGCGAGGAACACGGCCTGGTTCATCTGGCTGCCGGAATTGGGCTGCACATTGGCAAAATCGCATCCAAACAATTGCTTGGCGCGTTCTATTGCGAGGTTTTCGACCACGTCTGCATATTCGCAGCCGCCGTAATACCGCTTGCCGGGATAACCCTCTGCATATTTGTTCGTGAACACGCTGCCCGCTGCTTCCAGCACGGCGGTGCTGGCGGTATTTTCGCTGGCGATCAGTTCGATGCCATCCTGCTGGCGTTTCAGTTCATGCTGGATCGCTGCATGGATTTGCGGATCGGCGGTGGCCAGATCATCATGCCAGAACCGCTCCAGCGCTTCTGAATTGACAGGTGTGTCGATCGGACGAGTGCTCATATCAGGAACCTTGGTTAGATAGCTTGTCGACGCGGCGCTGATGGCGCCCGCCCGCAAAATCGGTGTCGAGGAATGCGGTGATGCAGGCCTTGGCCATTTCTCCGCCGATCAGGCGCGCACCCATGGCGATCACGTTCGCGTCGTTATGTTCGCGCGCCAAGGCGGCGGAAAGCGGCTCGGACACGAGCGCGCAGCGCACATCGGGGTTGCGATTGACCGCCATGGAAATGCCGATCCCGCTACCGCACAGCGCAACACCGCGCTCCGCCGTGCCGTCTGCCACGACACCGGCCAGTTTGTAGCCGTAATCGGGATAGTCGACACTTTCGCCGGGGTTGGTTCCAAGGTCGGCCACTTCATGACCTTCTTCGATGAGCCAGTCGCGCAATTCGGCCTTGAGGTCGGTTGCAGCGTGGTCTGAGGCAATGGCAATACGCATGGGGAGGGACATAGGGAGTGTAAGCGATTCTCTCCACCCTTTTGCCGTTGATTTCCCACGGTCAAAGGTCTGTGCTGCTGCGATGCGCGGATTTGCACATTTGTAAGGCGATCAATGACGATGAACAACCGCATTCCTCCGCCGATTGTGGGCCTTTTAACGGCCTTGCTCATGTGGGTTGCCGCGCGACAGATTGCGGCGCTGGATTTCGCGTTTCGTGGCCAGCAGGCCGTCGCCGGAGTGCTCGCGGCGCTCGGCATCGCCATCGAACTGGTGTCGATCATTGCCTTCTTCCGCGCCCGCACGACGGTCAATCCACTTGCACCGCAGCGGGCCGAAGCTTTGGTGGTGACAGGACTTTACCGCTTCAGCCGCAATCCGATGTATCTCGGGATGGCGATCTTGCTTGTCGGATGGGGGATTTGGCTTGGAAATGCGGCGAGCATTGCGCTCGTCCTGCTGTTCACAGGGTTCATCACGCGCTTTCAGATCAAGCCGGAAGAGGCCGCTCTTTCGGACAGTTTCGGCGACGATTACCGCGCCTATTGCGCAAAAGTTCGGCGCTGGATTTGAACGGGCGGGACGTCATCTGCAGAGCGTCCCGCCCGAATTGATTACTGATCCAGGAACGACCGCATTTTCCGCGAACGGCTCGGGTGCTTCAGCTTGCGCAGCGCCTTTGCCTCGATCTGGCGGATACGCTCACGCGTCACGCTGAACTGCTGGCCGACTTCTTCCAGCGTGTGATCGGTGTTCATGCCGATGCCGAACCGCATACGTAGCACGCGCTCTTCACGCGGGGTGAGGCTGGCGAGGACGCGGGTGACGGTTTCCTTAAGGTTCGCCTGAATCGCCGCATCCACAGGAATGATCGCGTTCTTGTCCTCGATGAAGTCACCCAGGTGCGAATCTTCCTCGTCGCCGATGGGCGTTTCCAGGCTGATCGGTTCCTTGGCGATTTTCATCACCTTGCGGACCTTTTCCAGCGGCATGGACAGACGTTCTGCCATTTCCTCGGGAGTAGGTTCGCGGCCCTGCTCATGCAGGAACTGCCGACTGGTTCGCACCAGCTTGTTGATCGTCTCGATCATGTGGACCGGAATACGGATCGTGCGCGCCTGATCGGCGATCGAGCGGGTGATTGCCTGCCTGATCCACCATGTGGCGTAGGTACTGAACTTGTAACCGCGGCGGTATTCGAACTTGTCGACCGCCTTCATCAAACCGATGTTGCCTTCCTGAATAAGATCAAGGAATTGCAGGCCGCGGTTGGTATATTTCTTGGCGATGGAAATCACCAGGCGCAGGTTTGCCTCAACCATTTCCTTCTTGGCGATACGCGCTTCACGTTCGCCCTTCTGCACCATGTTCACGATGCGGCGGAATTCGGTCAGGCTCATGCCTGTCTGGCTGGCGATGTCGGCGATTTCGGCGCGAATGCGCTCTACCGCGTCGGCTTCCTTCTCTGCGAAGGCTGCCCATTTCTTGTCCTTCTTGGCCTTGTCGGCAAGCCAGTTTTCATCCAGCTCATTGCCGATGTAGGACTGCAGGAAGTCGATCCGCTTGACCTTGTGACGCTCTGCCAGGCGCAGCATCTGGCCGCCCAGCGCGGTCAGGCGGCGGTTGAAGGCGTAGAGGTTGTCGACCAGATATTCGATCTTGTTGGCGTGGAATTGAACCGACTCGACTTCAGCGGTCAGCTCTTCACGCAAAGCTTCGTAACGGTTTTCCTTGGCCTTGGTGAAGACTTCACCCGCGGCCAATACATCAACACGTTCTGCCTGCAGCTTTTCGAATTTCTTGAACAGATCCGTGATACGCGCAAATCGCTCAAGTGCGTCGGGCTTCAGCGCGGCTTCCATCTGAGCAAGGGACATGGTGTTGTCCTCTTCCTCTTCATCGTCGTCCTTCTTGCTGGAGCCTTCGCCGTCCTCGTCGTCGCTATCTTCGGAATCGTCGTCATCATCCTCGTCATCGTCGCGGATGGTCGGACCGGCGGTCTCCTCGGAGATTTCGCCATCGTCGTCTTCGTTTTCCTCCTCCATCTTGTCGACCGGAGGTTCTTTCGAAAGCATCGCGTCTAGATCGAGGATCTCGCGCAGCTGCATTTCTTCGTTGTTCAGCGCTTCGGACCACATGATGATGGCGTGGAAGGTGATCGGGCTTTCGCACAGACCGATGATCATCGTGTCGCGGCCGGCCTCGATACGTTTCGCAATGGCGATTTCGCCCTCGCGGCTGAGCAGCTCCACAGCGCCCATCTCGCGCAGGTACATGCGTACCGGATCGTCCGTGCGGCCTTCGCCAGCTACGGATTTCTTCTTCTCGGGAACGTTCTGTTTGTCGGGTGCCTGCGATTCCGATCCGGTAGGAGCAAGCTCCTCTGGGCCGTCATCATCTTCCTGCGCTTCTTCGTCGCTTTCAACGATCTGCACACCCATGTCGCTGATCGCGGTCTGGATATCCTCGATCTGATCCGCGCTCATCTGGTCGGATGGCAGGGCCGCGTTCAGCTCGTCATACGTGACGTAACCTTTGCGCTTTGCCTTCGCGATCATCTTCTTGATCGACGCTTCGTTCATGTCGATCAACGGAGCATCGTCTTTGGGCTTGGAAGTTTTTGCTTTGGAAGCCATGTTCAGGTTTTCAGTCCGTTTCCTTTCCGCCAGCCATGGAATCTTCCATGCCGGAGGAATAATTCTCTTCAGCCGCCGAAGCAGCACGCTTTCTTGCCATCTGCCCCAGACGCTCGCTGATTTCCAGCTTTCGTTTGCGCAGCCTCTGCTGCTCTTCGAAAGCCCCTTGCGGGTCGGACGCGAAACGCCGGGTCGCGGCGGCAATTGCCGCGTCGAGTCCTGGCCTTTCGACCAGCATCGCCACGGCTTCGGCCAAGTCCTCCCTCGCGTCGTCCGGATCAGATCCTTCTACTAGGAAGGAGAAACGGGTGTTATCCGGCGGCGGCGGCAGGATGCCTGTTGGCGATATGGGCGGCTTTCCGCCCGCTTCAAGCGTTTGTGCGTTATCAAGCAGATAATCTATCGCCTGTGCGGCTTGCCGGTCACTATCTGACAGGAGCAACAGGCTGTCCGCATGGCGATGGATTTCGCCGGGATAACGCAAGAAACCGGCTAGAACGGCCCCAGTCAGATTGTCCCGGAAGGCACCGGCTACGGCGCGCCGCAACCGGTCTGCAACATGGGGCGGAGCGCGCTGCGGCTGCGGCTTACCAAATGGAGCATTGCCGCGCTGGCTGCGTGGCTGAAACTCTCGCTTCGGGAAGGCGAAATCGCCGTACCGTTCGAGCATCTCGCGCCGGTAGAGCGATTTGATGTCGGGATGTTCGATGGTATCCACGTGATCCATCAACCGCGCCTTCAGGCCTGCCTTGTCTTCTGGCGAGTTGAGGGGCTGGGCGGCCTGTTCGTGCTCCCAGATCAGGTCGAGCAGCGATTTGGGCTGGGCGAGCAATTTCTCCATCGCCTGCGGACCGTCACGCTTCACCAGATCATCGGGATCCATCCCGGCAGGAAGCTGGAGGATTTGCAGGCTGCAGCCGGGGCGCAGCAGGGGCAGGGTCCGCTCCGCTGCGCGCATTGCCGCGCGCGTACCAGCCGCATCCCCGTCGAAACACAGCACGGGCTTGTCCGCCATGCGCCACAGCAGTTCGATCTGTTGTTCGGTCAGCGCGGTGCCCATCGGAGCGACCACGTCTTCAAAACCCGCCTGCGCGAGTGCGACCACGTCCATGTACCCTTCGACAGCTATCACCCTGTCCACCTTGCGGCTCGCGGCGCTGGCGCGGTGGATGTTGTACAAGGTGCGGCCCTTGTCGAACAAAGGCGTATCCGGACTGTTGAGGTATTTCGCTACGCCGTCCCGGTCTTCCAGAATGCGCCCGCCAAAGGCGATCACCCGCTGGCGGGCGTCCTGGATGGGCAGCATCACGCGCCCGCGAAAGCGCGAATAGGGTAGCTTGTCCTCAACGGCTATCAGCAGGCCGGCCTCCACCAGCATCGCTTCGTCAAATTGGCTGAGCGCCTTTTTCAGCGCCATCTTGTCGTCTGGCGCGTAGCCGAAGCCGAATTGCTCGATCACCCGCTGCGACAGACCGCGCCGTTCCAGATACTGGCGCACGCCAATGCCTTCGTCGGAATTGAGGCGGGAGACGAACCAGTCCTGTGCCGCCGCCATGACGTCATGCAGGCTGGAGCGTATTTCGGCCTGGGCGGCTGCGCGCGGATCGGGGGCGGGGACTTCCATCCCGGCCTCCGCTGCAAGTTCCTTCACCGCGTCCATGAATTCCAGCCCGCGCTGGCCCATCATCCAGTCAATCGCGCCGCCATGCGCCTGACAGCCGAAGCAGTGGTAGAAGCCCTTCTGGTCGTTCACATAAAAGCTGGGCGTGTTTTCATTATGGAACGGGCAACACGCCTTCCATTCGCGTCCGGCGCGCTGCAATTTGGTAGTGCGCTGGACGAGCGTGGACAGCGTAATCCGCGACCTGAGTTCATCCAGCCATTGAGGTGACAGCGCCATGCGCAACCAATGCGCGCATGGCGCCGTTTCTTCAACCCACCGCGCAGGCGTTTGTCACTGTTTCGTCCGCAGCGGGATAGGGGCCGGGGCCACTGGCCGCGGTGTAATTGGCGAACACTTCATACGCATTCGATGGTCCGGCAGGCGGAAGGGTGCTCTGCCAGAAGAAGGTGATCGGTTCAGCCTGCGACCATTGATCGCCGCCGTCGCCTTCTTCCACCGTCCACGAAATGCCCTGATCATGGCAGGTAATGTAGATCTCGCCGATATCGCCAAGAGCACCTGCGGCCTCTGCCATCGAATATCCTGCCACGCCCGTGAAACCGTGGCTTGGCATGGTCATGCGGAAAGCTTCGGTCGTTTCGACATTGGACGAATCATTGCCCGTGCCGCTGCCGGTGCTGGGATCATTGTCCTCCCCTGGATAAGATGACATGGACGTAGGTGTAGATCGTGCCCGCGGGCGCGGTGGCCGGATCGCATGGGTCCATCCCGGCGGGGCAGGCGACAAAGGACGTGATGTCGGCAAAGGCACCGTCTGCATTGGTCAGGCGGCCTCTCACTTCCTCGTCCCTGCGGCCCGACGATCTTTGCGCCGAGTTGCAGATCGATGAAGTCCATTGCATCGCGCCGTTCCATGGCAACTTCCAGCTTCCTCGTCCTGCGCGGCGAGATCGGTGTCGTTTACATCGTCCGCAGGTTCAGCCGCACAGGCGGCAAGGGCGAGGGCGAGTGCGGGTAGGGCGACAAAAGCGGTTTTCATGGCAATTCTCCATTGAGCGCCGGATCTGGCGCCAGAGCTATTGCCGCGAAAAACCCTTCAACTCGCAGCGCGGTTCCTGCGACCATCCATTTTGACGGTTAATGCACTCTTTACTCTTGCGCCGCGTTTTCAACCAATTCCGGCTCTTCGGCAGGCGGGAAGGGGCCGCTGCCGACTGCGCGGCCTTCGGATGTTTCGACCTCGTATACCTCGGCCGGACCTTCCGGCGGCAGAACGCCTTGCCAGAACAGGGTGATTTCCTCGCCGGCGTCCCAGCCGTCACCTGCTTCGATCCGCCAGACGAGAGCGCCGTTATCGATCGACACACCGATATCGTATTTTTCACCCAGAGCCGCCTCGGCCTGAGTGCGGTCAAAACCGATCACGTTTTCAAAGCCGTTAACGCGCCGGGAAGTGCGGAATGACAGCACCGGGCCTTCTGCGGCCTCGCCGGGCGTTACGCGGTGGACATAGGTATAGATCGCGCCCTCGGCCTGCGTTTCGGGATCGCAGACAGTTGAAAATTCGATGCTCAAATCTGGATCGTTAACCGGAGGGGGGCACGCCACGTAGGAGACTATTTCCGCAATCGTCCGGCCCTCGAAGCCAATAGTGCTGGAAACCTCCGGCCCCTGCGGCCCTTCGATCTTTGGTCCCAGAGTTAGCTCTTCAAATCCTGCTGCCACCAGTGATCGCACACCCGACACGGTCGGCGATGCCTCTGGGGTCGGCTCCGGCGCTGGCTGCGGCTCTGCCGAGCAGGCCGCCAGCACCAGCAAGGCGGGAAGGGTTACCGCGATAGGCTTCACGACAGCGATTCCTTCACCCAGCCACTGGCGCGGCCCATGTCGAGCTCGGTTGCGTGGCGCTTTTTCAGCTCACCCATCACGCGGCCCATGTCCTTCATGCTGTCTGCGCCAAGTTCAGCCTTGATCGATTCGATGGCGGCCTTTGTCTCGGCCTCTCCCATCTGCTGCGGGAGGAATTCCTCGATCACCGCCAGCTCCGACTTTTCCTGCTCGGCGAGTTCGGTGCGGCCGCCATCTTCGTACATCTGGATCGATTCGCGCCGCTGCTTCGCCATTTTCTGAAGGACGTCGATCACCATCGCATCGTCATCCGCCACTTCGGCCTTGCCGCGCTGTTCGATATCGCGGTCCTTCACCTTGGCGGATATCAGGCGCAGCGCGGCCACGCGCGGCTTGTCGCCGGCCTTCATGGCAGTGACGGTTTCGGTCTTGATCGTATCGCGCAGCATGTGATGTCTTTCCTGTGGATGATTGCGCTCTACTTAGGCGAAGGGCAAATAAAGCCAAGCCTTGTGCTTGACGGCAGGGTGCGCGGTATCTAGCCGATAGGACTTAGCACACATCGCCGGTTTAACTGATTCCACGGGAGCCAATATGGCCTTTCTCGCTTCTTCGCCTGCGCCCAAAGGGGCCACCGGCGTAATTGTCTTTGCGGACGGCACTGTCGTCTGGGGCAAAGGCTTTGGCGCCACCGGCAATGCAGTCGGCGAAATTTGCTTCAACACCGCGATGACCGGTTATCAGGAAGTGCTGACAGACCCGAGCTACGCCGCGCAGATCGTGACTTTCACATTCCCGCATATCGGCAATGTCGGCGCGAATGCGGAAGATGTGGAAAGCACCGTGGAGGCCGCAGTCGGCTGCATCGTGCGGGAGGATGTGACGCGCCAGTCCAACTTCCGCAGCGAACATGAATTCGACACCTGGATGAAGCATGAAGGCAAGATCGGCATTTCCGGTGTCGACACCCGCGCGCTGACCCGCCGCATCAGGATGCAGGGCGCGCCCAACGCCGTGATCGCGCATGAACCATCGGGCAAGTTCGATATCGACGCGCTGCTGCAACGCGCGCAGGAATGGCCGGGGCTGGAAGGCATGGACCTTGCCTTGCGCGTGTCGCGGGAAAAGCAGCAGGATTGGGAAGGCGGTTTCTGGCGGCTGGGCCACGGCTACGGCCGCGCCTCCCGCGAAACGAAGCCGCATGTGGTCGCCATCGATTACGGCAGCAAGGACAACATCTTCCGCAATCTGGTGAAGGCGGGTGCGCGGGTGACGGTGGTTCCGGCGAAAACCTCGCTGGAGGAGATCATGGCGCTATCGCCTGACGGCGTGTTCCTGTCCAACGGCCCCGGCGATCCGGCGGCGACGGGCGAATATGCGGTGCCGGTGATCAAGGCGCTGCTGGAGAGGGACGTGCCGCTGTTCGGCATTTGCCTCGGCCATCAGATGCTGGCGCTGGCAGCAGGCGCGACAACGACCAAGATGCACCAGGGCCACCGCGGCGCGAACCATCCGGTGCAGCGTGTGGGGAGGGCTGGGGCGAGAGCACCGGCCTCGTCGAGATTACCTCCATGAACCACGGCTTCGCGGTCGATGGCGACACCCTGCCCGAAGGCGTGGAGCAGACGCATGTGTCGCTGTTCGACGGCTCGAACTGCGGCATCGCGATTACCGGCAAGAAGGCGTTCGGCGTGCAGTATCACCCGGAGGCGTCACCGGGGCCGCAGGACAGCTTCTACCTGTTCGAGAAGTTTGTGGGGATGTTGGGGTGATCGACGAGCATCGATCTGGCGATGGTCGTCGCACGACGCGAAGAGCCGCATCACGGAATTTTTGGATGGCGAGCTAAGCGTTGACAGTCTCCTATCTGCATGGGTAAGCCGGACAATCACCGTTCGATGCTTCGGCCGCCGAATTTCAGAAGTTGAGGTGCCGTAAATCTTAGAACGCTGAGAAGAGGGTGGGTTCTGTCTACGCCAGAGTTGCCCTGTTTCGCTGGAGCAATTCGAAAGATTCGAACGAAGTTGTTCGAGACGGTTTGGAAGCACTTTGCCTCGGAAGCTCGGTCTAGCATTGCTGCGCATCAGTTGCGATCTCGACTCTTCAACTGACGCTCGAGCGTAGCAAGCTTTTTCACATTACTGGACGCGCCGGATAAATGCCCAAACGCACTGACATCTCCTCCATCCTCGTCATTGGCGCTGGCCCGATCATTATCGGACAGGCCTGCGAGTTTGATTACTCCGGCACGCAGGCCATCAAGGCGTTGCGGGAGGATGGCTACCGCGTCATTCTCGTGAACAGCAATCCGGCCACCATCATGACCGATCCGGACATGGCGGACGCGACCTATATCGAGCCGATCACGCCCGACATCGTCGCCAAGATCATCGCCAAGGAACGGCCCGATGCGCTGCTGCCCACGATGGGCGGGCAGACCGCGCTCAATTGCGCGCTGGCGCTGGATGCGGACGGCACGCTGGAGAAATACGGCGTCGAGATGATTGGCGCGAAGGCCGATGTGATCGACAAGGCCGAAAACCGCATGCGTTTCCGCGATGCGATGGACAAGATCGGCCTGGAAAGCGCGCGCAGCGGCACGGCGCACAATCTGGCCGAAGCGCTGGAGGTGCTGGAGCGCACCGGCCTGCCGTCCATCATCCGCCCCAGCTTCACCATGGGCGGCACCGGCGGCGGCATCGCCTATAACAAGGCGGAATTCGAGCACATCGTCAAAACCGGCCTCGACGCCAGCCCCACGACAGAGGTTCTGATCGAGGAATCGCTGCTCGGCTGGAAAGAGTTCGAGATGGAGGTTGTGCGCGACAAGGCGGACAATTGCATCATCGTGTGCTCCATCGAAAACGTCGATCCGATGGGCGTCCACACAGGCGATTCCATCACTGTTGCGCCGGCGCTGACGCTGACCGACAAGGAATACCAGATCATGCGCAACGCCAGCATCGCGTGTTTGCGCGAAATTGGCGTGGAAACAGGGGGTTCGAACGTACAGTTCGCAGTCAATCCCAAGGATGGCCGCCTGATCGTGATCGAGATGAACCCGCGTGTCTCGCGCTCCTCCGCGCTCGCATCCAAGGCCACCGGCTTCCCCATCGCGCGCGTCGCGGCAAAGCTGGCGGTGGGTTACACGCTGGACGAGATCACCAACGAAATCACCGGCGCAACGCCTGCCAGTTTCGAACCGAGCATCGATTACGTCGTCACCAAGATCCCGCGTTTTGCATTCGAGAAGTTCAAGGGCGCGGACAATCTGCTTTCCACCGCGATGAAATCGGTCGGCGAAGTCATGGCGATTGGCCGCAACTTCAAGGAATCGATGCAGAAGGCCCTGCGCGGCCTCGAAACCGATCTGGACGGGTTCAACCGTATGCCGGAGCTGGAAGGCGTCAGCCGCGAAGTGATTGTCGCTGCGCTCAGCCGCGCGA
Organism: uncultured Alphaproteobacteria bacterium; assembly: GCA_963781165.1. Taxonomy (GTDB): domain Bacteria; phylum Pseudomonadota; class Alphaproteobacteria; order Sphingomonadales; family Sphingomonadaceae; genus Alteraurantiacibacter. The sequence goes on from CAWADZ010000005.1 coordinate 129,814, forward strand.
CACCGGAACGCATCCTCAACATCGCGCAGGCCTTCCGCGAAGGCTTTACCGTGGAGGAAGTGCAGGCGATCACCCAGTACGACCCGTGGTTCCTGCGGCACATCGAGGAGATCATCTACGAAGAGGGCATGATCTCCCACGAAGGACTGCCCAATACCGCGCCCGAATTGCGCCGCCTGAAAGCGATGGGCTTTTCCGACAAGCGCCTTGCCACGCTGGCTGTGCGTTCTGTCGGTGTCGCGGGCGGCCTGGGCGAGACGCAGGCGAAACGCTCCGGCCTGCTGCATGACGCGCTGCGCGCCATGGCCGGTGCCACCAGCGAGCAGGAAGTGCGCGAACTGCGCCAGAAGCTTGGCGTACTGCCGGTATACAAGCGGATCGACAGCTGCGCCGCCGAATTCGAGGCGATCACGCCGTACATGTACTCCACCTACGAAGCGCCCAGCTTCGGAGAGCCGGAGAATGAGGCGTGGCCAAGCGACCGCGAGAAGATCGTCATCCTTGGCGGCGGGCCGAACCGGATCGGGCAGGGCATCGAGTTCGATTATTGCTGCGTTCACGCCTGCTTTGCATTGAGCGCGGCTGGCTATGAAACGATCATGGTCAATTGCAATCCGGAAACGGTTTCGACCGATTACGACACCTCCGACCGCCTGTATTTCGAACCGCTGACAGCAGAAGACGTGCTGGAAATCCTGCGCGTGGAGCATTCAAAGGGCACGCTGAAAGGCGTGATCGTGCAATTCGGCGGCCAGACCCCGCTGAAGCTGGCGAGCGCGCTGGAAGAGGCCGGCATCCCGATCCTGGGCACAAGCCCGGACGCCATCGACCTTGCCGAAGACCGCGAACGCTTTGCCAAGCTGGTCAACAAGCTGAAGCTGAAGCAGCCCGAAAATGGCATCGCCTACAGCCGGGACGAGGCAATGGCTGTCGCGCACCGCATCGGATATCCGGTGCTGCTGCGCCCGTCATACGTGCTGGGCGGCCGCGCGATGGAGATTGTCGACAGCGATGCGCAGCTCGACAATTACATCGCCACCGCCGTGAACGTGTCCGGCGACAGTCCCGTGCTGGTCGATCAATATCTGCGCGACGCTATTGAATGCGATGTGGACGTATTATGCGACGGTGTGGACGTGGTGATCGCCGGCGTCATGCAGCATATCGAGGAAGCTGGCGTGCATTCGGGCGACAGCGCCTGCTCCTTGCCGCCCTACAGCCTGCCCGATGAAATCGTCGAGGAACTGGAGCGTCAAGGCGATGCTCTCGCCCGGGCGCTTTCGGTGCGGGGTCTGATGAACGTCCAGTTCGCGGTGAAAGACGGCGAGGTTTACCTGATCGAGGTCAACCCGCGCGCCAGCCGCACGGTGCCCTTCGTTGCCAAGGCCACCGGATCGCAAATCGCCAAGATCGCCGCGCGCGTGATGGCGGGCGAAATGCTGGCTGATCTGCCCAAGGTCCGCCGCGATATGGATTATGTTGCTGTAAAAGAAGCGGTATTCCCCTTCGCGCGCTTCCCCGGCTCCGACCCGGTGCTGACGCCGGAAATGAAATCAACCGGCGAGGTGATGGGCATCGATGCGGATTTCCCCACCGCATTCATCAAGGCGCAGATGGGCGAAGGCTCCAACCTGCCGGAAAGCGGAACCGTATTTGTATCGGTGAAGGATAGCGACAAGGTCCAGATCGTGGAGCCTGTGCGCCAATTGGTCGAGTACGGCTTCACCATCATCGCCACCGGCGGCACTCAGCAATATCTGTTCGAGCAAGGGCTGCCGGTGGAACGCGTTAACAAGGTGGCAGAGGGGCGGCCGCATATCGTCGACAAGATCAGTGACGGCGAAGTTGCGCTGGTGTTCAACACGACTGAGGGCTGGCAAAGCCACAAGGACAGCCAATCCATCCGCGCATCGGCGCTGGAAATGAAGGTTCCTTACTACACCACGGCGGCGGCATCGGCTGCCGCGGCGCAGGCAATTGTCACCGTTTCTGTCGCTGATCTTGCAGTTCGCAGTCTGCAGGACTATTATAAGTAGGACTCAGACACACAATTCCCCTTCATTTTGGTCCGCGCCATCCGCCGTTCAGGCGGGGCAGGGTCGTTTTGACGGGTGAATCCAGACGAAGACAGGGAATGCGATGCAAAAAGTGCCGATGCTGGCGGAAGGCTATGAAAAGCTGACCGCAGACCTCAAGGCATTGCGTGACGAACGCCCCACGATCGTGGCGGCGATCGAAGAAGCGCGCGCTCATGGCGATCTTTCGGAGAATGCCGAGTATCACGCGGCGAAGGAACGCCAGGGCCAGGTAGAGGCCTATATCTCCGATCTGGAAGACAAGACCAGCCGCGCGCAGATTATCGATCCCAAATCATTGTCCGGCGACCGGGTGGTGTTTGGCGCCACCGTCACTATTCTGGACGAGGACGACAAGTCTTTCAAATACCAGATCGTCGGCCAGGCGGAGAGCGATGCCAAAGTTGGCCGCGTTTCCTACGAGAGCCCGCTGGCCCGCGCCTTGATCGGCAAGAGTGTTGGTGACGAGGTTGAAGTGACCGTTCCTTCGGGCGAGAAGTTTTACCTGATCAAGAAGATCGAGTTCATCTAAGTTCAGCACACAGCGAACACGAAAAGCCCCGCAGAAGCGGGGCTTTTTTTTGTACGTGCGGCAGATGCTGGTCAGCCTTCGGGCAGGCTTGGCTCCAGCAAGCGGTGCAGATGGACGATGACATATTTCATCTCCGCATCGTCAACCGTGCGCTGCGCCCAGGCGCGCCAGGCATTTTCCGCTTCTTCGTAATTCGGGAAATATCCGACAGTGTGAATGTCCTTCAGATCCTGAAACTCAAGCCCGCGCGGGTCGGATACGCGGCCACCGATTACGAGGTGGAGAAGCTGTTGTTCGTCGGACATGGCTGGTTTCCCTGGTGCAGATACGATTGCGCGCCCTGTTAGAAAATCCAGCAGGGCGCGCAAGGGTTAAGTTGGTTTGGTCGGCGTCAAATGTCAGCGACGGCCCAATGCGCGTGCAATGGCCTTGCCGGTTTCGCGGCGAGCGATCCGTGCAGCGTCCGCTGCATCGCCTGCCTTGTGGCTGGCCGTGCGGCCTATCTTGCGCGCTTTGTCCGCCGTCTTGTCGCTCACGTCTTCCACGCGGCGTGCGCCTTGGCGGCCCAGATCGCCCGCATCATCCATCAATTGCGAAGCAAATCCGCTCGCGATTTCCGCGCCAATTGCTGCAAGTCCCGCGGCCTTGGTACCGCCCCGCACTGCTGCCTGACGTGGGCCCTTGAACATGCCTGCGATCAGGACGCCCAGCACCACGCCGCCAGCTGCGGAGGCAATCGGATGCTCTTTGACGAAATCCGTGACCGTGGTCGCGGCGTCAGATGCGGTTTCGCTCGCCCGTGTTGTCAGGCTTTGTCCGCCGCGCGCTTCTTCGCGGGCTTCGGCTTCGGCAATCCGTGCTTTGATTTCGGCGCGTTTTTCTTCGGCTGCTGTGGTTGTCTCTGTCATCGGGAAGTCTCCGGTAAAATGTGATATTGATTATGGAACGGGCCAGATTGGCGCTCGGTTCCAAAAGAAGCTGTCAGTCGTCGCGGCTTGTGATCTGGTCAGCGAATTCTTCGACATGGTGCCAGTGTTTCTCGACCAATTCGGATATCTGGTCGCGAAATAGCCACGCAAAAAGCAAACTCAATCCAAGCCCGGCAGCGCTGCCCAATCGGCCAGGATTTTCGCGCGCGAAATCGGTCGTATCTTCAACCAGACCCTCGGCACCTTCGCGCATCCGGCCAGCGAACCGTGATGCGATGCCCTGGGCCTGCACGTCTCCGCGCAGATGCTGGAAGTCGTTCGTGACCAGTGACTTCGCGACATCACGCATCGCACGGTCTTCTTCAAGGCGTGCTTTCATGTCAGTCATTTTCGGATGCATCCTCGGAAGAACTCATAACGCCTGTCAAATCCCGCCATGCCTTCCCGGCGCGGCGGATGAGCAGATACGCGATCAGCAGAATGCCGAGGACGACAACCGCCGTTGCACCCCAAGCGGTGATAAGCGGTGTAAGTGCAATAATCAGACCCATCGTCAGACCGATCAGTGCAAGCACGGCAAAAAAGGCAGCGGCAATACCGCACGCGATCGTGACTTTCAGCCGGCTTGCGACAAATCCCGCGCGGCTTTTCTGATAATTTAGCTCAGCATCAAGATATGTCCGCGCATCGGTGAACAGCGCTTCGATGTCATCGTATAAAGAACGCTGCGCTGCGGCCCCGGAATTTTCATCCGGGTCCACGGCGGGCGCGCTTTCAGCAGGATAGACCGAAGGATCGGCATCCGTATTGTTCGATGTCTGGACGAGAGCGTCGTCCGCGCTCACAGGCACCGCTGTTTAGCGGAACAGGCGAGCGAAAAAGAAACCGACGACTGCGGCAAGGCCGACAGCGGCTGCCGGGCTCTTGCGGATGGCCGTACGCGAATCTTCGGCGAGTTCGTCGAAAGTCTTTTCATCAAGCTTGCGTGCATTGTCCTGCAGGCTTGCAGATGCGTTCCGGGCGAAATCGCCGTACTTCGCGCCAAGTTTCTCGTCGATGGTCGGTGCGTTTTCGTTAATCACGCGGGAGAGGCCGGTCAGCGCTTCGCTGGCCTTGTGCTTGCCTTCCTGGGCGAGCTCGCTGGCCTTTGTCTTTGCTTCGGTGGACCACTCTTCGCCGCGAGCCTTGGCTTCTACGCGGGCCTTGTCGGCGCGTTCCTTGGCCTCATCGGTCAATGCCGATGCGCCAGCCTTTGCTTCGTCGAGCGCCGCGTTGAAACGCGATTTCGCCTCGGACGTGTGACCGCTTGTGGTTGTGGTTTCTGTTACCACCGCTACGGATTCAGTCGCATCCGGTGTTGCAGCAACCGTTGCAGTCGTGGGTTGTTTCTTCTTGCCAGCCATGGCTGTTTCCCTTCCTAAATCGTGAGGGCTGGGCCCTCTTCAAATAATGTCCCGTCATTGTGTTATGGGGATAACACACCGGGCTTCAAGATACTAACGCATGTTGCAGTGCAAGGTTCCGGCTTATAGGACGCGATCAAACTTAACTGCAGGAGCCCACTCAATGACCGCTATCATCGACGTCCATGGCCGCGAAATTCTTGATTCACGGGGCAATCCCACGGTCGAAGTCGATGTGTTGCTGGAAGACGGCAGCATGGGCCGCGCCGCTGTTCCGTCAGGTGCCTCCACTGGCGCTCATGAAGCGGTCGAACTGCGCGATGGCGACAAGGACCGCTATCTTGGCAAGGGCGTTACGAAGGCCGTTGCTGCGGTAAATGGCCCGATTGCGGATCTGCTGCGCGAAATGCATGCCGAAGACCAGCGCGATATCGATCTCGCCATGATTGCCCTGGATGGCAGCAGCAACAAGGCCACTCTTGGCGCCAATGCTGTGCTTGGTGCAAGTATGGCCGTGGCGAAGGCCGCCGCGAATGCGCGGGGAATGCCCCTGTGGGCGTATCTGGGCGGAGTTTCCGCACACGTGCTGCCCGTACCCATGATGAACATCGTCAACGGCGGCGAACATGCCGACAATCCTATCGATGTGCAGGAATTCATGGTGATGCCGGTCGGCGCGTCCAGCCTGGCAGAGGCCGTTCGCTGGGGCTCTGAAATCTTCCACACCTTGAAAAAGGGGCTGGCGGAAAAAGGTTTGTCGACTTCGGTGGGTGATGAAGGTGGCTTTGCACCCGATCTCGCCAGCAGCCGCGCCGCGCTCGATTTCATCATGGCGTCGGTTGAAAAGGCCGGTTTCAAGCCGGGCGAGGACGTGGTGCTGGCGCTGGACTGCGCCGCGACCGAATTTTTCCGCGACGGAAAATACGAAATTTCGGGAGAGGGACTGTCGCTCTCCCCGCATGAAATGGCCGACTATCTGGCGAAACTCGCCAGCGATTATCCGATCCTTTCGATCGAGGACGGAATGGACGAAGACGACTTTGAAGGCTGGAAAGCGCTAACCGATGCCATCGGTGACAAGGTGCAATTGGTCGGTGACGACCTGTTCGTCACCAATCCGGAGCGCCTGCGGATGGGTATCGAAAAAGGCCTCGCCAATTCGCTGCTGGTGAAAGTCAACCAGATCGGCACACTGACCGAAACCTTGCAGGCCGTCGATATTGCGCACCGCGCTGGCTACACCGCGGTGATGAGCCACCGTTCTGGCGAGACCGAAGATGCGACGATCGCCGATCTGGCGGTTGCGACCAATTGCGGGCAGATCAAAACCGGCTCGCTGGCGCGATCAGACCGGTTGGCAAAATACAATCAGCTGATCCGCATCGAGGAAGAATTGGGTGATAGCGCTTTCTACGCCGGGAAGGGCTGTTTCGGGCGTCTTGCGTAGGCTTCAGTGACGCTTGGGTGCCGTTAAAGAGAGCTTTGATTTGAGATAAACCCCTACACGATCACATTGCACTGTGTTGCAATGTGATCGTGTAGGACGTTTTTCACGCAAACTGGCTTTGCAACTCCAGCATACGCATTGCCGCCTGCGCCGCCTCGCCGCCCTTGTTCTTCTGGGCGGGATCAGCGCGGACGAGCGCCTGATCTTCGTTTTCGGTCGTGAGTATGCCGTTGCCGATGGCGATCCCGTCCATCGTCAGCGCCATGATAGCACGCGCGCTTTCGCCCGCGACGATTTCAAAGTGATAGGTTTCCCCGCGGATCACCACGCCGATCGCGACGAACCCGTCGTAGCGGCCGGATTCGGCAGCCATCGCAATTGTGCCGGGCACCTCCAGCGCGCCGGGAACTGTGACGGTTTCAGCACTGTGCCCGCCGGCTTCCAGCGCAGCTTTCGCTCCGGCAATCAGCATGTCGTTGAGGTGGGAATAGAAACGCGCTTCGACGATCAGGAAGTTGGCCATGATTTACTCCGGTATGGGATGGTGGCCGACAATGTTCAGGCCGTAACCTTCGATTGCGACAAGATTGGGCTGGGAATTGGTGAGCAGGATCATGTCGTGGACGCCCAGATCGGCAAGGATCTGTGATCCAATACCGATATTGCGCAGCTCCTCATCAGCGGTCCAGGTATCGCCTGTGCCGACACGCCCGGTGAGGATTACGATCAGCCCGGAACCATGCTCGCCCACAGCCTGCATCGCACGCTGAAGCGTACGCTTGCGCGCGCCGGGCTGGCCCAGAACATCATCGAACACCGAAATTGGATGCACACGGGCGAGGGTGGGCTCACCCGCAACAATGTGTCCCTTTTGAAGGACATAGGCCTCATTGTTGGAAACAGTGTTGCGGTATGTGATCATTCGCCATTGGCCGCCATAATCGGAGTCGAATGCGCGCTCATCACCACGTTCAACCAGGTGATCATTGCGCATACGATACGCGATAAGATCGCGGATTGTACCGATTTTCAGATCATGTTTGCGGGCAAAGGCGACCAGATCATCCAGCCGCGCCATGGTCCCGTCCTCGTTCATGATTTCGCAAATCACGCCGGAAGGATTTAGGCCGGCCAGGCGGGAAATATCCACGGCAGCTTCGGTATGGCCGGCGCGCACAAGCACGCCGCCTTCGCGTGCGGTGAGCGGGAACACGTGGCCAGGGGTGACGATATCGTCCGGACCCTTGCTGCTGTCGATGGCGACCGAGACTGTCCGTGCGCGGTCGGCAGCCGAAATGCCGGTGGTTACGCCGTCCTTGGCTTCGATCGAAATGGTGAAAGCGGTTTGCATGCTTTCACGGTTGTTGCGGCTCATCGGCTCAAGGCCCAGCTGGTCAACGCGCGCCCGGTCCAGCGACAGGCAGATCAGCCCGCGTCCATGCGTCGCCATGAAATTGATCGCGGCTGGCGTCGCCATCTGGGCAGGGATGATAAGGTCGCCTTCGTTCTCCCGGTCCTCATCGTCGACAAGGATGTACATGCGGCCATTGCGCGCTTCGTCGATGATCTCCTCGATCCCGACAAGCACCGGCGTTTCGTCATTCTCTGTGAGGAATTGGTCAAGCTTGTTCAGCGTTTCCGTCGTGGGGTTCCAACCGTCTTCTGCGCAATCGCGCAATGTATTGGCATGAAGTCCGGCGGCGCGGGCGAGTCCGGCGCGGGTCATCAAGCCCTCGGACACGAGTTTGCGAACTTTTTCTATTGTTGTGTCGGTCATGCGCGGCCTATATCACATCGAAATGTGATGACAACAGGCTGACCTCACATTGGCCGGATTTATTGCGTCTTGCGTCGGGCGCCAGACGCCGCCAAGGAACGTCAATGGATCCTGCAGAAAAGAGCGACATCGCACTCGGGCAATCGTTCCGCGAGGCTATGCGCCATGTGGCAGCGACCGTCTATGCTGTCACCACGACATACGACGGACGCGATTATGGCATTCTTGCCACCGCTGTCAGCTCACTCAGCTTCGCGCCCCCATCATTACTGGCATGCATCAATCGGGATGCGTCTTTGCACGAACCGCTCGCAAAGGCGGAACGGTTTTGCGTCAACATCCTCGGCCTCAGCAACCGCGATGTGGCCGAGCATTTCATGATCCCGACGGAAGAACGCTTTGCTGTGGGCGAGTGGGAGTACCATCAGGGGGTTCCAGTGCTGACCAATGCGCAATCCAGTCTCATCTGCACGGTGGCCGATCGCCACCAGTTTGGCACGCACACGATCTTTATCGGTGAATTGATCGAGGCCAATCATCGCCAGGACGCGACACCGCTGACCTATTTCGACAGAAACTACATCGATATCAGCGCCGCGCCTGAACGCAAACGCTGAACCTAGTCCGCGCGAAAGCTGCGATCACGCAGCGCCAGCAAATGTCCTGGCCAGCTTGGTCCGCGCCGCAGCGGAAGGTAACGGGCGATTTCCTCCTCCACCAACTGCGCGCGCGCTTCCTGCGACGGGTAGACAAAGCTCGGGATGCTTCCACCAAGACTGCGGCCAATATCCGAACGCCAGAATGCGGGGACGGACGCAGGATCATAGCCGGCATTGGCAAGCAGGTGGATGGACAGGCGATCGGCTTCGACCTCCGCTGCCCGATTGGCACGCTGGTTGCGGCCCAATTCGGCAAAAAGCCCGTTGTCGATGCCCGCTTCTTCCTTACGCCTGCGGTGTTCCAGCACAGTGTGGGCTAGTTCATGCGCGATCACCACAGCCATCTGTTCGTCGGTCAGTTCACCCGCAAAGCCATATTCAATCTGTATCACGCGGCCATCTGACCGCGCTCTCGGGCCATCGCCGACAAGTATCTCCACAAGTGTGCGGCACCCTGCAGAGGCGATCATGGACACTTCCAGTTGGGTCACGCCTCGGGCGACCAGTAGATCAATGGGGTGTTCTGCAGGCTGCGATGCGATGAGATCGAACGCGGCTTCGCGCAAATTGCCATCCTCTGGCGGGACAAGCGCGGCAACACTCTGCCCGCCAACGGCAAGAATGGCATCGTCCGGCAACAAACCAGCCCGAACCGCCGGTGACATCGGGACAAGCGACGAAATCGCCAGTGGGCCATTTACAAAACGCGCCTCCGCCTGTCCGGACCGGTATTGGTCGGCGCTGTGCAGGATCAGACCTGTCACCGGCATAGTGAGCCGGCACAAGCCGGAATTGGCGCGCAGGAGCGTATCGGCGATTCGGGCGAGGCGCACGTCCTCTCTTGCCAGCGCATCCCACTGCGATTGGTCGGCGCCGGCAGCCGCCGCCGCTTGCTGTGCATGAGCGGGAGAGGCAGCCAGGAAGGCGGCCAGAAGCGCCGGAAGCGCAGATTTGGGAATGGATTTCACAGGCGCACTCTGACGCAGTCGGGTGCGGGCATCAAGCGGCGCGAAGATTTGCGGCGGCAAGGAATGGTGGACGCACTAGGGCTCGAACCTAGGACCCGCTGATTAAGAGTCAGCTGCTCTACCAACTGAGCTATGCGTCCGTACCAACGGTAAGGCTGGTGCCCTGCGAAGTGCCGATAGCGATTCGCTGGGAGGCGCTCATATAGCGGCTGTTCGCGCGGTGAAAAGGGCAAGTTTGGTTTGCTGCCTTACAAATTGCGTTGGCCGCTGTGCCGGTTCCATCGTTCGACCATCATCAATCCGCCGACACACAGCATGTTTGTCATCATGGAAGAACCGCCATGGCTCATGAAGGGCAGGGGAATGCCGACCACGGGGGCAAGGCCCATTACCATCATCAGGTTGACGGCGACGTAGAAGAATATCGTGGCAGTTAGGCCTGCTGCGAGCAACCGGGAAAAGCGGTCCTGCGCGTCACGGGCGACTATCAGGCCCCAGCGCAGCACGATGCCGAAAATCAGCAAGACCAGCAGACCGCCCAGAAGTCCCCACTCCTCCGCCATGGTGGCGAAGACGAAATCGGTATGGGGTTCCGGCAGATAATCGAGCTGGCTTTGGGATCCTTCGCCAAAGCCTTTGCCCGTCATGCCGCCCGAGCCGATGGCGATTTGCGACTGGATTATGTGGTACCCGCTACCCTGTGGGTCGCTGGCCGGATCAAGGAAGGTCAGTACGCGCTGCTGCTGGTAGGGTTGCAGCGCGAATTGATACAGGAGCGGCACGGCAATGATCGCGGCAATCCCGCCCCCGATGAACCATTTCTGCGGAATACCGGCCAGGTACATTACGACGATGCCGCCAAAGCCAATCGCGAGGGATGTGCCGAGATCGGGTTGTAGCAAGACCAGTCCCATCGGCAGAGCAATCAGGCCCAGCGGGATGAGCAGGGCACGCCACGATCCAATCAGGCCGACAGGCAGGCCATGGAAAAATGCAGCCAGGATCAGGATGATCCCCGGCTTCATGATTTCTGATGGCTGGAGCCGCATAAAACCGAGTTCCAGCCAGCGCTGGCTACCGCCTCCGACCTGTCCGACGATCTCCACCGCCAGCAGCAACAGCAATACGGCTGCATATCCAGGAATGGCCGCGAAGCGCGCCCAGTCCTGCGGAAAGTATGATATTACCAACGCGACGACCAGAAAGACGCCGTAACGGACCAGATGAGAGGTGGCGTACGGGCTCATCGAGCCGCCAGCGGCCGAGTGCAACACCGCTGCACCAAATGCGACCAGCAGGGTCAACGGTATCACGACCCGCCATGGGAATTCCGCAATGACGGGGGGAAGCGCGATTTCTCCTCTCACGTGACGGCCTCATCGGAGCGCGGCGTCGCGTCCTCTCGCGGGACGAAAGCATCGGTATCTGCCTGCTGCGGTTCGGCAACGGCAGCGCGCGCCTCTGCGTCGACCTGCCGCGCCAACGTGATCGGAGGCGGAGCGGGTGGTAGATCAACACCGGCGGCCGTGGCGTAGGCAGTGTATTCGCGGTCAAGCCGTTCCTGCGCGGTGCCGCCCCATTGGGCTTCGAGACTGTGCAGCGCATCAAGCCCCTTTTGCGGGTCGAACAAGAATGTCATGACGTCACGCGCCACCGGATAGGCTGCCCCGGAACCGCCGCCGTGTTCAATCACCACCGCGCCTGCGTAGCGGGGGTTATCGAACGGCGCGAAGAAGATGAACAGTCCGTGGTCGCGGTAACGCCACGGGCCGGATTTACCGTCAGAAAAGTTCAGGCCAACAACCTGCGCGGTGCCGGTCTTTCCTGCCATCAGTACATCATCCACCGGCAAACGGGCGCGGCCCGCGGTGCCGGGACCGTTCACCACGTCGCTCATCGCCTGACGGATGTAAGCCTTGTACTCGCTGCTGACGCCCATCCCTTCGAACTGCGGTGCAGTGTTGCTGAGTATCAGGCGCGGATTGACCTTTTCCGATGTAGCTAGGCGTGATGCCATCACGGCGAGCTGCAACGGACTGGCCAGCATATAGCCCTGGCCGATAGTGGCATTCACCGTATCGAACGCCTGCCATTCGCGGCCGTATTTTTCCATCTTCCAATCAGGATCGGGAACGGTGCCGTAAAACTGGCTGACCACGGGAAGCTCAAACTGCTGCTGCATGCCGTAATTCCGGCAGGCATTGGCGATGGGCCACATGCCTGTGCGCTGAGCCATTGCATAGAAATAGACGTCGCAGCTTTGATAAATTGCCTTGGCCAAGTTGACGCTACCGTGCCCGCCGCGCTTCCAGCAGCGGAAAACGCGGTTGCCGACGCGAAGGCCGCCGCTGCACCCAACGGTTTCCTCGGGATCGATGCCGGCACCCAGCAACGCCATACCCACGGTTGGCTTTACGGTGGAGCCGGGAGGGTAAAGACCCTGCAGAACCTTGTTGCGAAGCGGCACGCGGTCGTTTTCGCTCAGCATCGAATATTCGAGCCGCCCGATGCCATCGGAAAAGCTATTGGGATCGAAGCTGGGCATGGATGCCATGCAGAGAAGATCGCCGGTCAGGCAATCCATCACCACGACGGAACCCGATTCCAGGCCAAGGCGGCGCGCAGCGTAATCCTGCAAAGGACCATCAATCGTCAGCCGGACCGGTTGCCCCTGAACATCGTCACGTGTTTCAAGATCGCGCACAATCCGGCCCGAAGCGGTTACTTCGACACGCCGCGCCCCCGGCTCTCCGCGCAAAACCGCTTCAAACTGCTGTTCCAGTCCTTGCTTGCCCATTTTGAACCCGGGCGTGAGGAGCAAAGGCTGCGGTTCCAGCTCATATTCCTCGCGGCTAGGTGCGCCAACATATCCGATCAAATGGCCAACTGCGGCGCCGGTCGGATAATAGCGGGAAAATCCGCGCTGGGGGACGACACCGGGCAATTCCGGCTGCCTGACGCTGACTGCAGCAAACTTGTCGAATGCGAGCCCGCTTGCGACCGGCACCGCTGCGAAACCGCGAGAGTCCTGCACCCGGGCAAGCAGGTCGATCTTCTCGACCTCTGTGAATTCGAGCAGGTCGCCCAGCAGATTCACCGTCGCTTCGGGATCGTGCAATCTTTCCGGAATGATATCGACGCGGAAATCGGCGCGGTTGGAGGCGAGGGGGGAGCCATTGCGGTCAAGTATCCAGCCGCGCCTTGGCGGGATCAGCGAAAGATTTACGCGATTACTTTCCGCCTCCATCTCGTATTTTTCGTTCTCGGCGACGGCGATGTAGCCCATGCGTGCAGCCAGCAGGCAGCCGATACCGCCCTGGACAGCGCCCACCACAAAGCTGCGACGTTCAAACGTCTGCTTGAGAGAGTTGGAAGTTAGTTTTTGATCCATGCCCTAGCCGATTCTGCGTACCCGTCTCAGCCGGACGCGGTCCAGCAATGAAACGAGCTGGGCGACGACCGGGAATAACAGGATGGACAATGCTAGCTGCGGCAAGATGAGGGGATACTGAACCAGTGGCAGTCCGGCCCCGGAAAATAACGTGGCGAGGAAGAGGTATAGGGTGAGAAACAGCGTGGCCGTTCCCCAATCCTGCCAGAAGCCTCTCCAAGGGAAGCGCATCTCGATCAGATCGATCGCGATCATCGTGAGAGAAAACAGCAAAATTCCGCAGCCAAGCGGCTGGCCAGAAAACAGATCATCGAACAGACCGAGCGGCAGCCCTGCCCACATCGGCAGCAGGCCGGGACGAAGGACTCGCCACCCCAGCAGGAAGAGATACCCCAGCGGCGGCAGGATCGGCAGCGGCGCAATGATCGGCAGGAGCGGCGATAGCGAAGCCAGCAGTATCGTCACCCACGGAACACCATAAGCCAGCACCGGCGAATGGACACGATTGATCTTGCTGCCAAACTGATCGCTGCGCGCCCTGGGATTGAGCTGTTCCATCAATCCGCTTCGCTAGTTTCAGGAGAGGCGTCTTCGACAGGCCGCTCGGTCAGCAATGGTTCGCTCGCTGCTTCGATAGCTTCCGGCTCGAAGATCGGTTCTACCACAACGAAATCGGTAGCGGCCGGATTGCTGAGCAACTGCCCGATTGCGCCGTCATCGGTGATTTGCGTAACCATCGCCACCGCGACCCCTGGTCGGAACAACCCGCCAGCGCCCGATGTGACGAAGATGTCGCCTTCCTCAAGCGGGTTGATCCCGAGGTTGATCAGCCGGATGCGCAACGATCCATCGGCGCGGCCCTCCGCAAAGGCGACGACATCGTCTACCGCGCGCCGCACAGGAACTACGCTTTCGGGATCGGTAAGGAGAAGAACGCGCGAAGTCGTGCGGCCGGTTTCCAGGATGCGCCCGACAAGGCCCATCGGCGATGTGACCGGCATCCCGACTGTGACGCCGTCATTGCGACCTGCCGACAGATACCCGAAACGCCGCGCGCTGGCCGCGGTTGATCCGATGAGGCGACCGGTCGCGACCGGCTGAAGTTCACCTTCGCGAAGGTTCAGCACAGCCTTCAGCCGTGCATTTTCCTGTTCCAAGGCGCGCATTTCCGCCAACCGGACACGGGCAATCTCGTTTTCACGCTCCAGCTCGGCATTCTTGTTGCCGGCATCGTAATAACCCGCAATCGCCTCGAAGAAACTGCGCGAACCTGTGCGCGTCACTGCACCCGCTTCGCCGACAGGAGAGGCGGCGTCGGTCGCCATGCTGCGCAGGCCGTAAAATGCCTCTGGCCGCCACAGCGATATGATCAGGAGCAGTGCGCCAATCACGGCTCCGACGCTCGCAAAGACGTAGCCAGCAAAGCGGCCAAGCTGTGCCTTCTTGTTGGAACCCGAGATTTGCGCCGAAGGCGGTGCCATTGCGGCCCGCTCCCCCTTGATTGGTGTTGTGGCCTTACGCCGTCATCAGGACGCCGCGGTAAATCGGGTCCTCCATTGCCTTGCCGGTACCCATGGCCACACAGGTGAGCGGGTCTTCGGCAATGCTGACCGGCAAGCCGGTTTCTTCACGGATGTGGGCATCCAGGCCGGCGATCAGTGCGCCGCCGCCTGTCAGGACAATCCCCTGGTCGACGATGTCGGCGGCAAGTTCGGGAGCCGTGTTTTCCAGCGCGATCCGCACACCTTCAACGATGGCGCCGATAGGCTCTGACAAGGCTTCGGCGACATGCGCCTGATTGATATTGATCTCTTTTGGAACGCCGTTCACGAGGTCGCGGCCCTTGATGACGATGGTTTCACCAACGCCGTCATCAGGAACGGTGGCAACGCCGTATTCCTTCTTGATCCGCTCTGCGGTGGCATCGCCGATCAGCAAGTTATGGTGGCGGCGCACGTAGGAGACGATGGCTTCGTCCATCTTGTCACCGCCGGTACGCACCGATGTCGTGTAGGCGAGGCCGCGCAGGGACAGGACTGCGACTTCGGTCGTGCCGCCGCCGATGTCCACCACCATGGAGCCAACAGGCTCTGTCACGGGCATATCCGCACCGATCGCGGCTGCCATCGGTTCGAGGATCAGGAAGACCTCGGAAGCGCCCGCATTGCTGGCCGCATCGCGAATGGCGCGGCGTTCGACCGAGGTCGAGCCTGACGGCACACAGATCACGATTTCAGGATAGCGCAGCAGGGTCTTCTTGCCATGGACCTTGCGGATGAAGTGCTTGATCATTTCTTCCGCGATTTCGATATCGGCGATCACGCCGTCGCGCAGCGGGCGGATGGCTTCGATACTATCCGGGGTCTTGCCCATCATCATCTTCGCATCCTCGCCAACGGCCTTGACGCGCTTGATGCCGTTGATCGTTTCAATCGCGACGACGGATGGTTCGTTGAGGACGATCCCGCGATCCTGGACGTAGACCAGCGTATTGGCCGTCCCCAGATCGATGGCCATGTTTTGCGAACCGAATTTGAAAAGATTGGAGAAGAAAGAACCCATCGAATAACCCGTTTTCTAAAATGCCGCTGACATCACGAGATTCCACTCGCGAGAATCCGCGGTGAGAAGTCTCTGCGCTGCGGAAGATGATGCCCCTTAACGCGATGACACGGGAAACACCAAAAAATTTGTCGAAAAGCACACAGTTTTATCCCGGCTCACCTCGAAAAAGAGCCGGTTGGTCTATAGGGTCCACAAATGCCGCATATTCGCCGCCTTCCAGAAACGCTTGTGAACCGCATTGCCGCTGGCGAAGTTGTGGAGCGTCCGGCATCCGCGCTGAAGGAACTTGTTGAGAACGCGCTCGATAGCGGGGCGCGCCGGATCACCGTTGCAATTGCCGAAGGCGGGTTGGCTTCTATTGAAGTCACCGATGACGGCTGCGGGATGACACCAGACGAAATGTCGCTTGCGCTGGAGCGGCACGCCACATCAAAATTGCCTGACGAAGCGATCGAGCAGGTCGCCACTCTGGGCTTTCGCGGAGAAGCGCTGCCGTCGATTGGCAGTGTCGCAAAACTTACGATCGAAAGCCGCCCGCGCGCTAGCGAACAGGGCTGGCGGCGCGTGGTCGATCATGGGGAATTAACAAATGAAGGGCCAGCGGCTCTTCCTCCCGGCACCAGAGTCCGGGTCGAAAACCTGTTCGCCAAGATCCCGGCGCGGCGCAAATTTCTGCGCACAGCGCGTAGTGAATATGCAGCCTGTCATGATGTGGTTCGCCGCCTTGCCATGGCGCGGCCCGACGTCGCATTCACATTCGAACATGGGGAGCGGCGCATCTTTGCCGTGCAGGAAGGGCAGGAAGCGGGGGCGCGTGTGGCGCAAATCGTGGCGCGTGAATTGGCCGACAATGCTGTAGAGATAGATCTCGAGAGGCCCAGCGCAGAGGGCGTCATGCGACTGACCGGTATCGCGGGCCTGCCTACATACAATCGCGGCGTGGCCGATCACCAGTATCTGTTCGTGAACGGCCGCCCGGTGAAAGACCGGCTGCTGACAGGTGCCGTGCGCGGCGCCTATGCCGATATGCTGGCGCGGGACAGGCACGCCGTGCTGGCGCTTTTCCTCGAGATTCCTTTCAGCGATGTCGATGTGAATGTGCATCCGGCCAAGACAGAGGTCCGGTTTCGTGATGCAGCGGCAGTGCGTGGGTTCATCGTTAGCGGGCTGCGGCAGGCCTTGTCCACGGGCGACAGGCGCAGTGCGCAATCGCCAGACAGTGGCGCCATGTCACGCTGGCAGGCAGAACCACTGCATGGTGGCCCATCGCCCGCGCTTCGTAGCATATTCGAAGGGCGAGACTGGTCGGCGCCGTCCCAAGGACGCGTAGCGGAAGCGCCGGCTGGCTGGGACACGGGGGCCGAAACACTGCCGCGCGATGGCGCCATGCCGCAGGGTAGGGCGGAAATGGCGCAGGCGCTTCCGGAAGATGCCAGCCAATATCCGCTCGGCATTGCGCGCGGCCAGGTTGCAAACACCTATATCGTGGCTGAGGCGTCGGATGGCCTCGTCCTTGTCGATCAACACGCTGCGCATGAACGCATTGTGCTCGAACGGCTGCGGGCAGCCGGGACCGGCGACAAAGTGGCGGCGAGTCAGGCGCTCCTCATGCCCGACGTAGTCGAGCTCGACGAGCTTAGCTGTGACCGGCTGGAAGAGCAGGCGGAGCATTTCGCCACGCTGGGCCTCATGATCGAGCGGTTCGGCCCCGATGCCATGCTGGTCCGCGCGATGCCGGGCGTGTTGAAAAAAGCGGACCCCAATGCCCTGCTGCGCGATCTGGCGGATGATATCGCCAGCCACGGCGCATCGCTGCTGCTGACCGAGAAGATAGAACACGTACTTGCCACGATGGCCTGTCACGGCTCTGTCAGGGCAGGGCGGACGCTGAACGTGGCGGAGATGAATGCATTGCTGCGAGAGATGGAAGTGACGCCGCGATCAGGGCAATGTAATCATGGCCGGCCGACCTGGGTGAAACTGTCGATGGACGACGTAGAGAAGTTGTTTGGGAGGCATTGATGGTCCGTTTTGTAATTCCGGTTTTCTTGTTGCTGGTTGCGGCTTGCGGCGAAGCGCCGCTCGAAGCCGAGCGGGAAAGCGAAAACGCGGCGCTGGCAGAGCGTGTCCGTGAAGCGAACGAGGCAGGAC
Source organism: uncultured Alphaproteobacteria bacterium (assembly GCA_963781165.1). Classification (GTDB taxonomy): domain Bacteria; phylum Pseudomonadota; class Alphaproteobacteria; order Sphingomonadales; family Sphingomonadaceae; genus Alteraurantiacibacter. The sequence continues at coordinate 147,711 of CAWADZ010000005.1, forward strand.
CGCCGGCGGAACAAGTCGTGCCCGAAACGATCGGGTATCCCGATATGGAAGCGAATGACCTGCTTGGGCTCGCCTGTTCCTATGCCCCGGGCACCAGCATGGGCGTGCGCGTCATTGCGCGGGAAACCGATGCATGGATGAAGATTGACGGCGAATTGGTGCGCTTTGCGGCAGACCCCGGCTCGCGGGAACTACCTGCCAACTCACGCACACTCTACAATGGCCGGAAATACAGCCTGCGCCTCGATATCGGCGAACCGGTGGCTGAGGGTGAGATTGAAGATGCAACATACGAGGGGACCATGTGGCTCTATGACCGCTGGGACCGGGTGGTCTACACTGGCAGCGGCACAGCCAATTGCGGCGCCTGAATTAGCCGGTAGCAGGCCGCGCAAGCATCCACACGGCCATTCCTATCATCGCAAGGTTCTCTGTCAGTGAGACAAAGCCGAGGGGAACGCTGGCGCTGCCGCCAACACACGCGCATTTGATATCGCGCTTCTGGATATACACCGCGTAGATTACGCTCGCTGCGCCGATTGTGCCGATCGTGAATGCCACCGGTATTGAGACCCAGGGCAGCAGGTGCCCCGCCATCAGGATCGCTGCGAGCGCCTCCAGATATGGATAGGCATAGGCGTAGGGCACGAAGCGTTTGGCGAGTAGATCGTAGCCGAGGAACATCGACGAAAACTTCTCGACGTCCTGCAGCTTGAGCATCGCGAGCATCGCCATTGAAAAGGCGACAAACCATTCCGCAGCGCGGATCGTCAGCGGAGAGCCGAACGCCCACCAGCTGAGCGACAAGGCGAGGGCGAGACCTACGGCGAACACGGCCAGCACGGGGCGATAACTGGTGGCATCCTTGTCCGGCAGGGCATTCCCCAAATGCGCCCGCAGTGCATCATATCCGCCGATGCGTTCGTCCCCGATGAAGATTTGCGGCGTCGTCTTGACGTCAAACTTCGCCTTGAACGCCTCTGTTTCTTCGCGGCTGGTTAGCGGATGATCTTCAATTGAAAAGCCATTGCGCTGCAACAGCCACCTTGCCTTCAGCCCGTACGGACAGACGTGCTTGTCCATAACCATGCGATAAAGGCGCGCGCTCTTTCGATTGCGCGCCTTATCGTCATTGCGGGGCAAAGTTTCGCTCATGCCCGAAAGCTGGGAACTCCGGCATTGCTATCAAGGTCTGGAATGATCCGGTACCGCGCAAGGATCAGGCTGAAAACGCCGAACAGCAGCAGGCCAATCGCGGTAATCGTGAAGATCGCGCCTTCACCGGCCAGGCTGGCAACAGCGTCACCCAAAGTCTTGATCTGCTCCGCGCCGGCCGACATGAACCCGGCCTTGAACAGCGACCAGCCAATAACTGCGTAGACGACGCCGCGCGCCGCATATCCTGCGCCGCCAAGCCAGCGTGTCGCGCTCGGTGCCTGTCCGCTTATGCGGTGCATGAACTCGCCGGTCAGGCCCTTCTTGGCCTGGAAAACCGCGACCACGAAAAAGATGAGGCCCAATATGCCGATGATCGGGCCGCCAAATTCCATCGACAATACGCCCGATGCAGCGTCCTGCGCGCCGCCGCCGCTTTCACTGGAACCGCCACCGGTGGTCGAAGCGAATTTATAGGCGGAATAGGCCAAAGCCAGATGTCCGATGCCGCTGCCGGCATGGCCGATACGCTTGGCCCAACCCTTGGCGTCGGAGCCATTATTCTCGATATCGAACAGGGGCGAGCAAAAACGGAAGAGGGCGTAGGCAGCCAGCCCGATGACCATGATCCAGAGGATCGCGGTGCCTGCGGGATAGCTTTCAATCGCTTCGAAAATCCCGTTGGTGCCCTTGGCGATCTTGTCTGCGCTGGTCAGCGCTATCAGACCCAGCACGGCATAAAGAATTGCTCGGCTGAAATAGCCCACACGGACCAGCCAATTGAATTTTTCGGATTTGTCGACCATCAGATTTCCCTCTTTGAATTTGGAAAACCAACTGGCCAGCGCCGCAAAGGTGCCCAGATTATCGCAGGCGCTTCACATACAGCTGTTTGTTTTCTCGCCGTTCCATTTTGAAATTGTCGCTTGCCGCGCGCATCAAATCCGACAGCCGTTTGAAGCCGTGGTTGCGCACATCGAAGCTGGACCTGTTGCCCGCAATCTGGCCGACTTCCTGAAGCCGGGCATAACCGTCATCATCGCGGCTGGCTGCCTTCCACGCATCACCCAGCAATTCGATCAAATCCTGATCGAGCGGAGCCTCGCTAGCGCCGTTCTTGTCATCGGCGGAATTGGTGCGGATCAGCTGATCGACGTCGATGTATCGGGTGCAGGCGGACCTGAACGCTTCGGGCGCCTTGCTTTGGCCGAAACCGTAAACGATCATCCCGTCCTGCCGCAGACGGGTGACAAGCGGAGTGAAATCGCTGTCGCTGCTCATGATTCCAAATCCATCGACCTTCCCCGCATTCAGCAGGTCAATCGCATCAATTGCCATGGCAATGTCCGTTGCGTTCTTGCCTTTGGTCAGATCGAACTGCTGCATGGGCTGCAAGCCGAACCGGTGCGTGATCTTGTTCCAGTTGGAAAGCGCAGGCTTTGCCCAATTGCCATAGGCGCGGCGGATATTCACCTGGCCAAGCTCTGCCAGCACCGTCAGCACGGGGTCTATCCCGGCGTGGCTGGCGTTATCTGCATCGATCAGCAGGGCGATATTTTTCAGATGTGCTTCGGGCATGCGCATTGAATGGCGGAGCGGGCAGGGGAGCGCAAGCCTGCGTTGTCGCTTAGGTCGTTGGCTCGAATTCGCCCGTTTCGTCGTTGCGCACATAAAGCACGCCTTCGGAAATCGCGAAAAACGTACCGCGCAGCTTCAACGCGCCCGATGCCACCTTTTCGCGAACAAACGGGAATGTGCGCAAATTGTCGATGCTGGTGCCGACGGCCGCCATTTCCATCGCGCGCTGTGCCGCGCGCCCTTCGGTCCCGTGAACCGGAACAACCTGTTCCCGCGCCTTGTCCAGCAGGGAGACCCAGCCTGCGACAAAGCCGCCTTCGCCCGGCGCGCTTTGTTGCAATTCCTGCGTCAGCGCAGCCTGGCAACCGCCGCAGTGGCCGTGGCCCATCACGACAATTTGCCGAACGCCCAGCACTTGGACGGCGAATTCCACAGCGGCGGAAACGCCGTGCTGCCCCGGCGTTGTCTCGTACGGAGGTACCAGCGCGGCGACATTGCGGACGACGAAAATCTCGCCGGGGTCGACATCGAAAATCTGTGCCGGATCAACGCGGCTGTCCGAACAACCGATGACCATCAGTTTCGGGCTTTGCCCCTCGGCAACCAGTCTGTCGTAACGTTTGCGCTGACGGGGATATCCTTCTTCCCGAAACCGGCGATATCCGCGCAGCATTTCGTGAAATTCGGGCATTAGAAACGCTCTCCGCGAATGACTTCCACGTCCCACATTGTCAGCAGCAAGCCATGACTGGTGAGGATCGGAAAAAGGCTTTCGGCCAATTGGTGCGCGTTTTCCTGCGAGGCGATGGTAACCACCAGATTCTTGTCGGTACCCGTCACGCGTTCTTCACGCCAGCGGCCCTCTCGGCCTTTGCCGGAAGATACGGGCAGCACTGTCCAGCCGGTGATCCCAACCTTGTCGATTGCGGCGGTCACGCGTTTCACCTGCGCCTGATTGACCAGCACTTCGATGCGTTTGCGGATGACAGTTTCGATCATGGCGCGGCGGCTCCGTTACCGGTCAACATCGCAGCAAATGCTCCGATCAGGCCGATATTGATGAGGATGTTGAAAGGGAATGTAATGCTAAGCGACATGGTCAGGTAGATGCCGGGATCGGCTTCCGGGAGGGCAAGCCGCATCGCTGCCGGTACCGCAATGTAGCTGGCGCTTGCGCACAAAACGCCGAGTGCAGCTGCCGATCCCGTATCAAGGCCGATTGCAGCACCGAGCGCAGTCCCGATCGCGCCATTCACCAGTGGCATGGCTATGGCGATTATCACAAGACGCCATGTCAGCGCGCGCGAATCCATGATGCGGCGAGCCGCAATCAGGCCCATGTCGAGCAGGAACAGGCACAGCACGCCTTTGAACATCGCGCCAAAGAATGGCTCCACATCGGAAAAACCTGACGGCCCCGCTATCCAACCGATGGCAAACGCACCGAGCAGCAGCACGACAGAAGCGTTGAACAAAACTTCATGCAGCAGTTCTTTCGTGCTTTGCCCTTCACTGGAACCGCCGCCGCGCGCAAGCAACAGACCGGCAAGGATCGCGGGACTTTCCATCGAGGCCATAACGGCCACCATATAGCCTTGCGGCGGATTCCCTTGAAGCTCGAGTATCTCGACTGCTGTCACGAATGTCACGACGCTGATAGAACCGTAATGCGCGGCGACAGCACCTGCGTTGATGCGGTCCAGCTTCCCGAAGCCTTTCAGCAGCCAATAGGCATAGATCGGCATGATGAAGCCCGCACCGATCCCCGCAGCAAGCGCAGCCAGCACTGTGCCGTCGAGACCCAATTCGGCGACTTCGATGCCGCCTTTCAGGCCAATCGCCGCCATCAGGTAAAGCGACATCGCCTTGGCAAACGCCTCCGGAATTTCGAGGTCCGACTTGGCGAGTGCTGCCAACAGGCCAAGCACAAAGAAAAGCACGACGGGTGATGTGAGTGCCTGAAGGCCGACGCTATCCATGGGCAAGCCGCATAAACCGGCCCCTCAATACCGGCAAGGGTCCCCCATTGCGTGTCCACCGGTGCTTCACTAAGTGGGCTGTGAAATGACAGACCTATCCAACCCGCCGCAGCCTGAAGAGGGCCGTTCGCAGCGCCAGCGCAAGCCTGACTGGATCAGGGTGAAAGCGCCTGTATCCAAGGGCTATCACGAAACGCGCAAGCTGATGCGCGAACTCAATCTCAATACTGTATGCGAGGAAGCAGCCTGTCCGAATATCGGCGAATGCTGGACGAAAAAGCACGCGACCGTGATGATTCTTGGCGATGTGTGCACGCGAGCCTGCGCTTTCTGCAACGTCAAGACAGGCATGCCGCGCATCGTCGATCCGATGGAGCCGGAAAATACCGCTGTTGCTGCCGGCAAGATGGGGCTTGAGCATATCGTCATCACCAGCGTCGACCGGGATGATTTGCCCGACGGCGGCGCAAGCCAGTTCGTCAAGGTCATCAAGGCTCTGCGCCGGGAGACCCCAAATACGACTATTGAAATCCTGACACCCGATTTCCGCGGCAAGATGCGCGCAGCGGTCGAGGCAATTTGTGAAGCCGGGCCAGATGTTTACAACCACAACCTCGAAACGGTGCCACGTCTTTACCCGACAATCCGTCCCGGAGCGCGCTACTACGCCTCATTGCGGTTGCTGGAAGAGGTAAAAAGCCACGATCCGATGATCTTCACCAAATCCGGCATTATGCTGGGGCTTGGCGAACAGCGGCTGGAAGTGCACCAGGTGATGGATGACATGCGCTGCGCGGATGTCGATTTCATGACCATGGGGCAGTATCTTCAGCCCACGCCGAAACATGCGATTGTAGAGGAATTCGTGACGCCCAAGGCATTCGATGCGTATGGCGCGATTGCCCGGGCCAAAGGCTTCCTTCAGGTCGCATCCACCCCGCTCACGCGGTCAAGTTACCACGCAGGCGATGATTTTGCCCAGATGCGCGCCGCGCGCGAGGCGAAGCTGGCCAAGGCTGCTTTGAAAGGGGCCTGATGCCTTCGATACGTGAAACCCGAAAGCTTCCCTATAGCGCGGAGCAGATGTTCGACCTTGTTGCCGATGTCGACAAGTATCCCGCATTCCTGCCGTGGGTAGTCGCAACACGTGTGCGCGATGACAACGAAACCGAAATGACAGCGGATATGCTGGTCGGTTTCAAGGCGCTGCGGGAAAAGTTCACGTCCAAGGTCGTCAAGGAACGGCCGCACTCGATCAATGTACACTACATCGACGGTCCTCTGCGTGATCTCGACAACAACTGGACCTTCCGCGACATTGGAGATGGCGCGTGCGAGATCGAGTTTTGCGTCGATTTCGCCTTCAAGAACCTGATGTTCGAAACGCTGGCCGGCCAATATATCGACCGCGCTTTCCGCAAGATGGTGGCTGCGTTCGAAACACGCGCGGGCGAGCTTTACGGCAGCAGCAGTTCAAGCGCACAAAGCGTCGCCTGACGGCGGACACCGGCACGGTTTTCGCCGTCGAACAGGCGTTCGTCGGCGATCGGCTCATCCTCCCCGCGCACGGCCTTTGCGAATACGACCGTTCCGACTGGTTTGAGGTCAGTTCCGCCTTCTGGCCCGGCAATTCCGCTGATCGCGACTGCGACATCTGCATCGCTATGTTTCAGCGCGCCTTGCGCCATCGCGAAAGCGCAGGCGACTGAAACTGCGCCAACAGCGTCTATGATATCGAGCGGCACATCCAGTTCCGCTTGTTTGGATGCATTGGAATAGGTCACAAATCCGCGATCGAGGACTGCCGAGCTTCCGGCGATTTCGGTCAGGGCCGCCGCGACCAGCCCGCCGGTGCAGCTTTCCGCCAGAACGACCGTGCGCCCCGCCGCAACGTTTTCGTCGACCACGCGCTGCGCAAGGGCAACGATGTCTGCTGGCAGGATAGATTCGCTCATCAGGATTTCGCTTTCGCTACCAGAGTGGCCACAGCTTGCGCGGCGATGCCTTCTCCGCGGCCGGTAAAGCCCAGCCGTTCGGTTGTCGTGGCCTTTACGTTGACCATGTTTATCGGAACACCCAGCAGTTCTGCAAGACGTGCCCGCATGGCTTCACGGTGCGGGCCAATCTTGGGCGCTTCGCACATGAGTGTCAGATCGACATTCCCAATCGACCAGCCGGCTTCCCCTGCCAGTTTGACCGCATGTTCGACAAACCGAGCGGACGGCGCACCCTTCCACTGCGGATCGCTGGGCGGGAAGTGGTCGCCAATGTCGCCCTGAGCGCATGCGCCCAGGATCGCATCGACCACCGCGTGCAGGCCGACATCGGCATCGCTATGTCCGGCAAGGCCTTTATCGTGATCGATCTTGAGCCCGCACAGCCACAGGTCTTCACCTGCGGCGAGGCGGTGGACATCAAAGCCAGTGCCGGCGCGCATGGCGGGGGGCGGAGCGGCGGGAGTGTCCATAAAATCCTCTGCGAACGTAAGCTTGTGCAACCGCTCGTCTCCTTCGACCAGCGCCACGCCGTGTCCAGCGGCGCGCAGCACCTGCGCATCATCACCGGCGTCTGTTTCTCCGGTCCAAAGGCGATGTGCAGCCAGAATTTCGCTGAAGCGGAAGGCCTGCGGTGTCTGCACGCGGCGCAGTTCTTCACGCGGAGCCGTCCCGGTCATCATGCCGCCCATGGCTGTCACAACACTATCGACAACCGGCAAAACGGGAATAGCGCCTGCGTGACACGCAAGAGCAAACAGTAGCCGTTCAATCACCTCGGCAGGCAAATCCGGCCGTGCGGCATCGTGCACCAGCACATAATCAGGCGCGCAGCCGGCCAATGCCTCCAGACCGCGGCGCACGCTATCCTGACGGGTCATGCCGCCAGTGACCAGCTGCACGCCTTCGATCCCCGCCAATACATTAGCGGCTGCATCATCCGCATTTTCGGGAATGACAACAACGATACGGGCCGCGCCTGCGGCAGCGAATGCCTCCACCGAATGGCGCAGCACGGGCTTGCCGCGCCAAAGCGCAAACTGTTTGGGAAGCGGCTGACCAGCGCGCAGGCCCTTGCCCGCCGCAACGATAATCGCGGCAAAGGTGGGCAGGGGGGGCTTTGTGCTTGTCATGCGGCTTTGCGCGCTACCTGCTTGAGCCGCCGCTCGCAATCCACTATGCGCCTGCCTATTAATTAGGCACAGGCAATGACAGAACCGCTCAACCAAGCTCCTCCGGCGATCACGCCCATCGATATCGGTCCTGTGCGGATCGATTGCCCGGTCGTGCTCGCGCCAATGACAGGGGTGACGGATATGCCGTTCCGCCAGCTTGTGCGGCGTTACGGTTCAGGGCTGAATGTTACAGAGATGATCGCAAGCGAAGCGGCGTTGCGGGAAACGCGCCAGTCGATCCAGAAGGCCCGTTGGCACGAAAGCGAAGATCCGGTTTCGATGCAGCTGGTCGGTTGCGATCCGCACAGCATGTCCGAAGCGGCTCGGCTGAGCGAAGACCAGGGCGCGGCCATCATCGACATCAATTTCGGTTGTCCGGTGCGCAAGGTCACAGGCCAGTTTGCCGGCAGCGCGCTGATGCGCGAAGTGCCGCTGGCGCGAAAACTGATGGAAGCTACCGTGAAAGCGGTAAAAGTGCCTGTCACGGTCAAGATGCGCATGGGCTGGGACCACCTGAGCCTGAATGCGCCGGAACTTGCGCATATTGCGGAAGATCTGGGCGTAAAGCTGGTGACTGTCCACGGCCGCACGCGCAACCAGATGTACAAGGGAGAGGCCGATTGGTCTTTCGTGCGCAAGGTGAAGGATGCGGTTTCCATTCCGGTGATCGTCAACGGCGATATCTGCACGATTGAAAACGCGGCGACCGCTCTTGAGCAATCCGGTGCGGACGGGCTGATGATTGGCCGCGGCGCATACGGCAAACCGTGGCTGCTGGGCCAGGTCATGCATTGGTGGAAAACCGGAGAGGCGCTGGAGAACCCCAGCTTTGACGAACAGTATGAAACGCTGATCGAGCATTATCACGGCATGCTGGAACATTACGGCGAAACTGTCGGGGTCAAAATCGCGCGCAAGCATCTTGGCTGGTATACCAAAGGCCTGCACGGCAGCGCCGATTTTCGCAACAAGGTGAATTTCATCGACGATGCGAAACAGGTGCTTGGTGAGCTGGAGCGCTTCTACGAGCCATTCCTGAGGCGCCGCGCTGCGTGAACAATCCAGCGGCGCACGACGAAAGGCCCGACGCTCGCGAGCAGATCGCTGGCCTTTCGTTCGCAATGCTGTTGATTGCGCCCGATTACACCATTGCAGAGGTCAATCCCGGCGCCGAGGTGCTGCTGGGCTCAAGTGCTTCCCGACTGGAGGGGCGGGCGCTGATGGATGTGCTCCAGATAGAGCAGCAGCGGATCAGGGACGGCTTCCTTGATCCGGACAGCCAGATGATTGCCCGCGGGCTCGATATGACCGTGGGGGAACGCAATTTGCGGCTCAACCTGACGATTTCGACACTCGGCAACCATCCCGGTTGGCGGGTCGTGACCCTGTCCGACGCCAGCCAGGGTGAACGGTTCGAGGAGCAGGCGCGCCGGCCTGGCCTGCGCGGACCGGCTGTGCTGGCACATGAAATCAAGAACCCGTTGGCTGCAATTCGCGGCGCTGCCCAATTGATCGCGCGAAAGCTGGATACGGGCGAACGCAAGCTAACCGGCCTGATCACCGACGAAGTGGACCGCATCGCGCAGTTGATCGACCGGATGCAGCGGCTTGGCCGGGAAAATTCGGAGCCAGTGTCGCCGATCAACCTGCACCAGTCGATCCGCCGCGCAATTGAAACTGTAAAGCTAACCAGCCCTGAAGCATTGGCTTGGCGCGAAGAATTCGATCCATCGCTCCCCATGGTATTGGCGAATGACGGCGCTCTGGTGCAGGTGCTCATCAATTTGCTGGCGAATGCGAGAGACGCGGCCAATGGCAATGTCGCCCCGCAGGTCATGATCCGCACGCGTTTTGTCAGCGGAATGGTGATGAATGTCATGCGGCTAGGCAGGCCGGTGAAGCTGCCGATCGAAGTGCAGGTGAGCGATAATGGCAAGGGAATAGATCCGGCCTTGCGCGACCATATTTTTGAACCCTTCGTCAGCAGCAAATCGAACGGGCAGGGCCTCGGCCTTGCATTGGCGCAGAAGCTTATGCGCGACATGGATGGCCGCATCAGTCATGAACGGGACGACGCTGGCGGATGGACCCATTTCCGCATCCATTTGCCAATGGTGCGATAGCGCATGATGAAGGATGATACGCCATGAGCCGCCGTGCTTTACTGGTCGAAGACGATAATGCCATCGCCACGGTCCTGACAGCCGGGCTGGAGGACGAAGGCTTCGTGGTTGAAGTGCAAGACAGTGTTGCAGGCCGTGACCGCGCGCTGGCGGAAGGAGGCTTCGACGTCATGCTGACCGATGTCATGCTGACGGACGGCGACGGCATCGAAACGCTGGGCAAAGTGCGCGGCGCCTTTCCTGACATGCCCATTATCATCCTGTCTGCGCAAAACACGCTGGATACAGCGGTGCGCGCAATTGATCGCGGGGCTTTCGAATATTTTCCCAAGCCCTTTGACCTCGATGACGTAATCCGCGCGGCAAGGCAGGCCGCCGATGCAGGCCAGCAGCAACTCCCTGATCCCGCCGATCAGGGAGACGCCCTGCCGCTGATCGGTCGCAGCAAGCCGATGCAGGACGTCTACCGGCTGATTACACGGGTGTTGCACAATGACCTGTCCGTGCTCGTGCTGGGCGAAAGCGGCACGGGCAAGGAACTGGTGGCGGAGGCTATCCACGAACTTGGCAGCCGCAAGACTGGTCCGTTTGTGGCAGTGAACGCGGCAGCCATCCCGCGCGAATTGATCGAAAGTGAATTGTTCGGCCACGAAAAAGGCGCGTTCACCGGGGCGACTGCACGCAACATCGGCAAATTTGAGGAGGCCGACGGCGGGACTCTGTTTCTCGACGAAATAGGTGACATGCCTGCCGAGGCGCAGACGCGGCTTTTGCGCGCGCTTCAGTCGGGCCGCATCCGGCGCGTCGGTGGCGGCGAGGAAATTGCAGTCGACGTCCGCATCATCGCCGCGACCAACCGCGACCTCGCTCCCCTGATCGACGCCGGGGCCTTCCGGGAAGACCTGTATTACCGCCTGAATGTCGTGCCGATCAAATTGCCGCCTTTACGAGACCGCGCGGGAGATGTGGAACCATTGACGCAGCATTTCCTGAACCGGGCCGCACTAGAAGGCCTGCCTCGGCGAACCTTGTCGGCTGATGCAGCGCAACTGCTCGATCAGCAAAGCTGGCGCGGTAATGTGCGTGAATTACAGAACCTCGTATACCGCGCTGCGCTGCTCGCCCGAGACGACGTGATTGATGCGGCTACTATAGCCGATGTCCTGGATGATCGACCAAAGGCCGGACCCGGTGAGGATCAGGCGATCGAGGAAGCCGTGTCGAAATGGCTATCGGAAAGCGAATTTGTTGACGGGCAGTTATACCATTCAGCCATGGCCGAACTGGAAAGGCCGGTGTTCGAATACGCGCTAAAACGGACTGGCGGTAACCAGCTGAAGGCGGCGCAGATGCTGGGCATAAACCGCAATACATTGCGCAAGCGTCTGGGTGATCTGGCCATCGATCCGGAGGCGTTCGGCCCCGCCTGACGTCATGCTGCCAGAAAGCACTTGCAAAAAGGCAACAGCACTGTTGTAAGTCTGCAACGTGGCATCCTCACCAGCTTCTGGAGCGGACATAACCGCAGCGAAGAGATCGCGTTGGTGGCGGCGCACGCAGGTGGCTGCGCGGCGCTTGAACCTGTTTTTGTGGCTCGAAATCCTGTGTGCCATCACGCTCATCGTGATGCTGGTTACGGCATATCTGACCATTGCTGCGCGGGCCAACAGCAATGACCTGATGCCGTCAGAGCAGGCCGCTGCGCTTCTGCTTGGCACGCTGATTCCTGCTTTGGGGATTGTAGTCCTTTGGGGGAGGCGTCTGGCCAAACGCCGCACCGCAAGCACCACATCGCGCCTGCATGTCAATCTGGTGTTCTTCTTCTCGCTCATTGCCGCAGTGCCGACTTTGTTTGTGGCCGTGTTCGCATCCATCCTGTTTCAATCAGGCGTGGAATTCTGGTTTTCCGACAATTCGCGCGGGATTATGGAAAATGCCAATGAACTTGCCGAAGGCTATTATGACGAAAACCAGCGCGCGGTGGGAATGGAAGCGGTCGCAATGGCAGGCGATCTGCGGTTCGTCATGGAACAGGTGTCGATCGACAGCGCGACTTTTGTCGATCAGATTTACAGTCAGACATATACGCGCGAGCTGAGCGAATCAGCGATTATCCGGCTGACGCAAGATGGCGAATACCGCCTGCTAGTCTTGTTTGATCCCGACGACGATCGCGCCCGCCGACGGATTGACAATGATTGGGTCCAGGCAGTGCGCGCGGGTCAGCAATTTGCGGTTGCCGCCAATCCTCAACGTACGGAAGCAGTGTCCTTGCTCGACCGTGATCTCGATCTGTTTCTTTATGTTGCAAGGGATGCGAGGCCTGAAGCGGTTCAGCTTTATCAGCGGGCGCAGACTATTGTCAGCTCATATGCAGACCTCACCCAGCGCGCCCGCCTGCTACAGTTGCAATTCAACGTCGCACTATTCATCGTATCCGTCGCGCTAGTGGGACTTGCGGTATATGCAGCGCTTCGCTTTGCAGACCGGCAAGTGAAGCCGTTGGCTGAGCTTGCCGATGCGGCGGGAGAAATCGGCAGCGGGAATTATGCCATGCGTGTCTCGGGCCGCGTCGGGCAGGATGAGATCGGCCTGCTCAACCGCGCCTTCAACCGCATGACGTCGCAGATCGAGCGGCAAACCGACGCTCTCCTCGGTGCCAATCATCAGCTGGCTGAACGCCGCGCTTTTATGGAAGCCGTGCTGGAGTCGGTGACAGCCGGTATCGTGTCACTCGATGGTGAAGGGCGCATCCTGCTGATGAACAGTTCGGCCCAGAACCTGCTGCTCACGACACCGGATGACGCAGTAATCGGGCAGGAGCTTGAGGCAATTGTCCCCGAATTCGGGCGGCTGATTCACGAAGGGTCGGCCAGTGAAATCATCCAGTTCAATCGCGGCGGCGACCTGCTGACGCTGGCAGTGCAGATTTCACCCGCGACCGAAGGTCTGGTGATCACGTTCGAGGACATCACCCGGCAGCTTGTCGATCAGCGGCAGGCCGCATGGTCTGATGTTGCAAGGCGTATCGCGCATGAAATCAAGAACCCGTTGACGCCGATCCAGCTTGCGACAGAGCGGCTGCAGCGGCGGTATGGCAAGCTGATCGAAAAAGATGCGGAGCTGTTTGACGAACTGACCGGCACGATCATCCGCCAGGTGGGTGACCTGCGTAAGATGGTGGACGAGTTTTCCAGCTTTGCGCGGCTCCCGAAGCCCAATTTTCGGCAGGAGGATGCAGTCGATCTGGTTCGTCAGGCGCTGTTCCTGCAGGAGGTCGCCCATCCGGAATACACCTACAGCTTTACGGCAGAGGAAAATATTCCGCCCATCGAATGTGACCGTCATCAATTCGGACAGGCCATGACCAACGTCCTCAAAAACGCGGCAGAGGCGCTTGAAGTAAAGGGCCGCGACGCTCCGCTGGACTGGCGCGGGCGGATCGGGGTTGCGGTGAAGACCGAGAAGGATTTCCTTCAGGTCGATGTCACAGACAATGGCGTTGGTCTGCCGAAGGGCGGGGTCAATGTGATCGAACCCTATGTCACAACCCGCGAAAAGGGCACCGGCCTTGGCCTGGCGATCGTGAAGAAGATCGTTGAAGAACACGGCGGCGAGATTGCTTTCACGCATCTGGACGACGGCGGCACATGCGCCACGCTGCGCTTCGCCAAGAACCCTGCTGAAAGCACCGGCGCCGGGGACGAGCAAGAATGAATTCTGGAAGGAATCACTGAATGGCACTCGATATTCTCATCGTAGATGACGAGCGGGATATCCGCGATCTGGTGGCCGGCGTACTGAGCGACGAAGGCTATGATTGCCGCACCTCCGGTGACAGCGAAAGTGCGATCGCGATGGTCGATGAACGCCGGCCCAGCCTCGTGCTGCTCGACGTATGGCTCCACGGGTCGCCAAGAGACGGGCTGGAAGTGCTTGATGCAATCAAAGCGCGTGAGCCAGGCCTGCCGGTCATTATCTTCTCTGGCCACGGCAATATCGACACAGCCGTTTCCGCCGTCAGCCGCGGCGCGATGGATTTCATCGAAAAGCCGTTTGAAGCCAGCAAGCTGCTGCATCTGGTCGAGCGCGCAACAGAGACAGAGCGGCTACGGCGAGAAAATGAGCGGCTGCGTGAAGGCATGGGTTCACCTGATGAATTTACCGGGAACTCCTCAATCATCAATCAGGTGCGCGCCACGCTGAAACGTGTTGCAAACACCGGCAGCCGGGTTTTGGTTAGCGGTCCGGCAGGGGCGGGTAAGGAAGTCGCCGCGCGGCTGCTTCATGCGTGGAGCCCGCGTGCCGACAAGGCCTTTGTCACGGTCAATTCCGCACGCATCACTCCCGACCGTTTCGAGAACGAATTGTTCGGCGAGGAGGCGGACGGCAAGCTTGTGCGCCCTGGATTGCTGGAACTGGCCGATGGCGGCACGCTGTATCTCGATGAAGTGGCCGACATGCCGGAAAGCACGCAGGCCCGCATCCTGCGCGTGCTGACAGACCAGAGTTTTGTCCGCGTCGGAGGAAATCGCCAGATTGGGGTGGACGTAAGGGTCGTTTCATCTTCGGCACGCGATTTGCTGGCAGCGATTGAAGAAAAGCGGTTTCGCGAAGACCTGTTCTATCGCCTCAACGTTGTTCCCATAGAGATTCCCCAACTGGCCGACCGGCGCGACGATATTCCCGCCCTGGCCGAGCATTTCTTCACTCGTTATGCGCGTGAGCAGGGCCTTGTCCCTCCAGGCATAACTCCGGAGGCAATGGCGGCGCTGCAGGCGTATGATTGGCCGGGCAATGTCCGCCAATTCCGCAACGTGATCGAAAGAACGGTAATTCTCGCACCGCATGAGGATTTCAAGACGATTACCCCAGACATGCTGCCGGAAGAGATCACCGGCAATTCTTCGGATAGTGGCGCGGGTATGACCAATCTGATGGGCGTCCCGTTGAGAGAGGCCCGCGAAAGCTTTGAGCGGGAATACCTGCGCATCCAGATCCGCAGGTTCTCCGGCAACATTTCGAAGACAGCCGGTTTCATCGGAATGGAGCGATCCGCTCTCCACCGGAAATTGAAACTTCTTGGAATGAATGACCGCAATGGCGACGGCGACAAAGATTAAAAGTTCAAAGTCTTTCTGTTTCCAAAGAAACTTTTTTCTGACTTAAAAGTTTCTCTCACACATGCCATATTGCAACGCACAATAGGCGCGGCCACCGAAGACCAATTAAAATGTTTCGGTAGCCAGAATGCTGTTCGCTAAGCGGGCGGCCAAAAAGAATGGAGTCAGATCAATGGCCAAAGGCACTTTAACAGCCAAGCCCGCCGTGAAGTCGGAGTCACCTGTTGACGACGAACCAAGGGCAGTGAAGTCACCAGTTTCTGGTGCGAAACAGGGCAACTTGCAGGATATATTCCTGAACCACATCCGCCGCGAAAAAATTCCCGTGACCATGTTTTTGGTCAAAGGCGTCAAGCTTCAGGGCATTGTCACCTGGTTCGACAATTTTTCAATCCTGCTGCGGCGGGATGGCCAGTCACAGCTGGTCTATAAACATGCGATTTCGACAATCATGCCCGGTGATCCTGTCGATGCGGACAGTTTCGACACCGGCTTTGACGGCAACCGCAAACAGCGCGTGCTGCAGGACATTTTCCTCAGCCGTGTGCGCAGCGCAGCCGTTCAGGTGACGATGTTCCTCGTGAATGGCGTGATGTTGCAGGGACGCATCGCTGCTTATGACCTGTTCTGTATGTTGCTGGAGCGTGACGGCTACGTACAACTCGCCTACAAGCATGCTGTCTCCACCATCCAGCCTGCCACACCGGTCGATCTGACCGATGGCTTCGACGATGATGACGACGACAGCGACGATAGCGACGATTAGAACCAAGGCGAACTCGACTGATTGTAGATGATGATATCGAAGGCGAGGTAACGCGCGGTGCGCGGGCTCTCGTCGTGTGTCCTGAAATTCGTGGGCAGCGTAGCGGGGAAGACCCGGAAGCACGGCTTGAGGAGGCACGCGGACTGGCGCTCGCCATCGGCATTGTTGTCGCCGAAAGCTATGTCCTGAATGTACGCGATGTGCGCCCGAACACGCTGTTCGGGGAAGGGCAGGTGCAGCGCATCGCCACCGATTGCGAACTGCATGAGGCTGAGCTCGTCATTATCGACGGCGCATTGTCACCGATCCAGCAGCGCAATCTGGAAGAAAAGATCGGCCGGAAGGTCATCGACCGCACCGGTTTGATCCTGGAAATTTTCGGAGAACGCGCGGCGACCGCCGAAGGGCGGCTTCAGGTCGAGCTTGCCCACCTCGATTATCAGCAGAGCCGCCTTGTCCGCAGCTGGACCCACCTTGAACGCCAACGCGGCGGCTTCGGCTTCCTGGGTGGCCCGGGCGAAACCCAGATCGAGGCCGACCGCCGGATGATCCGGGAACGGATGGGCAAGCTGCGCCGTGATCTGGAACAGGTTCGCAAGACGCGTGAACTTCACCGAAAGCGCCGGGGTAGGGCACCTTGGCCGGTTATTGCGCTGGTTGGTTATACCAATGCCGGCAAATCGACGCTGTTCAACAGGATGACCGGTGCCGAAGTCATGGCCGAAGATCTGCTGTTCGCCACGCTCGATCCCACCATGCGCGCCATCGGGCTGCCGGGCGTGGAGAAGGCCATTCTGTCGGATACGGTCGGATTTATCTCGGACCTCCCGACGCAGCTTGTCGCTGCCTTCCGTGCCACTCTGGAAGAAGTGACCGCGGCCGATATCGTCCTTCACGTGCGCGACATCGCCAATCCCGATACTGCACAGCAGAAGCGGCAAGTTCTCACGGTTCTGGAAGATCTCGGCGTGGTCGACGAGAACGGTGAGGGGATAGACGCCCCCGTCATCGAGGTTTGGAACAAATGGGACTTGTTGGCGGAAGAGGACCGTGAGGATTTGGCAGCGATTGCCAATGCCGACGACAACGTGCTTCCTATTTCAGCGATTACGGGCGAAGGCGTCGATGCACTGGCAACGCGGCTCAGCGCGGTGCTGACGCAGGGTGCGCGCACTTACTCCTTCCTTCTTCCCGCCAGCGACGGCGCCCGCATTGCCTGGCTGCATGCGCACGGCGAAGTGTTGGACGAAGTCGATGCCGGTGAAAGCGAGGGTGATTTGCTACGCCGGATTGAAGTGCGCCTGACGGACAAGGAAGCTGGTCGTTTTGAAGGGCTTGACGCCTAACCTTCCGACTTTTTCACCTGTTTCCAGAGCGCTTCCTGAGCATCGAGATCAAGCTTGGCGAAATCTCCGCCAGCCATGTCTTCCATCGCTCGGTAGCGGCGCTCGAACTTTTCATTCGCGGCGCGCAACGCGTCTTCCGGCGCTATCCCATACGCCCGGACAAGATTGACGGCAGCGAACAACAGGTCGCCCGCTTCCTCGAATTTGTGTTCGGGAGAGGCATCTCTTAATTCCTCGGCCTCTTCTGCTACTTTGTCTGCGGGGCCTTGGGTATCGGGCCAATCGAACCCGTCACGTGCTGCACGCTTCTGAAGCTTTTGCGCACGCAGCAACGCGGGAAGGGCGCGGGCAACGCCGTCCATCGCACTTTCAGACCCGGTTGAGGCTCTCTCAGCGGCCTTTAGGTCTTCCCAGCGCGTACCGTCCATCTTGCCGCCTTCGTCGCCAAAGATATGCGGATGGCGCGCCTCCATCTTGTCGGAAATGGCGCGCGCGACGTCGGTGAAGGCGAAATGTCCCGCTTCTTCGGCCATGCGGGCGTGAAAAACGACCTGGAGCAGCAGATCGCCAAGCTCTCCGCGCAGATCATCCATATCGGCGCGTTCTATGGCGTCCGCGACTTCGTAAGCCTCTTCAATGGTGTAAGGTACGATTGTCTCGAAAGTCTGCGCGACATCCCATTCGCAGCCACGTTCCGGATCGCGCAGTCGCGCCATGATGGAGAGCAATCGATTAATCTGGTCGGACATGAGACTTTTTCGCTCGTTTGTTCGAAGAATGACGGGGTTAGCGATCAAGGTGGAATACTGATACATCTTGGATTGATAATATATATTATGTTAAGTGAGAGACCGGTTGGGATTGGTCGGTCTGCAGGGATACATTATTCGATGATGCTGAAAACAAAGACCACGGCTGCAAAGATCGACGCCCAGATCAGAGCCATGCGGATTGTCTTGCTGGTGTCGATCTGGTGAGACCGGTACGCGCCGGCAACCAGAACAAGCCAACCGAGCATCGCAATGATGGAAACCCAGTGCGTTTCGCTGAAATTGCTCATGTCAGGTCTTCCTTACGCTACCAATTGCCTTACGCCTTCAATTGCATACCATCGAAGCCGACAACCACGTTTGCCGGAATTTCCGAAGTGACAGCATCGTAATCCATGCTCTTGTCGAGATGTGACAGCACAGTCATACCTGCACCTGTCCGTTCGGCCATCTCCAATGCCATGCCAAGGTGCGCATGTGTCGGATGTGGCTGGCGGCGCAGGCAATCTGTGACCAGGATATCGATGTCGGCGAAGAATTCGACCATCTCATCGGTCAGTTCGCTGAAGTCCGTTGCATAACCTATCGATTTCCCGTCGGCATCAAACCTGTAGGCTGTGGTAGTGATCGGACCGTGCGGCATTTCCATCCATTCGAGACCGAATCCTGCATGCATGTGCCTGCTTCCAAGCTCTTCCAGCTCGACAATCGTTGGGTAGCCATACTGGCCCGCGAACACGTAATCGAACCGCCGCCTGAGGCGCTGTGCGGTGAAGGTAGACGCAAAGCCGGGTATCGCAGCGCTTCTGCCAAAGCGCAGCGGGCGCAGATCATCGATGCCGTGGCAGTGATCGGCATGATCGTGGGTCCAGAAAACGCCGTCGATTGCTTCAATTCGATTGGATAGCAATTGCTGGCGCAGATCTGTCGACGTGTCGACCAGCAAACGCTTGCCCGCATCGCTTTCCACAATGATAGAAACGCGCGTGCGCCGATTTTTTGGATTGTCCGGGTCACATGCGCCCCAGTCATTACCAATGCGCGGAACGCCCGTTGACGTGCCGCATCCTAGAATAATCAGCTTCACGCCTTGGCTTTCGTGAACAAATTGAAGAAGTTGGCCGTTGTTGTTTCGGCCAGGTCTTCGATAGCTGTTGTCCCGCAGATTCGCCACGAACGCCGCCGTGTCGCGAACAAAAGCCGGCTCTCCGGGTTTACCCCGATGCGGAACTGGAGCCAGAAACGGGCTGTCGGTTTCGACCAGCAGCCTGTCACCGGGAATTTCCTTTGCAAATTCCTGCAGTTCGCGGGCATTCTTGAAAGTCACGATGCCGGACAGCGATATTGTGAGGCCCATGGCCAGAACCCGTCGGCCGAATTCGGGAGATGCTGTAAAACAGTGGATCAGCGCGGGAAAAGCGCCCTTCCCCATTTCATCTTCCAGAATATCGCCGGTATCCTGATCCGCGTCGCGCGTGTGGATGACCAGCGGCAGACCGGTTTCGCGCGCCACACCGATATGCATGCGGAACAGCGCTTGCTGAACCGCGCGATCGGATTTGTCGTAATAGTAGTCCAGCCCGCTTTCACCCAAGCCGACGACACGGGCGTGCTTGCTTGCCTCCAACAGCACTTCACGGCCCAGATCGGCGTGCTGGTCCGCCTCATGCGGGTGAATGCCGACCGTCGCCCAGACATCATTTTCGCGCTCCGCAGTGGCGACCACATCGCCCCATTCACGTTCCCGAGTGGAGATGTTGAGGAAACCGCCCACACCCACCGCGCGGGCATTGGCAAGCGCCTCCGTCTGCCTTTCGGCGAGGCCTTCATAATTGAGATGGCAATGGCTATCGATCAGCATCAGCTGCCCTCACCCTCAGCCGTTTCGGGCACTTCGAGACGCGGGAAGAGGCCCTGCGGCTTTTCCAGGGTGAAGCCGGATTCTGCGAGCGGCGAATACCAGTGCGAACCAATAGCTTCCGGTGTGCGAAATTCTGGGGCAACACCCATCGCGTCCAGCAGCTTTGCCATTGAGGTCGGCATAACCGGGATTACCGCGACAGCGAGCTGGGCGATGCAGACGTACAGCGTTGACAGCACCGTCTCCATCCGCTGCGGATCGGTCTTTTTCAGGGCCCACGGTGCCTCTGCATCAACATAAGCGTTGCAGGCGAAGACGGCGCTCATCCACGATTCAAGGGCCTGAGCGAAAGCCAGATCGGTGAATGCTTTCGGCATTTCATCGCGCACCACGCGGCCGACATGTTCGAGCAAGGCATTGTCTGCCTCTGTATGGCCGTTGATGGGTGGAAGCGCCGCGTCGCAGTTCTTGAAAATCAGTGAGAGCGTGCGCTGCGCAAGATTGCCAAAACTGTTCGCCAGTTCTGAATTGGACCTGTTTACAATGGCTTGAGGAGAATAGCTCCCATCCTGACCGAAGCTGAATTCGCGCAGCAGGAAATACCGCAGCGTGTCGACGCCGTACATTTCAGCCAGTTCGCCGGGATCGGTCACATTGCCGAGCGACTTGCTTTCTTTCTGGCCTTTATTGAGCAGGAAACCGTGCGCAAACACTTGCTTCGGAAGCGCAATATCGGCGCTCATAAGGAAAGCGGGCCAATAGACCGCGTGGAAGCGGGTGATGTCTTTCCCGATCAGGTGAAGATCTGCAGGCCAGAATTTCGCCATGTCTTCCGTCTCGTCGGGATAACCTAGGCCGGTGAGGTAATTGGTGAGCGCATCCACCCACACGTACATTACGTGGTCTTCCGCCCCTGGGACTTTCACGCCCCAGTCAAAGCTGGTGCGGCTGATCGATAGATCGCGCAGTCCGCCTTCGACAAAGCGCATCACTTCGTTGCGGCGGCTTTCGGGCCGGACAAAATCAGGCTGATCGTTGAACAGCGCAAGCAGCTTGTCCTGATAGGCGGACAGGCGGAAGAACCAGCTTTCCTCCACAGTCCATTCAACCGGCGTACCTTGCGGAGACACTTTTTCACCGCCCTCGCCCTGGGTCAGCTCACTCTCGTCGTAATAGGCTTCGTCGCGGATCGAGTACCAGCCTTCGTAACGGTCGAGATACAGATCACCCTTGGCTTCCATCGCCGTCCAGATTGCCTGGCTGGCGCGGTGATGCTCATCCTCGCTTGTGCGGATGAACCGGTCATACGAAATATTCAGAGCATCGAATAGATCGCGGAAATATCCCGACATTTCATCCGCCAAGGCACGCGGCGCCACACCGAGATCACGTGCTTTTTGTGCCATTTTCAGACCGTGTTCGTCGGTGCCGGTCTGGAACCGGACCTCGCGGCCCATTTGCCGGTGGAAACGTGCCAGCACGTCAGCTGCGATCGTCTCATAGGCATGGCCGATATGCGGTTTGCCATTGGGATAGTGAATCGCGGTGGTGAGATAGAAAGGGTCTGCCATTGTGGCCGCTTCCCTAGGACGCGCTCCGGGATGCCGCAAGGCTGGCGAGCAGAGTTCCTACTTCCATGATCAGTAAGCCTGCATCGAAGTTCGCAGTCGGTGCCTGGGCTGACAGGCGAACCAGCGCGCTGTGCGTTTCAACCATGGCTGGGATTTCCCCTTGCGAAACGCCCTGCATACGCGCTGATACCACCGCACGGGCAAGTTCGATCGCGGCCAGTTGTTTCTCCCGGGGCGGGCGTGCACCCATGGCACCGGCCATTCTTCCGCGCAAACCGAAGTCCGGATCTCCGTTGGCCGCGATTTGCTGCATCAGCTTGTGGATGGTGCCGAGGTCCAGTTCGACAAAGTCGATTGCCGCACCGGGGGATCCGCTGGCAGCCGCGATGGCTGCGGCGCGCATCTCTCCGCTGGCCTGCGGCGATTCCCGCGCAAGCACCGCTTCCATATCGGTGTCGGACACGCGGGGGAAATTGAGCACCCGGCAGCGGGAGCGGATTGTGGGAAGCAGACGGCCGATGCGATGCGCTATCAGGATGAAGAACGTGCCCTGCGGCGGCTCCTCAAGGCTTTTAAGCAGCGCATTGGCGGCTCCGGGCTCCATATCGTCTGCCGGATCGATAATTACAGCGCGCCGTGCGCCCATCGTCGGCCTTGTGTTCAGGCGCTGTTGCAGCTTGCGAATCTGGTCGATCTTGATGTTGCGGGCCAACTCATAAGGCTTTCCTTCAGCAGCCTTTTTCGCTTCGGTATCGTTCTTGGGCGGATGCGAAAGATAGAGGATGTCCGGATGATTACCGGCAGGCTGCGGAATACGTTCTTCCGCGACCAATTCCCGCGCTGCGGCCAGAGCGAAGGCAGATTTGCCCACGCCTTTGCGGCCTGAAAGAATCCAGCCGTGATGCATCCGGTCGCCGCCAAGAGCGAGGCGCCAGTCATTCCACGCCGCCTCATGCCCGATGTAATTAGCGGGGAGCAGGCTCAACCGCCCTCCCCCAGCAGAGGCGCCAGGGCGCGCCATATCCGGTCATGCACTACGCCCGGTGTGCCGGATGCGTCGATCAGCACAAACCGTTCAGGGTCCATCGCCGCCAGATCGCGAAACCGTGCAGCGACCCGGGAATGATACTGGGCCGACCGGCTGCCGATGCGGTCTGCGTCATCGCCATCGCGTGCAGCCAGCCGTGCGGCGACTTCTTCCGTATCGCCGTAAAGCAGGAAGGTAACATCGGGCATCAGTGCGTATGAACCGATGGTGTGAAGCGACAGGATCGCATCGTCGGACAGGTCACCACCGCCCGCCTGATAGGCGCGCGAGGAATCGATAAAACGGTCACAAACCACCCAGTCCCCCCGGCTGAGTGCAGGGCCGATAGCATGATCGACATGGTCGGAACGCGCGGCCGCGAACAATAGGGCCTCCGCCCGCGCGTCCCAGTCATATTGCTTGTCCAGCAGCAGTTCGCGAATGGCCTCTGCCCCCGGAGTGCCGCCCGGTTCGCGCGTCAGCAGCACTTTCAGCCCGCGCGCCGACAGAATATCGGCCAGCATCCGCGCCTGCGTGGATTTGCCCACGCCTTCGCCGCCTTCAAAGGTTATGAAGCGTCCGCCGTTCATGAGAACCACCCTGAAAAGGCATTGGCAACACGCTGAAAAGGATTGGCTTCTGCCACGTTTTCAGAGGCTACGAGAGGCGCATCGAGAACATCGTTCCCATCGATGGTCAGACGCAGCCGCGCTACAGTATCGCCAGCAGCGACCGGTGCCTGGATCGGTCCGCGATAGACTATATCGACTTCCCAGCCCTCCGGCCTCTCCCCCTGAGGCAGAGCGACCGTGAAATCGGCCGGCAATTCCAGACCGACCTCCGCCTGCGCGCCGTCTTGCACATCGGCGGCCCCTACCCGCGTGCCTTGCGTCAAAAGGGTCCGGCGGTCGAAACCGTCAAAGCCCCATTCGAGCAATTCGCGCGCGGAAACATCGCGCAGCCGCCCATCCGGAGAGCCTGCCAGGACCATCATCAACCTGATGCCTTCGCGCTCCGCCGAGCCGAGAAAGGTGAAGCCAGCTTCGTTTGTATAACCGGTTTTCAGCCCGTCGGCGCCTTCTACGCGCCCTGTAACAGGATCATGGTTTGCCTGCGCGATACCCCCCCAGCGCATGCCGCGATGTCCGAAAAAGCGACGGTATAATGCCGGATACCGCTGCGTGATCGCCTGACCCAGGATCGCCAGGTCATTGGCGGTGGTGTAGGTTTGACCGCCATCGGGAAAGCCATTGGGGGACCCGAAATGCGTGTCCCGCATACCCAGCTCACGCGCATTGCTGTTCATCAGAGCAAGCCAGTCTTCCAGCGAGCCAGTCGAAGCCATTGCGATGGCGACGCTGGCGTCATTTCCCGAAACCGTCGTAATGCCGAGCAATAGCTGCGCGATCGTTGGCCTGTCGCCGGCTCGCAGGAACATGTTGGAACCCTCGCCGTACCATACGTCTTCCAGTTCAGCGCTGTAGAGATAGGGCATATCCAGACGAAGGGCGCCCTCATCCACCAGTTTGAAGGCGGTATAAGCTGTCATTACCTTGGCAACTGACGCCGGCACAAAGCGGCGGCCCGCCTCCCGCTCATACAGAACCTGTCCGCTCGAAATATCGACGAGCAAGGCGACAGGAATTTCGGCGGGAACCGGGGCATCGGCGGGGATTGCAGGCACACTCACAAGAGCCGTCGCCGCTGCCGCCAAAACCATCGCTGTCTTATGCTTCACGCCCACTCCGCCGCATTGCGCAGCAGACAGGCCTTGGGGCCGGTCAGCCGCTGGTCAGGATTCGTGCGTCGCTATACCCTGCACGGCGGACGATGGCGAGCGAGGCTTCGGCTTCTCCACGGGTCATAAAGGGGCCGGTCCGGACGCGGAAGTACCGCCCCGACTGCGTGATCTGTCCGCCAAGAGCATCGGCAACCCGTTCCGCGCGCTCCATTGTCGAAAATGCTGCAGCCTGCACGACAAATCGGCCTTCAGCAGCAGGAACTGGCGCTTCGATAGGGATAGATGCCACGGTATCGCTTTGTGGCGCTTCGGCGGCTGCGAATGCTTCACTGAAGACTGTGGCCTCGGCGGTCTGCGCCTCTTCGTCGGCGGAAGCAGTTTGAAGCGTATCAAGCTGGGGCGGTGTGGCTATTGCCGCGTCGGAAGCGGCGATCTCCACGCTATCTATCAAGCTTGGTTCCACCATCTGCTGAGCCGAAGCCGGAGGCGCAGCATTCTCCGCACGCAGCGAAGCGCCGCCATCTGCGGGCAGGCGTCGTTGAAGCACTGTCAGGAGGGATGCCGGAGTGTCCATGCGCAGCGATGCCGGTTCTCCTTCGCGCAGGGCAAAGCGTTCCGTCTCTGGCGGATTGACGCGCCGCACGCGCACCGGTGTTTCCGCCGACGCGCCAAGCTGCGCCATTGCTGCAGGTGACAGCGCTACCAGATGGTTGCTCTCCATCGGGCCGCGGCGTTCAAGCCGCACCAGTACGGTCCGTCCTGTATCGAGCGATGTCACCTCTACATAGCTCGGCACGGGAAGTGTGTGGTGCGCGCCGGAATACCCCATCGCGCCCTGGTCCAGCGAAGCGTAGCCAACGTGGTCGTAATTCAATACGTCGGCGGGCACATATTCCACTTCCGCAATGCTGTAGGGCTCTCCAACAACCACGGGGTAATCCGCACGCGGTCCATTTGACGCGCCCATCCCAAGTCCAGGCACTTCCGAAGGACTAACAAGGCCAGCGTGGTGCGATCCGCCTCCCACTGCGCCGCAAGCCGACAGGCCAGCGGTAAGCAATACGGTTAAGGCAGCGCGGCTCAGCGCAGCCCGGCGAACGTCATCTGGAAATCTCATCTGCAAGCAACCCCACACTCATGGCGTAGTAATTCGAGCAGTTATATTCGAGTATAACCCTATAATTCTGGGTTAAGAGATATCCCGGCGCAGACGGACCATCCGGTTCGAACAGCGCGGCAAGCGTGTCATCGGCAATCGGGGCTTGCGGCGTGATACCCCTTTCGCGCCATTCGCGCACCGTCAGCCAGCGGCTGTGGCGTTCGTGCACACGCGGGCAAATCGGCGCGTTAACATGGTTTTCGATCCCTGCCCGGTTGGCAGAATTGGGCACGTAGGCACGCACTGCCCAGGGCTCTCCAGGCCGCCAACCCGCATCGCGGAAATAATTGGCGATAGAGGCAAGCGTGTCCGCATCTGAATTCCAGATATCGCGATCGCCGTCGCCGTCACCATCAACCGCAAGCCGGAGGTATACGCTTGGCAGGAACTGGCCGTTGCCGAACGCGCCCGCCCAGCTGCCGACAAGCCGGCTGCGCGGAACGCCCCGGTCGACCATTTTCAGCACATCAATCAGCTCGCGCTCGAACAGCTCGCGGCGGCGGCCGTCCCATGCCAATGTCGCAAGGCTGCGCGGCAGATCGAAACTGCCCATGACTGCGCCGTAGGCAGTTTCGTGGCCCCAAATGGACACGACTATTTCGGCCGGAACGCCGTACTGGCGCTCTACCTGTGCAGCGAGCGGGCGCAGGCGCGCGAGAGTTCGCACACCGCCATTGATCCGCGCCTGTGTATTATGCCGGGCGATGTAGGCAGCCATCGACGGAAAGCCGGTCGATGACGTTGTGCCGCCACTGGATGACAACTGGTCGCGGTCAAGCTCCAGCACGCGATTATTCGGCACAAGCCCTGAGAACACACGATCAATCGCCTGCTGGCTGACGCCCTCTGCTCTCGCCTGGGCGGCGACCGTATCCAGATAGCTTTGAAATGATTGGTTTTGCGCGCTGGCCGGGCTCGCAACAAGCAGGCAGGCGGCGAAGGCGAGGCCGATACGGCGGAGGGGCTTGAATGTCATATCTCTTCCTAAGCGATTGTGCGCGCGGGTGGAATCCCCTCATTTGTCTTTAACGACCAAATTGATCGTGTCTGCGACGGACAGAACATGGCCTGAACAACTCGGTTCAACAAGCACAGGTGACAACGAGCAAGTTTCACGCTAATCGGCGCGCGCTCAGTCGGACAGGTGGCAGAGTGGTCGAATGCACTAGTCTTGAAAACTAGCGTGGGCGCAAGTCCACCGTGGGTTCGAATCCCACCCTGTCCGCCAGCAGCGCCTAAAGTGCGAATTTCGCGATGGCTTCGTAATCCGCCCTGCATGCGTCGGCCACTTCTGCATATTCGCCAGCCAATAATGGGATGTCTTGCGGGGCTGAGCCAAAACCTGTGGAGGCATTGACCTTGTCGTACCAATGCGCGCCCCACACGCCGTCTCCGGAATGCGGGCCTTTTTTCCAGCTGAGCATCGCCGGGTCCCAACTGATGCCTAGAGCATCGCAAAGCTTCTGAAGCGTTCCGACTGGATCACGCAATATCGCATCGCTGTCCGCGACGGGCGGCAATGTGCCGGTGCGTTCCGCCTCAAATTCGAAATAACGCCGAACTTGTGCAAAACCGAGCATTTCGGGGCGGCGCAATTCGTTCTTTTTTGCGTAGCTGGCGACGACCCTTTCCGGTGCGCGGATCAGGAAGGCGTGACGGTGACCGGGCATGTCTGCAATCGAAACAGGGCCGACCATGTGGTGCGGCATGTGTTTTTGATACCAGATGGGCTTCGCGTTCGGTGCTGCGCCCGATTGCGTGTTCAGCACGGATTGCCAATCGCAATCCATATCGGCGATCGTTTCCGCGCCCATCGGGTGTGTTTCCCCGCTCGCTTTCAGAAACGCGCCGTAGAATGGTTCATCGGACACCGCGCAATCTGGCCGTGCGCCGAAGCTGCGCATCATCGCGGTGGAGATGTTGCGCGGGCCGGACCACATGGCGATGCGGATGGTCAAACCCGCGCCCTGCCCTTCACGTCCTTTGCAAGCAGTTCGAGATAGAGCTTCTGCAATCGCTCCACCATTGGCCCGCGCTGCGTGCCCAGCACGCGGCCATCAACTCTGCCGACGGGCGCGACGCCGGCGAAGGTGCCGGTGGTGAAAGCTTCATCCGCGCCGTAAACGTGGGTGAGCGAGAAGTTACGTTCGCGCACAGTGATCCCTGCCCCGCGCGCGGCCTCTATCACAGCGCCGCGGGTGATCCCATCGAGGCAGTAATCGCCGCTGGAGGTCCAGATCTCGCCATCCCTTGCGATGAAGAAATGCGTGGAATTGCAGGTCGCAACAAAGCCGTGCGGGTCCAGCATCAGCGCCTCGTCCGCGCCCGCTTGTGTCGCCTGAATGCAGGCAGTGATGCAGTTCAGCTTGGAATGGCTGTTCAGCATCGGATCCTGCACATCGGGATAGCCGCGCCTCACATGGACCGTGAACAGATCGAGCATCCGCGTCGCCGTTTCCGGCGCAGGCTCTTTCCATTCCGGAATGATTACGATGGTGGCCGGTGAGATCACGACGCGCGGGTCCTGATAGGGGGTGGAGCGAATCCCGCGCGTCACCATCAGCCGCACATGCGCGCCATCTTGCGTCATGCCGTTGGCATCGAGCACAGCGTAAAGCCGGCGCTCCAGCTCATTACGCGAAACGCCAAGGTCCATCGCAATGGCTTTTGCCCCGCGCCACAGCCGGTCAAAATGCCGGTCCAGAAAAGCGAGCCGCCCGTGGTGGAGCCGCAGGCCTTCCCATACCCCGTCACCCAGCATGAAACCGCTGTCGAACACACTGACCTTTGCCTCGTCACGCGGGAAATGCGTTCCGTTAACGTCGATCAGGATGTCCGCATTGCGCGGGTCCGGAACGTAGCTGTGGGTGCCCTTGCCTTCCACCGGACTAAATGTGCAGAGCGCGCCCGTATGCGGCCAGAACACTTTCGTGCATCGATTCCGAGATGGTCGGATGCGGGAATACCGTGCCCATCAGTTCTGCCTCGGTCGTCTCCAGCGTTTTGCCGATGGTGTAGCCCTGGATCATCTCGGTCACTTCCGCGCCGATCATGTGCGCACCCAGCAGTTCGCCGGTTTTCGCGTCGAACACGGTCTTGGTGAAGCCCTCGGCCTCTCCGAGAGCGATGGCTTTGCCGTTGCCGATGAAGGGGAACATGCCGACTTTCACTTCGTGACCGGCTTCCTTAGCCTTTGCCTCGGTCATGCCGACGCTGGCGATTTGCGGGTGGCAATAGGTGCAGCCGGGAATTGCATCACGGTTGAGCGGGTGCGGGTGGACGTCCTTGTTGCCCATTTCCTGCGCGATGGCTTCGGCACAGGTCACGCCTTCATGGCTTGCCTTGTGCGCCAGCCACGGGCCGGGGGTGCAGTCGCCGATGGCCCACAGGCCCTTGGACTTGGTGCGGCCGTAGGGGTCGATCTGGATGAAACCGCGGTCCATCTCCACCAGCTTGTCCGCGCCGATATTCTCGGTGTTGGGCATGATGCCGATGGCGGTGATGCAGTGGGAGAATTCGCTGGTTTCGACCTTGCCGTCCTTGGCCTTGATCTTGGCGGTGACGCCCTTGTCCGTCGACCTTGATGTCCTCGACACCGGCGCCGGTCATGATCGTCATGCCCTGCTTGGTCAGGCTTTTTTCGAGGAAGGCGGACACGTCCTTGTCTTCCACCGGAACAACGCGGTCGAGCATTTCGACCACGGTAACATCGA
The DNA here is from genome assembly GCA_963781165.1 of uncultured Alphaproteobacteria bacterium. Taxonomy (GTDB): domain Bacteria; phylum Pseudomonadota; class Alphaproteobacteria; order Sphingomonadales; family Sphingomonadaceae; genus Alteraurantiacibacter. Next base: position 176,792 of record CAWADZ010000005.1, read on the forward strand.
CGCCCATATCATTGTAGAAGCTGGCAAATTCGATGCCGATAGCGCCCGATGCCAATGACCAGGAGCTTGGTCGGCATTTCCGGCGGAGTCATGGCGGTGCGGTAGGTCCACACGCGCTTGCCGTCGGCCTTGGCGAAAGGCAGGTCGCGGGCGCGGGCTCCGGTGGCGACGATAACGTGCTTGGCGGTGAGCTTTTCCTCACCCTTGTCGCCCTTCACGGTGAGCGAAGTGGCGCCGGTCAGCGTGCCCTCCCCCATGTGCACCGTGATCTTGTTCTTCTTCATCAGGTGCGCGATGCCGGAGCTGAGCTGCTTGGCAACGCCGCGGCTGCGCTTCACCACCGCCTCAAGATCGGCCTCGATCGTGCCGGCCATTTTCAGCCCGTAATCCTTGGCATGCTGCGCATAATGCAGGATTTCGGCGGAGCGCAGCAGCGCCTTGGTCGGTATGCAGCCCCAGTTGAGGCAGATACCGCCGAGGTTCTCGCGTTCAACAATGGCTGTCTTCAGGCCCAGCTGCGCGCAGCGGATCGCCGCGACATAGCCGCCGGGGCCGGAACCGAGAACGATGACGTCGTAATTGCTCACCGCTGAGTTGCTCCTATTGCTCGACCGCGCGCGGCTTGCCCGCATCATCGATCGCTACGAATGTAAATTTGGCCGAGGTGACCTTCTCTTCTTCCTCTGAATGACGGTCCCGCCGGTAGGCATCGGTGGCGATCACCATGCTGGTGCGCCCAACGTGGGTGATCTCTGCATAAACAGAAACTTCATCCCCCACCTTCACCGGCTTGTGAAATTCAACCCCGTCCATAGCGACGGTAACCGCCCTGCCCTTCGCCCGGCGCGCCGCGACAAGGCCCGCGCCGGAATCCATCAGGCTCATCAGCCAGCCGCCGAAGATGTCGCCGTAGGCGTTGGCATCGGCAGGCATCGCAACGGTGCGCATGGCGGGGTCGCGTTTACTCAACATGATGCACCATATTGTTCTGAAGACTCAGTCGTACGACCCGAACCCATGACGCTGCGAAAATTATGCCGACAATTGGGCCGGACCAGTTGTCATCAGGCCCTACACGGAAATCTAAGATGTTCGCCAACGCCCCAACAGATAAGCCAACAATGCTGGCGATGACATACGCCATTTTTGGCTGTGAAAGTGACAATCGATGGAATGGCCAACTGGCCAATGCAGCCAAAGGGAATGCAAATATAGACGCGAACAGTATCCCCACAAATATAGCTATGAATATGGGCCCACTTGATATCGCGCTCATCGTCCCAGCATCACCGGGCGCGATCATGCTCACCGCGATATGAAGTCCCAATGCGCTAGATAAGGATCCAAAAAGCAATCCCTTTGCCAATACTTTTGGAAAGCTTGGAACGTTCATTCCTTTCTAAGCCACCAGCCCCAGCGGTGCCTCGATCATTTCCTTGAAGGCTTTCATCAACTGCGCGCCGTCTGCGCCGTCGATGGCGCGGTGGTCGAAGCTGCCGGTGGCGCTCATCACGCTCGCGATCTGCAGGCTGTCATCGACGACATAGGGGCGCTTGTCGCCTGCGCCGATGGCCATGATCATGCCCTGCGGCGGGTTGATAACAGCTTCGAACTGCTTGATGCCGAACATGCCCATGTTGGAAAGGCTGGCTGTGCCGCCCTGATACTCTTCCGGAGCCAGCTTGCCGTCTTTCGCGCGCGCGGCGAGGTCTTTCATCTCGGTGCTGATCTTGCTCATCGACTTGCTACCCGCATCGGTGATGATCGGAGTGATAAGGCCATTGGGAATGCTCACAGCAACCGACACGTCGGCGCGCTTGAACTGGAGCATGGAATCGCCAGCGAACTGCACATTGCATGCGGGAACGGCTTCCAATGACTTGCCAAGCGCCTTGATCATCAGATCATTGACGGAAAGCTTCACGCCCTGCGGTTCCAGCGCGGCGTTTAGTTCACTGCGCAGTTTGAGCAGAGCATCGAGGCGGATATCGACCGTGAGGTAGATATGCGGAACGGTCTGCTTGCTCTCGGTCAGGCGGCGCGCAATGGTTTTGCGCATGCCGGAAAGCTTTTCCACCTCGTGCGGGATGCCGAAGTCTTGCGCTTCGACCGGCGCAGCAGCAGCTGCAGGAGCTGGGAGTAGCAGTGGCAGCGGGCGCAGCTGTACCGGCCTTTGCGCTGTCCACATCGGCCTTCACGATGCGGCCATTGGGGCCGGAGCCGGTCACGCCGGAAAGGTCGATGCCTTTTTGTTCGGCAATGCGCTTTGCCAACGGAGATGCAATGATGCGGTCGCCCGAACTTGCCGGAGCGGAAGCGGCAGGAGCGCGTGCAGGTTCTGCGCTTTCACGCGGAGCCGCCTTGGCCGGTTCCGCTGGTGCTTCGGCTTTCTCGTCGTCTTTTGCTGGTGCAGCATCAGCAGCCGCGCCACCGCCAGCCGGAGCTACGCTGCCAGCATCTTCGCCCTCTTCGGCCAAAGTCGCGATTACCGTGCCCACTGCCACGCCCTCGGTGCCTTCTTCCACGTGGATGTGCGCGATTACGCCTTCGTCCACAGCTTCAAATTCCATCGTGGCCTTGTCGGTCTCGATCTCGGCCATGATGTCACCGGCGGAAACACTGTCCCCAACCTTCACAAGCCATTTGGCGAGGGTGCCCTCCTCCATCGTAGGTGAAAGTGCGGGCATCTTGATGGCAATCGGCATGGGTGAAGCAGGCTCCCTTATGTGCTAGCTGGTCTGCTATTATTTCTGCTGGCGTTCTTGGCCAATTTGCGCCGCTGGGGCAAGGCATCTTGCGTATGAAGCCAAATGGCTGGATACCCAAGGCTTGGGACGGGGAAATACGAATGCGCGTTTATCTGGTCATCATTGACGAAACTGAAGAGGCGCATGTCGCGCTGCGCTTTGCATCACGACGCGCGGCGAAGACCGGCGGCATGGTGCATCTGCTCGCCCTTGTGCCGCGCCAGGCCTTCAGCGCCTTTGGCGGAATACAGGCAACAATCGAACAAGAAGCGCGTGACCGGGCAGAGGTGCTGGCCAATTCTGCCGCTGGCGAGCTGGCGTACGAAAGCGGCAAGATGCCGCAGATCGCAGTGCGCGTCGGAGACGGCAAGGATGTGATTTCCGATTATCTGAAAGAGCACCCGGAAGTTGCTGCTCTCGTGCTCGGAGCGGCCCCGGAGGGTGCTCCGGGACCGCTGGTCTCGCACTTTTCTACTCATGCAGGCGCATTAAGCTGCCCGTTGTTCATCATTCCGGGCGGTCTATCGAATGAAGAGATCGACCGCCTTAGCTGAGGATCAGGTCAGCGTGCCGCGCGTCGGGTAATCGTTCTTCAGCGTGTAATCGATGCCTTGCAGCAGCTCATCCAGCGGCGGACGCGTAAATGGCGCGCTTTGCACGACCGAAAAATGCAGCGACATGTCTGGCTTCACCAGGAACAGAGCGGGCTCTGAAAAGACTTCCGGCTCTTCGCTGCCGTCGCGTTTGCTGGAAATGTACAGACCCCATTGCCGCGCCTGATCTTCGGTCAAGCTATGCACCAGCGGCAAGTCATGTGTTTCCCAATCGGAATCGACGACCATCGCGCGGTCTTCGCTATCCATGGAAATGGCGAAAACATTGATGCCGCGGGAGGTAAAATCCTCCAGCCGTCCGCCAATTTCTTCCAGATAGCGTTTGCACATCGGGCAATGTTTGCCGCGGTAGAACACCAGCATGGTGTAGTTGTCAGGCTCCTGCTTCGACAGGTGAAAACGGGCATCAATTGTCAGCGGAAGCTCGATGTCGGGAACCGGTTGGCCGGGTGTGAGCATGTACATTCTCCTTTCCCAACCAATGGATCGGCTGGGCAAGGCGTTCCGTTATTTCTTCTTCCGACCCTGATGGCGGATATTGCCGGGGCGTCCGCGCGGGCCGACCTGATGCTTCCCCTGCTTATCCTTGCGGGGACCATTCTTGAACGATCGGCCTTTCTTGGGCGCAGGTCGATCCCCGCGCGGCTGCACCTTCTGACCGCCGTCACCGTCGGGCAATTCGAACTTCAGCGCGCCGGTCAGCGGATTGGCTTCGCCCAGCCGCAGGTCCAGCGTGTCCCCGACTGCGAACTTCGTGCCACTGTCGCTGCCGATCAGCGCACGGGCCGCTTCGTCATGGCGGAAATATTCGCGGCCAAGCGTGGAGATCGGCACCAGCCCGTCCCCGCCAAGGCCAACGATTGTGGCAAAGAAGCCAAAGCTCTGGACGCCGGTGATGCGGGTGGAGAAAACCTCGCCAACGCGGGCGGAAAGCCATGCGGCAACATAACGGTCCACTGTGTCCCGTTCCGCCTCCATTGCGCGCCGTTCAGTCACGCTTATGGCATCAGTGATCTTGCTCAGATCGGCGCGGTCCCGGTCGGCAAGTCCGCTTTCGTCCGGGATAGCCCCTTTGGGCGCTGGCAATTCCAAACCGAACCCGTCGACCAGTGCGCGGTGAACCAGCAAATCCGCATACCGCCGAATTGGCGAAGTGAAATGAGCGTATGAACCGAGCGCCAGGCCGAAGTGGCCGGCGTTTTGCGGTCCGTAGTAAGCCTGCGTCTGACTGCGCAGTACAGCCTCCATTATCAGCGCTTTTTCAGCAGGATCGGCGATATCTTTAAGCATCCGGTTGAACAGACCGGGGGTAACGACCTGCCCCAAGGCCAGCTTTTTCCCGATAGCGTCGAAATATTCGCGCAGTGCAATCAGCTTTTCGCGTGTCGGGGATTCGTGGATGCGGTAGACAACAGGTTGGACCTTGCTTTCCAGCGCCTTTGCCGCCGCGACATTGGCGGAGATCATGAAATCCTCGACAACGCGGTGCGCATCGAGCCGCTCGCGAACAGCTATCTCCTCGATCTGGCCCTGTTCGTTCAGGACGACCCGGCGTTCCGGCAAGTCGAGATCGAGCGGGTCGCGCTCATCACGCGCTGCGGCAAGCAGCTTCCAGGCCGACCAGAGGTGCTGCAGGTTCTCGCCCGCCTTGCCTTCGTCGATACGCTGCTGCGCGATCTCGTAAGGCACGGTCTCTTCGATGCGGACGACGGCGCGGGTGAAGCGCCAGTTCTTCACAATGCCCTTAGCATCTATCGTAAAGTGGCACGCCATGGCCGCGCGGTCTTCGCCTTCGCGCAAGGAGCAGACGTCAGCTGATAGGACTTCGGGGAGCATCGGCACGACGCGGTCCGGGAAATACACGGAGTTACCGCGCTTGCGCGCCTCCCGGTCGAGCTTGCTGCCGGGGCGTACATAATAGGACACGTCGGCGATCGCTACGAGCGCCTTGAAACCGCCCTTCCCGTCCGGCTCTGCCCAGATGGCGTCATCATGGTCGCGCGCGTCGGCGGGGTCGATAGCGACAATTGGAAGGTGACGCAGGTCTTCGCGCTTGTCCTCATGCAGCGGCAGCTTCGCGGCCAGCTCGGCCTCATCCAGCACTTCCTGCGGGAAAGTGTGCGGGATGCCGAATTTGTGGATGGCGATGAGGCTGTAGCTTTTCGGCGCGAGCGGATCGCCGAGTACTTCGATCACTTTCACGCTGGCATTGCGCCCGCGACCTGCGGGTTCGGCCAGAACCAATTGGCCTGCCTCTGCGCCGCCCTTGTCGCTAACCTTGGTAGAGGTGCGGATTTTCTTGTCGACAGGGGCAAGCCAGGCCTGGCCGCCCTTGTCGATCTCAATCACGCCCGAGCATCGCGCCCTCTTCATTGGGCAGTTTCTTCATCGGATGCGCAAGAAAGCCTTTGCCGGCTTCTTCGGTGCGAGCGAGGATGCGATCACCCACGCGCAGAGCAGCTTGCTTCTTGCGTTCGATCACCCGCAGACGCGGCGGCGCGGTCCCATCATCGGGCTGCCAGCTTTCGGGAATGGCGACTGGTTCGCCCTCGTCGATCTCGACAATGCGCAGCACAGTGACCTTGGGCACGCCGCCCATCCGGTGAAACGCGCTTTTGCGGCCGTCGATCAGGCCTTCCTCGGCCATGTCTTTGAGCCGCGCTTTCAGCGCGATCTTCTCCTGACCCTTCAGCCGGAAATGCTTTGAAATCTCGCGCTTGCCAGCCGGACCATCGGCGTTCTTGATGAACTCCAGAATTTGGTCCTTGCTTGGAAGGCCTTGGAATTTGCGGGTATTGGGGCGTTTCTGCATGGCCCGCTATATGGGGGCTTAGTCCGCTGTGTCGATGGGTAGCGGATAGAAACCCCCGCCGGGCACTGCACTTGAGACTGGGCTTTCGTAGCCATCTGCCGAAACCGAACTGACACCGAAAATCCAGTCGTCGCCGCGCAGGGCGACCAATTCAACCGATAGACCGCCGTTGCTGGTGAGGATGATTGGGGCGCCCGGTTCTACCGATGCGCTCGACGACATGGGATAATCGTCCAAATCCTCTCCGCCCGTATCGATGCTCAGGATAGGATTTTCGCTCCAATAGGCTTCGTCGGTACGCCTGCGATAAATGCGGTATTCCGCAACTTCAGGGGCGCTTTCCCATTCGAGCAGGGTCGAGGTCCTGACAGCACCTTCAGCCGTCACTACCGGCGGCATCGGTGCCTGCGCCAGCATATCGGCGGCGCGTATGTTCAAACGCGTCACCTGCGCCAGATAGCGGAAATCCATTTCCTCTGCAGTGTCGCCGTAGGTCACGCCGTCTTCGACGCGCAGATCCTGATGCTGATGCTCATAATCCTCAATGGCGACAGACATACGAACGGCCGGGAACCCGCGATCAAGGAACGGTAGGTGATCCCCGCCACGGCCCATGCGGTCGCTGCGCCAAGTCTGGCGAACGTCGAGGCCGCCCTGTGTACTTTCAGCCAAGGTGTCGAGGAAGCGGGAGAGATTGCGGCTTGGCGAATCATTCGCCCCGCCGCGGCTCCGCATCGCGGAGCGGGTTGCCTCGTCCGCATCGGCGCGAACGCCTTCGGAAAACACCCGCACATGATCGGCATCGCACACACCGTCCGACCCGCATGATCCGCCGACAACATCATTGTTGAGCACGGCCTTCACCGTCCAGCCTTGCTCGGTTACATAATCGGCCAGCACATTGCCGCCGTACAATCCCTGCTCCTCTCCGGAGAGGAGCGCGTAGATGATGGTCGTGGGATATTGCCGCTGGCTGAGCACCCTCGACGCCTCCAGCACGAGCGCGCTGCCGCTGGCATTATCATTCGCGCCGGGGGCCTCGATCTCTGCGTCCATGACATCAGACCCGCGGCTGTCGATGTGGCCTTGGATGATCACGACCTCACCAGGCCGCTCACTGCCCCACTGGATTGCCAGAGCATTGCGGATCAGCACCGGCTCCGGAATACGCCTGCCACTGCGCATGTCTTCCACGAACAGCGTTTCCAAACATCCACCGCACGCCGCGCTGGCCGCTTCAAACTCTGCCCTGCCCCAATCGAGCGCCGCGCCGATGCCGCGTTCGGGATCGTCATAGCTGGAAAGCGTATGCCGGGTGCCGAAGGAGATCATCGTCTCCACATCTGATTGCAGGCGCTCCTGTGAGACGGGGGCGGCGGGATCATCCTGCGCGGTGGCGGGAGCAATGGGGGCGGCGATTAGTGCCGCAGTCATAAGAAGATAGCGCATAGCGCGCTTGGTCGCGCAATTTGCAGAGTAAGGCAAGCGGGCGGTTGCACGTATTTGATTGCGCCGTTAATTGTCCCCCACACGGCCTGATCGCAGGCCTTGGGGGGTACCATCAATGAAACATATCGCAATCGCACTTGCCGCAACCACTACGCTGGCGACGCCCGCTTTCGCGCAGGTCAACAATCTGGTCGGCCCGGTTTTAGCCAATCCCTCGGTGGAGGACATTGAGGAGCGCTGCGATTATTACGCTGGCCTGATCGATCTCAATCGCGATGCCATCATGGGCGATGCAACTGAGCCGACGGTGGAAACCACGCTACAACGCTATGACGATATCACCTCGCTGCTGTTTACTGGCCAGCTCGAGGGCGGCCTTTATGCGCAGGTGATGGGAACTCCGGAACTGCGCGCGGCGGGCGGTGCCTGCGGGGCACGGATGATTGGACTGCAGAGCGAAATCAGCCTTTCGCGTCCTTTGTTCGAGCGGCTCGAAGCACTCGATGTTTCAGAAGCTGATCCGATTACGCAGAACTATCACGCAGATATTCTTGGCGCATTCCGCCGTGCCGGTGTCGCTCTGGACGATGCCGGACGTGCTCGCGTGCAGGAGATCAACGATGCCCTCGCCGCGCTCACAGTGGAATTCGATCGGAACATAGCGGAAGACGGGCGCACGATTGCGGTTTCACCGGACGAGCTTGACGGGTTGCCGCAGGACTACATCGATGCGCGTGAAGTGGGTGAGGACGGGATGATCACGATCACCACCGCTTCCCCCGACGTCAGCCCGATCCTCTCTTACGCAGAAAATGACGATCTGCGCCGCCGCGTTCTGAATGTGTATTTTCAGCGCGCATGGCCCGCGAATGACGATGTCCTGCGGCAGATATTTACTTTGCGCGGGGAGCTTGCAGACCTCCTCGGTTATGACAATTATGCGCAATTGCAATTCGCCGACCGGATGCTGGATACGACGGATAAAGTCGAAGATTTGATTGCAGAGACGGAGGCAGCGGCGCGCCCGGTAGCCGAAGCCGATTATGCACAATTGTTCGCGATGCTGCAGGAATTGCGTCCCGGTTCGGCGCAGATCGAAGCGCACCAGCTAGGTTGGCTTTCACCCAAGGTGCAGCAGGCCAGATACGACTTCGACCGGCAGGAAGCGCGTGAGTATTTCCAGCATGACAATGTGCGCGACGGCATCTTTGCACTGACCCGGCAGCTGTTCGGCGTGGACGTGCGTCCTTGGGATACGCCCGTGTGGCATGAAGATGCCGAGGCCTATGAACTTGTCGAAGATGGCGAAGTGATCGGCCGTTTTTACCTCGATTCACACCCGCGCCCGGGCAAATACACCCACGCCAATGTCGTGCCGCTGTATGTTGGCACCCCCGACGACGGTGTTCCTGTTGCGGCTCTCGTGCAGAACATGCCCGATGGCCTGATGGAGCACGGGCAGGTGGAAACGTTCCTGCATGAATTTGGCCATGTTCTGCATTTCATATTCGGCAGCCGCCACCGGTGGGCAGGCACGGGCGTGTTCACTGTTGAGTGGGACTTTATAGAGGCACCGTCGCAAATTCTTGAAAATTGGGTTTATGATTACGACACGCTCGCCAGCTTCGCAGTAAATGCTGAGGGCGAGACAATCCCGCGTGATTTGGTGGAACGGATGAATGCGGTCCGCTATTTTGGTCGTGGCATGAGAGAACTGAGCCAACTGGGCCTGACGGCGACATCGTATAATTTTTATACCCAGCCCATTCCGAACGATCTGGGTGAGGCGGCGCGCGACTGGCAGCAGGCCTATTCGCTTACTCCGATTTCACCAACGCAGGAAATGCAGGCCGCGTTTGGCCATCTCGATGGATACGGCGCAGCCTACTACACCTACGGTTGGTCGCGGGTGATAGCTGCCGATATGTTCAGCCGCTTTCTTGCCGAAGGGATGACCAATCCTGAAACCGCAGCGGATTACCGCCGTCTTGTGCTGGAGCCTGGCGGGACCAAACCAGCAGCGGAATTGGTGCGCGATTTTATCGGGCGAGAAATCTCCTTCGACGCATTTCGCGAAACTCTGGAGCGCGGCCTGCCGGAAGACTAAGTTTCGCGGCGCATCACTTCAGGGCAAGTCTCAGGAAGGCTCCTCACCGTAACGGTTGGGGCCATCCTGCGATTTCATCACGCCAAATCCGATCACCAGCAAAATCGCCATCCAGCCAGCTAGATTATGCCACTGCAGCGCCAGATTTGCCTGCAATTGCTGCATCTCTTCAGGATTAGCCGCTGCGGCCAAAATGTCGCCCATCTGGTCAATCATCGCGATACTTCCGCCGATTGCGAGAATCTGAAGACCGATGGGGACAATCGCGAGAACGCCTGTAAATCCTCCATCGTGAAGGCGGCGCACAAAAGATGCCGCCAACAGCAGGACTACAGCCACGGAAAGCGCCGCCGATATCCATATCTGCGTGCCCATCGCTTCAGTCATTTCAGCAAACATTTCGGCCTGCATCTGGTCCTGAGTTGCGCCGGATTGTGCAGCGTCGAAGGCTGAAACAGTGCTGGAAACCACCATTGGAATTGCCGCGACAAATCCGACGAGGAACTGCGCAACAATCAGAAACAAGACATACCACCAGAAAGTTGGCCGTGCATCGCGGCCGGAAAAATTCGTGAGATTTGCCAGATTGTACTTGATGGAATCGATCATCACATTGACCCCTTTGACGAAAATTCAATATGCCCGGGCTACGTAAATCCGTTCGGCGGCTTGCTCTCCGGTAAAAATGCAGACGCCGTCTGCCGGAGGTGTGTTCAAAGGCACATTGCGAAAGGTCAGCTTCAGCGCTTTGAGCTGCGCAATAACCGCCTCAAGCCCTTCGCCGGTCGGTTTGGACCACTGCACTTCTGCCCAGCCTGGTTGGTGCCTGTCTTCACCGTAGAATGCCTTGAGGCCCGCCAAGTCCGTGATGTCCCGCGTGATATTGGCGTCGCGCCGCTCGCGTGCCTCTGTGAAAAGGCCGCTTTGCATGTCTTCCAGAATGGAAGGGATCGTTTGTGCGGCGATTTCGCGGGTCGGGCTTTCGAATGCCGGCTTGCCGGAATTCGCGTCCCACAAGGCATCGCGCCGCAGCAGGCTGACAACACCGTTTTCCATGTCGCGCCCGCCGACTTCGATAATCACCGGCGCGCCTTTGCGGACCCAGTCCCACCGCTTTGCTGCCGCCTTGCCGGGGCGCGTATCCAGAAGGACGCGCAAAGGTTCGCCGAGCGCAGTGTGTCCCACGAGACCAGCGCGCAGATTTTCGCAATATTCCAGCAGCGCCGCGTCTTCCGGCTTGTCGCGCAGCATTGGCAGGATCACGACCTGAAATGGCGCGAGAGCGGGCGGCACGCGCAGGCCGTCATCATCGCCATGCGTCATGATCAGCCCGCCTACCATACGGGTGGACATGCCCCAGCTGACCGTATGGCAAAGCTCCTGTCCGCCTTCGCGGTCCTGATACCGGATGTTGGCGGCTTCGGCGAAATTGGTGCCGAGGTAGTGGCTGGTACCTGCCTGCAAGGCCTTGCCGTCCTGCATCATCGCTTCGATCGACCACGTCTCGCGCGCGCCAGGGAAACGTTCGTTTTCCGGTTTTTCGCCCGCGATCACAGGCAGGGCCACGTCCTCTTCTGCAAACGCGCGGTACATTTCCAGCGCGCGCATCGTTTCCGCCTTTGCCTCTTCGGCAGTCGCATGGGCGGTATGACCTTCCTGCCAAAGGAATTCACTGGTTCGCAGGAACATGCGTGTCCGCATTTCCCAGCGCACCACATTCGCCCATTGATTAAGCTTGAGCGGCAAATCGCGCCAGCTCTGCACCCAACGGCTCATCGCGTCGCCGATTATCGTTTCCGATGTCGGACGCACCACAAGCGGCTCTTCCAGTTTCGCCTCGGGATCGGGGACAAGGCCCCCTTCCCCGTCGGAGATCAGGCGGTGATGCGTGACCACAGCCATTTCCTTCGCAAATCCTTCGACGTGCGCGGCTTCCCGTTCGAAATTGGCGAGCGGAATGAAAATCGGGAAGTAGGCGTTCTGGACGCCAGCCTGCTTGATGCGGTCATCGAGCAGGCGCTGCATCCGTTCCCAGATGCCGTAGCCCCATGGCTTTATGACCATGCAGCCGCGGACGCCCGATTCCTCTGCCATATCAGCGGCGGAGATAACCTCCTGATACCACTGGGCGAAATCGTCTTCGCGCTTGATCGAAAGGGCGTGGCGAATGGCGGACATGCAAGAACTTCCCCGGCTTGGAAACTGGACAGAATTCTCCAATGACGCGGGCACTGCGCCGTGTCGAGAGGGGGCAATGGATAATTCGACCGCTTTGAACGGCGAGGAACGGCCTAGTCGTCGATCTGATCGAGCTTGCGCTGCATTTCGGCCAATTGCGATCGCAGCGAATTCGATATCGTCCCGGCCGCTTTCATTGGCGGGAGCAGCAGCGGCGCTTGGCGACTGCGCCTCGCCCGCGCCGGGCATGAAGGCCTTTGTCGCGGCCTGGAACATCGCCATGTTCGTTTCTGCCAGCCGGGTGAGCGCATTTGTGCCCATGCTGGACTTGAAGGCTTCCTGCAGCTTGGCCTGGTTCTCTTCGAAATTCACCATCGCTGCCTCGAGGTAGGGCGGCATCATTGATTGCATGGAATTGCCATACATTCCAATAAGTTGACGTAGGAAGCTGACAGGCAGCATATGCTCGCCATTGGCCTCTTCTTCCATGATGATCTGGGTGAGGATCGAATGGGTGATGTCGTTGCCGGTCTTCGCGTCGAGGACTTGGAAGTCGACATCTTCGCGGACCATCACTGCCAGATCGTCAAGCGTGATGTAGCTTGATGACCGTGTGTTATAGAGTCGGCGATTGGCGTATTTCTTGATGATCACGAGATCGGAATTCGTATCAGCCTTCTCGGCCATAGGGATTTACCTTAAAAGAGTTCCCTCCACTTAGCACTTGCAGCACACATTTTGCAATTGCGGTAAAGTGGCGGCGTTAACCGCGTTCGAAGCGCTGTCCCATCGATGTGAGAATTTCATATTGGGAAATCCCGCTGCGGCGTGACAGCGAAAGCAAATCTGCGGGCAAGTCTAGGAAATCGCCTTCTTTTGCATCGGTCCCGGTTAAGTCTACGACGATCATGTCCATCGACACCCGGCCAAGCACCGGAAGCATCCGGCCATCATGGTGCAGCGCACTGCCCGGCCCAAGCAGCCGCAAGAAACCGTCCGCATAACCTATGGATACAGTCCCGACCCGTGTCGGCCGTTCCGCAATCCATTGCGCGTTGTACCCTACCGCATCGCCCGCACGAAGGTCACGCGTCTGGATGATTGCGGCCTGGGGGAACACGACCTGCGCAATTGTTTCAGCCAGCCCCGGATGGGCTATGCCGCCATACAATGCGAGACCCGGACGGGTCAGATCGAAGTGATAATCAGGGCCCAGCATGATGCCCGCGGAATTGGCGAGGCTGCGGGCACGCGACTGCACCAGCGGGATAGCATCATTGAACATGCTCAATTGAATGGCGTTCTGGGGACTGTCTTCATCAGCGGAAGCCAGATGCGACATCAGAATGTCCACATCGAGCGACTGCACAGCCGGATCTGTCAATTCGGTCACTGATAGACCAAGCCGGTTGATGCCGCTGTCGATCATCACGTGGCATTTGCCGCCACCGCTCTCGTTCCAAATCCTTGCCTGTAGGACCGAATTGATAGTCGGGATAACGCCTGTTGCGCGCGCAAATGCAGCCTCTTGGGAATTGCGAACACCGTGTAGCACCGTGAGCGCGCTTCCCCCGACGTGCTGCAGGACAGGGGCAACCTCGCTCCAATGCGCCAGAAAGAAATGGCGCGCTCCTGCATCCCGCAGCACCGGAACGACAGCATCAACACCCAGTCCGTAGGCATTCGCCTTTATCGCCGCTCCAGCCTCTGCCTGACCGGAAAGGCGGTCCAGCGCGCGCCAGTTTGCCGCCAGTGCGTCACGGTCAATCCGCAATCGCAGGCTGCGTGGCGGTTGTTCAGGCAGGATCATCTTGAAAGTCTTCCGGCGGTCCGCCTTTCAAACCCCACCAGGCGATTATCGCGCCGATGGCCACCACGATCCAAGTGTACCAGAGGCCGGCAAAAATATCTCCCGATCGCGCGACGATAAAGCCTGAAATCAGCGGCAGGAAACCGCCGAGGAAGCCAGCCCCGAAATGATAGGGTATCGACATGGAGCTGTATCTGATCTGCGGCGGAAACATTTCCGTCAAAAGCGCCGCGACGGATCCGTAGGTCAGGGCCGACAGGAAAGCCGTCACCAGCAAGATGCCAAGTATGCCGAGAAGATTTATCATCGGAGGCGACTGGCGCGAAAAATCGAAGCCGCGTTCTGAAAGCGCGCTCTGAATACCGTCACGCCTGGCAGCGCTATCGTCCAGCCACTCATCGGCAATGGTAATTTCATCTCCGCCGACGGTGAGCGAAAGGCTCTCTGCGGGGACGCGTTCATACCGGACCCCGCTGGAGGTAAGTGTTTCCAGAATGCTCCCGCAAGCCGTCTGCTCCCGGTCGAACAAATCCGCAAAAGGATCAGTCGTGCATTCCGGACCGGACACGACAACCGGATTATCGACCGCAGCTTGTGCAAGGCTAGGGTTTGCAAGTTTACCCAGGCCCCAGAACAGAGGGAAAAGCAGGATCAGCGTAAGAATGGCGCCGACCATAATTGGCTTCTTGCGGCCCACTTTGTCCGACCATTTCCCGACGATCACGTAAAAGCCCATCGACAGGAAACCTGCGATCAGCAGCACGGTTTCCACGATGCTTTCTTCCAGCCGCATATCGCGTTGCAGGAATGACAGGCTGGAGAAAAAGGCCGAATACCAGATCGTGGTCAGGATGCCGGTCACAGCAAAGGCTATCACGATGCGCCGTTTGTTACCCGGATAGGTAAAGCTCTCCACGAACGGATTGCCCGACATCCTGCCCTCCGCCTTCATGGCGCGGAACACGGGGCTTTCGTTCAGTTTCAGACGCATCCACAGCGAGATGCCCAGAAGGACAACCGACAGCAGGAATGGCACGCGCCATCCCCAATCTGCGAATTCTTCTTCGGGAATGATTGCGCGGCACAGCAGCACGACGACGATGCTGAGTACAAATCCTCCAACGACGCTTGCTTGAATGAAGCTGGTGTAAAACCCGCGCTTTTCGGGCGGCGCGTGTTCCGCGACGTAAATCGCTGCTCCGCCGTATTCGCCGCCAAGCGCAAGACCTTGCAGGATGCGCAGCAGTATGACGATAGCGGGTGCCCATAGCCCGATGCTTGCCGCGCTCGGCACCAGTCCGACCCCGGCTGTGGCGATGCCCATCAGTGTGACCGTCACCAGGAATGTGTATTTCCGGCCCAGCTTGTCACCGAGATAGCCGAACAGGATCGCCCCTAGCGGCCTGAACCCAAAACCGATGGCAAAGCCGGCCCACACCAACAGGATCTGCAAGGTTTCGTTATCGCTGGGGAAAAAGGCCTGCCCGATCAGCGCGAACAGCGTTCCATAGATAAAGAAATCATACCATTCGAAAACCGTGCCAGCGCTGCTTGCAGCGATGACGAGGCGAATTTCCTTCGCGCTAGGTTCGTGGATTACCTCTGCGGCAGTTTCCGCCATGCGTTTCCCCTCTGGGTCTGTAGCTGGCGGGACTAGCCCGAAGCGGGCACGCTGGAAAGGGCCGCGGCGGCCGCCTTCCACGGAAGAAGCATCGCGCCATGACGTCCGCGATAGTCATACGCCGGTGCAATCAGGTCGATATCGGGCCAATCCGGCGCCGGACCATCTTTGTTCAGCCAAGCCAGAAGATCGGTGTAGGTCCGCTCGATTTGTTCCGCGGTTCTGCCAACCGCATGACGCGCGAAAATTGCGGCAGCGGCCTGACCAACGGCGCATGCGCGGACTTGCAGACCGATCTGTTCCACCGCTCTGTTCGAGTCCAGCTGGATATCCAGATCTAGCGAGGAGCCGCAGCTTTCGGACCGCGCGCTGCCATGCAATGCTGCAACGCCAAGCAGTGGATAATCCGCCAACTCAACTGCAGCGGAGAGCATCTCCATGGTGTAGAGCTTATCGGCGCTCACGCCCCCGCAATGCCTTCAGCTGCAGCTTCTTCAGCGATGCGTGCACGGCGTTCAGCAATTAGCTGGACCATCGCGCGGGAGCCTGCATCGACCAACTGGTAGGTGCGTGCTTCGGCAATCCACAGTGGGCGCCCTTTGGAGCCCCATACGGTATCATAGCCGAGCACCAGAAGAGAGAACGCGAGGATGACGATAATAACGCCCTTCACCGCGCCAAATCCAAAGCCAAGCACCCTGTCAATCGGGCCAAGGATTGATTCGCGCGACTTGCGCCCGGCGACCCGCGCAATCAGCTTCATCGCCGCGTAGGGGATCAGGAGCAGCAACGCGAAAGCGAAAATGCTGGCCGTAATTGGCGATCCCATGAATTCGTAGATCGCGGCGGTCAGATCGGTGTGCAGATACCGGATGGCAAATACCGCCAGAAGCCAAGCAGCGAGCGAAAGGATTTCCTGCACGAAACCGCGCATGAAACCGCCGATCGCCCCTACTCCGACGATCACAAGCACAATCAGATCAAAACCCGTCATAGCGCGCCTGTTTATGCGGTGGCCATCACCCGGTCAACGAGTGACGCCACGCCGCCAACATCAGTGTAGCCAAGTTTCTTCACATCCTGCCCGCCATCTACTGGCCCACTAGCGCTTTTGAAGCCGAGCTTGGCAGCCTCTCGCAAACGCAGAGAGGAATGCGCCACGGGGCGAACTTCACCGGACAGCGAGATTTCGCCAAGCCAGATTGTATCGGCGGCAAGCGGCTTGTCCGCCAATGCGGAAACGAGTGCGGCGGCGACTGCCAGATCCGCTGCCGGGTCAGACAATCGGTATCCGCCCGCAACATTAAGATAAACTTCCGCCGTCGAAAAGCTCAAACCGCAGCGCGATTCGAGCACGGCAAGCAGCATGGCCAGACGTCCGCTGTCCCAGCCGACGACCGCGCGCCGCGGGGTTGCGCCTGATTGCAAACGCACAATCAGGGCCTGAATTTCGACCAGCACAGGGCGCGTGCCCTCCATCGCAGGGAATACGGCGCTTCCGGCAATCGGCTCCTCCCTGCCGGAAAGGAACAGGGACGAGGGATTGGAAACTTCCGCGAGGCCATGCCCTTCCATCGCGAAGACGCCAATTTCATCGACCGCGCCAAACCGGTTCTTCAGGCTGCGCAGGATCCGGTACTGATGGCTGCGTTCGCCTTCAAAACTCATGACCGCGTCGACCATGTGTTCCAGCACGCGCGGCCCCGCAATATTGCCGTCCTTGGTCACGTGGCCGACCAGGACGAGGCAGGTGCCGGTTTCCTTGGCGTAGCGGATCAGTTCGAACGCGCTTGCGCGGACCTGGCTGACAGTCCCGGGCGCTCCGTCGATCATGTCCGAATGCATCGTCTGGATCGAATCGACCACCAACAGATCTGGCGGAGTTCCTTTGCCCAAAGTGGTGAGAATATCGCGCACCGATGTTGCAGCCGCCAGTTTTAAAGGCGCATCCGCCAACCCTAACCGTTTGGCGCGCATACGGACTTGGCCGGTCGCCTCTTCCCCGCTCACGTAAACAACGTCGCCCTCTGCCTTTGCGATGGCAGCAGCCGCCTGCAGAAGTAGGGTGGATTTCCCGATGCCCGGTTCCCCGCCCATCAGGATGGCGCAGCCCGGTACCAGTCCTCCGCCAAGCGCGCGGTCAAATTCAGCGAGCCCGGTGGTGCGCCGGTTCAGCGGCTTTGTCGGTGCATCCAGCGCCTCGAAGGTGAGTGCGCGCCCTCCGCTCGACAAATCATGCTTTGCGGTGAAGGTCGATTCCGGTGCGTCCTCAACCAGCGTGTTCCACTGGCTGCAATCCGCGCATTGGCCTTGCCAGCGCGTTGAAACACTGCCGCATTCCGTACAAATATAGCGTCTTTTGGGCTTTGCCATAGGTTTCCGGTTAGCGGGAACAGAAAAGGAACACAAGCCGCGTGTGAAGCGGAGGAAAGCTTGTTCACTGCTCTATGCATCAGGGCCAGCTTCTGCCAATCTGCGCGGGATGCGGCAAAAAGAACTCAGGATCGCTCTGGTCTGTTACGGCGGCGTTAGCCTTGCGGTCTACATGCATGGCGTCACCAAGGAAATCTGGAAGTTCGCGCTGGCGAGCCGGGCCCATCACACGCCTGCAGAAAAGTGGGAAACAGGCGTCGAGGCTGTTTACCAAAGGCTGCTGAATGAGATCGAGACCGAGCAAGGCTTGCGGCTGCGTATGCTGCCGGACATCATTACCGGGGCAAGTGCGGGCGGGATAAATGCCGTGTTCCTCGCCCAGGCGATCCATTCGGGCCAGAGCCTGGAGCCGCTGACCGAGCTTTGGCTGAACAATGCCGATGTGGAAAAGCTGGTGGCCGATGAAGCGCGGCCATGGTCGGACGTCGCAGCAAAGCCTTTCATGCGGCCTTTCGTCTGGTATTTGAGCAATCGCCCCGGCAACGCGGTGAACGAAAGCGTGGCGGTGGAAACTCGAGATGAGGTGCGGCGCAAGCTTTCGAACCTGGTGCGAGGCCGCTGGTTCGAACCGCCATTCTCGGGCGTGGGGTTCACGCGGCTCTTGCATGATGCGCTGCAGGCGATGGCAAACGGCGCGGCGGGCGATCCCTTGCTTCCTCCGGGCCATCCGCTCGATCTGCTGGTGACCGCCACCGATTTCCGGGGCCACCGCGAAGTGCTCAGGCTCAACAGTCCGCCGATGGTGGAAGAGACCGAACACCGCATGCCGATCGATTTCAGGGTCCGCACGCCCAAGGGCGGCGGGGAAAGCCTCGCCCACCTTTGCGAATTGACCCTGGCCGCCCGCGCGACTGCCAGCTTTCCGGGAGCCTTTCCACCGCTGCATGTCAGAGAGATAGACGACCTTGCCGCAGGTGACTGGCCCAGCAGGGAAGATTTCCTCACGCGCATCATGCCGACCAATGTCGAACGCGGCACGGTGGATCATGTCGCGTTGATTGACGGGTCCGTTCTGGTGAACGCTCCGTTTGAAGGTGCCATGGCGGGTCTGGGATCACGGCCAGCACAGCGCGAGGTCGATCGCCGGTTCGTGTACATCGACCCGAGCCCGCGCCGGCGCGCATCGGTTAGCGGGGAGCAGGTGCGCCCGGTCGGCTTTTTCTCGGCCATCGTCGGTTCCTTGTCGACCATCCCGCGCGAACAACCAATCCGTGACAATCTGGAGGCGTTGGAGGCTCAGTCCCGCGAAGCGCACAGACTGCGCAAGATCGTCAACGCCCTGCGCCCAGAAGTCGAAAGCGCGGTTGAAAAGCTGTTCGGCCGGACGCTGTTTCTCGACCGGCCCACGCCAAAGCGGCTCGCCATATGGCGCAACAAGGCGCAGCAGGCGGCGGCGGAGCGGGCGGGATATGCCTTTCATTCCTACGCGCAGGCCAAACTTACGGGGATCATTGACCGGATTGCCGAACTGGCGTGCAATGCTGCACCTGATACTCACCGGCCAGACTTTGACGCCTTGGCGATCCGGCTTCGCGCCGCCATCGATCAGCGCGGTCTCGATACGCTCAGCGCGCCGAACGGCGGCGCAAGCGCAGAGGCTATCACCTTCCTGCGCGATCACGATCTGGCCTTCCGGATCCGCCGGCTGCGCTTGCTAGCCCGGCGATTGTCACGTGAATGGGATGCCGATCCCGAAATCCAGGATGAGGGGCTGGAAGCGGCAAGGGAGCAGGTTTATCGCGCGTTTTCGCTGTATTCGATGCGCGAGGATTTGCGTGCGCTTGGCCCCGATTTCCCGGATATCGCCGCGCGCGGCGTTGAAGACCCGGACACATTGCTCGACACATTGGCGCAGCGACGCGCTCTGCGCGATGCGGATATCGAAGCAGAGGAAATCCTGGCTGTTGCGCTGGAGGAAATGCCCAAGGATTTACGCCGCCGAGTGCTTCTCACTTACCTCGGCTTCCCGTTTTACGATGTCGCGACGCTTCCGCTGCTGCGCAATGAAGGTTTGACGGAATCTGATCCGGTGAAGGTCGACCGCATCAGTCCGGATGACGCGCGCACACTAAGAGAAGGCGGCACTGCGGCCACTTTGCGCGGGACGGAATTCTATAATTTCGGTGCTTTTTTCAGCCGGTTTTACCGGGAGAACGATTACCTCTGGGGCCGTATGCACGGGGCAGAGCGGATGATTGACCTCATCTGCTCCACCATACCTGGCGGTTTTGACGAAACCCGCTGCGTGTCAATCAAGCGGGATGCCTTCCTGGCGATCTGCGATGAGGAACAACAGCGCGGTCTGTGCAGTGCCGATCTTGTGGCGGGCTTGCGCGAAGAAATCCTCGCCAAGCTGGGGTAGGTTACCCGCCAAAGACGTCCTTCAATTTGTTCATGAAGCCGCGGCTTTCGGGGCATTCGTCACCCGTTTCCGTTTCACGAAATTCGCACAGGATTTCTTTCTGTCTGCTGCTCAGCTTGGTGGGGGTTTCCACCTTTACTTCGACGACCAGATCGCCCCGTCCGCGACCCTGCAGCACAGGCATACCGGCACCGCGTTTGCGCAATTGCCGGCCTGACTGGATACCAGCCGGAATTTCGATGGAATGGGTTTCACCGTCCAGTCCCGGGATATCGATCGTATCGCCCAGCGCTGCGCTGGTGAAGCTGATCGGAATTTCGGTGAACAGAGCAGTGCCTTCGCGCTGGAACACTTCATGCGGGGTCACGTGCACGAATATGTACAAATCCCCTGCGGGCGCGCCGCGCGGGCCCGCTTCGCCGCGGCCGGTCATGCGGATGCGGGTACCGTTATCGACACCGGCGGGAATTTCGACCTCAAGCGTTTGCGGGGTGTCCACCCTGCCCTCGCCCCGGCAATCCTTGCATGCGGATTCCAGCACCTCGCCTGCGCCGTGGCAATTTGGGCACGGGCGTTCGATGACGAAGAAGCCCTGCTTGGCCCGGACCTTGCCTGCGCCATGGCATAGCTCGCAGCGGCGGCGTGATGTGCCCGGTTCTGCGCCAGTTCCGGTGCAGGTGTCGCAGGCAGTGGAAACTTCGACTTCGATTTGCGTGGTCTTGCCATCGAACGCTTCTTCGAGGCTGACCTGCATGTCATAGCGCAAATCCGCGCCGCGGCGCGGACGTGCACGCCCGCCGCCGGCACCGCCACCAAATGCGCTGCCGAAAATCGTTTCGAAAATGTCGCCAAGATCGCCAAAATCCTGACCGCCAGCACCGCCGCCGGGTCCGCCATTCTGGAAGGCGGCGTGACCGTAACGATCATAGGCAGCCCGCTTCTGCGGGTCCTTCAGGATCTCATAAGCGGCACTGATCTGCTTGAAATGTGCCTCAGCCTCGGCATCGCCCGGATTGCGGTCCGGATGATACTTCATTGCCTTCTTGCGATAGGAAGCCTTCAGGGTCGCCGGATCCGCATCGCGGCCAACGCCCAGAAGTTCGTAAAAATCAATTTCACCGGTAGCCATTCAGGGCCCCCAAATCGAACCGCCACCGGCGCTTGATGCGTCGGTGGCGGCTGCGTTTGTCCAAGGCTGAATCAGCCCTTGTTTTCGTCGTCCACCTCGGTGAACTCGGCCTCGACGACTTCTTCTTCCTCTGCAGGTTTGGAAGCGTCTTCGCTGGCGGCTGCATCTGCGGATGCGTCTGCACCTTCGGCCTGCGTCTGCTCGTAGATTGCCTGACCCATCTTCATGGCGGAATCGGTAAGCTTCTGGCTCTTTTCCTTCATCGCCTCGACATCGTCACCTTCCAGTGCAGTCTTTGCCTCGGCAATTGCAGTTTCCAGTTCAGCCTTCAGGTCAGCGCCGATCTTGTCACCATTTTCCTCGATCTGCTTTTCGGTCGCATGGACCATGCTGTCGAGGTTGTTGCGGACTTCCGCGCTTTCACGGCGCTTCTTGTCTTCATCGGCGAACTTTTCTGCATCCTGCACCATCTGCTCGATATCGGCCTCGTTGAGACCACCCGAAGCCTGAATGCGGATTTGCTGTTCCTTGCCCGTGCCCTTGTCCTTGGCGGACACGTTCACGATGCCGTTGGCGTCGATGTCGAACGTGACTTCGACCTGCGGCACACCGCGCGGCGCGGGCGGAATGCCAACCAGATCGAATTGGCCGAGCATCTTGTTGTCCGCCGCCATTTCACGCTCGCCCTGGAAAACGCGGATCGTAACTGCGTTCTGGTTATCCTCGGCAGTCGAATAAACCTGCGTCTTCTTGGTCGGGATCGTCGTGTTGCGATCGATCATACGGGTGAACACACCGCCCAGCGTTTCAATGCCGAGGGACAGCGGCGTCACGTCAAGCAGAAGGACGTCTTTCACGTCGCCCTGCAGAACGCCTGCCTGGATGGCTGCGCCCATGGCGACAACTTCATCGGGGTTCACGCCGGTGTGCGGCTTGGAACCGAAGAAGCCTTCGACGACTTCGCGCACCTTGGGCATGCGGGTCATACCGCCGACCATGATCACTTCGTCGATCTGGTCCTTGGTGACACCGGCATCTTCCAATGCCTTCTTGCAAGGCTCCAAAGTGCGTTTGATCAGATCGCCTACCAGCTGTTCCAGCTTTGAACGGGAGATCGTTTCAACAAGGTGCAGCGGGGTGGAGCTGCCGCCTTCCATGCGGGCGGTAATAAACGGCAGGTTCACTTCGGTCGAGGCAGAGCTGGAAAGCTCGATCTTGGCCTTTTCCGCCGCTTCCTTCAGGCGCTGAAGAGCGAGCTTGTCGTTCTTCAGGTCCATGTTTTCCTTCTTGTTGAACTGCTCGGCGAGGTATTCGACAATCACATTGTCGAAATCTTCACCGCCCAGGAAGGTGTCACCATTGGTCGACTTCACTTCGAACACGCCGTCACCGATTTCGAGGACCGAGACGTCGAAAGTACCGCCGCCAAGGTCATAAACGGCGATGGTCTTGCCCTCGTCCTTGTCCATGCCATAGGCGAGCGCGGCTGCAGTCGGTTCGTTGATGATGCGTTCGACTTCGAGACCGGCAATCTGGCCAGCATCCTTGGTCGCCTGACGCTGGGCGTCGTTGAAATACGCAGGAACGGTGATCACTGCCTTGGTGACGGTTTCACCAAGATAGCTTTCGGCTGTTTCCTTCATCTTCTGCAGGATGAAGGCGGATACCTGACTGGGCGAATATTGCTCGCCGCCGGCCTGTACCCATGCGTCGCCGTTCTTGCCCTTGACGATTTCATAGGGGACGAGGTCCATATCCTTCTTGGTGGTTGGATCGTCGAAACGGCGGCCAATCAGCCGCTTGATAGCGAACAGCGTATTGTCCGGGTTGGTTACGGCCTGCCGCTTTGCAGGCTGACCGATCAGGCGTTCACCGTCCTTGGTGAATGCCACGATGGAAGGCGTCGTTCGTGCGCCTTCGGAATTTTCGATAACTTTGGGCTTGCCGCCTTCCATAACGGAGACGCAGCTATTGGTGGTACCCAGGTCGATGCCGATTATTTTGCTCATTATTCCCCACTCTCTTTCAACGTTGGACGCTGCGCCTTCGGCCCCCCGCCATCCCGGCGAGACCTGTCGGCAGCTCTAAAAAAGCTGTGTAACGAGGCCGGATATAGGTGCGGTTTCTCTTGGCACAAGGGACGCCTGCGCCTAGAAAATCATCATTGTTGAAAGGGAAAGATTATGAAGTCGATGCGTGTTTTCGGTGCCTTGGCGACTGCCGGGCTGGCGTTTGGTGTTGCCTCCTGCGGGGGCGAGGCAGAGGCGCCAGTGGAGGAAGCCGTCGGCGATTGCGCGCCCGGCATCACGGTTACAGATGGCTGGCTTGCCCTTCCCGCGGTCGGCGGAAACCCGGCTGCAGTATATTTCACCATCGCCAATGAAACGGGCGAGCGTATTGCCATTCGCGGCGCAGACGTACTGGGCGCCGAAAGCGCGATGCTGCATGAAACCGCCACATGGAGCAACCAGGCCGACATGCAGGAATTGTTCACCCAGAATGTCGAGCCGGGCGAGGTATTGCAATTCGAACCAGGCGGGAAGCACGTGATGGCGTTCGGCATGGGTGAAGGAACCGAGCCGGGCAGCGAAACCGAAGCAACGCTGACGTTCGTGAACGGAGACAAATGCAGTTTCCCCGTCACAGCCTATCCTGCCGGTCAGGACCCACGGGACGCGGCTGAAGAAGGTTGAGCACAGGCGAGGCGCTTTCCTGCCCCATTGGTGGGGAGCGCCTGCTGAGCGTGGGTGAGGTGAAGCTTGCGCGCTCCATTTTCGGCACAGCCATCGATTATTCGCAGGTCAAGATACGCCGCCGCAAATGGGCGTTCTTCCAGCCGAAGCGGGTGACGATGGCCCCTCGCGGGCATATCCACTTTCACCCCGGCGGCAGTGTGTATTGCGATGATTTCGCCAGTGCGCCGCTCCACCGGCAGGCGCTTTTCATCCATGAAATGACGCATGTGTGGCAAACGCAGACACGAGGTAGCTGGTATCTCGTGCTCAACCGGATGCCGTGGGCCAGTTACGATTATGCGCTGAAACCGGGCTGGAAGCTGGAGCGATATGGGATCGAGCAACAGGCGCGGATCGTGGAGCACGCCTTTTTGCTGCGTAACGGCTTCAAACTGCCCGGCGTGGCTGATCCTGAAGCCTATGCCGCGCTGGTGAATTTCCCGGGGGCTAAGAAGTGACTGATTTTGAATTCATATTCGTCCTTTACGCGCTCATCCTCGGTCTTTCGTTGGTTGAATTGTTGAGCGGACTCGGGCGAGCGCTGGAACTGGAATTTGCCCGCGACGCAGAGGGGCAGGACGCGACCTTCCAGATTGGCTGGCTCACTCCGCTTATGGCGATTTTCGTGATGCTGGATCTGATGTCTTTCTGGATGTTCGCATGGACAATCCGGCCGCTAGTCAGTGTCTCGCCGATGATGCTGCTCGGCGTCATGGGATTTGCCAGCGCATATTATCTCGCCGCGCGGCTGGTTTTTCCCAGCGACCCTGATCGCTTTCGCAAGCTTGATACGCACTACTTTCGCGTCTCGCGCACGATTTTTGGCATCCTGATCGCGCTGGTGTTTGTGCAATGGGCCTATTTGCTGTCGATCCCGGCTGTTCGCGATGCCATTCTAACACCTTTGAGCGTAGGGCTGACCGTGCTGTTTGTAGCAATGATGTTGGCCACGATTTTCTTTCGTAATCGCCATGTACAGGCTGTGCTGCTGGTAGCGCTTAGCGTGAGATATCTTGGTCTCTATTTGATTTGATACATGTGCATCAGTTCTGAATGCTTGGTATTTTCCCCTTGAAAAGCGCGGTCTGCGGACTTGCCCGCGCAAACTTTTTTGCTATTTAGATTCAATCAAATACTAGGATGTCTGGAGTTTTCGGATTGAAAGGGGTCAATCGGCTTTGGTTATCGCATCGTGTTTGTGTTATTTTTTAAGGGGGGCTTTATATCATGAATTTGAATTGTTCGATGTTCGGAACTGCAGCTGCACTTTTGGCCGGATGTTTAACCACACCTGTGATCGCTCAAGACATCAATGCGGACCCGACATACGAGACTGTCCGGTTGAGCGGGGGATTTACACCTGATCCGTATACCGTCCGAATTCTTTCAGGCGGTCTGACCAATGCGAGCGATTTGGGTAATAACTGTCGTGGTAACATCGCATCAAGACCCGACGTCCGCCTACATTTTGATGCAGGTTCACTTCCGCTTTATATATCGGCAACGTCCAGCGCGGATACAACGCTGGTTATCAACGGCCCGGATGGACGATGGTATTGTGACGATGATTCCGGAGACGGATTAAATCCGGCTTTCGGCTTCGAACGTGCGTTATCTGGCCGATACGAGATTTGGGTCGGTACGTACGGCGGGTCAGAAAACCACGAAGCGCAGATACACATATCCGAACTAGGAACCGGCTCAGACAATCCAACTCCGCGGCCCGACCCCGAAGCTGGTCAACGCGTTCGGTTGAGTGCGGGTTTCACTCCCGACCCTTACACTATTCGCCTGTTATCTGGCGGTACTGTTGATGCCTCAACCGTGTCGTCGTCTTGCCGTGGATATGTGGCAAATTCGGCGGACGTTATCCTCGATTATACATCAGGTTCGTACCCACTCTATCTATCTGTTGATTCGATGGCAGATACGACACTTGTCGTTCGTGGTCCGAACGGCGTCTATTATTGTGATGATGACAGCGGCGAGGGCGTCAACCCAAGTGTGCAATTGAACACGCCGTTGTCGGGGAGCTATCAAATTTGGGTGGGCACTTACGGATCGAACGAAATGCATTCGTCGGAGCTGAACATCTCGGAGCTGTATAGCGAATAGCCGCTATAGCAGTTCTGTAACAAAAAAGGCGGGACCGTGAGGCCCCGCCTTTTTTCTGTAGGCCGGATGATTGCGGCGATTAATCGGGCTTTTTCGCCACACCCACCATGCTCGGCCGCAGCAGACGGTCGCGGATCATATATCCGGCCTGCATTTCCTGCACGATCGTGCCGGGCTCTGCCTCATCGGTCGGGATTTCCATCATCGCCTGATGCTGGTTCGGATCAAGCTCCATGCCCATTGCGGCAATGCGGGTGATGCCGTGCTGCGCAAACGCCTTTTCCATTTCGCGCTGGGTGGCCTGAATCCCGGCGACCAGTCCCTTGAACTTGGAGTCTTCGCGCAAGTCCTCTGGAATGGCCTCGATCGCACGGGTCAGATTGTCCGCTACGCTCAAGATATCGCGGGCAAAACCGGTGGCGGCGTAATTGCGCGCATCGGCTATGTCCTTCTCCATCCGGCGGCGCACGTTCTGCGTGTCCGCCTTGGCATACAGGACGTCCTGCCGGGCCTTTTCCAGCTCCTCTCGCAATGCGGACAGCTGTTCGTCAGCGGAGTCCTGATCTTCCGCCTCGTCATCGTTCTCATCTGCCAGGAACTCTTCGGGCACGCCTTCAAGCTCGTTCGCAATTTCTGTATCAATCGCTTCGTCGCGATTCCTGTCGGTATCTGTCATTGCTTCCTATCTAACCAATTCGCTTACCCAAAGATTGGGCTGTGAAATCGACCATGGGCACGACTCGCGCGTAATTCAACCGCGTTGGCCCGATCACGCCCAGCACGCCAACGACCTTGCCTTCGCGGTCGCGGTATGGGGCGGCGATCACTGAGGAGCCGGAAAGCGCGAACAGGCGGTTCTCCGCGCCGATGAATATGCGCGCCGATTCGGCTTCTCTCGCGCTGTCCAGCAATTGCGCAACCGACTGCTTGTTCTCAAGGTCGTCCAGAAGCGATCGCACCCGCTCGATATCGCCAAGTGCTGCGTCATCCAGCAAGTTGGCCTGTCCGCGCACGATCAGGACCGGCCGCTGGGCAGAATCTTCGCTCCAGACCGCGATGCCCGCTTCGACCAGCTGGCTCGACACGTCATCCAAAGCACTTTTGCCAGAGGCAATTTCGGCCTGCATGGCCCGCGCAGCTTCCGCCAGCGTTCGCCCCGCCAACCTTGCGGTAACGTAATTGCTCGCTTCCTGCATGGCGCTGGCTGAAATACCAGGGCCAAGGTCCATGACCCGGTTTTCCACGTGGCCGTCCTCTCCCACCAGCACGGCGAGCGCGCGAGTATCATCGAGCGGGACCAGGCGCATCTGGGCCAACACCGGCTCCCGCCGTGGTACCATCACCATGCCCGCTGCACCCGACACGTTGGAGAGAATTGAACTGGTTTTCTCCAGCGCCGCCTCAATCGGACCGGGTGCGGATAACTGCTTTTCAATGGCGGCGCGTTCTTCCCGTGTCGGTTCGGCGACCTGCATGATGCCGTCCACAAACAGGCGCAGCCCGCTTTCTGTTGGCATACGGCCCGCGCTTGTATGCGGCGCGGCGAGCAATCCAAGTTGCTCCAGATCGCTGAGCACCGACCGGATAGAGGCGGATGAGAGGCTAACCGCCTCATTCTGCGCCAGCGCCTTGGACCCGACGGGAAGCCCGCTCGACAAATAATCTTCCACCACGAGGCGAAAGATTTCGCGAGCGCGGTCTGTCAGTTCGGTGATCGGAGGCGATGCCATTTCCTCTTTATGGTCACGCGGCGGAGGTGATGCAATCAGGATGGGCCGAAGGTCGGGCGATCCTTGTCCGCGCCCACCAGATCGGCCACCGGCAATTCTTCCCACGCGCGGTATATCTCGTCGCGGCGGTCGGACAGGCCGGATTGCCGGCAACCCATGTACCAATTCAGCGTTGTGCTGCTCCCGTCGCTTTCGTGCCAGGTCACGTTGACGCTGGGCATATCTGACATCACAGCGGCATCGCAATTGTCATAGCCGTATTCGACATTATCGACAGGTCTGAACGGGGCAAGTCGGTCCCTGAATGCCGCAAATTCGGCGGGGCTGGCCGAGAAACTGTGGGAGCCGCTGGCTTCCACAAAGTTCTCGCCTTCGTACGTACCCCGCCCATCCGCATCGACCGAAAGCGAAAAGTCGGGACAGAAACCGAAGCAAGGCTCCACCGAAAAGCTGATTCGCTCAGTCTGCGGAGCGCCAACATCACCTGCTTGAACGCATGCGCAAAGTCCCAAGGCAAATACGCCCGCACTTACAGCCCGTTTCATCAGATATCCTCCGCCTACAGCTTGATAGTGCACAGGATTAGCCTATGCCGCCCGGCAATCCAAAGGAGTCTTATACATGCGACCATCCGGCCGCGCGCCAGACGAAATGCGCGCTATTACAATTGAAACCGGCTTTACGAAGCACGCCGAAGGGTCCTGCCTTATCAGCTTTGGCGATACCCGCGTGTTGTGCACCGCCAGTGTTGAACGATCAGTACCGCCATGGATGCGCGGCAAAGGCACCGGCTGGGTGACGGGCGAGTATTCCATGCTTCCACGCGCAACCCATACCCGTGGCAGCCGCGAAGCAGCGCGCGGCAAGCAAAGCGGTCGAACGCAGGAAATTCAGAGGCTTATTGGTCGCTCCTTGCGGGCGGTTGTCGATATGCAGAAGCTGGGAGAGCGCCAGATCACGCTCGATTGCGATGTCATCCAGGCTGATGGCGGGACCCGTACGGCGTCCATTTCGGGTGCATGGATCGCCCTGCGGATCGCGGTGAATCAACTGCTGGCCGAAGGCGTCATCAAGGAAGATCCGATTACTGCGAAGATCGCGGCGGTTTCCTGCGGCATTTACAAGGGCACACCGGTGCTCGATCTGGATTATCCCGAAGACAGCGATGCCGATGCAGACGCCAATTTCGTGCTGATCGAAGGCGGCCAGATTGCCGAAGTGCAGGCCACAGCCGAAGGCGCCACTTATGACGAGGAAGCCTTGCTGCGCCTGCTTCGCCTTGCCCAAATGGGCTGCGCTGATATCTTCCGGGCGCAGGAAGGGGCGACGAAATAATGCGCAAGCTGGGCGGAGGAAAACTGGTGATTGCCACGCATAATGCGGGCAAGCTGAAGGAAATCTCCGCCCTGCTCGCGCCCTATGGGCTAGACTGCATATCCGCCGGATCGCTTGGTTTGCCCGAACCGCCAGAGACAGGGGAGACTTTTGTAGCCAATGCGCTGATCAAGGCGCGCGCAGCGGCGGAGGCTTCCGGCCTTCCTGCGCTCGCAGACGATAGCGGCCTGTCGGTAGCAGCGCTTGACGGGCGGCCCGGTGTCTACACCGCAGATTGGGCACAGCGTCAGTGGTTCGAAGGTGAGCCTGGCCGCGATTGGTATATGGCGATGGGGAAGGTCGAAGGACTGCTGCAAAGCAAGGGCCCTGACACTCCCCGCGACGCATGGTTCTCCTGCGTGCTGGCACTTGCGTGGCCAGACGGAGAGTATGCTGTTTACGAAGGAAGGGTTGATGGCTCCCTGACGTGGCCACCGCGCGGCGAAATGGGCTTTGGCTACGATCCGGTGTTTGTTCCGCAAGACAGCACGCTAACCTTCGCGGAAATCGATCCGGACAAGAAACACGCCATCAGCCACCGCGCCGATGCATTTGGAAAGCTGGTCGCGGATCAGTTCTCTGCCTGACAGTCAGTACACGGGCCGGTCGTAGGTATTGCCTGCGGGCCAGTAACGGCAGACCAGAAAATCATGCTCGTCATTGCGGGCGACCGCGCATCCGACTTCGCGTGTTTCGCGCCAGATAACCTGTGTATAATGCGCGACGTCGGCCCACTGGCCAGTGGTGGAAACGCGGGGGAATGTGCCGGGACGAAAGTACCGCCGTTCGTCTACGAAAGCGCCGATCATCACATCTGCGCCGTAATAACCAGCAGATCCCATCCACAAATTTTCGCCCGCCTGCGCCCGCTGATCTTGTGTAGAATGACGCATCCGGTTTTCCGACGCGAGCTGCTGCGCCCACCCTTGCGCTTGGCGCGCGAGACGCTGGCTCCATTCAAGGCGCGGCACCCCCACCTGGTCCCGCGCATCATTATGTTCTTCAAGCAATTGCGCGGCAAAACAATTTGCCTGAGGCAGCTCCGCCTGCGCGCTGAAAGGGACGCATATCGCGGCAATAGCAGCCAGGATGGCTGCGGTGGGTTTGGTTTTTTCCATTGGTCCACCTTGACTCGCAGGCGTTAACGGAGCCTGAAACCGGGCATG
Organism: uncultured Alphaproteobacteria bacterium; assembly: GCA_963781165.1. GTDB lineage: Bacteria > Pseudomonadota > Alphaproteobacteria > Sphingomonadales > Sphingomonadaceae > Alteraurantiacibacter. The sequence goes on from CAWADZ010000005.1 coordinate 207,174, forward strand.
GCTCGCGCTCTTTATATCCACTGGCCCTTTTGTCTTGCGAAGTGCCCCTATTGCGATTTCAACTCGCATGTTCGTGACAGCGTCGACGCTGATCTGTGGCAAAGGGCGCTGATAACGGAACTGCGGCACGAGGCTGAAATTTCTGGCGGAGAGACGCTTCAATCAGTGTTCTTCGGCGGGGGAACACCTTCACTGATGCCGCCTGCGTTGGTCAGCGCATTGCTGCAAGAGGCTGAAAAACTTTGGGGATTTGCACCCGGCATCGAAATCACGCTGGAGGCCAATCCATCTTCGGTCGAGGCGTCAAAATTCGCCGATCTCGCGGCAGCCGGCGTCAACCGCGTATCGCTTGGGCTCCAGTCGCTTGACGATACTACGCTGAAATTCCTTGGCAGACTGCACGGCGTTGAAGAGGGTCTAAAGGCACTTAGTACCGCCCAAGAGGCCTTTAACCGAGTCAGTTTCGACCTGATCTATGCTCTTCCAGACCACACGGCTGCATCATGGGAAAGCGAGCTGAGCCGCGCGCTGGGTTTCGACACCGGCCACCTGTCGCTTTACCAATTGACAATCGAGCCGGGGACGCGGTTTGAAACAATGGTTCGCCGCAAGGAATTCACGCCGCTGGATGATGATGAGGCGGCTGACCTCTTCGCGATTACCCGAGAACTGACTAGCGCGGCAGGATTGCCGCCTTACGAGATCAGCAATCATGCTCGCAGCGGTGAAGAGAGCAGGCACAATTTTACGTACTGGAGATACGAGGACTACGCCGGCATTGGGCCGGGTGCCCATGGGCGGCGCGCCGGCATGGCGACGACCCGCCACAAGAAGCCGGAGAATTGGCTGTCCGCCGTAGAGCGCAACGGTTCCGGATTGCAGGAGGAGCGCGCCCTAGGGACGTCAGAGCAGGCGTCCGAAGCGCTGCTGATGGGTCTGCGGCTTGCCGAGGGGATCGACATCAAGCGCCTGTCTTCCCGGTTTTCCATCCCTGAAACAGCTTTGCTGGATATGCGCGAAGTTGAACGGCACGAAGAGCTTGGCTTCGTCTGGCGCGATGGCTCGCGGATCGGCGTTACGGAAGCTGGAATGCCGCTTCTCGATGCATTGCTGGCACGCCTGGTGGCGGATGATCTTGTGAACGCATGAGCGAGATGGCCGATATTCTGGAGCAATGGCGCAAGCAACTCGCTGTCGCTCAGCGGAGATCGCCGCATACCGTGCGCGCCTATGTTGCAACGGCCTCGCGGCTGCTGGAGTACCGGCAGCTTGCAAGCTGGCAAGACGTTGCCAACCTTTCCACGCGGGACCTGCGAGGGCATCTTGCAGAGCGGCGGGCGGAGGGCATTGGCAATGTGTCCGCAGCGCGTGAGCTTTCTGCGCTGAAAAGTTTTGTCACCTATGCCCGCGACATGACCGGGGCTGAGCCGGGGACTGCGCCGCGCATGCGTGGGCCGCGCATCAAGAAAGGCCTCCCCCGCCCCATCACTCCCGATGAAGCGAGCAACATGGTGGCCACCGTTGCCACTGGCGCGAGCGATGATTGGACGGGTTTGCGCGATGCGGCTGTGCTGCTGCTTATGTACGGTGCAGGCCTGCGTATCGCGGAGGCGCTATCGCTCAAGGCAAGCGATTTGCCTTTGGGCGAAACTCTGGTGGTAACAGGCAAGGGCAACAAGCAGCGCGTGGTGCCCCTGCTCCCGGTCGTGCGCGATGCGGTAACGGCCTACGTCGCGCAGTGCCCTTTTGCCATCAGTAGTGACAGTGCCGTTTTTCGCGGTGTGAAAGGCGGGCCGCTTAGCCAAGGCATGGTGCAAAAGGCCATGGCGAGAGCGCGGCGGGCACTTGGCCTGCCCGATACAGCAACACCCCACGCTCTGCGCCATTCGTTCGCCACTCACCTGCTCGGTTCGGGCGCGGATTTGCGGAGCCTGCAGGAATTGCTTGGCCATGCCAGCCTCGGTTCGACACAAATCTACACGCAGGTCGATGCGGCGAAAATGCTGGAGGCATACCGTTCAGCCCATCCGCGAGAGGATGATTAATCCGCGTCCCGCTTTGCGCGCGGCACGAAGGTGAAAACGCGCCACAAGTAACCGACTATTGTGAGCACGACCAAACCGGCAATGATCCAGCCGATAATTTCCTGCGAATCTGCAAGATAATGGCCCAGCCATTCACCGCCTTTGATCAGCAACGCATTCCAGATCAGCGACCCGGCGAATGTGTAGCTGAGAAATTTCAGTTTGGGCATGTGCGCCAGTCCCGCTGGTAGCGAGATAATCGTGCGCAGGAATGGGCTGAACCGCAGGAAGAACACCACCCAATGCCCGCGTCGCACAAAAAATACCTGCGCCTTGGCAATGTGTTCCCAATCAACGGTCAGCCAGCGGCCCCACCGATCGACGAAAGGCTCCAGTCGTTCATATCCCCATTTGTCGCCGATCCAGTACCACGCGTAATTGCCCGCTGTGGTACCAGCGGTTCCGATCAGCAGCAGCGGCCAAAAATCCATGACGCCGCGCTGCACCAGCAAGCCGCCGACGCCCATGATGACCTCGCTCGGCACCGGCGGAATGACGTTTTCCAGCACCATGAGGAGGAAAATACCGAAGTATCCGCCCTGCTCGATCAGATCGACGATGAGTGTGTCCATGATGAGCTAATGCTCGGAAGGGTTAGTCTTTCCCCATTTCAGCATGTCGGCGCTCCAGCGCATCCCAGATCATGCCTGCTGTATCGGTCCCGTTGAACTTATCGATCGCGACAATTCCGGTGGGAGAAGTCACGTTGATTTCGGTCAACCATTCACCGCCGATCACGTCGATGCCGACGAATGTCAGCCCGCGCCGCTTCAGGTCCGGTCCCATGGCGTCACAAATTTCCTGCTCGCGGTTAGTCAGCTGAGTTGCCTCTGCCGATCCGCCTTGCGCAAGGTTGGAACGAAACTCCCCTGCGCCCGGCCTGCGATTGATTGCGCCGGCAATCTCGCCATCGACCAGCACGATCCGCTTGTCGCCTTCGGAGACGCTGGGCAGGAACGGCTGCACCATATGCGCCTCCGGCCAGGTCTGGTTGAAGACTTCGAACAGGGCGGAGATGTTTGTGCCATCAGCGTCGATCTTGAAAATCGCCTTGCCGCCATTGCCGTGCAGCGGTTTGACCACCACCGCGCCATGTTCGGCTTGAAAATCGCGCACGTCGTCAAGAACGCGGGTAATGAGCGTCGGCGGCATGAAATGCGCGTAATCGAGAACATACATTTTCTCAGGCGCATTCACGACTTCGCGCGGATCGTTGCTGACGAGCGTTTGGCCTTTCAGCCGGTCCAGCAACAGGGCTGAACTGATATAGCCAAGATGAAACGGCGGATCCTGCCGCATCAGTATGACGTCAATGTCTTTGCCAAGGTCGATTTTGGCCAAGGCACCAGCGTCGAAATGATTGCCCTCCACGCGCTGGACAGTGACGGGCCGGGCCCAGGCGCAAACCTTTCCGTCCTGCCAGGAGAGCGTGCTGACGTCATAGTGCCACAAGGAATGCCCGCGGTCCTGCGCGGCCAGCATCAGTGCAAAGCTGGAGTCTCCGGCGATATTGATACTTTCAAGCGGGTCCATCTGAACGGCGACACGTAGGCTCATGCGGGTTTCCTTATGGCATCCAGGCATTTTCGATGTGGCGAGGCGGTGTGCCTGGTGCAAGCAGGATTACGTCCACCCGCAAATCTTCGCCATCTTGTGCGTATTCATGCGCGACAGCTTCGGCAGCGGCGGCAACGCGGCGCAGGCGGAATTCGTCGATTGCATGGTCAAGGTCGGCTGCCTTGGCACGCCATTTCACTTCGACAAATGCAATCAGGCTGTCTCGGCGGGCGATCAGATCGACTTCGCCGGCTTTCACTTTCACGCGGCGGGCGAGAATTTCCCAGCCTTGCGCTTCAAGCCAATCGGCAGCTTCATCTTCGGCTTTGCGACCACGCGCCTCTGCCGTCTGCCGCTTCATTCGCCTTTCAATTCCATCGCGCGGGCATAAAGCACCTTGCGGTCCAGCCCGGTTACCTTGGCGACCTGCGCCACTGCCTTGGATGCCTTTTCGGTTTCCAGCAGTTCGCGCAGCATCGCATCCGCATCATCGGCGCTGGTTTCTACCTCCGGCGGCGGGCCAATCAGCAGGACGATCTCGCCGCGTGGCGGGTGCGCAGTGTAGTGAGCGATCAAGTCCTGCGCGCTGCCGGTGCGGCATTCCTCGTAAATTTTGGTCAATTCGCGTGCTACCGCGACCTCGCGTCCGGGCAGCACTTCGTCGATCACGGCAAGGCTTTTGGTCAGACGCGGAGCAGTATCGAAGAAGATCAGCGTCGTGCGAATATCGGCCAGTTCGGCCAGCATGTCGCGCCGCGCCTTGTCCTTGTTCGGCAGAAAACCGGCAAACATGAAGCGGTCATTGGGCAGGCCTGAAAGCGCCAGTGCGGTAAGCGGAGCATTCGCGCCCGGTAGTGCTGTTATCGGGATTTCTGCGGCCTTTGCGTCCTTTACCAGCCGATATCCGGGGTCCGACACGAGCGGCATTCCTGCATCGCTGACCAACGCCACGGCACGGTCCCGCATGGATTCGACCAAACGTGCGCGGTCATTCGGGGCGGAGTGATCGTCATAGCGCCACAGCGGCTTCGAGATGCCCAGATGCCGGATCAATTTCTGCGTGACGCGCGTATCTTCGCAGGCAATCCCGTCGCACCGCGACAGCACATCCTTTGCCCGAACGGTGATGTCGCCAAGATTGCCAATCGGCGTGGCGACTATATAGAGGCCGGGAGAGAGAGGGTCGCCGTCATGGGTCACGCGCGCCTCTTGGACGAAAGATAGCGGAGACGGCAAGCATGTTCGGTAATTTGAAGCGCCTCCTTGTGGTGGGCCTGGGCAGTATGGCCCTGGCTGGCTGCGCGGTCATTCCCAATGCAGATGGCAATATGGCCGGCAGCGGACCTCCTGTGGCTGATGCGCCGGTAGCCGGCCCCAGCGCGGGCGTACTGCCGACAGATACCGATCGTCACCGTATTGCGCTGCTGGTGCCCCTGTCCGGCGCGAATGCCGATGTGGGCCAGTCGATTGCCAATGCGACCACGATGGCTTTGCTGGATACCGGCGCGGACAACCTTCGTATCACCACATATGATACCGCCGGCGGCGCAGGCGCAGCGGCAAGCCGCGCCATAAATGATGGCAATCGCCTCATCCTCGGCCCGCTCATGCGTGACAACGTGGGCGATGTTCTGGCGCAGGCACGCCCGGCTGACGTTCCGCTGCTGACCTTCTCCAACGACACGACGGTTGCCCGTAACGATGTATTCGTGATGGGCCACATTCCCGACCAGTCGATCGAGCGGACAGTCCAATTCGCAGTCACCCAGGGAGCCCGCAATTTTGGCGCTCTCGCACCGCGCGGCGATTATGGCAATCGCGCGCTTGCCGCGCTTGATCGCGCGGTTTCCCAGTATGGCGGCACGGTGGTTTCGGTGGAGCGATATGACCGAGGCAACACTTCGATCCTGAGCGCAGCGGACCGGCTCTCCCAGACAGGCGGTTTCGATACCGTCCTGATTGCTGATGGCGCCACGCCTTTCTGCCATGGCAGCTCCTCGCTTGAAGGATGCGGGCGACGCCCTCCCGTCCCTGATCGGGACCGAACTGTGGAGCCGGGAGGACAGCCTCACCCGCCTTCCTGCGATGCGCGGTGCGTGGTTCTCTGCCGTGCCGGACGAACGCTATCGCCAGTTTTCGGACAGTTACAACGCGCGCTTCGGCAACCAGCCTTACCGTATTGCTACGCTCGGCTATGATGCGGTGCTCCTGACGCTGAGACTGACCCGCGACTGGCGTCCGGGGCGCGCCCTGCCGGAAGGCTTGCTGACAGACGAAGGCGGCTTCCTGGGCCTTGACGGGCCGATCCGGTTCAACAGCAATGGTTTGGGCGAGCGGGCCTTCGAAGTGCGGCAGGTTGGCAATGGTGCTTTCACGGTCGTCGATCCTGCCCCCACTGGCTTCTAGGTCGGATAACCGCTTCAGATTGCTTGTGGTTGGGGATTCCCTCAGCCTATAGCTGTGAGCATGAGTGAAGACCTGTTTGAAAAGCTTCCTGCAAGCGGCGGCGATTATGATTCCTCCTCGATCGAAGTGTTGGAGGGGCTTGAGCCTGTCCGTCGTAGACCGGGCATGTATATCGGCGGCACAGACGACCGCGCGCTGCATCATCTGGCGGCAGAAGTGCTCGACAATTCCATGGACGAGGCTGTCGCAGGTCATGCCAACCGGATCGAGATGTATCTGGAAGAAGGCAACCGGCTGACCGTCGTGGACAATGGCCGCGGTATGCCGGTGGACGAGCATCCCAAGTTTCCCGGCAAGTCGACGCTGGAAGTCATCATGACCACGCTGCATTCGGGCGGTAAGTTCTCCGGCAAGGCATACGCCACCAGCGGCGGACTGCACGGCGTCGGCGTCTCCGTGGTGAATGCGTTGTCCAGTCTCACGCGCGTCGAAGTTGCGCGCAACAAGGAAGTCTACGCGCAGGAGTTTTCGAAAGGCCATGCGCAAGGAGGCCTCACCAAAATCGGTGACACTCCCAATCGTCGAGGCACCACGGTCACCTTCGTTCCTGACACCGAGATATTCGGTGATCGTAAGTTCAAGCCTGCTCGGCTTTTCAAGCTCGCCCGGTCAAAGGCCTATTTGTTTGCCGGTGTTGAAATCCGCTGGAAATGCGCACCCTCGCTCGCATCCGATGACGTGCCGGAAGAAGCTGTCTTCCAATTCCCCGGCGGATTGGCCGATCATCTGAAGGAACAGGTTGGCGACCGGGAGTGCGTAACGGCGGAGTTCTTCACCGGTACGCAGGAATTTCCCGAGGAAAATGGCCGTGTGGAATGGGCTATCGCCTGGCCGCTATGGTCCGACGGTGCGACCAGCTGGTATTGCAACACCGTGCCAACGCCCGATGGCGGGACGCATGAAGCAGGCCTTCGCGCGGCTCTGACCAAGGGCCTGCGCGCCTTTGGCGACCTGACCGGCATCAAGAAGGCCAAGGACCTGACGGCCGATGATGTGATGACGGGCGCTGAAATCATGCTCAGCGTCTTCATCCGCGACCCACAATTCCAGAGCCAGACCAAGGATCGTCTGACCAGCCCCGAGGCGGCACGGCTTGTCGAAAACGCGGTGCGCGACCGGTTCGATCACTACCTGACGGATAATATGGAGCGCGGCAAAGCGCTGCTTGGCTCTGTCATGGAGCGGATGGAAGAGCGGCTCAAGCGCAAGCAGGAACGCGAAATCAAGCGCAAGACTGCAACCAATGCTAAGAAGTTGCGCCTGCCCGGAAAACTGACGGATTGCAGCGGCGAAACGGACGGTGAGACAGAACTGTTTATCGTCGAGGGCGATTCCGCAGGTGGCAGCGCCAAACAGGCGCGTAACCGCAAGACGCAGGCAATCCTGCCCATTCGCGGAAAAATCCTGAACGTCGCCAGCGCCACCAACGACAAGATCCGCGCAAACAGTGAAATCGCCGACCTTGCGCTGGCGCTTGGCTGCGGAACGCGCAAAGATTGCGATGCGGAAAACCTGCGTTACGACCGCGTGGTCATTATGACAGATGCGGACGTCGACGGCGCGCATATCGCCACCTTGTTGATGACGTTCTTCTTTCAGGAAATGCCCGATCTGGTGCGCAAGGGTCACCTCTATCTCGCGCAGCCGCCGCTCTATCGTCTGACGGCTGGCAAGGAGAGCCTGTATGCCCGCGACGACGAACACCGTGCGGAGATCGAGGCGAACGAGTTCAAAGGCAAGAAGGTCGAAGTCAGCCGGTTCAAGGGTCTGGGCGAGATGAACCCCGGTCAATTGCGCGAAACCACGATGGCGCCGGAAACCCGCAGCCTGATCCGCATCACTTTGCCAGAGCAGAATGAGCAGAGGTTTGCCGTCAAGGAACTGGTCGATCAATTGATGGGCCGCAATCCGGAACACCGGTTCAATTTCATCCAGAACCGCGCAGGCGAACTCGACCGCGACATGATCGATGCGTGATCGGATGCCTCAACGCTAGACCGAATAGCGGACTTCGGCGTCAGTCAGATCGGACTGACCGATTGGGTTGATAATTCGCCAGATTTGCGCTGCGGTGATTGACCCGCCGCACATATGACCTGCATGTTGGCGGCCTGTTCAACGGAGGATTTGCCCATGTACCGCGTTCTGATTGCCCTGTCCGCCCTGATGCTCTCCCCAGTGATGGTGCAAGCGCAAGACGAGCAGGCAACGGCTGCGCCGGTATCGACGCAGGTGACCCAGCGCGCCGAGAATATCATAGCCGTAATGCGCGGGGACATGGCGTATGACATGGTGTTTGCGGAGTCGTTTCGCGACCAGGTTCCAGAAGAGCAATTCCGCAGCATCAATGCGCAATTAGAGGCGCAATTCGGCCCACTTATCGGATTGGAAGCTGTCAATCCGGTTTCCGAGAATGCGGCCGAGCTCAGCATCCGGTTCGAACGCGGACTTGCCGATACCGTTATGCAGCTTGAGCCTGCTCAACCGAATTACGTGTATGGCTTTCTGATCAGGGGGGTGGAGCCGGTAAATGATACTGCGCAGGCAGTGGAGGAAGCAGTGGCCGCCCTCCCCGGCAACGCAAACCTGCTGGCGGCCCGTCTGGACGGCAGCGATCCCATCATTGCCCACAATGCGGACATGCCTCTGGGTCTCGGTTCCACGTTCAAGCTGTACGTCCTGTCTGCACTCACCCGGTCAATCGCTGCGGGTGAACACAGCTGGGACGAGGTGATCCCGCTGACGCAAAGCAGTTTCCCGAGCGGGATACTGCAGGACTGGCCGCAGAATTCACCGGTCACACTGCACACCCTCGCGACATTGATGATTTCCATCAGCGACAACACGGCAACGGATCAATTGATCGCGCTGCTGGGCCGGGATGCAATCGAGGCGGAAGTCGCCGCGTCCGGCCACTCCGACCCCGATACCTTGCGCCCTTTCATGAATACGCGCGAATTGTTCTTGCTGAAATCGGGTGGCGGATCGGCAATTGCGGAATTCCGCAACGCCTCGATGGAAGATCGTCTCACCATGCTTGATGCGCTGGGCGCAGTGGAAAGATCCGAAAGCGAGATCATGGCAGCATTCACAGACGGACCGAACAATATCGACATTGAATGGTTTGCATCTGCCAATGACATCGCCCGCCTGTTCAACCGTTTGCGGTCTTCGGGAGACGAAACCGCGCTGGGCGTAATGGGCGTCAATCCGGCGGTGCCCGATACAGAGCTGACCCGCTGGAATTACGTGGGTTTCAAAGGCGGTTCGGAACCGGGGGTGCTGAACTTCAGCTACCTTTTGCAAGACACAGAGGGCAATTGGTCGGTCGTCACCATCGGTTGGAACAATCCAGACGCCGAGGTCGATCAGCAGCAACTCAATTTAATTGCCATGCGGGCGATTGCGCTCATCCGGTGATACCTGCACGAATTTCACGGATTGCAGGGTGGTGCGCCGCACATGGCTATCGTAGCGTCCTGCGCATCGCTGTCAGGTAAGGGACAACATGGTTGAAGGCGGAAAAAAAATCACGTGGGTCGTCCTGGGCCTGATAGCGGCAGCAGCGCTTGCGGTTTTCGGCGGGATGATGCTGGGCGAATTTGCAGGACTTTCACAGGGAGAGGTCAAGGCCGTCAGTTCCTCGGGTGAGCCTTCTTCAGCCCCTTCGCCAAATGTGCCTGAACCTGCTGCGCCCGAAACAGAACCAGTTTCTATATCCGACGAACTGCCGTCACTTTCCATCGCCACATCGCTTGCACCAAACAGCGGCATTCGGCCCATCGGCGAAGGCGAATGGGTGATGCAGGATGATCTACCACGCGAACTGTTCCGCGGCGAAAACGTCAGCGGAATAATCGCTGCCTATCTGGCGGTTATTCCCGATGGATCTGTAACCAGATGCACTGTGGGTAACAGCAGTGAAGTTGAGCCTGCGCAGTTCCTTCGCCCGGCCGCTGTCGGAGTGTGCCGCGCCTTGCGTGAACGCGCGCGGTTCGAACCATTCAGCGCGCCCCCAGTGGCCGCGCCTGAGCCAGCCGCTCCGAAACAGCAAGCTGGCATGCAGCAGCAGCCTGTGCCTGAAACGCCGGTGCCGGCCGATGCTCCGGATACAGAGCGCGATGTTTTCGTCCGTGTGGCTTTTCGTATGGAAAATTTACCTGCCGCGACTGCCTTGCCAGAATAGGATCAGTCGCGCGTTGCGCCGAGGTATAGCCAGTCGCCCTTGCCAATCCATTTTCCGACTACAGCGACGGGTGCGAAAAGCGCAGCATAAGCGAGCATCTTGGGGCTGTCTTTCCAGCTTTTCCTCGTTCCAAAGATGTAGGCGAGGTCAATGGCGGTGTGGTGCGCTCCCGCGACGGTAAAGCCAGCCTTCTGTGTCATCGCCGAAAGCGTTGCATGAGAAAATTGGAACAGATGATGCGGAGGTTCCGGATGCGGCCAATAGTTCAGGACTTTGGCCAGCGAATATGACGCCCGTGGAAACAGCCCGTCGATGTCCGGAGTAGATTGGAGCAACAGGCCGCCGGGTTTGAGAAGGCGCCGGATCGCGGCCAGTTCTGTTGCGGGATCAGGCAAATGCTCGATTACGTCGAATAGAGTGACGACATCAAAACTTTCATCGGCATAGCCCGCACCGCGCCAATCGCCATGGTGAACTTCCAGCCCAAATTCATTGCTCGCATAGGCCGACGTCTCTGGCGATAGCTCGGCACCGGAAGGGATCATGCCCGCCGTGCGCGCCGCATCCAGAAAAATCCCCGAGGAACACCCGATATCAAGGACCTTAAGGCCCGCAAGCTCAGGACGAAACTGCCGGAGGATCGCGATATGCTGCTGCGCAATAGCGCTCTGCCTCGCGAATTCGCTGGAAGAATTGTCGAGCAGGCGATCATGATAAGAGGAGCTGGCCGTATATATGGCCGTGATACCCTTCGCATCGGGCGGATTGGCGACATAGGCCAGATCACAATCCTTGCACCGCACCAGATCGTATCCGCGCTTGGCAAAAAGATGATCGTGCCGCGACGATCCGCAGAGATTGCAGGTAATCCAATCAGCCGTCTGTGCGTGCAGGGGAAGCTCGTGACCCATGGCCCTGGCCCATAGCGCCCAAGCGCAAAAATCGGGTTAAGCCGTGCCGCGAGCGATCTTGGCGAAAAAAACCATTTGTGCTAGATTATTGCCAAAAATGGAGGTCATTGATCATGAAAAATGCACTGCCCTCGATGGCTGCAATGCTCGCTGTGCCGCTGCTTGGCGCTAATAGCGACTTGCCGGAGTTTGATGACGGCCTGCTGGATGCTGATCGCGCACCTGCATTGGACTATCCGGCCTTGGTCGACCAATTGCAGACGCTTGGAAGTTGCACCGATACGATCGAGCTGGTGCGTCAGGAACGCGGCCTGCCTCCGCTTGACCGCCGGGCTGCCGATCCCGATGGGCCGATCCTGTTCAAGGCCGTCGATTACGATATCGACGGGTGTGACGTCCTGCTGGTCGGCGACGGCGATGTCCGTTCTCTGCCGCTGCCCACGGAAGGACCGCTAAGGCCCATTCCCGCTCAATAAAGCAACAGGTCTGCCACGCTTTCACGCCACTGCGCTTCATCTGGCGCGGCCAGCGCATCAAGATCGCCTGGAGTGGATGCAGGATTATCGACCCACTCACGCAAGGAAGGCCCGCCATTGATCACATCAATGGCGAGAACATCATCGGTATATTCGTACTTGAAGTCCTTGCCCCGCCACAGAGGGTATTCCGGATACAGCAAGCGGACCGCCTTGAACGCAAGCGCCTGTAGTCGCCACGGGCGAAAAATATCGTGCCCGTAAAACGGACCTTCCGCGTGGATCATCAATGCATTGCACAGGGATCCTGCATGCTTGTGGAACGTGGGTTCGAACCAGCATTCGCGTAGCGCACATCCCGCCAACCATTCGGGGGCGAGCTCGTGCATTTTTGCGAGCACTGCCTTCGCATCCACATCGGGCGCGCCAAACAGCACTTCCAGCGGGCGCGTCGTACCCCGACCTTCGCTCAAGGTCGCTCCTTCCAGCATGACAGTGCCAGCATACGCGCGAGCCATGTTTACATTCGCGGCATTGGGACTGGGGTTGATCCAGACGCGGTTTTCCGGCCAGCCGAAGCCAGGACCTTCGGGAAGCCAATGATGCATCGTGATGACGCGGTAATCGACGTCCAGATCGAAGTGGCGGATGAACCATTGGCCCATTTCGCCCATTGTCAGACCGTGTCGCATGGGCATGGCAGCTGCACCGACGAAACTTTCCTGCCCCGGCTCCAGCAGTGTGCCTTCAACGGGACGGCCCGCGGGATTGGGACGATCAAGAACCCACACGCTTTTGCCGTGCCTCTGTGCTTCTTCCAGCAGATACAGCAATGTTGTGACAAAGGTGTAGATACGGCAACCAAGATCTTGCAAATCGAACAGAAAAACGTCGGCGCTCGACATCATTTGACCGGTTGGGCGGCGGACTTCACCGTAGAGCGAAAAAACCGGTATGCCGTAGAACGGATCGGTCTCGTCCGCGGTTTCGACCATATTGTCCTGCTTGTCGCCCTTCAGCCCGTGCTGCGGACCGAAAGCACTGGTGACGTTGATGCCCGCCGCGATCAACGCGTCGAGGCTGTGGGTCAGGTCTGCCGTGACGGAAGCAGGATGCGCGACTAGCGCAACGCGCTTGCCTTCAAGAGGTTTTCGCAGCTCGGGTTCGGCCAGCAGCCGATCAATTCCAAATTTCATGCAGCGCGGGTTCGCGCAAGTCCGGCTGTGAAGCAAGCAGGATCGTGAAAATCCGGCTCATCCTTGGTGTGGGTCAGCGCCCAGTAGCTTTTAACGCCGCCCTCCTCCTCCAGCACCGCAGCAAGGCCGACCGCGCATGGCGGTCCCGGCAATTGCAGGCGCGGGAGTGCAGCATCGAAGATGGCGATCGACTGTCCGCTGCGCATCACACAATCGGGTTCGCGCGAAAAATCTCTCTCGCGCATACCGTCCCGGTAATCATCGAAATCATAGGCCGCCCAGCGTTCCGAAGGCGACATATTGAATTCGCTGTACGCAGGCGTTCCGTCCTTGGGCATAATGAACAGTTCAAAGCATGTGGCCTTCCACAGCTCGTCTGCCCGGCCTCGCCCGGCAAATGGCGGAATGACCAGTCTGTCCGGTCCGTCTATGCGCCAGCGCACGCGCATCCACGCATCTGTCATTGAAAGGATACGCGCTTCCACCCGGCGAATGGAAAGTGGCGGATGAGCGGCATGTGCCACCAGTTCATGCGTTTGCAAGCAGGACTCCCCGTGCTACTCGCCCCCAAACATTAACTAAGGTGCCAGATCCCCCGATATGACAACTTACAAATCTGATTTGCTGCGAGTGCTGAATGAACGCGGATATGTCCACCAGACGACTGACGCTGCGGGACTGGACGCCCTAGCGGCGCGACAGACCGTTCCCGGATACATCGGTTTCGATGCCACCGCTCCGTCTTTGCATGTCGGTTCGCTGGTGCAGATCATGATGCTGCGGCGACTCCAGCAAAGCGGTCACAAGCCGATTGTGGTGATGGGCGGCGGCACAACCAAGATCGGCGATCCGTCCGGCAAGGATGAAAGCCGCAAGATGCTGACCTCTGCAGATATTGATGACAATATCGCCGGGATCCGCACCGTGTTCGAACGGCTGCTGACATTCGGTGATGGCCCAACCGATGCAATCATGGTCAACAATGACGAATGGCTAAGCGCGCTGGGTTACATCGAACTGCTGCGCGATGTTGGCCCGCATTTCACTGTGAACCGGATGCTGACCTTCAATTCGGTAAAATTGCGGCTCGAGCGCGAACAGCCGCTGACTTTCCTCGAATTTAACTACATGATCCTGCAGGCATATGATTTTCTGGAACTGGCCCGCCGCTATGACTGCCGTTTGCAGATGGGCGGCAGCGACCAGTGGGGCAATATCGTCAACGGCATGGAACTTGGCCGACGCATGGAAGGGTTCGAATTGTTCGGCCTGACCACTCCGCTTTTGACCACCGCCGATGGCGCCAAGATGGGCAAGACTGCAGCAGGAGCGGTGTGGCTGAACGAAGCTCAATTGCCCGGATATGACTTCTGGCAATATTGGCGCAACACGGATGACCGCGATGTGGGCCGCTTCCTGAAGCTGTTCACCGACCTCCCGCTTGATGAAATCGCCCGTCTGGAGGCGCTGGAAGGCAGCGAGATCAACCAGGCCAAGACCGTGTTGGCAGATGAAGTGACCAAGCTTGTTCGCGGTGATGAAGCGGCGAAGTCTGCGCGAGCAACGGCGGAGCAGACCTTTGCAGGCGGCGGAATGGGTGAAGATTTGCCCGTGCTGGATATCCCGGCAGAGGGTATCCGCGTTGGCGCGGCGCTGACCGCGCTCGGGTTCACTGCATCCAACGGAGAAGCCAAGCGAAAGATCGCGGAAGGCGCGGTCAAACTTGACGATGCGGCAATCGCCGACCCGGGCTTCCTGATAGAGCAGCCGGCAGACGGCGCGGAACTGCGTCTCAGCCTGGGCAAGAAACGCCACGCCATTTTGCGTAAAGGCTGATTTTACACAATATCCACCATTTGCGCGCATACCCCAGTATTCACCAATCAACGGGAGCATTGGGAAAATGGCAGCGGGCGCACAATTGTCTGTAACCGATATGCGGCGCGCATCGCGGCATCCGGTCGACTACTAACGTCATCGCCGAGCATCTGATGCACGGCGATGTGAAACTGCACGTGTCGAACATATCGGCGCATGGTTTCATGATCGACGAAGCTGAAAATATCAGCCGCGGGGATCGCCTGATCATCCGCCTGCCCGCCGTTGGCCGGATTGAGGCCTATTGCATCTGGCTGGCGGAAGAACGCGCCGGTTTTCAGTTCGAACGCATCCTGCGGCTCGACGATTTCCAGTTGATGATTTCGGAAATGCAACCCAACCCCGCGCTTCGCGGTCGCCGTTAGACTTCTGGTACCGCAACATTAGCTAGCTTGGCAGAATCTACCCGCGCTGCCATGGCGCTGGTGTGACCACAACAGACACCCGAAACACGCACCCCTTCCGCATCGCCAACTTCCGCGCCTATTGGGCTGCGCGGTTGACGATGACGCTGGCGCAATATTCGATGCTGCTGATCATCGGTTGGCAGACCTATAATCTCGCGCGCGATGGCGGGATGAGTGTGGGAGAGGCATCGGGGCAACTTGCGCTCATCGGGCTTCTGCAATTTGTGCCGCTGTTCCTTCTTACGCCATTCACCGGCCTTGCAGCAGACCGCTTCCACCGCCGCAATCTCGGGCGCGTGATGGTCATGTTGCAATTGCTGTGCGCAGGCACGCTGGCGCTGTTCACCTGGAACGACGCGATCGGGCTTCCGGTCCTCTACACCGTCGCGGTATTCCTTGGCATCGCGCGCGCCTTTGCAGGCCCTGCGTTTTCCGCCCTCGCCCCAAATCTGGTGCCCAAGGCGATCTTGCCCAACGCTATCGCCCTGTCGTCGATTGCGTGGCAAGTCGGCATGATTGTCGGCCCGGCAGTCGGCGGTGTCCTGTATGAGGTTGTGCCGTATCTTCCCTACGCGGTCGCTGCGGGTTTGTTCGGCTGCTCCATAATCGCGCTACAGCTTTATCGGAGAAGTGCCGCGGGGATCGCCGCGCAGCACGGATAAGCCGCTGCGCCAAATCCGTGAAGGCCTGGTGTATGTGGTGCGCAACAAGATGGTGCTTGGCGCGATCACGCTGGATCTGTTCGCCGTGTTTCTGGCCGGTGCGACGGCACTGTTCCCGGTCTACGCGAGGGATATCTTGCAAGTCGGCGCAAGCGGGCTCAGCCAATTGGCGATGGCCCCGGCCATTGGTGCCGCGTTGACCGCGCTATGGTTCTCTTTCAGCCCGCTGAAAAACAATGTCGGACCCAAAATGCTGGGAGCAGTCTTTATCTTTGGCGCGGCAACCATCGTGTTCGGCCTTTCCAAGTCGATGCCGCTGTCACTCGCCATGCTTTTTATCGTGGGCGCTGCGGACATGTTCAGCGTTTATATCCGCCAGTCTCTGATCCAGTTGCACACGCCCGATGACAAGCGCGGGCGGGTTTCCGCCGTGTCGCTGATGACGATCAGCGCCAGCAATGAATTCGGCGATTTTTTCTCTGGCAGCCTTGCCTTCCTGATTGGCCCGGTAGCCGCCGTAGTGGCAGGGGGCGCCGGCGCCATCGTGACTGTTGCGGCGTGGACCGGCCTATTCCCTGTTTTGCGAACCACGCGGACCTTCGACCCGCCTGAAGAGTTGCAAGAGAACACATCACAAGAACCGACCACCAAAGCTGCGAAAGAAGGGGCCTGACCCATGAAGTTCGACACTGTTCTCCAATCCATCGGCAACACACCGCACATCCGCCTGTCGCGCATGTTTCCCGATCATGAGGTCTGGGTGAAAAGCGAACGGGCCAATCCCGGCGGCTCCATCAAGGACCGTATCGCCCTCGCCATGGTAGAGGCGGCGGAGCAATCAGGCGATCTGCAGCCGGGCGGAACAATTGTTGAACCGACCAGCGGCAATACCGGTATCGGCCTTGCCATGGTGGCAGCGGTCAAGGGCTACAAGCTGATCCTCGTCATGCCCGAAAGCATGAGCCTTGAACGCCGCCGCCTGATGCTTGCCTACGGCGCAAGTTTTGACCTGACGCCGAAGGAAAAAGGCATGAAAGGCGCGTTGGAGCGAGCAGCGGAGCTTGTCGGTACAATTGATGGCGCATGGATGCCGCAGCAGTTCGAAAACCCAGCCAATGTCGAAGTGCATGTGCGCACGACATCGCAGGAAATCCTGAATGATTTCAAGGATACCCCCATCGACGTTATGATAACCGGTGTCGGCACCGGCGGGCACCTGACAGGCTGCGCAGAGGAACTGAAGAAAAGCTGGCCGCACCTTCGCTCCTACGCTGTCGAACCGGAGCTTTCGCCAGTCATTTCAGGCGGCCAGCCTGGGCCCCACCCCATTCAGGGGATCGGCGCGGGCTTCATCCCGGGCAATCTCCACACCCAGTCCATCGACGGCGCGATCAAGGTCGAGGCAGAAGCCGCCAAGGATATGGCGCGCCGCTGCGCTGCCGAGGAAGGGCTGCTTGTCGGCATCAGTTCAGGCGCAACTCTGGCCGCAATTGCCAAGAAATTGCCAGAGCTTGACGCTGGCGTGCGTGTACTCGGCTTCAATTATGACACCGGCGAGCGGTATTTGTCGGTTCCGGATTTCTTGCCGACCGAGTAATTCCCGCGCCGTTATTGCCGGACCGTATCAAGCTCGACCTCGAAGGAGCTGTTAAGCAGGGTCGTTACCTTGCCACCAAACGGTCGCCTTCGATCTTTCGATAGAAACAGCTTCTCGCGCCAGTGTGACACGCGGGTCCTGCTGGCCGTACCTTAAGGATCAAGGCGTCCTGGTCGCAGTCGACCAGGATGTCCACGACCTTGAGTACGTTGCCTGACGTTTCTCCCTTCTTCCAAAGCTTGCCGCGGCTGCGGGAGTGGAAATGCGCTTCTCCGGATGACCGCGTTGCTGCCAACGCTTCTTCATCCATGAAGGCGAGCATCAGGATCTCGCCACTCTTTGAATCCTGCACCACCGCGCTCAGCAAACCGGCGGCATCGTATTTGGGCATGAAGTCAGAGCCATGCTCTCGCATCGTGCGGTCATTCTGATCGTTGCTGGAGATAATCCTGGCCTTTTCGAATGGGAAACTGGGTTGCGAAACGCATACTGTTTTGTTGCACGATAATCACAGAAGCGTGTCAAAATCTATCATATGCCAAAAACCGGTTTAATCGGAAACCATACAGTGAAATAGAGGCGCTTCGGCTTGACGGGCTGGCTGTCGTTTCATGACACATTGCGTGCCAGGGAATGGGAGGAAACGGGTTCAGAAACAACTTCGTCCCGGTTCATGAGGGTTTGGAACTGCCGCGCCGCTGGGGGGTGGCGCGAGGTTCCAGCGATATCGTCACGCGAACGCCCGGGGGGATACCTCCGGGCGTTTTGTTTTTGGGGAAGGCCATTTTGTTACAGAGCCTCGTCCAGCACTCGGGCGAAGCAACCTATCATCACTTTTCGCGCGCCTGCTTTCTTGAGCGCGGCCACGCACGCATCACTGGTCGCGCCGCTGGTAAGGACATCGTCGACCAGCAGGATGTTCGCGCCATCGATTGCCGCCTGACGTTTCGCATTCGCAAGTATCGCGCCGCTCAATGTTTTTGCGCGCTCATGCCTCCCCAGCCCGCCAAGAGCAGGAGTTGCGCGTGTGCGGAGCAGTCCGTCCACCACCAGTCGCACATCGGTGATCTTGCTGATTTCCCGCGCAAGCAAGGCTGATTGGTTGTATCCGCGGCGCCACAACCGGAACCTGTGAAGCGGCACTGGTACGGCCAGCCAATTGCCTTCCATCTCTGGCAGGCGCGCCGCAATTAGCCGCGCCAACATGGGTGCTAGTGCAATTCTGCCGCCGTGTTTGAAGGATAGCACCAGCTGGCGCGCAGTATCGTTGTAAAGCGTGCCCGCAGCGATACCGTCATGCTGAGGCGGATATGCCGCGCAAGGCGCGCAAATGGCATCGGACTGCGAAACTGGTGGCAAAGCAGCTTCCAGATTGACCTCCACGAAGGGCCGTTGGCATTTTCTGCATGCGGGCTCCCCCGGAATCGAAAGCGTTTGCCAACATGTGAAACACAGCCCCTTCTGAGCCGCCAGCCCGTCGCCGCACAGGGGGCAGCGCGGCGGATAGATCAAATCTACCAGCGGTGCGAAAGTCTCTGAAACGAGGCGGGAAGTTTGCATTGCGGGCTATGCTGCACTGCCCTTGGTCTGTACGCAAGAACGCATGGCAAGCGCACCACCGACAATCTTCTCGAACCGCAGGAAAATTGTTCGCCGAGAACGCGCCGAAGCGATGATGGCTTCCGGCAACGCCGACCCGTTCCTGTTTGCCCACATCGCAGAAGATATCGAAGACCGGTTGGGTTTCATCCGGTTCGAACCGCAGAACATCCTGCTGGACGGGTTTGGCAGCGAAGAACTGCGCCGTTTAAATTGGCCAAGCGCACCGACGTTTGAGACTACCGGCCAACGGGATTTCGACGTTCCATCCTCCGCCCTTTCCGCCTCTTTCGATCTTGTCGCCAGCATCAACAGTCTTGGCACTGTCAATGACCTGCCCGGTGCCCTGATCCAGATGCGCGAGCTTCTGGTTCCCGGCGGCCTGGCCATCGCCTGCTTCGTTGGCGGGGCCAGCCTTGCGAAACTGCGCCGCGCCATGTTCGACGCCGAACCGGAAAGGCCAGCTGCCCGGATGCACCCGCTGATCGATCCGCGTTCGTGCCCGCAACTGCTGCAACGTGCCGGGTGGCATAATCCGGTTGTGGACAGCCACGTATTGACCGTCCGCTATTCGTCTTTCGACCGCCTGGTGGATGACCTGCGTGAACATGCGCTCGGCAATGTCCTTGCATCGCCCGGTCCGCCGCTAAGCCGGTCGGCCGTTCAGCGGGCGCGCGATGCCTTCATGGCGATGGCTGATGAGGACGGGAAAGTCAGTGAAGCGTTTGAAATCATTACGCTGACAGGCCGCCGCTCACTTGCCGGAACGTAACGCTGCCTGCGCCGCCGCGAGCCGCGCAATCGGCACGCGGTAAGGCGATGCGCTGACGTAATCGAGGCCGACTTTCTCGCAGAAGGCAATGCTTTCCGGATCGCCGCCATGCTCTCCGCAGATGCCCAGCTTGATGTCGGGCGTGGTCGCCCTGCCCCGCTCTGCTGCCAGCTCGACCAGTTGGCCGACACCGTCGATATCGAGGCTGACAAACGGATCGCGGGCGTAGATTCCCTGCTCCACATACGGGCCAAGGAAACGGCCTGCATCGTCGCGGCTTACGCCAAGCGCGGTTTGCGTCAGGTCATTCGTACCGAAGCTGAAGAAGCGTGCCTCATGCGCGATTTCACCAGCCATTAGCGCGGCCCGTGGCAATTCGATCATGGTGCCGACGAGATATTCGACCCGCGCACCTTTTTCGGCAAAGACCTCTTCCGCCGCGCGGTCGACCAGCTTGCGCAGGATTTCGAGCTCTTTGCGCGTTGCCACAAGCGGGATCATGACTTCGGGCACAACAGGGTCGCCCCCGTCAGCGGTAACTTCACACGCTGCCTCAAAGATAGCGCGCGCCTGCATCTCGTAAATTTCGGGGAAGGTGATGCCAAGCCGGCAGCCGCGATGGCCCAGCATCGGGATTGAATTCGTGCAATTCGCTGGCGCGGCGTTTCAGGTGATCGACACCAACACCCAGATCATCGGCCAGGTCGGCGAATTCTTCATCCCGCGTTGGCATGAATTCGTGCAGCGGCGGATCGAGCAGGCGTATCGTGCATGGCAGGCCCGCCATCGTGCGGAAAATCTCGGCGAAGTCGCCGCGCTGTTCGGGCAGCAACCGTGCCAGAGCAGTGCGCCGTCCGGCTTCGTCGTCGGCCAGGATCATGGCGCGAACGGCGCTGATGCGGCCTGCGTCGAAGAACATGTGTTCGGTGCGGCACAGCCCGATGCCTTCTGCGCCAAAGCCGCGCGCGGTGCGGCAATCAGCGGGTGTTTCGGCATTGGTGCGCACGCCCATGCGGCGGTGTTTGTCTGCCCATTCCATCAACACGCCAAAGTCGCCGTCAAGCGCGGGTTCAATCGTGGGAACCTGCCCCGCCATGATCTCGCCCTTGGCCCCGTCTAGCGTGATGACATCGCCTTCTTTCAACTCGCGGTCGCCAATGCGCAGCGTGCGTGCTGCAAGATTGATGGAAACGGCAGACGCGCCGGAAACGCAGGGCCGCCCCATGCCGCGCGCGACCACGGCTGCGTGTGACGTCATGCCGCCACGCGCCGTCAGGATGCCCTTGGCAGCGTGCATGCCGTGAATGTCCTCGGGACTTGTTTCGACCCGGACCAGAACCACGGCTTCATCGCGCCCTGCCCACAGCTCTGCCGTGTCCGCATCGAGCACGATCTTGCCCGATGCCGCACCGGGAGAGGCCGGCAGGCCCTTCGCCAGCACATCGCGGGGCGCTTCGGGGTCCAGCGTGGGGTGCAGCAGCTGATCGAGCGCCATCGGATCGACGCGCAGGATGGCAGTTTCCTCGTCGATCAGGCCTTCGCCGGCCATATCGACCGCCATTTTCAGCGCCGCCTTGGCAGTGCGTTTGCCCGAACGTGTTTGCAGCATCCACAGCTTGCCGCGCTCCACTGTAAATTCGATGTCCTGCATGTCCTTGTAATGCAGTTCCAGCAGGTCGAACACGCGGGCGAGTTCTTCGTAGGCACCGGGCATGGCTTCTTCCATGCTCGGCAATTCTGCGCCCGCAGCCAGGCGGCGGGCTTTGGTGAGATATTGCGGCGTGCGGATGCCAGCCACCACGTCCTCACCCTGAGCGTTCACCAGCCATTCGCCGTAATAGGCGCGCTCGCCGGTCGAAGGGTCACGGGTGAAGGCGACACCCGTCGCGCTGGTTTCGCCCATGTTGCCGAACACCATCGCCTGCACGTTTACGGCAGTGCCCCAGTCGCCCGGAATGTTGTTTAGCCGGCGATAGACCTTTGCGCGGTCCGCATCCCAGCTTTCAAAAACAGCAGCGATGGCGCCCCACAGCTGTTCGTGCACATCTTGCGGAAATGGCGCGCCGCGTTCGCTTTCCACGATGCTTTTGTATTCGGCGACCAGCCCCTGCAGGTCTTCGGCTTCCAGCTCTGTATCGGTGAAATAGCCGCGGTCTTCCTTGGCAATTTCCAGCGCTTCTTCAAACAATCCGTGATCGAGGCCGAGCACGACGTCGGAATACATCTGGATGAAACGGCGATAACTGTCCCACGCAAAGCGCGCATCGCCGCTGATATTCGCCAGCCCTTCCACCGTTGCATCGCTCAGGCCGAGGTTCAGGACCGTGTCCATCATGCCGGGCATGGAAACGCGCGCGCCGGAGCGTACGGAAACGAGCAGCGGGTCCGCCGGATCGCCGAATTTTTTGCCGACTGCACGTTCGATATGGGCGATGGAGGCAGCAACATCGGCGCGCAATTTGTCCGAAAAGGCCTCGCCTTCATTCAGATAGCGCACCGATTCCTCGGTCGTGATGGTGAAGCCGGGGGGAACCGGAAGGCCGATGCCCGCCATTTCCGCAAGGTTCGCCCCCTTCCCGCCGGTAACAGTCTTGTCCTTCTGCCGGGGATCGTCATGCGCTGCCCCGCCGCCGAAATTATAGACTGTGTTCATCCGTGAAGCCGCTTTCCTGAATTCGGAGGGTGACAAAGGTGACACCCTGTCACTTTCGATAACGCTTGTAACTCTATGTTCTCATGCAATTATACATGCCGCAAGGCCGGGTGACACATTGCGTATGAAATCCACCCTAGCCCTCTATCTTGGAGAAATCCGCAACGTTGTGCACCGCAGCACGGAAACGCGCAAGCAAGCCCAACCGCGATGCACGCTTGGCAGCGTCGTCATCATTCACTGTCACATTTTCAAAGAACCCGTCGATCGGCGCGCGAAGACTAGCGAGCGCGGCCATGGCGGCGGCGAAGTCTTCCTTCGCGATGGCGGCGGCAGCCTGCGGCTCGGCCTCGTCCAGCGCGTCGATCAGCGCTTTTTCGGCGGGTTCGGGCGTGTAGGAAAGCTGGGCTACCTGCGCGGCATAGACTTCGCGCATTTCGGGATCGTCGACATTTTCCAGCGGGTCTTCGTCGCCGGTGTGCTCAGGTTCTGCGGACCAGTCCTCTTTCTTGAGGATATTCGCCGCGCGCTTGTATCCGGCGAGGAGGTTGGTGCCGTTGTCGGTTTCGATGAAGGCTTGCAGCGCCCGCGCTCTTGCTTCGATGCGATCCGTCCGGCTGTCCGTCTGGTGCTTCCATTCGCGCGATGCCGCAATGAAGTCATACCGCAAGCCTTCATCGCGCAACTGCACGGCAAGGCGGTCCGAAAGAAAATCAGCAACTCGGGTGCCAAGCTTGGAGTGCGAAAGCCCGCCCCAAGCCTGTGCTGCCTGCTCTAGAGAGAGTTCAAGACCGTTTGCCTGTACCAGACGAAGATAGCCGAGCGCCGCCCTGCGAAGTGCAAAGGGATCTTTGGAACCGGTCGGCAGGATATCGATGTTGAAAAAGCTGAAAAGATTATCAAGTTTGTCTGCAAGGCTCACCGCAACGGTGATTGGCGCCGTGGGCACTTCATCATGTTGACCCACCGGCTTGTAATGATCACGGATCGCGTCGGCGACTTCATCGGGCAAACCTTCGGCTCGCGCGTAGTAACCGCCCATGAGTCCCTGCAAGTTCGGGAAACTCGCCGACCATTTCGGTGACTAGATCGGATTTGGATAATTCCGCAGCCTGCCGGGCGAGATTGTGGTCCCCATTGGGCGCTCGGGCATCGGAAACGAGCCAAGATGCCAACTTGGCAACGCGGTCGACCTTGTCGGCCACTGATCCCAGCTTCTCGTGGAACGTGATCCGCTCCAGCTTCTGCGCGTGTTTGAACAGCGTAGTCTTGCGATCCATCTCCCAGAAGAACCGCGCATCGCTCAGCCGGGCGGCGAGCACCTTGCGGTTGCCGTCCACCACCACCGCCGGATCAACCGGATCGATGTTGGAGGTGCAGATAAAGGCGTTGGCAAGTTTGCCCTGCCCGTCTTCGCACACGAAATACTTCTGGTTCACCCGTGCGGTCAGCTGGATAACTTCGGGCGGCACGTCGAGGTAGTCGTCTTCGAACCGGCCGAGCAGCGGCACGGGCCATTCCGTCAGGCCTGCGTTCTCGATCACCAGCCCCTCGTCCTCGACAAGGGTCAGGCCAGCGTCCGAGGCGGCCTTCGCCGCGCCAGAGCGGATCATTGCGGCGCGTTCTTCATGGTCCACGATCACATGGCCCGCGCGCAGCTTCACCGCGTAATCGTCCGCGCCGCCAATTGTGATGTCGCCGGAGTGGTGGAAACGGTGGCCCAGCGTCACCGCGCCGCTCGTCACGCCGTGGACTTCGCATTCCACAATCGTATCGCCCAGCAGCGCGACGATGCCGGAGAGCGGACGCACCCATTTGAGGCTTTCGGTGCTGATGGAGGCATCGCCCCAGCGCATGGACTTGGGCCAGCTGAAATCGCGGATAATCGCCGGGATCGCTTCGGCCAGCAGCCCAGTCATCGCGCGGCCCGGCACATTCTTGACCGCGAAATATGTCTCGCGCCCCTTTATGTCGCGCACTTCAAGATCGCCGCGTTCGACGCCCAGCTTGCGGCAGAATCCGTCAACCGCCTGATCGGGAGCGCCAACAGGCGGGCCCTTGGCCTCTTCGCTGACGGCTTCGGTAGCGTCCGGCAGATCGCGCGCAATCAGCGCAAGGCGGCGCGGGGTGGACCAGATGGTGAGATCGCCCACGGAAACGCCGGCAGCATCCATTTCGCGGCGAAAGAGCTTTTCCAGCTCTTTGCGCGCACCAGCCTGCATCCGTGCGGGGATTTCTTCGGAGCGGATTTCGAGGAGGAAATCACTCATAGCGACCACTCCGGATATTTGGCCTGCCACTGCGGCGCCATGACCTCGGCGTATTTCTCGCAGGAACCGCGCGCCAGATCGCGCACGCGGCCCATGTAGCTGGCGCGTTCCTGCACGCTGATCACGCCGCGCGCTTGCAGCAGGTTGAATACATGGCTGGCCTCCACGGCCTGCTCGTAAGCGGCAATGGGCACATCATTGGCGATGGCGTTCTGGCATTCCGCCTCTGCCTTGGCGAACAGATCGAACAGGGCGTCAGTCTCTGCGACTTCGAAGTTCCACTTCGACATTTGCTTCTCGTTTTCGAGGAACACCTCCCCGTAAGAAACACCGCGCCCGTTGAAATCGAGGTCGTATACACTGTCCACGCCCTGGATATACATGGCGAGGCGTTCCAGCCCGTAGGTCAGCTCTCCCGCAACGGGCTTGCAGTCGAAGCCGCCCATCTGCTGGAAATAGGTGAACTGCGTGACTTCCATCCCGTCGCACCAGACTTCCCAGCCGAGGCCCCATGCGCCCAGTGTCGGCGATTCCCAATCGTCTTCCACGAACCGGATATCGTGTTTCAAAGGATCAATGCCGATCACGCCGAGGCTTTTGAGATAAAGGTCCTGAATGTCGGACGGGCTCGGCTTCAGGATGACCTGATACTGGTAATAATGCTGCAACCGGTTCGGATTTTCGCCGTAGCGGCCATCGGTCGGACGGCGGCATGGCTGCACGAAGGCGGCATTCCACGGTTCCGGGCCAAGCGCGCGCAATGTGGTCGCGGTGTGGAAGGTACCGGCACCCATCCGCATGTCATACGGTTGCAGGATCAAACAGCCCTGCGCGCTCCAGAAATCATGCAGGGCAAGGATCATGTCCTGGAAGGACGATTGTGGCTTACGTTCCATGGTGCGGCGCAGTGCCTTATGGCTTTCAAACCGTCAATGGCAGGCGGTCGAGATGCTTGACACAGGTGCCGAATGGCGGCTCAACTGCGCCCTATGGCATCGCACAAATTCCGACAAACCCTGACTTGCACCGCCGCCGCTTTGACGGCGCTGTTCCTTGCCCTGCCCGCAGCGGCGCAGGAGCAGCAAGACACGCCGGTACAGAGCCAGTTTGAATTTACGCAGGATTACGAACCTTCGCCCGCGCTGTGGGAATTGTCGGACGAAGACACCACGATATACTTGTTCGGCACGATCCACGCGCTTCCCCGCGACTTCCAGTGGCGCAGCGCGCGGTTGAATGAGATTATCGAGGCGGCAGATATGCTGGTCGTTGAAAGCAGCATCTACGCCGAGGATCCCGGCGCAATCGATGTGGACTCCAAACTTGTCGCCCGCATGCAAAACCGCCTGCCCACGTCCAGCAGGCTTTCCGTCGCCGCGAACGCCCGTTGGAGGGACCTGGTCGGCAAGTCCGGCCTGGATTTCGACTCGGTCGACACGATGCCCGTGATGCTCGGTCTGCTGACCCTGGGGATGACCGGCGGCGAATATGACGGGTCATCGCCTTCTTACGGAGTGGAAACCGTGCTGGAGCGGGAATTCATGCGCGATGGCCGGCCGATCATCTCGATCGAGGATGCGGGCGCAGTGATGTACAGCCTGATTCGCCTCGACAATTCGGAGATATTGCAGGAGCTCGACGCCAGTCTGATTGCATGGGAAGGCAAGTCGCTTCCCCGGTTTTTCGACGCGGATTACGTCGAGCGTTCGGGCGACGCCTATTGGGAAGAAGAGCACAATTGGGCGCGCGGGATAGTGGCGGAAGAGTTCAACATCGGACTGGGCACCGGCGCAATTGCCCGTGCCTTCGATTATAATCTGCTCGATCGCCGCAATGCTGCGTGGGCGATCTGGCTGGAAGAGCGGCTGGAGCAGCCGGGCACGGTGCTGCTGGCTGTCGGGTCCGGTCATTTCGAAGGCGAGAGTTCCGTGCTCAACATGCTGGCGGCGCGCGGCCTTACGGCGACACGAATCAACTGATCGGCACCAGGCACCGAGTTGCCGTTTTTAGATTCGATTCGGGCCAATATTCGGAAATTTTGATGATGCGGCGTTTCTTCCGGCGCCTTCTCGCTGTGCCTGATTGGCTGTTTTCGAAAAATCTAACACATTGAAATACGGCATGATTTAGATGAGTTAGTCAGTGCTTTATGACTTTTTGTCAGGTCTTGTTGACATGGGAAAGAAGGTGCGACATAAAGTAAGGGCAACCTGACATAACGGAAGGTTGGCAAGACATTCTAACCCGAAGACAGGACATTGATCATGCGTAAGACCCTCATCGCCATCGCCGCTATCACCACTGCAATTGCCGCACCTGCTGCTGCGCAGGATGCCAGCGAAAACGTCACCATCACGGTGCAGACCAACGATCTCGATCTGACCAGCCAGGCAGACCAGCAGCGCCTCGACAACCGCGTTGAAACCGCAATCCGCCGCGCTTGCCGCAGTGGTGGCCGCGACCTCGCCTCTCGTCAGGTTGAAACCGCTTGCCGCGCTTCGCTGACAGATGCCGCCAACCCCCGCGTTGAACTGGCAATCGCCGATGCCAATACCACTCGCTTCGCTTCGATCGAGCTTTCGTTCGAAGGATAATGGTAACGGTCATGGGGACGGCATACCCCCCCAAAGGTTTCGGCCCCCAACACAACGAAGCTTTCCGCAGCCGTCCCCAAGCCGCTCAAACACCCGAGGAAAACCCGTCATGGAAATTCAAATCACACGCCGCACCGTTCTCGCCTTTCTCGGCGCAGTAGTCCTCGCGTATTTCGCCGGATACGGCCTTGGCAATGTTGGCGCAAAAACGGTCAAGATGCTGACCGCTGATACGCCTGCCGCGACCAGCAATTCTTAAGCCTTAACGCCAGTCTCTCGCCGCAGCGTCCACCCTAAGTCTGCGGCGAGGGGCACCCGAAGGAAATTAGACAAACCATGGCTTCACCAAAACCCCGCAAAAACCGCGCTCCGCTCAACCTAGCGATGGGGCTGGTCGGACTGCTTAGTGTTCTCGCAAGCATGGCCGCCAGCTTGTTTTCGCTTCCGAAAGGGATTGTCACAATATGTGCGGTTTTGATGATCGCATCACTGGCCGTCATGTTCTTCACGCGCCGCAGTGACGAATACACGCTTAGCTTGTGGAGCGCCGGGACCAATGCCGCCTTCGCCGCGATCATCGGTTGGCTGATTATTGGACCATTTGCCGCCGGTGTAGTGGAGGGGTTTAATGCCGCTCATGAGGGCCGCGAAGCAGCAAACAACTTTTCCTACGCGGCGGGCAGTGGTTTTTCGCTCCTCGCCTTCTATCTCACCTTCAACATCAAGCGCCTGACGGGAGCATTGTGATGGCCGAGCCAGGTGCAGTTTCAAACCGCCAAAAACTTGCCGATCGCTATTTACGTGCAGCGGATGCAGGCACGCTGGCCCTGATTGGCGTTTTCGTCATCGCCGTCCTTTTCTATGGCCCGGATGGTGAACTCGATGCGCCGGGCTGGCTGCTGCCGATCATAATGATCGTCATATTCACCGTCATGGGCTCGTTTGCCTATATGTTCTTCCGCCGTGGAACTGACGATTTCACCCTCGGCATGTGGCACAGCGGCGTCACCGTAGCTTTCATGGCAATCATTGCATGGTCTCTGTTTGGTATGATGATCGAGAGCATTATTGAAAACGCTCTGAGTCAACCGAGCGAGGTGACACCGCCTGAGGATAGGGTCGTATCGGGATTGACCACCGAAATCGCCCTCACCGCCTATTTCATCGGCTTTCACTTCAAGCGCTTCAGGGGGAATTTCTGATGCCGTACGAACTCTATTCGCACGATGCCGAGCAGGCCGAGATCGCTCAGCGCGAGAGGCTATACTGGCTCACCTTGCTCTTCGGTATTGGCACTATCGCCGCGCTCGCATTGCACTCGATTGACGCCGATGCGTATCTGCTCGTGCTGATCCTCGGCCTGATGTTCCACGCCGGATACGCCTTCGCCTATCTGCGCGACGTCATTACGAGCACAGTCAGCCGGTGATCAATAAGCTGAAAGTCCTGCGCGCGATGCGCAACTGGAGCCAGGCGGAGCTGGCGGGGCATCTTGATGTGTCGCGTCAGGCCGTGAACGCCATCGAGACGGGCAAACACGATCCGTCCCTCCCCCTCGCCTTCCGTATCGCCCGCCTTTTCGAAATGCCTATCGAGGAGATCTTCGATGACGAATCCGAATAATTCCGAATTGTCCGGCGAAGCCCGCCTGAAGGCCCGCCGCCGCAAATATTGGACCTATTTTGCTGTTGCCATGGTGGTTTCCATGACTGCTGGCCTGGTCAGCGGACTGACATCGAAGCTTTATCAGAACGATACGATCCCGCTGTGGTTGCCGATTACCGCAATTGTCGTGGTTATTGCGGGAATTAGCTGGGCGACGTGGCAGTATTTCAAACGCATCGACGAGATCGATCTGATGGACAATCTCTGGGCTCACACCATTGGGCTTTATGTCGGAATCTTTGCCTACATGGCGTGGTTTCTACTCGCAGATATGGAGGTTGCTCCCACTCCGTCAGCAATGGTGATTGTGGCCATTATGCTGGTTACCACTGGCATCGCCTACGGTCTCCGAAAACTCAATATACGCTAAAATTACTTTTCAATTCACCAACCTTTTGAGAGGAATACACTATGTTAAAGAAACTGATCCTGTCCGCTTCTGCCATCGCGCTATCGGCGTGCGGATTCCCGGCTGCGACACTCGCCCAGGACCATGCTGATCATGCAGATCACTCGGGCCATGAAATGGCTGGAGAAGCGAGCGCTGGCGGCCCTGCCCTGTGGCGCGTGACTGATGAGGACACGACGATCTATCTGTTCGGCACGATCCACATCCTGCCCGAAGGACTTGATTGGCTGAAGCCCACTGTAGAGCAGGCTCTCGTCAATTCCGACCAGTTTGTCAGCGAAGTCGATACGAGCCAGATCCCTGACTATGATCCAAGCACCGGCGCTCCTCCGCCTCCGGAACTGATGGAAATTGCCCAGATGCAGATGGGCCTTGCGCAGTTGACGACGGGCGGCACCATTCGCGATCTGATGACAGAGGAAAACCGGGCCGAATACGAAGCGGCAATGACCGGCTTCGGTTTGCCCGAGGCTGCGTTTGACGGGTTCGAGCCCTGGTTTGCCAGTATGACACTGGGCCAGTTGGCCTTTATGAAAGCGGGTCTCGATATGTCCAACGGCGTAGAACGGCAGCTTGACGGTCTGATCGAGGGCAAGGAGCGCGCGGCGTTTGAAACTGTCGCGCAGCAAATGGGCTTTTTCGACAGTATTCCGATGGAATCGCAGCTCGTCATGCTGGACGAGTCAATCGAAGGCATGGGCGATATGGACGCATTGTTCAGCGCTATGGTGACGGAATGGATCGAAGGCGATCCAGAAGGTCTTGCCGCCGTTCTGAATGATGAAATGCAGGCCGATCCAATGCTTTATGACATACTGCTGACACAGCGTAACACTGCGTGGGCAGGTTGGATCGATGACCGTATGGACCAGCCCGGCACCGTGTTCATCGCCGTTGGTGCAGGCCACCTTGCCGGCGAAAGCAGCGTGCAGGACTTGCTGGCAGAACGCGGCCTGACTGCAGAGCGGGTCGAATACTGATCCGTCATGCAACCTTGATGTTGGGGGCGCTGTGGCTGACAAGCTGCAGCGCCTCTGGCGATTCTGACCCCGCCCTGCCGCCGCCTTCCCCGGCGCTGTGGGAAGCAACCGGGCCGCAGGGTGAGCGGGCGTACCTGTTCGGCACTATCCACGCGCTTCCTGATGGCACCGATTGGCGCACCGCCGCGCTGGAGCAAGCCCTGGCCGATGCCGACCTGCTGATGGTCGAGATAGGTGATTTGGAAAACCGGGAGGTTGCGGCATCCGCCTTTGGAGCGCGTGCGTACGACGTTGGCCTGCCGCCGATATTGGACCGCGTGGCACCGGCTGACCGTGACATGCTGGCTGCAGCTCTTGCCGAAGCCGCGATCGATCCTGACACCTTGATCCACACAGAGACATGGGCGGCGGCGCTGCAATTGGGCAATGCGGTGCAGTGCTCGGACGCGGCGAACGGCGTGGACCGGGCACTGATCCGCCAGTTCGGCACCCCCCGGTCGCTGGAAAGCTTCGACAGTCAGTTTGCCGCCTTCGATAATCTGCCCGCCGATGCGCAGGCCGACCTGCTGGTCAGTGTCGCCGAGGAAAGCGATTGCCGTTCAGGCGAAGCGCGCCGCGCAGCCTGGCTGATCGGTGATATGGAGCGCATCGAAAATTCAATTCTGACAAGCTTTCGCGGCAATACCGCACTGCAAGCGGATCTGATCGATGAACGCAACGCGGGCTATGTCGAAAGCATTGTGCAATTCCAGCAAT
This sequence comes from uncultured Alphaproteobacteria bacterium, assembly GCA_963781165.1. GTDB lineage: Bacteria > Pseudomonadota > Alphaproteobacteria > Sphingomonadales > Sphingomonadaceae > Alteraurantiacibacter. The sequence goes on from CAWADZ010000005.1 coordinate 238,292, forward strand.
CGGAGCCGGGGACTGTAGTGTTTGTTGCCGTCGGCGTAGGGCATATGCTCGGCGAAACCGGACTACCGACACTATTCGAAGAACGCGGATATCAGGTTCGGCGCATACAATAGTTGCAATTCGCGCCGCTCCTGCTAGACGCGCGCCTCCCCTGTCATGGTCATCCCTGGAGGCGTGGTGGAGGGAGTATATCAACTTATTGAAAGGCAAGTCTTATGAGCGATGCTCTGAATCTGACGGCCGAGTTGCGCGAAAGGGCTGGCAAGGGAGCCTCCCGTGAGCTGCGTCGCAATGGCCGCGTTCCCGCCGTGATCTACGGTGGCAAGGAAGAACCGACAACTATCCATCTGGAAGAGAAGGCACTGGTCAAGGCATTGATGACCGGTCACTTCATGAACTCCATCGTGATGGTCGATACGGGCGGCAAGGCCATCCGTACAATTCCTAAGGATGTGGCGCTTGATCCCGTAAAGGATCGCCCCATTCACGTCGACTTCCTGCGACTTGCCAAGGGTGCAAAGATCGTTGTCGAAATTCCTGTGGTGTTCATCAACCAGGAAGAAAGCCCCGGCCTCAAGAAGGGCGGCGTTCTCAACGTTGTACGCCACGAACTGGAACTCAACTGCGACGCGGACAAGATCCCCGGCGAAATCGAGATCGACGTTACCGGCAAGGAAGTGGGCGATTCGATCCACATCAGCTCGGTCACGCTGCCCGATGGCGCCGAAAGCGCCATTACGGACCGTGATTACACCATCGCAACACTGGTTGCACCGTCGGCGCTGAAGCGCTCCGAAGGTGAAGCTGGCGATGAGGAAGATCTGACCGGCGAAGGCATGGAGGCAGGTGAAACTGCTGCGACCGAACAGGGTCCCGATGCCGATGCCGCACAGGAACAGGAAGACAAGAGCCAGTAATCCGCTCTCCAGTCTTAATGACAATCAGCAACGCCGGCTCCTCACAGGGCCGGCGTTTGCATTTGCGGTGTCGGTGTTTAGAGGGTTTGCCATGCAAATTTGGGTTGGCCTAGGAAATCCCGGACCGCAGTACGCGATGCACCGGCACAACGTGGGCTTCATCGTCTGCGATTTGCTGGCCGACATGTATGATTTCGGCCCCGTCCAGAAGAAGTTTTCAGGCTGGACGCAGGAAGGCCGCATCGGCGGCGAGAAAATCCTTCTGCTGAAACCGGCCACCTTCATGAATGAAAGCGGGCGCAGCGTCGGAGAGGCTCTGCGGTTCTACAAGCTGCCGGTGGAGGCGCTGACAGTCTTCCATGACGAGCTTGATCTGGAACCGTTCAAGGTCAAGGTGAAACACGGCGGCGGTCATGCCGGCCACAATGGCCTGCGCTCTATCGACCAGCATTGCGGTGCGGATTTCCGCCGCGTGCGGATCGGGATCGGACACCCGGGCCATAAGGACCGTGTCCACGGCCATGTGCTCGGCAATTATTCCAAGACGGAAATGGACGGCCTTGCGCAGATGCTGGGCGCAATTGGCGCTGAAGCCGAATGGCTGGCAAAGGGCGATGATGCCCGTTTCATGAATGATGTTGCGCTGCGGATGCAGGACTGAACGCGGTTATCCGCGTGCGGCCAATTGCGCCAGTTCGCGGTCGATCGGTTCCGCATCAGCACGCGAAGCAATTGGCCGCATGACACTGCGCGCCTGCGCGTTCTCCCCCAGACCGATCAGGATACGGGCGAACACCCGCGCATACGCGGCGTTTTCCGGATACTTCCGGTTGAGCGGTGCCAATTGCGCGCGCGCCAGTTCCAATTGCCCCAGTTCCAGCAGTGCCTCCCCGTACAGTCCGCGCGCATTGTCATGTCCGGCAGCCGCACTTTCATGCTCTTGCAACAAATCCCGCGCCGCCTGCCAATTGCCTTCATAGGCTTGTAAACTCGCGGTGAGATAGACGAACTCGATATCCTGCGGATAGGCAGTGCGGCCGCGCTGGATCAGCTCCGGGATAAGGTCGATGCGGCCCAGCTTGTCCAGCTCTGCAATCGCGCCCAGCAATGCCGGGCGGTCGGTGGGTGATAGCTCAAGTATCGCCAGATAGGCGCGCGCGGCCAGATTGGGCTGACCGTCAAGTTGGGCCAGCCGGGCTGATACGAACAGCGTTTCGATACTGTCAGGCGATAATTGCTGCGCCTGTCCCACCGCAAAGCGTGCCGCGTCCGCGTTGCCGCGCGAGAGATGGTGGTTCGCCTCCGCAACGAACAGCTTGCGCTTGTCTCCTTCAGCATCTCGGCCGCTCAGGAACGCGGCTTCTGCGGCAGCACGGTTGCCTGCCATATTGGCGGCGAGCGCCCGCAGACGCCAGCTTTCCGCGCTGTCTTCACCGCGCAGAACGCCCACCGCCAGTTCGTGCTCACCGGTCTGGAGCAAGGCTTCTGCTTCGAGCAGCTTTGCATCAGCAGGCAATGCGCCAGCACTCTCCAGACGATCAAGGGTTGCGGGTACATCAGCGCCCAGCCCCATCGCCAGCTGGATGCGGGCGAGCAGTTCCAGTGCCGCCGAATCGGACCCGTTGATCTCCAGCGCGCGCATCACATCCTCGCGCGCGGCGTGGTAATCCTGCGCGGCATAGGCTTCCCGCGCGTCATCCATCGGATCGGGCGCAATCAGCGAACATGCGCCCAGCGAGACGGCCATCAGACCGGCAAGTGCAATAGAGGTGAGCGTCGTCTTTTTCATGGCGCCCTTATGTAGCCCCAAACAGCAAATTTTCGGTGAAGCAGATGAGGCACACGTCTTTTGCCACCATAGGTGCGCGCGGACTGGCAAAAGCTGGCGCTGGACGCTAAGGCGCGCGGGAACGCAAATTTGCGATGTAATCAATTGACCAAAGGTAACTGATCCATGGGATTCCGCTGCGGGATCGTCGGCCTGCCCAATGTTGGCAAGTCCACCCTTTTCAACGCACTTACGGAAACGCAGGCCGCGCAGGCCGCGAACTATCCATTCTGCACGATCGAGCCCAATGTCGGCCAGGTCGCTGTGCCGGACGAACGGCTCGACAAGATTGCGGCCATCGCCAAAAGCGCGAAGATCATCCCGACGCAGCTTGGCTTCGTCGATATTGCTGGCCTTGTGAAAGGCGCGAGTGCGGGCGAAGGTCTGGGCAACCAGTTCCTCGGCAATATCCGCGAGGTCGATGCGATTGTCCACGTGCTGCGCTGTTTTGAAGACGACGATATCCAGCATGTCTCCAACAAGGTGAATCCTATCGCGGATGCAGAGGTGGTTGAAACCGAACTGATGCTGTCCGATCTGGAAAGCCTTGAAAAGCGCGTGGATAATGCCGCCAAGCGGGCAACCGCAGGGGACAAGGAAGCCAAGGCTCTCGCCAGCGTGCTGGGGCAAGCACTGGCCCTGCTGCGCGACGGGAAGCCTGCACGGCTCACCGAACCCAAGGATGACGAGGAAGCCCGCCTGTTCGAACAGGCGCAGCTGCTGACCGCGAAGCCGGTGCTGTATGTTTGCAATGTGGCGGAAGAAGAAGCGGCGAACGGCAATGCCTTGTCGGAGAAGGTCTTTGCCAAGGCCGCAGCAGAAGGCGCGCAGGCCGTCGTCGTGTCGGCGGCCATTGAATCAGAGCTTGTGCAGATGCCGGCAGAGGACCGCGCCGAATTCCTGACGGAACTTGGTCTGGAAGAAAGCGGACTCGCCCGTGTAATCCGCGCCGGTTACCAGCTGCTCGGCCTGAAAACTTTCTTCACCGCCGGTCCGAAGGAAGCGCGCGCTTGGACTTTCCCCGATGGTGCCCTTGCCCCGCAGGCGGCAGGCGAAATCCATACCGATTTTGAAAAAGGTTTCATCCGCGCTGAAACGATCGCCTACGATGATTACGTCAGCCTTGGCGGCGAAAATGCCGCGAAGGACGCCGGAAAATTGCGTCAGGAAGGCAAGGAATACGCGGTGCAGGATGGCGACATCCTGATGTTCAAATTCAACGTGTGACGGGCGCCTGATTGCCCTTGCGCCTGAACAGCTTGCGGATCGGCGTGAAGAGCGCCGCCGCAAGCACCAGCAGCGCAAGGCCGATGGGCTGCGCCAGCTTCGCCAGCAGCGCGAGAACGCCAAGATTTTTGGCGACCGCCACGCCAACGCCCGTCGCGACCAGTCCGGCCACGCCGTAACCTGCGACTGTATCGCGCTCCTCGTCAAAATCGGCATAGCGTGCACCGGGATTGAAGCTGGCTCGCCGCGAAAGCGCATCTGCTCCGGCGCGAATTTCCGGCAATTGATCCATTTCGCCGACGATGTTCATGCTCAGCACTCCGTACCGGCCAAGCAGGCGCAGATCATAATGCAGCGTGTGCGCACCTCCTCCGTCAAAAAAGCGCAATTCCCGAGCCCATGATACTGTATTGGCAACACTGTCATGCCGGGGTTCCTGCGCCCAGCCCATCACCTGCACTTGCGGAAAACCTTCCGCCCGTCGCTGAGCGTTCAGTTCCCGTGTATCGGCCTTCATTTGTGCGAGCAGTTCGTCGTAATCGGCATCTCGGGCGTCGTCGCTCTCGACCCAGCCAATTGGCTCCCATGTAAGGATTGCGGCCCAGGATCTCTGGTCGGGCGTACTGTCTGCGGGCATGACGATGCCTAGCACGCCTTCGGCTTGCGACGGGGGGTTGTCCCAGATGTCTACAAGGATCGTGCGCGCGTCGACCGGTCCGTAAAAACGATAATCGGCACCAAGTTCTATTACTGCGTCAGCCCGGTAAAGAGAAACCCGTCCGGTTTCGGGCGACAAATTGCTCACGCTGTTCCGATCGGCCTGCGCGTTGGCAGGAGCGATGATCAGCACCAATGCTAGAAAGGCAATTATCAGGCGTCGCATGGCCTGCCGCATAACAGCGAAAGTTTACCGTTCGGTGCATTCGCCAAGAGCCGAGCGTGATAGCAAAGAAAACGGCGCGGAAAGCGTTGAGCTTTCCGCGCCGCATTTCATATCGGGATTGGCCCGAAAATTATCGCTTACATCGCCATCATCTGATCGACGTAAACCGACCACAGCTTTGCAATCGGTGTACGCGGGCCGGTCACCTGAGCGAAATGCGCTTTCGCATCGGCGTACTTGCCCTGCATGGCCTGCGCGATCCCGATACGGGTATGCGCAGTATTGGCGTCGATGCCGCGATCAAGTGCCAGCTGGAAGAAACGTTCGGCCTGGCCGTAGTCTTCCAGCGAATAGAGCACGTCACCAGTCGCCAATGCATCCCGTGCGTCGCCGCCCTCGCCTTCCGCCACATAGGTCGAAACCTGGCGCCGATCGGTCGCGGCGCGCGGCGTCGCGATATCGCGGACTTCGACGTAATAGGCATCGCCTGCGTCGAATACACCGGCACCAAGACCGGCCTGAAGCACGCGGACAACTTCCGAGCCCATGATCCGCGGATCGAGGTCTTCTATGTATTCCACAAACTCGCGGCGATTGGTCATGGCATTGTTCGCCAGCATCAGGCGCGAAAGATCAATGCGGGCCGGTGCATCAAGCTCGTTGAGAGCGGAGACGACCTGCAGCGAGTTGATCCAGTTCTGCTTCGTGGGATAGGCGCGCAGGAGCATTTCAGCCACGTTTGTGGCTTCCGTGGACAGCTCGCCATCATATGAATCCTGCAGGCCGCGAAGCAGCCAGCGTTCCGGAATGGTCTGGCCTGCCGCCATTCGTTCAGCCGCAAGGTTCGTCACATACTGGACCGCAGCCGGTGCATTCTGTTCTGCAGAATAGCTCTGCATGTAGATGTATTCCGGATCGTTCGACGCGACCGTGTCGTTATCGACGTAGCCGTTCGCCAACGCTGCGGTGATGGCAGCCCGCGCCGCGGGATAGTCACCTGCGTTGAAAGCAAAATTGGCCACGTAGTAGTGGAATTGGCCAAGCTGTTCCGGCGCGACCTTGCCGCTTGCGATCATGACCTCAAGACCGCGGCGACGAAGTACGTCATCGTCAGTGTTCTGGCCGATGATCAAGGCAAGGTTGCCCGCAGCCATCTGGTCATCCGCAGTCTGGGTCGCGGCCAGAACTGCTTCGATTTGTGCCTTTGCAGCGGTATAATCAGGGGTCTCACCCTGAACCAGTGTGGCCACAGGCTGGTAGGTCGTTACGAATGTTTCGGAGTAATCTTGATCCTGAGCGTAAGCAGCAGGCGCAATTGCGGCAGTTCCGAAGGCGGCGCCTCCGGCCAAAGCCACAGCCATGGCGAAGTGCGAGGACTTCCGGCGAGCGGAACGGAATACGGCAAACATTGATATTCTCTCCTGAAAAACTTCTTGTGGCAGCCGTTGCTGCCGCGTCGTTCTTTGGGCGGTTTAGTGTTTCAACGCCCGAGATTGCAAATCTGTCCTAGAAATTTGCCGCTGAATGGCGTTTTAACGTAAATGTAAAACTACCTGACGCGCGCTTTGCCGGTCTTTCGCCACGCATTTGCGCCTAGGTGTGGAAAAGCCCGGTTTTCTCCCCATCTGTTAGGGGGCAAAAACTGGCACTCTCTGCCCCCTTCCCCTAAGTTTTATGCGTAAATAAAACAGCTATGGATACCCCCATTTTGTGAGCGACGAGACCAATAATCTCACGCCGCCAGCGGCACCTGAAGTTTTTGGACGCATCGACATCGTCGATGAGATGAAGACCAGCTATCTGGATTACGCGATGAGCGTGATCGTCAGCCGTGCGCTGCCCGATGTGCGCGACGGTTTGAAGCCGGTTCATCGCCGCATTTTGTATGCCGCGCAGGTTGGCGGCTACACTTCCAACAAGCCCTATCGCAAATCGGCAAAGATCGTCGGTGAAGTCATGGGTAGCTATCACCCGCACGGTGACAGCGCCATTTACGATGCGCTCGCCCGCATGGTGCAGCCCTGGTCGCTGCGCCTGCCGCTGATCGATGGTCAGGGAAACTTCGGCAGCATGGATCCCGATCCGCCTGCCGCCATGCGTTACACCGAAAGTCGTCTGGCGAAGGCAGCGGATTCGCTGCTGGCCGATCTGGACAAGGATACGGTTGATTTCGTCGATAACTATGACGGGTCTGAAAAAGAGCCATCGGTCCTTCCTGCCCGCTATCCTAACCTGCTGGTCAACGGTGCTGGCGGTATCGCAGTGGGCATGGCGACCAATATCCCGCCGCACAATCTGGGTGAAGTCATCGATGCCTGTTTCGCCTATATGGACGATCCCGGCATCACTTCGGAACAGCTGCACGAGATCGTTCCGGGGCCGGACTTTCCAACCGCTCCGCTGATCCTTGGCAAGGCGGGCGCACGCTCTGCCTACACCACGGGTCGTGGTTCGGTAATGATGCGCAGCCGGCATGAGATTGAAGTCGGACGCGGCGACCGCGAGAGCATTGTGCTGACCGCCATCCCCTATCAGGTCGGCAAGGCCGGTCTGGTGGAGAAGATTGCGGAAGCGGCCAAGGAAAAGCGCATCGAGGGCATTTCCGATATCCGTGACGAATCGAGCCGTGCCGGTGTGCGCGTTGTTATCGATCTGAAGCGCGATGCAACGCCAGAAGTCGTGCTCAACCAATTGTGGCGGCACACTCCCGCGCAATCGAGCTTCCCCGCCAATATGCTTGCCATTCGCGGCGGCCGGCCGGAAACCTTGGCACTGCGTGATTTCATCCAGGCCTTCATAAATTTCCGCGAAGAGGTCATCACCCGGCGCACCAAATATGAACTGAACAAGGCGCGAGACCGCGCGCATATCTTGCTTGGCCTGGTGGTTGCCGTATCCAACCTCGATGAAGTCGTGGTGATGATCCGCAGTTCGTCCAATCCGGCAATCGCCCGGGCAAAACTGCTCGAGAAGAAATGGCCCATCGGCGATATCGCGCAATATATCGCGCTGGTCGAAGCCATTGAACCGAGCGATACAGAAGAAGGTGGTACCTATCAGCTGTCAGAGCGGCAGGTCCGCGCCATTCTGGAACTGCGCCTTCACCGCCTGACAGCATTGGGCCGCGATGAAATTGGCGGCGAGTTGCAGGAACTTGCCGACAAGATCGAGTATTACCTCTCCCTGCTGGCCGACCGCGTCAAACTGTATGAAGTGATGCGAGAGGAATTGCAGGATGTGCGCGACCAGTTCGCCACGCCCCGCCTGTCGGAAATCGCGCCCGCTTGGGACGGTCTGGATGATGAGGATCTGATAGAGCGTGAGGAGATGGTCGTCACCGTTACCCACGGCGGATATATCAAGCGCACTCCGCTGGAAGCATTCAGGGCTCAGCGTCACGGCGGCAAGGGCCGCTCCAGCATGGCGACGAAGGACGAGGATGCGGTTGTCGAAATGTTCGTCACCAGCACCCATAATCCGGTGCTGTTCTTCACCAACACGGGCCGCGTGTACCGCTTGAAGGTATGGAAACTGCCGGAAGGCAGCCCGACCACGAAGGGTCGCCCGATGGTCAATCTTCTGCCGCTTGGCGAAGGCGAACGGGTGACGAATGTCCTGCCGTTACCGGAGGACGAAGCCGATTGGGCTGCGCTCAACATCGTGTTCGCGACAGAGCAAGGCATGGTGCGCCGCAATTCGATGGATGCCTTCACCAATGTGCCCACAGCGGGCAAATATGCGATGGGCTTTGTGGAGAATAGTGGAGATCGCCTGATCGGCGTTCGCCTGCTGACGGAAGAACAGGAGATCTTCCTTGCCTCCGATTCCGGCAAAGCCATCCGTTTTGCCGCGACAGATGCGCGCGAAACCAAGAGCCGTACCGGCATTGGTGTTCGCGGTATGGCGTTGAAGGATGGGGCAAAGGTTGTCAGCATGGCCGTGCTCAATCGCCTGGATGCCGACATGGAAACGCGTGAAGCCTACCTGCGTGCCGCAGGATGGAAGAACAACGATGCGGAGCCGACCCTGCCTGCCGACCAACTGGCGGCGATGCATGAAGGAGAAGAATTCCTCCTCACCATCACAGCCAATGGATATGGCAAAATCTCCTCCGCCTATGAATATCGCACGATTGGTCGCGGCGGTCAGGGCCTGACCAACATCGGCACCCCGGGCAGCGATCCCAACCGCAACGGCCCCGTGGTCGCCAGCTTCCCCGTGCGCCACGGTATGCAATTGATGCTGGTGACAGATCAGGCGAAACTGATCCGTCTGCCGATCAATTTCCGGCACATGGTCGAAGGCGGTTTTGAAAACCACGAAGGCTGGGCGGTTTATGGCCGGACATCCTCCGGCATTCGCATCTTCGACGTGGCCAAGGGCGAACACATCGTGGGTGCTGCCCGCATCGATGAGGACGAAAGTCCGGAGAACGAGGCAGAGGAAATGGTTGTCGAGGAAATGCTGGAACGCCGGGGCGGAGGAGATGAAACCACGCCTGGCACCACCCTGCATTCCGATGATAATATTGCCGATGAACCGGACGCAAGCTGAGCGGAAAATTTCCGCCTGAGGTCAATTCCTTAATCCATCGCGTGCGATGACGGGTTTCACCTTTGGAAGGCCCGGTTCATGAAATTCGTATCGCTTAAATCACGCGGCGGCAATTATCTCGTCGTCGCACAAAATATCGCATGGTTGAGGTCGGACGAACACGGGCAGACAAAGGTCGGCATCGTCGGATCGACGCCGCTGCTGGTCGAAGGCAGTATCGAGGATATTGCCGCGCAGGTCGGCGGTTCGCAGGAACAGGTTGCTGCCTAGGCCCTGCCGCCTCGCACCACGCTCAATTCAGGGTCCCGTTTGCGCAAAGTTGTAATAACGCCGACAGCAATCAGGAACATGCCGAGGTAATATATCGGCCAGACGAGGTATTCCGGTACGGGGCTGCCCGAAAGCGGCCCGAGTCCTGCGAAGATAAGCAAATCTGAAATTACGAACAGTATTGCGCCCGCTGCCACGCGCATGCGGGGAAAATCGCTTGCCCATGCGCCTGCTGCCATGCCTCCCAATGCCAACGCGTAAATCGCGACGGGCATGTTGAGCTGTGGGTCGTATGGCAGGAAATAGGCCACGAAGGGTGTGCCGAGCAAAAGGGCGATGAAAATCACGCTGTCCCGGCTTTCCAGTGGCGGTCCGCGGTGGCGTAGGAGCATCACGATCATGATGACATGCGACACGAAAAATGCGGCACCGCCTGCGATCAGGCCAAATTCGATTGCCATGTCGCCGATTGCCGCCACTCCCAAAGCGGCAGCCAGGAGATGCGCCGACTTGGATGAATGGCGCATCCAGCAGTAAAGCGCGAGGAAGCCAACCGCGCTGCCCTTGATCGGCACGAGGTAAAATTCCGGCAAGTCGCTCGCCCGCAGATAATAGAACGCCAGCGCCGCAATTACGCTGAGTACGAGATACGGCCGTTTGTTCGCTAGTGCTCTTCCTGGCATGGGCTCAGCCCTAATCCGCAAGCAGTATTTGCGCCAGCGCCCAATCGCACTTATCTGCGCCCCTATGACACATCAGGTTCACATTATCGGCGGCGGCCTCGCCGGAAGCGAAGCGGCGTGGCAGCTTGCGCAGCGCGGCGTCCGTGTAAAACTGTCCGAAATGCGCGGCGGCGGCGGTTCCAATGACGCCCACCAGACAGACGGGTTGGCGGAGCTTGTTTGCTCCAATTCTTTCCGCTCGGACGATGATTGCAAGAATGCGGTCGGCCTGCTGCACCATGAAATGCGGCGACTGGATTCGATCATCATGCGTGCAGGCGAAACCGCGCGCGTCCCGGCGGGCAGCGCGATGGCCGTCGACCGCGATGTTTTCAGCGCAGAGGTGCAAAAGGCACTGGAAGGGCACCCCAACATCGAAATCGTGCGCGAAGTGGTGGAAACACTGCCCACAGAAGGCATGACGATTGTTGCCACCGGCCCGCTGACAGCAGCCGCTCTGGCGGACAGCATTATCAAGGTAACCGGCGAAGACCGGCTCGCCTTTTTCGATGCGATTGCCCCTATTGTCTACCGCGACAGCATCGACATGGACAAGGCGTGGATCCAGTCGCGCTGGAACAAGACCACGTCCGCTTCCAACGAAGGCGGCGATTACATCAATTGCCCCATGACGAAGGAGGAATACCTCGCGTTTCACCAGGGCCTGATGGATGCCGAGAAAGGCGAGTTCAAGGAATGGGAGGCAAACACCCCCTATTTCGATGGCTGCATGCCTATCGAAGTGATGGCGGAAAGGGGTTGGGAAACCCTGCGCTATGGCCCGATGAAAGGTGTCGGGCTGGATGATCCGCGCACCGCTTGCGAGGAATTTCCCGATGGCCGCTGGCCCTATGCCGTCGTCCAGCTTCGCCAGGACAACAAGCTGGGCACGCTGTGGAACATGGTCGGTTTCCAGACCAAGATGAAATACGGCGCGCAGGTAGAGCTGTTTCGTACAATACCCGGACTGGAAAATGCCGAATTCGCGCGACTTGGCGGAATGCACCGCAATACTTTCCTGAATTCACCGGAGCTGCTGGACCGTCAATTGCGACTGAAACAAGCGCCGCACATCCGTTTTGCCGGGCAAGTAACGGGCTGCGAGGGTTATGTCGAAAGCAGCGCAGTCGGTCTGATGGCAGGAATGATGGCGGCGGCCGAACTGGCCGGAGAGGGCTGGACGCCCCCGCCCCGCACTTCGGCCATGGGCGCATTGCTCAGCCATATTACCGGCGACGCGGAAGCCGCCAGCTTCCAGCCGATGAATGTCAATTTCGGCCTCTTCCCGCCCTTGCACGAAGTGAAGAAGAAAGAGCGCAAGGAAGCCTATACCAGCCGCGGAAAAGCGGATTTTGGTGATTGGCTGAATACGATGCAGGCCGTGCCGGCCTAAAAATCAGCAATCAGCAATTGCAGCGCGGTCGCGGTGCGCGGCGGGCAGGAGCACTTGTTGCAAATTCTGCTGCGGTCAGCTCTTCATCACCGTTGCCGTCCATTTCGTCAAATCGCGTGACGGTGGTCGCTGCCCATTCCTCGAACGTCAGCAAATTGTTGCCGTCGGCATCCAGATTGCGAAATGCATTGGTGCGGGTGGAAAGCATTTCATTGCGCGTGATCTTCAGGTCGCGGTTGCGATCGTAGCGGAAGAAGCGGCGCTGCTCCCGCGTCAGCTCGCTCGCTTCGGGCGGAGCCGGTCCTTCCATATCGCCGACATCGGCGCTGGGAAGTGCGCCTGGATCCTGCGTTTCTTCAGCCGCTGTATCCGGATCCGGCGGCGGAGCGGCCTGTTCGACCTGCGCCCTGCCCTGCATCCAGAACAGGCCAAGCGTTGCCAGCACCAAGGCACCAAAAGCGCCCAACAAAATCCGATTCACCCTGCGTTCTCCTTACCTTGCGACCTTACCTTACCGCCCGGTGATGCCAACCCTCATCGCAAGCGCCATTGCGCCGGCGCCGTCCAGCAGATGCGGCCGGTTGTCATTCTTCGCGCGGCGCGCAAGCGCGTGAAGCACGGCCAGCGGGCGCAGCTGACGCGGCAAAATGATGCGCTGCCAGCTCTCTTTGGCAGAAATCTCCCTGGCAAGATCGGCCTCTTCTCCCCGTGAAAGGTTCTGGCTGAGATCGAGCAAGGCAATTTCCTTGGCGGTCTGCTCGATGTCTTTGTTCGCGCTCGCTGACAAAAGCCCGTCTGCCAATGCAGCCCAGGCCAGTGATCGTCCGCGGCAGAAGGTAGTGATCGCGCTGCGGTCCAGTGTTTCAGCGAGCAGCATTTCCCACCCGTCAACCAGTGCGACCAGGCGAGAGGCATCGCCGGACCATGCCACAAGTTGTGCCAGCAGGGGTTCACCAAGCGGCCAGTCGGCACGGTCGCTTCCCAGCCGGTCTCGCCACCAGGCCAGTTTCAGCTGGGCGATAATGGCCTCACCATCACCGCGCACGATCCCGGCAAGCCGCGCGTCCAGCGCCATCAGCGCCAGCGTATCGGCCTTTGCAGAAGCGGGCGCATAACTCAGCGCCAGGCGGTGCGCGAGCGGCAGTGTTTGAAGAAGCGACTCATCCATTGCGGTCCGGTGCCCGCCGCACCCGCATCACGTCAAGCATCATGGCAGACTTGATGCTGAACGAAGCTCTAAGACCTGCATAAGCAACTCTTCGGCGCAATGAAACCGGCGCAGCCCCTCGCCTCCGGTAGTTGAGAGGTCGTTAACCTTGCTGCTTTAGAAATTGCTTACCACGCATCCGCTATTTCAACTCGGTTATCTCAAAAGACTTGTAACAGGCAGGCATCATTATGATCACCAGGCTCCGCCGACACGTCGCTCGCATGACAGGCTGTTCCAGCGGGAACGCCACGATGCTCGTCGCCTTGGGAATGCCCGTTCTTATCGGCGGTGCAGGCCTCGGTGTCGATCTGACACAGTGGTACATGTGGAAACGTGAATTGCAGTTCGCGGTCGATCAGTCTGCGATTGCAGGGGCCTGGGCCCGGGCCGAAAGTGATACCGAGGCGACATACCAGCTGCGCGCGACGCAGGAGTTTAACGCCAATATTTCGGTAACGGACGGCTTCAATGCCGACCCCTCAATCCAGCTGGCAGATTATGCGGGCGGATCGTTGAACTCCGTGGCGGTGTCGGCGACTGCGACCAAGTCCCTCCCCTTCACCAGTTTCCTTACCGGCGGTGACACATCGATTTATGCCTACGCGCAGGCCAGCTTTGAAGAAGGCACGACCTTCACCAGCTGCCTGATCGCGTTGGATGAGAAGGATTTAGGTGCGATCACTATCGGCGGTAACTCCATTCTCACCGCAAGCTGCGGACTTGCTGCATTGTCGACGGACCCGCTGTCTATCAAGGTCAACGGTAACCCGCAGGTGGACGCGGGTTGGATCCTTTCAGCTGGCGGGATCGATCAGTGGCTGAAGGATAACACAGACGACATCATCGTCGAGAACATGGAAGGCCTGTACGATCCTTTCGAGGAGCTCAATCCGCCAAACCCGACCGAGACGCAGATTGCCCGTACCTATAGCTGTTCGGCCGAGCCGACCTTCAAAACCGCCGACATTCGGACGCGCACAGTCACCGAATATGACTATTTTCAAGGGTCGAACGAACGCAATGCGGTTGGCTGGGCCAATTCCGGTGATGGTGTTAAATCTGACACTGACCTGACGACCAATGAGGACGACCAGTCAGTGCCGTCCACAACGGTCGCAGGCACTGTGCAATCCAGCTCTGTCGTTTGGACAGCTTTGGGCGGTAACGGCCAGAACAAGAAGTGGGAACGCAAGACAATTACAGTCTACAAGACCTACACCGATATCAAAACAGAAGGCGGTGCGCAGGCAGGCAGCGTTCGCCCTGGCACATACAGCGGCATGCACATCGGCTGTGACACAGCCTTTGCGCCCGGCGTGTACAACATCGTTGGCGGCGGCCTGAAGATCACCGGCCAGTACGAAGTCACCGGCTCTGCCGTGATGTTCGTCCTTTATGACGGTGCCTATATCGACATTGCTGGCGGTGCCGACATCAACCTCACCGCAATGCAGGCGTCAGACCTGATGGGCGTCGGCGTAAGTGCCGATGAAGCCAATCGCCTGGCAGGGATGCTCGTCTTCGAAGACCGCGATTCGCGAGGCAGCGGCAAGACCAAGCTCAACGGCAACGCCAACACAGTCCTGAACGGAACGCTATACTTCCCCGTCAGCGAAGTGTTTTTCGCAGGTACGGTTGGCGTGACCAGCCAGTGCCTGATGATTGCCGCTGACAACATCACCATCACCGGCACGACCAATATGTCGACTTTCTGCCCCGCCGGATCGTCTGAAGACACCACCATCGTATCGACCGCTGCGAAGGTGAGGTTGGTCGCATGATCTCCCGCCTTTCCCGTATCGCGCGTATACGCCGCAACGAAGACGGATCGATGGCGATCGAGACAGCTTTCGTCGCGCCGATCCTTCTGGTCCTTGCCTTGGGCGGCTTCGAAGTCAGCTCCATGGTGGCGCGCCAGACCGAATTGCAAACTGCAGCGGCGGAGGCTGCCGCAGTGGTCCGGGCTGTTATTCCCGAGACAGCGGCGGAGCGTACAACCGTGCGTGACATTCTGGTCACGTCGACCGGCCTCACTGATGAACAGGTGACAATTTCCGAAGTCTATCGCTGCGGCACGGCGAGCGCATACGTAACGGTGCCCGACACCTGCGGCGGGGGCACGGAATACAAATTCATCAAGGTTGATCTGACCGATACCTATTCGCCGATCTGGACGAAGTTCGGAGTCACATCAGGATTTGATTACAACATCAGCCGCACCGTACAGATCGGATGATTACGCAAAAGATCCTTGCCCGCCTTCGCCAGGACACCGCCGGTGTCGCCGCGATTGAATTCGCGCTGATCGGCCCGGCGTTCCTCGTCATGATGCTCGGCGTCTTGCAAGTGGGCATGGGTCTGCAAAGCTATAACGCGCTGCGCAGTCTTTCTGCTGACGTCGCCCGTTACTCGGTGGTGCAATACCAGACCGGAAATGACATTTCGAATTCGCAGATCCGCTCGTGGACGCGCAACCACGCCAAAGGCGCGCCGTACCTGCTCGATCCCGACCGGCTCGGTGTGACAGTTGTCGATTCAGGTACACAACGTGTTACCGGTGCCAAGGAATTGACCCTGACGGTAACCTACCAGATCACAAGCGTTCTGGAATTCATCGACATCGAAGGCCCCACTCTCGATTTTGATCGACCAGTATTCCTGCTGGAAGATTGACGAGCTGGTTCTGAGCCACCGGGTTCGCGCATCGAAACGCTCAGGCAAAAAAGCCGAGGTTTCACCAAGATTGGTCGCATTCTTTTCCGCTCTCCCGCCTCACGGGTGCTTGGCTAAAGGACTGAATTTCTTAACCATTCTTGTTGCCGATTACCTTTCCCGGTTGGCGTACGAGCGTACCCATGATCGCGCCCACTCCATCTACGACCGCCGCACAAACCGGCTTCTTGACCCATCTGGCGAAGGACAAGTCCGGCAACGTGATCGCCATGATCGCGGCGTCGCTTTTTCCGCTGATCGCGCTGATCGGTGGCGGGATCGATATGGGCCGCGGCTATCTGGCGCAGTCTCGCCTGCAGCAGGCCTGTGATGCGGGCACGCTCGCTGCGCGAAAGCGTTTGGGAGACAGCATAGCGGTTAACGGGATCGTGCCGGACGATGTGGCTGAAACGGGCCAGCGCTTTTTCAACATCAACTTTCGCGACGGCGCCTATGGCACCGAAAATCGCAGGTTCACGATGGCGCTGGAAAATGATTACAGTTTAACCGGCACCGCGTCTGTCGATGTGCCGACCACGCTGATGGCCGTGTTCGGATACAATGAAATGCCGGTTGAGGTGTCATGCGGCTCCATCCAGAGCTTTAACAACCTCGATGTGATGATGGTGGTCGATACCACGGGCTCGATGCGCCACACCAATGCTGGCGATACTTTGTCCCGCATGGACTCCCTAAAGGAAGTGATCCGCAATTTTCATGCGATGCTAGATGCTGGAAAAGCACCCGGCACCGAAATACGTTATGGTTTTGTACCCTACGCGACCAATGTGAATGTCGGCCATCTTCTGCAGGATGATTGGGTGGTAGATGACTGGACCTATCAGGGTCGTGAGTTATCCAAGCGAATTACCGTCGAAAGCGGCCGGACATATTGGCGCAACACCCAAACTGTTTCGGGCACCCGCACGGACTGGATCACCCAGTCCACATACGATGCAACGAGGGATACTTCGAGTGGAGTAGATGAAGAAAACAATATCTGCGAAGGTTCGCAACCAGCAGACACCAATACCAAGGTCGTAACTGCAACCGGTGCCGCGTATTCCGAGGTTCAGACTGACCCGCCAGCTTTTCTTAACGTCACACCCTCTCAAGAGGTCGAAAACGGACGCGACTATCGCACTGTTCTCGAAGGTGTTGAGTGCAAAATTCAATACCGTGAAGCGGTAAACTACACCCGCACTTTCGAGAAAGTCCTCGAGGTCCCATCGCTGTCAAACCAATGGCGTTATGCGCCTATCGCGCAGGATGTCCGCAACTGGCGCACCGAAACCGAAGGCTGCATCGAAGAACGCGATACCTACCGGATTACCGATTACGACAATGTCGATTTCACCCGCGCACTCGACCTTGATATCGATCTGGTGCCGACACCAGGCGATCCATCAACACAGTGGCGGCCGCGCTATCCTGAGAACATATTCGTCCGGTCCATGAAGGAAAACGGCACTGGATCATTCACAACCGCAGCGGTCACCACGCCAGATAATTTCGTGGACAGCGGCACATGGTGGTTTTCTGACTGCCCGCCAGCAGCGCACCCTTTGAAGGAGCTTTCTGGCGCGGAACTGAACACCTACCTCGATACGCTGGTCCCCTACGGTGCGACCTATCACGACATCGGCATGATTTGGGGCGGACGGCTCTTGTCGCCGACCGGACTGTTTGCCGCCGCCAATGCAGACACCGCCGGACGCACGCGGGGTAGGCATATGATCTGGCTGACAGATGGCCAGACAGAGCCTTACGACCTGGCTTACGGCGTATATGGCGTCGACGGACTTGACCAGCGGCGCTGGCTGCCGAGTGGCGGCACAACACTGACACAGACCATTGAACAGCGCTTCGGCGTCGCGTGTGAACAGGTGAAGAACCGCAACATCACCGTGTGGGTGGTGGCGTTCGGCACCACGCTGAACCCGATAATGGAAGAGTGCGGCGGGCCGGGCAGAACTTTCCAGGCGGCCAATGCCGACGAGCTCAACAATGCCTTTCAGGAAATTGCTGCTTCGATGAGCGAACTGCGGATTTCCCGCTGATGCGCGCGCTTCTCTCTTCAATCGCGCGTGACGAAACCGGTGCAACCATCGTCGAATTCGCGCTGATCGCGCCGGTTCTTTTGATGACGCTGATGGGATTGTTCGATTTTTCATACAACATCTACGCCGAATCCATGATCGAGGGTGCGGTGCAGAAGGCCGCGCGTTTTTCTACCGTGGAAAGCTACGCCAACAATCCGGCGGCGCTTGATGCGCGTGTCACCGGGGCGGTTCAAAACGTCGTGCCTTCTGCAGACATCGTATTCGAGCGCACAGCCTATGCGGATTATTCCGACATCGGCCGCGGTGAGGAATTCACAGACACCAACGCAGACGGCGCGTGCAATGACAATGAACCGTTCGAGGATCTGAACGCCAACGGCATCTGGGACCCGACCCGCGCCCGGAGCGACACCAACGGCGCGCGTGACACTGTGATGTATGAAGTCAACGCGACCTATGATCGCAAATTCCCCTTGGCCGAAATGCTGGAGTTTGAAGACACCGTGACCGTCTCTGCGCGGACGATCCTGCGCAACCAGCCTTACTCCGGAGAGGCCGACGTAGCCGTTGTCGGGAACTGCGCATGATTACAAGCATCGCCTCCGTACTGCGCCGAGTGCGCCGGGAAACATCCGGCGTTGCGATGACCGAATTTGCTCTCACCCTGCCGTTCCTGCTGGGCGTGGGATTGATGGGTCTGGAGGTCGCCAACCGGGCGCTTGTGCAAATGCAGATATCGCAATTGGCCGTACAGATTGCTGACAACGCCTCCCGCATCGGCGACACATCCGTATTGGAAGACCGCAAGATCTACGAAGCCGATATCAATGATCTGTTCTATGGTGCCCATCTGCAAAGCAGTGCCGGTCTGGATATCTTCACCCATGGCCGGGTGATCCTGAGCAGCCAGCAAGTCGTCGATGGGACGACTGATCGCCAGTATATCGATTGGCAGCGCTGCATGGGCAGGAAAGTCCACGCCAGCAGCTATGGTGCCGAAGGCGACGGAACCACCGGCGATTTTCCCGGCATGGGCCCAGCAGGCGAAGAAGTCATCGCGTTTGAAGATGACGCCGTGATGTTCGTCGAAGTTGCCTATGACTATCAGCCGATTGTCGGAGAAACCTTGAGCTTTGGCAGCCACGAAATGACCGCCATTGCCAGCTTCACCGTTCGCGACAATCGAGACCTCACACAGATATACCAGCGCGACCCGTCGAACCCCGACGTCGTCGCCCGCTGCAACTTATATGAAGGTTCCGGCCTCGCCCAGGAAGAACCGGAAATTTAATCCGCGTAGCAGACCTTCTTACATGCCGCGACAACCCGCGCCTTGTCGATCAGGGCAAGCTTTTCGAGGTTGGCGGCATAGGGTAGCGGCACGTCTTCATTGCAAACGCGCAGCACCGGCGCATCGAGATGGTCGAAGCCTTCTTCCATGCAGATGGTCACGATTTCCGAAGCGATCGAGCACGTAGGCCAGCCCTCTTCCGCCACCACAACGCGGTTTGTTTTGGCGAGTGATTTGAGGACCGCTTCCTTGTCGAGCGGGCGCAGGGTGCGCAGGTCGATAACTTCGGCTTCGATGCCCTGCTCTGCCAGTTCCTCGGCGGCTTGCAAGGAAATGCCGACTGCGATCGAGTAAGTGACGATCGTCACGTCAGAGCCTTCGCGCATGATCCGCGCCTTGCCGATCGGCAGGACATGATCGTCAAGCTGGGCGACTTCAAAGCTTTGGCCGTAAACCAGCTCGTTTTCGAGGAAGACGACGGGGTCTTCACTGCGGATCGCGGCTTTCATCAGGCCCTTGGCATCCTGCGCATCGTAAGGCGCGATTACAATCAGGCCGGGCACACTGGCATACCACGGGCCGTAGTTCTGGCTGTGCTGCGCGCCGACCCTGCTTGCTGCGCCATTGGGCCCGCGGAACACAACCGGGCAACGCATCTGGCCGCCCGACATGTAATTCGTTTTGGCGGCGGAATTTATGATGTGGTCAATCGCCTGCATGGCGAAATTGAAGGTCATGAATTCCACGATCGGACGCAGACCACCCATCGCTGCGCCTGTCCCGATACCGGCGAAACCGTATTCGGTAATCGGCGTATCGATCACGCGCTTCGGGCCGAATTCGTCGAGCAGGCCCTGCGTCACCTTGTACGCGCCCTGATACTCGGCAACTTCCTCGCCCATGATGAACACGCGGTCATCACGGCGCATTTCCTCGGCCATGCCGTCACGCAAGGCTTCACGAACGGTCAGTTTGACCATGTTGGTGCCGGCGGGAATGTCCGGATCGTCTGCACGCGCTGCGGGCTGCGGCTTGGTAATCGCGGCTTCGCTTTCGTCGCGGCCAACATCCTTGCCTTCGCCTGGAACGTTGTCTACCTGCTCGGCATTTACCGGCGTTTCGATGTCGGAGGCATCTTCGCCCTCGACCGCCAGAATGGCGATGACGGTGCCGACTTTTACCTCTTCGGTGCCTTCCGCGATCAAGATCTTGCCCACGGTGCCTTCATCGATGGATTCGAACTCCATCGTGGCTTTGTCGGTTTCGATCTCGGCCAGCACGTCTCCGGCAGAAACGGTGTCGCCTTCCTTCACCAGCCATTTGGCCAGAGTGCCTTCTTCCATGGTGGGAGAAAGGGCGGGCATTTTCAGTTCAATAGCCATGGCTCAATACTCCTCCACCAGAACATCGGTGTAGAGTTCGCCTGGCTCCGGTTCCGGGCTTCTTTCGGCAAAATCGGCAGCATCGGAAACGGTGGCACGGATGCTCTTGTCGATTTCCTTCAGTTTCGCCTCATCCAGACCGGCGGCGTTCAGTTCTTTCTTCAGCCGCTCTATCGGGTCGTGGTTTTCCCGCTGATCCTGCACCTCTTCGCGGGTGCGATATTTTGCCGGATCGGACATGGAATGTCCGCGATAGCGATAGGTGTTGCATTCCATCAGCACAGGGCCGTTTCCTTCGCGCACATATTTGAACGCGATTTCAGCGGCCTGGCGCACAGCGAGCACATCCATGCCATCCACTTCCATTCCGGGAATGCGGAAGGCTGTGCCGCGGCGGTAAAATTCGGTCTCTGCGGATGAACGGCTGACTGCCGTTCCCATGGCATACTGGTTGTTTTCCACCACGAACACCATCGGCAGCTTCCACAGGGCAGCCATATTCATGGTTTCATATACCTGGCCCTGGTTGGCCGCACCGTCACCGAAATAGGCTAGGCAAAGACCGCCATCGCCGCGGTATTGATGAGCCATCGCAAGCCCGCCGCCAAGCGAAACCTGCGCACCCACGATGCCGTGACCGCCGTAAAACTTATGCTCGGTGCTGAACATGTGCATCGAGCCGCCCTTGCCTTTTGAAATGCCGGCAGCACGGCCGGTCAGCTCTGCCATGATCACATTGGGATCGATGCCGTAGGCGAGCATGTGGCCATGATCGCGGTAACCGGTGATGACGCTGTCGACATCATTGTCGAGCGCGGATTGGAGGCCAATCGCGACCGCTTCCTGACCGATATAAAGGTGGCAGAAACCGCCGATCAGGCCGAGGCCGTAAAGTTGGCCGGCCTTTTCCTCAAACCGTCGGATGAGCAGCATTTGTTCATAGAAATGAAGAAGTTGCTCGTCACTGGCGTCAAAACGCTTGTCGGCGTCCAGCAGCTCTTGCAGATTGCGCAGCGCAAATTCAGGATGATCGGGAGTTGTCGCGATCTCGCCTTTTTTCTTCGTGGGCGCGCTCTTCTTTGCGGAACTGGATGTGGAGCCTTTTGCCAATGCGTTTCCCCTCGATATGCCTTGCCAGGCATTCTGTGTTCTGAAAGTCCAGTTCCTATAGGCAGGGATTGGTTTGGCTTGCAACGCCGCGCATACGAATTTCGCCATCGCGGTTAATTTCGTATCGCGGCTTTACCATAGTGGGCGGAGATCAAGGTTGCTGTTCGAGCTCTACCACGTATTCGTCCTGGTGGACGACATTGAGATCACGGCGCGCAAGTTCCGATGCCAGATCCGGATCGGCGTTTTCGGGGTCGAGCAATTCGACCCTGTTCGCCAGCACCGCGCGCTCTTCCTCAAGCCCGGCGATCCGTTCCTTGTGAGCGTCAAGCTTGGCAGCGTTGTCGCTCCACGCGATCAATCCGCTGGGGCCCATGAAAGCGAGCATACCGATCAGGATAAGCAGCAACAATGCCATCGCATTGCCGACTCTTTCCCGCACAAGTTCCCGCCGATTGCGTATCCCGTTCATAGAGAGCCTTGAATCATAGCTGGGCCATAGTTTCAAGCACCTTGCGCCGTAATCTGCGGACATTCTGGCGTGATGTGTGCGGGCGGCTCATATTGATGGCGGCATCCTCTGCTTGCCCATTCGCGTCAAAGAAGTTACAAGTGAAACCATGACTGACCTGTTCGAAAACCCGATCGGCCTTGATGGCTTTGAATTTGTCGAATTCTGTGCACCTGAAAAGGGCCAGATCGAACCTGTTTTTGATGCGATGGGCTTCAAACAGGTTGCCAGGCACCGCTCCAAGGATGTGCAGCTCTGGCGCCAGGGCCAGATCAATCTTATCGTCAATTATGAACCCCGCAGCGCCGCTTGGTTCTTCGCCCGCGAACACGGTCCCTCCGCCTGCGGCATGGGCTTTCGCGTCAAGAACGCGGCCAAGGCCTATGACGAGCTGATCGCGCGCGGTGCAGAACCCGTCGAAGTTACCACCGGCCAGATGGAACTTCGCATCCCCGCGATCCGCGGTATCGGCGGAGCGATTGTCTATCTGATCGACCGATATGCCGACGAGAACGGCGAAGGGCTTTCCATCTACGACATTGATTTTGAATATCTGGAGGGCGTGGATAAACACCCCGAAGGTGCCGGTTTCAACATCATCGATCACCTCACGCACAATGTTTACACTGGCCGCATGGCTTATTGGGCGGACTATTACGAAACGCTGTTCAACTTCCGGGAAATCCGGTTCTTCGATATCAAGGGCGAATACACAGGGCTGACGTCCAAGGCGCTGACCGCGCCGGACGGAAAGATCCGCATCCCGCTGAATGAAGAAGGCGAAGGCGGCAAAGGTCAGATCGAGGAGTTCCTGCGGGAATTCAACGGAGAAGGCATTCAGCACATCGCGCTGATTTGCGATGACCTGGTGAAGGCCTGGGACAAGCTTAAGGAATTCGGCGTTCCCTTCATGACTGCGCCGCCGGAAACCTATTACGAAATGCTCGATGGACGCCTGCCTGGCCACGGCGAACCCGTGGACGAGCTGAAGATGCGCGGCATCCTGCTCGACGGCACGACGGAGGGTGGTCAGCCACGCTTGTTGCTGCAAATTTTTGCTGAGGCACAGGTTGGCCCGGTGTTCTTCGAATTCATTCAGCGCAAGGGCGATGAAGGCTTTGGTGAAGGCAACTTCAAGGCGCTGTTCGAAAGCATCGAGCGCGATCAGGTTGCCCGCGGCGTTCTGAACGTCGACGCCTGATCCCCAAATCCAAGGAATGCAAAAGGGGACGCCTCATATAGAGGTCGTCCCCTTTTTTGGTGCGCCCGACAGGATTCGAACCTGTGGCCTCCGGATTAGGAATCCGATGCTCTATCCGACTGAGCTACGGGCGCGCTTTCGCGCTCCTAGAAAACAGTTTCGTGCGTGGCAATCAATTCAGTTTGTCGGGCGGCGCAACGGGGAATGGCAGGGGTGCGACGGGCACGCCCTCTTCAATCAATTCCTGCGCCTCTTCCGCGCTCGTTTCACCGTGGATTGGTGCGTGATCTTGCTCCCCGTAATGCATGGCGCGCGATTGTTCGGCAAAGCCCCTGCCCACCCATTTGCTGTCTTTCAAAGCCTTGGCCTGGGCATCAGCCAATTTCGCCAGCGCCTTGGCCACTTCCGCAGGCATCGGCGCATTGGAAACCGGACGCGGCGCGCTCGCCTCGGCTGATTGCTCGGTAACGGGCAATGGCGCCTGAGATCCCGCGCTATTTCCCTTGCGACCCACTGAAGGCGCCATCGGCGCTTTTGCGACATCCGGCGTGCCGCAATCCGGACATATAAGTTTCCCTTCGGCTTGCTGCGAGACAAACTGGTCGGAAGAGCCGAACCAGCCCTCGAAACGGTGGCCGTTGGCGCAGGAAAGGTCGAATACGATCATTACTGCTGCGATGTAGGGATATCGCGCTTGTTGGCAAGACTGGGCAATTGCCGGCGCACTTCGGCAATACGGGTCAAATCGATATCGCAAAAGCCAAGTCCCGCTTCTTCGCCGCCCATATCCAGCAGGACTTCGCCCCACGGGTCTACCACAAGTGAATGGCCGTAGGTCTGGCGGCCGTCTTCGTGCTCCCCGACCTGAGCGGCGGCGATGACGAAAGCGGATGCCTCTATGGCGCGCGCACGTTGCAGGACATGCCAATGCGCCTTGCCGGTTGGCACAGTGAAGGCGGCGGGAATGGCTATCGCGTCGCAGTTCTGCCGCCCAAGTTCTTCAAAAAGCGCAGGAAAACGTAAGTCGTAACAGATCGCCAGGCCAAGTCTTCCCACCGGAGTATCGGCGCAGGTTACCACTGACTCGCCTGGAGCGTAGGCGTTTGATTCGTGCCATTTTTCGCCATTCGCAAGATCGACATCGAACATGTGGATTTTGTCGTATCGGGCAGCGACATTGCCCTTGTTGTCGTAAACGATCGTACGGTTGGCCCAGCGGCCATCATCGCGTGCAACGGGCAGCCCCAGAGCGATCCAGATACCGGCATTCCCCGCAGCTTGCCCGACCGATTGTGCTAACTTGTTTTCGCTTTCCGGGACTATGCTGGGCGACGCTCGCTTCCGGTCCTTGTCCAGCAATCCGGCCATTTCGGGCGTGAACAGCATCTGCGCGCCGCGCCCTGCTGCCGTTTTGGCGGCGTCACGGATAAGCCTGGAATTGGTCTCCGGATCAATCCCGGAAGTCATCTGCAGGATAGCAATTTTTGGCATTACCGCAGCATCCTAGAGCCCCAGCAGAGCGTCGAGTTTGCCTTCACGTTCCAACGCGGCGAGATCGTCCGATCCGCCGACTGCTGTTTCGCCGATGAAGATTTGCGGCACCGTCATCGCATCGGGCTTGCGCGCCATCATCTCATCGCGCTTCTCGCCGCCCATGGAGATGTCATATTCGGTATAATCGACGCCCTTTTCGTCAAGCAGCCGCTTCGCCCTGATGCAAAAACCGCAAAAGGCTTTCGTGTATATTTCGACTTTCGGTGTGCTCACATCATGTCCTTATCTGGCTTTGCGCATAATCTTGAAACGCGCGGCAGGCCAACTATCTTTGGTTTTGCGGACGCCCATTATGGGTCCGTAATATGTCAAATTGCTCACAGGAGGATTTGTTTCAAATGAACCGTTTTGATCTTACACCTTATCGCCGTTCCACCGTCGGTTTCGACCGGCTGTTCGATCTGCTGGAAAACAACAACCGCGGATCTTCGGGCGACAATTACCCACCCTTCAACATCGAACGCCGGGATGACGATGCCTACCGCATCACCATTGCCGTAGCAGGTTTTCGCAGCGGCGACATCGATATCACCGCGCAGCAGAATCTGCTGACCGTGCAGGGGCGCAAGCGCGACGAAACCGTGGATGGAGAGATGCTGCATGTTGGCATCGCCAATCGCGGCTTTGAACGCCGCTTTGAACTTGCCGATTATGTGCGCGTTGAAAACGCCGACTTGCAGGATGGCTTGCTGGTGATCGATCTGGTGCGTGAAGTGCCAGAGGCGATGAAGCCGAAGAAAATTGCCATCGGCGGCAATACCCTGGAAGTTGTCAAAGGCGACAAGAAGGATGACGATCAGGCCAACGCTGCCTGATCGCGCAAAACTTTCCAAGTTTGACTGAATAAATGAATGGGGGCGAGCCCGCTAAAGCTCGCCCCCTCGACGCATAGCGCCGACAGGCTGGCATGATTAGCTGTCCGGGTCGCAAGAGACAGCCAGTCCCACCAGCAAGACCGATACCGCTGCGCAGAGAAACCCCCGTTGCCCGCGCGCGGTCAGCCAATTTCGATGGGTGCCGAAGCTGACGTGACGCCAAGACGTCACCTTTTTTTGAAGTAGAGCCAACCCCCAAGCCCCTGATGCACGTAGCTTTCGCGGGAAATACTAACAAATGCAAGTATTTTTTCTAATAGGCGGCAGCCGAAACTAACTGTATTTCAAACAAGCCGCGATTGCGCGAGCGCGGCTGCGATGAAACCGGAAAACAACGGGTGCGGATCAAACGGCCGGCTCTTCAATTCCGGGTGGAATTGGACTCCAACGAACCAAGGGTGATCGGGCCGTTCTACTATTTCCGGTAATAGTCCGTCTGGGGACATACCTGAGAAAATCAGTCCGCCTTCTTCCAACCGTTCTTTATACGCAACGTTCACTTCGTAGCGGTGACGATGGCGTTCCGAGATTTCGCTGGCGCCGCCGTAGATTTGCGACACATGACTATTGCCGGCAAGTTTGGCCTGATACGCGCCCAGACGCATGGTGCCGCCAAGGTCGGTTTCGGCGGAGCGCTGTTGCAGACCCTCTTCACTCATCCATTCTGTGATGATGCCGACGACAGGTTCCTGCGTTTCGCCAAATTCGGTTGAGGACGCGCCCTCAATTCCAGCCAGGTTTCGCGCGCCTTCGATGCAAGCCATCTGCATACCGAGGCAAATCCCGAGAAACGGAACCTTGCGCTCACGCGCGAACCGAATGCAGGCAATCTTGCCTTCGCTACCGCGCTCGCCAAAACCGCCGGGCACGAGGATCGCGTGGAGCGGTTCAAGCTGGGAAAGGATATCGTCCTCGTCCTGCTCGAAAACCTCGGCATCGATCCAGCGGATATTGACCTTCGTACGGTTCGCCATACCGCCGTGCACCAGCGCTTCGTTCAGCGATTTGTACGCGTCAGGCAGCCCAACATATTTGCCAACGACGCCAACGGTCACTTCGCCTTCGGGATTTTCATACCGGTCAACCACATCTTCCCAGCGCGACATGTCCGGTGCCGAAGACTGATCAAGCATGCCGAAATAACGCAGGACTTCGCGGTCCAGGCCTTCGTCATGATATTGCTGCGGAACGGCGTAGATGCTGCTGGCGTCGAGCGCCGGAATGACGGCTTCTCTGCGCACATTGCAGAATAGCGCGATTTTTCTGCGCTCGCTTTCGGGCAATGGATGTTCGCAGCGCGTCAGCAGGACATTGGGCTGAACGCCCAGACTGGTCAGTTCGCGCACCGAGTGCTGTGTCGGCTTGGTTTTCAATTCGCCCGCCGCCGACAGGTATGGCACCAGCGTTACGTGAATCAGGCAGGTCTGTTCGTACCGGCAATTCATTGCGCAGCTGCCGGATCGCCTCGATAAATGGCAGGCTTTCGATATCGCCAACTGTTCCGCCGATTTCGCACAGGATGAAATCATGGTCACCCTGATCCTGCAGCGCGAATTCCTTGATCGCGTCGGTCACGTGCGGGATCACCTGCACCGTTGCGCCGAGATAGTCGCCGCGGCGTTCCTTGGTGATGATGTCGCGATATACGCGGCCTGAGGTGATATTGTCGTTCTGATGCGCGGACACGCCGGTGAAGCGTTCGTAATGTCCCAGATCGAGATCCGTTTCGGCACCGTCATCGGTGACGTAAACTTCGCCGTGCTGATACGGGCTCATCGTGCCCGGATCGACATTCAGATAGGGGTCGAACTTGCGGATACGAACCTTGTACCCGCGCGCCTGAAGGAGCGCTGCCAGAGAGGCAGCCATGAGACCTTTGCCGAGCGAAGAGACCACGCCGCCGGTGATGAAAATGTACCGCGCCATGGGAGTTGAGCCTTAAGCTCACGCACGGATTCGGCGCAAGCACTATGCGAGAGATTTTTCAGGAAGTTGACGAATTTTCCCCGGTTTCAGGAAGGGGCGTCAAATTGTGCGAAACTTATTCGGCAACACCTGACAATGGATCGTCCTGCGCCGAAGCATCTTCGCCGCTTGCTGCGCCTGCATCTGGGCCCGCAGCAGCAGGAGCGAGAGGATCAGCCGACGCGTCGCCTGTGCTGACCGAGCGGTCCAGCGAATCGTCAAGTTCGCCCTGCCCTGTGGCATCCACTGCAATCGCAGCCAGCACGATGGCAAGTCCGACAAAGGCCACGGCAAACCACTTTGTTGCACGGGTCAGGAAATCTGCTGCACCGCGCGCCGACATCACGCCGCCAGGGCTGCCGCCGCCGCCAATACCAAGACCGCCACCTTCGGAACGCTGCATGAGCACGAGGATCACGAGCCCCGCTGCCACGATGGCCTGGATCACAAACAGAAAATTGAAAAGTGTCATGTTGGGTCTGTCAGTCGGTCAATAAGTGGATGTTGCGAGCCGCGCATGTAGGCCGCGCAGCGCTTTCCCACAAGGGGCGGAACGTAGCGGCGTGGTAACGAGCCTAGTCCTCGTTCGTCTCGGTGGCGGCGACTATAATTCCGAGGAAGCTTTCTGCCGAAAGGCTTGCGCCGCCAACCAATGCGCCGCCGACTTCCTTGGCGGACAGCAATTCAGCTGCGTTTTCGGGCTTTACCGAACCGCCGTAAAGAATGCGCACGTCCGCGCCTTCTTCGCCGTACAGTTTCAGCAGTTCGCCGCGAATATGTTCATGCATTGCCGCGATATCTTCTGCCGTTGGCGTGCGTCCGGTGCCGATGGCCCAAACAGGTTCATACGCCACGGTCAATCGTTCGGCCACGCCCTCGCCATCTGGCAAGGAACCTTTCAACTGCTCGGCAACGACATCATGCGCCTTGCCTGCGTCACGCTGCGCCTCAGTTTCCCCAACGCATACGATCACGCTCATTCCGGCGTCGATTACCGCATGGGCCTTTTGCTTGACGAGCGCATCTGTTTCCCCGTGATCCGCGCGGCGTTCACTGTGGCCCACAATTGTGAAGCCCGCGCCGGCGTCCTTTACCATGGCCGCAGAGATGTCGCCCGTGTGCGCACCACCGTCGGCAGGATGGCAATCCTGGGCGCCAATGGAAATCAGTGTAGCCTGCTTGCGCGTTGCGTGAATCATGGTGAAAGGCGGGGCAATTGCCACCTCTACCTTGATCAGGCGTTCAGCCGCGCGATCGATCGCGCGCGCTTCGGAAAGCATCGCACGGGTGCCATGCATCTTCCAATTGCCAACAATATAGGGGCGAGTAGTCATTGATTATCCTGTAATATCCGCAGCTTGAGGACGGTTTTCATACCGACACGAGCAATTGGGTAAATTGCGCGCTAGTGCCACCTGCCCTTCTTGTCAAAGCCGCTTGTGCACAATCGACGAAACCGTGCGCGCCCTGTTGCGGCATGGTCGCAGGCGGGATAAAGCGCATGCTCTTTTCATTCAGGTGACATCTTCGACAGGTGTGGCCTTGTTCCGCATAACCGGCCCTTGGGGCCAAGGCAGAATTGATCGCGCATGTTCCAGATTTTTCGCAATTTCTTCAAATCCAAGATCGGCATCGTAGTGACGCTGGCGTTCCTGGGCCTGATTGCCGTGGCTTTTGCTGCTGCTGATATCACCGGCGGCACCTTCGGCGGAGTGGCCGGCGGAGACCGTGTCGCGGTTGTCGGTGATCGCACGATCTCTACTTCGGACGTTACGCAGAACAGCAACAATGCCTTGCAACAAGCGCGCGAGAACAATCCGACGCTTTCGATGGAAGGCTTTGTCGCCCAAGGCGGGTTCGACGAAGTGCTGTCGCAAATGCTTAGCCGGGCAGCGATTGCGGAGTTTGCCGAGATGATGGGCCTGCGCGCAAGCAAGGCTCTGGTCGATAGCGAGATCAGGAGCTCACCAGGCTTTCGCGGACTGGATGGCCAGTTTGACATGGAAGCGTTTCGCGCCTCGCTGCGCCAGCGCAGCCTGACAGAAAGCATTGTGCGTGATGATCTGTCGCAAAGCCTGCTCGCGCAGCAGCTTGTTGTTCCAGTAACGCTGGGGGCCAGGCTGCCGGACAGCATCGCCCAGCGATATGCCGGTCTGCTGAACGACACCCGCAGCGGCACCGCAGCCGTTTTCCCGGCGGCTGCCTTTGCTCCGGCAGGCGATCCGACCGACGCGCAATTGCAGGAATATTACGACGAGAACCGCGCGCGCTACATCCGGCCCGAACGCCGGATGATTCGTTACGCGGCCTTTACAGAAGAAGCTGTCGGCGACTTGCCGCCGGTTACGCAGCCGCAGATTGCAGCGCGTTATGAAGCTGACGCCGTCCTGTATCGCGCGACCGAGCGGCGGACTTTCACCCAGCTGGTGGTGCCGACGCAGGCTGCTGCTCAAGCCATTATCAACGAGGTTGAGGGCGGAGTTACACTTGAAGCATCGGCCCGGTCCAAAGGCCTTGCCACCACTTCGATCAATGAAGTCGAGCGTCCAGATTACGCTTCCACCGCCTCGCAGGCAGTAGCCGCTGCCGCTTTCGGCGGCGCGGATGGCGATCTGGTCGGACCGGTTCAGGGCGCGCTTGGCTGGTATGTTTTGCGGGTCAATGATGTCACCACGGTTCCGGCACGCTCTGTCGCCGATGCCAGCGACGAAATCCGCGAAACGCTGCTGGCAGAACGCAGGCGGGAAGCTCTGGATGAGCTCACCGAACGGCTCGAAACCGAATTTTCGCGCGGGCGCACGTTGGTGCAGGCTGCCGAAGAGCTGGGCGTTGAGTTGCAGACGACGCCGCCGTTGCTCGCCACTGGTCAGGTCTACGGCCAGCCCGGCGAAGCGCCGGCAGAGCTTGCCCGCGTGGTGGATTTTGCCTTCGAAATGGAAGCCAACCGGCCCGAAATCGCGGAAATCGTGCCGGGTCAGGTGTTCATGATATTCGATGTGCCGAACATCACCCGCAGCGCCACCGCCCCGCTGGCAGAAATCCGTAATGAACTTGTCGGCCAATGGCGCCGTGATCGCGGGATGGCTGCTGCCGGACAGGCCGCCGCGCGTGTTCTGGAGCGGGTTGAAGGCGGCGCGACGCTGGCCGAAGCGGTTCGGCAGGAAGAGGCTGATCTGCCACCCGCCCGGGCCCTGCGCATCAACCGGCGCGAACTGGCGCAGCAGCAACAGGTCACCCGCGCGACCATTCTGTTCTTCTCGATGGCAGAGGGCACGGTCAAACGCGTTGCCGTGCCGGAGACAAGCCAATGGTTTGTGGTCGAGCTTGACGATATCGAGCTTGCCGAGCTGGACACGGAAGGTGCAGAGTTCGCGAATACGGCAGCGCAGCTTTCGGCGTCACTCGGTCAGGAATATGTCGAGCAATTTGTAGCCGCTGCCGAAGCATCACTGGAAATCGAGCGCAACGAAGCCGGGATCGATGCGGTTCGCGCCCAGCTGACCGGCGCGACCAGGTAAAGGAGGCGGGCCTGAGCGCCGCTGCACACACCGCTGCCCTCAACAATCGTGCCGAGGCGCTTGATGCTCTGGCAGGCGGGCGCAACACGCTCGTCTGGCGGCGCATTGTGGCGGATACGGAAACGCCCGTCGGCGGCGCTCTCAAACTGATCGAAGAGGGGCGCGGCGACTTCCTGCTCGAATCGGTAGAAGGTGGAGAGATCCGCGGGCGGTACAGCCTGCTGGGGCTCGATCCCGATCTGCTGTTTCGCGCAACCGGCGCGAAGGCCGAGGTCAACCGGCGTTGGCGCCATGACCGCGAAGCGTTCGAGGCATTGCCCGGAGAAAGCATGGCGGAACTGCGCGCGCTGGTGCAAGCATGCCGCATCGACGTGCCAGAAGGGCTCCCGCCCGCCCTCGCCTGCCTCGTCGGGTATTTCGGCTATGAAACCATCGGACTTGTCGAGAAGCTGCCCCGCGCACCGCAAAGCGATCTTGCGCTACCGGACATGCTGTTTGCACGGCCTGCCCTGGTTCTGGTGTTTGACCGGCTTACCGATGCATTATTCGTCATCGCGCCGCTCTGGGTCGACGGCGGCGATCCCGCTGGAAGCGTTGAACATGCCGGCGAGCGAATTGACGAGGCGCTGCGCCGCCTGGCGGAAAAGGCACCCGGAGCTGAACGGCTGAGCCCGGCGCCGGTCTGCGAGCTTACACCGGTAATGGCGCCTGAGAATTACGAGCAGATGGTTCTGCGCGCGAAGGATTACATCACCGCAGGTGACATCTTCCAGGTCGTGCTGGCCCAGCGTTTTACCTGCCCGTTCCCGCTTCCGCCGTTGGCGCTTTACCGCGCGCTGCGCCGCGTGAATCCGTCCCCATTTCTCTATTTCCTCGATCTGCCCGGCTTTGCCGTTGTCGGCTCCTCGCCTGAAATTTTGGTGCGGGTGCGGGATGGCGAGGTCACTATCCGCCCGATTGCAGGCACCCGCCCGCGCGGCGCTTCCGAAGCCGAAGACCGCTCGAACGAAGCCAGCCTGCTCGCCGATCCGAAGGAATGCGCAGAGCACCTCATGCTGCTCGATCTGGGCCGCAATGATGTCGGCCGCGTTGCGGCGCAGGGCAGCGTGACGGTCACCGACAGCTTCACCGTGGAACGCTACAGCCATGTCATGCACATTGTCAGCAATGTGGTGGGCGAACTGGCAGGCGAAAAAGACGCGCTGGACGCGCTGTTTGCAGGCTTTCCGGCCGGAACCGTCAGCGGCGCGCCGAAGATCAGGGCGTGCGAGATTATCACAGAGCTGGAGCCCGAAACGCGCGGAGCCTACGCGGGCGGTGTCGGTTATTTCGCGCCCGATGGCTCTGTCGACAGCTGCATTGTCTTGCGGACGGCTGTTGTGAAGGACGGTGTCATGCATGTGCAGGCCGGCGCAGGCATCGTGGCCGATAGCAACCCGGCTTATGAAGCTGCCGAATGCCGCCACAAGGCGGGCGCGCTGATCGCCGCCGCAATGGAGGCAGTGGCAATCGCAGCGGAGCCGGAGTTCGGGCAATGATCCGCGCGGCCACGATGATCGCGGGCGCACTGTTTCTCAGCGCCTGCGACATCCACTTCGAAGGCGACGTGCCGGATGAACTGTCGTCAATCTGTCAGCCTGTCATGTTCGAAGATACGCCGCTTACCTATTGCCTTGCAGACCCTGCCCAGCACCGCGTGACAATGGATTTGGCGCCAGAAGGCGAAGACACCCCCTACCGCTCGCTCCGCGCATTTTCGCGGGAGCCGCGGGAAGTGGAAAACCCGGTCGTTTTCGCGATGAATGGCGGGATGTTCGACGCCGATGGCCAGCCCATCGGATATTACGTTGAGGAAGGGCGGCGGCTCGCCATGCTCAACCAGAATGAAGGACCGGGCAATTTTCACTTGATGCCTAATGGTGTGTTTTTCGGCGACGAGGACGGTTCGTGGCGCGTGCTCGATACAGAAACGTTCGCAGACGAGGTAAAAACCCGCCCCGATTTCGCCACCCAGTCCGGTCCGATGCTGGTAATCAACGGCGAACTGCATCCGGCCTTCGATCCTGACGGCGATTCGCGCAAAATCCGCAATGCGGTGGGCGTGGATGCCTCCGGGCGGGCGCATTTCGTGATGAGCGAAGCTCCGATCAGTTTCGGCAAGTTGGCGCGTTATTACAGGGACGTTCTGAATGTGCGCAACGCCCTCTTCCTGGATGGCAGCGTGTCGCAAATCTGGGATCCGGTGAACGAGCGGCTCGATACCGGACCCGACATTGGCCCCTTGATCGTAGTGAGAAATCGGGCAGAGGCTGCGCAATGAGCCACATCCTCGTTATCGACAATTACGACAGCTTCACCTTCAACCTGGTGCATTATTTGATGGAGATGGGCGCCGAAGTTGTGGTTGAGCGCAACGATGCGATCACCGCCGCCGAAGCGATGAACTCGGGCGCGGCCGGGGTGCTGTTATCCCCCGGCCCGTGCACTCCGAACGAAGCGGGCATCACTCTGGATATGGTCGCAGCGTGTGCGGAGGCTAGACTGCCGCTGCTCGGCGTGTGCCTTGGCCATCAGGCGATCGGTCAGCATTTCGGCGGCCGAGTGGCGCGCGGCGGGCTGATGCACGGCAAGACATCGCCGGTGGACCATGACGGCAGCGGCGTATTTGCAGGGCTGCCATCCCCCTATACCGCCACCCGCTATCATTCGCTGATCGTGGAGGATATTCCGACCTCTCTGCTGGTCAATGCCACCAGCGAAACACCGGGACTGGATGGTACATGCGTGATGGGGTTCAGGCATGAAAGCCTGCCAATCCACGGCGTGCAATTTCATCCGGAAAGCATTGCGACCGAGCATGGCCACGCCTTGCTCGCCAACTTCCTCGAAATGTGCGGCATCGCCGCAAAGGTGCCTGAATGAGCGGCGTATTGCCTCCAACAGATATCGCCCTGACCGAAGCCGATGCAGAGCGCGCCTTTGGCGATATGCTCGACGGAAAACCGGATGAAGAGGAAATTGCGCGGTTCCTGTCGGATCTGTCCGACCGCGGGGAACGGGCAGTGGAAATCGCCGGTGCTGCGCTTGCCATGCGCAAACGGCTGATCCCGATTGACGCGCCCGAAAACGCCATCGACGTGTGCGGCACTGGCGGTGACGGGCATCATACGCTGAACGTTTCGACCGCTGTCAGCCTTGTCGTTGCCGCCTGCGGTGTGCCCGTCGCCAAGCATGGCAACCGCGCCGCCAGTTCAAAGGCAGGTGCAGCCGATACGCTGGAAGCTCTCGGCCTCGACATGGATGCAGCCGGGCGCACTGCGGAAAAAACACTGGCGGAAATCGGCATCTGTTTTCTGTTTGCGAAGAACCACCACCCTGCGATGGCGCGTATTCAACCTATCCGGCAGAAATTGGCCAAGCGCACGATTTTCAACCTGATGGGGCCGCTCTCCAATCCGGCGAAGGTGCGCCGCCAGCTGATCGGCATCGCCCGCCCCGCCTACGTCCCCATTTACGCCGATGCGATGGCGCGGCTCGGCACGGAGCGCACATTTATCGTATCGGGTGATGAAGGTATCGATGAACTCTCGCTCGATGAAGGTAACGAAGTGGCCGATGTTCGAGGCCGCGATGTAACGATGCGCCGTGTGGATGCGAGCGAGGCTGGCCTGGCGCACGCTCCGGTCGAGGCCATTCGCGGCGATGATGCCTTACACAACGCCAAGGCGCTGCAGGCGCTGCTGATGGGCGCATCCGGCCCCTACCGTGATGCAGTGTTGTTCAATGCCGCCGGCGCGCTGATCGTGGCTGGCGAAGTCGAAAGCTGGTCGGACGGGGTGGAGGAAGCTGCGGAGGCTATTGATAAGGGCCTTGCCAAAACGCTGCTGGAGTGCTGGATCGCGACCGCCAAATGACCGATAAATTACAGGAAATCTGCGCGACAAAGCGTGAAGAGGTTGCTGCCCGCAAGACGGCAAAGACTCTGGAAGATTGCGACAGGATCGCGCAGCAGTCCTCTGCCCCGCGCGGATTTCGGCGCGCGCTGGAGGAGAAGGCGAAGACGGCCTTTGCGCTGATCGCAGAGATCAAGAAAGCCAGCCCGTCCAAAGGCCTGATCCGCGCCGATTTTCGGCCTCACAAACACGCGATGGATTATGCCAAAGGGGGCGCGGCCTGCTTGTCGGTTTTGACTGATGCACCGTATTTCCAAGGGCACGAGGATTACATGATGGACGCGCGCGCCTCTGTCGATTTGCCCGTGCTCCGGAAGGATTTCATGGTCGATCCCTGGCAGGTGGCCGAAAGCCGCATGATCGGCGCCGATGCCATTCTGATTATCGTTGCAGCGCTGGAAAACGTCGCAATGGCGGAAATCGAGTCTGCTGCAATCGAACGCGGAATGGATGTGCTGGTCGAGGTCCATGACGAGGCCGAAATGGAGCGAGCCGGGGCCCATCTCAAATCGCGCCTGATTGGCGTCAACAACCGTGATTTGCGCAGCTTCAAGACCGATTTGGCAACAACAGAACGGCTCGCACCGCTCGCGCCGGAGGGCAGCCTGCTGGTGGGTGAAAGCGGGATTAATTCGCATGAAGATTGCAAGAGGCTGGCTGCTGCCGGCGTCCATTGTTTCCTCGTCGGAGAAAGCCTGATGCGCGCCGATGATGTCGAGGCAGCGACACGAAACTTGCTTGGCAGTTAGATTTTACACAACCTTTCTGCGTCTCATGCGTAGGATAGTGGTCAGGCCGCAATCGGCTCCAACCAATGGAAGGGGAATACCAAAATGGGAATTTTCAGCTCAATCAAGAATGCAATCTTCGGTGACGATGACAAGGACGAAGCGCCAGCCGCGACTGCCGCACCGAAGACCACAGGTTTCAACCGCGCATCGTCCAAGGCCGTTAGCGAAGTCGATGTCGAAGCCAAGCTTGATGCCAAGCCCGGCGCAGACAAGCTCAACTGGCGGAATTCCATCGTGGACCTGATGAAGCTGGTCGATCTCGATCCCAGCTACGAAAACCGCAAGGAACTTGCGAACGAATTGGGTGACAACGACTATTCCGGCAAGGCCGAGGAAAACATCTGGCTGCACAAGCAGGTTATGAACCGCCTGGCAGCTGCCGGCGGCAATGTGCCTGCCAGCCTGCGTGACTAGGCGTTAGCTGTCTTCCGAATGGTGTCTGTGGCAAGGGTCTGCGATGACCTGCGCCGCATGCCATTCACTAATATCAATTCGCCCCGCAAGCACGTTCTGCATTGCGGGGCGATTTGCACGTGACGCGCAGTCCATTCCGATCTCGGCGGGAGGAACAATCTAGTGGCCAATCTCACCCATCTCGATGAAAACCGCGCCGCGCGCATGGTTGATGTTGGCGGCAAGGCGGCAACCCAGCGCACGGCCACTGCTGAAGGGCGCATTTGTATGGCTCCCTCGACGCTCTCAGCTGTGCTCGAAGGGAGCGGCCCGAAGGGTGATGTAATAGCCGCGGCACGCATTGCCGGCATCATGGCAGCCAAGAAAACCGGTGAACTCATCCCGCTTTGCCATCCTTTGGCGCTGGACACGGTTAGCCTGGATTTCGCCTTTGAAGACGGCGGCATTCGGGTGACCGCGCGCGCTGCCCTGACCGGCAAGACCGGCGTCGAAATGGAAGCGCTGGTGGCTGCGACCACCGCTTTGCTAACAATTTACGATATGGCCAAGGCCCTCGAAAAAGGGATGGTAATCGAACATGTCCGCTTGCTTGAAAAGACCGGCGGTAAGAGCGGCGACTGGCAAGCTGAAAACATCGCGGAATGACCCTTCCCGAACCTATCCCTCTCGAGGCGGCCCAGGCCCGCTTGTTTGCCTTATCTGCGCCGCTGCCGCCCGAAACCCTGCCAGTAGAAGCAAGTATTGGCCGCTATCTTGCGCAGGATTTGATGGCGCGCCGTACGCAGCCGGCTGCGGATATGTCCGCAATGGATGGATACGCTGTGCACGGCGAGAACTTGAACGGGCCATGGCGCGTTGTCGGTGAAAGCGCTGCGGGTCATCCCTTCGGACGAGAGATCTCGTCGGATGAAACGGTCCGGATTTCGACCGGCGCATTGCTTCCCCGTGGTGCCGCCGCGGTGCTGTTACAGGAAAACGCCCGGCGCGAAGGCGATGCTTTAAGTCTTGCCGGAGCAGACGCTGCCACACCTAGGCATATCCGCCGCGCGGGCTTCGATTTTGTAGCGGGTGATTGTCTTTTGGAGCGCGGCATCGCAATCGGGCCGGCGCAATTGGCGCTCGCCATTGCAGGGGGTCATGCCTCTTTGAAGACTGGTCAGCTTGCAAAGCTGTGCGTCATCGACAGCGGGGACGAGTTATCGGCTGATCCATCGCAGCTTTCTGATCATCAGATACCAGCCAGCAACGGTGCAATGGTCGCGGGAATGGCGCAGACCATAGTTGCGAACTGCCAAAAAATCGGCCCTGTTGCGGATAGCAAGACCGATTTGATCGCCGCATTTCAAAAGGTCCGGGACGCCGATGTCATCGTCATCAGCGGTGGTGCCTCCGTCGGAGATCACGATCTCGTCCGCCCCGCCCTTCAGGAATGGGGTGCAGTCCTCGATTTCTGGCGCATTGCCATAAAGCCGGGCAAGCCACTAATGGTCGCCCGGAAGGGGACGCAGATCATTCTCGGGCTGCCGGGCAATCCTGTTTCGAGCTATGTAACGGCATACCTGTTTCTTTTGCCGCTGCTCCGGCATCTATCGGGGGCGTGCGATCCTTTGCCCAACAGTTTCCGGCTGCCTCTCTGCGCGCCGCTTGAGCAAACTGGCGCGCGCACTGAATTCTTGCGGGCAATAATGGCTTCGGACGGTGTCCACCCACTCTCGCAAAAAGACAGCAGCGCCTTGCGGACGCTGGCGAGTGCAAATGCATTGATAAAGCGTCAGGCGGGCGCGCCCCGGGCTGAGGCAGGTGAAACGGTGATCGTCTATCCGCTCCAAAATGGGGGTATCGCTTGACTTTGGCGAATCTGTTTCATAATTGTTCCGTATTCGTTCCATAGTGGAACATTGCGGAAGGATTGTTTCGATGTTGACAGCCAAGCAACACGAATTGCTGCTATTCATCAATCGCCGTCTTGAAGACACCGGGATTTCTCCCAGCTTCGAAGAGATGAAAGAGGCGCTCGATTTGAAGAGCAAGTCTGGTGTTCACCGGCTGATTTCGGCCTTGGAAGAACGCGGCTTTATCCGGCGCCTGCCAAACCGGGCGCGCGCGCTTGAAGTTGTGAAAATGCCGGAGAACCTTGCCGGCAACGATCCTGTTATCAAGGCTACGACCCCGCCGGCATCGCAGCCAGCACCCGCGAATGATGTAATCGAAATTCCGCTGCACGGCAGAATTGCTGCCGGTGTTCCGATAGAGGCTCTGGAAGGCAACCAGACGCTTCCTGTTCCCGCCGCCTTACTTGGAAGCGGCGAGCATTACGCGCTTGAAGTCTCCGGCGACTCCATGGTGGAAGCAGGCATTTTCGATGGCGATTTTGCTCTCGTGAAGAAGGCAAATACAGCGCGTGACGGCGATATCGTGGTCGCGTTGGTCAATGGCGAAGAAGCGACACTGAAGTATCTGTTTCATGATGGCGGGAACATCCGGCTCGATCCTGCCAATGCGTCCTACGACCCGCAGGTTTACGCCGACAGCCAGGTTGAAGTTCAGGGCAAGCTCGCCGGGCTGCTGCGGCGCTATCACTAGGACATTCTGGCGGGCGGCGTTTGGCGATCAGTCGTCACGCCGCCCTCGCCACCAGCCATGGTCCCCCTCACCTTCGGCAACAGTGCGGTAGGACTGGCCTTCCAGATCAATCGCTAAGCCGCCGGTTGCGGACAGCATCCTGCCATCCGCCTTGAACCAGCGCGGCTCGCAGCTGCGGGGCAGCCATCTGTCAGATACGACGATATCGGAACGTTCACAGGCAGCTGTCAGGGCGCGCTCGGCGACGATGTCGCGGCTGCGGCTCATCAAAATATGCCAATCGCGCCCGCCACGATCCAGCGTGATCGCGCAAAAGTCCGGGCTGCACTGCGCACCGGGCCATTCGGCCAGCGGCATAGGCTCCCCTTCGACCCCCGCCAATTCGAGCAAATTGTCGCGGATGAAAGAGCTTCTCGAATCGCGCAGCACAAGTAGGCGGTCATCTTCGCCGGTAATGCCGACATGCCTTCCATCGCCTGAAATCAGCACATCGGGAATTGGTGTCGCCAGCAGTAGCAGGGTTGCGGCAGCGGCAGGCACGAACCCTAACAGCCGTGCATTGCCCTTCCACAACGCGAGCCACAGCGCCCCAGCGGCAAACAGCAGCACAGTTGGCAAGGTCATTTGCGGCACAAGCTTCACCGCGCCCGGCTGCGACGAAGTGAATTGGGCGATACCGACCAGCAGATCGAGAGACTTGCCTACAAGCCACCAGAAGGGTGCTCCCGCCCCTACGCTGTCAAACACTAGCGCGATCGCGATCAGAGGCATGGAAATGAAAGTCACAAGCGGTATCGCGACCACATTCGCAAGGGCGCCGTAAATCCCTGCACGGTGGAAATGAAACAGCACAATCGGCATCAGCGCGATCTCAATGACCAGACCGGTGATCAGCAGCATTGTGGTTCTGCGGCTAAGCCGCGCCAGCCAGCTTTCCTCCCGCGGCGCCAGAAAGCGTTTTACCGGCTCTGCATTGTGCAAGGCGACAATAGCGATGACGGCGCAAAAGCTCATCTGGAAGCTTGGCCCGACAAGTGTTTCAGGCCATGCAAGCATCACGGCAACGGACGCCGCGGCAACCATCCTGAGAGAGAGGGGCTCCCGACCAAGGGCCAGTGCAATCAGGACCAAAAGCGCTCCGATGCAGCTCCGCACGGTCGGAACCTGGGCCCCTGTCAGCAAGGTGTAGGAAATGCCTGCAAGCGCAGCGACCGCCGCTGCCATCACCGGCAAGCGCACACGCAAGGTCAGCCATGGCCACAACGCCAGCAGCTTTATGGCGATGAGATAAGCGGCCCCGATCACCGCGCTCACGTGCAATCCGCTGATCGATAGCAAGTGCGTCAATCCGGCATCGCGCATGGCCAATTCGTCGGCTTTGGATATGGCACCGCGATCTCCGCTGGCGAAGGCGGCCGCGATGCTTCCGGCCGACCCGCCCAATTCACCGCGCACGTGGGAAGAAAGGCGGCGCTGGATGCCGGCAATGAATGCCCCATCGGGCGGCGCAGGTTCCAGCACCTCGATGTCGCCTTGCAAGCTGCCGGTTGCGGCAAGCCCGTCAAACCAGGCGCGGCGCGCGAAATTGTATCCGCCAGGAAGCATGGGCGCTGCGGGAGGCATCAAACGGGCCTGTGCGCGCACCAGTGCGCCCTCCCCCATTTCGGGAGTCGCTTTCTCCAACGGGACATTGACCCTGATGCGCACCGCTTCGCCATCTTCCGGACTACGCAATGCGAGGACGAGGCGTATTCGGTCCTGCGCTGGTTGCTCGATACGCTGGAGGACCCGCCCCTCGATCCGTTCCGACATCGGCCGCTCGAACGCCTCTGCCCCCACGACTGCAGAGCGTGCCCAGATCAATCCGGTGCCAAAGGCGAACAGGACGCCCAGAGCTACCAGTGCGGTGACAAGATGGGTGCGATCGGCGCGCCCTTTCCATGATGCGAGGGCAGCAAGTGCCAGCAATGGGCCTGCTGCAAGCGCGGCGGTCCATCCCGCCGCCGATGGCAATACAAACCACGCCCCGATGCCGCTGGCCAGCGCGACCGCCATCCACGGCCCGCGGTCGAACCCCGCCTTGCCGAGAAATGCCTCTGCCACATCCGCCAAGCTGGACAAAGAGGCACGCTTTCGCCAATGCGTGCGCTGCAACGCAACATCATGATCGTCGTCCCCCATCGGGACCAGTGGCGGCTGCTGCGTTGCCATGAAATATACAGGACAGGAAACAGCAGCTTATGGCAAGTTCGGATGGTAATGGAGGCACAGCAAAGCGTCAGGTGGTGACGCGGTTTGCCCCCAGTCCGACGGGTTTTCTTCACATCGGAAATGCCCGTACCGGCCTGTTCAGCTGGCTCTATGCGCGCCATTACGGTGGCAAGGCGCTGTTGCGGATTGAAGACACCGACAAAAAGCGCAGCACGCAGGAAGCCATCGACGTCATTCTCGACGGGCTTGCCT
Source organism: uncultured Alphaproteobacteria bacterium (assembly GCA_963781165.1). Classification (GTDB taxonomy): domain Bacteria; phylum Pseudomonadota; class Alphaproteobacteria; order Sphingomonadales; family Sphingomonadaceae; genus Alteraurantiacibacter. The sequence goes on from CAWADZ010000005.1 coordinate 279,682, forward strand.
GGTTAGGCCTCGAATTCGACGGCGAACCGGTATTCCAGAGCGAGCGCGCGGATCGGCATGCCGAGGTCGCTCACAAACTTCTGAATGCAGGCAAGGCTTACAAGTGTTTTGCGACTCCTGAAGAGCTCACTGAAATGCGCGAGGCGCAGCGCGCCGCCAAGCAGCCGATGCGATACGACGGGCGCTGGCGTGACCGCAATCCGGCAGAGGCGGCTGACGGGACGCCGTACACCATCCGCATCAAGACGCCCGAGGGCGGCGAAACCGTGATCGAAGACGCCGTGCAAGGCCGCGTGAAGGTCGACAACCGCGAAATCGACGATTTCATCCTTTTGCGCGCTGATGGCAGCCCCACCTACATGCTTGCCGTGGTCGTGGACGACATGGACATGGGCTGCACCCATATCATTCGCGGCGATGATCATCTCAACAATGCATTTCGCCAGATCCAGGTGATCGATGCGATGCAGGACGTAGAAGACGGCTGGGAACGCCCGATCTATGCCCACGTCCCACTCATTCACGGGAATGACGGCGCGAAACTGTCAAAGCGCCACGGCGCTTTGGGCGTCCGTGACTACCGCGACATGGGGATCTTGCCGGAAGCCTTGTTCAACTACCTGCTTCGACTTGGCTGGGGTCACGGCGATCAGGAAGAATTCAGCGTCGAAGAGGCCATCGCGCTGTTCGATATCGATGCGGTCGGCAAAGGGCCGAGCCGGTTCGACATGAAGAAACTGCTCAGCATGAATGGCAACTACATTCGCGCTGCCGATGATGCCCGGCTTGCCGGATTGGTCGCTGAAAAGATCGGTCCGAAAGCGGACGTCAGCCTGCTCACTGAAGCAATGGCGGTGTTGAAAACCCGGGCACGCGACCTGAATGAACTGGCAGACGGCGCGGCATTTCTGTTCAAGGAATGCCCGCTTGAAATGGACGAAAAGGCTGCCGGCCTGCTTGATGATGACGCGCGGGCGAAACTTTCGACCATCTCCGCCCGGCTCAAAGCGGAATCGGACTGGACAATCGAGGCGCTGGAGGCCAATCTAAAGGCATATGCGGAAGAGCTTGAGCTTGGGCTTGGCAAACTTGCGCAGCCGCTTCGCGCGGCACTTACAGGGCAAACAACCTCGCCTGGAATTTTCGACGTACTGGTCCTCCTTGGCAGGGAGGAAAGTCTCGCGCGGATAGACGCGCAGGCGGCGGCCTGAAGGGCCGTTTGAGCAAATTGGATTTTTGAAGGAGAACCCCCTTGGCGGACAAGCAGGCAGAACTGGCAGTAGGCGGCGAAAATTATACTTTCCCCACGCTGGAAGGCAGCTGCGGGCCGGATGTCATCGACATCCGCAAACTTTATGCAAACACCGGCAAATTCACGTTTGATCCTGGATACAAATCCACGGCGAGCTGCGAAAGCGCGCTGACATATATCGATGGTGACGAAGGCGTCCTGCTTCACCGCGGATACCCAATCGGCCAGTTGGCTGAACATTCCAGCTTCATGGAAGTCAGCCACCTGATGCTGACGGGCGAATTGCCCAGCAAGGAAGAGCTGGACGAATTCACCCACACGATCACCTATCACACCATGCTGCATGATCAGATGCGCCAGTTCTATCAGGGTTTTCGCCGTGATGCGCACCCGATGGCTATCATGTGCGGCGTGGTTGGCGCATTGTCTGCGTTCTATCATGACAGCACGGACATATCTGATCCGGAACACCGCAAGATCAGCAGTCACAGATTGATTGCAAAGATGCCGACAATTGCGGCGTGGGCTTACAAGTACGCTGTCGGCCAGCCCTTCATGCAGCCGCTCAACTCGCTGAGCTACACCGGCAATTTCCTGCGCATGACATTTGGCGTTCCGGCAGAGGAATATGAAGTCATCCCGGAAGTCGAACGCGCGATGGACCGGATTTTCATCCTCCACGCCGATCACGAACAGAATGCTTCAACGTCCACCGTCCGCCTTGCCGGATCTTCAGGTGCCAACCCGTTCGCCTGTATTTCAGCCGGCATCGCCTGCCTTTGGGGCCCCGCACATGGCGGCGCAAACGAGGCGGCGCTGAACATGTTGCGCGAAATCGGCACGCCGGACCGTATTCCGCATTACATCGAGCGGGCGAAGGACAAGAACGATCCGTTCCGTCTGATGGGCTTTGGCCACCGGGTGTACAAAAACTACGATCCGCGCGCAGTTGTGATGCAAAAGACAGTGCGCGAAGTGTTCGACGCGCTGAAGGTGAAAGATCCGGTATTCGAAACCGCCCTCCAACTGGAAGAGATCGCTTTGAACGATCCGTATTTCCAGGAGAAGAAGCTGTTCCCGAATGTCGATTTCTACTCCGGCATCATCCTGTCTGCCATCGGCTTCCCGACCACCATGTTCACCGCTCTGTTTGCGCTGGCACGCACGGTGGGCTGGGTTGCGCAGTGGAATGAAATGATTTCCGACCCCGGTCAGGTTATCGGTCGCCCGCGCCAGCTCTACACCGGGCCGACGCAGCGTGATTATGTGCCTGTCGATAAACGATAATTGAGCCGATCCGGAAGCTTCAGGCTTCCGGATCAGCCGGCAATTCCAGCGTGAAGCGGGCGCCCTGCCCCTTCGCGCTGTTTACTGTCAGGCTGCCGTCCATGGCCTCTGCCAGACGGCGCGAAATATAGAGGCCAAGTCCGGAACCGCCGTCGCCGCTGCGGCCGAGGCGTTCGAACTTTGCAAAAACCCTCGCCTGCTCTTTGTCCGACAAGCCTTCGCCCTGATCGGCGACGATCACGCGGGCCCGCTCACCGGAAGTTTCAACACGGATCCAGACTTCGCCGCCCTCTGGCGAGTAGCGGATCGCGTTGCCTACAAGGTTCAGCAGCACCTGAAGGGTGCGGCGGAATTCCCCAATGGCAGGCACGCTTTCGCTATCCTTTGGCGCGATAAGGACAATTCCGCGATCCTTCGCGCGCACGCCCAGAATGCCGACCGCACGCCGCGCAACATCGGCCAGATCGATATTGTCAGGCGCAGGCGAGAAATCCTCGTCCTCGACCATTTCCAACGTGGTCAGATCGTCGATCAGCGCCAGCAAATGTTCTCCTGCGGAAGCGATATCCGCCGCATATGCGCTGTATTCATCGGCGAGCGGTCCGGCGAGCTGCGTACGAATTGTCTCGGCATTGGCAATTATGCGGCTGACCGGTTGTCGCAGAACAGGGGCGATGTCACGTCCGATGCCCGCTGACCGATCCGGCTTTCGCGAAGGTGCAGGCGCGCGTTCGGGCAGCGGCTTGTCCGGCACTAGATACAATTCAAAGCCGACACTTCCCGGTTCGTCCCGCCCGAGCGGCACAAGCTGGACTGCCCATTTGCGGCGCGAATCGGGAACGGTGACTTCGACGCCGTCCAGAAGACGCCAATGCATTGGTTGTTTGTGATTGGTGCCTGCGGGAACGGCAAAGTCCGTCCAGGGCTGGCCCGCGCCTTCCATCATGGCTTCGCCTAGCGCATCCAGATCGCGCGCCGTCCAGTCCACGGCAAGCAATTCCTGATCGGGACCAAGCCGAGCGGTCAGACCTGCCAGATGCCGGACTAGGGCAAGCCGCTGCTGTCGCTCATCCGACAAATCATTGGGCACAATATCTTCAGCCGTCCACGTGCTGATGTTGATTATCGTACCTGATTTGCCCGGTATGACTTCAGCCCAGGCCGAAATCTGTTCTACCAAATCCTGCGCGCGGATGGCCCGCGACAGGCGTTTGCCGCGCTCCCGCGCCTTGCGCACCAGTTCCAGCAGAGCGGGCGTCACAATCGGGCCTGGCAGCTCTCCGCCGGCGCGCAGGTGAAAGCTTGCCAGAGGCTCCTCAGCCTCGATCAGGCGGTCATCGCCATCGGTGCGTGCTCTTGCAGTCAGGATGTTCGCAGAAACCATCGTTTCAGCTCATCTCGCTCGCCGCTGCGGCGGAAAGCATGGCGGAGGCGCGGTCCTTGGTCAGTGTTTCGAAGCCAACCGGCAATTCGACGTCAGGATGGAGGAACAGAAACTGATCCTCGACATCAGTATGTTTCAGTCCTGCGGACAAAAGACTGAGTGAAAGGCGCGCACACTGCTTTTCGCCAAGCGACAGGATGACATTTTCGCGCGGTTGATGCGTGGCCATGGCAAGTGCTGTCGCGAAGATGGCGACGCCGGCATGATCTACGTCGATGGCCCGTTCCGCTTCGTGCTGCATGGCGTTTATCAGTTGCTCCATCTGTCCGACACGGCGCGCTGCTGGGTCGTATGATTCACGCAATTGCGCCTCGGCGGCGCCCACCGCTGTGGCATGGTCGGGAAATTGGCCGCTCAGGACGGACAGGCACAAAGCAAACAGATCTTCCGGCAATTCGTTAAGCGGCAAGTTCATCCGCCGTTGTTGCTGGATAAATCGCGCTTGCGCCGCCAGAACGCGCATGGCTCCCGCCGCGACTTTGGCATCCGGAGAGGCCGCGAGCTCCTGCAACAATGACGACAGGACTGGATCAATGCCGCTACGCTGGCCAAGTCGATCGGCAATATGTGCCTCGATCGTCAAGGCATGGGCATGTGTCAGCAGATCTGCCTGCGCAAGCAATGTCACGGCAAGATCGTTTGCATGCTCGGCGGCAAAACCCGCCTCGTCGGTATTGCGCGTTGCCCGGGCAAGAGGGAACAGCAATTGCCGTGCTATGTCCGCCATCATGCCGCGAACACGGGCAATTACCTGATCACTGAAAAGCGTCTGGTCGTCATTGACCAGCAGATGATGCAAGACAGGGCCGGTGGTCGCAATGATGGCGTCGCCATGCGCAAGTTCTGCGCGCAACACGTCTTCTATCAATTCCGCCCGGGTGCCGGTTTGACCATCTTCGCTCATGCGTGCGGGTTAGCCTATTACCGTTAATTCCGCGTTAGCCGCTGTCTTTCGCATCAGGCGCGAGTTTGGCGGCCAGTATGACAGTTGCAGCAAGCATAATTGCGATCTCGGGCGAGGTGACCGCCGCCAGCACCGCGATCGATGCCGCCACAAGGCCTCTGTCACGCAGCGGCTCGACGACACTGCGGACCGCTCGGCGGTCCAAAAGCAAGAGCGCCGCTATCAGCACGAAAGATGCAAAAGCGGCGCGATACCAAAGGCCGTCAATGGCAAGCACGCCGATAATCAATAGCGCCGCATCGATGCCGAATCGGAGCAGTGGCAGACGCTTGATCTTTCCGAACGGGGCAACGACGAGTCTCGACAGTGCAAGAAAGGTCTCCAGTACCGGCACCGAAAGCGCGGCAAGGCCGAATGCGGCAACTGGGCTGTCGAAGAAGGCGGCCGCAACCGCGCCGCCCAAAAGCAGTGATGACAGGCCCAGCAAAGCCGGCCGCGACCATCTGCGTTCCATCAACCAACGGCCTGCACGGCCAACAGTCTGGCGCGCGATCCAGCGCGAAAACGCTACGGCAGATGAATCGCCCAGTTGATCCCGCAGCCACGATTTTTCACGCCATTTGGCCGTCTCTTGGCTGCCAACGACCATCCAGCGGCCATTATCGAGCAGGGTATCGGCAATGCGAGCTTCCGGCAGGCGGTGTTGCAATGCAATGCGCAGCAATGCGGCGTGAGGGGCAGCATCTTCAGGCAATGCACCAAGCCGCTCCAGCAGGTTCCCCGGCAAAGTAAGCGCCCCGGCCCATGCCCGGTCGAGATCGATCCGTTCAAGACCGGCTGCAGAGCCTGGTCCAGCAGATACCACCAACAGCCTGTCACCTTCCGCCTTTAGCAAGTCCAGCGCCTGGCGCGCCTCTGGCAGCAAGCCCGGCTGCATGACCAGCAGGCTGTCATTGGCACCAATCGCTCCCGACAGGGCGTGGGTGTTCGAAATCACCTGATAGCGTATGCCCGCATTTTCTGCCGCATGGCGCAGGGCAATCGCATCTTCGGAAGCGCCGCCGCCATGCGCAATTACCATCGTGCAGCCGCATTCACGCGCAAACAGCAATTGCCGCTGTGCGATAGTTTTGCCTGCGATGGCGGGCTGCGCGCCCTCCCCCGGCTGCGGCAGGCTGATTAGTGCGGCCCGCAAGTGATGATGCTCCTGACAGCGTGTTGGAACGACCAAGCTAGTGGCCATGTGCCATGCTGCCAAGCGGTGTGGTTATCCCGTTACGGAAAAACCGGCTGCGAATGCGGTGAGTTTGCGCAATACAGCGGGATCGCCCGGCGCACCATTCAATGCTTCATCAGCCAGATCGACCAGTTCGCCGGAGTGGAAACTGGCTGCCAGACTTCGCAGCCTATGCGCGGTCATGTTCCAGTTTCCGTCGCAGCGGGAACGTTTCAGCAAGTCTACCTGAACGGCGAGACTTTCGACGAAACAAGCGCGTAATTCTGCAAGCAGCGCCGGATCATCTCCTGCCGCTGCTGTAAGGGTCAATTCGAAATCGCCATGCGCATAAGCCATGTAAAACGCCATGGGGCAGAACCGGTTAAGGCGGGGTTTCAAGCCCCATACGATGTGCTAAATGTCCCTGTATGGTACGCAAACGCAGCATCTTGCCCTCCGGGGAGGGAACCGACACCAGTATCGAACCGACGTTCGGGCGGATCGAAGACGATTCTATGCTTGAACTGACGACCGAAGAAATAGCGCATGAAGAAGCCGCTGAGTTCCCGCATGAATGGCATGAGGCCGAACCTTTGGCTCCTCCGCGCGGCACATGGGTGGTGCCCGCTCTTGCGGGGTTCACGATAGCTGGTTGGACCGGCTTTTTCAGCTGGGTTCATCTGCCTGAGTTGCTTGCCGGCGCCAGTCCGGAGCTTTGGTCCCAATGGATTTCCTTGTGGTCCATGCCGGTCCTTCTGGTCATCGGTGTGTGGCTTCTGGCGATGCGGAACAGTCGCCGCGAAGCCAACCGCTTCACCGATGCCGCCAGGGCGCTGGCTCACGAATCGACTCAGCTTGAACGGCGTTTGACCGTCGTGAACCGCGAATTGAGCCTCGCCAGAGATTTCATCGCATCGCAGTCTCGCGATCTGGAATCGCTTGGCCGCGTTGCGACAGAGCGGCTTTCCACCAACGCGGATCGTTTGCAGGAATTGATCCACAACAACGGCGCGCAGGTAGAAACTCTGGGCACAGTCAGCGACAATGCCTTGGCCAACATGGAAAGCCTGCGTGATCAGCTTCCCGTGTTGTCCAATGCTGCACGCGATATGAGCAATCAAATCGGCACTGCCGGCAATGTGGCTCATGGTCAGATAGAGGCTTTGGTCAGCGGGTTCGACCGGCTCAACCAATTTGGTGAAGCTGGCGAGAAACACGTCGAAAGTATCAGCGAAAAAGTCACCGCAACGCTTGACGCATTCGACATGCAAGTTGCCGCCCTTGGTGAAGTTACGCAGGCGCGTTTTGGCAAGCTTCGTGAAGTCAGCGAGGCTTTCCGCACGGGCATGGTCGAATCCGAAGATGCCGCGCTCGCATCTATCCGGACGCGCGCCGACGAAATGGCCGCATTGCTGGCAGAGCGACAGAACGAACAACGCGAAGCAGAGGATGCCGCGCTGGCTGCCATGCGCAACCAGATCGCTACATTGACAGGCGAAGGAGAACGTTTGCTCGAAACGCTTGGCGAAGGGCGTGAAGAGTCCGTTGCCGCTTGGGGCACGGCGGTCGATGCGCTTGAAGCGCGCATGGCAGAAGCAATTGCGCAGATTGCACAAACAGACGAACAGGCGATTGAAAGCGCGCGCCACCGGCTGAATGTCCTTTCGGGCGAGGCCGAACAGGTCGGCGACCGGATATCTGCGGGACTCGTTTCCTTCGATCACGAATTGCAGCAACGTCGCGGTGACGCGGTCCGAATGCAGTCTGATGCACTTGGCGATCTGGAAGCCCGACTGGCTGCCTACGATGCGCAGGTGGCCGAGCGACAAGACAGCTATCTCGCTCTCCTCGATTCGCTGGGTGAGCGCAGCGAAACGCTGGCTTCCCGTATGCGCGACATCGACGCCGACATCCGCAGACTTGCCGAAGACGGCGAGCAAACTTCTGGCGCGCTCAATACAGCGGCGGGTGAATTTGCGGCCCGTCTGACACGCACCAGCGAAGTGCTGGGCGAAAATTCAGCTCACATCTCACGCCTGACAGATGATGGCGTGCGCTTGCTCGAAATCATCCGTTCCGGCGCCGATCATTCGCAGGGTGCCTTGGCTGATGCCGTAGGCGAGGCAGAGGCGCGTTTGGCAAGATTTGCGAACGAGGCGACCCGCTTGCATGAACTTGTGACCCAGACGGAAGCACGCAGCGAGTTGCTGGCATCCCATGTCGGATCGGCGGAGCAGAGTGGCCGGTCGACCTTGGAAGTCGTTCAGGCGCTGGAAGAACATGTCGGCCTTGTTACAGCCGAAAGCGAAAAGCTGGCCGAGCTAACTGCCGGTCAACTGCGTGAGGCAATCGATCTGCTGGCGGGATCGTCTACACAGGCGATTGAGGGGCTTCGCGATAATCACCGCGACGTGGTGGATGAAATCGCCAACCGCATCGCCGAAGACAGCCGCGTGCGCGTGGCCGAGGCGATCCGTGAAAACACCGCAGAGACGATCGGTCAACTGGAAGATGCGGTGTCACAGGCAGCCGCACGCGGGCGAGATACGGCTGTCGAATTGCGCGATCAGCTTGGCCTGTTGAACGAACTGACCGGCAATCTGGAGCAGCGCATTGATACAGCGCGTGAAAGGGCACAGGAGAAGATCGACAGCGATTTTGCGCGCCGCGTGGCGCTGATTACGGAATCGCTCAATTCTTCGGCAATCGACATCGCCAAGGCGTTCGACACGGAGGTGTCGGATACACAGTGGGCCAATTACCTTCGGGGTGACCGGGGCATTTTCACGCGCCGCGCCGTGCGTCTGCTTGACCGGCATGATGCGCGCAACGTGGCAGAGGTATACGCCGAAGACAGCGATTTCCGCGAAACGGTGAACAGGTTCATCCACGATTTCGAGGCTATGCTGCGCGAAGTGCTCTCCACCCGTGATGGCAATGCGCTGGCTGTAACCTTGCTATCGAGTGATACGGGCAAGCTGTATGTGGCACTTGCACAGGCGATTGATCGACTGCGCAATTAAGGCGTTTCAGCTTTCTGCAGGAACATATCCGGGCGGCGTGCCGAAGATGTTGATGTCATCGACCGTGATCCATCCCTGCAAATAATTGGCGATATACAAGGCGCAGAGCACGGCCGCCAAGATAGTTGCGCGCAGGACAATCCTGCCAGGACGGAAATTGGCCGGCGCACTGTCGGCCTGGCCGGGGACTTTTTCCACCCCCGCTTCGTCCGCCGTGCGCACACCGAAGGGAAGCAGCAGAAAAGCGCTCATCACCCAAAACAGGGCGTAAATTGCGATGATCGACGTCAGCTTCACACAAGTTTCCCGAGGTTACACGCCAAGCGCAATGACACGGGTTTGCGGCTTCTTGCCAGACCACCTTTGGGCTGCCCTGCGTGCTGCGAGCCGGGCTGCTTCCTTGATTGCTTCGGGATCGTCTTTCCGGCCCTTGCGCAGCTTCATCAGCGCATCGACAATATCGGCCTGCGCCTCTGCCACAAACGCATCGTAATCCTCGTCCAGCGGAAGGCCGATGCCTTCGATCTGCACTCCGCCCTCCCCATCAAGCACCACGATCAGCAGTCCATCGCGGGACAGGCGGCGGCGCATGGTGACCGCATCACCATCGGCAGGCACGATGATATCTCCATCGAGCACAAGCCGCCCGGTATGGATCTGCGCGAGCGTTTCCGGCCGGCCCGGTGCCAGGCGTACGATGTCGCCGTTTTTCTGGAAGACGTTGTGTTCGATGCCGCTGGCAATGCCGACTCTGACCTGTTCCTGCATGTGACGGATTTCTCCGTGTACCGGGACGAGGATATCGGGACGAAGCCAGCCATACAGGGCTTCCAATTCGGGCCTGCCGGGGTGGCCGGAAACGTGAATTTCGCTCTGCCGGTCAGTCACCATCTCGATGCCCCGCTCTGCCAGCAGGTTCTGTACCCGCCCGATGGAGAGATCATTGCCCGGGATGACGCGGCTTGAGAACAGGACCACATCGCCCTTGACCAGTTTCAGCGGGTGATTGTCATCTGCAATCCGGCTGAGGGCTGCGCGCGGCTCCCCCTGCCCGCCGGTCGCCACGATCATCAGCTGTCCGCGAGGAATGTCCATGGCTTCGTCGAAACGCACGACCTCGGGGAAATCGCGCAAATATCCATTGGCCTTCGACACCTCGATCATGCGGTCGAGCGAACGGCCCGCCACGCACAACTGCCGGCCGGTTTCCTTGGCGACTTCGCCCAAAGTCTGCAGCCGCGCCACGTTGGAGGCGAATGTGGTGACAAGGATGCGTTTGCCCGTGTGCTTCTGCGCTTCTTCAAGAAGGCCGCGATACACCGCGCCTTCGCTGCCCGATGGGACGGGATTGAACACATTGGTGGAATCGCACACCAGTGCCAGGACACCGTCATCGCCGATTTCGACAAGCTCTTCTTCGGTCGTCGGCTCTCCGATGATCGGTTCTTCGTCCAGCTTCCAGTCACCGGTATGAAACACGGTGCCGTATGGCGTTTCGATAAGCAGCGCATTGCCCTCCGCGATGGAATGGGCAAGCGGCAGGTATGTGATATTGAACGGACCGATATCGAAGCTGCCATGATCATCGCTGATCACGTTCAGCTCAATCGACTTGGTCATCCCCGCCTCATCCAGCTTGCGGCGGATAAGATCGGCAGTGAACGGCGTCGCATAAAGCGGCACGCCAAGTTCGCCCGCGAAATAGGGGATCGCGCCGATATGGTCTTCATGCGCATGGGTCAGCACGATGCCGAGCAAATCGTCCGCCCGGTCCTCGATAAATTCGGGATCGGCAAACATCAGTTCCGTGCCCGGATATTCGTTCGCGCCAAAGCTCATGCCAAGGTCGACCATCAGCCATTTGCCCTGGCAACCATACAGATTGACATTCATGCCAATCTCTCCGGACCCGCCCAAGGCTAGAAACAGCAGTTCGTCCTGCGGGGTAAAATCTTTTTTCATTATGCTCCTGAGCGGCCGGAAACCCTGTCTGCAAGGATTTGCAGGCCGCGAATTGTCAGATCGGCGTCTATGCGATCGAAGATGTCGGTTTTCTCATCGAACAATATGGCGAGCCCGCCGGTCGCTACAACCGTTACAGGCCGACCTATTTCCGCTTTCATGCGTTCGATGAGGCCTTCCATCATTGCGACATAGCCCCAGAACACGCCGATCAGCATCTGGTCTTCGGTATTTCGGCCGATCACACTGGCGCTGTCCGGCGCGCGAATGGCTATCCGCGGGAGCTTTGCAGTCTTGCCGACCAGCGCATCAAGAGACAGGTTGATACCAGGCGCAATAATGCCGCCTTTGTAAGCGCCGTTGAAATCGACCGCCTCGAACTTCGTCGCGGTGCCGAAATCGACCACGATCATATCACCGCCCACCAATTCTGCGGCGGCAATGCAATTGAGTGCGCGGTCTGACCCCAAGGTGTGGGGCTGCTCAACGTCGATCTCGAAATCCCACGCGGCTGCGCCCTGCCCGGCGAAAAGCGGTTCGACATCGAAATACTTGTTCGCCAGCACGGTGAGATTGTGATCGGCACGCGGAACTACGGAAGAATAGATGATGCGGTCGACGGAGCTACGATCCAACCCCTCCATCGCCAGCAATTGCATCAGCCACGTGGCGTATTCGTCGCCCGTGCGGCGCGGATCGGTGGCGATGCGCCAGCGCGCCTTGATCTCACTGCCTTCAAAGAGTGCGAAAACCACATTGGTGTTTCCAACATCAACCGCCAGCAGCATCAGGCACCCTCCTCCATGTCATCTTGCCAATCCAGCAGCACATCGCCGGAGTGTATAGTGCGTTCAGCCTCGCCGATAGGTTGCAAGCGCAGCGCACCGTCTGCCGTAAGCCCGCGGTAACTGCCGCAAAGCTGGTCGCCGTCACTATCGACCACCCTCAGGCGATCATCGAAGCGGTGGCTGCGTACGAGCCATTCTGACAGCGTATGGAGTAGTGGAAGCTCACGCCAATCCGCCAAGCGGCGTGCCATGGCGGGGGCTAGCAAATCAAGAACGCTGTCCGGTCCGTTGGCAAACTTGCCGTTTTCATAGCCGAGATGCGTGGTCTTGCGGCCCGGTATGTCCGGCGAATGCGAGACATTCACACCGAAACCGGCGATGATGCAGTCGCCTTCGCGTTGCAGCAGGATACCGGCTATCTTGGCCTCTCGCACAAGCAGGTCATTGGGCCATTTCAAAAGCAGCGGCGTGCGGTCGAAAAGACAGCGGCGCGCGGTATCGTGCAATGCAAGGCCAGCGACAAACGATAAGGTGGCTGGCGCTGGTTCGCCTGACCCCAACTTGATGACAGTGCTGCAGAACAAATTGCCAGGGACGCTTTGCCATTCACGGCCCATGCGGCCGCGACCCGAAGTTTGCCGTTCGGCGCGCAGCCAGTAGCCTTCTGCCGGAGCATCACCTTGGCGAACACGGGCCAGCAGATCGGCATTGGTGCTGCCGGTCTCGTGGACCACTTCAATCAAGTGAGCCGCCTCAAACGGGCAGCGCTAGCGATGACGCCGCCATATCTGCCAGATTGCCCAGCCAAGGCGTAATAAAATAGCCGAGCGGCGAAACGATCACGGCGCAAATCAGCAGCAATGCCCAATGCGGCGTATCGCCCTCTCCGACAACTGTATTGGCAGGCTCATCGAAGAACATGATCTTGACGATCTTGATGTAGTAAAACGCCCCGATCACACTGGCGGCGATCCCGATTGCGGCGAGCGCCAGCAAGTCCGCCTGCACGGCAGCCTGGAACACCACGAATTTGCCCCAGAACCCGAAAAGCGGCGGAATTCCGGCAAGGCTGAACATCAGCGCCATCAATGCCCAGGCAAGCGCCGGACGTGTGGTCGACAGGCCTGCGAGGTCGGAAATACCTTCCAGCTGATTTCCATCCGCGTCGCGCATCAACAGCACAGCGACAAAACTGCCCACGGTCATCACGACATAGATTGCGAGGTAGACCATCAACGCGCTGACACCTGCGGCTGTTGCCGCAGCCAGGCCAATCAGGATGAAGCCCACGTTATTGATCGAGGAATAGGCTAGCAGCCTTTTCACATTGGTCTGGCCGATGGCGCCAAGAGCACCGATGATGATGGAGAGCAGCGCGGCGGCGATGACGACTTGGCGCCATGCATCGACCTGCGTGCCGAACGCCTCCATCGAAACACGGGTCAGCAACACGACCGCAGCGACTTTTGGTGCGCTCGCAAAGAACATCGTCACCGGCGTCGGTGCGCCTTCGTAAACGTCCGGCGTCCACATGTGGAACGGCGCGGCGCTGATCTTGAAGGCAAGCCCTGACAGCACGAAAATCAGCCCGAAAAGCATACCGGTGTTGAGCCCGCCGGAAACCGCGACAGCGATGCCGGCAAAATTGGTCGTTCCGGTAAAGCCGTAGATCAGGCTCATGCCGAACAGCAGGATGCCGCTGGCAAGTGCCCCGAGGACGAAATATTTGAGGCCCGCTTCGGCAGAGCGTTCATCATCGCGCAGCATTGCGGCCAGAACGTAAGCGGAGAGCGAGTTCAATTCGAGCCCGAGGTAAAGCGTCAGCAGATCATTGGCCGACACCATGATGCTCATGCCTAGGGCAGCAAACAGCACGAGGATCGGGAATTCAGTCTTCATCCAACCGATCTTCTCGAAGAAGCGTGGCGCAATAACGAGCGTCGCGCCCGAAGCGGCAAAAATCATCAGCTTGGCGATACCGGCGAAGGCATCGGCGCGGAACAATCCGCCAAAGGCCAAGGTGTCCGGACCGCTGGCACCTGCACAAACAGCAGGCGCAACCAGCGCAAACGCTCCGCCAAATGCGGCAGCTGCGATAATGCTGGAAAGCCGCGCATATTTGTCACCGCCATAGGCAGCAACAAGCACCAGTGCGAGGCCGACGAGGCCCAGAACCAGTTCCGGCGAGATCAGCGTAAAGGAGGGCATGAAGTCCATCAGTGCGCCTCCCCTTCTGCAGCATCGTGCTGAGCGTCAGCCACCGGGAGCGGTTCACCAATTACGAGATGCGCGTCACCTTCAGGCTCTGCCGCGGCAAGCCGCTCGTCAAGCCATTGGATGTCGGCGCGCATCGGGGCGAGGAAGCTTTCGGGATATACGCCCATCCACAACACTGCCCCGGCAATGGGGCCGAGCAGCAGATACTCGCGGATGGAAAGATCAGGCATGACTGCCGCATCGTCATTGACCTGCTGGCCAAAGCAGACACGGCGATAGAGATAAAGCATGTAGGCTGCGCCCAGAATAATGCCGGTGGTGCAGACAAAGGCGACCCAGCTGTTGATTTGATAAATACCCGCCAGCGCCAGGAATTCGCCGACGAAGTTGCTCGTACCTGGCAGACCTACGCTGGCCATCGTGAACAGCAGGAACAGTGTGGCGTAGGCAGGCATGTTGATACTGAGGCCGCCGTAGCGCGAAATCTCTCGCGTGTGCAGCCGGTCGTAAATCACGCCAACGCACAGGAACAACGCGCCCGATACCAGGCCGTGGCCCAGCATGATCATCATTGCGCCTTCCATGCCCTGCACATTGAAGGCGAACAGGCCCACCGTAACGATACCCATGTGGGCAACCGAGGAATAGGCGATCAGCTTCTTCATGTCGTGCTGCACCAGTGCGATCAGGCTGGTGACCACCACGGCGATCATCGACAGGCCCCAGACGAGCCACACGAACTGCGCGCTTGCATCGGGGAACATCGGCAGGCTGAAGCGGATGAAACCGTATCCGCCGAGCTTCAGCAGCACACCCGCCAGAATGACGGAGCCAGCAGTCGGCGCCTGGACGTGCGCGTCGGGCAACCACGTGTGGACCGGCCACATCGGCATTTTCACCGCGAAACTGGCGAAGAACGCAAGCCAGAGCCACGTCTGCGCCCCTGCCGCGAAGTCATACTCCATCAGATACGGGATGTATGTCGTGTTCGCCGCATTCGCCATCCACAGCATTGCGATCAGCATCAGGACCGAGCCGAGCAGCGTGTAGAGGAAAAATTTGTAGCTGGCATAAATGCGGTTATCGCCGCCCCACACTCCGATGATCAGATACATCGGGATCAGGCCGGCTTCGAAGAAGATGTAGAACAGGAACAGGTCCTGCGCCGCAAAAACCCCGATCATCAGCACTTCCATGAACAGGAAGGCCGCCATGTATTCGCCCACGCGCTTCGTAATCGCGCTCCAGCTGGCACCGATGCAGATCGGCATCAGGAACACGCTGAGCATGATCAGCATCAGGGCAATGCCGTCAATTCCCAGGGCATAGGCAAAGCCTGCAAAGATGGCGTGATATTCCTGGAACTGCCACTGCGCGCCGCCGATGTCGTAATTCGCCCACAGCACAATGCCGAGCGCGAGGTTGGCCAGCGTGGCCACCAAAGCGATCATGCGGGCCGTATTTGCACCAACGAACAGACAGGCAATCGCGCCGATAAGCGGCACGGCCAGCATTGCGGACAGGATCGGGAAGCCGCCCATTAGAACAGCACCCAGGTTACAGCGGCGACAAGGCCGATAAGCATGATCAAGGCGTAACTCGTTAGAAGACCGGACTGGAATTTCTTCGCGAGGCCGGAGCCTTGCAGCACAACCCACGCCGCCCCGTCAGGACCAAAGCGGTTGATCGTACCTTCGTCGCCGCGCTTCCAGAAGAAGCGGCCGAGCCAGAAGGCGGGCTTTACGAAAATGTTGTCGTACAGCTCGTCAAACATCCACTTGCGGTAAACGAAGGTATGGATCGGGCCGAGCTGCTCCACGGTCTGGCGAGGCACATCGGTATTGCGGATATATGCATACCAGGCACCAATAAAGCCCAGCACCATCACGATGAACGCGGCATATTTCACCAGCAGAGGCACTTCATGCATCGCGTGCATCAAGCCCGCGTTATAAGCGATGGACCCGTTCCAGAAGCTCTCCTGATCGAGGAAGGCGTCATGGAATACCTGTCCCGCAAAAATTGCGCCAACGCTCAACAAACCAAGAGGCACCAGCATTGTCCAAGGGCTTTCATGCGGATGATATCCGCCGGTCGTGTCATCGCCTGCCTCTTCCGGCGTCTTGTGGACTGAATGCTGGATGTGCTCGCTCTGGATCCAGCGCGGCTTGCCCCAGAAAGTGAGGAACATCAGGCGCCAGCTGTAGAAACTGGTGAGCAGGGCAGAAATCGTGCCGAGCCAGAATGCCAGGTTCGAATATTGGCCCGCAGAGGCATAGGCCACTTCCAGGATCGCATCCTTCGACCAGAAGCCGGCAAAGCCTGCGCCGAGGTGATAAACGCCCACCCCTGTGATCGCCAGCGTCCCCGCCATCATCGCCCAGAAAGTGAACGGGATCTGCTTCCGCAGGCCGCCGTAGTACCGCATGTCCTGTTCGTGATGCATGGCGTGGATGACACTGCCAGCGCCAAGGAACAGCAGCGCCTTGAAGAAGGCGTGCGTAAACAGGTGGAACATCGCCGCGCCATATGCGCCGACGCCCGCTGCGAAGAACATATAACCGAGCTGGGAGCAGGTTGAGTAGGCGATAACCCGCTTGATGTCCCACTGCGTCGTGCCGATCGTCGCGGCGAAGAAGCAGGTGGCAGCGCCGATCAACAGTCACAAAGGCAAGCGCTAGCCGGCGCTGCTTCGAACATCGGCGACAGGCGGCACACCATGAACACGCCAGCGGTCACCATGGTTGCCGCGTGGATCAGCGCGGAAACGGGCGTCGGCCCTTCCATCGCGTCCGGCAGCCACGTGTGCAGGCCGAGCTGTGCGGACTTGCCCATAGCGCCGATGAACAGCAGGATGCACAGGATCGTCATCGTGTCCAGGCGCATGCCCATGAAGCCGATGGAGCTTGCACCCTTCATGGCCGGAGCCATTTCCAGAATTTCGGGAATGCTGGTCGTCTGGAACACGAGGAACGTGCCGAATATGCCGAGCATAAAGCCAAGGTCGCCCACGCGGTTGACCACGAAAGCCTTGATCGCAGCGGCATTGGCGGAAGGCTTCTTGAACCAGAAACCGATCAGCAGGTAACTCGCAAGGCCCACGCCTTCCCAGCCAAAGAACATCTGAACAAGGTTGTTGGCGGTCACCAGCATCAGCATGGCGAAGGTGAAGAGCGACAGATACGCGAAGAAGCGCGGCTGATCGGGGTCTTCCTCCATATAGCCCCAGCTATACAGGTGAACGAGCGCGGAGACGGTCGTGATCACGACCAGCATTACAGCGGTCAACGTGTCGACACGCAGTGCCCAGTCGAAGCTCATCGCGCCGCTCTCGACCCACTTCATTACCGGAACGACGGCGGCGGTTTCACTGCCAGTCAGGAAGCCGATGAAAATCGGCCAGCTCAACGCGCAGGCAATGAACAGCCCGCCCGTCGTGATCAGCTTGGACACGAAATTGCCAAGCTTGCGGTTGCCCAGCCCGGCGACGATGGCCGCGAGCAAGGGCGCGAAGACGATAATCAGGATGGAGGTCTGCAAAATCCTAGCCCTTCATCTGCGTGACATCGTCCACGGCAATCGTGCCGCGTGAACGGAAATAGATGACGAGGATTGCAAGGCCGATGGCCGCTTCACCTGCGGCCACGGTCAGCACGAACATGGCGAACACCTGCCCGCTGAGATCACCCAGATAGGCGCTGAAAGCGACCAGATTGAGGTTCACCGCGAGCAGGATCAGCTCGATCGCCATCAGGATGACGATGATGTTCTTGCGGTTGAGAAAAATGCCCAGCACGCCAAGCACGAACAGGATCGTGCTGACGACGATGTAATGCTCGATACCAATGCCCGGTATATCGGTCATAGCTCGACTCCCTTGCCGATTTCCGGCTTCACATTGACGGTCGCGTCTTCCGGACGGCGCGCGTTCTGCTTGGCGATGTTCTGGTGGCCGCGTGTGCTGCGCTGACCACGGTGGGTCAGCACAATCGCGCCGATCATGGCGACCAGCAGGATGATGCCCGCCACTTCGAACAGGAACAGATATTTGCCGTACATCAGCACACCAAGGCTTTCGGTGTTGCTCGCGCCCGCCATCGGGGCTGCATCACCCAGCGGCGTGCCGAGATCGAGCTTGCCGGCCCGGTATGCACCAATACCCAGCACCAGTTCCGCCAGCAGGATGATCGCCACGACCACGCCCAGCGGCGCATTTTTCATGAAACCGGCGCGCAATTCGGCAAAATCGATGTTGAGCATCATCACGACAAACAGGAACAGCACCGCGACCGCGCCCACATAAACGACGACCAGCAGCATCGCGAGGAATTCCGCGCCAATAATGACCATCAGCCCCGCCGCGTTGAAAAACGCCAGGATCAGCCAGAGCACGGAATGCACCGGGTTACGCGCAAGGATCGTCATCGCGGCGGACGCGATAACGATCATGGCAAACAGGTAGAAAGCAAACGCTGTCAATTGGGGCCCCCAAGTCTGGCCGTGTGGAGTCTTGCGGCGCGGTTAGCGATACGGAGCGTCGGCTTCAAGGTTTGCGGCAATCGCACGCTCCCACTTGTCCCCGTTCGCGAGCAGTTTGGCCTTGTCGTAAAGCAGTTCTTCGCGCGTTTCGGTCGCGTATTCGAAGTTCGGCCCCTCGACCACGGCATCCACCGGGCAGGCTTCCTGACAGAAACCGCAATAGATGCACTTGGTCATATCGATATCATACCGCGTGGTGCGGCGGCTGCCGTCATCACGCGGCTCGCTTTCGATAGTGATCGCCTGCGCGGGACAAACCGCCTCGCAAAGCTTGCACGCAATGCAGCGTTCCTCGCCATTGGGATAACGGCGCAGCGCATGCTCACCGCGAAAACGCGGGGAGATCGGGTTCTTCTCGAACGGGTAGTTGATCGTCACCTTCGGCTTGAAGAAATACTTCAGCGTGAGGGCGTGGGCCTTGAGGAATTCCCACAAGGTGAACGATTTTATGAGTTGGGCGGCGGTCATTGATTTACCTCTGGAGGCGGAAATTCGACGCAGGCAAATCGCCCGCTGCTGACAGTGTAAGAGTGATGAGAGCCGACCAATTCTCCGCCATTCCAAGAGACTTGACGAAACCCGTCCGCTGAAAATGTCACAAAGACTGCCATTGCCGTAGTGCGATCACGCGAGTTTTCCAAACGCGCGGAATATTGAAACTCATGCTGCGGCTGCCGAGGTTCAATTCTTCTGGTCTCATAAAACTCGAACCCTTCCGGCAGCGGGATGCCATCGACCCAAGAGTCGTTGAATATCAATACAAGCTCTGACGCTTCCCACTCACCGCTGTCAAAATCGAGCAAGCTGTCACGGCTGCCAAGCCGAACATGTCCGCTGCAACTAAGTGCGATGGCAAAATAACCGGCTAGGACGCTCATCACCCATACCTCGTCAGCATGAGGTAACCAGAGATCAGCACCACAAACAGCAGGCTCATCGGCAGGAACACTTTCCAGCCAAGCCGCATCAGCTGGTCATAGCGGTAACGCGGCACTGTCGCCCAGATCCAGCTGAACATGAAGAAGAATACGAAGGTCTTCAGCAGGAACCAGATGAAGCCCGGCACATAATACAGCGGTGCCCAGTCGATCGGCGGCAGCCAGCCACCGAAGAACAGCAGCGTATTGAGGCTGCACATCAGCAGGATGTTGGCATATTCGCCCAGCCAGAACAGCGCGAAGGCCATGGAACTGTATTCGGTCTGATACCCCGCCACCAGCTCGCTTTCCGCTTCGGTCAGATCGAACGGCGTGCGCTGCGTTTCGGCAAGACTGGAGATGAAGAACAGCACCCACATCGGGAACAGCAGCGGATGCACGACATAGGCGTTGATCACGCCAAGGCCGAAGCCTTCCTGTGCGCGCACGATGTCATTGAGGTTGAACGTGCCCGCAAACAGCACAACGCACACCAGAATGAAGCCGATGGAAACCTCGT
This sequence comes from uncultured Alphaproteobacteria bacterium, assembly GCA_963781165.1. Classification (GTDB taxonomy): domain Bacteria; phylum Pseudomonadota; class Alphaproteobacteria; order Sphingomonadales; family Sphingomonadaceae; genus Alteraurantiacibacter. Next base: position 299,751 of record CAWADZ010000005.1, read on the forward strand.
AAGATATCATCTGCGCGGCGGCGCGCATGGCGGAGAAGAACGGGTATTTCGAGTTACTTGCCCACCCGGCCATCGTGATGCCGTAAACCGACAGGGAACTGATCGCGAGGATGTACAGCAGGCCTACATTGATGTCCGCCAGCACCCATGTCTCGGAGAACGGGATCACCGCCCACGCGACCAGCGCCACGGTAAAGGTGATAATCGGCGCGAGCAGGAAGATTCCCTTGTTCGCCGCGCTTGGGATGATGGTTTCCTGCAGGAAGACCTTGAGCCCGTCAGCAAAACTTTGCAGCAGGCCAAACGGCCCGACCACATTCGGCCCGCGCCGCAACATGATCGCGCCGAGCACCTTGCGGTCGACATAGATCACCATGGCAACGGCAAACATCACAGGCAGAGCGATGAGGAAGATGCCAATCACGGAGGCGAGGACGAGCGCGAAGCCCGCGCTCATGCCTTGGGAGATGAAGAATTCGGTCATTCCGCAGCCTCCTTCAGCTGCATCGCCGTTGAGCAATTCATCCGAACATTGCTGCATCACCGTGCTGGCACGGGCGATGGAGTTGGTGAGGTAGAAATCCTTGATCGGATAGCCGCTGATTTCACCTGACGGAGCCGATCCTGCCGGGGCAGCTGGCAACGCGCCATAATCCGCGATCTCGCCCTCATTGCCCAAAGCGGGCACTTCTGCCGTCATCGCAGCGCGCAGTTCGTGATAGCTGTCAAAACCGACGCTCACGCCAAGCGCATCGGCCAGAGCGCGCAAAATCGTCCAGTCCTCACGCGCATCGCCAGGAGCAAAGATCGCCTTGTCGGCCATCTGTACGCGCCCTTCGGTGTTCACATAGGTCCCGGGCTTTTCAGTGTAGGCGCTGGCAGGCAGAATGATATCCGCCGCATGTGCGCCCTTGTCTCCGTGATGGCCGATATAGACCATCAGCGCGCCATCGAACTGGGTGAAGTCCACCTCATCCGCGCCTAGTGCCAGCACGACCTTGGGCTTGGCCTTGACGATATCCGCCATGCCGCCCTTTTGCGCAAAGCCGAGCATCAGCGCGCCCATGCGGGCTGCCGAGAAATGCAGCACGTTAAAGCCGTTCCAACCGTCTTTCACCATGCCGAAGTCATGTGCGATGCGCAGCGCAGCGCCGTGCGCGCCTGCAACCAGCCCTGCCCCGCCGATAATCACGGCAGGACGTTCTGCGCCCTTCAGCGCGTCCTGCACATGGCCAGGCAAATTGCCGAGCAGGCCGACATCGCTGCCGAGGAATTCTGCCTTGTAGGTCGTGTCCCACTCGGGCCCGACCAAAAACACCTTCGCGCCGCGCTTCACAGCCTTGCGAATGCGGACATTCACCAGCGGCGCTTCCCAGCGCACATGGCTGCCGATGATAAGGATAGCGTCCGCTTCCTCTATCCCGGCAAAGCTGCTGTTGAAGTTGACGCCGGCAAGGCTGGATACGTCATAATCCATGCCGGTCTGGCGGCTTTCAACCAGCGAAGAACCGCTCGCCTTCAGAAGTGCCTTGGCCGCGAACATCGTTTCGCAATCGGCCATGTCACCAGCGATGGCGGCAATCGAATTGCCCGGCTTGGCAGCGGCAATTTTCTTGAAGGCTTCGTCCCAGGTGCTTTCGACAAGCTTGCCCTTCTTGCGCAGGAACACTTTGTCGAGACGGCGGCGCGTCAGGCCGTCGACCTGATAGCGGGCTTTGTCCGAAATCCATTCCTCGTTCACATCATCATTGACGCGCGGCAGGACGCGCAGGACTTCGCGGCCCCGGCTGTCGATCCGGATGTTGGAGCCAACCGCGTCCGACACATCGATACCGAGCGTCTTTTTCAGCTCCCACGGGCGGCTTTCATAAGCATACGGACCGCTGGTAAGCGCGCCGACGGGGCACAAATCGATAACATTGGCAGACAGCTCATGCTTCGCGGCCTGTTCCAGATAAGTGGTGATCTGCATGTCTTCACCGCGATACAGCGCGCCGATTTCATCCACGCCCGCCACTTCTTCCGAAAAGCGCACACAGCGGGTGCAGTGGATGCAGCGGGTCATGATCGTCTTGATCAGCGGGCCCATGTTCTTGGACGTCACCGCGCGCTTGTTCTCGTGATAGCGCGAACCACCGCGGCCATACATCATGGCCTGATCCTGCAGATCGCATTCGCCGCCCTGATCGCAAATCGGGCAATCGAGCGGGTGATTGATCAGCAGGAATTCCATCACGCCTTCGCGCGCAGTTTTCACCATTTCGGAATCGGTCCGGATTTCCTGACCTTCGGTGGCAGGCAAAGCGCAGGATGCCTGCGGCTTTGGCGGCCCCGGCTTCACTTCAACCAGGCACATCCGGCAGTTGCCGGCGATACTTAGACGTTCGTGATAACAGAAACGCGGAATTTCCTTGCCGGCAAGCTCACACGCCTGCAGCACGGTCGCGCCGTCTGGAACCTCGATCTCGTTTCCGTCTACGGTAACTTTAGGCATCAATTCCTACCTTGTATCGTCGGAGCAGGTCGCCCGGTTGCGGCGCGCCAAGCTGCCTCTGCGATGGCCATTCTTACCGCTGTAGCACGCAAGGACACTTCGCGTCCTTCCGGCATACAGGGGCCAAAGTCAGCGGCTATTTCCTGAATAAATTCCAATTCGCCGCGCGTAGACACGTCCGTCCGGCGAAGCAACTCGATGGCGGTGGACGGGTGGGCCACAACATAGCAACGCGCAAAATCATGCAGCGTATCTATCGTTACGGGCGAAGCGGGCGGGCTAGCGACAAATTGATCGATCGCGTCATCCTGAAGCCGTTCAAACAAGCCCTCTGCCACGACGGCACGCACATGCGCGCGCAGAGTGGTAGCGCTGACAAAACTGCCCATGCAGTTGTTGCGGCGATTGCGGCCCCGGTTGAAAAGCACACCGAATGCATCGCTCTCGGCCTGCGAATCAATCACTGCATCGACAAATGCCTCTGCTTCCGCAGTTTTCTGGTTCGCCAGGCAACTGCCGGTCTGCGCCAACATACTCCAATACTCCGCCTCACTCGCCTCGACAGGAGCGCTTGAGTAGCCTGATGTCGGACCCGACAACTGGGCATGTGCGGGCACTGCAATCGCGGCCGTCATGGCCCCGGCAAATGCCGAAAGAAGAGACAAGTAGCGTATCACGTTGCGGCGCTCTCGGCGGGATCGGTCAAATTCGGTGATGCCAGCGGCTTGGTTGGCGTGACAGTCGCCGCCGGGCTTTCATCTTCCGAGGACGCGTTTCGCGCTGCCAGAATACGGAAGCTTGCCGTGGCCAGCATGGATCGCATGGCTAGCGGCGATGCCTCTATGGCGCTGCCGTTTTGCGTGCAAATGGCCTGCACGGCATCCAGTTGGGCAAACGCCGCAGTTTCTTCGCCGGATGCGGGTTCGGTAGCGAACAGGTCCGCTGCCAGATTCGGCGCACCCAGCACAATGCAATTGGCAACCTGATCGGTGTAGGAATAGGTCGCCACAGGTTCAGCCATTACCGCCACCGACAGACGTCTGACGAGCGGCCGCTGCGTGTCTCTTTCGATCATCTGTTCAGCAAGGCCGCCAGCGAACGGCAGACCGCCAAGCTCGATCCGGCGATAGGCGCGCGGCATTGCGCTGAAACATTCCGAGCTAACCCTGCGCTCGGAAAGATCACGAAGCTGTGTACGGTAGGAGTCAGAGCGATAGTCCTGCGTGAGCAGGTCGTTCACGTCCTGCGGGAATTCGTCCGCGATGCACGCTGTCCACGCCGCGACTGCAAGACGCTGCATCCGCTCGTTTCGCTCCTGCTGCGCATTGGCCGGATTTGCGCAGGCCAAAGCGAGCGCACCGGTTATTGCGGTAGTCAACAGACGCATCATTCAGCTGCCTCCGCCAAAGCACCATCGCGATCGGCGATCCGCCGCTCCAGCTCTGGGCGGAAATGTTTCAGCAGCCCCTGGATCGGCCACGCAGCAGCGTCGCCGAGCGCACAGATCGTGTGGCCCTCCACCTGCTTCGTCACCTGATACAGCATGTCGATTTCGTCGGAACTGCTCTCGCCCGTGCGAAGCCGTTCCATCACGCGCCACATCCAGCCTGTGCCCTCGCGGCACGGCGTGCACTGCCCGCAGCTTTCATGCTTGTAAAAATAGCTGAGGCGCGCAATCGCGCGGACAATATCGGTGGACTTGTCCATCACGATAACGCCTGCGGTGCCGAGGCCGGAGCCGAGTTCCTTCAGCCCGTCGAAATCCATATGCGCGCCGCGGATTTGCTCACCGGGCACCAGTGGCACGGAAGAACCGCCTGGGATCACCGCCAGCAGATTGTCCCAACCGCCACGAATACCGCCGCAATGCTTTTCGATCAGCTCCTCGAAGGTGATGCTCATCGCTTCTTCAACGACGCATGGATTGTTCACATGGCCGCTGATCTGGAACAGCTTGGTGCCCTTGTTGCCTTCCCGCCCGAAGCTGGAGAACCAGCTCGCGCCGCGCCGCAGGATCGTGGGGACGACCGCAATGCTTTCGACATTATTCACCGTTGTGGGGCAGCCATACAGGCCCGCACCGGCAGGGAACGGCGGCTTCAGGCGGGGCTGGCCCTTCTTGCCCTCAAGGCTCTCGATCATCGCGGTTTCTTCGCCGCAAATGTAGGCGCCCGCGCCGCGGTGCATGAACACATCGAAATCGAAGCCGGAACCGCTGGCATTTTTGCCGATCAGGCCTGCGTCATATGCCTCATCGATTGCAGCCTGAAGCGTTTCAGCCTCCCGGATATATTCGCCGCGAATGTAGATGTAGGCCGCCCTCGCCCGCATGGCGAAACCAGCGACCAGCGCGCCCTCGATCAGCTTGTGCGGGTCGTGGCGAATAATCTCGCGGTCCTTGCACGAACCGGGTTCGGATTCGTCGGCATTGATTACGAGGAAGCTGGGCCGTCCATCCTTGCTTTCCTTGGGCATGAATGACCATTTCATGCCGGTCGGGAAGCCAGCCCCGCCGCGCCCGCGCAGGCCCGATGCCTTCACCTCTTCGATGATGGCATCCTGCCCGCGCTCGATCAGAGCCTTCGTGTTGTCCCAATCACCGCGCTTTTCAGCCGCTTTCAGGCCCCAATCCTGGAAGCCGTAGAGGTTGGTGAAGATGCGGTCCTTGTCCTGAAGGCTCATGCGCCAACTCCGAAAACGTAAATCGCCGCCGCCGCGAGGATCGCGATCAGCACGACTGTCTTGATGATGCCCTTGAGCACCTTCCACGCGATGAAAACGAGGATCAGCGCGATGATGATGGGGAGTATCTGGTCCATCATTCCCTCTTCTCGTGATCTGCCAACCGTTTCACATAAACAGCTCTCATGCCGTAATAGACAGCAATGCCAAGCACGGCAGTCGGTATGATACTGGCCACGTTGGAATCGAAATTACCCGTGGCCAACGCGGCCAACACGGCGATGATACACACCGCACTCAATACCAGACCTGAGATTGCGATGATGCGCAGAGTGCGGATGTTGAACTTAGCCAAAGCCATCACCATTCACCCCGGTAATCGTGATTTGCGTCGACCATTTCCTTGAGGCTGGTCACGCCGCCCGAAGGCTCTGACGTCTGCCGACCCGGCTCCTGTGTGCCTTCCTTGGGCTGCTCGCCTGCGGCCAGCGCATCGAGTACGGCGTCCAGACGTTCAGCGGTCAGGTCTTCGTAATTCGCGTCATTGATCTGGACCATTGGCGCGGTCGCGCAATTGCCCATGCATTCGACTTCGCTCAGCGTCCAGAGGCCGTCCTCGGATACCTTGCCAAAGTCCATGCCGCGCGCCTTGCACGCCGCCATGATGTCATCTGAACCGCGCAGCATGCACGGCGTTGTGCCGCAGACCTGCACGTGGAATTTGCCCACCGGAACAAGGTTATACATCATGTAGAACGTCGCGACTTCGAGCACGCGGATCACCGGCATGTCGAGATACTCAGCAACGTATTCGATCACCGGCAGCGGCAGCCAGCCCTGCGTATTGGTCTCTTCACCCACCTGACGCTGCGCCAGATCGAGCAGCGGCATCACCGCGCTTTTCTGGCGGCCTTCGGGATATTTCTTGATGTGCCAATCGGCCTTCTCACGGTTTGCGTCCGTGAAAGTCCAGCCACCAAACTGCGCGCGCAGTTCGGGAGTGTCGGGGGCGATATGTCTACCGGCCATGTGCCAGTCTCCGTTCGATATAGCGGCCCACGTAGAGGCCGATCACCGCAGCAAAGGCGGTTGAGAGAATTTCCTTGAGCGGCGCTTCGCCGTGAAACACTGCGAGATATGCGGCAGTGGCCGAGGCGAAGGCGGCGAAGGCTGCGATGAGAATGAAGAGTTCGCGGATGATCATGCTTGCTGAACCTTCGTAAAGTCCGGTAGCTTGATTGCCGCAAAAACATACAGCGCAATCACCGGCGCAACTCCGAGCAATGAGGCAAGATCGAAACCGAGGCTCGCGCCAAAAGCGTCAACCGACGCATATTGCGCAGCCTTGGCGGCAGCCACCATCAATATGATGGCGGGAATCGCAACCAGAAAGCGAACTATGCTCACCGGTCACACTCCCCGAACACCACGTCGATTGCGCCGAGGATCGCGGTTGCGTCGGGCAGCATGTGGCCCTTTGTCATGAAGTCCATCGCCTGAAGGTGCGAGAAGGCGGTCGGGCGGATCTTGCAGCGGTACGGCTTGTTCGACCCGTCGCTCACCAGATACACGCCGAATTCGCCCTTGGGGCTTTCCGTCGCGACATACACTTCGCCCGCAGGAACGTGGAAGCCTTCAGTGTAAAGCTTGAAGTGATGGATTAGCGCTTCCATCGACTGCTTCATCTCGGCGCGCTTGGGCGGAGCGATCTTGCGGTCGTCCGTTGCAATCGGTCCTTCGGGCATTTCGGCAAGGCACTGCTTGATGATGCGAGCGGACTGATAGACTTCCTCCACGCGGACCATGAAGCGGTCGTAGCAATCCGAATTGGTGCCGACCGGGATTTCAAAGTCCATCCGGTCATACACGTCATAGGGCTGCGATTTGCGCAGGTCCCATGGCACGCCGGCCGCGCGGATCATCGGGCCGGAGAAGCCCCATGCAATCGCGTCTTCTTTCGAAACCACCGCAATGTCGACATTGCGCTGTTTGAAAATGCGGTTGTCGATCACCAGGCTCATCGCATCGCCGAACAGTTCGGGCAGTCGCGTATCGACCCAGTCGCCAATATCGGTGAGCAACTTCAAAGGCACGTCCTGATGCACGCCGCCGGGGCGGAACCATGCGGCATGCATCCGCGCGCCCGAAGCGCGCTCAAAGAAGTTCATGCAGTCTTCGCGCAGTTCGAACACCCACAGGTTTGGCGTCATGGCGCCAACGTCCATCACATGCGCACCGATGTTGAGCATGTGATTGCAGATACGCGTCAGCTCCGCGAAAAGCACGCGAAGGTATTGCGCGCGGATCGGCACTTCGACATTCAGCAGCTTCTCGATAGCGAGGACGTAGCTGTATTCCTGCGCCAGCGGGGAGCAGTAATCGAGCCGGTCGAAATAGGGCAGCGCCTGCAGGTACGTCTTGTATTCGATCAGCTTTTCAGTGCCGCGGTGAAGCAGGCCGACATGCGGATCGACGCGCTCAATGATTTCGCCGTCCAACTCCATAACCATGCGCAGAACACCGTGCGCCGCAGGGTGCTGGGGGCCGAAGTTGATGGTGTAGTTGGAGATTTCCTCGCCGTCTGTGGTTGGCGATTCTTCGAGTATGAGGCCGCTCATGACTTGTCTCCGTCGTCAGGCTTGGTTGCCGCCTTGGTGTCGTGAACCGAGCCTTTGCTCTCCTCGCGATCAGGACGGTCTTCGGCAGGCTCGGGAGCATCAGGCGCATCGACACCCGTGCCCTCCTCAGCAGGCGCTCCGGCGCTGACCTTCTCCGCCGCTTTTTCGTCGGTCTTGGCACCTGCGCCGGTCTGCTTCGGGCTTTCAGTGGTCTTGGGGTCGTCAATTGGCGGCATATCAGCCTTCTCATCGCCAGGAAGCACGTAATCTGCACCTTCCCATGGCGAGGTGAAATCGAAGCTGCGGAAATCCTGCGCCAGCTCAACCGGCTCATACACCACGCGCTTTTCCTCCTCGGAATAGCGCAATTCGGTATAGCCCGTCAGCGGGAAGTCCTTGCGGAAAGGATGCCCTTCAAATCCGTAATCGGTCAGGATGCGGCGCAAGTCGGTGTTGCCATCGAAAGTAACGCCGAACATATCGAAGACTTCGCGCTCCAGCCATCCGGCAACCGGCCACAAGGTGGTGACCGTGGGAACCGGCGTATCTTCGTCCGTGCTGACCTTCACCATCACACGGTGGTTCTTGGTGAGGCTGAGCAGCATGTAGACGACTTCGAACCGCTCTGCGCGGCCCGGAAAATCGACGCCTGCGATTTCGACAAGCTGCTGATAGGCGTGTTCATCGCGCAGGGTGCGCAGCACATCTTCGATGCTATCGCGCTTCACCGTGAAGATGATCTCGCCGTGGCTTTCGGATGAGCCCGTGACATGCGCACCGAGCGCCTTCGTCAGCGTATCGCGCACACCTTCATTCGAAGCGATCTTCGGGGCGGAGTGGATGACTGTCATTCTACGAACTCCAGTGAATCGAAGAACCGGTCGAACAAGGCGTCACCTTCAGCACGTGTCACACCCAGACCTGTTCGAATATTTCCGTTCAGCACAAGAATACCAAACTGAGATACCTCGATAATCGCCACTCTCGAATATCCGTTGTCATTTTCAAGATTATTCAAAATTGTCCGGCGGCCATCGACCGAAATCACCGGGATTTCCTGGTCACGCGCAACCTGCCGCACAAAAACCGAAAACATATCCGGTTCCCCTTGGAGCATCTGTTCCGCTTCAGGAGGAACCGCGCCATCGGGCAAACCAGCAAAACCCACAAGAGCGGCTGTGAAACCGGCAGCTGCCTTCATGCATGCCCGCGTCGACCCTGCCTCAAACGGCGCGCGCGAATTGGCAAGCAATTGCCCGAAGGCGTTGGCTTGCTGACTATTGCACGGTAGCTCGACGGAATAGACCCCGACCCTCGGTTCAAGGCGCTCCCAGGTCCATTCCGAAGCTGGTGCGGCACATCCCTCTCCATGAAAGGTGCAAATCGCGCTGGACGCTACATCTTCCGCCCCAGCTTCTTGCGCGGATGCAGGCACACTTATCGCGACGGAGCCGAAGAGAGCCGCACACAAAGCGAAGCAGGCACTCCTCATCGCTCGATTGTCCCGCTGCGGCGGATTTTGCGCTGCAATTGCATGACGCCGTACAGCAGAGCCTCTGCCGTCGGAGGGCAACCGGGGATGTAGATGTCGACCGGAACGATACGGTCACAGCCGCGCACCACGGAATAGCTGTAATGATAGTAACCGCCGCCATTGGCGCAGCTGCCCATCGAAATTACGTATTTCGGCTCCGACATCTGGTCGTAAACGCGGCGCAACGCCGGGGCCATCTTGTTGCACAGCGTGCCAGCCACAATCATCACGTCCGACTGGCGCGGGCTGGCGCGCGGGGCAATGCCGAAGCGCTCCATGTCATAACGCGGCATGTTGACGTGGATCATCTCCACCGCGCAGCATGCAAGGCCGAAGGTCATCCACCACAGAGAACCAGTGCGCGCCCATTGGAACAGATCTTCGGTGCTGGTGACGAGGAAGCCCTTGTCATTCACCTCTGTCTGGAGCGCGTTGAAGTATTCCGCTTCGGGCTGTTTCACGTCACCGGGCTGAGCCGCAGGTGCCAGATTTTCGTTCACTCCCATTCGAGAGCTCCCTTCTTCCATTCATATGCAAAGCCCACCGCAAGGATGAACAGGAAAATCATCATGCCGATCCATCCGGCCCAGCCCGTCTGTTCAAGGCTGACCGCCCATGGGAACAGGAACGCTGCCTCCAGATCGAAGATGATAAACAGGATCGCCACGAGGTAGAAGCGCACGTCGAATTGACTGCGCGGCGCCTCGAACGCGGGAAAGCCGCATTCATATTCAGTCAGCTTTTCGGTCGCAGGCTGGTGACTGCCGGTCAGGCGGGAAACGCCCATCGGCAGAAACACAAACGCAACGGACAGGCCAAACGCGATGGCGAGAAACAGCAGGATCGGGAGATACTGCACGAGATAGGGATTGAGATCGGCCAAAGCGGACTCGGATATAGCTAAAGGGTTGGTGGCGCATCTAGGCTGCTGCCAGCCATCATGCAAGGCGGCTAAAGCCCTAGTTCCGCCCGATTTGATGGACTTTCCACCGGTTGCGGCGCGCTGACGCACGCGATGCCGAGCGACCGCCCTTCACGCAATCTACTGACACCACCCGGCGCCGGCGGAAAAACCTGACTATTTGCGCGCCATCATATGCAACACTTTTCGGGCGCGATCGCCATACGGAGGCTTCAGCCCAGCCATGCCTGCAACGTCGACTTTTGGCTGCGTGTAAACGCCGCGCGCATGGCTGAATTCGCGGAAGCCCTCCACGCCGTGATATGCGCCGATGCCGCTGGCACCGACACCGCCGAATGGCATGTCCTCCACAGTGTTGTGGAAGATGACATCGTTGAGAGTAACCCCGCCGGATATCGTGCGCGACAGCACTGCATCGCGCTCAGCGGCGTCATTGCCGAAATAATACAGTGCGAGTGGCCGACTGCCTTCGTTGATGAAAGCAATCGCTTCATCGATGTGGCTGTAGGTTTTCACGGGCAGAACCGGGCCGAAAATTTCCTCCTGCATCGCCTGCATGTCCGGCGTTGGGTTGCGGATTATCGTGAGAGGCATCTTGCGCATGTTGCTGGCGGAAAAATCCTCGCCCGCCGGATTGATCTCCATCACGTCGCCGCCCTTGTCGCGCGCGTCCTGCACCACATCCTGCAGCCGGGAATACTGGCCGTCATTGATAACGCTGGCGTAATCGGGATTGTCGCGCATGGTCGGATATTGATCCATCGCGCCCAGTTCCAGCGCGGCAATCACGCCGTCTTCCATGCTCTCTGGCACAAAGAGATAGTCAGGCGCGATGCAAATCTGCCCGGCGTTCATCATCTTGCCCGTTACTATGCGTGATCCGGCGCGCTCCAGATCGGCACTTGCACCGATGATCGCGGGGCTTTTTCCGCCCAGTTCCAGCGTCACGGGTGTCAGGTTCTTAGCTGCCGCCTCCATAACCTTTCGCCCGGTTTCCGTGGAGCCGGTGAAGACGAGGTGATCGAAGGGCAGCGCGGAAAACGCCTGTGCGACCTCTACGCCGCCCGTCGCCACTGCAACTTCGTCTGCGTCGAAATTCTTGCCGATCAATTCTGCGATGAGATCGCTTGTTGCAGGCGTGGACTCGCTCGGCTTGATCATCGCGCGATTGCCCGCCGCAAGGGCCTGCGCCAGCGGACCGAAAGCCAGGTTCACCGGGAAATTCCACGGGCTGATGATGCCGACAATGCCCTTCGGTTCGTACCGCACCTCTGCCTTTGCGCCGAGCAGACCCAGCGGGAATTGCACACTGCGGCTGCTGGTCTTTGCCCAATGCGCCATCTTGTCACGGCAATATTTGGCGAACCTGATGGACACCAGAACATCGGTCAGCATGCTCTGCACTTCAGACCGGTTCCCGTAATCCTGGGCCATTGCATCACACAGCGCCTTGTCGTTGTCGGCCAGCAAGGCAATCGTCCGGTCGAGCCGGTCGCGGCGGACAGAAAGTGCCTCTGGCCGGGCCGCAACAAATGCGCGTTGCTGCGCTTCCAGCATGGGTTTCAGCTTGGCGGGGTCGGTCTGAGTGGCGGACATTTCTGATACCTTTGAGTTTTCAATATGCGTTCATTCTCCCAACGCGCGCCAATTGCATTCGTTGCGGGGCATTCCTAAAAGACTGGGGAAACCAATCCATTTTTACTGCCCGAAAGGCCTGCATCTATGCCCGCATTCAACGAAAGCGATCCGATCGTCATTCTGTCCTACGCCCGCACCCCGATGGGCGCGATGCAGGGCGCACTTGCCGAAGTGGCCGCCACCGATCTTGGTGCCACGGCGGTGAAGGCTGCAGTCGAGCGGGCCGGCGTTGCAGGCGAAGATGTGGACCGGATTTACATGGGCTGCGTCCTTCCTGCCGGCCTTGGCCAGGCCCCTGCCCGTCAGGCGGCGCTGAAAGCCGGTCTGCCGCTGAGCGCGCAGGCGACCACCGTGAACAAGGTCTGCGGCAGCGGGATGCAAACCGTCATCATGGGGGCAGAGGCGCTTGCCACCGGTTCAGCCGACACCATTGTTGCAGGCGGCATGGAAAGCATGACCAACGCGCCATATCTGCTGAAAAAGCACCGTTCGGGCGCACGCATCGGCCATGATACGGCCTATGACCACATGTTCCTGGACGGGCTGGAAGATGCCTATGAAGAAGGCCGCGCCATGGGCACATTCGCGCAGGACATGGCGGACAAGTACCAGCTGACCCGCGAAGACATGGACGAATATTCCATCGCCTCTTTGAGCCGCGCGAACGCTGCGATTTCCAGCGGCGCATTTGCTGACGAAGTTGTGCCGGTGACGTATTCTTCCCGCAAAGGCGATGTGACGGTCGACACGGATGAGGCACCCGGCAAAGGCAATCCGGACAAGATCCCGCAGCTGCGCCCGGCGTTCGCCAAGGACGGCACGATTACTGCGGCGACATCATCGTCGATCTCCGACGGTGCTGCTGCGGTTGTGCTGACACGCAAGAGCGTTGCCGATGCGAAGGGCCTGACGCCGGTTGCAACAATCATCGGCCTGACCGCCCACGCCCAGGCGCCTGAAGAATTCACCATCGCCCCTGTAGGCGCAATCAACAAGCTGCTGGAACAGACCGGCTGGAGCGTAGACGATGTCGATCTGTGGGAAGTGAACGAAGCTTTCGCGTGCGTCGCCATGTTCGCGATGCGCGACATCGGGATTGCGCACGACAAGATCAACGTGAACGGCGGCGGCACAGCGCTCGGTCATCCCATCGGTGCCAGTGGCACGCGTATCATCGTCACGCTGATCAATGCGCTGAAGCACCAGGGCAAGAACGCGCGGCATTGCATCGCTGTGCATCGGCGGCGGAGAAGCTACTGCAGTTGCAGTGGAACTCGCCTGACCGCTGCGATCCGCCCTTCACTCTCGCCATCGCTGGCAAAATGTGGAATGGAGCGGATCTATTCGTAATTTCAAACCGCAAAACATGAATTTAGGGAGCTAACATGAAGACCTTTATCTCACTCGCCGGCGTTTGCGCCGCATCGCTCACACTGGCCGCTTGCGGCGGGAACGACACCGCCGAACCGACCGAGGCCGTGATTGAAGAGCCTGCCGTTATGGCGCCAGCTGCTTCTGACGCAGGCACCTACACTTCGCTGACAGAGGGCGGCGACAGCCTTACCGTCGCGCTGAACGCCGATGGCACCTACGCCATCACGCAAGACGGCGCACAGGTCGAATCCGGCAGCTGGGAAGACACCCCAGAGGGTGCATGCCTGACCGCCGTCGGTGCCGCAGAGCCAGCATGCTGGACATTCGCGCCGGGCGCAGAAGCCGGTACTGTCGACATGACGGATTCAGCCGGGACGACCACCAGCTTTTCTTACGAAAGCTAAGTCTCACGCAGCACAAGAATATGGAAAGGGCGGCCCACGGGTCGCCCTTTTTTGTGGCCGTTGCCATCTTGCCAGATCAAGGCTCGCCAGCGCCCCAAAGCCGTTCCTGCTCCACCCACCCGCGGTGGCCCTCCACATCCAGCTCGCACCAGTCCGATACACAATCGCCCAGAATGCCGACAACGCCGGGTTGCAGGTTCCACCGTAGCGGCGCGGCGTCAGAACCGCTTTCCCGCATGGGCGCCACGTCCTCGCCAGTGACAATGGCAGTGCGCCGATCGCTCAGCAGGCCGGAAAACATCCAGCCCCGCGTCCCGTCCGGTTCCTGCACTAATCGCCAGCCCTGATGGCGGCGAATGACCTTCAGCGGCAGACCGGGCCGTTCATACACCCAATCGATCGGGAACTGTTCCCCTGCACCCACCCGCATGTTCGCCTGTTCGGCAGAGATGCTGGCCCAATATGGCACTTCGACTTCCTGCGCTGCGGCAGTAGCTGGAAGCACGGCGATGGCAGCCAAGGCGGTAAGGATTGCATTACGGATCATGGGTATGGTGTAGCGCGGTGGACAGAGTTGCGGCAACAGCATCCTTGCGTCTTGCTTGGTGCAACAAAACTGGCCTAACACCCGCATCCGACGCAATCCCGCCGGCAGAGCGGGTTTCCAGGGGTAAAGAATGTTTCGCAAAACGGGCCTTGCAGTCCTTCCGTTTCTGGCACTGATCGCTGCCCCGCAAATGGCGCTTGCGCAGGAGATGACCAATCTTGCGCAAAATGAAACAGGCGACACTGCCTGGGTTCTGACGTCGAGCGCGCTGGTCATGCTGATGGCATTGCCGGGTCTGGCCCTGTTTTATGGCGGTCTGGTGCGCGCAAAGAATTTTCTGTCGGTCATCCTGCAAGTGGGCGCTGTTGCGGGCCTTGCCAGCGTCCTGTGGATTGTTGTCGGTTATACGCTGGCCTTCGGAGAGACGACCGGCGGCGTGATCGGCAATGGCAGCAAGTGGATGCTGCTCAATCTCGATATCTTGCGCGAAGGTATGACCCTGCCCGAAAGCACCTTCGTCCTCTTCCAGATGACGTTTGCCGCGATTACTCCGGCGCTGATGGTTGGCGCGTGGGTGGACCGCGCCCGTTTCGGCTGGGTGCTGGCATTTACGGCGATCTGGGGACTGCTCGTTTACGCGCCGGTGGCGCACTGGATCTGGGGCGGAGGCTGGCTGGGCCAGCTTGGCGTGACCGATTTCGCAGGCGGACTGGTCGTTCATGCAACCGCTGGCACATCGGCTCTGGTAGTGGCGCTGCTGTTGGGCAAGCGGCAGGATTTCCCGTCTTCCGCGCTGCTTCCGCATGCTCCGGCAATGACGATGTTGGGCGCGATGCTGCTGTGGGTCGGCTGGTTCGGTTTCAACGGCGGCAGCGCGCTGACCGCAACAGACGATGCCTCCAGCGCGATCATCAACACCCATGTCGGCGCCGCGGTGGCCGCGCTGGTGTGGATACTGATCGAGAAGATCAAGTTCGGCAAACCGACCTCCGTCGGCTTTGCAACCGGCGCTATCGCCGGCCTTGCTACCATCACGCCGGCCGCTGGCTACATCGCACCGGGCGCGGCGATCCTGCTGGGCGTTGCCGGGTCGGCGGTCTGCTATTGGGCAATCTCCATGGTGAAAAACACGCTGAGTATCGACGATTCCCTGGACGTTTTCGCAGTCCACGGCGTCGGCGGGATCATTGGTACTTTGCTGCTTGGCGTATTCATCTGGAGCGGGTTTGGTGGTACCGGCTATGCCGACTTCGGCGCGATGCCGCTTGCCATCGGCGTCCAGGCACTGGGCGTTATCGTCGTGGTATTGTTCAGCGCCTTCGTAACCGCGCTGATCGCTGTGGGCGTCAGCCTGTTCATTCCGATGCGCGTGAGCGAGGACGAGGAAGTCCAGGGCCTCGACCAGACAAGCCACGGCGAGCGTGCCTGGCTGTTTGACTAGGTCCGATGCCCACCGCTGATCTCAGCGCACGGCGGGGCTGCCTTGCCGATCTTGCGACATATCCGCGCGCGGTGATGCGGTTTTACGATCCGCGCGGCCGCTCCACCCGGACAGAGCTGTTCATGCTCATCGCAGTTCCGGCCATCGTCCTTGCGTTGTTGAGCCCTCTGTTGCTGGGCACACCGCTAGCCTCCGCGCTCGGGAAATGGGTGATCGCTTTGCCCATCGTCATTCTCGCCCCGGTTCCGGCATCGGCGGCGCGGCGATTTCATGATGCCGGCAAAAATGGCTGGCTCGCCCTGCCTGTATTGCTGATTTGTGCAGTCGCAGTCTGGGATGTCTGGAAAGACCTGCAAGCAGGGCCTGGCACGTCGCATGACCTGTTCGGGAACAATCCGATCGCAGACGCCATCTTTGGCGGTATTTGCCTGCTGTACGTCTTTGCCTTGCTGCAGCCGCCACGCGATGTGAAGAATCCCTACGGACCAAGCCCGCGTCCGGCGCCGAAGGTGATCTAGCTCTTCTCCCCGTCAATCTCGGCAATCTTTGCCAGCAGCTTATCGATACAGGTGCGCGACGTGCCGAGCGTGAAGTGCTGCGCATCAATGCGGAGCGTATGATCTGTCTCACCGCGGCGTCCGCGCGTGCACTCGGGCGAAATCACTCCATCAACCGCCGACCATATGGCCAAGGTTTGCACCGGCGGTTTTGCCGAAACGTCCTCTGCAAACGGAGGGTTTTCGACCGTGTGGTCGTTGATTGCCTCGTACAATTGCCACGCGCGATTGGCATGACGATCACCGGAAAACGGGCTCGCTACCGTCACCACCATATGCAGGTGCTCAGCGCAGCGATGGCCAAGAACGCGGGCGTATAGGCCACCAAGGCTCCATCCGATCAGCAGGACTTTCTTGCCTGTCGCGCGGTGCATCGATGCAATCCTTGCCTCGAGCTTTTTGACCTTCGCCGGATCAGCCCCGGTGTTGAGCCCGAGCGCCCAGCCCTCCGGCACATATCCGCGCGATTTCAGCGTGCGCCGCAACAGGGTGGTCGAGATATCGCCAGTGGCCAGGCCGGGGATGACCAGTACTGGTCGCCCCTTCCCGATCTGCGGACCGGAGCGCGCCCGGCGCAGCGGATTGACCAACACGCGGGGCACCGCCAGCGCTTCGCGTAATGTGTTGCGAAGCGGAGGCGGTGCGGCGTGTTCGTCTGTCAAATCAGTCGCCGGTCAAAATCCGCTCGACCAACTGCTTTACGCTTGGCGTGAAGTTGTTCGAATAGAACGGATCCGTCTTGAACCGGTAAGCGGAATGTCCCGCGAAGGCCAGATTGTCGTCCGGATCTCCGCCGTGGGCGATATCCTGAAGGGTTTTCTGGATGCAGAAGCTGCGCGGATCGGCAAGCCGGCCAGTGGTGTAATTGTCATGATCTTTCCATGACGAGAACGCGCAATGCGACAGGCAGCCCATGCAATCGGCCTGGTCCTGCCGGATCACATTGGAGCTTTCAGGCGTGACAAAGACAACCGTATCGTCAGGCGTTTTCATGATTTCGGTGAAGCCTTCTGCCATCCACGATTGGGCTTTGCGCTGATCGCCGGGATGGACCCAGAAATACTTCGCCTTTCCGTGATCGGTCAGCGGGATCGTGCCGTCTTCCTGATCGCGCTTGAAGATCGGAATTTGCCGGTCGCTGCGATGCATCAGATCATACAGGAAGGGCGTTTTCACCGCGCTGGAATAAAAGCCGGTCGGGCTGAATTTGTGCAGCAGGACATCACCGGGTTCGACTGTGCGGAGCATATCTTTCCACACCTGCGGGATCGGGCTTTCCTCTGTCAGCAATGGGCGCGTGCCGAACTGGAAGGCGATCTGGCCAAGTTCCGGATTATCGATCCAGTTGTCCCAATCGCGCAGAAACCACACGCCGCCAGCCATGATGACCGGCACATCGTCCGATACGCCTTCCTTGCGCATCATTTCGCGCAGTTCCTTGACCCGCGGATAGGGATCCTGCGGCACGGTAGGGTCTTCTGCGTTGGACAGGCCGTTATGTCCTCCAGCCAGCCATGGATCTTCGTAAACCACCGCCGCCATCAGATGCGGCACCTTGTGATAGGCACGCTTCCACAGGGCGCGGAACGCTCTGCCGGAGCTGACGATGGGCAGATAATAGACATTGTGACGCTCTGCGATTTCGGAAAGCTTATACGGCATTCCTGCGCCGCAAGTGACGCCGGTGATAAGGCCGGGGCAATTTTCCAGCACGCCTTCCAGCACCTGCTGAGCGCCGCCCATTTCCCACAGGACGTTGATGTTGATTGCGCCCTTGCCGCCAGCAATTTCATGCGCGCGCTTCACCTGTTCTGTCGCGCCGTCGATGGCATAACGGATCAACTGTTCGTGGCGTTCAACCCTGGTGGCCTGCGGATAGACTTGCGGAACTGGATTTCCGTCACTGTCATAACTGTCCGCATTCACGGCACTTACGGTGCCGATGCCGCCAGCAGCCGCCCACGCACCGGAGCTTTCATGATTGGTTGCCGAAACACCTTTGCCACCTTCGATCAGCGGCCAAACTTCACGGCCACCATACATAATGGGTTTAAGACCCTTGAACGTCATTATCTTCCCCGGAGGAGGAGCTTTCATCACTGATGGAAAGCTCGTTAAAATCTTCGCCCGGCTGAACGCAGGGCTCTATATCGCGTGGCTCAGGCCGCTCCCCGGCCACTTCGAATTGTGCGTAATACCCAGCAATCTGGGGTTTGCGGACGAATTCGACAAGCCGATAGCCGACTCGTTCGAATTCGCAAAACAGAAGCTGGGGATCGATGCCGTGCTGGTCCGCTGGCCGGTCCACATCGACCACGATCACCTGACCGCCTTCGCGCAAGGCCGGCCGCATACGCCAGATGAAGGCGTAAGGCTCTGTAATTTCATGATACATGTGGACCATGAATATGCGGTCGAAACTGTTGGGCGGCAGGCCGGGATCATCGATGCCACCGCGCGCGACGGAAACATTGTCCAGCCTGTCCCGCTCCACCCGGCTGCCCAGACGGCGAAGCGCCGCGTCATCGATGTCCTGCGCCAGAACGCGGCCATCCTTGCCCACGCGCGCGGCAAGGCGAACGGTATAATATCCCTCTCCGGCACCGATATCGGCAACGGTCATGCCTTCGGTAATCGCGGCCTGATCCATCACTGTTTCAGCCTCGCGCCGGTCGTCGCGGATTTGCTCTGTAGAAAAGGAATTGCCGCTGAGATCGGATACCGGGCGATAGGGCCGCGGAAAATCCTGGCTGGTAACGGGGCGATCATCTTCCGCCACATCGCATGCAACAAGCGCGCCGCACGCAAGCGCGGACATCCATATCCTGCAGGCTGACCCTCTCTTCATGAAAGAGCCTCTAGCTGGGGTGGCCGCCAAAGGTAAAGTCGCTTGTGCGTCCGCGTCTCTTGTGTGGCACCCCCAATCGGTGCCAGATTGCGAATCAGGGAGAATTGCATTGAAAAAACTGACCGTTGTCGCTGCGAGTGCCTTAGCCGCTTTGGCCAGTCCTGCACTTGCGCAGGATTGGTCCGAGGCTGGAAATGTTTCGAACCCAGCGATCTACTGGGACGAATGGGGCGTTGCGCATATTGTCGCGGCCGGCGATGAAGACGCCGCGTATGCACTTGGCTGGGCACAGGCGCGCGGCCGTCCCGATCAATTGGTCGAACTGCTGGTGAGGAGCCGCGGGACAGCCGCGAGTCTTTGGGGCGAAGACTACGTCCGGTCGGACACGCTCATTTGGACTTCGGGCTTGCCAAACGCAGTACCGAGCCTTTTGGCCGCTTTAGAACCGGAAGAGCGCAGGAGAGTTGACGCTTTCGTGGCGGGCATCAATGCCTATTTTGAAGCCTTTCCCGCCGCGCTTGACGGGCGGCGGGCGCTCGGCCTGCCAATCACTGCTGAAGACATCGTGACCAATGCACAAGCGACTCTGTATCTGACTTTTGTAGCCGGCAGGGAGTTGTATCGTTCGCAGCAGTTAAGCACCCCAATGTCGGACGATTCAGACGACGGGGAACGCGGATCGAATGGCTGGGCAATCGGGCCATCACGCTCTGCCAGCGGCAATTCGATGCTGCTCATGAACCCGCACTTGCCGTGGGACGGGGTTTATACCTGGTTCGAATCGCACATCGTCACAGACGATAACAACGTTTACGGGGTCGGCTTTCTGGGGCAGCCGCAAGCGAACGTAATGTTCAATAGCCATCTCGGTTGGACCCATACCGTCAATCGGCTGGATAATGCAGACATGTACGCCGTCGAATTGACCGAAGGCGGTGGCTACATGTTCGATGGCGAAGAACGCGCATTCGACGTGTCACGGCATATGCTTGACGTAGCCATGCCGGATGGGTCGATGACGCAAGTGCCGCTCCCGATCTTGCGCACCGTGCAAGGCCCTGTCGTGGCGCGTGATGACAGGCGCGCATACGCTCTGCGGATCGCCGGATTTGCCGATCCTGATCATGCTAATGTTTTTGCCCAATATGCTGCAATGGCGGGTGCGCGAAATTTGCAGGAGTTTGAAACCGCTCTTCAACGGCTCCAAAATCCTATGTTCAATACGATTTACGCTGATGGAGATGGAGAGATTTTGCTCGTTTCAAACGGACTGCATCCAATTCGCTCGAGCGGTGACGCTGCTTACTGGGATGGCATCGTCGATGGTAGCAGTTCAGAAACCCTGTGGAGCAGCTATCATCCTTATGAAGACCTGATCCGCGTGGCCAATCCGCCTTCCGGTTTTGTGCAAAACTCTAACGAGCCTGCTTATACAGCGACCTATCCTGTCACGTTAGCACCCAGCGATTTTCCTTCTGATTTCATTCAGCCCGAAATGCGCGCCCGACCGCAGCATGGCATCGAAATGCTCTTGAGCGATACCGACATCACATTCGATGAGATGATCGAATACGCCCATGACACGAGGCTGACGTTCGCGGACAATGTCATCGAGGACCTGGTGCGCGCATCACGTGCCGATGGCCGCGACGAAGCCATGCGCGCGGCAACTGTTTTAGAAAATTGGGACCGGCGGACCAATGCTGAAAGCCGCGGCGCGGCATTATTCACATTATGGGCGCTCGCGACCTTTCAATCCGATAGGTTCGATTACGACTACCGCTGGAGTTTCGACGCACCTGAACGCTGGAGCCAAGGCATTGCCGACGCGAACGAAGCTGATGCTGTCGAAATTCTTGTCCAGACCGTTCAGCGTGCAGATGCCGCTGGTGTCCCGCTCGATCTTCCATGGGGAGCGGTGGCGCGCGTTCCTGATGGAAACGGTGGGACACTTCCCAGCGATCTCGGACTCAGCAGCCTGGGTGCATTTCGGACCGGTAACTTCACATTCCGTCCGGATACGCTCATCCCCGAATTTAGCGGCGGGACGGGATGGGTTTCCGCCATCGAATTTGCAGAGACTCCGCGCGCGCGCGCAATTCTGCCCTATGGGAATTTTGAACAATTGCCCGAAGGAATTCGCAGCCAATACGTGCTTCATTCCGAAGGCGAATTACGCGAGGTGAATTTCACAATGGAAGCACTGCGCGAGGCGACTGTCTACGGAGAGGTTTTGGAACGGGACTAAGCCCTACTCCACATCCTCCACATCGACCTTCTCACCTGTCACGCGCTGCGCCAGTGCGGCGGCGATGAAATCGTCGATGTCGCCGTCCAATACGTCGTCCGGCGTGGGACTGGTGACGCCGGTGCGCAGGTCCTTCACCATCTGATACGGCTGGAGGACGTAACTGCGGATCTGGTGGCCCCACCCGATTTCGGTCTTCTCGGCATATTCACCGGCCGCCACCGCTTCACGTTCGGCCATTTCGCGTTCGAACAGCCGCGCTTTCAGCATGTTCATCGCGGTGGCGCGGTTCTTGTGCTGGCTCCGGTCGTTCTGGCTGGCGACCACGATCCCGGTCGGTTTGTGCGTAATGCGGACAGCGGAATCGGTGGTGTTGACGTGCTGGCCGCCAGCGCCCGATGCACGGTAAGTGTCGATCTTCAGATCGCCTTCGTTGATCTCGATATTGATATCGTCGTCAATCACCGGATAGACCCAGACCGAGCTGAAAGACGTGTGGCGCCGGGCGGAACTGTCATACGGGCTGATCCGCACGAGCCGGTGCACACCGGTTTCGGTCTTCGCGTAGCCATAGGCATTTTCGCCCTTGATCAGCAGCGTGGCGGACTTGATGCCCGCCTGATCGCCGGCGGCATATTCCACAGTTTCAACCTTGAAACCGCGCCGCTCGGCCCATCGGCCATACATGCGGAACAGCATTTCGGCCCAGTCCTGGCTTTCTGTCCCGCCTGCGCCGGAATTGATCTGGAGATAGGTGTCGTAACCGTCAGCTTCGCCGGACAGCAGGGCATTGACCTTGTCGCGGTCGGCTCGCTTGGCGAGGGAGGCAAGGCTGTTCAGCCCTTCCTGCACGACATCATCGTCGCCTTCCGCGTCACCCATTTCCACGAATTCGACCGCGTCGGACATTTCGGCAGAGATTTCCCGCACCGTTGCCACCGCATCTTTCAGCAGCTTGTGTTCACGGCTGATCGCCTGGGCTTTCTTGGGATCGTTCCACAGGTCCGGGTCCTGGACACGCGCCTCCAGCTCGTCGAGCCGGCGCAGCGCGTGTTCCCAGTCGAGCGACTTCTTGACCAAGGCAAGCGCCGCTGTGATCCGGTCTATATGGGCCTGCCCTTCGGCACGCATGGCATTGTTCTCCGATAGATTTGATTGGCGCGCCTAGCGCAGCGCGCGGCTTTGCGGAAGAGGGTGCGGGTCCGGAAGCGATCTGCGAGCGCCTCCGATCAATAAATCCCGCCCTGTTCTTCGGTAAAGTCGGCAGGTTCCTCTGTGGATTGTGATTGCGATGATCTTACAGCGGGGCCGCGTTCCCTGCGGCGAAGCTGCGCAAGGATCATCTCTCGCATTGCGTCCACATCATCCTGCCGCTGGGTCCGGCGTGGTTCTGTGTCAGGCTTGAACGCCTCCCAGATGACGGCAGCAGTCGGCTCATCACCCGGCCACCCGCCGAACACACGGTTGCCGGTGCGCCGGTCGATCCTTACCATGCGAACCCCGGCAGGAGCGGCAAACGGCCGGCCGGTCCAATGGTCCCGGGTTTCCTCCGCAAACTGGCGCATGATCGGCACAGCGGTGTTCCCGCCCTGCACATATCCGCCCATGTTGCGCGGCGTGTCGAAGCCGAGATAGGTTCCGGCAACAATGTCCGGCGATCCGCCGACGAACCACGCATTGGTCGGGCCGGTGCTGGTACCGGTTTTGCCGAACAGCGGAATATCCAGATCACGCAACCGCGTCGCGGTGCCCCGCTGCACGGTTCCTTCAAGCATGTGAATGGTCTGGAAAGCTGTGCGCGCATCCATCACCTGGCGGCCTGTCCGGCCGAAACGCGGCATGGGAGCGCCGTCCCATTCTTCCATGTTGCAGCCAGTGCATTCGCGCTGATCGGCGCGCAAGATCACCTTGCCGTCACGGTCCTGGACGTAATCGATCACCGAAGGCGGGTTGAGCCGCCCGTGATTGACCATCGCAGCATAGGCGGCAGTGATGCGTTCCACCGTGGTTTCACCCGCACCGAGCGAATACGCAGGATAGGCCTGATAGGTTATGCCTTCCGGCTCCAGCCCGACATTGCGGAACGTGTCGATCACGTTGTCCATGCCCGCATCCATCGCGATATGCACGGTCATCAGGTTCTTCGACTGTTCAAGGCCGTAGCGCATCGGATATTCACCGCCGCCGCGTCCGCCGCCAAAGTTGGTGAAGCATTTCTCGCCCAGATTGCTGCCCTGATAGTAACAGTACTGGCTGTCGGGGATCATCGTTGCCGGCGTCATCCCGTTGTCCAGACCCGTGGCGTAAACGAAGGGTTTGACTGTGGAGCCCGGCTGACGGTTCGCCTGTGTCGCGCGGTTGAATGCGCCTAGACGGCTGTCAAAACCGCCCTGCATGGCGAGCACGCGGCCTGTTTCCGGCTGCATCGCCAGAAAACCGCCTGAAACCTCTGGTACGGTGCGAACGCGCCAGCCATTGCCGCTGGGCGATGCCGCAATGACGTGGCCAACTGCCAGCGCATCGGGAAGTCCGGAAAGCGGCGCTTCCTCGCCATCGGCAAAACCGATTGTCGCGGAAGATCCGCTGCGCGCCGACACCACGCCGACCCGCCAATCATCGTAATTGATCCCGAGATAGGAGCTGCGCAGCTGTTCGGTCAGATCGCCATTGGCCGGATCGATAGTGGCCAGCGGCCCCGTCCACCCGCGATTGCCATGATAGCGTATCATCGCTGCCCGCAGCGAATTGCGTGCGGCATCCTGCAATTCCGTGTCGAGCGAAGTGCGTACCCAAAGCCCGCCTGCATAAACGCTGTTCTCGCCGTCCTCAGCCTCTTCACCGAAGTTCGTGATTAGCTGGCGGCGGACTTCCTCCAGGAAATATCCGGCATCGGCAGAGCGTTCTGCCCGGCGTCCCTGGATCACACCAAGCGGCCGCGCCTGCGCATCGACCATTTGCGCCTGAGTGATATAGCCGTTGTCTTCCATCTGGGAGAGCACAAGGTTGCGCCGCTGCTGGGCAATTTCGAAATTCGCCGCGCGGCTGTATTCTTCCGGAGCGCGCGGGAGAATGGCAAGATACGCCATTTCGTGCAATTCCAGATCATCCACGTCCTTGTCGAAATAGGCGAGCGATGCCGCCTGAACGCCAAAGCTGCGGCGACCGAGCGGGATTTCGTTGAGATACAGCGTGATGATCTCTTCCTTCGGCAACACATCTTCGATGCGCGTCGCCAGGATCATCTCGCGCAATTTGCGGGTGACCGAATATTCGTTGCCGACAAGTATGTTCTTGGCGACCTGCTGCGTGATGGTGGACCCGCCGACTGCGCGTTCGCCGGAGCCGAGCTTGGAAATATAATCGAACACCGCATTGACGAACCCGCCCGCATCGATGCCGTTGTGGGTCCAGAAGGTTTCATCTTCTGCCGAGACATACGCGTTAAGCAATTGTTCGGGCAGATCGCGGAAGTTCAGTTCGACCCGCCGCTCGCGTTCATAGCGGTGCACGATTTCGCCATCGATACCGCGCACAACTGTCGGAAGGTTGGGTTCGTAATCCAGCAGCGTATCGGCATCGGGCAGATCCTTCGCCAGCCAGAACCAACCGGCAATTGCCAGCAGCAATGCCCCGCCAAGGGCATAGAACAGGATGCGGAACCAGCGCCGCGTTTGCCATGCCTCACGGAAATTCAACCACGTGCCCTGCCCGCCGCGAGAGACGCGCCGCGTGAAGCCAACCTTGCCGTCGGTTGCGGCATCATCGGGATAGTCATTGTTCATAAGACAGCGCCCTTAGCATGGTGAATAAAGCTGGCGCCACAATGAATGCGCATCGCGGCGGCCAATCTATCCTAATTGGGATTGCTTTGCCGGGCGAAAAATATCCGGATTGCGCGCGCCAGAACTTCGGCGAACTGTTCCTGCCCCTCGGCAGAGGCCAATGCGCGCGCTTCTTCAGGATTCGATATGAAGCCCGCCTCGTACAGCACAGCAGGAACATCAGGCGCGCGCAGCACGGCCAGCGCGGCAGACCGCCGGGTTTGTGGATGAAATTGCAGGATTTCCTCTCCCTCCCGCTCAATCAGAGAGGCAAATTCCGCGGACCTGCCGGAAGTGCGCCGCTGTGAAAGCTCGACCAGAATGGCGTTCACCGCCTCGTCATTGCCCGACAGATCAACGCCGTTGACGATATCGGCGTCATTTTCCCGCTCGGCAAAACGGGCGGCGGCTTCGGATGATGCGGTTTCGGACAGGGTGTAGATGCTCGCGCCTTCGACGCCTTCTTTCTCGCCCGCCGAATCGGCGTGGATCGAAATGAACAGGTCTGCACCAAGTGCGCGCGCAATCTCCGCCCGCTCTTCAAGGACAATCAGCGTATCATCTTCGCGGGTCATGGCGACACGGATACCGCCCTCTTCGACCAGCCTGTCACGCAGGGCCCTGGCGAGGCCCAACACGATGGTCTTTTCCCGCAGGTTTTCGCCCGATGCGCCGGGGTCCGGTCCGCCGTGGCCTGCATCGATTACAACCAGCGGCCGCGCAGGGTCTTCGGGACCGTAGATTTCAGGCACACCCAATCGCGCTTCGGTGTCAGGTAACGGGAGCGTAATGACATATCCGCGGCCCAGCACCGGCACAGGGATCGTGAGGCCCCATGCAAAAAGCGCCCCGACAAGCAGAACGGGAAATGCGAACAAAAGGGTGATCTGGATACGTTGCGCCACGGCAGACTCCCCGAACTCCTCTGTCCCAATCCCAGGTTTTCTCGGCTGCTGACACCGCTTTCAGCGACACTTGCCGATTGTTAACGCAACCCCAAGGGAAATTTGCGGAAACGCGCAACAAGGTTGCCGATAGTTTCCACGGATGCTAGCAATTGCCTGCCGGGGAAAATATGTCCCGGATACCCGGGATGGCGTCCTGCCAGTCCCGGCACAGATTACAGGTTGATGCCACAATGCTAAGCAATAGCCAGTCTGCCACAACACGTCCGCAAGGGCGTGGGGCAGGCGCTGGCCAAGCGCAGATGAAAACCCTGCGCCTTCGCATGTTGGCAAACGTTTTTCGCACAGCCCATTGTCAAAGCCCACACCGGGCACACGGCAGCGGCGCGATCTATCCTTCCCGGCGCCTGAGCGCCGGGATCCACACATATCGGCACTCCCCCGCAAAAGAGCTGGCTTCAACCGGCCAGCTCAGTTGCGCATCGGGGCCTGCCTGGAGAAATTTTAATGGCAACGCGCATGCTTATCGATGCGCGCCACCCGGAAGAAACACGGGTGGCGGTAGTCAAGGGAAACCGGATTGAGGAGTTTGACTTTGAATCTGCTGAACACAAGCAGATCAAGGGCAACATCTATCTAGCCAAGGTTACGCGGGTGGAGCCGTCTTTGCAGGCGGCCTTCGTCGATTTTGGCGGCAACCGGCACGGCTTCCTCGCTTTCAGCGAAATCCACCCCGATTATTATCAAATCCCTGCACAGGACCGCGAGGCCCTGCTGGCTGAAGAACAGGCTGCGGCTGACGAAGAAGCTGCCCTGCGGGAGCAGGATGACGAAGACGGCACGCCCGAACCCGTCAGCGATCATGACGACGATGATGATGATGAGCCGGGTGTCGAGGAAATCGACACGTCCGAAAAGGACAAGGTTGCAACCATCGAAGAAGGTCAGCTCGACGACTCGCACGATGACGACGAAGACGATGACGACGACGGAGACGACAACTCCGAGAGCGATTCAGACGAAGACGATGATGGCGAAAACCAGAAAGGCAATGGCCGGGGCCGTGGCCGTGGTCGCCAACAGGGCCGTGGTCGCGGTCGCCGTCAACAGGGCCGCAAGGGTTCGAACCGTGGCGGCGGAAGCCGCGCGAAGGAAATAGACGAAGCCCGCGCCAAGCGTCAGGCGCTGCGTCGCCGGTACAAGATCCAGGACGTGATCCAGCGCCGGCAGGTTCTGCTGGTGCAGGTCGTCAAGGAAGAGCGCGGCAACAAAGGCGCGGCTCTCACCAGCTATCTCAGCCTGGCAGGCCGCTATTGCGTATTGATGCCGAACTCCAGCCATGGCGGCGGAATTTCGCGCAAGATTTCCAGCGGTGCCGACCGTAAGCGTCTGAAAAGCATTGTCAGCGATCTGAGCCTGCCGAAAAGCATGGGCCTGATCGTCCGGACTGCCGGCCTTTCTCGCACGAAGCCCGAGATCAAGCGTGACTTCGATTACCTCGCCCGATTGTGGGACGAGATCCGCGAGCGCACACTCGGCTCCAGCGCGCCGGCCCAGATCCATTCGGATTCGGACCTGATCAAACGCGCCATCCGCGACATCTACAATCGCGAGATCGAAGAAGTCATCGTTGAAGGTGAACAGGGCTACAAGGCTGCAAAGCAGTTCATGAAATTGCTGATGCCCAGCCACGCAAGGCGGGTGAAGGCATACAATGATCCGGTGCCACTGTTCCAGCGTTACGGCGCGGAAGACCAGCTTTCGGCAATGTACGAACCGGTCGTCCAGCTGAAATCGGGCGGTTATCTGGTCATCAACCCGACGGAAGCGCTTGTCTCCATCGACATCAACTCGGGCCGTTCCACGAAGGAACACGGCATCGAGCAGACCGCACTCCACACCAATCTGGAAGCCGCGCGCGAAATCGCCCGGCAATTGCGCTTGCGCGATATGGCCGGACTGGTCGTGATCGACTTCATCGACATGGATCACAATTCCAATGTTCGCAAAGTCGAACGGGCGATGAAGGATGCGTTGAAGAACGACCGCGCCCGCATTCAGGTTGGCCGCATTTCCGGCTTCGGCCTGATGGAAATGAGCCGTCAGCGCCTGCGCACCGGCGTGCTCGAAGCTTCAACCCGTGAATGCCCGCATTGCGACGGAACGGGCCTTGTCCGCACTGCGTCCTCTGCCGGCCTTTCCGCTCTTCGCGTCATCGAAGACGAAGCTGCCAAGGGCAAGGGTTCAACCATCACGCTGCACGCTTCGACAGAAGCTGCGGTCTATCTGCTCAACGCCAAACGCGCTGATCTCGCCGAGATTGAAGAGCGTTATCATGTGACGGTGGAAGTGAAGCCCGAAGGCGAGGATGAAGGCGCGAAAATGCGTGTGCAGTCGTCCGGACCCAAGCCGAGCGAGGCCCCGAGGTTCGAGCCGATCATCGACGATGACGACGATGATGAAGTCGAAAGCGACGACGACGACAGCGATGATGATGCGCAGGATACGCAGGGTCAGCGCGGCAATCATGCTGACAATGACGAGGACGGTGAGCCAAAGAAACGCCGCCGTCGCCGCCGTGGTGGCCGTGGCCGCAACAAGAACCGCAATGCGGACGATCATCAGTCAAACGAAGCATCATCCGATGATGATGATGGCGATACCTCCCAGCAGGAGGACAATTCGTCCGAAGAGCGCTCCGATGATGAAGGCGAAAAGAAGCCCCGTCGTGGCCGCCGTGGTGGCCGGGGTCGCTCACGCAGGTCATCGGGTGATGGTTCGGCTGATACAACGCAGCAGCAGGACGGCGACGATCAGGCTGCGGACGCGCAGTCCTCTCCTGAAGGCCAATCCTCTAATGAAAGCCAGTCGGCTCCTGAGGCCGAGCCTGAGGCAGAAGAGAAGCCGAAGCGCAAACCACGCGCACGCCGGAAAAAGGCCGATGAGGATGCACCAGCTTCCGAAGAGGCCGCGCCCGAAGCCGAGGACAAGCCCAAGCCCAAGCCGCGCACACGCCGCAAGGCTCCGGTAAAGGCCAAGGCTGATGCCACGGCTGACGAAAGCGGTACCGAAGCTGCTGCTGAAGCGGAAGAGAAGCCCAAGCCAAAGCGTGCTCCGCGCAAGAAGGCTGAGCCGAAGGCCGCGGCCAAATCTGCAGCAAAGCCCGCAAAGACGACTGCTCCAGCCAACGATTCGAATGGTGAAGCAAAAGCATCGCAGGCAGAATCATCGCAAGACGGTGATGATGCGAGCGGTGACGGCGGACCAAAGCGCGGCGGATGGTGGCAGCGCACCTTCGGCAACTGAGAATGTGATAGCGCGGTGATCCTGCTCAAACTTTAAGCGGGATCACTGCGCCTCACATCAAATATCTCGTCTGGACTGTATCAGGGCGCGAACGGCGGCCAGGTCTTCGGCCTTGTCTACATCGACCGCCGCCAGGCCGTCACTCGCGGCAACCAGACTGGCGGATATCCCGATCTTGCGGCCAAGCCGTGACAGACCTTGCGTCAAGGTTAGACGGCCAAGCAGCATGGTGAACAGGGTTCCGATGCCAAGGCGAGCGACTATTCGCCATGGCCGCTTGCGATCTGCTTCTACCATGCTCCAGACGTCTATCGCGCGTTCAGCCGATGCAGTCTGGAGGTAGAAAAGATTGCAACCGGACCAATGCCCGTCGGCAAAGCGCAGGTAAGTCCTTCTGCTGCCGGGCATGGCCTGTTCGATTGCCTCACGCCGGGCCAGCATTACCGAAACATCGGCATCGGGCGGCGTCTGCTCGACCAATTCTCTAACCCACGCGGCGTCCAGCAAAGCGTGGTCCGAAGTCGTGACGATCAGCGGTGCACCAAGACGGCCCAGCGCCAGGCCGACACTTGCGCTGGGGCCATTGCCGGTTGGTATCGTTTCGCAGCCCAGTGCCTGCGCAAGTTCAGCGACAGGACCGGGGTCGCAGCTGACCGCGATCCGCTTGATGCCGGCCTTGGTCAAGGCTTCCACCACGCGCCGCAGGATGGGCTGTCCGCCAACTTCGATCAGCGCCTTGTGCGCGACGCCTTGTGCCTGGGCGAAAGGGTCCCCGCCCGCCCGCGTGCCTGCCAGCACCACAGCAGCAGTCATACCGCGCTTTCCTTGCGGATCAGCGACCTCATCACCCGCCAGACGGTAATACTCATCACGATCCACAGCACAGCAAGGCCGATGGCAACTGCGATACCCACCCCGATTGCGCCCAGATGGACCAGCAGCAATATCCCGGCTGTCAGCACGGCGACGGCCAGTGCGCGGATCATCAGGGAATAAACCGCATGGCCCGTGGAATAGAGCATTGGCTCATACGCCACCGAAGCCAGTTCGAACGATGCACCGATCGCCAACGGGATGAGAACTGCCGCGCCGCGAACGTAATCCTCCCCGCCGATCAGCAGCAGCAATGGTTCGCCCAGGAACACCGCCAATGCTGTTACGACAGCGCCGCCGCCTGCAGCAATCACGGTTGTCTGGCGCACCAACCGGCGGAAAAGCTGTTCCGAATGCGTCGTGCGCGCCACCGCAAATTCGGGGAAGATCGCGCGGGCGAGAAGTCCCGAAAGCTTGCCGATGCCCTGCGCCAACTGGTCTGCCAAACGGTAAAGACCTGCCGCGCTCGTGCCTAGGAAGTAACCGACTGCGAGCAATGGTCCCTGCTTATACAATGCGTCCAACGTCGAGGAAAAATAGGTGACCGTAAAGAACTGCGGCAGGCCCTTATGCGCTTTCAGCGTCTCGCGCGCATAGCCGAATTGGTTGCGGTGCATGGCTTCTGGAACAAGCCTCCACGCGACTATCCAGTACAGTACCCCTGCGAGCAGATCGAACAGCGCCCACGCGAACAGGAAACGTTCTACGGTCGGCCCGGAGATGACAATTACCAGCGATGCCAGCAGGCGGCCCGCCGGCACCACCGCCTCCACGTAAATGCCCAGATCGAACCGGTCGAGCACTCTCACGATGCCATTGGGAGTTGTCATGCGCGACCAGAGCAAGGCGCAGGCAAACCAAAACGCCACATCGATATAGCGCGGGTTGAGTTCCAGCATCGAACCAAAACCGTGGAACACGATCGCGGCGATCACGCAGCCTGCCACCGCACCCGCCACGTCAATTCCGCTGCATAGCCAGATCAGCCGGCCAAATCGGGTCCAGTCCTTCTGCTGCACCGGCTCTGCGCCGAATTTCACCACGGTTTGCCATGTCTGAAAACTCGCCACGGCCACCAGTGTGAGCGCGGTGACGAATATAAGCGAGAAGTGGCCAAAGTCCTTCAATCCCAGCGAGCGGGAAAGAATGGCCAGATAGGCTATCGAACAGATCGCCCCGAAACCCTTGCCGCCCATTAACCAGGCCACGTTTTTGAGGATTTGACGAATCCCGCCACGTTGCGGGCGGATCGTCTGGTCCGTCTCCATGGCAAGGGTCCTCGTACAATCGGCTGGATCAAATTGGCGTCGTGTCTACCAATTTGCACATTCGGCCCGGTGGCTTCGATAGCTCCCTAATCCATCGCGCCCCGTTGGCAAATAGCAACGCAGCCGAAACCCCTTGCATGAAGGGGCGATATGCCTATCCGGTGGCTGCGCGATGCCAAGGGCCGTATTCCTATTCAACCACGATGCGGCCCATCAGGTCGCGCACCTCGCACCTGTCGCAGCCGCGATGGCGCGCCTGCATTCCGGTATCGAAACCGTCGTCGCTTATTCCGACCCGTCCATCAGGGACACCATAGAGAGCCTCATCAGTCCCGAAGATGCAGCGCGCATCACGTGGTACGAGTTGCAGCTTACAGGCGTGTTTCGAAGCGTTGCCAGAATGCTGGACAGGATACTCCCCGCATCACGCCTGGCGCGGCTGCGGGTTCATGAAAATCTGTTGGCTGGCAGTGCCGCGGTTATTTCCACAGAGCGCACTTGCCTGCGTGTGAAAGCTCGCCTTGGGCCGGACCGCGCACCGCCGTTCATCAGGGTTCCGCATGGCACCGGCGACCGCAGTGTCACGTTTCACCCGGATCACCGCAAGTTCGACCTCAGCCTGGTCGCGGGGCCGAAAATGGCCGAAAAGCTGATTGAAAACGGCGTCGACCCGGCACGGATCAAGGTGACAGGCTATCCCAAGTTTGAAGGTATAGACCTGTCCTACAATCCCGATTTCTTCGGTAACGGGCGGCCGACATTTGTCTATAATCCCCACTTCGACCCCCACCTTTCCAGCTGGTACGACATGGGGCCCGATCTGCTGCGCTGGTTCGCAAGTGCAGACGGGCAAGCTTACAATGTGATTTTCGCCCCGCATGTGATGCTGTTCCGCAAGACCACGCATATCTCGCCCGAATACAAAACCAGCAAGCGCCGTCCGGATGTTCCCGCAGAGGCCCTGACGGCGAAGAACGTGCTCATTGATGTGGACGGGCCGCGCCTGTTCGACATGAGCTATATCCTTGGCAGTGACGGGTACATTGGTGAAGCATCCAGCCAGCTGTATGAATTCCTTATCCGGCCCCGCACTGTGTTCCTGCTCGATCCGAATGGTGTTTTGCGCGGGCAAGGGGCTGAAGAACTACCGTTCATCGAAACCGGGCCAATCGCTAAAGACGTCACAGAGCTGGCGGGATATCTGTCTGATTACCGAAAGATCGGCAAAACATATCGCGGCGCGCAGGAAGCCCTGATCGCTCATACATTTGCGCATTCCGAAGTGCCATCTTCCGAACGTGCCGCAAACGCGATCGCGCAAGTGATCAGGGACCGACCAGACGCATGAGGATAGCCTATTTCATCAATTCGATGGAAGGTGGCGGCGCGCAGTCTCCGCTCCCGCAAATTGTCGGCGCGCTCCGCAAGGCGGGGGCCGAGGTGCGGGTTTTCGCCCTCACCCGGCGCAATGGCCTTGCGACAGCGCGCCTGCAAGAACAGGGCATCGAACCTGTGGTGCGCGAAGGCGGCGAAAAGGACCATTTGGCTGCCTTGCGCTGGATGATGCAGCAGGCCGGCGAGTGGCGCGCCGATGCCTTGTGGACCTCCTTGACCCGCGCAACGTTGCTCGGGCAGATCGCAGGCCAGCGGATGAAGCTGCCGGTGGTAAGCTGGCAGCACAATGCTTTCCTCAAGCCGTGGAATGAAAGAATTTTACGTTGGCGTGCGTCTGCCTCCGATATCTGGGTGGCCGATAGTGCGCAGGTGGCCGATCTGACCAAGGCAAGACTGGGGATCGCCGCAGAAGACATTGTTACCTGGCCAATTTTCGCCGCCGACCCTGCGGCCCTGCAGTCCGCCGTTTGGAACAAGGGCGAGACCCTGCGCATCGGGAGCCTGGGAAGGCTACACCCCGCGAAGGGATACGACATTCTGATTGCGGCCCTTTCAGAATTGAACTCGTGCGGGTTCAAGCCAGCGACACCGTTTCAGATAACCATCGGCGGCATTGGCAAGGACGAAGCACTGCTGAAATCGCAGAGCGCTGCGGCAGGCATAGACGCTGTCCAATTTGCCGGTTTCGTCGGAGATCCGGAGGCATTCCTCGCGAACCAGCACCTCTACCTCCAGCCTTCGCGGCGGGAGGGGTTCTGCATTGCCGCGCATGAGGCGATGCAGGCCGCTCTGCCGGTCATTGTCTCGGCCACAGGCGAGATGCCCTTCACGGTCAATGATCCCGCAATTGGTCTGACGGTCCCAGTCGGCAATGTCGGCAGCGCTAGCTGATGCGCTGGCGCAGCTGTTGTCACGGCCTGAAACCCTGAACGAAATGGGGCAGCGCGCGCGGGATCGGGTGCTGGAGAAATTTTCACAATCGCGTTTCGATGAAACCGGGGCCGAGCTGACCGGGCGGCTGCGCAGGATTATCGCGCAGCGTTAAAGCGTGCCGTCGATCTACCCGCCAGCCCTGTGCCGCTGCCTTGGCCCGTTTCGTGCTGTTTTGCGTGACGAACACTGCATCCTGCGCTTCTGCAAGCAGCGGCCAATCAGCGAAACTGTCACTGACGAACCGGAAGTTGGCTCCTGCTGGCTCTACCCCCAGCCAGTGCGCCACGCGTCGGTATTTCTCCACACCATAACAATTGCCGCCGGGGATAGTGCGTCCGTCCCACCGCGTTGCAATGACCTCCTCGATACCGAGAATATCCGCGAACGCCCTGGCGTAAAATTCAAAGGCTGCTGTCGCGATGGCGATCTGTTTGCCCTCTGCCTTGTCGGCCTCGACCATGGCGACCACGCCTTCCAGCCAGCCAGAGCCTTTCACATGTGCCAATGCAAACGCCTGCCCGGTCGAATGCAATTCTTCGATGCTGCGTTTGCCAAGCATCAGGCGCATGCCGCGCTGTTTCAGGACTGTGCGATCATACAATCCGATCCTGTAACCGATCATCATCAGCACCCAGACGGGCAGCAGGATTAGCCGCCACGGCGCAAGGCGCCGGGCCGCAAAAACCAGAAATGGCGTGAATGTAGCTCTTCGGACAAGTGTCTTGTCGAGATCGTAGATGGCTATTTGCATCGCGGCAGACGGTGACAGCTAGGCACATGACGATCAAGTTAGATCGGCTTTCGCCCTGTCTCGCTGGCCGACCTATTCAGGTACGCGCTCGCCCTTCCAGTCGAACACATTGCCGCTGTCTTCGGGCCCCAGCTTTTCCAGAACGTTCAGCAAATTGCACGCTGCATCATCGACGGCGGTCAGCTGCCCCTCCGGCAAATTCGACTGGAACGGCTCTGACAGGGCAGTGTCGACAGTGCCGGGATGCAGACCTGCAATCACCGCCTGCTTGTGCGTGCGTCCCATCTCGATGGCGAAATTGCGGATCAGCATGTTCAGCGCGGCCTTGCTGGCGCGGTAGGAGTGCCATCCGCCGATCCGGTTGTCCGCAATGGACCCGACACGGGCTGAAAGCGCCGCAAAGGTCGCGGGCGCGCCGCGCGCAAACAGCGGCAATAGGTGTTTTGCAATTACTGCGGGGCCAATGGTGTTGAGCTGGAACATTTGCGCCATGGCGTCAGCGTCCATCTGTTTCAGGCTGCGTTCCGGACCTGTACCATCCTCCAGGGTAAGAACGCCGGTCGCGGCGATCACCAGGTCGGGCGGGCTGTCTTGCCAACGCGCTGCGGCAGCAGCGATGCTCGCCTCATGCGTCAGATCGAATGTGAACGGTGTGATACCTTCGCCGTCAGGAACACGGCCGCTGCGCGAACCGGCATGGACCTGCGTTCCCGCGGCGGCCAATTGCCGAGCCAGCGCAGCGCCGATCCCGCCGCTCGCCCCGAAAATGACCGCCCTGTTCCAGCGCATTGGCATCCTTTCCTACAACGCAGTCCACTCACTACGCATGGCACATGCTGAAAGTAACCCCGCCCCTGTGCCGTATGGCGTTTGCGAATGGCCCCAATATCGCCGCAAACAGGGTGACAGTGTCACCAGAGGCTCCAGAGCAAGGCATTGGAATTCAAGGGAAGGTTTCTGCAAAACCAACAAAAACCCTCAATGTGTCACCCTGAAACCTTTTGCACCGCCTCCACCAAAGGTCCTGCTTGCCCTTAGGCGCATGATGGCTAAATAGGGGCCTCACAAGAACACCGGGATTTTCAATGGCTACTTTCACTCTCCCCAAGAACAGCACAATCCGCAAGGACGGCGCGGTCCACAAGGCCGAGGGCGCTAGCCGGACGAAAACCTTCCGCATCTATCGCTATGATCCCGACAGCGGAAAAAACCCCAGCTACGACACGTTTGAGGTCGATCTGGACAATTGCGGTCCAATGGTTCTGGACGCGCTGTTCAAGATCAAGAATGAAATCGATCCGACGCTTACCTTCCGCCGGTCCTGCCGCGAAGGCATTTGCGGCTCATGTTCGATGAACCTGAACGGCAAGAACGGCCTCGCCTGCACCACCGCGATCGAGGACATGGCCGGCGATATCCGCATCACGCCGCTGCCGCACATGGAAGTGGTGAAGGACCTGGTGCCCGATTTCACGCACTTCTACGCGCAATATGCCAGCATCCGGCCATGGCTGCAGACTGTTTCGCCAACGCCAAGCGGCAAGGAACGTTTGCAATCGCCCGAACAGCGGGAGCAGCTGGATGGTCTGTACGAGTGCATTCTGTGCGCGTGCTGTTCCACCGCCTGTCCATCCTATTGGTGGAATTCCGACAAGTTCCTTGGCCCGGCCATTCTGCTGCAGGCGTACCGCTGGCTGGCAGACAGCCGCGACGAGATGACTGGGGAGCGTCTGGACGATCTGGAAGATCCGTTCCGCCTTTACCGCTGCCACACGATCATGAACTGCGCGAATGTCTGCCCGAAGGGTCTCAATCCGGCGCGCGCCATTGCCGAAATCAAGAAGATGCAAGCCGAACGCGCGATCTAGGTAAGTGCTCGCCCGGTATGAGAAGCTGGTTGCCGCAGGAGAGCTGCAATCCGATCCGGATCAGCGTGCCGCCGCAGTAAGGCTGGACGCGCTGCAGAAGGAACTTCAGGCAGATAGTCCAGGCGGTTTGCTGGGGCAATTTTTCGGCAGCCGAAAGGCCAGTCCGCAGGGCGTTTATATGTGGGGCGGCGTCGGGCGCGGCAAATCCATGCTGATGGATATGTTCGTCTCGACCTTGCGCATTCCGGAAAAGCGCCGCGTCCATTTTCACGCCTTTATGCTCGAAGTCGACGTATTGCTGCGCGAAGAGCGTGAGCTCCAGACCGAAGGCCCGGTCCGCCGGGTGGCAAAACGGATCGCTGCCGATGTCCGCTGCCTCGCCTTTGACGAAATGGTTGTAAACAACACCGCCGATGCCGCCATCATGGCGCGGCTGTTCACAGCGCTGATGGTGGATGAAGGGGTGACGGTCGTCACCACCAGCAACCGCCCTCCCCGCGATTTGTACAAGGATGGCCTGAACCGTTCACTGTTTCTGCCGTTTATCGATCTGGTCGAAGCCGAAATGGACGTGGTTTCATTGAACGGCCCAACGGATTACCGGCTGGACAGGCTGGGCGATCTTGAAACCTGGCATGCACCCGTAGGCGATGCTGCCACTGCCCAGGTGCGCGAAGCATTCTTTCGCCTGACGGATTACGCGCCGGAAGATGCAGCCAATGTTCCCACCGGCGAACTGGATCTGGGGGGCGGACGGACACTGTTCGTGCCAAAAAGCCTGAAAGGCGTCGCGGTGTTCAGCTTCAAACGCTTGTGCGGAGAAAACCGGGGTGCGGCGGATTACCTTGCGGTTGCCCGCGAATATCACACCGTGATCATCGTCGGGATACCGCGCATGGGGCCGGAAAACCGCAACGAAGCGATCCGGTTCACCAAGTTGATCGACGCGCTGTACGAAAACGGCGTGAAACTGTTTGTGACAGCAGAGGCGGAACCGGAGGAGCTTTACCGCAGCGGCGACGGCGCCTTTGAATTTGATCGGACGGTCAGCCGCCTGAAAGAAATGCAGAGCGCCGAATACATGGCACTAGGCCACGGAAGGGCCAGTTAAGCTATCCCGAGCCGGGCCAGCGAGCGGTCCAGCATCAGCAACTGCCACAGCAGCCGCGAATGGTCCGACCGGCCGGAAACATGCGCTTCCGCCAATTCGGCGATCCGAGCATTATCGAACCACCCTGTACGCGCCAGCATAGCGCTCTTGGAAATACCCTGCGCCTTGCCCGCCAGCGGCCCGCGAAACCACTGCGCGATCGGCGTGACGAAGCCTTGCTTGGGCCGGTAGAGAATATCCTGCGGCAGATACCGCTCCATCGACTTTTTCAGCAGCCATTTGCCCTGTGAGCGCTTCACACGAAGGCCATCGGGAAGCCCTGCGGCAAACTCCACCAGTCGGTGATCGAGAAGCGGCTCTCGCGCCTCCAGCCCGACAGCCATGCTGGTGCGGTCGACCTTGGTAAGAATATCGCCCGGCAGCCAGAACTTCAGATCTGCATATTGCGCTGCATCCAGTCCGGATCGGGCAGGAGCGCTTGCCATCAGAGCCTCAAGTGGAGCCTCTCCGCGATAGCCGCCGATTTGCCTGCGCAGATCATCACCATACATGGCATGCCGGATTTCGGGCGGCACGACAGACAGTGCCCGCGCATAACCTTCTGCTCCGGTTCCGGCGAGCGATTGCAGCGTCGCCTTGGCTCGCAGCGGTCTTGGTGCCCAATCCAGCTTGGGAAAAACATCGCCCAGCGGCCCTATGACATTGGAGCGCACAGCCCGCGGGATCACTCCGCGCAGCCGCTCCTCATGCGCGTGGAATACTTGCCTGCGATACCCCGCGAAGGCTTCGTCAGCCCCGTCTCCGGACAATGCCACCGTCACACTTTCGCGCGCCAACTGGCACACGCGCCATGTCGGCAGTGCAGACGCATCGGCAAAGGGTTCGTCGAACATGCCGGCAATCGAGTCGACGGCGTCGAATTGGTCGGCAC
The DNA here is from genome assembly GCA_963781165.1 of uncultured Alphaproteobacteria bacterium. Taxonomy (GTDB): domain Bacteria; phylum Pseudomonadota; class Alphaproteobacteria; order Sphingomonadales; family Sphingomonadaceae; genus Alteraurantiacibacter. The sequence continues at coordinate 338,220 of CAWADZ010000005.1, forward strand.
TGACGATGCGGCTTGCGTGATCGGTATTGAACAGCTGTGCGACCTTGTCGGCATAACTCGTTTCGTCAGCGCTCGCGACGTCGAAACCGATGGAGCAGGTGCGGACCTTGCCCTGCCCGGCGCTCGCCATGAAAGCGACTACGGCAGAGCTGTCCACCCCGCCCGAAAGAAACGCGCCAAGCGGCACATCGGAAACCATCCGGCTTTCAACCGCCTGCTGCAAATGATGCAGCAATTCCGCCTCGAGGTCGCGGGCCTTGGCCTTGTGGCGCTTTTCAAAGCTTACATCCCAGAACTGGCGCGGCTCTGGCAGAGGAGTGTCGTGTTTGAGGAGCAACGTATGCCCGGCGGGCAATTTGCGGACCCCGCGCAGGATAGACCGGTGATCGGGGACATAGCCCCAGGTCATGTAATCCTCAATCGCCAGCGGATCAGCCTCTCGCCGCAGCAATGGATGCGCCAGCAGTCCTTTCAATTCGGACGCGAAGGCCAGAGAGCCATCTGACAGCTCGGCAAAGAATAGCGGCTTCACGCCGAAGCGGTCACGGGCAAGAAACAAGGTCCGATCGCCGCGGTCATATAGGGCGAAGGCGAACATGCCGTGCAGATGCTGCACACAGTCCTCGCCCCAGCGCTGCCAGGCGGCGAGGATGACTTCTGTATCTCCGTCTGTCTTGAATTTCGCGCCCTGCGCTTCCAATTCGCGCCGCAATTCTCGGAAATTGTATATCTCGCCATTGAACACGATGACTGCGCGCTCATCCGAGGAATGCATCGGCTGCGGAGAGCCTTCGACATCGATGATGGACAGGCGGCGGTGCCCCAGTCCGACACCGGGCGCCGTCCACACGCCTGATCCATCCGGCCCGCGATGTGCCAGCACGTCGCACATCCGCTCGACCCGCGACGGATCGACAGGCTTGATCGTGCCTGTATGAAAAAGTCCTGCGATCCCGCACATGATCTGGCGCGTTAATCCACGCGGCCCGCGCGGTCCATCCATTCCCCGAGGTCGGCGGTGGAAGACCGGAAATCTGCGATAGCCTGAGCGCCGCCTGCTTCATCCGATTCCTCGGCGGAGAGGATCAGCATGGCTGTGGGCCGGGCGCGCAGCAACAGCCGGTCGCGCATGGTGATAAGCTTCAGGCGCAGAGGGCTCCCTCCGCTCCAGTCACCAACGCGGTACCATGTCTCAGCGGTCCGGCGATGAATTCCCAGTGCCTGCAAACGCACACCCGATACGCCGTCTGGCGCGATCACGGCAGATTGCCAGCGCCACTGCGTGTCAGGCGGCAAAGCGCCCTCTCCAAACGCTCCGGCCTCCCGCCCTTCCGACTGGGCGGCATACAAGGCATAGACTACATCCACCACGCGCCCTTCCGCGTCGCGGTAGCTGCCCCTGATTACCTGGTCCGCTCCCCCTGCGCGCGGCTGCCAATGGTATGACGATGCTGTCGCAACAGGCGTCCAGCCATCGACTTGCGGAAGTACCAATTCGCTGGCGATCCGCGCTTCCAGCGAATGCGTCTTTGTGGACCATGCAAGAGCGACAATTGCCATCGCGGCGAGCACGGCCAGCGTCCGCCAGCCATTTGCGGCACCGCGTTCAAAGCGGTCGAACACAGGCATGGTAGCTATATTGTCGCCATCGATGAAGGGGGCATCGATATCGCGATCGAAAAACTTCCAAGCGACGCCAAGCAGCAGCCCCATCACCAGCGCAAAGAATATCCAGCCATAGAAAATGTGGTCGAAGCCTGCAGCGAAGGCGACGCCTTGCGATTGCGCGATAAAGATCGTGCCCCATGCGCGCACGCCGTTGGCGATAATCGGGATGATGACCGCAAGTGCCATGAAGCCGGCTCGAAGCCGCCAGGATTGGAAGCACACATGCGCAACCAATGTGCCCAGCGCGATCATTGCGACTAGAAACTTCACACCTGAGCATGCCTCGGCAACTTCAAACAGGCCAGCGGGCGTATCGATGAAAACGCCTTCGATATGGGCCGGAATTCCGCTCAAGGTTGTAAGGGCAATGGTGATCTCGGCGGTAATCATCTGCAAGGCCGGCACCAGTTCATCCCCGATCGGCACCAGGAAAAAGCCGTAGCAAAGCGGAAACAGCAGGGCCCAGCTGACGCGCGGACCAAATATTGTCAGGACAGCGGCCTGCAAGGCGGCGACAACGCCAAGATGGGCCGCAGTGGCAAGCCCTGAAATATCACCCAGCAGCCATACAAACAGTGCACCGCCAAATGGTACAAGACCCGGCCACCATGCCTGCGGCGTCAGCTTTGTCAGCTCGTCTGCCCGCTGCCAGACCAGCCAGCCCAGTATCGCCGGGACCAGCAGTATGTGATTGTAGGTGGAGCTATCCCACCAGTGGACGATCATGTCCGCCCAATCTGGCGCAAACAGCAGAAATATTGCAGCCCATGCCAGCGCCAATTGCGCGAGCGGCTTCCGCCAGGCAGGCGCTATGCGGTCCGCGATCAGGGCGCGGTCAGGAGAAATGGCATCAAGCCGCATCGCGCCGCGCCTTGCCGTCAAATCCCATCAGCACAGGCAAGTCTGCCATCATTGCGGGCCAGCTCATGCTGCTCAAGACAAATTCGCGCGCAGCCTGCGCCATTGCTTCGCGTTCAGCCGGATGGTCCAGCAGGTGAAGTGCGCGCGCAATCAGCGCCGTGTCATCCTCTCCGATGGCGAAATGCTTGCCGTCTTGCGCTTCGATGCCGGTAGCGGCTTCTTTGCTGAGCAGTACGCAACGCGCCATTGCCATCGCTTCGAGCACCTTGTTCTGCACTCCGCGCGCGATCGTAAGCGGTGCGACGACCATATCCGCGCTGGCGAGGAAGGGCCGCACATCTGGCACCGCTCCCCAAACAGTGACGCCCGGCAGCGCGTTCAATTTGGTGACGGCATCAGTCGGCGCACGGCCAACGATGTGAAATTGCGCACGGGGGAACGCCTTGCAGATTGCCGGCAGGATGTTCTCGGCAAACCGGGCAACTGCCGCGACATTGGGCGCGTAATCCATTTGGCCGGTGAAGACGAAATGCGGTCCCTCTCCTGCCATCTCTACCAATGGCGGAACGTTGTCGGGATCGTAAAATGCACAATCTATCCCATTGCGCAGCGCACGAACGTCCGCCTTGCCGCAGATACGCGAACGCAGCAGCGCCGCCTCCGCTTCGCTCACAAGCAGCGTATGGTTCGCACGCGCCGCAAGGCCAGCCTCGACCCGGCGCATCAGCTTGCCTTCGCGCGCATCGATCCAGGCTCTCGGACCTGACCCGTCCTTGGCGTAGGCTTCGAATTTGGCGGAATCGACATCCACCAAATCGATCACGAGGCGTCCTTTCCAATCGGCGGGCACAAATTGTCCCATCTGGCCGGAGAAGACGTAAATCGCGGCGATATGACGCTCTGCGATTGTATGTCCCACCCAGCGTTGCAAGCGGCCGGAGCGGAAGGCAGACAAACTGACCGGTTCAGCCCTTCCCAAGGCTTCGATACCGGCCATCGCCAGCGGTTTTGACCGGCGAGGCATGCAATGGCTTTGCGCGATGTCAGCGAGCTTATGCTCATGCGCGAAATCGCCGTCTGTTTCAGCCAGGCAACCGACATGCACCGGCGCGATCTGCGCAAGTGCCTTCAGCACATGGTGCGAACGGATCTTGTCGCCGCGATCTGGTGGGAAAGGCAGGCGATGGGCGAGAAAGAGGATTTCACCGCTCACCCCAGCCCCCGTGCAATCAGCGGGCCAAGCCGATTGGCGATCGGCAATGGCAGCTTTTTCCACAAGGCGATCCGCGCCTGGTACTGCTCGCTGGTCGGATCGGCATCACGGGCTTCGTGCCCCGGTGCGGTCCAACTGGCATAAGACAGCGGCTGCGGTTCAAAACCCCAGTTCTTCTTGAAGCTGTAGGCACCGCTACCAGTCTTGCTGCGTCCGAAATCGAACCGGTCGCAGCCGCGCTTTCTGGCATGCAGCATCAGCGCGTAATACATCCGGTCGTTCGCTCGCAATTGCCGCGCCGCCATGGTGCCCCCGCCCCAATACGGCATGACGGCACCCTCGTGGTAAAGCGAAAGCACACTCGCCACCGCAGCACCCTTGTGGCGCACTGTAAGGATGTCAGCGTCCAGCCTGTCCAGTACCGCATCAAACAGGCTACGCGGGAATACCGGCGTGCCGAGGTTTCGGACGCTTTCGGCATACACTGCGTAGTGGGCAGCACGATCGGTTTCCGACTTGCCAACTTCCACGGTCAGATCGTTTTTCAGAGATTTGCGGACTTCGGCGCGCTGTTTGCGTGGGATGGCGGTTAGCTGTGCTTCATCCTCTTCGGCAAGCGGCTGGACAAAGCCGCAATGGCTGTCTGTTCGCACGGTCCAACTGTCACCCGCCTCGCCCCCGCGCAGTTCAATCGTCGTGCAGGAAAGGCGCTGCGCATATTCGCAAGCTGCATCGCACAGTGAAGCAGCAGTGCCTTGATCGCGGGCGAGGACACCGCCTTCCACAGCGAACCCACTGGAAGCAAGCATCCGGCCAAAGACGGGCGATTGCACCTCGGTCAGAGGGAGCCAGCCTGTAATTCTGTCGCCCTGCTCCGCAATCAGACCGCGTGCCGATTGCCCTGTTCCCTCTTCAATCGCCTCCAGCCATGCCGGGCGATGAAACACGGACCCGCCATTGTCGGCGACGAACCCCTCTATTCGGGCCGCCTCGTCAGGCTGGTCCAGATGGGCAGTGCGGACGTGTTCGCGCGTCAGGGAGAACGGCGCATTCACGCGCCCATCTCGTACCTTGCGGCCTTCTCGGCAGCGAGCCTGACGGCTTCGCGATGCGCGATCAGATCGATCCGGCCCCACGAAAATTCCTTGATGAGCTGTTCGAGCTTGTCCGACATTTTCGAAAGATTGGTATAGTGCCGCAGACGGGAACGCAGCGGTGCGCCGGATACGCGCGGTTGGCCCGGATCGATTTCCCACGGGTGGAAATAGAATATCGCGGGCCGGTTCTCCTCGCGGTTTACCTGGCGGATCGCCCAGCGGCTGAAGGCATAGGGAAGCACGCGGAAAAACCCGCCGCCCCCCGCGGCAAGGCGTTTGCCGCGAAACTCTGCCGTGGTGACAGGAAGTTCGATCAGATCGTGCCACGGCAGCGGCTTGAAAGCGAAACGCGGCGCCTCGGCCCAGCCATAATGATCGTGAGCAACGGGCGCGACGCTGGACGAATAGAGATAGCCCTGCTCGGCCAGCTCCATGAAGGCCCACGGCGTCCGGTGATCGATGGAGAAGCTGGGCGCGCGGTATCCGATCACCCGCTTTCCGCAGCAATCCTCGATCGTCTTGCGCGTCTTTTCGATATCGCGGGCGAACGTCTGGCGGTCCATGCGGAATACGCGTTCATGGTCCCAGCCATGGCTCGCGATTTCATGGCCTCGTTTGGCAATTTCGCGCAGTAACGACCCATGGCGTTCGGCAACCCAGCCAAGGGTGAAGAATGTCGCTGTGGCATTGGCTTCGTCGAACAGATCCAGGATCGCGTGGACATTGCGGTCCACACGGTCATCCAGACCGCCCCAGCTATCACGTTCGATCACGTCTTCGAATGCGCCGACCTGAAACCAGTCTTCGACATCGACCGAAAGGCCGTTGACGATGGCTTCTTGCGCCCCGCCCTTATCCCGGAGAGTGATCGCGTTCACCGCGCCATACTCATCAGGCGGCCTTGCTCGATTCCATCTCGCCTTCGATCCACTCGATCAACATGGTGAGCGTCTGGCGAATGGAACGTTCCTGCTCGAAACATCGGGCTTCGATCAGCGCAATCTGTTCGCGCATCACTTCGATCTCGGGCTTTACCGCCTCAATCACCGCTTGATCGGCCTGATTGGAAAGTTCGAACACGGCCTGCTGCAATTCGGCAATCTGCGAATCGCGTTCTGCAAGCGCAGCCTCGAACATCTCCATATCGACGCGCGGCACTGTCGGCATGGCCTTGACCGGTTCGAACTCGGGGTCTTTGGACTTGAGCGGCGACGGTGCGGCTTCCGGGAAGGCGCGCTCCGCCTCCATCTCGCTCAGCACGGATTGCAACAAGGATGCGTCGATCCGCGAGCGTTCTTCCACTGCGCCGAGCAGCATGAGCCGGTTGGCGATCTGGTTGATCCGGCGCGGGATACCGCCCGATGCCTCGAATACCTCGGCGAACACGCGTTGATCGAAGGATGGATTGCCTGCCCAGCCAACCTTTTCAAGCCGGTGGATGATGTAAGGCTCGATCTCGCTTTTCTGCATCGGTTCCAGATGGTGCGCCGCGATCACGCGCTGGCGCAATTGCTCCAGCCCGCCATCATTTTGCAGGGTCACGCGGAATTCCGGCTGCCCCAGCAGCAAGGTCTGCAACAGCGGATGACTGCCAAGCTGGAAGTTGGAGAACATCCGCAGTTCTTCCAGTGCAGAAACGGAAAGGTTCTGAGATTCGTCCACCACCAGCAGGCAGCGGCGACCGGCGCGGGCCTCCTCATGCAGGAAGCTTTCGATCTCTGTCAGCGCGGTGGCCTTGTCATGGCCATCGACATCAAGGCCCATGGCCGATGCGACGACGTGAACTACCTCAGATTCGTCCAGCGCGCTGGTCACGATCTGAGCGACCGTTACCTGCTTGGGATCAAGGCTTTCCATCATGTGCGCGACCAATGTCGACTTGCCCGAGCCCACTTCGCCGGTGATGACGATAAAGCCTTCACCCTGCGCCAGACCGTATCCGAGGTAGGATAATGCCTTGCGATGCGTGATTGACCGGAAATAGAATTCCGGATCAGGCGTCAGCTGGAAAGGTTTGCCGCTCAGGCCATAAAAGTCGTCGAACATATTCCGGTTTCCCTTTGGACCCGTCAGAAAGTGTAGCGAAGGCCGACCAGGGCCGATGCGGCCTGGTAGTCGGGCAAATCTTCGCGGGTGATACCGTCAAGGCCAACTGCGGCAGTGCCGCTCAGCCCTTGAAGGAAAGTGCGATCATAAGCAGCGGTCAGGCTGTAGCCGTAAGTTTCACCGGCATTGTCCAGCCCGCTATCGAACAGCGAAGCAGACGCGCCGAGCGAGATTTGCGACATGCGGTCGAGTTGGCGCGAGGCGTAGGCCGCCAGCCAGTAATTTTCGTCCGCGATTCCGTCGATTGCGCCAAGAACGGTGTTCTGCCCGGCAATGAAGGTGCGGCGATCGTAACCCGCGCCCACTCCGAACGAATTGCGCCCGAAGTTTGCGCCGTAGCTGGCGGCGACACCGCGGCTGCGGAATACGCCGGAACGGATTGAGCCAAGCCGGGCGAGTGCGCAATTGTTGCCGTCTGTTCCGGCAACGCAGCCGCCCAGATCGCCGGTGACAGGATTACGGAATGCATCGAAATCGGCGCCAAGATCGTCCAGCGCGCCAACCACCTGACCGCCAAAGCTGTTGATATTATCATAGACCGAAACATTCAGGCTGGACCGGTCATCAGGGGCGTAGGACAGTGAACCGTAGTAGGTCGTCGAGCCATAGCGGCGACCGACAGAGGCGGTAAGCGATGTGCGCCTGCTTGGCCGCCACATCACGCCGACGTCCCAGATTATGCCGTCAGTTTCATAGGCGATCTGGCGCGGCGCGCTTTCATCGGTGATGAACCGTCCGTCATTGCCGATGACGGGATCGCCGTTCACATCGCGCAAGGCATCTCGGCTGGAAACCTCGACGTCTTCATAACCAATTCCGCCGATCAGGGCGACGTTTGGAGAGAGAGGCACGGTAACGTCCGCACGAACGCTGCGGTCATCGATCCGCTGGTCGAGATTGGAAACATCCTGCCGGGTCCATGCTGCACCTACACCGACACCAATCGGCAAGACAGTGTCGGGCGCGATCCCTGCGCGCACAACAGCATTATGGGTCGTCGAATCGTCAAAAATGTCGGCGCGTTCGCCGCCCGGGGTGACGAGCACGGCATCTGGCGACTCGACGCGGGTGTAGCCCAGGCGGTACGCCCCGGTCACTTCCGCAGGTCCAACCTGTGTCTGCACCGCAGGCCCGGCATAAACGGAGTATATCTGCGTCGTGAAATCATCATCTGCGCCGAAACCGCCGATGGAAGTCGCGCCATTGCCTTCGACCCGCGTCCGCGATGCCAGGCCGCCAGCCTCGAAGGTCACATTGGGCCCAGCCAGCGCAAGAGAGGTGCGGGCAATGCCGGAGAAGGTATCAGTATCTGCAACATTGTCGCTGTATCCGATGCGGCGTTCATACCGCAGCGAGGCCGAGCCCTGCGAGTAACGTCCGCCAAATCCGGCGTCGACACCCGCTGCAACGCGCGAATAGGTGACCACATCGTCGCCGGGGGAAAGTTCCGCCGTGACGACCTGGGCTGCCTCGATATACGGCGCAATAGTAACGCCGCGATCGGAGCCGCGATCGCTGCCGCGTGCTTCATCGACTTCGCCCGTTTGTTGGGCAAAGGCCGTGACGGGCATCACCGCGATGGCAATAAGACTGGCTAGGGTAAGACGCATGGCAGCTACGCCTCCTCCTCGTAATAGGCACCGAAACGGCGCCCACTCGGGCTGAAGTGCGCTGCGTTGAGCAGCAATTTGAGATCTGGACAGGACGACAACAGGGTAAGCGCATCTTCCAGTGCGCTCTGCCCCGTGCGGTCTGCGCGGGCGACGACGATCGCCTGCCCGACGTGATTGGCGAGCTCTGCCGCGGGCGATGCCGCCAGTGCCGGGGCGCTGTCGAAAATGATGATGCGATTGGGCGCAGCGCGGGTCAGCCGGTCAAGCACCTCCGCAGTCCGCGTGCTGGACAGATATTCGCTGTCGGACGTGGTGTGGTTGCCGGCGGGCAATACATGCAAGCCCGCCACATCGGTCGCCAGAACACAGTCTTCGACATTGATATCGTCGCGCGCCAGCACATCCATGAAACCAGGGCCGCGCGGCAGGCCGAGCATGGAGAGGATGGAAGGCTTCGCAAAATCAGCATCGACCAGCAGCACTTCGCTGTCTTTTTCTGCCGCCATCGCAAGCGCCAGATTGGCAGCACAATAGCTTTTGCCCTCATTCGGCAGCGGTGAACAGATGAGCACGCGCTGGGCAAGCTTGCCCGAACCGGCGTCTCGCGCCTTGCGAACCGATGCGAGAACCTGCCGCTTCACGATGCGAAATTCTTCGAGCAGCGCCGTTACCGGGCCTTCAGGCTGGATCAGGCCGTGTGCTGCAAGACATTCACGATTGATCTCGTGAATGGTTTGGGAAAATTCCACGTCTTCATACACCGGCTCTGGCGCAGCGACTACGGCAGGCATCGTAGCAACAGCTGCTGTTGGCAATTCACGCGGCGGCATACGCCTCGCCGCGGCATCCGCGAGCGATACCTCGGGTTCCACATTGGGCTTGGCGGCGGACCTGTCTTTGCGCACAATTCGCCGATTGACGGGATCGCGAAGCTTTTTCGGCACCGGAGAAGGCGTGAAATCGCCGCCGAGCCCGAAGAAGCTCTCGGCTCGCTCGAAAAGCGATTTGCCGGGGGGCTGGATTTTGCTGTGTTCAGTCATTTCCTGCCTCTCAGGCCATTGTGCTGCGCTGGACGAGTTCGACGCCCATCAGGACCACGAACAGGACGCCGAGCCCGGCGACACCGGCTGCGAAATATTTGAAGCGCTGGCGGCGCAACTCACGCCCGGCTTCGGTGAAAGTGTGTGTGATCGTGCCGATGACGGGCAGGCCGAATGTGCGCTCCATCTGACCCGCCGTGGCGAAGGTCGAGCCAAGTTTGCTGAGGGCAAAAGCCGTGCCGACACCGGCGCCGAGGCCGAGAATTAGGACACCAAACAGCAGCAGTGGCCGATTGGGCGCAGCCGGTACGCGCGGCGTGGTCGGCGGATCGACCACTTCGAACTGGATAGCGCTGCGCTCGCTTTCGACCTGGCCTCGCAGGCGCAGCTCTTCACGGTCCTGCAGCAATTCGTCGTACTGCTCCCGCAGCACTTCGTAATCGCGGCTGATGCGCTGGGCCTCCGCCGCTACGCCGGGTTCCTGCGCCTGGCTGGCGTTGATGGAAGCGATTTCTGCCCTGAGTGCTGCTGCTCGCGATTGCAGCGACATGACATTCGACTGGCGCTCCACACTCATCGATTGGAGCGACGAATAGGCCGGATTGGGCATGCTGGCCGCGCCGCTGCCGCCGCCTGCTGCCTGCGCACGTTCGCGCAGGCTTGCCACGGTGCGACTTGCTGCAATTACATCGGGATGTTCGTTGGTCAGACCGCGCGCGCGCATGGCGGATAGGTTGGCTTCGGCCTGCGCCAAAGTAGCCTGAGGACCGCCTCCGCCAGAGCCAGGAATGCTGATCGAGCGCGGAGTGCTGGCAAGCTGGCCTTCGAGCGCAGCTGAAGCGCTTTGTGCGGCCGCGAGATCGGACTCAACGCTGCGCAATTCTGCACGCGTGGCACTCATCTGCGATGCGATATTCTGTGCGCCGCCAATTAGCTCGGGATACTGCGCCTCGAACGCAAGGCGGCGTTCCTCGGCAGCTTCAAGGTCGGCTTCACGGCTGGCGAGTTGTTCATTGAGGAATTCGATCGAGCTCGACATTTCACCGCGCGCACCGCCGAGGTTTTCCTCGCGGAAGATATCGATCATGCGCTGTGCGATGGTGTTCGCAAGTTCGGCATTTTCAGAATCGGACAAATCGCCGCGGCCACTCTGGGCCGAAATTTCAAAAATGTTTTCGCCGACGCTGACGACCTGAATATCTTTTTCAAGACGGGCAATCGCTTCTTCCATATCGGCAGGCGAACTGACGCTGTCGCCAATCCGTGTGGAGCGAACCACTGTTTCCAGATTAACCGAGCTGACCAGGGTCTGGCGGATCCGGTCGATATCGCGTTCACGCGCATTGGCGCCGATGCCGATCTGTTCGGCCAGCACGTCATCCAGTTGCACAAAGATGCGCGCTTCGGATTCGTAACTGTTTGGGATGAGCGCGATCACCAGCCATCCAAGCAGGCAAATGCCCCAGGCGATGCCCAGGGCGAGCCAGCGACGATTCCACACCGCCCATAAACCGGCGCGCAGTTCTTCCAGAAGGTGGTTCAAGTGCCCCGCCCCCTCAGAACATGCTTTCCGGTATGATGATCACATCGCCCGGCATCAGGAGGACATTGGCTTCACTTTCGCCGCGGCGAAGCAGATCGGACAGGCGCAGATCATATTCACGCTGCTCCCCGCTTTCACGGTCGAAGCGGATAAGACGCGCACGGTTGCCCGCAGCATATTCGGACAGGCCGCCAACCGAAATCATCGCGTCGAGCAAAGTCATATTGGCGCGGAACGGGATGGAGGCAGGCTCTGCCGTGGCCCCAACGATCCGGACCTGCTGGCTGAAGGTGCCGGCAAATTCGTTCACGATTACCGTGACAATAGGCTCTTCGATATATTGCGAAAGCTGGAGGCGGATGTCCTCTGACAGCATGGTTGGCGTCTTGCCCACGGCGGGCATATCGGAGACCAGCGGCGTGGTTATGCGGCCATCGGGGCGCACCTGAACCTCGGCACCAAGCTCGTCATTGCGCCAGACGTGGATGGTCAGCTTGTCGAGCGGGCCGATGACATATTCCTCGCCCGGGCCTTCCTGCATGGAAACAAAGCGCGCAGACTGAAGCTGCTGACCGGTGGAGCCACCGGCGCAGCCAGTCAGCGCAATGGAGAGGCCGGCTGCGGCAAGGAGTGTTTTGGCCGTGAATGTCGTTCGCATCGAATGCGTCCTTCGTGAATATTCTGACGGTCAGCTGACGCGGCCTCAATTGCCACGCACGCATTACGCCTCTGGATCCAGTCAGGGCTTGTCGCGAAAAAGGGTGAACATTGCGTTAGTCTTGGGCTCCCAAACGGCAGGAAACGCCGGTTTATTGGGCCGTGTCCCGTTTCGGGACGCACGCTCTACATGGCGTTAAACCAGCATTTCGCGCGCCGGGCCTTGCCCGAGGAAAGTGGCGGGACTGGCGCTGGCACCATACGCTCCGGCGCAGAACACGGCAACCAGATCGCCCACCTCGGCGCGGGGCAGATGGGCCTGATCCGCAAGCCTGTCCAATGGCGTGCAAAGGCAGCCGACCACATTGACCTCTTCGACAGGCTCGGCATCAAAATGGCTTGCGATTGCAACGGGATAGTTCCGGCGAACAACCGTCCCGAAATTGCCCGATGCGGCGAGCTGGTGATGCAGGCCGCCGTCTGTGACAAGATAGGTCACACCGTGGCTGACTTTGCGGTCGAGGATACGGGTCAGATAGACCCCCGCCTCTCCGACAAGATAGCGTCCCAACTCTATGGCGAAGTCTGTTTCGCGCAAGATTTCGGGCAAATCGGTGAATTGTGCTTCCAAAGCTGCGCCAATCGCAGTGATATCCAGCGGAGTGTCGCGGTCAAAATATGGGATGCCGAAACCGCCGCCCATATTCAAATGCGGCACTGGCGCACCCGCTTCTTCGCCCAGTCTGGCTGCCAGCGCGATGACATTGGCCTGCAATTCGATGATAGCATCGGCGTCCAGAGCCTGACTGCCGCTGTAGATATGAAAACCGCGCCAGTGCGCTCCGGCTTCGATAATCTTGCGGGCAAATTCAGGAACGCGGTCCTCATCTATACCAAATGGTTTCGCTCCGCCGCCCATCTTCATGCCAGAGCCGCGAAGCTCGAATGACGGATTGACCCTGATTGCAAGCCGCGGCGCGATGCCGAGCGCCTTTCCGGCGTCCAGTGCCCGCTCACCCTCACCTTCGGATTCCACATTGAGCGTGACCCCTGCGCGGATTGCGGCAAACAATTCACGGTCCCGCTTTCCCGGTCCGGCAAAACTGATTTCACGCGGCAGGTATCCGGCCGCACGCGCCTGTTCCAGTTCACCGCCCGACGCGATATCGAGCCCGTCAACATGATCTGCCATGAATTCGAGGAGCGGCGGGTAAGGATTTGCTTTCATGGCATAATGAAGGCGAACACGGTCTGGCAGCGCCTCGCGCAATTCCTCGATACGGCTGATCAGCGCAGCTTTCGAATAAACGAATAGCGGGGTGTCTCCGGCCTCTTTCACCAGCGCGCTGACGGTCTTCCCGCCGATGGCCAGTTCACCGTCAAGACTGCCGAAATAGGGGGGAATGGGGCCTAGCGGTTTCATGTCGCCTCTTCTTTCAATCGCGCGCGGTCGATCTTGCCGTTGGCGTTCAAAGGCATCGCGTCAACCCGCCGGATCACCGAAGGCTGCATGAAATTGGGCAACTCGCTGCGCAATGCGGCCCGCATCGCTTCTTCGTCGCCCTTGCCTCGCATCACCAGATAGATGGCATGACCAAGCCGATCATCCGCCACGCCAAAAGCTACGGCTTCATCGGCAAGGCCTGTTGAAAGCGCCGCGTCCTCGATTTCCTGCGGGCTGATGCGGTTGCCTGCGCTCTTGATCATCGCGTCATCGCGGCCGACGAAATAAAGGAGGCCATTGTCAGCCCGTCTCACATTGTCGCCCGACCACACCGCCATGCCGCCATATTTTGAAGCCTCAGGTGCCGGTTTGAACCTTTCAGCGGTCCGCTCGGGATCCTGCCAATATCCCTTCGCAACAAGCGGCCCGCAATGCACAAGCTCACCCTCTGCAGCGACCTGGCCCGTTCCGTCGATGACTAGAATTTCCGCAAAAGGGATTGCGGTGCCCATCGATGTCGGGTGGCTATCGACCAGATCGGGATCGAGAAAGGTCGAACGAAATGCCTCGGTCAGTCCATACATCGGAAAAAGCCGAGCATCGGGGAAATTACTGCGGAGTTCGCCCACCACATCTGTGGTCAAGGCGCCGCCACTGTTGGTTAGTCGACGTATGGGTTCCACGGACCCGGCAGGCCATTCCTGCTCCGTCAATTGCACCCAAAGCGGCGGTACAGCAGCCAAGGTCGTCACGCCGTGTTTCGCGCAGGCCTTGATAACATCGCGCGGTGTCAGATAGTCGAGCGGAGCGACGCTGCCGCCTGCATACCAAGTCGAAAACAGCTGGTTTTGACCGTAATCGAAACTCAGCGGGAGGACCGCCAGCGTCACATCATCGCGCTCCATCCCAAGATAGTGCGCCACGCTGACCGCGCCCAGCCACATATTCGCATGGCTCAGCATCACACCTTTGGGCCGCCCGGTTGAGCCACTGGTGTAGAGAATGGCGGCAAGGTTTTCAGGATCAGCAGAGGAAGAGCCCAACGCGCCGCCGTAACTCGCCAGCGTTTCATATAGTTCTTTCTCCTCGGCCACGGCGCAGCCTGAGGGAATATCGCCTTCTTCCAAGGCGCTTAACCTGGCGGAATTGGCGATGAACAAGCTTGCCGAACAGTCCTGCAAGATATGCTTCACCTGCATCCGCTTCAGCAGCGGGTTGACGGGAACATGGACCAGCCCTGCCCGTGCCGCGGCAAGTGGCATCAGGCAGGTGAGCTCACCCTTCGCAGCCCAGGTCGCGACCCGGGTACCGGCATGTGGCACTTGCTCCGCCAGCCAGGCCGCCATGCGCGCGACACGGCTTCTTAAGTCCTTCCAGCTAAGCGTTTGCCCGCGCAGGATCAGCGCCGCATCATCATCGGCCCCGCAGTTTGCGAGGTGATCGAGTGGCTGTGGCACAGGATTTGGCGCGGTGGACATTCAACCTCTTGGGGGCAAGTAGCAAGTGACAGCGATCAGCTATCACGACACGGTTAACGATCTGCAAGGCCTTGATTGGTCTGCGGACAACCCATTTGCACGGCCTGAGTGGTTTCAACTGTTTGAAGGAAGCGGCGTTACGCCTGTCCTGGCTATTGCACGCAAGGACGGAGAGGCTGTAGCCTTGCCCCTTCGCAAGAACGGCCGCCAGTTTGACGCGCTCACGAATTGGTATGCTTTCACGTGGAGCGATTTGCATACTGATGGCCGGACTAACCCTGCCTTGCTGGAAGACCTTGCGCGCGACCTTGCTAGCCGGACGACCAGAGTAGAGTTGTCGAAATTGCCGGAAAACGATGGCACCATCATGCGCATGGCTAATGCGTTTCGAAATGCTGGCTGGATTGTCTTGCGTTCGCCGTGTGACACCAACCATATCCTGCATGTGCAGGGCCGGACTTACGCAGAGTATCTTGCAGATCGCCCGGGACGGGTGCGCACAACATTGAAGCGAAAGGCGAAGAAAGTTGAAGTCAGCCTCGCTGCGCTGTTTTCTCCAGAAGACTGGGCGGCCTACGAAAATGTCTACGCTGACAGCTGGAAGCCGGAGGAAGGCGACCCCGCCATGCTGCGGCGCTTTGCCGAGGCAGAGAGCGCTGCAGGACGTTATCGGTTCGCAATTGCGCGCCATGAAGGCGAACCGGTTGCGGCACAATTCTGGACGGTGGACGGCGGCACGGCCTACATCCACAAACTCGCCCACCGCGAGAATGCGAAAGCATTGTCACCTGGCACCACTGTCACTGCAGCCTTGTTCGCCCAAGTAATCGACACAGACGGCGTCACCATGGTCGATTTTGGAACCGGCGATGATCCCTACAAACGCGACTGGATGGAAGCGACCCGAACCCGTTGGCGGCTTTCTTGTCTGCGCCCGGAAGATCCGCGCAACTGGCTGCGCATCGGCAAGGCTGCGTTTCGCAAACTTGTCAGCCGCGACAACGCTGGCTAGGGCGAA
Organism: uncultured Alphaproteobacteria bacterium; assembly: GCA_963781165.1. Classification (GTDB taxonomy): domain Bacteria; phylum Pseudomonadota; class Alphaproteobacteria; order Sphingomonadales; family Sphingomonadaceae; genus Alteraurantiacibacter. Next base: position 353,958 of record CAWADZ010000005.1, read on the forward strand.
AGACCTATGGCGAGCAAACTCCCCGTCCCGGTCGATCAAACCGGAGATATCGATCTCGTCCTGCGACAGGTGTTGCAGGACGTTCTTGGCCTTTCCAGCGACCGCGTGGCGGAACTGGATGCGGATTCCGGGCTGTTCGGTCATCTGCCTGAACTCGATTCGATGGCAGTGGCGGGCCTTCTGACGGAAATCGAGGACCGGATGGACATCATCATCGAGGATGACGAGGTTGATGGCGAGATGCTGGAAACCTTCGGCGGTCTGCTCTCCTTTCTCGCTGAAAAGCGCTCTGACGGCTAAATCGTCATGCTGACACGCACCTGGCCCTGCCCGCTTCCCGGCGGCGGCGTGTCCGATGAATATCTGCTCTTATGCGATGGGGGCGGCGGACCAAGTGTCCTGATGATCCCGCCCTTGTTTGACGAACACAACAAGCTGCGCGCGCAGATCGTTTCGGTGATGCGATGCCTCGGCCGCAAGGGCATCGGCAGCGCTTTGCCCGATCTGCCGGGTTGCAACGAAAGCCTGCTGCCGCTGGATGAGCAAAGCCTGTCCGGTTGGCGTGAAGCGATCCTGGCAGCTGTGAGCTTGCTCGAACCAACCCATGTCCTGGCTTGGCGCTCCGGCTCACTTCTTGCACCCGCAGATCTCCCCGGTTGGCAATATGCTCCGCAAACCGGCGCGAAGCAGCTTCGCGGTATGCTCCGCGCACGCACGATTGCCGCGAAAGAGGCTGGAAAGGCCGAAACGCTGGCAGAGCTTGAACAGCTTGGACGAACGGAAGGCATAGAACTAGCAGGTTGGCCGCTGAACGCAGATATGTTCCGCGAGTTGGAGGCTGCCCAACCGCACCTGGGCAAAGCCCAGCAAGAGATCGCGCAAGGCGACATCGGCGGGCCTGCCTTATGGCTTCGCGCAGAACCGGAGCGGGACGAACATCAGGCCGAAGCGCTAGCTACAATTTTAGCGGATCAGATCGCATGATGCGCCGGCACATTGCCTTCACATCCGGCCAGGATACCCTGTTCGGCACCATAGATGCTGGTGACGCAGGTACCGCGCTGCTGATGGTAAGCGGCGGCAACGAAATCCGCAGTGGTGCGTTCTCCGGCCAAGCGAAACTGGCCGCAAAGATCGCCGCTGAAGGCTTTCCCGTGTTCCGCTTCGACAGGCGCGGCGTAGGTGACAGCAGCGGGATTAATGGCGGTTATCGAAGTGCCGGAGAAGACATTGCCGCTGCTGTTGCCGCGTTCCGCCAAAGTTGCCCGCACATCCAGCGCCTGGTTGGCTTCGGAAATTGTGACGCCGCCTCTGCCCTGATGCTCAACCGAGGCGCGGGCTGCAATGCGCTGGTGCTCGCCAATCCGTGGACCTTCGACGAGGATCAATCTGACGTCATGCCTCCAGAGGCTGTCCGTGCCCGCTATCTCGCCAAACTGAAAGACCCGCGAGAGGCGCTGCGGCTGCTGCGAGGCGGCGTTTCTTTCGGGAAATTGGCTGGCGGCATCCGCACGGCGCTGCAGCCGAAAGCGCCGCCGTCCAGCCTGGTGGAAGACATCGCGAATGCCATGACCGGATATACGGGCGAGACGCGATACCTGATCGCTGGCCGCGACAGGACCGGCCTGGCATTCCAAACCGTTTGGTCAGATAAGGACCGCTGCGAAGTGCGGCCCGAAGCCGACCATGCATTCTCATCGGGCGAAGACAGCGCGTGGCTCCGCGATCAGCTTCTATCCACGCTTAACGAACTGGCTCGCCAGCTCGACATGTGTTGACCAGCGGAATTGTCCCACAGGGCGCAATTCCTCCAGCACATAGCCCGCCTCTTTCAGCATGACGCTGTCGCGCGACCAGCTGGACGGATTACAGCTGATGTACACTACGCGGCCAATTCCGCTGGCGGCGATCTGCTCGATCTGCGTGCGCGCGCCTGCGCGTGGAGGGTCAAGCAGAACCCCGTCAAAATGTGCCAGCTCTTCGGCTCGCAGCGGATTACGAAACAGATCGCGGTGACTGGTTTCGACCGAAAGCCGCGCAGGATTGGCAGCGCTGCGGCACGCAAGCACCGCCGCCCTGTCCGCCTCAACAGCCAGAACCTTGCGGTCCCTGCACAGCGCAAATGCAAAGGTACCTAATCCAGAAAACAGATCAGCCACGTGCTTGCAATCGGCCAGCCATTCGCGCGCCGCAGCGACCAGTGCTGCCTCGCCATGCGCAGTCGCCTGCAGAAAAGTGCCTGCGGGATAGGCCACCGCAACACCGCCAAGCGAAACGGTCACAGGCTCAGGCTCCCAAAAGCCTTCCGCGCCGTAGCCGGCATCCAGCGTAAGCCGGGCAAGACCGTTGTCGCGGCAGAAATCGAGGAGATCCTCCGTCTGATCCAGCCCGTCCGGTGTGAAGCCTTTCAGCCCGCAATCGACGCCCTGATCCGTTTTGGTGAGATCTATGTCGATAGAGTACTTGCCCTTGAGCGCTGCGAAATATTTCTTCAGCGGTTCCACCAGTGCAAACAGTTCAGGCGCCAGGACATGGCATTCGGTCAGATTAACAAGATTGTGCGAACCTGCTGCGTTGAATCCAATGGAAGGGCGCCCGCCACCATTTATCGCGCGCAGGCTGGCGCGGCGGCGCGAATGGGGCGGTGACATGGCCGGCGGCGCGATCAATCTTGGCTGCAGCCCCTGTCCGGCAGCGGCGTGAACCACGCGGTTCGTAACGAACTGCGCCAGCGCCTCTTCATCGCAATGTTGCAATTGGCAACCGCCGCATTTGCCGAAATGGCGGCACGGCGCCGTCACATGATGAGGCCCCGGCTCGACCTTTCCGTTAGCAAGCAACAGATCGCCGGGCGCGGCAAATGCGACATGCTGCCCGCTCGCCGTGACGCCATCGCCCTTTGCGGCGATGCGGATAATCTCTTCAGATTCACTCACATGAATTCTCCGTAAGCATCTGAAACATGGCTGCTCAAGTCCATAGCAGAAAACGCTGGGCCTGCCCTGCGCGCTGCTTCTGCGTGCAGCCAGCAACCCTGCTTTGCCGCTTTCCTGGCACCCATACCCACAGCAAGCCTGCTGGCAATCAGTCCGGCAAGAATATCACCCGTACCCGCCGTGCTGAGCCAGCTTGATGCAGGCGGCATGATCGTCAAGGGTGCGTCCTGTGCAGCGATTATGGTGTCGGGGCCCTTCGCCACCAGCACACCTTCAAATGCCTCTGCCAGTTCGGTCGCCTGCTCTGCCCGGTCCAAACCTACAACGCCGAAAGTATTCGCCAGAGTTTCAAGCTCGCCTGCATGCGGCGTTGCAATAATCGGGCATGCGCGTTGTTCGAGCATCGCAGGTTCCAGCAGAACAAGCGCGTCGGCATCGCAAACGGTCGGCAAATCACAGGACAAAGCCCATTCAAGCCGCGCCCGCGCCTCTGCACTGCGCCCAAGCCCGGGGCCGATCAGAAATGCGTCGATCCTGTGATCTGGAGACACATCGAAAAGCGAGCCGTAATCGACCACCAGATCGGCCGGATGCGCTGTCAGTTCGTCCGCCTCTCCTGCAAATATCTTCACATATCCCGCTCCGGCGCGCTGTGCGGCCTCAGCCGCCATGATCGCTGCGCCCGGCATTTCACCTGAAACGACCACAAGCAGTCCGCGCGAATATTTGTGTGCAGATCGTTCTGGCGCTTTCAAGACAGGCCGTGCCGAAACGGATGCCGCATCCGGTTCGGCGCCAATGCCGATATCGACGAGCCGTTTGGCGCCCATCAGGCCCATGGATGGCATCAGCCAATGCGCAAATTTCCATGCTCCCAAGGCAAGCGTCAGGTCATATTCGGGCAAAGCATCATTCAGCATTTGCCCATCGTCGCTGTCGACACCGCTCGGCAAATCGACGGCGATCCGGTGCTGGTGCGACGACGCCAAGGTCTGCAAAAGTGCGAGCAGTTCGTCGTCAAGCGGGCGGCCCAAACCTGTGCCGAACAGGCAATCGACAAAAACGCTGTTACATGCGCGCTCAACCGGTTCGCCGCCCCACCGGGCCCTTGCATTTCTTGCAGCATCTGTTTTTGGCGCAATCGGAGCAATCACGTCCACGTGCAAACCGCGGTCCCGCAAAACCCGCGCTATGACATAGCCGTCACCGCCGTTGTTCCCCGGACCGCACAGAACGGTGATGGACCTGCCGGCGGCCACGCGCCAGATCCAGTCCGCTGCACCGCTTCCAGCACGCAGCATCAGGATATCGACGCTATCACCCGCCTCTATCGACGCTTCTTCAGCGCCGCGCATTTGTTCAGCGGTCAGGATTTGGCGGAGAGATTGCACGGACTATTCAGCCACTGGCAGGCGGTATCTGTCCGAACCCACGCGAACTTCTATAAGGCCGTCTCCACGCTCGACCGCTGCCTGCTCCACCCCATCGGCGGTCACGATGCCGCGTCCGGGGACGCCAAGCTCGAACCGCCGGAACCCGCCATCAGGATGGCGCACGATCAGCAAGCGTTGTCCTTCAATTTCCTGGCGCTCTATCGTGCAGTCAGCCGAGAATCCGGCCGCGCCGGACAGGGCGCATTCCACGCCGGTGCGGGCAGCATCATCCCCGGCATTCGTGCAGGCGCCAAACAATAATGGCGTCAGCAGCGCGAGGCGCTTCACGATCTGCGTTTCCCGGTAATCTGTGTCACATCGCGCACCGCGCCGCGGGCGGCACTGGTCGTCATTGCGGCATAGGCCTGCAATGCTGGCGAAACACGGCGCTCCCGAAGCTCGGCAGGCTCCCATGCGGAATCACCCCGGGCCTCCATCGCAGCACGGCGACTGGCCAATTCCTCGTCGGAAATTGCGAGGTCTATTGTCCTGTTCGGAATGTCGATCTCGATCCGGTCCCCCGGCTGAACCAAGGCGATTTCTCCGCCCTCACCCGCTTCGGGGGAAACATGGCCGATGGAAAGGCCGGACGTTCCGCCAGAGAACCTGCCATCGGTCAACAATGCGCATTCTGCGCCAAGGCCTTTCGATTTCAGGTAGCTGGTCGGATAAAGCATCTCCTGCATTCCCGGTCCGCCCTTTGGCCCTTCATAGCGGATCACGACGACATCGCCTGCGACAATTTCGCCTGCAAGAATCGCCGCCACAGACGCGTCCTGGCTTTCAAACACTTTTGCAGGCCCGGAGAATGTGAGGATGCTTTCATCCACTCCCGCCGTTTTCACGATGCAGCCATCCCTTGCGATGTTGCCGTACAGGACGGCCAGCCCGCCATCCTGGCTGAACGCGTGCTCCTTGCTCCGGATAACGCCGTTTTCGCGGTCCAGATCGAGCGCGTCCCAGCGGCGGGACTGACTGAACGCAGTTTGCGTCGGCACGCCGCCCGGCGCGGCGCTGTAGAATTCGTGGACCTTGGGGTTTGCGTTACGCGAAATATCCCAATCATCCAGCGCATCGCCCATGGTCGGGCTGTGGACTGTGGGCAAGGCTGTGTGGAGCAGGCCAGCGCGGTCGAGCTGACCGAGAATAGCCATGATGCCCCCTGCTCGGTGGACATCTTCCATATGCACGTCGCTTTTTGCCGGAGCGACCTTGCTAAGGCACGGGACCGAGCGGCTGAGCCGGTCGATATCCTTCATGGTGAAGTCCACACCCGCCTCATGCGCAGCCGCCAGCAGATGCAGCACGGTATTGGTCGAACCGCCCATTGCAATATCGAGGCTCATCGCGTTCTCGAACGCTTCGAACGTGGCGATCGAGCGCGGCAGGACGCTGGCGTCATCTTCTTCGTAATAACGTTTCGCCAAGGTAACGATGAGGCGGCCTGCCCGCTCGAACAGACCTTTTCTGTCGGAATGCGTGGCCAGCTGCGATCCGTTGCCGGGAAGCGAGAGGCCGAGCGCTTCGGTCAGGCAGTTCATCGAATTGGCAGTAAACATGCCTGAACAGCTGCCGCAGGTCGGACAGGCAGACCGTTCGATTTCGGCAACTTCCTCGTCGGAATAGCTTTCGTCGGCGGCGGCAACCATTGCATCGACGAGATCAAGGGCAACTTCCTTGCCCTTCAAGACAATCTTGCCCGCTTCCATCGGCCCACCGGAAACAAAAACGACAGGCACATTCAGTCGCATCGACGCCATCAGCATGCCGGGGGTAATCTTGTCGCAATTGGAAATGCACACCATCGCATCGGCGCAATGCGCGTTGACCATATATTCCACGCTGTCGGCGATGAGATCGCGGCTGGGTAGCGAATACAACATGCCGTCATGCCCCATCGCGATGCCATCATCGACAGCGATGGTGTTGAATTCCTTGGCAACACCGCCCGCCGCCTCCACCTGCCGTGCAACCAGTTGGCCAAGGTCTTTGAGGTGCACGTGGCCGGGCACGAATTGGGTGAAGGAATTGACGATTGCGATAATCGGCTTGCCGAAATCGCCATCCTTCATGCCAGTCGCGCGCCACAGCCCGCGCGCGCCAGCCATGTTACGGCCGTGTGTGGAGGTGCGAGAGCGGTATACGGGCATGAGCAACTTTCCTGCGAATTTCGGTGCGGATTCGATATTTCCTAGCGGAACCGCACTATAACCCGAAACAGGAAATGCTTTAAGGCTGTGAAGCGCCGATCAGGCGGATTCGAGTGCCAGCTTCACCCGCCCTGCAACATCGGCAATAATCGCCGCCCAGCGCGCCTGTCCGCGTTCCTGCGTAATCAGATCATTGCGGATTTCGATTGCGCAGTAAGGCCGCCCATGCGCTTCGGCATGGCGGTTCATCGTGGCGTTCAGTTCCTTGCCCGAATACGGCTCATTATCGCCCACCGTGACACCAAGTTCGCTGAACAGGCGTATTGCGTGACGCGCGGCGCGGTCATCTTCGTTGTAGAGCAGACCAATTTCCCACGGACGTTCCTCATTGGGTTTGCTCTCAAGTTTCGGCGTGAAGCTGTGGATCGAGAGGATAAGACCCGGTTGAACGTCGGCCAGCCATTGCTCCATCGCCTTGTGATAGCGCCGATGATAATCATCGAGGCGCTTTTCCCGATTTGCCCCGATATTGCCGGCCACCAATATCCCGTCAGTGTTGACCGGAATAAGCTCACTCGACTCTTCCTCTCTATGAAGATCGATCACCAACCTGCTGATTTCGCCTAGCATTGTTCCGAGGCCATGGCGGCGCGCGAGACGTTCTGTCACGCCCGCTGCGCCGATATCATAGGCAATGTGGCTCTCCAGTGCCGGGCCGGATAGGCCGAGTTCGATACCTTCGGGCACCTGATTGGAAGCATGGTCACAAACAGCCACAATGCCGCCGCGATTGGCCTCTCCAACCATACGGAAGACGGGGTCACTCATCTAAGAAATCCTTTCATCTGCCACCAGTCCGGATGGTCGGTAGCCAATGTTTGCGCGGCCTTATCGCGTTCCTCGCGATCTTCAAACAGTGCAAAGCAAGTCGCCCCCGATCCGGACATTTCTGACATCCATGGCTTGGCGGCGGCAAGAGCGCTCAGGACGTCGGCAATGACAGGACAGAGAGATATTGCCGGTGCGCGCAGATCATTGCGCCCTTCACGTGCGATTGTGCTGACCGGCCCTACGGGCAAAGGACCCCGATCCCTGCCGTCCCATGCCGCGAACACAGGCCCTGTATTCACCGGCACACGCGGATTGACGAGCAGAACCGCCATTCCGGTCAAGTCGCTATCGACAGGCTCCAGTTCAGTGCCGGTGCCTCGCCCGATGCAGGTTACGCTATCGACACAGGCCGGAACATCCGCACCCAACCGCGCCGCCCGCTCCCGCCAGTCATCAGGCAGGCCATGGGCATCGCGCACAATGCGAAACACCGCACCTGCATCTGCTGAACCACCGCCCAGCCCTGCGGCGACAGGCAGGTTTTTCTCCAAAGTAATAGCCAAGCCATCCGGTCTCGGGAGTTTAGATAGCGCCCGCATCACAATGTTATCAAACGGATTATCGAGCGCGCCGGCAAACTCGCCTACGGTTGTCAGAGTATCGACATCGGCTGTTCGCGCCACTAGCTGATCGCCTGCATCGACAAAAGCGAACAGCGTCTCAAGCTCATGATAGCCGTCACCCCGCCGCGCGCGAACGTGCAGCGCGAGGTTGATCTTGGCGTAGGCAGTTTGAATCAGCGGCAAGCTGGAGACAGCCTCACATATTCGGATAGTTCGGACCGCCGCCGCCTTCGGGCGTGGTCCAGTTGATGTTCTGGTTCGGGTCCTTGATGTCGCAGGTCTTGCAGTGGACGCAGTTTTGCGAGTTGATCTGGAACTTCGGCTCCTGCCCTTCCTCGACCAGCCACTCATAGACCCCTGCCGGGCAATAGCGCGTTGATGGACCTGCGAAGATTTCAAATTCGCTTTCCCGCTGCAGTTCCAGATCCTTCACCTTCAAATGGTTCGGCTGGTCCTCGGCATGATTGGTGAAGCTGTAGGATACGCTGGTGAGGCGGTCGAAGCTGATCTTGCCGTCCGGCTTGGGATAATCGATCGGCTTGAACAGATCGGCCCGCTGCGTTGTCGTATAATCGCGGTGGTGCTTCATCGCCGGGAGCACGCCTATTTTCAGCTGGCGCATCCACATGTCGATGCCTGCCAGAACCGTACCGACATCGCCGCCGAACTTGGCAACCAATGGCTGCGCGTTCTTTACCTTCTTGAGCTCGGTCGCGATCCAACTTTCGCGCAAATTCGCTTCATAGGCTTCGACTTCGGTGTGCTCTGCGCCTTCACCGATCGCAGCAGCTACAGCTTCTGCGGCCAACATCCCGCTCTTCATGGCAGTATGGCTACCCTTGATGCGCGGCACATTCACGAAACCAGCGGCGCAGCCGATCAGGGCCCCGCCGGGGAATGCAAGCTTTGGCACGGACTGCCAACCGCCTTCGTTGATCGCGCGCGCGCCATAAGCGACGCGGGTGCCGCCTTCGAGATACTCACTGATGGCGGGATGATGTTTCCACCGCTGGAATTCCTGAAACGGTGAAACGTACGGGTTTTCATAATCGAGCGCGGTCACGAAGCCCAATGCCACCTGACCGTTCGCCTGATGATACAGGAAGCCCCCGCCCCAGGTCTCGCTTTCAGAAAGCGGCCAGCCCTGTGTATGGATTACCCGTCCCGGTTCATGCTTTGCAGGATCTATGTCCCACAACTCCTTGATACCAAGACCATAAACCTGCGGCTGGCAATTCGCCTCAAGGTCAAAACGCTCTTTCATCTGCTTGGTGAGATTTCCGCGCGCACCCTCTGCAAACAGGGTGTATTTCGCGTGGATTTCCATGCCCGGCTGATAGTCGGGCTTGTGGCTGCCATCGGCCGCAACGCCCATGTCCTGCGTTATCACACCGGTTACAGCGCCCGCTTCGTTGAACATCACTTCGGATGCCGGGAACCCGGGAAAGACCATAACGCCCAGCGCTTCTGCCTGTTCACCAAGCCAGCGTGTCAGATTTCCGAGCGAACCGGTGTAGCAGCCATCGTTGGACATGAAGGGCGGCATCAAGAGGTGCGGGATGCTGACCTTGCCTCCCTTGGAAAGCATCCAGTGCCAGTTGTCGGTGACGGGCGTTTCCGCCATCGGGCAATCCATGTTGCGCCAGTCAGGCAGCAATTCGTCGAGCGATTTGGGGTCGACCACCGCGCCCGAAAGAATGTGCGCGCCAATCTCGCTGCCCTTTTCAAGGACAACGACCTCAAGCTCTTCATTCACCTGCTTCAACCGAATGGCCGCTGCCAAACCGGCGACACCGCCGCCGACAACAACCACATCGACGGGCATTGATTCCCGTTCACTCATCGCTTTATCCCGTTTTGCATAAAATCCGTTGCAGCGGGACTTGATCGTTGGTCAAGGGCAGGTCAAGACCGCGCTTGGTCTATACGATGGAAACACACAGCCAAATTTCGCTCGCAGAGCAGTATTCCGCCACGCTGGATTGGTGGCGCGATGCAGGCGTGGATTGCCTGTTCGAGGATGAGGCGCAAAATCTTCTGGCGGATGCAGATGCGCCGTCGAAGGATGCAGCGCCGCCAAAGGCTTCCGAAGCGGCGGAGGAGCGCGCGCCGGAACCGGCGATAACGCACTCGAACCTTCCCGCAGATATCGCGGCGTTCAGAAACTGGTGGATGGACCCCGACACACCTCTTCAGACAGGACCTGCGCCGCGCATTGCCCCGCGCGGAGAGATCGGCGCACCTCTGATGCTGCTGGTGCCCATGCCGGAGGCGGAAGACAGTGAGAAGTTGCTCGCCGGGCCTCAGGGCAAAATGCTGGCCAGCATGATCGGCGCGCTCGGTCATGACGCAGACAATGCCTATTTCGCCTCCGCCATCCCGGCGCACATTACTCTGCCTGACTGGAACGGCTTGATGGCGGAAGGTCTGGGTGCTGCCCTGCGCCGCCATATCGAATTGGCAAAGCCGCGGCGCGTGATCCTGTTCGGCAGCAAACTGCCAGCATTGCTGGGCCACGATGTTGCAGTCCCGCCCGAAACATTTACCGATATCGGGGGCATTCCCGCCCTCACGACCTTTGCTCCCGACCGCCTGCTTGACCACCCGCGCCAGCGCGCGCGGCTGTGGCAAAGGCTGCTTCAATGGACTGCTTGAAGATGACTTCGATGAAGACTTGCCTTGGTATGTTGGCACTTGCTGGTGCTGCTTGCGCCCCGTTGGCGGTGCAGGCGCAGGACACGCGCACATATTTCACTGCGCGGATCAATGCGCAGGAAGTGCCACAGCAACTTTCTGCAGAAGAACGCGATCACTACGGCCGCCTGTTCAGCGCAATTGACGCAGAGCGCTGGGCCGATGTCGAAACGCTGCTTGCCCAGAGGCCCAATGGCCTACTGACGGATTTCGCCCGTGCCGAATATTATCTCCACGCTAATTCCCCGCGAGTGGAATTGCCAGCATTGCTGGAATGGCTCCAGCGCGGACAGAATTTGCCTCAGGCGGAGCAAATCGGCCGGCTGAGTGTGACACGCGGGGCGCAGCGCGCACCTGACCTTCCCTATGCCCGCCCGACCACATCGCAAGGCACCATGCCGCGCCGGACGCGGCCCAGTTCGATCAGTGATGGTTCCATGCCTGACAGCATCCGGGCATCCATCCTGCAGCACATCTCCGATGATGACCCCTATGGTGCGCGGCAATTGCTGGACGGAATTGATTCCAGCCTGAGCAGTCAGGCGCGCGCAGAATGGCGTCAGCGGGTCGCTTTCAGCTTCTTTATCGAGAACCTGGACGCAGAGGCACTGGCCATGGCGCAGACAGTGGGCGCGGGCAGCGGGCCGTGGGTGGCGGAAGGCGACTGGGTCGCCGGTCTTGCCGCATGGCGCCTGAATGATTGCCGGACTTCCAGCGAATATTTCCAACGATCCGCTGCCGGAGCGTCCAGCCCCAGCTTGCGCGCCGCAGCCCTCTACTGGGCATCGCGCGCGGCGCTGCGTTGCCGCGAACCCGATATCAGCGCGAGGCTCCTGAATGACGCTGCCAGCGATGATCGCACAATGTACGGTATGCTCGCCGCAGAACAGCTTGGCCGCAATCTGCCGGACCGGGTGGAAAGCGCTGAATTCACGCAAGAGGACTGGCAAACTGTCGGTAACGAGCAGAACGTGCGTATCGCCGTGGCGCTTGCAGAAATTGGCCGTGACGGTCCGGGCAGCCAGGTTTTGCTGCATCAGGCGCGTATCGGCAACCCGCAGGAATATGCGGCCCTGTCACGCCTCGCCCGGTCTTTGGGTTTCCCGCAAACACAGCTGTTCATGGCATATAATGCGCCCAGCGGCACCAGCGCAGACCCGGCGTCCCATTTCCCGGCACCGAAGATCGCACCGTCCAACGGCTGGCGGGTCGATCCGGCGCTCGCCTTTGCGCATATTTTGCAGGAAAGCGCATTCCGCCCGAATGCCACCAGTCCAGCGGACGCACAGGGCCTGATGCAGATCACTCCGATAACCGTGCGCCAACATGCGCCGTCCTTGGGAATGAGTTCCAGCAGCGTCAATATCTACGATCCGGAGATCAACCTCGCCTTCGGGCAGCGCAATCTGGAAATGCTGCGTGACGATCCCGCTACCCGCCAGCGGCTACCAGTAATCATGGCCGCCTATAACGCAGGTATGACCCCAATCCGCCGCTGGGAAACCGAGATCCGCGACTTCGATGATCCGCTGCTCTACATGGAAGCGATCCCTTATTGGGAAACGCGCGGCTACGTGTCCATCGTCATGCGCAATTACTGGATGTACGAGCGGCAAGCCAATGCCGCCTCCCCGAGCCGCAGGGCACTTGCGCAAAATGGATGGCCGCTTTTTCCTGACGGCACCGGACTGCGGGACGGCCGCGTCTACATGTCGGCGGGCGGTAATTGATGGCGATCGACGAAAGCCGTACATTCGTCCCGATCAATATTGCGGTTTTGACGGTATCCGACACCCGCACACTGGCTGATGATACTTCGGGCGATATCCTTGCAGAGCGCATCGATCAAAAGGGTCACAGGCTTTCACGCCGGTCCATCATCACAGACGATGCCGCACTGATCGCTCAGCAATTGCACGAGTGGATCGCTGATCCAGAGGTCGATGCCATTGTATCGACGGGCGGCACAGGCCTGACTGGGCGCGATGTCACGCCGGAAGCGCTTGATGACGTGAAGGACAAGGACATTCCGGGTTTCGGAGAGCTGTTCCGCTGGGTCAGCCTCGAAACGATTGGAACATCCACGATCCAGTCGCGCGCATGCGCGGTTATTGCCAAGGGTACCTATATCTTCGCCCTGCCCGGTTCCAATGGAGCGGTGCGAGACGGTTGGGATCGCATCCTTTCCGACCAACTCGACAGCCGCAACCGGCCCTGCAATTTCGTAGAACTGATGCCGCGTCTGCGCGAAGAATAAGCTTCACGAAGGTTCGTAACAGCCCAGCTCCAGCCCTTCCGGATCAGTGAAATGGAAGCGCCTTCCTCCCGGAAAATCGAAGATATCACGCGTAATCTTCGCGCCTGCGGCAAGGACGTCCGCGCGCACTGCCTCTAGATCTGACACGCGAATGAGTGGCAGGATCGTTCTCGTGCGGTGCCCCGCATCCACGGCATTCAACGCAAACTGGCAAGGCCCCTTCTCATACGCGGAGTAATCGGGCCCGTATTCGGTAAATTTCCATCCAAATGCGTCCGCATAGAAACGGCCTTGCTTCGTCGCCGACTGGACAGGCATCTCCAGATAATCGAATATCGGCATGTGCGTTCTCCCTCTTGCGCCTCCACGCCTTATGTTCTATTTTTGTTCCATGAGCAACCCGGATGGACGCATCGGACGACAACCCATGAAAGGCCGCGGCGCGCAATCCGCGCAAGTGCCGGACCGTTTCGGCCTGGCACAGCGCAGCGCCGATGGCGATTGGCGCGACGCAATGGAGGCGCTTGACGGACCTCCGGTGAAACTTCGCACCACCGTGACGGAGGAACATCCCAAGACGATCGTAAGCTTCAATCAGTCGCCCGACATCCCCTTTGATCGCTCAATCAATGCCTATCGCGGCTGCGAACACGGGTGCGTATATTGCTTTGCCCGGCCAACCCACGCCTACCATGATTTGTCCCCTGGGCTCGATTTCGAAACAAAGCTGTTTGCCAAGCCAGGTGCAGCGCGGCTGCTCAGGGAAACTCTCGCCAGGCCAAAGTACCGCCCTCGCCCCATCGCGATGGGCACCAACACAGATCCGTATCAGCCTATCGAGCAGCGTTATCGTATTACGCGAGAGCTTCTGGAAGTTTGCCTCGATGCTCGCCATCCAGTGACCATTACCACCAAATCCGACCGTATTCTTCGCGATATCGATTTGCTGGCAGAGATGGCAGACCGCAATCTCGTCGCTGTGGCCATATCGGTCACTTCACTCGATCCCGTGCTGTCCGGAAAGTTGGAGCCACGCGCAGCCACGCCGGTTAAACGCATGCTTGCATTGGAAAAACTTGCCTCTGCCGGTGTACCCACCCACTGCTCGATCTCGCCGATCATACCGGCGATCACGGACGAGTTTATGGAAGACATAATCGCTCGCGCAGCGGCGGCAGGAGTGCGAAGCTGCGGTTGGATCCCGTTGCGTCTGCCTTTTGAGGTCGCACCTCTTTTCCGTGAATGGCTGGATGTTCATTACCCGGATCGCGCGCAAAAGGTGATGAGCATCGTGCGATCAATCCGTAGCGGGCGCGATAACGATCCGCGGTTTTTCTCCAGGATGAAACCGAATGGCATCTGGGCCGACTTGTTTCGTGCCCGTTTTCGCGTCGCCTGTCGGCGCGCCGGAATTTCCAAGGCCGAATTCGAGCTGGATTGTGCACAGTTTCGCAGGCCTGATACTGGCGGTCAGCTCAGTCTGATATAAAGGCTGTGCAACGTGCATAAATTTGCGCTAGGGCAGTTTTGGCTTTGTCGCATTATGGGGGTTTGCGCCCTTAACGGTGCCGTGCAATGATTCGCAGACGTATGATTATAGGGGATAACCTCATGAGGAAGATCACTACCGCGCTCCTTTCAGCCACCGCGCTGATCGCTACGCCGGCCTTGGCCGGTGATGGCGAATTTTATATCGGTCTTGGTGCCGGTGTAATGGACGCTGAAGACACCGATTTCGAAACTGGTGGCCGCACAGCTGACTTCGATGCAATCACCCTTGAAGGTGATTACGGTTGGACTGGTGAAGCCGTGCTTGGTTACGACGCCGGTCCGGTTCGTTTCGAAGTCGAAGGTTCTTACCAGAATTTCGATTTGGACTTCGTAGACACAAGCCAGCTCGGCACAGTTCGCAGCATCGCTGGAAATGGCAGCAATGACTTCGCATTCGGCGAATTCTCACCTGTCGCTGGCGAAGGCGAAATCTGGAGCGGCATGCTGAACGCGTTGCTCGACTTCGGCGGCAATGAGAGCCTCGGCTTCGCCGTTGGTGGCGGTGTCGGGATTTCCAACGCTTCCTTCAATGATGTTCGCGCCTTCGGCACTGGCCCCGGCCTGCTGGATGACAATGACGTGCGTTTCGCATGGCAGGCAGTCGCCCAATTGTACGGTCCGGTAACCGACAACATTGATGCTTCGCTCAAGTACAAGTTCCACAACGTGGAAGGCGGTACTTATGTCGACCAGATCGGTCGCTCATTTGATGCAAGCGTTCGTACTCACGCAGTGCTGGGCACGTTCATCTTCAACTTCGGCGGCACGGAAGCACCTCCTCCGCCGCCCCCACCGCCGCCGCCACCGCCGCCGCCTCCTCCGCCACCTCCGCCCCCACCGCCTCCGCCTCCGCAGGCGCAGTGCAACACGGGCCCCTACATCGTATTCTTCGATTGGGATCAGTCGGACATTACGCCGGAAGCAGCGACCGTGCTCAACAGCGCAGTTACCGCCTATGGCGATTGCGGCATGGCACGCATCATGCTCGCCGGGCACACCGACACGTCGGGCCCGATGGACTACAACATGGGTCTTGCTGCTCGCCGCAACGATTCGGTTCAGGCATACCTGACCGGTCGCGGTATCCCGGGCGCACGCATCTCCAGCGAAGCTTTCGGTGAAAGCCAGCTGCGCGTACCAACTGCAGACGGCGTTCGCGAATTGCAGAACCGCCGCGTTGAAGTGACCTACGGCCCCGGTTCGGGCATGTAAGTCCAGCCTAACGGCAGACAAAAAAGGGGCCGGGAGAGCAATCTCCCGGCCCCTTTTGTTTTCGGGCTAAAGCGCGCACTTGGTCCGCATGCCTTCATGCGGCACGTTTCAGCACCTCGCCTGATCTTCAAGATCATAGCCGACCACGCGCCAACGGCCATCGATACGCTGTAATGTGACGGTCTCGGTGGCATCCGTGCATCGCGCGAAATCCGTTTCATAGACCAAAATCTCGAAATCGCCCTGAGCACCATCGGCCAGTGCAGACCTCGTATCAACCTGAAGCAGGCGCCGGCGCTCTACCAATCCGAAATTGTTTTTGCGCAGTGCCACGCCCAGGTCCCAGATCTGCGCAGAATACTGATCGCGAAGGGGTTCGCCCGCCTCCGCGTAGCTTACCGCGGCATCTGCACGATCAACCAGCGCAAGCCATTCACGAGAGGCATTCGCCGATGAAGCATCCTGCAATGTGGCTGAAGGCGCAGCGCTATCAGACACGCTTGTTTCGGCCTGCTCCTCTGCCGCGGCACCGGGAGCACTGTCGCCCGATCCTGAAATAGCGAGAGCGAGAGAAGCAGTTGCGGTTGCGAATATCATTACGATCAATCCTTTCGACCGCCATACTGATGAGGAGGATCCCTCACCGCTCTGATGTGCGGTGATCGTATCCTGGGCACCACCGGCTGGATCCAACACCCCAAAAGGCTTGTGCACGTCAGATTGGGGTATCTCCCCCTCCGTATCCCCCAGAATTCTCGCGGCTTCGCGGCTACTGGACACACCCAGTTTGCGGCGTGCGTTGCGCAGCCTATCGTTGATTGTGTGGACGGAAAGCTCGAGCGTAGATGCGGAACTCTTGGCATCGTGGCCCGCCAACAGCAGGCGTAAAGCTTCTTTTTCCTTGTCTGTCAGGTCATTGACCGCGTCAATCATGCTACCAACCGAAGATGGCCGATTCCTTTGATTGGCGCTAACTTAACATTCGCAAGGCCGGGAATGTCCGCCAATTGCTCTGCTAGCTCGCTGCCGAGCGCAAAGTCACGGCCCAGCAAGATCTGAGGATCGCTCTCCTCGCCAATACGCAGCCGAACCAGGACTTCTCCGTGTCCAGCGCGCCCTATTTTCAGCGCATCTCGCAATGCCGACAGCGCGGCGGTGTTCTGCACGTCTGCCGTGATCTGCATTCGCGCCGTACTGGTAACATCGGCCAGCGGCTTCGCGCCCCTGATAGTTACGCGCGGTGGATCATCTGGGTTCGGCGAATCGAGTTCCACGTTGAGGAGCACGCAGGTGCCTTCATCGGCCCATTTCAAAAAGCTTTCGACCAGCGTTTCCTCAAAACACGCTGCGCTGAACTGCCCCGATGCATCGGAAAAATCCGCACGGATAAATTCGGCGCCTCTCTTGGTCCGGCCCTTGTTTACGCTCTCCACAAGCGCGGCCATTACAGCAGGCTGGCGGCCACCGGTCACGCCGCTGTCCATCAGGGCGGCATAGCTGCGCGCCCCATTGGCAGAGGCGATCATGCGGTGTTCCTGCACCGGGTGTGCCGCGAAGTAGAAGCCGAATGTCTCACGCTCCACCGCCATTTGTTCAGCCCTGGACCATTGCGGGGTATCGGTTAGCTTGAGCGAAGGTTCCGCATGATCATCACCGCCAAACAGCGCCGCCTGGCCGCTGGCCTTTTCGCGGTTAGCCGCCTCGGATACGGCCAGCAGCATGTCGGCATTGGCCATCACCTTGGCACGGTTAGGCTCCAGCAAGTCAAACGCGCCGGCACCCGCCAGACCTTCCAGCTGCTTGCGGTTCATGCAGCCTGCCGGGCATCGGCGCATGGCATCTTCGAGCGTTTCAAACGGACCGTGAGCAATCCGCTCCGCCGCCACCTGCTCCATCGCCTTTTCACCCACGTTGCGGATGCCGGCGAGCGCATAGCGCACGGCCCAGCCCTCGTCGGTCTGCTCGACCCCAAATTCGGCCTCTGACGCGTTGATATCGGGGGGCAACAAGGCGATGCCGTTACGCCTCGCATCATCGACAAAAATCGCAAGCTTTTCAGATTGATGCATGTCGAAACACATGGATGCGGCGTAAAATTCTTCTGGGTAATGCGTTTTCAGCCAAGCCGTCTGGTAGCTGAGCAGGGCATAGGCGGCCGCGTGTGATTTGTTGAAACCATATCCAGCAAACTTGTCGATCAAATCGAACAGTTCATTCGCCTGCTTTGGCGGAATACCCGAAACCTCTCCGCAGCCATCGGTAAAGCGCTGACGCTGCGCATCCATTTCAGCCTGAACCTTCTTGCCCATCGCGCGGCGAAGCAAATCGGCATCCCCCAGCGAATATCCGGCCAGGATCTGCGCGGCCTGCATAACCTGTTCCTGATAAACGAAAATTCCATAAGTCTCTTCGAGAATGCCCTTCAGCTTCTCATGCGGATATTCAATCTCCGCCTCGCCCGCCTTACGCTTTCCGAACAGCGGGATGTTATCCATCGGGCCGGGCCGATAGAGCGAAACGAGGGCGATAATGTCTTCGAACTTGGTCGGCTTCACCGCTGTCAGCGTGCGCCGCATCCCTTCGGATTCCAGCTGGAACACGCCCACCGTATCGCCGCGCTTCATCAACTCGTAGACGGCATCATCATCCCACGGCAGTGTGTCGAGATCGACCGTCACGCCGCGCCGCTCCAGCAAATCGACCGCCTTGCGCAATACGCTGAGCGTTTTCAGGCCGAGGAAGTCGAACTTCACCAGTCCGGAATCCTCGACGTGCTTCATGTCGAATTGTGTGACCGGCATGTCCGAGCGCGGATCACGGTACAGCGGGACCAGTTCACTCAGTGGCCGATCGCCAATCACCACGCCAGCGGCGTGGGTGGAGGAATTGCGCGGGAAACCCTCCAGCTTCATGGCCAGATCGACAAGGCGTTTCACTTCGTTGTCGTTGTCATATTCGCGCCGGAAATCCGCCGCGCCGTTCAGCGTTCTCGGCAGGGTCCACGGGTCGGTGGGATGGTTGGGTACCATTTTGGTCAGCCGGTCCACCTGACCATATGGCATCTGCAAAATACGGCCCGTGTCGCGCAGCACGGCGCGGGCTTTCATCTTGCCGAAAGTGATAATCTGGGCGACTTTGTCGTGGCCGTATCGTTCCTGAACATAGCGGATAACTTCGCCGCGCCGCGTTTCACAAAAGTCGATGTCGAAGTCAGGCATCGAGACACGTTCGGGATTGAGAAACCGCTCGAACAGCAGGCCCAGACGTATTGGATCAAGGTCGGTAATCGTCAAGGCCCATGCAACGAGCGAGCCTGCCCCTGAACCGCGCCCTGGCCCAACGGGAATACCCTGCGCTTTGGCCCATTTGATGAAGTCGGCAACGATCAGGAAATAACCCGGGAAACCCATGTTGCGGATGATGCCTACTTCGTAGTCCAGACGGTCGACATAAACCTTCAGATCTTCGTCAGACATGTCGCCATATTTTTCGAGCCGCGCAGCGAGGCCCTTTTTCGCATCCTCCTCCAGCAATTGGGACTCGCCTTCCAGATCACCGGCCAGACTGGGCAGGATCGGTTTGCGACGCGGCGGAGCAAAGGCACAGCGCTGCGCAATGACCAGCGTGTTGGCGGTCGCTTCCGGCAAATCGGCGAATAACTCCTCCATCATCGCAGCGGTTTTGACGAAAGCTTGCGGATTGGATGTCGGGCGGTCGCTACTGTCGATTTGCGAGGAATTTGCGATGCACAACATCGCGTCATGCGCGCTGTGCATATGCGGCTCTGCGAAATTGGCCGGATTGGTGGCGACCAGAGGCAGGCTTTGCGCGTAGGCGAGATCGAGCAGACCTTCCTCTGCCGCTTCCTCTATAGGATGGCCGCGCCGGGCGAGTTCAACATACAGCCGGCCTGGAAATAGCGTCGCAAGCCGCTCCGCCATTTCATGTGCGCGCCGTTCTTTCCCGTCAGCCAACAGCCGCGTCACCGCGCCTTCACTTGAGCCGGTCAGAGCGATCAGGCCGCCGGTGTGTCCGTTGAAATCATCCAGAGTAACATGCGGCTCCAGCGTCAGCGGGCGATCGAGATGCGCGCGGCTGACGAGATGGCACAGATTGTTCCAGCCTTCCTCGTCCTGCGCATAAACCGGCAGATAATCGACCGGCTCCCCCTCCCCGCGGATTACGCCCAGCAGACAACCGATGATCGGCTGCACGCCTTCTCCAATGGCGGCCCCTGCAAACATGCTGGATCCGTACAAGCCATTGCGATCACACATTGCGATAGCCGGAAAGCCGCGTTCCTTGGCAAGCTTGGCGATTTCCTTGGGATCAATCGCGCCTTCCAGCATCGAATAGCTGGAAACGATGCGAAGGGGGATAAAAGGGGCATGAGGCATGGTGCCAATATGCGCTTACGATGCCATTCATTGAAGAGGGGATTTCAATGCTATCCCCAATCCCAGCCCCTAACCGGACGTTACTCCGCCTCCGCCCGTGCGGCGGCGACTTTCTGGCGCGTCTGGCGGACCTGGGAAATGGCACCGTAAATCACAAGCGCTGCCAGGAAAATCCATACCCAGACAGGAATATTGCGCCCAGCGATGGCGAGGTAAATATAGGCGGAGACAAAGAAGAACCCTGCCAACATTGTTGGGAGCACAGTAGATTTACCGGCGCGAGCGTTCTTCACCAGCCACCCTATGCAGAACAGGAAGAACGGGATCGCCCCCACGTAAATCGCGCCGAACACCCACGGATTAACGCCGTAATTTACACCCAGCGATAAAAACCAGTCAGAAAATGCCTCGAACCATGCCAATGTCTCCTTTGCCCCTTCGTTTCGCGCCGGAGCCTTCGGCGGTTACTCAACCTGCCTCGCCTGAATGAAATCATTTCGACTGATTGGGACTGCAACATGACCTTTGCCGGAGGTCAGCCTGCATGAATTTGCAACGAATTCAAAGCCATTGCACGCAAACTACCTGCAATTATTCAGTTCTTGTGCGGAAAGTCATCACAACGCGCAAGACGCTCAATTTCCTGCACGTGGAATTGCCTGTCGCCTGACTTCTCGATGTAGAATTGTCTGCGGTTTTCTGGGGGATAGGTCATGACGTGCGCGATCAATTCTGCAAAGGTGCCTCGGCGCATACCCTTGGCCGCATGAAGCACCCCGTCGCCGTCACCGGTGCGGTGCAAAACAGCCCGGTCGTCCCACTGGATTCCTTCGTGATGGGCACCTTCGCCATTGAAGGTGCTGGGATGATCGGTCATCGGCGTTCTCCTCAACCAATCAACGCATAAACCAGCACTTTGGTTTCTATTCGATACGCCCGTCATGCAGGCGTACCACCCGGTCCATGCGCGCGGCGAGACGCTCGTTATGCGTCGCAACCAGCGCCGCACTGCCTTGTCCGCGCACCAGTTCGAGAAATTCTCCAAGCACGCGCTCCGACGTCTTCTCGTCGAGATTGCCGGTTGGCTCATCCGCCAGAACAAGCTGCGGTTTGTTTGCGAGGGCGCGCGCCACTGCAACGCGCTGCTGTTCCCCGCCGGAAAGCTTGCTCGGCCGGTGATCCATCCGGTGATCGAGACCCAATGCGGCAAGCAATTGTTCTGCACGAACGACCGCGTCCGCCCGGCTAACACCGAGAAGGAGCTGCGGCAGGACCACGTTTTCACGCGCGGTGAAATCGGGCAATAGATGGTGGAACTGGTAGACGAAGCCCAAATGATCGCGGCGCAGCGTAGTACGCTCAGCCGAATCCAGCGCGCTCGCGTCCTGCCCGGCAATCTCGATTTTCCCGGAGAAGCCGCCTTCAAGCAGTCCCACGGCCTGCAGCATGGTGGACTTGCCCGAACCCGAAGGACCGAGCAACGCGACGATCTCACCGGGCTCAATCGTGAGATTGACCCCGTTCAGGACATCGATGCGCACCCCGCCCTGCTCGAAACTGCGCGCTAGATTGGTCAGCTTTACGACTGGATTACTCATAGCGCAGGACCTCCACCGGATCGGTGTTCGACGCGCGGTATGCGGGGTAAAGCGTGGCCAGGAAGCTGAGGCCCAGCGCCATGCCCGCTATCATCAAGACCTCGCCCGGATCGGTCTTTGCCGGAAGCTCCGTCAGGAAACGCACTGACGGGTCCCACAATTCGATGCCGAACGCCGTGCTGAGGCCTGTTACGATGCCATTGCGGAAGAACAGCACCAGAAAGCCCAGTGCCAGCCCCGCCATCGTTCCGACCAAACCGACGATGGAACCTGTTGTCACAAAAATCTTCATCAAGCTTCGCCGCGTTGCCCCCATCGTACGGATGATGGCGATGTCCCGCGTCTTGGAGCGCACGAGCATGACCAGTGAAGACAGGATGTTGAATGCAGCCACCAGAACGATGATCGACAGCGCAAAGAACATCGCCACCCGCTCGACCTGTAGGGCCTCGAACAGGGAAGCATTCATTGTCTGCCAATCGGTCACCACAGCGCGGCCCGATAGGTTTTGCACAACAGGCGCAAGGATTTCGTTCACGCGGTCAGGATCTTCGGTCTGGACTTCGATCATGCTGATGGAATCGCCGGTCATCATCAGTGTTTGCGCGACCGGGATCGGCATGACCACGAACCGCTCGTCGAAATCATACAGACCGACTTCAAAAACGGCCGTGACTGTGTAGCCGACTTGCCGGGGGACAGTGCCAAACGGCGTTGTGCGGCCCTGCGGATTGATGATCGTGATCGTTTCGCCCAGACGCAGGCCCAGGTTCTGCTGAAGGCGTGATCCGATAGCGACATTGCGCTCTCCTGCAACCAGCGTACTTAGACTGCCCGCCAACACGTTGTCTTCCAGGCGGCCGATGTCTTCCGCCGTATTGCCGCGAACGAACACTGCCTCCGCCCTGCCGTTGAAGCTGGCGAGAAGGGGTTGTTCGATAAGAGGCGACGCACGGGTAACGCCCGGTGTTTCGCGCACCTCTTCCAGCACGCTTTCCCAGTTTTCCAATCGCCCGCCATAGGCCTGCACTACGGCATGACCATTCAGGCCGGTTATACGGTCGAGGAGTTCGGCACGAAAACCGTTCATCACGCTCATCACGATGATCAGCATGGCGACGGACAGCATGACGACGGTGATGGAGATGCCCGCGACAAGCGCAATTACAGCTTCGCTGCGGCCGGGCAGCATGTAACGTTTGGCAATAGACCATTCAAATGGGGATAGGATCACGGAAAAGGGGTTCTCGGATCAGGACTGACAGGACTGCCGTGTAGGTCGCGGCTCCCGCTTATTCAACATGTTTGGTATGAGCGAAGCGTTAACCAGTTCGCGCATAAACGCGCACATGGCCAAAGTGTCCTCGATTTTACCCAAGGCAGCATGGCGGCAAATGCGCCGCAAACCGTCGGCCTGGATCGGCGGACTGGCAATGGTGGCTACGTTCCTGCTGGCGGGATTGCTGATCGTTTCCAGCGGTCTCGTGTTCGATTCTTCCCGTCAGGAAAATCAGGCGGAGGAATGGGAAACGCATACCCGTGAAGTTCTGGCGGAAACGGCTGCATTGAAGCTTGCAACCTTGTCTGTCGTACGCGGTGAACGCGGATACCTATTGACGCAGGACGAGGTGTTTCTTGAACCTTACCTGGAGGGTGACGCGCAATCACGCCGCACCGCGGCCCGGTTGGAACAAATGCTGGCAGACAACCCCCAGCAAATGCAGCGCCTGGCTGCATTGAAAGTGTCTCTGGACAAGCAGCTTGAAAGCACTGCTTCGGTAATTGCATTGGCCCAAGATGGCTCCCGCAGAGCCGCCGTGGACCGGATCGCATCGGGCCTAGGCCGGAATGATATTGAAGAAATTATTGCCCGGATTGAAAGTCTGGAAGCCGCCGAACACGCGCATCTGAATGTACGTACGCAGCGCGCCGACACTGCATCGCGGCGCACCAATGTGTTTATCGAGCTTTTCGGAGTGGTCGGCATGTTGCTGCTGGCTGTCGGCGGTATCTTTGCCATTGCACTGCGGCGATCACTGGCACGAGAGGATGCCGCGATGGCGCAGCTGCGCCGTTTGGCGGAAACCGACGAATTGACAGGCCTTTCCAATCGCCGCGAATTGCTGCGATCGCTCGACCGCAGGATTGCCTCTTCAAAACGAACAAACAGGCCGCTGTCCGTCGCTATCCTCGATATCGACCGCTTCAAGCGGGTGAATGACACCTACGGCCATCCTGCCGGTGACGAGGTCATCAAGGCTGTGGGCCATGCTGCCACCCAGATGATGCGCGACCAGGATATCGTCGGCAGACTTGGCGGAGAGGAATTCGTGATCGTTTTCCCCGATTGCGACACGGAGGCAGCGTTTGGCGCATGCGAACGGCTTCGCCGCGCAATCGCCCAATTGCCGATCCTGATCGAAAACGGACACGCCATCACGATAACGCTCAGCTTCGGCGTCGCCCGCTTTACCGGCGACGACGACCGGACCAGCCTTATCGCCCGCGCCGACGAAGCCCTGTATCAGGCAAAAGAGGGCGGGCGCGACCAGGTGCGATTGGCAGCCTGATCTATCCGGCCAATTCGGCAGCGATCCACGCGTCCACATGCGCCTCGAGCACGTCCAGCGGAACCGAGCCGTTTTCCAGCACGGTATCGTGGAAGGCCCGCAGGTCGAATTCCGCTCCCAGTGTTCCCTCCGCACGGGTGCGCAGTTCACGGATTTTCAATTCTCCCAGCTTGTACGCGAGAGCCTGCCCCGGCCAGGTGATGTAACGGTTGACCTCCGCATTGATATTGCCTTCGGAAAGCGCCGTATTGGCAAGCATGAAATCGACTGCCTCCTGCCGCGTCCAGCCCAGTGCATGGATGCCCGTATCGACGACAAGGCGGCTGGCGCGCCACATTTCGTAACTCAACCGGCCCATTTCCTTGGCCGGCGTATCATACAGCCCCATCTCGATGCCGAGCCGTTCTGAATAGAGGCCCCAACCTTCGACAAACACCGTGAAGAATGTGCCGTTGGCGCGCAGCGGGTGGATATCGAGTTCCTGTTGCAGCGAAATCTGATGGTGGTGGCCAGGCACGGCTTCGTGCACGCCTAGCGCAGGCAATTCCCACAGCGGCCGCTGGTCCAGTTCTGTCAGATTGAGGCGGTAAATGCCTGCCTGCCCCGTCGTGAGCGATCCCGATTCGTAATAGGCAGTGGTATTGCCCGGCGCATTCGCCGCGGGAATAGGCTCCACCGTGTAGGGCAGGCGCGGCAAGGTACCGAACAAGCGCGGCATCCACCCGTCGATCTCCTTCGCCAAGGCCTGCGTATATTGCAGGTAACTTTCCTCATCGGCCGGATAATACTGCGGATCGGTGCGCAGGTGCTGGATGAAGGCTTCCCTTGTGTCGAAGCCCGCTTCGGCTGCGACAGCCTCCATTTCGGCACGGATGCGCGCCACCTCGGATTGGCCAAGATCGTGCACTTCCTGCGGGGTCATGTCCGTCGTGGTGAAGCTGCGCACGCGGTATGCGTAATACTCCTGACCGCCCGGCGTTCCGCCCACTCCGGGCGCCTCATCCGTGCGGCAGGCGGGCGCGTATTCCTGAGTGTAGAAATCGGCAAAGCTGCGCAGCCCCGCAAACGCGCCCTCTGTGATTGCGCTACGCCCGCGCTGTTCCAATGCCGTCCATTCGCTTTCCGATATGGTTGCCGGGCGCGTTTCAAACACGCTCCACCAGACCGAATCCTCCGGTGTCTCTGCGATCAGGCCGGTTATGGAATTTTCGTAACCCTGCATCGGTTCGCAAGGCTGGGTCAGGCCCAGTTCGATGGCGGTCTGACTGCGGGAGATGTAATGCGATACATATTCCGGAAAAGCCTCCAGCCTTCCGATATAGCTGTCATAATCCTGCGCGGTGAACAGCGGTGAAGCATAGGCCAAGCCAGAAATCGCACCCTGCGGCCCGCCGCGGTTGGTGAAAACGATGTAACGGCTATGTGCGTGCTGCGCGCCTTCCAGAGTATCCTCGAAATCCCGCTGCAACAGCGCGTAGTCGATCTGAAGGCTTTGCGGCAGGCTATCTGCATCGATTGCCTTCAACCGCGCCAGGAAGGCGCGGCGGTCTGCAAGCCCGCTTTCATAACCTGCGATCGAACTGTCGCCCAATTGGCCGTCCCCGCGCCGATCGCCGATGCTCGTCGCCAGAGATGGCGATGTATCGAGTGTCCACTGCCACACATCTTCACGTAGCTCGGTAAACTCCGCCTCTGCGTCCTGCGCGAGGGCGGGCTGCACCGTGGCAACGGAAAATGCGAGTGCGGAAGCAGCGAGTAAGAGGCGGGTCATACGGTGTGATCTCCAGCGGGAATGGTTTCGCTGGAGACTAGGCAATTGGCACGTAATGGCAAGCGGCCCCTCGCCCGCGGATGAGAGGCCGCCTGTCTTGTTCAAACGTGCGAGGCTGGATTCAGTCCCGGCCGCGGTCAGCTATTCCGGGAATATCCGGCTCCAGCGTGCTCGCGACTTCAACTTCAGGCACTTCCACGATCCCGCGCCCCAGATGGCTGCTGCGCCGACTGTAACCGAAATAGATCACGCAGCCGATCACCGTCCAGATCGGGAGCATGAGCATGGCAGCTGTGGGTAGGTTGAGGAACAGGAACGCGCATCCAAGAACTGTCACCGGTCCGACAATGACGAGGCCTGGCACACGGAAAGACCGGACCCGCGCCGGGTCGCTCCGCCGGAGAACCATCACCGCGATCGCCACCATTGCGAAGGCATACAGCGTCCCCGCATTGGCGATGTCGGCAAGCTGCCCGACCGGGAAAAACGCGGCGCCAATGGCTACGATCACGCCCGTTATCGCTGTTACGACATAGGGCGTTTTCCATTTCGGATGCACCTTGGAAAGCCCTTCGGGCAGCAGCCCGTCCCGGCTCATCACGAAGAAGATGCGGGTCTGCGCAAACAACAGCACGAGGATGACAGAGGGCAGCGCCAGAATCGCTGCATAGCCCAGCATGTTGCCGATTGCGCCGAAGCCGATCTGCCGCAGGACGTGAGCCAGCGCTTCGTTTGAACACACCAGCGCATCGGCAAATTGCGGCATTGCGCATTGGCGGGCAAGTTCTTCCGATCCGGCAGGGAACGGTACTCCGCCCGGCCCCATGATCGGTTGGCCGCCAATCGTGCCTATCGCGCCAGCAGCCACCAGAATGTAGAACACGGTGCAGAACAGCAGCGAACCGACAAGGCCGATGGGAACGTTGCGCTGCGGGTTCTTGGTTTCCTCCGCCGCGGTCGAGACCGCATCGAACCCGACGTAGGCGAAAAAGATCGTTGCCGCCGCGCCAACCGCACCGACACCTGTTCCCCATCCGCCGAAAATTCCGGCAGGCAGGAAAGGATTGAAGCGGGCAGGATCAAATTCCGAACTGCTCAGGGTCAGCGCGATGAAGGCTGTTAGCGCCGTCACCTTTATCAGCACCAATACCGCATTTACTTTCGCGCTTTCGGACGTGCCTATCATCAGCAGCCATGTGACGAGAAGCGCGATAATCATCGCAGGCAGGTTGATGAAACCGCCCGGCGCGCCGCCCAATGCCAATGGCCCTGCTGTCAGCCAGGCCGGCAAGGCTATCCCGAATGTATCGTTCAAAATAGTGCCTGTGAAATACCCCGACCAACCAACCGAAACGGCAGAGGCAGCGATGGCGTATTCCAGCACAAGCGCCCAACCGACAGTCCAGGCGATAAATTCGCCCATCGTCGCATAGCTGTACGTATAGGCAGAGCCAGCGACAGGGATCATGGAGGCGATTTCGGCATAGCAAAGCGCCGCCACGATGCAGACAACGCCGGCAATGACAAACGCCAGCATCAGACCCGGCCCTGCCTTTTGCGCGCCGGCGGCAGTCAGCACGAAAATACCCGTGCCGATTATGCAGCCAATCCCGAACATCATCAGTTGAAAAGCACCTAAGGTCCGGTGCAAAGACTTACGCTCCGCCGTTGCCAAAATGGCATCCAGCGGCTTGACCCGATTGAATATCATGTGCGTTGTTCCACCAGGCTTGCCGCAGAAACGCTCTGCTCAACCAGCCGGTCGGCGATCAATTGCTACAAATTGCAGGCGCGCACAATCGGTATTTCGCGCATCATCCCCCGCGCAGCGTCTGCACGCCCCAGTCGCGTTCCAGCAGATATAACACAATGCGCGCTGCTTCGCCTCTGCCGGACCCTTCAAGGCCGCCTTGGTTTTCGACCAGCAGCTTCGCGTCATTATTGGCCGTGTCGATCAGACGGGTGACTTGTTCCAGCGAAGCGATGTTGAAACCCTCGTCGCCGCTTTGGCGCGTGCCGAGAAGTTCTCCGCCGCCGCGCAAGCGCAAGTCCTCCTCCGCCAACTCAAACCCGTCTTGTGAGCTTTTCATCAGTTCCAGCCGCTTCTTGCCGGTTTCGGAAAGTTCATTTCCCCGCAAAAGCAGGCAGGTCGATTTCTCGGCGCCGCGCCCGACACGGCCGCGCAGCTGGTGAAGCTGTGCCAGGCCAAAGCGTTCAGCCTGCTCGATCACCATCAGCGTGGCGTTCGGAACGTCCACGCCCACTTCGATAACAGTCGTCGCGACCAGTATCTTCGCCTTGCCAGCGGCAAACCGCGCCATCCCGGCATCTTTCAATTCGGGCGCAAGCTGGCCGTGGACCAGCACCACATCATCGCCGAACCTCTCTTTCAATGCAGCATAGCGCGCCTCTGCCGCGGCTAGGTCTTCATTCTCGCTTTCCGTGCCGCGCACCATCGGACAGACCCAATAGGCTTGCTGACCGCTGGAGACATGGCGGCCGACGGCTGCGGCGATATCTTCCAAACGCTCCAGCGGCAGAACACGTGTGTCGATCGCCTGCCTGCCGGGCGGAAGTTCATCCAGCCGGCTAACTTCCATTTCCCCGTGATTGGCGAGCACCAGCGTGCGCGGGATCGGGGTCGCCGTCATCGCCAGCGTGTGCGGCGTCACCTTGCCCTTCTGCGTGAGCAGCAGGCGCTGCGACACACCAAAACGGTGTTGTTCGTCGATCACCACAAGGCCAAGGTTCCTGTAACTGACCGTGTCCTGAAAAATCGCATGGGTGCCCACGACTATGTCGATACTGCCATCGACAAGTCCCATGAGAATGCTCTCGCGCGCCCTGCCCTTGTCGCGCCCTGTCAGCAGTGCAATCTCAACGCCGGTCGATGAGGCAAGATTGCGGAGGCTTTCCAGATGCTGGCGGGCGAGCAAATCGGTCGGCGCGAGCAACGCCGCCTGCGCGCCGGCCTCTACGGCAACCAGCATGGCTTCCAGCGCCACCACGGTCTTGCCCGCACCGACATCGCCTTGCAGCAGACGCAGCATCGGGCTGGCCTGCGCCATATCGCCCGTGATCTCGTCGATGCTGCGCCGCTGCGCGCCCGTTAGCGGGAACGGCAATTGCAGCTTGCTCCGCAGCAAATCATCGCCCTGAAGGCTTTGCCCTTTGCGCGCCCGGTTGCTTTGCCGAACAAGCATCAGGGCCAGCGCATTGGCGAACAGTTCATCATAGGCGAGCCTGTCCCGCGCCTTCGCATTCTCCCCCTGATGGGCAAGCGTCAGCGCGTCGCGCCAAGCTGGCCAGCCTTCGCGTGCCTGTGTGCTCGGCTCTATCCATTCAGGCAGTTGGGGCGCCCGGGCGAGCGATTGTTCGAACAGCGATGCAACGCGCGGCTGCGTCAGCCCTTCGGCAAGGCGGTAAACCGGCTCCACCATCTTGCCCATCGCATCGGCGCTTTTCTCCGCCACATGATCGGGATGCACGATTTGCAGCATCTGGTCATATTGATCGAGCCGCCCCGCCACCCAGCGCGTTTCCCCCACCGGTAACTGCTTCTTCGCGGTGTAGCTGGCGCGTCCGAAGTAGGTGAGCGTACAGATATTGCCCTTCGCATCCTGCGTCAGCACACGGTACGGCCCGCGCCCCGGATTGCGCGGAGCGCGGTGTTCCACCGTGGTCAGCGCAACAACCACCTGTTCCCCCACCTGCGCATCGTCCAGGTCCTGTACCGCGCGGCGCGTCACAAACCGTTCCGGCAAGTGGTACAATACGTCCCGCACCCGCTCCAGCGACAGCTTGCCCAGCGGCTTCTTCAGCTTCGGACCAACACCTTCGAGGCTGTCGATTTCTGCAAACAGGGGGTTGAGGATTTCAGGACGCATCTCCCCTTCTCTAGCGCCAACATCAGCCAATGCGAAGCCGCGCCTCACACGCACCGCACAGATGTGATTTCCGGTTTGCAAACAAAGGTGCTAATGCCTTGCGCGTGGTCGCACACTGGGTCGTTGTTACGAACCTTTGGGGGACTACTATGCTGAAATTCACGAAACTTCTGGCTGCATCCGCAACCTTGGCGCTGTTTGCTACGCCTGCTCAGGCGCAGGAAGCTGAAGAGCCGCGCACGACCTACCGCGTGACAATGATTGACCTAGCGGACGGCGCAGACGACCGCTGGGCCGAACTCCACTCAACAATGATTGCTCCTGCACGGGCGGCTGCTGGCCTGCCCGCTGAAACAGTGCATTGGGTCATGATGAACCCAGACTATGACCTGATGATTGTCATGGAAATGCCGCGCGGAATGTCTGCTTTCGATACCCATGCCAATGCAGAGCGCGAAGCCTTCTTTGCGCAGTTAACGCAAATGGCTGGCGGCGAAGCCGCTATGGAAGCGATGGGAGAAGAGTATAGTGGCCTGATCGAAAACGAAACGGTCCTTTACACCCATACCCACCCTTGATCAGGTCTGCCTGAAGGCACACATGGGGCGCTTCATCCAATGAGGCGCCCCTTTTGCTATGACAGACACAGCCGCAAATACGTTCGAGACGCGCCTTGCACGTGCCAAATTCCGTGCCTGGCATCGCGGAACGAGAGAGGCCGATTACATGTTCGGCTGCTATTTCGAGACCTATCATGCGCAATGGGACGAAGCCGGGCTGGTCTGGTTTGAAGCGTTGCTGGATGAAGAAGACGTTGACGTCATGGCGTGGGGCATGGGCCGCGGTGAGCCGCCCGAACATCTTGCAGGTGACCAAATGGAGGTCTTGCGCAAGCTTGACTATGTGAGCATCTAGGCGGGCCTGACCCCCACCTCTTTGGAGCTGGGGGCTTTTTCGCTTGCCACGAGTTGATGCCCCTATGCCCGATCTTTCCCGTATTCTGAACGCCGATCAGCCGCGCATCCTCTCTCAGGTTGCGCGCGGGGCCCAACCGCTTGTCCTGGCCGATCTGGCCCGCGCCTCGAAAGGCCGCGCAGTCTTCATCGCGCCAGACGACACTGCGATGCGCGCGGTGGTGGATGCTGCACATTTCTTCGCGCCCGAATTGCAGGTGGTCGAATTTCCGGCATGGGACTGCCTCCCCTATGACCGTGCAAGCCCGGCCATGTCCGTCAGTGCACAGAGACTGGCAGCGCTGCACCGCTTGCAAACAGGCAAGTCCGGCAACCAATTGGTCGTCACCACGGTCAACGCCCTGCTTCAGCGCGTTCTGACGCCGTTCCGCATTCGCGAGGCGGTGCGGGAATTCAAGGTCGGCACTGTGATCGGCCATCAAAGCCTCGCCGCGCTGCTCCGCAGGCAGGGTTACACGCGCGTCGATACAGTGGTGGACACAGGCGAATTCGCCATGCGCGGCTCCATCGTCGATATTTATCCCAGCGGCCTGGAGGCAGGGCTGCGGCTCGATTTCTTCGGTGACGAGCTGGAAAGCCTGCGCCTGTTCGATCCCGCCACGCAGCGCACCACGGAAGTCATTGAGGAACACCTGCTGCTGCCCGCCAGCGAGGCGTTGCTGGACGACGATACGATCAAACGCTTCCGCAGCCGATACCGCGAAACCTTCGGTGCCAGCGCAACGCAGGACCCGTTGTACGAAGCTGTCAGCGATGGGCGGCGGCTTGCCGGGATGGAGCATTGGCTGCCGCTGTTTGAAGAAAGGCTGTCGACGCTGTTCGATCATTTGGCCAGCGACGATACGCTCATCATCGATTCAGGCGCGTTATCGGCGGCAGATGAGCGCCTTTCCGACATCACCGATTACCACCGCCAGCGCGGCGAGACCTCTGGCCAAAGCAGAGGCAGCTACCGCCCGCTCGATACCGAATTGCTGTATCTGACCGACGCCGAATTCAAACAGGCATTGGTAGCGTGGCCAATCCACAGGACTTCCATCTTTCCCGAGCCGGAAAGCGACAAGGCAGTCGATTTCGGATTTCGCTCGGCCCGCGATTTCACGCCGGAACGATCGCAGGGCGGCAATGTCTACGATGCGGCGGCAAAACATCTGGCCTCGCTCGCCAAGGCAGGAAAGCGGCCGCTGTTGGCGGCCTATACCGCGGGTTCGCTCAGCCGTATCGCCTCCATCATCGGCGAAGCCGGAACGCCCGTGCAGATTGCCGAAACTTGGCAGGAAGCGCTCGGCGCGGCGGCCCCCAAAGGCGGCGCTGCGAAACCTGTCGCAATGGTGCTTCCGCTCGATACCGGGTTTGCCAATGACGAACTGGAACTGATTACAGAGCAGGATCTGCTGGGTGACAGGCTGGTCCGGCGCAAGAAACGCAGCAAGGATGCCGACGCGTTTCTGGCTGAATTGCAGGCGTTGGCGCGCGGCGATCTGGTGGTCCATATCGACCACGGCATCGGCAAATATATCGGCCTTGAACCAATCCCCGTCGGTAAAAGCCAGCACGACTGTGTGCGGCTGGAATATGCGGGCGGAGACAAGCTGTATATTCCGGTCGAGAATATCGACGTGCTCAGCCGCTACGGTTCTTCCGAGGAAAACGTGCAGTTGGACCGGCTTGGCGGTGAAGCATGGCAACGCCGCCGCTCCAGATTGAAAGAGCGTATTCAGGCGATTGCCGGCGAGTTGATGAAAATCGCCGCCCAGCGCGCGTTGCGCAAAGCGCCTGTGCTTGCGCCGGATGAAGCCAGCTACAACCAGTTCCTCGACCGGTTCCAGTATGAGGAAACGGAAGATCAGGAAGCTGCCATTGCCGATGTCCTGCGCGATCTTGAAAGCGGCCGCCCGATGGACCGGCTGGTCTGCGGCGATGTCGGATTTGGCAAAACCGAAGTCGCCCTGCGCGCTGCATTCGTCGCGGCGATGAACGGGCAGCAAGTCACCATGATTGCGCCGACCACACTGCTTGCGCGCCAGCATTACCAGAATTTCTGTGACCGTTTCGCAGGCTTCCCGCTGAAGATCGGCCGCCTTTCCCGCCTCGTCCCCGCCAAGGAGATGAAGGAGACGCGCGAAGGGCTGGCAGACGGAACCGTCGATATCGTGATCGGCACCCACGCGATCCTCTCCAAGAACACCCAGTTCAAGAACCTGGGCCTCGTTATCGTGGATGAGGAACAGCGTTTCGGCGTGACGCATAAGGAAAAGCTGAAGGCCCTGCGCGCTGACGTTCACGTGCTGACGCTGACCGCGACGCCCATCCCCCGCACGCTGCAAATGGCAATGAGCGGGCTGCGGGAGCTTTCCACCATCAAGACGCCGCCGGTCGATCGCCTCGCCGTGCGAACATATGTGATGGAATGGGACGACATGGTCGTGCGGGAGGCATTGTTGCGCGAACATCACCGCGGCGGGCAAAGTTTTATCGTGGTGCCGCGTATTTCCGACATGGGCCCGATCGAGGAATGGCTGCGCGACACCGTGCCCGAAGTGAAAGTCGTCTCCGCCCACGGGCAGATGAATGCGGGCGAAATCGAAGAACGCATGAGCGCCTTTTACGAAGGCAAATACGAAGTTCTTCTCTCCACCACGATCATCGAAAGCGGACTGGACCTGCCCACCGCCAACACGATGATTATCCACCGCGCAGACCGCTTCGGCCTCGCCCAACTTTACCAGCTTCGCGGGCGCGTGGGCCGGGCGAAGATCCGCGCCTATTCCTACCTCACCACGCCTGCCGACACGCAGCTTTCCGAAGTTGCGGAAAAGCGCCTGAAGGTGCTGAGCGATCTGGATAGCCTGGGTGCAGGCTTCCAGTTGGCCAGCCATGATCTGGACATTCGCGGCGCAGGCAATTTGCTGGGCGACGAGCAATCAGGCCATATTCGCGAAGTCGGGTTTGAACTGTATCAATCCATGCTGGAAGACGCGATCCTGGCCGCCAAGGCTGGCGACGCCGGGCTGACGCCGGACAGCACCGGCTTCTCGCCGCAGATAACCGTCGATGCCCCGATCATGATACCGGAAGAATACGTGCCCGATCTGGCCGTGAGAATGGCGCTATACCGCCGCCTCAACCAGACCGAAGGACAGGCAGAGATCGAAAGCCTTGCCGCCGAAATGATCGACCGGTTTGGCGAATTACCGCAGCCGACAAAGAACCTGATCCGCCTGATCGAGATCAAGGCGCAGGCCATCGATGCGAACATCGCCAAGATCGACGTCGGTGCGCGCGGCACTTTGGTGACGTTCCATGAAGACAACTTCCCCGATCCTGTGGGCCTTATCGCCTATGTCGACCGATTGAATGGCACGGCCAAGCTGCGGCCCGATATGAAGCTTGTCATCAACCGCGCATGGGGCGACCCGCAAAGCCGCCTGAACGGACTGTTCCAGCTGACCAAGGGCCTCAGCGGCGTAGTAAAAAGGGCAGCAAAGAAAGCGGCATAGCGCCCTTGTCTTCCGGCCTGCGCGCATCAATAGTGCGCGCAACAGGAGGATACTTGCCCCATGCGTCTGATGCTTTCCACCGCCGTCGCTCTTGCCCTTGCTGCGCCCGTTGCCGCGCAGGAAACCTACCGGCAGCCGCCTGCCGATGTGGCCGACATAGTCCTGCGGGCCCCGTCGCCCAGCGTTTCCGTATCGCCCGCTGGCGATACCATGCTGCTGCTGGAGCGGGAGAGCCTGCCGCCGGTATCGGAACTGGCGCGCCCGATGGAAAAGCTGGCAGGGCTGCGGCTTGATGCGGCGATCAACGACCGGCACGGAACGCGCGCCTTTGTCGGCATGTCACTGCGCGATGTGGAGGACGGAACAGAGCGGCAGGTCTTGTTGCCGGCAGAGCCAGATGTGTCGGATCTCGCCTGGTCACCCGATGGCCGCCATGTAGCCTTCACCAACACCTATGCCGACGGTATGGCGCTGATGGTGGTGGATACCGCCAGCGGCGAGGCGACAATTTTGCGTGAACGCGGCATCAATCCGATTTTCCAAGGTCCACGCTGGCTGCCTGATGGCCGGTTGCTGATCCTCGCATCTCCCGATGATCGCGGTCCTATGCCGGTGGAATCGGCCACGCCCGTCGGCCCGGCCATTCAGGATGCGTCCGGCGGCGAGGAAGCGCAGACGCGCACCTATCAGGATCTCCTTGAAAACCCGCATGATGAAGCGCTTTTCACATGGCTCACCACCAGCCAACCTGTCGCATATTCATTGGATGGCAGCGCTCCCGAGGTGCTGGGAGAGCCACGGATCTATACAGGGGCAGCCGCATCGCCGGACGGCAAATACATGCTGCTCGAATGGCTGGAACAGCCTTTCAGCTATCAGGTCCCTTACAGCCGTTTCCCGCAAACAACCGTGGTAACGGATGCGTCTGGCCGACACGTCACCACGATTGCGCAGCAGCCGTTGGCTGACAATTTGCCGGTGCAAGGTGTGCCGACAGGGCGCCGGTCCATCGGTTGGCATCCGACTGAGGACGCGCTGCTGGTCTGGGCAGAGGCACAGGACGGCGGCGACCCGCGCGTCGAAACCGATGTGCGGGACGCGGTGGTGGGGCTTGCCGCACCATTCACAAGCGAACCGGTGGAAATTGCCCGCTTCGAAGACCGCTATTCCGGCTTCACCGGCATCGAAGGCACCGATGATATCATCGCCTATGATTATGACCGCGACACCCGCGAAATTCGTCAGACCCACATCGACGTGACAGGCGACAATCCGGACCGCGTAATCAATCTGCGCGATTCCCAGGATGCCTATAATGATCCCGGCTCTCCCGTTACCATTACCACCGATGCCGGTTTCACCGTGGCGCGCCATACTGATGGTATGCTGCTGCTGACAGGAAGCGGAGCTACACCCGGCGGCCTCCGCCCGTTCCTGCGTCAGTTCAATCTGGAAACGCTGGAAACGAAGGAGATCTGGCGCAATAGCGGGGAAAATCTGGAAAGCGTCGTGGATGTGCTGGATGACAGCGGCAGCGCCTTTGTCACCTATTACCAAAGCCCCACCAATCCCGGAAATTACCGCATGTATACCGGCGGTGCGATCACGGCGCTCACAGATTTTCCCGATCCGCATCCCGAATTGACCGGGATCAGCCGGGAACTTGTGACCTATACGCGGGAAGACGGAACGGAACTGACCGCCACGCTTTACCTTCCGCCAGATTATGTTGAAGGCGAGCAATTGCCGCTGGTGGTGTGGGCCTACCCGCGTGAATTCAACAGCGCGAGCACGGCATCCCAGAACCGCGATTCCCCGTACCGCTTCACGCGCATCGGCGGCTATTCACACCTGTTCTTTCTGACACAGGGCTACGCCGTGCTGGACAGTGCCTCCATGCCGGTGATCGGGGACGATCCCGAAACGGTGAACGATACTTTCATCGAGCAAATCGTATCGAGCGGCCAGGCAGCGGTCGATTTCGCAGTTCAGCGCGGGATCAGCGATGGATACCGCGTGGGCGTTGGCGGGCACAGCTACGGCGCATTCATGACGGCGCATCTGCTGGCGCGCAGTGATATCTTCCGCGCGGGCATTGCCCGATCAGGAGCCTACAACCGTACGCTGACGCCGTTCGGCTTCCAGTCTGAACGGCGCATTTTCTGGGACGCGCCGGAGACATATTACGAGCTGTCACCTTTCATGGCGGCCAATATGATCAACGAACCGATGTTGATGATCCACGGCAACAATGACAATAATTCCGGCACTTTTCCGCAGCAGTCGGAACGCATGTTCGCGGCTGTCAAAGGCACCGGCGGCACTGCGCGTCTGGTGATGCTACCGTACGAAAGCCACGGTTATCGCGGGCGCGAATCCGTGCTGCATACGCTTGCAGAAATGATCGACTGGTTCGATGTGCATGTGAAGAATGCGGAGCCGCCAGCGGAATAATCACCGCGCCACGGTGGCGCTTTACGCCGTCACCGTGGCCAGCTCCGCAAAACGCCTGACCTTCATGGGCCTGCCAGTCAGATATCCCTGCAAAATGTCGCACCCTTCACGCACGGCCACTTCGCGCTGGGCGTCCGTTTCGATGCCTTCTGCAATCACGCCTAGATCAAGTGCATTTGCCATGGCGATGATGCCGCGCAGCACAGCCAGATCGCGCGGATCGCTGGCCACTCCTTCGATCATGGACCGGTCCAGTTTCAGCGCATGCAGCGGCAGCACTTTCAGGTAACGGAAATTGCAAAAACCCGCGCCGAAATCATCGAGCGCAATGCGTATGCCGCGGTCGGCCAAGGCATTAAGCCGTTCCGCAGACCGGTCGAGATCGGCAACCAGCGCCTGCTCGGTGATTTCCAGCGTCAGCCGCTCCGCCGGGAAATCCGCGTCTGCGATTATCGCCAGCAATTCTTCGCCGTAGGTGCGGTCGAACAGGTCCATTGCCGTCACGTTGATCGACAGGTGCAAATGATCGGGCCATTTCGACGCTGCCGAAAGCGACGCGCGGACGATGTGGCGCGACAGGCGCCGAGCGATGCCGCCGCTTTGCGCAATCGCCACCAGCGCATCGCCGGCCAATGCGCCGTGGTCTGGATGTTCCCAACGGACAAGGGCTTCGGCTCCGGCGAGCGAACCGTCAGAGCTGCGAAATTGCGGCTGGAACAGCAGCTCTATCGCATTGGCCGTCAAGGCTTCTGCCAGGTCTTCTGTGACAGGATGCGGCTCTGTCCGCCTGCGATCGGACCGGGCGCGGCGTTCAATTGTCTGTGCGGGAATTGACATGAAAGTCTCCTGCCAAAAACGGCTGCTACAGTCTCTTACCGATAATGGCGCGTTGCAAATCGGGACGGCGCTCCATAGGGTTGGCCGCGATGGGAGATGTGATGGCCAATGGCGAAGAAAATCAGGGCTTTAAACGGCTAGCCCTGCTGCATTCGGACACGGAAAAAGCTGCCAAGGCAGCACAATCCCTCGCTGAACGCGGCGATTTCGTTTCGCTGGATCAGGCCGATGCCATTGTCGCCCTGGGCGGCGACGGTTTCATGCTCGATACCTTGCACGACATGCTGGATAGCCAGCGCAGCCTGCCCGTATTCGGCCTGAATCTTGGCACCGTCGGCTTTCTGATGAACCGGTATTACGGACGCGGAGACATTATCCCGCGGATAATGAATGCAAAGCCGCTCATCGTCTCCCCGCTACGGATGGAAGCGATCACGCAATCGGGAGAGTCTGTAAGTTCCTGCGCCATTAATGAAGTCAGCCTGCTGCGCGAAACCCGGCAGACGGCAAAGGTGGAAATTTCGGTGAATGGCCGGGTCCGCATACCGCAACTGGCGGGCGACGGGGTGCTGCTGGCGACGCCTGTCGGGTCGACCGCCTATAACCTTTCCGCAAACGGCCCGATCCTGCCGCTTGATTCGCGTATGCTTGCGCTCACACCAATCAGCCCGTTTCGCCCACGCCGCTGGCCGGGGGCCATCCTGCCAGAACGCAGCAAGGTGACGTTTCGTGTCCATGAACCAGCCAAGCGTCCCGTAGCTGTCGTGGCAGACCAGAAGGAAGTGCGCGATGTGGCCGAAGTGCACGTGGAAATCGCCCGCGACAAGGAAATGAC
This sequence comes from uncultured Alphaproteobacteria bacterium, assembly GCA_963781165.1. Lineage (GTDB taxonomy): Bacteria > Pseudomonadota > Alphaproteobacteria > Sphingomonadales > Sphingomonadaceae > Alteraurantiacibacter. The sequence goes on from CAWADZ010000005.1 coordinate 392,468, forward strand.
GCTGCTGTTCGACCCTGGCCACGCGCTGGATGAGCGCATCGTGGCAGAGCAATTCATCACCTGAACGCAGGTAATATTCGCAAGGGTTAAATCTGGCCCTTGCCAAACCAAATCGCCCCCCATATAGGCGCTGTCCTGCCTTTCGGGCTGCTCCCCGATAGCTCAGCGGTAGAGTAGGTGACTGTTAATCACTTGGTCGTTGGTTCGAATCTACTGGTTAGGGCCGGTGAGCTGCGTCAACAGCGATCCGGCCCGTTCCTTATGCGCCTCAGTCGATTCGCTGGCAAGCCCGGTCGTTAACTGGCCACTCCATTAGTCGAGCTGGCGATGCAGGCTCTCTGTCACGAATTGCCCGTCAAAGACCGTCTGGATAATTGAGCCGCCTAAAACGCAGCCCTTGCCCGGATCGCCGTCAGGCGCGCGCTGGGCAACCTGCAAATCTATCACGCGGTGCATATCCGCAACCTTGGCTTGGTCAGGTATCGCGGGCGCGCCGCTCGGCATTGGACAGGCAAAGAACAGCGTCTCGTTTGCGTCAAAGGCTTTGCCACTTTCAAGCGGCTCGCTCGACACCAGGAACAACCGCACACCATATTGATCGCACGGCACTGCGCAGAGCAAGCGCGCCCGATTGCCGTTCGCCGCTATCGCCCGCACCTCCTCGATCGCGTTATTGGCGAAGTCCGCCACACTTGCGATGCCCGGCCTGTCGAGCCGGTGCCGCAGATCGTCATACTTCGTCAGATCCATGTCACCGCTGTAACTGGCGATCCAAGGAAACAGTTGTCCTGTCATGATTTTGCGCAGGCCCACCGGCACCAGCGACAAATCGTCAGGTCGCCACAGCCCCGTATCTGTCCAGAGATAAGCTTTTCGATTGTGGACCATCCCGGCTTGTAAGGTCATCGCGTCCCCTCGGTCGATTTGAGATCAATTGTAGTGAAGGTGTGCTGAGCGCGCCGATAAGCCCTGCGACCGCAGCAATCGCGCTGAACGATCCGATACCGGCAATGCCCGTCGCGGCGATAAGGCCCAGCGCGCCGCCGGTCGCAATTGTACCAGCGACAAGCGCAACAGCGCCTGCCACGAATCCGATAACTTTAAGTGCTTTCGACAATTGCATACCCTCCGATATTTACTCCGAACATATCCTCGCGCATCGCATCCACCAGCGCCGCGCAATCCGCCTCAGACAGCCGCCCGGTCTTGTCCTCCAACCAGAACTCCGCCGCCATGCGCCGGGACGGCGGCTGAAGGCCTTGTTGCGATCCCGATATCGCTTGCGCAGCGCCTTGATCGTGATCGCCGCGCTCACGCTGTTTTGCGCGGTGCTTGCTGGGCAGGAATCAGCTGCGTCACGCGAGCGATCCCAGCGCATAACAGCGGTACACCGGCCTGCTCGATCAGTCGACCGCCTCGGCCCGCTGATCGTGCATTGCATAAAACTGCCGCTAATCTGGCGGTAGTGATCGTCTTCATCGTACTGTCTCCTGATTATCCGACACGCCGTGTGCTACGCCGCGACAGATTGCTTTGCGCCAGTTGCGCCCCGCCCTGCATCAGGCTCGGCGCGGCCTGAGCCACCACCTCGCCAGCAGCATTGCGGACTATGGCGCCGAAGCCGTTGTTGTTGGCGACGACCTCGACCTGCAACCGGCCACCAGCGCCGCCCAATTGATTATTCGGGATCACCTGCGAACCGCGCGGAAGGTTCACCAGCTCCGGCCCGCGCTCGCCCACCAGGGCAAGCCCGCCAGGTGCGTAATTCGTGCCAGTGGCAAAGCGGGGAATACTGCCTGCAAGTCCGGCGTTTCCGGTCACGATCCCGGCAATCTGCAAGCCGATGCCCAGCACGCCCTGAAGGATACTCAGAAAGTCACCGCTCTTAATGCCATCGATCAGCCCGCGAACGCTGGCAATGGCTTGATCTGCCATGTCTTTGAAACTCTGCGCGATGCGCACATTCGCGTCCTCGATGTCCTGACCCGTTTCCCGCACATGCTGCGCCAATGGTCCAAGGTCGATATCCAGTTGCGGCAATTCGCGCCCAGCGAAAACATCGATCCGGCCCGGTTCATTTCCCTCCGTGCCAAGCCGCACCCGCGCCTCGCGTTTCTCTGTATCCGATAGGCCAGAGCCATCGATCAGCGCCAGCTCGCGCCGATATTCCAGCAATTGCCGCACTTCCGGAAACAGCCGGTCGAGCAGATTCTGCGTATCGCGGGCCATTTGCTCCATTTCCCACGCCACCTGCTCGGCAGCCGTGGCAGCAGGGCGCACCAGCGATGCGTCAAGCCGCTGCATCTGGGCCGCGATGCCGTCCACCATTGTGCGCACGGCATTCGTGGCAAGCGAGCTGCTTCCAGTGATGCCCAGCGCAAAGCCCTCCGCCACGAATCCGCCCATCGCCATAAACAGGCGCGATGGCGAGCGAATGCCAAGGAAATTGCGCGCGCTGTCCACCGCGTCAGACACAGTGCCGGTCACGGCATCGCGCACCCTGCCGGCGCGTTCCACGATACCGCGCACAAGGCCTGCGATCATATCCCGACCCATCTCCACCATGTTCGCAACAAACCGGCCAATCGCGGCGCGGGTGTCGACTACCATTGTGCCGATGCGATCAGGGATACTGGCCGCCCAGTCGCCAATCCGCTTGTAGAACGCCCGCGTCGTCTCGGCATTGCGAGCATTGAACGCGTCGAATTCGTCCACCCAGGTCTGCATCTGGTTGTTCGCATCGATCAGGCCCAGCTTCAGGTCCGAAAGTGTTTCTTCAAAGCGCAGGATTGCATCGCCATTTTCCAGCAGCTTGCGGTTTTGCTGCGCCTCGATCTGGAAATTGAGCTTCGCCAGGTCATCGGCCACCCGGTCAGCTTCGGCAATTTCCTCGGAGCTGAGTACCGTGCCCAGCGCGTGCGCTTGTTCTGCATACCCTCGCAGCCCTGCGGAGCCGCCTTCCAGCAGCGCCTCAAGTTTCTGCCCTGCCCGTCCGAACAGATCGACGGATATGGCCGCGCGTTCTGCAGGGCTTTCGATCGATGCCAGCGCGTCGGCAATCTCCGGCATAAGGTCGCCCGCACTGCGCACATTGCCTTCAGCATCGCGGATATTCACGCCCGAGCAGTTCAAAAGCCCGCGCCGATTCCGCCACGCCTTGCGCCGCATCGCCCGTTCGCCGTGTCAGCTGGGCCAGCGCATTGTCCATTTCTTCGCCGGTCAAATTGACCTGCGTTGCCGCGTAGCGGTATTCCTGCAGGGCCGTGGTGGAAACACCCAGCGCCGCAGCCTGCTCGCCCAGATTGCCCGCCGTTTCGATGGCTTGAATACTCATATCGCGCAGCGTCCGAACGCCTTGGATAACCGCGCCCACGGTAAATGCGGCCGCCATGCTTTTCGCAGCGTTTTGGAACTGCGACTTCGCCCGCTGCATGGTCGTTTGAGTTTGCTGCAAATTGCGATTGAACCGCGCCGTTTCCAGCGTCAGGTCAACATTGAGTGAGCCAATTTTCGCGGCCATATTCCTATCTCCCTGCCAGCTTTGCGGCGCGGCGATTTGCGCGCTCTGCCGTTCGTCTGATTTCTTCGCCCAGGTCCCGCTTCACGATCTCAAGAGCGTCGTCTTTGCCGCTGTCCCACGCGGGCCGGAGGTATGGCTGGGCCGACATGTTGACCGTCCCGTATTCAACCCGCACCGCATTGCGGCTCGCCGTGCCAAGGAATAGCTTCACGCCGCGCGTGCGGAAGCTGCGCTCCTGCGCCTTCGCGCCCTTCGTCAGCGGCCCGGATGCAATCTTGATACTATCCCGCAGATCGCCGTCATCCACCGGCACCAATCGCTGCGCCTCTGCCAGCGTCGGCTCAAGCGCCCGTTTGGCAATCCGCCGCAGAACCCCGCGCTCTGTGGAACCTTTCAACTGGCCCAGCGCCCGGTCCAATTCCCGAAAGCCCTGAAGCCTCACCATCTCCGCCATTCAAGCCTCCATCATTCGGGAAAAAGTGGCCCGCGCTTGAGCCTGACTGAGCAGCGCGGGCCAGACAGGGCGGGTCAAGGACAAACCCGCCCTGTCTTTTCGGTCAGACGTTGCCGAAATCGCCGTAGGAGAGCGCTGTGGCCTGCTTGATCGCAAGGCCAAGGCGTTCCTCGGCCCGGACCGTGACCATATTCTTAGTAAAATTTTCACCGTCCTCAGTGGACAGGGCCACGTTCGCGCCTTCGCGGTCGTAAAGCGTCGCAGCGCGGGCAAAGTCGCCCACAAGGAATTTATCAACCGACATTGCGGTGCTGGTCACGACACCTAGCCCAAATAAAACCGGCGCGGTAGCTTCGCCCGGATCGCCAAGGATATACTTGCCATCCGCATCTTTCAGCAGGCGAATACGCATCCAGTCACTGGGGTGCATGGCAATGCCATTGGGCGCAAAATCAGCGAGCGTGACTTGCAACATAGCCGTGCCGATTTTGTCGAGCATGGTAGGCGCGACAAAGCCGATTGGATCAGCATAGGCCGTGGCTGCGGTGATAATGCCAGTAAGATTTGCACCCGTGCCGCTACCGTTCAGCAGCTGCACTTCCTCTTGCAGAGCAAGGCCGTAGCGCAGCTCGCTATCGATCAATGATGCCAGTTGCGGAGCGTCGGCAAGGATCTGCACGCTCGCCTTCGTCCAGTGCGCAATCGTCTGAATTGGCAGGCCCTTCAACTCCCAGGTGTAGGACGATTCCGCCTTCAGAGCGCCTTCGACCTGCGGCGCGGCCTGATTGTCGCGCAATGTCTGCTCGACGTATTCCACGTTGCCGCTGGTCGTGTTCAGCACCGTCATAAGATCGCGGATTGTCAGCGCGCGGCGAGGCTTCCCGTTCACCATCGGGTCGCGCATCGTGTTGTCCAGCGCACCGCCGCTATTCGCGGCGCTGGTGATGTCCTTAATCTCGATCTTGCAGCGCCCCGGCTGCGAGCCGGTGACGGAAGCAAGGCTCTTGACCTGATCGCTGGCGACCACCTGCGAACCCCAAGTTGCAGGCGCGCTACCACCGCCGCCATAGAAGGCGCGTGCGGCCATTTTTTGCTCGAAATCCTGCATGATGGCCTTCGCCGTGCCGGACTGCTCAAGCGCGTCCTTCACATCGGCGCTCAAGGTGGCGAACTGCTTTTCAACAGCGTCGGTAAACTCTTTCGTAATCGCGTTCATTTTCTCAACTCCAATCGAAAAATCTAGGGGTGGTGTGCGCCGGACGGCTCAATCCGGCGATGCGCTTTGCCGATGCATCTAGGATCGCTTTGGCCTCAGCTTCCGCCTCTGCGTCATCGGGTGCGTCATTGATCGACTGCCAAGCCGCACACGCCGCCGCCTTGGCCTTGCGCCCGGACATTCCACTCGCGCGGAGCAAGTCAGTAATATCGGCAGGTCCGGTGATCGCCTTCACGGCAGAGACGTGCGTGAGCGGATTGCAGGGGATCGAGACAAGACTGCCTTCCACCAGGTCAATATCGAGCAGGCGATTCGTGCCGCTGGCACCGTCGTATCGCTCTTTCCGAGTGACGAAGCCGATTGACAGACCTGTCAGCGCACCAGATTTGGCGAGCGCGTGAGCCTCTTTCGCGTCCTGCGTTTGCAGGGTTAGGTCGCCTTTGACGAACAGACCTTCGCGGCGCTCCTGCCACTCTTTCCACACACCGATAGGGCGCTGCATATCGTGATGGAGCAGCATGGGCAGAGGTCGCCCATTGCGCTCAGCAAGCGTCCGGGTGAAGGCCTTGGCCTCGATCACATGGCCTGCAGCATCGACATTCCCGATGCCTGCCAGCAAGCCCTCAATGTGGCCGCTGTCGTCCAGTTGCTTAATTTCTAGGGAGGAACCCGCATAATTCATCGTAAACACGCCTAAGCTGGCGGGCATAGTGCCCGGTTTCAGCCAATCGGCGCGGATGACCGCGGGGAAGATTGGTGTGGAATACGGATAACCGCGCTTCCAACTCCCCCGCCATATCCGCGCCGTTCTCGTTTTGTCAACATTATTCGCGGAGGCTTTTCACAAGGTCCGCATTGCCGCGAAACCATGCCTCGACCGCATCCGCATTCCGCTGTGTCGTGATTAGGTCGCTAATCGCAGAGCCTGCTCCAGCAAGTATCGCGGCAATGCTCACACCCTCGCGGCCTAGAGCGTTCATTTCGTTGCAGATCGCTTCATGCGCCCGCTTTGCCTGAGCTTCATCGAGCGGCGTAATTTCATGTGGCATTGTTATTCTCCTTCTTCCGATCGCGCGCAGCGCGTCGCTTTCCAGTTTGTGATTTTGTGCGCAGCTCTGCCGCGTAGTTGATCCGGAGGGTTGGCCCGGACACGCCCAGGTATTCGGCGATCGCCTCCTGCCCCAGTCCAGCTTCAGCCATGCGGAAGACATCGGCGCGGGTCGCTGGCGTTGGCACATGGCGGGGCCGTCCCGGCCCGCGCTTCGCCGCCACCGGCTCGCCAAACAGGTCAATCTGATCCGCCGTAAATTTAATCGGAGCAGAACCGCCGTTTGCAGGCGATGCGATCCCGCCAGCCTGCGCTACACCAGCGGCCTGTGCGGCGCTGTCAGACGACGCTTCACGCCCTCGACCTTCGCCAAGGCCGTCATCAGCTTCAGTCGTTCCACGGCCATCCTCCGCCGCCGCCTTTTCCCAAAAACCGCCCCGCCGAGAAAAAAGTCTGCGCATGAGATGAACGGCGGTTATCCGGCGCGCGACCTTGCCAACTTTCGACCACCCCCCACCCTTGCCGATGGCGTCGGCACTACCGACACCCTTACCCCGGCAAGCATCGGCAAGAACTGTATCGCCAGCGCGTCGATGCTGCGCATCGCCCCGCTGCTCTCCTGCCTTTTTCATCTGGGATAATATGAAGGCCAATTCGATCCTCTATTTTTGATAAGCAAATTCATTTGTTTTTTGATTAGGGACTAAGGGACCCAAAATGCAGTTGCATTGACGTATGTGCCCGCGCACATAACCAGCTAACTGGGTTTCACAGTCCCTTCCGTCCCTCACCGTCCCTAAATGGCAGAACTCTGCCAGTTTTGGACAGGGACTATGAGGGGACTAAGGGACTTCCAAACCCGCCAAACAGTGCCAAATGCGGCAGGATTGTGTCCAAGAGGGCACCACACCTGCCAGCGCAGAGCCATTCACAAGCCCGAGAGTCCCTAAGTCCCCAATGGGTCCCTTGCCATTCACTGCTCTGCCTCCAGCCCGTCAAACAGGTCCGGCGTGCGCTCGCACGCGCCGCGCTCAATCGCGCTGCTAAGGCGGATGCCAGTGCGCCAGATGATGCCCATGCGCTTGTGCCTGTCATGGCCGAGATCAGTCAGCCATCCCCCGAACTTCTTTTGCGATAGGCTGAGGCCGGTGGCGCTGTTGAAATCATCCAGCAGAACGGCGGCAGAACACATGGCGTGCTGCTCGATCACGCAATTGCGGCGATACCACGATTGAAACAGCGCACGGTCCAAAGGTGGTTCGCTGTCACCTTGTCCAGTGAGCGCGCGCGATAGGAGCTGCAAGGCAGGCTGGATCGCCTTGCGCGTTTCTGGCGTGAGCCTCGCACCGCTCGGCACGATTAGGAGGAAGCCGGGAAGCTGTATCTCATTCATGGCCGCTGCCTCAGGCTTGCGCCACGCGCTCGGCAATCCACGCTTCGACCTTGCTTTCAGGCCAGCGCGATGCGCTCCCGATCTTGACCGGGCGCGGGAATTCACCCGCCGCAATCATCTTGTAAATCTTGGTGCGCTTGACGTGGATAAGCTGCTCAACAGCTTCCAGCGGGATCAGTGTCTCTGCCATGTCGGCCTCCATTGAAAAGAGGCCTTCTAAATACACATGCGGAAGGGAGCGGCTACAAGTTTAAGGTCCAACTAAATCGGCTTTTCGCTGGATTCTACGTAATTCCAAACGTCTTCGCCCAGCTCTTTCCGAATATCAGAAACTGCCTTCTTAGCGGTCGAGCGTCCGACCCCGAATTTTCGCTTAACCTCTGCGAAAATTTCATCATCGGCCCCTATCCACCCTGCGCGCGCGTGTTCCTGCCTACGCATCCTGACGAACAGGGCGATATCGAACGCACGCCTATGCAGATCGTCCCGCTCATCGAATGTCAATTTGCGACCTCGCGCCGCAGTCAACCCCAGCGTGTAACCCTCTGCGTCCGGTCCCTCGATCGCATCGGCAATCTGCTCTGCCAGCCCGCTATCAATCGGCCACCCCGCACGAATGTAGGCGGCAAGCGGCTCAAGTTTACCATTGAGAAGGCCTTGGCTTGCCAAACTGTAGGCATCACGCTGGGCGACGGGTAGCGAATGCCACTCACGAATGCGTTCCATGTCCTCTTTGGAAAATGCATCCCATCCGGACGGCACATCATCGTCTGATTGATCGCTGTCAGACATTGCCTGCTCCCAATTTCGGCGCAACGAATTGCCCCCATGCTTCCAGCAAATCGCGGCGCATCTCCAGCAGACTCGACCGCTGGTACCGCCGTTCAACAGCGCTCCCAACAGTCCGCGCTTGTGCCAGCTCAGCCACATCCGGTGGGGTATCGGGCATTTTCTCAGCCGCCCACGTACGGAAGCTGGTACGAAAGCCGTGGACCCTTTCATCTCGGCCGCTATCGCGGAGCATCTTGAGTAGAGAAGCATCGTTTAGCACTTTGCCTCGCAGGCTGGGGAATATCAGATCACTATCTCCCCAAATGCTTTCTGCCTGGTCAAGTATGGCGAGCGCAGCATCATTGAGTGTGACATCATGTGCCTTGCGTGCCTTCATCATCGATGCTGGCCGACGCCATTCGCGCGCTTCGCGATCAATCTGCTGCCATCTCGCCATGCGGGCCTCGCCTTGGCGCGAGCCGGTCAAGATAGTGAAAAGCAGCGCCAGTCTTGCCGGTGACGGAGCCTTTGCCATTTCTCCAACAAACCACTTAGGAATCTCCCGGTAGGGCATCGCCTTATGCGGAGTACTATCTGGCTGTCGAGCAAGCCCTCGAGTGACCTCCTTTGAGTGTGGTGGATCAACTTTGCGCCAGCCATGAGCTTTTGCAAACCACAGCACATCATCGATACGGTGACGCACCTTACGCGCGATCTGCGGCTTCTCAGTCCAAATCGGAGCGAGCGCGGCGATCACTTCTGCACTTTCAATCGCGTCGACACGATAGTGCCCGATCACCGGCAACGCATGGGTTTTCAGGCTGGAGAGATATTGCGATGCGGACTTGTCCGTCATGCTTTTGCTTTTCTCTGCATGGGCTGCGGCCACAGCTTCTGCAAATGTTGGAATAACCTGCTCCTTGCGATCCCGCGCCGCAATGGGGTCGCCACCCGCGCGCGCAATCTTGCGGAGCATGGCCGATTTCTCCCGCGCCTCAGCAAGCGTTAGATCGTCTATCGAACCCAGCCCGATATCGCGCCGCCGCTTGTCCACCTGAACCCGCAGAATCCACGATTTCGCGCCGGTCGGCTGCACCCGCAGGAGCAGTCCCTTGCCATCCACATGCGTTCCCGGCGCGGCGCTTTTCACCTGTAATGCGGTAAGCCTCGACATTGGGGAGCCATCCATTCCTTGCCCACATCCTTTCCCACACTTGAGACGGATTGACGCGAATGTCAACGGAACGCTGCGAACAAGGTGGGAATGAAAATCCCTAGATTTCAGGCAGAAACATTAGCAGCGAGGAAGGCTGCGAACAGGCGCGAATGCGGCACAGGTTTCAACTCGGGGAGCCAATTTCTGATATTTTGTATTTCGCGCCCGCATCCGCGTTCGCGTCCTCGCTAGACGGCCAGCAAGCTGGCCCCGGTGCGGGCGGGCGGTCGCCCTTTGTCGTTCGCTGGTCGCGTCCGACGCCAGCGCAGCACATGCACAAATAACGGTGCCACCCAGTCAGCAACGCAGCCCGAACGCGCGCCTGATTCCCCCCGCAAACTAGCGGAGGGAATAGCGCCGAGGGCAAAGCTGCGGATGCAGCTTCATGAAACAAGTCAGGCTGCAGCGCCGTGGCAGTGCTTGTATTTGCTGCCTGAGCCGCAAGGACACGGTGCATTGCGGCTGATGGCCTGGCCCTCGTAAGGGTCAGCCGTCTGCGCTCCGCCGGATCCGGTTGATGCCACGGGCGAGCCCGCCAGCGTGCCGAACAGGGGCGCACGCGCAGCCGAACCGTCACCATCGTTGGAGTTGTCCTCCCCCGTAAACGGATCGATGTGTCCAGTCAGAAATTCCGGCAAATCGGGCAGGTTGCGCGGCGGCGGCGGTGCAGCGGGGCGGAATTCTGCCGTCTGCAGCACCTTTGTCACATCCTCGCGCAGCGTATCCAGCATGAGTTCGAACAGGCCGAAAGCTTCCTGCTTGTATTCATTGATCGGCTGCTTTTGCGCATAGGCGCGCAGGAAGACGACCTGACGCAGCGCATCAAGCGTCGCGAGGTGTTCTTTCCAATGATAGTCGAGCCGTTCAAGCAGGATGCTTTTTTCAACCCGCCGCCACGAATCTTCCGGAATGTCGGCAATGCGCGAAGCCAGGCTTGCTTCGGACAATTCCTGCAAGCGTTCCTCGATAATGTCGGGTTCGACCTGCTCTTCCTGCAACCATTCCTCAAGCGGAACATCAAGGCCGAGCACCTCGTCGATCTTTTCCTGCAAACCGGCCACGTCCCACTGTTCCGGATAGGAACCCGGAGGGCAGGCCTTGGTCACGATCGCATTGATGGCATCGCGGCGCATGTCCTCCACGACATCATCGACCCGTTCCGAATCCATGATTTCGCTGCGCTGCTCGTAAACGACCTTGCGCTGGTCATTCATCACATCATCATACTGCACGACCTGCTTGCGCATTTCGTAATTGCGCGCCTCGACCTTTTTCTGTGCAGTTTCAATGGCCTTGGACAGCCATTTTGAACCGATCGCCTCTCCGTCTTCGAGATTGGCGTTCATCATTTTAGAAAACAGCGTGTCCGGCCCGAAAATGCGCAGCAGATCGTCTTCAAGGCAGAGGTAGAAACGGGACAGACCCGGATCGCCCTGACGGCCCGACCGGCCGCGCAGCTGGTTGTCGATACGGCGACTTTCATGCCGCTCTGTGCCCAAGACGAACAGGCCGCCCGCCTCCAGCACCTTGCGCTTTTCTTCAGCGACCTCAGCCTTGATTTTCTCGATGGCGGCGTCCTTTTCAGGGCCGTCTTCCATATCGGCAAGCTCGTCCTCGGTACGGAATTCCACGTTGCCGCCCAACTGGATGTCGGTCCCGCGACCGGCCATGTTGGTGGCAATCGTCACCGCGCCGATACGGCCGGCCTGCGCCACGATATGCGCTTCCTGTTCGTGCATGCGGGCGTTGAGGACGGCATGCTTCACGCCTTCCTTATCGAGGAACTGGCTGAGCAGTTCGGATTTCTCGATAGACACCGTGCCGACGAGGACTGGCTGGCCAAGCTCGCTCTTTTCCCGGATCGCCTTGGCAATAGCGGCAAATTTATCGAGCGTGTTCTTGTAGAACTCGTCTTCCTCATCGACGCGCTGGATCGGCACATTGGTGGGGATTTCCACCACGTTCAGCTTGTAGATGTCCCAAAATTCGCTCGCCTCTGTTGCGGCGGTGCCGGTCATGCCGGACAGTTTGGGATACATGCGGAAATAGTTCTGGAAGGTAATCGAGGCCATCGTCTGGTTCTCGGGCATGATTTCCACGCCTTCCTTGGCCTCTGCTGCCTGATGCAATCCGTTTGACCAGCGGCGACCATCCATCATGCGGCCGGTGAATTCATCGATGATGATGACCTTGTCATCTTTCACGATGTAATCCGTGTCCTTCTTGAACATGACCACGGCTTTCAGCGCCTGGTCCATGTGATGGACGATCTGCGTGTTTTCGACGTCGTAGAGATTGTCGGTTTCCAGCAGACCCGATGCGAGCAGGCGCTGTTCGAGTTCTTCCGATCCATCTTCCGTCAGGGATACATTTCGGGACTTTTCATCCTTGGTATAATATCCCTCTTCCTCACCCAGAGGTCCGCCGTTTTCCTTCTCCAGCGCTTCCTGGTCCTTCACCAATTGCTTGATGATAGTGTCGAGAGCGACATACAGGTCGCTCTTGTCTTCGGTCGGGCCGGAGATGATCAGCGGAGTCCGCGCTTCGTCGATCAGGATGGAATCGACTTCATCGACAATCGCGTAGTTGAAGGGGCGCTGCACCATCTGGCGGCGTTCCTGCTTCATATTGTCGCGCAGGTAATCAAACCCGAATTCGTTGTTCGTCCCGTAGGTGATGTCGGCCGCATAGGCCTGCCGCCGCTGCGCTTCCGGCAGGTTTGGCACAATCACGCCGGTTGTCAGGTCGAGGAAGTTGTACAGCTGCCCCATCCAGCCCGCATCGCGGCTGGCGAGGTAATCATTCACCGTCACGACGTGAACGCCCTTGCCCTCGATCGCGTTCAGATAGGTGGCGAGCGTGGCGACCAGCGTCTTGCCCTCACCCGTCTTCATTTCGGCAATTTCGCCGCGATGGAGGACGATACCGCCAACCATCTGCACATCGAAGTGACGCATTCCGAGCACGCGCTTCGACGCCTCGCGCACGGTGGCGAACGCTTCCGGCATAATGTCGTCGAGCGTGGCACCCTCTGACAGCTTGATGCGGAACTTGGCGGTCTGCGCCTTCAGCTCTTCATCGGAAAAATCGACAAGTTGTTCTTCAAGCGCATTGATGCGCGCCACAATCTTGTCGAGCGATTTGACGTAACGGTCGTTGGAAGAACCGAAAACGGTTTTGGCGATTGTCTGCCACATGGCGGGCTGTTCCTGTTCGGATAATATGGAAGTGGGCCGCGCACATCAGCGCGGCCTGAATAAAGTCAGGCGATATGAGGGGCTTACGGCGCTATTCGCGCGAGCGGTCTACCTGAATGCGAACGCTGGGCGCCACCGGAATGGCTGGCTCTGTGGCGCACGGCCATGCCTGCGCGACATCGCGAACAGGGCTAGTCTGACGCAGCTGGAGAGGCGTGCTGGCGATTGCCGCGCAATCCGCCTGCTCTGCCGCCGCAATGCTTATCAGACTTGCATCCGCCGCCGACACAGGCTCCGCAGCGAGCGTAAAGCCCGAGATTACGGCAAGAAAGGTGAGCAATTGGCGAAGCATTGGGTCTGTCAGATAGCGATTGATGCGGCGAAGTCTACGGCAGAATGCGTGAATATGCGGTGAAATTGCCGCGTTGTGACTGCAAAGCAGGCCCGTTATGAGCAGCAATATGGACCTGACCCGCTCTCCCCTCGCCCGCCCATTTCCCGATATGCCGCTTATCGAAGGCGTCACTCTGCGTGTCGCCAATGCGCGTTACAAGGATTGGGAACGCGCTGACCTGACCTACGCCGAGCTGGCGGAAGGCACGGCAGTAGCGGGCGTATTCACGCGCAATATATGCTGTTCGACAGAAGTCGAAATGGGGCGCGAGCAGGTGAAGCTTGGCAAGGCGCGGGCACTTGTCGTGAATGCGGGCAATTCCAATGCCTTCACCGGATATCGCGGGCGCGAGGCGGTGGAGCAGATCATGGCGCAAGTGGCGCATCACCTTGATTGCGAACCGTCGGACGTGCTCGTTTCCTCCACCGGCGTAATCGGCGTGCCGCTGCCGAAAGACAGGGCGCAGCATGGCGTCGCGGACGTGCTGGAGGCACAGCCATGCAGCTGGGAAGATGCCACAAACGCCATCGGCACGACCGATACTTTTGCGAAGGGCGCGACCAGCGCTGCGATGATCGGCGACACGCGCGTTGTCATCAATGGCATCATCAAGGGCAGCGGCATGATTGCGCCCGATATGGCAACGATGCTTGGCTACATATTTACCGACGCAGCGGTGTCGCCTGCATTCCTGCAAACCTGCCTCTCCGCCGCTAATGCGCGCACATACAGCTGCATCACAGTGGATAGCGACACCTCCACCAGCGACACCGTGCTGGCCTTTGCGACTGGCAAGGCGGGCAATGCGCCCATCACCTCTTTCGATGATCCGGGCGCAGACGCATTCATGGCCGCGTTGGAGGATGTTTGCCGCACCCTAGCGCAATTGGTGGTGCGGGACGGCGAGGGTGCAAGCAAGTTTATCGCCGTCAACGTCAGCGGAGCGCAAAGCGATGATAGTGCGCGGCGGATCGGCCTGGCTATTGCCAACTCTCCGCTCGTCAAAACCGCGATTGCAGGCGGCGATGCCAATTGGGGCCGTGTAGTTATGGCGGTGGGCAAAGCTGGTGAGCCTGCTGACCGCGACAAGCTCAGCATCGCATTCGGTGGGCACTGGGCGGCGCGAGAGGGCCTGCCCGTGGCAGATTATGACGAAGCGCCCGTAGCAAAGCATTTGCAAGGCGAGGAAGTCGACGTGGCGGTGGATCTGGGAATTGGCGACGGGCGCGCCGCCGTTTGGACGTGCGACCTCACCCACGGCTATATCACCATCAACGCGGATTACCGTTCGTGACTGACGTCATGGCGCTGCACCGCTCAATGGAAAGCCTGCTGCGCGAAGTGACCGAAAAGGCCATTCTTCCGCGCTATCGCAATCTGGCAGCGGGCGAAATCGAGGATAAGGGCGGCGATGATCCTGTGACCGTGGCGGACCGCGATTCTGAAGATATGCTGCGCGCCGGTCTGGAAAAGATCATTCCCGGTCTCGCTTTCGTGGGCGAAGAACAGGTTCATGCAGATCCTACTGCGCTGGACGGATTGAAGACCGATTGCTGGATTGTCGATCCGATCGACGGAACGCGCAATTTTGCCGCCGGGAAGCCGCCCTTCGGAATTCTCATCGCCATGGCATCGGGCGGCGAAGCACATACGGGCTGGATTTACGATTGCCTGACAGGCCGCCTGTGCACCGCGCATCGCGGCAAAGGTGCATTCATCGGGGAGGAAAAAATCGCTGCCCAACCTACCGGTGAAACGCCGCCAGTCGCAGCGATCTCTCTGATATTCATGGATGATGCACAGCGCGAGGCGATGAAAGCGCACATCATGCCGCATTACCGCCTGACCGACATTCCCTATTGCGCGGCGGAGCAATATCCCCGTCTGGCCTTGGGCACCAACGACGTATCGATCTTCGAACGCACGCTGGCATGGGACCACGCCGCGGGCATCCTGTGGCTTAACGAAGCAGGCGGAAAGGCCGCGCGGCTCGACGGATCCGCCTACCGGGTAGACGAATGGGACCGTAAAGGTCTGGTCGGCGCGGCCTCCCCTGCGATGTGGGAAAAGATGGTTGAGCGGCTGAACGCTCTGGAAGCTTAAAGCTCGCCTTCCAGCCAGCCCTTCAGCGCGTTCTTGGGCGCTGCGCCCATTTGCTGCGCGACGGGCTTGCCGTCCTTGAACAATACCAGGAACGGGATCGACTGAACGCCCATCTTGCCGGGCACATCGGGGTTTTCCATGATGTCCATCTTCGCAATCGTCACCTTGTCGGCCAGCTCGTCCGAAATCTCTTCCAGCGCGGGCGCGATCATTTTGCATGGCCCGCACCAGTCGGCCCAGAAATCGACGAGGACGGGCTTGTCGGAATCGAGCACGTCAGCCTGGAAGCTGGCGTCGGTAACATTCTTGGTGGCCATGATGGCATCTCCTGATTTGCTTGGTGCCCTATCTGGGCATGATCTCTACTTCCTCAATGCATGAGGCGCGATAGCTTTCCTTAAGCCGGCCCCAACTGCGCTTTTGCACGCGGTGGATGCGCGGCCAGAACCTCTGCGGGAATGGCAATGAGGCGCGGCGTCTGGGTATAAAGCACTGCCGCCTCGATTTGCCTGCCGGGGAAAATCACCGCCAGCGCAGCAGCGTAAGCCCCCATTTGCAACAGGGTCGAGCGCGGAATTTGCTCCAGCGAAGCGGGCGGGCGGCGCGCAGTCTTGAAATCGGCAACCATGATGCGGCTTTCGGTCACCAGCAAACGGTCTGCCGTCCCCGTGATAACCTGATCGCCGACAGTCGCAGCAAGTGGCACCTCGGCCAGCGCATCCGGCCCGAACAAGTCATGCCACTGCGGATCGTCCAGCACGGCCATCGCGCGGGTGAGCATGTCTTCACGCTCCGCGCTTGCAAGGTCCGGTCCGTGCCGTTCAAGCCATGCCCTGCCCCCGCTTGCGCGCAGGTCTGCCGGCACATCGGGCAGGCGTTCTAGCAATGAATGGATCAGCACCCCGCGCCGTGCGGCAACAGCAGCCTGTTCCACCGGAAGCGGCGGATCGCTGCCCTGCTCGTCTGCACTGGCCGAGGGTGCGAGCGGGCGCGGTGGGCGCGGTTCCTCACCGACAGGTCTTGTCGCCCAACCGGGAAGCACCATCGGCAGCGCGAGATCGGACTGGAAACGCTTTTCAATCGCCGGGCCCCGTTCGCCATGCTCCAGCCTTGCGCCCCACACCGGATCTTCCAGCCAGTCGCCTCCGAACAGCGGTTCCAGCCGTGCATACCAGCTATCGGGTTTCGGCTCACTCTCCCGCTTGCCGAGGGAGCCGCCGACAAACAGGGCTTCCTCTGCACGGGTCATGGCGACGTACAGCAACCGCCAGTGTTCCTGCCTCTCGGACGCTTTCGCCGCCTCCTCGGCCTCGGCAATGCGGCCCACGCGCTCTCCGCTGGACAGCGGCGGCAATGGCACGGTCAATCCGCTTTGCGCGTCGGATGCATCCTCAGCCAGATCCAGACCGGACATGCGCGAGGCATCCGGGTCACCGCAGGCATCGGCGAGAATGACGATGGGCGCCTGCAACCCCTTGGACCCGTGGACCGTCATCACGCGGACCTGATCGCCCCTGCCTTCTGCCTCGCGCTTCAGTTCGCCGTCACCGGCATCGAACCAGCGGATGAATCCCTGCAAGCTGGGCGTATTGGCGGCAGAGAATTGCAGCGCAGCATTGAGCAGTTCGTCTATCGGATCATTCGCTTCCTGCCCAAGCCGCGCCACCAGCTTTCCGCGTGCCTGCCACGGGCCGACCAGTACCCAGTGCAGCAAAGCCTGCGGAGGCTCGTAATCGGCCAGCGCGAGCAAATCGCGCAGCCTGTCTGCCGCATCTTTGGCCTCTGCATGATCACTGCGCCGCAAGTGATCCCATAGGCGGCGGTCTTTCGGCCGGTATCCATGCTCCAGCAACTGTTCCTGCGACCATCCGAAAATGGGCGATACCAGCAGGCACGCCAGCGCAAGGTCGTCCTGCGGCTGAGCGGCAAAGCGGATCGCGGCCATCAGATCCTTTACCGCCAGCGGTGCACCAAGCCGCAGCCGGTCCACACCCGCCACCGGCACACCGGCAGCATGCAGCCGTGCCACGATGAGCCCGGCAAGTTCCTTTCGCTTGCGAACCAGCACCATGATATCGCCGGGTCCGGCATTGCGCGGTGTGCCCTTGGAAAGCGCAAACCCGTTGTCGATCCAGCCTTTCACTTGCTGCGCGAGCTTGTCTGCCATGCGGCGCTCAGGCTCCGACACGCGGATTTCCGGGCCATCTTCTTCGTCGGCGTCTTCCGCTTGACCAGGCACCGGCTTCCACAGAGTGACCAGGCCGGGGCGATTGTCGCCCCGATGCGGCTCCGGCTTGCGGTCGAGTCCGATTGCCTCGGGCGTAATGGCGTCAATCACGCTGTCGACGAATGTCAGGATGCTTTGCGCCGTGCGGTAGGACCGCCCCAACCCCAGCTCCTGCAAATCACGAGCAGTGCTGTTTTGCCGCGACTGCGCCGCATTTTCGCGCCGGGTGCGCAGCTTGGCGGCATAGCTATCACGCGCAGAGCGGAAGTTTTCCGGACTGGTGCCCTGAAATCCGAAGATGGCCTGTTTGTAATCGCCGACCACGAACAGTGTGCGCTGCCGGTCGCCCTTCTGGCCTTCGCCGGAGAAGAAATCGTCGGTCAGTGCGCCGATGATGGCCCATTGTTCTTCATTGGTATCCTGCGCCTCGTCCACCAGTACATGGTCGAACCGGCGATCCAGCTTGTACCGTATCCACGCAGACATATCGGCATTGCCCAGCAGTGTCGCCGCGCGGCGGATCAGATCGTCGAAATCGACCAGACCTTCGCGCTGCTTCGCCTCGTCCCAGCCAATGGCGAATTTGCGTCCGACTTGGAGTGCGGGTGTAATGATCTCGACAAGCGCCAGCAGGGTGGCCTGATCAGCCATTTGTGAAAGCCAGCCATGTGCTTCCTGCGCAAGCCCCTCTACGCCATCCACTTTTTTGGCCATATTGCCTTGATGCTTCAGCACGTTTTCCTTGCTGAACAGGCCGCTGAGAAAATCCGGGCTGGCGGCGAACCGCTCTTCGGCGGTGCCCAGCAGCCATTCACCAACCTTGGCGGCGTATTCTTGCCCGTTTTTGGTGCCCCAGCTATCATAAGACCACATAACCTGCCGGATCAGCTCGATACCCGGCGTTCCATCGGCGCATTCGCTAGCGAGCCTATCAGCGCTGACATCCGCATTCATGCCCAGCAATTGTTTGACGCGGCCTTCCATCGGCGGCTGCCACGCTGCCTTCCCGAACCAGGCCTCTCGCGCCATCGCGCACCGCATCAGCCAACCGCGCGCACCATCCGCTCCCATGCGCAGCGACAACATCTCCAGCGCCTTGATCGCCGCTGGATCGCTCTGCTGCCACTCGGTCAGCAATTCGCGCAGCACCCGGTCCGCCAGCAGCACGCGGTCGCGGTCTTCCATCGGCCGCGTTCCGGGGGTCAGCCCTGCCTCTTCGGGAAAGGCGGACAGCAGCCACTGCGCAAACGCGTGGATTGTATCGATGCGCAGACCGCCGCCCGGACAATCCAGTACAGAGGCGAACAGCGTACGGGCGCGCGCCACAGTTGCCTCATCACCCGCCGCGCCGATGGCGTTGAGATCGGCGGCCAGTTCCTCCGGCTTCATGCGCACCCAGTTTGCCAGCACTTCGTTCACACGCGTGGCCATTTCCGCCGCACCTGCCTTCGTGAAGGTCAGGCACAATATCTGGTCCGGACTGACCCCTTCGGTCAGCAGCAACCGCAGCACGCGGGCGGACAGGACCTGCGTCTTGCCCGTCCCGGCAGAGGCGGACAGCCAGACACTGTCGTCCGGCACAACAGCATCGCGCTGGCTGTCTTTCAGCGGGAAAACCTTGCCGCTCATGACGGGTCCTCACCGCCGGTTTGCCATTCTTCAAGGCGCATCAGCTGGTCGTATGTCGAGTATCCCGGCGCATCGGGGTTGACGCCGGGCCGTGAAAGGCTCTGCACCAAGGATCCACCTGTCCAGCGCATCATGCAGGAACTTCTCGGTTTGCGGCAGGAACTCTTCGGGCTCGATGCCCTGCTTTCGCGCCGTGAGCTTGAGCGGCGAGGTGACTGTAGCCAAAACCAGTTTCGCATCCTTGTTCTTGCCCAGTTTCCAATATTCAACAGCGAACATCGCCGGGAAAGCTGCCATCAAAGTCGCCATCACGCAGGATCAGCCCGATCGTGCCCGAGTTGCAGGGCATATCCGCGATCAACCTCTGCTTTCGTAGGCGCGCGACCCGGTCTTGTAATCGACCACCGCGAAGGTGCCATCGGACAATCTGGTCGATCCTGTCCGCCTTGCCAAAAATACGGATGCCCTTGACCTGCATCTGACCCCAAGCCTCCCATTTCACAGGCTTGCGGTCCGGAGCATTCGCAATCGTGTTTTCCACCCATTGCAGCCCCCGCATCAGGCGCGGACGCCACAGGGCGCGCAAGAGCGGATGGGCAGAAAGCTCGGCCAGATGCTTGTCCGCCAAATCCTCCAGAGCGCCGCCATTTTCGTGCCAGTCTTCCAAAATCGCATGGGCAAGCGTTCCCTGCCACGCCGGACCGGGATCGGCATCAAGCAGTTCTAGCTCCGACAATTTCATGATCTTGCCCGCATAAAATTCGTACGGATCGGATCGCAGGCGGTCGAGCGCGGTGACGCTGATATCCTCGCGCCGCTGCTCCGCACTGGGCATGGGTTTCGGCTGCGGGTGGGAAGCAACAGCCGGCGGATTGTCGATTGCCCGGGCCAAGAGCGGTAGCTGCGTGTCTTCATGCCGTTCGACCAGATCGCCGCCAAGCAAGGCGCGCACTCTTAGCAAGAAGCGGGAAGCAATCGCAGGGCCGGATATTTCCCGGCGCGCCCGGCTCAGCACGGCTTCAGGAGCGCCCAGCGCGCCCGCCAGATCGTGCGCTGCAAGGCCAATCCGGAAATCCGCACCCGGCACGCCAAGCGCCCGCAGCACGGCAGGCGCCAGCAGGGGATCGGTGGAAGGCGAAGGCGGCCAGACGCCTTCATTCAATCCGCCGCAAATCACCAGATCGGCCCGCGTCATGCGCGCTTCCAGCAATCCGTAAATCGCCACGCGGGGGTGGCCGCCATAGGGCGGGCGAACTGCCACGCGGTCCATTGCGTCACGTAAGGCAGAGGGGAGATCAGCCGGTTCCAGAGCAACGGGAACTTCGCGCGCCTGGAGGCGCAGGTCTTCCACGAATGCAGACAGCGAACGGCCATCTTCGCGCGACCACAGGGCTTCACCGCACAGCGCCTCTCCCGCCTCGGCCAGCAGATCCAGCCATTCGGCAAGCCCGCGCTGCTCGACCGGCTCCAGCAGAGGAGCCAGGATATTCTCAACTCCGCTGAACCATTCCTCCACCCCGGCGTCCGCCGCCACGGGACGAAGCGCCGCCAGCCCCGGTTCCTTGCGCGGTCCGCGAAGCTTGCGCTCGAAATTCCGCGCAGCTTTCAGCCAATCGGCACGGCCATCCCCAAACGCCGCGAACGGATGTTCGAGCAGAGCGATCAGCGGCACAGGAGAGGCTGCCTCCGCCGTCACTTCGCTCAGCAACAAGATCACGCGGCCCGCTGCGGTCTGCGGCAAGGGTTGGCCTGCGGAATCGTCCGCCGAGATATTCCAGCGGCGCAAATGCTGCGCAACCCGGCCAGCAAGGCCGCGGTCCGGCGTGACGACAGCGACACGTTTTCTCCGGCTCTTCCAGGGCTTCCCGCACTTTCAGCGCGATCGCCTGCGCTTCCTCCTCCGGATTGGCGGTTTCCACCAGAGAAACGCCTGTCATCCGGCGCTTGCCTGCCGGCAGATCGACCCACGCCTTGCTGGCCTCTGGCGGCAGAAACAGGCTGGAGATGGCATGCGTCCGCTCGGGCGGACCTTTCGCCAGGCCTGCGCGGTGCCATTGCTGCACTTCCTCGCGGGCCACGCCCATGCGGCCCAGCAACAACTTGAGGTGATATTGCGGATGAGTGACCGCATCGCCTTTGCCGAACGGCGTTTCCGCCTCCGGATCGCCTGCACTGCCGAGTTCTTCCCAGACTTCGGCAGACATGGACAAATCAAGATCGGGCAGGATCACCGCACCCTGCGGCAATTCGGAAACGGTGCGCAGCAACCGGGCTAGTGCGGGAGCGGCGCTCGTTACGCCAGCTGCAACGTAGGGCGTCGCGGGCGGATTGTCCCGCATGCGGCGGGCGGCCTCCCGGAACAGCAGATTACGCCGGTTCGCCGCATCAAGCTCTCCGCGTGCGGCCAGTTCCGCCTGCCACATCTTGCTGACGGTGTAGAACAGCTTCGTATTTTCCTGCCAGTGATCGGCATTCGCCTCGAGCGCCTGGAGAACCCG
This sequence comes from uncultured Alphaproteobacteria bacterium, assembly GCA_963781165.1. Taxonomy (GTDB): domain Bacteria; phylum Pseudomonadota; class Alphaproteobacteria; order Sphingomonadales; family Sphingomonadaceae; genus Alteraurantiacibacter. The sequence goes on from CAWADZ010000005.1 coordinate 414,134, forward strand.
TTCTTCCCACAGCTCCTCGACATCGACTTCCTCGACCGCGAGCCGGTCCATCGCCGTGCCGATATCGCGGGCGAGCCGCAGCCGCGCATTTGCCGGCAAATCCTTGCGGCCCAGTTTACTGCCAGCCTCCCCCACGAATTGCGCGAGCTTCAGCCAGCGCCGCGTGGGATCGGCAGCAGGCGGGATGGCGGCCCCCGCCCCAAGCGAATCAAACAGCGGACCAAGCGCCTCATCCAGATCGAGATCGCCGACCATCACCATGCGCGGCATCAACAGTCCGGAACCGCCGGTTTCCCCGGCATGGCGTACAAAGGCCTCTGACAATGTGCGCGCCGCGCGGGCGGACGGCAGCAGCAAAGTCAGCCGGGCAAGGCCAAAATTATCTTCTGAATAACGAGGCACCAATCCGGCAACCAAGGCATCGGCAAAGCCCCGGTGGGCTGCGATGGAATAGACTTGCGGCCCCTGCCCCTCAGACATCGCGCAGCGCGGCTTCGGTTGGCCTTATGGCTTCTGGTGTGCCGACTTCGAACCACTGGCCAGTGAAAGGCAGGCCGTACAGGCGTCCTTCCTCTATAGCCCGGCTCCATAGCGTGTTGGTGGAGAAACGCCCTTCCGGGGCATCGCGCAGCAAACGCTTGGAAATCAACTGTATTCCGGTGAAGATAAACGGAGCAAGCCGCGCCTCTGTCCTGCGGCTGACGAGGCCGGTATCGTCCAGATTGAAATCACCCAGCCCGCGAAAATTGTGCGCCGCCTTGTGCGGCACGACCAGTAGCAATGCGTCCATCTTGTCCGCATCCCACATCGTCGACAGATCGGCGAAGCAATTGCGCGGCCCGTCGAGCCATATATTGTCTGAATTCAAACAGAAGAATGGATCAGGCAGATGCTCCTGCGCCTTCACCAGCCCGCCGCCTGTCTCCAGCAATTCCTCCCGTTCATCGGACACGACGATTTGCGGTGCGCTGCGGGTGGCAAGGTGGGCTTCGAGATTTTCCGGCAGGTAATGCACATTCACAACCGCCTTGGCGATCCCGGCGGCTGCAAGCCGGTCCAGCGCGTGATCGATCAGGGGTTTTCCGGCAACCCGCACCATTGGCTTTGGCTGGGTAGTCGTCAGCGGACGCATCCGCTTGCCCATGCCGGCGGCAAGAACCATCGCGGTATCAGACGCAAGGTCGCTCATCCCAGCGTTCCGCCCTTTGCGGCGCGGACCTCGTCCGGAATATGCGCGTCGAACCAGCGGGCGACCGGTGCCAGCGCCGGATGCGCCAGATCACGTTCCATCGCTTCCCATACGCGCGGGATCATGGAGAGGTAGTGCGGCTTGCCATCGCGCTTCCACAGCCGCGTGAATATGCCGACGATCTTGGCGTTCCGCTGCGCGCCGAGGCGGGCGTAGTCGCCTTCGAATTCGGCATCGCAATCAATACTCGAACGATAATGATCGAGCATCTTGCCTTCCAAATCCTGCGAAACTTCACGGCGGGCGTCCTGCAGCAGGGAAACCAGATCGTATGCGCGGTGGCCCACCAGCGCATCCTGGAAATCGATCAGGCCTTGTTCTCCGGTATAGTCACCCGCCGGACCGAGCAGCATGATGTTTTCGGCATGATAATCCCGCAGCACAGTTACGCCCGGCTGCTGGCGCATCAGCAGCGGGCCGAGCGCTTCGCGCCACGCGGCCAAGAAACCCATCGAGTCCACTTCCAGCCCTGCCGCAGGGCAGAACCAGTCCGAGAATAACGACACTTCACGCAAATATGTCTCAAGCGAATAGGGATCGAATGGCCCCGGCGGCCGCTGGTGCAGCGTGACAAGCGCGTCAATCGCATCGGAATAGGCCCGCTGTTCCTCAGCCGGATGATTATCCAGCCAATCGCGCATCCGGTCATTGCCGAAATCTTCCATCAGCACGAGACCGCGCTGCGCATCATCGGCGTAAATCACAGGAGCACGCAGGCCATGTTGCGCAAGCCATTTGCCGACATGGATGAAAGGGCGCGGATCTTCATGCGGGGGCGGCGCATCCATCAGCATTGCGTTCTGGCCATCGCGGCGGATGCGGAAATACCGGCGGAAGCTGGCATCGCCCGGCAGCGGCTCAATCTGAGCGGCGTCCCAACCGGCGTTTCCAAGAAATTCGTTCAGCCCAGCGGGCAAATCACGTGTCATGGCAACCGCTCTAACCAGTCATTGCCCGCAGTGACAATTGCCTTGCGCCCGTCTTCCGCAATTTCCAGCGCGATTTGAAGGCATCCCGCCTCATGCGCGAAGCCGCCGGCATGATCGGGCCACTCGGCAATCAGCACCGCACCGTCGCGGTAATCGTCCAGCCCAAGTTGCTCGGCCTCCGATGGGTGTTCAAGCCGGTAGAAATCCGCATGCGCGACCGGCGGCTGAAGATCATCATAGGTTTCAAGAATGGTGAAGGTCGGGCTTGGCACTTCGCCTTCGTGTCCCAACGCCCGAAGAATGGCGCGTGCGAGCGTCGTCTTGCCGGTGCCCAGCCCGCCGGAAAGCGCAATCACATCACCGGGCCTGACCCGCGCCGCGATGCGCGTGCCGAAGTCCGTCATGGCCGCAAGGTCAGCCAGTATCACGGCAGCAGGACCGTCGCGGTCGTCCCCGCACCCTTTTCGGATTGTATTTCCAGACGCCCGCCATGCGCCTCTATCAATTGCCGCGCGAGTGGCAGGCCGAGGCCGCGTTTGCCGTCCTTCCCGTCGCTGCCTACCAGACGATAGCCGTCCAGCGCGCGCGCAAGCTCGCTTGGTTTCATGCCTTCGCCATTGTCGGAAATGATGATCCGCGCGCCTGATTTGCGGCGTGACAATGCCACCAGGATGCGTCCGCCCTCGGGTGTGGCGCCGATGGCGTTGTCGAGCAGATTGCCGACTGCCCTGCCCAACTGCCGCCGGTCCGCATTGACCGCGCCGGCGCTCTTGTCACCGCGCAGGTCTAATGTCAGCTTCTTGGCCTCCAGCGCATCTTCGCGGCTGCGAGCAACGTGGGTCGTGAATTCCAGCAGATCGACCGCTTCGGTGGCGATCGGTAGCAGACCGGCCTCGCTTTGCGTCAGATCCAGCACGCTTTCGATCTGGGTCGACAGGCGTTCGACCGAAGACAGGATTGCATCCACATATTCGCTGCCCTGCGGCGTCAATTCGCCGGCAACGCCCGATTGCAGCAGTTCCGCAAAACCGCCGATTGACGTTAGCGGAGTGCGGAATTCGTAAGACATATTGGCAAGGAAGCGCGTTTTGACCGCATCCGCCTCTTCCAAAGCCGAAGCGCGCTCTCGCAGCGCCTCTTCCGCTTTGGTGGAATCGGTCACGTCCATGACGGTTAGGAGGCCGTTGCCATCGGGCAGCGGGACACCGGCAAATTCCAGCGTGCGTCCATCCGACAGAACAACGCGCCCGCCCTGCCCCTTGCGGTCCAGCGTTGCAGCGCGAACAACTTCGCCAATGGCCTTGCGCTGGCCGGGACGGGCAAGCCGGTTTGAAATCCGGTCGAGCAGTTTGTCGACATGCGGATGCTCGTCGAAAAAGTCCTCCGGCAGGCCCCAGATCGCCGGGAAACTGCGGTTCCACAGCTGCATCCGCCCATCAGGCGCAAAAACGGCGAGCGATTCAAAAAGCGAATCGAAGGTCGCGGTGCGGGTGCGCAGCAGCGTGTCCCGCGTGGCCGAAAGAGCGAGCTGCTCGGAGCGGTCTTCCGCCACCAGAACCAGGCCGCCATCGGGCATGGGCTGGGCCACGATGCGCAAATGCGTGCTGTCCGGCAGAGGCCAGGATTCCTCTATCGGAGCGCTGGCCTGGAACCAGCCCGCCAGCTCCTTCCGCCATTCGGGGAAATCGCGCACTTCGGGCAGGCGCGATGCGTCGCGGGCCATGTCCAGGAACCGCTCAAACCGTGGGGAATCGATCTGCGCCGAATTGGGCAGTTTGAAAATGCGCCGGAACGGCTGATTGGCGAAGGTCAGTCGCCGTTCTTCGTCGAACTGCGCAACGCCGACGGAAAGCTGATCCAGCATGGACCGCTGTGCGGCGCGGAAGGCGCGGAAAGCGCGGGTCTGTTCTTCCAGTTCCTCAATATCGATGCCGTAACCGCCAACACCCTCTGCCCCTAACGGCAGATCACTGACGCGCAGCGTGCGGCGCTGGCTGCCGACGGTAGCCTGCACGATGCGTTCTATCGGCATATCATGGTCGAGCGCCTGCTTGGCGATCTGGGCGGCGGAAAGGCCATCCACAGTCTCGACCAGTTCGACCTGCTTTTCGACCACTTGCGCCGCGCTTTCTGCGCCGACGGCTTCTACATAGGCTGAATTGACGAGGCGCAGGCTCATGTCCTGTCCGCGGAACCACATCGGCATGGGAGCGGCTTCGATCAGGCCGACAAGCGCAGCAAAATCGTTGCGGGCGCGCGCTGTTTCGGACCGGAGGCGTGACAATTCCCCCTGACTTTCAGAAAAATCGAACCACCAGATCAGTACCGCGCCGCCCGAGGCGACAACAGCATTGGCCAGTTGCCCGCGCAGGGCGAGGCTCTTTTCAGACCCCCGCGGCGTGATCATCATGCGAAAAGGTGCGGCGGTCTTTTGTGTGCGGCGCACCGCATCACGCAGTTGTTCAAGATCGCCCGCATCCAGACCGGCCTTGCCGGTATCGAGTTCGGACAGGAAACCGGGCAGATTATCCAGCCCGAGCCATGCGGCCAGCCTGTCCGGTCCCTCGATCTTGCCATCGGGCTTCACAAGCAGGGGAATTGCCGGAGAATCGTCGATCATGCGGGACAAGCGGCGCACCGTGCTGCGAGCGTTTCGAGCCGCACGTGCACGCCGCAAAGAGCCGATCACCAGCCACACGGCTCCCGCTGTCCAAGCGGCTAGCAACAGGCCCAGCAGGGCCAACGCGGTGGGCGACATTTCCATTGCTTTGTCAGCTATGAGAGCGCGCGCCGCGATGCAATGGGCGCGCAATAAAATGCCCCTCCCGATGAAGGGAGGGGCACCATCATTTAGTAGCGGTAATGCTCAGGCTTGAACGGGCCTTCTTGCGGCACACCGATGTAATCAGCCTGCGCTTTGCTCAGCTTGGTGAGCTTTACGCCAAGCTTTTCAAGGTGAAGCGCAGCGACCTTCTCGTCGAGATGCTTCGGCAGGACATAAACGTCGTTCTGGTAGCTGTCGGCATTGTTCCACAGTTCCATCTGCGCCAGCACCTGATTGGTGAAGGAACAGCTCATCACGAAGCTGGGGTGACCGGTTGCGCAGGCCAGGTTCACGAGGCGGCCCTTGGCAAGGACGATGATCTGCTTGCCGTCAGGGAACTTCACCAGGTCCGTACCTGGCTTCAGTTCGGTCCACTCGTAATTGCTGAGCGCTCCGATCTGGATTTCGCTGTCGAAGTGACCGATGTTGCAGACGATAGCCATCGGCTTCATCGCCTTCATGTGATCGGCGGTGATCACATCTTCGTTGCCGGTGGTGGTGCAGAAGATATCGGCACGCGATACGGCGTCTTCCAGCGTGGTGACTTCAAAGCCTTCCATCGCAGCCTGAAGGGCGCAGATCGGATCGATTTCGCTCACGAGCACACGGGCACCGCCATCGCGCAGCGACTGGGCAGAACCCTTGCCGACATCGCCGTAGCCGGCGACGAAAGCGACCTTGCCGCTAAGCATCACGTCGGTGGCGCGGCGAATGGCATCAACCAGAGATTCGCGGCAGCCGTAAAGGTTGTCGAACTTCGACTTGGTCACGCTGTCATTCACGTTGATCGCGGGGAACGGCAGCTTGCCCTGCTTCGCGATCGAATACAGGCGGTGAACACCGGTAGTGGTTTCTTCCGAAACGCCCTTCAGATTCTTCACGGTCTGCGTGAGATAGCCGGGCTTCTTCTTCAGAAACTCCTTCAGCGCGCGCTGCATTTCGATTTCTTCGGCATTGGCCGGTTCCGGCATTTCTTCGCCAGCTTCGATGCGGGCACCCCACAGGGCAAACATCGTCGCATCGCCGCCATCATCAAGGATGAGGTTTGCGGTCGTGCCGTCGCCGTCATTTTCCCAGTCGAAGATGTTGCCGACATAGTCCCAATATTCGGCCAGGCTTTCACCCTTTATGGCGAAGATCGGAATTTCCGATGCGGCCATTGCGGCAGCGGCATGATCCTGCGTCGAGAAGATGTTGCAGGTAGCCCAGCGGACTTCTGCGCCCAGAGCAGTCAACGTTTCGATCAATACAGCGGTCTGGATCGTCATGTGGAGCGAACCGGTGATGCGCGCGCCGGCCAGCGGCTTCGCATCGCCAAATTCCTCACGCGTGGCCATCAGGCCAGGCATTTCGGTTTCGGCAATATTGATTTCGGCACGGCCATAATCGGCCAGCGAGATGTCCTTGATAATATAGTCGGTGAATGCAGCATCAGCCACGGGCACTTCTCCTGTAAAATTCGGGTGAAGCGTCGCCGGGGCTCCGTGCAACGCAATGTTGCCTCGGCACATAGTCGCGGCAGGCCATAGCGTAAACCCCACATTTGTGCGGTGCAGCGGGCACCATCCTTGCCGTGCAACGTTCCAGCCCTATCTCAGCACCATTCAATGACGTGGAGGAATAAACGGTATGACGATTTCAAAAGGTGACAAGCTGCCCGCAATGGATCTGGTAAAGGCTACCGCCGAAGGCCCGGAAAAGATCAGCTCGTCCGAATTTTTTGCAGGCCGCAAGGTCGCACTGTTCGCAGTACCGGGCGCATTTACCCCGACCTGTTCGGCGAAGCACCTTCCCGGCTACACCGATCACGCCGCCGATCTGAAGGCAAAGGGCGTGGACGAAATCGCCTGCACCGCAGTCAACGATGCCTTCGTGATGAATGCATGGAAAGACGCCAACAACGCTGGCGAAATTACCATGCTGGCAGACGGCAGTGCGGATTTCGCCAAGGCGCTCGGCCTCGACGCCGATTTCTCGGCCTACGGAATGGGCACGCGTTCAGCGCGCTATTCCATGATCGTCGATGACGGCGTGGTGAGCGAAATCAACGTCGAAGGTCCCGGCGAATTCAGCGTTTCCAACGCCGAAACGATGCTCGGCCAGCTTTGATTTTCGGCTGACCGCAGTTCGAGAGAGGGCGCCCGTTTGTGGCGCCCTTTTTTGTGCTCTTCAGGGTGAACCCAGTCCGGCCGCTAACGGCCCAATTGCTGACGTTCCTGTTCGCCTGCGGAATTTTCAAGTGAAGCGAGTGGTAAGAAGTATTGGCTCAGCGTGCGCGGCATTGCTCTCTTTATCGTCGCTGCATGGCTCGGCTCGCCGCCAGTTTGGGACCTTCTCTTTGGCACGGCATATTGCCTGGACGGATACGGCGGCTGCCCTTGGGACTAACGTCCGCTTTCAAGCCCACTAGCCGTCATCCACCAAACAATCTCAATCATCCCAGCGCACGTCCACACCCAGCGAATCGATATTGTCGACGAAGTTGGGGTGCGCGCGCCGGATAGGATCGGCATCCAGAATAGTGCTCTCGCCGTCAATTGAAGCCGCCACCATCAGCATCGCGATGGCGACGCGGATGATATACGGGCTGGTCACCGTGGCAGGCACCAGCTTGTCGCCGCCGAAGACAATCAGACGATGCGGATCGCACAGCAGCGTATGCGCGCCGAACAGGCTGAGTTCGGTGTGCCATGTCAGCCCGCCCTCATACACCTTGTTCCAGAACATCGTCTGGCCGCGCGCTTTCACGCCAAGCGCAATGAAGATCGGCAACAGGTCAGCAGGGATATAGGGCCACGGAGCGGCCTCGACCTTGGTCGTGATGTGGCTGGTGAAGTTTTTCTGCACCACCAGATCTTCGGGAGCATCAAGCCGCGACCAGCCGTCCTTATGCTCCACATGCGCGCCAAATTTCTCGAATGTGCGGTCGATCAGCATGAAATCTTCGGGCCGTGTGTTGCGCACGGAAATATCGCCGCCGGTCACCGCCGCCAGAGCCATGAAGGTGGCGATTTCGTGGAAATCTTCGACGAAGGTGTAATCGACTTCCTTGAAATCCTTGCAGCCCTCTATCGAAACCATGGACGTGCCTTTGCCCCGGATCTTGGCGCCCATCAGTTCAAGGAAAGTGCACATTTCCTGCACATGCGGCTCGCACGCGGCATTCACGATCTGGCTGGTGCCATTCGCCGTCAACGCGCTGATAATGAAATTCTCGGTAGTCGTGACAGAGGCATATTCCAGCCACATCCGGGTTCCATCGCCGCGCCGCGCCTTGCTGAAAACGATATCCTTCTGCTCGTAGGACACTTCTGCGCCAAATGCCTTGAACACGGCGACATGCGGATCGATCTCGCGTGCGCCAAGGGTGCAACCCTTCACCTCATGTTCCAGCCGCGCTTCGCCCAACCGGGCGAGCAGGCCCGGGATCATCATGATGGAAGCGCGCATAGCCTGCGGCAGCTTTGCCTTGGCGCTGGATGAAATGGTCGAATGATCGATGCTGAACGTCTTGGCGTCCTTATCCCATTCAATCGTACTGCCAAGATCGGTGAAGAACGCGTGGATACGTGTCACATCGGTGATTTCCGGCACATTGCGCAGCATGATCGGCGCATCGCTGAGCAGCGTCGCGCACAGGACAGGCAGGACGGCATTCTTGTTCGCTGATGGCTCGATCTGGCCTTTCAGCTTCTGCCCACCCCTCACATACAAAGCGGTCATTCGTATTCCTTCAATTCAAGTAATTTTGCCAGCAATATGCGCGCGCGTCAGTAGCCCATCAGGCTGAGAACTTCCTTGCGGCTGCGGTGGTCTTCCAGAAAGCAGCCGTGCAGGCGGCTGGTCGTCATGCTTACGCCGGGCGTGCGGACGCCGCGGCCGGTCATGCAGCCATGCTGCGCGTCGATTACCACGGCCACGCCGTGCGGCTCCAGATTTTCCCAGATGCACTGCGCGACTTGGGCGGTCAGCCGTTCCTGTATCTGCAACCGCCGCGCATATCCGTGCAGCACGCGGGCGAGCTTGGAAATGCCGACGACCTTGTCTTTTGGCAGATAGGCGATCGAAGCAGTGCCGGTGATGGGCGCCATATGGTGTTCGCAGTGGCTGTGGAAAGGAATGCCCTTCAACAGCACGACTTCATCATAGCCGCCCACTTCATGGAACACCCGTGACAGGTGGATGGCGGGGTCTTCCTGATAGCCCTGGCAATATTCCAGCCATGCACGTCCAACGCGCTTTGGCGTATCGAGCAGGCCTTCACGTTCCGGATTGTCACCAGCCCAGCTTATCAGCGTGCGGATGGCATCCTGCACATGGTCTGGCACGGGGACCTTGCCGTCAGAAACATCATCATTCAGATCTACGACACTGCTCATATCAACGCTTCGACTTTCTGCTCAGCTTCTTCCGTGCTTTCGCCAATAGGCTGCCATCGCGAAAAAGGCCATGGCGCGGTGTGCGGATATCGAACAGGTCTTCCGGCTCTTCAGGGTCGAGGGCCTGCCTCTCTGCCAGCTCGCCCATAATGCCTTCATCAATTACAGGATGAAACGGTTCCAGATGACGGTGCGCCTTGTCGCCTGCCGCATCGATCATATCCGCCATCGATCCATATCGCTCCACGAGCTCAGGTACGGATTCCTCGCGAATACCAAGATGTTCGGCCAGAAGGGAATGGCGCAGCATCGTGATTGTCGGCTCGGCCTTGTCATTGCCGGGACGATCACAATCGATGAAGACATCGCATTCGCTATCCAGCCCCATGGACCGGTTGTTCATATTGGCCGATCCGATGCGCAGAATGCGGTCATCGATGATGGTCAGTTTTGCATGCACATAAATGGGCGTGGATTTCGAGTACGGCACATAGAGGTGGAAGCGGTCTTTCGTGTCCAGCTCTTCAAGCGCCTGCACCAATTGTGCGCGCGCAGGAGACATGGCCTGTTCTTCCATCCACCCTTCGGCAGTCTTGGGCATGACAAAGATAAACTCGGGCGGATCCTTTTCCTCAAGCCGCTTCGCAATCGCTTCGCAGATGGTGCGGGATGTCAGATACTGGTTTTCCGCGTACACAAAACGTTTCGCTCCGGCGATCTGTTTGAGGAACAGCTGTTCCACCTCGTCAACCTTCGCCATCCCGTCATGTTCGGCGCGGGTGCGGGCGATGCCCACTTCAATATCTTCGAAATGCGCCTCGATCCCGTCAGGCCATGCGCTACCCGGATCGGGCTCGGGCGGCGTCAACGGTTTTCCGCCAGCGGTAATCCAGCGCTGCCTGCCAAGTTCATCAAGCGCGCCCGCAATATCGCCTTCCATAAGCATGGTCACATCGTGCCATGGTTCATATTTGGAGTTGCCAGGCTGCTTGCGGCGCTCGTCACCTTCCTTGTGTTCGCGCGTGTCCCACCGTCTGCTGGTGAGATCAATCCCGCCGCAAACCGCAAAATCATCATCGATTACGACGATCTTCTGGTGATGCGAACAGCCGACAGGATGATTGGTATCGAATTTGAAATCGATCCGGCTGTGCCGCCACCAGCGCGCAAGATCGATCATCATCGACCCGCGCCCGAGGAACTTCATGACCCCGTAGCTCCATTTCAGGATGCGGATTTCCAGATCGGGCCGATGGCGATTGAGCCAGAGGATAAAGCTGCCGAGCCGCGAGGGGTATTCGCGCTTCCAGCCCTTTTCCCACCAGCGCCTTCCCCGGCTTAGGTGGATGCGCGTATCGAAGTCCCAACCGATCAGCAGGATCCGCTGGCGCGCCTTCAGCATGGATTGCTGGATCAGATCGAAATAATCTTCCCCGTCGACCACCACACGAACGCGGCGGGCGTGGGCATATCGCCACACACCCGCCTCGGTCGACTTATCTACGAATCCTTCGACCCGGTCTGTGATATTTTCCAAACGAACCTCCGGACCGAGATCTAAACGTGAAAGATCAGTCTTTCGCGTCTTCCATCTTTTCCGGGGTCATTTCCGCGTCAGCCTTCTCGGCTTTCTTCCGGCGATCGAAGACGCTGCGCATGTGCTGACGGTCTTCGTCCGTCAAGAGCTTCTCGAAGTCGGGGAAGTGATCTTCCTCTTCCTCGTTGATGTGGTGGCGATACTCATGGTCCAGCTTCTTGAACTTCGTAAGCCATGCAGACGAAGACATATCGGTTGCGGCCAGATCATTCATCAGTTCGTCCAGCTCATGATGCTCTGCGACTGAATGGCGCGTTTCGTCTGTGGATTCGGGCTTGCGCAGCATAGTCGAATACAGTGCCTGCTCTTCAGCAGCGGCATGGCTTTTCACGTCCAGCGTGAACTTTTCGAACAGCTCGCGGCGCTTCTCGGTATCGCCGCTCGTGTCGGCCAGCTTGTCCAGAATGGCGCGGTGGTCTTCGTGGTCTTCTTTCAAGCGGGCAAAAATGTCGGTGCTCATCGGATACTCCTGATTTGGGTTTGGCGTATTAACGGTGGGGCACCGCTCTAGGTTCCGACTTCGTGCAGGTTTGGCAAGTTGAGGTACATCGACCAGCAGAACCAATAAAGGCCACCCTTCTGGCGAAGGATGGCCTTTATTGGTGCGCCCGGAAGGATTGGGCACGCGCTGCGCGCGCACCCGTCTTCGCTTCGCTTCGACTCCGAACCGTTCGAATTTCCCGTGACCCAACCAATAAAGGCCACCCTTCTGGCGAAGGATGGCCTTTATTGGTGCGCCCGGAAGGATTCGAACCTCCGGCCCCCTGATTCGTAGTCAGGTACTCTATCCAGCTGAGCTACGGGCGCACTTGAGAGGCGGGCACATAAGGGGGACCGGTTTGCTTGGCAAGGCCCTATGGCATGGAATTCGCGATTTGTCCGAGCAATGCCCGGTCCATCGGGGCGAGCGCAAGCTGCGCCGCCTCTGCTTGGGCGAACCAGCCCCACTTCTGCCCGTCACGTGCCGCCGGAACGCCGCATGGTTGGTTCGACGTGTAAAGAAACAGGACAATGTGCGCTGCGCCCTTTTCTTCTGCAAACGGGCCAGGATGAAGCAGTGCCGGATTCAGGACCAGCGCGAGTTCTTCTTCAATCTCCCGCACCAGCGCAGACCGCGGAGTCTCGCCGCTTTCCACCTTGCCGCCGGGAAATTCCCACAGTCCCCCGTGGTGCCGGTCTGCGGGCCGCTGCTGCAACAGAACCCGCCCTGCGCCATCCATCAAAGCCAGTGCAACAACCGCCAACCATGTCGGATTATTTTCCACAACAGCGCCGCTCTTCAACCAATTTTTAATACCTTGCCCGTCATTTCGGCTTCACTGCGTTCCACCAAATAGGGAATAATCCTGTGTCGGCTAACAAATACTTGAAGCAGCTTTTGCAAGATGACCGGGGCGCGACGGCCGTTGAGTACGGCCTCATCGTCGCATTGATCGTGATTGCCATGATCACTGCTCTTCAGGGATTCGCGACAGAGACAACAACGATGTGGGACGGTGTTTCGACCAAAATTGCCGACGCAACTTCCTGAAGCCGAGTTAGGACTTTCTCAAGGAATACCCCTTAATCAGGAAATCGTTCAATCTGTTCATTCAATTGAACCGGGTACCGAATACTTAAACCAGGAGACTAAAAATGACTTTCTTCAAGAAAATGATCCGCGACGAGCAGGGTGCAACCGCCATCGAGTATGGCCTGATTGCCGCTCTTATCAGCTGTTGCCGCCATCACTGCAATGCAGAGCCTCGGCAACGAACTCAGCACGACCTTCAACACCGTGAAGACCGAGCTGGAAAACAGCAACACGCCATAATAGGCACGCTGCTACAGCAATTAATCGGAGGGCGGCGAGGAAACTCGCCGCCCTTTCTGTTTGCGTACGTTGTGAACTCAGTCCGCTGAACGCAAAAGGGCCGCCCCATCAGGAGCGGCCCCTTTTTATCGGGCGGTTAGCACCGAGTGCGAGGTCAGTTGGACCGAACGACGATCTTGTACTGCTGCCCCGGAACAAGCTGGCCGCTTGCACCCAGACCGTTGAGCACGCGGAAGCGAGCTTCCTGTCCATCGGTATAAGCCATCCGCCTTGCCAGGGATGCGACGGTATCGCTGCGCGCGGCGGTTACAATGTCGACGCGGCGCGGAACAACGCTGCCCGCTTCGCTGGCGGTGATACGGCGCATCGAGTTGAACAACGAATTGAACGTACCAGCCTGGCCCGCAGGGGTAATCGCCTGGAAGTGGAAGGCCTGATTGGGTGAAAACTCGTATGCAAATACAGTGACATCCACCTGCTGCTGGCCATTGTTAACGGTGGCTGTGCCATATGCGGCTGGCAATCCGTTTACCGTGGTGCGCTGGATATTGGCCGGAGCAAGCTGCTGCTGTTCACCGCCAATCGCCTGAAAGACAGAGCGAAGATAGGCGTTCAGATCATTGTTGTACGGGCCGGTAGTCAGCTGGGCGCGGCCTGCATCGCCATTGATCGACACGGCACGGGTGCCGTTGATCATGTAAAAGCCCTGCGGTGCGGTGAAGCTGAGGCGCAGTTCGGGGTGGATGAATTGCCGCCCCTCGATCACTCCCTGCGCCGGGTCATCGCCGTAGATCATGCCGTCGATGCGGCTCAGGAATGTTTCGCGATTGGTTAGACCGGTCGCACTGCCTGCCAATTGCGCAGCATTCTGCACGCGGCTGGCTGGATCAGGGTGAGTTGATGCCCATTCCGGGATCGTCGCATTGTCGCGGCCCTGCAACTGCGCATCGAGCTGGTTCTGCGCAGCCAGGCTCTGCAGCAACGTAGCCATAGCCCGCGGGTCATAACCGGCACCGTTCAGGTACTGGATGCCAAGCTGGTCGGCCTCAAGTTCCTGGTTGCGCGAATAGCTGAGCGTGGCGAGCTGCGAGCCTTGCAATGAAAGCTGGGAGAGCTGTTGGCCAATCGGGTTGTTACCGCCAAGCAAGACTGAAGAGAGAATTGCCCCGCCAACGCCGAGGATCTGGTTGCGCTGCGCCGCTGCCTGACGGCGGGCAGAGTGACGCGCTGCCACATGGCCGACTTCGTGGCCAAGGACGGCGGCAAGCTCTGCCTCGTTGTTCATCAGATTGACGAGCTGGCGCGTCGCGTAAACATATCCGCCGGGAACGGCGAAGGCATTGTTTACGCTGGAATTCAGCAAGGTAACGTCGAACGCATCACGGCTGTTTGCAAGGCCGGACTGGACTGCGACATTGGCACCGACCTGCTGGACATAATTGGCATATGGTCCGGTCATTTCGCCGCCGAATTCGGCCACGAACTGCGGGTGATACTCCGCCCCCTGCGCGGCTTCTTCTGCCGTAATCGGCGAACCGGGTGCAATATTGGCACCTGGAATGGTGGCACACGCAGAAAGCGCGAGCGATGCGACACCGGCAACAGCGGCTGCCCTGATTTTACGAGATAACGGATGCGACATGCGGTTTTCCTCCAACCCATTTAAAACAGGCATGAATGATGCCCGATGATTGGGAAGTGAACCAACCAGGCTGCCGCAATGTTCCCGCTACAATCTATGAAAGCCGATCTACGCTCAGCCGGGGAGGTCGCTGCCGATGGCAAGGAAGCGGTCTTCGCGCTGCCTTTTAAGCTGTTCCGGCGGGAGCACGCTGAGCGATTCCAGTTCATCGTCGATCGCATCGACAAGGCTGGCGACTGCCGCAGCAGGATCACGGTGGGCGCCGCCCACAGGCTCCTCCACAATCCGGTCTATCACTTTGAGATCAAGCAGATTTTGCGCCGTCAGCTTCATCGCCTCTGCCGCCTGCGGGGCCTTTTCCGCAGTGCGCCACAGGATCGATGCGCAGCCTTCAGGAGAGATCACGGAATACACCGCGTGTTCGAACATCAGCACCCGCTCCGCACTGGCCAGAGCCACCGCGCCGCCGGAACCGCCCTCACCCACGATCGCTGCGACCATCGGGACGCCGAGACCGAGGCAAGCCTCCGTCGACCGAGCGATGGCTTCCGCCTGCCCGCGTTCTTCCGCCTCGATGCCGGGAAACGCGCCGGATGTATCGACCAGCGTCACCACCGGCAGGGCGAACCTGTCGGCCAGTTCCATCAGGCGGATAGCCTTGCGGTAACCCTCCGGCTTGCCCATCCCGAAATTGTGCCGGATGCGGCTTTCGGTATCATTGCCCTTTTCATGGCCGATCAGCACGATCTTGCGGCCTTTCAGCGTCGCCAGCCCGCCCATGATGGCCTGATCGTCACCATACAGGCGATCACCGCCCAGCGGCATGAAGTGATCGAAACCCAGTGCCACATAATCATGAAAATGCGGGCGGGAAGAATGCCGCGCAACCTGCGTTTTCTGCCACGGTGAAAGGTTGGAATATGTGGTTTCCAGAAGCCGCGCGCTCTTCAGTTCGAGCCGCTGCAATTCGTTGGAAATATCGACATCGCCGTCCACGCCGGCAGCGGACCGCAGATCAGCGATCTTCGCTTCGAGCTCTGCAACCGGTTTTTCAAATTCAAGGAATGAAGCCATTTTGTGCCGCTACCCCCCTGCGCCCTTGCCTGCAAGAGGGTGTCGCTCGTTCACCAGAGCCACAAGCCGCGCGGAATCGACATGGGTGTAGATTTGCGTCGTCGAGATATCCGCATGACCGAGCATTGTTTGCAGGACCCGCAGGTCCGCCCCGCCTTCCAGCAAATGCGTGGCAAAGGCATGGCGCAGGACGTGCGGGCTGACTTTCGCCGGATCAAGGTCCGCGCGCGCGGCCAGTGCTTTGACCATCTGAAACAGTCGGATACGGCTGATATGTCCCTTGCGGGACGGGAAAAGCTGCGGCGAGGCATCGCCAGCCCGCACTGCCATCCATCTGGTCAATGCTGCCTGCGCGCGGCGTGATACGGGCACCATGCGCTGCTGGCCGCCCTTGCCCGTGATTGTCAGGAACGGCGCATCGCGCGGCACGGCGCTGACGGGCAAGGCGACAAGCTCACTTGCGCGCAGCCCTGAACCATACAACAACTCCAGCAGCGCCAGCATCCGCACCGCGGCCGGACTATCGCCTGCGGCATCCTCCTCCGCGCGCGTAAAGATTTTCTCGATGTCTTCATGCGAGAGTATTTTTGGCAGCGGACGGCGGGCTTGCGGGCGCGGAATGGCGCTGGATGGATCATCCTCTCGCAGGCCTTCATCCATGCAAAAGCCGTAAAACTGGCGCAAAGCCGAAATCCTTCGGGCGACAGTCGACGGGGCCAGATCAGCCCAGGCGGATGTCAGCCTGGCCAGATCGTCGCGCGATGCAGTGTCCAGATTGCCGACAACCGCTTCGCTGCCTTCCAGATCCCGCCGGTAAGCGACCAGCGTATTGGCCGCTGCGCCGCGCTCTGCTGCCAGCATTGCAAGAAAGCTGTCGATTGTGGAGGCCACCGCAGCCGCGCCCCGCCCTATCCGCGGGCGACCGCCTCCGCGGCGATCATCCTTGCCTCGGCAGAAAGGCCGACGCGGTTAAGGGCCGACACGATGTGATACAAATGGCGCGGGGTCATCTGGTCCCAGCTTGTCCCTTGCATTCCCAACCCCGCCAGCAACGCAACCAGTGCCGGATTGTCCACCTGCGCAGCGCGGCCAATTTTGTCGCTCCATGCACTGGAGCGGGTGTAATTGACGCCCAGATCGTCAGCAAAATCAGCAAAATCATCCGCGTCCAGCCGCCCCAGTCCCGCAAGCCCAGCGACCAGAAATGCAGACTTGCGCTGCTCGGTACTGATATCTTCGTCGATGAAATCGCTGACAGCGCCGGAGCTGACCGTATCGCTGCGTTCCGGCTGCGCGAGAGCGAGCAAAGCCCAGGCTTCGCTCCCTTCTTCAACCGCGCTGCCCCAGCGCATCGCGCTGCGATCGAGCCCGGCGGCTAGCATCGACGCAATCAGCGGGGCAGCATCTGCCGCCAGATCTTCCCGCACAGGCACCCGCGCCGCCGCGTAAGCTGTCAGAACATGGCGGCCAAAGCTTTCATCACCTTCCCACAATTGGCGCATGGCGGCGATGCGAGCCGCGACGGTCGGGGCAGCATATGCCTGGCGCAGCAGGTCCGCCGTGCCCTTTTCCTCTTGGGAATATTCGTCACTGGACCACAATTGCGCATGCAGATCGACCATTGCAGCCGACGAAAGGACACCGCGCGCGCCCGCACGGTCGGACGCTGCCACGCGGTCCATCAATGGCGATGCCGGGATCAGAACTTCGCTCAGATTTATACGGCCAGAGGCACTGCTGAGAAGGTCAGCAGGAACTTCCACGCCGAGTGCGCGCGCCAATGCAAATCGCCACGGCGTCAGTTCATCCACGCCGTCCCATTCGATATTCACCGCGCGGCCGGCCTCTGCCGCTGCGCCTGCGTAACGCTGTGCCAGTCGTATATCGATCTCTGGAGCGATTCCGTTGCCAAGTGCCCTGTTAAGCCTGCGGTCGGCGCTACGCGCCTCGCCAAGATAGGCAGAGCAGATTGCCTGCAACAATTGCCATTCGCCGTCATCACGCAGATCGGGTTGCAGCCGCGCATTCGGACACATGCCAAGCACGTCGCCCGTTGCCATATAGGAATCGAAGGCTGCGTCGATCAGCGCCTTGTTGTAATTGGCACCGTCCACGTCCTGAACCAATGTGCGGGCAACGGCGCCTTCTCCCATCCGGTTCAGCGCGCGCGATCGCAGTGCTGCGAAATCAACGCCGTTCATGCCAGCAGGAGCGTCCATGCGGCTTGCCAGAACACGGCGCATCAGGATGTGGCCCCAGCGTGAGACCAGAGGGCCATCGCTGGCAACCAGAGCGGCGCGCACCAGGCGAGCAGGTTGCCCAGCCAGCGAACCTACCGGAAAACCTCCTTCGGCTTCGGAAAGCACGCCCACCTCGGCGACGGAGCGCCGCGCGGCTGCAGGAATATCGAACTTGGGACGCAGGCCGAGGACCGCGTCCACTTCATCAGCCTCCATTGCCTCCAGCTCTCTGAGCGATGGAAAATCGCTCGGCAATGACGGACCGCTCGGCGCTGCGCTGGGACCGGAGCTGCTGCCGCCGTCACCCGGCAAAGGCTGCACCACCGGAGCAGAGGTCGAACCATTGGAAGGGCCGCCAGGCGCTGCGGTTCGCGTCGCCGCGGGTGCTGGCGTGGGCGCGCGCGTTGCAGTCGGCGTCGGAGTGGACGTGGACTGGGGCGGCGGATTGCGGAATGCAGGCGGGAGAAGATCCTCCGGACCCGTCGCAGATCCGCCAGTGGCAAGCGCACCGCTCGCCAGAAATGTCGTGGAGGTCAGCGCCAAAGCCGCGCCGCCAAGCAGGAATGCAATTCGCTTCACAGATTATTCTCCGGCACGGATACAGGCTGCACTATCTGGCGTTGTTCCACCTGACCGCCATCCAGCCATGCTACCACCAGCAGCAACAGCAGCGCCACCCCGGAGGCAATCAGAATGTACATCAGGCGTTTTGACACCGTGCAACAGCTTCCCGTTTCTCTCATCGCCATCCGGACAAAGTTCGCGGCGACCTTGCCAGCGCGGTTAGCCCAACTATAGGCCATGCGGCAATGACCATTGCCCGTGATCTACCTGATGAGACTTTGATCCGCTCTATCCGCGCGCGCCTGCGCGGACCGCTGGTTCTGGTTGGCATGATGGGCGTGGGGAAGTCCACCGTGGGGCGAAAGCTTGCCGCCGCGTTAGAAATGGACTTCACCGACGCCGATGACGAAATCGTCGAAGCGGCCAATATGTCCGTCGCCGAAGTATTCGACAAATTCGGTGAAGATTACTTCCGCGACGGCGAACGGCGCGTGATTGCGCGATTGATGGAAGAAAGCGGTGCCGGATGCGTGATCGCGACCGGAGGCGGAGCGTTTCTGCAGCCCGAGACGCGCGAACTGATTCTTCAGCAGGGCGTCGCAATCTGGCTCGATGCGGAGCTCGATACGTTGGTGGAGCGGGTCAGCCGTAATGATCGCCGGCCTTTGCTGCGCACGGGCGATATTCCCGCAAAGATCGCAAAAATGAAGGCAGAGCGTGAACCTGCATATTCGCAGGCACCGATTCATGTGAAAAGCGACACTGGCCCGCATCACGTGGCGGTGGCGCGCATTCTGGAAAGGCTCGATCAATGGCTGAAGTAAAGGTCGATCTCGCGGGCCGCAGCTATGTGGTGAAGGTCGGGCATGGACTGCTGGACGAAACGCTGCACCATGCCCGCGAATATATCGAACGGTACCATGCGGGGGGATATGACCGCCGCCGCAAGGTTCCCTTCGTCACCGACCAGAATGTTTTTGCCCATCACGCAGAGCGGGTAGCGCACTCCCTCGCGTCTGACGGATACGAAATCGAATGGTTCATCACGGAGCCGGGCGAAGGCGCCAAAAGCTGGGAGGTTTTGCAGGAGCTTATCGACTGGCTGCTCGATCTCGGGGTGGAACGCGGCGACACGATATTCGCTCTTGGTGGCGGGGTGATTGGCGACCTCACCGGGTTTGCGGCATCGATCCTGAAGCGCGGCTGCGGTTTCGTGCAGCTTCCCACAACCTTGCTGGCGCAGGTCGATTCCAGCGTCGGCGGCAAGACGGCGATAAATGTCGCGGCAGGCAAGAACCTTGTCGGCGCCTTCCACCAGCCATCGCTGGTGTTGGCAGACACCGCCGCGCTGGAATCCCTGCCCCTGCGGGAAATGGCCTGCGGATATGCCGAGGTCATCAAATACGGCATTCTGGGCGATGCCGAATTCTTCGCCTGGTGTGAGGCAAATGGCGGCAAGGTGCTGGCCCACGACCGCGAAGCCGTTGAACATGCCGTCACCGCCAGCGTGGCTGCAAAGGCGCGGATCGTCGCGGAGGACGAGCGGGAAACTTCCGGAGCGCGCGCACTGCTAAACCTCGGTCATACATTCGGCCACGCATTGGAGGCGGAAACGGGCTATTCAGACCGATTACTGCACGGTGAAGCTGTTGCCATGGGCATGGTGCTGGCTGCGCGGTATTCTGCCCGGCGCGGATATTTCTCCGATCAGGATGCCGTTCGGATCACATCTGCCATAGCCGCAGCCGGTCTGGCGACAGAGATTTCGTCGTTGGACATAAGTTGCGATGGACAGGCGCTGGCCGATCATATGCTGCATGACAAAAAGATGGATGCAGGCACCCTGCCCTTTATTCTGCTGCGCGGGATCGGAGACGCTTTTCTAGACCGTGAAGTGGCACTGGCGGACGTTGCCGAGTTTCTTTCAGCTCAGCTCAAGAGCCTCTAGGTCCCTTTCAGTCCTCTTCGGAAAAAATGCCGATTTCATTCATGCCGTTGCTGTCTGCACGGCCGCGATACATGCCGGACGTGTTGAACGAAAAGGCGGTTTCTCCCTGCGGAGAAATGACGATTACGCCGCCATCTCCGCCAAGTTCGGCCACCTCTGCCATCAGATTGTCGCCCGCTTCCTGAGGGCCCATGCCGGCCAGTTCCATCAGATCGCAAATGGATTTCGCCACCACGGCGCGGATGAAATACTCGCCGGTTCCCGTCGCTGAAACTGCGCAGGCGCCATTGTCGGCATAGGTCCCTGCACCGATGATCGGACTGTCACCGATGCGGTCCCATCGTTTGCCGGTCATTCCGCCGGTGGAAGTGCCAGCCGCCAGATTGCCCGCACGGTCCCGCGCCACCGCGCCGACCGTGCCATAACGGTGTTCATCATCGACAGCAGAGATTTCACGCGACCGGTACCGTTCCAGCGCCTCTAGGCGGGGCGCTGTTATGAACCACTCGCTATCTTCCCGCTCCAGACTCGTGTCGTCCGCGAACTCCTCTGCACCTCCTCCGCTCAGCAGCACGTGACGGCCATCCTGCATTACCGCCTGGGCCAGCAAGATCGGGTGGCGCACGGTGGAAACGCCCGCAATCGAACCGGCCGCGCGGGTTTCACCCAGCATCAGCGAAGCATCGTGTGAAATGCCGCCATCCCACGTCAGCACCGCGCCGCGCCCGGCATTGAACAGGGGATCATCCTCCAGCAGGGTTATGACTGCCAGAACGGCATCTTCCGAAGTGCCGCCGTCGCGCAGTATTGCCGCGCCGGCGTCAAGTGCAGCCTGCAAAGAGGCGGTATATTCCGCCTCCCGCTCCGGTGTCATTGCAGACCGTTCCAGCGTCCCTGCCCCGCCATGAAGTGCGATGGACCACTCGCCATGCTCGGGATCATGCGCCGCAACGCTCGCTGGCAGCAGCATGGCGCAGAGGGGTAGCATGAAGCGCAAGGTTCTGGCGTGAAGCAGCATTGAGGACCCTCTCTGATTTTTCTCTTGTGCTTGCCCTTCTGCGGCGAAGCGAGAGATGTTTCAAGTGGGGCCTGTAGAGGCGTGCAGATCGATAGTTTCCCGGTCAGCAAATGCATGCTCGATCAGCAACGCACGGTGGCAATCGGCCGTCTCTTCACAATAGCACAGCAGGCAGGTGGGCTGGCCCCGCGCGATTGACTGCAATTCTGCCATCTGCGCCAGAGCTTCGGGCAGCTGTAATTGACCTTCGTACACGCGGCGCAAAGTGGCACGATCACCCCGCCGGGCGGCTTCGCGGCCATCCCTCGGAGTGCCCAAACATTTGAAATGACGGTATTCAATACCGGCTTCCTGCACCGCAGCGGCCAGCGAATTCTTCGAAAAACCCGGGCGGCGGGAATTGGGCAGCGCGCGCACGTCGGCAAGCACTTCCACTCCCGTTTCAACCAGAGTGTGGATCAGACTGTCCTGAGCAGCGCGCGCATAACCGATGGTGAACAGCGGGAAGGTCATTCGATGCCCGGCGGCGGGGCGCTGTCAGGTGACTGGCGCAGATGCGGATAAATTACATACATGCGTTCGTTCGCCTCCGGGTTGCCAACCCCTTCCACCTCGTAATCGCCGCAGGTTTCGCGGTATGCCGCAATTTGCGGATCGTCCTGATCAAGAGGGTTTGGCCCGGCCCAAGTCGTCGTTTCGCCCAGTCGCGCAGAGATTTCTCCGGTGACCCGGTTGATAAGGACGTAATAGCCTTCGGCGTCCATATCCAGGCCGGTTTCGGCATGAAACCATGCCAGCTTTTCTTCATCGCCATCGCGAAAACCCTGCATGAAGACGCAGCCATCTCTCAGGAATATCTTGCCCGAAAAGGCTGCTTCCATCTGCCAGCCTGTGCGAATTTGCGATGCCGGCCAGGTTCGCACGCCCGGCAGAGCTGTCTCGCTTACGGCAGATGCGATGAGCGGCTGCTGGAAATACCACCGGATATGCGGAGGCGCGCTCCAGCCGTTTTCGGCGACCCAAGCGTCAAATTCCTCTGCCGTGAGCAAGGTATCGATGGATTGGATTGGCGAATTGTCGTCCTTCCCCGCCAGGCCGTATCTCATCAATGCGTCCCGCTGCTCGAGCCGGCTGACCCACAGTTCACCAATTGCCTTTGCATCGGGCGGAGCCTGCGCCGCCGATTCACGGCGCGATTCGGCCTGCTCCACCTGAAGCGCACCGGCCATCAGCGCGCCGTAGTCGGGACTGGGCGCTTCAAGCTGCGTTGCATACTTGCGGGGATTGGAGTTGAATTCGTTCCCGTCAGTTCCGCAGGCGGCGATAGCTATCAGCGGCAAAAGCATGAAATAGCGCATGAAATCTTCCATTCCGCCACTTTACTCGCCGCAAATTGCAAGGGGCTGAATGCGCCGTTCAGCGCATAAGAACGAGCTCTTCCGCCATCGTCGGGTGGATCGCCACGGTCGCGTCGAAATCAGCCTTGGTCAGCCCTGCTTTCACCGCGATTGCAGCGGCCTGCATCATTTCAGGGGCTTCGGGCGCAATCATGTGGATGCCCACAATCCGGCCAGTGTCCCCGTCACAGATCATCTTGAACAGGGATCGTTCGTTGCGGCCTGCGAGAACGTTCTTCATCGGGCGGAAATCGGACAGATAGACTTTGACTGAACCCAGCGCGTTCTTCGCCTCGCCTTCGGTCATGCCAACAGCGGCGATAGGCGGATGGCTGAAAACGGCACTGGGAACGCAGGAGTGGTCTACCGCGACAGGCTCCAACCCGCCGAACACGGTATCTGCAAAGGCCTGCCCTTCGCGGATCGCGATGGGCGTCAATTGCACGCGGTCGGTCACATCGCCCACGGCGTAGATATGATCGACATTGGTCTTGCTGAACCGATCGACCTTGATCTCGCCGCCATCGCCCACGTCGACCCCGGCTGCGGCTAGACCAAGCCCTTCGGTGTTGGGCACGCGGCCAACCGCCCACATCACCTGATCGACGTGTTCCTCATCCGAATCCGACATCTTGACGTAGAAACCGCCGTCGTCGCAGGGTTTCACGCTTTCGAAGACCGTATTGAATTTGAAATTGATACCCTTGGTCATCGAGATTTGCAGCAGCCGGTCGCGGACAGCCTCGTCATAGCTGCGCAGCAAGGTGTCGCCGCGGTTGACCAGCGTTACTTCACAACCAAATTCGTTAAAAATGCCGGCAAATTCATTGGCGATGTAGCCGCCGCCTGCGATCACGATGCGCTTTGGCAGTTTGTCGAGGTGGAATGCCTCGTTAGAGGTAATACCGTGGTCCGCGCCCTGGCATTCCGGCAGGCGCGGCCGCGCGCCGGTTGCGATCAGGATGTATTTCGCGGTGACGACCTTGCCGCTCGCCAGCGTGATTTCATGCGGCCCGGTAATTTCGGCGCGTTCTTTGAAGATGGTAACGTCGTGATTTTCCAGCGTGTCTGTATAGGCGCCCTCGATTCGGGTGACATCGTCCAGCACATTGTCGCGCAGCACTTTCCAGTCGAAGCTGCGTTCACCGATCTCCCAGCCAAAACGCTTACAATCTTCCAGATCTTCCGCAAAATGCGCGCCGTAGACGAGCATCTTTTTCGGCACGCAGCCGCGAATGACGCATGTTCCCCCGACGCGGTGCTCTTCGGCTATGGCAACCTTCGCACCGTGCGCTGCGGAAACGCGGCTTGCGCGGACGCCGCCTGATCCGGCACCAATGGTAAAAAGGTCGAAGTCGTAAGTGTCGGACATGCAGATTGGCTCCTTTGGCGCGTGGTGCGCGCTATGGTCCAACTCTATACGTCCCGCAACCGTGCAAGGGTTCAGAAGGTTTCGGCTTTTCTAGCTTTCCAGGAAGGAGCCGTAGTCGCGCATCAATTGCCAGGCGCGCAAATTCTCCAGCGTAACCAGGCCGTCATCCCTGATCCCGGCCTGCCGTTTCAGGAGCCGCATGACCGCACCCCGCTCCGTCTCACTCGCGCCCGGCATCGTAACCAGAACATCGGGATTGTGTTCGAACGGCGCATCGAACAGCATGGCGCAATTCATCGCGTCGAAGCCGAAGCCGAGGAAAACGAGCCGCTTGCCCTGCAGGACCTCGCCTAGCAATTGCCGCTTGAAGCCGCGCTGTTCGGTTCGCTCTGTTGCAGTGTGGATTTGTTCGACAACTGACGGGAAATCCTCTGGCTCACTCGTGCCCCAATCGGCCACCGGCATGTTGCCGCCTTGCCATTCCAGCTTCCCGGGCGTGCCGTAAATATGCGTGAGGCGCAGCTTTTCGGCCACCAGTGCGCGCGCCTCTGTCAGGCTCATGCCGAATGCCATGTGCAGTGCCCAAGGCAGGTAATTCTCGATTGACCGGTCATAATTGAAAGACAGGATCGAAAGATTGTCGAAGCAGCTTTCCGCCTTGGCACGGGGGACACCGTTGACCACGGCACGCGACAGCTGGAACAGCCAGTTTTCCGTTCCGCGAACTGGCAGATCGCCGGGGTCGCGAGGCTCACTGCCCAGCGGTGATGCGGCCTCTGCCTCCAGAATGTAATGCGCGATGGCCAGCTTGCCGACCGCCAGCACCATCGGATTGTCGCCGTGCTGTTCGAGTATGGCATCGATGGAATGGGATATGCGCGCGGCAGAGCGGATGATCTGTCCCGCTTCCTGCAGATCGTCTTTCTTGACCCGCGCCTTTTTTGCAATCGCGGCGATATGCGCGGCCATCGCAGCGATGTCTGCACTTTCAAGTCCGCCGCCAAGACGCTGGAAATCGAAACCCGCTGCAATGCGTGCGAGCAATTCGCGGCCATCGGGGAATTGCAATTCGCAAGAGGCGCCTGCGCCGACCACCAGCGTAGTCTTGGACCTGATCATCGCGCCAAAAGCTCCCCGTCATAATACATGACGGGAAGCCTTGGGCTTTGATGCTTAATATTTGGCTAGGATTGGCCTTGGGAAAGACCGGAAATTGTCAGCCTTAGCCTTGTGAGCGGCCGCGGTTTCCACCGCCACCTCCACCACCGCCGCCGCCGCCGCGGCGACGCTGCTGGCCGCCTTGGCCGCTGCGCTGACCACCCTGGCCGCCACGGCCGCCCTGTGGACGTCCGCCGGCACCGGAACCGCCACCGGAATGACGGCTGCGTTCGGCAGAACCGCCACGCGGCTTGGGCTTGACGCGCTGCTGTTGCTGCTTTGCGGCAGGCTTCGTCGGGCCGACACCTTCGACAACGGCACGGAAGTTTTCCGGCAAGTCCAAACGCTCGAACTCGGCATCGGTGTTGCGGCAGATATCCTTCAGATACTGACGCTCATCCTCGGCGCAGAACGCGATGGCGATACCGTCGGCTCCGGCACGCGCGGTCCGGCCAATGCGGTGAACATATTGTTCAGGCACATTAGGCAGTTCGTAATTGATCACGTGACTCACACCGGGAATGTCGATCCCCCGCGCGGCCACATCGGTCGCGATAAGGATCGGTGTTTTCGCCCGCTTGAACTCATCCAGAGCGCGAACACGCTGCGGCTGGCTCTTGTTGCCGTGGATCGCGTTGGCGGGAATATTGGCAGTCGCCAGCTTCTTCACCAAACGGTCTGCCCCGTGCTTCGTGCGGGTAAAAATCAGCACCCGCTCAAACTTGCCCGGCGTCGGGTGACGTTCGAGCAGGATCATTTCGAGCAGCGCCTGCTTTTCGTCCTGCTGGACCATATACAGATACTGGTCGATGCGCTCTGCAGTCGAGGCAGCCGGCGTGACCGAAACGGTGACCGGGTTTTTGCAATATTTGCTGACCAGTTCCTTGATCTGCTTCGGCATGGTGGCGCTGAAGAACAGGGTCTGGCGGCTATCAGGCACCAGCTCGCTGATGCGGCGCAGGGCGTGAATAAACCCGAGGTCGAGCATCTGGTCGGCTTCGTCCAGAACCAGCACTTCGACGCCGGAGAGGTTCAATGCCTTCTGATCGATCAGATCGAGCAGACGACCCGGTGTCGCCACCAGAATATCGGTGCCGCGGTGCAGCTTGTTGCGGTCCTTGCCGACGGAGGTTCCGCCGACAATGGAGTGGACCTTCATGCCCGCAAGTGCGCCGTAATCCTTGGCGGATTCGGCGATCTGCCCGGCCAGTTCACGCGTCGGGGCGAGAACCAGCATACGGCAGCTCTTGAAAGGGATCTGTTTGTCGGATTTGCGCAAGTTATCGATGCTGGGAAGCATGAAAGCAGCGGTCTTGCCGGTGCCCGTTTGCGCAATACCCAGAAGGTCGCGGCCCTGAAGAACCGCCGGAATGGCCTGCGCCTGAATCGGTGTAGGCTCTTTGTAGCCCTTCATATCCAGCGCTTGCAGGATGGGCTGCGACAGACCGAGGTCTGTGAATTGAGTAGTCATGGTGTGTAGTAAACTCGCATAATATGCGGCGCGCAGAGCAACAGCTCTCGCGGCGCGGGTGTCAAACGACCCGCGTGAAAAGGGAAGTCTATTAGAAGAACCGAAGGGCTGCTGGGGCTTGTAGCTTTCTCACTACCGCCGCTTCACGCTGGCACGCGCTTCGATGCAGCCCATGTGGTGCAGCGCAGCATGAATGTCAAAGCATTTCGCGTGTCAGGTGTTAACAGGTCCGCCGAAAGGCTTGTTCAACTGCACGATTTTCCAATTCAGGATCGTCGCAAAACTGACCCACACCAGATAGGGCACGATCAGCCAGCTGGCGAGGACATCCCACTGCCGCAGAAACACCGTGAGCGCGAGGACGGAAAGCCACAGGAACGGCACTTCTATCAGCGCCCAATCCGGACGGCGCAGGGTGAAAAACACCGGTGACCAAACGAAATTGGCAATGCCGTTGATGACGTAGAGCGCGATGAGGAAGTTGGCCTCCCCCGCCGCTTCTGCTGCCGGATAGCTGCGCACGAACGCCCATGCGGAAAGCAGAAAAATCGTCGTCCATGCGGGACCGAACAGCCAGTCAGGCGGCTGCCAGCTTGGCTTTTCGAGATCGAAATACCACTGCTCGATTTTCGTAAGCAGCCCTCCCCCTATCGCCAGAATGATGGCCCATACGATGGCGAAGATGAGTTGGAAGGTCATGTGCAGGGCTTAGGTCGTGTTGAGTGCGGAGGCAAATGCAACCTGACACCCCTCCTGCCATTGCCTTTTCGACAAGCTAAGGGCGAACGGGGATGGGTTTATTGAGGCACGGTTTGCTTCATCACCCAAGCCCAGCCGCCTTCAGCAGCGCCTCCGTACTCGCATCGAACCGCTCCCCGCCCTTTTCGATCTTGTTGGCGATTTCCTTGCCCAGTTCCACGCCGAACTGGTCGAACGGATTGATGTTCATCAGCACGGCATTGGCGAAGGTGCGATGTTCGTGGAAGGCCACCAGTGCGCCGAAGGTCATCGCGTCCAGGTCGTCGCACAGGATCGTGGCGGAGGGGCGGTTGCCGGGGTAATTGCGATGCGGATCGTCTGAATGCTTGCCCGCCATCAGCGCCGCGCCTTGGGCAAAGCAGTTCATCAGCAGGATCGTATGATGCGCCGCGTCCAGCGTATCGCCCGCCTCCACACTTGCGATGAAATCAACAGGGATCAGATGCGTGCCCTGGTGCAGCAACTGGAACACCGCGTGCTGCGCATCGGTGCCCACCCCGCCCCATGTGATCGGCGCGGTCGGACCGGAAGGCTCTCCATCGACCGTCACGCTTTTGCCGTTCGATTCCATTTCCAGCTGTTGCAGATAGTCCGGCAGCAGCCGCAGCCGTTCGTCATAGGCGAATACGGCGCGGGTCTGCGCGCCCTTGATGCGAGAGTAGAACAGGTCTGCGAAAGCTGCACGCAGCGGCAGATTGTCGCGCCCGTTTGTGTCGCGGAAATGCGCATCGACGCGCGCTGCTCCGTCCAGCATTGCCTGGAAATCGTCCCAGCCCACGGCGACAGCTACGGGGAAGCCGATGGAACTCCACATCGAATACCGCCCGCCCACGCTTTCGGCAAAAGGCAGGATACGCGTTTCATCGACGCCCCACTCCACGGCCTTTTCCGGCGCGGCGGTGAGAGCGATGACGCGGCCCGTGGGATCATCCACGCCGCTGTCAGCCAGCCATTTCAGCACGCTTTGCGCATTGGTCATCGTTTCGATGGTGGTAAAGGTCTTGGACGCAACAGCCACGAAGGTCGTCGCCGGATCGCACGCGGCAAAGGCTTCTTCCAAAGCCACGCCGTCAATGTTGGAGACGACATGCACGTTAACCACCGGCATATCACGCGCCAGCGCATCGACTGCCAACGCCGGGCCAAGCGCGCTGCCACCGATGCCGACATGAATGAGGTGCTTGATCTCTCCGAGTGTGCCCTCGTGCAGCGCCATGGTGAGCAGCTTCATCCGCTCCCGCAGAGCTTCCGCTTCTTCAACGCTGGTATCGAGGCCGACCCCGCGCAATGCGGTATGTTCCGCCGCGCGTCGCTCTGTCGGATTGACCATTTCGCCGGCAAACATCTTGTCGCGCATATCGTCAAAGCCCGCGGCCTCTGCCAACGCTTCGAATTCAGTCAGCAGATCTTCGGTCAGATGCGTCTTGGACCAATCGAACAGGATGCCGCACCCTGCCTCTCCCGTGCTCAGTTCAAGCCGTTTGGCGAACTTTTCCACCCGCTCTACATCAGCGGCGAACAGCTCTTCCAGCGTGGGATCGGGATGAAGGGCGAGATTTTGCCATGCCTCGTCGCGTGTCAGGGTCAACGGTTTTTCCTTTATCTTGGCCGGGTCTGCCGGCTTGCGCTGCTCTCTTGCGGCCACGATTGCAACCCCGCAAATTCGTCAGCCTTGCGCCCGATTTGCTTGACGCGGCGCGCTTCGCGCAACATGACCTTCGCCCGATGACGCAAGACCATATCAGAGAGATCGAAGAGCCCGTATCTGCGAAGGCCAAGGCCGCTAAAGCGGACAAGCCGGAGGAGAAGGAAGACTGGAAGAGCTTTGGCATCTTCCTCATCAAGCTGGTGATCGTGGTGGTAATTTTCCGCACGTTCTTCTTCACCAGCTTCAACATTCCGTCCGAAAGCATGATGCCGCGCCTGTTGGTGGGCGATTACCTGTTCTCGCAGAAATGGTCCTACGGCTACTCCCGCTACTCGCTGCCGTTCGACGTCGACATGGGCGATGGCCGCATTCTGGCAAGCCAGCCCGATCGCGGCGATATCGTGATCTTCAAACATCCCATCGACCAGTCCGATTACATCAAACGCGTCATCGGCCTGCCCGGCGACAGTGTGCAGATGGTGGACGGCGTGCTCCAGCTGAACGGCGAAGCTGTTGGGATGGAGCGGATCGAGGATTTCGTTCTGCCCATGATCCCCGGCGATGATTGCCGCGGCACGCGCATTTCCGGCCCCGAAGGCCCGTCCTGCAGCTACACCCAGTACCGGGAAACGCTGCCGACCGGCGTATCCTACAACATTCTCGACATGGGCAATCTGCCGCAGGACAATACCGCGCCCGTCATCGTTCCCGAAGGCAAGCTGTTCCTGATGGGCGACAACCGCGACAATTCGCTCGATAGCCGTTTCCGGGCTGAACCGGGCGGCGGTATCGGTTTGGTCGGACAGGACTTCCTCGTGGCAGAGGCAAGCTTCATGTACTGGTCCACCGATGGCAGCGCGCAGTGGACGCTGCCCTGGACATGGTTTTCCGCCGCGCGCTGGAACCGGATGATGCGCGGGATATGACCGGTCTGGGCGCAGATACACGCGGTTGGCTTGAGGATTGCGGTTTTGCGGTAAAAGACGAAGCGCTGTGGAGCGAAGCGCTTACCCACGGCAGCATCGGCGCGCCGCGCGATTATCAACGGCTCGAATTCCTGGGCGACCGCGTCCTTGGCCTGACCATCGCCCATTGGCTCTATGCCGATGGCAGCTCAGCCGAAGGGAAGATGGCACAGCGCCTCAACGCGCTCGTATCCAAGGGTGCCTGCGCAGCGCGGGCCCGCGAAATCGGCATCGCGCCGCATGTCCTGATGGGCAAGCAGGCACGCGATGACGGCGCGCAGGATAGCGACAATGTGCTCGGCGACATCATGGAATCGCTGATCGGCGCCAATTTTGTCGAAGCGGGATATGACGCAACGCAGGACCTGATCCGCAAATTCTGGCAGAGCGCGATTGACGGCAAGGACGGCCAGTCGAAACACCCCAAAAGCGCGCTCCAGGAATGGGCCGCAGGCAATCGTCGCCGTCCGCCGGAATATACAGTTGTATCGACAGACGGGCCGGACCATGCCCGCAAGTTCACCGTGCAGGTCAGCGTCCACAAGGTTGGCGAAGTCGAAGCAACTGCAAGCGGCAAACAGGACGCCGAAACAGAAGCCGCACGTTTATTTATGGAGAAGTACGGGTGACCGAGACAAATACCGAAACTGGCACACAGGCAGAGCCGAAGTGCGGCCTTG
This sequence comes from uncultured Alphaproteobacteria bacterium, assembly GCA_963781165.1. Lineage (GTDB taxonomy): Bacteria > Pseudomonadota > Alphaproteobacteria > Sphingomonadales > Sphingomonadaceae > Alteraurantiacibacter. The sequence goes on from CAWADZ010000005.1 coordinate 444,861, forward strand.
TGGCCGTGATCGGCGCCCCCAATGCGGGCAAGTCCACCCTGGTCAACCAGCTTGTCGGCCAGAAGGTCGCGATCACTTCGGCCAAGGCGCAGACGACGCGGGCAAGACTGCTGGGCGTGGCACTGCACGGCGAAACGCAGCTTCTGCTGGTGGACACCCCCGGCATTTTCGAACCAAAGCGACGGCTGGACCGCGCGATGGTGAGCGCCGCCTGGGAAGGCGCGCAGGCCGCCGATGCGGTGGTGCTATTGGTCGATCCGGTGAAACAGCGGCGGCATGAACTGTTTCCGCTGCTGGAGGTGCTGAAGAACCGCCCAGAGCGCAAATTGCTGGTGCTGAACAAGGTCGATGTCGCGGTGAAAGAACCGCTGCTGGCGCTGGCCGAGGAACTGAACGAACAGGTCAATTTCGACGAGGTGTTCTTCGTGTCCGCGCTCACCGGTGACGGTGTGCCGGAATTGAAGGACCGCCTTGCCGAGCTGATGCCAAAAAGCCCGTGGCACTATCCTGAGGATCAGGTCTCGGACGCTTCTGAACGCCTGCTCGCCGCAGAAGTGACGCGGGAGCAGCTGTATCGCCAATTGCACGAGGAATTGCCCTACGACGCCGCCGTGCGCCCCGAAAGCTACACCGTGAAGCCTGATGGCAGCGTGGAAGTGCGCCAGCAGATCGTGATCATGCGTGACAGCCAGAAGCCCATCGTGCTGGGCAAAGGCGGCCGCCGTATCAAGGAAATCGGCGAGCTCGCGCGCAAGGAGCTGAGCGAAATCCTCGGCGTGAAGGTCCACCTTTTCCTGCATGTGAAGGTGGATGATCGCTGGAGCGAAAACCGCGAGGTTTACGAAGAAATGGGCCTCGACTGGGTGAAGTGATTTTTGACGGCTGTTGGTTCTGATCAGATTGGCCCATTGTTTACCGAAACGATGCCCGAAATCGGCCTGTCCGCTTCCGACCCACTTGCGGAGGTTGGCGCAGGCCGACATGATGTACGGATGTATGGAAGACAACATCGCAGAAGTGGGGATTGATCACGCAGAACAAAGACTGGAATTCGTGCGACCGGCGTCAAAGGCGTTTCCATTCGTCTGGAGAGCGGCGATGGGGATCGGTTGGGATGAGAAAGAAAAGCGTTTGTTTTCGCCAAAGCCGAAAGAATGGACTTATGTAGATTGGTTTTCCTCCTCTTCGGAAGCAAGGCCTTCGCGATATTCGCGCTGCTTTTCGGATTCAGTTCGCCACAGATCATTTGGGCTGCGGCAGTCGAATACGGGATTTGGCTCAGACTTACGCCACGCACCGTTTGGCTAGGTTTATCGGATGAACTGTGCGCAGAAATGCAATCAGCTCCAATTCCGCCCAAAGCAAGCAAGAATAGCTGATGGGCGCTCAACGCGTTTCCCCGCCACAATTTCGAAATCCATTTGAGTTGCTATCGGGTCCTTTGGGGAGATGATGTATTGGCGATACCTTCCCACTTGATCGCACTTTGCGACAGCAACGCATATGTTTGGCACCGCAACGAACCAGCTGCTGTTCGGAAAGTTTTTGCAGCTCTGGAATTGCCCGAGAGCTCACAACTATGTCAGTTTCTGCAATGTTATTCGATGCAATTCCTGTCCCACAAACTCGACTATGAACTGATCGACATCGTCGATGATGACGGCTGTGCCTCAGATATAGTCGACTATGCTCATAACGAGCTTGGGATCGATCTGCGTTACCTGCCCATTTCAACCTATGAGGCGGAGTCGTTATTTGCTGTCGACACGCTAAGCGACGCGGTTGTGCACGCCACACCGGACGATGCAAACGGTGATTGGAACTACGAAGTACTCAATACCAGTTTCTACGGTTACATGGTTGCCGCTGTTATCTTAGCCGCTACAGCGAATGTCCGCTTCCCATCCCAGATGTGGTCATTCGGCACGTTGCGACCGATCCCCTTAAACCGGGCGAGCGGGTCAAATTTGTTCGTGATGTCCTACAGACCGGCGGCGACCTAGGAGCGAATCGGCTCTTTCAAATCGTCGATCCGTCTTTTTCCGGTCAGAGTGTCACCCTGACGATATGGCGCGCAAACCCGCATGGTTCTGCGGTTTTTGCGGCCTAAACTGTGGGTGACAGGGTGTAACCTTTGTAACCCTGACTTACCGTTTCTTAGCCACCGCAATCTTGTTCTTCTTGGCGAAATCGCGCGTCGATTCCTCGCTGCGGTTCAGCGCCTTGGCGATTTGTTTGAGGCCCTGTCCCTTGGAAGCGAGCAGTCTCAGCTTGCCCGCTTCGTCGCCGTTCCAAGGCTGTTTGTGGCGTTCGAAATTCTCTTTTCCCATCAGCTTTCCGCCGCTTTCTTGGTTGAGGCCTTCTTGGCCGGAGCCTTCTTCTTTGCAGGTGCCTTTTTCTTGGCCGCTGGCTTCTTTTGCGCCGGAGCCTTGCGCTTCTTTTTCACCGGGCCTTTCGCGGCTTTTTCCGCGATCATCACCAGCGCTTCTTCCAGCGTCAGCGCGTCCTTGTCCTTGTCCTTCGGGATCGTCGCATTGACGGTGCCGTCGGTGATGTAGGGGCCGTATCGGCCTTCCATCAGCTTCACATCGTCGCCAGCCTCGGTCTTGCCGAGCACCTTCAATGGCTCACGGCTGCCCCGCGCCCCGCCCTTGCGGTTGGCAGCTTCGGCCAGCAGCGTGACGGCGGCATTCATGCCGGTTTCGAACACGTCGCGCGTGCCGGAAAGCTTCGCATATTTGCCGTCATGGCGCAGATAGGGGCCGTAACGACCGATGGCGGCTTCGATATCCTTGCCGGTTTCCGGATGCTGGCCAATGATGCGGGGGAGATCGAGCAGCTTTGCGGCCCATTCGATATCGAAATCGTCGAGATCCTTGGGGATAGAGGCGCGTTTGGCTTCCTTGCCCTCGCCCATCTGCACGTAGGGACCAAACCGGCCCGACTTGCGCTCTATCGGTTCGCCGGTTTCCGGGTGTTCGCCCATCGTGCCGTCGTCCGAACCATCTTCGCTGCCCGGCTGGCCGAACTTGCGGCGGAATGTGCATTCGGGATAGTTCACGCAGCCGATAAACGCGCCAAACCGGCCACCGCGCAAATGCAGTTCACCGCCATCACGGCCCTGCTCTGCACACAGCGGGCAGAAGCGCGGCTTTTCGCCGTCTTCGCGTTCGGGGAACAGGAAGTCGGCGAGGAATTCGTCCAGCACCTCGGTCACTTCCGAAGGCTGGCGCTCCATCACCTCGTCGCTCTTCGGCTTGAAATCGCGCCAGAAGTTTTCGAGCAAGGTCTTGTACTGCGCCCTTCCACCACTGACTTCGTCCAGCTCGTCTTCCATGCTCGCTGTGAAGTCATAGGCTACATAAATGGGGAAGAATCGTTCAAGAAAAGCTGTGAGAAGCCTGCCCGAATCCTCTGCAAAGAAACGGTTTTTCTCCATCCGCACATAATCGCGGTCTCTCAGGGTCTGGATTGTGGAAGCATATGTGGAAGGACGGCCAATGCCCAGTTCTTCCAGCCGCTTGACCAGCGATGCCTCCGAAAAACGCGGCGGTGGCTGGGTGAAATGCTGGATCGCCTCGACGCTCTTTTTCGCCGGAGCATCGCCCTTGCGAATGATAGGGAGCAGATTGTCATCGTCGCCGTCCGCCGCGTCATCGAAGCTTTCGGAATACACCGCCAAGAAGCCCGGGAATTTCACGACTTGGCCTGTGGCGCGCAGTTCATGCTTGCCGGTGGGATCACGCATGGTGATCGTGGTGCGTTCAAGCTGAGCAGTCGCCATCTGGCTGGCCATCGCGCGCTTGAAGATGAGGCCGTACAGCTTGGCCTCATCACCTGAACCAGCGCGATCCTTGCGGAAATCGGTCGGGCGGATAGCTTCATGCGCTTCCTGAGCGTTCTTCGCCTTCGTCTTGTAAAAGCGCGGTTTTTCCGGCTTGTACTGGGTGTCATACCGGGCATCGATGGCGTCGCGGCAGGCCATGATCGCGCTCATATCCATGCCCACGCCGTCGGTACGCATGTAGGTGATGGCGCCTGCTTCATACAGCGATTGCGCACACCGCATCGTGTGGCTGGCAGAATAGCCGAGCTTGCGCGCGGCCTCCTGCTGCAACGTCGATGTTGTGAACGGCGGCGCGGGGCTGCGCTTGAGCGGTTTGGTCTCGACATCCTCGACAGTGAAGCGGCCCTGCTCCACGGCAGCCTTGGCGGCATCGGCCATGCCCTTTTCGCCGATTGTCAGCTTTTCCAGCTTCTTTCCGTCATACCGGACAAGCCGCGCATCGAAACCGGTGCCATCATGCTCCATCTTGGCAGTGACGGACCAGTATTCCTGCGGGTTGAAGACTTCGATCTCCCGCTCCCGCTCACAAATCAGACGCAGCGCAACGGATTGTACACGGCCAGCCGATTTTGCACCGGGCAGCTTGCGCCAAAGGACCGGGGAAAGCGTGAAGCCAAACAGGTAATCCAGCGCGCGGCGACCGAGATAGGCGTCGATCAGATCGGTATCGAGCCCGCGCGGTTTGGTCATCGCTTCCGTCACAGCGGCCTTGGTGATGGCGTTGAACGTGACGCGGTCCACCTCGGCGGGCAGCGCCTTCTTTTTCTTCAGCAGTTCCAGCACGTGCCAGCTGATCGCTTCCCCTTCGCGGTCGGGGTCGGTCGCGAGGATGAGGCGGGTGGACTTCTTCGCCGCATCGGCGATTGCCTTCACCTGTTCGCGGTTGCGCTTGTCCGAATAGACTTCCCAGTCCATCTCGAAATCTTCGTCCGGCCGCACGCTCCCGTCCTTGGGCGGCAGATCGCGGACATGGCCGTAGGAAGCGAGGACCTTGAAGTCCTTGCCCAGGTATTTCTCGATAGTCTTTGCCTTGGCCGGCAATTCTACGATGACAAGTTGCATAGCGGTGAAGTCAGTCCCTTACGTGTGTACGTACGCGCGAGGGTGGAGCCTTCGCGGAATTCGTCAAGCGGATGATTGGGCGAGGCGTTCAGGTCAAGCGGCTTTCACCGCCTCACACACTGATTTCCTGCCGATAGGTTTTTGGAGAATGTCCTACGCAAGACTGACGCGCCCAGCAGCATGGCGCACCAGGCGCCCTGCAATCTCAAGCTCCAGCAAAGCCATTTGAACAGCCCCTGCGCTTTCCCCCGATTGGCGGATCAGTTCGTCCACGCTGACGGGCGCATTGGTGAGCAGGTTTTCGATATCCGCAGGCTCTGCCTCCGCCATTTCCTCCGGCGCGTAGTCATAAGCAGGCGTGGCTTCGCGGAATGACGAGCGCGGAATGCCGTCAAAGCCGGACAGCAGTTCGATCACATCTTCCGGTTCCTGCACCAGCATCGCACCCTCGCGGATCAGGTGGTTGCATCCGTGGCTGCGTGCTTCCAGCGGGCTGCCAGGGATCGCCATGACTTCGCGGCCTGCCTCGCCTGCCAGCCGCGCCGTGATCAGCGAGCCGGACTTGGGTGCGGCTTCCACCACCAGCGTTCCCATCGCGAGGCCTGCGATGATGCGGTTGCGTTTCGGGAAATGCTGGCCGCGCGGCTCTGTGCCTGGCGCTTCCTCTGCGATCAGCAGAGCATCGCTGGCGATTTGTTCCTGTAGTTTCGAGTGCTGCGGCGGGTAAGCGATGTCGATGCCGCTGGCGATCACGCCGATGGTGTGGGGCATGGAGCCTTCGTGGCAAGCGCCGTCGATACCGCGTGCCAGGCCGGAAACCACCGTGAAACCGCCCTCGCCCAGTGCCCGCGCAAAATCGCGCGCCAGCTTTACCGCTGCGGCAGAAGCATTGCGCGCACCGACCATGGCCACACAGGGCTTGCTCGCCAGCGCCATATCGCCGCGAACCGTGATGATAGGCGGGGCGCCGTCCAACTGGGCCAGCAGCGCAGGATATTCTGCCATATCGTGGAAGACATAACGGGCACCGGCCTTCCGGGCGGCAGCAATCTCGCTTTCAATTCGGTTGCGCGCGGCGGGAGTGTAATTGCGCTTGGCACCGCGCGCCGCCAGATCTGGTAAGGCTTCGAGCGCCTCGACCGCAGTGCCGAATCGGCGCAGCAACTGGGCATAGCTGACCGGGCCGATATTGGCGGAGCGCAGCAGCCGGATGCGGGCAAATGCCTCGTCTTGTGTCAGCTTTGTCTCGTTCACTTCTTGCTGCCGACCCTGGGTTCCTCACCCTTCATCAGGCGGGAGATATTGGCGCGGTGCAGCCAGATGATCAGCACTGCGATCACGATCAGCACCCCGGCTATTGACCAGAACCCCATCGCAACAGCAGCAACGGCTACAGCCGCCACCGCGCTCATCCCAGCGACCGAGCTTATGCGCAAAGTCGCCAGAACTGCGATCCAGACAGCTGCGTAAACAAGACCCAGCGGCCACGCGAGGGCAAAGGTGACGCCCGCATTCGTCGCAACGCCCTTCCCGCCCTTGAACTTCAGCCAGACGGGAAAACAATGGCCAAGAACAGCGCCCAGCGCGGTCAGTTCTACCGGCATGGGATACCAGAGCGGAACGTCCGGTGTGCCGGGGAACAAAGACCAGGCAAAGTAAACCGGAACAAAGCCTTTCGCGAAATCGAGCAGCAATGTCGCTGCCGCCAACCACTTGCTGCCGGTACGCAAAACGTTGGTCGCGCCGATATTGCCCGATCCGATTGAGCGAATGTCGCCTTTCCCCGCTGCCATGGCCAGCAATAGGCCGAATGGAATAGAACCGGACAAATACCCGATCAGCAATGCAAGAACATAATCCATGCCCGATCCCTAGCCTTTGGTCAGAGCCTTGTGAAAGCACAAACTTGTCCAAAGCGGATGAACGCGATAACCGCCGCATCCGCATGGACATTCTGCCAACTTCTCCGATCCTGTTGTTCGATTCGGGCCTTGGCGGGCTGTCAGTGCTGGAGGAGGTCAGCAGAGCCGTGCCGGACGCGCCCGTCATCTACGCCGCCGATACTGCCGGATTGCCCTATGGCGAGAAAACGGAGGCGGAGATTGCGGCCCGCGTTGCAGGACTGCTGGGCCGGATGAGCGAACGTTTCGCGCCTCGCCTTATCTGCATCGCCTGCAACACTGCCTCCACCATTGCGCTGGGCATGGTCCGCTCCGTGCTGCATGTTCCGATTGTCGGCACTGTTCCCGCCATCAAGCCGGCCGCTGCGATCACCAGGACCGGCACCATCGGCCTTCTGGGCACTGCTGCAACCATCAGGCAAAGCTATGTCGACGATCTTGAAGCCGAATTTGCCGAAGACAAGCGCCTGATCCGTTACGCTGCGCCTGAATTGGTGGGCGCGGCGGAAACCAAGCTGCGCGGGGGTCCACCTGCGGATGCCGTCTTCACCGCGGCGATAGAAGGGTTGCGCAGCCAGCCCGGCGGCGAGGCTATCGACACCATCGTGCTTGCCTGCACCCATTTCCCGCTGCTGGAGGACGAGCTGCGCGCCGCCATCGGACCCGGGATCACGTTCGTTCACGGAGCGGAGGGAATCGCCCGGCGAATCCAGTCGCTGACGCAGGATCAGCAGTTCGAAAAGGACTGCGAAAACCGTGCAATTGTCACCGGACCGGTCGATCTCGCCCTCCCCGCAGCGCTTTCGCCTTACGGGATAAGGTCTGTAACCTCCTTCTAGGGTGCTGGCTGTTGCGAATCCTTCGCAAACTTCGCCCTTCAAACACGCGTCTCAATTGACTAAGTCGCCTGCAACAGATCGCCGCGAAACCTGATTACGCGGCGCAGCGCGGGCGGTAGTTGTGAATTACGACCAGATCTTCGACCAGGCAATTGACCGGCTTCACTCCGAAGGCCGTTACCGCGTATTCATCGATATCCTCCGCAACAAGGGCGCGTTCCCGAATGCGCGTTGTTTTGCCGGCCACAATGGCCCAAAGCCGATCACCGTCTGGTGTTCCAACGATTACCTCACAATGGGCCAACACCCCAAGGTGGTAGAGGCAATGGAAGAGGCACTGCACGATGTAGGCGCTGGATCCGGCGGAACGCGCAACATCGGCGGAAATACGCACTACCACATCCAGCTTGAGAATGAGCTGGCAGACCTTCACGGCAAGGAAGCCGCGTTGCTGTTCACCAGCGGATATGTGTCCAACGATGCGACGCTTTCCACTTTGGCAAAGCTGCTACCGGGATGCGTTATCTTCTCGGATGAGCTGAACCACGCCAGCATGATTGCGGGCATTCGAAACTCCGGCTGCGAAAAGCGCGTGTTCCGCCACAATGATCTTGTGCATCTGGAAGAACTGCTCGCCGCAGAGGATGCCGCAACGCCGAAGCTGATCGCTTTTGAAAGCGTGTATTCGATGGACGGCGATGTCGCGCCGATCCACGCGATTTGCGATCTGGCGGACAAGTACAACGCCCTCACCTACATTGATGAAGTACACGCTGTCGGCATGTACGGGCCGCGCGGCGGAGGAATTTCCGAACGTGACGAAGCGGCAGATAGGCTCGACCTGATCGAGGGCACGCTGGGCAAGGCATTCGGCGTCATGGGCGGCTATGTCGCCTCCAGCCGCAAGGTGATCGACTGCATCCGTTCGTATGCGCCGGGCTTCATTTTTACGACCTCGCTCAGCCCTGTGCTTGTGGCCGGTGTTCTGGCTTCGGTGCGCCACCTCAAAGGCTCCAGCGAGGAACGTGAGGCGCAGCACGCCAATGCTGCATCGCTGAAGCACCACTTCCGCGAAGCTGGCCTGCCGGTGATGGAATCGACCACGCATATCGTGCCGCTGATGGTGGGCGATCCTGTGCGGGCGAAAAAGATCAGCGATATCCTGCTGGCGGAATACGGTGCCTATGTGCAGCCGATCAACTATCCCACGGTGCCGCGCGGCACGGAACGTCTGCGTTTCACCCCCGGCCCTGCCCATACAGAGGCGATGATGGCGGACCTGACCAAGGCGCTTGTCGAAATCTGGGACCGGCTTGAACTTGATTTGCGCAAAGCCGCCTGACTTTCCTGCCCCGACTACGGGCTGAAATTTCCAAAAATTAGCGCGTTGGTAACCATACCGATGGCATAGCTGCGCCTTGATAGGCCGTAGCAATCGGCATCGGCGCAGGTGACAAGGCAGGACATGACAGTCAGTGGAATTCTGAAGGGGTTTTCGCGGGGCAATAGCCCCCGGGAGACCTCGCGTGTCATATCTGCCGAAGACACCGTGCGCCGGTTGGAAGTGCTGGATGATTTCGAAAAAACCGGCATTTCATGGATTTGGGCGACCGACAGGGAAGACCAGCTGATCTATTTTTCACCCAGTGCGGCTGAAGTACTTGATGAAGGCATCGGCCAACTGGTTGATCACCCACTGATTGATCTGTTTGAAATTGATCCGGAAAACGGTGACCGATCGGATCGGCCGCTCAACTTTCAACTCAAGGCCCGCAACAAGATAGCCGACCTTCCCGTGCGCCTGATCAAGGATGCCGCGCAAAAAAGCGGGGCGGAGCGTTGGTGGGCACTTTCGGGCCACCCGAAATTCGACAAAAACGGCAAGTTCCTTGGATATCGCGGCAGCGCCAAGGATATCACCGCCGCATACCAGCGTCAGCGCGAGGATTCGCGCCTTGCCGAATATGATTCGCTTACCGGGCTTGCCAACCGCCACCGTATGAACCGCAAGCTGGAAAGCACGCTGTCAGCCTTCAAGGCGGCCAAGCGTTGCTGCGCGCTGATGATGCTGGACTTGGACAAGTTCAAACAGGTCAACGACATGATGGGTCATCAGGCGGGCGATGATCTGCTGCGCCAGGTTGCGGAACGCCTGATCGCGATAGTCGGCACGAAGGGCGAAATCGGGCGTCTGGGCGGCGACGAGTTCCAGATCATGCTGCTGGACGAGGATGACCGGGGCCGGCTCGGCGATCTGGCGGACAAGATCATCCAGATGCTCACCTCCCCCTATCAGATCGACGGGAAGCGTGCGATCATCGGCGCATCGATTGGTATCTCCGTTGCCCCCTACGACGGCGTTGAAGCAGACGAGATCGTCCACAACGCCGATCTGGCGCTCTATGCCGCCAAGAACAGCGGGCGCGGCACCTACCGCTTTTATTCCGCAGACCTGAAAGATGTCGAACAGGAACGCCAGCTGTTGCTGGATGACCTGCGCGAAGCGTTGGCAACGGGTCAGCTCGAAATGCATTACCAGCCTGTTGTCCGCACCAAGGATCACGCGGTTGTGGGGTTCGAGGCGCTGATGCGCTGGGAACATCCCGAACGCGGCCATGTCAGCCCCGGTGTATTCATCCCAGCAGCAGAAGAATCCGATCTCATCAATCAGCTCGGCCAATGGGCCTTGCAGCAATCCTGTAAGGATGCGCTGGAATGGCCGGAAAACATCCGTCTGGCGGTCAATGTTTCGGCCAAGCAGTTCGCCAACAAGGGCTTCCCCGCCGTGGTGACGCAGGTTCTGGCAGAAACCGGCATTACGCCCGATCGCCTGGAGCTTGAGCTGACAGAAACCGTATTCATGGGAGACACGGAAACCATCACGGCAACCTTCAAGATCCTGAAGGATCTCGGCGTAAGGCTGGCGCTTGATGATTTCGGCACCGGCTATTCCTCGCTTAGCTATCTGCGCAATGCGCCGTTCGACAAGATCAAGGTGGACAAGAGCTTCGTCGATACCTGCACGCAGAAGAACGAAAACAGCGCCAAGATCATCACCGCCATCATCGGCCTGTCAGAGGCCTTGGGGATGGAAGTGACAGTCGAAGGCGTGGAAGCTTTCGACCAGTTCCATCTCGTTTGTGAAAAGGGTGCAAAATATATTCAGGGCTGGATTTACTCCAAGGCCCGCCCGCAAAACGAAATCCTCGGCCAGATTGCCAATGGCGCATTCCTGATCGAGCCGGTCGGTCCGGAAACCTATCGCCCCGAACGTAGGTCGGTATTCCGCCGAATCGGCGTGATCCATGAAGACCACCGCTATGACGCGGTTATGCGCGATCTTTCGCAAACCGGATCACGGATAGAGGGGCTGGTCGGTGTGCCTATCGGTGCCGGACTGGTGCTGGACTTAGGCGGCGGACAATTGGTCGTTTCAAAAGTGCGCCGTACTCAAGATGCGATGATCGGCGTGGAATTCGAAGAACCGCTGGTCAGTGATGGCGCTGGCGGCCTTGTGACCCGCCACCGCGTGTCGCCCTATGCGTTGGCAGCAGCTGGTATGCCCTTGGCCGCGCTTCCTCCGGGCAATTACCCGCTCCAGATCGGCGGCGGGGATCAGCAAGCGACGCATCCGCGCTTTCTGCAGGTAGATGTTCAGAGAAGCTGAGCGATCAGTCTGAGAGCAGTTCCGAAGAGATTACCGCTGCCCGTATGTACGGCTCCGATTCGACGAGTTGAAACCCGGGCGTCCGGCGGGTCAGATCGCGCAGCCATCCGGCGTGACCGCTTCCAACTATGACCATCAACCTGTCGCCAGGCTCCGCAATCATCATCAGCTTGGCGAACATCTTTGCATTGCGCATGAACCAGTATGCGTTCAGTTCTGCACCGGGCTGCACGTCACCATTCCCGACCTGCATCATGGTGAAATAAAGCGCATCATGCCCTTCTTCGACCAATGCACCGTTATTGTGATACATCAACGTTTCCGCAACGGATTGCTCGGCCATATCGCCTTGCAATTCGGCCATCTGCGCCCGAACGTCCGACAAAATCTCTTCCACGATCCATGATTGGTCGTTTGCCGCAGCAAATTCCATCATAGGCTGCATAGGAAAATAGTCGGGCTCATCTTCGCCGGGTTGTTCGTCAAAGCCATACACTGCGTCGTGCCCCAATTGACGCGCAAGCCGGTACCCGATCTGCACGCTTTCATTGCGACGGGTTGCCAGCAACTGGTCCACGTCCGCAAAGTCAGACAGCGCGAAGACCGGAGCATCGGCTTCAGCCTCGACCAATACGCGTGTCGGCTGCCAAAGCGCCAGACTGTCGACGAGGACGCCGATTTCTCGCTGGCGGACCGGAGCCAGCATGTCGTCCACTTCGATATTGACCGCGTCACGGCCGGGATTGGCGAAGTGGTAAGAACCCACGATCATCACTTCGACAGGCTCGGTCGCCGCGGTCTCCACGCCTTCACGATCCTGCGCAAAGGCGGCGGAGCTGCATGACACAATGGCAACCAGTGCCAGCAATAAACGACGCACATCCGTTCTCCCTCACTGTATTATGAGGGTAACACGGATGCGCAATTATGCAAATCTGGCAGTTAGCGCAGGCTCACCACGTTATCGCTCGCACGCGGATCAGCGCGATCTCCGCGGTACAGGCTGGCCATCGGCTCGTCGGTAACGATCGCGCATTCGGTCGCGCCAAAGCCGTTGAATGCGGTTTTCATCGCCGCGCCGTAAGCACCCAGCATCCCGATTTCGATATAGTCACCCGCCTGGATATCTTCGGGCAGCATGAACGGCCCTTGCATGTAATCGGCATCGTCACAGGTCGGCCCGTAAAAAGCGAACTCTGTCAGCGGCTTGATGAGATCATCTTCCAGCGCACGCACCGGGAAACGCCAGTCCACATGCGCTGCATCGAACAGGGCGCCGTAGGCACCGTCATTGATATAAAGTTCGTTTTCCCGGCGCTTCTCGACGCAGACCACCACGGAGGAATATTCCGCACACAGCGCTCTGCCCGGTTCCGCCCACAATTCTGCGGAATAGGAAATCGGCAGCGATTCAAAATGGCGGTGGATCAGCGCGAAGTAATCCTCAAGCGGAGGAGGCTCCATGCCCGGATAAACGCTCGGGAAGCCGCCGCCCACGTCGACAATATCGACTGTTACAGCAGCCTCTGCAATCGCTGCGCGGACACGTTCCAGCGCCTGCACATAGGCAAACGGCGTCATCGCCTGGCTGCCGACGTGGAAGCAAATGCCAAGCGCGTCACAGTATTGGCGCGTCGCCTGCAAAAGTGGCGCTGCATCGGCCAGGTCAACGCCGAACTTGGCAGCCAATGACAGTTCCGAATGTTCCGACGATACGCGCAAACGGACAAGCAGGTTGAGGTCTGCCGCAGCTTTGCCAGTCTCGTCAGTCGTAGCGGCCACGATCTTTTCCAGCTCCTCCAGCGTGTCGAGGCTGTAGGTTCTTACGCCGTGGTCAAAGTAAGCTTCGCGAATTGCGCGCGCGGTTTTCACCGGATGCATGAAACACAGCACCGCAGCGGGCAACATGCCGCGAACCAGACGCACTTCTGCGATGGAGGCGACATCGTAATGTTTCACCCCGTTGTCCCACAGGATCTGGATCAGATCGGGCGACGGATTGGCCTTCACTGCATACATCGATTTGCCCGGAAACTTCTCTGTAAAGAAGCGGGCAGCGCGCGCCGCGGCATGCGGGCGAGTGATGATTACGGGTTCGTCCGGCGTGAGAGCGCGGACTACAGCCTTGGCGTCAGGAAATTCGTGCAATTCAAGGGACCCCCTAAGGCATTAAACCAACAAGTAGCTGCCTTGCGGAGGGTGTCCCATGGGGCAGCGAGAAGCGCGCATATAATGCGCCACGTATGAACTGCAAGTGAAAATGGTTGTTCCGGCGGCTTAGGTAAAATCCACGTTTGGCACCTGGTCCACGACGCCCTTCTCGCTGTCATCCAGCCGGTGGAAGTCAGCTTCCTGAAAGCCCATCGCACCTGCAAACAACACCGCCGGAAAACTCTCCCGCCCGGTGTTGTAACGCGACACCGCAGCATTCAATGCGCGGCGTGATGCAGCAAGCTTGTCCTCCACGTTGGAGAGCTCCCGCTGGAGTTCCTGAAAGTTGCTATTGGCCTTCAGGTCCGGATAGGCTTCTGCCAGTGCCAGCACCTTGTCCAGAGCCACGCGCAATGCCGCCTCATCCTGCGAATTCATGGAACCGCTGGCGGCCTGATTGCGCGCGGATATCACCTGCTCAAGCGTGTCCTGCTCGTGCTCGGCATAGCCTTTCACGGTATTTACCAGATTGGGGATCAGATCGTGCCTTTGGCGCAGCTGCGCATCGATATCGGCGACCCCCTGATTGACGTTCTGCCGCAGCGAGACAAGCCGGTTGTAAATGCCGATGGCGATCAAAAACAACGCGCCAATGATTACGGCCAGAATTATCAGTTCCATGGATGAAATCCTCCCCCTACCCCTGTTGCACCATTGTGTGCCATGAATGTGGACCTGCGAAAAGGGGCGATAGGGGGAGAAGATGATAGAGCGTCCGGATATTGACGGACTGATGGCCGGCCCGTTGGGGCAATGGCTTTCCGATCAAGAGCGCGTGAGGGATGCTGCGAAGAAATCCACCTGGAACCGGCGTCTCATCGTCCTGTTGATCCTGCTGCCGCTGGCCCTGTTCGTCTGGATCACGTTTCGACTGGAATTCATGCCAGTGGCGTGGGGCACATTTGTCCTTGGCGGGCTCGGCTTCGCTTGGGCGCAATTGCCGGTGAGCCGCGCGGTCAGAACCGTGAAGGTGGGCATCAACGACGCCATCGCAGAGGCGCTGCAACTGGAATACGCCCATGATTGCGAGGGCGGAGCGCCGTTTGCCCTGGCCAAGGAATGCAAGCTGCTCCCCAGCCATGACCGCGCCCGCTTTGAAGATAGGTGGAGCGGCAACTTCGGCGAAATTCCTTTCACCTTGCACGAATGCGAGCTGGAGGAACGACGCGGGTCGGGCAAGAACCGGCGCTGGGTAACAGTATTTCGCGGTATCGTGATGAGCGTGGGCTATTCCCGCCGCTTCCACGGCACCACACTGCTGCTGCGCGACAACGCGCACCGCGGCTTCTTCGGCGGCAAGAAGGACAGCGTGAAGGTGATCGGCAAGCAGCTCGACTATGCCGAAATGGTCCACCCGGATTTCGAAGACCGGTTCGATATCTACACCACCGACCAGACCGAGGCGCGCCACCTGATCGATCCACTGTATGTCGAACGCCTGATCGCGCTCGAACGCAGTTACAAAGGTGAAGACGTCACCACCATCTTCCACGAAGGCAGTATCGTCGTGACGCTGAAGGTCAGGCAACATGTTTGAAAGCGGCAGTATCGAGGCCCGCGATGATCGAAGGCGCATCGAAACGACGATCGACCAATTTGTGCGGCTTGCAGATCTGGCGAAGGAACTGAACAGCCGGGAACCGCTGACCGGTTATTAGGGCCCCAGCTGGCGTCCAAAAATGGAGGACATCTTGGTGAAGCCGCTCTTTTCGAAGAACCGGTGGGCATCTTTGTTGCGGATACCGCTTTCCAGAAACACCCATTCCACGCCTCTTTCCCGAATACGCGCTTCGGCCCGTTCCATCATTTGCGCACCGACCCCGTGCGACCGCAAGGCGGGATCGACGGCCATGTCTTCGATGATGGCGAATTTTCTCCGCTTGGTCGCTTCATACGCGATGATCAGCATGGCGGTGACCTGATGCTGGCCATCGCGGACGACCAGAATATCCCGGTCACCCTTGTCGGCGAAGTCGTCTGCATAAAGCTTTGCCAGATCCCTGACCCAGCATTTGCCGTCGTCGCTGAGGCCCGCCTGCACTTCGCCGTGGCTGATGTACGCCGCACAGCCACCGAAAACGGAGCCTGCGAAACGCGCCGCATCGCCCAGATCGCCGGTGATCGTTCACCGGTACCAGAAGCGTCGCGGCTCGACTGTCTCATCGCGCACCGCTTTCAACTGGCACCATAACGCTTATTGCACGAGGCTTCCGCCGCGGGCCATCTGCGGGATTTCTGAGATCCGGTCGAGCCATGACGACACCGCTTCGCATCCGCCGAGCAAATGACAGACCGCATGGAAAAATTGCAGCGCGGCACCGATCGTTTCGGGATCATTGTGCCAGTTGCGTAAATCTATCCAGGCCGATACGTCGAATATGTGGCGCACATCAGGCGTGTAGTTTTCGCGCATTTCAGACGCCCAAAGCTCACGGAAATACAGACTGGTCCAGCACTTCGTGGAACCGACGGCCAACCAGCTGGCGTAGACGATTCATCAGTCAATGACGCCGTTGCGCCGAAAATTGGAGCATACCTCGAACAAATTGAGGCACTGGAAATAATATTGCCGCATCAGCTCAGCGCCGCGCCGGTCCCTTGATTGGGCACAATCGGCCGGGCTTCTCGCTGGCTTCGTAGGGACGCATGGCATCGGCATGTTCAGCAGCAAAGATCGGAATGCCTCGCTGGAATGGACTTCCAGTTCCAGATACGCCGTGGATTTTTCGACGCCGGTCGTCGCGCGCCGCAACATGGCGTTCCAACCTTGCATGTTGTCGCGCGATGTCCACCAGCTGTAACCGGCGGCGACGATCGGAGAGGCCCAGCGCGGACAATCGCGATCACAGTTTGCCGCAAGCTGACTGCCCATCTCCACCCCCATTTGCGCTTACCCTTTATCGAACAGCTTCGCCCAGCGGCGCTTCTCGCGGTTCTTCCAGTGACCGCGGTGGTAGGCATCGCTGGCCAGCAGCGGCATGACGCTGCCCGCTTCGGCGAACACCATCTGCTCGATACCGGTGTTGACCTTGCCCCAGCTCGCCGCCTCTTGCAGCGTGGAGGAAGAACAGGCCCCGTCGCGCACGTCGGCAACGGTAATTTGCACGGCATATTTATGGACGCTCACATCTTCATGGCCAAGGATTTCGGCGCACACGACCGTATCCTGAATGAAGTTCTTGGGCACACCGCCGCCCACCATCAGCAGGCCGGAATCGCCAGAGGCGATCTTGATATCGGTCAGTTCGCGGAAATCGGCTACCGCGTCGATCATCATGTAGCCTTCGCCCTTGGCCATCTGGTCGACCTGGTGCTTCACAAGACCAAACCCTGCAGAGGAATCGACAAAGGCGGGGCAGAAGATCGGCACGTCATGCTCGTAAGCAAGTTTGACCAGGCTGTTGTCCTTCTTGCCGTGCTCGACAAGATACTTGCCCATCGCCTTGATGAATTCGCGGCTGGAATATCCGCGGTGCTCAAGCGTGTTGGCGATCGCGTTGATGGTGAAATCGCAGTCCTGCAGCTGCTCTTCATCGATATACGTGTCGTAGATGCGGTCGATATAGAGGCTGCGCAGCGTATCGTCGTCGGGCACTTCGTTGGCCTGATAATGCTTGTGACCAAGCCCTTCGAAGAAATCCATGTCGACAATGGTGGCGCCTGTCGCAACGACACAGTCTACCATGTTGGAACGGATCAGTTCGGCATACAAATCCATACAACCGCCGGCACTGGTCGAACCGGCGATGACCAGAAATATCGTGCAATCCTTGTCTTCCAGCATCTGATTGTAGATGCCGGTCGCGCGGCCGAGATCGCGGCTGGTAAAGCTCATCTTGCCCATGGATTCGATGATCGGGCGCGCATCGAAACTGGTGATGTCGATATGTTCGACCTCGGTTGAAAGCAGTTCCTTTTTGCGCGTGTCGTTGATCTTCGAATTGCTCATGTCGCAGTGTCTCCATGTCTGTGGGTGCCGTAAAACGGTACGCTCAGTTCTCCGTTCCCCCAAAACGGCGTGAATTGGAAGCCGGATATTTACGCCGATTTGCGAAAGCCTGCTCTTTCCCCCGTCCAAGAAAGGCGCGATGATATACAAATGAGCACACCATATCAGCCAACGCATGCAGGCGTTGTCGAAGCCGCCGGGAAGATCGCAGCGATTCTGCCGGCAACCCCGCTCCTGCCTTTCGAGCATGACGGACGCACACTTTGGGCCAAGGCGGAATGCCTGCAACCGATGGGGGCGTTCAAAATTCGCGGAGCTTGGCATCGCCTCACCGCGCTGTCGGATGACGAGAAATCTCGCGGCGTCGTTGCTGTTTCCAGCGGCAATCATGCTCAGGGTGTAGCGTGGGCCGCGCGCAGATTGGGAATTGAGGCGACCATCGTGATGCCCGCCGATGCCCCGCGCGTTAAGCTGGAGCGGACCAAAGAATTCGGCGCAAGCGTCATCACCTATGATCGGCTGACTGAAAATCGGGAAGCAATCGCAGAAGCTATCGCGGGCGAAAAAGGCGCAACCTATGTTCACGCATTCGGCGATCCGTGGGTGATCGAGGGACAAGGCAGCGCGGGGATCGAAATCGCTCAGCAAATGCAGGAACATACCGGCAGCGCACCGACACGGATCATCGCCTGTTGCGGCGGCGGCGGGCTGACTTCGGGACTGGCGCTGGCGTGCCCCGATACGGAGGTCGTTCCCGTGGAGCCGGAAGGCTGGGACGACATCTGCCGCAGCCTTGAGACAGGCGAAATCCAGAACGTGGGCAAATCGCCGCCGCCCACAGCCTGCGACGCATTGCAGACTTTCGCCACCTTCCCGCTCAATTTCAGCCTGCTCAGACAGCATTGCCATGAATGGGCGCGTGTTTCGGAGGCTGAAATACGCGCTGCCCAGCGCTTTGCCTTCGCCAATCTGCGCCTTGTGGTCGAACCAGGCGGGGCGGCGGCGCTGGCGGCGGTACTGGCTGGAAAGGCGGAGGTCGATGATGCAACAGCCGTGATGATTACCGGCGGCAACGTGGACGCAGCGAGCTTCGCCGAGGTTTTGGGTGACAGCAATTAGGTTGCAATTGACAATCTAAACTGGCGGAACCAGTCTCGCGGCCGAGTTTCGAGAGGGGAAGCCGTATGAATACCGCAATTCTTGCGCCCGCAGCGGCTCTTGCCGTGTGGACGCTCGTCATGCTGACATGGATGGCCTCAGTACGCTTGCCAGCATTGGCGAAGCTGAAGTTGCCGAAAGAAAAGGCGCGTGGCGCACGTGGTTCGGACCTTGACGGGGTGCTGCCTGCCGAGCTGCAGTGGAAGGCGCATAATTACAATCATTTGCTGGAACAGCCGACGGTATTTTATGCTGTTTGCGTGATCCTTGCGATTGCGGGTACGACTTCGCTGGATGTGTATCTCGCGTGGGCTTATCTCGCCCTACGCATAGTACACTCCTTGTGGCAGGCGTTGGTTAACACGATTCCCGTCCGCCTCGGCATCTTCACTGTTTCGAGCATCATCCTGGCAATTCTCGCGGTGCGCGCCTTGCTGGTCACGATCTAGGTCGCTGCGGTGACGACACTGCTCCAGCCTGTCATCGCGCTTGCGGCGTGGACCATGGTCATGTGGCTATGGATGTATGCGACACGGCTTCCCGCGATGTCCAAAGCCAAAATCGACCCTGACAGCCTTGCACGTGATCCCGACATGTCGCTGGACAAGGTTCTACCTCCGGCGATTCAGTGGAAAGCCCAAAATTACAATCACCTGCATGAGGCGCCCACAGTGTTCTACGCAGTGATGCTGGCACTTGCGCTGCTGCATCGCTGGACCGATTCCTCCGCAAGTATGGGTGCCGTGGTCTGGCTGGCATGGGCATATGTGGCGCTGCGGGTCGTCCATTCGCTGGTGCAGGCGACGATCAACAAGGTAGCATTTCGCTTTGCGCTGTTCTTCATTTCTCAGACTGCTCTTCTGGCGCTAATTATAATCGCAGCGATGCGAGTGTTCGATGCCAACTAAGACGCGGTAATCTAAGTGCTATTGCCTACGCGCCATTTCAGGCGATCCTGAGCCATCCCTGCCATACCTTGGTGCAAGCTGGCCCAAGGAGAACCGACGTTGGCCTATATACTCGTCGTGGACGATGACGACATTATCGCTGAACACGCCGCGAAGATTCTGATGAATGCGGGGCATGCCTGCGGCTGGGTAAGCGACGCCGAGTCCGCCATGGAGTTGCTTGAGAACCGCCTGCCGGATCTCATCCTGCTCGATCAGAATATGCCCGGCGAAAATGGCACCGCCCTGCTCAGGCGCCTGCGCACTTCACCGCGCCTTTTCGATATTCCAGTTATCATGCTGACCGGTGTGCAGGGCGTTCGGGAGGAACAAATCGCATATTACAGCGGCGCCCAGGATTACATCCGGAAACCCTTTGGCGACAATATGCTGGTATTTCGCGTAAAGCAGGCTCTGCGCGCTCGGGAGGGCCGATCCGAGAAAAGCCTGCGTGCAAAAATGACCGATTACGAAGATACTCCGGCGCAAGTTCGGAGACCTCTCCGGATAGTCTGACAATCTATCCCGCGGCGATTTCCGTAAGATCGGAAATGAAATTTTCTGTCCAGCGCTGCACGTTCTCATCGCGGACGGTAGCAATCAACTTCTCGTAGCGTGCCTTGCGCTCTTCCAGCGGCATATCGAGAGCGAGATTGATATTGTGCGCCAGATCATCGGCGCTGTGCGGATTGATCAGCAAGGCGCCCTCCCCGTCACAATCCATTTGCTGTGCGGCCCCAGCAAAGCGTGACAGGATTAAAACGCCCGGATCTTCCGGGTCCTGCGCTGCGATATATTCCTTCGCGACCAGGTTCATCCCGTCACGAAGCGGAGTGACCAATCCGATTTTCGAAGCGCGATAAAATCCGACCAATTCTTCCTGACTGTAACCACGATTGACGTAGCGTACCGGCACCAGATCGACCTCGGACTGCGCCCCGTTGATCTGCCCCGCCTTCTGTTCGAGAGTGGCGCGGATATCCTTATAGCTGCCGATATCCTCCCGGCTGGGCGGCGCAATCTGGATATAAACCAAGTCGCGAACACGCTCCGGATTGCGATCGAAAAAACGCGAAATCCCGTCTAGCCGTTCAGGAAGTCCTTTCGAGTAGTCGAGCCGGTCCACGCCGATCATCGCAGTCCGATCACGGGTCGATGCGATCAGCCGGTCATACGCAGCATGAGCATCCGGAGTACCGAGTTTACCAGCGAAGAATTCGTAGTCGATGCCGATTGGATAGGCCCGCGCGATGGTTTTCTTGCCACCGAGATTGATCTCTCCGGTTTCGTAATCCACCTCTGCGCCAAGCTCTTTCCAGCAATAGTGCAGGAAGCTGTCGAGCCATGCATCGCACTGAAAACCCAACAGATCATAATGCAGCATCGCATGCACCAACCGCTCATGATAAGGCAGCGAGACGAACAAATTGGTCGGCGGCCACGGTGTGTGAAGGAAAAATCCGATCTTGTTCGTGACGCCCATCGAACGCAGCCGCTCTGCCAGCGGAAGCAGGTGGTAATCGTGCACCCAAACCTGGTCGTCCTTCTCGATCAGCGGAAGGGCGCTATCGGCAAAACGTTCGTTGACCCGCTCATATCCCTTGCCGAATTCGCGTTCAAACTTCGTCAGATCGATGCGATAGTGAAACAGCGGCCACAGCGTGGAATTGGCATAACCGTTGTAATATTCCTCAACATCCTGCGGTTCCAGATCAATGGTCGCCGTCGTGACGCCATCGGCTGACCGCACGTAATTGATGCTGCCCGTAAATTCGCTCGTTTCCTGCCCGGACCAACCGAACCAGATGCCTCCGTTGGCCTTGAGTGCAGCATTCAAAGCGCCCGCCAGTCCGCCTTGCGCACCGGCGACCCCGCGGGCCTTCGGTACGGCCACGCGGTTCGATATAACGACTAATCTAGGCACTGTTCCCCTGACTGCCCGCCTGGATCAGCGGACGGTGTTCCAACTCTTAGACAACAAGCCGGCGCAGTTGATTGTTCCAACCAGGGAATAGGTCTGCGGGAAATTGCCCCACAATTCGCCGGTTTCGAAGTCCATGTCTTCCGATAGCAAACCGGAGCCTGTGCGGTGCCCGAGCATGGTCACAAACAATTCGCGCGCCTCGTCCTTACGGCCCATCAGCGCCAGCGATTCTATCAGCCAGAACGTACAGATATTGAACGCGGTTTCAGGCGCGCCGAAATCGTCTTCGGCTGCATAGCGCAGCATGTGTTCGCCCCGGCGCAGATCACGTTCGATCATGGCAAAAGTGGCCTGGAAGCGCTCATCGTCGGGATCGATGAAGCGCAGTTCCAGCAATTGCAGCAGGCTGGCGTCGAGATAATCGCTTTCGAAGCTGGCGCCGAAATGGCCGCCCTCCCCGTTGGCCTTCCACGCCTTGTCCTCTACCGTGGCGCGAATGGCGTCAGCGCGCTCTCGCCACAATTTGGCGCGGTCCGGCTTGGCAAGATACTCCGCCACATTGGCCAGCCTGTCGCATGCGGCCCAGCTCATGACGGCGGAATATGTGTGCACTTCCTGCCTTGTGCGGAATTCCCATAGACCAGCATCTGGCTGATCGTGCATTTTCCACGCAGTTTCGCCGACCTGTTCAAGGCTGGCGAAGTCACTGTCGCCGGCAATGCGAAGCAATCTGCGGTCGAGGAACCCTTGCGCGGTAGGCAGGACGATCTGGCCGTAACAGTCATGCTGGATCTGTTTGTAGGCGGCATTGCCGACCCGCACCGGTCCCATCCCGCGATAACCCGCCAGATAGGCGGCGGTCGTTTCGTTAAGCTCGCTTTCGCCCATGACCGAATACAACGGCTGTATCTGTCCGCCTTTCGACGCATCGACGATATTGCGCAAATAGCCGAGATACTTCTCCAACACGTCCAGCGCGCCAAGCCGGTTCAGCGCCTGTACGGTGTAATAGGAATCGCGGATCCAGCAGTAGCGGTAGTCCCAATTGCGTTCCGAATGCGGGGCCTCCGGAATCGACGTGGTGAGCGCCGCCACAATCGCACCGGTTTCCTCGTGCTGGCACAATTTCAGCGAAATAGCGCAGCGGATGACCTCGTCCTGCCACTCGTATGGCGTCGCCAGTCCGCGCGACCAGTGCTGCCAGTATTTCCGCGTGGATTGCTCCATCCGGCGAATTTCCTCGCGCAGATTCCCGACGAAAGGTTCATCCGGGCCGAGGAAGAAATGCGTATCGCCTTCGATCCGAAACGTCCGGTTTTCAGCGATATAGCCAATCGGTGCATCGGTGGAGAGGCGAAGGGCCTGCGGGCCGACGAGGTAACGGATATGATTGGTGCCGGTCGTCGTCTCGGCCAGCGATGCACCGTAATTCTTCATCAAATTGAGGACCACGCGGATGCGCGGATTGCCTGCAACGGGGCGCACAATGCGCGACCACGCGACCGGGCGATACATCCGGCCGGAAGCTTCGTAGCGCGGGCAGAAATCCAAAATCTCGACCGCGCTGCCGTCTTCAGCTTCAAGGCGCGTGAGCAGTATCGGCGTGTTGCGAATATATTCCTGAGTCGCGCTGATCTGGCCATCCAGTTCGAAACGCCAGACACCGGCATCCTGATTGTCGCCGTTCATCAGCGCACAAAATACCGGATCGCCATCCACGCGAGGGACACAGCCCCAGACCAGACCCCCTCGCCTGTCTATCAGGCCGGAGACCTGGCAATTTCCAATGGGCCACAGCTCAAGGCTGCTGACATGCTCGCTCTGTTCAGTAATGCTCACAGGTCCAACCAATGGTGCACTGCAGCAGGGTGCGCAAGGGCATATTTGGCGTTGTCACTAGGCCGGTCGCCAACTGCTATCCCGAAACCGCCGAATTCTTTGGCCGCGCGCATACCATCTTCGTCCGTCACATCATCGCCAATAAAGATCGGGTGCGATCCGGCGAATGCATCGGTTTGCATGAATGCCCGCACCGCCCCGGCCTTGTCGGCTCCGCGCGCAACAAGCTCAATAACGCATTTGCCGCGCTTGACCTGAAGATCGTGGCGGTCGGCGAGCTTCTGCGCAAACGCGAGCCCGCTTTCCTCGGCGCCGGGATTGGCGCGAAAATGCAGCGCTGCACCATGCGGCTTGTCTTCACGGTCAACATCGTTGGCTGCAGCGAAATCAGCGATCCGCTGAAGAACTTCATCGGGCAATCCGTCCGGCTCATCACCAATGGGAAGGCCGCCGGCGCTGCGGCAGTCGCTGCCGTGAGAGCCTGCGCATGCGATCGTCAATTTGCCCAGATGCCGCTCCAGATCAACGATCGCCCGGCCACTGACAAGCGCCACGCGGCCATCGAAACGGTGCCATAGTGCCGCAAGGCGCGCGGCGAGGTCATTCGGTACGTTGATGCTGTCCGGCGTTGGAGCAATGTCGACAAGCGTTCCGTCGAAATCGATAAAAAGAGAAATCGGCCCGTCTGCCGCAAGCGTAGCCGGATCGGGGGGCGGCGGGAGATCGGGCAGTGTCATCGCATTCACGATTGAAGGATGCGGGCGGATAGGTCAATTCCTGGCGGCTCACCCCAAGACGCAGGTTACGGGGAACCGCTAGCCAGCGCGGGAATAGGCTTCTGCCACCCAGCGCTTCGCCGCTTCGTCAAAGTCCTCGATTGTTTCGAGTTTCACGCGGTGGCTGCACATTGCGTTGTAGGCTTCCAGCCTGCCCGAAGGCGCATCGCCTTTCAGGGCGAGGCCAAGATCAATGCGGCTCTTTGTGGCAGGCGTGATCAGCGCAAATTGTTTCTTGCGGCGCAGGCTCACGCTGGATTTCTTCGGCGCCACTTCCACATCGGACCCAAGCTCCATCGCAAATGCCACGATGGCATCGTGAACGAGCCTAAGGTGCGCCTTGGGCCCGGAATACTGCTCATCAACCGGATTGACGGACTGTCCGCCTTCCAATGCCTTGCTGGCGATCAGGTTTGCAAACCCATGCGTTACGCCGTGCTCCGACTTCAGGAAGGTCACGATCTGCCCGTGCTTTTCCAATTCTTCGCCTGCAACCAGCGCAAGCCATTCTTCCAGCGGCCTCCCGGTCTTGCTTGGCAAATTTGCCAGCATCGTCGCCAATTGCTCTTTCGGTGCCGCCATCTTCCTGCCCTCCTCCGCTGACCGTACCACAGGGAGCAACCTGGACAAAAGCGCGACCGGGCAAGTCGAAGCGCTTTGTGTTAAGATGCTTGATCCAGATCAATGCCGTTTGACGCTGCGTCCCGTAAAGAAATCTAAGAACTTGCAGCAGGCAACGTCGCAGACATGGAGATTGAAAATGCTCAAGGTCACGAAACGCTCGGAAAACCGGATCGATATCGAATTTGACGGAACCCTCGACGCAGACAGCATGCGTGTCGCCCTGGATGAACTGATCGAAAAATCGCAGGACATCAAAGGCGGGCGGATGTTCTACGAAATCGGTGATTTCCACATGCCGACCTTCGGCGCGTTCGTGGTCGAATTCGGCAAGTTGCCGAAGCTGTTCGGGCTTCTCGCAAAGTTCGACAAGTGCGCAGTCGTAAGCGATTCCGAATGGATCAGAAAAGGGGCCGAGATTGAGGGCGCACTCATTCCCGGCCTGAAAATCAAATCGTTCAAATCAGAAGATCGGGTGCTTGCAGATGCGTGGCTGGATATGTGAAGCGCGTCCGGATTAAAGAACGCTCTCCATTCTCATCACTTTGCTGACCCAGTCTGGTGACAAGGCGGCATCAGCCAATAATTTAGCGACGTCGCCGCGGGTAGCTTTGCCTGACGGATCGACGTTTTCGCCAAGCCGTATCTCACCGGTTGCATCATCATCGGTCAGTGCGACCGGACGCAGTATTGCGTATTCGAGAGGAGTCGCCTTCAAATGCTCGTCTGCGGCATGTTTTGCCTTCAGATAATGCGCCAGCTCGCTGTCGGGGTCAGGATCGCCCGCTCCGATACTGCTCAACATGACAAACCGGCGTACGCCCTTTTTTACGGCCAGGTTGATCAGAGACATTGCGCCTTCGCGGTCGACCTTGTCCGTCATTTCTTCAGAAGAACCGCCACCTGCACCGGCCGCGAATACGACTACTTCGCACCCTTCGGTGCAGTCTTCATTCAGGTCGGTTAGGTCGGCAACCCGCTGCTCGACCCCATCTGGCAAGCCGCTGGTGTCGGAACTTTCACGGACCATTGCGACAGGGTCCTGTCCGCGCTGCTGCAATTCGCGGACGAGCCGCAGGCCGGTCTTTCCGGTCGAACCGGCGATAAGTATCTTCATCTGGAAAGCTCCAATTAGTTATAGAATGTCAAAGGCATGGGACGCGATCAGGGCAGGAAAATCGCCTTCGTGTTGACGAATTCCTTCATCCCAAAGCCGCCATGTTCGCGGCCGTATCCGGAATCCTTGACGCCGCCGAAGGGCATTGCCGGATCTGCCGCACCGAATGAATTGATGCGCACCATGCCCGTGTCGAAATGATGGCTGGCGAGCCTAACTGCTTTGTCCTCGTCCTTGCTAAAAATGCCGCCGCCAAGGCCGTAACGGCTGTCATTCGCAATGCGCATGGCATCCTCATCATCCTTCGCGCGGATGACCGATGCGACCGGCCCGAAGAGTTCATCGTCGTAGGCGGGCGTACCCGGCTGGCAATCGGCGAGGACGGTCGCGGGAAAGTAGAACCCGTCGCGGTCCTTGTCCGGATCTCCGCCGCAAAGGACGACTGCGCCGCCTGCGACGCTTTTTTCGACCTGCTCGACCAGCGTTTCAAACTGCTCCTTGCTCGATACCGGACCGAGATCGGTGTCTTCGTCCGTGGGATCGCCCATCGTCGTGGCTTTCATTTGGTCCACAAAGGCCGTCACGAACTGGTCGTATACAGCATCGACGACAACGAAGCGCTTGGCTGACACACAGGTTTCGCCATTGTTGTAGAGGCGTCCCTGAACACAGGTCTTCACTGCAAGATCGATGTCGGCATCAGACAGAACCAGATACGCATCGTTCGATCCCAGTTCCAAAACCGTCTTCTTCAGGTTCTTGGCTGCGAGTTGACCAATATGGCTGCCGGCACCATCGCTGCCGGTCATTGTGACCGCGCGAATCAGATCGTGCTCGATCACCTTATCCGACAGATCATGATCAACCAGAATGACGTCGAACAGGCCTTTTGGCAGACCCGCCTCCAGGCACAGATCGCGCAGCAACAGGCCGCTGCCGGTGCAGATGGAAGCATGTTTGAGGATGATGGCGTTGCCCGCCATCAAGTTTGCTGCAAGCACGCGGGCCGGCTGATAAATTGGAAAGTTCCAGGGCTGGACGCTGTAAATGACGCCGATGGGCGAGAATGTTACGATGCCTTGCTTCTCGCCGCCGCTATACTTGCGTTCCTGATCGGCCAGCTCTTCAGGACCGTGCTCCGCAGTGTAATCGAAGATGCTGGCGCAAATTTCCACTTCGGTTCCGCCGTCGCGCAGCAGTTTGCCCATTTCATTCGTCATCAAGCGCGAGATCTTGTCCGAATTTTCGCGCAGGGTTTTCGCGATCTTGCGCAGGTATGACGCGCGCTCTTTGTGGCTTTTCATGCGCCAATCCAGGAAGGCTTCCTGCGCAGCCTCAAGTTTCCCGAAAGCCTCCTGTTCGCCCATTAGTTCATAAGTTGCCAGCGGCTCGCCGGTAGCAGGATTGCAGGTTTGGATCTGGGTCATGAAAATCTTCCGTGGTTGCCGCGCCAGTCGCTGCTTTCCGATCGGTCGAAAATGCGCTGGCGACGTAATGAGGTTTGTTCTGGCAACGAGCGTCAATGGCTAGCGTTCCGGCACAGCCAGCGGCGTGAACGCCGCCTGAGATGAAAACGAGCAACGAATGTGTTCGACATGATCCGTGCCCGCAGACAATGTCTGCGATCTGGCACCAGCCATCCGTCTGGAAAGGCCCCTGCATAAACGCAGGCTGGCCTTAATGGGAACAAGAACGCACGTGTTCTAGCGTCAGCGAAAAGCGATTCTCATTGGGGTAGGCAACGTAATCTGCAGCCCTGCAGTCATGCCTGACGCACAACTGAAAGTGCAGCACCTCGTCATCGGCAAGCTGCCTGTACACTGCAAGAATACTGGTAGCGGAGGAGGGACTCGAACCCCCGACACGCGGATTATGATTCCGCTGCTCTAACCACCTGAGCTACTCCGCCCCAAAAGGGATTGCCCGGCGCGCAATGCACTGCGGGGCAAGGCGGCGCGTTTAGGCAGGCAATCGGTCCGGGTCAACCGCGAAAACGCCAGCTCTTGAGGTGTTCCCACGGTCCACCGCGATATGCGTGGAGGGATAGGCCCGCAAAGGCGAAATCGCGCGGAGTGACAAGCGGACCGAGTTCAGCTTGCAGCGCCTTTGCTTCTTCGAGGCTCACCTTGTTCTGGATGGTGACATGCAGGCGCGGTACATGCTCGTCTTGCGGCGTCAGCAGACCATGAAAACGATCCGCCAGCTCCTCCCGAAGGGCAAGCATGGCCTCGCTTTCCAGCTTGAGCGCGGTGCCCTTCCCCAGCTTCATGATGCCGCACAAGCGCGCCGGGACTGGCGGGTAATCACGGGCAAACGCGGCGCAGCACTCACGCACCTCGCCCTCGCTGCTTGGCGGCAGAGCATGGAACAAAGTGACGTGCGCCTCCAGGTAATTGCGCTCTGGCGGAAAGTAGTCGCGGCGCAGACCCGTGGCCCAGCTGTGCAGATCGCCCGGCAACATCGCTGTGAGGATCAGCGGCGCAGGAGCAGGGTCGCGCGCCTCTGTCACATCTCGCCGCGTTTGCGCCGCAGGGCGAACCAGCGTTCGACCGCCTGGTTGTGACCGTCCAGCGTGGAATTGAACTCATGCCCGCCAGAACCGTCTGCCACCATGTAGATCGCATCGGTTTCTTCGGGGTTCAGCACGGCCTCGATGCTCGCACGGCCCGGATTGGTAATCGGACCGCGTGGCAGGCCGACCATGGAGTAGGTGTTGTAATCATTGATCGCCTGGATTTCGGACTGGCGAATGCGCCGGCCGAGCGGCCTGCCGCGGGTGATCGGGTAGATGATCGTCGGATCGGCCTGCAACATGATGCCCTGCCGGATGCGGTTCGAATACAGGCCTGCGACCATGCGCCGCTCTGACGGAACGCCCGTTTCCTTCTCCACGATAGAGGCGAGGACAACCGCTTCTTCGGGCGTGGTTGCAACCGTTCGTTCGCTGCGGTTTGGCCAAAGCTCCGCCACTGTCTCGTCCATCGCGCGCTGCATCCGGGCAAGCACGGCGATGCGTTCTTCGCCCCGTTCAAAGTCATAGCTTTCTGGCAGCACGGAGCCTTCGTCGGGCACAGGTATTTCGCCCACGAGCAGGTCTTCCGCCATCAGCAGATCGTGTACGATGACCGAAGGCGTGCCTTCCGGAACGGTTACGAAGCGGCGGATGACGTCGCCGCTTTTCAATGTGTTCAGGATTTTGGAACCGGTCGCACTGGCTGGCAACAGGAACTCGCCCGCCTTGATCGTATCACCGCCGCCCAGAATTTTCGCGCGCAGCAGGAAGCCGTCGGCAGAACCGATCAGACCCTCCTCCTCCAGCTTGTTTGCCACGGAAGTGAGCGAGGAGCCGGATGGGACAATGAAGGCTGTTTCCTCCTCCACTTCGGAGCCGAAATACCAGCCCGCGGAAAGCCAGCCGCCGATTACCACCACCGCCAGTATGCCCAGCGCGACGATGGCCGCGAGCAATTTTTTCATGTCAGTCGACCCGCTTCATCACCAGAGAAGCATTGGTGCCACCAAAACCGAAACTGTTGTTGAGCACTGCGTTCACTTCCCGCTTTTTCGCGGTGAGTGGAACGAGGTCCACGCCCTCGGTGCCATCATCGGGATTGTGCAGGTTCAGCGTCGGCGGAACAATACCGTCACGGATGGCCAGGATGCAGAAGATGCTCTCAACGGCACCTGCGCCGCCCAGAAGGTGGCCGATGGCCGATTTGGTGCTGCTCATGCTTGCGCCGCCCAGATCAGAGCCCAGCACCCGCCTGACTGCTGCCAGCTCGATCGTGTCCGCCATGGTGGAGGTGCCGTGAGCATTGACGTAATCAATGTCGGACGGCTCCATCCCGGCCTTGCGGATCGCCATACGCATGGCATTTTCTGCGCCCAGGCCTTCGGGATGCGGAGCGGTGACGTGATAGGCATCGCCTGAAAGTCCGTAACCGACCACTTCGGCATAAATCTTCGCGCCGCGCGCCTTGGCGTGTTCATATTCCTCCAGCACCACAACGCCGGCACCTTCCCCCATGACAAAGCCTTCGCGGTCCTTGTCGTAGGGACGGCTGGCCTCTGTCGGGCGGTCGTTGAAACTGGTGTTGAGAGCGCGTGCCTGGGCAAAGCCGGCGATGCCGATAGGGCAGATGGTCGCCTCTGCGCCGCCAGCCAGCATGATGTCGGCATCATCGTCACGAATCATGCGGGCAGCATCACCGATCGAATGCGCACCTGTGGAACATGCTGTCACCACAGCATGGTTCGGGCCCATCAAGCCGTATTTGATCGAAACTTGGCCGCTGATGAGATTGATCAACCGGCCATGCACGAAATGCGGGGAGACGCGGCCCGGACCCTTTTCGGCCAGAACCATCGATTCCGTTTCAATGCCCGGCAAACCGCCGATGCCCGAACCGATGGAACAACCTGCACGCAATTTCGTCGCCTGGTCCATCTCGGTCAGGCCTGCATCTTCCAATGCCTGGCCTGCGGCATCGATGCCGAATACGATGAAGGGATCGACCTGCCGTTGAACCTTGTGGTCCACGCGCTTGTTCGGATCAAAGCCCCATGCGTGATCGGCGGGCTTTACCTGGCCAGCTATTGTGCATTTCTGATCGACAGGATCAAAATGCGTGATCTGTCCGATGCCGCTTTCGCCTGCAATCAGGTTGGACCATGTGGTTTCGACATCACCGCCAAGGGGGGTGACAAGGCCAAGGCCGGTCACGACTACACGCCGCATATTCTCTCTCCGCAATCAAGAAAGGCCCAGCCATCTGGCTGAGCCTTCCATGCCCATCCGCGTCTGGCGGGACCTTTCGCGAACAGGGCCAATCCAGTCTTAGCTGGCGTTCTCTTCGATATACTTGTTGGCATCGCCAACAGTGTTGATTTTCTCGGCAGCGTCGTCCGGAATTTCAACACCGAATTCTTCTTCAAAGGCCATGACCAGCTCGACAATGTCGAGGCTGTCCGCGCCCAGATCGTCGATGAAGCTCGCCTCTGGGGCGACCTTGTCTTCCTCGACGCCGAGGTGCTCGACAACGATCTTCTTCACGCGTGCGGCAATATCGCTCATGTAATCCCTCTTCCTCTTGGGGGTGATGTAATGCTTTCGCCCTAATGAACGCAGCGGGCCAAGGCAAGTGCCCTTGCTCATGAAGCGGCAGGTGTGCTCGCAGATTCGCGCAATTTGCGACGAGCCGTTCTGAAATAATGTCCGGCGCGGGATACAAGTGGCAGCCGCTCCGTTGGTATGACAACTATCTGATAAAAAGGAGATAATACATGTCTGCCAATACCGTCTTGAAGACGCTTACCGACACAGCTTTCGACTCCGTCGAAGGTTATCGCCAGGCCGCCGAAAAGGCCGATAGCCCGCAGCTCAAGCAGGCCCTGCAGCATCGTCTGCGCAAACGCGAACAGACCGTCGCGCAGCTCAACGCCGAAATTCAGCGCCAGGGCGGAGAGCTCATTACAAAGGGCACTTTGACCGGCGAAGCGCACCAGCTTTGGGCGAGCATCACGTCAGCGTTTGAAAACAACGACGAAGCCGCTGCAGAACGTGTCGAAGAGGGAGAAGATTATCTCAAGGGCAAGTTTGAAAGCGCCTTGGAAGATGATGACCTCGATACGCAATCGCGCGCCATCGTGCAGCAGTGCTACGCCGAAATTTGCGAAGGCGAAAAGTTCGGCGATATGATCGAAAAGCAGTACGACTGAACGATCAAGCGCCCACGGCGCGAAACGGTTTAATTAGGGCGCGGTCTCACATCGAGGCCGCGCCTTTCGTTTGCGGCCCCGAAATAACGGCCAGGACAAAACGCGGGAGGAACGCCAATCCCGCCAAAAGCCACGGCCATACCATGATAATCCAATAGGGGTTGTTCGGCCGCGCTGCGACACTTGCCAGCAGGAATACAGCGGCGCCAAATCCCGCGATCAGTTTGCCACCCGGGCCCGCAACGCTCCATCCCCATAGCGCCGCGATGGCGAACGCGCCCCCGATAAACGGCTCCCAAATTCTCAGGATTGAAAACTTTGTCGCGCCGACGAATGCGAAACCCGGCCCAAGCCACCCGACCCAGCCTTGGGACGCGAGATCGCCTGACAAACGCACTTGCTCGACCATGCTGAAATGCCAGCCGTAGAATACGGCGACCATGGCCATGGAGCCAAGCCACCATACAGCCTGCCGCCAGTCACGCTGGACAATTGCAAGTGCGAGCCCCGCTGCCAGCGCAACTACCGCCAGATCCCGCACGATGGCTGCCAGGGTCAGCATGGAAATTGTGAGAAAGAAGCGCTGCTTTGCGTAGAAAGCGCAACCGATCCCGACGAGGCAGCCTGCCCATATTTCATGGAAAGGGTCTCGAGTTGCGACAAAAAAGAACAGACCCGCCGTGTATAACGCGAAGGCGACAACCACTTCGGCAGCGTGAAACCTGGCCCTGTGAAATCGCACCGCCCAGGCACCCGCCCCAAGCACGACGAGGGCCAGGCCTAGCCAATGCAAGCCGTCCCGCCCGAGCAGCGCGGCTACCGATGCCAACAGCGGACTGCGGACGGTGACGAAGGGGTACAGCGGATAGCCGCCATTGCGATGCTCGGCTGCGGCTGCGACGTAATAACTTTCGCCGTTCGCCACTCGCTCCGCAATGGAGCGGTAAAGCGCCGCATCGGAAACACCGCCGGCATCGATGGCAATTTCCCCCGCGACTTGGGACGTGTGCGCAGGCAGGGTGAGCAATCCCGCAACGAAGGCGACCAGCCCAAGGGCGAAAATATACCGAGACAAATGACGCTGAAAATGCCCCGCGATACAAGCGGTGCGTTCAACGATCATCCCCCCTGCTGCCATACCCGCTTATTGCTCCTAGTCGCCGGCGCCCTCGAAACTGGTTTTTTCAGCGGCGGGCGCCGCCTTTTGCGCGTCAAGCGCATCGCCGGACAGGCGGATATCCACGTCACGCAATTGCTTGGCCGAAACAAACGATGGCGCGCCCATCATCAGATCCTGCGCCTTCTGGTTGAGCGGGAATGCAATCACTTCGCGGATATTGGGCTCATCCGCCAGCAACATCACGATCCGGTCAATGCCGGGAGCGGAACCGCCGTGCGGCGGTGCGCCCAGCTTGAAGGCTTCGATCATGCCGGAGAAGTTTTCATCCACGTCGGCCTTCGAATAGCCTGCGATTTCGAACGCCTTGTACATGATATCCGGGCGATGGTTCCGGATGGCGCCCGAGGAGAGTTCATACCCGTTGCAGACAATGTCGTACTGCCACGCCTTGATCTCCAGCGGATCGGTGTTTTCCAGCGCTTCCATCTCGCCCTGCGGCATGGAGAACGGGTTGTGGCTGAAATCGACCTTCTTCAGCTCTTCATCATATTCGAACATCGGGAAATCGACGATCCAGCAGAACTTGAAGCAGCCTTGCTCGATCAGTTCCAGAGTTTCCCCCACGCGGGTCCGCGCAGCACCGGCAAGCTTTGCCGCATCCTTTTCCTTGCCCGCAGCAAAGAACAGTCCGTCATTCTCGCCCAGCCCCAGTTCGTCATACAGTTTGGCCATTTCATCAGGGCCGTGGTTTTTGGCAATCGGTCCGCCAAACTCGCCGCCCTTGCGGGTGACGTAACCCAGGCCGGAGAAGCCTTCACGGCGCGCCCAGTCGTTCATTTCGTCGAAGAACTTGCGGCTCTTCTCGTTGGTGTTCGGGGCCGGAATGGCGCGCACGACGCCGCCACCGCCAACGATCTTTTCAAAGATGCCGAAGCCGGACTTTTCAAAATGATGCGAGACATCGCTAATGATCAGCGGGTTGCGGAGGTCGGGCTTGTCCGTCCCGTATTTCAGCATGGTTTCGGCGTAGGGAATACGCGGAAATTCGCCTGCGGGGGTCACAGTCTTGCCGCCTGAGAATTCTTCGAACACACCGGCCAGCACAGGTTCGATTGCCTGGAACACATCTTCCTGCGTCACAAAGCTCATTTCAAAATCGAGCTGGTAGAATTCGGGCGAGCGGTCGGCGCGCAGATCCTCGTCGCGGAAACATGGTGCGATCTGGAAATAGCGGTCGAAACCGGCGACCATCAGCAACTGTTTGAACATCTGCGGGGCCTGCGGAAGCGCGTAGAAGCGGCCGGGATGCAGGCGGCTCGGCACGAGATAGTCGCGCGCGCCTTCGGGGCTGGACGCACCAAGGATGGGCGTTTGAAATTCGCTGAAACCCTGATCAATCATCCGACCGCGCAAGGACGTGATCACGCGGTTACGCAGCATGATGTTGGCGTGAACCCGTTCCCGCCGCAAATCGACGAAGCGGTATTTCAGGCGCGTTTCTTCAGGGTAGTCCTCTGCCGAATTCACGATCAGCGGCAGCTCTTCCGCGTGGCTCTGCACATTTACGGACCGTGCGAAAACTTCAATCGCGCCGGTTGGCAGGTTTGCATTCACCGCCTCCGCATCGCGCGCCTTCACGTCGCCATCGATAGTGATGACGCTTTCCAGCCGCAGCGAATCGAGCAATTGCAAGGCTGGTGAATCTTCGTCCGCAACGATTTGCGTAATGCCGTAATGGTCACGCAGATCGACGAACAGGACACCGCCATGGTCACGCTTGCGGTGGATCCAGCCGGAAAGCCGGACATTTTCGCCAACGTCGGCTTGAGATAGCTGTGCGCAATTGTGGGTACGATAGGCGTGCATGAGGACTCTTTCCATTTCGGAGGCTATGGCGCTAAAGGCGCGTCGGCGCGCCGTACAAGGCCTTTGCATTGTGCGCGCGCTAACAGGGTATGCACGGCGCTTTGTCAAGATTTACGGTCTGAACCGTCTATCTTGAACATGGCAAGTGCGCAGGTCGGTGAACCGGCCACAACAGAAAAGACGAATATGCAAATTCATCCCCTTATTACCGATACCGAAACCCTCGCCGCGCTGTGCAAGCGTTTGGCGAAACATGATTTTGTGTGCGTGGACACCGAATTCATGCGCGAAAACACGTATTATCCTCTGCTCTGCCTTGTGCAGGTGGGCAATGAGGAAGAAGCCGCAGCGATTGATCCGTTGGCGAGTGGCATCGATCTCACGCCGCTGCTGGATCTGCTCTGTGAAAATGACGATGTGCTCAAAATCTTTCATGCTGGCGGGCAGGATGTTGAAATCGTGTACAATCTCACCGGCAAAACGCCCTTCCCCATTTTCGACACCCAAATCGCCATGATGGCGATCAGCCAGTCCGAACAGATCGGCTATGCCAATCTGGTGGAAAGCTGGCTGAACAAGACGATCGACAAAGGCGCGCGCTTTACCGATTGGAGCCGCCGCCCGCTGTCCGACCGGCAAATCGAATACGCGATTGGCGATGTCACTTATCTGGCAACCATCTTTCCCAGAATGCTGAAAAAGCTGATCAAAACGAATCGTGGCCACTGGCTCAACGCGGAAATGGATAAGCTGGCAGACCCGGCCAATTACGCGAACGACCTCGATCTGGCGTGGCGGCGCATCCGCGCACCGGGCCGCAACCCTGCTGTTCTGGGGCGGCTGAAAGCGCTTGCCGCGTGGCGCGAAACCGAAGCGCAGGACAAGGATATTCCGCGCGGACGGATTATCCGAGATGAGACAATGGCCGACATCGCCAGCCATCCACCGAAAAGCCAGGCCGATCTGGCCAAGGTGCGCGGCCTATCCAATGCCTGGAAAGAAAATGACATCGGCAAACGCCTGATGCGCGTGATCAAGAATGCAGAACCGCTGCCCGCAGAGGAAATGCCCGCGAAGGCAAAGCGCGGTGCGCCGCTGGGCAAGGAAGGCGCTCTGGTCGCCGACCTGCTCAAGCTGCTGCTGAAAATCCGCGCCCGCGAAATCGATGTGGCAAGCCGGTTGCTCACCAAGTCGGACGAGCTTGAAGCATTGGCCGCCGGAGTGCGCAAATTGCCGATCCTGGAAACCTGGCGTTACGAGGTATTCGGCAAGGATGCGCTTGATCTGGTCGAAGGCAAGCTTGCATTCGCGGTCGAGAAGGGGCGGCTGAAAATGACCCATATCGACGATGTCAAAGCTGAAGCCGAAGCCGATGATGAGCCGGTTACAGCGGAAGAGGCAGAAACGTCAGACGCTTCCCATCCCGAAAACCAGGAATAGGAATGTCGACCTACCTCCCCACGATCAAGCAGCTGCAATACCTCGCTTCCCTGCATGAACACGGCCACTTCGGCCGCGCGGCGGAGGCCTCTTTCGTTTCTCAATCGACGCTGTCTGCTGGCATTCGGGAGCTTGAATCGCTGCTTGGCGTCACACTGGTTGAACGCAGCCGCCGTGTTGTCCGCTTCACTCCGCTGGGCAACAATGTCGTTGCAAAGGCGCACCGCGTGCTGCGCGAAACCGAGGAATTGGCAGAACTGGTGCAGGCTGCGGGAAAGCCGCTGTCGGGTGAGCTTCGCATGAGCGTAATCCCGACCATTGCGCCGTTCCTTCTGCCGCGCATCCTTCCACGGCTGCGCAAGGAGCGCCCTCAGCTCAAATTGTTCCTGCGTGAGGAAACATCGGACCATGCGATCGAATCGCTGCACCACGGCCGCGCCGATTGCGTCCTGCTTGCCCTGCCCTTTGCTACCGGTGAAGTGGAAACGGAGGTGATTGCGACAGATGAGCTTTACGTTGCATTCCCGAAAGATGACCCGCGCGATCCGCCTGCGGAAATTCCGCCGGGCATGATTGATGAAGGCCGCCTGTTGTTGCTGGAAGACGGGCACTGTTTGAAAGAACATGCGCTGGCCGCCTGCAGCCGTCCGGAAATGCGGGCAAGTGCCACCATGATCGGGACAAGTCTGCACACGCTGGTGCAAATGGTGGACAACGGCCTTGGCCTGACCATGCTGCCGAAAATGGCCATTGATGCAGGTATTTTGAAAGATACCGACGTTGTCGCCCGTCCGCTGAAAGGCAGTCACACTTACCGCGAAATCGCGCTCGTCTGGCGTACAAATTCGCCGCGCTCCGACGAATTCCGCCTGTTGGCCGATGAACTTCGCGCCGGGTAAGCTTCCTCCGGTCTTTCTGCGAAAATAGAGCGTTAGAGGCGTTTGTTGAAAATGATGCGATGTCTGGTTGCTATTCTTGCCGGTGCGTTAGTTGTGACTGGGTGCGGAGCGCCTGAAACTGTGGGCCAGGAGGCCAGCGCAGTGGAAATGAGCAGTCCTGTGACCGATCCAGCCGTCACCCAAACGCGTGACGTCCTGTCGACCGAGATAGACCGGATCGCGCTGGATTTCGGCGGCTCTGTCGGAATTGCCGTGGTTGATGTCAGCGATGGCTGGAGCACAGGCTTTGCCGCCGACACACTCATGCCACAGCAAAGCGTTAGCAAACTGTGGGTGGCGCTCACCGCGCTGGAGCAAGTTGACCAGGGCAAATTGCAATTTTTCGATACGGTTCGGCTGACGCGGGATGATCTGGCCGTTTTCCATCAGCCGATCCGGCCCGAGATTTTGCGCAACGGCACGGTAGTAAAAGACATCGAGGAGTTGCTCGAACGCGCCCTTACAGAAAGCGACAATACCGCCAATGATGCCGTGCTGAATGCGGTGGGCGGGCCAGATGCCGTGCGCGCGGTACTATCCGACAAGGGCCTCACCGCTATACGCTTCGGCCCGGGCGAACGGATAATGCAGAGCGCAATCGCAGGTCTTGCGTGGAGGCAAAGCTATGCCTTCACCGGAATGGGATTTTTTGACGCACGTGATCTTGTGCCAGCAAACGAACGCGAAATCGCCTTCAACAGCTACCAGTCCAATCCGGTGGACGGCGCAAGGCCGCAAGCAATCGCAACGGCGCTGGCACGCCTCGCACGCGGGGAACTGCTGTCAGACGCCAGCACACAGTGGCTGATATCAACCCTGCGGCGCACGAAGAGCGGGCCCAACCGCCTGAAAGCCGGTGTGCCTGAGGGCTGGGAGATCGCGCACAAGACGGGCACGGGCCAGTATTGGAATGGCCGGCAGTCAGGCTATAACGACGTGGCGTTGCTGTTTGCACCTGATGGCCGCACCTATGCGCTGGCAGTGATGATCGGTGAAACCCGGCGCACGGTGCCTGAACGGATGCAAATGATGCAGGGGGCCGTACGGGCAGTGGCAAATTACCACGATACGCTCCTGTCCTTATGAGCGCTTGTGCCGCCTGACGAAATGCAGGCATAGGCTGAATACAGACCATTTATTCAAAGGGTGAAACATCATGCAAACCATCGGATACGCAGCAAAAGACACCAGCGGCACGCTTTCACCTCTCAAATTCGACCGCCGCAGCGAATTGGCGGCCAATGATGTTGCCATCGAAATTCTCTACTGCGGTATCTGCCATTCGGACCTGCACTTCGCGCGCGACGATTGGGGCATGACAAATTATCCGGTGGTGCCGGGCCACGAAATCGTTGGCCGCGTGATCGCGACCGGCGCCGGCGTATCTAAGCACAAGAAGGGCGACACCGTCGCCGTCGGCTGCATGGTCGATAGCTGCCAGCACTGCGATCAATGCGACGCAGGCGAGGAGCAGTTCTGCCGTGAAGGCATGACAATGACCTATGGCTCGCCCAATCCTGACGCCGACGGCGTGACGCATGGCGGTTTTTCCAAACATATCATCGTGCGCGAGGAATTTGTGCTGAGCGTTCCTTCCTCGCTCGATCCGGCACGTGCAGCACCGCTTCTGTGTGCCGGCATCACGACATACTCACCGCTGAAAGCCAGCGGCGTTAAAGAAGGCAGCCGCGTTGCTGTGGTGGGCCTTGGCGGACTTGGCCATATGGCGGTAAAAATCGCATCGGCGATGGGCGCGCATGTGACGATGATTTCACGCTCCCCGGACAAGGAAAAGGATGCCACCGATCTGGGGGCAGATGCGTTTCTGTTGTCCACCGATGAGGATGCGATGGAGAAATCAGCCG
Source organism: uncultured Alphaproteobacteria bacterium (assembly GCA_963781165.1). Lineage (GTDB taxonomy): Bacteria > Pseudomonadota > Alphaproteobacteria > Sphingomonadales > Sphingomonadaceae > Alteraurantiacibacter. The sequence continues at coordinate 483,666 of CAWADZ010000005.1, forward strand.
GTGCGTTTGATGTGATCATCGATACGGTGCCCGTGGCACACGATGTGAACGACTATATCTCGCTGCTCGATGTAGGCGGAGAAGTGGTCATCGTCGGCCAGGTCGGCCCGCTTGAGAACCCAACGAACACTGCGCCCATGCTGTTCGGCCGCAAGAAAATTTCCGGATCGCTCATCGGGGGCATCGCCGAAACGCAGGAAATGCTCGATTTCTGTGCCGAGAAAAATGTCATGCCCGAAATCGAAATGATCCGCATGGACGAGGTGAACACGGCGTTCGATCGTCTGGAAAAATCAGACGTGCGATACCGTTTCGTGATCGACATGGGGTCGCTCTCGCTGGACAACGGCTAGCGACTCAAACATCATTGTCTGTGCCCAATCCCGCCAGTTATAGCCTAACCATGCACAACCGCACCGTCACTACCTGCAGTATTGCCGCACTGGCGCTGATGGCCTCGCCTGCAAGCGCGGGCTGGAATGGCGCGGAATGGGAGATGACGCCGCAGGAAGTCGAAGCTGCAACTGATGGATTTGCGCGCGCTACGCGCGACAGCTTGCCCCGCGAGAATTCGCGCCCTCGCGTGGGCAACAGAGCGGAATTCGAGAACGAGCTTTCGCGCTTCGAAGTCGAATATCGGTACAGTCACCTTGGTCTCGTCCAGATCGAGCTGAAACCGCAATTCGAAGACTGCGAGGCCGTAATGCGGTCTTTCATCGCAAGCTTCGGGCAACCAGAATACCGCGAACAGGTAATACTGCGAACATTTGTTTGGGTGGATGCAGAAAATGACAACCGCATTGTCTTGCTGCACTCGTCGGCAGACATCTGCCACTTTACATTTGGCAGTCTCAGCGAATTCGAAGAGCGCCAGCGCGAAGAAACGCAGCAATCACTCAGACCTCAATCCATGTGCTTGAGGCCGACGCGAAGATAGTCCCAGCCGGTCACCACCGTCAGGATTGCCGCCAGCCACAATGTTGTGAGGCCGACCGTGTGCGGCACGTTGGCATCGAGATTGCCGATCATGATCGTCCATCCGGGCAGGCCCTGCCCCAGAATCAGCGCGCCTAGCGAGATGAGTTGAAAGGTTGTCTTCCACTTCGCCAGCTTGCTGACGGGGACGGAAACCTGAAGGCCGCCCAGAAATTCACGCAGGCCCGAAACTGCGATTTCGCGGATCAGGATGATTAGTCCGGCGATCACGTGCATGTCCCCCACATAGGGGCCGCGCAGAATGCCCTGTGCAGCTAGCACCAGGATGACGGTCGCCACCATGATCTTGTCCGCAATCGGATCTAGGAAAATGCCCAGCTTGCTGACCGCGCCGCTGGACCGCGCGAGCATTCCGTCGAAATAATCGGTGATGGCCATGGCGGCATACAGCGCAAAGGCGGCGAGGTAGCCCACTTCCCAGCCGGGCCACCAGAGCAGGAAGCCGAGGAGAGGCAGCGCCAGAATGCGCGACAGGGTGAGGATGTTGGGAAGCGTCCACATATTGTCCCCCTAGCGCGATAATCCTTCAGGAAAAAGCATGGCTTACCCACTAGATTGGCGATAAGCCCGATGCAGCACGCCCGAAAGGCGCAGAAAAAGGCCGCGCAAAGCACCATATGTTCACGTCGACCCACCTGCTGAAGCAGCGCCGTTTCCTGCCGCTATTCGTCACCCAGTTGCTGAATGCGTTCAACGACAATTTGTACAAGACGACCATGGTGCTGTTCGTCGTTTACGCTGTGTACAGCTCGCCCGATGCGGAAACGATGTTTTCCGGCGTGGCGTCTGCCGTATTCATCCTGCCGTTCTTCCTGTTTTCCGCGATTGCCGGGCAATTGGCCGACATGACGGACAAGGCGAGGATCATCCGGATGGTCAAGGGCGCCGAAATCGGCATCATGAGCGTCGGCGCCTTCGGATTGTTCCTCGCGTGGAAAGGCGTGGCGGTAGAGGTGATTGCCATTCCGCTGCTCATGCTCGCCTTGTTCGCAATGGGCGTGCATTCCACCTTCTTCGGTCCGATCAAATACGCAATTTTGCCGCAACATCTTGAAAAGGATGAAGTTCTGGCGGGCACCGGACTTGTGGAGGCGGGCACCTATCTTGCCATCATGACGGGCACGATCCTGGCCGGCTTCCTTGCCGAAATGGTCGAGGTCGCGGCGCTGGCGGTGGTTGGCTTTGCTGTCATTGGCTATCTGACCAGCCGCCAGGTGCCACCCGCTCCGCCCATGGGAGAGCCTGAGAAAGTCAATTTCAATCCATTCACGTCTTCATGGCGGATGGTGCGCGACATCAGGCACAACCGCGAGGTGTTCTACGCCATCCTCGCAATCAGCTTTTTCTGGACCATCGGCTCAGTGCTGTTCATCCAGTTCCCGCCTCTCGCCAAGAACGTATTGATGGCCGACCAGAAGGTGGCCAGCCTGTTCCTGGTGTTCTTCTCCATTGGCGTTGCCATCGGCTCGGTCGCGGTGAACCTGCTTCTGAAAGGCCGGGTATCTGCGCGCTATTCCCCGATTTCAGTGCTGGGAATGGGAGCCATGGTGACGCTGTTCTATTTTGTTTGCCGCGCATGGAACGCGATGCTGCTGGACGAAACTCTGATGGATATCACCACATTCCTGTCCTATCCGCTGGCATGGGCGGTGCTGGGAAGCCTGCTGATGATCGCGATTTTCGGCGGGATGTTCGTGGTGCCGCTGTACGCCTTTCTGACCACTAAGGTCCCCGCTTCGCAAGCGAGCCGAGCGGTGGCGGCGAACAACATCGTCAATTCCGGGGCGATGGTTCTGGGATCGCTATTTGCCCTAGGGCTAAGCGCAATTGGCGTGCCTCTGGCTGAACAATTGCTGCTGAGCGCGGGAATGTGCCTGATCTCTGCCTGGCTTGGACAAAGGCTCTACCGCGCAGAAACCGATGCCGACACTGCTTCGGCAGCAGCTGCCCAAGCGGATTAGGCGATGAAAGTCAGGGTCGCGATGAAGCCCGCGGCATAGGTTGCTGCGACGCTTTCCATTTCGCTCCGCGACAGGCTGAGCCGAAGGCGCCACGGCACCGTCCGCTCGATCTCGTTTGCGCGAGGCAAAACATGCGGCGGAAGGGAGGCCCGGAACGGATGCCGGGCCAACTCGTCGGTAAGAACCAGTGCGCGTCTCATGCAAAGGGTTTTAACCTTTTGGTAACCAAATGCGAAATCGCGCTGTTTGTCCTGTCCACAGACGGGACGATCCCGAACATTTCGGTGCACAATCCACAGGCAGTTGCCGCTGCAACCAGTCGCGGCTAACGCTGCAGAAATGACCCGCCCAGAAGCCCGAACCGCATCGCGCCTGCTAGTCGATTGCCTTGTTGAACAAGGTTGCGACCGGATTTTCACCGTACCAGGGGAAAGCTTCCTCCCGGTCCTCGATTCGCTGGCCGACTGCGCGAAAATCGAAACGATTACCTGCCGCCAGGAAGGCGGGGTCGCATTCATGGCCTGCGCCGATGGCACGATGACGGGGAGGCCCGGCGTCGCCTTCGTCACCCGCGGTCCCGGTGCAACCAATGCCAGCATTGGCGTTCATGTGGCGATGCAGGATTCGCAGCCGATGATCCTGTTTATCGGTGATGTGGACCGCGGCATGAAAGACCGTGAAGGCTTTCAGGAAGTGGACTTCACAGCTTTCTTCACGCCGATTGCCAAATGGGCCGCGCGCATCGACGACGCATCCCGCATTCCGGAATACATTGCCCGCGCATGGTCCACGGCCATTTCAGGGCGCCCCGGTCCGGTCGTGCTCGCGCTGCCAGAAGACATGCTGCACGAGGCGGACATCGCCGCTCCGGTGCGACCCGCCGTTACAAAGCCTGCGCAGGCGCCCTGCCCCGATGCCATGGGCACCATGATGCGGATGATCGGAGATGCCGCTTCGCCGCTGGCAATCGTTGGGGGTGCCGGCTGGAACGAGCGGTCCCGGCATTACTTCACCGAATTTGCCGAAAAGATCGGCCTGCCAGTCGCCACCGCTTTCCGGCGGCAGGACGCGCTGCCGCCTTCTTCAGGCGTCTATGCCGGCAATCTTGGCTACGGTCCGAATCCCAAGCTGACGCAGCGCGTGAAAGACGCCGATCTGCTGCTGGTTGTCGGCGCGCGTATGGGAGAGGCCACGACAGACGGTTATGCACTTGTCACGCCCGATCATCCCGACCAGACCTTGATCCACGTTCATCCGGACCCGGTTGAACTGGGCCGCGTGTATCGCACCGATCTGTCGCTATGCGCCGATATGGCCGAATTCGCCGAAAGCGCAGCCCTGTGGGACACAGACGATATCATTCCCTTCGATGCCGGGCCGCAGGCCCATGCCGAGTGGACTGAATGGAATACGCCGCGCGATGAAGCGCAGTATGACCTTGATCTTGCGGTGGCTATGCACAGTGCCCGAAGGCTGATCCCGGCAGATGCCATCATTTGCAACGGAGCGGGCAATTACTCCGGCTGGTGGCATCGCTACTGGCCCTATGCCGGCTTCCCGTCGCAATTGGCGCCCACGGCAGGCGCAATGGGATACGGCGTTCCGGCAGCCGTTGCTGCAGCGGCTAGGCATCCTGAACGCTGCGTTGTTGCCGCTGCGGGAGACGGCTGCTTCCTGATGAACGGTCAGGAACTGGCTACCGCCGCGCAATACGGGCTGAACCTGCTGGTCATCCTGTTCGACAATGCAACCTACGGCACCATTCGCATGCATCAGGAGCGCGAATATCCCGGCCGCGAATCCTCCACACATCTCGCCAATCCGGACTTTGCTCTGATGGCGCAAAGTTATGGCGGATGGGGCAAACGCGTCACGACCAATGCCGAATTCGATGCTGCGCTGGAAAAGGCGTTGGCAATGGATGGCATACGCCTGCTCCACTGCATCACCGACATCGAGCAATTGAGCGCAGGGGGCGCGACGATCAGCGGCCTTCGCGGGAGCTGATCCGGCGGCAGCGCCCCAACGCGCCGCTAACGCATCGTCATTCCGCCATCGACCAGATATTCACTGCCGGTGACGTAGGATGCTGCATCAGAGAGCAGGAATAGCGCAACCTGCGCCACTTCCTCGGCCTGACCGAACCGGCCGAGCGGGACCTGATCGCGGATTTGCTGCGTCATCTCTTCCTTCGCGTCTTCATCCAGACCCATGCCGCTGAAAAAGTTGGTTTCGATGGGACCGGGCGCAACGGCATTTACGCGGACGTTGCGTGGTGCAAGAGCGCGCGCCCAGCTGCGGGCGAGCGACAGATCGGCAGCCTTGGTGGCCGCATAAATCGCGCCTTGAGCCTGCCCGAGATATGGTGCGACAGAGCTGGTCAGCAACGCCGCGCCGCCATCCTTGATCTCGTCCATCAGCCCCGCCATTTGCAGCACCGGTCCGCGCACGTTGTTGTTCATCATGGCGTCGAACATTTCTGCATCATTGTCTTTGTTGTCGGCGAACTTTCCGTAGCCCGCATTAAGCCACAGCCCGTCGAGGCCATCCATTGAATCGCGCACCTTCTGCGCATGTTCCGAATCAAAAAGGGCCACCGCAATGGATGACCCTTGATGATAATTCGGTCTGCTGGCGGCTTAGATATCGTTGCCAAGCTTGCCCTTCACTTCGCCTTTCAGCTGCTGTGCCTCGCCTTTGACTTCCTGCTTCTTGCCGTCGGCGCGTGTTTCGGGATCATTGGACTGCTGTTTGATTTTGCCAGCGGCTTCGTTGGCGTTGCCTTTGATCTTGTCGGTGAGTTCACCCATGGGTTGTCTCCAAAATGTTGGACGCTGCATCATCGCGCGTCCTTTGGAAAATCAACGGCTTGGACGCGCCAAGGTTCCAGACTAACCTTTCGACATCGCGATAATCTTGTCCCACTCCTCTGCCGTCAGCTCCGCGACAGACAGGCGTGACAGGCGAACAAGCTCAATACCCTCAAGGTCCGGGTTGGCCTTGATGGCCTTCAAAGTAACCGCATTGTCGAGCGCTTCTACCGGCTTGATCTTCACAGTCGGCCACTTGCCTTCGGGATCCGTGGGATCGATCAGGCCCGCTTCACTGACCGCCGCAATCCCCACGATCTCCAGCCCCTTGTTGGAATGGTAGAAGAACACGCGGTCACCGACTTCCATCGCCTTCATGTTATTCGCCGCACGGTGGTTGCGCACACCGTCCCAGATGGTCTCTCCATCGCGGTTCAGATCGTCCCACGAATACTTGAATGGTTCCGATTTCATCAGCCAGTGATTGGGCAAAGGTTCCTCCATAATTGCCGTGCAGCGCCTAGCGCAGCGGATCGTGCGCGGCAATTAACCGATAATTGATCATGATGTTAGATAAGCCTGCGTCATGACAAGGGACGTGGAAGCTTTGGAACAGGCAACGGACGACACGGGCGGCGTTAAAGATCAGGCATCTGGCACGGCGCTGCAGCCGGCAAACCGCGATGTACTTGCTCTCGGCATCGCCCTTGCAGCGATCATACTGTTTGTGGGCACGGGCGGCACCATCATGCCGCAAATCGTACGTGCTTGGATGGGCGTGGGCAAAGCGCCCGACATGCTGCTGACCAATGCCGTATTGCTGAATATTGCTCTGCTGATATTCGGCTGGCGCCGTTACAAGGATCTGCACCGCGAAGTTGAGGAACGCCGCCGTGCAGAAGCCCGCGCGCGTGAACTGGCCGAACGCGATCCGCTGATCGGATGTCTCAATCGCCGCAGTGGCCCACCAGCAATCGACGCATTGAGTGCTGCCGCCCGGACAAGGCAGCAGGACATTGCGGTGCTGATGATCGACATCGACAATTTCAAACAGATCAACGACGTCAACGGCCACCGCACTGGCGACCGCGTTTTGACGACCATCGCCAATCGGATTGGTGCCCAATTGCCGAAGGATGGCGTGCTGGTCCGCATTGGCGGCGATGAATTCGCCTGCGCCGTCCCGTATTCGCGCGATGCACGCGACCGCGTTGATGCGCTTGTGGATGGCATAATCCGCAGCGTTTCCGCTCCGATAGAGGACGGTGATGTGCGCACTGAGGCGACCATTTCCGTCGGCCTCGCTCACAACGGCGCTGAAGGTGATCACGCGCTTTCGGCCAACCGGATGATCCACCGCGCCGATATTGCGATGTATCACGCCAAGAAACGCGGACGTAATCGGCATTTCTGGTTCGAAGCCCAGATGGAAGACGAATTGCGATTCCGAAGCGCCATGGAAGTGGGCATTCGCGAAGGCCTGAAGACAAACGAATTCGTCCCGTATTACGAACAACAGATTGATCTGGAAACGGGCGAACTGGTCGGCTTCGAAATGCTGGCACGCTGGCATTCGGCCAAATACGGCCTTGTCAGCCCCGAAATCTTCATTCCAATCGCGGAAGATATCGATGTGATCGGTGTTCTTTCCGAAGACCTGATCCGCCAGGCGTTGAAGGATGCGAGCGAGTGGGATGCCGCGTTGACGCTCTCGGTCAATATTTCACCGGTGCAATTGCGCGATCCCTGGTTTGCACAAAAACTGCTGCATATTATCGTCGAAAGCGGCTTCTCGCCTCACCGCCTGGAAGTCGAAATCACCGAAAGCTGCCTGCACGAAAACATCGCCGCGGTCCGCTCCATCGTCTCCAGTCTCAAGAATCAGGGTATCCGCATAAGTCTGGATGATTTTGGCACGGGCTATTCCAGCCTTTCGCAACTGCGATCCCTGCCGTTCGACAGGCTGAAGATCGATCGCAGTTTCGTGACCGAAATCGCATCGGAAGATGTCAGCGGTGAACTGGTTCGCGCGATTGTCTCGCTGGGCAAGGGGCTTTCGATCCCGGTGACGGCAGAAGGTATCGAAAACGGCCACGTGCTGGACAAGCTGCGCGGTCTGGGAGAGATAAAGGGTCAGGGTTATCTCTATGGTCGCCCCGAAGATGCAGAGACTACTCTGGAACGTCTCGCCAAATTGGATCTGCTGGCCAAGCCGCACGTGGCGGCTATCTCCAGGCTTGAAGCTCCCATCAAACCGCTTCTTCCCGACCGCAAGGCTGGTTGAGCCGCCCGCACAATTGCACCCCTTCGGCATTGCGGTTCACACGGCGCGCCCCTAGTTGGCTAGCATGCGTATTCCCTTCGTCAAAATGCATGGGCTGGGCAATGATTTTATCGTGCTTGATGCGCGGGCTGGTGCGCTGCCCCCTCTCACTGCGCCAACGGTGCGCGCGCTCGCAGACCGGAATGAGGGCATTGGCTGCGATCAGCTGATCGTACTGGAACCGGAAGCAGGCGCGACTTGCCGGATGCGCATCTACAATCAAGACGGCGGCGAAGTAGAAGCGTGCGGTAATGCATCGCGTGCAGTGGGCATGTTGCTGGGTGAACCGGCGCGGATTGTCACCGCTGGCGGCGTGATAGATACCCGTCCCGGCGACAGCGGCATTGCCGTTGATATGGGTGAACCGCGCTTCGAATGGGATGCCATCCCCCTCGCCTATGCCATGGACACATTGACCATGCCATTGGGCTGGGAAGAGCTGGAGCAGCCTGTCGCCGTCAATGTCGGCAACCCGCATGTCGTGTTCTTCGTGGAGGACAATGACGCGGTCCGGCTCGACATGCTTGGCCCGCAAATCGAACAAGACGAACTGTTTCCCGAACGTATCAACGTCAATGTCGCCAGCATAGAGGACCGCACGACGATCCGCCTTCGCGTTTGGGAACGCGGCGCCGGCCTAACGCGGGCCTGCGGCACAGGTGCCTGCGCAACGGCAGTTGCGGCAATGCGGCGCGGCCTGGTGGAACGTGACGTCACCGTCCACTTGCCCGGCGGCCCGTTATCCATCGCGTGGGGTGAAGACAATCGCATCACAATGACCGGGCCTGCAACAGAAAGCTTTCGCGGCACGTTCAACTGGGGCGATTACGCGTGAGCAAGGCCGAAGTCATCTCGCTGGGATGCCGGCTGAACATCGCCGAGAGCGAGCGTATCCGGTCGCTCGTGGCGGACGAGGACGTGGTAGTCGTCAACAGCTGCGCGGTGACGATGGAAGCCGTGCGGCAAACGCGGCAGGCAATCCGCAAGGCCCGCCGTGCGCGACCTGACGCGCGGTTGCTTGTCACCGGGTGCGCCGCAGATATCGAGCGTGAGCAGATCGCTGCCATGCCAGAGGTCGATGGCCTTGTACCCAATACGCAAAAAATGGACGCGCGCGCATGGAACGTGCCCGAACGCGCTGATCCCGCGCCCAAGACCCACACCCGCGCCTTCATCGCGGTGCAGAACGGCTGCGATCATGCATGCACATTCTGCGTTATTCCGCAGGGCCGCGGGCCGAGCCGGTCGCTGACTATTCCGCAGGTGCTGCGCGAAGTGGAACGCCACCTGGAACACGGCGCGCCCGAAGTGGTGCTGACCGGCGTCGATGTGACCAGTTGGGGCCATGACCTGCCCGGCGCACCGCCGCTTGGAGAGCTGGTTTCCGCCGTGCTGCGCGCCTTCCCGCAATTGCAGCGCCTGCGCATGTCATCGGTGGACGGGGTGGAGATCGACCCGGTGCTGTTCGATCTTTTCGCGCATGAGCCGCGCATGATGCCGCATCTGCATCTCAGCCTGCAACACGGCGCAGATCTGATCCTGAAGCGGATGAAGCGCCGCCACAGCCGCGCCGATGCGGTTCATCTGGTGCAGCGCCTGCGTAGCCATCGGCCTGACCTTGCCATAGGCGCCGACATCATCGCTGGTTTCCCGACAGAGGATGACGCTCACCATGCCGACAATCTTTCCATCATCGCCGATCTGCCCATCGTTCACGGCCATATCTTCCCCTATTCGCCGCGCCCCAATACGCCCGCTGCGAGAATGCCGCAGCTTGATAAGGCCGTAATAAAGACCCGCGCCGCAGAACTGCGCGCCGCGGTCAGCACGGTTCGGGCGAGCTGGCTGAACGATCTTGTGGGCACCTCGCTGATGGTCCTCGCGGAACGGGACGGCGCAGGCTATGCGGAGAACTTCGCGCGGGTCGCCTTGCCGGAAGGTACCAAGGTTGGCAGCATCATCTCCATTACCCCCACCAGTATTGAACAAGGCCTTCTGACGTGAGCGAACCGACATGGTCTGACAAATTGTTCGGCGGTTTCCGCAAGACGTCCGATCGGTTGTCGGAAAACCTGACCGGCGTTGTCGGCACGGCGAAGCTGGACGATGCGACGCTCGATCACGTGGAAGATGCGCTCATCATGTCCGATCTGGGGCCCGCTGCCGCAGCGCGCATCCGCGCCAAGCTTGCGGAAAAACGCTTTGGCCTTTCGATTACGGAACGCGAATTGAAAGAGGCGGTGGCGGAAGAAATCGCCGCGATCCTGCGCCCTGTTGCCATCCCGCTGGAAGTCACCGCTTTCCCCCGCCCGCAAGTGATTCTGGTGATCGGGGTCAACGGATCGGGCAAGACGACCACTATCGCAAAACTGGGGCATTGGCTTCAGGAAGACGATTATGAAGTCATGTTGGCAGCGGGCGACACCTTCCGCGCAGCGGCCATCGGCCAGTTGAAGGTTTGGGCTGACCGCATCGGCGCGCCCATCGTGACCGGCCCTGAGGGCGGCGATCCTGCCAGCATCGTGTTCGACGCGGTGAAGAAGGCGACCGATATCGGCACCGATGCGCTGATTGTGGACACTGCCGGCCGTCTGCAGAACAAGCGTGAGCTGATGGATGAGCTGGCAAAAATCCGCAAAGTGCTGGGCCGCCTCAATCCGGAGGCGCCGCACGATGTACTGCTGGTGCTGGATGCAACCAACGGCCAGAATGCGCTCAGCCAAATCGAGATTTTCAAGGAAGTCGCAGGCGTCACTGGGCTGATCATGACCAAGCTGGACGGCACCGCGCGCGGGGGAGTTCTGGTGGCGGCGGCGGAACAATACGGCCTGCCCATCCACGCCATCGGCGTGGGCGAGACACTGGACGATCTGCGGCCCTTCGATCCCGATCTGGTCGCCCGAGTGATTGCAGGAGTAGCGTGATGGCCGAAACGAAACCCGCCAAGCCCAAATCCGGCTGGCTGAACGTTGCCGTCGATTACGGCCCGCTGCTGATATTCTTCATTGTCTACAAATACTTCTCACCCGAGGAGAGCGGCGACACAAGCGGTGAAATCTTTGCGGTTATTAGGGGGACAGGCGCATTTATCGCCGCTGCGATAGTCGCCTTGGCGGTTAGCAAATGGCGGCTGGGCAAGGTCAGTCCGATGCTAGTGCTTTCCACCGCGATGATTGTAGGTTTCGGCGCTCTCACCATCTACTTTCAGGATGAGGCTTTCATCCAATGGAAGCCTACCTTGGTGTATGAACTTTTCAGTGTGGCGCTGTTTATCGGCTATGCGCGCGGCACCGCCCTGCTCAAGATATTGCTCGACGCCGCGTTTGAAGGTCTGGACGACGAGGGTTGGCTGAAATTGTCGCGTAACTGGGCGATATTTTTCCAATTCCTCGCCGTACTGAACCTGGCGCTTACCTATACAGTCAGCTTTGAAACCTGGCTCGGTATGAAACTGTGGCTTTTCCTGCCGCTGACATTCCTGTTCACTTTTACGCAGGTGCCGATGTTGATGCGGCATGGTCTCGCTCTGGGCGAGGAGGAGGCGGTCGAAGAAGCGGTAAAGAACGAACCGCCGACGGGCTGACGCGCATTACCCTGCAGCGCTGATAACGGGATCTTCGCCGGTCACCCCGCGCCTGCAAAACCAGCGCACGATCAGACCTATTACCAGCAGCACACCGACCCAGACGATTGTCTCTGCGCCCGATCCATATGTCGCGTAGGCGATGAACAGCAGGCCAAGCGCCAGCACCGGCCACCGCGCGGCTTTGCGGTTTTCCTTCACCGCTGCCGCTGCCGCCATCAGGTAGAAAACCAGCACGCCGCCGCTCGTGAGCAGGACCATGAAAGTGAACATGCCGGAGAGCCCGCGCGACAAATTGGTGAGTATCAACACGGTTGCCACAACCCCGTTCAAAATCACCCCTATATCCGGCACTCCGCGCGCGTTTGTATGGGCGAGCGCCCGGGGCATCTCTCGCCGCAGGGCCATCGAATAACTGCAATCCGCACCCACCAGGATCAATCCGTTCGCACATCCGGTGACGCTGACAAGGATGCAAATCGCCATTACCGTGCCGGTTACCGGGCCGAAGAAATTGCTCAACATGTCGGAAAACGGCGAACTGGACGCGGCGATCTCCTCCCACGGCACAACCATGACCATGCCAGTGCTCGCGGTCAGATACAGGGTGACCACCAGCAGCGTACCGCCGATCAGCGCGAGTGGGATATTGCGCCCGGGATTGCGGATCCTGTTGACCGGCACACTTGCCGCCTCGAAGCCGAGCAGCGCAAACAGCGTCAGCGCCACAGCGCCGGAGATATTGTCCAGATTAACCGGAGTGTCCGCCATCGGCTGCAACTCTACAGCGCCGGTCATCGCCCACCCGAAAATACCGGCGACCAGCACAAGCGGGACCAGCTTGATCGCCACCGAGATGACCTGAAACCGGCCTGCGGAACGCGTGCCCGCCAAGTTTATCAGCACCACGCCCCACAACAGGCCCAGCGCAACGGTGACGCTGACATATTGCTCCGGATCGTCGAAGACCAGATCGGCAATGATCGATCCGCCCGCCAGGCTGAGCGCCGCAATAGACGTGAATCCCGCCGCCCAATAGGCCCATAGCCCGATGAAGCCCGGCAATTCGCCGACCACCCGTTCGATATTGTGCTGTATGCCCTCGCCCGTGCCATCCATCAGGAAGCGGAAGGTTGTCGCAAGGCAAAGTGCGCCCGTTCCGCTGATCATCCAACCGATGGCAGAATTGCAGCCGAGCGGCGCGAGCGATGAGGGTAGGAAGAAAATCCCTGCGCCGATCATCGTGCCCACGACAAGCGAGATGCTCATCAGCGGGCCCATGGCCCCCTGCTCTTTTCCTGAAATCATTGCTGTCCCCCCTTGGAGGGATGCTATGTCAGCGCACGGCGCCCGTCAAATCTCGACCTGGCTTCCAAGTTCGACCACGCGGTTGGTTGGCAACTGGAAAAATTCCATCGGCGTCGCCGCATTGCGCATCATCCATGCGAAGAGCCGCTCCCGCCAGATCGCCATGCCCGGCTTGTCCGCGCTCAGCAGGGTCTGGCGGCTGAGGAAGAAGCTGGTGTTCATCATGTCGAACGGCCCGCCGCACATTTCCCGGCTTGCCAGCGCCTTGGGCACGTCCGTTTCTTCCATGAATCCGTAATGCAGGATCACACGGAAGAAGCCGTCGCCCAGTTCCATGATCTCGCACCGTTCAGACGGATCCGACATAGGGCACGTCCGCGATATCGACGGTCAGCACGATGATGCGTTCATGCAGAACCTTGTTGTGCTTGATATTGTGCAGCAGTGCCGACGGCGTCCCGCTGGAGCCGGAATTCATGAAGATTGCCGTGCCCGGCACGCGCGCAGAGCTTGAGCGTGCGGATTTGGCAAAGATATCCAGCGGCAGGCCCATCTCCGTCATGCGCGCGCGCATCAGCTTGCGGCCCTTTGCCCAAGTGGTGAGCAAGGTGAAGGCAAAAGCACCAACCAGCAGCGGGAACCAGCCGCCATCGGGCACCTTGGTCAGGTTGGCCGCGAAATACGCGCCGTCCACGATCAGGAAGACCAGCACAATCGGAATCGCAATCCATTTCGGCCACTTCCACACGCCAATGAACAATACCCCCATCAGCAGCGTGTCGATCGTCACCGCACCGGTCACCGCGATACCATAAGCGCTGGCGAGGTTTGACGAATTCTGGAACGTCAGCACCAGCATGATGACGGCCACCATCAGCGCCCAGTTCACGAACGGGATGTAAATCTGGCCGGAATGTTCGTCGCTTGTATGGCGGATCGACAGGCGCGGCACGAAGCCCAGCTGGATAGCCTGGTGGGTGATGCTGAAAGCGCCGGAGATCACGGCCTGGCTGGCGATAAAGGTAGCGCAGGTGGCCAGGATCACCAGCGGCAGGCGATAGGCCTCATCTGCAAGGAAGAAGAATGGATTGAGGATTGCCTCTTCCGCAGCGGCGGGCGCCATACCCATGATCATCGCGCCCTGGCCGAAATAATTGATCAGCAGGCATGGCATCACGAAACCAAACCAGGAAAGCTTCATCGGTCCGCGCCCGAAGTGCCCCATATCGGAATACAGCGCCTCTGCCCCCGTTACCGCCAGAACGACGGAGCCGAGCGCAAGGAAGGCATAAACCTTGTCGGTGATGAAAAACTGGACCGCATACCATGGGTTGAGCGCCCAAAGGATTTCCGGCGTGCTGAATATCTGTGCCCCGCCGAGGATGGCGATTGTGGTGAAATAAATGATCATCACCGGCGCAAACATCTTGCCGACCTTGTCTGTCCCGCTTTTTTGCAGGACGAACAGACCGACAAGCAGAACAAGCGCAATCGGGATGACATACTTGTCCAGCCGATGATCGACCACGGTCAATCCCTCGACCGCCGACAAGACCGAAATTGCCGGCGTAATCATGGAATCGCCATAGAACAGCGCGGTCGCAAAGACGCCCAGCAGCACGATCAGCCAGCTGTAACTGGATTTGCCGACACTACGCGACAGCAGCGCCACCAGCGCAAGGCTGCCGCCCTGGCCATTATTGTCGGCGCGCATAAGAATGGTGACATACTGGAGCGCCACCACCAGCACCATGGACCAGAAAATCAGGCTCACCACACCCAGGATATGCAGATTATCGATCGGCATGTGGTGCGCACCGCGAAAGGTTTCGCGGAAGGCGTACAGAGGCGACGTGCCGATATCGCCGAAGACGATGCCAATGGCACCGGCGGCAAGTTTCAGCTTGGCGGAATCGCGGTCCTGTGTGGATGCGCTCATATGGATTTAAGGCCCAATTCGCTTAATCGCCCGTTGGCGAAGCGCGCGCGATAGCAGTGTGATAGCAGCGTAGCAACAATGCGGAGTGCGCCAGCGGCTATTCGCTGGTCGCCGCCGCAGGAGGCTGCCCCCGGTCGCTTGGATCGCGCCCATCGCGCCGAGCATTCCATCGAGCCGACTGAGCCGCTCTTCCAGTCCCGCACGCCCCGCAGCATCTTGCGGAGCATTGGCCAGCGCTTCCGCCCAGATACCACGTGCTTCCATGAAGCGGCCCTGCCGGATAAGTGCCACGCCAAGGAAATACCCTGCTCCCGGATGCGCAGGGGCCAGCGTTGCCGCCTGGCGATAGGCATAGAGGGCGGGCGCGGTCAGCACGCCGTCCGAATGTTCGACAAGCACATTGCCAAGCGCCAGCCACGCTTCAAGATCGCGCGGGTTTTCGTTGGTCACGTTTGAAAGAAACTGGGACGCCTCGATATAACGCCCGCGCCGCGCCATTGCGTCAGCTGTGATCAGGCCATCTGCCCGGCTACGTTCGCGTTCGCCGATGAATTCGCGGCGCTGCTCGACAATGTCAAAATCACCTTGCTCCGCAGTCCGCACTGCCGACTTCGGTGCCGAAGCCAGACCGGGATTTGCCTGCCAGGCGTAACCGGCGAGGCCGAAGGCCAAAGCCGCAGCAAGGCTGGTCCACAATGCCCGATCAATGCGGAAAATGACCGCAGCGATGGCGAAGGCGCAGATCGCCAGCAGGATGACGAGTATCCACGTCATTGCGCTTCGCCCTTCCGCCCGACACGCCGCCAGAACATCAATCCCGCAAACAGGAGCAGAAGCACCGGCACCGCAAACAGCGGCCAAGTCGTCGCGCTGACTTGCGGATCATAGCTGACGTAATCGCCGTACCGTTCCACCAGCCAAGCGCGCACTTCGTCCGGCGTTTCGCCCGCTTCAATGCGGCTGCGCACCTGATGACGCATATCGCCTGCCATCGGAGCGTCACTGTCCGCTATGGACTGGCTCTGGCATTTCAGACAGCGCAGCGTTTCCATCAATTCGCGCGCAGCCTCTTCCTGCGCCGGATCTTCCAATTGCTGGTAGGCGTAAGGTGCAGGCGGCATCGTATCCTGGGCTGCAACGGGCAAAGGCGCGGCGCACAGCATGGCCAGCAAAGCTGTGAGAACGATCCTCATGCCCCGGCCTTCCGCAGTTCTTCGAGCAATTGCGGCACATGTTCGGGCCGGATGTCGCCAATGTGCTGATAGGTGATCGTGCCGTCACCGGCGATCACGAACGTTTCCGGTACACCGGAAGAACCGATTGCCAATTGCACCTCGGAAATATCATCCTTGCCGATCCGGGAGTATGGATTGCCGTAATTCTCAAGAAACCGGTCCACATCTTCAGTTCGGTCACGGATCGCCACGGCGACAATTTGCGCTCCGCTGCGCTCCAGCGCTTCAAGCTGCGGAGCCTCTGCCGCGCAGGGCACGCACCAGCTGGCAAAAACGTTCAGCAATTTGGGCGATCCATCGGCCAGATCGGCGCTTGAAAGGCCGGGCCGCGCATCTGTTGCGGGGGGCAGATCAAACTGCGGGATTGCCTGACCCACCAGCGCGCTCTGCACAAATTCATCGCGCGGCTGGGTCAACTGGAAGGCGAACAGGCCAAACAGGCCGCACGCAAGCAAGACCGCTCCCCACAGGATGATGCGCAGCGTTTTCATAATGCTGGATACGCCTCAGGCTCTGCCGGAACTTCATCGTGATCGTCCGCATCACTATTATACCGGCGGCGGCGCAGATCACCGATGACGCGCCCGATCAGCGCCAGTGTACCGCCCAATGCGATCAGCAGGCCGCCGTACCAGATGAACGTCACAAACGGCTTCCACCACAAACGCAGCTGCCAGCGGCCATCCTGCGCCTGATTGCCGACCGCGATGTACAATTGACCGTTCCAGCGGGTGAGCAGAGCGACCTCGCTCGTTTCCATCTGCGGCGTCCAGAAATTGCGCGATTGCGGCCTCGCCTCACGCTCTGGCTCGCCATCGTACGAAACCACCATGTTGGCCTGCATCGCTGTCCAGTTCTGGCCCGCAATAGCGTTCACACTGTTAAGCCGTCCCGTCCACGGACCGACTTCGACCGGATCGCCCACGCCAACCGCCACCAGTCGCTCTTGCTGAAAGGCGCTGTCCGCTGCCATGCCGAACAGGCCCACAGCAAGCCCAAAATGCGCAAGGCACATGCCCCACACAGCCAGCGGTGTGCGCAGCAGATTGCGCCGGAACATCGGAGCCCAACTGGCAATGGCAAGCCCGCCTGCGAAGGCCAGGCCGAGCATCGGAAGGATGCCGATATCATTGACGATAGCGACACGGATCAGGATCGTGATGATGATCGCCGCGGCCAAAGCCACCGGCTTGATAATGCGTGATATTTCATCCTTGCGCCACCGCAGCAGCGGGCCGACCATCAGCACCAGCACCATCGGCAGGAAGAAGATCGCGCCAACCGGATTGAAATACGGCGGACCCACGGAAACGCGCACGTCGAATGCTTCTGTCAGCAGCGGATAAAGCGTGCCCAGCAGCACAATGCCAAGGATCGCCGACAGCGCGATATTGTTCACCACCAGCGCGCCTTCCCGGCTGACCAGGCTGAACCGCTCGCCCTCTGCAATGGTGCTGGCGCGCAGGGCGAAGATCACCAATGCGCCGCCAATGTAGAGGATCAGCAGCGCGAGGATGAAGCTGCCCCGTTCCGGGTCCACCGCAAAGGCGTGCACGCTGGTAAGAATGCCGGAACGCACCAGGAAGGTGCCGACCATGCTCATCGAAAAGGCTATCACGCCCAGCATGATCGTCCATGTCCGCAGCGCGTCACGCGCAGCAAGAACGCTGGCGGAATGCAACAGCGCAGTGGCGGCAAGCCAGGGCATCAGGCTGGCATTTTCGACCGGATCCCAGAACCACCAGCCGCCCCAGCCCAGCTCGTAATAAGCCCAGTACGATCCGGCGGTGATACCGATGGTCAGGAATATCCAGGCCGCGAGCACCCACGGGCGCATTACGCGCGCAAATTCCGGTGTTACAGCACGGGTCAGCAAAGCGCCCACGGCAAAGCTGAAGGCAACCGACAGTCCGACATAGCCGATGTAAAGCGTGGGCGGATGGAAGGCGAGGCCGATATCCTGCAGCAGCGGGTTCAGCCCGTTGCCCTCCGCCGGAACTTCAGTCAGTCGCTCAAACGGATTGGAGGACAATAGCAGGAAGGCGTAAAAGCCAAGTCCGACAAATGCCTGCGAGGCGAGCGTCGCCATCATGGTGCGTTCTGCAAGGCGCCGCTCTATCAAAGCGATCAATCCGCCTGCCATGGCCATCACCGTGACCCAAAGCAGCATCGAACCTTCGTGATTGCCCCAGGTGCCTGAAATTTTGAAGATAAACGGCTTCATCGAATGCGAATTGATCGCGACCAGCCTGACCGAGAGATCGGTTACCGCGAACGTATACAGCAGCGATAGGAATGCGACCGCACACAGCACAGCCTGCACGGTCGCTGCCGGCCGCACGAGAGCGGAAAGCGGAGCGATACCGTCGGCAGAGCGTGCCCCGGCCAATCCGCCGAGCAATTGCAAAAGCGCAAGCGCGGCGGCCAGCCACAAAGCTGCAAGACCAATTTCAGGGATCACTGGATGCTACCCTGCACTTCCTCACGCACCTGTGCGCTCGTCATGCCTTCCAGTTCCCGAGGCGTATAATTCTCATCATGCTTGGCCAGCAGGTTGTCGGCCACGAACACGCCGTCGGCATTCATCCGGCCATCAGCCACGACGCCCGACCCTTCGACGAAGAGATCCGGCAGGATATTGGCATAGACCACCGGCACACGCGCCTGTCCGTCCTGCACAACAAATTCGACCGTGATGCCGTCAGCCTGCGTCACGATGGAGCCGTTTTCCACCATGCCGCCAAGGCGGATGGCCTGGCCGGGCTCTGGCGGATTGGCAGCAATATCGGCGGGCACATAGAAATAGCTCGCCTGATCGCGCAGCGCATAAACGGCCAGCAGTGTTGCGCCGATTAGCGCAATCAGCGCCACTATCAGCAGCACAAGTCGCTGGTGTTTCGGTTTCAGCCCCGTGCTCATTTGCTTTTTGCCCTGTCACGCCGCGCCTCTGCGGCTTTCATCGCGAACCAGCTTTGCGCCACCAATGCCAGCGTGCCGACAATGGTCACGCCGAAGGCGGCATAAACGAACAGCATCTGGTCGAGTGATTCTCTCACGCTGCAACTCCGCCGCTTTGCACGTCCGCCTTCATATCGGCTTTCTGGGCCTTCCGCCGCAAACGCGCCTCTGCCTGAACATCGGCAAGGATCGTGCGCATCCGGGCAAGCACCACGCCGCCAAACAGCAATGAGAAACCGATGGTCGCCGCAAGCAGCGGCCACAGGAACACCGGATCGATTGCGCTGTTGCCGACCGTGATGCTGGGCGGCTGGTGGAGCGAATTCCACCATACGACCGAACGATTGATGATCGGAACGTTTATGGCACCGACGAGTCCGAAAATCGCCGCGATGCGGCTGGCCTGACCTTCGCGTGCAAGCGACGATGACAGCGCGATATACCCGAAATAGAGGAACAGCAGGACCAGCATGCTCGTCAGCCGGCCATCCCACACCCACCACGTGCCCCACGTTGGGCGGCCCCAGATGGAACCGGTGGCGAGACAGATGGCCGCAAAAACCGCACCCGGAACAGCCGCCGCGCGCGCCGCAATGGCGGCCAGCGGGTGACGCCAGACAAGCTCCACAAGGCTGGCAATCGCAATTGCCGTCCACCCGCCCATGCCTAGCCACGCGGCGGGCACATGCACAAACAGAATACGGACAGTGTCGCCCATCAGGCGGTCAGGCGGGACCTGGGTAAAACCCCACAGCAAGGCCGCGCCGGTAACCACCAGTCCGCTCACCAGCAGAAGCGGAGTGAGCCACTTCGCGATTCCAAGGAACCGGGCGGGATTCGCGTAAATATGCATCGTCAGGCCAGGAGTGTTCTCACATGCTACCAATGCCACTTGGTTCGCGGCGCCACAAGCCTTCCCTTAGGTCCAGCACGCCGAATTCGTGTGAGCAGCCTATCCGCGGCCGATCAATTCCATCGCCATCGCGTCGGCCACTCCGTTTGAAGGCAGACCCTGCGCTGCACTGGCGTCCCAAATCGACTGCAAGCGGCCCGGGATCTGCGCAATTCGCTGGCGCACTTCGTTGATGTCACAAGCCTTGCCGTCCTGACGGCACAGATATTCCAGGCTGACATTGATAATGCCGCCTGCGTTGATCACGTAATCCGGCGCATACAGGATATCGCGCGCATACAGCTGCTGGCCATGTTCGGGCCGCGCGAGCTGGTTGTTCGCCCCGCCCGCCACGATGGCGCAATCGAGCCGGGCTATGCTTTCGTCATCCAGAACCGCGCCGAGGGCGTTTGGGCTGAACACATCGCACGATGTGCCGATCACCACATCTGAAGCAACCGCTTTGCCGCCAACTTCGCTGGCAAGCTCCTGCGCCCTTCCGCCATGAATGTCGGACACAATCAGATGCGCGCCATCCTTGGCGAGCAGACGCGCAACGCCGCCGCCAACAGACCCGCAGCCCTGCACTGCAACGCGTACGCCCTGCATGGAATCCTTGCCCAGCTTGTGCGCCGCAGCCGCCTTGATACCGAGATAAATGCCCATTGCCGTGAACGGGCCGGGATCGCCGCCCGCATCGCCTTCTTGCGCAGGCAATCCGCAGACATGCGCCGTACGCTTGGCTATGGCGACCATATCCGCCTCGCTCGCGCCGACATCTTCTGCCGTGACGTAACGACCGGACAAGGCCTCCACCGCATCGCCAAATGCCTCAAGCATGGCGGGGGTCTTGGTTCCATCCTTGTCGAGCAGTACAACTGCCTTGCCGCCACCAATCGGCAGCCCGGCCATCGCGTTCTTGAAACTCATCCCGCGTGACAGGCGCAGCGCATCGCGCATCGCGCCCGAAGGCTCTGCATAATGCCAGAAGCGGGTGCCACCAGCAGCTGGGCCAAGATGGGTTGAATGGAGCGCGATAATCGCGGTCAGGCCCGATGCGCGGTGGTGAACCACCTCTACACGCTCATGTTCGTCCCAATCCGGCTCTGTCCACAATGCTGACATATTCGCCCTGCCCTTATAAAATCAGCGGCAAGGAAGCTGGAGGAAATGGGGCGATCGAGGGGTCTTGAACCCCCGACCTCCGGTACCACAAACCGGCGCTCTAACCAACTGAGCTACGATCGCCACACCAACAGCACGCATGCCAAGATGCGCGGCTGTACGGACCTGCGCCTGCCGGTCAAGCGGCTTCCAGCGCGGGAGCGAGCCAATTGCACAAGGAAGCCCGGAAGCAAAGCAAAAAGTTCGCGCAGCCGCGATTGGCGAAAGATTGTTACGCGGGGCTTTTTTTGCGAGCGCCTACGCTCTATCAAAATCGCCATGTCGACGCCCATTGCGAATCCGGGAGAAACCAGCGCCGCTATCCTGCTCCGCCACAAGGGCATACGCAAAGTGCCCTCACCGCGGCTGACCCTGCTGGATTGTCCGCGCTTCCTGCCGCCCGAACTCTGCACGAAGCTTATTGGCCTCATTGACAAGGATCGCCGCCCCTCCACCATCGCGGACAGCGACGGCGACAATTATTTCCGCACCAGCGAAACATGCGACCTCGAAGCGAGCGAGCCCGCGGTGCAGGATTTGGAAGCGCGGCTGCTGGCGCTGAACGGTATCGACCCCGCGCACGGCGAACCGGTGCAAGGCCAGCGGTACGCCGAAGGACAGGAATTCAAGGCGCATACCGATTTCTTCGAGCCGAACGGCGCCGACTTTGCCAAGTACTGCAGCTCTGCCGGTAACCGCACATGGACCTTCATGATCTACCTGAATGAAGTGGAGGCAGGCGGCGCGACGCGGTTCAAGGTCGTGAACAAGACTTTCCAGGCAGAAACCGGCAAGCTGGTCTGCTGGGACAACCACCGCGAAGACGGCTCGCTCAATACCGCCACGCTGCATCACGGCATGAAGGTGCGCAAAGGCGTGAAATACGTGATCACGAAATGGTACCGGGAAAGGCCGTGGGGGTGAGCGCATCATGACTGACACGCGCGAAGGCGGTTGCCACTGCGGATCGGTCCGCTTTCGCTTCACGATGCCGCAAGAACCGCTGATCCGGCGCTGCAATTGCTCGATCTGCGCGATGAAGGGCATCGTGATGCTCGACGTGCCAAAAACAGATGTTGAGATCACCGCTGGGAAAGATGCGCTCTCGCTCTACACGTTCGGTTCCGGCATCGCGAAGCATCGTTTCTGTTCGCTTTGCGGTATCCACGTGCTGCAAGAATTGCGGTCGGAGCCGGACAAGGTCGCGGTAAGTGTCGCCTGCATCGACGGCATGTCGATCTATGATCTTGCCGAAACGCCGGTCTTTGACGGGCAGAACCATCCGGCGGATACGGGCGAATACAACTACATCGGCGTGATGCGGCTGGAGCGAACACCGGACTGATTCGGCGCGTTTGCGCAAAACGCACAACCGGCCTAGATTTCTCCAACAGCACTATTGGGGGGGAACCAATGATCCGAATAATCAAGTCCGCGCTGGTGGCATTCATCGGGCTGCACGCCCTGTTTTACGCAATCCAGAACATCGCCAATCTGGAGCAAGCCCACGGGGCGCTGCTTTATGTCATCTCATTAGCAGACCACGAAGTTTACCCGAACACGGCGTTTTTCGCCCTGACCGATCCGGCTATGGCGTGGGGCGCGCTCGGCGCAGTGCTGATCGGAGAATTCGCCGTCGGATTTTTCGGGCTGAAAGGTGGCTGGGATTTGTTTCGTGCGCGAAAAGCCGATGCGAGCACCTTCCATGCAGCAAAACAAGGCGGCGTTATTGCTGCCGGCCTGGCCCTGCTGACCTGGTTTGGTCTGTTCATGACTTTTGGCGCAGCTTTCTTCCAGATGTGGCAAACCGAAGTTGGCGCAGGCTCCATGAATGGTGCCTTCATGTACGGGGCGGCATCGGCAATCGTGATGCTGTTCGTCAGCCTGACCGCTGACGATTAGAAATAAAAAGGGCGGCCCAACCGGACCGCCCTTTTAAAATCTTCGCGAAGGTGGCTGTTAGCCTTCCTTCTTGCCGCCGATCTTGAGGCCGCCGAAACGCTGGTTGAACTTGGCAACGCGGCCACCGTCCTGAAGACGCTGCGGGCCGCCGGTCCATGCCGGGTGGCTGGTCGGGTCGATTTCGAGGTTCATCGTATCGCCTTCCTTGCCCCAGGTGCTCTTGGTCTGGAATTCGGTACCATCAGTCATTTTGACGTTGATGATGTGGTATTCGGGATGCGTATCGGCCTTCATGGCGTATTGTCCTTATAAGCATAGGCCCGGTTCCGACCGGACAAGCTGTTTGTGAGAATGCGCCGCCATTAAAGGTGGCAGTCGCGAATTGCAAGTAGCGTCAATCCACTCCGGGATTGCCGCTCGCGGCAGCGCTGACCATTGCTTCGATTTCGGCCCTTCGCTCTTCTTGCTCCGCCAGCGACGGCACCCGTGCCCCTTCCCGAAGACGGTCTGTCAGCAAATCCTGATTATACGGTTCCATGGTTGCCGGCTGGCCCGGAGACGAGCGGTATTGCGTACCGTAAATTTGCGAAGCGCCGGTCGACTGCAAATAGCGGTCAAGCGTCGCGGCAGCAATCCAGCGGGCACGCTCAGATCCAAGGCTTACAGCGTGTACGGCTAGCACATGAGCAAGAAGATAGTCCTGTGCCAAACCGCCGTGCTGAAAGATAAAAGCTGCGGCCCAGAAATCGTTGCCGGTGCGCAATTCGCCCGCGTTGAGCATTTCGCGGGTGCGCCGCTTTCTCTCTGCATCTTGTCGGCTGACCACATTCCAATCGATATCGGTGCTTCGACGCGCCGCTTGATCAGCTTCGAAAATGGCGGCCATTTCGGCACTATCTTCTACGACAGTGACCTGATCTGCCTCAGCTTCTTGTGCGCTGACATTCTGAGAAAGTGCGAATGTGCTGATGCCGGCAAAAGCAACTAATGCCGCGCGCACTGTATCAGCCATCAGCAATCATCGCGGTGAAGCTGACGTCGCAGGTCACCTTCCCATCCACGCTCGCCTTGCCAGCAAATTTGCAGATATTCCGGCGTTGCTGGGTAAATTCGACATCGAGCGCCAGAAGACAGCCGGGTTCTACCGGAGCGCGGAACTTCGCGTTCTCTATCGCCATGAAATACACGAGCTTACCGCTGTCTGCCAGATCGAGCGTCTCGATGCCGAGAATACCGGCGGCCTGCGCCAGCGCCTCAATCTGCAATACACCGGGCATGATCGGGCGGCCGGGAAAGTGGCCCTGGAAGAAACCTTCGTTGAAAGTCACGCCCTTGATCGCGCTGATGCTTTCGCCCTTCACCAGATTGGTGACGCGGTCGACCAGCAACATCGGGTAACGATGCGGCAGAGCCTTGAGAATACGCGGAATATCGTAAGCGTCGCTCATGGCCCTGCCCCGTTTCGTGTTATGTTTTAGCGGCCAGTCGTGGCGGGTGCGGGCTGCGCAGCGGCAGCAGCGGCCTGCTGTTCACGCAGTTCGCGCGGCAGCCAACCGGCCGGCGGCACGAGCTGTGCGGCAGGGATCAGCGAGTTCAGCTGCTGTAGAACGGCTTCGTTCATGTTGTGGTTGGCTTCGGCATGAAGAACGACGTCGGGGCTGATCACCATGGTGATGCCCTGCGTACGCGCAGCATTCTGGATGGCAGCCTGAAGCTGATCCTGGATCTGCTCTTCGACGTAGGCCTGGCTCAGTGCCACTGGGCCGAGGATTTGCTGCAATTCAGCTTCGCCCTGCTGGCGCAGCTGCTGGATCTGCAATGCCTGCTGCTGCAGCGCGGCCTGATCGGGAGCGGCCTGCTGGCGCGCGGCATTGAAGGCGGTGATCAGCGGCTGGATCTGCGCATTCAGCGCGGCCTGGCGTGTTTCGGCCTGCTGCAACTGAGCGGCATAGGTCGTCTGGCGCTGGGTCTGTGCCGTCTGGTATGCAGTGGAATTCACCACAACAGCCGGAATGTTGACGATGCCGATCTGCGGAGCGGACTGCGCCATGGCAGGCGTTGAAATCGCAGGCGCGGCAACGGCCGTCACGGCGAGAGCGGCGGCGAGCGCCGGCTTCAGGATAATTTTCATTAGAATTGTGTTCCTACATTGAACGAGAAGAGTTTTGTTTCGTCACCGCGCTCTTTTAGCAGAGTCGTGGCAACATCGATCCTGAACGGACCGAAGGGTGAGTTCCAGTTGACGCCGATGCCGACCGAAACACGCGGTGATGGGGTATCGCCCACGAATTCTTCAACGAATGGCGGCAACTGCGTGCCGACAGGCTGGTTGTTGAGCCCATCCGGCCCAATCGGACTGATCACGAGTTCCGATCCGATGATAGTGCCGGTGGAATCGCGGACAAACTGCTGGAAGAACGGATTACCGTCGCCGTCGCGCTGCGGGATGAAGAGTCCGGTCGGAAGCGGGCTTTGCACAAGCTGCGGCGTATCCACATCGAAGACCGAACCGACATCGACGAATATCGACGGGCGCAGGCCAAGTTCTCGCGCGCCTGAGCCAAGCGGAATTTCAACCTCTGCACGGGCGAGGTAATAGGCATTGCCGCCCAGCGCATCGTCCTGGTTCCGGTCATCGCCCAGATCGAGCAAATCTTCATCGGTCAGCACGCCGTCGCCGTTTTCATCGACATAGAAGCGCCGCACAACGCGCGGTCCTACGCCGCGAATGTCAAAGCCGCGGAACTGGCCTTCACCAAGGAAGCTACGTTCCGTCAGCAATACGCCTTCGTCGCCGTAGCCGTAGATATAGCCGCCTTCGAGCGAGAGCGAGCCGATAAAGCCGCTGCCAAGGTCCCAGTACCGCGCCGCGTTAACGCGGGTGCGCACATATTGCGTATCACCGCCCAGACCGGCAAAATCGACAGACAGCGAGGCATTGGTGCCCCGCGTCGGGCGAACCCGGCTGTTGAGAGTATTGTAGGACAGCGACGCACCAAGAATGGACTGCAACCGGTTGCCCAGCGCATCACACAGATAACGGCCCGCCAGCAGCGGTTCGCACTGCGATGTGCCGTCACCGTCGAAATCGGCAAAGAACTGGTTTTCGTCGATCGTGATCTGCTGGTAATTGAGCGTGTAACGCCCCAGCAGGCTGATGTATTCCGTCAGCGGCACGCCCACGCGAACGCCAAAACCGGTAGTCGTCTGTTCGTAGGTGGCCTGATCGCGGTCGAAATACCCGTTGTTGAAATCCTGCCGGTAGATGTCAAAGCCCAGCGCGATATCGCGGTCGAACACTTTGGGTTCGGTAAAGCTGATATTCGCCGAACGCGAGAAGCGCGAGTAATTGACGCCCAGCGCCACGGTCTGGCCGCGGCCGCGGAAGTTGTTCTGCTGGATCGATCCGTTGAAAATGAAGCTTTCGAGGCTGGAGAAACCAGCGGAAAGCGTCAGCTGGCCGGTCGGTTCTTCCTGCACGTTTGCCTGCAGGATGATACGGTCCGGGCTGGAGCCCTCGACCTGCTCGACTTCGAAGTTTTCCTGGAAATAGCCGAGCGAATTGATGCGGGCCGTGGTCCGGCGAACCTGCAGTGTGCTGAAGGCGTCCCCTTCCGCGATACGGAATTCGCGGCGGATGACCTTGTCCTGCGTCAACGTGTTGCCGTTGACTTCAATCGCCTCGACATAAACGCGCGGCGCATCTGCAACGGTAAATGTCACATCCATCGTGCGCGTTTCGGGATTGCGGCTGATGCGCGGGCGGACTTCGGCAAAGGCATAACCGAATGCGCCGGCGGTTTCGGTCAAACGTTCGACCGTGTCGTCCACCGTTTCGGCATTATACCAGTCGCCGGTCGACATCGACAGGCCAGCAGACAAAGCTTCACTGGAGAAATCGCGCAGCTGGCTGATCACTTCGACATCGCCGAAAGTGTAACGCTCGCCCTCTTCCACCACATAAGTGATGATGAAATCGCGGCGGTCTGGCGTCAGCTCTGCCACTGCTGAAATCACGCGGAAATCGGCATAGCCTTCGGTCAGATAGAACTGCCGCAGTTTCTGCTGGTCGAACGCCAGGCGATCGGGATCGTAACTGGTGTTGGAACTGAAGATCGCCAACAGGCTGGCTTCCTGCGTCGCCATCTCATCCTTCAGGTCACCGTCCGAAAACACTTCGTTACCGATGATGTTGATCTGGCGAACCTTGGACTTGGGCCCTTCGGAAATTTCGAAGATCACGTCCACGCGGTTCTGGTCGAGCATGACCATCTGCGGTTCTACCGTGGCGGCAAAGCGGCCCTGCCGCTTGTAAAGCTCGATAATGCGGGCAACGTCGGCACGTACGCGGCTGCGCGTGAAAATCTGGCGCGGCGAGAGATTGATTTCGGGAAGGATCTTGTCGTTATCGACGCGGCGATTGCCTTCCAGAATGATGCGGTTGATGATCGGGTTTTCCTCAACCTCGATCGTCATGACGCCGGTCCCTTCATTGAAGGTGATCCCGAAATCGGCAAACAGTTCCGTATTGGCAAGCGCGGTCAGCGCCGTATCGGCTGCGGCAGGCGTGTAGACATCACCCGGGCGCAGCTGGATATAGCTGACGATCGTTTCCGGCTCCAGTCGCTGCGCGCCCTGAACCGCGATCGATCGGATCAGCTGCTCCTGCTGCGGTGCTGCCACCGTTGCAGGGGTTTCCTGCGACGTTGGCGGCGGCACTGGCGCGCCTTCATCCTGTGCGGACACGGTCAGCGGGAAACCCGCCAGTATAGTGCACCCGAGCAGGGTAGCAGCGTAGCGTGATGCAGTGATAGTTTTGGCCTTCTTGGAACCCATTATCCGTCCACTCTAGTCGACACCAGCGCCCCAAGCGAGCAAACCGCCGGGTTATCCCCTCCGGTCTGTTCAATCGGTCATCAGCGCGAAGACGCGCCATTGCCCGATGCCAGCGTGGCAATCAAGCGACCTTCCGGGATTTGGCCCCGAAAATGCGCCGACACCGTTTAACTTTCCACGCCTAGCCGCCCCAGAAGGGCAGTTTGGCGATATCGATAACCGTCACGAACAACATCAGCGCCAAGACAATGGCCATACCGGTGCGGAACGCGAGTTCCTGACTGCGGGCGCTGGCGGGTTTGCGGCGAATTGCCTCAACCGCGTAAAACGCCAGGTGCCCGCCGTCGAGGGCCGGGATTGGCAGCAAGTTAATGAATGCCAAGTTAATTGAGATGAGTGCGGCAAACGTCGCAAAGGATTCCCAACCCAGGCTGAGTTGCTCGCCCGAATATTTGGCAATGGTGATCGGTCCGCCCAGTTCGTCCAGCGCGCGGCGCCCCGTGATGATCTGCCAGATCCCGGTGACCATCATATCAAGCACCTGGCCCGTCTGCTTGACCGCCAGAGTAACCGAGTCAATCGGACCAATCGGCAGATATTCACGGCCATCCGAACCGATCCCGATGCGGCCGATCTGATACGAATTGCCGAACCGGTCCGTTTCTTCGATGGACGCAATGGTCATCGAGTATTCCAGACGCTCTCCCCCGCGGTCGACCGTGATATCAATCTCGTCGCCGGGATACGGCGCAACAAGCGCGGCAATCTCGCTGAAATCTTCAATCGGGTTGTCGTCGACCGTCACAATCCGGTCACCCAGTTCCAGTCCTGCGGCAAACGCTGGCCCTTCCTGGGATACGACAGCAATGACCGGCGGGGATATGCCCTTGCCGTATGCCATGTTGAAACTGGCAAGAATGGCAATCGCGATCAGGAAATTCATGACCGGCCCGGCCGCCACGATCAGCGCCTTTTGCCACAGCGGGCGGGTCTGGAAAGCATCAGGTTCTGCCGGATGATCGGGATCGGGCATGCTTGCGGGGTTCATGTCGCCCCGGAACTGCACATATCCGCCAAGCGGCAGCGCCGACAGTTTCCAGCGGGTGCCGCGCTTGTCCGTAAATCCTGCGATTTCCTTGCCGAAACCGACCGAAAACGCGTCAGCGCCGACACCGAACCAGCGCCCGACCAGATAATGCCCAAGCTCATGCAACACCACGAGCGGACCCAGCATCAGTATGAAACCGACGATGTACATCCAGAAGGGCAGGCTTATGATTTCCACTCAGGCAGGCTCCAGCATTTGCGCCGCGCGCGCCCTTGCCTCTGCATCGACTGCCAGTACGGCATCGAGCGTTTCGGGCGCGGCCGGCGCGTAATTTTCCAGGGTTCTGGCAACAATTGCCGAAATTTGCGTGAACTTTACCTGACCGGCAAGGAAAGCGGCCACTGCAATTTCATTGGCGGCGTTCAGTATGGCAGGTGCTGCGCCGCCTGCATGGACCGCTTCGCGCGCCAGTTTCGTGGCAGGAAAGCGTTCCTCATCGGGCGGGAAGAACGTCAGTTCTCCGATGGCGGCAAGATCCAGCGGTTGAAGCGCTGTGTCCATGCGCGCCGGATGCGCCAGGGCGGACGCGATGGGCACACGCATGTCGCTCGGCCCAAGCTGGGCGAGCGTGGAGCCATCGCGGTATTCGACCATCGAATGAATGACGCTTTGCGGGTGAACAATGATGCGCAAACGTTCCAGCCCGACCGGGAACAGGTGGTGCGCCTCGATAAATTCCAGCCCCTTGTTCATCATGGTGGCGGAATCGACGCTGATCTTTGCGCCCATGTCCCAATTCGGATGCGCCACGGCCTCTGCCGGCGTGGTCGCTTCCAGCTCGGCATAGCTTTTGGTGCGCAGCGGGCCGCCGCTCGCGGTCAGCGTGATCCAGCGCACGTCGGCAATGTCATTGCCAGACAAGCACTGGAATATCGCGTTATGCTCCGAATCGACGGGCAGCAGCGTGGTGCCGTGCTTCTCGACCAGTCTCGTCATCACGCCGCCTGCGCTGACCAGCGCTTCCTTGTTGGCGAGCGCGACGGTGTTGCCCTGCTCGATCGCCGCCATGGTGGGTGCCAGCCCTGCGCAGCCGACGATGGCGGCAACCGTGATGTCAGCAGGCCGGGCAGCAGCATCGCACAGCGCCTGCGCCCCGCCCGCAGATTCTATACCGGTCCCCGAGAGATGCTGGCGCAGTTCCGGCAGGCAATCTTCTTCACCGACAATAGCGATTTCAGCGCCAAATTCGATCGCCAGTCTCGCCAGCTTTTCCGCCGAGCAATTCGCCGTCAGCGCAACGACGCGCCAGCGGTCACGGTTGCTGCGGATCAAATCCAGCGTGGAATTGCCGATGGAGCCAGTTGCCCCCAAAAGAGAGATCGAGCGGGTCATGGATGCACACGGTACCACAGTTCTGCCGAGACAATGGCAACCGGAAGCAGACCGTCAATTCGGTCCAGCACGCCGCCATGTCCGGGGATGAGATTGCTGGAGTCCTTTATCGCCGCGCGGCGTTTCAACCAACTCTCCAGGAAATCGCCCGCCTGTGCGACCACGGCCAGCAAGGATCCGATGGCGAATGCGGCCAGCCCGATGAGCGAGAGCGGCGCGCCGCCGTTGGACATGAAGAACCCGAGCGACACGAGGCCCGCAGCCAGCATTCCCCCGCCAAGCCCGGCCCATGTTTTCGACGGGCTGATGCGCGGTGCGATCTTGGGCCCGCCAATCGTCCGGCCAGAAAAATACGCGCCGGTGTCGGTTGCAATCACCACCGCGACAATCCCCAGCACAACCTCTTGCGGCAAACCGCCAAGCCGGAAGGCGGCCCAGCCGATGTAGATACCGCCAATCAGGAAGGTGGCAGCCTGGGCGGGCTTGTTCTGGCTCATCCGGCTCGCAATGCGCCACAGTTCGCCGATGCCGATGACGGCGACCAGTGCGATAAACGTCTGCCATACCAGTCCGCCCAGCCAGAGAGCCGCGCCAGCAACCGCGACCATGACGACTGCGCTGAAAGCACGTTTCGGCAGATCGCTGGTGCGAATCCACAGCGGAACCGGCAGAGCCCGTTTCGCAAAGGCTTTCATCCTGTCACGGCGGCGTTCAGGTGCCATCGCGGACAAGTCTTCACTGCCGTGCATATTATCGTCCGCCAAAGCGCCGCTCCCGTGTCGCAAATGTCTCGCAGGCTTCGCGCAAGTGTTCTTCGGTGAAATCGGGCCACAGCACATCGGTGAACAGCATTTCCGCATAGGCCGATTGCCACAGCAGAAAATTGGACAGGCGCACCTCGCCGCTGGTCCGGATCAGCAGATCGAGCGGCGGCAGATCGGCGGTGTAGAGATGTTTCGCGATGCTTTCAGGGGTAATTTCGCCTTCTTGCGCCGCAAGCTGCGCCGCGCGCGCAATTTCCTGCTGCGATCCGTAATTCAGCGCCACGGCCAGCGTTCGCACCCCATCCTTTGTCCGCTCCAGTGCGTCGTCCAGTTTGGCGACGATATCGGGCGCAAAGGCGGTGTAGTCGCCGATAATTTTCAGCCGTACGCGGCGTTCGACCATGTCTTTCAGATTGGCTTCGATAAACCTGCGCATCAGGTTCATCAGATCCGAGATCTCGCCTTCTTCGCGTTTCCAGTTTTCGGACGAAAAAGCGTAAAGTGTAAGACATTCCAGCCCCAGATTTTCCGCCGCCTGCACGGTCTTGCGTACGGCCTCCCCGCCCTGCTTGTGGCCGAGCGCCCGCGGCAGGCCGCGCTTCTTCGCCCAGCGGCCATTGCCATCCATGATGATGGCGACGTGGCGTGGATAATTGGGTTCGGTCATCGGATCAGGACAGCAGGACTTACTGCGTCATGATTTCCTTTTCCTTCGCCTCTGTCGCGACGTCGGTTTCTGCGACATATTTGTCGGTCAGTTCCTGCACTTCGGTCTCCAACCGCTTGCGGTCGTCTTCCGAAATTTCCTTCTTCTTCTCGTCTTCCTTCAGCGCCTCGTTGGCATCGCGGCGGACGTTGCGGATGGCGATCTTCGCCTTTTCGGCATAGGTGCCCGCCAGTTTCGCCAGCTCCTTGCGGCGTTCCTCGTTCAGATCCGGCATCGGCAGGCGAATGGTCTGGCCATCGGTCATGGGGTTCAGCCCGAGATTGGCCTTGGAAATGCCCTTTTCGACGGCGCTGACATTGGCCTTGTCCCACACCTGCACGCTGAGCATGCGCGATTCAGGAGCGGAAACAGTGGCGACCTGGTTGATCGGCATCATGGAGCCGTAAACCTCGGCCACAACCGGATCGAGCAGCGCGACATTGGCGCGGCCCGTGCGCAGACCGCCCAGATCGCTCTTCAGGCTTTCCACCGCGCCCGCCATGCGGCGTTCTACATCGGCCTTGTCATACTTCGGCATAGGTTCAGTCCTTCTGTACTATCGTTTGCACGCCTTCGCCCGCCAGGACGCGCGCGACATTGCCCCTTTCGCGGATCGAGAAGACCACAAGGGGAATATCATTGTCACGGCACAGCGCCACGGCAGAGGCGTCCATTACCTTCAGATTATCTGCCAGCACCCTGTCGTAACTGACCGTATCAAAGCGCTTGGCATCGGGATTGGTCTTGGGATCGGAATCGTAAACGCCGTCAACGCTGGTGCCCTTCAGCAAGGCATCGCAGCGCATTTCGGCGGCGCGCAGGGCGGCGCCTGAATCGGTAGTGAAATACGGCGCGCCGACACCTGCGGCAAAGATCACGATGCGGCCTTTTTCCAAATGCCGCTCTGCGCGGCGACGGATTACCGGTTCGCAAACCTGGTCCATCTGGATGGCGCTTTGCACGCGGGTATGAACGCCGATCTGCTCCAGCGCGCTTTGCATCGCGAGAGCGTTCATGACCGTGGCGAGCATGCCCATGTAATCGGCCTGCGCCCTGTCCATGCCTTGCGCTGCGCCTGCCATTCCGCGGAAGATATTACCGCCGCCGATCACCAGGCAAATTTGCAGACCCGTATCGCGCGCCGCCTTGACCTCCTCGGCAAGCCGCAGCACGAATGCGGGATCGATACCGAACTCCTGCTCCCCCATCAGTACCTCGCCCGAGAGCTTCAGCAGGATACGCTTGGAATTGGGCAACAGCATTTCAGATAGCATCCTCTAGGCAGATTGTTTGCGCGGCTTTAGAACGCGGGCGCAGCGAAGCCAAGGGCCCGCCGGCGCTTTTGCGCGAGCGGCTTGCCAAGGCGGCTGACGAAACTATGCCATTGGCGCATGGGGCGATTGTTTTCATGGCTAGTTCGGCGCTGGAAACTGGCGGCGATGGTGCTGCTGGTTTGTTCCGCCCTGCTCGGCTGGAAGGCATGGTCCGACACGATGGGCGATCCGGTGGTCCTGCGCACGCAAGTTCCCCTGCCTGGTTTGCCTGCTGGCAGCAAACCGATCACCGCCGCGCTGATATCCGACATCCATGTCGCTGGGCCGGATATGCCACCAGAGCGACTGGCGCGGATTGTGCAGCAGATCAACGCACTGGAACCTGACATCATTTTTATCGCAGGCGATCTTGTCAGCGAGAAGCGCGCCAGCACGCATATCTACGCGCCGGAGGAGATAGTCGCGCCGCTCGGGCAGCTTCGCGCCCCGCTCGGCGTGGTGATGACCCCGGGCAATCACGATCACTGGTTCGATTGGGATGCGCTGAAGGCAGAGCTGGAGGCGCATGGAATCCGCGTGTTGCAAAACGAGTCCGCGCAGATCGGGCCGTTAGCCATAGGCGGCGTCGACGATGCCTACACGCGGCGGGATGATCTCTCGCTGGTTCTCGACCAGATGCGTGATCTGACCGGCGGACGGCTGATTGTGACGCATAGCCCGGACGTGACGCCGCAGCTTCCCGCTGACATTTCACTGGTGCTTGCAGGCCATACGCACTGCGGCCAGATCAGCCTGCCGCTGATCGGCGCGCCTGCCTATATGTCTCAATATGGCGACCGATACGCTTGCGGCGCGATGGTGGAGAACGGACGCACGATTATCGTGGGAGCGGGTCTCGGGACGAGCCTGCTGCCGATACGGTTTGGCACTCGGGCCGAAATTTGGTTGATTGAGCTGATCACGCCGCAATAGCCGCTTTCCTACACCTCAGGCCGCAATCCAGAGTAGCGGCGGCTCTTTATCATCGTTGGTTCCCCTTCACCCTGCCCGATGTGCGTATTTCCAACCGGATTCGGTAAAGTGTCACCCTGTTCGGCTGCCCTAATCCTTGCAAATTCAGCCAGATAGCAAAACGGCCAGGGTGACACTGTCACCCTGGCCGCCTTGTTTGCGATTTGTTGGATTGCAGGCGATTAGATACCAGCAGCAGCGGCAACTTCTGCAGCGAAGTCGCTTTCTTCCTTCTCGATGCCTTCACCAAGCTGGAAGCGGACATAGTCCACCAGTGTGATCGCGGTGCCGGCTTCCTTGCCGGCGGCCGCAACGACGTCTGCGATGGGCGTTTTGTTGTCCATCACGAACACCTGGCTGAGCAGTGCGTTTTCCTTGGCGTATTTCTTGATCGCGCCATCGACCATCTTTTCCTGGACAGCTTCGGGCTTGCCGCTTTCGGCAGCCTTTTCCGCAGCAACCTTGCGCTCACGCTCGATAATTTCCGCGTCCAGATCTTCTGCGGTCAGGGCCTGCGGGAACGCCGCGGCGATGTGCATGGCAAGCTGCTTGCCCAGCGGCTCAAGCACGTCTGCGCCCGCTTCGCTTTCCAGCGCGACCAGCACGCCGATCTTGCCGAGGTTGGGTGCCTGCGCATTATGCATGTATGGCACGATCATGCCGCTGCCGACGGATACCGTCTTCATGCGGCGAACCTGCTGGTTCTCTCCGATGGTGGCGACGTTGTCGGTCAGCTTGTCGGACACGGTGCCGCCATCCGGATAGGATGCAGCCTTCAGCGCTTCGACATCATCGGCGTCCTGCGACAGGGCGACATTGGTCGTCTTGCGCACGAAATCCTGAAACTGGTCGTTCTTCGCGACGAAATCGGTTTCGGAATTAACCTCGACAGCAACGCCCTTGGTGCCGGAAACGGCAACGCCGACCAGACCTTCAGCAGCCGTACGGCTGGACTTCTTCTGCGCGGTGGCAAGACCCTTGGCACGAAGCGCGTCAACCGCAGCTTCGATATCGCCGTCTGCTTCGACAAGCGCCTTCTTGGCGTCCATCATGCCGGCGCCGGTTTTCTCGCGCAGGGCTTTCACATCGGATGCGGTAAAAGCAGCCATAGTATTGTCCTTCTTGAAATTGCTAAGGCACCGGACCTCTGGGAAGAGGTCCGGCGCGGTAGTGTGAAGATGTGACGCGCGGTTGACGGTTCAACCGCGCGCATCACAAAATTCAGGCGTCTGCCTTCGGTGCTTCTGCTGCTTCCGCTGCGGGAGCGGGTTCTGCAACTGCGGCTTCCGCAGGCGGTGCGTCCATGGCGCCGATATCGGTACCGGAATCAACAACACCCTTTTCCTTGCCAGCGCGAACCGCGTCAGCGATCGCATCGCAATACAGGCGCACGGCGCGGCTTGCGTCATCATTGCCGGGGATCGGGAAGGAAATGCCTTCCGGATCGACATTGGTGTCGAGCACGGCAACCACGGGAATGCCAAGTACGTTGGCCTCCTTGATGGCCAGGTCTTCCTTGTTCGCGTCGATCACGAACATCACGTCGGGCACGCCGCCCATGTCGCGGATACCGCCGAGAGACAGTTCCAGCTTGTCCTTCTTGCGGGTGAGCTGAAGGATTTCCTTCTTGGTCAGACCGCTCGATTCGCCGGAAAGCTTTTCTTCAAGCGACTTCAGTTCCTTGATCGAACCCGAGATCGTCTTCCAGTTGGTGAGCATGCCGCCCAGCCAGCGGTGATTGACGAAGTGCTGGCCGCAAGCGCGTGCTGCTTCTGCAATCGGTTCCTGCGCCTGGCGCTTGGTGCCGACGAACAGAACCTTGCCGCCTGCGCGACTGGTCTGCTGCACAAAGTCGAGAGCGCGCGCGAAAAGCGGCACAGTCTGCGACAGGTCGATGATGTGAACACCGTTGCGGCTGCCGAAAATATACGGCTTCATCCGCGGGTTCCAGCGATGGGTCTGGTGACCGAAGTGTACGCCGGCCTCAATCAAATGCTGCATCGTGACGGTAGGGCCCGCCATAAGTAATTCCTTCCGGTTATACCTCTGGATGGCGGGGAACCGGCCGCGACCCGAAGATCGCAGGCGGCACCGGTATGTGTGCCATCCATGTGAATTTGCCGGGCGATCACCCCCGCGTGGATTCGCAAGGGGCCTACCGGCGGGGGCGCAGCTAGCCGAGGTGTCGGCGGAAATCCAGTGGAAAGTTACCAGCGTAATGTCCTGTGTGTCGAAGAATTGCTCTGCCTCCCTCAATCCTCGCCGATCAGATATGAGAACACAATGAGAACAAATGTCTTGACGCGGCGGAACATCAGTGGAACAAACGGCTCACAGAAAGCGGCCACGGGAACCGGATGCCGCTTTTTCGATTAATGCAGCGGCGGAATGCCGCCTTTTCGAAGGATAAGCGAAATGACTTTGGCAATTGCGATTTCATGTTTCTTCGGTCTTGTGGCCGCAGTTTCGCTTGCGTCTTGCCACGCTTCATTGCGCAAGGCGTTTGGTCATTACCGCGCTATCCGGGCAGAGCTCACAGCCCTGGACCGTTACGGTTCCTATCAGCGTCCGACAGTGATTGTTCCACTTCGTCGACCCCGAGAGGCTTTCGCTCTGGCGGCGCAGGGTTGAGCGTCGCGCGGCGGGCCTGACGTACCTTTGCGTAGCGGATAACTCCAAGCGGCATTAGCGCAAGGTAGACAAGGCAAATACCAGCCAACGTCCACCAAGGCTCGCTCAGCAAGGCAGCGACGATCATTGCAATAGCCGCGATTGCGGCAATCCGCAGATCGCTGGATGGACGAATGGAATTCCAACTGAGCGTCGCGATGTTCGATATCATCAACACCGCGATCACTACGGCCCAGACGGCCACCAGCCAGGGTTCGCGTATCGCTTCCCATTCCCGGTCGCTTGCAAGCCACAGGAAAATCGGCAGGAACACCAGCCCTGCCCCGACCGGCGCAGGTATGCCGGTCAGGAAACCGGCAGATTTGTGCGGCTGTTCCTCGACATCGATCTGTGCATTGAATCGTGCGAGCCGCAGGGCGCAGCAGATTGCAAAACCCAATGCTGCGAACCAGCCAAGGCGCGGCAAATCCTGGAGGCTCCACAAGAACAGCACGATAGCAGGCGCCATGCCGAAGCTGAGCGAATCGGCAAGACTGTCCAGCTCGGCCCCGAAACGCGATTGCGCCTTCAATAGCCGTGCAATGCGGCCATCCATCGCATCAAGCACCCCGGCGATGAGAATGGCGAACATGGTCTTTTCCCACTCGCCCTCAATCGCAAAACGAATGCCCGTCAGCCCGCAGCAAAGCGCAGCGGCGGTGATGGCGTTGGGGGCCATAGCACGCAGCGACAGGCCCTTCCCGCCTCTGGAACGTGTTACCTGCTCATGCTCGCTAGCCTTGGGGCCCAGCCACGCAGGGCCAGGAGTTGCCGTGGCATCTTCATCAAAATCATTATCGAAATCGCCGTTGCCGGGCTGATCTGCGCTCATTGATTTACGCCTTCCAAAAGGCCTTGAGAGCCAAGTTCAGCCAAAACAGTTTCGCCTGCAATCACGCGCTGCCCCATGAGAACTTTCGGTTCGGTCCCCGCAGGCAGATAAACATCTACTCGGCTGCCAAAACGGATGAGTCCCACACGCTGCCCTGCTGCGACGATATCGCCCGGTTTGATAAAGGGCACGATCCGGCGCGCAACCAGGCCGGCAATCTGGGTAAAGCCGATCCGCGTTCCGTCTGCGCGTTCCACAAGGATGTGCTGCCGCTCGTTCTCCTCGCTCGCCTTGTCCAGATCGGCATTGGTGAAAGCGCCGGGGATATAAACAATCCGCCGAACCGTTCCTGAAAGGGGCGAACGATTGATATGGACATCGAAGACGGACATGAAAATCGACACGCGGACGACTGGATCCGTGCCAAGCCCCTCTCCGCCATCACCATCGCTGCCCTGCAATTCCAGCGGCGGCGGAACCTGTACTATCAGCGAAACCTGCCCGTCTGCGGGAGAGAGAATCGCCCGGTCATCCTGCGGAACTACTCTTTCCGGATCCCGGAAAAAGGCAAATACACCTGCAGAAAGCGCCAGCAGTGGCCATCCTAGCCACGCTGCGTCGAACAACAGCAGAAACAGCAGCGCAATCCCGACGGCAATCATTCCGAACTTGCGGCCCTCGGGATGGATTGCGGGAAGGCCCCACTCTGCATCTCCGCGTCCGCGATTATCTCTTAATTCTCCGGCCATGAGCGATACCTAGGCGCTGCGCCGCGCGGCCACAAGCGCGGTATTTGGCGCAATCGACGGAAATTGGAACCGCACCCCGCCGCCTATTCCATCGAGAAATCAAACGGCACGCCCGTTTCCCGGAAGCGCGCAGGCACGATTTCGCGGCCCATCGGCGGGGCTGACCGGGCAATGCATCGCGGGCGGTGGCACATTCGGCACGCCACCCCGATCGGCGTCGGATCGCTGGCAGAAAGCACATCGCCATAGGCAAGCTTGTCCAGATGCGCTGCCGAACAGGCGATCGCGACAGAGCGCGTCACTCTGGGCGCATGATATCCACCACCCCCTCCGCGAACCGTGCGGGCAATGGAGACATAGCGCTCTCCATCAGGCAGCTCGATCAATTGCGCATCGACCTTGCCGGGATTTTCAAACGTTCGGTGCACATTCCACAGCGGGCAGGCCCCGCCATGCCGCGCGAATGGAAAGCCCGCGCCATCAAGCCGCTTCGAGACGTTGCCGGCGCGGTCAACTCGTAGGAAGAAGAACGGGACGCCCTCTTCTCCCGGCCTTTGCAATGTGGTGAGGCGGTGCGCGGCCTGTTCGAAGCTGACCGCGAAACGCGAACACAGCGCCTCCAGATCGTAACGCAAATCAACCGCGGCGCGGGCGAAATTGCGATATGGCATCAACATCGCCGCTGCCCAGTAAGATTGCAGCGCGCGGCGCACCAACCGTTTGCCATCGTCGCTCACAAGCCGGCTTTCGGCGACAAGTGCAGCAATCGGAGCCTCCTGTTCAAGAATTGCGATCTGGAGCGCGGCCTGAAACCGCCGCCCTGCCTGATCGATCCGCTCTGAAACGTATATTCGCCGCCGGTGATAGTCATGCCAACGCAAGGCGCCGCGCAGCAGGCCATCGTCCGTCAACCGCAGGTCAAGCCCGTGGTTCTGCCGCAAATGCTCACCCATCGCGGCAAAGGAATCGAGCGTCTTGGCCAAGGCGCTGGCACTGTCGTCCAGTTCAGGAAAACAATTGCGCCGGGCCGCAAGAAAGGCACGCGCCTCGCCCACCGGATCGCTGGCCCTGCTGCCCTCACCGGGCGACGCATCCTGCATCTCCCGCCTCTCCGCCAAAGCCAGCTGCTCCTCTCCATAAGCCGTATGGAGCCTGAGCAAGGCCTCTGCGACACCGGGATAGCTTGTCGCGATATCTTCGATATCCAGCGGCTCGATCGCGATATCTGCAAAGATCGGATCGCGCAGTGCACCCTGCAGCCGAACAGCCGTTTCATCCGCATCCGCATCCGCCAGATCTGCGACATCAATACGATATGTGGACGCCAGCTTGATCAGCATTTCTGCGGTCAGAGGACGCTGGTTGCGTTCCATCAAGGCGATGTAGCTAGGCGATATATCCAGATCGCTCGCCATATTGGCCTGCGTCAGACCCAGATCGCGGCGCAGCTTCTTTAACCGCGGACCCAGATAAAGTGCCTTTCCGGCCATCATGTAAACTCCCGCACACCGCGCACCATTGCAAACTTTACATCCTTACAAGCATTTCTTGTAAAGTTTGACAAGACGACACTGAAAAGTGCGACGGAAGAATTTCAGCTCGTCATAGAGGGCCCAAGAACAACTTTGTTTCCCGATGGAGCGCACATGACCTATTTCGCAGAAATCCACCGCCAGACCGGCATTAAACAGCGCGAAGGCGCAAACTGGAAGGGCATCGACCCTGAGTTTGCCGCTCGTCTGCGGACCCAAAACCGCTTTCAGAACGGGCTCGACATCGCGCGCTATACCGCGAAAATCATGCGCGAAGATATGGCGGCATATGACCGTGATCCTGCCGCCTACACCCAATCGCTGGGTTGCTGGCACGGGTTCATCGGGCAGCAGAAAATGATCTCGATCAAGAAGCACTTCGGCACGACGAAGGGCAAATATCTTTACCTGTCGGGCTGGATGATCGCCGCATTGCGCAGCGAATTTGGCCCCCTTCCCGATCAATCCATGCACGAAAAAACCAGCGTCCCTGCGCTGATCGAAGAACTTTACACTTTCCTGCGCCAGGCTGACGCGCGTGAGCTTGGCGGCCTGTTCCGCGATCTTGACCACGCCCGCGAGACAGGTGACGAGGCCGCCGCCGCTCAGGCGCAAAAGGCCATCGATGGCTACCAGACGCATGTCGTGCCCATCATTGCCGATATCGACGCAGGCTTCGGCAATGCTGAAGCGACATACCTGCTGGCCAAGAAGATGATCGAGGCCGGTGCCTGCGCGCTCCAGATCGAAAATCAGGTGTCGGATGAAAAGCAGTGCGGTCATCAGGACGGCAAGGTTACCGTGCCGCATGAAGACTTCCTACAGAAGATCCGCGCGATCCGTTACGCTTTCCTTGAGCTGGGCGTGCCCGAGGGCATCATCGTTGCCCGCACGGATTCGCTGGGCGCAGGCCTGACCAAGCAAATCGCATTCAGCAAGGAGCCGGGTGACCTTGGCGACCAGTACAACGCGTTCCTCGATTGCGAGGAAGTGGACACGGCTGCCATCGGTACGGGAGAGGTGCTGATCAGCCGGGAGGGCAGGCTTTTGAAGCCGAAACGCCTGCCCTCAAACCTGTTCCAGTTCCGGGCTGGTACCGGTGAAGACCGCTGCGTCCTGGATTGTATCACGGCCCTGCAGAACGGCGCAGACCTGTTGTGGATCGAGACCGAGAAACCGCACATCCAGCAAATCGCAGGCATGGTGGACCGCATCCGCGAAGTCGTGCCGCATGCCAAGTTGGTCTACAACAACTCGCCCAGCTTCAACTGGACGCTGAACTTCCGCCAGCAGGTTTACGATGCATGGTCGGAGGAAGGCCGTGATGTGTCCCACTTCGAACGGGATCAGTTGATGAGCCAGCATTATGACGACAGCGAGCTGGCGAAAGAGGCTGACGACCGCATCCGCACTTTCCAGGCAGATTCGGCTAAACGTGCCGGCATCTTCCACCACCTGATTACCCTGCCGACGTATCATACAGCAGCGCTGAGCACGGACAATCTCGCCAAGCGCTACTTCGGCGAGGAAGGAATGCTCGGATATGTGAAGCAGGTCCAGCGTGAGGAAATCCGTCAAGGCATCGCCTGTGTGAAGCACCAGAACATGTCAGGCTCAGACATTGGGGACGATCACAAGGAAGCATTCGCCGGGGAAGCTGCACTGAAAGCCGGCGGCAAGAACAACACGATGAATCAATTTGCGGCCTGAAACCACAAACACGACGACCGAAGGAGAGAGTAAAATGACTACACCAACATTAGCACGTCCCGTATTCTCCAACGAGGATTTCGGATTGATCCGCAACGCGCTCGCCGTCGCCATTCGCAATGGTGAAGACAATGCAGAGACGCGCAAGCTTGTGAACCTGCACCACCGGCTGGGGCGGTTCGCACGATGACACCTGAGGCCCTGGCAGAACTCAGCCGTCCCGAAGACGGAGCGCAGCAGGATGATGGCTACACACAGCGGGCAGACCTGCGCGTTGCGAAAGAGCTGGCATCCTTTGTCGAGGACGAAGTGCTTCCCGGCACCGGCCTTGAAGCTGCGCAGTTCTGGCAGGGCCTTGCCGCGCTGACAGCCGATTTCGTGCCGCGTGGCCGCGACCTGCTGGAAAAGCGGGGCGTGCTGCAGGGCGCGATTGACGAATGGCACCGCAAAAATCCCGGCGCAAAAAGCGGCGCTCCGGAATCATTCCTGCGCGAAATCGGCTATCTTGTGGCGGAGCCTGACAGCTTTGCCATCAGGACAGAGAATGTCGATGACGAAATCGCCCGGATCGCGGGGCCGCAATTGGTCGTGCCGGTTCTCAACGCGCGCTTTCTTCTCAATGCGATCAATGCGCGCTGGGGAAGCCTGTATGATGCATTCTACGGCACCGACGCGCTGGACGGTAACGCGCCGCCATCGGGCGGATACGACACTGCGCGCGGCGCGAATGTCGTGGCACGGGCAAAGGCGTTTCTCGATACCGCCGTCCCCCTTGCCAATGGCACTTGGGCGGACTGGACAGGCGGCGTCCCCGCGCTTGCCGATCCCCAGCAATTGCTGGGGACCGTTGGCGACAATTTCATCCTGATCAATAACGGGCTGCATATTGAAATCGTTATAGATGCAGATCATCCGATCGGCAGCACTGACCCCGCCAACATTGCCGACATCCGGCTGGAAGCGGCGCTTTCAACAATCGTGGACCTGGAAGATTCCGTCGCGGCTGTCGATGCAGAGGACAAGGTCGCGGCCTATCGCAACTGGCTGGGCGCGATGCGCGGGGATCTGGAGGCAAGCTTCACCAAGGGCGGGAAGCGGATGACCCGCAGCGCCAATCCCGACCGGTCCTTCATCGACATGGAAGGTTCCCGGCGCGAACTGCGTACGCGTAGCCTGCTGCTGGTGCGCAATGTCGGCCATCTTATGACCACGCCTGCAATCATCTTGCCTGACGATGGCGAGATGCCCGAAGGCCTGCTTGATGCCGCGATTACCATCGCCATCGGCATGCACGATCTGCAACAGCTTGGGCCCCTGCAAAACAGCCGTACGGGTAGCATTTACGTCGTAAAGCCTAAAATGCATGGGCCTGAAGAATGCAGCTTTACCAACGACATATTCAATGCAGTTGAGGACATGCTGGGCCTGCCGCGCAACACGGTAAAAGTAGGCGTAATGGATGAAGAACGGCGCACCAGCGCCAATCTCGCCGCATGTATCCATGCCGTGAAAGACCGGATATTCTTTATCAATACAGGCTTTCTTGATCGTACCGGCGACGAAATTCACACCTCCATGCTGGCCGGTCCGATGTTGCCCAAGGCGCAAATCAAGCAGGCCGACTGGATCGCAGCGTATGAAGACCGCAACGTCCAGATTGGCCTCGCCTGCGGCTTTGCTGGCCGCGCACAGATCGGCAAAGGTATGTGGGCCGCGCCAGACAGGATGCACCAGATGCTGGCCGAAAAGGCAGGCCATCCTGCCAGCGCCGCAAGTACAGCCTGGGTGCCCTCACCCACCGCCGCCGTGCTGCACGCCACGCATTATCACAGCTGCAATGTGGCTGAACGGCAGGAAACGCGTGCGCGAGAGCCCATCGCATCTCTGGACAAGCTGCTGACAGTGCCCCTGGCCAAGGATACGAACTGGACAGACGAGCAGGTCGCGGAAGAGCTGCGCAACAATGTGCAGGGCATTCTGGGATATATGGTGCGCTGGATCGATCAGGGTGTGGGCTGTTCCAAAGTGCCCGACATCCACGATGTCGGCCTGATGGAAGACCGCGCCACCTTGCGCATTTCCAGCCAGCACATCGCCAACTGGTTGCAGCATGGCATCGTGAACCGGCTGGATATCGACGCGGCGCTGCATGAAATGGCGGCGATTGTCGACAGCCAGAATGCGGGCGACCCTTCATATCAGCCAATGGCCGATAATCCGCGCGATTCCATAGCATTGGCAGCTGCGCGGGAGCTTATCATCACCGGTACGCACCAGCCTTCCGGCTATACCGAACCGGTGCTCCACCGTGCGAGGGCGCGAGCGAAATCCGCGGCCAACTAACTGGCGCCAAGTGTGACCTTCGGAAAATTCTTCGCACATGCAGAGAGCATCCGCCGGGTCTCTTCAGGATCGAAGCCCGCCCCTTGCGGAGGCATTGGCTGGATCTTTTCGGGCGCCGGGAATGTCCCGTATCCGGCGAAGAGGGCGTGCCAGCTCATCGGGGCGTAATGCGGCGTGCCATAGGCCTGCGCATT
This sequence comes from uncultured Alphaproteobacteria bacterium, assembly GCA_963781165.1. Taxonomy (GTDB): domain Bacteria; phylum Pseudomonadota; class Alphaproteobacteria; order Sphingomonadales; family Sphingomonadaceae; genus Alteraurantiacibacter. The sequence goes on from CAWADZ010000005.1 coordinate 527,798, forward strand.
GGTCTGCGCGATATCCTTGTGAGTAAACCAAGCGGTCATCATCGCCTTCAGATTGTCTGACAGCGCGTGGTTTGCGGCGGTTTCACGCCAGTATTGTGTGTCAGTGCGCTGGTTCATCCGGTAATGTGCGACGATGTAATCGCGGATACCTTCGTACCGGGCGTTGGTCCTCGTATTGAAAGCATCGCGGTGCTGCGCCGTGAATCCCCCATTTTCGTAGGCATCGGCAAATTCGAGCGCGGTGGAAATGACGATGTGGAGCGCCGTTGCCTCCAGCGGCTCGAGGAAGCCCTGCGCAAGGCCAGCCGCCAGACAATTGCCGCGCCAGCTTTGCGCCATTCGGCCCACTTTCATGTGCAAAAACCTTGGCTCCGCCTCGCCTGGCCCCAGTCCCACAGCACCGAGCAGTTCCGCCGCCGCATCCTCATCCGATATGTACCGCGATGAATACACGTAGCCATTGCCGGTACGCGCGGTCAGCGGAATGTGCCACCGCCAGCCCGCTTTCATCGCAATGGCCTCGGTCTGCGGGCGGAAATTCTTGGTCAGCCGCGTCGGCACGACAACAGCGCGGTCATTGAACAGGTTTTCGCCAAAGGATATGAATTCACCGCCCAGCGCATCCTGCGCGATCAGCGCGCGGAAACCGGAGCAATCCACGAAGAGGTCACCTGTAATCCGCTCCCCGCCTTCACACAGCAGCGCCGCGACTTCTCGCCCATCGGTCAATTCGACCTTTTCGACCTTCAGCGGACGATGGACAACTCCTCGCGCGGTCGCCCAGTCACGCAAATACGCGCCCAATTTGTAGGCATCAAAGTGGTAGCCATAGCTTGGCGGAAACGGAAAGCTTGCTGCTGGTTGCGGCCCTTTGCCCTGATCGGCCAGGACTGCCGCCAAAAACCAGTCATCGGGCAAGGCTGGCGCGTGAAATCCGCGCCGCGCCAGCATGCAGGCATGTGTAAAGGCAGGCTCAGTGTGGAGGTCCACCGGGCCGGGGAACGGGTGGAAATAACTTTCGTAGCCAGGTCGCTCGCTCCATCCGGTAAAGCGAATGCCCAGCTTGTACGTCGCATCGCAGGCGGCCATCCAGTCTGCCTCGGCTATGCCGAGGTGATCGAACATGGCCTTGAGCTGCGGGGTTGAGCCTTCGCCAACGCCGATGATGCCGATGTCCGGGCTTTCGACCACTGTGACCTTCCCGCCGCGCGCACCCCAGCGGTGGTGCAGCAGGCAGGCGGTGATCCACCCGGCGCTACCCCCGCCCAGAACTACGACATGCGGCGGCGCGGGTTCGCTCACTCGGCGGACACAGCAACTTCAATGGCAAAGCCCCCGGCGCGCCCCATGTGCGCGTCCAGCGTGTCGCCCTGCCTTACTGTCACTACACGAACATTCATCGCGTGCCGGTTGTCTCCCAGGCCATCTGCCGCCTCCCCATCTTCCCAGATGGTGGCGACATATTCGGTGCCCGGATCAAGGAAGTCCAGCGTGATGATCGTATCGCGCGGCTGATCATCCGTTACGCCGCCGATGTACCAGCTATCCCCATCGCGGACCTGGCGCGCGATCACCGCGTAATCGCCCACCGCGCCGTGAAGCAAGCGGCTGTCTTCCCAGTCGACCGCAACGCGCTGCACAAAGTCGAGCGCGGCAGGATAAGCGGCGATGTTTTCCGGCAGATCCGCGACCATCTGGATGGGCGAGTATATCGCGACGTAGAATGCCAGTTGGCGCGCCAATGTGGAGGGAATATCCGGCGACGTCGCCCCCCGCCCTGCCAGCGAAAACACGCCGGGAGTGTAGTCCATCGGGCCGGACAGCATCCGGGTAAAGATCAGTTCGGGCACATGGTCAGGGCCATTTTTCGGCACTGACCATGCGTCATATTCCGCACCGCGCGCGCCTTCACGGCTGACCCAGTTGGGATAAGTACGGCGAAGCCCTGTGTCCTTCACCGGCTCATGCGGGTTCATGGCGATGTGATGCTCCGCCGCTTCCTGCACCACGCGCAAATGGTGGTTCACCATTTCCTGTCCGTCATGCCAAACGAAAGTCTCTCCGCCTTCGCCGTCAGGCGCGATAATGCCGCCAGCGTCCGCAACGTATCCGCTTTTGACGGCATCGATGCCGAGGCTTTCGTAGAATGCCATCGCGGCTTCAAGCTGCGCTTCGTAAACATTGATATTGCCGCCGGTTTCGTGGTGGCCAATGATGCGGACACCGCGCTCCCGCGCGTAATCTGTCACTGCGACAATGTCGAAATCGGGATAGGCCTGTGTGAAGCTGTAGTCGCGGCCATTGCCGAACCAGTTTCCGTCCCAGCCCACGTTCCAGCCCTCGATCAGAACGCCGCGAAATCCGTTCTCGGCTGCAAAGTCGATATGACGCAGTGCATTTTCGGTGGTTGCGCCGTGCGTTGGGCCACTCGCCCAGCTGCTTTCTTCCAGGTGCATTTCCCACCAAATGCCGATGTATTTGTGAGGTTCGAACCAGCTGACATCGCCAAGCACATTGGGTTCGTTCAGATTGAGGATCATCGCGCTTTCGAACAGCCCTGCCGGACCGTCTGCGATCTGGATCGTCCGCCACGGCGTATTGAACGCGCCTTCACGAACGACCTTCGGCCCCCGCGGACTGGGCGCCAGCTGCGCGCGCAGACGAGTGCCCTCCATCCGGCGCAGCCACATGCCCGAATAATCGACCAGAGCGGCCTCATGGAAGGAAACATGCGTGCCATTCTCCAGGATCATGGTGACCGGCGTGTGGACCGTGGAGAGCGCGCTGATGGGTGTGCGTTCGTAAAGATATTCGTAGCGGTTCCAATCGCCTGCCGGGATCGACCAAGCCTCTCCGTCGCTGGCGATGCGGAACTCAGTCAACTCTTCCGCGATATTGGCAACGGGCAAGCTAACCTGCTCCGGAAACTCCATGCGGAAACCGACGCCGTCATCGAACACCCGCATACGCACGGTCATTTGCCGCGCGTGATCGTCCCGCTGGCGGAAGGTGACGGCGATCTCATTGTGCCGGTCCGTGACGAGCCGCCGCTCGCCCCAGGGCTGTTCCCACTGATTGTCGGCGGCCCCGGTGACTTCCGCCACGACTTCGAAATTGCGGCGCATCGGATCGACGTCGGTGAAAGTAAAGCCGATCGTAGAACGCTCTATTACCGGCTCCCCATTGAAGGTGATTTCATAGGAAGGAACACCTTCTCCATCGGCCTCCAGCGTGGCGACGATGCGCCCGTCTGGGGACGTGATGGTCCCGGCGAGAGCAGCGGCTGGCAGGAAGGTCGCCACAAACGACAAGATGAGACGGATCAGGGTCATAATTGCACCACAATAGCTGCGAAGGGAGGAAGAACACCGGGCGCCGCGCCGTTGACTGCTGCGAGCGTCTTACCAGAAGTCTCAGACGGATCGAGCGAGGCCTCTGCGGCACCAAGGTTGATAATGGCACGCACAGTCTCACCCGCAGACTTGCGCTCAAGCATCAAAACATCACCGCGAATATCGCATGCCGAAACCTCACCGTGTTGCAGCGCCGGATGCGCCTTCCTGAGCGCGATCATGTCACGCGTGTGCTTCAGCAAAGAGTCATCGGAATTATCCTGCGTTTCCACAGAGCGCGAGCGGTTCTCTTCGCCCAGCGGCAACCACGGCGCTTCACTGCCGAAGCCGCCGCAGCTGCATTCTTCCCAAGGCATCGGGGTGCGCGCACCGTCCCGGCTGAGCGTGAGCGGCCAGTTCGCGATCGCTTCTGGATCGTGCAATTGATCAAACGGAATATCGACCTGCGTCAGGCCGAGCTCTTCGCCCTGATAGATGATGATATTGCCGCGCAGACAAGCCAGCAGCAGCGCTTTCATCCGCGCAAAAGCAGGGCGCTGTTCTGGCGTGCACCAGCGGCTGAGAGCACGCGGAGCATCGTGGTTTTCGAACGCCCAGCTCGGCCATCCGATATCGGCCGCGCCGGGCCATTGTGACAATGCGCGGCAAACCAGATCGGGTGTCAGCTTATCGGCATAAAGGAAATCGAAGCCGTAGGCGGAATTGAGATGCGTTTCGCCCTTGGTGAAGGCTTTCATTTCGGCATCGGCATCATCTCCGCCCACTTCGGCGACGGTGAAAATCCCGTCATACTCATCCGTAAGCGCCCGAATACGCTGGATAAATGCTGGGATGTCCGGATGTGACTGGTTGTGAATGCGCAGCTGGAAATCGAAAGAGCGGGTACGCTTGCGATTGGTTTCCGGCGCGGGCGGATTGTCGCGCAAAGCGGGGTCGTGCATCGCGAAGTTCAGCGCGTCGATACGGAAGCCATCGACACCCCGGTCCAGCCAGAAGCGCATCACATCCAGCACCGCATCCTGCACATCGCGGTTGTGCAGATTAAGCTGTGGCTGGCTGCTGAGGAAATTATGCAGGTAATATTGCCCCCGCCGCGCATCCCACGTCCAGGCCGGTCCGCCAAAGACGGATTGCCAGTTGGACGGCGGCGAACCGTCTGGCTTGGGGTCTGCCCAGACATACCAATTCGCCTTGGGGTTGCTGCGGTCAGACCGGCTTTCAACGAACCAGGGATGCTCATCAGAGCTGTGCGAATAAACCTGATCGATCAGTACCTTCAGACCGAGCGAATGGGCAGTTGCGACCATTGCATCGAAATCAGCCAGTGTGCCGAATATCGGATCGACGTCGCGGTAATCGGCGACGTCATAGCCGAAATCCTTCATCGGACTGGTAAAGAACGGGCTGACCCAGATTGCGTCCACACCCAGCTTTGCCACGTGGTCCAGACGCGAGGTAATTCCCGGCAAATCGCCGATCCCGTCACCGTTGGAATCCATGAAGCTGCGCGGATAGATCTGATAGATCGCCGCGCCCTTCCACCAAGGCAATCCCGGTGGCAATTCGGTTTCCCGCGCGCTCATTCAGCGGTAACTCCAGCGCGGCAAACAGCCCAGCCGAATGCGGGCAATGTAAAGCTGGCGCTGCCGGGGGCTGATACTTCAGCAGGACATGCTCCGGCCAAGCTCTCCAATTCGCGCGCGTCGCTGTTCAGCCAAACGTTGGCCTGGCGCTCTTCGTCACTGGTGTTGAACACGGCGAGATATTCCGTGCCGGTGTCCGGATCGAAACGCGCTGCCGCGAAGATGCCCGGCTCCTGTTCATAATGGCGGATTTGCTGGCGACCCCGCGTGAAAGCAGGGTGCGCGCGGCGGATGGCGGAAAACTCCGCGATCAGCCGGTAAAGCGGATGCGCCGTATCGAAATTGCTGTCCGCAGTAGTGGCCGAGGTTCCGATCAGCACATTGTCGTTATATTCCGCCGTCCGGCTGGGAAACATGTCTTCGCGCGCAAGCTGATCGTTACCATCACCGACGAAGCCTTGCTCCGCCCCGTAATAGACGGTGGGAGAGCCGCGCAAGGTCAGCATCATGGCATGGCCCAGCATGACGCGGGACAGCAGTTCATCCTGCGAAATTCCGGGCATATCGTCACGGATTAGCGTGGAAAATCGGCCCATGTCGTGATTGCCAAGGAACGTCGGCAGCGTCAGCGCCGTTTCCTCTCCGCCTGCATACAGCACATCCCCGTCGAACATTTCGGCCAGCACGTGGGTGCCCTGCCCGCGTCCCAGCACTTCGCGCATGGCCGCCTGAAAAGCGAAATCGAGCACGGCGGGCAATTTATCCCGGCGGGTATATTGCGCGATGTATCCGTTGTTTGGCACGTCCATGTAAACTTCGCCGAACATGTGGAAGTTGGGAATGCCGGCTGCTTCCGAACAATCCTCGATCGCGGGCACGAATACCTGCCAGAAACCGGGGTCGACATGGCGCGCGGTATCGATGCGGAAGCCATCGACGCGGGTTTGCGTCACCCAGTCGCAAAAAATCTCGATCATCCCTTCGCGAACTCGCGGGTGTTCGGTGAACACATCGTCGAGGCCCACGAAATCGCCGAAGCGGCTGCTTTCGCCAGTAAAGGTCGTGTCGCCACGGTTGTGATAATAAATCGGATCGTTCAGCCAGGCGGGCACTTTTACATCGCGCTCCGCTTCCGGCACGACCGGAATGTACGCGTAATTCGGATCGACGAGCCGCGCGAAGTTTTCCTCGCTGGAATCTTCATGCCCTGCAAAGCCGGGATTGATCGGTTCGCCGTCCACGCCGCCGCGTGTCGAATAGGGGTAATCGCCAATGCTGCGATAAGCGTAATTGCTTGCGTCGCCATCGGCATAGCGGATCACATCAGCCGTATGGTTGGTGATGATATCCATGTACACTTTCATGCCGCGCGCGTGCGCCGCATCGACAAACGCCGTGAATTCTTCGCGCGTCCCGAAATGCCCGTCAGGGCGGGTGAAATCGGTCACCCAATATCCGTGATAGCCCGCGCTTTCATCACCGGGGGGGCCCTGTACCGGCTTGTTCTGGAATATCGGCGCGAACCAGATCGCGGTCACGCCAAGCCCTTCCAGATAATCGAGCCGCTGCGTCAGACCGGCCAGATCGCCGCCATGATAGAAACCGCGCGCTGCCGGATCATATCCGGTCTGCAACCGGTTGCCGGAAAAATCGCCCAGATCATTGGTCGGATCGCCATTTTCGAACCGGTCGGGCAGGACGAAGTAGATGATTTCCTCGCTCGGGAGCCGGTCGAGGTAGTCTGCCGTCCCGGCGGTGGTCGCCTCCTGCGCGGTGACGCATCCTGGCAGGGCTGCGACAGCGAGCGCCACGGCGAGCGAGCGGACAATTGCGTGGCGGATACTCATGCGGGAACCTCCGTGCGGGCCATGCCGCCGACATAGGATTGCAAAAATTCGTGATGGCGCGGCATGGGCGTGACAGTCCGCGCGATTGCCGCCTCGGTCTGGTCCAGCATGGCGCGCAGATCAGCTTCCGGCAGCGAGTCTGCCAGCGGGTTGTACCCAGCCGCCTCCACCCCCTGCCCTGCCAGCACCTGAAACCAGCCAACTTGCGTGAACAGTTCTTCGTGCTCGCGGTGGATCAGACCGGTGGCACGCCACTGGTCCAGTTTCGCGGTGAGCGTTTCGGGCAGATCCATCGTGCGCACGCCGTCCCAGAACGGTTCTCCGACGCGCTGATTGGCGTGATAATGCAGGATAAGGAAGTCGCGGATACGCTCCCACTCGAACCGGGCCTGCTCGTTGAACCAGTCACGCGTCGATTGCGCGGCACGGCCCTGCGGCAAAACGGTTAAAAAGCGGCTGATCGCACTTTGGATCAGATGAATGCTGGTCGATTCCAGCGGCTCCATGAATCCGGCGGACAGGCCTACAGCCAGGCAATTGCCCTTCCAGTGCTCCCGCCGCGTCCCCGTGGTGAAGCGGATCGGACGTGGATCGACCATCGGTGCGCCGTCAAGGTTATCGAGCAGTGCCGCACTCGCTTCGTCATCGGACATATGTGCGCTGGAATATACCAGCCCGTTGCCGATCCGGTGTTGCAGCGGAATGCGCCATTGCCAGCCTGCTTTGCGCGCAATGGAGCGGGTGTAAGGGATGGCATCACCCCCAAGTTCACACGGAACGGCCATTGCACGGTCGCAAGGCAGATAATGCGACCAGTCATCGAACCCGGCTTCCAGCGTGTCTTCGATCAATAGCGCGCGAAAGCCTGTGCAATCGATGAAGAAATCGCCTTCGATGCGGGTGCCATCGGCCATCGTCAGGGCCGCGATATCACCGGTCTCGCCCGTGCGTTCGGCCTTGGCGATCTTTCCCTCGACGCGCTTTACGCCGCGTTGTTCGGAATATTGCCGCAGAAATGCCGCATAGAGCCCGGCATCGAAATGATAGGCGTAGGGCATCTCCTGCCCGCGCCGCATCCGGCCCGCTCTCGCGGCCACTGCATTAAGGGAATAGGCGCCGGGGTCTTTGGCAAAACCTGCCTTCTTCGCGCGCAGCCACATTTGATGGAACGGCATCAGGCCGGAACTGCGGCCAACAGGGCCGAAGGCGTGAAGGTAGGAATGCCCCTCTCTCAGCCAGCCGTCGAACGCGATGCCGAGTTTGAAGCTCGCCTTGGTGGCGCGCATCAGCTCCCGCTCGTCAATTCCCAACGCATTGTGGAGCAGGTGAAACTGCGGGATTGTCGCTTCACCAACACCGACCGTGCCGATGGCATCGCTTTCGACCAGCGTGATCGATGTGCCCGGCGGGACGAAACGGGCCAGCGTGGCCGCGCTCATCCAGCCAGCGGTGCCGCCGCCGGCTATCACGTATCGGTTTGAAGATGTTGCCATCATTTCGCTGCCCCTTTGCGGCATTGTGCCGTCGATCCATCGCCCTTCGCTGCACCTTGGCGCGTGTGGACGATGAGCCGGCGAGGAGCAATCGGGAGATGCTACTCCCCGCCGGCAAGGGTGCTATCAGAAGCGGTAGGTGAAGCCGGCAAGGAAGCGGCGACCATATTCCTGATAGTCGATTACGGCTCGCGGTTCGGGCACATCGAACTGCGAAACAAACGGTGCATTGGTCAGGTTCTGCCCCTGAAAATATAGGGAGAGACCATCAAGAGTGCCGCTATCGAAATCATACCCGATCTGCGCATCGACGATTGTTTCAGCGCGGGCCAGACGGCGCGTAGGCGTTCCGCCAAAGCCGGTGAAATCACCGATGAATTCGGAACGATAGCGGACGCTGCCGCGGGCATTGAAGCCGCCGCGCTCATAATACAACGTGCCGTTGGCAACCCATTCCGAATAGCCCGGGATCGGTGCGACATCGCCATTCCCGCGTTCGATCTTGGACTTGGTGTAGCCGACCCCGCCGGTTGCACCGAACCCGTCGAGCACGGAGGTGAACATGTCGAACGGGATCGTCGCCGACAGCTCGCCGCCGTAGAAATCGCCGCCGCCTGTGTTCACTTCAGCGTTGAGCAAACCGATTGTCGTGGCAGGCGCAGTGCCCGCTGGCGTCGGAAGGCCTGCGTAATCGAATACCGTGCGGTCGGTGTCGACGAAGCTCACGAAATCCTTGTAGTACAGCTGGAGCGCAACGACGCCTGACCCGCCCGCAAAATAATGTTCGATGTTAATGTCCATCGCATTTGCACGGTACGGGCGCAGCAGCGGGTTTCCGCCGCCACCAGAGATGTAGGGGTACAGACCAGTTGGGCTTTGTCCGTCGATTGTTGTGGTCACGCCGTAACCGATTGCGGAACGCAAATCGTCAAGCTGCGGACGCTGGATCTGGCGTGAACCGGCAAGGCGGAAGACCCAGCCATTGTCGAGGCGCGCTGTCAGGCTGAGGCTTGGAAGGACATCCCAGAAGGTGTCGCCAAGCGTCACGTCGACCTGCTGGCCATTGGCAAAAGCGATACCGGAAGAGCTTTGGTCCGTCCGGATTGCCTGCACACCAATGTTGCCGGTGAACACGCCTGCGTCGAAGTCCTGCTCGATATCAAGCTGGACATAACCCGTCAGCAGCTCTTCCGAAATGGCATAGGCCTTTGCCGGAATATCGTTGGAGGTGTTTTCTTCAAGAACCAGCGCGCCCGAAGCGATGATGTCACGCGCATCGTAGCTGACAATCGGGCCGAGGCCGAGATAGCCGAGATCGGTAGAGCGCAGCAGGAATTCGGCAGGAATGGGAACTTCGGTCGCGCCGCCAGCGGGCACGATGAAGAATTCGTCCGGAGCCAGGCTCTTGCTGCGGTCGGTATAGGCAGCGCCAACGTGAACGGCGGAAAAGAAGCCATCCAGCTCGTACGATGTGCCGAGGCGATACTGGAACAGCTCATCTTCAAGAATGCGGTTGTTGTAATAGCCGGCCTGAACACGGCTGCCGCCCCAACCCAGTGGATCGGTCAGCACGATCTGGCTTGGATCGGAATAATCCAGCGACGGAGAGAAGCTGGTGCCTTGGGTGTTGGAGACAAAGCCGATGGTATCGGTCGCGCCGACGCCTGCGTTGTAGCCGGTGCCGGAATAGCTTTCGAGGCTCAGCTCGTTACGATCCGTGCGTGAATAGCCAAAGTCGAGGAAAGCGGTGAAACGGTCGCCGCTGTCCCAAGCCAGGTTAACGCCGCCCGAATACAGATCGGCTTCGCGGGTGAACAGGTCGTTGCGGATAACGCCTTCGACATTCTCGAACGTGCCCTGTTCTGCGAAGCCGCCAAACGGGCCGTCCACAACCGTGGCTGTCGAAGGATCGAACGTGGTACCAAACGCGCCAAAGCCAAGCGGAAGTTCAATGCCGCGCTTCGTCGATTCGTCGTTGAAGTTGGAATAGAAGCCATCAACCGTCAGCATCAAGGCAGGCGAAAGTTCTGCCTGGAATGTGCCGTTGAAGCCAAGCCGTTCAAGCTGCGTGGATGTGACGAAGCTCTTGCTGCCCCCGATCACATAGGGGCTGCCTACTTCACCATTGCCAGCGTAGCCCCAGGCGTTGAATTCCTGCAGCTGGTAAGGCTCGTTGGTGTAGGCGACAGCCAGGGCGATACCGATGGTGTCATCAGCGAACTGATCGACATAGGTCGCGTTTGCGCGGTATCCGAATTCTTCCGAACCTGCGTTCAGCGCGCCCAGATCGGCATAGGAACCCTTCGCGCCAATGGCGAGGATCTGTTCCGAAACCTCCAGCGGACGAATTGTGCGCACGTCGATGGTGCCGACAAGGCCTTGCCCGATCAGGCTGGCTGACGGCGTTTTGTAGACGACCACCTGGTTGACGATTTCGGACGGGTACTGATCGAAATCGACCGCCCGGTTATCGTTGGTGGAGGTCTGCTCGCGGCCGTTCAGCAATGTCTGGGAAAAATCGGGGCCAAGACCGCGGATGGAGATGGAGTTCGCGCGGCCGTTCAGGCGCTGCGAGGTGACACCGGGAAGGCGGGCGATGGATTCGCCGATGGATGCATCCGGCAGGCGGCCGATATCTTCGGCAGTTACCGATTCCAGGATCAGGTCGCTCTGCCGCTTTTCGCCGACTGCACTGTCCAGTGCCTGACGAAAGCCGCTGACGATGATGACGTTTTCGTCCGCTTCCTGCGCCTCTTCCGCGTCAGGATCGACCGGCGCGGTTTGTGCGTGAGCAACGCCCGGCAAGGTAATTGCCGCGATGGCGAAGGCGGTCGTGCTGGCACCAATACGCAGTGTGTTACGAATGTTCATGTAAGTCCCCGATCAAGCGCCGGCCCGACCTTTTCGGTCTGATCCGACTAATCCTCATGTCCAATTTCCGCATGGCCTCGGCCCGAAAGGGTTTGCCACGTCTGTTCCCCTTGTATTGAGCGGGATTGGCCTGGACGGAAGACAGCATACGTATACGCAACATCTGGGGCAGCTGATGCTGTGGCGAAATTGTCGCATCATCACGCGACTGCAACACACCGCCGGAAAAGATCGGACAAGTCACCCCTGCCATTTACAAACGCGCCCGTTCCCCCCTACCTTGCTGGCACAGGTGTTCTGGGAGAGGACGCCACAGGAGGACGCATGGGACGGGCCCCAACAGGTCGGCCGACCAGCTTCGATATAGCTTACCTTGCCGGGGTGTCGCAGCCCACGGTGAGCCGGGCATTGCGCGGCGACAAATCGGTCAGCGAGGCGACGCGGGAACGCATCAAGGCCATTGCGAGCGATCTGAATTATACCGTCGACAAGAACGCGTCTTCGCTCCGCTCGCAGCGGTCCAACACGATCGCGCTGCTGTTTTTTGAAGATCCGACACCTGACGAAAGCATGATCAATCCGTTCTTTCTGGCGATGCTGGGATCAATTACGCGTGCCTGTGCCAATCGCAAGCTGGACCTGCTCATATCCTTCCAGAAGATGGAGGATGACTGGCATGTGCAATACCAGGATAGCCACCGCGCAGACGGGCTGATCCTGCTCGGCTATGGCGACTACACCAAGTATGAAGAGCGCCTGAAAGAGCTGCGCCGACAGGGCACGCATTTTGCCCGGTGGGGCTCTGTCACTAGTGACACATCAGGTTCCACGATCGGGTCCGACAATTACGGTGCCGGGCGCCTGGCAGGAGAACATCTTGTCGAGCAAGGCCGCAAGAGGCTCGCTTTTCTGGGCGATGCGGACGATCATTATCCGGAATTTGCTCAGCGGTATCGCGGCATGTGCAAGGCCTTGGAAGATGCCGGCATAACGCCTGACAGCGCCCTGCAGCACAACGCTCTTACGACAGAGGCCGATGGCTACGCCGCAACACTCAGTCTGATCGGCAGCGGCAAGCCGTTCGATGCCATCTTTGCCGCGAGCGATCTGATCGCGATCGGGGCGATGCGCGCCTTGGCAGAGGCCGGACTTTCCGTACCCACAGACGTTGCCCTCGTCGGTTTTGACGACATTCCAGCCGCCAGCCTGACCAGCCCGCCCCTCACCACGATCATGCAGGACATCAAAGGCGCGGGGGAACGGCTGGTGGAAACGCTGATGGCCCGCATGGAAGACCGCGATCCGCCCGACAATCGCCTTCCCACAAAATTGATCGTGCGCACCAGCAGCGCAAATGGCGCGGGTGGGCCACCGGCAACGCAAAGCTAAGTTCCCCAATACATTCGTATACGTGTTGTCGGCGCGCGGCATTCGTGCCAGCCCGATGATGCAACGCAGGCCAGCCGAAGACCGGCCGCGTTTTGGGAAAAGGACGGTTTTGTAATGGACAAGCCACGCCAGGGCTTTTGGGGCCTGTGGAATATCAGTTTCGGCTTTTTCGGGATCCAGATCGGCTTCGCGCTGCAAAATTCCAACATGAGCCGCGTGTTCCAGACGCTGGGCGCCAGCATGGACGATTTGCCCGCGCTTTGGGTTGCAGCCCCGTTGACGGGACTGATCGTGCAGCCGATCATCGGTCATTTGTCCGACAAGACATGGAACCGGCTTGGCCGGCGCCGCCCCTATTTCCTGACTGGCGCGATCTTCTCTGCAATTGCGCTTTTGGTGATGCCGCTCAGCCCCACGATGGGCGCACCTCTGTTCTTTGCCGCTGCCATGCTGTGGGTGCTCGACGCCTCTCTCAATGTCTCGATGGAGCCATTCCGTGCCTTTGTGGGGGATATGCTCAACACTGATCAACACAGCGCCGGTTACGCGGTGCAAACGGCCTTTATCGGGGCGGGAGCGGTCGTCGGTTCGATCTTCCCCTTCTTTCTGGAGCAGTTGGGGGTCGCCAATGTCGCAAGTGACGGCGGACTGCCGGATACTGTGAAATGGAGCTTCTGGGCAGGCGGCGCGGCCTTGCTGGCTGCGGTGCTCTGGACGGTGATCACCACCAAGGAATACAGTCCTGAAGAACAGCTGGCATTCGCCGGCGACACTGCGGTCGACACCGGTCAGCCCGCTTCCGCGCTGGCCGAAAAATCGTTTTCTTCCGGCGTGGTGTGGATTGTTCTCGGCGCGTTGGTAGCGGCATCCGTCAGCCTGCTTGACCTTGAAAAAGAGGTCTTTCTGCTGGGCGCACTTCTCGCTGTTTACGGATTGCTCAGTATTACCGCGATCAACCTGTCCCGGCGGGGCAAGACTGCCAATATGCTTTCCAGCATTGTTGGCGACTTTTCCGGTATGCCAGAGGTAATGAAGCGGTTGGCGCTGGTGCAGTTCTTCAGCTGGTCTTCGTTGTTTATCATGTGGATAAACACAACACCTGTCGTGACGCAGTATGTCTATGGCAGCACCGATACCACGACGACGGCCTATAATGACGGTGCGAACTGGGTGAATGTCCTTTTCACCGTCTACAACGGAGTGGCTGCCATCGCAGCTCTCGCGCTGCTGCCGGTGCTAAGCCGCAAATTCGGGCAGGTCCGCACACATTCAATCTGCCTGACCTTGGGCGCGGCAGGCTTCATGATGTTCTTCTTCGTCCGCGATGCGCAGGCGCTCCTGCTGGCCGAGGTCGGCATCGGGATTGCCTGGGCAAGCATTCTGGCAATGCCCTACGCCATACTGGCCAGCAACCTGCCGCAGCAAAAACTCGGTATTTACATGGGCCTGTTCAATATATTTATCGTGGTTCCTCAACTGTTGGTCGCAACTGTGATGGGATCACTGATGCAGGCGTTCTTCCCGGGAGAGCCGATCTGGACAATGCTTTTCGCGGCGCTGGGCTGGCTGGTGGCAGCCTTGGCGATGACCCGTGTTTCGGCCGCTCTCCCGGCTCCTGTCAAAGGCCAATCATATGCGTAAACTGATGACAATCACTGCCCGGCTCGCTCTGATGGTGACGGGTGCCGCGCTGGCGATGGGCAATGTTCCACAGGATGCTGCGAATAGCGCCGATCCCTGGGCACCCCAACCTGCCGTGCAGATCGAACATCCTGAATGGAGCCGCGATGCCGTGCTCTACCAGATCAACACCCGCCAATTCACGCCGGAGGGCACCTTTGCCGCAGCAGAGGCGGAGTTGCCGCGCCTGCGCGACATGGGCGTCGATATCCTCTGGCTGATGCCGATCCACCCCATCGGCGCTGTCAATCGGAAAGGGACGTTGGGCAGCCCATATTCCGTCCAGGATTATTACGCTGTAAACCCGGAATTTGGCACCGAGGAAGAGTTCCGCAGCTTTGTTGACGCGGCGCATGATCAAGGCTTCCACGTCATTCTCGATCTGGTGGCGAACCATACTGCATGGGATAACCAGCTCGCCGCCGATCATCCCGACTGGTACGAAAAGACCTGGGCCGGCGATTTCCGGCCGACCCCGTGGTGGGACTGGTCCGACATTATCGACCTCGATTGGTCACAACCCGGCGTGCGCGAGCATGTTGGCGGGGCAATGGAATACTGGGTGCGTGAATTCAACATCGACGGTTACCGCGCAGATGTGGCGGGATATGTGCCGGTCGATTTCTGGAACACGATGCGCGCGCGCCTCGACGCGATCCGTCCGGTTTTTATGCTCGGGGAAGTGCAGGACACCGCTTTTCACCACGCTGCCTTCGACGCGACATATGCGTGGGATTGGCATCACACCAGCAAGGACATCGCCCGCGGTGATGGAAATGCAACGAGCTTCTTTGGCTATTATGCTGAAAACGAGAGCCTTTGGCCGCGAGAGGCCATGCGCATGACATACATAGAAAACCACGACAGCAATGCTTGGGAAGGCACGATTTACGAAAATTATGGCCCCGCGCTGGATGCCATGACCGCGCTGGCTTTCACCGGAGAAGGCCTCCCCCTCATCCACAACGGCATGGAAGCCTGTAACGCGAAGCGGCTCGAGTTCTTCGAACGCGATCCCATAG
Organism: uncultured Alphaproteobacteria bacterium; assembly: GCA_963781165.1. Classification (GTDB taxonomy): domain Bacteria; phylum Pseudomonadota; class Alphaproteobacteria; order Sphingomonadales; family Sphingomonadaceae; genus Alteraurantiacibacter. Next base: position 543,036 of record CAWADZ010000005.1, read on the forward strand.
ACTGGAGCCAAGGTGACGATTGCGCATACGGAACGCTTCTGACGGACCTCATCACCTTCCGGGACGCCAATCCCGCACTGCACAACGGCCAATGGGGCGCACGCATGAGCCAGGTCGTCAATGACAAGCCTGAACAGTTGTTTGCATGGGTGCGCCAGCAGAACGGCAACAAGGTCGTGGGACTGTTCAACCTTTCCGGAGAACCCGTTGAGGCCATGCTGAGCGATGGTCTGGCTGCCGGGACTTACACAGAGTTCGGATCGCGTGATTCGGTAACGCTGGCAGCGGGCGACACAGTCACTCTGCCTGCTTGGGGCTTTCGCCTGCTGAGCGGCCGATCGAACTGATCTGGGGCGGCTCGGTGGTGGACAGGGCTGGATTCGAACCAGCGTACGCTTGCGCGGGCAGATTTACAGTCTGCTGCCTTTAACCACTCGGCCACCTGTCCACACCGGTGCCGGAATGCGGGCTTTTGGCCCGCGGTACGAAGCGACCTTGAAGGTCACGTTCCAGCCGAGAGGCGCCGCTTTGGCGAAGCACTGCTTGCCTGTCAATGGGCCTGCTGGCAGGAGCGCGCCAGAGAAAGGCAAAATCTATGGCCAAGGTGGGCAAAAAGAACCTGCGCGGACGCGCCGGGCGGATGCAAGGCGGGCGAGGTTCGGGCCGCGCAACCAAGGGAAGCGTGCGTTTATGGGGCCGCCATGCGGTGGAAGCTGCGCTGATGAATCCGCGCCGCCAGCACCGCAAATTGTGGGCAACGCTGGACGGAATTGATTCGCTTTCCGGCGAATTGCCCCCCGGCTTTCCGTTGGAGCGCGCCGAAGTCGCTGATCTTGCCCGGCTGGTGGCAAAGGATGCACCGCATCAGGGCCTGGTGCTGGAATGCGAAGCCTTGCCCGATCTGCATCTTGCCGAGGTTCTTGACGCTGAGGCAACCCGGCCAATCGTGGTGCTGGATCAGGTGACGGACCCGCACAATGTCGGGGCCTTGCTGCGTTCAGCCGCTGCTTTCAATGCGGCCGCCATTGTGACGCAGGACCGCCATGCCCCGCCCGAGAGCGGCGTGATCGCCAAATCGGCATCGGGCGCGCTGGAGATCGTGCCGTGGGTACGGGTCGTCAACCTCGCGCGGGCGCTGGAGGAAATTGCAGAGGCTGGATATTGGCGCATTGGCCTTGCCGGAGAAGCCGAGGCCACCTTCGCCGAAGCGATGCCAGCGGGACCGGTATGCGTTGTGCTGGGCGCTGAGGGAGAAGGCATGCGCCACAATGTCGCGCAGCACTGCGATGCGCTCGCGAAATTGCCGATCAGTTCAGAGATGGAAAGCCTGAATGTTTCCAATGCCGGCGCGATCGCGCTGTACGCAATTGCGACGCGGACGTAAGACCTAAACGAGAAAGGGCCGCTCCACAGAGCGGCCCTTCTTCGTGTCCGCCAGAAATTCGGCAGCTGGACATCCAATCTGTAAATCGATCAGTTGACCGCGTCCTTTAGGCCCTTTCCGGCCTTGAACTTTGGCTGGGTAGAAGCCTTGATTGCCATTGGCTCTCCGGTACGCGGATTGCGCCCCATGGAAGCCTTGCGCTTGGCGCATGAGAAGGTGCCGAAACCAACCAGCCGAACTTCGTCACCCTTCGAAAGCGTGCCGGTAATCGTTTCAAATACGGCTTCCACAGCCTTTGTCGCGTCGTTGCGGGAAAGACCGCTTGAGTCAGCGACCGCTCCAATCAGTTCGTTCTTATTCATATTAAGGAAGACCCCCTCACGTGAAGTGAATGGCCGCGAATTGGAATCACAGCGCGATTGGGGGGAATTGAGCGAGTTTTCCCCGCGCTGTCAAAGGCATTCCCGCACAGCACGCCGCTTTTCTGCGTCGAAGCGCCAAAAAGATGCATCCATCCTACCAGTTGCAGCTTTTGACAGCGCGATTTCCGGAAAATCGGGGCTGGACGGCGAATCACTCGCCAGGTCCAGCGATCCGTTTCAATGCGCAGTCGTCGCAGATGATGTTCCTGGCACCTGATTGTGCGGCTGGCTGGCAAGATCGTCCGCCTCGGTCCATTCGATCGGGGCAGGTATGGCGGTAAGAGCCTTTTCCAGCACTTGATCGACATGGCTGACGGGAATGATCGTGAGCCCTTGCTTCACATTGTCAGGTATTTCGGCGAGGTCTTTCTCGTTTTCCTCGGGGATCAGCACGGTCTTGATGCCTCCGCGCAGGGCCGCGAGCAGCTTTTCCTTCAGGCCGCCGATGGGCAGCACACGGCCACGCAATGTTACCTCGCCCGTCATCGCGACATCGGGATGAACGGCAATGCCGGTCAATGTCGAAACGATGGATGTGACCATACCGATGCCCGCGCTCGGGCCATCCTTCGGCACGGCGCCCTCGGGCAAGTGAATGTGAACATTCTTGCTTTGGAAAATGCTCGGCTTGATGCCGTAGGCAGGCGCGCGCGCTTTCACGAAGCTGAAGGCGGCAGCGATTGATTCGTTCATCACTTCGCCCAGCTTGCCAGTGGTTTTCACTTCGCCTTTACCCGGCGTCGTCACGCTCTCGATGGTGAGGAGTTCACCGCCGACCGAAGTCCAGGCAAGGCCGGTAACAGCACCGACTTGAGCCTCTTCCTCGGACATGCCGTGCTTGAATTTGCGCACCCCAGCAAAGTCACCCAGATTTTCCGGCGTGATGGTAATGCTGTCGGCTTCCTTCTCGAGGATTTTGCGCAAGGATTTGCGCGCCAGATTGGCAATTTCCCGTTCCAGCGTACGCACACCCGCCTCTCTGGTGTAATAGCGGATCAGGTCGCGCAGACCCTCTTCGGTCAGCGTGAATTCGCCTTCTTTCAGTCCGTGATCGCTCACCACCTTGGCAATAAGGTGGCGCTGAGCAATCTCGACCTTCTCGTCTTCGGTGTAACCTTCAAGACGGATGATCTCCATCCGGTCCAGCAGCGGCTGCGGCAGGTTCAGGCTGTTGGCGGTGGTGACGAACATGATGTCCGACAGATCGATATCCAGTTCCAGATAGTGATCCTGGAATTTGTTGTTCTGTTCGGGGTCCAGCACCTCGAGCAGCGCCGATGCCGGATCGCCGCGGAAGTCCTGCCCCAGCTTGTCGATTTCATCGAGCAGGAACAGCGGATTGCTCGTGCCGGCCTTTTTCAAATTCGACACGATCTTGCCCGGCAAGGAACCGATGTAAGTGCGGCGGTGGCCACGGATTTCAGCCTCGTCACGCACGCCGCCAAGGCTCTGCCGAATGAATTCGCGCCCCGTCGCGCGGGCGATGGACTTGCCAAGACTGGTCTTGCCGACACCGGGAGGGCCGACAAGGCACAGGATCGGGCCCTTCAGCTTGTTGGTCCGCGCCTGCACGGCGAGATATTCGATGATGCGGTCCTTGACCTTGTCGAGGGCATAGTGATCCGCATCGAGCACTTCCTGCGCCTTGCTGATATTCTTCTTCAGCTTGCTTTTCTTGCCCCAGGGCAGGCCCAGCAGCACATCGAGATAATTGCGCACGACGGTCGCCTCGGCGCTCATCGGCTGCATTCCCTTCAGCTTTTTCAGCTCGCTCTCGGCTTTGGCCCTGGCTTCCTTGGAAAGCTTCGTTTCCTCGATCTGTCTGGCGAGTTCGACCAGCTCGTCAACGTCGCCATCTTCGCCGCCCAGTTCGCTCTGGATCGCCTTCATTTGTTCATTGAGGTAATATTCGCGCTGCGTCTTCTCCATCTGCCGCTTCACGCGGCCACGGATCTTGCGCTCCACCTGCTGCACGGAAAGCTCGCTCTCCATTGCGGAGAACACCATTTCCAGCCGCTTCATGGCGTCGGTTTCCGCAAGCAAGAGCTGCTTGGACTCGACCTTCGCGCTCAGACTGGCGGCGATGGCATCGGCCAGTTGGCCCGCATCTTCGATGTCGGCCAGTTCGCTTTCGATGTCTTCGGGCAATTTCTTGTTGGTGCGGGCATAGTCCGCAAACTGTTCCAGCGCGCTGCGCATCATGGCGGCCACTTCGGTGCCGCTGGCGGTCGTTTCTTCAAGCTCAGCTGTCTGCGCGAGGTAGAATTCCCCGTCGAGCCGCATTTCGCTCATCTTGGCGCGGGACTTTCCTTCCACCAGCACGCGCACAGTGCCGTCGGGCAATTTGAGCATCTGCTGCACCTGCGCGACCGTACCGATGTCGTACAGATCCTCGCGTTCCGGATCGTCCGTTGCGGGATCGCTCTGCGCGACGAGGAAAATATCGCGGTCCGCCTCCATCGCAGCTTCCAGCGCCGCGACCGATTTATCACGTCCCACAAACAGCGGAACGACCATGCCGGGGAAGACGACAATGTCGCGGAGGGGAAGGAGTGGATAGGCGTTCATATCAATTTCCGTGTCTTTGTCGGCGCTTGCAGCGCGCCGCAGGGGCTTGACCCGGAATATGGGGACACACCCGCAAAGCTGCAACGGGTGTGGATTGTATTGTGTGGATGCTCGGCGAATTCATGCGGCAACGCCCGGAAGAGTTTTACGAACAGGTTTCCGCTCGGTCAGCTCTGCGCAATCAGCTAATTGTCGGTGTAGAACGGTTCGGCCTGTGTGCGGGTAGCCAGTCCGTATACCAGGACGCCGCTGGTGCCCTCTCCCGCAGCATTAAGGGTAGGAGCGACGCGGCCTCTGGAAACAGCAAGTTCGCAAAAACTTGCCGCAAATTCCTGATGGTCTCCTGGCGATAGCGCCCGGCAGGAAGCTATCCGGCCTTCGTCGTCGGTGAAGAACAGAACGTATTGGAACTTGCCCCTCGATGCTTCGACAAGCCTGTCGGGCATCCTGCGCAGAGCCACATCGACCCATTCATTCCGGTTCGTGGCATCGGCATCGCGGCTTAGCGATTGCTGCACCTCAGGGTCGAAGCCCCAGTATTCCAGCAGCGACAATTGGCAATCACGCATAGCGGCCATCGGGGCCTGCATCGGTCCGGTAGCCAGCCGGATGTCGTTTTCGAAAAGATCACCGACAAAGAGGTATTCAAGCGCAGCTTCGGCCCGGTCACGGACTGTGTCATTCTGCGCCAGGAACGGTCGTCCATCAGTGCCTGCACCGGGGTCGATCTGCACTCTCGCTCCTTTAAGGCCGTCATCCAGTTCGAGGCGCAGGACCGATTGCGGCCCCGCGGCGTTGCTGGCCGGACCAAAATAGACGTCCGGATCCATATCCCGGTTCAGCCCTCTCTGGCTGACGATGGTCGTCACCAGCGGGGCACCGGGCGCATACTGGCGCATCTGCAGCATGACTGGAAATTCTTCGTTGCCGAAATTGCGTGACAGCGCGCAGCTGTCCTGCGCCATGTCGAGATTCCACGCGCTGACAGGAGCAAGGGTTTCGACCTCCTGCTGCTGCGCAGCGGCTGGGCCACTAACGACCAGTGCAGCAATCATTGCTGGAGTCAGAACGCGCATTTTAGGCCCCTATTGGTATCTGTGCGGCATAGCCGGGTCAGCAGGAATCACGAAATCCTGTAGATTACAGCCGTTTGCCAAAAGCTTGGGATGGGAGCGCCGTTGCCGTCAAGCGCTGGTTCGAACCGGCTGTGTTCCATCAATAACTCACAGGCGAGTTCGTCAAATCGTTCGTCGTTGAAGCGGCTTTGCACAGCGCACTCAGTCGCGCGGCCCTCTACGGACACATTGAGCCGGATCCTGACATAGGCCTGGTCACCGCGCATCAACTGCGTTGTCGGATAGCGGTTTATTAATTCACGCGCCCATTGATCCTGATTAACAGATTGCACAGGCCGAAGAAGGGTGCGGTGTGCATCGGCATCAATGCCCCAGTGACCCAGCAATTCATCAATGCAGGCGCGCATCCCGATCATTGCCGGATGTAATGAACCTGTCTGAAGGTAAACTGACTGCCTGAACAGCCCCGATACCTGCATCCCTTCGATTTCCGCTTCTCGCGCGTCTCGCCGCTCCTCCGTCACTGCCAAAGCGATCTGCTGGCTGCGTATCAATGCGTCTGCAAGTTCACGCTGTTGGTGCCGGAGAAGCGATGTTGTGAACAAGGCGCCTTCGCCGAAGGTTTCACTTTCAATACCCATCGGAGAGATGTCGTCGACAGGTGCATCATCGGGAGCGAACATGATCGAGAAACTGTTCATGCGGCTGCGACGATCAAAATCTGCGCTGCTGATTGTTGTCACGAGTTCGCTGGACGGTCCGAATTGGCGCATCTCGAGGAAAACCCGCTGCCCTTCTTCACCGAAAAGTCTACGCAGGGCGCAGCTATCTTCCGAGTAATCCAAGTTCCAATTGCTTGCCGGGGCCAGCCTCACAGGTTCCTGCTGTGCAGTCGCCAGCCCTGACTGAAAGGCGAACGCCAAAGCCACTACGCCAGAGACACCATGTTTCATCACTGCACCATCCCCAATGTCTGACAAACGATCCCAAGAAAGACTATTCTGCTTTTTTTCAGAGGTCTAGTGCGTTTTTAAGCCGCAGGTGCGGCAACCCGTGCCGGAAAATAACCCCCCCAAGGCAAACCCATGATCCGCTGCATTTCGGCCAAATGCTCGCCTGCCTTGCTATCGGGGATGCAGCGGCGCGGCTGCCGCAGCGTGTAGGCGCTCAAGAGAGGATCGGGCAACAAGTAGAACCGAACATTGCAGCGTCAAGGAGCTGCGGTGTTTTAGCCGCCCGTCAGGATTGAGAAGGAGTGTACTACCACACTCGCAACTGGCTCACCCGACGAATTCGTAGCGGGAGTAACTCGGCCCCGTCTTATGGCGTACTCGCAAAAGCTGGTCGCGGTTTCTTCGTCATCCTGAGGGGAAAGTGCGCGGCATTCAGTTATATTGCCTTCGCTGTCCGAGAATAGCAGCAGATTGCTAGCTAGTGCACGGCCGCTGCGAAGCGTCCGCATCGGAATGTTACGCACGGCTAACCTTACCCACGCGTCCTGGTAGTCGATCGCTGCATTTGTAGTAAGCGTTCGTTGCTCAGCGGAGTCGTACCCCCAATGAGAAACAAGTTCAGTCTGGCAGTCCCGCATCGCACTAAGCGCTGAATGCATCCCGCCAGTTCTCAGACGAAAATCATTCTGGAAAACGCCGTCCACTTGAACCCATTCGAGGGAGTTTTCGCCGGTATCACGTGCTGGATCCTCATCGACAAGATGAATGCTCGCAGGCAATCCGAGGCGAAGATAAACATTGGCGCGTATCCCGCGGTATTCATCTACCTCCAGCGTCGAAGCCCGGCCCGAGCGAGGCTCAACGGAAATCGGCCCAAAGTAGACTACCGGTTCGGGGTTTGCGCTCAAGTCCGACTTGCGGAGGATAGTCGCCGTGTAAGGGGCGCCGGGAGCATATTGCCGCAATTCCAGCAGAGCCGGTGCTTCCTCAGTCCCGAAGGTTCGAGAAAGTGCGCAATAGTTTTCCCCGTAGTCCATTCTCCATGAACTGATAGGCTCGAGGGTTTCGATGCCGTCGTCTTGCGCGGCAATTGGCGCTGCCACCAAGACGCAAACGGCGGCTGCTAAAGCTTTAGCCAGTGTTTTCGGGTTCATAGCGCGCAAGATGCTACTGGCTCACGATTCTGTCAAACCCCTACGATCAGTGTCGAGCGTTCTATTCGACCGCAATCACATTCCCGGCAGATTGCCCCCCTGACAGACCCATGCTCCGTTGCACTTTGGCTATAGTGTCGCCTGCCTCGCGTTCGGGGGTGCAGAGGCTAGGCTGCAACAAATGTGCACTGTCTGGTTTTGATTTGCGATGCAGTCTGATGGCCGCTGACCACGCGGGATCGTCATGCCTTCAAGTAAAATATCCTGGTGCTCCAGAAGCCGAAAGTAGGTTCTCCATCGGCGTCAAGTGCCGGTTCAAAGCGCGCGTATTCCGTCAACGCGGCACAGGCGACGGCTTCGAAATCTTCGTTTGTCAGCGCGTTGCTAATAACACACCGACTGACCCGCCCTTCGGGATTAACAAGCACCGTAACATTTAGTCCGATCTCGCGATTTCTTCCCGTCCTTGGATAATGATTTCTGATGCGATCCGCCCAACGCTCAAGATCAATTGGCGTAACCGCACGCGTGTTGCGGCGAAGCGCGTCCATAGCGACACCCCAACTCGAAAGAAGGTCATTCATACAGGTGCGCAGCGCTTCCATCGGAGCATGCAGGTCGCCGGTCCTGAGAAAATAGGTGTCCGGATAAACTTCGCCTAGTTGAATGCCATAAATCTCTCGCTCCCTTGCATCGCGAGCGTCATCACTTTCCGCGAAAAGGCCCGCCTCTTCCAAGTTGGACGCGAGTGCAAAATTGAAGAAAAATCCTTCAATCGGATCCTCTCCTTCGCCGCGCAGGCGCTCAATCCCTTCCACTTGTCGTGGATCTTCAGGAGCCAGCGTAAACAATGCCGTATCTCGGACCGGAGTCATGACCGAACTTGCAAACATCACGCGCATGAGGGAGCCGGGCGCGAATTGCCGAAATTCGACCAGCACACGTTGATCGTCTTCGCCGAACCCCCGCATGAGAGCGCAGCTGTTGTCAGCATAGTCAACATTCCACGGTGTCGCACCGTCGAGCGTGATGGGTGCAGAAGCGCTTTCTTGCGCTGATAAGGTCGGAGCCGTGAAAAAGGCCAGCGAGGCGGCGAGGCCGATGGAATAATTGCGTAAGCGCCTCATACCGAACACTTATTGCGCAAAGCATCGCGCCTCGTCAAATTCAGCCCATGCCGGGAAGATTGAACCCGGGAGGCAGACCCATGCCCTGCTGCATTTCGGCCATATGTTCGCCTGCCTTGCGGTCAGCCTTGTCGCGCGCATCGTTGAATGCAGCGGTCACCAAATCTTCAAGGATCGTCTTTTCCTCGGTCTTGATCAGGCTTTCGTCGATATGGACGCCGATGATGCGGCCACGCGCGCTGGCGCGCACTTTTACCAGACCACCCCCAGCTGTGCCCTCGACCTCGATATTGTCGAGCTGGACCTGGGCATCCTGCATCTGTTGCTGGATCTTGGCCGCCGCTTCCTGCGCGGCTTTCATCATTTCTTCCATGTTCTGCATTGTGCTGATCCTTTGTATTTCCGCTCGTTCAATCTGAACCTGTCATCAAGCTCAGGACGAATGGTGAGATTTCAAGCCCTGCGGCTCCAGTCTTCTTCTCCGCGCGCGGACTCGTTGCTTTCGACCATTTGGGCATCCGGAAAGGCGTCAAATGTCGCGGCGACCAGCGGGTGATTGCGAATGCGCTCGGCTTCAGCCTTTTTCACCGCCTCTGCCAGCTCGTAGAAAGTCGGCGCGCCCTCGGCGTCACTGCGCACCACTTCCCATCGCCCTCCGATTATTTCCTGCAAACCCTGCCGTATCTGCTTTGCAATGTCGTCGTCATAGCCCTTCGGCTGGTTATACTCGAGCTTGCCGGGCTCGAGCGAAATCACCCGGACCTGCGCCTTCAGCAGGCTGGCGAATGACAATGATCCTGGCGCGCCTGAGTTCTCTATCCGGTCAACAAGATCGCCCCACGCCAGCGCGGCATTGGGCGAACCGCCACCGGTTGCACCGCCCGTTACACCGACTGCGGCCGCGCCGCTCATCGCGGCATCTTTCAATTGCTTGGCCAGCTTTCCGGGATCGGGCATGTCGGCGGCGTGAAGCACCCGCAGCAGCGCCATTTGCGCCGATACGAGCGGATCGGGTGCGGTCTTCACCTCGTCATGGCCCTTCAGTAGCAATTGCCACAACCGGTGCACTTGCCCCGCAGACAGACACTCCGCCCATTCGCCAATCGCTGCGCGTTCCTCCTCCGACGGCGCATCGGCATCGCCGATTTGCGCAAGGGCTACGCGGTGAGTGAATTCCATGAGTGAGCGCATCAGCGCCAATGGCTCAACACCAAGCGCATATTGATCGGCAATCGCGTCCAGCAGCTTTTGCGGTTCACCCTCCAGCAGATGCTGGAACAGTCGCCGCTGCGCCCCGCGGTCAGCCAGGCCAAGCATGTCGCGGACCTTGGCGGCACGGACCATGGTTTCGGCATCGTCGCCGTCCATATCGGCATGGGCAATCGCCTGATCGAGGATCGAGAGGCCATCGCGCACGGAGCCTTCCGCAGCCGCCGCGATCATCGCCAGCGCCTCTTCTTCCGCGCCGACGCCTTCCTGCTTGCAGACATAGGCGAAATGCTTGTGCAGCAAATCTGCCGGAATACGCCGCAGATCGAAACGCTGTGTACGGCTGAGGACGGTGACGGGCAGCTTTTCGACTTCGGTGGTGGCGAACAGGAATTTCACATGCTCGGGTGGTTCTTCCAGCGTCTTCAGCAGCCCGTTGAAGGCCGCCTTGGACAACATGTGAACTTCATCGATTATGTAGATCTTGAAGCGGGCACTGACTGTCGCATAGCGGACAGCTTCGATAATTTCGCGAATGTCGTCGATACCGGTGTGGCTGGCGGCATCCATTTCGATGACATCGATATGGCGCCCTTCCGCGATGGCGGTGCACGGTTCACACACGCCGCAGGGATCGATCGTCGGCCCGCCCTGCCCGTCCGGACCGATGCAATTGAGCGCCTTTGCAATCAGCCGCGCGGTAGAGGTTTTTCCGACCCCGCGAACGCCCGTCATCAGGAAAGCGTGCGCCAGCCGGTCACGCTCAATCGCATTGCCAAGCGTTCGCACCATCGGTTCCTGGCCGATCAACTGGCTGAAGGTTTGCGGACGGTACTTGCGCGCCAATACGCGGTAAGGCTGCGAAGGGTCTGCGGCCTTTGGCGGAGCGGCAACGGGCGCTGATCTTGCTTCAGGAGGCGCAGCGGGAGCGGCTTCTGAAGGAGCAGGCTGCACGGTAGGTTCAGGCGCATCACCGAACATGGAGTTTTGCCCGGCTGCCTCCAGCGCCGCAGCGGAAGGCTTACCTTCCTCATCCAACTGGTCGATTGACCACGGCGGAGTTTCCTCAGGCGGCAAATTGGGGGAATCACTCATGCGGCGAAGACTAGGCTTTGCCTGCGCGAATGTCATGGCCCCGCTGCTGCGGAACATGTGTATTTGTGAAATTAGGAGCCGAGCGACCCGCTGCCATTTACCTGGGCTGCTTCCTTCCGGATCTGACCCGGTGAGCAAACGCGAACGTCCACCCGACTCCCGCGGCGCATATGGCGGGGTGCGGAAGAAATTTCAACCGCAAAGCAATTCGGCACATGTGCGCGCCGCGAAACGTTCAACGAAAGTTGTCGGCGTAAGCCTGCAGCTTCAGCTTTTTCGGCGGCACAGTGTGTACACGCGCGCTGATATTGTATTTTGCAGCATAGGCCTGCGCAGCTTCGCAGCTTTCGAAGGTCAGCTTCACTTGCTGGCGGGTATCACCGCTGCCGCTCCAGCCCATCAGCGGGTCGGCCTTCTTCGCCTCTGCAGGCACGAAATCGAGCACCCACTGGTCGGTCAACGCCTTACCGGATTGCATCGCGCTTTGCGGGCGCTTGTAGATACGAGCTTCTGCCATACGGAGCCCCTAATTCACCCGCCGGAGTTTTTGAAGGCGTTTTTGGTCTTAAGGCTCGGTTTCTCTGTCCACGGCTGCTCCGGCCAGCGGTGTTTCGGATATCGCCCCTTCATATCCTTGCACACATCAGCCCAGCTGCCGCGCCAGAAACCGGGCAGATCGCGAGTCGCCTGTATGGGCCTGCCTGCGGGACTGGTCAGATGGATGAGCAGCGGCGTGTCACCGATCAAAGGATGGCGGTCCAGCCCGAACAGCGCCTGCACTCGGACCTCCACGCTGGGCGCGTGCTCGCCTGCGTAGTCGACGGCATGGCTGGTCCCAGCCGGACTGATGAAATGGCGCGGGGCGCGGGCGTCGATCTGCTGGCGCTCGTCCCATGAAAGCAGATTCATCGCCGCCTCTGCATATCGTGACGGCGAAAGTGCCAGATCGCGGCGTCCCGCAAGGAGCGGCTCCAGCCAATCTTTCGCCTTTGCTGCAAGGGTTTGTGGGCTCAGCCCATCGACGCCGGCAAAGCGCGCCCTTGCGAGCAGGCCGGGCGGCAGCAGTTCCCCCAGCCTTTGCACTGCCTTTTCCACAAGGATATCCACAACCGCCTGCGGGTCCGGTTCGGGATCAGGCCCGGTCGCCATGGTGATCGCACCCAGTCTGCGTTCGCGCCGCGCCTCGACACGCGCTTCGGCCTCGTTCCAGCGCGCAGCGGTACGAGCTTCGATCAAGTGAGTGAGATGCTGTTCAATATCTTGCGCAGATAATTGTGCTGCCGCCACGATGCGTGCGCCTTTCGCCTGGCCTTGCGCATCGGCGACCACCAGCCAATCTGCCCTTGCCAGCGGAGATGCGGGATCAAGCTGATAGCCTCTGCCGCCAGCCGACAGCCAATGCTCCCCCGATTGACCGCGCCGCCGCGCGATATTCTCTGCTTGCGCGAATGCCAAAAACAGCGCGGGATTGAGGTGTGCTACACTTTTGCCCGCAACCAGCCGCTCTGCCGCTTTGGCCCAGCGCTGTGCTAGCTTGCGCGAGGCTTCCGCCTTGATGCCGCGGTCGCCGTCCCAGCGCTGCATCCGCTGGATCAGGTCTTCCGATCGCCCGCCAAGTCCGCGCTCCTGCTGCAGCAGCACCAATTTCGCAGCATCCAGCGCCTGACCAGCCTTCGCCCCGAAAAGCACCGCAGCCCCTGCCACTGGGTCCATCGGCAGGCTCGCAATCTGTTGGCCAAGCGGCGTGATCGCGCCGCCGGCATCAAGAGCGCCCAGCTTCTCCAACCGCTGCCTCGCGCTCGCAATCGAAGCGTCGGGCGGCGTGTCGAGAAATTGCAGGCTGGCCGGGTCGGTAACTCCCCATTTGGCAAGGTTCAGCACCAAGGGCGCAAGGTCTGCGCTGAGCATTTCAGGGACATCGAATTCAGGACGACCAGCGTGTGCGGCCTCTTCCCACAAACGATAGGCAACGCCCGGCCCCAAGCGCGCTGCGCGCCCTGCCCGCTGCGCCGATGCAGCGCGGCTGGCGCGCTGAGTGACCAGGTGAGTGGTGCCTGCCGCCCGGTCGAATTCAGCGCGCCGTGTCAGCCCGCCGTCGACCACAACCGAAACCCCCTCCAGCGTCAGCGAAGTTTCCGCGATGCTGGTGGCCAGCACAATACGCCTGCGCCCTTCAGGATCAGAGCGGATAGCAGCACGCTGGTCTTGCGGTTGCACTTGCCCGTGGAGCGGCAGGATAGGTGTATTCGGCAGACGCCCTTCCAGTCGTTCGCGGGTTCGTTCGATTTCGCCAACACCGGGCAGGAAGGCGAGGATATCGCCGTCTTCATCCCGCCACGCCTGCAAAATTGCAGAAGTCATCGCATCTTCCAGCCGCTTTTCCGGTGAAGCGCCGAGCCATCTGGTCCGCAGCGGATGGGCCTTGCCTTGGCTTTCGATCACCGGAGCATCCGCGCCCATCAACCGGGCAAAACGGGCGCCATCAATGGTGGCTGACATCACGCAGATGCGCAGGTCCTCGCGAAGAACGGATTGCGTTTCCAGCGCCAGCGCAAGGCCAAGATCGCTGTCCAGATGCCGCTCATGCGCCTCGTCAAACAGCAGCGCAGAAACGCCTTCCAGTTCCTGATCGTCCATCAGGCGATTGACCAGAATGGCTTCTGTCACGACAAGTATTCGGGTGGCGCCGGATGTCTTGCTGTCCAGCCGGGTCAGATAGCCGACCTTTTGCCCGGCATCTTCCCCCAACTTTTGCGCCATTCGCTCTGCTGCGGCGCGCGCAGCCACTCGGCGCGGTGATGTAATGATGATCTGGCCGGTGCACCATTCCTCGCCAAGCAACGCGGGCGCAACTGCCGTGGTCTTACCGGCACCCGGAGGCGCCACAAGCACGGCTGAACTCCCCCCGCGCAAGGCAGAAAGAAGGTCCGGCAGGACTGCATTAATAGGGAGATCAGCCGTCACCCGGCCGCCTTAGTAACCCCGCGCCACCGCGAATTGCGCGGCTTCCACCATCGCGCGGCGGGCAGCGGAGTCGGGAAAGATGCTCAGCGCATCGCAGGCGCGCTGGGCGAAATGCCGGGCACGCTCGCGGGTGGCGGATACGCAGTCATGCTTGCGGATAAGGTCCACGGCATGGGCGAGATCTTCGTCCTCGGTAGAGAAACCCGCGATGGCATCCTGCCAGAAGCGGCGTTCTTCCTGTGTCCCGCGGGCATAGGCAAGGATGACCGGCAACGTCATCTTGCCCTCGCGGAAATCGTCGCCCCGGTCCTTGCCCATTTCGGCGGTATCCGAATCATAATCGATCGCATCATCGACCAGCTGGAAGGCGATGCCGAGGTTGCGGCCATAATCATCCAGCGCCTGCTCTTCTGCCTCACCGCATTCGGCAACAACCGCGGCAATCCGGCTGGCGGCGGCAAACAGGGCTGCTGTCTTCGCGCCGATAATATGGAGGTAGCGCTCCTCGCTCGTTTCGATCTTGCGCTGGGCGGTCAATTGATCGACTTCGCCCTGCGCGATGATTGCACTGGCGCCCGAGAGGATTTTCAGCACTTTCAAGCTGCCGTCTTCCACCATCAGTTCAAACGCGCGGCTGAACAGGAAATCGCCGACCAGAACGGTGGCGGGGTTGCCGTATACGATATTTGCAGCAGACTTGCCGCGGCGCATTTCGCTGCCGTCGACCACATCATCGTGCAGCAAAGTGGCCGTATGGATGAATTCGACCGCAGCGGCGAGCTTGTGATGGCGCGTGCCCTGGTATCCCACGACATCCGCACCGGCGAGCGTCAGCATGGGCCGCATCCGCTTTCCGCCGCCTGAAATCAGGTGACCCGCGAGTGCAGGGATCAGCGGAATTTCGCTCTGCATACGGTCAAGGATGATCGCATTGACCGAATTCATCGGCGTGGCGGTCAGCGACAATATGGGCGTGAGCGTAGGCCGCTCCTCGCCATTGGCGCGCTTCAAGGGGACGACGTTGTCGCTCATGCCGTGTCAGATGGGGAAAACGGAGGGTGTTGGCAAGCTGGCATTTCTGCCGCATTGGTTAGAGCCACGTCCCTGCCGCCAGATAAAGCTGATCAATGAACAAGCCTGCAACCCCGCCATCACAGTCCGACGCGCAACTCGCCGCGTTCCGCCGCAGCATCGACAACATCGACGCGGCGCTGATCCACATTCTGGCCGAGCGGTTTCGCATTACCCAGGCTGTGGGCCAATATAAGGCGAAGACATCCTTGCCGCCCGCCGATCCGGCGCGGGAGGCCAAGCAGATCGAAAGACTGCGCACTTTGGCGGCGGAGGCCGACCTTGATCCTGAATTCAGCGAGAAATTCCTGCGCTTCATCATCGATGAAGTGATCCGGCACCACCAGAAGGCGCGCGGCGATTAGCCGATCACTCGTTCCCCCGTTCAAGGGGTCTATGCTCGATCAATCAGGTTCACGCATGCGGGCGGGGTCCTGTGCCGCCCGGCTTCCCGCGCGCGGTTGTGCGCGCTCCGGCTCGCGCGGTGGCTGAGCCTGCTGTCTTGGCGCAGGCGGCGCTGCAACAGGGCGCGCTGCACTTGTCGGCGCGTTTTGCGCACGGACGGCGGGCGCTGGCTGCCGCTGCGGAGTGGGCCGCTGCGCGCTGTTGCTGACAGTCGGAGCGGGCCTGGACTGAACCACAGGTCTCTCCGCCCGATTGCCTCGATTGGCATCGCCTGCCCGGGGCGCCTGCGTGTTGGCCCGGTTTTCCCGATTTCCGGTATTGGCGCGTGGCACATCGGGGTTGCGGGGCCGCCGGGCAGCGCCGCGGTTATCCCGGCGATCATTGCTGGCGTTGGCGCGGCGATCCCGTTCGGCAGCGGCCGCGTTGCGCCCCCGCTCCTCACGTGCACGCGCTTCGACGGCAGCCTCGGCGGCACGTGAAACTGTGCCAGCCATTTCGCTGTCATTACGGCGACGGTCGCCATTCCGGTCCCTATCTCCACGACCGCCATAACTGCCGTCACGATCGCCATTGCGACCATCGCGCCTACCATCGCCCCGATGATCACGCCGGCCATCGCGATAACCTCGGCGCTGGTCCCGGTATCGCTGGGGAATGTCGTAGCCGTAACGGCTCCAGTTCAGGCTGAAATCGCGGTGACCTGCGCGCCGCGCATACCAGTAGTCCCGGTACGGGCTTGACCAGTAATGCTCATAGCCGCGCCGGTCATAGATATATTCTCCGGCGCCGGGGTAATAGTAATCACCATACCAGCCGAAATACGGAGCCACGTGCCCGTCATCATAATAGGCATAATCACCATACCCCGCGCCGTAGTCACCGTAGGTAACGCAGGCGGAAAGACCCATCGCCGCGGCGGCGGCAAGGGCGACATTGGCAATACGCTTTGGCATGAAAGAAACCCCCGATTATGAACTGTCGCAAGATGTAGCAGCAGACTGTTGCATCATGGCTGACTGCGGCTGTCAGCATTGCGAAAGCATTTCGGCAGGTTCTATGAATAAGGTGGCGTCACCCGCTTGGCACCCTTGGCAGACTAAGCTTCACCAGCAAGCCGCCCAGATCTTCGCTTTCGTGCAGCGAGACATTGCCGCCGTATATCTGCGCAACATCGCGCACGATGGCGAGACCAAGGCCGGTTCCAGGCTTGCCCGTGTCCAGCCGCGCTCCTCGCCCGAACAATTGATCGCGCGCCTTTTCCGGGATGCCCTTCCCATCGTCCTCTATCCAGATCACATATTGCGCCGCGTCGGGTTCTGCATCCATCGTGACGAACACGCTGCCACCGCCGTATTTGGCCGCATTCTCGATCAGATTGCCGAGCAGTTCGTCAAGATCCTGCCGTTCCATAGCGACCTCGGCATCCTTGCCGTCTATGTCGAAGCGGACGTGGCTGTAGAGCCGCGACACGGCGCGTTCCACGCCTCGGGCGCTTTCCATTGCGCTGGTCCGCGACAGGCCAGTGGCTCGCCGCCCCACTGCCCTTGCCCGGGCGAGATGGTGATCGACGTGTCGCTGCATCGTGTCGGCTTCGCGCAGGACGGTCTCGTCCAGATCGGGTGAACGCGCATGGGCGGCATTGTTCAGAACGGTAAGCGGCGTTTTCAGCGCGTGGGCCAGATTGCCCGCATGGGTGCGCGCTTCCTCCGCCTGCTTTTCCGAATGGGCCAGCAGCGCATTAAGTTCATCCACCATCGGCTGCACTTCCAGCGGCAACGGCTCTGTCACGCGGTTGGTGCCGGTGGAGCGGATGCGGACAATCGCCTGCCGGACGCGGCGCAGCGGGCCCAGCCCATACCATGTCTGCGCCATTGCCATCAGGAAAAGACCAATGCCGAGAATTGCGAAAGACCAGGCGAGCGTTGCCCGGACGGTGGCGATCTGCGTGTCGAGATCTTCCCGCTTCTGGGCCACGACGAATTGCCATTCGACATCGCTGCCCGGCAATTGGACGGTGCGTTGCACGACGCGCAGCGGCTCATCAGGAAATTGGTCGGAATCGTAGAAAATCGGCTCGAGCGCGTTCACATCGCGCACAATCAGACGGTCATCCCAAAGACTGTTGGACGGGAAGGTTTCATGTCCTTCCCCGCTGATTTGCCAATAGGAACCGCTGCCCGGTTCCAGATAGTTCTGATTGCCAAGGATCGAGTTGAAAACAACATCGCCAAACGGATCGAGATCGGCGGAGCGCAGCATGGAATTGAGCGGAATGGTTAGCCGGTTATCGAACTCGGCCTCCAGCTGGCTGGTCAGCACCCGGTCCAGCGCGAAACCGCCAACACTGAGCAGGATGACGATCCAGCCCGCCGCAATCACCATCATGCGCCGCGACAGGCTGCCGGTATGCGCGACTTCGATGACGTCGCCGGCATCTTCTGCCAGCGCGCCCCCATTCTCTAACGAGGAGACATCTCCGGAAATGCCGCCGCTATTCGCGGGGCTGATCGTCGGGGTCGTCGAGGCTGTAACCGAGGCCACGGATGGTTGTGATCACTTCTGCGCCGAGTTTCTTGCGGATACGGGTGACAAACACTTCGATCGTGTTTGAATCGCGGTCAAAATCCTGATCGTAAATATGTTCGATCAATTCTGTGCGGCTGACGACCTTGCCCTTGTGGTGCATGAGATAGCTCAGCAATTTGTATTCCTGCGCGGTCAATTTCACCGGCTCCCCGGCCAATGTCACGCGGCCCGACCGGGTGTCCAGCCGGACAGGGCCAGCGGTCAGTTCGGAGGACGCATTACCAGATGCTCGGCGGATAAGGGCGCGCAGGCGGGCTATCAGCTCTTCGGTCTGGAACGGCTTGGCCAGATAATCGTCGGCGCCTGCATCCAGCCCGGCCACCTTGTCGGACCAGCTGTCGCGCGCGGTCAGAACCAGTACAGGAAACTTGCGGCCTTCCTTGCGCCACATGCCAAGCACCGTCAGCCCGTCAATTTCCGGCAGGCCGAGGTCGAGGATTACCGCATCATATTCTTCGGTACTGCCAAGAAAGTGGCCGTCCTCACCATCGGTGGACAGGTCCACGGCATAACCGTTTTGTTCAAGAGTAGACTTGAGCTGCTGGCCGAGTGTCGGCTCATCCTCAACGATCAAAATTCGCATCAATTCATCCCTGCTTTCGCGTGCACGCCGTGTTGCGCGCGCAACATGAACGCGTCAAGCTGGCCCGCGGTTTCCAATGGGGAGAGGATTTAGCGTGATACGCGCAGGACGCGCGCCGTTTGCGCATCGACATCGACCCAGATCATCCGGCCATTGCGGATGAACTTGAGGCGGTATGCCTGCGCGGTCGAATCATATTCGAACCCGATATATTCATCGCCTTCACGCATTTGCGGAATAATCCGGCGCTCTATATCGCGGATAGGCATGTTCCGGCCCGCCTGCATTTCCGCACGCGCGCTGTTCTGGTCCCCGCGTGAACGATCTTGCGCAGACGCAGGAGCAGGCACAGCGACAAGGGTAGCAGCCAGAGCGATGGCGGTGAAAAAGGCGGTTGGCATCTTCATGATGGGGTTGTGCCTAAAGCAGCCCCATTGAACAACAAGTGAATTCGATGCGCCGCAACCGTTCAGCTACGGCGCACCGAAGCTGACTAATTGACCATTTCATACGTGACGTTGATCGTCACGCCGACGTTGACTTGCCCTGGACGAACAGGAGCAAGCTCGTCGCGCGATACTGAAGACGCGGTAACGATAATTTCATTGCCGTAGTTCACCGGCTGGGAATTGACTACGTTCTCGCTGATTTCAAGCAGCCTGACATCGCTGAAACCGGACATTCTGGCATAATCCATGGCCCGCATGCGGCCAGTCTGGAAGGCGTTCCGGCGGGCCTCTTCAATCGCCGCTGAAGTTTCGTCAACTCCCCAGCCGATGCCGCCGATATCATTCGCACCGACCTCTACCAAAGTATCGAGCACGCGCCCGATCGTGTCGATATCGCGCACGATCACATTCACACGGTTACCGGCGCGGTAGCCTCGGAATACCGGCTGGCCGGTGGACTGGTTGTACTGATATTCGGGATTCAGCGAGATTCCACTGGTCTGGATATCCTCGCGTTCGATCCCGAGCGCCTCGATCTGATCGACGACGCGGTTCATCGTCCGCGCATTCGCCCGCATTGCTTCCACAGCGGTCGGCTCGACCGTGGTGACGCCCGCGCCGAGATTGGCGATATCGGGATCGAGTGTGACGTTCTCGGTAACGCCCAGCGCGACAATCGGACCGATCGCCTCGACCCGGACCTGGGCGGCGGCGGGTGACGCTATTAGCGGCGCGCTCATCATTGCGGCGGTGATAGCGGGTAGGAAGGTTTTCTTCATGATGCGACTCCAAAGGACCAGCGCCCGTGCGGCGCTAGCAGCCATTAACGCCGCATTTGGCCAACGCGTTCCTTGCCAGCGCGTCTGACCGCGCCTACTTGCGCGCCATTATGGCTGAACCACCGATCCTGTCGCTCGAAGGGCTTGGCCTGCAACAGGGCGGCCGCTGGCTGCTGGGCGATCCGAATGATGCGAGCGCCGGATCGGATGGGCTGGACCTGCACATCGGACCGAGGGACCGGATTGCACTGATCGGGCGAAACGGCGTTGGCAAGACCACCCTTCTGCGGCTGATTACGGGCGAGATCGAACCGGACCGAGGTGTGCGCAAGGCAAAACCGCACGCCAACATCGTCTGGCTGGAACAGGAACCCGATTTCGAACCGCATGCCACCCTGATGGATTTCGCCCTTTCAGGCGACCGCGCCCCGCCAGAACACGCCGTTGATGCCATTGCCGGGCAGCTTGGCATCGACATGACGACAGACGCAGCAACCGCCAGCGGCGGAGAGCGGCGGCGTGCGGCGATCGCCCGCGCTCTGGCCCAGGAACCGGACCTGCTGCTGCTGGATGAACCGACAAACCATCTGGACCTTGCAGCTATCGACTGGCTGGAAAGCTGGCTGGACCGGTACAAGGGCGCATTCATCGTCATCAGCCATGACCGGACCTTCCTGAAACGTCTGACGCGCGCCACCTTGTGGCTGGACCGCGGTGCGCTGCGCCGCAAGGAAGTCGGTTTTGGCGGATACGAGGCCTGGGAAGCGCAGGTCTATGCCGAGGAAGCGCGCGCAGCGGAAAAGATGGACGCCAAGCTGAAAATAGAGGCGCACTGGCTTGAACGCGGCGTGACCGCTCGGCGCAAGCGCAATCAGGGCCGTCTGGAAAAGCTGTGGGACATGCGCGCTGCCCGCGCTGCCATGATTTCACCGGGCGGCACGGCCAAGTTGAAACTGGCCAGCGATGCGGATTTCAAAAGCAAGTCCGTCATCGTCGCGGATGAAATCAGCAAGACCTATGACGGGCGGCCCATCATCAAGCCGTTTTCCTTGCGCATTCAGCGCGGCGACCGCATCGGCATCGTCGGCTCCAACGGAGCAGGCAAGACCACCCTGCTGAAGATGCTGACCAAGGAAATCGAGCCTGACACCGGGACTGTCACCCATGCCAACACTTTGAGCGGCGTGATGATCGACCAGCAGCGATCCCTGCTCGATCCGCAGAAATCGGTGCGCGATGTTCTGGTGGAAGGCGGCGACTGGATCGATGTTCGCGGGACACGCAAGCACGTGCAGGCGTATATGAAGGACTTTCTGTTCGACCCCGGCCTGGTCGATGCGAAGATCGGCACCTTCTCCGGCGGAGAACGCAGCCGCCTGCTGCTGGCCCGCGAATTTGCCCGCACTTCGAATTTGCTGGTTTTGGATGAACCGACCAATGACCTCGATCTGGAAACGCTGGACCTGCTGCAGGAAGTGATCGCCGACTACGAAGGCACAGTCCTGATCGTCAGCCATGACCGCGATTTCCTCGACCGCACAGTCACCGTTACGCTGGGGCTGGATGGCACTGGCACGGTCGATATCGTCGCGGGCGGATATGAAGACTGGCAGGCCAAGCGCACCAGAAAAGCCGGGAAGAAAACAGGCACTGAAAGCGACAAAGGCGGATCAGACTCCTCTGCAAAGCCTTCTCCGCCGCCCCCTCCGCCGCCGAAATCGACCAAGCTTTCGTTCAAGGACCAGCGCGATCTGGATCTGCTGCCCGCCCGGATTGAAGAGTTGGACGAACTGATTGCGAAGGGCGAGGCTGCACTGGCTGACCCCGATCTTTACAGCGCCGATCCCGACCGCTTCGCCCGCATCAACGCGTCACTGCAACTGGCGCGGGAGGAGAAAGATGCTGCGGAAGAACGCTGGCTGACAATCGCCGAACAGGCCGAGGGTTGACCGCCGCCGAGGTGTAAAGCCGCGATTAACCATTTCTGCTCATAGCGTTTGCACCAAACACCTGCACAAGGCTCGTCATGGGCAATGCTGCATCTTCCGCACTTCGTACCGACTCCGCTTCCAATGGACTGGCCTATGGCAGTCTTGAAGCGATGGGTGGCGGTGCGCGCAAGTTCAAGAAAAAGCCGGTTCTGGTGCTCGATCCCGAAGAGCTGGCGCAGGCCCACGCCATGTTCCACGAAGCGTCTGCAGAACTGCTGGGCGAAGATGTAGAACGCGCCCCGCGTCCTGCAGCGATCCTTGGCCTGGCGCCGATGGATCTGGACGATGAGCCGGAAGATTTTGATCAGTCGGACGAAGCCGAAGCAGAAGATGAGGCAGATTTGCCTTCACCAGAGGCTGTCCTGGCGCTAACCCGCAGAAAAACTCCGCCGCTGCCAATGGACGATTACGGCAGCGTGGAACCATTGGACAATCCGGACGCGGCACAGCCGATGATGGACGACCTTCCGGCGATCGACCGCATCGAAGACGGTCTCGACATGGCCACCAGGATTTTCCCATCGCTGTCGCTGCGACCGGTTGATGAGGAAGAGGACAACTTTGACGATGGGGAAAGCTTCGTTGACGAAGCGATCACGCCCGAATTGCCCGCCACGAACTTTGAACCTGAGCCCGAAACGCCAAGCGCGCCGGACCCCGAACCGAAGGCAGAGACCGCGCCCGAGCCGCAACTCTTTCGCGAACAGCCCCAACCGGAAGAAGCGAAGCCAATCGCGCCCCAGCCTCCTGCCGCTGAGCAATCACAGGCGCCAGTGCCGGCCGCAAAACTGCCGGAACGGACCGCGCCAAGGGAAGAATTCACCTTCACTCCCGCGCCGCCTTCACCACCCGTCGCTGCGCCTGCGCCGATGCCGCTGCCTGAAGCTGCGACCACAGTTGAGCGCGAAGCCGCTGCCGAGCACATCCCCGCTTCGGCGCACATCCCCGCTAAGCCGCATGAACCTGCGCGCGAGCCAGTTCCCGCCAAACCAGCGCCAATCGCGAGCGAAACCGGCAAGCAGCCCGCGCGCTTCGACGAGCTCAATCCGGCGAAGGATTATGAAACTCCGGAAGAAGTTTACGACCTCGACAGCTGGCTCTCTGATGCGCCGGAAGACGGTTTGCCAGCGACAAATGCCGAGCCGGAGCCAGAGCCGGTCGCCGAACAAGGCGAGCTTTCCGTTCCCGAAGACAATAGCGAAGTCACCCATACCGGGGACGACGTGGTCGATGGATATGCCTTCATGCGCGATCCGCGATCACGCCGCTCCGCAGTTGTCGCCTTGCCACCAGGAAAGCAGAGCGCCCTGCGTGCCAAGCTGTTGCGAGAAGCGGAAGAAGACGCGGCAAGGGCGCAGCGCAAGGAAGCATCCGGTTCGGCAGTGTTGGCGTTCTGGGCGTGGCTGAAGGGCCTTTTTTCGACTAAAAACTGATCTGGGTCAGCTGATCCGGTAGTAATCAGCGACCCTGTCCAGCGCCAGGCGAAGCACCAGCTTTCCGCTGCGGGCGGGCCATTTCAGCGACTTTTCGGCAACCGGCAATGTCTCGCCTGCGCAAACAACGCGCCACAGGATATCTTCCAGCCCCCTGCCCGCCTGAGCCAGCGCGCCGTCAAAGCGTGACCGCGCAGCGATCTGCCTTTCGGAAGAGGTCAGCCCTTCGTCAGCGGTGCCGCGAATCCGCACCGCGTCCCAGCGCATCGTGATGCTCGGCCCAAGCTCAGCCCGTTCGTAATCTGCGCGCAGCCGTTCCCCAGCGTCGAACAAACGGTCTTCCAGATGCCCGTGAGCATGGAGCCAGCCAAGCGGGCTTTCTGCCACATTCACCGTCACGCTGCGACGGCGGCGAGCGACGCCGCCGCTGCGGCGCGGTCCTTCGGGGGTTAGTTCACGTTCGACGAGTTGACGCTGCATGGATTTCTCCTGTTGGAAGACCGGGTGAGGCAAGCGCCCCTTGCAAAATCGAATCGGTTGTAGGAAAGGAGTAATTTCAACCAATACGGTTAATTTCAACCGGCGGAGAAACAGCGCGTGATCAATCGCATCAGGGATATTCGCAAGAGCAAGGGCATGACGCTCGCCAAAGTTGCCGCTGCGTGCAATCCGCCCACCACCGCGCAAACCATCGGCCGGCTGGAAACGGGGATGCGCAATCTCTCGCTCGACTGGATGAACAAGATCGGCGCTGCACTCGGCGTCGATCCGGAAGCTCTGGTGAAAGCAGAAAATGGTCCCCAGCCGCAGATCATTGCGCGCCTGACCACGGCGGGCGCGGAAGGCCTTTCGCAGCCGCGCGATGCTATCATGCCTACAGAGCTGATCGAAGGCGGAACGCTCGTGTGCCTGGAAATCGAAACCGGCCAAGGCGAATATCGCCCTGGAGACCAGCTGTGGATGCGTCAGGTTTCGCCCGATGATGCTGCACAGCTCATCAACCGCGATGTTCTTGCGCCCCGGTCTGGCGGACGCTTTGCCTTTGGCCGGCTAATAGACCGGCAGGGCTCCATGGTCGGCCTGCTTCCCCCCGGCATCGGCCAGCGCCAGATTGTGATCGACAGCCCGGCATGGCTTGCTGCCGCGGAAATGCTGGTGCGGAAGTTGTAAGGGCGGAGCTGCCCTGATGCCGCGCATCCTCTCCATTGCGACGCTGTATCCCAATGCGATCAACCCGCGTTTCGGGACCTTTGTAGCGCGCCAGATGGAAGCGCTGGCCGCGCGCTCCGGCTGGGACGTGACTGTCATGAATCCCATCGGCATCCCGCCTGTTGCGGTCGGCCGTTACAAGGCGCTGGCCAAAGCCGCGGTCGGGGGCCTGGAAGGCGGCGTAGAGGTGCATCGCCCGCGCTTCACGCTAATCCCGAAGTTTGGCGCAAGGCTGAACCCCGCAATGATTGCACGCGCCGTGCTGCCGGTTGCAACGCGCCTTCACAAAACGGAACCGTTCGATCTTGTCGATGCGCAGTTCTTCTATCCCGATGGCCCGGCGGCGGCGCGGGTCGCGCATGCGCTGGGCCTGCCGCTAAGTCTCAAGGCGCGGGGAGCGGACATTTCGTATTGGGGCGCGCAGGTTTTCTCAGCCGATATGATGCGGCAGGCGGCGGATCAGGCAGCGGGATTGTTGGCGGTTAGCAAGGCCATGGCTCAAGATATGGCCGGCATTGGTCTGCCGCATGGCAAGATCACCGTACACTACACCGGGCTGGAGCGCGCACTTTTCAGGCCGCTTGGCCGCGCGCTGTGCAGACAGTGGCTGGCCGAAGAGTTTGGCGTTCCAGCTGAAGGACCGCTGCTCGCAACAGTGGGCGCGTTGATCCCTCGCAAGGGACAGCGCTTTGTAATCCAGGCGCTGGAAAAGCTGCCGGAAACCCAGCTGGTTCTGGTTGGTAAGGGTGAGGACGAACACACATTGCGGCAGGCTTGCACAAAGCTGGATGGCCGTGTCCATTTCTTGGGCAGTCTGGACCATGAAATGCTGCCCGTCGTCCTTTCAGCCGCCGATGCGATGGTGTTGCCCTCCGCCAGCGAAGGCCTCGCCAATGCATGGGTCGAAGCGCTCGCCTGCGGAACGCCGCTGGTGATCACCGACGCGGGCGGCGCGAGGGAACTGGTGTGCCGGGAGACGGCAGGCCGGATCGTGGACCGCAATGCCGATGCCATCGCCGCAGGGACAGGCGAGGTTCTCGCCGCCAATTATTCGCCAGAGGATGTTGCCGCCAATGCCGCGCAATTCAGCTGGGAAGCGAATGCGGCGGCATTGGCGGAGTATTACGAAGGTCTGCTGGCGAAGCGCTAGATCTCGCCGCGTGCCTTGCGGTCCTGACGGTCTGCGACAGTTTCCTGAGGTACGAAGCTGTCGCTTGTCACGCCCAGCCAGATCAGTATCGGCGCGGCCATGTAGACCGAGCTGTACGTCCCGATGAAAATGCCCAGCGTGATGGCTGCCACAAGGCCGAACAGGCTTGCCGGGCCAAATAACAGCAGCGGCAACAGCGCGACTAGCAGCGTCAGGCTGGTCATCACGGTACGGGCCAAGGTCTCGTTCACTGAAAGGTCCAGCAATTCGGGCAGAGGCATCTTGCGATATTTCTTCAGGTTTTCCCTGATGCGATCATAGACCACGATCGTATCGTTCAATGAATAACCGATAATTGCCAGGATCGCGGCGATGATCTGCAAGCTGAATTCCATCTGGAACAGCGCAAACATGCCCAACGTCAGCGACACGTCATGGAACAGTGCGAACAGCGCGCCAACGCCGAACTGCCACTCGAACCGCACCCAGATGTAGAGCGAAATGGCCAGCATCGCGCCGAGCAATGCCCAGACAGATCGCTCGCGGAATTCGCCGGCGACCTTGCCCGAAACGGTTTCGTTCGCATCGCGGCGCACGTTGTCAAATTCGGACTGGATCTGGCTGACAACTTCTTCGCCGATAGCATTGGCTGCGCCTGGCTGATCCTCTGCGCCCTCGGGCAGCTGGATGCGGATCGAAACCGAGTTCGCATCGCCGAACCGCTGGATCGTCGGCTCGCCATAGCCTAGCTGTCCCAACTCCTCACGCAGGCGCGGGATCGGCGCGTTTTCAAGATCTTCGAAGGTGACGCGCACTTCCTGACCGCCGGCAAAATCCACGCCGTAGTTAAGGCCCTGCGTCAGCACGAGCGCCCAGCTTGCGATCATCAGCAGGATGCTGACGACATAGAAGGGTACACGCCATTTGAGGAACTTGATGTTCGT
Source organism: uncultured Alphaproteobacteria bacterium (assembly GCA_963781165.1). Taxonomy (GTDB): domain Bacteria; phylum Pseudomonadota; class Alphaproteobacteria; order Sphingomonadales; family Sphingomonadaceae; genus Alteraurantiacibacter. The sequence continues at coordinate 569,588 of CAWADZ010000005.1, forward strand.
GTCTTCGGGAACGAGTTTGAGCAGTCGCATGATGTTCTCCTCCCCCTATACGTTGATTTCGGCGGGGCGCTTGGCACGCAGCCAACCGGCGACCCACATGCGCGTGATGAACACGGCGGTGAATACGGTGGTGATCAGGCCGATGATCAGAACGACGGCAAAGCCGCGCACAGGACCGGACCCGAAGCCGAGCAGCAATGCCCCGGCAATGAAATTGGTGATGTTGGCGTCGTAAATGGCGCGGCTTGCCTCTTTATAGCCGTTCTCGACCGCCGCGACGACACGCCTCCCTCGCTTCCGCTCCTCCCGGATACGTTCGTTGATCAGCACGTTGGCATCCACTGCCGCGCCGATCGTCAGGACGAAGCCTGCGATACCGGGCAAGGTGAGTGTCGAATTGATCAGCGCCATGACACCCAGGAGCATCAGCACGTTCAGCACCAATGCGCCCGTGGCGTATAATCCGAAGCGGCCATAGCAGGCGATCATCAATGCGATAACAAGCAGCGAACCTATCGCCATGGCGATACCGCCCTTGACGATAGAATCGCGCCCAAGGTCTGGCCCGACCGTCCGTTCCTCGATCACCGTCAGATCGACAGGCAGCGCGCCTGAACGAAGCTGGATGGCGAGGTTGTTGGCGGTTTCCGTAGTAAAGCCGCCAGAAATCTGCGCTGCCCCGCCAAGGATGGGCTCGTTAAAATTGGGCGCGGAAATGACTTCACCATCAAGAATGATGGCAAAACGGCGCCCCACGTTCTTCGTGCTCAGCTCTGCGAAACGCGCCCCGCCCTGCGGATCGAACTGGATATTGACGACTGTCTCGTTTGTCTGCGGATTGACGCCCTGCTGCGCGCCCGTCAGCCGGTCTCCGCGAATACCGCCGAGCCGCCGCACAGCCTCGAACTGTCCGGCGAAATCGGAATCTTCGGCATAGGGCACGATTTCGCTGCCCGGATTGGCAATGCCCTGCGCCACATCGCTGGGCAAGAGCATTGGCATCGACCAGCTTGAATTCCAGCTCGGCTGTTTCACCCAGCAACGCCTTGAGCGCCTCCGGATCTTCCAGACCGGGAACCTGGACGACGATACGCGAATCGCCCTGACGGATAATGGTCGGCTCCCGCGTGCCGAGCGCGTCGATACGGCGGCGCACGACTTCGGTGGCGCTTTCCATCGCGCCTTCAACGGCCTCGTCCAGACCCTGTTCGGTCTGGGTCAGCACCATGCGGTTGCCATCGACGACTTCCAGCCGCCATTCGGCAACAAGCCCGGTACCATTGATCAGATCGCTGAGTTCTTCGCGAGCACGGTCAATATCGGATGGATTTTCCAGCATGAAAGAAAGCTGGTTATCAAGCGTGGAAAGATCGCCGATCTCGATGCGCGGCTCCGCATTGGCGAGCAGATCGCGGACTGATTCCTCAGCCGATTCGAGCCGCTGTTCGCCCACCTGGGCCGGATCGGCCTCCAGCAGGATGTGGCTACCGCCGGCAAGGTCGAGGCCGAGATTGATCTCTGGCCCCTCAAGACTGTCAGGCAGATCGATGCCTGTCAGACCGGCTATCGAAGGCAAGGCGGCAAGCGCGAAGCCCAGAGTGATAACCCACAGCGTGATGCGCTTCCAAAGCGGAAAATCGAGCATGTACTTCAGGCCCCGCCTTTATCAGTCGTTAGCCGGCTTGCCGCCGGGCTGAAGGATGTCACCGATGGTGGATTTCACCACCTTGATGCGGGTGCCTTGCGCAATTTCGACTTCAGCATAGGTGTCGTCCACCTTCACAACCTTGCCGACAATGCCGCCAGCAGTCACGATCTGGTCATGCTTCTTGATCGCGCTGATCTTTTGCTGGTGTTCCTTCGCGCGCTTCATTTGCGGGCGAAACAGCAGGAACCAGAAAATCAGCACCATGCCGATGATCGGCAGGAATTGTACCCAGCCCGGAGGTGCAGCCTGGGCACCGGCGGCGGCGAGAATATCAAACATGTGTTCGGTCCATTCGGAACGCTGGTGGATAAATAAATTTACCGGAAAAAGCAGGGGCCGTGCGCGGTTTTTACCGCTCGATCCAACCTCCCTCCCCGACGTGTGGGTGCCGCGACTAGCAGCATTGCGAGTAGGTGGCAATCGAGGTGCTTGCTATCAAGCCCCCGCCTTTCTATAGGCGCGCTTCCACTGGTTTCGGGAAGTAGCGCAGCCTGGTAGCGCATCACACTGGGGGTGTGGGGGTCGCAGGTTCGAATCCTGTCTTCCCGACCAGTGGTTTCGATCGCCTGGCATGATCGACAGAGATGGCCGAATCGGTCAATAATCACATAGCGATCACGACCACCAATTCCCCCATATCCGTAGAAGCGGAGCCCCTCCAAATTTGCGGACGTAGTGCTTTGCTTCCATTGTTGGAGCCGGGATAGTTTCTTTCACAACTCTTTGCACGACCAACGGCGTTTGTCCGTGAATTGGAACGGCGGAACTGAACCTTAAGCAGACTGTCCTCTTCTGCTAAGAATTTCTAGGCCGCGCCAGGTCCGCAATGGGTGGAAAGCAGACATGCGGTGGAACTCTTGTATGTCTCCGGTAATCCTTTCCCCTTTTATTCTCCACCGCCTCGCTCGTGCTAGCTTGGCATCTCTGTCTTCCCGACCAATTGCAGAAGAAATAGTCGAAGACCCTAACCTGCGTTAAGTTAGAGCGCCGCAGCAAGGGGGGATGCGCGATGCCATACAAGAATGCCTATCTCTAGATGGTCGCGTTGATCGCGCTTTCTGTCTTCGCTTTCTGGTGCTGTTACTTCGGGGCGTTCACGCAAGCGAGCGCGAGCTATCATATGCATGGGATGTCGGCCTTCGCGTGGATGGTACTGCTGACCGCACAAAGCTGGAGCGCTCATCGGAAGGATTAGCTGCCGTTGCATCGCAAACTTGGTGCATCGAGCTCCTTCCTGTTTCCCGTTTTCATGGCAGGTTCGTTCTTGATAATTCATCCCATGGCGTGGTAGCCCTCGGGTGCGGCCGGACTTCAACCGGAAGATGGCCTGTTTTATGATCTCATGGGCGTTCGTCTCGGCCTCTATGATGTTTTTGGTAGCGCCGCGTTCGCGTACTTCTATGCGCAAGCGATCAAGCAACGGCGCAAGGTGCATGTCCATGCCCGCTACCTCATCGCGACATCGCTTTTGCTGCTTGGACCGGCCCTTGGCCGCGTTGCGCCCATTCCGTTCTTTGCGGCGGGCTGGGATCTTGATGCCGCTTTCGGGGCGGGACTTCGGATAACGCTGGTCATCAGTCTGCTTATCGCTGCCGAATTGTGGCGGCTTGCTCCGCTGCAAGGCAGGCAGCCCATCAAAGTGGTGCTCGGTGTGCTCGCGGCACAATGGGCAGCATTCGAAGTTGCACCTTATTTCAGCGGTTGGCACGAGGCCTATGAAACGCTCGGTCACATGCCCGCGCTGCCATTTGGAGTTGCGGGCCTCTTAGTGGGCGCGGCCGTCGCATGGTGGGCATGGAACGCCGGAAAGAAACCCACAGCGCCCAAAGCGGCAGGCATAGCGGCGGTTTAGGTTTGATATGACAGGCAGGATCCAAACCTGCAATCTAACCGTTATTAGTTGTCAGTTCTGTCTCGCCGAGTGGCTAGCGGCGCTACTATCGGCCGTGAGGGATAGACGTGCCCATGACCGCTAATGGGTCGTTAGCCGGCTGCCCGCTTTTGGCTGCCGACGCAAACAGCACACTATCTGCTGTCAGGCGGCGGCGAGCGGTTGGCGAATGTCTGCTGTTTGGGTAGATTGCAGGCATTCAAGCGGTTTGATTTCAACGGAACCGCGGACCTGCCGCCGACAGTCTGCCAGTCAGGGCCAAGCGCCCGAATGACCCCCGTTCGACAGTGATTTACTCAAGGCCTCAATGTGCCCAGAGGCCTACTAATTTCTGTCTTCGAGCGAGTTCTTTGATATTCTCCGGACACCTTTGGAGCATTGCGAGTTGAAAGAGCGAAGGAGGGACTCACTTGACCCAATCCATGACCGTAAATGGTGCGCAGCACCCAATTCCGAATGATCCCCGCGTCACCCTCCTGGATTTCCTGAGGCACGATCTCGGCCTGACTGGAACAAAAAAGGGCTGCGACCATGGCCAGTGCGGCGCCTGTACGGTGATCGTGAACGGCATTCGGATCAACAGCTGCCTGACACTCGCTGCGATGCATGACGGCGACAGTGTTACAACGATCGAAGGAATTGGGACCACCGACAATCCCTCAGCCCTCCAGCGCGCGTTTCTCGAGCATGACGGATTTCAGTGCGGTTACTGCACACCGGGACAGATTTGCTCCGCGACTGCGATGATTGAAGAACTGGCAAACAACTGGCCGAGCGACGCAAGCGGCGAGCTCGAAGGCGAGATCGAAATCACTGGCGAGGAAATTCGAGAGCGGATGAGCGGCAATCTATGCCGCTGCGGTGCCTATGCGAACATTGTCGCAGCCATTCAGGCGGTTGCCGCGGAGAAAGGGGCATGAAGCCTTTCCAGTATAGCCGGGCGCATTCCTTTGCCGATGCGTCAGGCATCATTAGTGACGAAGGCGCGCTGGCAATTGCAGGCGGAACCAACCTTCTGGATCTGATGAAGCTACAGGTGGAAACTCCTGATCAATTGGCTGACATCAATCGCCTGGGCATGGCTGAAATCACCGACACGGACGATGGCGGGCTGCGTATTGGCGCACTTGCCACCAATACCGCAGCTGCCGTCCACCCGCGGGTGCGAGCCGACTATCCGGTTCTCGCCCGCGCCATACTGGCCGGTGCGACTCAGCAGCTGCGCAATAAGGCGACGACAGGTGGAAATCTGTGCCAGAGAACGCGCTGTTTCTATTTCACGAACGTCGATCAGCCGTGCAACAAACGCGAACCGGGCAGCGGCTGCGGTGCGATAAATGGCATCGCCAAGCTGCACGCGGTCCTGGGAACAAGCGACCAGTGCATCGCCACTTATCCAGGTGACATGGCTGTAGCTATGAGCGCGCTGGGCGCGGCCGTTCACATTGCCGGTAAAGACGGGCAGGAACGCACCGTACCCGTGGCTGAATTTCATTGCCTGCCCGGCGATACTCCCTGGCGTGAGAATGTCCTCGAAACCGGCGAGCTCATAACGGCCGTATCGCTGCCCGCTCCTGTTGCCGGCATCCAGCTTTACCGCAAGGTGCGGGAGCGATCGTCCTATGCGTTTGCTCTCGTTTCCATCGCCGCAATCGTCGAGATGAAAGACGGCCTGTTTTCAAGGGCCGACTTGGCCTTTGGGGGACTGGCCCACAAACCGTGGCACGATCCGCGTATCGCCGAAGTTCTGATCGGCCACAAACCATCCGAAAAGCTGTTCGATGCGGCGGCTGACATACTGCTTAGCGAAGCGCAGGGTTTTGGAGAGAACGATTTCAAAATCCCGCTCGCGCGCAGGACGCTTCACGCAGTCCTCACCCATGCAGCGGAGGAAGCGGCATGAGCGCACATCTGAAGCAGGACAAGCCCGATACGGACAACCGCCTCGACGACATGAACCAGGGCGTGCTCGGCAAGCCGCTCTCGCGCATCGATGGCTTGGCCAAGGTGACTGGCACTGCCACATACGCCGCCGAGTATTCGCCGCAGAACTGCGCAGAAGGCGTTCTTGTGACCGCCACGATCACGCGCGGAGAGGTCACCCGAACAGACAAGGACAGCGCCCTGTCCATGCCCGGTGTCATCGCGGTGATCGATGACGAGCGGCTGACGACGCGCGCCGCGCAAGGCACAGCGGACGAAGCGCCGCAGCAGTCCCCGCGGACGGTGTGTTACTGGGGCCAGCCGATTGCATTGGTGGTGGCCGAAACCTTCGAACAGGCGCGCGATGCGGCAAAGCATCTGAAGGTGGAATACCGCGAGGAAGAAGGCGCGCCTCTCTCACCCGGCGCTGTCGAGCCAGAGGAACAGGAAGACGAGACCGTTCGGCAAGGCGATCTTGCGAAAGCCATGTCGGATGCGGCCCAGAGTGTCGATGTCACTTACACGACGAAAGGCCATGCTTCAGCTGCAATGGAACCGCATGCTGCGGTGGCAGAATGGGATGGTAAGAAGCTTACCGTTCACGCGTCGCTTCAAATGCTCAACTTCAATATCACGGAATTGGCAGACGCGCTTGGTATGGACGAAGATGACATTCGGCTTATTTCTCGTTTCGTAGGCGGGGGATTTGGATCAAAGCTGGGTGTGAGTGAAGAAACGGTCGCTGCATCGGTTGCGGCGATGGAGCTTGAACGGCCCGTACGCGTGGTGATGTCTCGCCAGCAGGTTTTTCAGTGCATCATGCGCCGTTCGGAAACGACCCAGCGCTTGCGGCTTGCTGCAAATGCCGACGGGAAGCTGACCGGTTTTGGCCATGATGCACTTGTGTCCAACCTCCCGGGGGAGACTTTTGCCGAGCCGGTCCTGCAGTCATCGCATTTCATGTATGCGGCAGAAAACCGCGAACTGACGCTCAATGTCGCTCGCATTCATCAGATGACAGCAGGTTCGGTTCGTGCACCCGGCGAGGCGGTAGGTATGCCGGCGCTTGAAGGAGCGATGGATGTCCTTGCCGAGAAAATCGGCATTGATCCGGTTGAACTGCGGCTGATCAACATCCCCGAGGAAGATCCAGAAGAAGGCCTGCCGTTCTCTTCCCACAAGCTTGCAGAATGCCTCAAACAAGGCGCCGAGGCTTTTGGTTGGAATGCGGGCCACCGCGAGCCCCGCCTCACGCGTGATGGAGAATGGTGGGTCGGCACCGGCATGGCGAGCGCAGCCAGGGTCCATAACGTTTCCGAAGCGAAAGCCCGCGTCACGCTGAAACCGGACGGAACCTGTGTGGTGGAAACGGATATGACCGATATCGGTACCGGGACCTACACGATCCTCGCGCAGATCGCCGGCGAGATGCTCGGCCTGGAGCTCGACAAAGTGCTGGTCGATCTGGGCGATACACAGCATCCCAGGGGGCCCGGTTCAGGGGGAAGTTGGGGAGCCGCTTCGATTGGCTCTGCGGTATATGTAGCGTGCAAGGCAATCCGCGAGGAGCTGGCCAAGCGCGCTGGCACGTCCGAAGCTGAGCTTGAACTGGCTGACGGCGTGATCGTGGGCGGGCAAACGCTGCCTGAAATATTGGACGGCGATGAGCTATCTGAAGAGGGCCATTACGAACCCGGCGATATCAAAGATGACTACACCGCTTCGGGGTTCGGGGCTTTCTTTGCACAAGTTCGGGTCAATCACTTCACCGGCGAAACCCGGGTGGACCGTATGCTTGGCGCATTTGGCTTTGGCCGGGTTTTGAATCCCAAGACTGCACGTTCTCAGTGCCTGGGCGGGATCACCTGGAGCATTGGCGTCGCCTTGACCGAGGCGCTGGAATTCGATCCTCGCGATGGCCATTTGGTTAACTGCGATCTGGCTGAATATCACGTTCCTGTGCACCGTGACGTGCCCGACCTCGAGGTTGTCTTGGTCGAAGAACGTGATCCTGCTGCAAGCCCGATCCAAGCCAAGGGCATTGGCGAATTGGGCATGTGCGGCGGTGCGGCCGCGATTGCCAATGCGATTTACAACGCGTGCGGCGCGCGCCTGTTCGACTATCCCATGACACCGGACCGGGTGCTCGCGGCGATGCCTGAATGACGATTGTCGAAGGCCTTTCACGCATATGCACAGACGAAGATCATGCTGCACTGTATGCGGCCTGTGACCACGGCGTGGGGCTTTGCACGATCGTCGGTATTGATGGCAGCTTTTCCCGCCGCATTGGCGCACAGCTTGCTATTTTGCCCGATGGCACGTCGGTAGGCAGCCTCTCTGACGGCTGTCTGGAAGCACAGCTTGCCGCCGATATGCGAAAGACAAAGTTGCCGACAGTTGTCCGCTACGGTCACGGTTCAGAGAAAATCGACTTCCGGCTGCCTTGCGGCGGCGGGCTAGACATTCTTCTAGAACCCAAGCCGGACCTCGAAGCCTGTCGGCAGGTCGTCCTGTCGCTGGAGGATCGCCGTCGCGGAGTTCTTGATCTGCCTGCACCATCACCCTTGCCAACAAGAAAATATCTCCCGCAACTGAAAATCGTTGCGCTGGGAGAAGGGCCGGAGCTGGAAGCTTTCAGAAGGCTGGGCGAAGCGGCAGGCGCAATCACCGAGATACATTCGGTAGATGAATTGTCCTTGAGCACGCCTCCGCAAATTACCGCGATTGATCAGTGGACAGCTGTCTTACTCCTCTTTCATGATCATGAGTGGGAAACAGCCATACTCGCACATGTTCTGACCAGTGACGCATTCTACGTAGGCGCGCAGGGAGGAGAGAATGCACGCATCGCGCGCTTTGTGGCGCTTACTTCACGCGGAATTTCCGAAACAGATATCGCGCGTGTCAGGAGCCCCATAGGACTGATACCCGGCTGCAAATTGCCGTCGTCGCTGGCGCTTTCGGCACTGGCTGAAATAGTGGGCGAATATGAGCATATGCGTGCCAAAACTTGATCCCAATATCGGGATCATCCTCCTCGCGGCCGGTCGAGGGAGACGTTATGGTTGTGACAAGTTGCAGGTACCCTATCGCGACAGACCTTTGTGGACCTGGGCTGCCAAAGCCGCCGAAGACGCAGGCTTTTCCAGAAGGTATCTGGTGCGCGGACCACATTCTTCGGCTGCTCTGAGAGCGGGATGGCGCGACGTCATCAATCCCAACGCTGACGAGGGCATGGGCACCTCGATCGCTGCTGGAGTTGACGCTGCACAATCCTGTTCGCGCGTAGTCTTGGCACTAGCTGACATGCCGCTTGTAGAACCTGCACATCTGGCAAGGCTCGCTCTTGGCAGCGAAACCGTGTTCACACGATACAGCAACGGAAAATTGGGGAGCCCCGCGGCTTTCCCAGCAACTGCATTCAGCGAATTACGCAGTTTGGCGGGAAACGCGGGTGCGAAAACTCTATCGCTTGCTAATGTCACCGCTATCGAACCCCGCAGCAGTGAAACTTTACGAGACGTCGATACGGCAGAAGACTTGGCCAATTTGTCTTTCTGACTAGGACCATCAGTGCCAAATGTATGACGACGGACATACGACGCTCTCGTTCTCTCCTGTCTAACTAAGCGCATCTGAGATAGCCCCTGACGATGCGCTTACGGCCCGCGCCACCGGGACGAACACGGGCGACTATGCTGGCGAAACTGTCGCGCAGCTTTCCTACACGAACCGCTTTGGTTCACCGATTTCTCCGAATCCAACCGCATCGGAGCATCCCCTATGGCAATTCTCGAATCCCTCATCGGCCCCATCGCGTCGATCATCGACAAGATCATCCCGGACAAGGAAGCGCGCGAGCGCGCCAAGATCGAACTGATCAAGCTGGAAGGCACGCAGGATATGCGGCAGATCGAGGCACGCCTTTCCGCCATCGTGGCAGAGGCGAACAGCAGCGATCCGTGGACCAGCCGCGCTCGGCCAAGCTTTCTCTATGTCATGTACGCGATCATTCTTTTCGCCATGCCAATGGGTATACTCGCAGCCTTCAGCCCAGCCACAGCGCATGACATCGCGATTGGCATGAATTCCTATCTCGGCGGCCTGCCGGAACCGCTCTATGCGCTCTTCGGCACCGGATACCTGGGATACACGGCCGCTCGCCAGTGGGGCAAAGTCAAAGGTGTCGACAAATAAGGCCCTCCGCCGCCGCGCACCGGTCGAATGGCCTTCGCGCAGCCAAATGTGACTGAAACGCGCTTTGCCCTTGGCCGCCTGCCCCCACAGCGGCTAAGGGCAGGCGCATGACAGACACAGTATTCATTCTCAACGGACCCAACCTCAACCTGCTCGGCGTTCGCGAACCCGAAGTTTACGGGTCGGACACGCTGGACGATCTGGCGACGCGGGTGGAAGACAAGGCGAAAGCGCTCGGCATGGAAGTCGAGATGCGCCAATCCAATCATGAAGGCCATTTGACCGACTGGCTGCATGAAGCGCAGGCAGATGGCGCCAAGGCGGTTATCCTAAACGCAGGCGCACTGACGCACACCAGCCTGGCGTTGTACGATGCGATCAAAGCGATCCGCACACCTGTCATAGAGGTGCACATTTCCAACCCCGCCGCGCGCGAGGCCTACCGCCACAAAAGTTATGTCGGGATGGCCGCAATCGGCTCTATCGCGGGCTTTGGCACTTACGGTTATGAATTGGCGCTGGAAGCAGCAGCCAAGCTTTAACATGCAGCTTTAGGTCGGGCGGACACTTGCCATCGCGCGCAACTGGTTCTAGCCCGAGCGCCGACTTGAATTTTACACAGTATTGGGGATTGCATGGCCGAGAAAAAGGCTCCTGCGCCGCGTCGTGGCGGTATGAGTGTTGACCCAGAGCTCGTGCGCGAGCTGGCGGATATGCTGGGCGAAACCGGCCTGACCGAAATCGAGGTGGAAGAAGGCGACCGCCGCATCCGCGTATCGCGTGCAGCGCTTGCTGCGGCGCCTGCGCAGATGATGCCGGCTGCCGCCGCGCCATCTGCGCCCGCTCCCGCCATGGCTTCGTCCGCAAGTGATGGGCCCGGCAGCTCCGTACAGGGCGCTGAAACAGCCAATGCCGTCAAATCGCCGATGGTCGGCACGGCCTTCCTCGCGCCTGAACCCGATGCCGATAATTTCGTTGCCGTTGGCGATGCGGTGAAGAAGGGGGATACACTGCTGATCGTGGAGGCGATGAAAGTGATGAACCCGATCACCGCGCCTGCCGATGGCACGGTCCAGCAATTGCTGGTCGGCAATGGCGAACCGGTCGAATTCGACCAGCCTCTGATCGTGGTTGCCTGATCCGATTATGGCTATTTCTCGCATATTGATCGCCAATCGCGGCGAAATTGCGCTACGCATCCACCGCGCGGCGCATGAAATGGGAATAGAGACGGTCGCGGTGCATTCCACCGCCGATGCGGACGCGATGCATGTGCGCCTTGCGGATCATGCAGTGTGCATCGGCCCGCCCTCTGCCACCGACAGCTATCTCAATACAGCAGCGATTATTTCGGCTGCCGAAATCACCGATGCTGACGCGATCCATCCCGGATACGGCTTCCTGTCCGAAAACGCGCAATTCGCGGAAATCGTCGAAGCGCATGGCATCAAGTGGATCGGGCCCAAACCTGAACACATTCGCACCATGGGCGACAAGGTGCAGGCGAAGAAAACCGCCGGCGCGCTCGGCCTGCCGCTTGTGCCGGGATCGGACGGCGCCGTGTCCGACTTCGATGAAATGCGCCAGATCGCGGAAGAGATCGGTTTTCCCGTCATTGCCAAGGCTGCGGCCGGCGGCGGCGGGCGCGGGATGCAGGTGATCCACAGCGCCGACAAACTTGAACCGCTGGTTCGTCAGGCCATGAACGAAGCGAAATCCGCGTTCGGCGATGACACGATGTATTTGGAAAAATACCTCGGCAATCCTCGCCACATCGAATTCCAGGTGTTTGGCGATGGCAATGGCAACGCGATCCATCTGGGAGAGCGCGATTGCAGCTTGCAACGCCGCCACCAGAAGATGTTCGAAGAAGCACCCTCCCCCGTCATCAGTCCTGAAGAACGGGACCGGATGGGGGGCATCGTTGCAAAAGCGATGGCCGACATGGGCTACCGCGGCGCGGGAACGATCGAATTCCTGTGGGAAGACGGCGAGTTCTATTTCATCGAAATGAACACCCGTTTGCAGGTCGAACATCCGGTGACAGAGGCAATCACCGGCGTCGATCTGGTGCGTGAACAAATCCGTATTGCCGATGGCAAGGCTCTTTCCGTCACGCAAGAAGAGCTGGAATTCAAGGGTCACGCGATCGAATGCCGGATCAATGCCGAAGACCCGTTCACCTTTGCCCCTTCACCCGGCAAGGTGACCTATTATCACCAGGCAGGCGGGATGCATGTGCGCGTGGATAGCGGGCTATATGCCGGCTATACGATCCCGCCCTATTACGATTCCATGATCGCCAAGCTGATTGTTTACGGCCGCACCCGCGAGGGTTGCCTGATGCGTCTGCGACGCGCGCTGGAAGAAATGGTGATCGAAGGCGTGAAAACCTCGATACCGCTGCATCAGGAACTGATCCATCAGGCCGACGTGATCAGCGGTGATTACACGATCAAATGGCTGGAAGACTGGCTGGCGGTACGGGCGAGCGAGGCGAGTGACGATAGCTGAGCCCACGGGTTCGGATCGCAAACGCGTCCTGTTGTTCGGGGCCAGCGGCACTATCGGCAGGGCCACCGCCAACGCGCTGCTAAATGATGGTCATACAGTCACCTGCGTTCTGCGCCTGTCCGCATCCGGGGAAGCTGTCGCAGCCGATTTGGAAGCCGCGGGCGCGCGCTGCCGCTTTGCAGACGTGACCGACGCCGGGTCTGTCATGCGTGATGGATTTGCCGGAGACAAATTCGATACCGTCGTCACTTGCCTCGCCTCGCGCTCGGGCACGCCGGAGGACGCCCGGCGGATCGATTACAAGGCGAATTCGGACATTCTGAAAGCTGCACAGGCTAACGGCGTGCCTCAGATGATCCTGCTCTCCGCGATTTGCGTGCAGAAACCGCGCCTCGCCTTCCAGCATGCCAAACTGGCGTTCGAGCGGGAGCTGATGGGTGCGGGTCTGGCATGGAGCATCATCCGCCCCACGGCCTTCTTCAAGTCGCTGTCCGGCCAGATCGAGCGGGTGAAGAATGGCAAACCATTTCTGCTGTTCGGCAATGGCGAACTGACGCGCTGCAAACCGATCAGCGATGCCGATCTTGGGCGCTACATCAGCCGCGCTGTTACAGACACCGATCTGCAAAACCGCATCCTGCCGATCGGGGGGCCTGGTCCCGCAATCAGTCCTAAAGAACAGGGCGAGAAGTTGTTCAAGTTGCTCGGCAAAACGCCGCGTTTCCGGCATGTGTCGTTGCGACTGATGGACGCGATAATTGGTGCGCTGAGTTTTATCGGACGAATATCCGCCCGCGCCGCCGCGAAGGCTGAATATGCGCGCATCGGCCGGTATTACGCTACCGAGTCCATGCTCGTTCTCGACCAGAAGACTGGCGATTATCGTGCTGATCTGACGCCCGAAACCGGCCGTGACACGCTTTTCGAACATTACGAACAGGTCGTAGGCGGCGAAGTACCTGCTCCCTGATCGCACACAGAGCCACCCACCAATACCCTGGCGATTACCGTTCCGGCGGATAGCCGCGTCAATCCCGATATCTGGCTTGGAAAGCCCTATTCCAGCGGGACGCCCGGCTCGTGCTTGGCTGTGCGGATCGTCAGGCTGGTTTTGACGCTGGCAACATTGGGCGCAGGCGTCAGACAGCTGGTCAGAAATTCCTGAAAGCTCTGCAGGTCGCGGCTCACGATCTTGAGGATGAAATCGATTTCGCCGTTCAGCATATGGCATTCGCGTACTTCGGGCAGCGTCTTGATATGCTCTTCAAAGCCGCGCAAATCTTCTTCTGCCTGGCTGCGCAGGCTGACCATCGCGAACACGGTAATCGCGAAGCCCAGTTTCGATGCATCAAGATCGGCGTGATAGCCGCGAATGACGCCGTCTTCCTCCAGCGCGCGCACGCGGCGCAGGCATGGCGGAGCGGTCAGCCCGACGCGGCGCGCCAGATCAACATTCGTCACCCGGCCTTCCGACTGCAATTCAGACAGAAGCTTCCGATCAATCGTATCGAGCGTAGCCATCGCCAAGGTCCCCTATCGTGTTCGCAAGTGAATTATCCGCGCGGGCAATATCCGGCATCGAATATACCACCGGACCGAACTATTATTCTGTATGGCGGCAATTGTCCCTTTTTGCAACGCACTGCGCAGCGCGCATGTGCAGGTCGGAAGGGCTGGCTATGGCGACGGTAAGGAATCCTTAACTTATCGCCGACCGGAGCCCGGATGCAATTTGATGACCGCCTCGCCACAGTGCTGCGCACCCGCGCAGAGAGCGATGCGATATTGCGCACGCAGTTCAGGCAATTGCTGGATCTGCTGGGCAGCGCGAAAGAAGGCGGCGACAAGGACTTGCTCGCGCAAGGCTATGCGCGATTGAACGTGCTGGCAGAGGCACTGCCGCAGGAAGAACAGGCGCGTATATTGCGCGAGTCGGGTTTGCGCCTGCGCAGCCCGCAGCTTGTCGCTTTTCTGGCCGCGGGTGATGCGAAGCCAAGTGCTTCGGCAATGGCAACTGCGAGTTTGACCGACGAAGAGTGGCTGGAACTGATACCAAAATTACCAGTGACTGCGCGGGGCTTTCTGAGGCACCGGCGCGATCTATCTCCTGATGTGAAGGCGCTGTTGACGAAGCTTGGCGTGGGTGATCTGGTCCTGCCGGAACCGGAGAGCGATGCAGCGGCGCGGGCCTTGACCGGGCCACCAGAACAATCCTCACCCCCGCCCCGCGAAGCGCGGCAGACAAATCCGCTTGCCAGTGAGGCAGCCGGCATCGGCGCGCTGCTGAAACGCATCGAGGCGTTTCGTGAAACGCGCAGCAAAAGGCCAACCGACCCGCGCCTGCCGCTGGGGGAGGATCAGCGGGCGCGGCCTCTCGAAACGATAGAATTTTCGTGCGACACCCAGGGCGTGGCCATCTGGGCGGATGAAAATGTTGCTCCGATGATTGTGGGAATGCGGCTCACCGCGCCGCGCCCTGGTACGCTCGTGACGATGGACGAGGCCACGAAAGCTGCCCTCGCCGCGCGCCAGCCGATTGCCGCAAGACCGATCACAATCAGCGCCGCGCCGGGCATTTCCGGCGATTGGTGCCTCGACGCCGTGCCGCTGTTCGATCCCGCTACCGGCAGTTTCAACGGCTATCGCGGGTGTTTGCGCCATCCAGTCGCAGCTGAAATCGATTCCGAGGACAGCGAAGCAGATGCCATGCGGCAAGTCCTGCATGAACTGCGCACGCCGGTGAACGCGATCCAGGGCTTTGCCGAAATCATCCAGCAACAGCTGTTCGGCGCCGTCCCTCATCAATACCGCGCCCATGCCGCCTCGATCGGGGTGGACTCCGCCACTCTGCTGGCCGGCTTCGATGAAGTTGACCGGCTCGTGAAGCTGGAAACCGATGCGATGGAGCTGACCGCAGGCAATGCCGATTTTCGCGCCGCCGTTTCCGACACCGTGGAGCGCTTGCAGGCGGTCCTGCGCCCGCGCAATGCCGGTTTCAGCCTGACGGTCAGCGGCGGCCCCTTCACCAGCGCGCTCGACCGTTCGGAGGCATTGACGCTTTGCTGGCGCCTGCTGGCAACCGCTGCAGGCGCGCTCGCTCCGGGAGAGGAAGTGGATCTCGTGCTGACCGGTGACGGCGAGAATATCCAGCTGGAATTGGAAGCGCCGCGTTCTTTGACTGATGGCGGAATGGAAGATCAGGGGGAAATTGGACGGCAACGGGCTGTAAATGCAGGCATGTTTGGCCCGGCCTTTGCGTTCCGTTTGGCGCAGGCAGAGGCAAAGGCAGCGGGCGGTTATCTAAATTGTAAAACAAACTGCGTAACGCTCGTCGTTCCGGCCTTGACCGCCCTTGGAGGCGACTCTAGCGCGGGGATGGGACGCACCAGCGGGTAACATCTCGCACTAAAACTTGGAGATTTGGTTTGGCGATGCGAAGCCTGCTCGACGCGCCACCTATCAGCAGCCGTGCCCGGTTTCGGGATCGCATCCCGCGATTCCTGCTGACGGTCGATACCGAAGAGGAATTCGACTGGGACAAACCGCTGACCAGGGACACCCACGGCATCGAGCATGTTGGGCGGTTGGCCAAATTCCAGGCATTCTGTGAACGCCAGAAAGTGGTGCCGGTATATCTGGTCGACTGGCCCATAGCCAATTCGAAACTAGCCGCTGAAATCTTGAAAGAGCCATTGGCGCAGGGGCTGGCCGAAATCGGCGTCCAATTGCATCCGTGGGTTAACCCGCCGCATGAAGAAGAGGTCAATCAGGCCAACTCCTTTGCCGGCAATTTGCCTGCCGATCTGGAGGCAAGCAAGATCGGCCGGTTGCGTGACACGATCGAAGCCAATTTCGGAATGACGCCGCTGATCTACCGTGCCGGCCGTTATGGTGCCGGGCCCAATACCGCAGAGATCCTTGCCGAAAAGGGTATCGCGGTGGACACATCCGTGCGTCCGAAGTTCGATTATACCGCAGCAGGCGGACCTGATTACCGGGACCATCCGATCCATCCCTATTGGGTTGATGACGAGCACTCGCTGCTTGAATTGCCGCTCACCACGGCGTTCTGGGGCATGCTTAGGCAACAGGGAGACTACATCTATCCGAGGCTTTGGCGGGCCCCCGCCATGCGCGGATTGCTCTCGAAAACCGGCATGCTCGAGCGCGTGCCTCTGACGCCTGAAGGCGTGAGCGTTGACGAGGCCATCCGCGGTATCGATATCGCACTTGATGACGGGGCACCGCTCCTCGTGTTTTCATTCCACAGCCCTTCGCTGCGGCCCGGCGACACGCCCTATGTCCGTTCAGAAAATGATCTGGACAATCTGTATGACTGGTGGCGCAGGGTCTTTGCCTATCTCGATCAGCGCGGTGTGAAACCATCCAGCGTCAAGGACGTGATGAATTCTGTCGAACGGTGATCGGCGGGCAAACTAGACTACCGCGAATCCGGCGCTAGGGTGGCGCGGCCATGCCAACAGAACAGCCAGCCATCCAGCGTGTCACATCATTTGAAGTCGCGGAGCGTGCCGGCGTCAATCAATCCACCGTGTCGCGCGCCCTGTCTGGCGATCCTTCGATTACGGAACAGACCCGCACCCGCGTACAGGAGGCGGCCGATGCACTGGGGTACCGCGTGGATGCGCGCGCCGCACGGCTGCGCAGCGGCAAGACCCGCACCATTGCCATCATCGTGATCGCAAGACCGGGGATGGATGCGACCAAAATCAATCCGTTCCATTACAATCTGCTCGGCAGCACCTGCGCCGCTGCATCGGAAATGGGCTATCAGGCGCTCGTCAGCTTCCAGTCCGAACCGGAACATTTCGACCGACACTTCATCGAAACGCGGCAGGCCGACGGGATGGTCTTGCTGGGCACCAGCACCAATGACGCGGCGTGGGAATATCATCACCCGATCTTGAACCGCAGCGATGTGGCAAGCTGGGGCTCTCCCTTCAACGATCATGACCGCGTCGATTCGGATAACCGCGCCGGCGCACGGCTGGCGGTGGAACGGCTGCTGGAAAGCGGACACCGGAAAATTGCGTTCATCGGTGATACCGGAGAAACGCAAAAGCAATTCCGCGAACGATTCGAAAGTTACGGCGAGGTTATGCAGGAACATGGACTGGAAGCCGGTCCGCCTGTCTGGGAGCAGGCTGCGCTGCGGGCCGAACAGGGCCGCAAGTCTGCCACCGCGCTGATGGCCAGCGGGCGCGAATTCGACGGCATTTTCTGTTCCTGCGATGCAATGGCATTTGGTGTGCTGGAAACGCTGCAGGACCGCGGCATTGCCGTCCCTGCCAATGTCGGCGTGATCGGCTTTGACGGGCTTGGCAGCGGAGCGCACAGCAATCCGCCGCTGACAACGGTGGAACCCGATTTCCGCAAGGCTGGCGTGCAACTGGCGCGCAAGGCGTTGGGGACTCAAATCGCAGGAGACGCTGGCCGGGTGCCTGTTCGACTGGTGGAGCGCGGTAGCGTGCGCAAGGCCCGGAGGGGCTAGGCAGGCGCAGTACCCGCCAGCCAGGACCGACCCCGAAGGGGCCGGCTTTATCCTCAAATAATGAAAATGGTCGGGGAGACAGGATTCGAACCTGCGACCCTCTGTTCCCAAAACAGATGCGCTACCAGGCTGCGCCACTCCCCGGACCGAGACCGCCCTTAGGATTAGCGCCGTTCCGGTGCAAGCAAGAAACCCGCCCTTTCGCAGAAAGTCTGGGGAGAGGTACGTATTACTGCGTAACCTAAACCTCCGTTGCGGAGGCTGAACTGCGGGCATGTGCCCGTGAATGGCGGTTATCCCGCACTGCATGATAGCAGAAGCAATAGCCCTCGCCCTCGCTTGCAGCGTCACCGATGGTGACACGATTCGCTGCGGCGAAGAACGCATCCGAATCACTGGCATCGATGCGCCGGAAACACGCAGCTGCAGGCGCGGCAGGCAATGTGTGGACGGCGATGGCCATGCCTCAACCCGCGCGCTTCAAAGCGTAGTGGCAGACGCACAGCTTTCCATCATCCGGCTTGGCCGTGACCGGTACGGGCGCACTCTGGCTGTGGTTTATGCCAACGGCGTCAACATCGCCTGTGCCCAGATGGCGGCGCGCCAGGCCTTTTACATCGAACGCTGGGACAACCGCCGGCTGGTTGCTGCGGATTGTCCGGATCTGGCCGCCAGCACGCTACCTCGGCAAAGCTGACGGGATAAATGCACGAAAGGCTGGTGGGCCCGGCAGGATTCGAACCCGCGACCTAGCCGTTATGAGCGGCCAGCTCTAACCACTGAGCTACAGGCCCCCGTGAGCATTTCTGCAAACAGGTTGCCAGCCATTCGTGCGGGCGTGCCAGTAAACGCTGCGCCCGCAAGGGGCAAGCGCGGTTGGCACTGCCCGCTTGCAACCTTGAATTATTGCCCGGCGATAATTCCGCCCCCTGCGATATCGCCAGCTTCATTCGCCAGCACATTGGTGACGGCGGTCCACACCGCGACATTCTGCGCCAGTTCCGCCGGGTCGACCTTGTCGATCGTGTCATTTGCTGTGTGGTGCAGATCGAAATAGCGGCCACCGTCCTGCTGCAGATCGATGATCGGGCCGTTCTGATCGCGCACGATATTCAGATCGGCCCCTCCGGTGGCTACCACCTGCGCTGCTGGCAGAACTCCGAAACGCACCACGGCCTCTGACAGCTTCTGGAACAATCCGGGATTGCTGAGCGAGAAGTTTGTCTCCAACCGCCAGATCAGCCCTGCGCCAAAATCGCTTTCAAGGCCGACGCCGATGGGTTCATCAGCGTGCGCGGCGGAATAGGCGGCGCTGCCCCACAGTCCGGTTTCCTCTGCCCCTGCAAACAGCACACGGATCGTGCGCAGCGGCTGGCCCTGCTCCGCCACGCGTAAAGCTGACGCAGCGGCGATGGCGCAGCCTGAGGCATCGTCAATCGCGCCTGTGCCGGTATCCCAGCTGTCCAGATGGCAGGCGAGCAAGACGGGCGGCAGCGACGGATCGGAGCCGGTGATCTCTCCCGTCACATTGCCGCTTTGCGTCATGCCCAGAAATTGCGGAGTAAGCACGAGATCGATGGAAACTGGCTCGCCCCGCTCCAGCATACGTTCCAGATTATCGGCATCGGGATTGCTGAGAGCGGCTGCCGGGATGGGGGCCACGCCGTCAGGCCAGCTGGTCGCGCCGGTATGCGGCAAGCGGTCATTGTCGGTGCCGATCGACCGGATCAGGATTGCTGCTGCACCCTTCTGCGCAGCCACGCCCGGCCCCTGCCTGCGGGGCGATCCGAAGTATCCATAATGCGAGCCGTCCTGCGTCGCGCGCATTGCATGGCCGATATACACAATCTTGCCCGCAAGGCTGCCGTCCGGGGCTGCCCGCAGCGCATCGATCGAAGGGAAATAAGCGACCTGCGCGCTGATACCGTCAGCCGGGGTCGCGCCGCTATATCCAAGAGCGGTCACAACCAGGGGCTGCGCAAAGCGGCCGGTTACTTGGGCGCGTTCTTCACCCCGAACCCAGGTATTGTGCATGAATGGTTCGTCCACGACATTGGCAAAGCCGCGCGCGCGCAGCCATTCCATGGCCCATGCGCGGCCTCTCGCTTCGTCCTCTGTGCCCGCCAGACGCGGTCCGACTTCTGTCGTGATGCCTTCCAGAAAATCCCATGCAATTTCATCATGGGCGCCCGGTTCAAGGCCGTAACGCGCATCGTAGCGCTGGGCGTTGGCGGCGGCGGGAATGGCGAGCGAAAGCGCAGCAAGCGCAAGGATATGTTTGTGCATGGGCCGAGTAGCTAACCCCGGATCCTGGCCAAGTCCAGTTGCCCGAGTCCGCCCAACCCTTCAGGCGGCTGCGGAGCAGGCGACACGATCTGCGGTTCGCACGTCACCGGCCTGGCTCTCGACGCGGTTCCGGCCCCCGCCCTTCGCCCGGTAAAGCGCGGCGTCCGCGCGTCCAAACAATTGGTGATAGCTTTCCCCGCCGCGCAGATCGGCAACGCCAAAACTGGCGGTCAGGCGCATGGATTCGCCGATTTCGGGATGGATCATCTGCGCGAAAGCGTGCCGGATGCGCTCTGCCAGCCGGACCGTATCATGCGCGGAGCAGTTACGAATAAGAAGGCAGAACTCCTCTCCGCCAATGCGCCCGGCGATATCATCGTCCCGGATCATTTGTTGCAGCAGGCCGGCAAAACTTGCGATAACCCCGTCACCTGCCTGGTGCCCCCACAGGTCGTTCACCTGCTTGAAATGGTCGATATCTGCGATGATCAGGCTGCATTGTTCGCGCGATCGTTCGGCAATCGCGATCGGACCAGCGATAGCGGTTTCAAAGGCAGTGCGGTTGCGCAGCCCGGTCAATCCATCGGTATCGGCGCGGTCGCGAAATGCTTGCATCAGGTCGAAAACAGACGCGCCGATCAGCACTACCGCCGTATTGAGAGTCTTGACCATCAGCACGATGTTGATGATCGAATAATAGGTCGATTGCCGGTATTCGCTGACGGGGATCGCTCCTTCTGCCAGCACGGTGATCATCGGACGGACCATGAAATCCACCGTGTGCAATGCCAGTATCCAAATGATCGCTGTGTCCATGAAGGATTTGCGTTCTGCGCCCAGCAGCGAAACGAACGCCACCAGAAACATCGCGCCGTAGCCTGCATTCATGATGATCAGGCGCGGACCAGCGTCCAGCGACAACGCCACCGCCGCGCTCAGCGTGCAGAATGCAACCGCGTAGATGGCGATAAGGACGGGAACATGAGCCGGTTGCCGCACGCGGGTGCATGCCCCCCAGATAAGGAGCACAGATGACGCGGAATAAAACGCCTGGGTCGAATAGAAGACGTAGGCGGAGCCTGTCGGCAGGATGTGAGTGACGAGAAACCCGGTCGCGAACAGGGCATAGCCCGCACCGAAGGCGAGCACGTGCGCGCCCAGCTTCCCGCGCCACCACAGCGCGATGAAAACTGCCGAGAAGACATACGCCATAAGCGGCGCTGTCAGACCCAGTATCTGCGCGTCCATTGTTCCCCCTCAAACGAAAAACCGCTGTATGCAGGAGAGGTTAACGGTCTGATAAGGGTTGTAAAAAATTACTGCAGAAGCGCGGTCGTCCCGCGACCAGTCGAAAATTCTACCAGAAACGGCTGCCGGGTATGCCCTTGAACGGCCCGGCCACCTTGCTGGTGATCCACCCGCCGTAAAACTCGCCCGGCTGCGGTATGACGATCTCTCCATCGACAATGCAGCGATCAAAGGGTGCTGCATAAAAGGCGATATGATCGCGCAGGATCTGAAAAGTCGGCGTTGGTGAGGGATAGGACCATCCGGCCCGCTCAACCACGCTATTTCCAGCCACGACGTCCCAGTATTTCGCCGCGCCTTTCCATTCGCACATGGAAGTGCCCGCCGCGCGGCGCAGGACGCCTTCTGCGATATCCTCCGGCGGGATGTAGTAATTCGGCGGGTGGCTGGTTTCCAGCACGCGCACAGCATTGCGTGTGTCGGCGATGGTCATGCCGTTGTGCTCGATCGACGATATGCGCATCGGTGCGTTCTGCGATGGCGGGACGCGGATAATCCCACACACTTTCCTGTCCGGGAGAAACAGGATCGGGAGCGGGATGCATCATGCCTTGCCCGCCCATTTCTGAAGGCGCGGCCTGAACCGCAGAAATACGGTGTACAGCCGCTCAAACACCCGGTTCAGCGGCGGCAAGCGCGCCAGTTCGCCCAAGGGCCGCAGCAGCGGGACCGCGCGCCACATCGCTGCAAAACCGGCGGCACCGGACAGCACCTTGCCGTTTTCGCGCACATGGAAGCGTGCCAGCAAATCCTCTTGCGCAACCGGGCAGCTTTCCGGCTGGCCCTCGCTCACATCGACAAAACTAATCGCGCCGCGCCGGTCCAACCGCTGCATGAAAGCGATTTCACGGCGGCACAGCGGACACGCGCCGTCATACCAGACGGTAACATTAGCCATCGGCCAGAACCTTATCCGCCAGTTCAAGGCCGGAGATGAATGCGTGTTCGATGCGCGGACCGATCAACCAATCGCCGCATACGCCGATGCGGCTTTCCTTGTTCCACAAGGCGCCCTCGCCCGCCGATCCGCTTCTGGCATAACGCCAGCGGTGCGCGGATGAATGGCGTATAGCGGGCAATTCGCCGCCGACAATCGCGCGCAATTCTTCCAGCAGCAACGGAATGACGGCGTCTGCCATTTCCTCCAGATATTCGCGGCTCCAGTCGGGTGATGCCTGCACTACCCAGCATTCTGCATCATGATCGCGCCCCGGCTTCGCAGAATTGCGAGCGGCCCAGCCGATCGCTCCGGCATCGCGGATCGTATCGCCATGATCCAACGCGCTTTCGAAAGCGACCATCATTGTCCAGCAGGGATCGGCAATAGTCTCTTCCGCAAGCCGCGCCATGTCGGGCACATGCGCGGCCAACAGGGGTCCTGCCTGCTCCGCCGGCACCGCTACCAAAATCGTGTCGAACAGATCCTCCGAGCCGTCCCCATCCAGCCGCCAATGATCGCCGGACCGGCCGAACGCGTCGATCCGCTTTCCGAAATGCACGTCCACATCTGCCGCCATCGCCTTGATCGGCGCGTTCATGCCCGGCACCCCGACGTAGCAGCCACTGCCCGCCGCAGGCCACCTTGCGACTATGGCGGCGGTTTCCCAATCCGCCACCTGCTGCGCAAAGCGTTCGTCCTTGGCGGTGAGATATTGCGCACCGTGATCGAAATGGAGAGTTTCGCCGTTCACTTCGGCGCGGCGTGTTGCCATGCGCCCGCCCGGACCGCGGCCCTTGTCGAAAACGGTGACGGTGTGCCCCTCTGCCGCCAGGCGCGTGGCGCAGGTCAAACCAGCCATTCCGGCCCCGATGATGGCGATAGTCATAGGCTTAAGATGCTCTCCGCAGCGCAGGGTGCAATACAGCTCTTGGGGTCAGCCATGTGCATCTACATCCACGCCCTTCAGCAGATCTTCGTTCAGCGTCTCACCGTGCAGGACAGAAACGTCTCCAGTCGTTTCCAGAACCACCGCCCGCACCTGCGAAAATTCAAGCACGTTCGCCTCGCGCAGTTTGGCGAAGAGGTCGCTTTCGGCAACGCGCGTTGCTTTAAGTGCGGCGTAATTGATCTCTCCATTCCGCATCAGCAACACAGGATTGTTCTGCATAATATCTTCGACGGTGTCGGAACTCTTGCGCAGACGGCCGGCGACAACCTGCAAAACAAATAACCCGAGCATTCCGGTCAGGGTCTGGCCGAAGCTGACCCAATCGGTGACTTGCGCCGCGCCGCCCAGCAATGAACCGAGTGCCACCGTCATCACGAAATCGAATGTCGTCATCTTGGAAAGCGACCGCAGCCCGACAATTCGGATTTGGACGACCACCCAAGTCAGCGCGATCATTGCAAGGAGGAAACCGCGCAGCAGCGCATCGAGCGTGTCA
Source organism: uncultured Alphaproteobacteria bacterium (assembly GCA_963781165.1). Lineage (GTDB taxonomy): Bacteria > Pseudomonadota > Alphaproteobacteria > Sphingomonadales > Sphingomonadaceae > Alteraurantiacibacter. The sequence continues at coordinate 593,315 of CAWADZ010000005.1, forward strand.
TTTTCAATAAACATGGCAACCCAACCGGCAGCGCGGGCAAATCGTTCCGAAAGTGCGCACCTGCCACCTTGCCCGCCGCGCCCTCAGCCCCTATCTGGAGGGCAAATCAAACTCCACCAAATACCCGACACGAAGGACCCGCCCGATGGCCGCTCAATACGCATATGTCATGAAGAACATGACCAAGACATTCCCCGGCGCGCCAAAGCCGGTGTTGTCGGACATCAATCTGCAATTCTATCGCGGCGCGAAAATCGGCATCGTCGGCCCGAACGGCGTGGGCAAATCCACTCTGATCAAGATCATGGCCGGGATCGACACGGACATTTCAGGCGAGGCTTGGCCGGGCGAAAACATCACGGTCGGCTATCTGGCGCAGGAACCGCAGCTGGACGAAAGCAAGACCGTGCTCGAAAACGTCAAGGACGGCGCGCGCGAAACGGCGGACAAGGTCGATGCCTACAACGCCATTGCTGCACAGATGGCAGAGCCTGACGCCGACTTCGAAGCACTTGGCGACCAGATGGCGGAGCTTCAGGCGGAAATCGATGCAGTCGACGGGTGGACGCTCGACAACCAGCTCGAAATCGCGATGGAAGCCCTGCGCTGCCCGCCGTCAGACAGCGGCGTGGAAAGCCTTTCCGGCGGTGAAAAGCGCCGCGTTGCGCTCACCCGCCTGCTGATCGCGAAGCCCGATATCCTGCTGCTGGACGAACCGACCAACCACCTTGATGCAGAATCCGTCCAGTGGCTTGAAAACCACCTGAAGGAATATGCCGGCGCCGTGCTGATGATCACGCATGACCGCTACTTCCTGGACAATGTCGTCGAGTGGATTCTGGAGCTCGATCGCGGCACCTATTATCCGTACGAAGGCAATTACAGCACCTATCTGGAAAAGAAGGCCAAGCGGCTGGAGCAGGAAAGCCGCGAGGAAAGCGGCCGCCAGAAGGCCCTTACCCGCGAACTGGAATGGATGCGTCAGACACCTGCCGCGCGCCAAACCAAGTCGAAGGCGCGTATCCGCAAATTCGACCAGCTTCAGGATGAAATGGCCAACCGCAAGCCCGGCAAGGCGCAGATCGTCATCCAGGTGCCCGAACGCCTTGGCGGCAAGGTGATCGAGGCGAAGAACATCACCAAGGCTTATGGCGACAAACTCCTGTTCGAAAACCTTTCCTTCATGCTGCCCCCCGGCGGCATTGTCGGCGTGATCGGACCCAACGGCGCGGGCAAATCCACCCTGTTCAAGATCCTGACCGGCAAGGAAGAGCCCGACAGCGGCACCGTGGAAATCGGCGAAACCGTGCACATGGGCTATGTCGACCAGAGCCGTGACCACCTGAACCCGAAGAACAACGTGTGGGAAGAAATCTCCGACGGGCTGGATTACATGACCGTCAACAAGCACGAGACTTCGACCCGCGCCTATGTCGGTGCGTTCAACTTCAAAGGCTCCGACCAGCAGAAGAACGTCGGCAAACTGTCCGGCGGTGAACGCAACCGCGTCCACATGGCAAAGATGCTGAAAGAAGGCGGCAACGTGCTGCTTTTGGACGAACCGACCAACGATCTGGACGTGGAAACATTGTCAGCGCTGGAAGACGCCATCGAAAACTTCGCCGGCTGCGCCGTGGTCATCTCGCATGACCGCTTCTTCCTTGACCGTCTGGCAACGCATATTCTGGCGTTCGAAGGCAACAGCCATGTCGAATGGTTCGAGGGCAACTTTGAAAGCTATGAGGAAGATAAGCGGCGGCGTCTGGGCGATGCGGCTGATCGGCCTACGAAACTGGCTTATAAGAAGCTGACCCGGTAAGAACACGGTAGTGGAGAACAATCGAGTCGGTTTTTGGCAGCATTTTCGGATGCTCCACATTTTTTCCGGACGTGAAGATAAAACAAGTTTCTGGCCATACGCCGGAGCGGTGCTGGTTGTTAGCATTCTTCCAATGTTTATCGGCATGGCGCCCGTTCTTGCGTCGATGCAGCAGTTTGCCATCGAGAACCCAGAGGACGCGACGATCAGGTCTGGCCCAGGTCACTATTCAATTGAGATAAAAAACGCCGACTTCACTCCGGATTTCTCACCGATGTTTGCGGGCTTGGGCTTGGCCTTCGCAATCGCCATAGTCTTGTATGCCGCTGCGGTTACACGCCGCTTGCATGACACAGGACGACGAGGCTGGTGGGGACTGCTGCCACTTCCCTTCATTACCGCCACGATGATTATGATGCCGAGGGCCTTAGGATCGCCGGGCCAAGAGCCCGATCTCGGACCATTCTTCGCAGTGTTTATTAGTAATCTTTTGTATTTGGTTTCATTGACGGTTTTGATCGTGCTTCTGGCTGGGAAGTCAAAACTGTCCCCGGTCGAGCGTCCGTCGACCCAGCATTAAGCGGAGTCACGCGTTGCGACTCTCGGGCGTTCCAAGCCCCCTTTTCCTGCACCGCGCCAAATCGACATCCGCACCAGCGGCTCTTCCTACTCACCCGAACTCCATCTGATCGCGCTTATCCAAGATTCAGCCAGCGATGTGTCATCCTGTAAGGCACCCCCTTAGATCATCGCCGCAAATCGCTTTTCTGGAAAATTCGCCGGTTGACGCAGTGCAACCTTTGTCGTCCTTAGTCCGCTCAGGAACAGGCCGACGCCGTTCCCGCCAACGCCGCAAATCTCGGATAAAAACGCTGCGCCGTGCATTACTCCGGCATGGCAATCACCAGCACAATTCGAAATCACCTTTGGGCCACCGGCATTTTCGTGGGCGTGTGCCTGATCGGATACGGCGCTAGGCGCGCCATCGGCACGGTCTATTCCAGTGCGGAGGCGACCCAGTTGATTGAGGCCTTGAGCCGCGCCGGGCTGTATCTCGGCTCCGCCATCGTCACCGCCTCGGCCACCACGCTGGCGCTGATGCTCACGCTGATCGGCATGATCCGCCGTATGGAAAAGGAATTCGACAGCGAGACCTATCGCAGCGTGGACCTGATCGCGCGCCTGGCCACAGCTTCCCTGATGATCGGCTTGCTTGTGCTCCTGGCCTTCACCCTGCCAGTCGGTGAATTCGATACCTTGCCGACGGATTGGTATATCCATTTGTACAATGGTCTATTTGCCTCATGCGTCGTTATGGTCGGGCTGGTCGCGGCGACGGTGACCGTACTGTACCGGACGGTGCGGCGCGTAATCGTTGGCATAACGCCCGGGGATGACGTCTAATCTTGCTCAGGGCGTAGCCCGCTGCCCGCCACCGCCATCACTTTCCTACACCTCCGCAAATCGGCCAGCCTCACCACTGGTTCTTTCACATCGTCGGTCCCCATATGCTCGCACTGATCCGCGTTCTTGCCCGCAATGTGTCACCCTGTAAGGAACGCACGTAAACCTATGATTGAAAACCGTTTTTCTGCCAAATCACCGGGTGACGCAGTGTAACCTTTGTCACCCATGCCTTGCCGCTGGCCACAAAAAAGGGGCGGCCCAACGACCGCCCCTTTTCGTTTCACGAATATGTCAGCGCGATGGCACTACATGGTTGCGTCTGCAATCGTGACCACATCGCCATCAGCGGAGGTAGAGGTGACCGAGCCATCTTCGTTTGTCACTCTCGGCGCCCAGCAGGATTCCTCGTCACCCTCAGCGTCGCCGAGGTAGCAGGTCATATCATCCTTCATGTAATAGGTACCGGTCCTGTCGTCCCCCGCGGTGTATGTTCCATCGTCGTAACGCACCAAGGTCCAGGTCTCGCCCGCTTCATTGGTCACGTCTTGCGTGTCCACCACGGCTGGCCCGGTCGACATGTCCTCAACTGCCATATCGTCACCCACCGGCTCTTCAACAGCCGCTTCGCCGCAACCAACAAGTGCAAACGCAGCGCCAAGCGCAATTAACTTCTTCATATTGAGAATCCCCTTCAATTTCCGACCCAGCTCTGACTAACAGTTGTTACGTTCATTACAAAATCAGCACAGGAATTATTTAGTAAACTAAAGAGAACACTTGGAAAAAAGATTTTCAATTCTGGATGGCACGGCACGTGGCCGCCTGGTTCAGTAAGCAATTGCGGAATGTCAGGGAGAAACCCACTGCCCCTCACCACTCGTCATGTCGATCAGCGCGCGGCGGTGGCCGTCGTTGGAGAGGTAGAACCAGTCCACCTGTGCCAGCTCCACCAGCAACACGGCGAAATTGATGCGGGCTGGCGCGACCTGATCGCCTGAAGGCTCCTTGCCTTCGGCCCATTCCGGCAATCCCGATGTGGCAGTTTCGGAAAGCGCGCCCGGCCCATCGCCAAGATAACAGCGCTTCGCGAAATTGGTGCTTTCGTCCCATGCGGCATCGGCTGCCGGAGTATCTCGCTCGATCCGGCCCGTGCCCTTGCAGCGCAACTGGATCTTCGCCTGCTTGTCATAAAACAGCACGCCGACCGGAGAACCATCGCCCACTATAGCGCATTTCGGGGACCGCGCATCGGTATGGAAGCGTAGCGTCTTGGCTGCCGTGTCAAACCCGCGCAGCACCATCACCCTTACGCCCGCATCGGCGGTGGCAACCGCGCCTGTATGCAATGCGGAGCGGCGATTTGTCGCCCCGTCCACAAGGCGGTCAGCGATGTCCGCGGCAATGTCTGAAAAGCTTTCAATCACGCTCATGCTCTGCCGGTGAAATGACTTCAGGGCAAGTTCAGCGGTGTTCAGATAAAACCATTCCAACATGAACGGGAGCCTAAACGAGTGGTTCAGTTACCGGTCAGAACGAATCGTTACAAATGACGACATTGAATACACATGAAGTACATATCAGGACCGCAGCACTCGGGCGGAATTGGTCAACTTAAAGGAGTGTTGCAATGCAACTCGCAAACTTACTGAAATCCAGTGGCTTGGCCGCCTTGGCAGCAGCGATGGCGGTTCCCGCTTTCCCTGCCGTAGCGATGGCCGCAGCTGGCGCAGGCGACGATGTTGCTGTTGACCGGCAACGCCAGGACCGGGATGCTCGGCAGGATCGCCGCGGCAATCGTGAGGCCCGGCAGGACAGGCGCGCAAACCGCGAGGCCCGTCAGGAACGGCGTGGCAATCGTCAGGAACGCCAGACCCAGCGTCAGGATAACCGTCAGGACCGCCAGGCCAACCGCCAGGGCAATCGCCAAGAACGGACCAACAACCGTGGAACGCAGCGGCAGGAACGCGTCACCCGTGACCGGGTAAACAGCGAACGGCGCGGTACAAATCGCCGCGTCGAACGTGAGGATGTCCAGCGGCAGGCCCGTCAGGTTGCCCGTCAGGTGGAACGCCGCAGTGAAGGCCGCGCCAACCGTGCAGAGCGCCGGGTTGATCAGCGTGCCGAGCAGCGCCGGACGGAAAGCCGCCTCGACCGCAATCGCACCTATACCAATCGTGACCGCAATCGCAGCTACACCAACCGTGATCAGCGCAACTACCGTGACCGTGATCAGCGCAGGTATCGCGACCGTGATCAGCGCAACTACCGTGACCGGAATGGCTCGTACCGTGACGGATATCGTCAGGCGCGCCGGGATCACCGCCGGTGGGATCGTCAGCGGTGGCGGAACAATAACCGCTACAACTGGAACCACTACCGTTACAACAACCGTAACACCTTCCGCTTGGGCCGGTATTACTCGCCCTACAGGAATTACAGCTATCGCCGCCTGAACATCGGCATTTACCTCGATAGCCTGTTCTTCTCTTCGCGGTACTACATCAATGATCCGTGGCGCTATCGACTGCCGGATGTTTACGGCCCCTACCGCTGGGTGCGCTATTACGACGATGTCGTGCTGGTGGACATCTACACCGGCGAAGTGGTCGATGTGATCTACGACTTCTTCTGGTGATGTAAACGACATTGCCGGAGCGAGTGGCCGGCGATGGCCCCCCGTCCTAACAGGCGGGGGGTTTCGTCGTTAAAGTCCTCTTTCGCGGCTCACTTTGCCAAATGGCAGCATCCGGAAAATACCGCCGTCCTTGTCGAAGAAAGTGTGTTTCAGGGCGCCGAGTATGTGCAGTCCAATCAGATAGATCATGATCGATCCGCCGGTCTTGTGGACGTCGAAAATCAACTCTGACAACCCTTCATTGCTCCCCACAGGAAGCGCGCCGATTGTGAACAGGCCGAACATGTCGATTTCCCGGCCGGCCAGGGAATTGGCCAGCCAGCCGCCAATAGGCAAACCGATGAGCAGAATGTAGAAAATCACATGAGTCGACCGAGCAAGTAACCGCTCCCAATTGGCGTAATTGGACGGCAACGGCGGCAACGGATGGCTCAGCCGCCAGGCAAGCCGGCCGATCGTGAGCGCGAGGATTGTGATGCCAACAGCCTTGTGGTCAGCAAAAATCGCGGCCGCCTCCGCACGGCTGGCCGCATGGTCGGCATTTTCTGCAAGACGCCAGTTGAAGATCACCAGCCCCGCAATGGTCCAGTGAAAGATCATCGCGACGCTCGAATACCGCTGCAGTCTGGACATATTGCGACTCCTGATTTGTTGCCGAACAGAAATCTGAACTTGCCTCACCCCCAAAGCAATGAAAAAGCTGTTGTCATGACTACCGGCACGAAAAGCGAGATTCCCCACAACGCCGATCAAAGCGGCCTGAAACGGGTCGGCAAGAAGGTGCGCGAGCGGCTTGCCGCCAATCCCGCCGCTTACAAAGTGCCCAGCGATGATGTGGAATTGTTCGCCATCGGCGACTTCATGACGCCTGCCGAGTGCGCGAAAATGATGGAGCTGATCGACGCGACGGCAAAGCCGAGCCGGGTGTTCGATCTGGAATATTCCGACGGCTACCGCACGTCATACTCTGGTGACGTCGATCCGCATGATCCGTTTGTTAAAAAGATCAATCGCCGAATTGACGACCTGCTTGATATCAATCCCGAATATGGCGAGGCCATCCAGGGCCAGCGTTACATGCCGGGGCAGGAATTCCAGGCGCATCATGACTGGTTCCATCCCGGCACAAGCTACTGGGATCTGGAAATGAACCGAGGCGGACAGCGCAGCTATACCGCGATGGTTTTCCTCAATGAAGTCGATGCAGGCGGCAGCACGGATTTCACCGATATCGGACTGTCGATAGATCCAAAGCCCGGCGTACTGCTTGCCTGGAACAACGCCGATCCTGACGGCATCACCAATCTGAAAACTATGCACGCAGGGCGGCCCGTTCTGCAGGGCAGCAAATACATCATCACGAAATGGTATCGTACCAAGAAATGGTTTTAAGTGCGCTCCAGCGCCTCCGCGATTAATCGCCGTGTGTTCTCAACGCCGTAGAGCGCGATGAAACTGCCCATGCGAGGGCCCTGCGCTGAACCCAGCAGGGTTTCATATTGCGCACGGAACCAGTCACGCAGGCTTTCGAACCCGTGCGTTTCATCCTTGCCGATTTCATACACGATGGTCTGCAAATCCTCTGCCGCCATATCGGCAGGCACCTTCGCCAACCGGGCATCAAGCGCCCGTAGCGCGGACGCTTCGTTCGCTTCCGGCGCGCGCTTTTGCAAGGTGGGCGCCACGAAGTCGCGGTTGTAGGCCAGTGCCTTATCGACGAGCACATCCAGATCGGGATGCGCCTCTGGCCGGGCGTCATCGACATAGTTCGCAAGGTACGACCACACTTGCTCCCGGTCCGCCTCAGCGCCCAGAACGCCGACTAGATTGAGCAGCAGGCCGTAGGTCACAGGCAAGCTATCGCCTGACCCAACCGGCGGCTGCGCACCGCTGGTATCCTTGACCCGCAGGAGGTTCCACGCCGGATTGCCGAGTTGCTTGTCAATCGGTTGATCGGGAATGCTGCTGCGGAATTGCCAGTATTCGTCGACGGCACGCGGGATCACGCCAACATGCAATTGCCGCGCGCTTTTCGGATTAGAGTAGATGTAATGGCCGAGGCTTTCCTCGCTGCCGTAGGTCAGCCATTCCTCGATCGACAGGCCATTGCCTTTCGACTTTGAAATCTTCTCGCCATTGGCATCGAGGAACAGCTCGTAAATCAGGCCTTCGGGCTTGCGGCCGCCGAGCACCTTGGCAATTCGGCCCGACTGAACGCCGGTATCGGTCAGATCCTTGCCGTACATTTCATAGTCGACGCCTTGTGCGACCCAGCGCATGGCAAAATCGACCTTCCATTGCAGCTTGGCCATGCCGCCCAATGCGCTCTGCTCGATCACTTTGCCGTCTTCGTCGGTGAAGCGTACAATTCCGGTATCGGCGTCAATCACCTCGACAGGTACCTGAAGCACAACGCCGGTTGTCGGACTGATCGGCATGATCGGCGAATAGGTCGCCGCCCGCTCTGCCCGCAGGGTCGGCACCATGATATCCAGGATCGCCTGATTGTGGCGCAGGACATTCTTCAGCGCATCATCGAAAGCGCCCGAATTGTATCGGTCAGATGCTGCGACGAATTCATAATCGAATTCGAACCGGTCCAGAAAATCGCGCAGCATCGCGTTGTTGTGATGCGCAAAGCTTTCGAACTTCTCGAACGGATCCGGAATACGGCTGAGCGGCTTGCCGAGATGCTCGGTCAGCATGGCCTGATTGGGAACGTTGTCCGGCACTTTGCGCAGGCCGTCCATATCATCGCTGAACGCGACCAGCCTTGTGGCTGCGGGATTACCGTCTGTATCAGCGGCGACGATTTCATATGCCTTGCGCACCAGCGTGGTTCGCAGCACTTCCTGAAACGTGCCGATGTGCGGCAAACCGCTGGGGCCATAGCCAGTTTCGAACAGCACAGGTTCAATCGTGCCATCCTTGGCCGTTTTCCCATCGCGGTAGCGTTTGGCAAGACGCTGCGCTTCCTGAAAAGGCCATGCCTTGGAGTTGCGGGCGGCTTCGATAAGATCGGTGCTGAACATGGCGTCGGCTTTCGCCCAACCCTGTCCGTTTCGCAAGTGCGAAACATCTCGGAACCTTGCAGGCGCTTATACGGTTATACCAAAAACAGGACGGGGAAGCTGCGTGAATTACGTCGATACATTGCAAAATCAGGTTCAGGGCATGGCACAGGGTTTCGTCGCCGCTCTGCCAAATCTTGTCATAGCGCTGCTGGTGCTGATCGTAACGTGGCTGGTCGCAAAATTCGCCACAGGCATTGCTGACCGGATCATCGGCAACACATCTATGCGGCCCAGCTTGAAGAAGCTGGTCGAAACGCTGGTGAAGCTGGCGATTTGGCTTGTCGGCATTCTCATCGCCGCAGCGGTCGCAATCCCCGGCTTCACACCGGCAGGCGCGATTGCGGGCCTGGGCATCGGCGCGGTCGCGATTGGCTTTGCCTTTCAGGATATCTTCGAAAACTTCCTCGCCGGCGTGCTCATCATGCTGCGCGAGAAAATGCGCATCGGCGATGTAATAGAAGTCGAAGGCATTATCGGACGGGTCGAGAATATCACCTTGCGCGAAACGCATTTGCGCCAGATGTCCAACGAACTCACGATCATGCCCAATGCGATGATCTTCAAAAGCCCAGTCAAGATCATGACCGATGATGAACGCGCGCGTACAGAGGTGATCGTGGGCGTCGATTATTCAGCAGATCTCGACAAGGCTGAGCAGGTCCTGCGAAGCGCGGTAGAGGGGCTGGACGGCGTCGACATGGAAAAGGGCGTTGAAGTCTATGCCATCGAATTCGGCGGCAGCTCCATCAATTTCAAAATCCGCTTCTGGTCCGGATCGAAGCCGCGCGATGGCTGGCAAGCCCGCCATCTGGCGATCAAGTCGATCAAGAAGGCGCTCGACAGTGCCGGGATCGGCATCCCCTTCCCCATCGTCACAAACATGTTTCCCGAAGCGCTGCGTGTCGAGCAGAAGAGCGTCGGAGCATTCAGCGAAGAAGGCTGATCAGCTCCAGTCGAAGGAAATTTTCCGCTTTACTGGCGGCGGGGGTGCCGCACGCTTTGCGCGTTGCTCCGCCTCAGCCCGGTCACGCAGCTTTTGTGCCAGATTGGTGGAAACGAGCCCGCTGGCAGGCGCACGCGTGCTGACCAGGCCATCGCTTGGCTGCGGGGTGTCTTTGCGGCGAGAAGTCACCAGACCGCTGTCGCCGGAAGCCATCGGCGCTTTCGCGCGCGATTGAACATAACCGTTTGCAGCAATTTGAGCAGTCGCGATCTGCGGCTCGGGCTGTGGTTCTGGCGGAGTCGGCGCGGCTTCGGGGGGCGCAGGCGAGCTTGGCGTGCGATGCGCCACCACTGGCCGCTCGACCTGCGGCGCAGCGATTGCCGCGACCCCGGCTTTTCCAGCACTTTGGCGTCGGCGCAGAAATACGAATGCTGCAATGCCGGAAAGCAGCGCGATCAGGACAGCGATCAAAACTGAGCCAAAACCGCTTGCTTCCTCCGCAGCTAACGGTTCGGCGACGGTTTCCACCGGGCCACTTTGCGCTGGCGGACCGGCGATCTCTTGCGGGAGCGATAGTGTCGTCTCGCCTGGCTGCGGCGCTGCGGCATTTGCCTCTTCCGGTTCAGGTGCAGCATCCCCCTGAGGTTGCTCTATTCGCGGCTGCGCGCTTGGAGTGACGCGCGGAGCAGGTGCATCGTCAGGGGCAGGCCTGCGCGTTTCAGTCTGAGTTGGCTGGGCACGTGTAACCGGTGCAGCCTGCGTGGGACGTACTGCCGGCTGGGGAACCACGGTCTCGCGCGGAGGAGCATCGGCTGGACGCGTTGGACCAACCACCTGCGGCGCAGTATCGCTTGGCGGAAGAGAAAAATCACCCGGAATGCGCGGATCGGTCAGGACCGGAGAAGACGTCGGAGCAGGCTGCGCAGGCGCGTCCTGAGCCTGAGCCGCAACGGGCACGCACAGCAGCAGGGCGCCATACGCGGCAGCAGCAGCGGCAGCGAAACGGTTCAATCGAAATCCTTCCATGGTGTTGCCATTATATGTTTGCCTGACCTTGCCAATCCTGAACGGAATTAGGCACGCGGTTCGGCTCCATTGAATTTCTTAAGCTTTTGCCACAGCGCCGCGCGATAGGCCGAAAGCGATTTACGGTCAGCCGATCAGCGCTCCTGCCTGCAATGCTATGCGGAGATGAATGATCTGCCCAATCAATTTACAGGGAGAAGGCCGTCGCAGACGTTTACATTTCGTTCTCATCCGTAATAGTGGCGCCAATGGCTGCCCCGCCCCCTCAACCTGTTCCCCTGCCCGCGATCCATGCCAGCCATGCGGGCAGCTGGATTCGCGATTCCAATGGCGAGACGCGCGGAGTTGCCAAAGGCGAGGCAGTGATGGCCGCCGCCGATACGCCGCACCTGCTGCTCAACGCGCCGCTGGTGGCAACGCGGCTGGGTTATCCCGATCTATCCGGGCTCGACCTGCTGGAACTGTTCGCCTTCATCCACCCCGCACGGTTCTGCGTGCCGACGGCCAAGGGCCTTGCCGACGCGCTGGAATTGGCAGAGCCGGAGGACGGCGCGGCAGTCCCCCAGTTTTTGCAAATGGCCGCAGGCGTGCTGCTTGCGCGGTGTGAGGCCGAAAATTGGGCGGAGCGCGAAGGCGCATGGAGCGCGCTGCAATCGCTCGTACGGATGCGCTGGCCGTGGGGCCAGATTATTGCTCCGCACATTCGCCAGCCGGAAAAGGCCGAAAAATGGCTATTTTCCCGCCTCCCGGAATGGGAGGAAAGCCCGGAGCGTCCGCAGCCAGCGCATGTATCGATCAGCGAAGATGCAATCCACGGTCAGCTGGACCGGCTGACAGGTTCCGGCGCGGAACGGCGCGAGGGACAGCGCAGCTATGCAGGCGCAGTTGGCGCAATCTTCTCCCCCCGTGAAAAGCGCGCGAAACCGCATGTCCTGCTGGCCGAAGCGGGCACGGGAATTGGCAAGACGCTGGGCTATCTCGCCCCGGCTTCGCTCTGGGCGCAGGAAGCGCAGGGCACTGTTTGGGTGAGCACTTATACGAAAAACCTGCAGCGCCAGCTGCGCGATGAAAGCAAGCGCGCGTGGCCCGAATATCGTGCCGATGGCAGCCGTCCGGTAGTGGTGCGAAAGGGGCGGGAGAATTACCTCTGCCTGCTCAATCTGGAAGACGCGCTGCAAGGCGGCTTTGGCGGGCGGGCGGCCATTCTGGCGCAATTGGTGGCGCGCTGGGCCGCGTACACCCGCGATGGGGACATGATCGGCGGTGATTTGCCCGGCTGGCTCGGCACTTTGTTCCGCCAACGCGCCATCCGCAGCCTGACCGACCAGCGCGGTGAATGTATTTATGCCGGCTGTCCGCACTACCGCAAATGCTTCATCGAACGCTCCGCGCGGGCGAGCGCGCAAGCGGATCTGGTGATCGCCAATCACGCGCTGGTAATGGTCAATGCGGCGCGCGGACGCGACCATGCGCAGCGCCCCACCCGCATCGTGTTCGACGAAGGGCACCACGTGTTCGATGCCGCTGATTCCACTTTTTCGGCCGCACTGACCGGGCAGGAAGCCATTGAGTTGCGCCGCTGGATAGTCGGGCCTGAACGCGGCTCCAAAGGGCGCAGACGCGGTTTGTCTGCGCGACTTGCCGATGTCGCCAGCTATGACGAAGCTGGCGGTGAAGCGATTGCGGCGGCGTGCGATGCGGCGGCGGCTTTGCCCACCGATGGATGGATTGGCCGCTTGGCGGAAAATGCGCCTTCTGGCGAAATCGAAGTGCTGCTCGCCGCTGTGCGCGCCGTTACCTATGCCCGCGACGAAAGCGGCGCTGCGACTGCGGGATACGGCATAGAAACAGAGGCGGCAGGGCTGGACGGGCGTTTCATCGAACACGCGCAATCTGCCGCGCAGGCGCTATCGGCAATCCGCGTCCCACTGATCAAGCTGGGCTTGCGGCTGGAGGCGATGCTGGAAGATGCGCCCGACTGGCTGGATGCGCAGGGCCGTGCCCGCATCGAAGGGGCGCGGTTCTCCCTGTCATGGCGGATCGACACCCTTTCGGCATGGGAAGCCTTGCTCGGGCGGCTGGGCGGGCCTGCCGACGGTGAATTCGTCGACTGGCTGGCAGTTGACCGCAACGAAGCACGCGAATTCGACATTGGTCTTCACCGCCGTTTCCTTGACCCGATGAAGCCTTTTGCCCGCACTGTTCTGGAAGGCGCCCACGGCGTGATGTTGACCAGCGCAACGCTGACTGACCGCACTCCCGATGGCCGCGACTGGGATAACGCGGTTCGCAGATCAGGCGCACCGCATATCGAAGTTGTGCCGCGCGTGGCAGAGGCGGAAAGCCCGTTCGATTACGCCAGCAACGCCGAAGTCCTGATCGTCACTGATGTGAAGAAGGGCGATCTTGCAGGCCTTGCCGGGGCATACGCCCGGATCATCGAGGCGAGCGGCGGCGGTGTGCTGGGCCTGTTCACCGCGATCCGGCGAATGCGCGCGGTGCATGGCCGCATCGCTGACCGCCTCGCCCGCGCCGGACTTCCCCTTTACGCCCAACATGTCGATCCGATCGACACCGGAACACTGGTGGATATTTTCCGCGATGATCCGCGCTCCAGCCTGCTCGGCACAGATGCCCTGCGCGACGGCGTGGACGTGCCCGGCGAATCCTTGCGCTGTGTGGTGATGGAACAGGTGCCATGGCCCAAACCCAGCATATTACACCGCGCCCGCCGCGCGGCAGGGGGCGGATCAGCCTATGACGACACAATTATTCGCGGGCGTTTGGCGCAGGCGTTCGGGCGGCTGATCCGCAGCCGTGATGACAGGGGCCACTTTATCGTGCTGTCCCCCGCATTCCCGTCCCGCTTGCTTTCCGCATTCCCGCCGGGCGTCTCCGTTACGCGGTTGACGCTGGATGAGGCTTTACAACGGGTCGCGGCAGGTGTTTCTAGCCCGCAGGCCGAACTCGAAAAGGATGCGCCCTCTTGAAACGCCTCGGCCTGCTGCGCCACGCCAAATCCGACTGGGATGACATGAGCCTGCGTGATTTTGATCGCGGCTTGAACAATCGCGGACGCAAGGGTGCCGCGCTGATGGGTGAACATATCCGCAAGACCGGCGCGAATTGGGATCTGGCGCTTGCCAGTTCTGCCGAGCGGGTGAAGCGTACACTGGATGCGAGCGGGCTCAATCTGCCCGTACAGTATGAAGAAGAGGCCTATCTTGCCGATTCGGCGACGTTGATCGGCTTGCTGAAAGAAGTGGCGGGCGATCCCGATGCCATTCTTCTCGCCGGACACAACCCTGGCCTTCAGGAACTCGCGCTCGTGCTGGTCCCGCCTGAAGCGGAGGACGCATTGTTTGGTGAAGTGATGCAAAAATATCCGACCGCCGCATACGCCGTCTTCGAACTCGATATCGATAGCTGGGATGCGCTGGCGCCCGGATGCGGGAAACTGGTGCATTTCGCACGGCCCCGCGATCTCGATCCCGCGTTGGGGCCGGAACACTGAAACCTGATTAAGGCGCCGTGCTGCGGCCCAGCATATCCAGTTGCCGTTCCACACTCGCCCTGATGCGCGCCGCCCACTGCGCGGGTTCGGCATCGGGGCCAAAGTTCTGCGCGCGCAAAGCGACATGGCCATGAACCAGTGCGACCAGATCAGCTGCGACCTGCCGTGCATCGCGTTCCCTGCCGGGCAGGCGCTCGACCAGCTCAACAAAGCGGGTGTAATTGGCATAGGCGATACGGCGCGCTTCGCTCGTCGGTGCAAAGCCAGCCGTGGTGGGCAGAAACATCAGCCGGTAATGCTGCGGTTTTGACCGGGCGAGGGAGAGATATTCTCCAACCGCCTCCATCACCGTGTCGCGCGCTGAGCCGCCGCTGGCAGCGGCCGCGGTGGCTGCAGCGCCCAATTGTTCAAATCCGCGGATGAAAATGGCCTCCAGCAGGCCGGTCTTTCCGGAGAAATTGCGGTAGATCCCGATTGTCGACTGCTTCGCCCGCCGCGCGACATCGCGCACGGTCATGCCCTCGACCGTCATATCTTCCAATGCCTGCGCGGCTGCTGCGACCAGTGATTCACGCTTGTTCATGCAGGCAACCTCTTGACGATGACGCCATTAAGGCGCAAATGATAACACTGTTATCACATCGGTCACAACTATGGTTTCGATACCGCGCCTTTTTGCCCGATTGCAGGCTATCGATGCCCGCCTGGCGGGGCGCGCCGCGTGGTATCTCTTCACCCATCCCCTTCCCCCGGCCATCAGGTCGGAAGCTGAAAAGCGGCTGATGGCGCGTGCGCAGCTTAAATTGGCGCAGGCGGAGCATGCCAGTTTGCGCGTGCGCGGATATCGCATTGCAACTTACCAGTTCGGCCATTCTGCCACGCAGCGCCGCGGCACTGTTCTGCTCGTTCATGGCTGGACCAGCGCAGCCGCCTTCATGACCGCACCGGTGGAGCAACTGCGCGCACTCGGATATGACGTGATCGCGTTCGACATGCCCGCCCACGGCAAATCCAGCGGGAGGCAAGCGCAATTGATGGACTGCGCTTTTGCGCTGGCTGCGGTGGCCACGCGCCATGGGCCGATCGATCAGGTGATAGCGCACAGCTTTGGCGGCCCGGTGACTACGCTCGCCCTGGCGGGCAATCTCTCCTCCGGCCTGACGGACGAAACGCGGCTGCACTTTATTGCCTCCCCAAATCGGCTGGCTGATGTGACTGCAAAGTTTGCCGCCGCATTGGGACTGGGACAGGAGGCGCAGCGGTATTTCGAAGCCGCGGTCACAGCGCCATTTGGCGGCAATCTGGACGCGATGGATGGCAATCTTCTGCTGGAAGACCGGCCCAATGCGATCACCATACTGCATTCGCGCGATGACCCTGAAGTCACGTATGACGCTGCGGAAAAGTTTGCGCGATTGGGCAACCGCGTGCAGCTGCGCCCGCTCGACGGGCTTGGTCACCGGCGGATCTTGCACGCGCGGCCCAGTATGGAAGCCTTGTTCGAAGCCGTGACCGGCTGAACCCGCTGAAAATTAGCTCAGCGCTGCCGCCAGACGGTCTCTGATTGCGCGCAGTTGCTGCGTCACCTCCGGGCCAGGCTGGGCTGACGGAGCAACCTCTCCCGCCGTTTCCGCAAGTGCCATGACAGCCCCGCGCGGTTCCGGCCGCTTGGCAGACGAAGGACTGCCGCCTTTCCCCGCCGAAATCGCTTTGGACGCGCCTTTCAACGTGTAACCTTCATGATTCACCAGCCGGTCGATCGTCTCGACCATGGCGATATCTTCGGCACGGTAGAGCCGCCTGCCGCCGCTGCGTTTCAGCGGCTGCAACATCGGGAACTGCTGTTCCCAATATCGCAAAACGTGAGGTTTCAGGCGAAATGCAGCGGAAACCTCGCCAATCGTGCGCATCGCACTATCTGCCTTTCCGTCATCGAAATGCGGCCCTTCGGAGGAGCCGGCACCGCTCATGAAGCGTCCGCAATCCGCTCTTTAAGCTTTTGACTGGCACGGAATGTCATCACGCGGCGCGGAGTAATCGGCACTTCGACACCCGTCTTGGGGTTCCGGCCAATACGCTCTTTCTTGTCGCGCAGCACAAAACTGCCGAAGCCGGAAATCTTGACGTTTTCGCCGTCAGACATCGCTTCGCACATCTTGCCAAGGATCGCTTCAACCAGATCCAGACTCTCGGCGCGCGAAAATCCCATTTTGTGATTGATCGTCTCTGCCAGGTCGGCGCGTGTCAAAGTTCCTACGGAACGCATATCCATGGTGATCCCTCTCCCAATAATCGTCGACCCACATCGCATTTATGAACTTACGAAGCGGCAAACGCAAGGAATGTAATGCTTTAAGCTAGGGAAAAATCCTACGCCCGCAAAAGGCTGGCACCCCAGGTGAAGCCCCCGCCCATCGCTTCCAGCATGACGAGGTCGCCCGGTTTGATACGCCCGTCACGCCGCGCGGTGTCGTAGGCGAGCGGTACCGACGCCGCCGATGTATTGGCGTGGCGATCGACTGTCACCACTACTTTTTCCATCGGAAGGCCCAGCTTTCGCGCGGTCGCGTCCAGAATACGGGCGTTCGCCTGATGCGGCACAACCCAATCGATATCATCCGCCGCAAAACCCGCATCGGCCAGAACTTCGCGCAGAACCTCTGCCAGATTGCCGACGGCGTGGCGGAATACCTCGCGGCCCTTCATGCGCAATTTGCCGACGTCGCCTGTGGTAGACGGGCCGCCATCGACATACAGCAGTTCGGTATGCGCTCCATCCGCATGGAGTTTTGTGGCGAGCAGGCCCGGGCCGTCTTCGGCCACATCCTGCGCCTCGACAACGAAAGCGCCTGCTCCGTCTCCGAACAGCACGCATGTTGTCCGGTCTTCCCAGTCGAGAATGCGGCTGAAGGTTTCCGCCCCGATCACAATGGCACGTTTTGCCATGCCCGAACGTATCATCGCGTCGGCAGTTGCAAGCGCATACAGAAAGCCGGAGCACACTGCTGCAACGTCAAAAGCAGGAAATCCCTCGCCGCCAAGCGCGTGTTGCACCGTGGTGGCTGTTGCCGGAAAAGTGCGGTCGGGCGTTGCAGTTGCGAGCACGATCAGATCGATGTCCTCGACCGTGCATCCGGCGTCTTCCATCGCAGCAAGGGCCGCCGCCGTTGCAAGTGAGCCGGTTGTTTCGCCATCATCGGCAATATAGCGCTGCGTGATGCCGGTACGTTCACGTATCCACTCGTCGCTCGTGTCGACCTTTTGCGCCAGATCCGCGTTGCTGACGCATTTCTTCGGCAAGGCAGAGCCGCTTCCAGTCACAACGGTGCGGATCATTTACCCGCCCCGTCCCCTGCATCGCTTTCAGCAGCAGCGGAATGGCCTTGGCCGTTGCCGTTCATTTCGGCTTCGACCTCGGCCAGATCAGCCATGATGCGCTGGGTGATGTTGTCTTCCAGCAGGCGCGCGGCCACGTCCACCGCGTTGCCTACGCCTTGCGCGTTGGCGCTGCCATGGGACTTCACGATCACACCGTTGAGGCCCAGAAAAACGCCGCCGTTGTGATTGTTTGGGTCAAGATGGTGCTTCAGCAATTCGGTCGCCGGGCGCGACACCAGAAAGCCGATCTTGGAGCGGAGCGAGCTGGTGAAAGCGGTTCTCAGAAGGTCGGTCACGAAGCGGGCCGATCCCTCGATTGCCTTCAGGGCTATGTTCCCGGAAAAGCCATCGGTGACCACCACATCCACTTCGCCGCGATTGATCTTGTCTGCCTCGATAAAGCCGTCGAATTGCATTGCGAGACCGGTAGCGTCCCGCAAACGCTGGCTTGCGGTGCGTAGGTCGTCCGTGCCCTTGATACTTTCGGTGCCGATATTCAACAGGCGCACGCGCGGTGCCGCCTTGCCGGTGACGATGCGCGAGTATGCCGCGCCCATAATGGCGAATTGTATCAAATTGCGGGCGTCGCAATCGGTGTTCGCGCCCAGATCGAGCATGACCACATCGTCTTCAAGGAGTGTGGGCATCAGCCCTGCGAGTGCCGGCCTATCAATGCCAGGCATGGTGCGCAGCGCAATCTTGCCCATCGCCATCAGGGCGCCGGTGTTGCCCGCGCTGACCGCAGCACCGCAATCGCCGCTTTTTACAGCTTCGATGGCGAGACCCATGCTGGTCGTCTTGGCACGGCGAAGGGCGCGGCTGGGCTTTTCATCGCCGTCCACGACATCATCGCAATGGAGGATTTCGGACGCGCCGCGCAGGTTGGGGTGTTCATCAAGCGCGGATTTGATCTGCGCTTCATCACCCACCAGCAGGAAATTGAATTTGTCGTGACGCCGACGGGCCATGGCCGCGCCGTGCACCATTACACGCACGCCTTCATCCCCGCCCATCGCATCAATGGCGATACGCGGAAGGCTCATGCGCTCAATTCCTTATCCAGGCCGGAAGTCTTAAAGACCCTTGGGCTCAATGACCTGACGGCCATTGTAGTGACCACATGCATTGCACAGCATGTGCGGCCGCTTCAGCTCACCACAGTTGGAACATTCATGGAATGCCTCAACCTTAAGCGAATCATGTGACCGGCGATTGCCCCGGCGATGCGGCGATACTTTTCTTTTAGGGACAGCCATTGCGTCACCTGTTCCTTGAATTCGTGTCTAAACTGTTCGAATACCGACCTAGGCGATGCCCTGCTGCCGCGCAAGCGCGGTGAAGTAGGGATACCTCGGATACGGCGAAGGACCGCGCTATACTTGGATTTTGCGGGTTTGCAAGCGTTGCTGACAGACTGTAGCGCCGCTCA
This sequence comes from uncultured Alphaproteobacteria bacterium, assembly GCA_963781165.1. Taxonomy (GTDB): domain Bacteria; phylum Pseudomonadota; class Alphaproteobacteria; order Sphingomonadales; family Sphingomonadaceae; genus Alteraurantiacibacter. The sequence continues at coordinate 612,540 of CAWADZ010000005.1, forward strand.
GATAAAATCGCATCAATCGCCGGCCGCAGAAGCCTCTCGTGGCAGCCGCAATCTGAAAGACCGCTTAATGATCCTGCCCGCCACTACATTGCTTGCCGTTGGTGCCGCCCTGCTCACCATCTGGCACATGATGCGTATAGGCCGCGTTCGCCTGTCGGAAAAAGTTCTCCACGGCAGCGGGGACAATGAATTGCTGGCCCGCAGAATGCGCGGACAACTGAACTTCGTCGAAAGCACGCCCTTCGTCATCGCGCTGGCGCTGGTGATCGAATTGGCAGGCGCTGGCGGCATGTGGCTGAAGATTGTTGCCATCGTGTTTCTTGCCGGACGATTCGCGCACGGAATCGGCATGGATCACGATTACCCGCACAAGGGGCGCCAGTTTGGCACCATAGTCACCATGTTGACCTTGCTGGTGCTGGCCATTGCCGCCACACTTGTTTCTTTCGGCGTGATTTGAGCCTAGCCGCTCAGCTTGCGGCCATCACCGCATCGCCGACAAAGGGATTGGTCTTGCGTTCCTGACCAAAGGTGCTGGTCCCGCCGTGGCCAGGGACGAAGGTCACTCCGTCACCCAGCGGCCAGAGTTTCTGGGTAATCGCATCGAGCAGTGACTGGTGGTCGCTCATGGGGAAATCGGTGCGCCCGATGCTGCCCTGGAAAATCACATCGCCGACAAAGGCGAAATTGGCGTCACGGCTGAAGAACACGATATGACCCGGCGTGTGACCAGGGCAATGGATCACCTCCAGCGTAACTTCGCCAAAACTGACCGTATCCCCGTCCTTCAGCCATCGCGTCGGTTCAAAAACCGCGCATTGCATACCGAAACGCGGGCCGTCCTCGTCCAGCCGGCTGATCCAGAACCGGTCGGCTTCGTGCGGTCCCTCGATCGGCAGACCGAGTTCATCGGCCAACATTCCTGCCTGCCCGCAATGGTCGGCATGGCCGTGGGTGAGCAGGATTTTCTCCAGCGTGACCCCAGCCTTGGCGACGGCCTCCTTAAGCTTGTCCAATTCGCCGCCCGGATCAATCAATGCTCCGCGCATGGTCTTGGTACACCAGACAAGCGAGCAATTCTGCTGGAACGGAGTGACGGGGATGATGGTGGCGCGGATAGGGGAAGCGGTTGTCATGCTGACTAATTGGCGGTGACGGGCGTGCCTTGCAAGAGTAGAGAGGCTGGGATGGACGAGCTGACCTATCGCCCGGCGACAGAAGCCGACCTGTCCTTTCTTGACGCGCTGGCAGCAGCCGATGAAATCGGCGCGGCGCGCGATCCCTTGCGGCCCGACTACCAGGAGCAGGCGCTTGCGGCTCTGCACGCGATCACGGTCGATCCGAACCACACGCTGTATATCGTCGAGCAGGGCGGAGCGCCGGTCGCCAGCTTCCAGCTGAGCTTCATCCCCGGCATCTCCCGAAGAGGCGCATGGCGCGGCCAGATCGAGAGTGTGCGCGTTATCGCAGAGGCGCGCGGGCAAGGGATTGGCGAGGCGATGATGCGCTGGGCGATCGCCCGCTGCGAGGAGCGCGGCTGCGGGATTGTGCAGCTGACCAGCGACAAAGACCGCGATGCGGCGCACCAGTTTTATGAGCGGCTTGGGCTCGCGCCCACTCACACGGGATTCAAACTGAAACTTTGACCCCAGGCCCCCAAGCTGTACGCGCGCATGTTATCGAGCCAAGGTGCGGACGCTGGCGGACATCAATCGGTCAGCGCAATTGGGGGAATTATGACAATCAAGGAAAACGCGCTCGCCTTTTTTGACGCCTGCGAAACCGGTAAGGGCTGGACAGTCTGCAAGCAGTGGTGCGCTCCGGATGCGAGCTTCTCGGCCCAGACAGACATGTTCGGCGACATGACAACCTTGGAAGAATATACCGATTCGATGGCTCACATCGCAGAGCCTCTTCCGGATATGCGATACGAAATGATCGCCTTCGGGGTCGATGAAGATCGCAATTCAATCTGCGCAGCCGCCACCTTTCATGCGACCCATACCGGTGAAGGCGGCCCTGTTCCGCCAACAGGCAAGTCCGTCGCCACGCAATATTGCTATGTCATCCAATTTGCCGACGGGCTGATTACCGGCATGACCAAAATTTGGAACGACGGCTTCGCCATGAAGCAGGCCGGCTGGGCCTAGACCCGCCCGCTCTTCCAGACCACGCGGCCAATCACATTCAGATCCTCTGCCTTTACCTGTATCGGCGGATAGGAGAGATTCTGGCTGAGCAGGCTGAAGCGCCCTGCCCCTTGGTTGGCGACGCGTTTGACCAGCAGGCTGTCGTCGATGCGCACCACATGGATGCCGTCGCGGAAGGGTTGATTGCGGCGGTCGACCAGCACTTCATCGCCTTCGCGAAGCAAGGGCTCCATCGAATCACCGACCACACGGATGGCGGAAAGCTGCGCTCCGTCCAGGCCTTGCTCTGTCAGCCAGCGGCGGGAAAAGCGGAAGGCATCGAAGGCCTGTTCCTGCGCAGGGGTGACGCCCGGGCCAGCCGATGCATCCACTTCCAGCCGCGGAACGTCTATCCAGTCGCGGTTAGCGGGCTTTACGTAGGAATTTTCCTTCGAAGCACCGAGCTCTGATTCGTCCAGACCGAGGAATTGTGCCAGTTTGCGCCGATCATCCTCCTCCAGCTTTCGCGGGCTGCCCTTGGTGATATACTGCTGAAGATACGTGCCGTTACGACCAATCATGCGAGAAAGCGCAGCAAGGCTGCTGCCCTTTGCGCGGACGGCCTCGGCCAATCGCTCTCGTGCATCCATGGTCGATTCCCTACATAGTGAATGAATTCTTCCTACACGATGTATTTTTCCTAGACAAGTAGGATTTCACACGCTGTTTTACATCCATCGAGTCGATGCCGAGTCGCGGGATCGATGTAGCGCGACAAAAATGTGCGACATTAAGTCAGACAGCGAAAACGACATTAAGTCGCTCTGAACCCCGCTTTATAGCCTGCTGAAACGCCGGTTCAGGAGTGTCTCGCGACGATCTCTTGCAGTATCTGGTGAGCCTCTGCCGCGCCTTCGATTGCGGCTGCGTAGGCCACCTTCAAAGTTTCCTGATCGGCTGGGTTGGTCAGTGCGGAAATGATGTCCTCAATCAGCGCCTTGAATTCAGGTGCGGCGGCGATGATCGGGCCAACTTTGGGCAGCAGGCGGAGGATGGTTTCGAGGTTCACGAGGCGTCTCCCTGGACGGCTGTCAGGAGGCCGGAAATCGCCAAGCGAGCCTCCATCAAAGCGCTGGCATAGCTGGCGGCATTTCCGGCGTTGTAGGCACGCTCTGCGGCCAGCACGGCGGCAAAGGCTTGGCGGTCCAATTCGCCGATGCGCGCAATGGTGGCCGGGCTATCAATAATCCCTGTCTCAATGGCCAGTGTCGCAGCCTTTGCAGCGCCAGTGTAGGCGAGCGTCAAGGTCAGTGCGGCCTGCTCATCGAGACGGGTTTGATCAGCGATCTCGGAAGGTGCGGTCGGCACGTTCTGCAATGTCGAACAGGCCGCCAGCGGGAACAGCAAAGCGCAGGCCAGCAACACCGGCAGACCGCGTGAGCCGAAGCCCGAACCGCCGCCGCCATCGCCGCCAGTGATCTGCGGAGCGTAGCGCTGGGTGATGCGAGAGCCGATGGCGAGAAGGTCGCCCAGCCCGCCGATGACGATCAGCACCAGGTCAGTCACCTGCTGCGTTTCGCCAGGCGTAATCTCGCCAGTCAGGCCAGAAATCACGAACAGCTTCGCGAGGATCGAAATGAGCGCGCCGACGATGACCTTGCTCTTCCACCAGGGCATCGTTTCGGGGGGGTAGTTGGAGTTCATCGTAAGGCCTTTCAGGGGCGCGTCAGAATACCGCGCGTCACGCTTCGTTGGTGGAGACAATGCCGCCGCTCATCGCTGGCAGCGGTATGTTTGAGGGATTAGTCCCCGCAGGCCAGCGAATGGCGGCCAGGCGTGACTTGGCAATGGGCATGATATTGACGGCGTTCGACTGGTTGCCGCCCAGGACGTAATAATTGTCGCGGCTCTCGCCAACGAGGAAGCCGACATGTCCGCCGCCACTGCGTCCGAATACTGCGATCGCGCCAACCATCGGCTGGCAATTCACGCCCCAAGCGCCCCAAGCAAGGGCGCGATACCAATGCTGCGGAACGCCCTGCCCAGCGTCTTTCATGCAGATCGCTGTGAAGGTTCCGCACCACGGGGTTTCGTCATCGGTGAACCAACCGCCAAGGCGCTTGATCCAGCCCAGAATGATCGAATTGTGACGAGGTCCGGCAATCTCGCGCAGCCCCATGTGACCGCGCGCCTCGCGCAGCCATTCCGGCTCTTTTGAACCCATCAAAGTGGCCGGGATCGTCTTGCCGCGCAGACCCGCTTCCAATGCGGGCATAATGTCTTTGTAAAGCTCGGCTGGCACCGATCCACGGCGCGCGCGCAGTTCCTGCATAAATGCACCGTGGCTGAAATGTGTCATCGAGAAGCTCCGCAGATTTCGCTGCAAGCGTCATAGGCAGGCACCCGGCCCGCGATTGGGGTAAGCCAACCCTCCTGCATCACACCCAGTCCGTGATCGAAAGCGACCAGCGGGTGTCGGCGGGATCCTCGCGCTCGTAAGCCTCAAAGGCGTTGAACACGCCGTAGTGGACCTGCCGCTGGGTGATCGGCCCATCGCCGCCTTCCACCACCAGCACAGGGTGCTGGATGCCCACCGCCTCAACCGTATCGAGGAGCGCACCGAGCTGGGTATCGTCAAGCCCAGAGAATGTGAAGCGATAGCTGCTCTTGATCGCACCGCGCCCGAAGCCGAAGCCGCCGCCAACCAGATCGGCGCGATCGCTGAGGTCGATAGGCCTGCGACCGGATTTCAGCTCGTAAGGGTGCTCGAAGCGGGTGCCGATCATCAGAATGCCCGCCTGGGGAAGGCTGGCGCTGCCGCTGGCGGCGAACCGAATACGCAGGTAGCGCGTGGTCGCTGGCTCAGCGACTAAAGCCAGCCCGTGAGGCCTTGCGCGGCTGCCAGAGAGAGCAAATGGGCTGCTCTCCTGCAAGGTAAACTCATCCGCACCGGCCATGTTGGTGGTTGTTGCGATGGACCAGGTAGATTGCGCATCAGCGGTGGTAAAGCCGAGAAACACGGTATCGACGGGCTGCTGTTCGCCCAGATCGATGTCGATGATCACCGCGCCGGTTGCTCCGCGATCCCAGAACCTCTTTCGGATCAGGTGTGAGGAGTAAATCGGCTCCATTGCCCACACTGGTCGCGATGGCTGCGATCGGCAGGCCCTTCAATATCGTCAAGCCGCGGCTCATCAGCCTTCCACCTTTCTCAAAACTGTCAGCAAAGTTGTGCCGTTCCCGCGCTCCTGTGCGCCGATTACGAAGACGGCCGGTGTGCCAGAATAACCCGGTGCGTCCGTCTCGATGCGCCGTGAGCGACCGACAAGCCCGGCGTGGCGACCAGCAAGCTCCAGCGTCTCGACTGCCAGCGCCTGTCCGAAAAAGGCGAGCTGACGCGCACCCTCGGCGGCGGCATCGCTGCGCAGCGCCAGCGGCGAGCTGGTGAGAACCTGCTGCGCCCGCTCGCCCCACAGCGCCGCCACTGCCGCATCACTCACCGGCTCAACCAATTGGCCGGCGCGCAGCCAGTCGGCAAGCGTCTGGGGAACGAGGCTCATGAACCAGCCCCTTGCGCTAGCAGCGCTTCCCAATCGATCGTGGCAGCCGCTTCTTTGGCTGCCAGCGTTTCGGCTCCCAGAACAGCGTCCTTCGCAGCGGTGCGCGTAGCTTCGATGAGCGCATTGAGCTGGTGCCACTGAGCGGAGTAGGCCTGAACAACGGCGACCAGCTGATCGACACTGATATTCTTCGCCTGCGCTTCCGCGCTGAGGTACGGGAAGTCCAGCAGACTGCTTACACCCGGCACCCACCGGTTGGCCTCCGCTTCCTTCATCGAATAGGTCACCTGCTGACCGGGTATATCGGTGATGAACCGCATCCGCACCGCGCCAGCCTCGCCGTCAATTTTTGCGTGGAGCTCGGCCTCGACCGCTCTCCAGTCCACAGTGAAAGCGGAAGCATCGGCATCCCATCGATGGATACGCGGATCGAAACCGGCAGGAAGATCGACAGGCGCAAAGTCCGTCAAATCCTCGCCCTCGACACTGATGAAGATGCGCAGCGCGCCGGTGGTGAGATTGCGATAAGGCAGCACGGTCATACCTTTGCGCTCAAGATGGAAGAGCCGGTGATGGAGCCGGAGGTCGAACCGCTGCGGCGCATGTAAGCCCGAAAGCGATAGAGCTTGCCGCCAGTAGAGGGTGACGTGATCGTTCCTCCAGCAGAGCATGAACCCGGATTATCGTTGAAGACGATCTCGCCGTTGCCATCGGTGAAGAAGTTGTAGGTCGCCTGCGTTCCTGCCGCGCCGATTACCAGGTCAGTTTCCGCGCCACCGTCGGTCACATTCTCCACGGTGATTTTCATTTGGCCGGTGAAAAAAGCATTGTTCGTCACGCCTCGATAGGACGCGCCGGTATTCACATTGATCGTGGTCGATGGGCCGACACTAAGGTCCACATTGGCCACCTGCTGATACGTGATGCTCGTGTTGATGCCGCCGGTATCCGAGGTAGACTGCGCGGGGTCGCCATCGCGGGCTTTGGACAGGGCAATGGTCGCTATATATTGCTGCCCTTGGAAAGTCGCTCGCAGGGTGACGCTGCCGGTTTCCGCGCTCAGAACCACTGATTACGTAAGCACCGCTCGCTGAATTGATGGAGGCTCCGGCGTCCGTTGTCCCAGCGACGGCAAAGGTCACTCCGGAAGCGATCAAAACACCGGCACGGCGCAGCCGCATCGTGCCATTACCTTTCGAAAGCTGCCCGGTCTTTATGGTGCCATCAAACGTCGATCCCACGACAAACGATGGTGGACCTGTCAGCTCGATGCTGATCCCGTCGGCTCCATCGGCTCCATTTGCACCGTCGACCCCATTGGCACCATTCGCGCCGTCCTGGCCATCGTCGCCCGGCGGGCCGTCATGCCGGACCGGTACCGACCAGGTCTCGCCGCTAATCAGCGTGCCATCCAGCTCCTGCCGCGCAACCGACATCCACAGCGGCAAAGTCCCGACCGGCGGATCATCGCTCCAGCCAGAGGGAACACCATTGCCGCCCGGTGTGGCAGGCTGGGTTGCCGCGCGCCGCCAAACGAACTCGCGGAAGATACCATCGTCTCCGTTGATGCCGTCAACGCCGTTCTGGCCCGGCACGCCTTGCAGACCTTGCTGACCTTGCGCGCCGTCCTGTCCATCGTCGCCCGGCGGGCCGTCATGCCGGACCGGTACCGACCAGGTCTCGCCGCTAATCAGCGTGCCATCCAGCTCCTGCCGCGCAACCGACATCCACAGCGGCAAAGTCCCGACCGGCGGATCATCGCTCCAGCCAGAGGGAACACCATTGCCGCCCGGTGTGGCAGGCTGGGTTGCCGCGCGCCGCCAAACGAACTCGCGGAAGATACCATCGTCTCCGTTGATGCCGTCAACGCCGTTCTGGCCCGGCACGCCTTGCAGACCTTGCTGACCTTGCGCGCCGTCCTGTCCATCGTCGCCCGGCGGGCCGTCATGCCGGACCGGTACCGACCAGGTCTCGCCGCTAATCAGCGTGCCATCCAGCTCCTGCCGCGCAACCGACATCCACAGCGGCAAAGTCCCGACCGGCGGATCATCGCTCCAGCCAGAGGGAACACCATTGCCGCCCGGTGTGGCAGGCTGGGTTGCCGCGCGCCGCCAAACGAACTCGCGGAAGATACCATCGTCTCCGTTGATGCCGTCAACGCCGTTCTGGCCCGGCACGCCTTGCAGACCTTGCTGACCTTGCGCGCCGTCCTGTCCATCGTCGCCCGGCGGGCCGTCATGCCGGACCGGTACCGACCAGGTCTCGCCGCTAATCAGCGTGCCATCCAGCTCCTGCCGCGCAACCGACATCCACAGCGGCAAAGTCCCGACCGGCGGATCATCGCTCCAGCCAGAGGGAACACCATTGCCGCCCGGTGTGGCAGGCTGGGTTGCCGCGCGCCGCCAAACGAACTCGCGGAAGATACCATCGTCTCCGTTGATGCCGTCCACGCCGTTCTGGCCCGGCACGCCTTGCAGACCTTGCGCGCCATCCTGCCCGTCGACGCCATCCGGCCCGGCTGCGCCTTCTTGCCCGCGCAAGGCAAACAGCGCCCATTTGCTGCCATTGCTCGGCGAAATTCCCACCGTGCCGCCCGGCCCAATTCGAAGATAGCTATTGCCATTTCCTCCGCTTGCGACCTCCCATATCGCGACGTCGCCAGTCTGATAGGTGGTCGCGGCAACATAGGAACCGCGCGCCACAGTGCGCGTCGCCCCGTCTTCCGGCCGATTTCCGTCGTCATTCCCGACCTCGCTCCAGCGCTGCTCGCTATTGAGCAGATCACCAGATGTCACCGGCGAACCATCGTTGAGCAGCTCATCGAGCAGGATGCCTGCTATCTCGCTATCTGAGTGCTGGCGCTGGTTTTGCTGAAAGCCGATGCGGCGTTCGGAGTGCGGAGGATAGGTTCTTGCACGGCCTCTGAAATCGGCTTTCAACACCGGTGCAGCGGCATCGAAAGCCCAAGGTAGAATGGCAATCGTCCCGTCCGCCTGCGGCAGCCAGAGCAGCGAAACACCCAGCAGCAGCCGGTCGATGGCCTGCGCGAAGGTCTCCCGGTCCGTGCCGATGTGCAGTCCGGTGATAGAAGGGCGCAGCGCGTTTGCAGCGGCCAGTCCGGCAACCGCAAGTCCGCTTCCGGAGGCCGCAAGGGCATCCGCGATGGCAGCGGCCTGCATCGATCCACCAGTGCCTGCGCTGCCGATCACATCGGCCGTCAGCGGTCCAGAAGGCACCGTCCACCATTTTGCGCAGGCGATGGAGGGGGCGACAACCGCGCCGCCGCGCACAGGGGCGCTGGCCTGCAAGGCCGCAAATGTCGCCCCGACCGATCCTTGCCAGGCGAGAACGGTGAACGGTCCGCTGCGCCCCTTGTCGCGGATCGCCAACCAGCTGGTGAAGGCAAATCCGGGATCGCTGAATTCGTAAATCGAGTTGGCCACATCGAGCAGCCGCCCTTCGACGTTGAAGACGTAGCCGAAACTGCGCCGCTTCGCCCGGTCCTTGGCTTCCACCGGGCCTTCGATCCCTCCGGTACCGGCAAACCGCTCGGAGACCACAGCGCGCTCCAGACCGTCGCTCAGATCCACCACAGTCAGTGTCAGCCCGTCGCGGGTAAATTCGGCATCCTTCACGGTCCCGGCTAGCAGCGGCGCTGGCAGCGCGCCTTCCTCGCCGGTCTCGATCGTGATGGGCGCGCTATCCCAGACCAGGCCTGCCAGCGTATCCTTCAGCGCTTCGTCTGCAGGAGCAAAGCCGACGGCGCTTGTCTGCGGCGCGGTGCGGCCAGTCCAGCCTTCGGAGGAGAAGCCGAGCGTTGCCGAGAACAGCGGGCGCGCGACAATCCCGGCGCGGTACTGGCGATTGTCCAGCGGGTGACGGTAAGGGGCATCCTGCCCGCCGCCAGCCAGCAACACTTCCACCGGCTGGGCCGTGGCAGGATCGCGCGGCAAGGCGCGCAGCCAGAAGACCTCCGCCATCAGATGATTTCCCGCGTGGTTTCAATCGGGCGTCCGCCGCCCGCTGGGTAGGAGCCGCCCGGTGCGATCCCGAGAGCGATAGTCGCAGCGATCTGGCGCGCCAGCATCGCGTTTTGCTCTTCCAGCAGACGATTGCTTTCATCGATCCGGCTGGTGACAGCGTCTGTCTGATCGGCAAGCCGCGCTTCTTCCAGTGCGATAATCCGCTCGGCAGAGGCGATGGCCTGATCCCGGTCCGCGCCGAACTCATCGCCCGCCGTTCCGTAGACGTCGCGGGACAGATCGATCAGGCTGCGATTGAGACTGGCGAGCCGGTCCGCTGCGCCGTCCTCGCCCGCAGCGGCGTCGGTTTCGGCCTGGGCAATTTCGGTCAGCAGGCGCTGGCGGCGCTCTGCCAGAGTGCCTTCGGCCAGATCGCCAAAGGCAAGGTCTTCGAGAAGGTCACGCAGCGAGCCGACGCGGTCAGCCAGGATCGCCTCGACGATGTCGGCGCGCTCCTCGGCATTGATCCGCTCAACCTCGACGATATCGAGGCCGTAAGCGCGGGCAATGCGCAGCCGCTCTTCGGTCTCATCCTCGAAATCGCGCAGCGCCTGCGAATAATCGTCGGACAGACCAGCGATCAGCTGCTCTAGCGTGCCGACCTTCAGCGCCTCGCTCACCGCCTTGTCGATATCGGTGGTCGAGCGGATGGCGAGTTGCTGGGCAGCGGAAAGGCCAATCAGCGCGCCGTCCTTGATGGCGTCCGACAAAGCGAAGGACACCGCCGCCGCTTCATCGGTGAACCGGTAAAGGCCCTGCTGGCTTTCGTTCCGGGCCTCGCTGGACGAATTGCCGCTGAGCTTGCCGGTTTGCCCGGTGGTCGAAACACGGAAACTGTCGTTGTAGGTGCCGATGGAAACGCGGAATGCACCCAGCTCTGCGCCAAGGCTTTCGGCGATACTTTGCAAGCCCTGCTGGACCGATCCGCCCAAACCGCTGGCGATGTCCGATTGCTTGCCGGCTGAATTGAAGCTGCCCGTTGCGCCGGTGAGGGAGGCGGTGCCGAAGGGCTTGCTTTCAAACAGCTTGCCGAACAGTCCGCCCGCGATCGAGCCGATGATTTCGCCGCCGGGGATCGGGAGGAAGCTGCCTACCGCTCCGCCCAGTGTAGAGCCTGTCTGGTTGAGATCGAGGCCGATGGCACCTGCCAGCGAATTGACAAGCTGCCCGGACTGCGCGCCGCCCAGTGCCTTGCCAAGAATTCCGTCCAAGAAGCCTGCCGTGCCCTTGCCGAAGATATCAGCGCCGAAGTCCGCGTTAAGGCCCTGCAACCCGCCCAGCACGCCGCCAACGGTGCCCGCGCGGGCATAGCCCGAAAGCGCGCCTGCGAAGGTGGCTTCGAACTGGGTGAAGAACTCGACGCCGAAGGTATCGTTCAGCCCTTCCAGAATTGGCCCGGCCACATCGGCGGACATTCGGCTGAAGAACTGCTCGGGCGAAAGCGCCAGCGCGCTGCGATCAACCCGGCGACCGATAACGCGGATTTCGTCGGTGTTTTCCTTGGTCGCCTCGGCGGCGGTGGTCTCGGTCGCTCCCGGAGCGGCAAAGAACTCAGCGAAGGACGCCTCAAAGCTGCTCTCGCCGCCTGCGCTGGCAGGCGCGTTGGTCCGCGTAAACAGGCCCGCAACCCGCGCATCGGCTCCGGCCAGTGTGGTGGCAAAGTCAGTGGCCGCGTCGCCAGCCTCTTCGGTGCCAGCGCGCATGATATCGACCGAGGTGGCGATCCCGGTATTCTCGCGGACGTAATCGTCCAGCTCGCGCAAGGCGGGGCCGAAAAGCTGCTCGGTCAGAACGCGCCCACGCAGCTGCTGGAAAGTCTGCTGGAAATTGGCGAGGAAATCCTCCCCGTTTCCGCTCAGCAGCGCTTCCAAATCCCCGCGAGCCGATCCGATGGCATCCTGATAGGCACCGATCAGCTCCTGGCGCTCTTCCAGCTGATCGTTAAGCTGGCGCTCGGCCTCAACGTTGGCGAGGATCGCTTCGCGCTGCTCTTCCGTGGCAAAGCCGACGCGGTCGACCAGATACTCGATCCGCTGCAACGCTTCGGCCTCATCCTCGCGGCCAGCAAGGATCAACTCCTGGACATCGATCTGCCGCCAGTGCGCTTCCTCCATTTCCTCGAACGGACGGGTGAGTGACTGGGCGATGACGGCCTGCGCCGCCTGCGCGCTGCTGATCGTCTCGGCAAAATCAGGCGGCTGGCGCGCGGAAAGGTCGGCGATGATCGCGTCCAGCTCGCCAGACGCGGCCCGCGCGCTTTCGATCAGCGTTGGCTGGGCAGAGAAGCGATCGTTGGTCTGCTCGATCGTGCGGTCAATCTGCTCGGCGAGCTGATTGGCTTCCCGCAGTTCAGCCGCGCTGGTATTGGAGCCGCCACCGCGCGGATTGCCGCCGCCGCGATCGCTGGCGGCATTGGGGCGGAGAAATTGCTGCAACGCTCCGCTATCGCCGCCGAGCGCCGCTTGCGCGTCCTCGAAAATATCGATGTTCGCACCGGCGATTTCGTAATTGGCAATCGCGCTCGCTGCCCGCTGAAAGGCGTCCGAAGTGATGCTGCCGCCGTCGAAACGGTTTTCCAGCTGCGCCAGCACTTGAGAGGCCGTGTTCTGCCCGCTCTGAAAGCGGGAAACTAGATCTTCGGTACCATCGCCGCGCCGCTCAAGCCGAAGCCCGCCGCCAAACCCGGCTTCAAGCCTAACCTCGCCGCGCCGGATATCGGTAAATGTGTCCTGCGCCTCCTGCCGCGAACGGATTGCCTCGACCCGGCCAAGAGCGAGCTGCGCCTGGGCAAGAGCAAGGGTGGCGCCGGTTCTGGTTGCGGAGCTTGCCGGTCGTCAGATCGATCTGCGTGCCAAGGATCGATTGCGCGTCTGACAGGGCATAGCTGGAGAGCTCGGCCTGCTCCGCCGCGTCATCGGCCTGCAACAGGCTCTGCACAAGGAAACCGACAATCGTCACCGCGCCGAACAGCGCCGCGCCCCAAGGGCCGGAAAGGAAGGTGGCGAAGCGCACGAACTTGCTCTGTGATCCCGCTGCACTATCGCCCATCAGCGAAATTGCGCTCGCCGTCTGGCCGCCCTGCTGGGCAAGGATAACCAGCGGATTGATCCCCAGCGCAACCTGCTGGAACACATCCTGCATCTGGAAACCGAGCTGCTGATAGCCAGCCCGCTGACGGCCCGCTGCGGCGTTGGCGACGTTGCTAGCCGCCGCCAGCCGTCCCTGAGAGCCAGCCAGCGCTTCCGAAGCGCCAGCCGCGCTGCGCGAAGACCGGGCCGTGTCTTCCAGCGCACCATCGAGCTGGCGCTGCTTGGTGGCGGCGCTGGCGGCAGAATTGCCTGCGCCGTCCATCGCCGCATCGAACTGACGCGCGCCGCTGCCCGCCTGCTCCAGCGCGCTTTCCAGCCCGCGCGCTTCGGTTTCCGCGCGGCTGAGCTGGCCGACAAGGCCGCTGCTGTCCGCTTCCAGGCGCGCGCCAAGGATCAGGTCACTCATCGCCTAGCCCTCCTGGTCTCGGCCTCTGCAAATGCAGCCAGCGCCGCCGCTTCCATCATCCGGATATCGGACATCAGTGCGGGCGTCGGTTTGATCTCGTAAAGGTCGGCAGTCGGCCTGATCGCCGCGTAATCGACCCCGGTGCGGTGTCCGGTCATCGCGTGCCGGTGCCACTGGGTGTCGAGCGCGAGGAACAGATTGACCGCGTCGATATCCGCCAGGGGAACTTCGATCAGCTGATCCTCTGCGCTGCGCTTCTCCAGCCAGGGCGGGAGCTTGGCGTTTTGCGTCGCGGGATCGTCGCTGATCTTGCGCCCGCCCGTTCTGCCGGATGCCCAGCGACGCGCGAGCGCTTTCAGTTTCCCGTTCGGGCATCCTTTCCTCCGGCCATCGCCTGCCGATAGGCAAGCATCGTGGCCTCCAGCGTGCCGAAGGCGCAGTTGAACAGACGGGCGAGATTTTCCTGCGAGAACTTGATCGGATCGCCGTTGGCTTCGGCCACGCCCTTCCAGTCGAGGATGAGGTTCTGCCTGGCGACCAGATATTCCGCCGCCGCTTCGGACAGGCTTTTGGCTTCGTCTTCGCCCTCGGCCTCGCGCGCTCCGGCGGCAAGCTCGGTGCTGTTCTGGATCAGGGCCGCGTAATCGTCGCTCGGCAGCATCCGGAACTGCATTTCGATCTTGTTGCGCACGCGCTTGCCGTCTTCGGCAAAGCCGTGCCAGATAACCGGCTGCCAGGTGCGGCGGTCCTCGACGATTTTGAACATGGTCTGATCCTTTGCTGAAACGGGGTGGAAGGCGGGCTTCCCAGTCCTGCCCGCCTTCCATTGTCGTGGCCCTGATGCGCCTGCAGCCGCACCTGGGGCGGGCCGGGTATTATTTGGCGATCAGGATGAGATCGTCCGCGCCGCCATCGACGGTGAGCAGGAGCGAAATATCGAACATCAGCGTGTCGTCTTCTTCCGTCTCGGCAATTGCGGTGATCTGCGCCTTCGTGCCGGAGACCTCGACGATATTGCCCGCCACCTTGCCGTGGGTGAACGCCCAGGCAATCAGGTCGCCGGTTTGGAGCTTCGCCAGATAATCCTTGGCCGCGACGGAAGGCGCTTCAACCACCATCCGGGCGGTCGCATTGTGATTGCCGCTCTTCACGTAGCGAGCACCAACCAGATTGCGCAGATTGACCTGCGTGCCGGTCTCGATCCGCAGCGAGCGTGTTACGGCCGCAAATCCGTCGAGCGTGGCAAGCGAGTTCTCGTTGTTGACTTCGAGCGGCTCGGTCCAGCCGGTGAAATCAGCAGCTGCTGGCACCTGGACTGCGCGCGGAGCGGCTGTCGGCACAAGGCCTGTGGTCGAAAGCGAGGCGAAGGGCAGCGCGCCAGCGGTAAAGTCCAGCGTGAAACTGCCGCGCTGACCCAGCATCTTGCGCAGCTGGTCATCGACCCAGGCGTATTCGGTCAGTGAACCCTTGGGGTTTGTCGGCTGGGCGAATTTTTGGGTAGCATCCTGCCCTGCCGTCAATTCAGCAGGCTTCATGCCCATTGCCGCCAGCAGCGTCATCCATTTGGGCGCAGTGCCCGCAGCCCCGCTGCCTGCCAGTTCAACTTCGTAGCTGGAGCGCATCCGGGCGTTGGAGGGCTTCTGCCGCGTCGCGCCGTATTTGGCACTGTCGAGGTTGCGGTCGATCTGATCGACCTCCAGCGGCGTGGTGGAATAATTGCGCGTCAGCACCGCGTTGGCCGCCAGCGTGGGGGCCGCGTCGGTGCCGTAAGTCACTTCGGTCTTGGCCGCGATCACGCGAAAGGTATCAACCATAAAACTTCTCCGTCAGTTCGCTCGCCTTGGCGGCCAGCGCATCATTCCATTCCTTCGGCGCGGTGAGCGGATCGGCCTGCGCCTTCTCCTCGCTCCCCAGTTCGGCCAGCACCCGTGCCCGCGCAGGGCCATTGACAGGCAGGCCGAAGCCGTCGATCTGAAGACCGCTCTGGCGCACGGAAGGTGAGCTTGTGGGGGTGCTCTCGCTCACCGCACCTTCGGTTTCCGGCGTGGTTTCCGCAGGCGCTTTTGTCGCAGCGGGTGCGGCAGTTTTCTTGGTCATGATGTTTTCCTTTCACGGTAGTGGCAGCCGAAATTGGTGGCCCAGCTGAGCGCGCTGGCGTCGAGATCGAGCAGCCGGCCGCCCAGCCGCAGGCAACCCGAAGTCGCCTCCGGATGCTTCCACCCGAACAGCGCGGCGTGGATCCGCTTGAGCTCGACGGAGAGCTGCTCGTTGACGCCGGTCTTGGTCCGGCCAGGAGGCGGCAGGACAAGGACCACCGAAAAGCGGAAGAGAATCTTCTGATCGTCAGGCACCTACCCGCAGCCCACCGTCGGCACTCTCGGTTTCCGGCACCACGTAAGCGGCAGGCCGATTGCGTGGCGGCGAAGTGAGCTGCGCGAATTCGATCAAGCCCTCGACGGTGCCGTATTTCGTTTCGGCGGCGAGCTGGTCAACGAAGGGCTGGAGCGCGATCACTGGCTGACGCTCCTTTCTGATTTCCAAGTTTGGAACTCACGAGCGTGCTCCGCGCAAAGATCTTTGTCGTCGGCGGGCATTGTGCTGCAATTTGCGCAGAGCGGGGCATCACAAGTGCCAGAGCGCTTGCTGGCAACTTTCCAGTCGCAAAGCCGCGTGGAGCGACGACCACATTTGCAGCGCTTTACCCGTCCGCCAGTGCAGACAATTGCGCTACCGCCACCGGGCAAGGAGACGCTTTCGCAAGGCACTAAGCTGCCTCTCCAAATGTATCCCGCAAATGGTCCGTCAGGATTGCGGTGATATCGGTGCGGTCCTGCTCGCTGAAGCCGAGGTAAGGCCGCGCGGGGATTGTCACGCTCTTGCGTCGGGCCAAAGGGCGTGCGCAGGGCGCTGCCCTGGGCGCGGATCGTGCCGCCGAACTGATGGATCGAGGCATAGGTCGCCTGCGGGCCGGTCGGCTTCACGCCAACCTCGGCAAAGGTCGCGCCGGAGCGGCGGTCAAGCCCGCGACGCAGCCAGCCGTCCTTGTAAAGTGTCTTGCCGCCCGTTTCAGCAGCGCGCGCGCTCATCTTCCAGGGCACGCCCAGCGGGGAGGTTTCCGCGTCGAACCGCTCGCGCGTGTTCGCCAGCATCTTCTCCGAAACCTCAGCCAGCGCCTGCGTCGAGATCCACGGCCTCGCGGATCGCGCGCTCGAGCTGCTCGGAAAGCCGCTTCTCAAGAACAATCGAGATGAAGGCTCCGCTCATCGGAAACCGTAATCCTTCAGACTGTCGGGATAGGCGCGGGTGCCGGGGTCAAATTTGATGGGATCGGCTGGCGCGGCGCTGGGCGAGCTGGCTTCGACGCCGAGCTGCAATTTGCCGTCGCGCAGCGCTTCCAGATTGCGCATCGCGATCTTGCGCTTGCTCTCCACATTTTCGGGCAGTTCGTCTTCGTAAAGACCGGCGCGTGCCAGATCGGCGATAATCGCCGTCAGCAGTGTGGGCACGGTGGCGAAAGGCAGGCGGTACCGGCCTGCAAGATGCGCCTCGGCCTGCGCCTGGGCATCGATCAGCGCGCCGATCACCAGTCCTTTGTCAATCCGGCCATCGCCCAGATCGGTGAGGCGCAGCACAGCATCCTTGCCGACGCGGGCGACGAAATCCGCCACCGAAAGCATCGGCGCGCCCGTCCGGCATCGTCCACGCGCCATCGATCACGGTGAGTTCCAGATCGAGCTTGCGGATCGAACCGTTCTGCATCGATGCGGTAAGCGCGACCAGATAGGTCTCCCCATCGGTGCCGCCTGTCACGCGCAGCTCCAGATCGCCGCTGATGATCATCGGCTGCGCCAGAAGCGGGGCGACCTCGGCAACGATGCCGCGCGCCGTGACTTCGGCCACACCCGCGCTGACCGCCTGCCCACCCAGATCAACCGGGCGGACAAGCGTTTCAGCGGGAGCCTTGACGAGAGAGACGACGCGCATCGGTTAGGCTTCAGTCAGCCTGCGCGGCGGCGACACGCATCAGCGAGGCGCGGATTTCATCGTCGGCGGCGTCTTCAGCCAATTCCAGCGCAGCAACATCGGCGTAGCCAGACGCGGCGGCGAGATCGAGCAGCTGGCCGCGATCAAGCGTGCCGAGCATCTTGCCGGAGCGAGAGGCGATGACAGCTTCGATCTTGCCCGCCTTGTTCGGGGTGCCTTCGATTGCAACCTGCTCGGCCTCGATCAGGGCGTCGAGTTTCTTGACAGTCAGCTTGTCCAGTTCAGCGCGCATCGCTTTCGTCGTGGTCAGGAAGCCGGAGATCCGGGTCACTGCCGCTGCTTGCCGCCGCAGCAACGCGCTGGGCAGTGCCAACCGGCTTGCCGCCTGCTTCAGTGCCGGAACCGGCGAGCGGACGCAGCGCGCCAACTGCCACCAGCGAGGCAGCGTCTTCATCGCTCATCGCAACAACGGAGCCGATCTTGTGCGGCGGCTTGCCGCGACCGTTGGAGAGCGGGGTGATAACTTCAAAGTCTTTCATCGGAAGTGCTCCTTGAGAGAAAGGGTGTCGACGGGCGGTTTCGAGGGGAAACCGCCCGCCGCCAGACGCGTGGATCAGACTGCGCCCTGGATCAGGAAACCGGCGTCGGAACCAACGATTTCGGGGGACTGTTCGTCGATGACGTTGTTCACCCAGCTGCGCGTGTTGCGGTCGTATTCCACCGCTTCCACGAAGGGATGGCCCCGCAGGCGATAGGTGTAGCCGTAGCTGGGCAGACGCATGTTGCGCATGCCTTCCGGCGCAACGTAAGCGAGGATCGCATCACTGCCCCAGACATCGACCGTGCTGCCATCGTCGAGATCGTAGATCGCATCGCCGGTCACAACGCTTTCCACGTCGAAATACTGCGCCAGCATCACGTCGGAGATCGCAGCCGAGGTCATGTATTTGAAGTGATCGCGGATCTTCGGGTGAACCTTCAGCGCAGAGCGGACCGTTGCAGACAGCTCCAGCGTGTTCGGGCGGCGACCGGTACGCTTACGGATCGCTTCCTTGGCGTCTTCGATCACGGCAGCCGGATCGCTGTCTGCCACCGTCCACTTGTCGCCAGCGGCCAGCGCCAGCTTGTTCGCGGCATCGTAGGCGTCGGGATTGCGTGCCAGCTCGGCCTGCTGGATTTCGAGGCTGAGCGCGATCACGGCGAGAACCACGTCCACGCTTTCCTGTTGGAGGTCGATGCCCGGCACTGCGCCAGCCTCTTCCTGGAACTCGACCGGAGTCACCGCCTGCAGGGCGTCCTGGGTGAGGTTCACCGGCAGACCCTTGTAGCTCATCGTGTACCGGCCAATGTTGGTGCCGGGCGCGCGGGCAGTCAGCACGCGGCGCAGCGCCTCCCGGTTAAACTCGATGCGCTTGGCGGCGCGGGTCGGCATATCGACGATCGGGAAAAGGCGGTTGCCGATCATCGTGGCGTTGGAATATCCGCGCACGTGTTCGGTGAGGATGGGGTCGACGACGCGCGACTGTGCGGCGTTCATCTGCTGGCCCGTAGTGGCGTTCATTTTCATTGCTCCTTAAAGGGGACTTCAAATCGGTTGCAGCGCGCGTGAAACTGGCCAGCGGGGCACCGGCGCGCCGCGCGCCCCGCCAGGCAAAGAGTTAAGGGGTGAGCAGCACGGTGACGAAATCGCCGTCGCCAGCTGCATCTTGCAGCGCCACGGCAACTTTCGCGCCTGCCGCCAGCACAACGGCCTTACCGTCCGCGCCAACTTCGATGCTGTCTCCAGCGTTGAAAGCGCCGCCCGCTTCCACACGCTGGGTGCCCAGCACGGTTACGGCAACAGCAGCGCCAAGATCGCCAGCGTAATCGGAAATTCCCAAAGCTGGGGTTCCTGCGGCGGCGATTTGGCTATCGTGGCCGATGAAGCGGCTGGGAGCAGCGGCGGCGGCAAGGCTGGCGACAGTGAGCGCCAGAACAGGGGTGTGGGGGTAACGCATCGGAACTTACTCCTGGTCAAATCGGGAAAGTGGTGGGCGCGCAGCAGGACGAAGACCGCGCACCCATAGGTGCCCCGCTGCCCTCAAGCAGCGAAGCGTAGGGGTTAGGCAGCCTGCGCCTGAAGGACAGCGTCCATCCAGCCGAGCTTCGGGTTCTTGGCCTGAATGGCCTTCGCGTCGGCGTGGAGCTGCGCTGCGGCGGGATCGACGTCGTAGCCGGAAGGGGCTGCAAAGCTGGTCACGCCTTGCCTTTGGCTTCCGGCTTGGCGGCTTCACCAAGCGAAACGAGCGGCTGAGCGCCTTCGAGCAGCTTCTTCAGCGCGGCGTCAGGGCGGATCGTCTCCCCTTCACCGAAGCTGACTTTGGCGTGGTTCCCACTTCCCCCAGCTGGTCGAGCACGCCGATCAGCAAATCCTTACCGGCAGGGGCGAGCTAGGCGTTTTCGATCAGGCCTTCGGCGTAGCTGACGTTGCCTTCGTGGCGGGCGACGGCTGCGGCCTTGGCATTGGCAGCGTCGCGTTCTTCTGCGGCCTTTTCGCGGCGGGTCAGATCGGCTTCGCGTTCGGCAAAGCTCACTTCCATGGCGGCTTGGGTGGCGGCGGTTTTGTCGTCGGTAGTCTTCTTGTCGGACACGGTGGTCTCCTTTTCTGCAAGGCTTAGGAATAGACGGTGACGGTCTGCTGGCCTTCGTCGCCCTCGGCGAACTGGACACTGCCCAGGCCCTTCACACCCGGCGCGTGTGCGCCGAGGAAGCCGATGTGCTTCAGGTAATACTGGCCGGGCTTGGGATTGTGGGGATTGCCGGGCTGGTCGAGCTGGGCAGAGACCTTGCGGTAATCGCCCTTGCGGACGCGCTCGGCAAAGCTGGCTTCGATTGTGGCAGGGTGCGCGACCAGCTGGCCATCTTCCACGCGGGGCTGCCAACCCGGCCCCAGGCAGGATCATCCATCTTGGGGTGGCCGATCACCAGCGGCGCAGGATCGCTTTCAGGATCGTAACCGTCGGCAATCGCGTGCAGCTCTGCCAGGCCGAACGTGACCTTGGTGCCTTCGACACTTCGCAAGGGTCCGGGCTTCAGAATGCGGATTGTCGGCGTGGTGGCCGCTGGGGGCGTCGTCTGATCCATGACCAGATCAGTAGGCGGCGCTGATTTGCGGGGCTGCGGTGGTGAGCTTGGCCCCGCTTATCGCCTTCGCCTGATCTGCGGCACGCCGGGAGCGCAAGGTAAAGCGCGGATTTGCCCGGTGCATCTGGATCAGGAGAAAATCGATGGCATTCAAAGTAATTGAAAACTGCGCACCTGCCGCAAAGGCAAGCGTTCCCAATGACGGCATTAGAATGGCGGCGCGCTCGATGCAAAAGCGAAACGGCGGACCTCCCGCTCGCTACATCCGCGTCCAGATCGGCGCGGCACTGGCCACGAAGCTGGCGCTGGTAGGCGAAACCACCGCTCTGGCAATCGCGTTTGGTACCGGCCCTGACAAGGGCAAGCTGTCGCCTTTCCGTCGATGCCTCGCAAGGCGACTTCCCGGCCACCCGCGACAAGCAGCGCCGCTATGGCTTCACCATCAACGAAGCGACTGCAGACGGTCTTTTCGCGCTGGACTTCGATGCTTTCACAATCGACGAGATCGAGCCGCACTGCGAAAACGGCAAACCGCCCGCCGCAATCATCGAACTGCCCGAAGAAATGCTCAGCACTGACGATTGAGCCAAAGTCGCAGGTTGGCTGAGCGCTCGAATAGAGGCTCAGCTGCCTGTGCGCTGGCGCACACGGCAAAAACAGCGCGGCGGCACCCGGAGTGGCCAAAAGCCGCTCAAATCAATTCTGGGGCATTTTTCGGGCTTGCGCAAAATGGTCGCTGGATCAGCTTCTCAGCCAGACAATGAGCGTGGCCAGCGGAAAGGCAGATAAAGGTGCTCGCGGCCAGCACTTATAGCTACCTCGTAGCGCCAGGCAGGGTCAGCTGATCACTCACCAAAGCATCCCAGCCTCCGAGCCGCACAGCATCTAGCGCGCCAAAACAATCAAAGTGAAGTTGCTGAGTTATGCCTTGCTGCGCAAGCAAATCTTCGAACTCGCTGACGTGACCATGGCGAGAAGCGATCAGCACGCTCGGTCTGCTCAATAGAACTTGCGACCGCGCCTTGTACCTCTTCAGATTTCATCAAAATGCCGAGGTCTACCAAACTACACGAATAGCCGCCTGCGGGCAGAAAGAGGTTGTAGGGTCTTGGGAGGACACTGTCCCGGACAAGCCAGCTCCGCCAAACCGGAGAGCTGCCGCTAACGCTGACGAAAATACAATCAAAGTTCTCATCGCTCGGCCAGCAGCGTGCCGACCCAGTTGTTTGATCGAGCGTAAATGATGCTACCTTCGATCCATCATCCAGTAGGCGGAAATCAAGTGGATCGGCGAGCGTGGTCTGTCCAGTCTTTCCTTCGGAGCAAGCCGCAAGCATTGTCACCATCGCCAGCGTTGTTACGATCTGCTTCATCATTAGCTCCGTCCGAAGTCTACTCAGATCGGGGCTATCACCCATCTGACCCGCCCGATCAAGCGCAAGGCGTTCATCTCCTCTCCGCTCAACATCTCGGGTGGATAGGAGGGATTGTCAGACATGATTGCGAGCGAGGCTGGCACTTTGCCAGTGGTATCAATCCGCTTGATCCGCTTCACCGAGACACCGCCGTCCCGGCTGAACACATAATCCCTTCGCCGATCATTTCTGCGCTGCGATGAAGCAGAGCTGTGGAACCGTCGGGGATCGTCAGGGGCCATACTGTCGCCCTTGATCGCAACCAGCGCCGCCTTGTCAGCCGGAACATTGACCTGCGCTAACCAGGCGCGCGGGAAAGCCATGCTCTCGCTGTCTTCGGAAACCGGGATCAGGCCGCCGCCTGCCGAGGCCACCACATCGTAGCGGCGGACCAGAACGAGGTCAAGGTTTCGACCGGCTCTAAGTTATCCAACCCCGATCCAGCGAGATAGGCGAGCGGCGAACGCGTCACCTCATCATGACTTGGAAGATGGTCGCCAATCAGTTCCGCTACCGATCGGGCAGGGCGTAGAATTTCGTCTGGCTCCACGCCGATCGCATCACAGATGGCAAGGAACGTCGCTTCCCGAGGTGTCCGCAAGCCATTCAATATCGCGTTGAGTGTGGGCCGCGCTCTCCCCGCCTTCTCCGCAAGCACGCCCTGTTGAATTTTTGCTGCGTTTTGCGCGGCCTTCAATCGTGCCGCTGCCGAGCTTCCCCAACCTCTAGCTTCGAGCGCCTCAATTCGTGCTTGACCTGATTTATGTTTCGACATACTAAAACGCTACACAAGTCGTTACAGGACACGGAATGCCACAGGACATGCACCCCGAAGACATCAAGGCGACGCTGCGCAAGCGGGGCCTCAACTTTTCCATCCTTGCCGACGAAAACGATATTTCAAAGCAGACTATCGCAGCAGCTGTTCGCTCGCGCGCCTCGGGCCGTGCTGAGAAAATTCTCGCGGACGCGATTGGAATGAAGCCACGGGATATCTGGCCATCGCGATACCGCCGAGACGGAACGCGCATCATGCTTCGCCGGACAAAAACCGGTGCGGAAGCGGCAGCATGATTATGCGGCGGAAAGTTCTCATAAGTGAACATTTGGGGAGCGCGTATCACTCCGCGCCGCAAGAGTCTCGCTCCTCTTTTGTTCGGCCTCTGGTGGGCGCATCCCAATGACCGCCCGCGCACCGCAATTCCTGACCGCGCTAGAGCTGGCCGAACTCGATCTCGAAGGCCTGCCAGGTTCGCGCTTCCGCATAACTCAGACGGCTCAGCGAAACAGCTGGCACTCCGTCAAGCGCAAGGGGCGTGGCGGCGGGCGGCTTTACGCTGTGACTTCGCTGCCTGCGGAAGCGCAGGCTGATCTTGCCGCCCGCTTTGCCGCCAATGAAAACCGCCGCGCTGGCAGCCGTCAGCTTGGCAGGCCGGTGGGCACAGACTGGTTCTCCTGCAACCCCGAAATAGCCGAGGCGGTCACCGCGTGGATCGCCCAGCGCAAGGTTGCCGCAACCGTCATCCTCGAAATGATCGAGGCGCAGTTCGACCGCGCGCCCAATCTGCGCACTCTCCAGCGCTTTATCGCTCGGTCAGAACGGGAAGCGGCGATCGTGCTGCAGAGCCTGCGCGATCCCAACGCCTACAAAGGCACCCGCCGCCTTCGCTGGGCCGCGCCGATGCCGGTGTCACTTACGCCAATGAATTGTGGGAACTGGACACCACACCGGGCGACGTTCTGCTGGTCGAAGGTCGCCGCGCCATTCTCGGCGTGATCGACGTTTTCTCCCGCCGCACGCGCTTCCTCGTGATGCCATCGGAAAGCGCGCAATCGGTGCGCCGCCTGCTGTCCTCCACGATGGAAGCCTGGGGCGCGCGGCCAAGCATGGTCGCAACCGATCAGGGCTCCGGCTACCTCAACGCCGCAATCGTCAGTGCGCTGGAGCTCCTCGGCATCGAGCACAAGCTCTGCCCTCCCGGAGCGCCTGAAAAGAAGCCGCACATTGAACGCGTCTTCGGCACCTTCCAGCGCGCCCGCGCCGAAGTGCTGGCAGGTTACTGCGGTCACAATGTTGCAGAGGCGCAGCGCCTTCGTGAGCGCGCCCGCAAGGAAACGGGCAAGCCGCTGGTCGTGTCCGAAATGACCGGGGCAGAGCTTCGAACCGTGCTCGATAACTGGGCCGATGGGCCCTATTTCCAACGCCGCCATTCCTCGCTCGGATGCAGCCCGCTCGCAAAATGGCAGTCCTCTGCGCCGGACGCTGCTCGCGCTCCAAGTGCCGATGAACTGCGGATCGTCCTTTCTGCTCACGTCGGCACGCGCAAGGTCGGCAAGCGCGGGATCGAGTGGAAGCGGGGCCGCTACTGGTCGCCAGCGCTGGTCGATTTCATCGGGCAGGACGTGATGGTCCGCCGCGATGAGGACGAACTGGGCGAGCTGATGATCTTCGACGCTGACGGGCGCTTCATCGATATTGCCGTCAACCACCAGCGCGCCGGGATGAGCGAAGAGCGCTTCGCCCTTGCTGCCGCCGCGATCAGGACGCCCACATGAAGGCCGCGCGTGGCCAGCTGCGCGACAAGATGCGCCGCTACAAGATCGAGGACGCACGCGACGCCCTGCTACGTCACGATGCGCAAATGGCCGGCAAGCTCACCACGCTGCCGGTCGGCCTGAAGGACGATACCTCCGAAACCGTCCGCTCGATCCGCAGCCGCCCCGAACCCGAAGCCCCGACGCCCGATCAGCTTGCCGAAATGGAAGCGAGGGCCACGCGCCCTGCCGCGCCTGCTCCGCAAACCCGCCCGGTCGAAGACAAGATTGCAGAGGCTGACGGCCTGATCGCCGCCGCCCGCCGGGGCGAGCAGGTCGATGCAGAACGCCTGCGCTGGGCAGAGGCTTATGCCCAAGGCTCCGAATACCGCACCGCGAAGGTGATGGCCGCCATTCGGCTCCCCGAAGAACGCGAAGCTGCCTCCGAAATCACCATCCCTCCAGCCAACGAAAACCGGGGCTGAAACCCGCTTTCACACGAAAGGAATTACCCATGAAACACAGTATCGCAGGGCAGGCCAAAGCGGCAGGCCAACCGCCAACGGTCCACGCCGGTCACCGGTCACGCGCAGCTCACCAACATGGCGCTCGCTTATCAGACGATGGCCGATTGCGCCGCCGCCAGCGAGAATATGCCGCGCCTCGGCGTGTTCTACGGCCCCTCCGGCTTCGGCAAGAGCGTGGGCGCGGCCTTCACCGCCGCGCGCTTCGATGCCGGTTAGTCGAGGCCGAATCGATCTGGACGCAGCGCAGCCTGCTCACCGCTCTGGCAGAGGCTGTCGGGATCGTGCGGGTCGAAAAGACCGGTCCGCGCATCCTCGAGCAGCTGATCGAACATCTGAACGCGCACCCGCGTCCGGTCATCATCGATGAGATGGATTACCTCGTGAAGAAGCAGATGGTCGATATCATCCGCGACATTCACAACGCGACTTCGGTGGCGATCCTGATGATCGGCGAGGAAGCGCTGCCTTCCAAGCTGAAAGAGTGGGAGCGGTTCGACAACCGCATTCTTGCCCACACCCCGGCGCAGCCTGCAAGCGATGCCGATGCGCTCAAGCTGCGCGATCACTACTGCCGCCGCGTCCAGGTGGCAGACGATCTTGTGCTGGAGATTGCCCGCACCTGCGGCGGCGTCACCCGCCGGATCGTCACCAATCTGGAGCGCGCGCGAACCTTGCGGTGGATGACGGCACGCTCGCCATCGACCTCGCTTGGTGGGGCAAACGCCGGATCGAAACGGCGCGCTGCCCATTCGCCGGTCGGTTTGGCGCAGGCGGAGGGCGCGCTGATGGCCTCCGCCCCGCTGCAACTGCTTGCCTTCGATCTCTCGCCTTCGCCCGCGCGGCGACTGTGGACGATCCTGCGCCATTCAAAAGGCGCAGTCGCTCTGGGTGAGCTGTTCGCAGTCACCGAGATCGAGCCGCAGCTCTTCTTCTCGCTCATCGATAACTGGTCGCGCCGCGGCCTCCTGCTCACGCAGGTCAACCCGCTCCGGTTCGCAATAACCGAAGCTGCAAGGGAGAATCCGTTGCCGCGACCGCTCCCCGTCAACCAGGGCGCAGCGTGCCCAAATTCTCCGGCAGGCAGCGCCTGTGGGCCGCGATGCGCGTGCTTCGGGAGTTCGATCTCAAGACGCTCTGCCTTGCCGCAGAGGCGGGCGAGAAAGGCGCAGGCGAGTTCATGGCCGCGCTGACCCGCACTGGCTACGTAATCGCCCTGCCAGCCCGCCGGGGAGAAGCCACGCGCTTCAAACTCGCTCGCAACACCGGCCGAAACACCCCATCGTGCGCCGCCGCAACGAAGGCACCCGCTCGATTATCGAAGTGGATGATCGCAACGACGGTGAGCTGCGCACCCACACGCTCGACTACGCCCCGCGCGGATTGCCGGGAAAAGCCCGCCTTGTTGATGGGGGGGTAGGCTAACCATGATTGTTAGGGTTAACAATTCGCACCCGTCTTTGCAGCGCGGGAATTTGATCAAGGCAGCCGCCGCCTGGGGCGCGGAAATGCCGGACTGGATCGCTACGCTGGCGCAGGCCTGCGACGCGACCAGTCAGGCCAAGGTTGGCGACCAGCTGGAGCGATCCTCTGGCTACGTCAGCCGGATCATCAACCAGAGCTACACCGGCAGCTACGAGGAGGCCGAGCAGCTGGTGCGCTCTGTGCTGGGCGGGGACGAAGTGCTCTGCCCGATCTGGAACGAGCCGATCCCGCTTTCCGCCTGCCTGCGCAATCGCCGCCACAAGGGCACGCCGCGCACGCAAATGCACCACGCTTACGCGCGGGCCTGCCCCAATTGCCCGAACAATTCCGATCTGGGTGATGACAGCGCTGGAGCAGCCCAGTGAGCGCGTCGCAGGCGGCTCTCGACCTTAGGGCCAGTCGCGGCCTGCGCGTGCTTTACCGCCGCCACAGCGGGGCGGTGTGCCCGGTTGCGGAGCGAGTGCCTGGCACGTCGGGCGCACCTCCGCCGAATGCGACCGCTGCGGCACCGCCTTGCTGCTGGCCGAACCGGGCGGCGCAGAAAATCCCCTTGCCAATCCCACTGAAAGGAAATCCCGATGACGAGTACACCGAAATATGCCGATTTCACGGGGACGGTTCGGCTCATGCCGGCTTGTGTCGCTGACGGACCGGCACAGCACTGAAAACGACATTAAGGGACAGCGATAATCGTCAGATGGCTCTTGGCACGGCACATCTTGTGGCGGAAGGACAGCCACTGGTTGTTCTCGTCATTGTGCTCGGCGAGGAGTAGCCCCACGCCGTGACGCTCGATGCGGCCGAAGTTCGTACGTTCTCCAGGCGGTTGAGATAACGGGATCGACTGGCAAAATCAGCACAGCGCATTGACGCCGAAAAGGCAGTCCACTATGGACCGCGCAGCCGCCTCCAGCGATCCGCCCGTGCTCGCAATCCTGCTGGACCTGTCCCGGCAGGAGGCGCGCATGTCGGACATCGTGGTCGCGCGCCGGGGCAGGTTTCGCCTCCGCGCCGCCGCTGCCTGGGCCGCTCGCCAAAGCGCAGGCCTGTCCTTCCCGGAAATCGGACGTGCGCTGGCGGCAGGCATCATTCAACCGGTGATGCACGGCTTCTGCCGCGCCGAGGAAATGCGCGATCTCGATCCCACCTTTCTCGCCCTCACTGATCGCCTTGCCGCGCGCTCCCGCGAACGGCTCACGGCCAATGGAGACACACAATGACGCCGAAACAGCGCGCCACTCTCGATTTCATCGAGACCTTCTACGCCGCCCACGGCCACCCGCCGACCCAGCGCAAAATAGCTGCTGAAGTCGGTGGCGGACTGGGCAGCACGAATGACCGGCTACACGCCTTGGCCGAAGAGGGCTTCCTGCGCCGCACTCCGCACGGTCGGTACCTGCCCGCCAGCGCCGTCCACCCGGACCTCTCGCGCGCCGACACGCAGGCGCTGCGCAACGAGCTCGCCAAGCGGGAGGCGCAGTGATGAGCATCTTCGAAACTATCCTGTTCGCATTTTTCGCATTGGCCGGACTGACGGCAGTGGCGTCTATCTTCTGCTCACTCTTCCGCGCCGTCGAGCTGCTCGAAGCCATCCTGCACGAATTGCGAAAGCGGGACCGATGAGCACGCGCATCCACGGGATGACGCTGGAGCAGTTCGATCGGCGTGTCCGCAATCTCCCCGCCCAAATCCAGCGCGCCAGTTTGCGGCTCGCCAACCTCAAGACCGAAGCCCGCCGCGTACGGCCTCCACCAACTTGCAGAGGAAAATCCCGATGCTGAAAACCGTCACTGAATTCCCCTTCGCCGGATCAATCGGCTACCTGCGCCCCAGCGGGGAAGCCGTGCGGATGTCCAGCATCTGGCCCCTGACCGCTGCCTGATCGGCCTTGCTCCCGGCAAACGCCGCACGCTGGACGCGAGCGACAACCGCACCGTCCCCTTCGCCGATATCGCCCGGTCAAAGGAAGAGGCGACCAATCCCGCCGCCGATCCGCGCCCGCGCCGGATCCAGCTCCGCCGCTCGAAAGGTGCGCGGATGCCGGAAAACACCGTCAGCGTGGCGCGCCCAACCGCCTTCGGCAATCCGTGGAAGGCGAGTGATTTTACGCAAGTAATCGGTGAGCCGAGCGCTGCGGCCGCAATCGAAATCTTCCGCTGCTGGGTGAAGGGAGAGCCGCACTGGGGCCTTGCCGGCAACTTCCCGCCCGCGCCGATGGACCTATCCGAAATCAAGGGCAAAAACCTCGCCTGTTGGTGCCGCCTTTGCGACGCCCACGCACTGGGCAAGCCCCACGGTACCGACTGCCCCGACTGCGAGCCATGCCACGCCGACGTTCTGCTGGAGCTGGCCAATGGGTGATTTGAGAGAGAAACAGGCCGAAGTTGCGCGGTGGATG
Source organism: uncultured Alphaproteobacteria bacterium (assembly GCA_963781165.1). Classification (GTDB taxonomy): domain Bacteria; phylum Pseudomonadota; class Alphaproteobacteria; order Sphingomonadales; family Sphingomonadaceae; genus Alteraurantiacibacter. The sequence goes on from CAWADZ010000005.1 coordinate 641,210, forward strand.
ATAGATTGCTTCGGTGAGGAGATTGCTGCGGACCGCCTAGAACGCGCAGACCGCTTCATCGAAGAAGCCTTGGAATTGGCACAAACTTGGCCAGCATTTACGGCGGATCGTGCCCATGCCTTGGTGGACTACGTCTTTTCTAGGCCGGTTGGCGAAATTAAACAGGAAGTTGGCGGCGTGATGGTGACGCTTGCTGCGCTCTGCAATACTGCCGAAATCGACATTCAACATTCGATGAATACCGAAGTCGCCCGGATCTGGACCAAAGTTGAGGCAATCCGCGAGAAGCAGGCTTCGAAGCCGACCGGATCGGCTTTGCCAGTCGCAAAGAATATGGGCGCGGAGTGATGGCTAGACAGCATCACACCCAGCGCCCCCGGCCACCCTACCGCAAAAAGAGCCTCGACGGCCTCACCCGGCGCGAACGTGCCATCCTCGATCTTTGGGATGCAGGGCTGTCGTTCGACCGGATTGCCAGCGAGCTGGGCATCACCAGGGCGCAGGCAGGCCACGTGGTAAGCGCGCTGATCGAAGGCGACGAAACACGCCTCCACCGCAACCGGATGGCCAGCGGCAGCGCCGCTCTGCTTCTCGCTTTAGGAGCGCAATCGGCATGACCGCCCTCACACCCCGCAAGGCGCAGGAACTGAAGGACGCCTTCGATCTCGCCCGCGATCTGCGCAGCGCATTCCCGCAGGATGCGCTTCACGTGCTGGAAGAGCTCTATTCGCTCTACGGTGACAAGCGCTGGACTGTCGGGCCCACGATCCTCGGCTACAAGGTCAGCGTCTATCTCGAAATCGCTGGTGTGCAAACCTGGCTGAATGAACGCGATCCCGACGCTGCGCCCGCCGCCTTGCGCCGCTGGATCGATCACGCGCTTCAGGCGCTTCGCCGCTACCGGGAGAGCCAGAATGGCTGAAACCAAACGCAAACCTGCCCGCAAGCCGGTCGATGCCCGCACCCGTAAAATGCGCGCCGTCCTCGCTGCCTGCCGCCGCCTTGGTCTCGATAGCGAGGCGCGCAAGGATCTCCAGCTCGACGTGATCGGCGTGACTTCGATGTCGAGTATGGACGAAGGCCAACTCGGCCAGCTGCTCGATCATCTCAACCGCGACTGGAAGGGGCCGAACCCGGACCGTGCCCACATCGGCAAGATCAAGGCGCTGTGGTGGAGCCTTTACTGGGTCGGCGCGATCAACGATCCGGGCGACGGCGCGCTTTCCGCCTTCGTGAAGCGCCAGACCAGTATCGACAACTTGCGCTTCCTCGACCACCGCAAAGCCCCTTCCGTGATCGAGGCGCTGAAAAGCTGGCTGGCGCGTGAAGGCGTCGTGTGGCCCGAAGACAGCGGAGAGCGCGCCAGACCCGAACGTGAGGCTGTTATCGCCGCGCTGAAGGCCAAATTGCGCGGCGTAGGCGTGATCGTCGCGGTCGAGGCATCGCGCACATCGCAGCTCGACGAAGCAATCCGCACTCTGGGTAAGCTCTGGCGGGAAAAGAGGCCGTGACCGCCACCTATCATCCCGGCCTGACGCTCGCCGATTTGCCGCTCCCGGAAGACGCGAAAATCACGCGCAAATGGCCAGCGCAAATGATCGAGATGGCTGATCACATCGGTGCCTGGCACACGCTCCAGCTGATCGATCGGTTGGGTGGACAGCAGTTGCGCGTGCCGATGGATCCCGAGCGCAGTCCATTCCGCGAAGTGCTCGATGCACGCCGGGTTCGGATTATGGCCCAGATTTACGGCGGGAATGAGCTAGAATTGCCCGTTGGCCGCGCCGCACTTGATGAGGCGCGCCGCGCACCGGTGCTTGCCTCTGTGCGAAACGGCGATATGACAGTGCGCGAAGCCGCCCGTATCCTCGGCACCGCGCGAACCTACGTCTCGCAGCTCGTGAACCGGACAAGCGAAGCCGCGAATGCCGAGCCGCTCCGCCGCCCATCCAGCGGCGATGATCGCCAGATCGATATGTTCGAAAGCAGCACTTCCGAAAAAGACCCGGTGTAAGCCCGCTCACCCCACACCCTGAACCAGCTTTGCCTTAGCCCTGCACGCGTACTTTAATCGCGTTGCAGAGGTCGCATCCATGTTTGTCGATAATCAGTTTCGGGCGCAGGCAGTCTGATGAGCCTGCTCGAAATCATCCGCACGCTTTGGCCGATTGCTGCCTTCACCACCCCTTTCATTCTGGCTGGCGGCTTCGCCTGGCTGAAAACCCAGTTCCCGACGAAGACCGATCTCGAAAATCTGCGCAAGGACCGCGAGGTAGCTGTGCAGGGGATGCGCAGCGAGATAGCCAAGGAAATTGCCCTGATTTCCGTCCTCGCGCGGACCACAGCGGATCGCCAGATCGCCAATGAAGAAAAAATCGCAGCTATCGCGGAAGAGGCTCGGAAACGGCCGACCAAAGATGATTTGTCCAAAGACATCGGCAAGGTCGCCGAGCGGTTGGGCCGGGTTGAAGAAGGCGTTTCTGGCCTGCGAAGAGAGCTCGGCACTCACAGCAGCTATCTCCATTCGTTGCTTGAGCGAAAGGGTACGCAGTGACGATACCTGCCGTCATCCAGCCAATCGTGCGCCGCGCAATCGTCGATCTGCTCCACGATATCGGCGGACAGCAGAATGACGATGTCATCGCCCGCCTGCTCATTGGCCTTGGCCACCGCGTCGCGCGCCGGGACGTTGCAGAAGAACTGCGCTGGCTCGAGGAAAACAAGCTCGTCAGTGTCGAGCAGATCGGACCGTTCCTGGTCGCCGAGATCGAGCCGGACGGCTCCGATGTTTCTGACGGCAATCTGCGCATCGAAGGCGTCTACCGCCACAAGACGGGCCGCTGATCATGGGCGCGCGATCCACTATCGAAAGTCTGCCAGATCCCCTTCGCGAAGCCGTTGACCGCGCCATCGCGAAGGGCCGCACGATTGATCAGATCGTCGGCCAGCTTGAGGATGAAGGCGAGGAGCGTTCGCGTTCGTCTGTCGGGCGCTACGCCAAGAACCTGCGCGAAACGATCCAGCAGCAGAAGAACATTTCAATCGCCGCTGCCGCCCTGGGTGACCAGCTCGGCGAAGGCGACAATGCCCAGCGCCAGCTCATCACCCAGATCTTCAACAGTCTCATCACGCAGGCAATCCTTCCGATTGCAGGCGGCGAAGAAGAAATCGACCTGGGCAAGCTCGATGTCCTTTCATTGATCCTCAACCGGACATCTAAAACCGCCAATCTGGACGCTTCGACCGAAGCCAAAATCCGCGAGGAAGAGCGCAAGCGGGAACGTGAAAAGTCCGTCGCCGCCGCAGAGAATGCCGCACGCACCGCTGGCGCAACTCCGGAAACGATCGAGGCCATCAGGCGCGAACTGCTGGGGCTCGATTGATGGCGAAAGAGATCTGCACGCTCCGCAAGGTCGCCGGTTCGACCGAAGATGGCCCAGGCGATATCGCACATCTGGCTTTCTGCGTCGTGGAGACGGCTCGATCGCTCGGCCTCCGGACGGAAATGCCCAAGTGCTCGCGCTCGCGCAATCACACAGCCTCACGCTATATCGAGGTCAAGGACCGGCTAGGCCGCATCTGGCATCTGCGCATTTCAGACCACTACCGGCCCCGCCGTTCGCCTTATGCGCCGCCGCACTTCGATCTGGTCGCGCTCGATGGCCATTCCGGCCTCGGTGAAGCCCGGTCCTTTCTCGAGGCCGTGTCCGAAGGCCGGCGCGACTGGACCGATCACTCCCACGCTGGGCGCAGGCCAAGGCGCAAGGCTCGCCCGAATTTCAAGCGGTTCAAACATGCCGAGGGACGGTCATGACCGCTGCTCCGCATCTTCTCCTGCCCTATCAGTCAGAGGCGCTGAAGCTGAGCGCAGAGCATCAGCTGCTCGTGATCGAGAAAAGCCGCCGTACCGGCATCACCTATGGCTTTGCCGCCGACGCCGTCCTCACCGCCGCCCAGCGCGGCGCAGGGGGCATGAACGTCTTCTACATCGCCTACAATCTCGATATGACCCGCGAATTCGTCGATTACTGCGCGATGTTCGCCAAGGCGTTCGACCGTGCTGCATCGCAGCCGCAGGAAATTCTCTACGACGATGGTTCGGATGAAGGCATCAAGGCCTTCCGGATCGATCTGCCATCGGGCCATTCGATCGTCGCCCTGTCTTCAAAACCGCGCTCGCTGCGCGGCAAGCAGGGTAAGGTCATCATCGATGAGGCAGCCTTCCACGATCAGCTTGCAGAGCTGCTCAAGGCCGCGCTGGCACTGCTCATGTGGGGTGGCCGCGTGGTCCTCATTTCCACGCATGACGGGGCCGATAACCCGTTCAATGAACTGATCGAGGATATCCGCGCTGGCAAAAAGCGAGGCCACGTCCAGCGTGTAACGCTTCGCCGCGCTCTCGATGAAGGCCTCTACAAGCGCATCTGCCTCGTCACTGGGCAGGACTGGTCGCCAGAGGCCGAGATCGAATGGGAAACCAATCTTCGCAAAACCTATGGCGATGCAGCCGACGAAGAGCTGGATGTCATTCCAGCACGCGGAAGCGGCGTCTACATCGCCCGCGCTACGATTGAGGCAGCAATGTCGGCAGACCTGCCCGTCATTCGGCTGCAATGTCCCGAAGGCTTCGAGCGTGAGAGCGACGAATACCGCACCGATTACGTGCGCGAGTTCTGTGAAGACGAAGTCGCGCCCTGGATCGCTGATTTCGACCGTCGCCATTCCAGCTTCTTCGGGCAGGATTTCGCGCGCAGCGGAGACGTGTCACCGCTCGTGTTCGGCCAGCGTGACGAAATGATGCGCCTCATCGCACGCATCACGCTCGAAATGCGCAATGTGCCCTTCAAAGAACAGGAATTCATCCTCAACTGGATCATCGCGCGCCTGCCTCTCTTCGCCACCGGCAAGATGGATGCGCGCGGCAACGGCTCCGCGCTGGCAGAAGCGATGCAGCAACGCTGGGGCTTTGACCGCGTCGAGGCCGTCCAGACTTCAGACAAAACCTACCTCGCCTATATGCCCAAACTGCGCGCTTCTATCGAAGACCGCACGATCATGATCCCCAAGGATGAAGGCACGCTGGAAGATTCCGCGCATGGTCAAGCTCGTGCGCGGCGTGCCGAAAATTCCGGATCGCTCGATCATTTCCAAGGCAGACGGCGCAAAAGGCCAGCGTCACGGCGATAACGCCATTGCTCTCATGCACTTCCGCGCCGCAGCGGACGAAGATGTCGCGCCCATCGAATTCCGCTCGATCGGCAATCGCGGCGTCGTCGGCCAATCGCGCGCGCGCCAGCACTCGGATCGCGGCTTCGGCACAGCCGGTTCGCGCTCCACAATGATGGGATACTGAAATGGCGGTCTCGCGCAGCCTGACAAAAGACATTCGCGCCCGAAGCGGCACGAAAAGCGCACAGGTCAAAGGTTCTGACCGATGAAGTAGCGACCACCGCAGACGGGCGCGATATCACGCGCCCCTATGTTCGCGGCCTGCAACAGGCCCGCGATCCGCGCCTCCTGCGCTCGGTCGATTGGGGCGTCTACGAGAAAATCCTCGAAGACGATCAGGTCTTTTCCACGCTCCAGCAGCGGCGCGGCGCAGTGGTCTCGCGTGATTGGAATGTGGTGCCAGGCGATGAGACCGATCCACGGTTTGTCGCGGCGGCTGACGCCTTGCGCGCCAACCTCCTTCGTATCGGATGGGACCGGATCACGGACAGGATGCTTTACGCGGCCTTCTATGGCTACTCCGTGTCGGAATTGCTTTGGCAGCCGCTGGACGGTCTCTTCCAGTTTGCGATCAAGGTTCGCCATGCCCGCCGCTTCCGCTACGCCGATGACGGCTCACTTCGGCTCCTGACCCGCGAAGACCTCATTCGCGGAGAGGAACTGCCGGATCGCAAATTCTGGGTGGCAACAGCGGGCGCTTCGGATGATGACGAACCCTACGGGCGCGGCCTCGCCGAATGGCTTTACTGGCCGACCCTCTTCAAGCGGAATGGGGTCCGCTTCTGGAACAACTTCACCGACAAATACTCGACGCCGACGGCAGTCGGCAAATACCGTGCCGGCACACCGGAAACGCAGGTCGATCAGCTGCTCGCCGCCCTTCAGGCTTTCGCCACAGACAGCGGCATTGCCATTCCTGAAGGGATGGCCGTCGAATTGATGCACGTCACGCAGGGCGGATCGATCACCAATTTTGAAACGCTCTGCAAATACATGGACGGTGCCATTTCGAAAGTGGTGCTCTCGCAGACGATGACCACCGATGACGGTGCTTCGCTGTCACAGGCGCAGGTCCATGCCGGTGTGAAGCTCGATATCGTCAAGTCGGATGCTGACTTGCTATCCGACAGTTTCAACGACGGACCGGCGCGCTGGTTTACCGATTTCAACTTCGGCACCGATGTCGCCAGTCCGCGCGTGATGCGCGATGTTGAGGAGGAGCTCGACACGCAAATTCAGGCAGAGACAGACAAAACTCTGGCGGAAACGGGCTGGGTCCGCACCGAAGAGAGCTTCCGCTCGATCTACGGTGATGGCTTTGAACGCGCGCCGCCGAAAGAGAGCTCCGAGGAGCAATTTGCAGAAAACGCAAAGAAGTCGGATGCCACAGGTAAAACCAGCTTTGCTGCCGACGATCCCCGTCCACTCTATGTCTACCGCAAGCTGCGCAATGGTGAAGAGTTGATCGCATGGGCGCGCAGCCAGGGCTTTGGCCAGACGCTGCGACCTGACGATATGCATGTGACCGTGGCCTATTCGCGCAGGCCGGTGAACTGGTTCGGTGTTGGCACGCCTTGGGGCGGAACTGATGATCGCGAAACGCTGCGCGTGAGCGGTGGGCCGCGCTTAGTCGAACAGCTCGGCGAGAAGGGTGCAATTGTGTTGCATTTCGCCGACGATCGCCTCTCGAACCGCCATCAGGAAATCCGGCGCGGCGGGGCCAGCTGGGATTATCCATCCTATCTCCCGCACGTCACAATCACATATGCTGGCGAGGATATCGATCCCGCAGCAATCCAGCCCTATCGCGGCGATCTGATCCTCGGGCCTGAAATCTTTGAGCCTCTGACAGAAGATTGGGACGAGGGCCTGCGAGAGGTCAGCTTCGCTGAAGGTGAAAGCAGCATCAAACCGGACGATCTCGACGAATTGCTGGACGATGTTCTTGCTGTTGAGGGTGAGCGCATTGCCCACACCATGACCGGCTCGCTCCTCGATCGCATTGCGGCTGCGTCCGGCGAAGATGATATCCTGGCTATCCTGGAAAGCGGCGAAATCGCTGATGAGGGCTCGCTTTACGAAGCGCTCCACCGCGCCAGCTACGCCATTCGCCTGCGGACAGCGGCAACTGAAGGAGACCAGCAATGATCGCCCAGCTGATCGCTCTTGGCTTGTTCGGAACGGGCACGCCGCCCGCGCTCGACCGGCCCACACCTGCAACACGCACAATTACCATCGCGACCTCGCTGTCGCGCGAAATGAGGCTTGAACGATGAGCTTGCCAGCCAATACCCCTGTTGCCGAGGAGGCGGTCGACCCGTCCGATATCGCAGATTTTGTGATCGACCTTTCGCCTCTGCTGGAGGACGGGGAAGCGTTCACCCAGATCGACTTTGCTGTCGCGGCCTACAGCGTGATGCTCGGTTTCACGATCCTCGATACAGCTCCGCATCAGCCCGCCGAAATCGCCTTTGCGAAAGTGCGTCTCTGGCTGACCGTGGATGAGACCTACCGCACTCTCATCCAGTGGGATGGGCAAGGAAGCACCTGCGGCATTGAATTCACCGCGACGACTGACGCCGGACGAACTTTCCAGCGCAGTGTCGGCATTCCAGTGAGGCAAAAATGAGACGAGCAAATCTGACTGTCGAAAATGGCTGGCGCGGCCCGATCCCCGAAATCGCGCGAATGGCTGCAATCACGCCGAGAGGTAGCCGCGCGGCGATTTACATTCCGCGAAGCGAACTGATCGCTCTACCCGAAGTGGGCCAGACGCTCGAGCATGATGGCGCAACATTAACGGTCTCGGCTGTCGCTACCGATGCGGCAGGCCACACGATCAGCTGCACAAGGAACACGAACAATGCCTAATTTCGCCGCAGGTGGTTTCACCTTCAAGTCTTCCAGCCCCGGAGGCATCGAGGTGCCCGCCAATTCGATCGCCGATGAGGCTGGCGCCGATGCTCTGGGCCTCGTGACAGCCAATCCGGCCGCCAACACCCTGCTGGGTCGGCTCAAGGCTATGGTCGACGCCCTGACCGGCAAGGCGACCGAAGCGAAACAGGACGCCGGGATCGCCGCAACGCAAAAGCTTGGCAGTGCGAAGCGCTGGTCTGCGATTGCTCCGAGCGACACCGTCGATCTCGCGGTTATTCCGGAAGCAGTCTACGTTGGAGGCGCGGGCAATATAGTGCTGAGGGGCAGCGACGGCGTCAATGCTACTTTCGCGGTGGCGGCAGGCCAAACGCTTCCGCTCTCTCCAACGCGAGTTCTGGTGACCGGTACGACTGCGACCGCCCTGATCGGGCTGATAAGCTGATGCCAATGCTGGGCGGCCTCGGTGTATCGCGCGCGGCAATATTAGCGCGGCGGCTACCTCCATTAGTGGTGCCGATTACCGATTACGTCTTCGACACAGCCAGCCTAAGCGACCGTGCATCTTCGTGGCATGTGGACACCGTTACTCGCGGCGCGGGCCGCGTAATCATGGGATATTCCAATTCGGAGGGCCAGTTCGGTGTTGCAGAACACAACGCTACAACCGGCGAAATCATTGATGCGCGCATCATTCTTGACGAGCCAACACTTTACACCAGCATTAACGATCACTTCATGGTCGCTCCGCACATCGTCCAGAACGGCGCACATGCTGGCAATCTGTGGTGTCTGACGCTGCCGCATGGCCCCGGCACGGTCGATCCCGGCAACCGCCGCTTCTACGCTCGTTATGCAGTTAATGGCCGCACTTCCGCTCTTGTTCCTGCCGACAACGGTTCGGGGTTAGATTACGTTCAGCACAGCGGGACGATGAACTACGGAAACCTGCATGAACGCAGTGACGGTCGGATTGTTGTCATATCAACCGATGAACTCGGCAAGCCCTCAAGCCCTGCGCGCCGTCTGGACGGATAGTCCTGCCGTTGTGCCGATGATCAGTAGGCCAATCGCTTCCATGTCTGGCATTCCCGCAGGCGGCTCGCCCCAGCTTTATTTTAACAGCGTGGCGGATGCCGATGGTAACGTGCGTGGGTTTCTTTTCCTGCACCCCTCTGTTCCTGATGCACCCATCAAGACATTCCGCATCAACCTGACAACTGGGCAGGTTCTGGTTGGCGCAACGCCGCAAGGGACCGGCACAATCTACGACGCGAGCGGTTCGGCCATGTTGTCTTATGGTAGCGCGCCTGCAATCAATGCCCCCTCTGGCAACACATTTACCCGCGTCCATGATGTTTGCCAGTTTGGAGATTACGAACACGGCTATGCTGTGGCGCTAACACAAGGGCCGATGGGTTCCGATCTGAACGCACCATCACACATAGTCCGCTATTGCGATCCTGCTGACGATATTGAAGTTGCGGCTAATTGGTCGCAAGTGAACATAGGCGCGGCCAATCGTGCGCGCTCATGGGATAACGGCGGCACGAACGGAAGGCGCTATAATAGTGACATTCGTTTCTTGCCGCCAGTGTCAGGTGAAGGCTTCCGGTGCGTGTTAATTGCCTATGATGGTAGCGCTCTTTACCGCACCGAAGTATGGGGCGGGGCTTCTCCTGACACAGTAACGCTGATTGGTGCCACCCCGTGGGTAGCTTCTCCGCGCCCGATGCGCATTCAAGTTAATCCGGGCGGTGCAAACGATGCATTTTTGGGCACTGTAAGTAACTTCAATTCCTACACGGCGTTCACCAACTTCGTGCCGGGTAATGGTCAACTTTTGAATTTCACGCCTACCGTCCCTTCTGAATTGACCGCTCCTGCGTTTGAACCCGGAGCGCCCCAAGTCGGAGTGGCGAAGGCCCTTACGGCTGCGACATTCTCCGGCTATCCCGTGCCCACAGTGACTTATCAATGGCGGATTGCTGACGATGGCGCTGGAACTGGTGCGGTGGATATTGCAGCCGCAACGGGCGCGACCTACACGCCTGTTGCCGGTGATGTTGGTAAGTTTTTGCGCCGAGTCGATACCGCTACCAATGTTAGTGGTTCAGCAACGGCCAGCAGCAATTGGAGTGCGGCCACATTGGCGGCGGGTGCATCGTTCGCTTGGGCTGATATTGGCAATTTCGTGGAACTTGCCCCTTCTACAGCGACGGTTGTTAGCGGTGCTGTTTCAAGTTTGTTCAGCACAACGGCAGACGGAGGGACGGCTACCACGTTCGATAATGTCAATGCGGTCGAGCGCCCGCAGTATATTGCGGGACCGCCTGCGCGAATGGACTGCGACGGTTCAAACGATTATCTGTCAGGCGGAACCGCGGCACGAAACTTCCTGCGCAACCGTTCTGCTTATATGCTGATATTCCGGGCAGAAATTGACGCTTTGGCTGGCGCTAATCAACTCATGGTCCATTGTTCGTCTGGCGCTAATGCCGGCCAGCAAAGGCTAGGTGTCCGCATGGGAAGCACGAACGCGCTACAGTCTATTGCACGCCGCTTGGATGGGGACGGTGCCTCTGTCGTCACGGGGCCGACGCCAACGATAGGTGCCAAATTCCTGATGGCTTCTGTGGTTAATTTCGGCACACCTTCTACACACAGATTTTGGGTCGATGGGACCGAGTATTCCGGAACACAACCCACATCTGGGACGACCTCTAGTGATGTTGCGAGCCTCGTTGCTGAACTAGGCAATGCAAATTTGGGAAGTCCGTTTAATGGAAAGATTGGCGCTGTTGTGTTGCTCGCAAAAAGCAGCGGCTCGATCACACCCGCGCAGGTCGCGGCTGCCTTAGCGAAATATGACGCGGATTACCCAACATGGGCATGATCCTCCGCCAATCCCCGCACTTCCTGCACTGGTTGCCTGTAGCCTTGGCTTTGTGGGCGCTGATTATCTATATTGCGGCATGACCAGTCCCGACATCCGCCTTTCGATTTTCCTTCCGCCCGATGATACCTTGCGCATCTGGGAGCTGCGTGGCGACTTGCGCCCGTCGATGCGCTGGCACGAAATGATGCACGAGGATCACGCGACCGCCTTTACGGTCGCCAAGGTCGCGCGGCTCGATCTTTTGCGCACGATCCGTTCATCGCTCGACCAAGCGCTGCGCGAAGGCCGAACCTTCGAGGCATGGCAGCGCGATCTCGTACCCGAACTGCGACGCGCCGGATGGTGGGGCAAAGTCACCGATCCCGCGATCACAGGCTCAGACCGGCCTGTCATCGTCAATGAAAGGCGTCTGAAAACCATATTCAGGACCAATGTCAGAATGTCGCAGGCGGCGGCATCTTGGGTTAAAATCCAGCGCGAGAAGAAGCGTTTCCCATACCTTCGCTACCTGTCCGACCATTGGCGCGAAAAGCCGCGTCAGGATCATCAGAGCTGGCACGGTACTATTCTCCCGGTTGATCACCCCTGGTGGCTGACGCACTTCCCTCCCAATGGCTGGGGCTGTGGTTGTCACTATGAACAGGTCACAGAAGATGAGATGCGGAGAGAAGGGTGGACGGTCTCTGAGCCACCCAATGATGGTCCGCCGCGTCCGTTTCAGGCTAAGGGCCGTGCAGAGCCGATCATGGTGCCTCGCGGTATCCATCCAGGCTTCGGATACAACCCTGGTATTGCGCATCTACAGGCAGTGGTGGACAAGGCTCTGCGCTCGGTCGAGGAGGCGGTCGAGGTTGGCCTAGTGCAACAGGCGCAGGCGACCGTTCGCGCTATTGTGGCAGACCCTGCCTTCGAGCAATTCATCGCCGTCCCGCAGGGCCTTTTTCCCGTCTCGGCGATCGGTCAACCAGATCGGCAATATCTGGGCGCAGCAGGCCGTCTCATCGCCTTACCTATGCAGCTCGTTATGCGCTCTCCTGCAGCAGGTGAGCAGGCTCTGCTCATCGACGATTATCGTGCTCTGACCGACATTCTCACCAATGCCATTGTCATCGCGCAAAGCGGCGATGACCGGATCGTTTTCTTCGTCACCCAAGCGCGCCTCTACAGGGCCGTTATTAGTCAGCAGGAAGGCACTGGCGTCATGGCCGTGACCAGTTTGGAGCGGGCCGAAGAAGGCGCAATTGACACTGCATTGAACGGCTCACAAATCCTCTTCGACGGGCGCGCCAATTGATCGCGCTCAACGACTGCTCCGAAGTCCGCGAGCTGCTCTTCTTGGAGCGAGCGAGCTGATGTTGGAAAGCGTGCAGGTTAGGCGTGCATGTTCACACACGTCTCCGGGCAACTGTTCCAAGATATTGTCGCGGCAATAATGGCAGAAATCTGCGCTTCGTAGATAACTTGCACGCTTGCCACCACGAACTTGCACCAACTGGGAAGGCACAACGCATTCCTGCGGGTTTCAGACCCTTTGAAAGGCCATTTCATACACAGTGACGACAATAAGTGCCATTTTCGGGATTGGAGCAACAACCCAGCCGAAAAGCCCGGTTTTCTGCCGTTCTTCATCCCGCTTGATGCCGAAAAATCCCACGAAATCCCGCCTCCTCATTACTGTCGCGCCACAATCGAGGGTTCGCACCATAACGATAGGGAAAATTTGCATGCTCATTCGCAAGATCGAGGTCTTCCTGCGCCACACCAGAATGCCGCCGACCAAGTTTGGCCGCCTCGCCGCGCACGATCCGCGCTTCGTACTCGATTTGCGCAATGGCCGCACACCGCGTCCTCAAACGGAAGAACGGGTGGAACATTTCATGAACAAATACCGGGAGATGACCAATGCGTATTGATGCCCAACGAGCCATCAGGCCAACCGCCAAACCTCCCCGGCAGCGCAAGGGTGCCCGCGAAAAACTGGCCGACGCGCTGCGATCACTGGCGAGCAGCAGGGCCCGCGTCATCAGCCACAGCGAAAAAAGCTGGGCGAGTATAACCTTTGCCGGAGCGCGTCACCGGGTGCAGCTCGAATTCGCAGGCACGGAGGCCGTGGAAGCGGGCGAATGCTTCATCGTATTCCTGCCGGAACACGAATTTGCAATCCCGGGTCAGCTTGTGGCCGATGCGGCGATTACCGAAGTCGACCACACGCTGGAGCCGCCGCTGATGATTGTGACGTGCGAGATCCTTATGCTGGAGGAGGGTTAGGTACGACGCACCACCAGATTGCGGATTTCGGTCATGTCCTCCATCGCGAACCTGATGCCTTCTCGGCCAAGTCCTGAATCCTTCACGCCGCCATACGGCATGTTGTCCACGCGGTAACTGGGCACATCGTTGATGACAATGCCGCCCACTTCCAGTGTGTCCCAAGCGTCGAACATGGCAAACAGATCTCTGGTAAAGATGCCCGCCTGAAGGCCAAAGGTGCTCCGGTTCACCTCTTCCAGCGCTTCGTCCATGGTGGCGAAGGGCTGGAGGATGGCAAGCGGGCCGAACGCCTCGTCATTGATGGCGCGGGCATCCTTGTGAACACCTTCCAGCAGCGTTGCTTCCAGCATATTGCCGTCCAGCCCGCCGCCGCACAGCAGCGTTGCGCCGCCCTCGACGGCTTCGTCGATCCAGCCTTTCAGGCGCGTTGCCTCGCCTTCGGAAATCATTGGTCCGATGAAAGTGTCGCGGTCCTTCGGGTCGCCTGATTTCAGCGTCTTGGTCTTCTCGACCAGCATATCGCGGAAATCATTATAGACGTCCTCATGGATCAGGATGCGCTGCACGCCGATGCAGCTTTGGCCGGACTGGTAAAATGCGCCGAACACGATCCGCTCCAGCGCGTCTTCCAGATCGGCATCGCGGTCCACCACCACAGCGGCATTGCCGCCCAGTTCCAGCACGACCTTCTTCTTGCCGCAGCGCGCCTTCAGGTCCCATCCCACGGCGGGTGATCCGGTGAAGCTGAGCAATTTGAGCCGTTCATCCACGGTGAAAAGGTCTGCCCCGTCACGGCTGGCGGGCAGGATGCTGAACGCGCCTTCGGGCAAGTCTGTCTCGGCCAGAATTTCACCGATGATAATCGCACCGAGTGGCGTCTTGCTGGCGGGCTTCATCACGAAGGGGCAGCCCACCGCAATGGCGGGCGCAACCTTGTGCGCGGCCAGATTGAGCGGGAAGTTGAACGGCGAGATAAAGCTGCACGGCCCAATCGGATACCGCTTCCAAATGGCCTGATAACCCTTGGCGCGCGCGCTGATATCCAGCGGCATCACCTCGCCATACATGCGCGTCGATTCCTCGGCAGCGATCTGGAATGTATCGATCAGGCGAGTGACTTCGCCTTCGCTATCGCCAATCGGCTTTCCGGCTTCCACGCACAGGGCATAGGCGAGCTCGTCAAACCGTTCGCGGAAGCGCTTGACGCAGTGCTCCAACACGGCCTTGCGCTCAAAACTGGCCATGCGCGCCATCGGCACTGCCGCGCGCACTGCACCTGCGATTGCCTCGTCAATGATTTCGGGACTGGCCAGTGCGGTGCGGAAAGCGACCTTGCCGGTGAACTTGTCGGTCACCTCCAGATCGCTGTTAGGCTGCACGGCCTTGTTGTTGAGGTAGAGCGGGTAAACGTCTTTGAGCTGGGGCATAATTTCTCCTGCTATATCAAGTCAGATCGCCGCACTCAGTTCCTTCAGATCACGGTTCAATATCTGGTCGTTCTCGCTGTAATCGACCGGGCAATCTATCAGATGCACCCCCGGCGTATCACGGCAATGGGCGAGCAATTCGCACAAGATGTTCTGACGATTCCGCCCGGTGGCCATGCGCGCCGTAGCTTTCAGCATAAGCGACGAAATCGGGATTGCCGAATTTCAGGCCGTAGTCTTCAAAGCCCATGTTCGCCTGTTTCCAGCGGATCATCCCGTAGGCATCATCGCGCAGGATTAGCACGGTAAGGTTCAGGCCCAGTCTCACCGCCGTTTCCATCTCCTGCGAATTCATCATGAAGCCGCCGTCACCGCAAATCGCCATGACCTTGCGTTCGGGAAATAGCATGGCGCTCATCATGGCGCTTGGAAGACCCGCGCCCATGCTGGCCAAAGCATTGTCGAGCAGCACGGTGTTGGGCCGATAGGCGTCATAACAGCGGGCGAACCAGATCTTGTAGATGCCATTGTCCAGGCAGATTATGCCATCGTCCGGCATGGCTTCGCGCACTTTTCGGACAAGATATGGCGGGAAAACCGGGAAGCGGTCGTCTTGCAGGGAGTCGGTGTGTTCTTTCTGCGCGGCGCGGTAGCGGACCATGCAGGCGCTATCCCAGTCGGCAGACGGCGTGATTGCTTCCTTGATCTGCCAGATCGCGTTGGCGATATCGCCGATGACTTCGATCTGCGGGAAATACACCGGATCGACTTCGGCAGTGTTGGTCGACACGTGAATGACCTTCGCGCCGCCACGATGCATGAAGAAAGGCGGTTTTTCGATTACGTCGTGGCCGACATTGACGATGCAGTCGGCCTCCTCGATCGCGCGGTGAACGAAATCGCCGGAAGACAAGGCTGCGCAGCCGAGGAACAGCGGGTGGCGTTCGTCGATAACGCCCTTGCCCATTTGCGTGGTTACGAAAGGAATGCCGGTTGTCTCCACCAGTTCGCGCAGCATCTTGCTGGTCATGCGCCGATTGGCGCCTGCACCGATCACCAGAACAGGGCGCTTCGCCGCTTCCAGCGCATCGACAGCCTGCTGCACGGCCTTGGCCTCTGCCGAAGGGCGGCGCGCCAGCGATGCGGGAATCGGGCGCGATGTGGTTTGTTCTTCCGCAATATCCTCCGGAAATTCCAGATGCGTCGCGCCGGGTTTTTCTTCCTCCGCCAGCCGAAACGCTTCGCGCACACGGCTGGGAATGTTCTCGCCGGAGGCCAGCTGGTGGGTGTATTTGGTGATCGGCCCCATCATTTCGACCACGTCGAGGATCTGGAAGCGGCCCTGCTTCGATGATTTGATCGGCTTTTGCCCGGTAATCATCAGGACCGGCATTCCGCCAAGCTGGGCGTAGGCGCCTGCCGTCACCAGATTGGTCGCACCCGGGCCGAGGGTAGCCAGGCACACGCCGGTTTTTCCGGTGTGACGGCCGTATGTCGCAGCCATAAAGCCAGCGCCCTGTTCGTGGCGCGTCAGGATCAGTTTGATGCTGTCAGACTTGGACAGGCTCTGGAGGAAATCGAGATTTTCCTCACCCGGAACTCCGAAGATATATTCGACCCCTTCCGCCTCCAGACATTCAACGAAAAGATCGGATGCTTTTACGGTCTCGGGCATGATTTCTCCAATTGCGGCCTAGGCCAGCTTCCACTCCCAGCCGAGCGGATCGCCGTCCATGACCTCTACACCTTTTGCCGACAACTCGTCACGCAGCGCGTCTGAGGTGGCAAAATCCTTTTCCGCACGGGCAGCCTTGCGGCGAGCGAGGGCGTCTTCGATTTCGGCTTCGGTGATGGTCGCGGACTTGGGCCGGATGCGGAGGTCTTGGCGCGTGAGGCCCAACAAATCGAGGCCGAGCACGGCATCCATTTCCATGACCACAGCGCGTTTCACACCGGCATCCACCTTCTTCACCGCCAACGCCTCTTCAAGCGCAGTGATCGCGATAGCCGTGTTGAGATCATCCGCCATGGCATCGGCAAACTTGGCGCGCATCGGCGTAAACTTGGGGTGCGAAGGATCGCCGCTCTCTGCATCGGGCATGCGCTCCACCATCATCACAATCCGCTTCAGCCGGACCAGCGCGGCCTCCAGCCCCTCCCACGAAAACTCCAGCTCGCTGCGATAATGCGCCTGCAGGCACATCATGCGGTAGGCGAGCGGGTGGTAGCCCTTGTCGATCAGCAATTGCAGCCGCAGAAACTCGCCGGATGACTTGCTCATCTTGCCCGACCGTTCGATCAGGAAGTTGTTGTGCATCCAGATATTTGCGCCCGAATGACTTGTGACATCGAGTGAACCACACCCGCAAAACGCCTGATTTTGCGCGATTTCATTGGGATGATGTATTTCGCGGTGGTCGATCCCGCCCGTGTGAATATCGAACGGAAAGCCGAGCAGTTTCTCGCCCATCACGCTGCATTCCAGATGCCAGCCGGGCGCCCCCTTGCCCCACGGAGAATCCCATTCCATCTGCCGCTTTTCCCCCGGCGGAGTCTTGCGCCAGATTGCGAAATCAGCCGCGTGGCGCTTGCCCTCCACCGTATCGATCCGGCCTTCGCCATCCTCGGTCACAGCACGCGCCAAACGCCCGTAGTCTGCAACTGTTGAGGTATCGAAATAGAGGCCTGTATCGAGCTCGTAGCAATGCTTGTCCGCGATGCTTTTCGCAAACTCCAGCATCTCGTCGATGTAATCCGTGGCGACCGACCATTTGGCCGGCTGGCGAATGTTCAGCGCCTTTACATCGGCCTTGAACGCCTCTGTATAATGCTGCGCGATATCCCAGATTGACTGCGCGCGCTCCGCCGCCATCTTCTCCATCTTGTCCTCGCCCGCATCGGCATCATCGGTGAGGTGCCCAACATCGGTGATGTTGATGATGTGGGTGAGCTTATAGCCCTTCCAGCTCAGTGTCCGGCCCAGGATGTCCGCGAACACGTAAGCGCGCATGTTGCCGATATGGGGGTAATTGTAGACCGTCGGCCCGCAGGTATAGACCCGCGCCTCGCCGGGATGGACGGGCACAAACGGTTCGATCTGGCGAGTAAGCGAATTGAAGAGCTTGAGGTCGGTCATTGCGCAATCGCATAGGTCGGGGCTGCGCGCTGGGCAAGCTTCCATGTGCCGCGCGACGCGGAGTTTTGGAGCATATGGAGCACCGTCCTGAAGCTGAAAAATCTGGTGCTCCACAAGTACCGAAAATGGCGGAATAGTGGGGGATTGTGAGTGGTTGAGGCACATTGCTGCACGCTATTCGCGCGAGATCTGTGTAGGAAATTGCGTTGGGTCGTCTGGCGTCAGTTGAACTGGAAATCGTTCTTGGGAACGTTTGGATCGACGATCTCAAACCCGGTCAGTTTCCAGCCGAGCCCGTCGCGCGCGAAAATCAGGATGGGTCCGGCGGTGCCGTCCTCGAACGTGCCCGCCGCGCGGAAATTGTCGAAGCCTTCACGCTCGACATCCCATGAAATCTCCTGACCGCGCAGCCGTTCGGGAAGCAAGCCAACAGCGAAACCGCCTGTAGCGACCATGGCGCCAACCGCTTCCGGTGTCAGGGCGCGATTGGCGACTTCGCGGCCCACACGCTCCGCAACGGCCCCGCTGACTTCGCCGAGAAAACCGCCCTGCCCGCGCCGCCGCTGTGTCGCTTCGCTGATCTGGTCGGATGCAGAGGCGCGCAAGGCGGGAAAATCGACGCGGCGCTCAAGCTCCGCCACGTCGCCTGCCTGCGCTGCATCGGCCAGCCCCTTCATGGCGAGCCATGGAGAAGCGAAATACCAGCCGCCGACTATCAGGGCGAGAATGAGTAGGAGGGAGAGGAGTTTTTTCATTCTTCGGGAAAAGTCCTTACGACTTCTATCTTGCCGACGATGGCAGCGTTGAACAGATCGATATCTTCAGCGGGAATCCAGTATTCCTCATGGTCACGGCCACCGGCCAACTGACGTTCGTATTTGTCCAGATAATCTTTTCGAACTTCGAACCGCGTCACGTAACCCGAACCACTGCTCGGAACGTTCCAATCGCGTGCGATTTTGATTGCATATTCTTCCGTTGTGACGGGATAGAAAATCGGCTGTTCGGGAAGGCGCGGAGGCCACGCCTTCCAATCGGCTTCCTCGACCAATTTAAGCTCGTTCGGTCCTGTAGGCCGCCATAACGTGACAGTTTCCACGCCCATCACTCCTCGTCAAACAAATCAGCAAGCTGCTCGATGATCGTCCCGCCAAGCTGTTCTGCGTCCATAATCGTCACAGCGCGCCGGTAATAGCGGGTCACATCGTGGCCGATCCCAATCGCCACCAGCTGCACAGGGGAGGCTTTCTCGATCCATTCGATGACCTTGCGCAAATGGCCTTCAAGGTACCCGGCGCTGTTCACACTGAGCGTTGAATCGTCCACCGGTGCGCCGTCGGAAATCACCATCAGGATGCGGCGGTCTTCTGCGCGGGAGAGCAGGCGTTCATGGGCCCACAGCAGAGCTTCCCCGTCGATGTTTTCTTTCAGCAGTCCCTCGCGCATCATCAGGCCAAGGCTGCGGCGCGCGCGGCGCATCGGCTCGTCCGCTTTCTTGTAGATGATGTGGCGCAAATCGTTGAGGCGGCCGGGATTGGGCGGGCGGCCATTGGCGAGCCATTTCTCGCGCCCCTGCCCGCCTTTCCACGCGCGCGTGGTGAAGCCCAGGATTTCCACCTTCACGCCGCACCGTTCCAGCGTGCGCGCCAGAATATCCGCACTGATCGCAGCAATGCAGATAGGCCGCCCGCGCATGGAGCCGGAATTGTCGATCAGCAGTGTGACGACAGTGTCCTTGAAATCCTGCTCCTGCTCCACCTTGTAACTGAGCGAATGGCCGGGGCTGGTCACCACGCGCGCCAGCCTTGCTGCGTCCAGCAGGCCTTCTTCCTGATCGAAATCCCAGCTGCGGTTTTGCTGCGCCATCAGGCGGCGTTGCAGCCTGTTGGCAAGCCGCGTGACCACGGACTGCAATCCGGCAAGCTGGCTGTCGAGATAGGCGCGCAGGCGGGTCAGTTCTTCGGTATCGCAAAGGTCGGTCGCCTCGACAATCTCGTCGAATTCAGTCGTATAGGCCTTGTATTCGAAAGTGTCGGGCAAATCCTGCCACGGCGCATTGCGGCGCTGGGGAAGCATGAATTCCTCGCCGTCATCGCCCGGTTCGCCTTCGGCCAGGTTTTCGTCGCCGGTTGCCTCGTCCTGTTCGTCGCCCTCGCCTTCTTCGCCTTCGGCACCTTCGGCGCGGGCTTCGGGCTGGTCGCTGTCTGCGCCTTCGCCCTGCTCGTCTTCCGGCTGGTCTTCCTCGCCCGCGTCGTTCTCGTCATCGTCAAGGTCGAGACCGTCTTCGGGCTCCATTTCGGTTGGCACCATGTCGAGATGGCGCAGCATGTCGAGGCCGGCCTTCTGAAAGGCGCGCTGGTCTGTGAGGGCATCCGAAAGCTGTTCAAAATCGTCGCCCGTGCGGCTTTCGATATATTCGCGGACCATGTCCACGCCCGCCTGCGCGGCGTCCGGGATCGGCTGTCCGGTAAGCTGTTCACGCAGCATCAGCCCAAGTGCGGTGTGAAGCGGCACGTCATCGCTTGTTTGCGCGCGGGCAATCGCGCTGCCAGCCACGCGGCGTTCCTGCATGGCGGCCATATTTTCGCGCATTCCGGCATATTCGGTTTCGCCCAGAGCTTCATAACGGGCACGCTCGATCGCGTCGTAGCATGCACGCGCATCGGCATCCTGCGGGCGGCCGCGCATGTGCAGTCCGGCATTGTGGTGGCGCAGGCGCAGCGCGAAACTGTCCGCAAATCCGCGCGCTTCCTCCGCCTCTGCCGCTGTGACGCTGCGCGATGGCATGGGCACGCGCACGGTCTTGCCCTGTTCCGATGCGGCATCGGCAGTGAAGCCCACCTCGACCTCTGCATCGCGCGCGATGGCACGCGCTGCGCCGGTCAGGGCCTGCTTGAAACGGTCGAGAGGAGATTCGTCAGCCATATGCCGCGCTGCCTAAAGCACAGGCGGCGCTGCGCAAGGGGGCAATGGGCCGTATACCGGCGCGTCCCGCGCGCTTCCTACAGCAAACGTCCGGCACCCAGCACACCGATCAGCAGCGGATCGTTGGTCGCACGCGGATTGGCACGAATGGCCGATTCCTCGACGCCCATTTCAGACCAGATGGCATTGTCGACCGTGGCGGAGATGTTCTGCGCCACGCCGGTGATGTTGATGCCGGTAAGGCCGGCAAGCAGTTCGCCCACCAATGGCTCGTTCGCGATGCGCATCGCCTGGCCAAGTTCCGGCACCATGGCTTCGACCAGTGTCGTGCCCATGCTGTCGCGCAGGAAACCGGTTGCTGCAGTCGGTCCGCCATTGATCAATGCAATGGCATTCTGGATGCCGATCATCCGTACCGCATCCGTTACGATAGGGGCGGCGCGTTCGGCACCTTCAATTGCGATATCGGCAAATGCGCCTTCCAGACGTTCCTTGAAAATGGTGGAGGTCAGGATGCTGCTGACGATGCCGCCGCGTGTGCCGAGCATGTTCGACAGGCCAATCTGTGCAACCTGCTGGTCCCAGAAACCGCCCGGAGCGGTCAGGCGGGTAAAGGCACGTTCGCTGGAGAGATAGAGGAGCCTCCGCACTGCATCGACCATGCTGAACCCGCCCATGCTTTCGCAGCCGGGCAACGCCAGCAAGGCGCCGCCAGCGCCAATTCCGGCAAGGAATTTGCGGCGGTCAAACGCGGAATTGGCGGAACGTTCAGTGAATTTGGTCATAAGCTAAGTCCTCTCCTTGCCGCAGGCGCGGCTCAATGCCCATATAACGTCCATGCCTGCAACACGTGCCCGCCTCCTGATCATGAATGCCGCACTCGGCCCGCTGGATTACCGCGTGCCTGAAGGCATGACGGTGGAATACGGCAGCATCGTAGTTGCGCCGCTGGGGCCAAGGCAGATCATGGGAATCGTGTGGGAAGAAGACAGCCTGCCCAGTTCTCCGGTACCTGAATCTAAACTGCGGCCCTTATTGTCTGTGGTCGATGTACCTCCGATTACCGCCGAACTGCGGCGTTTGATCGAATGGACAGCAGATTATTACATCGCCTCGCTCGCCGGGGTTGCCCGTATGGTGATTGCCAGCGGCGGGGCCTTGCGCGGCCCTGCCACCATGACCGAATATCGCCTGTCAGGAGGAATGCCGGAACGCATGACGCCGCAGCGCGAGCGCGCCATCGGGGCGCTGGAAGGCGAGCAAGCAACGATCCGCGAGCTCGCCGGGCTGGCGGAAGTTTCCGAAGCAGTGCTTCGCGGTCTGGTCAATCAAGGCGTGCTGGAGCCGGTGGAGGTCGATGTCGACCGCCCTTACCCGCGCGCGCAGCCTGATTTTGGCGCCCCCGATCTGAACGACCTTCAGGCCGATGTGTCCGCACGGCTCGTAGAAGCGGTGGCAGAGGAGAAATTTGCGCCTATCCTGCTCGACGGGGTAACCGGCTCGGGCAAGACCGAAACCTATTTCGAAGCGGTGGCGCAGGCGCTGAAGGCGGACCGGCAGGTGCTGGTCCTGCTGCCCGAAATCGCGCTGACCGAGGCATTCCTCAGCCGCTTTGAAGCCCGTTTCGGCGCCGCTCCGATCACGTGGCATTCCAGCCTGAAATCCACCGAGCGCCGCCGGGCATGGCGGGCCATTGCCAGCGGGGAAGCGCAGGTGGTGGTCGGCGCACGGTCGGCGCTATTCCTGCCTTATGCAAATCTCGGTCTGATCGTGGTCGATGAAGCGCATGAAATCAGTTTCAAGCAGGAAGATGGCGTGCGGTATAACGCCCGCGATGTGGCAGTGATGCGCGGCCATTTCGAGGGTATTCCCGTGGTCCTCGCCAGCGCGACGCCTGCGCTGGAAAGCCTGCACATGGCGGACACGGGCATTTACGAAAAGCTGGTGCTGCCCAGCCGGTTCGGCGGGGCGACGATGCCTGCCATTCACCTGATCAACCTGACAGAGGAGCAACCGGGCAGAGGCGCGTGGATATCCGCACCCTTGCGCCAGGCCATGGTGGAGCGGCTGGAACGCGGCGAGCAATCGCTGCTGTTCCTCAATCGCCGCGGCTATGCCCCGCTGACGCTGTGCCGCAATTGCGGTTTCCGCTTCAAATGTCCCAATTGCAGCGCATGGCTGGTCGAACATCGGCTCAGCAAACGCCTTGCCTGCCACCATTGCGGCCATGAAACCGCGCCGCCGGAAACCTGCCCCGAATGCGGCGAACCCGATTGCCTGGTCGCCTGCGGCCCCGGTGTGGAACGCATTGCCGATGAGGTTGCAGAAATCCTTCCCGATGCGCGGGTCGCACTGGTGACGTCCGATACGCTTAACTCGCCGGAGAAAGCCGCAGAGTTTGTCGCCATGGCAGAAGGCGGCGCAATCGATGTTATCGTCGGCACGCAGTTGGTCACCAAGGGTTTCCACTTTCCGGAGCTGACCCTGGTTGGCGTGATCGATGCGGACCTTGGCCTTGAAGGCGGTGACTTGCGTGCCGCCGAACGCACCTATCAGCAGGTTGCGCAGGTGGCCGGCCGTGCGGGACGCGGGGCGAAGCCGGGCGAAGTGCTGATCCAGACGCGCCATCCAGAGGCCCCTGTTATCGCAGCATTGGAAGCGGGCGACCGCGACGCCTTTTACGAGGCCGAAACTGAGGCGCGCCGCAGCGCTGGTGCTCCGCCATTCGGGCGCTGGGCCGCAATCATTGTTTCGAGCGAGGACGATGCAGAAGCGCGCATGGCCGCCAATCGCATCGGCGATACACGCCCCAATCTGGACGACGTCATGATCCTTGGCCCTGCCCCGGCCCCGCTTGCCCTGCTGCGCAACCGGTATCGTTACCGCTTGCTGCTGAATGCCCGGCGCAGCGCACAATTGCAGAAAGTAATCCGCGGTTGGCTATCGCAGGTCGATCATCCCCCCGGCGTGCGCGTAGGCGTCGATATTGATCCCTACAGCTTTGTTTGATAGATGCGGCCGCTTGCCGGGCAATTAATCGCGGCAGCCATAGTGTTGTTAACATTAATTAATCTTGGGGATCGCAAAGATCACGATGTCAAACGCCGATGCTCGTATCCAGCGCGCCGAAAGCGCTGCCGAACGCCTGCCCGCCGGAATTTCGGCACAGAGCATGCAGGATCTGCCGATCTCGCTCGTCATTGCTGACGCGCAGATGGATGACATGCCGCTTATCTACGTCAACAGCGCGTTTGAAGCGATGACAGGTTATTCGCGCGAAGCGATTATCGGCAAGAACTGCCGGTTCCTGCAAGGAGATGGCACGGACGAAGAAAGCCGGGTGGCCATTCGCGAAGCATTGGACAATGGCATCGAGGTGACGACCGACATCGTCAACTACCGGTCTGACGGCAAGAAATTCATCAACCGGCTGATGCTCGTTCCGCTGCGGGATGAGGACAATGTCGTAACGCATTTTCTGGGCGTGCAGACAGAATGTCCCGAAGATCGCAGCGATGCTGCTCGCGCCCGCAAGTTGGACGAATCCTTGCGCGAAGTGCAGCACAGGGTGAAGAACCACCTCGCCATGCTGCTGGCGCTCATCCGGATGGAATCCAAACAGGCGCGCGACGCGAAAACGGCGCTGGAAGTGCTGGCGAACCGGGTCGAATCTCTCAACCTGCTTTACGATGAATTCACCCGCACCGGTAAATTCGAGGGCGGCACCATCGCGCTTGGCGCCTATGTTTCACGGGTTTGTAGTGCGCTAAATCTGCTTGATGGCACAAGCGAAGTGCGCATGAACCTGCAAACCGATAAGCTCGATGCCTCACTTGATGCCGCTTCCCAGGTCGGTTTGCTAGTGTCCGAATTGCTGACCAATTCGCTCCAGCATGCCTTCAAGGAAGGTCAAAGCGGCACTGTCGAAGTGAAACTCTGGCAGAGCGAGGAAGATTGCGTTTGCCTTAGGGTTTGTGATGACGGGAACGGCCTGCCCAAAGGCAGCAAATGGCCGAAGGAAGGCAATCTGGGCGCCAGGATCGTGCGAGACTTGGCTGCACGGCTTGATGCAAGCATCGATGTGGAATCGAGCGAGGATGGCACCAACGTCACACTCACAATTCCATATGAGTCAATTGCCCCGGACGAATAGACCAAACGCCGTTTTCGAGCCTCGCAGACAGTTGCAAAAGAAACTTCTTTTGGCCTAGCAATATAACAGTTTCGTTATATGCTTATGTCCTCATGCAGTTAGAGAATGCCTTTCGCGCCCTTTCCGATGCCTCGCGCCTGCGCGTGATGCGGCTGGTTGCGCAGATGGAATTGTCTGTCGGCGAAATCGCGCAGGTGCTCGGCCAGAGCCAGCCGCGCGTCTCACAACATGTCGGCAGGCTGGTCGACGCAGGATTGGTAGAGCGCCGCCGGGAGGGTAACTCTGTCTATTTGCGCGAAGCCGTCCCTTCGCCTCTGACCGATGCCATCGCGAGGCTGCTCGCCCTCTCCGAACGCGAAGACGCAGCCTTTGCCCAGCAGGCAGACGCCGACCGCGACCGGCTTTCCACCATTCGTGCCGCGCGCGAGAAGGAGGCAGACCGCTACTTCGCGCTCCATGCAGATGAGTGGGACACGTTACGCGAAGTTCACGGGCCGGAAAAAGCCTGCGAACAGGCCCTGCTGGAAGTGCTGTCGGATACGCCGCCGGGACGTTTGCTGGATATCGGCACCGGTACGGGCCGCATCGCCGAACTACTCGCACCCCATGCAACGCATATCGTCGCGCTGGACAAGAGCTTGGACATGCTGCGCGTTGCTCGCGCCCGCCTTCATGCGCTGGGACCGGAAAAGGTCGAATTGCAGCAAGGCGATTTCAGCAATTTGCCCTTCCCCGCCCATCATTTCGATACCGTGCTGCTGCACCAGGTGCTGCATTTCGCACAGGACCCCGCGCTTGTCCTGAAGGAAGCTGCGCGCGTCACGCGTCCGGGCGGCCGGATAGCTGTGGTCGATCTTGCCCGTCACGATCGGGACGAGCTGCGCGAACGCCACGCCCATGCAAGGCTTGGCTTTGCCGATGCCGGCATGGACAAGATGCTCACCGAAGCCGGTTTGAAACCCTCTGCCCCGGTAGAAGTGCCGGGGCGCGAAATTACCGTCAAAATCTGGGCCGCAACCCGGCAAACCCATCCCTCCTACGCCCCCGACACACGAAAGGCCGCCTCATGAGCGTGCAAGCCCCCGATTGCCTTGATCCCGTTCACGAAAAGCACACTGCGCATGATACCCCGCTGTTTAGCGGCCTGCCGGGCGATATCGCCGTCAGTTTCGAATTCTTCCCGCCCAAAAGCGAAAAGATGGAAGAGAAACTGTGGGAGGCCGTGCAGGAACTGGCCCCGCTTGCACCTGAATTCGTATCCGTCACTTACGGTGCGGGCGGATCTACCAGAGAACGCACGCACAACACCGTTGCCCGCCTTATCAAGGAAGCCGGCATTCCTGCCGCTGCCCACCTGACCTGCGTCGATGCGTCCAAGGCCGAAACCCGCGCTATTGCGGAGGCCTATTGGGAAGCGGGCGTGCGCCATATCGTTGCGCTGCGCGGCGATGCCGGAGAGCCCGGCGCACCTTTCGTGCCGCATCCCGAAGGCTACGCCAATGCAGCTGAACTGGTCAGCGGTCTGAAGGAAGTCGCCGATTTTGAAATCTCGGTTGCGGCCTATCCCGAAACGCATCCCGATGCCGATTGCCCGCAGGCCGATCTCGACAATCTGAAACGCAAGATCGATGCAGGCGCAACGCGCGGCATCAGCCAGTTCTTTTTCGCGCCGGAAACATTCTTCGATTTCACCGACAAATGCCGCGCTGCAGGTATCGACGCGCCGATGGTGCCGGGCATCCTGCCAGTCACCAATGTTGCGCAGGCACGTAAATTTGCCGGTCAATGCGGCGCCGTCATCCCCGATTGGATGGACGGCCTGTTTGAAGGGTTGGATGAACGCCCTGCCTCTCGCCAGCTTGTCGCCGCGACCATCGCTGCAGAGCTGTGCCGCCGCCTTTATGCAGGCGGTGTGCGCCAGTTCCACTTCTACACCCTCAACCGCGCCGATCTGGCCTATGCGATTTGCCACATGCTCGGGCGTCGCCCTGTCGAACGTGGCTCGATGGAGAAAAACTCGTGAGCGCCCGCGATCAATTGCTGCATGAAGCAGCGCAGCGCATTCTGATTGCAGACGGCGCCTTCGGGACGCAGATCCAGAACCGGCGCTTGTCGGAAGAGGATTTTGCAGGCGACCTCGGCCTTGATGCCGATCAGAAAGGCAATAACGACATTCTCGCCCTCACCCGTCCCGATGTAATCGCGGACATTACGCGCGCTTATCTGGAGGCCGGATCGGATATCGTCTCCACCAACACCTTCTCCGCCAATGTCATCAGTCAGGCTGATTACGCGGCGGAAAGTAAGGTGCGCGATATCAATATCGCCTCGGCCCGGATCGCGCGCGAGTTGGCGGACGAATTTGCAGCCAAAGACGGGCGGCCCCGCTTTGTTGCAGGCGCGATCGGCCCGACGAACAAGACGCTCTCGCTCAGCCCGCAAGTCGAAGACCCCGGCTACCGCGAGATCACTTTCGACTACCTCACCAGCGTATATTTCGATCAGGCAGAGGCTCTGGTTGAAGGCGGCGCGGATTTCATCCTGATCGAAACGATCTTTGACACGCTGAACGCCAAGGCGGGCATCATGGCCGTGCGCCAGCTCGCCAAGAAGCTGGACCGCGATGTGCCAATCATGCTCTCCATGACGCTTACCGATCTGTCGGGCCGCAATCTTTCCGGCCACACGGTAGAAGCGTTCTGGAACGCGGTGCGCCATGCCCACCCCGTCACCATCGGCCTGAATTGCAGCTTCGGCGCGGACCAGCTTCGACCGCATGTTCAGCATCTGTCCGGCATCGCTGACACGCTTTTGATGGTGTACCCCAATGCTGGCCTGCCAAACGAGCTGGGGGAATATGACGAGCAGCCCGAAACCACCGCCGGACTTGTCGGTGAATGGGCGGACAATGGCCGGGTGAACATCATCGGCGGTTGCTGCGGCTCAACGCCAGACCACATCGCGGCGATGGCCAAGCGTGTCGAAGGCATCACCCCGCGCACCATCCCGGAAAAGATCACCAAGATGCGGCTGGCGGGCCTTGAGCCCTTCACTATCGCAGCCTGACACACCTGATTTCAGAAAAGACCATGACTGACACCTCAACAGCTGCAAATTTCGTCAATATTGGCGAGCGCACCAATGTCACCGGCTCCGCCCGGTTCAAAAAGCTGATCATGGGCGGCGATTATGCGGCCGCAGTGGAGGTCGCGCGCCAGCAGGTCGAAAACGGCGCGCAGGTGATCGACATCAACATGGATGAAGGCCTGCTTGACGCGGTCGAGGCCATGACCACCTTCCTCAATCTGATCGCGGCAGAGCCTGACATCGCCCGCGTCCCCATCATGATCGACAGTTCCAAATGGGAAGTCATCGAAGCGGGCCTGAAATGCGTTTCCGGCAAGCCGATCGTCAATTCGATCAGCATGAAGGAAGGCGAGGAGCAGTTCCTCGAACAAGCCCGCAAATGCCGCGATTACGGCGCTGCCGTGGTCGTGATGGCGTTCGACGAAACAGGCCAGGCGGACACCAAGGACCGCAAGGTCGAGATTTGCGAGCGCGCCTACAAAGTGCTGACCGCCGATGGCTTTGCGCCCGAAGACATCATCTTCGATCCCAACATTTTCGCCGTCGCAACCGGCATTGCCGAACATGACCGCTACGGCCTCGATTTTCTGGAGGCGCTGACAGAGATCAAGGCGCGCTGCCCGCACGCCAAAACCTCCGGCGGCCTCTCCAACCTCTCCTTTAGCTTCCGCGGCAATGAAACAGTGCGCCGCGCAATGCATTCTGTGTTCCTGTATCACGCCATCCCGGCAGGCCTCGACATGGCTATCGTCAATGCGGGTCAGCTCGATGTGTACGACACCATCGACCCGAAATTGCGCGAACTATGCGAGGATGTGATTCTTGCCCGCCATCCTGACGCGGCGGAGCGACTGGTCGATCTGGCCGAAAGCTACCGCGACACTTCTGCCCGTGAAGAAAAGGAAGCCGCAGAGTGGCGCTCCCTCTCCGTCACCAAACGGCTGGAGTATGCTTTGGTCAAAGGCATCGACGCGCATGTGGTGGAAGACACCGAAGAAGCGCGTCTGTTGGCAAAGCGCCCCATCGAGGTCATCGAAGGCCCGTTGATGGACGGCATGAACGTGGTTGGCGATCTGTTCGGCAGTGGCAAAATGTTCCTGCCGCAGGTGGTGAAATCCGCCCGCGTGATGAAGAAGGCCGTCGCCCATCTCATCCCCTTTATCGAGGCCGAGAAAGAGGAAGGCGCCAAGCCCAAGGGCAAGATCATCATGGCCACCGTCAAGGGCGATGTGCACGATATCGGCAAGAATATCGTCGGCGTCGTGCTGCAATGCAATGGCTATGAAGTGATCGACCTTGGCGTGATGGTGCCGTGGTCCAGGATCCTCGAAACGGCCAAGCAGGAGCAGGTCGATATCATCGGTCTGTCCGGCCTTATTACGCCTTCGCTGGATGAAATGGTGACGGTGGCTGAGGAAATGCAGCGGCTTGAAATGGACATACCGTTGCTGATCGGCGGCGCGACCACCAGCCGTCTGCATACCGCCCTGAAGATCGACACAGCTTACGAAGGCCCCGTCATCCATGTGCTGGACGCCAGCCGCGCGGTCGGCGTTGCCAGCAAACTGCTGTCGGACACGCAGAAGGACGCACTCGTCCATAATACAGCGGACGAATATCGGGTCATGCGGGACAAGCGTGCAGGCGCGAAACAGAGCAAACTGCTGTCCCTGGACGAAGCCCGCGCCAAGGGATTCGCAGCCGACTTCACCAAGAAGCCCCCCGCCCCGGCCAAGCCGGGTGTCCATGTGTTCGACAATTGGGACCTCGCCGATCTGGAGGAGGTGTTCGACTGGACGCCGTTCTTCCGCAGCTGGGAATTGGCCGGAAATTACCCCGCCATTCTGGACGACGATATCGTTGGCGAAAGTGCCCGCTCCCTGAAAGCCGATGCCGATGCGATGCTGGAACAAATCGTCAGCGAAAACTGGCTGACCGCGAAGGCGGTGTGCGGGTTTTGGCCGTGCACGCGCGAAGGCGATGATCTGCGGCTGGACGATGGCACGCTGCTGCCCATGCTTCGCCAGCAAGTTGCGAAAAGCCGCGACCGGGCGAATTATTGCCTTGCCGATTTCATCGATCCTGCAGGCGACTGGATCGGCGGTTTTGGCGTTGCCATCCACGGTATTGAGCCGCATTTGGCGCGATTCCAGGCGGATACGGACGATTACTCCGACATCCTGCTGAAAGCACTGGCGGACCGGTTTGCAGAAGCCCTGGCAGAGCGATTGCACCAGCATGTGCGTACTACGCTATGGGGCTATGCTCCTGATGAGGCGCTTTCCAACGCCGACCTGATCCGTGAAACTTACGAAGGCATTCGCCCTGCGCCGGGCTATCCCGCATGTCCCGATCACTCGCTCAAACCGATCCTGTTCGATCTTCTGGATGCGGAAGCGAATGCGGGCCTCGAACTGACCGAAAGCTGCGCCATGCTGCCGACCAGTGCGGTGAGCGGCATGTATTTCGGACATCCGGACGCCAGCTATTTCGGAGTGGCGCGGATCGGGCGGGACCAGTTGGAAGATTACGCCGCGCGGCGCGGCATGGAACTGCCGGTCGCCGAACGCTGGCTGCGACCAAATCTCGATTGATAGCGGGAGGCAGGAACCGCACACCGCCCGCATTCATTTGATGAAATATGCCCAGCGATACTTCCGGCCCCGTCCTCGTCCCCATCCTGGGCGACCAGCTGACCCGCGACCTTGCCTCAATCAGGGGACGGACGAAGGATGATACCGTCATCCTGATGATGGAGGTGTGGGACGAGGCAACATACGTCAAACACCACAAGCAGAAAATCACGCTGATTTTTTCCGCCATGCGCCATTTCGCTGCGGAACTGCGCGATGCAGGGTGGCAGGTCGATTACACCAGACTGACCGACGCGGATAACGCCGGCAGCTTTACCGGAGAAGTCGCTCGAGCAGTCGAACGGCATTCCCCGCGCGCCATTCACATCGTCGAAGCCGGCGAATGGCGGGTGCAGCAAGCTATCGATGAATGGCCGGACAAGTTCGATTGCGAAGTCGAAATCCTGCCTGATGACCGGTTTATCGCCAGCATCGCGGAATTTCGCGAATGGGCCGAGGGGCGCGACACTTTCCGCATGGAATATTTCTACCGGGAAATGCGCCGCAAGACCGGGCTGCTGATAGAAGACGGGGACAAGCCCGTTGGCGGCCAGTGGAACCTCGACAAGGAAAACCGCAAACCGCCAAAGGACGAAATGGACGCGCCGCAGCGCCCCCTGTTTGAACCGGACGACATTACCCGCGAAGTCATCGAACTGGTGCAGGATCAATTCGGCGACCACTTCGGCTCGCTTGACCGGTTTCAATGGCCCGTCACCCGTAAAGAGGCGGAGGAAACGGCAGACGCGTTCTTTTCCGAACGCCTGACCAAATTCGGCGACTATCAGGATGCGATGGTCCACGGTGAGGACGATCTGTGGCATTCCATGCTCAGCACCAGCATAAATCTGGGCCTGCTCGATCCGCTGGAGCTGTGTCGGCGGGCCGAAGCTGCCTACAATGACGGCAAGGCACCGCTCAACAGTGTGGAAGGCTTCATTCGCCAAATCATTGGCTGGCGGGAATATGTGCGCGGGTTTTACTGGTATTTCATGCCGGGTCTGGAATCAGATAACGCTCTGAACGCCAAGCGGGGCTTGCCGGAATTTTACTGGACCGGCGAGACCGATATGCGCTGCCTGGCAGACAGCATCCGATCCACACATGACAACGCCCACGCCCACCATATCCAGCGGCTGATGGTGCTCGGCAATTTCGCCTTGCTGGCAGGCTGCAAACCGCGCGATGTGCAGGACTGGTATCTGGCAGTTTATGCCGATGCCTATGAATGGGTGGAACTGCCCAATGTCGCGGCCATGGTCCTGTATGCAGACGGCGGCAAACTGGCGAGCAAGCCCTATGCGGCAAGCGGCAATTACATCAACAAGATGTCCGACTACTGCAAGGAGTGCAAATACTCGGTAAGCAAGAAAACCGGCGAAGGCGCGTGCCCCTTCAACCCGCTCTACTGGCATTTCATGGACCGCCACCGGGACCGGCTGGAGCAGAACCACCGCATCGGACGGATTTATTCGACTTGGGACCGGATGGGCGAGGAGAAGCAGACCGAGTATCTGGACAGCGCGGAAGCTTTCCTCGAAACGCTGGTGCCAGCGTCAAAGGGATGGGCGCGAAACGATTGACCAGTGCAGGTCAGCAACCGTGAAAGTGACTGACCATTATGACAGAATTTCAGATTGCCGTGCTTGCCGTCGCAATCGGCGCTCTGCTGCTGATTTGCCTGATACCGGTCGCCATCGCATGGGGCCGCAAACATCCTGACCTGAAGACGATTGCCAAGCTCTCCCCGCTTTCCATCCTGTCCTTCGCCTTGTGGCTTGCGCTGATCGTGTGGGCGGCGACGGACAAGCGCAACGACACGGTTGTCTCGCGCTACATCGAAAAGGTGCGTGAGAAAAACCTTGGCCCGTGGATCATCGTCGGCCTCGTGGTGCTGGGCGTCGGCGGGACCGCGCTCAGCTTCATGTATCAATAGGCGGTGATCGCCTGCCCCTTGCGGCGCCACATCGGTTGCACGATTTTGCCCTGCCGTTGAGCCAGCACCAGCATCCCGATGCCCGCGCTTGTTGCCACCACCAGCGCGAAAATTGTCGCCTCCAGACCAAAGCCGCCGCCTGCTATCAGCCAGTGCCCTTCCAGCGTCGCAGCTACGGGGCCTTCGGTCGGATTGCCCGATACCGGTATGTCCCACAGCGCCTGCACGACGTTCCAGCCCGCATGGATACCGATGGCGAGCCAGAGCGAGCGGGTGAGTATATAGGCCGCGCCGAGCAGGATGCCCGCCTCAATCGCAATGGCGAGCGAGCTGAAAAAGGTCGCATTGTCATTGCCCGCGTGCAGAAAGCCGAAGATCAGCGCGCTCAGTGCCAAGGCAATCCAGCTTCCGGCGAACTCCTCGATCCAGCGCAGCACGATTCCGCGCAGCAACAGTTCCTCAAAGAATCCGGCATAGATCCCGAACCAGAAGATGATCTCTACCGCATCGGCAAACCCATCCATCCCGGTGATCCGGTAGACTCCGGACAGCGCGGCAAGGCCAACGCAGATGGAAATCAGCAATCCGCCTATGCCAAAGCCGACTACCGTATCGCGCACGGCGCGCAGGTCGAACGGCAGGTCATCATGCTTCTTGCGACCAAGCTTGCGGATGAGGAATTTGTAGGCAAGGCCGGTAAAGGCGACGATTGTCAATACAGAGAGAATGTCCACAATCGGACCATCGAAATTGGGCCTGATCAAATATAAAGCAGATGCCACGCTTGCAGCAGTGGCCGCGGCGAAAATCGCCACGCCGACAAGCATTACGACAAGTGGAAATTGCCAGATCTTTATTACGGCCGAGCGTTCATCGGCTGGCACTGCAACTTCACTCATCGTTTCACTCCCGATCCCTCGGCGGGAGATGTCTTGCTATTCCGGGCATTTGGCAAGCGCCGCGTGCAAACTTCCCTGCGTTATTCTGCAGGCAGCCGACGGCGCGCGCCGAACGCCGCGATCAACACAAATGCGATGCCAATGAGCGCAGCCGCAGCGATGCCTAGAGAGTAGTCTTCGGTCGCCAGACGGTCATAGGCAAGGAAACCGAGCCCCCAGATCGGCGTGAAGGCGTAAAACAGATTGCCGAAAGAACGCGCCAGATTGAAGCAGACCCACCCCAGCGCCGCTGCCAGCAAGGCCAATGCGGTCAATTCCGTGGTCAGCCAGCCGAGTTCGACGGTAAACACCCGCTCCCAATTGATGAACACTGCGATGGAGGTCCATCCGGCATAAAGCCCGATCGCGGCGGTGCAGAATTTTTCAGGCCATTCCCATGCCCTGCGGCCACGAGAAAAGCGCACCATCGCCGCGCAGATCGCCAGCACATAGGGCGTGAAGATCAGCGCAGTCGTCCACGAACGCGCGTTGTCGGGGGCATAGCTTTCCGCAATCGACCAGCAACATGACAGGATCATGGCGAGCGCCCACCACCAGCCAGTCCGCCGATGAATGTCCATCGTGCGCCGCGATGGCAGCGCCTGGATCAGCGCCGCAATCGTGGTCCCGACAAAGATCGGAAACCAGATACCGAATGCTGCCTCGAACGGGACAAGCAATTGGTATTCGCCGGGACTGTTGTCTCCGACACGCCGACCGAAGCCGAGAATTTGCGGCAGGGCGTTGGACAGCGGATAGGCGATGGCGGCGGTGAGTACGATGGACTGGCGCGCATAATCCATTGCCGTGGCTTTGTTGTTCATATTGTGCCGAATGCTCGACGCCGGTGCCCGTTCCTCTGGCGCGTCAATTCACGCCGCAATGGCGAAGCGCAATGCCGGCATATTCGCTCCGCATGAGAATTATCCCTTCTCGCGCTTCAGCAGTTCGCTTTTGATTTCGAGCCCGTAGGCATAGCCGCCCAGCGTGCCGTCTGCGGCGATCACGCGGTGGCAGGGGATGAGGACCGCGATATTGTTTGCCCCGTTCGCCCCGCCCACAGCGCGGCTGGCGCTCGGTTTGCCCAGCGCTGCTGCCAGCTCTCCGTAGCTGCGCGTCTCGCCCGCAGGAATTTCGCGCAAAGCCTGCCACACGCGCTGCTGGAATGCGGTGCCTTTCACATCCAGCGGGATATCGCGGCCTGTGCCGGGCTGCTCGACAGCATCGGTGACAGCTTCGAACAGCGCCCGAAACTCCGCGCCGCCTTGGGTGAGGTTGGCCTTGGGAAATCGGGCGCGCAGCTCTGCCTCGCCTTCGCCGAATGCAAGGCAACAGACGCCCTTGTCCGTCGCTGCCACCAGCATGTCGCCAAGGCTGGTTGCGATCACGCTCCAGTGGATATCGCGCCCCGCGCCGCCGTCTTTCCAGTCGCTCGCGCTCATGCCGATTTCCTTCCTGTCGTCGTAAAACCGTGACGGCGCGGAATAACCCGCCGCGTATATCGCATCGCTCACCCGCTCCTCCGCCGCCAGCGCCTCTCCGGCCCGTTCACGGCGCAGCGCGCGGCAATATGCTGCCGGAGAAAGCCCTACCGCGCGGGTGAATACGCGCTGCAGATGCGTTGGCGAATATCCGGTGATCGCGCCAAGCCGTTCGAGCGGCACATTCTCCTCTGCCTCGCGCAGCACGCCGATAACTTCCATGACCGCCGCTTCATCGCGGCTTTGCTGGTCAGGAGCGCAGCGTTTGCAGGCTCGCAGTCCGGCGGCCTCGGCCAAGTCGGGGTTTGCGTAAAATCGCACGTTTTCCCGCTTCGGCGCACGCGCCGGGCATGACGGGCGGCAGTAAATTCCGGTTGAGTGGACGCCGGTCACAAATACGCCGTCAAAGCGGCGGTCCTTCGCCATGGCGATTTGCCAGCGATCATCGTCGGTGAGGGGGCGGTGCGTCATGGGAGGCTGTATAGCCTTCCCCACATCGCAGCGCATCCCGAAGCTTGCGGTCAATGTAACTCGCGGTAGAGATGGCGGTAATGCAACGCGTTCTCACATTTCTCGCTCTGCTGCTGGCCGTCGTCGCATTGCGGCCCGTGCCCGCCTTCGCCGACCCTGCGGATATAGACGCCGCCAGCCGCGGCGTGGTGCGCGTTGTGATTATCGGCCGCGACGGGGAAGAGCTTTTCCCCATTTCCCACGGCACCGGCTTTGCTGTCGGCAGAGAGCGGATCGTGACCAATGCACATGTCGTGCAGGAAGCGATCGACGACCCGCGCCTGACAATCGGTATCGTGCCCGCCGAAGGGGACCGCGCGGTTTACGCCCGGCTCGTTTCCGTCAGCCCGCGCAACGATCTCGCCCTGATCGAAGCGACCGAACCGCTCGGCCTGCCGCCGATGACCATATCGGGCAATCCGGCGACCAGCGGGACGGTGACGTCCATCGGTTATCCGCTGAATGTGGACCGCGCGCAGGGCCTTTCCTTCAGCGACATGTTCCGCGCCCAGCCACCCGTGACCGCCACCGGCTTCCTGTCAGGCCGCCGCCCCAGCCGCGATTTCGATACGCTGCTGCACACCGCGCCGATTGCGGCGGGCAACAGCGGCGGCCCGCTGGTTGATCAGTGCGGGCGTGTGATCGGCGTCAATTCCTTCGGGGCGGAGAGTGAGGGATCCGATGCGGAGTTCTTCTTCGCCATTTCCACGCGCGAACTGCTGCCCTTCCTGCGCGCCAATGACGTCAGCCCGCTGCTCAATTCGGGCGAATGCCGCAGCCTGGACCAGCTTGATGCGGAGCAAGCCGCCCGCGAAAATGCCGCCCGCGATGCAGAGGAGCGTATCGCGCAGGAACGCATAGCGGCAGAGGCGCAGCGCACTGCCGACATGCGCCGGACCGTCACCTACGAAGTGATGGAGCAGCGCGATAACAACATGGCGCTGGCGTTCTTCCTCCTGTTGATCGGCGGCGCTGCGCTAGGCGTGGCCGCCTTCGCCCACATGCAAAAGGATTACCGTCTGCGCGCCGCTGCCGGCGCGATGGCGGTCGTGGCCGTCACTGGTGCGCTGATCGCATGGTTCACCCGCCCCGGTTTTGCCGAAATCGACGCCCGGGTCGAAGACCGGCTGCGCGAAGCCATGGAAAGCGCCGACACCGGAGAGATCACACCGATTGCCGCCGCTGACGACGCGGGCAATTATGTCTGCGTGCTCGATGCACAGCGCAGCCGCGTGGTTGGCGACCCCTCAGAAGACATCCAGATCGGCTGGAGCGATGACGGCTGCGTCAACGGGCGCACACAATACGGCATCGACAACGGCGCGTGGACCCGAATTTTCGTGCCCGCGAGCGAAGCGGCGGTTTCGATCAACAGTTTCGACCCCGCGCTGGGCGAATTCGTGATGGAGCGGTACCTGCTGGGCCGCGACGCCATGACCCAGGCCCGCTCTGCCAGAGGCGCATACAACGCCCCTTCGTGCGAGGCCGGAGCAGATGCGGCGCGCGCATTGGGCAACAGCCAGGCAGCCATTACAGCCGCTTTGCCCGACCGCCCTAACGAGCGGCTTGTTTACAGCTGCACACTCGGACCCGTGCCGGAGAGCGAATAAACATTTTGGAACAGGCACTTGTCTTCGCGTCGATCATCCTCGGTGTCGCAGTCGCTTCCGAACTGGGCAATCTCCACCACTTACTCCGCGCCAAGAAGGTGCGTTGGCATTGGGCTCAGCCGCTTTTTGCGGTGCTGGTACTTATCTTCATCACCCGTTTCTGGTGGACACTGGCCGACGATACGGATCGGGCGATTTCGATTGGCGAGTTTTTGCCGATCCTGTGGAGCCTCGTTCTCCTCACTTTGCTTGCGTCTGTTGCCTTGCCTGACAAAATCGATCCGGAGGAAGGCGTCGACCTAGCGCAATATTATCAGGACAATCGCCGTTATCAGTGGGGACTGATCCTGCTCATCGCCCTTCCGCTCCAGGGTGCCTGGCTGTTGGGCGTGTGGAAGGAGAGCGAGACCATGGCGCAGTTCTTCGATCGCACCATGGCGGACCACATTGCTTGGGGCGTGATGCTGGCGATGATGTTCATCAAACGCTGGTGGCTGGTCGCAATTGGCTTTGCGATTATCTCGCTCGGGCCCATCGCCTGGCTTTCTCGCACACTTGGATAGGCAATTCCCGGCGGACTCGGGTTGCATCCTTTTTGCCCCGATGCTAGGCGCGCGCCAACCTTGAAGGGATGCTTTTGTGCGTCCTGATTCACGGTGCCCGACTTTTTCCGTTTCTCGGACCCAAGAGGACTTCGCGCGTGGAGCTTTCCGCCGGTATACAATCAAGCCTGGCAGGCCGTTATGCCAGCGCCCTGTTCGATCTCGCCAGCGAGGCGGGGACCGTAACTGCGGTCGAAACAGATCTCGACAATCTTGATGCGGCTTTGACCGAATCGGATGAATTGCGCGCGCTGATCCGCAATCCGGAAATCAGCCGCAGCCAGATCGCGAATGTCATGTCCGGTATCGGCGCGCATCTGGGTTTGTCCGCACTGACGAAGAATTTCCTCGGCGTGCTGGCGGATAACCGCCGCGTGTCCGCCCTGCCCGGCATGATCCGCGCCTTTGCCACCATCGCTGCTGCACAGCGCGGCGAAGTGCAGGCAGAGGTCGCCAGCGCCCACGCGCTGACGGATGAACAGATTTCCACGCTGGAAACGAAGCTGCGCGCCCGTGAAGGCCGCACAGTCAAACTCAAATCACGCGTCGATCCCGACCTTCTGGGCGGGCTCGTCGTAACCATCGGATCGCAGCGCATAGACAGCTCGATCCGCACTCGTCTCAATTCCCTTGCACAAGCTATGAAAGCCCCCGGCGTCTAAGCGCTGGTATAGAAAGGTCACTCATGGAAATCCGCGCCGCAGAAATCTCCAAGGTCATCAAGGACCAGATCGCCAATTTCGGCACCGAAGCCGAAGTCAGCGAAGTCGGTTCCGTCCTCTCCGTTGGTGACGGCATCGCCCGTATCCACGGCCTCGACAAGGTCCAGGCCGGTGAAATGGTGAAGTTCGCCAATGGTGTTGAAGGCATGGCCCTCAACCTTGAAGCCGACAACGTCGGTGTCGTGATCTTCGGCTCCGACGCCGAAATCAAGGAAGGCGACAGCGTCAAGCGGACCGGCACGATTGTGGACGTTCCCGTCGGCAAGGGCCTGCTCGGCCGCGTGGTCGATGCATTGGGCAATCCGATCGACGGCAAGGGCCCGCTCTCTGACGTGAAGCGTTCGCGCGTTGAAGTTAAGGCGCCGGGCATCATCCCGCGCAAATCCGTGCATGAGCCCGTGCAGACTGGCCTCAAGGCCATCGACGCACTTGTTCCTGTTGGCCGCGGCCAGCGCGAACTGATCATCGGTGACCGCCAGACCGGCAAGTCCGCCGTCGCCATCGACACCTTCATCAACCAGAAGGGCGTGAATGCCGGGGATGACGAAGGCAAGAAGCTGTATTGCATCTATGTCGCCGTCGGCCAGAAGCGTTCGACCGTTGCCCAGATCGTGAAGAGCCTCGAAGAAAACGGCGCGATGGAATATACCATCGTTGTGGCCGCAACCGCTTCGGAGCCTGCACCGCTCCAGTATCTCGCACCTTACACCGGCTGCGCGATGGGTGAATTTTTCCGCGACAACGGCATGCACGCCGTGATCGTGTATGACGACCTTTCGAAGCAGGCCGTGGCGTATCGCCAGATGTCGCTGTTGCTGCGCCGTCCTCCGGGCCGTGAAGCGTATCCGGGTGACGTGTTCTATCTCCACAGCCGTCTGCTGGAACGCGCTGCAAAGATGAATGAAGACAATGGCAGCGGCTCGCTGACTGCCTTGCCGATCATCGAAACGCAGGCGGGCGACGTGTCCGCCTATATTCCGACCAACGTGATTTCGATCACCGACGGCCAGATCTTCCTTGAGACCGACCTGTTCTTCCAGGGTATCCGCCCCGCGATCAACGTGGGTCTGTCGGTCAGCCGCGTTGGCGGTGCCGCTCAGACGAAGGCAATGAAGAAGGTTGCAGGTTCCATCAAGCTGGAGCTGGCGCAGTACCGCGAAATGGCGGCGTTTGCGCAGTTCGGTTCGGACCTCGATGCCTCCACACAGAAGCTGCTCAACCGCGGCGCGCGCCTGACGGAACTGCTGAAGCAGCCGCAGTTCTCGCCCATGCCGTTTGAAGAGCAGACCGTGTCGATCTTCGCCGGGACCAACGGCTATCTGGATTCGATCGCCGTTGACCGTGTAACGGAATATGAAGCCGCAATGCTCAGCTTCATGCGCAACGAACATGCAAGTGTCCTCACCGACATCCGCGAAAGCGGCAAGTTCGAAGGCGACACGAAGGACAACACCGTCGCTGCGCTTGACGCATTCGCCAAGCAGTTCGCTTGAAGCCGATAGTTACGATTAGGGAGCCGATATGGCCTCGCTGAAGGAACTCAAGGATCGGATCGGGTCGGTTAAATCGACCCAGAAGATCACCAAGGCCAAGCAAATGGTCGCTGCCGCAAAGCTGCGCAAGGCGCAGGCTTCGGCAGAAGCTGCGCGTCCCTATGCCAACCGGCTGGCGGACGTGATGGGCTCGCTCGCCGGCAAGGTGAGCGGCGACAGCGCACCGCTGTTGCTGCGCGGGACCGGCTCAAGCCAGAAGCACCTCCTGGTCGTGGTCAACACAGACAAGGGCCTGTGCGGCGGCCTCAACTCCAATATCGTCAAGGAAGCCAAGCTTCAGGCGAAGCAGCTGATGGCCGAAGGCAAGGACGTGACCTTCTACCTCGTCGGCAAAAAAGGCCGCGCACCGATCAAGCGGGAATATCCCAACAAGATCGGCCACCACTTCGACACATCCGATGTCCGCAATATCGGTTTTGCAGAAGCCGAAGGTATCGCCACTGATCTGATCGAGCGTTTCGAGAAGGGCGAATTCGATATCGCCCACCTCGTCTACCCGATTTTCCAGAGCGCGCTGGTGCAGAACCCCACCACCATTCAACTGCTGCCCGTGCCTTCGCCTGAAACTGTCGACGCCTCGGACGCCGCCGTGGAGTATGAGCCGGATGAGGAAGAAATCCTCGCCGAACTGCTGCCGCGTTACGTGAAAACACAGCTGTTCGGTGCGCTGCTCGAACGCGAGGCATCGGAGCAAGGCGCCTCGATGACGGCGATGGACAACGCGACCCGCAACGCCGGAGAGCTGATCGACAAGCTGACCATCCAGTACAACCGCAGCCGCCAGGCCGCGATCACGACCGAACTTATTGAAATCATTGCCGGCGCAGAAGCGCTCTAAGCAGGACAAATATTGTGAAGACACTCACCACCCTCCTCGCCCTTCCGCTTCTCGCACTTGCCGCCTGCGGCGAAGAACCTGCGCCAGAGCCGGTAGAAACCGCCGCGCCGGTTGAAGTTGTTGAACTTCCCGCACCGAATGAAGAGCTGTTCACAGCCGTTTTCGCCGCCACCTGCCCCGCGGCAGAGCCGGTTGCGACCGCCGTGTGCAAACGCGGCATGGGCGCACAGACAGCCGCATGCGAATTCGGCCTGGGTGAAGACGCCGTGCTGCGTCACGACGCAACGCTTGAAATTGACGAAACGGGCGAAGGCTGGATGCTGGCCAACGCTGAAGAAATTTGCAGCGAACACGATTCGCACCACGTAGATAACTGAGGTTACAGGAAACCATCATGGCCACCGCTCCCGCATTGAACCAAGTCACCAACGGCACGATCAGCCAGGTCATCGGCGCTGTCGTTGACGTTGCTTTCCCCGGCGAACTGCCGGCGATCCTCTCCGCGCTCGAAACCAAGAACGGCGACAACACGCTCGTCCTCGAAGTTGCGCAGCATCTGGGTGAGAACACCGTCCGCACCATCGCCATGGATGCGACCGAAGGCCTTACGCGCGGCCAGGAGGTCATCTCCACCGGCTCGCAGATCACAGTGCCCGTCGGTCCGAAAACACTCGGCCGCATCATGAATGTCACCGGTCAGCCGATTGACGAACGTGGCCCCATCGGTTCGGACATGCACGCCCCGATCCACGCAGAGGCACCTGCCTTCGTGGACCAGTCGACCGAAGCCGACATCCTTGTCACCGGCATCAAGGTCATCGACCTGCTCGCGCCTTACGCAAAGGGCGGCAAGATCGGCCTGTTCGGCGGCGCCGGCGTGGGCAAGACCGTGCTTATCCAGGAACTCATCAACAACATCGCAAAGGGCCACGGCGGCGTGTCCGTGTTCGCCGGTGTGGGTGAGCGTACCCGTGAAGGTAACGATCTCTACCACGAATTCCTCGACGCAGGCGTTATCGCCAAGAACGAAGCCGGCGAAGCCATCTCCGAAGGTTCAAAGGTTGCGCTGGTCTTCGGCCAGATGAACGAACCTCCTGGCGCGCGTGCCCGCGTTGCCCTGTCCGGCCTGACCATGGCGGAATATTTCCGCGATCAGGAAGGCCAGGACGTGTTGTTCTTCGTGGACAACATCTTCCGCTTCACACAGGCTGGTTCCGAAGTGTCCGCCTTGCTTGGCCGTATCCCTTCGGCAGTGGGCTATCAGCCAACCTTGTCGACCGACATGGGTAACTTGCAGGAACGCATTACCTCCACCAACAAGGGTTCGATCACTTCGGTGCAGGCCATTTACGTGCCTGCCGACGATTTGACCGATCCGGCGCCTGCAACATCGTTTGCCCACCTTGACGCAACCACCACGCTGAACCGCGCGATTTCGGAATTGGGTATCTACCCCGCCGTTGACCCGCTCAATTCCACCAGCCGCGTGCTGGAGCCCCGCGTTGTCGGTCAGGAGCACTACGAAACCGCTCGTAAGGTTCAGGAAACACTGCAGAAGTACAAGTCGCTGCAGGACATCATCGCCATTCTCGGCATGGACGAGCTTTCCGAAGAGGATAAGCTGACCGTGCAGCGTGCGCGCAAGATCCAGAAGTTCCTGTCGCAGCCGTTCCACGTGGCAGAGGTCTTCACCAACATCCCCGGCGTATTCGTACAGCTGGAAGATACCGTGAAGAGCTTCAAGGCCGTGGTTGAAGGCGAATATGATCACCTTCCCGAAAGCGCCTTCTACATGGTCGGCGGGATCGAAGATGTGGTCGAAAAGGCCAAGAAAATGGCCGAGGACGCCTAAGCATCATGGCCTTGCACTTCGAACTCGTAACCCCGTCAAAGCTTGTCCGCTCGGAAGACGTCCACATGGTGGTCGTCCCCGGCGCGGAGGGCGAATTTGGTGTGCTGGAAGGCCATGCGCCTTTCATGTCGACCATTCGCGATGGCGCTGTGCAGGTCTGGAAGACCGAGGGCAGCGAACCTGAGACAATCGAAGTGCGCGGCGGCTTTGCCGAAGTGGGCGAAAACGGCCTCACAGTGCTCGCGGAGCATGTCGAAGGCTAATGCATGTGGCGGGGCTGCGTGAAAACGCGTCCCGGCATTTGCGCCCGCAAGCGGCGCTACTCCACTGAATCAGATGCAATTGCGGCGGCTTTGGCGGCGGATGTGACCTTGCGCCCGTATCGCTGCCAACTGTGCCGCGACTATCACCTGACAAGCCGCACGAAGGGGATGCGCTCGCTTCCCCGAGAGCGCGCGCCCCAGCCCTGATCAGGAACTACTCGACCGGTATCATCACTTCGTTGCGGCGCATCGGGCCCGGTACGGCCGGCGAGTTGTAGAACGCATATTCCGCATTTCCGGCAGCAGTCAGGTCACGGTCCGCCATCCAGGCGCGCAATTCCGCCTCTTTCTCGGTCAATGCCGATGATCGGCCCCAGCCGGAAAAACGGATAACAGCCATCCGGCGTGCAGGAACTTCGGTAAGGGTAATGTCGTC
Organism: uncultured Alphaproteobacteria bacterium; assembly: GCA_963781165.1. Taxonomy (GTDB): domain Bacteria; phylum Pseudomonadota; class Alphaproteobacteria; order Sphingomonadales; family Sphingomonadaceae; genus Alteraurantiacibacter. The sequence continues at coordinate 684,585 of CAWADZ010000005.1, forward strand.
CGGTGCAGGCGGCAGGGTTTCCAGCGTATATTCGGCCGGCATGACAAAGCGCGTGCGCCACCGGCCAGCTTCGCCTTCATCCTGCATGACCGGCGCGGTCATGGCGATCTGCTCGGGCGCATCCTGGATGACAGGTGCCGTCATGGCGATGGCTTCCCCGCCTCGGTCCTGCGCGAAAATATAGGCGGCCAGTCGGCGGAACCCTGCACTAGAAGCGCGTTCGCGGGTGCCGGTGTGCCAGACCTCAGCCACGACGATTGACGGATATTCGCGGAGCGCGAAATCGCCGTCTTCCACAATCGCCGTGAAGTCGGGCTCTTCCGTGCGCTGTTCGTATTGCGCCAGAGCCGCAGCACTGCCGAGCGCGATCACGCCTATGCCTGCTGCCGCGAGTGCCAGTTTCTTGATCATTGCCGTGCTCCGCTGAATTGCTGTTTGCATATATACGCGCGGAGAGGCCGAAAGGTCGCAAATCAGGGGGATTTATTCGCCGACAGATGAAGGCCCTGTCCTACAAACCGCCTATCCAGCGAACTGGCGTGATCGTTTCACTTTGGAGATCGCAAATTGTGCTGCGTATTTGAGCGCTGATGTGTCACCCACGCCATTTCACCAGCAAGGGACTGGTATCGCTCGATAATCAGGCTGATTTCACAGGGTGACAGGGTGTAACCTTTGTCACCCTGCCCGATTTGAGCCCGAACTAAGCAATTCTTAACCACGTTTGCGCCATTGCGGCACCAACAAGAAGGCGCGTTTTACGATGACTACTCTGGCAGCAGTGCCCGGCAAGGAAAGCCCGAGCGGCTTCGCAGCGTTTTTGCGCGGCGATGCGCTGGCGCTCGGCCTGCTGACGCTGCTGGTGCTGGCAACACGCGCCATATGGTTCGGCGATCCGGTCGCGGATTTTGACGAGCAGCTTTACAGCTTCATCGGCTGGCGCATGACCGAAGGAGAATTGCCCTTCGTTGACTGGTGGGACCGCAAACCCTTCGGCCTGTTCGCCATCTACGCTATCGCACACGCGCTGCTTGGCCCCGGTCCGCTTGCCTATCAGCTGCTGGCCTTCGGTTTTGCCTTGGCCGGAGCGGTGCTGACCTATTTCCTCGCGCGGCGTTTGACGGGGCGGTTCTCCGCCATGATGGCAGCTGCTATTTCGACCATGCTGCTGTGCGCCTACGCCAGCTATTCCGGGCAGAGCGAGGTGTTCTTTCTGCCGCTGATGCTGGGCATGGCCGCGCTGCTGGTCGATCCCGATCATCGCCATTTCACCCGCCGCGCCATGTGGGCGATGCTGCTGGGCGGGCTGGCGTTGCAGGTCAAATATACCGTGCTGCCGCAATGCGCCTTCTTCGGTCTGTTTGCGCTGTGGACGGAGCATCGGCGCGGCAGTGCCCTGCCCCGTCTTGCCAGCCTGGCTGCTGCTTTTGTCGCGCTTGGCCTCCTGCCGAGCATCGCGGTTGGCGCGTTCTACGCCGCGATCGGTGAATTCGATGCGTTCCTGTTCGCCAATGTCCTGTCCTTTTTTGACCGTATGCCGGCCCCGCAAGGACGCTGGGCATCCGACCACTGGCTCGGCGTAACGCCGCTCGCGGTGCTGGCGATCGGAGGCCTTTATGCTGCCACCCGCATGAAGCGGCCTGAGCCCTTTGCGGTCTGGCTTTTCTATTGCGGCTGGGCCGTGGCCACTCTTGCCACTGTGTTGCTGCCGGGGACGGTTTATCTGTATTATTACGCCGCAATGGCAGCGCCTGCCGCGCTGGTTGCTGTGCCGCTGCTCGATCGCCGCGCGCCTTTGAAAGTGTTTCCGGCGCTGGTGCTGTCGGCGGGGTTCTTCGCGCTTCTCGCTTTGCCTGACCGTTACGAATATTCGCTGAAAGAACGCGGCGCGGCAGAGGATCTGGCGGCGGCCATCGCGCCCCATGTCGGGGAGGACAGCGATTGCCTGTGGTTGTTCGATGGCCCCACGGCGCTCTACCGCATGACGGGAAGCTGTGTGCCGACCAAGTTCGTTTACCCCGATCACCTCAACAATGCGCTGGAAGTGAATGCGCTGGGCGTCAGCCAGGCGGGCGAAGTGGCGCGCGTGCTGTCCACACGGCCAGGGGCAATCGTCACCGCCAGCAGGCCCATGACCATTCAGAATGAGGAGGCGGCCGCGCTGGTCGAGGCCGCTCTGGAACGCGATTATGTCGAAGATCTGTCAGTCGAAATGCACGATCGCACATTAACCGCCTGGATCAGGCGCGACTGATCTGCCGCCGCTGGCTGAGGTGCCAGAGCCACAATCCCGATCCGACAATCAGCGCCGCGCCCACCATCGCCACAAGGTCTGGCGCTTCATCGAAGAAGAACCACGCCAGCGCGACCGCGATCAGCAATTGGCCGTACGTCATCGGGGCAACCGTGGCCGCCCCCGCCCGCTGCGTACCGAGGTAGATCAGCCAATGCGCTGTACTGGCAGAAAGAGCGACAAATGCGGTACGGGCCAGCACGTGCCATTCCGGCCAGAAAAAGCGCACGCCCTCAATCCCGCTCGCATTGCCGATAGCGGCCACGGGCACCAGCAAGACCGCCGCTCCGACCGCAACATAGGCCTGCGCCGCAAGTGCACTGCCCCCGCCTCGCGCGGCCCTATTGGCGGTCATCAAGATGGCCATTCCCAATGCGCACAGCAGCGGGAGAAGTGCCGCAAAACCGATCTCTGCAAAGTTGGGCCGCAGGATGATCAGCACACCGATGAACGCCACAACGGTTGCCATGATGGTAGTGAGGCGCAGGCGCTCCCCCAGAAAAATCGCGGCCAGAAGCGCTGTGATCATAGGCTGCGTGAACGTGATGGAAACCGCATCGGCCAGCGGCATCAGCCACACACTGCCGAAGAACGAAACTGTCGCCAAAGCCACGCCAAACCCGCGCAGCCCTTGGATCACGGGCAGCGGCACATTGCGCAGTGGCTGTGTACCTTCCCTGATGGCAAGCAGAGCGGAAAGCGCGATGGCGCCGAGCGAATACCGGAAAGCGGCAAGCGCTGTGGGAGTCCATTCGTCCGCCATGCTTTTGACCACGGCATCACCGCAGGAAAGCAGGCAGAAACCGGCCAGTGCAAAAAGCAGCCCCGCCCTGTCCGATTGCTGCATGAAATCGCGCCCTTCCGCCCGTGGCCCGTGCAGCCGCAGTTGGCGGCGGCTTAGAGCGCGTATCGAAAGGGTTCAATCGCTTTGTCGTGACCTTTACCGCGCGTTAAACAGTCATGCTTAACAAGTCCCTATATCGGCCTCCTTCCCCGGGGCCGCGATTGGGGAATGCATGACCAAGCTCATCATCCAGATTCCGTGCCTGAACGAGGCTGAGAGCCTGCCGGAAACGCTGGCCGCATTGCCGCGCCGCGTGGACGGCGTGGATATCGTGGAATTCCTCATCATCGACGACGGCAGCACGGACGGCACCGCGCAGGTCGCGCGCCAATGGGGCGTGCACCACATCGTGTCGCACCGCCGCAATCGCGGCCTCGCCGCCGCGTTCAGATCCGGCATAGACCGCGCGCTGGCAGAAGGCGCTGATATCGTCGTGAACACCGACGGTGATGGTCAATATGAAGGCGCAGACATTGCCGCGTTGGTGGCACCGATCGTGGATGGACGCGCAGACATCGTCATCGGCGACCGCGGTGTGTCCGAAAATGCCCATTTCTCTCCGCTCAAACGATTGATGCAGCGCGTCGGAAGCGGCGTTGTCCAAGGCCTTGCCGGGACGCAGGTTAGCGATGCGGTCAGCGGCTTCCGCGCAATCAGCCGGGATGCAGCGCAGCGCATCAACATCACCACAGAGTTTTCCTATACGACCGACATGCTGATCCAGGCCGGCCGCAAGAAAATGGCCATCCTGACAGTTCCAGTGCGCACCCATGCCGCTGTTCGGCCCAGTCGCCTGTTCAAATCCATCCCGCGTTTCCTGATGCATCAGGGCATCACTATGGCCCGCGCCTTCACCGCGTATAAGCCGCTGCGCGCGTTCGTCGGCACCGGATCGCTTATCGCCTTCATCGGGCTACTGCCGATCCTGCGCTTCCTGTGGTTTTACGTGAACGGTAGCGGTGACGGGCATGTGCAGTCGCTAGTCATTGGCGGCGCATTGCTGGTGCTTGGCACACTGGTGGCTATTCTTGGCATGGTTGCAGATCTTGTTGCCGCCAATCGAAAGCTGATCGAGGAAAACCTCGCCCGTACACGCGCCCTCGAAGACCGGATTGCGCGACGCTGCATCTTGAGATGGCCAAGACACCTGACCGGCAAATGCGCAAACGACAGGACGCGGCGTGAACCAGTCCGCTTTAGCCGTTGCCCCAACCGCGCAATCGCGCGTCTTAGGCGGTGTCAAAGCCGAGACTTTGGTTTTGATCGCAATTGGCGTGCTCGCCATTTTGCAGTTTGCACAGATATTCACGCGTTCCATCAATTGGGACGAGTTCGGCCACTATAATCACATCATACAATTGCAAGCCGGAGAGCTGACGCAGGTTCTGCAACGGTTTCATGCCTTTGCCTACAGTTTCGTGACTTCGCTGCCCGGCAGTCCAATCGACCACATCATCGTCATCCGCATTGCGATGTTCGCGTGCGGAATGATTGCTCTTGCGGCCGTAATCGGCATTGCTTCACAATTCTCCGCGCGCCTACCCGCTCTGCTTTGCGGTCTTGCCTATCTGTCGTTCGGCTATGTATTCGAACATGGGGCCTCGTTTCGGTACGACCCGCCACTCGCCGCTGCATTGATGGCGCTGTTATGGCTGTTGCTCAGCTCTAAATTCGACACAAAAGCCATTTTAGCAGCAGGGTTTCTCGTCGCCCTGCTTCCGCTGATTTCCATCAAAGCGGTACTCTACGCGCCGGCGTTTGCGGGGATAGCCTACATGCGTTGGGCGCGGGACGGGTTTGCGCGCGGCTTTCCCATAAAACTGCTTACGATTGGTGCGGCAGGACTGATATTTTTCGTAGGCCTTTTCGGTTTCATGTCCTTTTGGGTGAGCAGCCAGGCAGCAGCCACTGAGACCCAACAATTGCAAGGTGCAGCGGGCGCTGTGTTCAGGCTTTTCGATAACCCGAACTGGACCCGCATAATACGCGCCGCAATGACCAATCCGTTGGTAGCGCTGACGCTGCTCGCCTTCCCCATCGTCTTGCTGAAGCTGGACCGCCCGTTGCCTGAAAAAATCGCGTTGGCAGGTCTTTTCATGCCGCTTGCAACGCCGCTGATCTATGTGAACACGGCGCCTTATTATTTCACCTTCATGCTGGCGCCGGTGCTGGCTGCTTGCGGACCTGTGATGGCGGCAGCACTGACACGCTTTTCCGCGCACCTTCTCACCATTGCTTTGTGCGCGACAACGCTTGTGAATGTCATCAGCGAACCACCCAGCACGCTGAACAACCAGCGCGCCCTGCACGCGGCGATCATTACGACATTCGGCGAGGATGTGCGGTATTTCGATTTCCCCGGATTCCTTGGGACTTCTGGGAAAGCCAATGTTTTTCTTTCGCCACTCGTCATATCGATCAACCAGCGCGAGGGAACACTCTTGCTGCGACCGGCAATGGAAAAGCAGGCCGTCCCCTTAGTGATTGCTAACAATTTTGTTCTGGAAAGCGCACTGGAAACAGCTTCGATGGACTACCTCCATAGCGATGATTTGGCAGCGTTGAGAGGCAATTACATCCGCTTCTGGGGGCCGCTTTGGATTGCTGGCAGGCAGGTACCGGCTGATATGAAAATCACGTATGACAACCTTGTGCCTGGCACCTTCACGGCAGTCGGCGGTGATATTCTGATTGACGGACGCCGCGTGGCAAATGGCGAGACAATTCAACTTGGTCGGCAGGCCGTTCAGCTGGAGGCACTAGCTGGCCCAGCGCGGTTGGTATGGGGCGATAAGATCGCGCCGCCTGCGAGTGCGCCGCCTAAATTACCATTTTGGGTCCCTTTCTGATGGCGCAGATCGACCAAGGTCTGCCCACATCAGAGGCTTCGACATTCGGCTTAATTGCCAAAGAAAGCGTTTTCAGGCGGCGCGCATTCGCCGTACTGAAGCCTATCGGCGCAGCGTTGTTTATAGCGAGCATCATCCTCATAGCGGTGACAATCAAGGACCGTTGGCCCGATGCGAAAGCGGCATTCCGCATCGGCGTGGTACCTATCGTGCAATCTGCCACTCTTTATGGCATCACTCTCATCACATCTTCTCTCGCGTGGATTTATGCCATGCATTCGCGGGGAGCTTCCCTATCGTTAAAATCCGGATTGTTGATCAATTTGTCCGCGCAGGCGGGTAAGTATCTGCCCGGCAATGTCGCCCATTTCTTCGCTCGAGCGGGGTTGGCCGCGCGCGTAGGTGTCAGGCTTTCAGACAGCACCATAGGGACGGTAATCGAAGTTGTTTCAACCGCAACTGCATGCGCACTGGTAGTCGCCGGATGCTGGGCAATAGGCGGCCAGTCTCTAGCGGTCATGACTTCCAACGTCGAGATTCAGGGACTGGGCTGGGTTATGATTGCAACTGCTGTTGGCGCGGCTGCGGTTGGCGTCGCAGTTTTGATGCGGATTGTTTCTATTCAGCCGGGGTATCTGATCAAATCGCTGGCGGCCATGATGACAAGTTTCGTTCTGGCTGGATTGTCCTTTTGGGTGATTGCCGATGGAATGTCGAACGGTGAATTCTTACCAATAGATGCAATCGCCATATTTGCTGTCGCGTGGATTGCTGGATATCTTGTGCCCGGCGCTCCTGCTGGCTTTGGCATTCGCGAAGGCATACTGATCGTATGGCTGACGCCAGTGATCGGCGCTGGTGAAGCGATTGCCTGCACTGTCATGCATCGCTTGTTGAGCGCCGTAATGGACGGGCTTATCGCAATGTTTGCGGTGGCGCTGGCAAACGGCTTCCGGAGTAGAACGGCGCGATGACCAACGGATATGCAATCGTCGACAGACAGTCTCGTATGCTGAAGGCGCGCAAGATTGCCCACCTGATAGGTGGGGATTTGCGCGATAAGCGGCTGCTTGATCTTGGCGCGGGAACGGGTATTCTGAGCGAGTATTTCAAGTCACTCGGCGCGCACGTAACGGCCGCAGATCGTAGCCGGGATGTCTTCAACTCTGATGTCCCCTTTGTCCAAACTGACGAAGGGAGCTTGGCCTTTGACGACAGCAGCTTCGACATAATCGTCTTTAATCATGTCATCGAGCATGTGGGTGATCAATCAGCGCAGAGAAAAATTCTGGCAGAAATTGCGCGAGTTCTCGCTCCTGATGGTCAGCTTTATCTGGCGGTCCCCAACAAATGGGCGCTTGTCGAACCGCATTTCCGATTGCCGCTTCTGGGCGCCCTACCGCGTACCCTGGCAGATGCGCTGGTCAGGCTTTCGCGCAAGGGCGATCATTATGATTGTTACCCACTCTCTCAGAGCGAGCTCGTTAGTCTCATTTCCGAATTCTTTGGCAAAGCAAAGGACCGCTGTGATGATGCTGCGGATTTTGTGATCGAAAACGAACTTGGTCGCGGCAAAGCTACCTTGATGCGCGCACTGCCGCGTAGCTGGTGGAGATCATTCTATCCGACACTCGTCATGACCTGCTCGCGGCCTCATCAAGGTGCCTAACCTAACTCTCACTTTACTCGCTCCCCTGCCTCCATACCGCGGCGGAATTGCGCGCCATAGCAATGCACTGCTGCGCGCTATGGCCGGGCAGGATGATGTGGTGGTTCATGCAGAAAGTTTTGCCACCCTTTATCTCGAATTTTTGTATCCGGGCGGAAACGTAAAGGACAATGCGCAGAATATCTCGGCAGATGTCCCAGTTTGCGAGGATCTCAATACGCTTAATCCGCTGACATGGCGCAAGGTGGCGCGGCGGATCGTCGCGCGTGGCGGTATCTTGGTATTGCCTGCGTGGACTTTCTTTGCGGCCCCATGCCTCGGCTGGGTCGCCAGATACGCGAGACTACGCGGCGTCGAGGTAGTCACCATTGTCCACAATGTCAGGGACCACGAAGCTGCTGGCTGGAAGAACACTTTAATCCGCTGGCAATTGTCTTTCGCTGACAGGTTTGTGACACACAGCGAAGAACTTAAGGAGCAGCTTCGCTTCGCCGTGCTGCGCCAACCATGCACTGTCATCGAGCATCCCGTGTATTCAGATTACCCCCCCGCCACAGGCTGTTTACCTCGTCAACGCGGATTGGAATTGCTCTGCTTCGGCCTGGTCCGACCCTATAAGGGTGTCGACATCGCCCTTCGCGCGCTCGCACAATCGGAACTGACCGATTTCCGACTGACAATCGCGGGAGAAATCTGGGAAGGCGAAGAGGATTTACGGAGGCTAGCCGATGACCCGCAGCTCATTGGCAAAGTTGAATTCCGCAATGGTTACCAGTCCGACAATGATGCCGCAGAGCTTTTTGACCGAGCAGACGCCGTGATATTGCCATACCGCGCCATCACCGGATCGGGGGTCCTCGCAATGGCAAGGCATTACCGCTGCCCCGTGGTCGCCAGCGATCTACCGCCGCTTGTCCGGGCAATTAAGCGCGATCACCTTGGCTGGACGTTCCCTACCGAGGATAGCGGTGCCCTCGCACGGCTAATTGTTGACGAAATATCGCGTACGAGCTGCATGAACCAAGCTGGCAGGATGGCAAAGGCGGACTCTTCTGGTTGGTCAAAAATGGCTGGAGCCGTGTTTGGCCAAACCTGACTCTGCCTGATCACCGAAGCGACCCACTGGGTTTGTAGGTGAGCACCAACACGCCCTCCTCAGCTTGTAGATAATCAGCAAAATGACAGCACTCAGCAAAGTCTTAGCGATATGTTTACCAAGTTCAGCGACACAGTGAATTGAGAAACCGGTTTTCCATTTTTGAAGGCCGGATTGTGGGTAAATCGAGGATCATCGAATGAGCGCTTTCGGTAGAAAGAACGGATCTGGCGGAATGAGCAAGGGCGCACGCCCAAGCTTTGGGGTGGCCAAGCCAATGCGCGGTGGCGGTTCATCCGGATCCTCCGGGTCATCGGCTGCGGATGATTCAGAAACATCGCCTGGCGGCGGCGGCGACCAGTTCCCGCCCGTCCCACCTGAAGGTGCCGCCGTAGATGGCGGACAGCACAGCGATGCGATGAACCGTTTGGCAGAGCGTTCCAATGCTGTGCATGAAAAGCAGGAAATTGGCGGCTTCGAAGCCAGCGTTCACAAGATCAAGGAACAGGTGCTGCCGCGCCTGCTGGAACGTGTCGATCCAGAAGCCGCAGCCACGCTTTCGAAAGAAGAGCTGTCCGAAGAATTCCGCCCGATCATCATGGAAGTGCTGGCCGAGCTGAAAGTCACGCTGAACCGCCGTGAACAATTCGCGCTGGAAAAGGTGCTGATTGACGAACTGCTCGGCTTCGGCCCGCTGGAAGAGCTTCTTGGCGATCCCGACATTACAGACATCATGGTCAACGGTCCCGACCAGACCTACATTGAAAAGAAGGGCAAGCTTGTCATCGCGCCGATCAAGTTCCGCGATGAAAGCCACTTGTTCCAGATCGCCCAGCGCATCGTGAACCAGGTCGGTCGCCGCGTCGACCAGACCACGCCGCTGGCCGATGCCCGCTTGAAAGACGGTTCACGTGTGAACGTCATCGTGCCGCCGCTGTCGCTGCGCGGCACCGCGATTTCCATTCGTAAGTTTTCCGAAAAGCCCATCACGCTCGACATGCTCAAGGGTTGGGGCTCGATGGACGAGAAGATGTGTACTGCGCTCAAGATCGCAGGGGCTTGCCGCATGAACGTGGTGATTTCCGGCGGTACGGGCTCGGGCAAGACAACCATGCTCAACTCGCTGTCGAAGATGATCGACCCGGGTGAGCGCGTGCTGACTATCGAGGATGCGGCCGAGCTTCGTTTGCAGCAGCCGCACTGGCTGCCGCTTGAAACGCGTCCGCCGAACCTTGAAGGCCAGGGCGCCATTACCATCGGCGACCTTGTGAAGAACGCTTTGCGTATGCGTCCTGACCGGATCATCCTGGGCGAAATCCGCGGCGCGGAATGTTTTGATCTCCTCGCCGCGATGAACACCGGTCACGATGGTTCCATGTGTACGCTCCACGCCAACTCTCCGCGAGAGTGCCTTGGCCGTATGGAAAACATGATTTTGATGGGCGATATCAAGATCCCGAAAGAAGCCATCAGCCGCCAGATCGCCGAATCGGTCGATCTCATCGTGCAGGTAAAGCGTCTTCGCGATGGTTCGCGCCGCACAACGAACATTACCGAAGTTATCGGGATGGAAGGCGATGTGATCGTGACGCAGGAATTGTTCGCCTTCGAATATCTCGATGAAGGCGAGGACGGCAAGATCATCGGCGAATATCGCAGTTCGGGCCTGCGTCCCTACACGCTTGAAAAAGCGCGTCAGTTCGGGTTCGATCAGGCTTATCTTGAGGCTTGTTTGTAATAGCGAGCCCAAAGCGGGCTTTCCTATCCTCTGATCAGACCGATCACGCCAAAGGCCAGCAGCGTTAATCCCGCAAATGTGGTGACCACGCCGATATCGCGCCACGGCATGATGCCAACCGCATCGGGATGTTTGCGCCGGGAGCGCCTGCGTTCTCCCCACACGGACAATGCCGATAGGGCTAGCACGGCCAGTCCCGCCATGACGTAGCGCAGGGCGTCGCTGGCAAAGAGGATGAATTCGGGCCAATGCATGCCGCGCGATATGGATAGCGCCCGCCGCCACGACAATGCTTGATCGCCGATAGCTTCCGCCTATTGGCTTTAGTGTGACCAAGGCAACGACAGACCGGCCCATGCTGGCCCTGCTGATGCGGCTGGCCGGAATAGCCGGTTTTGCCGTTATGGCCGCCCTTATCAAACTTGCTTCGGATAGCGGCATTCACCTAGCGGAATTGATTTTCTGGCGGCAATTCACCTCTCTGCCGATCCTGCTGGTGTGGGCGATGCTGACCGGCGGGCTGAGCGTGCTGAAAACGCAGCGGCCACGTGCCCATGCCGTCCGCGCAGGATATGGCATTATCGGAATGATCCTGAATTTCGGCGGAGTTATCCTGCTTCCGCTAGCCGAAGCGACGACCTTCGGATTTACCGGACCGCTTTTCGCCGTTCTGCTTTCCGTAATCCTGTTGCGGGAAACCGTCGGTGTATGGCGCTGGTCAGCTGTGCTTGCCGGATTCGCCGGGGTGATTATCATTGCCCAGCCAGGCGGCGGCAATATCCCGCTGTTTGGCGCAGGCGTTGCGCTTGGCGGAGCCTTCATGATTGCGCTGATTTCAATCCAGATCCGCGATCTTTCGCGCACGGACAAATCGCTGACCATCGTGTTCTGGTTCAGCGTCGCAACGGTTGTGGTGAGCCTGCCGATCCTGCCGTTTGTGCATCAACCGTTGACCGGCCATCAGTGGCTGCTGCTGCTCGGCATCGGACTTGCCGGCACCTGGGGACAGGTCCTCATCACCATGGCCTTGCGCTTCGGCGAGGTGTCCAGCGTGATCGTGATGGATTATTCCAGCCTGATCTGGGCAACGCTCCTTGGCTGGCTGGTGTTTTCCGCCCTGCCCACCACGGCAACCTGGTTCGGTGCCCCGCTTGTGGTTGCTGCGGGCATTATCATCACCTGGCGCGAACGTGTCTTAAGCAAGCAACGCTTCGCCGAACAGGCACAGGCCGCAGGAACCTGACGGCAGACCGGCAGTTTCTCACATATCCGCTCGCACATTTGAGCAATTGGAAAGGACCATATCAATGGCTCGCAAGATTATCATTGCCGTAACAGCTGGCGTTCTTGCGCTGAGCGCAACCGCCTGCAACACTGTCCGGGGCGCCGGGCAGGATCTGGAATCGGTTGCCAACGACGTGGACCGCGCAGTCTAACAACATACCCTGAATACAGGGTCGCAAGGTGCCCGCTGGAGCGATCCGGCGGGCGCTTCTATTATCGGCGATAGATGAGCATGATGTTGTTTGCCGGCATTTGCGCTCTACGCGCACGCCCAAAGCCGTTGTTGGAGGCAATCGCATCCACCCACCCGGTATCGCGCAGGCCCCATCGCGGATCGCGTGCCTTCAGGCTGGCGTCGAAAGAGACGTTGGACAAAGCCGTTTCGACGCCTTCCTCCAGATACGGACCGTATAGCAAAATTGGCGCGCCAGATGGCAAGACACGCTTTGCTCCGGCGAACAGGCCTTCTGTGGCTTTCGTCGGGCTGATATGAACCATATTCACGCACAGCACCGCGTCAGCGGCATCGAGCGGCCACCGCGTGGCGGCAGCATCAAGCAGAACGGGTGCCTGCAGATTTGCCAATCCTGCATCGTCACGCCATGCCGCTATCGAAGCAATGGCTTCAGCGTCCGGATCGCTCGGCTGCCATTCCAGCGCGGGAAACCGTCCAGCAAAATAGACCGCATGCTCGCCCGTACCGCTGGCAACTTCCAGCACCCTTCCCCGCCCGGGCAATTCGTCCGCAAGCACCGCTGCGATAGCTTCGCGGTTGCGTTCGGTGGCAGGGGCAAAGCGTTTCAACTGATGCGCTTTCGCGGGCCGGCTGCCGCCCGCGCGCGCTTTTCGCGCACAAGGAACCACAGCAGCAATCCCGCCGGGCCCGCCACGAAAGTCAGCAGCAAGACGGGTGCCTGCACCAGGCGTGAAAAGGCTTTCGCATCGGCATCCTTGGCAATCCACAGCCCTGCGAAAAGATCAAATGCCAGATAGTGAATCCAGCCGATTGTGACGCCGCCGTCGGTTGAAAACAGCGCGCGCACGCCGGCAATCGTGGTAAAAGATGCGCCCGTGTTTTCGCCTTGCGGAACCGGATCGACCACGCCGCCGACTACCAATGCCATGAACAATACGTAGGCAAAGCAGAGCAGGCCCACACCGCCATAAAACACCGCCGCTCCGGCGATCGGCCCGCGCGGCAAAAGTATCAGCATCGCCCACATGACCATTGCCCAGATATTGGCCGCCTGAAAGGCGAAATCCCAGTTCATGTAATTAGCCCTTCATAGCGCCGCGCCAGACGCATCAGCGCGGCATGTTCATGAATGAATTGTCCGCCTGCTTTCTCGCGAACGCATTGCAGTGCGGCAGCGGCAACCACGCTTGCCTTGATTGAGCGATATTTGATCGCATCGCCCCGCAGGAACAGATCGGTCAATGGTGCCAGCGTGCGGCCAATCCCCTCCAGAAAGCGCAAATCCGATTGGCGTTTGCCCAGCAGCAGTCCGGGCCGCAAGATATCCAGCCGGGTGAAGCGTAGTGATTTCAGGTCCCGCTCGACCTCCCCCTTGGTGCGCAAATATTCGGCGCGGGAAGCGGTATCGGCCCCGGCGGATGACACATGCACAAAGTTGCGAGTGCCCGCATTTTTAGCGGCGCGTGCAACCTGCATGACCAGTTCGTAATCGACTGCCCGCATGGCTTCGACACTGCCTGCCTTGGACCGCGTGGTGCCGAGCGCACAGATCATTGCCTCCGGCTTCAACGCCTCCACAATACCGCCCCAGTCTTCGGGCTGTGCCAGCACCAGTTCCATCCGCGTTCCTTCCGGAAAAGCGATTTCCCTGCGCGCCAGGCCTTCAAGGGCGATACCTTCCATGTCTGGCGTGCGCGCGATGATGCTGCGTCCAAACAATCCTGTCGCCCCCACCAACAGGACGTGGCGCTTATCCGGCGGGTTTTCAGACATTGGACAATCCTTCCGGCACACTGCCAAAGATGCGCCCGTATTCTCGCATCGCGAAATGGTCTGTCATCCCGGCGATGAAATCGGCGATATGGCGTCCTCGCGCAGGCTCTGCCTCGGGCAATTGCGCGGCCCAATCCGCGGTCATCAACGACGGATCCTGATCATACGCAGCATAAAGCCGGGCGATAATGTCTTTGGCCAGCCCTGCGGTGCGTAATTGGTCTTCATGGTGATACAGCCTGTCGTACATGAAGCGTTTGAGTTCGCGTTCCTGCACCGCCATTGCGGGCGAAAAAGCGGCAAGCGCGGTGCCGTGGCCGCGCACTTCATCGACGCTGCCTATGCCGCGCACATTCGCTTTCGTCGTTTCCAGAAGATCGTTCACCATCACGCCGATTTGCGTGCGCACCAGTTCACGCAGCAATTGCTCCTGATCGGCGCCGGGAAAGCGCTTTTCCACATCGCGCCATTGGTCGGCAATGAAACCAAGTGTGAGCAGATCATCAAGCTGCAGGAATCCCGCCCTCAGCCCGTCATCGATATCGTGGTTGTCGTAGGCAATATCGTCGGCCAGCGCCGCCACCTGCGCCTCCAGCGAAGCATGGCTGGAAAGATCGAGCGCAAATTCCGCGTCGCATTGTGCCAGCGCCCACTGAGGCGCTGCAACAGGCCCGTTGTGCTTCGCCAGACCCTCCAGCACTTCCCAACTGAGATTGAGGCCGGGAATACCGCAATAAGGACTGTCGAGCCGCATCACGGTGCGCAAGGTATGGCCGTTGTGATCAAATCCACCGCGCGGTTCCAGCGCGGCAGCCAGCGCATCCTCCCCGGAATGTCCGAAGGGCGGATGGCCCAGATCATGCGCCAGGCACAGCGCCTCTGTCAGATCCTCGTCCAGCCCCAGGTCGCGGGCGATTACGCGGCCGATCTGCGCCACTTCAAGGCTATGGGTCAGGCGGACGCGGTAGTGATCGCCATCGGGAGCGATGAAGACCTGCGTCTTGCCCGCCAGTCTGCGAAACGCAATCGAATGGATGATCCGGTCCCGGTCGCGCTGAAAGGCGCTGCGCGGGCCGCGCACGGTATGTCCGGGAAGGATGAATTCGCGCCCGCGGCTGTGTGCGGGGTCGGCAGCATAAGGGGCGCGGGACATGCTATGTCGCTAGGAGAGCGCCAGCCATGTGACAACGGGAACAGCGAGGGAACGCCGCGTGAAATGCTCTGCCTATCGCGAATTATCCGCGCATTATTCGCCAATAATCCACTGCGCGGCAGCATCAGCGTGGATGCGCATGCAATCATACACCGGGATGACGTTTGCATCGACATCCACAATCAGCTCGAGTTCGGTATTGGCGAGGATCACAGCCTGCGCGCCATTGTTGCCATAGCTGGTGAGCATGCTTTTCAGCAGCCGCTCTGAATCCTTGCGTGCGCGGCCCACCATCAGCTCATCGTAAATGATCCGGTCGAGCTGTTCGACATGGTCCATTTCCGGCGGGAGCAAGTCTACATCATGGGCGACCAGGCGGCGGCGATAGAAGCTTTCGGTCATCACATTTCTGCGTGCCGAGGAGCGCCGCGACCTTGATGTTATCGGCTTTCAGTTTTTCGCCGACGCATTCCGCAATATGCAGGATCGGGACGTCGACCTGTGCCTGCACTTCGCGGTAGACCTTGTGCATGGAATTGGCGGCGATGATGATCATTTCCGCGCCCGCCCCGACCAGCCGCTGCGCCGCATCGGCAATAATCTTCGCGCCGCGTTCCCAATCTTCGGGCGTCTGCAATTGATACAGGGTTGAAAAGTCTAGGCTTTCGATCAGCATGGGCGCTGATACGCGCGGCCCTGCCTCTGCCTGAACCCTTTTGTTGATCCGTTCATAATACCGGTGAGTGGAAACCCAGCTCATCCCGCCAATCATGCCAAGCTTGCGCAAAACCTTACCCCTGTTGGTGCCGTCTGAACGACCTTAGTCGATGGCCTTTACGATTTCCTCGACCATCTTCTTGGCATCGGACAATAGCATCATCGTCTGGTCCATGTAGAATACGTCGTTATCGACACCGGCATATCCGACACCGCCCATGCTGCGCTTGATGAAAAAGACCTGCTTTGCCTTGTCCACGTCGAACACGGGCATGCCGTAGATCGGGCTGGACTTGTCCGTCTTTGCAGCCGGGTTCACCACATCGTTTGCGCCAATGATGAATGCCACATCGGCCTGCGCGAATTCGCTGTTGATGTCCTCCAGCTCGAAGACCTTGTCGTAGGAGACATTCGCCTCCGCCAGCAGCACGTTCATGTGGCCCGGCATACGTCCCGCAACGGGGTGGATGGCGAATTTCACTTCCACACCCTTTTCCTCCAGCAGATCCGTCATTTCGCGCAAGGCATGCTGTGCCTGTGCCACGGCCATACCGTATCCCGGTATCACGATAACCTTTTCGGCCTGTTCCAGCATGAAGGCGGCATCGGCTGCGCTGCCCTGCTTGTACGGGCGCTGTTCGCGTGCCTCCCCGTTTCCGCCGCCGCTGGAATCTGCACCAAAGCCGCCCGCGATAACGCTGATGAAACTGCGGTTCATGGCCTTGCACATGATGTAGCTGAGGATCGCGCCCGACGAACCCACCAGCGCGCCGGTAATGATCATCGCCGAATTGCCGAGCGTGAAGCCCATCGCCGCTGCCGCCCAGCCGGAATAGCTGTTCAACATGGACACGACGACCGGCATATCCGCGCCGCCAATCGGGATGATGAGCAGGAAGCCGATGATGAAGGCTGCAACGGTTAGCGCGATAATGAATGGCAAATTGGCATCCGCGCCGGGCGTATGGGCGAACATGGCCGTAAGCACGAGGATTGCAGCCAATGTGCCGAGGTTGATGACATGCCTGCCCGGCAACATGATGGGCGATCCGCTCATCTTCCCCGATAGCTTAAGGAAAGCGATGACAGAGCCGGAGAAGGTGATGGCGCCGATAGCAATGCCAAGACCCATCTCGACCTTGCTGACCGGCCCGATTGCTCCGCTATCGGTCAGTAGGCCAAACGCGCCGGGATTGAGGTAGGCCGCCCAGCCCACCAGCACGGCGGCAAGACCGACCAGCGAGTGAAAGCCTGCCACCAGTTCCGGCATGGACGTCATCGCGATGCGCCGCGCCATGGTCACGCCGATGATCGCGCCGATGAAAATGGCGATGGCGATTTCGGTGATATTGGCGATGGAGTGCGTCACCAACGTGGTGATCACGGCAATCGCCATACCGGCCATGCCGAAACGGTTGCCCGTGCGGCTTGTGGCGGGGCTTGAAAGCCCGCGCAGAGCCAGAATGAAGAAGATGCCAGCGACAAGGTAAGCGAGCATCGCCCAAGCAGGAGTTGCGGCACCGCCTTCGGCACCTGCGGCAAGGAAGGACAGGTTCATCTACTTATCCTTCTTCTTGTACATCGCGAGCATCCGCTCGGTCACGGCGAACCCGCCGAATATATTGACGCTGGCGAGAACCACAGCGAGCAGCCCCAGCCACTTCGCCACATCGCTGCCTGCCTCAGCCGCAGCGATCAGGCCGCCGACGATAATCACAGAGGAAATCGCATTGGTCACGGCCATCAGCGGCGTGTGCAGTGCCGGAGTAACCGACCACACGACATAATAGCCGACGAAACACGCCAGCACGAAGATCGAGAGAATTGAAATAAAGTCCATCTGGCTTACCCCTTCAGCCTCTCGTTCACGATCACGCCGCCTTGCGTCAGCCGCACGGCGTCGCCGATTTCCTCGTCCAGCACAGGCTTGCCTGCGTCCGCATCCCAAAATGCATTGAGGAAATTGAACAGGTTACGGCTGAACAAGGCGCTGGCGTCCGCCGCCAGATGCGCCGCTGTGTTGGAATAGCCGATGATTTTCACGCCGTGCATTTCAACGGTCTCGTCTGGCCGGGAGCCTTCGACATTGCCGCCCTGCGCAACCGCAAGATCGAAAATCACGCTGCCTTCGCGCATTGTCGCGATTTGCGCGTCCGAGACAAGGCGCGGCGCGGCGCGGCCCGGGATCAGCGCGGTCGTAATAACGATATCCTGCTTGGCGATGTGGCTGCTGACCAGTTCGGCCTGCGCCTTCTGGTATTCCTCGCTCATTTCGGTGGCATAGCCGCCCGAACCTTCGCCTTCGATCCCTTCGACGCTTTCCACGAACACGGGCTTCGCGCCAAGCGACTGGATCTGTTCTTTGGTGGCGGAGCGAACATCAGTCGCGGAAACCTGCGCGCCAAGGCGTTTCGCAGTCGCAATTGCCTGAAGGCCGGCTACGCCCACGCCCATCACGAAGACCTTGGCAGCACTCACCGTACCAGCCGCCGTCATCATCATCGGAAATGCGCGGCCATAGGTGTTCGCACAGGCGAGCACGGCCTTGTAACCTGCCAGATTGGACTGGCTGGAAAGCACGTCCATGCTTTGCGCACGAGTGATACGCGGCATGAATTCCATCGACAGCGCTTCGAAGCCTGCCTTGGCGTATGCCTCCACGCGGTCTTTCTGGACGAACGGATCGAAAGTGGCGGCGATCCATGCTCCCGGCTTCGCGCCTTGCAGCGCGGCGACGTCGGGGGCCTGGACACCCATTACGATGTCCGCATCCTTCACCGTGGCGGCCGCCGGTCCGACTTCGGCCCCGGCTTCCCTATATGCTTCGTCGGTGATCGAGGCAGCAGATCCTGCGCCCTCCTCCACCGCCAGCACCGCACCTAGGGCGCTCAGCTTTTTGACCGTTTCGGGCGTGGCGGCAACGCGGCTTTCGCCCGCTGCACGCTCTTTCAGGACCGCTATCCGCATCCGGTCAGGAAATCAGAATGACGACGAAAAGCGTGATCACCGCGACGAGCGGTACGCTCCATTTCAGCGTGCCGATAAAGCTTTCATACGTGCTTTTGGCGGCCTTCAAATCGTCCGGGTTGCCCATGTGCTGTCCTGTATTCCTCGAAAAAGGGAAGTTTGTGATTGCCCTTGCTCTATCGCCCGAAAGCCTATCGCTCAAGCCCCCCGCATGATGCATTTGCGCGCTCTGCCGGTATGCGCGTGGATATCTTCACGCAGATCACGGCAGCGGGCATGGTTAACAGGGCGCGAAGCTGTCCTTAATCGGCCTTTTACCAGCGACTGCTAGTTCATTCTTCCCCGCCCGGATGTCCCGGGCCCAATTGGTGTAGATGGATGGCGGAGCCCGAACAGCGGCTGTTGATGCTGATCGACGATGAACCGGCACAAAGCCGGCTTATCTCCGCGCTGGCCGGCCGCGAAGGCTGGCGCACGCTGGTTGTCAGCGATTCCGAAACTGCGATTGCGACTTTGGGCACGCGGCAGGGAATGCAGCTTTCAGCAATCGTGCTTGACCAATGGGTGCCGGGCGACCGCGCCTGCGAATTGATCGCGGAACTGAAGGAACGCCGACCCGCACTGCCGATTTTCATGCTGACCACCAGCACCAGCCCGCAGCTTGCCGTCGAAGCGATGCGTGCGGGTGCAACCGATTATCTCGTCAAGCCGATCGCGCCTGACCGCCTGATGCATGCACTGCTGAATGCGACCACGCGTGAAACGCCGCATGACGAACTTACTCCGCTTACGGAGAAAATGCCCGCCGACCTCGATTTCGATGCGATGGTCGGCACGGCCCCGCCGTTCCGTGACGCGTTGGCGAAAGCTGCCAAGGCGGCGCGGGGTCATGGCCATGTGCTGATCGAAGGCGAAAGCGGCACCGGCAAGGAAATGCTGATCCACGCGATGCAGGCCGCCAGCCCGCGCGCCAAGACAGCGTTTCGCATGCTGAACATCGCAGGCGTCCCCGCCAGCAGCCTGGAATCGGTGTTGTTCGGGCACGAAAAAGGCGCTTTCCCCGGAGCATTCGAACAGCAGGTCGGCGCGTTGCAGAATTGCGATGGCGGCACGCTGGTGCTGGACGAAATCGATCGTCTGTCGATGGATTTGCAAGACCGCCTTGCCGATGTGATCGAAAGCGGCCAGGTCAAACCGATTGGCGCGCAATACAGTTTCAAGGTCGATGTCAGGATCATCGCCGCGAGCAATTTGCCGCTGGCCGACCTGGTGGCAACCGGCCACTTCCGCGAAAACCTGCTGACATCTATTTCCCGCACCGCAATCGAGTTGCCACCGCTGCGTAACCGTATCGGAGATGTTGCCGCACTTACCCGGCACTTCCTCGACCGGATCGGCGAGCAGCCGGGTCTACGCCCTCTCGGCATAACGTCCGACGCGTTGCAATTGCTTTCCGCCTTCGAATGGCCGGGCAATGTCCGCCAGCTACAGGCAGTGCTGTTTCGTGCGGCTGTGTTCTGTGACGGCGATGCGCTGACTTCAGACGATTTTCCGCAATTGCGCGAACTTGTCGGCGATTTTGAGCCGCCCGAAGTGCCCGTTCGCGAAAGCTCCGGCGTCCAGCTTTACGCAAGCGACGGCAATTTGCGCCCGCTCGAGGAAATCGAGGCCGACGTCATCCGCCTCGCCATAGGGCATTATCGGGGCCGCATGACGGAAGTCGCCCGCCGCCTCGGGATCGGCCGCTCCACCCTGTATCGCAAACTTTCGGATCTGGGCATCGACAACGCCGCCTGACGCGATTTGCGGCCCGAACCTGCATGAATTAATTAAAGGCGGCACGAATGCGATGAACCGCGGAACGAAATAGCGGTGCCGTGCGCTATATTAACATGTATCAGTTTCGTGCAATATCTGCGACGTTTCTCGCACTGTTTGTTGTTTCTTGTGACAGTCCGGCTGCCCCCGATACATCTGGTGGCGGCGACGAAACTCCCGCTGCGATTCAATCGATGGCAAACCTGAGCGCAGGGACACTGGGCACCGTTCGATATCGTTACGACCCGTCGGCTTTGACGCGGGCCGAAGTTGATCTGGCGCTGCCGCCTGACTTCGAACAGTCCGTGTTTGCGATCAAATTCATTCCCGCTGGATATTCAAATAATCTGGGAGGGGGGGATTGTTCCTTCGGCAGCCTGGACGATGGCCAGTCATGCACAGCAAGGGCGGAAATCGGTTTTGCTATCGCGCTGCTCGAACGTCCTCTCAGCCATTACACGACCGCCCTTGCCCGTGCCACACCGGCAATGGCCAGGCTGGAGCCTGTTGTGGTAGACGAGCAAGAAGGCATGTCGTTCGTTTATGACGAGGGACAAACGCAGACGCGGTACACCTTCCTGCCAATAGATAACCGGACGTTTTTGCTGGTTGATCGTTACACAGACGGTGTGACGCAGGGCGCCGATGCGTTGGATCAGGTGCGCCAGAGCATCCACTTCTGAACCGCGACCCTTGTCAGTCCGCCAGCCCTGCGAAGTCGGTTAACGCGGCATCGCGCAGCCCGCGCCAGACATTCCTCGCCTGCACCGTTTCAAACACATCATGTACACGCAGCAATTGCACGCCTGCATCCATTCCGAGCTGCGCGAGCGAGAGCGAGCCTCCGCTACGCTGATGTGCCGCCGCCTCATTGCTGAGCGCGCCGATCATCCGCTTGCGGCTTGCGCCCAGTAACAAGGGGCAGCCAAGCGCATGATACATCGGCAAATAATTGAGAATGGTCAGATTATCGGCAAGCGTCTTGCCAAAACCAACGCCGGGATCGAGGATGATCCGCTCCTGCGCGATCCCGCCGGCAATTGCCCGGTCGCGCGCTTCCTTCAGAAAGTCGAAAACATCGAAAGCGACGGCGCTGTATTCAGGTGCGGCGTGCAAATCCTCGCCAGAACCTGGTGCATGCATCAGGATCACGGGCGCATCGGATGATGCAGCAAATTCCAGACTGCGCGGATCGTAGCGCAGGGCGGAGACATCATTGATAATTTGCGCCCCGCCCTCAATCGCAGCTTCCATGACGGCAGGCCGGCGCGTGTCGATACTGACGACTGCGCCCATCCCGGCGCAATATTCGACCGCCGGGCGTACCCGCTCGATCTCTTCGCCTTCCCACACGGATTTCGCGCCGGGCCGCGTGCTTTCCCCGCCGATATCGATGATCGCTGCGCCAGCTTCATGCATAGCGGCAGCATGGGCCTGCATTTCTTCAGGATCGTCCATGAATTTGCCGCCGTCGGAAAAACTGTCCGGCGTCACGTTGAGGATACCCATTACCTGCGGCTGGTCCAGCCGGATTGTCCGTTCGCCCAGTTGCAAGGCTGTATGCGCCATGCGCAGGGCAGACCACTGCGCCTCTGCATCCGGCCCCAACACCTCGGGCAATCTTGCGAAGGCATCAGCGACCTGTGCCGCCGTCACCACTTCACGCGAAACGGTTTGTCCGCCGCGCCGCACTATCACAGCAAATTCCCGCGCATAGGTCATGCCGCCAGCAAGCCTGACCGCGTCCCCTTCGACCGCCTGCGGACCGGAAACGAAGGTGAGTGGCTGGATGTAGAGCGTGTCGGCCATCAGATGTGGGACCTAGTCCTCGGCCGCGAGCAAATAGAGGCTGCGTGCTGCATCGATCGGCTTTATCTCGCCCCCAGCTTCATAATGCCAGAAGGTCCAGCCGTTGCAGCTTGGCGCGTCCTGCAGCACTTTGCCGACTCCGTGGATGGAACCTGTTTCCTTGCCGCATTCTACGCTGCCATCGGCGCGAACGGTTGCTTTCCAGCGGCGTTTCTTGTCGAAAATTTCAGTGCCGGGTTTCAGCAATCCCGCCTCTACGACTGCGCCAAACGCCACGCGCGGCTGAGTTTTGCGACTTTGCATGGTGGCGAGCGCGCTTTCGTCGAGCGGCAATTCCTTTTCGATGCGTGCCGACGCAACCTTGCGGTAATCCGCCTCCCGCTCGCAGCCGATCCAGTCGCGGCCCAATCGTTTGGCAACAGCGCCAGTAGTGCCCGTGCCGAAAAACGGATCGAGCACCACGTCGCCCGCCTCTGTCGTGGCGAGCAGCACGCGGTACAGCAGCGCTTCGGGCTTTTGCGTAGGATGCGCCTTGTGGCCGGTTTCGTCCTTCAACCGCTCCCCGCCGGAGCAGATCGGAAAGGTCCAGTCGGAACGCATCTGAAGTTCATCATTCAGCGTTTTCATCGCGCGGTAATTGAAATGGTAGCGGGATTTCTCACCCTGCGAACACCACAGCAAAGTCTCATGCGCATTGGTAAAGCGGGTGCCGCGAAAGTTGGGCATGGGGTTCGTCTTGCGCCACACCACGTCGTTCAAAATCCAGAAGCCCAGATCCTGCAAGATCGCACCGACACGGTAGATATTGTGATAGCTGCCGATCACCCACAGCGCGCCGTCGGGCTTCAGAACGCGTTTGCACTCTGTCAGCCAATCCCTTGTGAACTTGTCATAAATGGCAAAGCTGTCGAACTGGTCCCAGTCATCCGTCACGGCATCGACATGGCTGCCATCGGGACGGTTCAGATCGCCGCCCAATTGCAGATTATACGGCGGATCGGCGAATACCAGATCGACGCTGGCGTCCGGCAATTTGCGCATTTGTGCCACGCAGTCGCCTGACAGGATCTGTCCCAATGGCAGGTCTGCCTTGTCGACAGCCATGGCACGCGTCTTCAATTTCGTCGTTCGGATTTTCGTCAGTTCGCCCACTGGATACCCCTCAAGTTATCCACAGGGTGTGAGTCCTCGGCAGGCCCCGGTCAAGCGGCAATTATATCGCAGCACTTGTGGCCCGAAGGGGGAACGAAACGAGTCCGACACAAGATGTTGAGTCTTTCATCGGGGCGAGGACTCGATATGCTGGGGTGTGGCCGCAAGGACTCGCCCGACGTGTTTCGGGCAAATGGGGGGATATAGATGACACTGAAGGTAATTGGCGCCGGGCCAGGACGCACGGCGACGTTCTCAACCAAATTCGCGCTCGAGCACATCGGGTTTGGGCCGTGTTACCACATGGTCGAGGTTTTTCGGCGGGCGCGCCGGAACATCGCGCTGTGGCAGGATGTTGCCGACGGGAAGCCCGATTGGGACACGATTTTCGACGGATATTCCTCGACGGTCGATTATCCCGCAGCGATCTACTGGCGCCAGCTGGCCGAACATTTCCCGCAGGCAAAGGTTCTGCTGACGGTGCGCGATGCGGATAGCTGGGTTGAATCCTGTAATGCCACAATCAATTCGCCGCGGATGCTCGCATCCCTGGAAGGCAGCGATGTGGAACGAATGTTCAAAGGCACGTATCTGAAATCATTCGGTGAACACATCAACGATCCGCAATGGATGGCCGATTGGTACAGGGCGTACAATCAGGAAATTATCGACACTATCCCGGCAGAGCGCCTGCTGGTTTTCCATCCGAAAGAAGGTTGGGAGCCCTTGTGCGAATTTCTCGGCGTGCCGGTTCCGGCCGAGCCGTTTCCGCGGGTCAACAGCCGTGATGAATTGGGCGATGCTTCGGACGAGCAAGGCGGCCTGCCTTCCGATCCGGAAGAGCTGGAGAACTTCGCTGGCAGCTACATCGACATGCTGCGCGCAAAGGCCTTCGCCGCCTAAGCTGACGGCAGACCCGGCCCGGACCAGGCGGGGTCTGCCGTAATGCTGTGTAAGCTAGACAGTGAAAGTTACTCCGGTCAATTCCTCTGATTTGGCCCACAACCGGTCTGCCAATTCCTCGTCACGGGCGCGCTTGCTTTTGAATGCTCGGCCGGAAGTGTTTCCGCGCGCTTCCAGCAATCCACGCGGCCCGTAATAATCGCCGCCCTGCGCCTCCGGATCGGTCGCTGCCTGCAACGCGGGCAATGCGCCTTGTTCCGATGTGTTGAGGATAGTTTTCATGACCGGCTGGACAATACCTGACCATTTGATGTGCCGCGTCAACTCGGACGCAGCCACACCCGGGTGGCAGGCGATGGACGCGGCGCTGGAATTGGCAGCGCGCAGTCTGCGGTCCAGTTCGAGTGCGAACAACAGGTTTGCCAGCTTGCTCTGCGAATAAAAGCGGCCCTTGTCATAGCCCTGCGCCGCGTCGAGATTGCCGAAATCGATATCGCCGCTTTTGTGGGCGATGCTGGACTGCGTCACGATGCGCGCGCCGCCGTTTTCCTTCAGCTTTTCAAACAGCAATGCGGTGAAGGCAAAGTGGCCGAGATGATTGACGGCAAATTGCAGCTCGGTTCCCGCCGTTGCGTTGGACAGCGGCGGCATCATTACGCCTGCATTGTTGATCAGAATATCGATCCGGTCTTCCTGGCTCGCCTTCTCGGCCGCCTCGCGCACAGAGGCGATGTTTTCCAGATCGAGATGTAGCGTATCGACATCCAGCCGCTCAGGGCCGCTCTTCAGTTCGTTCGCCGCTTGTGCAGCCTTGTCCCCGTCGCGGCAGGCCAGCACCACCCGTGCACCTTTTCGCGCCAGATGGCGGGCGATTTCATACCCGATTCCGGTGTTCGATCCGGTAATGATGGCGGTCTTGCCGGTCTGTTCGGGAATGTCGGCAAAGGCGAAATCTTGCATGGTAGGCTCCGTAAGTAAGGTTTGCCCAACCAATGCGCCGCAACGTTCGCCTGTTCCCCGTCAGGCGAAAAGCAGCGCGGTGTTGATGCAGAAGGCGGCCAGCAGCAGCGCCCCCAGCCCCCGCCCGATGCGTTTCGCATAACGGCAAAGGAGCAGCAAAAGCAGCGCGGAAGCAGCAAGCACCGGAAGTTCCAGATCCAGCATTTCCGCCGAAACAGGCAATGGTGCAATAGTCATGGTCGCGCCGCCGATCAGGAGGATGTTGTAGATGTTGGACCCGACGACATTGCCCACCGCCAGATCGGACCGCCCCCGCACGGCGGCAGCCACAGACGCGGCGAGTTCCGGCAGGGATGTGCCCACCGCAACCACAGTCAGGCCGATCACCGCGTCGGAAACGCCGAGCCGTGCGGCCAGGTCGATGGCGCCCGTCACCAGCAATTGTCCGCCGCCAATCAGGATCGCCAGACCGACGACGAACAGCACGATCGCGAGTGGAAGCGCGGGCTCCTTCTTTGCGCCATCCACTTCGTCCTCGTCCGAAACATCCGCGCGCGGATGGTTGATGCGCCACAGTATGTACACGACGAGAAGCGCCAGCAGCAAAGCGCCAATCCATGCGTCTGCCATTTGCGTGTAAGTCAGTGCCCACAATACCAGCGTTGCAACCAGGGCGACCACGGCATCACGCTTGCCCACACCGTGCATCACGATTGGCGCGACCAGCGCGGTCGCGCCCAGGATCAGCAGCGAATTCGCGATATTCGATCCGACGACATTACCCCATGCAATACCCGGAGACCCGATCAGCGCAGCTTCAACGCTGGCGACCATTTCGGGCATGGACGTGGCCGCACCCATGATCACAACACCCGTGACGAGATTGGAAATGCCAAGACGATGCGCGATCGCCACAGCCCCGCGGACGAGCAGTTCACCGCCAATGGTAAGGCCGACAAGTCCGGCAACGACAAGTGCGATAAGCGTCAACATGGCGCGGCCTTTACAGCGACATTTCAAGCTGCGCTACAGGGGCGAAAGACCTTCTGTGGAGAGGAGTTGCTCCGTGTAACCGCAAGGCCTCCATGTGTTCCTTCGAACCGTAGCCCTTGTTACGTTCCCATCCATAATGCGGATGATCCTGCGCGGCGGCGATCATCATGCGGTCGCGCCATGTCTTGGCAAGAATACTGGCCGCACCGATGGCCGGTTCGCGTCCGTCGCCGCCAACGATGGCTTCGGCAGGCCAGCGCCAGCGGTCACAGCGGCCCTGCGGCGTAAGATTGCCGTCGATCAGCGTGGCGATATCATCGCGGCCCACGGCTTTGCACAGGCGCTCCACCGCGATGCTCATGGCCAGCATGGTCGCGCCGAAGATATTGAGCCTGTCGATTTCTTCCACATCGACAATGCCGATCCCAAAGGCGCAGCTGGCGCGGATGGTGCATTCCGCCGTTTCACGCGCCTTGGCACTCAGTTTCTTGGAATCGTCCACGCCCTTCGGGACAGGCTTGCACAGCAGCACCGCAGCCGCCACAACAGGCCCGGCAAGTGGACCACGGCCCGCCTCGTCAACTCCGGCGACAAGCGGGCCCGGGCCGTACTCGGCACAAAATTCAGGTGAAGGCGTTCCCGATAACATGCGTAAAATTTTCCTCAGCTCCGCCATATTCTCTGCCTCGCTCGCGCTCGCAAGCTGCACCGGCCCGCAATCGGGGGATACCACCTCCACAGCTAGCGCCGACCCGATAGCCGTCGGCGAAACCGTAGCGCTGCAATCGACCTCGCCGTTCGCCGCGACCAGCCACGGCACCTTTGAAGAGCCATGGGCAATCGCGTTCGAGCCGGGCACGGGGATTGCTTTCATCACTGAAAAAGCGGGCACGATGAAATTTTACGACCCTGCCACCGGGCGCACGGGCGAAGTCAGCGGCATGCCTGATGTCGTCTACGGCGGCCAAGGCGGTCTGGGCGATGTTGTTTTCGCACCCGATTATGAAAACAACAATATGATCTATCTCAGCTGGGCGAAAGATTCCGGAAACGGCACGACAGTGGCCGCAGTCAGCCGCGGCACACTGGTGTGTGATGACGCCAATTCCTGCCGCGTCGACGGCCTGACCGACATCTGGCAGCAGAGCCGCGGCGGCGAGAAGAAGGGCCATTATTCGCACCGGATCGCATTTTCGCCGGACGGGCAGCACATGTTCATCACCAGCGGTGACCGTCAGGAACAGACCCCAGCGCAGGATCTCACTAACAATCTTGGCACCGTGGTGCGCCTCAATCTGGACGGCACGCCGGCTGCGGGCAATCCCTTTGCCGACCGCGGCTCGCCAACCGACCAGATCTGGTCTTATGGCCATCGCAACCTGCTCGGCATCGCGTTCGACCCGCAGGGCGTATTGTGGGAGATCGAGCATGGCCCCGCTGGCGGGGACGAGCTGAACCGCGTGGATCGCGGCGCGAATTACGGCTGGCCAACACGCTCCAACGGCGAAAACTACAATGGCGATCCCATCCCCGATCACACGGCGGATGATGGCTTCATGAAGCCTGCGATCAGCTGGGACCCGGTGATCGCGCCGGGCAACATGATCTTCTACACCGGCAGCATGTTTGCCGATTGGCAGGGCCAGGTGCTCGCTGCGAATTTGCGCACCACGTCCATCTCAAGGATCACCACCAACGCCGCAGCCAACAGCGCGGATGAGGCGGCGCGGTATGAATTTCCAAACCGGCTCCGCGGCATCGCGCAGGGGCCTGACGGGGCGATCTGGGTTATCGAGGATGGCGAGAATGGGCGGTTGCTACGCTTGACGCCTGCGTCCTGAGTTCTCCTTACCTCGCTAGACTACAGGCCAAGTATCTGAGGAAACATTTGCGTGCGGGCGCGCCCCGCCCTACCGGCGCGCGACCATGACTGATGCTGCATCCGCCACGTTGATCCCGCTTGCTCAGGTTGAGCCTGCAATGATCGAAGAACTGCTCGACCGTGCCTTCGGGACCGATCGCCAAAAGCGCACGGCATACAAGGTGCGAGAGGGGACACAGTGGCTGCCCGCGCTGAGCTTTGCCGCGCTGGATGATGCGGAAATGCTGGTGGGCACGATACAGACATGGCCGGTTGCGCTGACTGATCCCGATGGTCGCCGCCACCCGTTTCTGATGGTCGGCCCCGTTGCTGTCGTGCCAGAACGCCAATCCGAAGGCTTCGGTCACGCCTTGATGGCTGCAATCGCGGGCGCAATGGACCCCGGCGCGCCTTTGCCGCAGGTTCTGATCGGTGATCCGGAATATTACGGACGCTTCGGATTTCTCGCGGTGCCGACGCAGGGCTGGTCGCTTCCCGGACCGTTCGACGCGCAGCGATTGCTGGTCCGCGCCGCAAATCCTGCCGTGCTCCCCAGCGAAGGGACGCTTGGCCCTTGGATTGGCTGATGCGGTCTGGCATCTGAGGACCGACGATGCCTTACGATGCCCCGCCCGAACTTGCCGGACTTTCACTCGCCCAGGTGGCGGAGCTGGTCGAACAGCGCAAATTGCCGCCGGTGGCATCCTGGGATCCGCCCGAAGGCGGTGACAGCAAGATACGTATCGCGGCAGATGGCCGCTGGTATCACGACGGCGGCTATATCAGGCGCCCCGCAATGGTCCGCGCCTTCGCCAGCCTGCTGCGGCGGGAGGTTGACGGGCGATATTGGCTGGTCACGCCCGCATTACAAACAGTTTGTCGAGGTGGAGGATGCAGCCTTCATCGCTGTCGATCTGAAGGCGGCTGACGGCGCACTGACATTCCGGCTCAACATCGATGAACTGGTGATCGCCGGACCGGACAATCCGCTGCGCGCAGCGGGCAATGCAGAAAGCCCCGCCATCTACCTTGCCGTGCGCAATGGCTGCGAAGCGCGGCTGGATCGATCGACCTGGTTGCAATTGGCTGAGCATGGGCTGGCCGATGACGGATCGCTGGTTGTTTCCAGCCAGGGCGCCGAATTTATGCTGGTGCCGGCATGAGCGCGCTGTTCGACCGGGTCTCGCGATTGTTCGAGGCTAGCCACCATATCGGTATCGAGGGCATTCGCGATGACAGCGCGTGGGCCGGCGGCGCATTGCGCGATGCCGCAGTGCTGATGGCTGTGACCGACAGCGCCGAACCCGGACTACTGCTGACGCACCGCCCGCAATCCATGGCAGCGCATCCGGGGCAAGTGTCCTTCCCCGGCGGGAAACTGGAAGCGGGGGAAGACGCTGTCGCCGCGGCCTTGCGGGAAGCGGAAGAGGAACTCGCCATACCGCCCGCCGAAGTCCGCATTGTCGGCAGCGCCAGAAGCTTCGTGACCGGAACGGGCTTCAATCTGACGCCCGTGCTGGGCCTTGTGCCGCCGGACCTGACGATCACCCCTGATCCGCGCGAAGTCGATGACTGGTTCGAAGCTCCGCTGCGCTTCGTGCTCGACCAGCGCAATCACATCGCCAGAATGGGAAATTTTGGCGGCCACCAACTGCCATACACGGAAATCGTCTGGGAAGGCCACCGGATCTGGGGCATCACCGCAGGCATCATCGCAAATTTGTCGCACAGGTTGGCGTGGGAGGAACTCCTCGATGGTTAGGCTTCCTGCCGCAGAATGGACGCAGCGTGAAGACCTTGCACCGCTGGTTGCCGCGCTTGGCGCAGAGAATATGCGCTGGGTCGGCGGCGCGGTGCGCGATACCTTGATCGGTGTACCGGTGAGCGATGTCGACGCCGCGACCACATTGCTTCCGGATGCTGTCATGGCCCGGCTGAAGGAGGCAGGTATCAAGGCCATCCCGACCGGCATCGATCACGGCACCGTCACCGCAGTGCGTCCGGGTGGCAATGTCGAAATCACAACTCTGCGCAAGGATGTGGCGACCGATGGCCGCCGCGCGACCGTGGCCTTTGCGGAAAGGTGGGAAGACGATGCGGCGCGGCGCGATTTCACCATCAATGCGCTGTACGCCCATCCCGAAACGCTGGAGATTTTCGATTACTTCGGCGGGCTGGAGGACCTGGATACGCGGCGTGTCCGCTTCATCGGCGATGCGCACGACCGGATCCGCGAGGATCACCTGCGCATCCTGCGCTATTACCGCTTTCAGGCTCGCTTTGGTGCCGCTTTGGACGCTGTGGCGGAGGCTGCCTGCACGGAGCTTGCGCCGACATTGAAAGGGCTCAGCCGGGAACGGGTGGCAATGGAATTGCTGGCGATACTTGCGCTGCCCGATCCCTCCGAAACTCTGGAGAGAATGCAGGATCAAGGTGTTCTGCCGGTTATCCTGCCAGAAGCGGGCGCAGCCGGGCTGGACCGGTTTCGCGAGCTTGTGTCGGTAGAGCAGGCTGAGAATGCGAAGCCTTCCGCCATCCGCCGCCTCGCCGCCCTTCTGCCGCAAGACCGAAAAATTGCCGAACAGGTCGCCGCAAGATTGCGTCTATCCAGCGCACAGAGAAAGCACCTCTCGCGGCTCGCGCAGGGTTCCAATTTTGCCGAGGGCCCGCGCGCGCTCGCCTATCGTGAGGGGACGGATATCGCACGCGATCTGATGATGTTGGCAGGCCAAGCTCTCGATCCGCTAGCCGGTTGGCAAGTGCCTGACTTTCCATTGAAAGGCGGCGCAATCGTTGCACGCGGCGTGGGCGCCGGGCCGGAGGTTGCCCGCATATTGCAAACAGTCGAAACACGCTGGATTGCGGAAGGATTTCCCGGTGCAGATCGGGTGAAGGAACTGCTCGAAGAATGCCTCCCGGAATGAAGCGGCTGCACATGCCACCTCCCAAGAGGAGGGTTGAACTGCAAGGCGCAAATGGTGCAGTGCACATTCAGGTTGCTTCGATATAAGAGCCGCCAACGGGTTCGGGCATATATAAACGTCCGGTAGTGTCTGCCTTTTTCAAAGGTGTGCCGCCCGCCAAACCAATTTCCGGCAATTGTCGGAGGAATTTAACTCTCGGGCCTTTCTATGCGCGGCTCGACTGAAAGGAAGAATTGCATGTACCGTTTCGCTTTCGCCGCCGTCGCTGCCGCGACCACCGCTCTCGCTACCCCTGCCGTGGCGCAGGATGCAGGTGCCACGATCATGGGCAATGACGACGCTGCGGTTGGCACTGTGCTTTCCAACGACGGAACCACCGTTGTCGTCGACACCGGCACCAATCAGGTTTCGCTTGGCACCGCCGCCTTTGCAGAGCGTGAAGGCGTCTGGACGCTGAACACGACGCAGGCCGAACTGGATACCGCCTGGGCAGCAATGGTTGCCGAGCAGGAAGCAGCGCTTGCATCCGCACTTGTCGTCGGCGCCGAGATTCTGACATCCGACGCGCAGACGCTGGGCACGGTAGAGGAACTTACCGAAACCGGCGTTGTATTGACGCATGCCGGTCAGCCGATGGAACTGCCAAAGAACCTGTTCACCGTCAGCGATGATGGCGCGCTGATGGTGCTGGCCGACATGGCGGCGATCATGACCGCGCTCGAAAGCGCCAGCTGATTGCATTGACCGCATTCGAAATAAGGGCCGGCAGAGCGATCTGCCGGCCCTTTTCATTTGTCGCCTAGAACCGGTTGTCCTTGGGGAAGCCTTGCGGCGGCAGACGGCCCGCTGCACCGCGTGCCACTTTCCACATGCCGATTTCACCCTCGGTCCGGGTGCGGTCGCCCTTGCCGCCCATCTGCCAGCTTAGCCCCTCGGCAAGCGTAAAGGTCGTTGCATCGGACAATCCGCCATCGCGGTATCGCTGCAAGGTGACGCCTTGCCCGCGGGTCATCACTGGCATTTCTTCCAGCGCGAAAACGACCAGCTTGCGGTTTTCTCCCACCACAGCGACATGATCGTGCTCGGGCGCGATTGGCTGCACCACCGCCAACTTCGCACCAGCTTTCAGATTGACGACCTGCCGTCCTTTGCGTGTTTCTGCGAGCAGTTCGTCAGTCACGGCGACGAAGCCTTTGCCCAGTGTCGAGGCGAGCAGCACTTGCTTGTCCTTCGCATGCACCACCACCGCAATGATGGTCGCCGCGGCGTCGATATCCAGCGTGTTTCGCACCGGCTCCCCGAAGCCGCGGGCCCCGGGCAATTTGTCTGCGCCCAGCGTGAAGAAACGCCCATCATCGCCTGCCAGCAATATCTTGTCGGTCGTTTGGCAATGGACAGCGAAGGCCGGTCCGTCGCCTTCCTTGTACTTGAAATCGCCGCAGCCATCCGCACCCAGATCGACATGCCCCTTCGCGCCGCGCACCCAGCCCTTCTGGCTGAGCACCACGGTGACGGGTTCTTTCTCGATCATGGCGTCGGGATTGAATTCGACGGTGGTGTCGGCCTCTGCAATGGTCGTTCGGCGCGCACCCAGCGCGGTGTCCGGGCCGTATTCCTTGCGCAGTGCGGCCATGTCTTTCTTGATCCGCGTCTTTTGGCGGGCGGGAGAGTCGAGCAGCTTTTCAAGCTCGTCCTTCTCCTTCAGCAGCGCATCCTTCTCGGTGCGCAGCTGCATTTCCTCCAGCTTGCGCAAGGACCGCAGCCGCATGTTGAGGATCGCTTCGGTCTGCCGGTCGGTCAGGTTGAATTCGGCCATCAAAACGGCCTTGGGATCATCCTCGTAACGGATGATCTCAATCACCCGGTCAAGATTGAGGAAGGCAATGATATAGCCTTCGAGCAATTCCAGACGGTCCGCGATCTTCGCCAGCCTGTGCTGCGTGCGGCGCTGGAGGATTTCAATCTGGTGGACCGTCCAATTGGTCAGCAGTTCCTTCAGCCCCATCACCATCGGCGTGCGCGTGTGATCGAGCACGTTGAGATTCAGGCCGAAGCGGGTTTCCAGATCGGTAAGCTTGTAGACGCTTTCTTTCAGCAGTTCCGGATCAACATTGCGGCTGCGCGGGACGAGCACGATGCGCACCTGCTCGTCACTTTCGTCGCGCACATCCTCAAGGATCGGCAGCTTCTTGTCCGAAATGGCCTGCGCAATCTGCTCGATCAGTTTGCCCTTCGGCACCTGATACGGAATTTCCGAAATGACGAGCTGGTATCCCCCGCCCTTCTGGCGTTCTATACCGGCTTCGCGGTCAGCCTCGTCGTCCGCCTCGGCAGCATGAAAGCGCCCACGAACGCGGAACGAACCGCGCCCTGTCTCATACGCCTTGGAAATTGCCTCCGGGCTGTCCACGACAAGGCCGCCGGTGGCGAAATCGGGGCCGTGGAAGACTTTCATCAGCTCTTCATGCGTGACGTCGGCATTGAACAGGACCAGTTCTGCCGCGTCGAGAACTTCCGAAACATTGTGGCTGGGGATGCTTGTGGCCATGCCGACTGCAATCCCGCTTGCCCCGTTGGCAAGCAGATTGGGGAACATGCCGGGCATCAGCTCCGGCTCTTCTTCCTCGCCATTATATGTGGGGATGAAATCGACCGTGCCTTCGTCCAGCCCGGACATCAGGTGCATCGCGGTCTTGGTCAGGCGCGCTTCGGTATACCGGTAGGCAGCCGCATTATCGCCGTCGATATTGCCGAAGTTCCCCTGCCCCTCAACCAGCGGATAGCGCAGCGTGAACGGCTGGGCGAGACGCACCATCGCATCGTAAACCGCCACATCGCCGTGCGGGTGATACTTACCGATCACATCACCAACGACGCGGGCGGATTTCTTGAATGCATTGTCGGGCGACAGCCGCAACTGCCGCATCGTCCACAGCAGACGGCGGTGGACTGGCTTCAGCCCGTCCCGCAAATCGGGCAAGGAGCGCGCGGTGATCGTGGACAGCGCGTATACAAGATACCGTTCCGAAAGCGCACTTTCGAACGGTTCACGGATGATGCCCTGTTCGGAATCGTCAGGCGTGGCGGGTGGGTCGTCGGGAATATCGGCCATTGGTGCGAAGCCTTAGCAATCAGCGGAGTGTGGTGGGAGGGCGCTTTCCACAGCTATTGCGCTTTGCTTGGCCTGTTTCGGTCCACCGGGGGCCTGGCCGTCCCGCATGGCTGTGATTTCCGCGCGCAGAAGGCGCAATTCATTGATGATCGTTTCGCGCTCGTCATGCGCCTCTTCGTCGGTCGCCTCGGCCATGGCGTTCACGATCACACCGATGAACAGGTTGAGGACGATGAAACTGGTGAGCAGGATGAATGGGACAAAGAACGCCCACGCATAGGGATACACTTCCATCACCGGCCGCACTATTCCCATGGACCAGCTTTCCAGCGTCATGATCTGGAACAGTGAATACAGCGATAGACCGATTGAGCCGAACCAATCCGGAAATGCCTGCCCGAACAGCTTGGTCGCCATGACGGAGCTGATGTAGAAGAGCAGCAGCAGCATCACGATCACCGTGCCGATACTGGGTATCGCGCTGAACAGCCCGTGGATCACCTTGCGCATGCTCGGCACCACAGAAACGAGGCGAAGCGCGCGCAAGATACGCAAGGCTCGCAGCACGGAAAACTGCTGCGATGCCGGTATGAGCGCCACGCTTACGATGACAAAATCGAAAACATTCCAGCCATTGCGGAAAAAGCCCATGCGATAGGCGAAAAGCTTCATCGCCAGCTCGACCACAAAAATGGTGAGCGCCAATGTGTCCAGAGCGACAATGATGCCACCATAATCGGCCATGATGGCGGGCGAGGTTTCGAGGCCAAGCCCGATTGCATTTATCACAATCACCGCTGTTATGACGTAATCAAACCATCGCGCTGATACGATCTGTCCGACCTTGGCACGCATCAAAATACCCTTGTGTCCGATGAAAAAAACGCCGCCACGGCCGCGTATTTCGGCTCGCCCTATCACGCCAACGCCCCGTCGGACAGACCGGAACGAAGACACCGCGGTATCCGTTATCAGGTCAAAGCACATATAAGGAGTTACCTATGACACAGCGCATTATGATCCTCTCGACTGACGGTTTCGAGCAATCCGAACT
Source organism: uncultured Alphaproteobacteria bacterium (assembly GCA_963781165.1). Lineage (GTDB taxonomy): Bacteria > Pseudomonadota > Alphaproteobacteria > Sphingomonadales > Sphingomonadaceae > Alteraurantiacibacter. The sequence continues at coordinate 719,750 of CAWADZ010000005.1, forward strand.
GGAAAGCCCGAAGGCAGCCTTGGACGATGCCGGATATGAAACCGTAGTGGTCAGTATCGAGGACGGCGAGATTCGCGGCTTTTCCGACAAGGAATGGGGCGATCCCGTGAAGGTCGACATGACGGTGGACAATGCCAACGCAGCCGATTTCGATGCCTTGGTCCTGCCAGGCGGCCAGATAAATCCGGACATCCTCCGCATGAATGAAAAGGCCGTGCAGCTGGTCCGCGATTTCAATTCAGCAGGCAAGCCGATTGCCGCAGTGTGCCACGCACCGTGGATGCTCGTCGAAGCAGGGATTGTGAACGGTCGCACGGTGACCAGCTGGCCATCGGTCCGCACGGATTTGAAGAATGCGGGCGGAAATGTGGTCGACTCGGAAGTCGCAGAAGATGGAAACCTGATCACAAGCCGTAATCCGGACGATCTTCCGGCCTTCAATGCAGCGCTCATCGCGCAGCTCAAGAAGCATGCCGAGAAGAACGAGCGGAAGCTCGAAACCACCTGAATTTAAAACATAATTCAGTACAATCATTGGCCCCGCCACGCACCAGCGCGGCGGGGCTTTTTGTGTCTGCGCTTGCCTTCCTGCCTCAAATAAGGCAATTGTGGCGAAATCATGGCAAAAAGGAGGCCACAATGAGGCAGATGACTTTTTTGGTTGGTGTAGCAACGGTTTGCATGGCGCTTTCGGCGTGTAGCGAGGCGGAATATGGCGAAACAGCGGACATGACAGAGGCGGTGCAGGCAGATGCTGAAATCGCTAGCCCTGCGGACAGCGTCGAAGGCGTCTCCGCAGACGATATCGCAGCGCCCCCAACTCGCCCCGACATCGCGATCAGCATTCCGCGCATGGCGTATATTTACGATTACGGCTTCCGGTTGGAGGCAGAGAAAATCTCCGATCTGCAGGAACGTCACGCCGACATGTGCCAGGCGGCTGGCCCATATGTTTGCCAGATCGTGTCACAGAGCCACTCCGGCCGCGTCGATGACGAATACGCCAGCGGGCGTCTGGAACTCGCTGTAATCGCAGATCAAGCGCGCGCCTTCGGGACACGGCTTGGCGCGGCGGCTGAAAGCGCTGGCGGCGAGCAGATCAACACCGCCATCACGGGTGAGGATCTGACCAAGAACATGGTCGATACCGAGGCCCGGCTACGCAGCCGCATTGCGTTGCGCGACCGGATGATGGAGGTCCTGCGCACCCGCCAGGGCAGTGTGGAAGAACTGGTGGAGGCGGAACGCAGCGTCGCGCGCATCAATGAAGAGATCGACGGCGCGCGCAGCTGGCTTGATGAAATGCGCCAGCGAGTGGCCTTCACCCGCATCAACATCGACTATTCGACAGCAGCCGCGCCTTCGAGCGACTTCCTCGGCCCTGTGAGTACAGCAGTATCATCCATCGGCAGCATCCTTGGTTACCTGCTGGCGATTGTGATTGTGCTTGGCTCCGTTGCCATCCCCATCACCGCCGGTGTCTACGGCGTGCGATGGGCGAAGGCGAAGTATGTAGGAAAGCCCGCCGAAGTCTAAAACCCTTGGGCGTCCACACTGTCGGACGGGATGCTGACGGTCAGGCCGTCCAGCGTCTCGTCCAGCAGTATCTGGCAGGACAGGCGGCTGGTCGCCTGCACATCGGCGGCGAGGTCGAGCATGTCTTCCTCCTCCTCTGCCGCTTCGGCCAGTTTCCCGAACCAGTCACGCGCCACGATGACATGGCAGGTGGAACATGCCATCTGGCCTTCGCACGTCCCTTCAAGCGGCATTCCGGCAGCCTGACCGGCGGCCAGCAGACTGTCGCCTGCCGATGCCTCCGCCTCGACCTTGTTACCATCGCGGGTGATGAAGTTGACCTTGATTGCGCTCATCCTTGCTGCGTTGCAGCATTGGTAAGGGTTTTCGCGGCCTCTTCAAGCTGTTCCATCGTGGTGTAACGGCCAAAGCCCAGCCGGATGGAGCTTTTCGCCTGCCTGTCAGACAGGCCGATGGCCTTCAAGACATGGCTAGTCCTGCCCGATCCGCTGGCGCAGGCCGATCCGGCGGAGAACATCACATCGCGGCAATCGCTCATCAATCGCGCCACATCCAGCCCGTCCTTGCGCAGGTTGAGATTGCCGAGGTAGCGCGCCTCTGCGCTGCCATTCAGCTCCCACCCGTCAAACAGGTCGCGCGCCCGGTGCCACAGGGCGGCAACATGATCGGCATCCGCCGCCATCCGCTCTTTCGCCACAGCAGCCGCCGCGCCAAATCCGGCGATCAGCGCGGGGCTAAGCGTGCCGGAGCGCAAATCCGCCTCTTGCCCGCCGCCTGTCTGCACCGGCTCCAGCTTCACGCCATTGCGCACCCACAAAGCGCCCACACCCTTCGGCCCGTGCAATTTGTGCGCGCTCACCGCGATCATATCGGCATTGGCGACCGGCATTTTGCCATAGGCCTGCACCGCGTCGATCAGATACAGCGCGCCTGCTTCCTTGGCCTTGCGATGAAACTCCACCGTGGGCTGGATCACGCCGATTTCATTGTTCACCTGCATCACCGCGACAAGCCGGTGTTGGCAGGAATATCCTGCTTGGCATTGCACTGCCCGTCTGCCGAGACGTTCAATTCGTGGCATTTGCCGAGGGCGCGGGCAGTGTCGAGCACGGCGGCGTGTTCGATGGCCGAGACGCTGATCGCGCCTTCGCCCGGACAGCCGCGCATCGCCAGATTGATCGCTTCGGTCGCGCCGCTGGTGAAGATCACTTGCCCGCCGGGCGGAAACAGCGCCGCAACCTGATCGCGCGCCAGATCAATCGCCGCCGCCGCCATCCGGCCCATCCGGTGCGAACTGTGCGGATTGCCGAAACCGATGCCGTCCGGCCCGTCGAGCCATTTCAGCATCGCATCGCGCGCTTCGGGCGCGAGCGGAGTTGTGGCCTGATAGTCGAGGTAAATCATCGTGATCTTCTAGACCCCTTGGCGCTTGTTTGTCGAAGGGCCAATTCGGAGCATTGCCGGTTTCCATTCTTCAACAGGGTGACAAAGGTTACAGGGTGTAACCCGCCGCAGATTGCCTGAACCCCGCACAAATCTGGGATTTTCGGCAAGCTTACTGAAGGTGACACTTTGCCGGGAAAAGTTGGATTTCGAACACACGTGGACATTTGGCGCATATAGGTTTGTGCCAATCTGTAGGAAAGCTTGAGCAATCAGCAGAGCGAGGCCCAAGCCGCCGCAAACGCATCAAGTTCCTCGGGAGTTGTGCTCCACCCCAGCGACACACGGATCGTGCGGCGCGCTGTGTCTTCATCTAGGCCGAAAGCCTGCAATACGCGACTTGGCTTCATGGTGCCTGAAGAACAGGCGCTGCCCGCAGATACCGCAAAGCCCATCGCATCGAGCCGGATGAGCAGCGCCTGCGCGCTCATCGTCGGATGGGTCAGTGGCAAAATGTGATCGACCTGTTCACCAATCACCTGCCGCGCATCGCCCATCTTGGCGAGGAACGCCGCGCGCTCCTCCGCCGTGGTGGCCCAGTCGCGGTTTTCCAGCGCTGCTGCCATCCCCATCACATCGGGCAGATTCTCTGTCCCGCGACGATAGCCGCGCTCATGCCCGCCGGAGGGTTTCAGCATGGCGAAATCTTTCACCAGCAATGCGCCGACACCAATGGGTCCGCCGAACTTGTGTGCGGAAAGGATGACCATGTCGGCGAGCAGCGGTATCTCGAGCTTGCCCGCGCTCTGTGCGCAATCGGCCAGAGTCAGGCCGCCTGTTCCCGACACTATCGGTGCAATTCGCGAATAATGCTGAGTCGTGCCGCTCTCGGAATTCACATGCTGGATGGCAAGCAGTGGACGCTCACGGTCGACTGCTTCGCCCAGATTTTCCAGATCAAGCGCGCCGTCGCTCCCCACTGGCAGCCTTTCGGCATCGGGCACCGTGCCCAGAATGCAATCATGCTCGACCGAACTCACCAGACGTGCCCCAGCGGTCGCATCCAAAAGGGCAACCCTCGCCGCCTCACTCGCGCCGCTGGTGAAGATCAGCTCTCCCTCCCAGCCGAGCGCTTTCTTGCAGCGTTCCCGCGCGTCTTCCAGCGCCGCCTTCGCCTTGCGCCCCTCTGCATGGGGAGAACTGGGATTGGCCCAGATGGCAAAGCCTTCCTCCATCGCGGCGCGCGCCTGCGGGCGCAGCGGCGTGGTGGCGGCGTGGTCCAGATAAATACGGGTCATGTCAGATTGATTGCGAAACGCAGCATAATGCCTATATAGCCGCCAACTTCCGCCGCGCCAGTGGTGCGCGCGCCAACCATATCAGCCAAGGCCAAACACGCCCATGCCGCACGTCATTTTCCCCGGCCCCGAAGGCCGCCTCGAAGGTCGCTTCTCTCCCGGACCGCGCCCACGCGCGCCCGTCGCCATGATCCTCCACCCGCATTCGCAGGGCGGCGGCACCATGAATGACCGGATTGTGCAGAATTTGTACAAGACTTTCGTCAATCGCGGCTTCGCCACTTTGCGCTTCAACTTCCGCGGTGTCGGGCGCAGTCAGGGCAGTTTCGACAATGGTATTGGCGAACTTTCCGATGCGGCCAGCGCGCTCGACTGGGTGCAGCAGATTCATCCGGAAGCGCAGGTTACCTGGGTTGCCGGTGTCAGCTTTGGCGCGCTGATCGGTATGCAATTGCTGATGCGCCGTCCGGAAATTCGCGGTTTCATCTCCGTGGCTCCGCCTGCCAATATGTATGATTTCAGCTTCCTTGCCCCCTGCCCCGCGTCCGGCATTTTCGTGCAGGGCACGGCGGACACGGTCGTTCAGCCGCAGTCGGTTGAAAAGCTGGTGGAGAAGCTGCGCACACAGAAGCACATCACGATCCATCATGATGAAATCCCGCGCGCCAATCACTTCTTCGAAAACGAACAGGAAGAACTGATGAAGTCGGTCGACAATTACCTCGATTTCCGACTCGACCCGAGTTGCCCGATTACGTGACGGGCTAACTCTCTGCCTCGGCAGGATTAGTTTGATAACGATCAATTCAAAAAGCGGCCCCTGCCATCGCAGCGGGCCGCTTTTTCGTGCGCTCTTGCCATTTGTGCCCTCCTGTGTATGTTACAGTATAACATTACTAAAGAGAGGAGTTTCAAATGGCCTATGTGGATGCAGGAACCGACCCCGCTGCTCGCGGCAAGGCTGCGATAACGGTAATCGGTATTCATGCCTTGCTGGGTTTCGGCCTGGTTGCCGGCCTTGCCGTGAAAACCATCGTTGCCGATGCCGCGCCCGAGATAGAGAGCACCGACGTAATCATCGATCTTCCTCCGCCGCCGGACGAGATCGTGGAGCCTGTGCCCGATACTTCTCCGCCAGTGGCAAATCCGCCGCAGGCACCGGACAATCCCTTTGAATTCGACACCTCGAACGACATTACCGTGGCGCCGTTTACGAATAGCGACGAGGTAGTCATTCGCATTCCCACACCTTCCCCCATTCCCATGCCGAGCCCAAATCCCGGCCCGGCACCAAGCCCCAGTCCGGAGCCGCTGATCGCGCCGGTCGGAGCCATCCCGAGCAACGGCCCAGCAGGGTGGATCACCAATGACGATTATGGCCGGTCCGATCTTGCGCGGGAACGCGAAGGGACCGCTCGTTATCGGCTGGTCGTGGGCAGCGATGGACGGGTTGATGCCTGCGAAATCACCTCGAGCACGGGCCATGCCAGCCTGGACCGGACGACCTGCCGCCTGATCGAGCGCCGCGCACGGTTCAATGCGGCGACCGACAACCGGGGCGCACGCGTTGTCGGCACCTATACCGGCAGCGTTACGTGGCGCATTCCGGAATAGGCTAATTCCCCTCGCTGGCGGCGACATCCGACAGGGATTCGCCGCCAGTTGTCGGGATCAGCCAGATCGCGACATTGGCAATCATGACCGCCACCAGCACAGCCATTAGCAGCGCCTGCTTGGTATTGCCGCGCCGGTAAAGCGCAACAGCGCCCGCCAGCAGGGCGATGGCGGCAAGGATAACGATAGAGACGAGAAAATCGAACATCGCCCTGTCACTAGCGTGCTGCCCCGCCCTGCACCAGAGGCTGCCGCTTGACGAGACAAGGATCTTGGGCAACCACCCGCGCCATGCAAAACCTCCTCAAAGCTCCGCTTTCCCGTCGCTCCTTCATCGGCGCGCTCGGCACCACCACCGCGCTTACCGTTCTTCCGGGATGTGCGAGCGTCGCCGCCTCCAGCGCAGCGCCCTTTACCGGGCAGGCTGCGGCGGAAGACTTGCTGGACGATATCGCGTGGAATATGCTGCGGCATGAACCCACGCGGGCCACTTCGCTGGGCGTCGACACCGGCGTTCATGCGGCGCTGCGCGGGCAACTCTCCAATGCCTCGCAAGCGGGGCAGGACGCCTATGCCGCAACCTTGCGGGCAGACATGCAGCGCGCGCGGGACTTCCCGAAGGACGGGCTGGACGCATCCACCCGCACCAGTTTCGAAGTGGTCGAAAGCGCCTATGCAACGGCGGTTGCGGGTTTCGATCTGCCCTACGGCGACATTCCCGTCGGCAGCTGGCGCACCGCACCTTACGCGGTGATTCAGAATGTCGGCGCCTACATCGACTTGCCCCGCTTCCTCGATTCGGACCACCCGGTCGCCAGTGCGGAGGATGCAGAGGCCTATATCTCGCGCCTCGAAGCGATCCCCGGCGTCCTTGAGGGAGAGCGCGAGCGCATTGTCGCAGCGCGCGAAATGGGCGTCGTGCCGCCCGATTTCCTGCTCGACAAAGCCATTGACCAGATGCGCACGCAACTGACCGACGCGATGGGCGGCGGCGCCTTGGTGGAATCGCTCACCCGGCGCACCGCCGAACAGAATATCGCGGGCGATTGGCAGGCGCGTGCGCAGTCCATCGTTACCGCAGAACATTGCCCCGGCTCTGGAATATCAGTTGTCGGAGCTCCTGACCCAGCGCGGTCTCGCAGGCAGTGATCCGGGCATGTGGGCACAGCCGCGCGGCGATGAATGGTACGACTGGTCGCTAAGATCGAGCACCACGACCGACATGGGCCCGGACGAAATCCACGAACTGGGCCTCACCACGCTCGATGAAATCCACGCCCGCATGGACCCGATCCTGCGCGACATAGGATACACCGACGGGCCTGTTGGCGCGCGGATGACCGCCCTGTCCCAGGACGAGCGTTTCCAGTTTGCAGAGGGCGATCCGGGCCGCGCGCAAATCATGGAGTTTATCCAGGACCGCATCGCATGGATTCGCGGGGAAATGCCGCGCGCTTTCCGACGGGTTGCTGCGGGCAATCTGGAAGTGCGCCGCTTGCCTCTGGCCGAAGAACCGGGCGCGCCCACCGCCTATGGCGGCGCGGGCAGCGTGGACGGCAGCGTGCCGGGCAAGATGTGGATCAACCTGCGCACCACCGATCTGCACCGCCGGTATGACTTGCCCACGCTAACCTATCACGAGACAATTCCCGGCCATGTCTGGGAAGGCGAATATTCCAACCAGTTGCCGCTGATCCGCTCCATCCTTGCGTTCAATTCCTTCTCCGAAGGCTGGGCGCTGTATGCAGAGCAGTTGGCGGATGAGCTGGGCGCTTATGACGACAATCCCGCATGGCGTCTGGGTTATCTGCAAGACGCCGCATTCCGCGCCTGCCGCCTGGTGGTAGACACCGGCCTGCACCACAAACGCTGGAGCCGCGAACAATCGATCCGGTTTTTCATGGAGCGTAACGGCAATGGCCGTGAACAGGTGGCGAATGAAGTGGACCGGTATTGCAGCTGGCCCGGCCAGGCGACTGGCTACATGGTCGGAAAACTGGAAATCCTGCGCCAGCGCCAGCGCGCCATGGCCGCCCTGAACAGCCGGTATGACCTGCGCGATTTCAACCAGTCCGTGGTTGATGGCGGCAATGCGCCGCTTGATGTGCTGGCCGGAAATATCTCGCGCTATATCGAAAGCTGACACGAAAAGGCCCGCGATCCAGCATTGCATCGCGGGCCTTTTTCATTCGAATGTGTTGCCTTACCGGCGGGCCATGCCCCCGATGATGGAACCGAGAATACCGCCAAGCGCGCCGCCCCCGGTGTTACCAGTAGCAGCACCGCCCTGCGTTGCCTGCCGGGTCATGTAACCCACGACAGCCATGGCAAGGATCGGCAGCATCCGTTTCAGCAAGGATTCGTCGAGGCCCGTCACCGCAGCGACTTCGCCAGCGACTGACCGGCTGACATCCTTCGTCCCGAAAATGTTGCCGAGGATATCGTTGCCTTGCTGCACCGGCGTCGGCTTTGGTCCAAGCACCGCTTCGAGCAGTCCGCCGCCCGCGCCGCCGCCAAGAACGGCGCCTGCAAGGCCGCCCAATCCGCCGAGCGCATCCGCTCCGCCGCCTGAAGTGGAGCTGCGCCCCATTCCGGCCACGATGGCAGGTAGCAAAGCGCCTGCGCCCGTGCGAGCGGTTTGCTCATCGATGTTGAGTTCGCGCGCCATGCTTTCGATGACGCCCGTCTGCTGCAATATCTGGGCAAGGCTCATTTACTTTTTCCCGAACAGGCCGCCGGCCATGCCAGCGATATCATTGAGCGGATTACCGTCGTGATCCTTGTCCAGCATCTGCATGAAGCCGGTCAGCGAACTTTCGCCGCCCACCTGCTCCATCACCTTTGACAGGATGCCCTTGTCGATGCCGCTCTTGTCGGCTGCGACTGTAAGCGTGTCACCTTCGGCCTGGTGGCCTTCTGTCAAGGAAGCGATCGCCTTCTCTGCGGTTTCCTGATCGATGCCAAGCTTGTCCGCCATGTTCTTCACCGTGGGGTGATTGTGCACTGCGCCGCTGATCTGATCGAAAATGCTCATGGGTCGTTCTCCTGTTGATTGTGCCTTTCCAACGGCTGAGACCCCGATTTGTGCCGTGTGAAATGCGTGGCCCCGCTCCGGCCCAGACTATCGTCTGTTCCGTGCGGGGCCATCCCCTCCAACTGTAAAACCTTTTAAACTGTGACCACGTTCAGGCGGGCTGTTATGCAAGCTGGGGCGCAGCCTGCCTCACGCCTTCGTCCACATGTGCAGCGAAGGGCTGGAAATTGTCGACAAACAATTGCACCAGCTTTTCCGCCGTGCGGTCATACGCGTCCGTGTCTGCCCAGGTGCTGCGCGGATCGAGAATGTTCTGGTCAATGCCAGCCTCTGCCAAAGCCGGAACGCTGACCGGCACTTCAAAGCCGAAATTCGCGTCCTTGCGGTATTGCACATTGTCCATCTTGCCATCCAGTGCAGCATTCAGAAGCGCGCGTGTCGCCTTGATCGGCATGCGGTTGCCGGTGCCGTATTTGCCGCCGGTCCAGCCGGTGTTGATCAACCAGCACTGCACCCCGCCTTTCGCAATCCGCTCTTTCAGCAGATTGCCGTAGACGGACGGATGCCGCGGCATGAACGGCGCGCCGAAACAGGTGCTGAAAGTCGCCTCCGGCTCGGTCACGCCAATTTCGGTCCCGGCGACCTTTGCCGTGTAGCCCGAAAGGAAGTGATACATCGCCTGATCGGGCGTCAGCCGCGCAATCGGAGGCAGCACGCCAAAAGCATCGGCGGTCAGCATGATCACATTGGAAGGAACCGGACCCAGGTTTTCAGCCGAGGTATTGGGGATGTAATCGATCGGGTATGCCCCGCGCGAATTTTCCGCGAGGCTGTTGTCGTCGAAATCGAGTTCGCGCGTTTGCGGATCCATCACCACGTTCTCCAGCACTGTGCCGAACATGCGCGTGGTGGCATAAATCTCCGGCTCCGCCTCTTCCGACAGGCGGATCATCTTGGCGTAGCAGCCGCCTTCGAAATTGAAGACAGACTGGTCCGACCAGCCATGTTCGTCATCTCCGATCAGCGTGCGGCTGGCATCGGCGGAAAGCGTGGTCTTGCCAGTGCCGGAAAGTCCGAAAAACACGGCTGTCTTGCCGTCGGGGCCGGTATTGGCGCTGCAATGCATCGGCATTACGCCCTTTGTCGGCAGCAGGTAGTTGAGCACGCCAAACACGCTTTTCTTCATTTCGCCGGCATATTTGGTGCCGCCAATCAGGATCAGCTTTTCCGACAGGTTCACCGCCACAACGGTTTCGCTGCGCGTGCCATGCCGGGCCGGATCGGCGCTGAAGCTTGGCAGGTCGATTATGGTGTATTCCGGATCGAAACCATCCAGCTCGCCCGGCTCAGGACGGCAAAGCAGCGTGCGGATAAACAGATTGTGCCACGCCAGTTCGTTGACCACCCGCACCTTGACCCGGTGTTCAGGCTGCGATCCGCCGAACAGGTCGGCAACGTAGAGGGTGTCCTTTTCACCAAGCGCGGCGAGGAAGTCTTCTTTCAGCGCGGCGAAATGCTCCGGCGTCATCGATGCGTTGTTGTCCCACCAGACCGTGCTTTCGGTTTCTGCATCGCGCACAATGAACTTGTCTTTTGCACTCCGCCCTGTGTGCTTGCCGGTTTCCACCACCAGCGGTCCGCCCTGCGCCAGCATTCCCTCGCCGTTCGCAACAGCCTTTTCGACCAGCGCGGGCCGGTTCAGATTGGCGTGGATGGTGGCAGACGTGGTGATTCCCTGGGCGGATAGCGGGACACTAAGCGAAGCGGACACGGTGAGACTCCTCGATAAACGCGCGAATGGAGTGCCACGCGGGGAATGCTGGTGCATTCGTATGCGCGGCGGATTTGATCTGCGCATAGGTGCGCTGAAATTGCCGCGTCAATTTGCCAAATGGGTGATTATACTGAATTCACCGATGTTATCGTTCACATCGCGTCAAAACGGTTTTCCGACGGGTCAGTGCGTATCAAAGTTGTGCAATTGCGCGTGAAAAGTTAGGCCGTTTGGAAACAAGGCAGGCAATGACACAAGCAAACGATCAACACGGCAGCGAACAGCAAACGCAGGATTTGCCCGAAACCGCGATAACTCGCGGCGCAGAGGACGATTCCGGCGCAGGTGAAAGCCAGCGCGTCATCGCTCTGGTCGATGACGATCGCAACATTCTCACCACCCTGTCCATTGCCCTGCAGGCCGAAGGATATGCCACCCGCGTCTATTCCGACGGAGAAGCCGCTCTGGCCGCGCTGCAGTCCAACCCGCCCGATCTTGCCGTTTTCGATATCAAGATGCCGCGCATGGACGGGATGGAATTGTTGCAGCGGCTGCGCGCACATTCGGATCTGCCGGTAATCTTCCTGACCAGCAAGGATCAGGAGGAGGACGAAGAAGCAGGCCTGGCGATGGGCGCAGACGATTATATCGCAAAGCCGTTCAGCCAGCGTCTGCTGCTCGCCCGGATTCGCGCGATTCTGCGCCGCGCTGCTCCGGTGGAGGAAGGTCATGAACCTGCCCCCGGCGCCTCGCCCGGGGCCAGCGGGCTGATCGTGCGTGGCCGACTGTCGATGGACCCGGCGCGCCACCAGGTCACGTGGGACGGCGACAATGTCAGCCTGACGGTCACGGAATTCCTGATACTGGAAGCCCTCGCCCAGCGTCCCGGCGTCATCAAAAGCCGCAACCAGTTGATGGACGCCGCATATCCCGACGATATCTTCGTGGATGATCGCACGGTCGATTCGCATATCAAACGTCTGCGCCGCAAATTCCGCGCGGTGGACCCGGCCTTCGGCGCGATAGAAACGCTCTACGGCGCGGGATACAGCTTCTCCGATGGCTGAAGACAGGGAAGAAGCCAGCCGGCTTGAAAGGCTCGCCTTTCCGATCGGGACATCGCTGACCAAACGCATTCTGGCGGTCAATCTTATCCCGCTGCTGGTGCTGGCGGGCAGCCTGTTCTTCCTCGATTCCTATCGCCGCCAATTGCTGGACGAACGGTTCAAACTGGCCCGGATCGAAGCGCAGATCACGGCAGAGGCGCTGGCAGGCGCGAACCGGGAACGGCAGGAAGCGCTGCTCAGCCAGATCGGCCGCGAACAAAGCATGCGGCTGCGCATGTACGACGGCGAAGGCCAGCTGATTGCCGACAGCTTCGAGCTGGACGAACCGAGCTTCACGTTCGACGATCCTGTTGCAGAACCGCTGCTGGAAGATGTTGCCCGGTGGACCGACGATGCCGTGAATTTCGTGGTCGGCGCACCCGTGCCGCCGTCTTACGAAGAACCTGAAAGCACCCAGGCTGACGCATGGCCGGAACTCGCCCGCGTGCGGCAACAGGGCCTCAGCCAGATCGAACTGCGCCGCGCGCCTGACGGAACGCCAGTGATCAACGCCGCTGCACCGGTGGGCAGCAATGGGGCCAGCCTCCTCACCACGCGCAATTCCGTGGACATCACGCAGGCCGTGCGCAGCGCCCGCAGCAGCCTGATGACCATCATCCTGCTCACTCTTCTCGTGTCGACTGTCCTGTCGCTATATCTGGCTTCCACCATTATCGATCCGCTGCGGAGGCTGGTCCGTTCGACGCAGCGCGTCCGGCTGGGCCGCGAACGCGATATCGAAGTGCCGCAGGATGCAGGAGCGCGGCGATGAAATCGGGATGCTCGCCCGCGCAGTGTCCGACATGACTGCCACGCTCCGCCACCGGATCGATGCGGTGGAAAGTTTCGCCGCCGATGTCGCGCATGAAATCAAGAACCCGCTCGCTTCGCTGCGCAGTGCGACGGAATCCCTTGCGAAAGTGGACGACCCGGATTTACGCGCGCAGCTGGTAGATGTGGCTGCCCACGATGTGCAGCGGATCGACCGGCTGGTGACCGAAATTTCCGAAGCAAGCCGCATCGATGCCGAACTCAGCCGCGCCACGTTCGAGCCGGTTGATCTGTGCGTCCTGTTCGCCAACGTCGTTGCGCGCAAACAGGAACGCGGCGAAACCCGTGGCTGCCAGATAGACGTACAGCGCGAAGTCAATCCGGCGCGGGTAATGGGCGTTCCCATCAGGCTGGAGAGGGTTGCCGAAAACTTGCTCGACAATGCCATCTCCTTTTCCCCCGAAGGCGGGCGCATCCTGGTGAACATCACTCAGGCAGATGGCCGGGTCGCCGCCAGCGTGTGCGATGAAGGCCCCGGCATCCCCGAAGACGCGCGCGAAAAGGTCTTCCGCCGGTTTCATTCACATCGCCCCGACGAGGAAAGTTTCGGCAATCACAGCGGTCTGGGTCTTGCCATCGGACGCACCATTGCAGAGGCGCATGACGGCACGCTGCGGGTTGAAGATCCGCAGAACGGAATGGGCGGTGCCTGTCTGACACTGGACTTGCCCGCCGCGCGGCCAGTGGGCGCATAAGGGGACGATAATGAGTGATATTATGGTCAATGTCAGCTGCGTAGCCATGCGCGGCCGGGGCATTCTGATCAGCGGAGAACCCGGCAGCGGGAAATCCAGCCTGGTGCTTGCTTTGCTGGACCGGGGCGGTGAACTGGTGGGCGATGACGGAGTGGCGCTGGAATGGGACGGTACGCGCATCATCGCCTCTCCCCCTCCCAACACGGAAGGGCTGATCGAAATCCGCAACGTCGGCCTGCTTGAAGTGCCCACCACCAGCGCGCCGGTATCGATCGTTATCCACCTGACGACGGACGCCGACCGATTGCCGCTTGGTCACGGTCAGGCGCTGCTGATCGGACATCAAATTCCGCAGGTCGATTTGTATCCAGACACCTATGTCCTGCCGATGCGGGCCGAGGCTGCGCTGGAAATCCACGGCCTTCCTTAAGGCCGACCTGCACTAAGATAGGTACTTCACATTTGTTGGTTGAGGGAGCACATCACCGCCCATGGTAGAAAAGCCCCAAGCGACGCGCCAGCGCATCCTGCTGGTCACTGGAATGCTCGGTGCGGGAAAAACCACCGCATTGCGGGAACTTGAGGACCTTGGATGGGAATCGATCGACAATTTTCCGATCCGCTTGCTCGACCGTCTTGTCGGAGCGGACACCGATGCTTTTTCGCTGGCCATAGGATTTGACTGCCGCACGCGCGGCTTCGTGCCGTCCGAAGTCATCGATCAGGTGAAGCACTGGGTGGAGGAAGAGCATATTCCCATCACCACCCTGTTTCTCGATTGCGCGGGCAATGAACTGGAGCGGCGTTTCAACGAAACCCGGCGGCGGCATTATCTGGCGCAGGACCTGCCCGTGGCATCGGGCATTGCGGCAGAACGCGAATTGCTGGCTCCGCTGCGGCGCTGGGCAGATGTGCTGATCGATACCACCGATTTCACAACCAATGATCTGAAGCAAACCATCCGCGAGCAATTCTCGCAAACCGCGCCGCAGCAGATGACCGTCACTGTTTCCAGTTTTGGTTTCTCACGTGGAAAACCGCCCACTGCGGATCTGGTTTTCGACATGCGTTTCCTCGACAATCCGCACTGGCATGCCGACCTGCGCGAACAGACCGGCCTTGATGCGCCGGTTGGAGAATTTATCGAGCAAAGTGCAGTATTTGCCTCAACTTTCGAGAAAATCCGTTCACTCCTTCTCGAACTGCTTCCGCGCTATGCCGAACAGGGCAAGGCCTATGTGAACATTGCCTTCGGTTGTACCGGCGGGAGACACCGTTCAGTCTACACGGCGGAGAAGATGGCGCAGGTCTTGCGCGACGGGGGCTTTTCGCCCACGGTCCTGCATCGCAATTTGGGATCGCGCGCAGCGGAACTCGTGGAAGGCACTCAGCACCCATGACCGGTCAACGCCCTTCCCGCACTGCGCATGAACCAAAACAGTCGCGCCGCAAGAGCATGCATTTCTGATGATCGGTATAATTCTGGTTACCCACGGCCGCCTGGCCGAAGAATTCGTCGCCGCGATGGAACACGTCGTCGGGAAGCAGGAAGATGTGGCAACGATCTGCATCGGCCCGCACGATGATATGGAACAGCGCCGGGCAGACATCGCCGATGCCATTGCCAAGGTCGACAGCGGTTCCGGCACGATCATGCTGACCGATCTGTTTGGCGGTACACCGTCAAATCTCGCCATATCGCTGCTGCAACCGGGCAAGACCGAAGTGATCGCCGGAATCAATCTGCCCATGCTCATCAGGCTTGCCGGGGCGCGCAAGGACATGCCATTGAGCAAGGCGGCAGAGGCTGCACGCGACGCTGGCCGCACGTATATTACCGTGGCGTCCGAGTTTCTCGGCCAGCACGTCTAGGGCCGAGGGGAGCTTTCGTTTGAGCGGACACAGCAAGGAAATCCTGATCGTCAACAAACGCGGCCTGCACGCCCGCGCAAGCGCGAAATTCGTTGCCGCAGCGGCGGTCATGGAAGGCACCAAGGTAACCGTTACGAAAGACAGCAATTCCGCTCTTGGCGGATCCATCCTGGGCCTGATGATGCTGGGCGCAGCTAAGGGCGATACTGTGATCCTGACGGTCGAAGGCGAAGCCGCTGAGGCACGCCTGGCGGAGCTGGCACTGCTGGTTGAAACCGGCTTCGGCGAAGACTAGGCGGACCGCGTCATGCGCCGCATCATCACCGGCTATTCCAATCCCACGGTCAAATACCTGCGCAGCCTGCGCGACAAGAAGCACCGCAAGCGCGAGGGCAAGTTCCTTGCCGAGGGCCTGCGCCTGCTCACCGATGCGCTGGACAGCGGACGCGTACCGGAAATGCTGGTCATGGCCGAGGCGCGCGATCCGCACCCGCTGCTGGACGCGCTGGAACGGGCCGTGGATGCAGCTGGCGGAGAAGTGATCGAGACATCACCGGACATCCTTTCAAAGATCACCGGCAAGGATAACCCGCAAGGCGTTACCGGCGTATTTGCGGAATTCGACACTTCGCTCGGCGCGCTGGACCGGTCCGCCGCGCCGATCTGGCTGGTGGCACAGGCCCTGCGCGATCCTGGCAATCTGGGCACCATGCTGCGGACCGGTGATGCGCTGGGCGCAGGCGGGCTGATCCTGATCGATGACTGCGCCGATCCGTTCAGCGTGGAGGCGGTGCGCGCCAGCATGGGCGCGGTATTTACGCAAGCTATCGCTCGCGCGCCGTGGGAGGAATTTATCGGGTGGCTGCGGCAGGGCGATGGCCAGCTGGTCGCCGCATCCTTGCGCGATGCCGTTCCCTATCGCGGTGCGCCCTACTCCGCGCCGTGCTTCGTGCTGGTCGGCAACGAATCGCGCGGGCTGCCAGAGGAATACGAAGCCGCCTGTGACCTGCGCGTGACCATGCCGATGCGCGGGCGTGCGGACAGCTTGAACGCTGCCGTTGCCGCCGCCGTGCTGGGGTATGAAGTGCTCGCCTCTCTGGAGGGCTAGTCGCCCGAAGACAGCAGCGCCTGCCCATTAGCGGACTCATCTGCCGACACGTCAGCTCCGGTATAACGCGGCGCGCTTTCGACCAGCGGAACCTCGTCGATCTCCTTCTTGCCGATCTCGATGCCTTTTTCCTGCATCCTCCGCGCAGACGATAGGACATTGCGTTCAAAGCTGCCGACGAACTTGTTGTAATTGTTTACCGCCGTTTCCAGTCCGCCGCCCACGCGCTTCAGGTGCGATGCCGCTGTTTCCAGCCGCGAATACAGCTCTGCCCCCATACGCCCGATTTCCTGTGCTTCGGAAGCCAGCGCATCCTGCCGCCAGACCTGCGCCACAGTGCGGGCAATCGCGACCAGATTGGTCGGCGTGGCAAGCAGCACGCGGTTGTCGAAGGCATAGTCCCACAGCGTCGGGTCCGCTTCCAATGCGGCGGCGACGAAGTGCTCTCCCGGCACGAACATCACTACGTAATCGGGCGCTTCTTCGAACTGGCTCTGGTAACTTTTCGCGCCCAGCGTCTGCACGTGATTGCGCATCGATTTGGCGTGCAGCGCCATATGCCGCGCCCGCTCGTCATCGTCATCCGCCTCGAACGCGGCCTGATAGGCGTTCAGGGATACCTTGGAATCGATCACCAGTTTCTTCTGGCCCGGCACATTCACGATCGCATCGGGCCGCATCCTGCCTTCATCGGTGTCCATCGATTGTTCGAGATGGAAATCGGTATGCTCTGCCAGCCCGCACTGTTCGAGCAGATTCTGGAGCGCCCGTTCCCCCCAGCGCCCGCGCGCCTTGGGCGCATTGGTCAGCGAATTGCCGAGCCGCTGCGCTTCGCGCCGCACCTCTTCCTGCCCCAGCCGCATCGTTTCGATCTGCTGGTTCAGCTTGGCAAAGGCATCGGTGCGCTGCCGTTCCAGTGAACCCACCTGCTCTTCATATTTCAGCAGACGGTCGTTGACGGGCTTGAGCAAATTGGCGACCGCTTCCTTGTTCGCCCGTTCGGAATTGCCGAAACGTTCGGCGGCATCGGCAATGAATTTCTCCTGCGCCTTGCCCAGCACCTCGCTACCCGCGGCGCGGAACTGCGTCAGCAATTCCTCGCGCGCTTCTTTCATCAGGGTGATCTGCTTGTCGTGATTGGCTGCATCGGCCTTCAGCGTTGCCAGCTCTGCGCGCAGCCCCTCCCGGTCGGCCCGCACGGTTTCCAGCTGCTCGCTGAGGACATCGGCCTTTTCTGCCCGCACGCTCGCACCCTCAAGCTCGACAATTGCCTTGCGGAATTTTTCGTCCAGCTCCCGCGCATCACCTTCTCTCGTCGCAAGCCGCTCCCGCAAATCCGCGACGGGACGCGATCCGAAGAACCAGCCAGCGACCGCGCCCAGCACAAGCGCAGCGAGAATGAGAAGAATTGCAGTTGTTTCCATCGGCGGAACATAGCTGGAACGCATAAAATCGCAAAGCGCAATTCGGAACAAATCCCCCGCCCCGTTCGCTCCATATCCAAAGGAGAAAAACTCATGTCGATCAAGGAAATGATTCAGGATCACCCGCAAGTCGGAGCTGATTACAACGAACAATTGGGCGAAACAGTGAAGCACGCGATGTATTGCGCAGCGATTGCAAATTCGTGCGTCGATGCATGCAATGCAGAACCCGGTGATATGTCCGAATGCATCCGCAAATGTTCCGACGCGTCAGACATCTGCCAGGCTGTCAGCACGGTCGCCGCGCGCCGCACACATGGCAATACGGTGGTCATCAAGTCGCTGCTGGAAGCATGCATCATCGCCTGCAAAGTCTGCGCGGAAGAATGCGCCAAGCACGATAATGCGCATTGTCGCCGGTGTGAGCGGATGTGCCGCGAAACTATGGAAGATTGCGTAAAGGCGCTGGAAGGCATGGTCGAAGCGGCCACAGCCTAAGCGGACATCGGTTGCTTCGCCGCCTGCATTCGTTGCCGGCGGCGGGCAATCTTAGGACGATCTTAACCATAAGCGCCGTAGTGCGACCCTGACATTACTCAGGGGACTCTTTCGTGGATATTGCACAAAACAACCCGGCTGCGCTTGCCGGAAATCCCGAAGACAGCGCATCCGCAGCGCATACCAGCGAGAGCGAAACTGGCGTTGCCACGCGGCTTGTCCTGTCAGCGGGCCTCATGCTGTTTGTGGAGCTGGCGCTGATCCGCTGGCTCGGTTCCAACGTTGTCCACCTGTCCTATTTTTCCAATTTCGTCCTGCTGGGGAGTTTTCTCGGCATTGGCGCTGGTTTCCTGATCAGTCGCAAAACCTGGTCCGTGTGGCCATGGTCGCTTCCGTTGCTCACGCTGCTGACAATCGGCGTGATCCGTTATCCGATGAGCATCCAGCGCGAAGGCGGCGACATCATCTATTTCACCGCGCTTGAACTGGGCGGGCCTCCCGCTTGGCTCGCGCTGCCGCTTATCTTCTGCCTTGTCGCCGTCATCCTTGCTGGACCGGCAGAGCTGGTAGGACGCTGCTTTGCCAAGCTGCCTGCGCTGAAAGCATATCGCTGGGACCTGATCGGTTCGCTTGGCGGTATCGTTGCATTCTCTGCGCTGAGCTTCCTGCATGCCCCCAGCATCATCTGGGGTCTGCTCGCAGGTGTTCTTTACATCGGCCTGTCCGACAAGAAGCGCCGCATTGCGATGATCGCCTGGACGCTGCCGCTGCTGGTTATCCTGTTCAACGAAAGCGTGGATGAGAACATCAGTTGGTCGCCTTATTACAAGATTCAGACGCTGGAACTCGATCCGCCAAAGGATGGCGTTCTGCAAATTCGCGCCAATGGTGTGCCCCATCAGGTGATGGCGCCGGTCAGCCTGCGGCGCGAGATGAACTACGAAATCTATTTCGCTCCCTATCTGCGCCGCGCGCCGGGAGAGCTTGGCGATGTATTGATTATCGGTGCAGGCTCAGGTTCTGATCTGGCGATTGCACTGGAAAACGGCGCGCGCAGCGTGGATGCCGTGGATATTGATCCGCGCATCATGGAAATCGGCGTCGAAAACAATATCGACCGGCCTTATCAGGACCCGCGCGTTACCCGTCATATCAATGATGGCCGCGCATTCCTGCAAGGCACGGACAAGAAATACGACTTCATCCTGTTTGCTCTGCCGGACAGCCTGACGCTGGTGAACGGTGCCTCGCAGATCCGTCTGGAAAGCTTCCTTTTTACCGAAGAGGCACTGCGCTCCGTGCGTTCGCGGCTGAACGAAGGCGGTTCTTTCGCGATGTATAATTATTACCGCGAGGACTGGCTGATTGACCGTCTGGCCAATACCGCTGCAACAGCCTTTGGCCACACGCCCTGCGTCGACACGTTCGACGGTGCGCAGGCCGTGATCACCGTGGGCCTGACGCCTGCAGATCAGGTGTGCGAGGGCATTTGGCAGCCGGTCAGCAGCGAAGCCGACATGATGCCGGCCAATGACAATTCGCCTTTCATCTACTTCAAGGGCGACAACTTCCCGCCGCTGTATATCGTGACGCTGGGCCTGATCCTTGCGGCCTCCCTGCTGACGGTACGCACGCTTGGCGGACCGCTTCGTGAAATGCGCCCCTATGCCGATCTGTTCTTCATGGGCGCGGCCTTCATGCTGCTGGAAACGAAGAACATCGCGACCTTTGCGCTGTTGTTCGGAACCACATGGTTCGTGAATGCGCTGGTCTTTGGCGGCGTGCTGATCGTGGTGCTGTGTGCGGTGGAATATACCCGCAAGTTCAAGACCCCGCCAATCGGCTGGTGTTATGCCGCGATGCTGGGATCACTGGTGGCCGCGTTCTTCATCCCTGAAGAATGGTTGCTGGCCATGTCCTTCGGCCCGCGTCTGGTGGCGGCAACCCTGATCGCCTTTGTGCCGATCTTCATCGCCAACGTCGCCTTTTCGAAGCGTTTCCGTGAAAGCGGTGACACCCGATCTGCCTTTGCGGTGAATCTGCTCGGCACAATTCTGGGTGGTTGTCTGGAATATGCCTCGCTCTTCACCGGTTACAACAATCTGCTGATCGTGGTCGGCGCGCTCTATCTGCTGGCCTTCGTGTTGATCCCGAAGGTCCGCCCGCAAGTCGCTGCAACTTAACAAACTTTCCGTACCCGGAAACAAAGAGGGCCGCTCCTATGGGGCGGCCCTTCTTCATTGTCAGCAAGGTCCGCTAGTCTCGTTTCGCCTTCCAGGTAGCGAACAAATTGTAGAGGATCCAGAAGCCCGTGGTGAATACACCGAAATAGACGGCGAACTTGATCATCAGACACGTCTGTGCTGTCATCACTGGTGAACGCGCGCCAGACGCACATGATAACCGCGTATAGCAGCCCCGCAACAGAGGCGCGCTTCAGAGACAGCGGCCCCTTCACGCAGCCTGGCGGGCTTTGGCCAGTTTCTTCAGTGCCATGCCGCGTTTCAGGCGGCTGAGGTGGTCGATGAACAGGATGCCGTTGAGATGGTCCATTTCGTGCTGGATGCACACGGCCAGCATGCCGGTCATTTCTTCTTCGTGTGCCTTGCCGTCCAAGTCATGCCAGCGCACGCGGCAGCGCGCCGGGCGTTCCACATCGGCAAAGATATCGGGGACTGACAGGCAGCCTTCCTGATAGGTGCCGGTGTCCTGGCTCGGGTCGAGGATTTCCGGGTTCACGAAGACGCGCGGATCGTTGATGACCGGCTGGTGCGTGTGCTTTGTGCCATCATGCTCGCAGGCTTCCGGCTCTGCATCCGGATCTTCTTCCTGCAAATCGATCACCAGCAAGCGAATGGGCTCGCCCACCTGGATCGCGGCAAGGCCGATGCCATGCGCAGCATACATCGTTTCAAACATGTCATCGACAAGCGTCTTCAGATCATCGTCGAACTTTTCGACTGGAGACGAGACGATTTTCAGCCGGGGGTCCGGCGCTTCAAGAATTTCACGGATAGCCATTCCGGTAATTTAGTGCGGATCGCCGCCGGTTTCAATCACGAGAGTGGCCGCCGTGCCCGCAAAGCCTGCGCCAGCGTGCCTTCGTCGAGGTAATCAAGCTCTCCGCCCACCGGCAGACCGTGCGCAAGCTGCGTTATACGGACGGGGAAATCTTCCAGTCGCTCCGCGATATAATGCGCGGTGGTTTGCCCTTCCAACGTGGCGTTCATGGCGAGGACGACTTCATCCACCCCGCCCTGCTCCACACGGCCCAGCAGCGAATCGATGGAGAGGTCTTCGGGACGGACACCGTCCAGCGCAGACAATTTCCCGCCCAGCACATGATACCGTCCGGTATACAGCCGCGCGCGGTCCAGCGCCCACAGGTCGGCGACATCCTCCACCACGCAAATGCTTTTCGCATCGCGGCGGGGGTCGGCGCAAATTCCGCACGGGTTCTGCGTATCGACATTACCGCAGGTGTCGCATTCCACCAGCTTGTCCCGAACCGCGCCCAGCGCTGCTATCACTTGATCGAGCGCGGTTTCGCGGTGCTTTACCAGCCACAGCACGGCCCGCCGCGCAGACCGCGGGCCAAGGCCGGGAAGACGCGCCAATGCGGAGGCCAGATTTTCGATCTCTTGCGATGCCATTGGGGGACAGATAGGGGCTGGCGGGACTTCGAGAAAGGCCGGAACATCATGTCATGCGCATAATTTTCATGGGAACGCCGGATTTTGCGGTGCCGACACTCGGTGCACTGGTCGATGCCGGGCATGACGTCGTGGCCGTATATTCGCAGCCGCCCAGCCGGTCTGGCCGGGGCAAGCAGGAACGGCCCTCCCCCGTCCATGCCCGCGCAGAGGCGCTGGGAATCGAAGTGCGCCATCCCGTCAGCCTGAAAAGTGCCGACGAACAGGCCGCCTTTGCCGCGCTCGAGGCCGATATCGCTGTCGTTGCCGCCTATGGACTGCTGTTGCCGCAGGCCATTCTGGACGCGCCGAAGCAAGGCTGCCTGAATGTCCACGGATCGCTGCTGCCGCGCTGGCGCGGTGCCGCTCCCATCCACCGCGCTGTGCAGGCGGGCGATGAGGAGACAGGCATCACCATCATGCGCATGGAATTGGGGCTCGATACCGGCCCGATGCTGCTGAAAGGCGCAACTCCGATAGACCGCAAGACCACCGGTGATTTGCACGATGAGCTGTCTGCGATGGGCGCGGCGCTGATGGCGGAAACCCTTGCGCAGCTCGATGAGCTTGAGCCTGAAGTTCAGGACGATGCCCTCGCCACCTACGCACCCAAGATCGACAAGGCGGAGGCACGGCTGGATTTCACGAAACCCGCGCACGTGCTTGAACGCGAAGTGCGCGCCTTTGCGCCCTTTCCCGGCAGCTGGTTCATGCTGGACGGCGATCGGGTGAAACTGCTCATGGCCGAAGTCTCGCGATGGACACGGCCCACCCGGCACCGTGCTGGATGACCGGCTGACCATCGCATGCGGCGAAGGGGCGCTGCGGCCGATAACACTGCAACGCGCCGGCAAGCCCGCGATGGCGGTGGGTGATTTCCTGCGCGGCCATCCCGTCGCAGCTGGCACGGTTGCAGAATGACCCGCTTCGCTCTCACTGTGGAATTCGACGGCACGCCCTTCTTCGGCCTCCAACGGCAGAAAAAGGGGCCGAGCGTGCAGCAGAGTATCGAGGATGCAGCCCTCGGCGTCACGGGAGAGCAGGTCACCCTGCACAGCGCCGGGCGTACCGATAGCGGGGTCCACGCGCTCGCCATGCGCTGCCATCTGGATATCGAGAAAGACATCGAGCCATTCCGTCTGGCGGAGGCGATAAACGCCCATTTGCGGCCCGATCCTGTTGCGATCACCCACTGCGAGATTAAACCGGAAGACTGGCACGCGCGCTTTTCCTGCATTGGTCGATCTTACGAATACCGCATCCGCAATCGCCGCGCTCCGCTGACGCTGGAAAAGAACCGCGCGTGGCATGTTGCACGCCCGCTCGACGCAGAGGCCATGCACCGGGCTGCGCAGTCACTTGTCGGACGGCATGATTTCACCACCTTCCGCTCCGCCCATTGCCAGGCGAATGATCCGGTCAAAACGCTCGACATGCTGACCGTCAGCCGCGAGGATGATCTGGTAATCGTCCGCGCCGCCGCACGCAGTTTCCTGCACCATCAGGTGCGGTCCATGGTCGGCACTTTGACGATGGTGGGCCACGGGCAGTGGCGTGCGGAGCAGGTGGCGCAGGCACTGGAAGCACGAGACCGCGCTGCACTTGGCCTAAACGCTCCGCCGCAGGGCCTATATTTCGTCGCCGCGCGTTATCCCGATGACACACAGGAGAATTCACAATGACCACCACTGGCCGCCAACTCGTTTCCACCCTCACCGCAGACGGCAAGCTGACCCTTGCGCTGGAGGAAAAGGACTTCGCTGCGCCCACCGGCAATCAGGTGCTGGTGAAAATGGAAGCCGCGCCGATCAATCCTTCGGACCTGTTCCTGATGACGACAGGCGCCGATCTGGAAAATGCCGAATACACGTCGGGCTCCATCGTCATGCAGCTTCACCCGCAAGTCGCCGCAGCGCAAAGCGCCCGCCACGGAAAGCCGCAGACAGTCGGCAATGAAGGCGCAGGCACGGTTGTCGCCGCCGGTGAAGGCGACATGGCGCAGGCCCTGATGGGTCAGCGCGTGGCATGTGTGCCCGGCAGCGCATTCAGCGAATATGCTCTGGCCGACGCGATGATGTGCATTCCGCTCGGTGATTACACGTCAGAACAAGGCGCAAGTTCCTTCGTCAACCCGATGACCGCACTGGGTTTTGTCGAAACTGCAAAGCGCGAAGGGCATGATGCGATTATCCATGCCGCTGCCGCATCGAACCTTGGCCAGATGCTCAACCGGATTTGCCAGGAGGACGGTATGGGCCTCGTCAACATCGTCCGGCGCGAGGAACAGGCCGCCACTCTGACCGAGCAAGGCGCGGCCCACGTGGTCAATTCTTCTGCCGACGGATTTGAAAAATCGCTCGCCGCTGCGATCGGGGAAACGCAGGCGTTTCTCGGCTTCGACCCCATCGGCGGCGGCAACACCAGCGACATTTGTTTGCGCGCAATGGAACGGGTCGCTGCAGCGCAGATGACCGAATTCAGCCGATACGGTTCTGACCAGCCGAAGAAGATGTATATCTACGGCAGGCTGGACATGTCGCCAACGATCCTCACGCCAAGCTATGGCTTTGGCTGGACGGTTTCGGGCTGGCTGCTGATGCCGTTCCTTGCCAGCTGCGACATGCAAACCATGATGAGCCTGCGCCAGCGCGTGGTGAGCGGACTGACCTCTACCTTCGCCAGTTCATACAAGGCCCGTGTCGATCTGGAGGAAATGCTGACCAAGGATGCGATCATGGATTATGCCAAGATGAAAACTGGCGAGAAATATCTGGTCACGCCGCACGGCTGAACGATCTGCGGCGCGTTAGGGCTCGATTTCGACGCCCTCGCGCCGCAATTCTTCTTCCAGCCTTCGCGCGGCCGCTTCTTCATCGATTTCGAAAGAGAAGTCGCCGTTCCGCACGCCAACTTCCACTGGCACACCGTCGATGTCTGAGACGATGATCGCCTCACCGTCACGTATGATCAGGCGGCGACCATCGCCCAGCGGGATATCATCCAGCTCCGGCACGTCCATCGGCTCCACCGGACCGCTCGGATCAGGTGACGGCACGGGGCGCGGCGGGGCGGCTTCTGCCCCCAGTGCGCTGCGCATGAACTGGCTCCACATGCGGGCAGGCAATCCCCCGCCCGAAATCCCGTTCAGCGGGGAATTGTCGTCATTGCCGATCCAGATGCCGACCACCAGGTCTCCGGCATAGCCCACGAACAAAGCGTCGCGGTTGTCCTGCGTAGTGCCGGTCTTGCCGAAATTGGCGATGCTCAGGGTCGCCGCGCGGCCCGTTCCGCCATTGATGGCAGCACGCAGCATTTCCTCCATATCCGCATGGTCGCTGCGGCTCAGGCTGCCCTGCCCGCTCCACACCCAGTCGAACCATCCGGCTTCCTCCTGCGGGAATGCGCGCGGCTGCAGCGGAAAGGAATTGGCAGCCACACCGGCATAGGCGGCCGTCAGTTCCAGCAGGCTCATGGTCGATGTGCCAAGCGCAAGACTCGGGTCGCCGTCCGGCATGGCGGATGTAACGCCCAGCTCCCGCGCGGTTTCGATCACCGCACCGCTGCCCACATCATTGAACAATCGCACGGCCGCGACATTGGAAGACTGCGCAAAGGCTTCCCGCAAGGTGATCGTGTCAGAATACCTGCCGCCGGAATTGCCCGGACGGTAGCTGCCTTGCGTAAATTCCGTGTTGGGTATGGTGTCGTCAGGATCCCACCCGGCGCGCAGTGCGGCGAGATAGACGAACAGCTTGAATGTCGAGCCTGGCTGGCGGCGTGCCTGCGTTGCGCGGTTGAACGGGCTGGCCGCGTAATCGCGTCCGCCGATCATCGCCACGACTTCCCCGTTGGTGCGCATCGCCACCAAGGCGACCTGCGCATCGCCAAGCGGCGCGCGCTCAACCACCTGGCGGGCGATGTTCTGGATGCGCGAATCCAGCGTCGTCGTCAGGGTGAGGCGGGAATAGGAAACATCGCTCAGCTGGCGCGCCTGCGGCAGGGCCCAGTCCGCGAAATACGTGCCGGTCGGCAGATCGTTGCGGGTGCGCACATCCAGCGCCGGGAAACCCATCGCGTCAGCCTCCGCCTGGCTCACATAACCTGCAGCGACCAGCGCGCCCTTCACCAGATCATACCGCGCAGCAGCAAGATCGGGATTGCGGGTCGGGGCAAGGCGGCTTGGCGCCTGCAGCAAACCTGCCAGCATCGCGGCCTGTTCGGGACGCAGGTTTTCCGGTTGGCGGTAGAAATAATGCAGGCTGGCCGCGCGAATGCCGTACATATTGTCGCCGAAATAGGCATTGGAGAGATAACGCTCCAAAATCTCGTCCTTGGTCAGCCACGCCTCCAGCCAAAAGGCGATCAGCGCTTCTCGCGCCTTGCGCGTCAGGGTCTGTTCGGGGGTGAGAAAGGTGAATTTCGCCAATTGCTGCGTGATTGTGGAGCCGCCGCCGACACCGGTGAAAGCCGCCCGTGCCACGCCGCGCGGATCGACGCCCCAATGGCTGTAAAACCGGCGGTCCTCGATTGCCAGGAACGGTTCGATCACATGTGCCGGAAGGTCCGCCACAAGCACCGGTTCATCCACCATCGCCCCATTGCGGGCAATCGGCGTGCCATCGGCCGCCAGCAGCGTGATCTGCGGCGGGACGATAGGTTGCAGCGATTTGTTAAGCGGCGCGGTGATCGCCAAATAGGCAACAAGGACGAAGAACACCATCAGGATCGCCGCAATCCAGCGGCTGATCCACCATAGCCAGGACCGCCCGCGCAGCCGCGCTGGCATGAACCGGCGCCAACCGGTGGGCGGCGGCGCAGGAGGCGCATAGCGGTCGGAATAATAATCGTCAGGAAATGCGGGTCGGTACGGCGAAGCCCGCCCCCACCCGTCGTCTGTGTCATCCAGATCGTGGAGCGGCGACCAGGGCGCGTTTTCCAGCGCCAGATCGCGTTCAGACCAATTGTCTGGCCGATCATCCCGCTTGCGCCGGGAAAAGGGATTACGCCACATCGTGCTCACACCGCTGTGTTAACAGAGTAATACAGTAATGGCGAGGGGATATTTGGCATCCGGCCTGTTCCAGCTTGTGGCATCATCGCGCTTTCGCTTTGATTGCACGCTGCTGAATAGCAGGTGAGCCGCCGCGCTTCTACAGGCTGCCCATAGGAAACGGGGCGAATGGTTGATCCATCCGCCCCGCCCCGAATATTCGTAATGTGCCCGGAATCAGGCGAGGTTGAGTTCATCCACAACCATCCGGTAATTCGGGTTCAGCTCGTAACCCAGATCGCCAAAAGACGCCGCGCTGAAATAGCTGTAATAGTTCGGATTGGAAATGAACCCCGTCATCAGTTCATTGGTGTACGTTGCATCGTCCCAATGTCCGAAGGCAGTGCCTTGGCCGCCATCGGTTTCGACGTCGATCGAAGCATCACCGCCAAACTGCAAGGCATGTTCAGCAGAAGCCAGTTCACCGCCGAAGGTGTTGTCGGCCAGGATCAGGCCAAGACGGCTCCAGATCGTGCCGAACCCAAGGGCATGGCCCATTTCATGCAGCACGATATCATCGAACAGACCCGCTGCCGTGAAATCGCCAGCATCGGAGATATCGAATTCCATGATGGCGTTGGCAGGCAGGTTGCTGCCGGTGCGCAAGGAAGTCGGGCCAGCACGGCCCAGAACGCCGCCGGAACCATCGATGTTGATCAGTGATGCTTCGATAACGATGTCGTCGATCGTGGTCGTGGTCGCCCTCTTGCCGCGGCCGCTGGTTACGGTCACGTCCTGCAAATCACCGACGATCAGCGACGTGTAGAAATCCGCAGCCGCCACGAAGATATCGTAAATCGCCTGAGACCATTCGCCGCTGAAGACGATGGTGATGTTGAAGCCGGCAGACGCATCTGCGGGGCCGCTGATGTAAGGATCGAAGGTCGTGCCGCCTCCGCCACCGCCTCCGCCGCCGCCGCCTGGCTTTCCGCCGCCAGTGCCGCTTGGCTTGGCGTAGAAGAAATCATCGACGTTGAAGCTGTGCGTCAGATCTATGTACTCGAGGCCGCTGTCATGCGCCTTGTTACCGCGCCCTGCGGAGCGGCCTGGCTGTTCGAAACCAAGGGAAGATAGAGCATCAGGCTCGGCAAGAAATTGTTTAAACATTAGCGTCCCCGAATTTGTCCAAATAATTACAACACGAACGTGCTGCTGGACGGGATGCTTCCGCGAACTTGCTCACGCGCAAGAGGGCTGTGGTTATAGCCGCAATGTCCCGGCGTATAAACCAACCAGTTGGTCCCGAAATCTTTACAACTCAACAAGTTACTTGAGAAACTTGTTGCAAATTACTCCTCCCCTACGACCGGTCCTCCGAAGGTATCCCCGAAGAAATCGCCTGCAAGCCATGCTGGCCGTTCATCCATGTCTGCAACATTGCGCGCGACCAGATATGCTATATCGGCAAACCGCCCGAGCTGTTCGTAATCGATCAGGGAAGCCTCGTCGGAAGGCTGATGGTAATGTTGCCCCAGAAATGCGTTTTGCGCTGCTTCCCCGCCATTGCCGAAACCCAGATCGACATAGACGGCGGGAATGCCCGCCTGCACATAGGAATACTGGTCCGACCGGAAGAAGAAACCTTCGCCCGGGTTGGGGTCGGGCACCAGTTTCAGGCCGTACTGGCCCACAGCCGCGCCGACATAAGGGAATATGTTGGAGCGATCGGCGCCGAATGCGACCACGTCGTCAAACGGCCATGTCAGGATCGGCATGTCGACATTGACGTTCACTGCCAGCTCGCCCGTTTCGATGCCCGGGTTGGCGGCGTGATAGGATGATCCGAGCAGACCCATTTCCTCCGCACCGAGCGCCACGAACATCACCGGCCTACGCACAGGTTCGGCAGCGATCAGCCGCGCCATTTCCAGCAAGGTCGCCACGCCGGAGGCATTGTCCATCGCGCCGTTGAACAGGCGGTCGTTTTCCGGACCATGGCCGGGCTCGATGCCAACATGATCCAGATGCGCCGTCACGACCACGTACTGGTCCGCCAGCGCCGGATCCGTACCCGGCTGGATCGCGATGACATTGCTCGTGTCGAGCAGCGGTTCACGGGCATTGGCATAGCTGACCCGGGCCTCTCCCGTCAGTTCGAAGCTGGGCATTGGAGCCATACCGACCGCCTGAGCGACCGCGATTGCATCAAAATCAAACGTCTGCCCTGCCATGATTTCCCGCGACAGTTCCGGCGACGCTATCAGCTGGAATTCCATATTCCCTGCGCGGTCGAAAGCGACACCGTCAGGGCCGACCCACGTCGTACTTCCGGTATTGCCGATGAAACTGCGGCCGCGTTCCCAGGATACGCGCCTTTCCAGGCTCGGCGTGAACAGGAGGATGGAACCAACCGCGCCCAGCGCCCCGAACCGATCTGCGCCCGCCTGCTGCATATGCATGGCAAGCAGCGGGTCCATCCCTGCCGGCATGTCGAACACCCACACGGCGATCTTGCCTTCCAGATCGACTCCTTCGAAACTTTCGTGGCCAAGCTCCGGTGCATCAAGGCCGTAGCCGACAAAAACCATGGGCGCAGCCAATTGACCGCGTCCGTCTTCCCCGCCCGCACTGGCAAGCCCGCCGCCGACGAAGTCTTCACCGAACACGGCCTTGTGGCGGGCGCCATCGGCGCCCGTGAGCAAGAGCTGCGCGCCGCCGCCCGAAGAATGGCGAATGAGGGAGAAGTTCTGGAACCAGCCGCCATCGTCCCCGCCCGGTTGCAGGCCAAGACTGGCGAAGCGCCCGGCGACATAATCGGCCGCCATATCATAGCCCGGGGTGCCAGCCTCGCGCCCTTCCATATCGTCATCAGCGAGGATGCGTACATCACGTTCAAGCGTCGCGCGGTCTGTCAGGGCTGCAGCCCCGTCAGTTGCCGATACCGGCTCTTGAGCGGCTACTGGCGCAGCGATCATGCAGGTCGCCAATGCGGCGACGAGGGCGAGTTTTTTCATGACGATAGTACCGATCCATCGGATGTTCCTTGCGATGGATCGATTGCTACACAGGATTATCTGCCGCGCAAGTGCTCGCGCTGTTTGGACGACTATTCAGCTGCTGCGGCTATCCCATTGCCAAAGGTCATGCCGAAGAAATCACCCGGCAACCATGCGGGACGTTGCGCCATGTTCGCGACGTTGCGGGCGATCAGGTAATTGACGCCGGTAAAGCGGGCCAGTCCAGCGAAATCGATGAGGTCGATTTCATCCGAGGGCTGGTGATAGTGCTCTGAAAACACGATCCCCTGCGCCTCTTCCCCGCCATTCGCGAAGCCGAGGTCGAGATAGACGGCGGGCACGCCTGCCATCACATAGGAGTACTGGTCGGAACGGGTGAAAAATCCCTGTTCCGGCTGCGGATCGGGGCTGAGCGTCAGGCCGAATTCCTCCGCCGCGGATTGCACAGCGGGGTAAAGCGTCGATCGCTCCGCCCCGAAGGCCACGACATCCTGAAAATCATAGGTGACGACCGGCATGTCGAGATTGACGTTGGCGACCAATTGATCGGCGGGCACCGTAGGGTTCGCAGCATTGTAGCTGGAGCCGATCAGACCCTTTTCCTCTGCCGTCAACGCCACCACAAGGAACGGGCGCGCAGCTGGCGTTTCCATCAGCAGGCGCGATACTTCCAGCATGGATGCAACCCCCACCGCATTGTCGAGCGCGCCGTTGTAAATCTCGTCGTCGCCCTCTTCCTCTGTCGGCTGGATGCCCACATGGTCGAGATGCGCGGTCAGCACGACAAATTCGTTCGCGAGGTCCGGGTCGCTGCCGGGGATCATCCCGATCACATTGGGGCTATCGATATCGGCAAATGTGCTGGCGAAAGTGATCGTGGCGCTGCGCCCGAGCGCGAAGCTGGGCAGAGATACGTTCACGTCTTCCTCGGCAGCCGCCAGATCGTCATAATCGAACTGCTGTCCCTCCAGCAGCGCCCGGCTGACCTCTGCGGAAAGATAGCCGGACCCTGCGATGTTCTGGCCTTTTGAATAGGCCATCCCGTCCGGCCCGATCCACGTCATGGAAGCACTGTGCGACAGGTAACCCACCAGCCGGTCCCAGCCGAAAGTGTCGGCCATGCTTGGCGTGAACAGTGTCAGGACGCCAACTGCGCCGCGATCGGACAGGCGCTGGTTCGCGCTGGACTGGAAATGCGCCGCTTCCTCGCTGTTCATGCTGACAGGGCCGCCCCTGACGCGCACGGCAATGGCGCCTTCGAGATCAATGCCTTCAAAACTGTCGTAACCGGGCATGTCCAGCGCATAGCCGACGAAAACCAGCGGCGCGGTGATGGTCCCGCTTTCCACCTGTGGGCCGCCGCGCACCACGAAATCGATGCCGGACGAAAGGTTATCCATGCCTTCGATGGTCAGCGAATTGCCGCTTTCGGCAGCGCTATAGCTGCGCAGCGGTACACGCTGGAAATAAGTGCCGTTTTCGCCCGCAGGTTTCAGCCCCAGCGCCGCCATGCGTCCCGCGACGTAGCCTGCTGCGCGCTCATGACCGCGCGTGCCTGCCTCGCGCCCTTCCATATCGTCGGCGGAAAGGATCGTGAGATCGCGTTCCAGCATCTCGTCATCGATGGCAACCTGCGCGGCGGCAGGACTGCCCAGCGCCGCGAGAACGGCGATCATGGCGGCGGAAACAAGCTTCATCGGTGGACCCTAACGCAGTTCGGGGGAAGACAGCCGACAAGGCGGCGGCGCTCCCCCTTTTGAAGCGCTGCTGCCCCGATATGTACCGTAAATCAGGCCTTTGCGACCACGCTTTCGGGCAATTCCTTGTTGAAAACACGCTGGTAATATTCTGCCACCAGCATCCGCTCCGCCTCGTCACATTTGTTCAGGAAGCTGAGGCGGAAGGCAAAACCGGCATCGCCGAAAATCTCTGTGTTCTGCGCCCATGTGATGACCGTCCGCGGGCTCATCACGGTGGAGATATCGCCGTTCATGAAGCCTTGGCGCGTCAGGTCCGCGACGCGGATCATGTTTGCCACCAGATCATCGTCCAGCGTTGTTTTCGCGCCGACAATCTTGCGTTCGGTTTCAGCCGGCAGATAGTTCAGGCCGACAACGATGTTCCAGCGGTCCATCTGGCCCTGGTTGATCGCCTGCGTGCCGTGATACAGTCCGCTCGTATCACCAAGGCCAACGGTGTTGGCAGTCGCGAACAGGCGGAAATGCGGATCGGGGCGGATGACGCGGTTCTGGTCGAGCAGCGTCAGTTTGCCCGCCTGTTCCAGCACGCGCTGGATCACGAACATCACATCGGGGCGGCCCGCGTCATATTCGTCGAACACCAATGCCACCGGGTGCTGCAAAGCCCACGGCAGCAAACCTTCGCGAAACTCTGTTACTTGCAACCCGTCGCGCAGCACAATTGCATCGCGGCCGACAAGATCGATCCGGCTGATATGCGCATCAAGGTTGATCCGCACGGTGGGCCAGTTGAGTCGCGCGGCGACCTGTTCGATGTGAGTCGATTTGCCAGTACCGTGATAACCCTGGATCATCACGCGCCGGTTGTGCGCAAAACCCGCCAGGATCGCCAGCGTGGTATCCGCATCGAACACGTAGCTTTCATCGAGGTCGGGCACACGCTCGTCCGCCTTGGAAAAAGCGGGGACTTTCATATCGATATCGATGCCGAACGTCTCCCGGACGTCCACTTCAATATCGGGCGCGGCCATTACCGTGCGTTCGGTTTCGCTTGCTTTGGTCATATCATTCATCGCCGCGCTGCCTAGACGCGGCGCCCGCCTGCTGCAACAAGGTATTGGGGCGGTATAGTGGGAGAACGGATATGTATGTCCAAGGTTTTCTTTTGGCAGTGCCGGAAGGCAATAAGGCGGCCTACGCCGAAATGGCGATGCGTGCAGCACACAAGTTCAGGGAATACGGCGTCACCGAAATTGTCGAGGCTTGGGAAGATGACGTCACAGACGGCAAGGTTACCGATTTTCGGATGGCGACAAAAGCTCAACCGGGCGAGAAGATCGTCTTCAGCTGGATGATCTGGCCCGACAAGGCCACCTGCGACGCTGCTCATGAAAAAATGTCGGATGATCCCTTCTGGCAGGAAGACATGGGCGACATGCCGTTTGACGGGATGCGCATGATGTGGGGAGGTTTCTCCCCGATATTTACCGCAGGGAGGGAATGATGGCCAATCAGCATGGCGATTTCGTCTGGTACGAATTGATGAGCAGCGACGCTGACGGCGCGCAGGAATTCTATTCGGGCCTGCTCGGTTGGTCATTCAAGAAAGCGGACATGGGCGGCGCCGACTACCGCACCATATTCGCGGGCGATTACGACATAGGCGGATTGCTGCAATTGACCCCTGAAATGGTAGAGCACGGCGCACAGCCATGCTGGGTCGGCTATGTCAGGGTGGATGATGTGCCCGCTGCACTCGCCAAAGCCGGCGGTGCTGGCGCAAAGGTCCTGATGCAGGGCAAAGAAATTCCCGGCGTCGGACCTTTCGCAATGCTTCAAGACCCCGGCGGCGCCCCGTTCTATGTGATTGACGATCAATCGGGACAAGACAGCAATGCCTTTGCTGCTGAAGAACCGCTGCAGGGCCATTGCGCATGGAACGAGTTGATGGCGCTCGATCCCGAAGCGGCGAAGCGCTTTTACGGCGACCTCTTCGGCTGGGTGAAAACCGACGAAATGGATATGGGCGAAATGGGCAAGTATGAAATGCTGCGTGCCGGCGAAGGGCGTGATTTCATGTTCGGCGCAGTCATGCAGCAGATGCCCGACCTGCCGGTTTCCACGTGGTCGTTTTATTTCCGCGTATCCGGCATCGATACCGCAGCCGAATACATCAAGCAGAACGGCGGCCAGATACTCAACGGCCCGATGGAAGTGCCCGGCGGAGAGTTCATTATCAACGCTGCCGATCCGCAAGGCGCAATGTTCTCCGTGATCGGAAACCGGGGGGAATAGACATGGACCGGATCGCCACTTGCCTGTGGTACAAATCAGAAGCTGAGGACGCAGCGCGGCGCTATTGCGATGTGTTTCCGGCGAGCCAGATCGACGCAGTTCACACAGCTCCGATGGATTGGCATGGCGGCCGAAAAGGCGATGCAGCAGATGATCAAGATTGACCATGCCGCCATCGCAGCGGCCATTGCAGGAGGCGAATAATGTCTGACTACACCTTGTTTTTCAATCCGATGAGCCGTGCGATGATTGCCAACTGGGCCTTCGCCGAGGTCGGCGTGCAGCCGCAATTGGCAATGGTGGAATGGGAAACCAAACCTGCCGCACTGATGGAGGCGAACCCGATGGGCAAGATCCCTACCATCATCCACCATGCCAGCGGGGGCGACCGCATCGTGACCGAAGCTGCGGCCATCTGCCATTATCTTGCGGAAATGGAAGCGCGCGAATTGCTGCCGAAAGAAGCCGAGACCGCAGACTATTTCCGCTGGATGTTCTTCGCCGCCGGCCCTGCCGAAAGCGCCATCATCAACAAGGCAATGGGCTGGGAGCCAAAGGATGCCAAACAGCAGATGACCGCCGGTTTTGGCAGTTATGACCGCGTGGTCGACACGCTGGACAGCTGGTTTCAGGATCACGATTACGTGTGCGGCAAACGCTTTACGATGGCCGATGTCTATGTCGGCGCGCAGGTGGACTGGGGCCTGAATTTCGGGACGCTGACGGACCGTGACAGTTTCAAGGCGTATCAGGAACGGCTCCGGCAACGCGGCGCGTACCAATCGGCCATGGCTCCGCCTACGGCCTAGATCCCTCTCGACATCGCGCAACGCTTGCCCACATTGGTGGGTATGGCGCGTCTCCCGTTTACCGATCCCGTCGAATTTGCCCGGCTCAAGCTGGTCGAGCGGGTTCGCGCTGCTTTCAACGATACCGCCAAGGGTGAGAAACCGATCCCGCCCTCTGAAGAGGCATTGTTTGCGCCCGACACGCCGATCCGGATGGTCCATGCCGATCTGGTGAGCATGATGGTCGGCGGAATGGCGGCGCTGCTGCTGCAAATGCTCCATCCGCATGCGCTCAAAGGCGTGCTCGATTTCTCCAATTTCCGCAGCGACATGCATGGCCGCCTGCGCCGCACAGCGCGGTTTATCGCGGTCACGACCTACGGGCACCGAGACGACGCTGAAGCAGCCATAGAACGGGTCAACCGCATCCACGCCGCCGTGAAAGGCACCTTGGCCGACGGCACGCCATATGAGGCCCGCAATCCGAAGACCCTGGCGTGGGTCCACCTGACCGAAGCGATGATGTTTCTGGAGGCGTGGCTGGTCCATGTGCGGCCAAACATGCCAATGGCGGAGCAGGACGAATATTTCCGCCAGTTCGCGGTTATCGCGCGGAAGCTGGGCGCCGATCCGGTGCCCGAAACCAAGGCGGAGGCGCAGGCGCTGTTCCGCTCAATGCGCAGCGACCTTCGCCCTTCGGCTGAGGCCCGCGAAATTGCCCAGCTTGTGCTGAACGAAACTCCTCCGGGACCGGCGGGCCGGGTTCAGCCCTTCATGGCCAATGCGGCGGTCAGCCTGTTGCCGCCGTTTGCCCGCACAATGCTGGATCTGGAGCCACCGGGCCTCGCCGCCTTTCCGTCACGATTGGTGACCGGCGCGCTGGGCGGAACGATGCGCTGGGCGTTCAAGCAGAACCCGCGCCGCTGATTTATTCGAAAGCCGCCGCTTTGCGCAGAAGCTGGTACGCCTCCACCACCTGTTGCAGCCGTGCCTCGTGGCTGCGGTCCCCGCCGTTGCGGTCCGGGTGATAGCGCCGAACAAGGTCGGAATAACGGCGGCGCAGTTCTGGCCGGTCGGCCTTGGGTCCAAGCCCCATCGCGCTCAATGCTTCGCGTTCTCTTGGTGTAAACCGGCCATAATTTTCATGTGAACGCGTCTGGCCCTGTGCAGCCCGCCGTATCCCCGCCGCACGCGCACCGATGGCATCCAGCGGGTCTGCAAAATCGGCCCAGCGAGGCATTCCGTCGATGCCAGCCGTCGGGCGGAAGGCCTTGCTTTCGGTTTGCCATCCGGAGCCCGGCGCTTGTGCCGCGTAAATCTCGTCCGCGTTCATGCCTTCGAACCAGTCATAGCCGGCGTTGAATTCGCGCACGTGTTCCAGGCAGAACCAGCGCCATTCGCCCGGCCCGTCGAAGGAATTGCCCTGCCCGCCCGGCGCACGAAATTCGCCCGCGTCCCGGCACGTGGGATGTTCGCACATCCTGCCATCGCTTTCATAACGCCCGTGGAACCGCTGATTTCGCATAAGCGCCTTTGAATGGGGATTGCGCCCGCTGTTGGGAACCCCCAAATCTGCAAACATGAGCGGACCAGTTAAAAATGAAATCGAGCAATTGCTGACGCATGCGCTTTCCCCCACCCATCTCGAAGTCATCAACGACAGTGCCAGCCACGCGGGCCATTCGGGCGATGACGGCAGCGGCGAATCGCATTTCACCGTCGTGGTCGAAAGCGCGAGCTTCGAAGGCAAGAACCGCCTTGCGCGGCAACGCATGGTGCTTGGCGCGCTCGGCGATATTCCCGGAAACCGCGTC
The DNA here is from genome assembly GCA_963781165.1 of uncultured Alphaproteobacteria bacterium. Lineage (GTDB taxonomy): Bacteria > Pseudomonadota > Alphaproteobacteria > Sphingomonadales > Sphingomonadaceae > Alteraurantiacibacter. Next base: position 756,219 of record CAWADZ010000005.1, read on the forward strand.
CATGCTTTCGCCATGAAATGCTATGCTCCCGGTGAAAGAAACTAATCATGGAACTCTGGTACTGGCCTGACCTGCCCGGACGCGGCGAATTCATCCGTCTGTACTGCGAGGCGAGCGAAATCGAATATACCGATATGGCGCGCGAGCAGAGCGCAGACGCGCTGGTGGAACACATGCATGAATTGCAGGGCCGCCGCCCCTTCGCCCCGCCCTACGTCGTGGACGATGAAGTGGTGCTGGGGCAGACACCGCTTATCTTGCAATATCTGTCGGACAAGCATGGGCTTGGCTCGGGCGAGATGGATGTCGACCTCCAGCTGTTCCAGCTGCAAATGGATATCGCCGATTTCGTGGAGGAGGTGCACAGCGTCCACCACCCCATCGCGCATGATCTGTTCTATTCAGACCAGATGGACGCAGCCTTTGAAAAGGCCGCCTACTTCCGCGCCCAGCGCATCCCCAAATATCTGATCCATTTCGACAATGCGATTGCATCAAGCGGCGGTCCTTTCACGCTTGGCCAGCAGTGGACCCACGTCGACACCAGCCTGTTCCAGCTGATGGAAGGGCTGGATTATGCCTTTCCCAATTACATGAAGGCAATGCAGGGCAGCTGGCCGAATCTGGAAGGCGTGCAGGGCATCGTCCCCGATATCGAACCGCTGGCAGAATATCTCGCCAGCGAACGCCGGATCGAGTTCAACGAAGACGGCATCTTCCGGCATTACGAGGAACTGGACGACCAGTAAGGAGCACGCATGTTCGGATGGCTCAAACGCAAAGCTCCCGAAGCGGACAGAATGGGACGCTTTCCGGCATGGTATGCCGCGATGGAAGGGCGCACCGATGAATTGCGCACGGCGCTGCAATCAGGGCTGGATGTCAATCACGCCGACGAAAACGGGCTGACGATGCTGGGCGTTGCGGCGAACTATGGCCGTGATGATGCGATCCGTTTGCTGCTAAAGAATGGTGCCGACCCCAATCTGACCGATGGGCATGGAAACGGGCCGCTATGGGCAGCCACGCGGGAGGCAACGCAGGTCAATCATCCGAACGGCCCACCGGCCACAGCGAACACCGTCCGGCTGTTGCTGGAAGGCGGAGCGGACCCAAATCACCTCAACAAGGCGGGAAGAACGCCCGCAGGCTGGGCGGCACTCTTGCCCGAATTGCAGGATGTCTACCGCGCAGCAGGCTACGACGGAGTTTTCGAAATATGAGCATCCTCAAAACAGTCACCCCCGTCAGCCATGATCTTGGCGAATTCACCGTGCGGCGCGCTGTCCCCTCGAAGGAATGCCGCATGGTCGGGCCATTTGTGTTCGTCGACCAGTTCGGCCCGGCGCAGCTTGATCTCGGCAGCGGAATGGATGTGCGGCCTCACCCGCATATCAATCTCTCGACCGTCACGTGGCTTTTCGACGGCGCGATTGATCACCGGGACAGCCTCGGCACGTTTTCCACCATCCGTCCCGGCACGGTGAACCTGATGACCGCCGGCCGCGGGATCGTGCATTCCGAACGCAGCCCGCAGGGAGAGCGCGAACGCGGCCCATCGCTTTACGGGATGCAGACATGGCTCGCCCTGCCCGATGGCAAGGAAGAGATCGACCCGGCTTTCGAGGCGGTCAGCGATTTGCCGTGGATCGACGGGGACGGCGCGCGGGCCTGCGTCATCATGGGCGAATTGTGGGGGCAGCGCGCAGCGACCACTTGCCATGCGGAGACAATCTACGCCGAAATCCTGCTGAGCGAAGGCGGCTCCATTCCCATCGATGCAGAGGCGGATGAGCGCGCGGTGATGCTGGTGGGCGGAGAGGCGGCGCTGGATGCTCAGCCCATCGCGCTGTATGATCTGGTGGTATTGAAACCGGGCGCAGCCATGACACTGTCCAGCCGGACGGGTGCGCGCGTCATGCTGCTGGGCGGAGAAGCCTTTGCCACCAAACGCCATGTCTGGTGGAATTTTGTCAGCAGCGACCGCGAACGGATTAATCAGGCGAAAGAGGACTGGCGGGAGCGGAAATTTGCTGCTGTTCCGGGGGATGAGGAAGAGTGGATTCCGCTGCCCGATGGCGAGCCGAAAACGGTCAGTTACCCCTAATCCGGCAATCTTCATTCCCGCAGCTCATAAACTTGGTTATGGAACCCCGATGAAAAACACGCTTCTCAAGCCGATCATATTTGGCGCCGCCCTTCTCCTCGCAACTTCTGCCTCCGCGCAGGAAACTCCCGCGCCCGAGCCCGCTGCGCCGGGCAGCATGGAATGGCACAATGCGCAGCAGGCGGCGCTGCACACACTTGATGCCGCTGACGGTTGGCACCGCCTGCAGCGCGGTGTCATGTTCCGCCGGATTGCCGGCGATGGCACCGGTCCCGCGCCGGTCGTTTCGGACGAGATCACGATCCATTACACCGGCACTTTCGTGAACGGCGAAGTATTCGACAGCTCCGTCGAGCGCGGAGAACCGGCGACATTCCCGCTCTCTCGCCTGATCGAAGGCTGGCAGGTTGCCATCCCGTACATGGGCGTGGGCGACACGGCTGAGATCGTCATTCCGGCAACCGCCGCCTACGGTCTGGGGAATGGCAGAATGCCCGGCGGAGCGACTCTGCAATTCACGATCGAACTGCTCGGCATCCCCAGCAAGGGCGTTTGAGCATGGCCGATCTGTCCCGCGTGAAGCTGGCCAATGGCATAGAGCTGGACGTTTGGGACAGCGGCCCGCGTGATGCACCTGCGCTGATTTTCCTGCATGGTTTCCCGGAAAATCACCGCACATGGCGTCACCAGATAGAGCATCTGAACACCCGCTTCCGCTGCATCGCTCCCGATCAGCGCGGCTACGGCAATTCCTCCCGCCCCGAAGGCGTGGAGCATTATGAACCAATGGTCGCCGCGCAGGATATCGGCCTTCTGGCGCAGGCGCTGGAGCTGGGAAATTACACCATCATCGGCCACGATTGGGGCGGCGCGATCGCGTGGCTCGTGGCGGCTTTCGGACAAGCGAGCGGCCATGTGACGCGCGCCGTGATTGCCAACGCTCCGCATCCTGTGCTGTTTGCAGAGCTGCTCCTGAAGGACAAGGATCAGCGAGCTGCCAGCCAGTATATGCGCGCCTTCCGCGATCCGGCGAATGATCCGCTGGTGCAGGAACACGGCCTTGGCGCATTGTTGCTCAAGGCAATCACGTGGGAGCGCAAGATTGCCAATGATCCGGCAGAACAGGCGCTGCAAATGGAGCAATGGGCCGATCCGGACCGCGCCTTCGCCATGCTGAACTGGTACCGCGCCAGCGGGCTGCATGTGCCGTCGATGGAAGAGCCGGTTGGCCTGCCTTCAACCTACACCGCCCCGCCTTTTCCTAAGCTGGAAATCCCGACGCTGGTCATCTGGGGCATGGAGGACGAGGCTTTGCTGCCCGCCAATGTCGACGGCCTTGGGGACTGGGCCGAAGATCTGACTGTGGAGCGGATCGCCGGTGCCGGTCATTTCATCCCGTGGGAAGCCCCAGATGCGGTCAGTGCGGCGCTGGACCGTTTCCTTGGCGGAGCGGACAGCTAGGCCGCCCCTTTCAGTCCGGCGCTTTCCATTCGATCCATGCGCCATGCGGATGCGCCTCTGCCAGCAGCACCTCATCCGCGCCGCCTGGCCAATAGCGCACGGTGCATTCCTGCCTGAAAGTCTCCCGGCTGGTTTCTGCCTTAATCCACGCGATCGGGCTGTCCGCCGTCGCCTCAGCGCCCGCCGCTTCAATCGCGGCGGTAATCGCATCGCACGTTGCGTCCGGCAGATATTGCCACATCACCGTGTGGAATAAAACTCGGGTCACGCCCTGCTCCGGTTCCTGCGCCAGCATATCCTCCACGAAGGCGGCGGCATCCTGCTGGATCAATTCGGGCGGCGCGCGTGTCGCCATGGCGATGGCGGCATCCAGTCGCGCCATACGTTCGGTGGCATCGGGCCAGACATAGGCCCTTAACCGCAACGCCTGCTGCGGGTTTGTCAGGTCGATCGGTGTCAGGTCGCAGCCCTTGGCAGACACAATCTCCACCGGATTGGCAGGCGGAGGCGGGCCTCGCCATTCGGGCGCAATGCGCATCGAGGAAAGGCTTGGCCCCGCATTCGTACCGCCGAGGTCGAAGTGAAAGCGGCCCATCATCGTGTTGATGCCTGCGCTTGCGCCGATTTCATGCAGCGCGAATTTTGGCCCCAACCGGCCCGACAGCCACAGCAGAGCCGCCATCACATTGGCGGAGCGGCCCGCCTCATTCGTTTGCGGTGGACCGTCCAGCCAGGGCAGCAGCATGTGATCGAAGGTTTGCACGGCCCCCGTCACCAATGCATCCACCAGCCCCTGATCGGTCATCAGCCCGCTGTAGATTTCGCCCAGCCGCGGCTCCTGCCCGGTCAGATACAGCGAATGCAGCCCGCCCGCGACCCGCAGCGGCATCGCATCGGCCATCGTCAGCCCCTGCCAATTGGCAATGCGCCGCCCCGTTGCCGTGTCGCTCTCCATCACTGCCAGCAAGGCGCGCACCACGCGCGCCGTTGCAGGCGCGCCAGACTTTTCCGCATGATCGGCCTGCCAGGCGACGGCATCCGCGACGCTGGCGATCTCCATCACCTTATTGTCGTTTGGGCCCACCTTCGTGACCCCTAGCCCTTTGGTCATGCGCATTGCCCTTTACCAGCATCACCACTACATCGCGCGGCGATGACCAACGTATCCCCCGCAAGTGGCAATCCCGCAGGCCAGTTTGGCCCGCTGATATTCGCCGTCCCCAAGGGCCGCATTCTGGACGAAGCGGTCCCGGTGATGGAACGTGCTGGCGTAGTGCCCGAAGCCGCGTTTCACGACAAGGCCGATCGCTCGCTCAGCTTCTCCGACACGAGCGGCGACATGCGGATATTTCGCGTGCGCGCTTTCGACGTTGCCACCTTTGTTGCCTTTGGCGCAGCGCAGATGGGCATCGTAGGATCCGATGTGATCGAGGAGTTCGATTATTCGGAGCTTTATGCCCCAGTCGACCTCGGCATCGGAGCCTGCCGCCTGTCTGTTGCCGAACCGAAAGAGCCGGTCGAGCACATGTCCGCCAACGCCAGCCACCTGCGCGTTGCCACCAAATATCCCAATATCACCAGCCGCCATTTCGAACGGCAAGGCATTCAGGCCGAATGCGTCAAGTTGAACGGCGCAATGGAACTTGCCCCGTACAGCGGGCTGGCCGGGCGGATTGTCGATCTGGTGTCATCGGGACAGACCCTGAAATCCAACGGCCTGGTCGAAAAAGACATCATCATGCAAATCACCAGCCGCCTGATCGTGAACCGCGCTGCGCTCAAAACCGATCCGCGCGTCGCCGCACTGGTCGAAAAATTCCGGACTGCCATGCTGGAGGATGCAGCCTGATGCGCCGTCTGTATTCCAACGCTGCCGATTTTGAAAAGCAGTTCACGCGCATTGTGAACGACCGGCGCGAAAGCGATGAGAATGTCGCGCGCGATGTCCGCGATATCATCCAGACCGTGCGCCAGTCCGGTGACGATGCCTTGCGCGATTACACCATGCGGTTCGACAAGCATGCGCTGACCGCCGACCTCACCAGCTGGCGCATCGGCAAGGACCAGTGCAAGGCCGCCTACGACTTCCTCTCTCCGGAGGCGAAGCAGGCTCTGGAAACGGCAGCAAGCCGTATCCGCGCCTATCACGAAGGCCAGCTTCCCGAAGACCGCGACTACCGCGATGCCGATAACGTCCGGCTCGGCGCGCGCTGGACTGCGGTTGATGCGGCGGGTCTGTATGTCCCCGGCGGCCGCGCAGCCTATCCTTCCTCGTTGTTGATGAACGCTATCCCGGCAAAGGTGGCCGGGGTGGAACGCCTGGTCGTCATGACCCCGACGCCGAAAGGCGAAATGAACGATCTTGTGCTGGCCGCAGCGCATCTTTGCGATGTGGACGAAATCTGGCGCGTCGGCGGGGCGCATGCCGTTGCGGCGCTGGCTTACGGAACGGAGCGGATCAATCCGGTCGATATGATCACCGGCCCGGGCAATGCCTGGGTTGCGGAAGCCAAGCGCCAACTGTTCGGCGTAGTTGGTATCGACATGGTGGCAGGCCCGAGTGAAATCCTGGTGATTGCCGATAACAAGAACGAGCCGGACTGGATCGCCGCCGATTTGATGAGCCAGTCGGAACATGATCCCTCCAGCCAATCCATCCTGATCACCGATGACAACGCCTACGCCGCTGCGGTGGAAGATGCGGTCGATGTGCTGATTTCCCAGATTTCCACAAAGAACGTCGCCCGCGAAAGCTGGGAAAACCACGGCGTGGTCGTTGTCGTGGATGATCTTGCGGCGGAAGCCCCAGCTCTCGCCAATCGCCTGGCGGCAGAACATGTCGAACTGGCGGTGGACGATCCCGAAACGATGTTTGCTGCAATCAAGCATGCAGGCAGCGTTTTTCTGGGACGCAATACACCGGAGGCGGTCGGCGATTATGTGGCCGGGCCGAACCATGTCCTGCCAACCGGCCGCCGCGCACGTTTTTCCAGCGGGCTGTCCGTGCTGGACTTCATGAAGCGCACCAGCTTTATCCAGCTGGACGAAGCGGGCCTTCGCGAAATCGGGCCTGCCGCTGCTACCCTTGCCGAAATTGAAGGGCTTCCCGCCCATGCCGCCAGTGTGAAAGTGCGCCTTAAATGAACAAGCCATCCAGATCCCGCGCCCGCTCCGCTGCGCGCCTTGCCGCCGTGCAGGCCCTGTATCAGCGCCACATGGAAAAGACCGCCCTCGCCAAATTGCTCGATGAATTTCACCAGCACCGGCTGGGCAAGGAAATCGAGGATGACCAGTACGAGGACGCCGAAACCGACTTTTTCGATGATGTCGTCTCCGGCGTGGTCGCGCGTCAGGTGGAAATCGACAATGCACTGACCAGCAAGCTGGCCGAAGGCTGGACGCTGGTGCGCATGGACAAGACCATGCTGCAAATCCTGCGCTGCGGGGCCTATGAACTGATTGGCCGTGCCGATGTGCCGATGCCCACTGTCATCACCGAATATGTCGACGTAGCCCATGCATTCTTCGACGAACGCGAGGCGAAGTTCGTCAATGGCATTCTGGATGCCGTGGGCAAGGAAGTGCGGCAGTAAGCCCCGCGTGAACGAAGCCGAATTCATCACCGCGCTACGCCGACTACCATTGCACAAGGGCGCTCGCGGGCTGTTCGATGATGCGGCCGTTCTGGAAGTGGGCGGACAAACCCTGATCCTGACCCATGACATGCTGGTAGAGGGGCGGCATTTTCTTACCTCCCAGAACATGGCCGATGTCGCGTGGAAGCTGGTCGCCACAAACCTTTCCGATCTGGCTGCCAAAGGTGCGGAGCCTGTCGGTGTGCTGCTTGGCCATATGCTGGGCAAAGGGGACGAGGATTTTCTTGCCGGTCTGGACGATGTGCTGTCCCATTACGGCGTACCGCTGCTTGGCGGTGATACTGTGGCGGGGAACGGCCAGCGCGCCTTGGGCCTTACTGCGGTTGGCCGCGCAAGCCATACCCCGGTGCCCTCGCGCGCTGGCGCCGAAAACGGCGATGCGGTGTTTGTCACCGGCACTATCGGCGCAGCAATGCTGGGTTTCGAAGCACTGCGGGACGAAACCGGCGGCGATTGCACGGCCTATGCCCGCCCAATGGCGCGGGTGGCAGAGGGCCAGGACCTTGCCCCGCTTGCCAAGGCAATGATGGATGTCTCTGACGGTCTTCTGCTCGATGCCTACCGCATGGCAGAGGCAAGTGAAGTTTCCATCGCCATCGACACCGCCTCTGTGCCTGTTGCCGATGCCTCACGCCGGATGGATTGCATGACCTGGGGCGATGATTACGAATTGCTCTTCACCCTGCCCGACGGCACCTTTCCACCAGTTCCGGCAACCCGTATCGGCAGTGTCGAGCAAAGAGGATTTGCCGCACTGTTTGTCGATGGTGAGGCAATCGCCAATCCTGACGGGCTGGGATATCTGCACAAATAGGCGGCAATTGCTGTCGCAAGGGGAAAAGCCGCGCTTTACGCTTGTCGAAGCCGAAGCTTTTCCCTAGCCCCGCATTCCTATGCGAACCCGGCACAACCGGGTCGTTTTTATTTTGGGAAGGGGACAATCGGGTTATGGAACTCGTCTTCATAGCAATCGCTTTGGGTACGCTCGCCATCGTTTATGGCATCGTTACCAGCCGGCAGGTGCTCAGCGCCGATCCCGGCAATGAGAAAATGCAGGAAATCGCCGCAGCCATTCAGGAAGGCGCACAGGCCTATCTGAAACGGCAATATACCACCATTGGCATTGTCGGCGTCGTCGTCGCTGTGCTGGTCGGGATATTCCTCGGCATCATTCCGGTCATCGGCTTCATCCTTGGCGCGATCCTTTCGGGCGTGGCGGGCTTTATCGGGATGAATATCTCGGTCCGGTCCAACCTTCGCACCGCAGCCGCCGCGATGAAGGGCCTGCAGGAAGGCCTGACGCTGGCGTTCCGCGCCGGCGCGATCACCGGCATGCTGGTGGCAGGCCTTGCTCTCCTCGCGATTGCAGTTTTCTTCTGGTATCTTACCGGCCCTGCCGGCCATGCCGCGAACAGCCGTGAAGTGATTGACGGCCTTGTCGGCCTCGCCTTCGGTGCATCGCTGATTTCCATCTTTGCACGTCTTGGCGGCGGCATCTTCACCAAGGCCGCAGACGTCGGCGCCGACCTTGTCGGCAAGGTCGAAGCTGGTATCCCTGAAGATGATCCACGCAACCCTGCCGTTATTGCAGACAATGTGGGTGACAATGTGGGCGACTGCGCCGGCATGGCCGCCGACTTGTTCGAAACCTACGTCGTTACCGTGGGCGCAACTATGGTGCTGACCGCGCTGCTGCTGTCGGGCCTTGGCGAATTGCTGATGCCGATGATGGCCATGCCGCTGCTGATCGGCGGTGTATGCATCGTCACCAGCATCATCGGCACGTATTTCGTGCGACTTGGCAACGGCACCAACGTGATGGGCGCGATGTACAAGGGCTTCCTTGTTACTGCCGTCCTGTCGGTCCCGCTGATCTATCTGGTCATGCAATATGCGCTGGGCAGTGTCGCCACGGACATGAACACCGTGCTGAACGCTGGGACCGATATGGTGCAGTTCACCGGCATGGACCTGTTCCTGTGCGCCGTCATCGGCCTGCTGCTGACGTTCATCATCATCTGGATCACGGAATATTACACCGGCACGGGTTTCCGTCCGGTCCGTTCAATCGCCAAGGCATCCGAAACCGGTCACGGCACAAACGTGATCCAGGGTCTTGCGATCAGTCTGGAATCCACTGCGCTGCCGACACTGGCGATCGTTGCTGCGATCATCGGCGCTTACCAGCTTGCCGGCCTGATGGGCCTCGCATTCGCAGCTACGTCCATGCTCGCCCTCGCCGGCATGGTGGTCGCGCTGGACGCTTACGGACCTGTGACGGACAACGCCGGCGGTATCGCCGAAATGGCCGGCCTTGACGAAAGCGTTCGTGAAAAGACCGATGCGCTGGACGCTGTGGGCAACACCACCAAGGCGGTGACCAAAGGTTACGCCATTGGTTCAGCCGGTCTTGCCGCGCTGGTGCTGTTTGCAGCCTACACAGCCGATCTAAGGGAGTTTTTCCCGGATGCTGACGTCAACTTCAGCCTCGAGAACCCCTATGTGATCGTCGGCCTGCTGCTCGGCGCGCTCCTGCCGTATCTGTTCGGTGCAATGGGTATGACTGCCGTTGGCCGCGCGGCGGGCGATGTGGTTATCGATGTGCGTCAGCAGTTCAAGGAAAAGCCGGGCATCATGGATTACTCCGAGAAGCCCGATTATGCCCGTACTGTCGATCTGGTGACAAAGGCGGCGATCAAGGAAATGATCATTCCTTCGCTGCTGCCCGTACTTGCACCGGTCGTGGTGTATTTCGTGATCACGGCGATCGCCGGACAAAGCGAAGGCTTTGCGGCGCTGGGCGCTCTACTGCTCGGTGTGATCGTGGGAGGCCTGTTCGTGGCGCTGTCCATGACTGCCGGCGGCGGTGCCTGGGATAATGCCAAGAAGTACATCGAAGACGGCAATCACGGCGGCAAGGGCTCCGAAGCCCACAAGGCCGCGGTGACAGGCGACACTGTCGGCGATCCTTACAAGGACACCGCTGGCCCTGCCGTTAACCCGATGATCAAGATCACAAATATTGTGGCGTTACTTCTGCTCGCAGCACTGGCAGGAGGCGGCGCCTAACCGAAAAACTGCCAAATTCTGGCAGACAAGCCCTGTCCGGAGCGATCCGGGCAGGGCTTTTTTAACCCTGACGCTTAGCCAATCCTTGTGCCCCCGCCCTTTAGTGACTGCGTAGCGGGCACAAGGCAGCCTGCCAGCAGAGGTTAACGATCTGGCCGTGGGGCAAAATCTTCCAATCGACAGGGCACATGCCGCAGCCACGCAGGCAAGTTCCGCTGCGTCTGCTGGCGATGGCCCCAAGGTTGAGCTGATTGTTCGGAACTGGCGAAGCTTCACTGGCAAAGCGGATATCGCCGCATGGGATGCCTTGGCGCAGGCCACTGCAGAGCCCAATCCTTTTTACGAAAGCTGGAACCTGCTCCCCGCGCTTGAGGAATTCGACCGTTCGGAACAAGTGCAGCTGTGGCTGCTGAAGGTCGATGGCCAGCTGGTCGGCCTCGTGCCGATGAAGCGCAACATGCGCTATTACGGTTATCCCATGCCGCACTGGTCCAATTGGACGCACGACAATTGCTTCCTGGGTGTGCCACTGATCGCTCGCGGATTTGAACAGGAGTTCTGGTCACGGTTGCTTGCACAGGTCGATGGCAACGCAGGGCCCGCGCTTTTCCTCCATCTGGTGCATATGACGGGCACAGGGCCGGTACATCTTGCCCTGTCAGCCCAGATTCGCGGGTCCGCCAGCACTCGCCCCGCCGCGACAGTCCTGTGCGAAGAACGCGCCGCGCTGGTCAGCCGTGCATCACCCAAAGCCTATTTCGAAGAATCGCTCTCTGCGAAAAAACGCAAGGAATTGCGCCGCCAGCAGCGCAGGCTCGAAGACGAAGGCGAACTGACCTTCAAGCGGGATGACGACACCGGAGGGCTGACGCACTGGATTGACGATTTCCTCGACCTGGAGAAGCGAGGTTGGAAAGGGAAGTCCGGCTCTGCGCTCGCCTCCGATCTGCGCACGGCCCGCCTGTTCACAAATGCACTGGAAGGCGCTGCGCGTCGCGGCAGGCTGGAACGGCTTTCGCTGATGCTCGACGGGAAGCCGATCGCGATGCTCGCCAATTTCATCACTCCGCCGGGCGTGTTTTCATTCAAGACCACTTTTGACGAAGATTATGCGCGGTTCTCTCCCGGCGTCCTGCTGCAGCGTGAGAACCTCGCCATGCTGGGCAGGGAATCGATTTGCGTGGGCCGATAGCTGCGCCGCGCAGGATCATCCCATGATCGATCATTTCTGGCGGGAACGCCGCATCATTGCGCGCCATTCCATCGGTATCGGAGGCGCCATGCGTCGCAAATTCTTCGCCATTCTTGCACACCGCGAAACAGGACGTCCTGCGAAGGGAATTTTATGAACAGGATGGTCCGCTCCCTGCATGGCCGGTCACTGGGCGGCCGCCGCGTATTTCCCGCCCGCGCCCGCAGCGATTTCAAGGCTTCGTATCCTGAAGGCGCGCACAAGCTGGAGCATGATCTTGTTTCCAATCCGCTGCTGGAACTGGATGCGCTGGCAATGCTGGGTGAAGCCTTGCCGCCGGAAAGCGTGGAATACAATCGCGGCGATCTGCCCATTGGCGTGGACGGCAAACCGGCTGGCAACGGTCTGACGATTGGAGAGACAATTCGCAATATCGGCGCATCGAACAGTTGGGCCGTCCTGAAAAATATCGAACAGAAAAAGCCTTATGCAAACTTGCTGGCCGAATTGCTTGATGAGCTGCGGCCAATCATCGAGGCGCGCACAGGCAAGATGATGCGGACGCAGGGGTTCATCTTCGTATCAAGCCCCGGTGCCGTGACGCCGTATCACTTCGATCCCGAACACAATATCCTGCTGCAATTGCGCGGCAAGAAAGCGATGACGGTCTTTCCGGCAGGCGATCCGCGTTTTGCCCCCGATACCTTGCACGAGACCTATCACACAGGCGGCGCGCGCGAATTGAAATGGCATGATAGCCTCGCGCACGAAGGCGCAGAAATGCGGCTGTATCATGGTGATGCGATTTATGTTCCGGTGATGGCTCCGCATTTCGTGAAAAATGGCGATGAACCGTCTATCTCGCTTTCGATTACCTGGCGCAGCGAATGGAGCTTTGCAGAGGCAGACGCGCGCGCTTTCAATGCCTGGCTGCGCAAGTGGGGGATGCAGCCCTCGGCCCCCAAACGGTGGCCCGCGCGCAACACGCTGAAGGCCAATGCCATGCGGATATTACGGCGAATACCCGGCCTCGCTTGACGCAAAGCGGCCCTGCGCGCATGGCGGCGGCGATGACCACACCGCCTGAAAACACAGACACGCCTGAGAAGATCGTAGCCGATCTCGTCTTCCTGCTCGATCTGGAGGCGAAGGGCCCCGATGTGTTCCTAGGCCGCCGCAGGCAGGACGGGACGGGGCGCGTTTTTGGCGGGCAGGCCATCGCGCAGGCACTGGGTGCGGCAAGCCGAACGGTCGACCCCAAGCGCGCGGCTCACTCGCTCCACGCCTATTTCCTGCGTCCCGGCAGCGATGATCTGCCGATCGAATACCGGGTGAAGCGCGATCTGGACGGGCGCAGCTTTTCCAACCGGCGCGTTGTGGCAAGCCAGGACGGCAAGCCGATCCTGAACCTTACCGCATCGTTCCAGATACCGGTCGAAGGTCCCGGCCATCAGCATCCTGATATGCCCGATGTGCCCGGCCCTGAAGACCTTGTGCCAGATTCGCAAATACGGTTGGAAGCGGCGAATTATGTGCCTGACGGACCAATGAAGCGCCTGCTCAAACGGCCTTTCCCGGTTGATTTTCGCTCTGTCGAACCGCGCGACTGGTTGAGGCCGCAGGTCCGCCCGGCCGTCAGCCATGTGTGGTTCCGCACCGTTGCGCCGCTGCCTCCCGAAGCAGCCGTGCACCGCGCAGCGCTGGCCTATATTTCCGATTTCCAGATCCTTGCCACCGCGCTGCAACCGCATGGAAAGACAATTCACGGCGGCCAGATCAAGGGCGCCAGCCTGGACCATGCGGTATGGTTTCATGAAGAGTTCTCGGTCGACGATTGGCTTTTGTTCGTCACAGAGGCACCGTGGAGCGGCGCGGCGCGTGGTTTTGCACGCGGCCAGATTTTCAGCCGCGATGGCCGGCTGGTCGCCAGTGTTTCGCAGGAAGGCATGCTGCGTCACGTCAAATAATCGGCAAAAGGGGTTTGCGATGAACGGTTTTGCGAAATGGGTCGGGGCCGCTGCACTGGTCACAAGCCTTGGCGCATGTACGCATGTACAGGCCCCCGAACCTCCCGCCGCAATTGCTGCCACGCCTGCACCAAACTTCGACGCCGAAGTCATGCGCACAATGGATGCTTACGATTCGACCGGCATGGTCGCCGCCGTCATGGTCGATGGCGAGACGGTTTACGAAGGCGCCTTTGGCCTTGCGGAGGAAGGCACGGACCGGCCCGTAACAACGGACATGTTGTTCCCCATAGCGTCTATTTCGAAGGCTTTCACCACCACGGCGTTGGCGATTCTGGTCGATCGCGGCGACGTGGAATGGGACGCGCCCGTTCGTACCTATATTCCTGAATTTGCCATGTGGGACCCTTGGGTCAGCGAAAACTTCACTGTGCGTGATGCCTTGACCCACCGTTCAGGCCTGCCGCTGGGTGCGGGTGACTTGCTGATCTGGCCCGATGGTGATGCGGAGCCGGAAGATGTGATCGCGGCGCTGCCGCATCTGCGCCCCAGCACCGGCTTCCGGTCTGAGTATGCCTACGACAATTTGCTCTACGTGGTGGCGGGCGAAATTGTGGAGCGGGTTTCCGGCCAGAGCTGGGCGGACTTCATCACCAGTGAAATTATGCGCCCTATCGGTATGAACCAGTGCGCCGCGCAGCGTGACCGCATCCCTGCAGGCGCGCCGTTGGTAACCGGCCATGAACGCGCGGCAGGGGCAGAAGCGGGCGTGCCGGTGGACCCGAGGCTCAACTTCTCGCCAACATGGTCGGCAGCAGGCGGCATTTTCTGCCCTGCCGGTGAAATGATGGAATGGGGCAAATTCTGGCTCGACGGCGGAGTGACTGCTGATGGCCAGCGACTGATTAGTGAAAGCCAGGCCCGTGAGCTGTGGCAGGGCGTTACACCGCAAAGCCCGCGCGGCGGCTTGCAAGCCAGCGGCTCGTCCAATCTGGCGCTCTATGCGCTCGGCTGGAGCCTGCATGATTTCGAAGGCACTTTGGCTGTCGGACACGGCGGCGGCGCACCCGGCGTTGTCAGCAATTTCCTGATCCTGCCCGAACACGGCATTGTCATTTTTTCGGCCACAAACGACTACCGCGGCGCAGCCACGACGTTCAATTATCACGTCGCCAACGAACTTGTCGGCAGGCCGGAGAATGATTTCATCGGCACATGGGGCGCGCAATTTGCAGCCGCAGAGGCGCAAGGTACCCAGCTGATCGCAGCTACGGCTGAAGCACCGGCTGAGGGCACAATACCAGCGCACAGCCTGCCTCTGGCGGCCTACACGGGCACTTACCGGGACCCATGGTATGGCGATGTGCGGATCACGCAAAACGCGGACGGACTGTTCATCGACATGGGGCGCAGCGAAATCCTGGATGGGCAATTGACCCATGTTGGCGGTGACCGGTTCGCAGCATTCTGGCCCGACAGTTCATTGAAAGCAGACGCATTCGTCGATTTCGTTGTCACGGAAGGCGTAGTTACCGGAATAACGATGCAGGCCATTTCGGACCTCACCGATTTTTCGTATGACTTCCACGACCTGCAGCTGCAGCGGGTCCCCGACTAGGCTGGCTCTACAGCACCGCAGATATCGCCCTGTCCCGCGGTGAAGTCAGTGCGCCAGCAGAACGGGCATTTCAGGTGCCACAAGCATTTCACGCGTGACGCCGCCGAAAACTGTCTCCAGCAGGCGCGGAACGCCATATGCGCCCATCACGATCAGGCCGGCCTCGCGCGATTTGGCTGCGTTCTTCAACGCTGTGCTGACCTTTCCGCCATCGCGCTCAACCTCCAGTATTTCAGAGCGGATGCCGTGCCGGTCAAGATAGCGTGCCCCTGATAGAGCGGGCAGCATTTCGGCCTTGCTTGTCCGGCTCTCGCTAACTTCCACAAGCGTGACGCTGCTCGCCTGAGTTAGCAAGGGAGCCGAAGCGCGGACCGCGCGCGACGATTCTATCGAACCGTTCCAGCACACAATAACGGGGCATGCGGGATCGAAACCACCCGCGCCTTCAGGCGTTACCAGCACCGGCGTGCGGCATTGCAGCGCCAGAATACCGGCCAATTGCGAAGCCCCTTCATATTCGCCCGGATCATCGGCACCGATAATCGTAAGATCGCTGAGGGCGGCGTGTTGCAGCATTTGCGATCCCGCAACGCCCACGTCCGATACCCAGTCCCAGCGGACGTTTTCGCCCTCCAGCCTGTCGCAAATCCGTTTCCGAAACTTCTCTGCGTTTTCTTTCGACGTATGGGTGACGTCGGCCATCGTGACACCCCAGGGGTCGGTCGGGACAACCATGGTCATCGGGATTGCATGAAACACCGTAAGGTGGCCGTCGAATGCGCGCGTCAGGTCCAACGCAGTTTGAAAGCGGCCTTCGAAGCGGGGTTCATCGTGAGCGTGTAGCAGAAAGGATTTCATAGCTTTGTCTCCTGTCTGGAGAATTACGCCTACGCGGGGGCGCTCACATTGATCTGGATCAATCTTTATCGCGCGTGATAGAAATCGTAGATCTTCTGCGCCACGGCTTCGCTGACACCCGGTGCGCGCTGAAGATCATCCAGAGAGGCGGCGCGCACCTTACCGGCAGTGCCGAAATGTAGCAGCAGGGCGCGTTTGCGCGCAGGACCGATGCCGGGAATCTCGTCCAGCGGCGAAGCAGTTATGGCGCGGCTACGCTTTGCACGGTGTGCGCCAATGGCGAAGCGATGAACTTCATCACGCAGGCGCTGGAGATAGAACAGGACAGGCGAATTGACGGGCAGCGTCTTTTCACGCCCGTCAGGAAAGTGAAACACCTCGCGCCCTTCGCGCCCGTGATGCGGGCCCTTGGCGATCGCGATCAGCGGCACGTCCTCTATGCCCAATTCCTCCAGCGTATCGCGCACGCTGGACATTTGCCCCTTGCCCCCGTCGATCAGGACGAGATCGGGCCACGTCCCGGCCTGTTCCCGGTCCGGATCTTCTCTCATCGCGCGGCTGAAACGACGCTCCATCACTTCGCGCATCATGCCGTAATCGTCATTGGTCTGCGCGGTCTTGATGTTGAACTTGCGGTACTGGTTCTTCTGGTAGCCTTCCGGTCCTGCCACCACCATCGCGCCCACCGCCTTGCTGCCCTGGATATGAGAATTGTCATACACCTCGATCCGGGCAGGAATTTCGGGCAGTTCGAGAAAATCCGCCATTTCGCGCATGATCTTTGCTTGCGTGCCGGTTTCCGCCAAGCGCCTGTCGAGCGCTTCGGTGGCGTTGCGCTGGGCCTGCTCCATCAGCTTTCGCCGTTCGCCGCGCTGCGGAATGCTGATTGCAACCTTGCGCCCTGCGAGCTCCCCAAATGCCTCTTCCATCAATTCCCGTTCGGGCAAATCACGGTCCACCAGAATGGTGCGCGGCGGCGGCACTTCTTCGTAAAACTGCGCCAACACGCGGGCGAGCACGTCCTCCTTCTCCAAATCCTGCGTATGGGTGGGGAAGAAGGCCTTGTGACCCCAGTTCTGGCCGCCGCGCACGAAGAAGCCCTGAATGCCGATCTGCCCGCCTTTCGCGGCCAGCGCGAAGACATCGGCATCGCCGACGCCGTCCGCATTTACCGCTTGCGAACCCTGAATGAAGGTCGCCGCCCGCAGTCTGTCGCGCAGCAAGGCCGCCGTTTCAAAATCGAGCGCTTCGGACGCTTCCTTCATCTGCGCTTCGATACGCGCCTGCACCGCGCCCGATTTTCCGCCGAGGAAGTCGCGCGCTTCCTGGATCAGTCCGGCATAACCTTCCGCGTCGATACGGCCCACGCACGGCGCGCTGCACCGCTTGATCTGATACAACAGACACGGGCGATCACGGCGGGAGAAAAAGCTGTCTGTGCAGGATCTTAACAGGAACAGTTTCTGCAAGGCGTTGATCGTGGTGTTGACCGAACCGGCGCTGGCGAATGGCCCGTAATACGCCCCCTTCGCCTTGCGCGCGCCGCGGTGTTTCATGATGCGCGGGAAGTCGTGGCCTTCTTTCAGGAGAATGAAAGGGAAACTCTTATCATCGCGCAGCAACACATTGTAAGGCGGGCGAAACCGTTTGATGAACTGCGCTTCCATCAGCAGCGCTTCGGCTTCGGAATTGGTGGTGACGATTTCCATGCTGCGGCACTGGCTGACCATGCGTTGCAGGCGGTTCGTCAGCGCCTTGATCTGGGTGTAATTCGCCACCCGCGCCTTCAGGCTACGGGCCTTGCCGACATACAGGACATCACCCCGCGCATCGAGCATGCGGTACACGCCGGGCTTCGGCTTCAACGTCGCCACGACTTCGCGGATTGCGGCAACACCGGCATCGATATCCGGCTGGGAATTTCCCTTTACCGTATAGGTCGCGCGGTCTTCATTGAACCGCTCCTTGCCCCCTGGACTGGGCGGAGAACCTGCTGGAGTGCGCGACATGGCGAAGTAGATAGGCCGGGGATGCCGGTTTCTCAATCGCTTGCGTGATGCAGCGATTGCAGGCACTCGCCTTCGCCATGAGTGAGACACAGCTTTCCACGCCGCCGCGCACTGTCGGCTTCTGGGGCACAGCCCTGTTCCCCGTAAATGGCATGATCGGCGCCGGCATCTTTGCCCTGCCCGCCGTTCTGGCCGGAGCCATCGGCAATTTCGCGCCGTGGCTGATGCTGGCAGGCGGAATTGCCTTCATGCCGCTGGCGCTGTGTTACGCATGGCTTTCCGCGCGGTTCGAAAACAGCGGCGGCCCGGTTCTGTATGGCGAGGCCGCCTTCGGGCGCTACGTCGGCTTTCAGGCTGGCTGGGCGCGCTATGCCAGCGCCATCGTGACAGCCGCCGCCAATACCAGCGTGATGGTGGCCTACATGGCTGCTGTCTATGAACCGCTGTCCGATCCAATTATCGAAGCTGGTGCGATCGCGACGATCCTGGCGATAATCACCTGGGTCAATCTGCTCGGTATGAGCCGTGCGGTTGGCGCCTTGGGCGTGATGACGGTGATCAAGGTGGTGCCGCTGGTCGCGCTGGTGATATCTGCGCTGTTTGCAGGCAATCCCGCGATCGGTTTTTCCCTGCCGCAATTCTCGGCTGTGGAAACGGTTATCCTGCTCACTTTTTACGCCTTCATGGGGTTTGAAGCCGTAGTGGAGCCTGCCGGCGAAATGCGCAGGCCCCGCCGCGACATTCCCCTTGCCATCATCACGATGGTTGCCGCCGTGACCGCGCTGTATATGGCGGTGATCTGGGCCTATCTCGCCATCGCGCCTGCAGTCCAGAACGAAGAAAACGCGCTGGCAGGTGCCGCGCTGGAAAGCATGGGCCAAGTCGGCGCACTCGCCATCGTTGTGGCTGCCGCCTTCAGCATCGCGGCCAACAATTTCAACGGCGCGACCACCCAGCCTCGGCTTGTTTACGGCATGGCGCAGCGCGGAATGCTCCCGCGCTGGTTTCTCGGCGTTTCAAAGAAATACGGCACGCCGGGCAATGCGATCATCTTTACCGGCGTCGCTTCCATAGCCTTTGGCATGTGGGAAGGCTTCGCCGTGCTCGCGGTTGCTGGAACGCTCATCCGGCTGGTGACATACGGCATATGCGCAGCCGCCCTGCCGATGCTGGAATACCGCGATGGCCGCATCAATCCGCTGCATGCCTTGTGTGCACTGATCGCTTGCGCGGTCAGCCTGTGGGTAGCCATGCAAGTGGACGGTCAAGCGCTAATAGTGCTTGGCGGGCTGCTTCTTCTCGGCACAGTATTGTACTTTGCCGCGGCACGGGAAACACCTGTAGAGCCATTAAAGAAAAGGTAGATTTACGACCAAGCGACCAACAGGCACGACGAATTTAATTTAATTGATTGTCGCCTTTCACCAATACCCGGTATCTCTTGGCCAGCTATTCGACCTAGCATAACAAAAACGGGCCGCGTTTTCATCTCACCTCAGGAGAAACGCATGTCTACCACCGAACATCACGGAATGAAGCCGCTGGAAGGCCTCTCCGCATATTGCCACCGTGCCCAATACGAGACAAAACAGCGCGATGACCGGTTCGGCCGCCTGTTTGGTCATCTGAGCCCGGCCTACACGCCGCGGTCCTTGCTGGAGGCGATCGGCAAAAAGGGCGGCCCGATGGACGGCAAATCCAAAAACGAGCGGACCGCCACTGTGCCGGTGGGCATGGTGTTTTTCGGCCAGTTCGTGGATCACGACATTACTTTGGATGCCTCCACAACGTTCGACAGCGTGGTCGACAATCCGGGTGAAATCGCCAACGTCCGCACGCCTACTCTCGATCTCGATTGCATCTATGGCCTCGGGCCCGAGGCGCAGCCATACATGTACGTCCAGGGCGGCGCGTTTGGCGGGGTGAAGCTGCTCACCGGGGAAAATAATCCGGGGCAAGCTGGCCTGAACGATCACGATCTGCTGCGCAGTCCCAATGGCCGCGCGATTATCGGCGATCCGCGCAATGATGAAAACCGTATCATCAGCCAGATCCAGCTGGCGATCATCCGCTTTCACAACCACGTTGCGCAAACTCTGAATGACGAAGACGGGCTGGAAGGTCACGATCTGTACGAGGCATCACGGCGCGCCACCACCTGGCATTACCAATGGGCGGTGGTGAATGATTTCCTCGCGGCAATGTGCGGAAAGCTGGTGGTGGAGAAAATTCTTGGCTGCGGGCGGGAGCATTACTGCGGCAATGTGCCTTACATCCCGATCGAATTTTCCGTTGCAGCTTACCGCTTCGGACATTCGATGATCCCGATGAAAATACAGGTCCAGAAGGGCAAGCCGGCGTTGGAGCTGTTCGGTACAATCCTTGGCGGCGGGTTTGATGCGCTGACCGATCCGAAAGGCGTCGTCGATTGGCACGAACTGCTTTTCACACCGGAAGGCCGGCAGGTGGAACGCGCGCAGAAAATGGATACGCGGCTGGCTGGCGATTTGCTTGCCCTGCCCTTTATCACCTCTGGCGAAAATTCATTGGCGACGCGCAATCTGCTGCGCGGAAACACCTTCCTGCTGCCCGGCGGAGAAAAAGTGGCAGAGGCAATCGGCTGCGATGAAGCCACGATCAAGAAAGTGCAGAAGAAGGTGGCCAAGCTCAATGGCAATCTGCCCGCGAACGGTATCCCGCTATGGCTGTACATCCTGGCCGAAGCCGAAGTCATCGGCCGCGCTGAAAGCGATGGCAGCACGAGGGAGGGCGAGGCGCTCGGCCCGGTCGGAGCGACGATCGTTGCCGAGACGATCATCGGCCTGCTCGAACTCGACGATCATTCCTACCTCGGCGCAAACCGCAACTGGTCCCCGCGCACGGAATGGGATACACTAGGCAAACTCGTTACCGTCGCGCAGCCGTAAGGCACGCGAAGAGGGGGGGAAGGCCGCCGGGGCATTGCATCGCGCTTGGTCCCGGCGGTTTTCACGCCTAATGCGGGCCGATGGACACATCATTCGATGCAATCATCCTCGGCGGCGGGGCGGCCGGACTTTTCTGCGCAGCCATTGCGGGGCAGCGGGGCAAGCGCGTGCTGTTGCTGGAACACAGCGACAAGGTCGGGAAGAAAATCCTCATTTCGGGCGGTGGCCGCTGCAATTTTACCAATATCGGCGCAGGCCCTGCCAACTACCTTTCGGCAAACCCCCATTTCGCCAAAAGCGCGCTGAGCCGCTACACAGCAGCGGACTTTGTCGCATTGGTCGAAAAGCACGGCATTGCGTGGCACGAAAAGACGCTCGGCCAACTGTTCTGTGATGGTTCTGCGCGGCAGATCGTCGATATGTTGCTGGATGAATGCGCGGCAGGTCCGGGCGAAGTCGTGATCCGCTGCCAAGAGGATATCGCCAGCGTTTCACACGATATCGGCGGTTTCGTCGTGACCACGCAAAGCGGTGTCTTCACATCCAGGCACTGTGTGATCGCGACCGGCGGTCCGTCCATTCCAAAAATGGGGGCGAGCGATTTTGCCTATCATCTGGCGCGGCAATTCGGCCTCAAGGTGGTAGAACCGCGCCCTGCCCTCGTCCCGCTGACGCTGGGCGGAGAAGAAGTGCTGTTTCGGGAGCTTTCCGGCGTGGCCGCAGATGTGGAAGCGGTGGCGGGCAAGACGCGGTTCAAAGAAGCCGCGCTGTTCACCCATCGCGGGCTGTCCGGTCCTGCAATCCTGCAGATTTCCAGTTATTGGCGGCACGGCGATCCCGTCGCGATCCGCTTCCTGCCGGGCCACACATCCGGGTGGCTTCTCGAAACGAAACGGGCCAGCCCGTCCCTGCGGTTGCAGGGTATTTTGCGCGAAGCCTTGCCGGCGCGGCTGGCAGACGTGCTGGCAGACCAGATCGGCATTGAAACGGACCTTGGTAATGTGCCGGACAAGGTGTTGCGCCAAACAGAAGAACGGCTGGCGAACTGGCAATTCAATCCCAATGGCAGCGAGGGTTTCGCCAAAGCCGAGGTGACGGCAGGCGGCATTTCGACGGCGGAGCTGTCTTCCAAGACGATGGAAGCCAAGCGCGTGCCCGGTCTGTTCGTCATCGGTGAAGCGGTGGACGTCACAGGCTGGCTGGGCGGATACAATTTCCAGTGGGCCTGGGCGAGCGGCCATGCAGCGGCGCAGGCACTATGACACATATCTCCGTCAGCTTCTGAACAAGGCCAAGCCATGGGTCTAGGCGCTAGTCCGTAGTTAATTCGGTCGTCCCGGCGCCGTTCTTCGCCTCATGGAAAGCATTGGCAATAATCTCGGCCGCGATCACAAGGCAGGGCTTTTGGGGTGGCTCGGCTTTGCCTCGCGCGGCGCGGACCACCACCACAACGATGTGATCGATACGCATAGGGGCGCGCAATCGGCAGAGCGGCTCTTGATGGATCACATCAGCAGCTTTCTACTCGAGAACGGCTTGGCGATTACCGGAGCCAACCTGGAAACAGCACACGGGATCTGTGCCGGTCTTAACCCCGGCCTGGGCCGCAAGATTGATCGCCGCCGGGAATCGGGTCAGCCGATCAATCAGGCCTGGCTGGATTTGCAGCTGGCCGAAATTTCCGAAGAAAGCGATGCGTCGCTGGAGGAATTTGCCCGAAAGCTGGAGCTCGGCCTGACGGAATTTGCCCGCAGCACGCAAGATGCGCATAAGGCCACGCGCCAGTATGGCGACGCGCTGGAAGGGCATGTCGGGCAGCTGGAAACGGCGCCGGACCCGGGCGAAATCATTGGCGAACTGGCGCAATATGCGCGCGCAATGCTCGATCGGTCACGCAGGGTGGAAGCAGAACTGCGGGACAGCGAGCGGCAGGCGCAGCGGCTTCAGCGCAATCTGGAACGTGCACGGCACGATGCGGATTTCGATTATCTTACCGGACTGCCAAACCGCCGCGCTTTCGAAAAGGTTCTGGAAGAAGAGATGAGCAGCGCCCGGATCCGCAACGAAAACCTGGCAGTGGGCTTCTGCGACATTGATCACTTCAAGATCGTCAACGACACGCACGGCCATGATGCTGGCGACCGCATCCTGTGCGTCGTCGCGGAAACGCTGAACCGGGTTTCCGGCGACATGTGCCACGTGGCAAGACACGGGGGCGAAGAGTTCGTCCTGCTGTTTCGCGGTGCGACCACCGATGATGCCTTCGATCGTCTGGACAGTGCGCGCCGCCAACTGGCTGCTCGCAAGCTGGTCAACCGGCGGACAGAACAGCCTTTCGGTCAGATCACATTTTCCGGCGGAGTGGCCGACGTATTCGCCTATGACACTGCTCGCGCAGCACTCAGCGCAGCCGATGGGGCGCTGTATCTGGCCAAGGAAGGCGGCCGCAACCAGATCAAACTGGCGGCGGGAAAAGCCTGATCTGAACGTGCGTGACTAGAACAGCTTACGGAATTCGATTTCAAAGCTGCGTCCGCGCGGATCGATCAGGAATGGCTGATATCGCAAGGGCGTAGCGCCGCTGCTGTCGGTCACCCGCTGGCGGGAATCGAACAGATTGTCGATGTCGAACCCGATACGCGATCCTTCCAGAAACGGTATTGCAGCCACCAGATTATCGCGCTGGCCCAGATCAACGAAAGTGCGAATGTTGACACTGGCGAAATCGTCGAAGAACAAATCCGTGCTGCCTGCCAGTCCCGACCCGTTGATCCGCGACTGCCCGGTGTAGCTGGCGAAAACCAGAATGCCGTAGCCGTCGTAAAAAGCGCCGCTGCGCCACTGGACGGAATGACGCGGCTGGCCGCCACCCGACAGCGCATCACCGTCGAGCAGATCGAGCAGCGGAATATTCGGCGCGATCAGCACCGTGTTTTCCAGCTCCAGAGTATATTGAAGGTTGGCGAACCAGCGGCCTACGGGCGGGCCATCGCCGCCGCCAAAGGGACTGAAGCCGCCCCCACGTCGTCCACGGCCACGGCCGCCCCGCCACCGCCGCGATTTGCGCTGCGCGTCTCGCCCTCTGCAGGTGGGCCACCAGCCTGCGTACCGTCGGTGCTGCAAAGTCGCTCCCGCAGCGCGGCAAAACGCTCCGGATCGATCTTGCCGTCTTCGCCGGTTAGTCGCTGAAGCATACGCGCCGGAATGGCGAGAGGTTCACCGTCCGGGCCAAGCGGAGCCGGTTCACCATTGGCTTCGGCTTCCAGCACGGCGTCGAAACGCGCGATAACCACGTCAGGTTCGGCTGCGCAGAATTGCTCTCGCATCACCGCCATTTGTTCCGGACCGGGCATTCCCCCGCCCCCTTGGCCCCCACCGGGCCGGCCAGCCGGTCCCCCGGCCTGTGGTCCTGAGGGTCGGCCGGATGGTCTGCCTGCTCCCGGAGGGCCGCCACGGCCACTGGCCTCATCTCCTTCGGCGAATCGGCCGGACAAATTCAAACCGACCTGGATGCGCTCCACATCCTGCTCTGCGAAGGTGACGAACCGTTCGTCCAGCTGCGTCAAAGTGCCCGCCGCGTTGCGTGTGACACGGCCCGGAAACGCCGCCTCGATCGCCGGTGTCAGGACCGGAAAGCCCTGCGTCACATCATCGGAGTGATTGTCGAAATATTCGATCTGCAAGCTGCTGTTTTCAATAAACGGCAACTGCCAGTTGATGCCGAATTTCCAGTCGCTCTGGCTTTGCGCAGGAAGCAGCGGATTGCCGCCTGTGATGACGGTGGCCAGCACCGTTTCATTATTGGCAATGTCGAAAATCGGTACGTTGGGCGTGGCGATCTGCGCTGTGCCAAGCTCGCTGAGCGAAGGAGAGCTGTCGCGGTTGATATAGGTCGCGGTAAGGGTCAGCCCTTCGAGCACGCCCCACGTCACGCCCGCCGACCAGTCGAACAGCGTGCCGAAGTCGGATTGTTCGAAGACGCCAGCGTTGAAATTCAGCGATATGTCACCCAGCGCACTGCCGAAATCTTCCTCCCGGCTGGTAATCGGAATGCCCACATTCACGCCTGCCTGCCAGCGTGAGCGGTCAAGATTGGTGACCAATCCCGGATTGCGCGTGTCGGTGCTTTCGATGCCGTTGGCGCGGTAACCGGCAACTGCTGTCAGCGACATCTCGCCGCCGGGCAGGTAGACTGGGTTCCCGCGCGCAGTCAGCAGCGCATTCACCGTATATGTGTTGGTTTCCGAACGCTCGAAGCCGGCTTCCGCAAAATCGCCGAGGTCTGCATCGATCGCCAGCGTGCCTGCTGCAGCGGCCGCTACCAAAGCCGCCGTATCGAGGCGGATCTGCGTATCATTGATCGAATCGGTGATGGTCGCATCAACCGTTCCCGTGACCTGCCATTCACCGACACCCGCGTTGATGCTGGCGGCGGCGGAATAATTGTTGCTGCGCCGGTCCACAGCCAGCGGGCTACCGGCATTGAAGGCGCGCAGCGCGCTGTTACCGGCAGGATCGGTCAGTTCCACTGTGTCCAGACCCTGCAATCGCAAGCTGTCGTTCCGCTCGTAAGTGGCATTCAGGCTGACAGAATTGCCGCTCTCCCCAAGCGAGGTTGTCCAGTTGGCGGTTGCCTCCACACCGGAGCTGTCGCCGACAAGGCTGCGGAAGTTGGCTGGATTGGGATCGCTGGCAACGTCCGGAATGCTGCCGTCAGCCTGGATGATGCCGCGCTCGCCTTCGGTCAGGACGCTGGAATTGTCCCATTCCACGTTCAGATTAAGGCGGCTCGGCCCGTCGATCCGCAGATAGGTGCCCTGCACTTCCTGCTGGGAGAAACCACCGTCGAACGGCTGGCCGTATTCGACCTCCACGCTCTGGCTGGAATAATTGTCCTTCAGGATGATATTGACCACGCGCTGGTCTGCTGAATAACCGAACCGCTGCGCCACTTCCTCGCTGAACACTTCGGTCCGCTCGATGGCCTCGGGGGGATAGCTGCGCAGCTCGCGGAAATTGGATATCCGCACGCCGTTGACGAGGATAACCGGAAAGCCGCCGCCGCGGCCACGCCCGCTGGAAACCTGCGGGCCAAGCGCCTCTATCAGTTCCGCAATGGAGCCTGCGCCATATGCGGCGATATCATCTTCATCCAGTTCAAGAATTGGCGGCTGGGGCGAATCGATCCTGCCCCGCAGCCGCGCGCCATAGACGATGATCTGGTTGATATCGTCTTCCGACTGCGCCGGATCAGGTCCGGTCGGCGGCTGCGGATTGGTATCCTGCGCACGCACCGCTCCAGCGCCGAGAGGTTGCAGTGCGAGCATGACAGCGATCGCCGCGAGACTTGAAGACGTTGTAGCGCGCACTGAGAATCCTTGAAAATTTAGATTAGGCCCCCACCTTCGATGTCATATGTGCATTAACGCGCAGGACCTCAAGATGGTCCAAAGTATCAATTTGTCGCATTATACTGCGACATTTGGGTCACAATCGTTCCAGTCGAACTTGGCGATACATGCGACGCTTCCCTTTTACGGGACGGACCGCTATGCGCCCTCGACGCGAATTGTCGCTCATCACAAAGGACTAGAGAAACTGAATGGCTAAAGAAGAACTCCTCGAAATGCGCGGCAAGGTAGTGGAGCTGCTGCCCAACGCGATGTTCCGGGTGGAGCTCGAAAACGGTCACGAAGTGCTTGGTCATACCGCAGGCCGGATGCGCAAGAACCGCATCCGCGTGCTGGTTGGTGACGAAGTTCTGTGTGAACTCACACCATACGACCTGACGAAGGCGCGTATCACGTACCGCTTTATGCCCGGCCGCGCCGGACCTCCAGGCTACACGGGCTGAAGATTTCGGGCATGACGACGTCCGGCCCGGCCCCCACACCCAAATTGATTCTGGCATCGGCCAGCCCGAGACGCCGCGAATTGCTCGCGCGGATCGGGGTGAAGCCCGATGCCATTTCTCCTGCCGACATCGATGAGACGCCGCACAAGGCGGAGCTTCCGCGCGTCTATGCCGCGCGCATGGCGCATGAAAAGGCGCTTGCGGTTGATGCAGGCGGGTCGCACGTTCTGGCTGGCGACACGGTGGTGGCTTGCGGGCGGCGCATCCTTCCCAAGGCGGAGGATGAGCAAACCGCCCGGCAATGCCTGGAACTACTGTCCGGCAGGCGGCACCGCGTGCTCAGCGCAATCGCCCTCGCCGCGCCAGACGGTACAGTGCGCGAAAAGCTGAGCGAGACGCAGCTGAAATTCAAACGCCTCTCTCCCGATGAAATCGACGCCTACATCGCCAGCGGCGAATGGCACGGCAAGGCAGGCGGATATGCAATTCAGGGCATGGCGGAGGCTCTGATCCCGTGGATACAGGGCAGCCATTCTGCCGTCATGGGGCTGCCGCTGTATGAAACGCGCATTTTGCTGAAGGCGGCAGGGTTCAAAATTGGCTAAGTGGCTGGTTGAGGAAGGGATCGGGGAACACCGCGCGGTTCTGCTCGGGCCCGCTGGCATTGAAGAGGCACGCGTCACCTGGCCCGGCACCAGACTGGTGGCCGGCGAGACTGCCGATGCCATCCTGCGCGAACGGTTCAACGATGGCGGCAGAGGCCGGGTTGAATTTCCAAGCGGAGAGCAGGCTTTCGGCGCGCTCATGCCGCGCACTGTCAGCATCGGTGCGCCGGTGCGGATGGAGGTGACACGCGAAGCCATTGCAGAGCGCGGCCGGCTGAAACTTGCCCAATCGCGCTTTACCGATGCAGCAACAAGGCCAGCACCGTCTCTGGCGCAGTCGCTTTCGCAGGATGGGCATGAGGTCGAATTGACCCGCCGTTTTCCCGATGAGGCAGACTGGCACGAATTGTGGCTGGATGCAGCAAGTCAGCAGGTGACGTTTGACGGCGGCAGCCTGCTGTTCGCTGTGACCCCTGCCATGACGCTGATCGACGTGGACGGCGGTGCGCAGCAGGCAATCCAGTTGCGGGCGGTGGCCGCAGTGGCAAAGGCGCTTCGCCGCTTCGACATTGGGGGCAACATCGGCATCGATTTCCCGAGCGTTCAGGACAAAGCCGGTCGCAAGGCAATCGACGCGACGCTTGATACAAGCCTGCAAGGCTGGCCGCATGAACGCACTGCGATGAACGGATTTGGCTTTGTCCAGATCGTGACGCGCCTTTCCCGCCCCTCCCTGCTTCACCGAATCGCTCGCAACCGCAGTGAGGCCGCCGCGCGGCTGCTACTCAGGCGTGCCGAAGTGCTGGAAGGCCCCGGCAAAGTCGAACTGTCTGCCGATCCGGCAGTTCTTGCCGCCTTGGCAGACAGCTGGCTGGAAGAGCTGACGCGCCGCACGGGAAAAGAGCTGTCGATTCGGCCCGATCCCGGTCTTGCGCTCGAAGCGCCGCATGCCCAGATGATTGAACGATGAGCCACCGACCCTGCCCGATCTGCAAAAAGCCCCGGACGGCTGAATTCACGCCGTTCTGTTCCAACCGCTGCCGCGACCGGGACCTGGCGCAGTGGTTCGGCGATGGATACGCCGTGCCCGGTCCTCCAGCCGCGCCAGAGGATATCGCGCAAGAAGAATAGCCACGAAGTTTGAAGTGGGGCCTTGCCAAGCGCGCCGAGCTTCGCCATAGGCCCGCACTCATTCGCGCGTTCGGCACTTCGATGATGCCGTCATGCCGGTGAAATGCCTGAGTAGCTCAGTGGTAGAGCAGACGATTGAAAATCGTCGTGTCGGTGGTTCGACTCCGCCCTCGGGCACCACTCTCTTTTCAGTTTGCTGTTACGCCCGGCTTGTGCACGCACATAGCGGTGCTCTCAAGATTTCTGCTTGGCCACGTGGTTCCATGCAGCCGAAATCACGACGGAACCTTCACCCACGGCGCTCGCCACGCGTTTCACCGATCCGCCGCGCACATCGCCGATGGCGAATATGCCCGGGGTCGATGTTTCGAACAGACTTCCCGCGCCCACTTCCTCACCCGTCAGCACAAAGCCGCGTTCATCAAGCTGCGCATGGCCCTTCAGCCAATCGGTATTGGGTGCGGCACCGATCATCACGAAAAGCGCGTTTGTTTCCAGCTCCCGCTCACCTTCGGGGCCGGACAGCGTCACACCCGAAAGACGGTCATCGCCTTTCAGCGCGGTCACTTCGGTTTCGAAATGGATGGTTATCGCCGGATCGCTCTCCAGCCGCCGCGTCAGATATTCCGACATCGATTGCGCCAGACTGTCTCCGCGCACGATCAGATGGACATGCTCCGCCGTGCGGCTGAGGAACATCGCGGCTTGTCCTGCCGAATTGCCTCCACCAACCACCACGGCCTCTCCGTTGCGGCAAAAACGCGCCTCCATATCCGTGGCGGCATAATAAACGCCCGCCCCTTCGAATTCGGCCAGCCGGTCGACCGGAAGGCGGCGATATTGGACGCCGGTTGCGACGACGACGGCGTGCGCACAAATCTCGTCCTCATTGTCGTCCAGTGTGGCGCAGAAGCGGCCGTCATCCGCCTGCCGCAGTGCAGTGACCCGGCGTGGCATGGCAAAGCGCGTGCCGAATTTCATCGCCTGCATTTCGCCGCGGTACACCAGATCAGCGCCGGAAATGCCGGTGGGAAAACCCATATAGTTCTCGATCCGGCTGGACATGCCCGCCTGACCGCCGATTGCCGTGTCTTCGACCAGCAATGCGCACAGTCCCTCTGCCCCTGCGTACACCGCCGCTGCGACCCCGCCCGGCCCGCCGCCGACAATCAGGACATCGAAGTCACGGTTCGAACAGATATTGAGATCGAGGCCGAGCTTTTGTGCGACCTTGCGCGGCGTGGGGTCGGTCAGCACCTCACTGCCGCCGACAACCACCGACGGTGTGTGGTCGGCCAGATTGCAAAGTTCCACAGCCTCCGCATCCGACGAATCCAGATCGTAACTTTCGTAAGGGATACGGTTGCGGCGCAGGAAGCTTTCAATCCGCTGGACTGCGGCATCGCGGTCCGCACCGATCAGCTTGACCGCGGAGTTTTGCAGCTCGAACTGCTTGCGCCGGCGCGCGGCAAACACGGAAATGACGTGATCCGAAAGCTCCGGAACGCGGCTCATCAATTCAAGCATCGCTTCCCGCGGCGCAGCGACGACCTTGGTATCCTTCGCGGCACGCATCGGAAGGAACCAGCTTCCTGCATTGAGGAAGGCAATTTCCCCCATGAACTGCGTGGGGCCAAGAGATGCGTCGAGCAATCGTTCATCCGACCACGGATCGACGACTTCGATTTCACCTTCGAGGATATAGAGAAATTCATCCATCGGCTGACCGATTTCGGCGACCATATCGCCTTTTGCGTAGGTGCGCTGGGTGCCGATGTCGCAGATCATGGATACGTGGCGGTCCGCCAGCGGCACACGCTTCATGGTTTCGAGATCGGCGGCTATCGATTCCATGAAATTCTCTCCTTTAGGCCATTGAAGATGGCACAAAGCGCAGGCTTTACAAGACAGCCTGCCGCGCGCTCCGAAGTTGCTGGAAACCCGCGCGGAAACTGCCTAGCGTTCCGCGCCAATGTTGGACCCGGATTCCCAGCACACGCCGCAGCTTCTATCCGCCATGCGCTTTTCCGGCGAATGGCGCGATTATCAGGCGCGTGTGCTGGAAGAAATGGATGGACTGCTGGCTGATGGCCGCCTGCATATCGTGGCCGCGCCGGGCAGCGGGAAGACCGTGCTCGGGTTGGAGGCGATGCGCCGCATTGGCCGCCCCGCCCTCGCCTTGTCCCCCAGCCTGACGATCCGCAACCAGTGGCAAGACCGGCTGGTGCCGCTGTTCATGCCCACGCTTGAGGCACATACGGGGTGCATTTCCCGTGATCTTTCCGCGCCCGCAGATCTGACGATGGCGACCTACCAATCGCTGCACGCTGCATTCAGCCGCGATGCCGATTTTGCAGCGCTGCGCGCGCTTGGCCCACTGACCTTGGTGCTGGACGAATGTCATCACCTTCGGCGGGAATGGTGGAACGCCCTTTTTGCCTTGCGAGAGGTGCTGGAAGACGCCGTGATTGTGGCCCTAACCGCCACCCCGCCTTATGATGCCAGCAATGCCGAATGGTCCCGGTATGAACGGCTGTGCGGCCCGATCGATGCCGAGATCGGGGTGCCGGAGCTGGTCCGCAACGGCGATCTTGCTCCGCATCAGGACCATGTTCATTTTTCCCAGCCCAGCGATGACATCGTCCAGAGCCTGATGCAACGGCGCGGCTCCGTGTTCGCTCTGGCAGACGAAATCGGCAGCGATCCCGATCTGCCGGGGCTTATCCTTTCGCACCCATTTCTGGCCGAGCCGCTGCTCCACGAAGAAGCGATACTGGAGGCGCCGGAGCAGCTTTCAGCAATGCTGTTCTATCTGGCGGCACGCGGTGTGACTTTGCCGGACGAGCCGCTGGTCCTGCTGGGCGTGGATCGCGATGTTACGCCGGAGTTCAATCACTTCTGGCTCGAACCGATGCTGGAATGCCTGCTCCACCGCAATATCGGCAATTGGCGGCTTGAGGATGAACGCTCGAAACGCTGGAAGGCCGCCCTTTCCGAAGCTGGCCTCATAACCAACCGCCGCGTCGATTTTTCCGAAAGCATGGACCTGGCGCGGCTGCTGGCGGGCAGCACCGGGAAACTCGCCTCTATCGTGGAGATTGCGCAGGCCGAAGTCGAGGCGATGGGCAACCGGCTGCGCTTGGCAATTTTGACCGACCATGTCCGCGCGGCGGAACTGCCACGCAAACTTGGCGCGCCATATGTGCCGGCAAGGCTTGGCGTCGTGCCGATCTTCGAAACGATCCGCCGCGCCAATCTGGGCCAGCCGCTTGGCGTGCTGACCGGATCATTGGTCATTGTCCCGGAAGATGCGCGCGCGGCAAGCATCGCGGCGGCCAGCACACTTGGCATTCCTGAAAGCGATCTCACCTTCACGCAGCTTCCCGGCATGCCAGAGTACGTAAAACTCGGTTTCGCCAGCGCCGCAGACCGGGGCCGCGTTGCGCTTGTCACCAGGCTGGTGGAGGCGGGTGATATCCGCATACTTGTCGGGACGCAGGCCCTGCTGGGCGAAGGCTGGGACGCGCCATCGATCAACAGCCTGCTGCTCGCGAGCAATGCGGCAAGTTACATGCTGTCCAACCAAATGCGCGGGCGCGCTATCAGGACTGATCCCGGCCAACCCGAAAAAGTCGCGAACATCTGGCACCTTGCCACCATCGATCCGTCCGACCTTAATGAGCCCGGCGCAGACTTTGACCGGCTGATCCGCCGTTTCGCCATGTTCGACGGCGTGGCCGAAGGCGGCGCGACCTTGATCGAAAACGGCATCGACCGGCTCGATATCGCCATGGAAAGGCCGATTGCCGGACGCAACGCGGTAACCCTTTCACGCGCTGGCGACAGGCGCGCGACGGCAAGGCATTGGTCCGCATCCCTGGGCGCAGGAACACCGCGTTCGCAAGTGCGCGAAGTCGCCGAGATTACCGGCGGCGTCGGCAGTTCCACCTTGCATGTTCGCAACACGCTGAAGGCAAGCTGGATCGCGAGCGTCGGCGGCGGACTGCTGACTGCCGGTCTCAGCGTGCGCGGTCTTGGCGGTATTGATGCGGTGATGGCTATCGGCGGCGGCGCAGCGTTGCTCTATGCACTGCCCGGCCTGTTCAATTCCGCGCGGCTATGGCTGCGCAACGGCACGCTGGAACGGCGATTGGCTCAGGTGGGTGAAACAATCCTGGAAGGCCTGGCCCGCACCGGCAATCTGTCGCGTGATGAGGCAGAGTATACCGTACGTGTGCGCGAAGGGCTGAAAGGCCGCCACGCCGTCACCATGGAAGGCGGCACGCGGGCCGATCAGCATCGTTTCGTAGAGGCGATGCTGGAACTGCTCGGTCCGGTTCAGAACCCGCGGTATATCCTGCGCCGCGAAGGGGAAGCGCTGGGTTTTCGCCAGCTCGACTATCATGCGGTTCCGGCGGCCTTGGGCGCGCGCAAGGAAGATGCGGAGCTTTTCCTGTCCATCTGGAGAAAACGCATCGGCACCGCGCGGCTGATCTTCGTGCGATCGAAACATGGCCGCAGGGTACTGATCCGGGCGCGTTCAAAGTCCCTCGCCGCAGGCCTTCGGTCGCCAGTGGAGCGGCGCAGCATGTGGCTCTGAAGAGGCCAGATTTGTATTGTAGCGACATTCGGTAGGGCGAGTGTTTTTCGCGATTGATCGAGCCTGCGATTTTGGACTAAACGGGCCCACCATTTTCTTGGAGGGACAATACCATAATGAAAAAATTCTATGCTTCTGCGTTGCTTGCAGCGTCAGTCGGCCTTTCAGGCTGCGCCACCGTTCTGAACGGCACAAGCCAGCCGGTCGAATTCGAATCAGAGCCTACCGGCGCCGTCATCGAAACACTGGCGGGCCAGACCTGCACCACGCCTTGCGCATTCGAAATGCGCCGTGGTGACGATTCCATGGTGACCTTTACCGCCGCCGGATATGAGCCTGTCGGCATTTATCTGCAGAGCCGCACCGGCGGCAGCATGGCCGGAAACTTGCTTGCGGGCGGCATCATCGGCGGCGTGGTCGATGCCAGCAATGGCGCATCGAATCACCTGCACCCCGATCCGGTTTACATCCGTATGGCTGCAGTGGGCTCAGGCGACGATGCCTTGCTCCTCGACAAAGACGGCGAAGTGATCTCGACCGTTGCCGAATACAACGCCGAAGTTGGCGAAGACGTACGCGAAGGCATTGTTGGCCAGGGCCTGTATGCCAGCGTGGACGATATTCCTGCTGCTACCGAGTAATTTTGGTCAGATGAAAAACGGGGCGTGCTGGATCACCAGCGCGCCCCGTTTTCTTTTGCTAACTGGGCGCTGCTAATACGTCAGCTGTCGGCGCGAACAACAATTGCCGTATCGCCGCTTTCGCGGCTGATCGAAGTCCAGACGCCGTCTGCGCCGACAACCTCGTCGGAACAGGTTTCTGCTTCGCCTTCGTCGGTGGAGCACCATACATTAGGGCCGTCGGTCCGCCATGTGCCCGAACCTTCGGTTCCGTCAGTCGAAGTCCAGGACATGGTGCCATCTTCATTGACAATTTCAGTGACGACAGATCCATCTGCCATGGTCACTTCGTAAGTGCCGGGCGCAGGCTGGCCATCTGCCGCCAGTGCCACTTCCTCGGCAGGCTCATCCGCGACCATTGCCTCGTCCACGGCAGGTGCCTCGGCAGCTTCCTCACCGGAATTGCAGGCCGCCAGTGCAAAGCTTGCAGCAGCCAATAAAAATACAGATCTACGCATAGAAACTTTCCTCAATAGCGCGACCCGGCTTGCATTTAACAGGTGCGTGCCATGTTTGATAGCGCGAAGGAGAGCGCATGGTCCCTGTGGTTGCAATTGCCCTCTTGTGATCGCGAGTGTATAGGCCGTCGTGACCGCGCCCTGGCCCATGCGAAGCGGATGCATCGCACGTGCCGGGGCGGTTTGTTTTTGCTACGCCCGCGTTCGATGACCGGGCGAAGATCGAAAGGCCTGCCCATGTCCCGCCGCCGCCAGATTTACGAAGGCAAGGCCAAGATCCTGTATGAAGGTCCAGAACCCGGCACCATCATCCAGTATTTCAAGGATGATGCCACAGCCTTCAACGCCGAAAAGCGCGGCACGATCAATGGCAAGGGCGTGATCAATAACCGCATCAGCGAACACGTGTTCACCCGCCTTGCTCACATCGGCATTCCAACGCATTTCATCCGCCGCCTGAACATGCGCGAACAATTGGTGCGGCAGGTGGAGATTATTCCGCTGGAAGTGGTCGTGCGCAACATCGCGGCAGGCTCCATTTCCAAGCGTCTCGGCATCGAGGAAGGCGATATGCTGCCGCATACGCTGATCGAATATTACCTGAAGTCGGACGAGCTGGGCGATCCGCTGGTCGCCGAAGAACACATCGCTTGCTTCAACTGGGCCAGCCATGAAGAGATGCAGGATATTGCCGCCATGGCCATCCGCATCAATGATTTCATGTGCGGAATGTTCGCAGCGATCGATATCAAGCTGGTCGATTTCAAACTGGAATTCGGCCGCATTTTCGATGGCGATTTCAGCCGTGTCATCCTGGCCGACGAAATAAGCCCTGACAATTGCCGGCTGTGGGATTTCAACACGGGTGAAAAGCTGGACAAGGACCGGTTCCGCCGCGACCTTGGCGGAGAGGAAGAGGCCTATCAGGAAGTCGCTCGCCGGCTTGGCCTGCTCCAGAAGGACGATGACGGGGCGCCCGGTGATGTGCTCGACATGAGCGCGCATCGCTCGCGCCTGCGCCAATCCCCGCCCAAGCCCAAAAAATAGTCCAAGATTAGTGAGATAGTCTGTCATACAGGCCTTTGGCCTGTTGCGTACCGTGCTTCGTTTGCTACATTGCTTGGCAAGGCGGGGGCGCGTAACCGGAATACATGTCCTCAATCAGCCAATACAATTGTTTTGAGAGGACTATTTCTATGACCATCCGTCGCGCGCTCTGCGCCACTATTTCCACGGCCACTCTTGCTGTCACGCTCGGCTTTGCCGCCCCGCTCGCCGCACAATCGACCGGGCCGAGCGAAGCATGGGGTATAGAAGCGACCGATGTAGAGCCGGATGCCTCGATCACTTACGGTCAGCTTTCCAACGGCATGAAATATGCCATCCGCCAGAACGATACACCCGATGGCGCGGCATCCTTCCGCATGCATGTGGATTTCGGATCTTACGGAGAAGCCGATAACGAGCAGGGCCTTGCCCACTTTATCGAACATATGGCCTTCAACGGCACGACCAACGTGCCTGAGGGCGAGATGATCCCGCTGCTCGAACGGCTGGGTCTTGCGTTCGGGCCGGACACCAACGCCTACACCAGCTTCGAAGAAACCGTGTATATGCTGGATGTGCCCAATGCGACCGAATACGGGCTGGAAACCGCCCTGTTCCTGCTGCGCGAAACCGCCAGCGAAATCCAGTTCGCACCAGAGGCCGTAGACCGGGAGCGGGAAATCCTCGTTAGCGAGCGGCGCACGCGCGACAGTGCCGGCCTGCGCAATCTCCGCGATGTATTCGATTTCCGGGTCCCAAGCACACGCATCGTGAGCCGCTTCCCGATCGGGACAGATGAAATCCTGCGTGAGGCACCTGCAGATCGCCTGCGCAATCTTTACAATCGTTTCTACCGGCCCGAAAACACCACACTGGTCGCTGTCGGCGATTTCGACGTCGCCGAAGTCGAAGCCATGATCGAGGCGCGGTTTGGCAATTGGGTCGGCCGCGGCGAGGCTGGTGCAATCCCGCCGCTGGGTGATGTCGATTTCGACCGCGAGACAGAGTTCGATACCTTCGTCGATCCCGCGATCAGCGAAAGCGTCGCGATTTACCAGCTCCGCCCATATACCGATCCGGCAGACACGATTGCAGAGCGTACACGCAGTCAGCTTCGCGGCCTCGCGACGAGCATGTTTGATCGCCGCATCACGCGGATTTCCAACCAGGCAGACAGCCCGATCCTGGGCGGCGGCGCTGGCTTCACTGATGATGAAGGCGTTGCGGATTACTCCTTTGTCAGCATCAGCACTCGCGATGGCGAATGGGAAACGGGCCTCGGTATTGCGGAGCAGGAACTGCGCCGCGCATTGCAGTATGGCTTCACCCAGTCCGAACTCGATTACGTCCTGACACAAACTGACAGCGCGCTGCGCCGGTCTGTTGCTCAAGCCGAAGCACGCGACAATCGCCAGCTCGCCATGGCGGTGGTCAATGTCGCAGCGGAAAACGATTTCGTCACCGATCCGGAATGGCGTTATGGATTCTTCCAGCAGATCCGCCCGCAGCTGACCGTGGAAGCCGTGAACGCGGCATTCAACGAACTGTGGAGCCAGGGTGAGCCGCTGGTGCGCGTGACTGCAAAGGAACTGGACGGCGGCAATGATGCGGTTGCGGCGGCTTATAACGCCAGCACCCAGCTCGCCGTGGCAGAGCCGGAAGATGTGGCGGTCAGCGCGTTCGCCTATGATGACTGGGGCACATCGGGCACGGTTGTGTCGGACAGCATGATCGATGATCTGGGCATTCGCACAGTCACGTTCGCCAACAATGTGCGTCTGAATATCAAGCAGACCGATTATGAGCCGGGCCGCGTCCGCTTTGTCGTGAACATGGACGGCGGTGCTTTTGCGCTGAATGACATGAACCCGACTGCGGCTGGCATTTATCTGCAGATCGCGTCGCAGGTGGGCGGCCTTGGTCAGCACAGCTTCGACGAGATTACAGAACTCCTCGCAGGTCAGCAGATTTCGACCGGTATCGGGTCGGGCACCGACAGCTTCACTGCCTCCGGTGTGACCACTCCGGATGATCTGGTCATGCAGATGAAAGTCAGCGCAGCCTATCTGACCGATCTTGGCCTGCGCCCCGAAGCAGATGCACGGTTCGACGCTGTAATCGATGCTGTCTGGGCCCAGTTGCAATCCGATCCTTCCCAGGTCTTCGGGTTCCGCGCCGGGGAACAGGTTGTCGACAGTATCTACACCGAATTCCCGGACCGCGCTGATCTCGACGCGGTAGACCGTGAAGCCTTGCGCGATGCGGTGCTGGCGGCGGCAGCCAATGGTGCCATCGAAATCGGCATCGTCGGAGATATCGATCCCGACACGGCGATTGCGGCGGTATCGCAAAGTTTCGGCGCACTGCCCGAACGCGATGCGGAATTCTCCGAATTTGCAGACAAGCGCGTGGTGACCTTGCGCGATCTTTCCAGCGATGTGGTGAACGATTACACCCATACCGGTCAGGCCGATCAGGCACTGGTCGGCAGCATCTGGCGGACCCGTGACGACAGCGATTTCCGCGAGGACATGGGCCTGACCTTGCTGGCAGGACTTGTTCGCCTGAAGGGACTGGAAACCCTGCGGGAAGAACTGGCCGCGACCTACAGCCCGTCGGTGTCGAATTCGACAAGTTCTGATTATGTCGATGTCGGAACGATGAGCCTGTCCGCCGTGGTCGATCCGGCCCAGGCCGACGAAGTGCGCACCATCATCACCCGCCTTGCCAGCGAATTGCGCAATGAGACTGTCAGCGATGACTTCCTGCTGCGCGCACGTCAGCCGGTGCTTGAAAACATCCGCCAGTCGCGTGAAAACAACGGCTTCTGGCTGGGTGTTGCCTCCGACGCACAGAGCGAGGCCGATCGCCTTGACCGGGTGCGTGAACAGGTCGCAGTGCTGGAAAGCTGGACCCCGGCAGAGCTGCAGGAACTGGCGCAGAAGTATCTCGCGCCTGAACGCCGCGCAGATACCCGCGTTCTGTTCGCCGGAGAAGACGCTGCTGGCGAGTAAACTGCCGCAGCAATAACAAACAAAAATGGCCGGGCATCACGCCCGGCCATTTTTGTTGGCAGCGCCGTGCATCACTCAGCCGGGATAGCAACCGTGTGGATATGCAGTTCACCTTCCAGCGTCTTGTGAACCGGGCATTTGTCGGCAATTTCCAGCAGCCGTTTGCGCTGCTCCGGGGTCAAGTCCCCCGATCAATTCGATCGCACGATCAATCGCCTGGATCGGAACACCGCTGTCTTCGCAATCGGTGCAATCCTTGTGATGATCGCGGCTGTGTTCCAGTTCCACCCGCACGTTTTCCAGCGGGATACCCTTCCTGTCGGCGTACATCTTGATCGTCATGCTGGTGCAAGTGCCAAGCGCGGCAAGCAGTAAATCATAGGGCGTCGGCCCGTGGTCGGAGCCGCCGTAGCTTTCCGGCTCATCCGCGATAAACTGGTGCTTTGCCGTACGAACCCACTGCGCAAACTTGCCGCCAGCGGTCGACACCTCGACAGCTCCGGCGAAATCCTGGCGCTCAGTTTCCGGCAAATCCGCCAGATAGGGCATTGCCCATGCCGCGATCATGTCTGCGGCATACTCGGCCGAACCCGGCACGGTCAGCAGATGGTCCGCTCCATCCAGCGCGATGAAGCTTTTGGGATGTTTTGCGGCCTGGAAAATCTGGCGCGCATTATCTACCCCCACCACCGCATCTTGCGGCGTGTGCATCACCAGCAGAGCGCGGCCGAGCCCCGCAATTCTCTCCGCCTGCGGCTGACCGCGCCCCTGCTGCAGAAAATCGCGTGAAATGCGGAAACTTCGCCCGGCAAGCGTCACGTCGCCTTCGCCGTCTGCTTCGATCCGCTCGATTGCATCGCCGAAATGCCCATACACATGATCGGTATCGAACGGCGCATTCAGCGTAACCACACCGCGCGCCTGCGGGATATGCTCCGCCGCCGCGATAACAGCAGCACCGCCAAGCGAGTGCCCGATCAGCAAGACTGGCGGCAAGCCGTGAGTGTCCAGCGCGTTTGCCGCTGCAACCAGGTCTTCCACATTGCTGACAAAGCCAGCATTGGCGAATTCACCATCGCTGCCGCCCAGGCCGGTAAAATCGAACCGCAACACGGCCAGGCCCCTCGCAGCCAATGCCGCCGAAACCCGCGTCGCTGCGTGGCTTTGCTTGGTGCAGGTGAAGCAATGGGCAAACAACACCGCGCCCCGCGGCTTGGAATAGAGCGGCAATTCCAGACGCCCGTCGAGCACCTGCCCGTCCTTGCCGGTAAAGGAAAATTTCTCGGTTGCGATCATTGGTGCCGTCCTTTTGCGTTTGACTGTATATATCGTTTGAACTGGGGGAACGGTTTCAGTCCCTCTTGCGGGTAGCGCGGCCAGTTGTCATAGGCACGCGCAAACCGATCACGCGTCCGAAAGGCCAACAGACATGAAAATCCGCATCCATGTTTCGCTCAAGCCCGGCGTGCTCGATCCGCAGGGCCGCGCGGTTCACCACTCGTTGGAAGGCCTCGGCTTCACCGGCGTGGATGATGTGCGCATAGGCCGGCTGATCGAACTGGACGTGGCAGACGACACCAGCGATGCGGCGCTCACCGATATGTGCGAAAAACTGCTCGCAAACACTGTGATCGAAAACTACCGCATTGAAAAGGTCGCAGCATGAAGACCGCCGTTGTCACCTTTCCCGGTTCCAACTGCGACCGGGACATGTGGGTTGCCCTGCGTGATGTCTCTGGCCGTGATCCGGTCAAGGTGTGGCACGGCGATGCGGATTTGCCAGACGGGCTCGATTTCATCGCCCTTCCCGGCGGATTTTCCTACGGAGATTACCTGCGCAGCGGCGCGATGGCGGCAAACAGCCCCATCATGCGATCCGTCGTGGCGGCGGCGAACCGCGGCGTCCCGGTCCTCGGCGTATGCAACGGTTTTCAGGTCCTGACCGAAGCCGGATTGCTGCCCGGCGCGCTGATGCGCAATGCCGGGCAGACATTCATTTGCCGCACCGTGGCGCTGCGGGTGGAGAATTCGCAAACGATGTTCACCGGAAGTTACAGCACGGGCGAGGAAATCCGGATTCCCGTCGCCCACCACGATGGCAATTATTTTGCTGACGAAGATACGCTGGACAGGCTCGAGGGCGAAGGCCGCGTGGCCTTCCGCTACGTTGAAAATTGCAACGGTTCACGCCGCGATATCGCCGGTATCGTCAATGCGGCTGGCAATGTGCTGGGCATGATGCCGCACCCTGAACGCGCGATAGAGGATGCCCATGGCGGGCGTGACGGACGGCGCCTGTTCGAAAGCGCCTTGGCAGAACTGGTCTAGGATTTCCGCTTAAAGCCGCGCGGCTAAAGCGACAGTCTGGTTAAGCCGCAACGCGGCGTTTGACGACCAGTGAATGCGCCTCTGTCGCGCTCATCGGACGGCCGAAATAATACCCCTGGATCTTGGTGCAGCCCAGATTGCGGATCAGTTCGGCCTGCTCTGCAGTTTCCACGCCCTCTGCAGTGGTGGACATGTCCAGGCTTTGCGCCATGGCGACCACGGCCCTGATGATGGCGAGACTTTCGGGGCTGTCCTCGACGGCGCCCTGCACGAAGCTGCGGTCAACCTTGATGGTGGAGAAGCGCAGGTTGCGCAGATAACCAAGCGACGAATATCCCGTCCCGAAATCGTCCAGCGCCACGGAACAGCCAAGTGCCAGGATTTCCTCAAGCGTTGCGTGCGCTGTCTTCCCGTCACGCAGGAACACGCTTTCGGTGACTTCAACCTCCAGACGGTGAGCGGGCAGGCCGGTTTCGGCCAGCGCGGTCACGATGGTCGCCGGGAAATTCGGCTCCAGCAGTTGTTCGCCCGAAACGTTCACCGCGACCTTGATATCTTCCGGCCAGCGCGTCGCCTGACGGCACGCCTCGTGAAGCACCCATTTGCCGATCGGAATGATCAGGCGCGTATCTTCTGCCAGCGGGATGAACTTTGCCGGACTGACGAAGCCATGTTCCTTGCTGTTCCAGCGCAGCAGAGCTTCGAAACTGACGACACCTTCTGTCTTGGCATTCACCACCGGCTGGAAATTGAGGCTCATTTCGCCTTCGGAAATGGCGTTGCGAAGTGAAAGCTCCAGTGTGCGGCGTTCCTCTGCATCGGCATGGAGCGAAGGGACGTAGGTATAATGCACACCGCCGCCTTCGTCCTTTGAACGGTAGAGCGCGAGATCGGCGTTTCGCATCAGCGTTTCCACGCTCTGCCCATCGCGGGGGCCGATGGCGGAACCCACGCTGGCGCCGATAAACAGCGTATGATTGTCGACCAGATAGGGCTGCGACAAATGCTCGATCACTGTCTCTGCAATGCGGTCCACGCGGGTGTGGTCGGTGGCATCGCGGATAACCACGGCAAATTCGTCCCCGCCCAGGCGCCCGCACTGCTCGTTATCGGTGCAAACCTCGTTGAGCCGTTCTGCAACCTTGGTCAGCAGGCGATCGCCAACCAGATGGCCAAGCGAATCGTTGACCTGTTTGAACCGGTCAAGGTCGATCATCAGGAAGGCGCAGCGGGTGCGCCATTGTTCTGAAAAACGCATGGCCTCGCCCAGCGCCTCTGTCAGCATCAGCCGGTTGGGCAGGCCTGTCAGCGTGTCATACCGGGCGAGATAGGCGATCTTTTCGTCTCGGTCGCGCTGTTCGGTCACATCGGACCCAACGCCGCGGAAACCGACGTAGTTACCCGAGGCATCACGCATCGGGGTGCCCGAAAGCTCCCACCAGCGGCGCTGTTCGCCGATGTGCACCTGCACCAGCAGGTTGGAAAAGCTTTCCCGGCGCTTCAGCCGTTCGGCGAGATCATGCAGACTGCGCGGCACTTCTCCGGAATCGAATGTGTTGCCTGCAATCAGTCGGATAAATCGGGCGCCCTCCACATCGGCAGGTTCGCGGCCCAGGGCATAGGCGAAACGCGGACTGACCGAGCGTAAGGCGCGGTTGTTATCCACCTGCCACAGCCAATCAGATTCCTTCTCCTCGAACTCGCGCAACAGCAGCGAAACAACCTCGTCCTTTTCCGCCACGCCTGCCTCTGCAATGCGCGCGGAGAGGTATGTGCGCGCCGAATTCAGCGCGCCGGCAACAATCACGACAATGAAGGCGAGGCTGGAAACGGCGAAAAGGTAGTCGGCGGAAATGACGAATGACGCTGCGCCTGCAACGCCGACGACCAGATCGAAAACAACGGTCGCAACAGGCGCAGAGCTGGAGGTCGCTGCACTGCCTGCGACCAGCATCGCGGCAAGGGTCCACAGGCCGAAATGCTGCGCATCGTTGCCAATAGGTGCAGCAAACAGCAGGGCAATGACCCACGGAACAGCGCAGATCGCAACCGCAGCAGCCTGACGGCGAAATTCTTCCATCGTCATCGAACGTTTGGCGACGGCCATGAAAGTGCGGTCCACCCTGCCGACATTGGCAATGCCAGCCACAACTGCGACTAGCCAGAAGCCCAGCAGCCAAGCGGGCAATGTGCCGACATACAATGAAACAGCCATGATCGCAGCGATGCCGTGTGCGGCAAGACGGATGCGGGATGCCTTGTGAAGCTCTGAATACTGCAATGCGCGCAGCCGGGCCCAGTCGCCCTCTCCGGGGTCGCGCAATCCGATGACTTGCAGTGCGCCCAGTTTGAGCGGCAGCTTCGGGAGGCCAGTTGGGTTCTTGCTCACCAATCCGCCATAGCCACGGAATGGTTATTGGCGGGTAAAGGGGCCGGCCCCTAAGTTAATCAATGCCTTGGAATCACGCAGGTCGAACTATTCGACAGTGACCGATTTCGCCAGATTGCGCGGTTGATCGACATCGGTGCCCTTGGCCACGGCGACGTGATAGGCCAGCAATTGCACCGGCACTGCGTATACCAGCGGGGCGATCAACGGATGGACCTTGGGCATTTCGATAGTCGCAATGCAATCCTCTCCGGCCTGGGCAATACCCTCCGCATCGGAAATCAGCACCACCTGCCCGCCGCGCGCCTGCACCTCCTGCATATTCGACACCGTCTTTTCGAACAGCGGGCCCGACGGGGCGAGCACGATTACCGGCACATTTTCATCGATCAGCGCGATCGGTCCGTGCTTCATTTCACCCGCAGCGTAACCTTCGGCATGAATATAACTGATTTCCTTGAGTTTAAGCGCCCCTTCAAGTGCCAGCGGAAAGTCCGCACCGCGGCCAAGATACAGCACATCGCGCGCCGGAGCGATCAAATGCGCCATGCTGGCGATGTCATCATCATGATCGAGCGCGGCGTTCAGGCAAGCAGGCGCCTCCAGCA
Source organism: uncultured Alphaproteobacteria bacterium (assembly GCA_963781165.1). GTDB lineage: Bacteria > Pseudomonadota > Alphaproteobacteria > Sphingomonadales > Sphingomonadaceae > Alteraurantiacibacter. The sequence goes on from CAWADZ010000005.1 coordinate 799,797, forward strand.
AATGCTCCACGATATCGGCCTCTTCCTCCCGCGACATGCGGCCCTTCTTCACGGCGAAATGCGCAGCAAGTGCGGCAAGGACGGCAAGCTGGCAGGTGAAGGCTTTTGTCGATGCCACACCGATTTCCGGGCCGGCATGGGTCGGCAGCAACAAATCCGCCTCTCGCGCCATCGAACTGGTCGGCACGTTGACGACTGCGGCGATGACCTGGCCCTGTTCCCGGCAATGGCGCAGCGCGGCCAGGGTGTCGGCCGTTTCACCGCTTTGGCTGATGAACAGCGCCAGCCCGCCTTTAGACAACACCGGATCGCGGTAGCGAAATTCGCTGGCGAAATCGATGTCGACGGGAACACGGGCGAACTGTTCAAACCAGTATTTCGCCACCATTCCGGCGTAATAGGATGTGCCGCACGCAACCAGCGTGATCCGTTCGATGGCCGAAATATCGAAATCAATCTGCGGCAACGCCACCTGTTGTTCGACCGGACGCAGGTAGGAGCGCAAGGTTTGCGCAACCACTGTCGGCTGTTCGAATATTTCCTTCTGCATGAAGTGGCGGTAATTGCCCTTCTCTATCGCAGCGGCGGATGCACCCGAGGTGCGCACTTCGCGTGTCACCGCGTTGCCCTCGACATCGCGGATTTTCGCATCGTCGCGCGTTATCGTGACCCAGTCACCTTCTTCGAGATAGCAAATCTGCTGTGTCAGCGGAGCCAGCGCGAGCGCGTCCGAACCAAGGAACATCTCCCCCTCGCCGTGCCCGACAACCAGCGGGGACCCGAGCCGTGCACCGATCAGCATGTCCGGGTAATCACGGAAAGCGATAGCGAGAGCAAACGCGCCACGAAGGCGCGGCAAAACGGTCTGGACGGCGTCTTCCGGTGAGTGGCCCGCTTCGATCTCCCGGCTGATCAGATGAACGACAGTTTCGGTGTCGGTATCGCTTTCGAATGTGCGGCCTTCAGCGCGCAGTTCGTCCCGCAATTCCTTGAAATTCTCGATAATTCCGTTGTGGACCAGCGCGACCCGCTTTGTGGCATGCGGATGCGCATTCTTTTCGACAGGAGCGCCGTGGGTGGCCCACCGTGTGTGCGCGATCCCCGTCTCTCCCGGAGCTGGATTGGATGCCAGTTCCTCCACCAGATTGTGAAGCTTGCCTTCCGCCCTGCGGCGCACCAGTTCGCCGCCGGTCAGCGTGCAAACACCTGCGCTGTCATATCCGCGATATTCCATTCTGCGCAGGCCATCGACCAGCCGCGCAGCCACATCACCCTTGCCGACAATTCCGATAATTCCGCACATGTCTTAAATCCTTGCCGCCTCAGTGCGGGAAATTGGTGTCTACGAATGTATGTGTAAAGTTGACCGGATGCGGGTCTTCGCCGGTGTGCTCGCGGTACTTGATCGCGCCTTTTTCCCAGACTTCCCGAATAGCTGCCGATCCGCCTTCAGGCATATTGAGGCGCTGCTCGACAATGTCTTTCCAGCTGCCCTGAGCGCCAAAAGTCTCGCGGAAATAAGGTTCCGCCTCCACCAGCCATTTTTCTGTCGGTTCATCCAGATGTCCGATGGCGGCAAGGACATAGCTGTCCAGCAGCTTCAGGAACGGCTTGCCTTCATACCGGTCGCTCACTTGCCTTCGGCCTTCTTCTTCTTTTTCATCGCATCGTGAAACCGGTCCGCCCAGCCCGGTTTAACCAGCTGTTCGCCTCGAACCATGCGCAGTTCACCGGCGCTGACATCGCGGCTGACCGCGCTGCCGGCGGCAACAATCGCATCTGCGCCGATATTCAATGGAGCAATCAGAGCGCTATTCGATCCGATGAACGCGCGCTCCCCAATCACCGTCTGATGTTTGAAATACCCATCGTAATTGCAGGTAATCGTGCCCGCGCCGATGTTTGCCCCAGCGCCGATTGTGGCATCGCCGAGATAGGAAAGATGGCTGGCCTTGGCGCCCTCTCCCAAGGTTGCCTTCTTCATTTCCACAAAATTGCCGACCTTGCTGCCCGCTTCCAGAACTGCACCGGGGCGCAGGCGAGCGTAGGGGCCTACCTCGACATTTTCGCCGACCGTCGCACCCTCCAGATGGCTGAACGCCTTGATATGCGCGCCGGATGCGACAGAAACGCCGGGCCCGAACACGACATTGGGTTCCACGACCACGTCGGCGGCCAGCTGGGTATCCCAGCTGAAAAACACAGTAGCGGGCGCGCGCAGGGTAACGCCTGCCTCCATCGCCTCCGCGCGTTTGAATTCCTGCCACTGGACCTCTGCAGCAGCCAGTTCGGCGCGGCTGTTGATCCCGGTGACTTCGGCAGGACGGGGCGTTTTGACCACCGCGCAGGTCTGCCCGTCGGCGATCGCGATATTGACGATGTCAGGGAGGTAGTATTCGTCCTGCGCATTGTCGTTCTGAACACGCGCGAGCAGCGCGAAAAGATCTTCGGACCGCGCCGCCAGCAGGCCGGAATTGCACAGCGTGCAGGCACGCTCTTCCTCGCTGGCATCTTTCCATTCGACCATCTTCAGGATTCGCCCCTGCTGGGCGATCACGCGGCCATAGCGCAGCGGGTCTTCTGGTTCGAACCCCAGAACGACTGATGATGGCGCATCGCCAGCGTGCAAGCGGTCAATCATAGACTGCATCGTCTCTGCCGAGACGAAAGGCACATCGCCGTAAAGAACAAGCACGTCGCCGCTGAAACCGGCAAGCGCTTCCTCGGCCTGCTGCACGGCATGGCCTGTGCCCAGTTGCGGGTCCTGCACTCCGAACGCGCATCGATCGCCAAGCCGCTCGTGCAATTGCTCACGCGCCTCGCCCACGATGGTGACAAGTTTCTGCGGCCCCAATGCCTCAACACTGGCCAGCAGATGTTCGATCATTGATCGGCCGCCAACTTCATGCAGCACCTTGTGACGCTCGCTCTTCATCCGTGTGCCTTTGCCGGCGGCAAGAATGATCGCTGCTAATGGTCTGGTATCGCTCATTCAGCGGGCCATGCCACCAAATCATTGCGGTTTCCATACGGCAGTCTATCTGCGCTGCCGACATGACCAAATTTCCTTTCGATATCGCCCTTTTCGACCTTGATGGCACGCTGGTGGATTCGGCCCGAGACCTGTGTCCGGCTGTCAATCACGCGCTGGGCCTGATCGGCCGCGATCCGGTTGAGGAAAGCGCGACACGCGGGATGATCGGTGGCGGGGCGGAAATGATGCTGAACCGCGCTCTGGAAGCCACAGGCGGCATCATCCCGGCGGAGGAATACGATCAACTGCGCCAATCCCTGCTGGAATTCTACTGGGACCATATTGCGGACAATACCGTGCCCTATTCCGGCTGCATTGCCGCACTTGAACAGTTATCGTCGCTCGGCTGCACGATGGCGGTCTGCACCAACAAATCCGAAGGTCCGGCCCGCGAATTGCTTGGTGCACTGGGGATGACGCATCACTTCGCTGCGATTTATGGCGGCGATACGCTTGGGCGGGAGCGGGCCAAACCCCTCCCCGACATGCTCCATGCGGGGATCGAGGATTGCGGAGGCGGGCGTGCCGTCATGATCGGAGACACCACTTTCGATGTCGGCGCAGGCAAAGCGGCCGGTTTAAAAACCGTGACTTGCGGCTTCGGCTATCTCGATGTGCCGGTCGGCGAGCTGGGCGGCGATGCCCATATCAATCATTTCGATGAGCTGGTGCCAGCCCTGAACGCGCTCGCCTGACAGGTGTATTGACATCGTAACACAGCTCGCTAACCTCCTGCCCGGGACATCCCACAGGGGGAGAATGCAATGTATAGCGAACAGGACCTGCGCGACGCCGTAGCTGGCGGCGCGATCAGTGCGGAAGCTGCAGAGGCGTTTCGCGGGCATGTTGCCCAAATTCGGCGAATGCCGGTGACGGATGAGGAAAACTTCCGCCTGGTCAACAGTTTCAATGACATCTTTGTCACCATTGCGGCGGTTTTGCTGCTGGTCGCAATGGCCGGGATCGGCAACGCCATCATCGCTGGCCTCGCAGGGCTGCTGGTTGCAGGTGCAGCATGGTTCATGGCGGAATTCTTCACCAGACGCCGCCGCATGGCCTTACCCTCGATCATACTCATGCTGGCATTTGTCGGCGGCGTGGTCGCGGCTCCTATCGAAATTTTGAGCGAGACTGCTGCTGATCAGAATGATCGGCTGATGGGCGCCCTTGTTGCGGCCAGCTTCATTGCAGGCGCATTGGCTGCATATCTGCACTGGAAGCGTTTCATGGTGCCGATCACAATTGCCGCGCTCAGCGCCACCATTGCGGTATCGGTAATCGCGTTGATAGTCACCGCCATTGGCCCTGAAACAATTGCCGATCCAGAGGGGCTGGTTCTCGGCCTCGTCTTCATGGCTGGCCTTACCATTTTCGCCTTCGCGATGCGCTGGGACATGAGCGACCGGGCGCGGGAGACACGCCGCAGTGATGTCGCATTCTGGCTGCACCTCCTCGCCGCGCCGATGATTGCCCATCCGCTGTTCCACTGGCTTGGGATAACGGACGGAAGCATGGTCGGCATTGGCGGGGCGCTGGTGGTGCTCGCGGTGTACCTCGCCTTCGGTCTTGTCGCAGTGGCGATTGACCGACGCGCCCTGCTGGTATCAGCCCTCGCCTATGTGCTGTTTGCCTTGGCCGAACTGTTCGGCGAATTCGGCATGGTAGAGCTTTCCGTCGCGCTGACCGCGCTGGTGATCGGCTCTGCATTGTTGATGTTGAGCGCTTTTTGGCCCGGCATCCGCGGTGCGGTTGTAGAGAAATTGCCCGGAGGCATCCAGGCCCGCCTGCCGGTTGCCGGGTTCATCCCGCAGGCCGCCTGATCAAAATTGCATTGTGAAAGGAAAAGCCCGCAGGCAACGCGAATTGCGGGTTTTTCTATGCGTCTACGGCCTTGACCAGACGCCGCTCTACCGGGGCGAGCACGCCCGCCAGATCATGGCCGCGTTTCAGCACTTGTCCCTGCTCCCCGAACAGCGCCCACATGCCCTGCTTGTTCCGGAGCGCAGGCCGCTTCTCGATCCGCATCTGCGGTACTTCGGTTGCACGGCGGAAGGCCGCGAAAACCGCGCAATCGCGGGTGAAATCCATCGCATAATCACGCCATTCGCCTGCCGCCACCATGCGGCCGTAAAGGTCCAATATCCGCGTTAGCTCAAGGCGTTCAAACCCGATCTGCGATGGCGGGCGATTGCCTGGGAATGGAAGGACGTTGGGTCCGCCAGAAGATGCCCGCATCAGCTTTTGACACCGCTTTTGCGGTTTGCGAACAGGTCAGCAGCGCCCTCTGCCGCTGCCGTTCCGGGTGCGGGCAAGGCCTTGCGCAGTTCCTCGACCTGCTGCTTCAGCGCGGCAATCTCGGCTCCCATCTGCTGCATCTGCTCGCTCGGGGCGGGTTCGCAAGGTTCGTCGCATGGTGTGCCGTAAGGGATAAATTCCTTCATCCAGTCCTCGGCAGGCATCAGGGTTGATCTGGCCTTCAATCCGATCATCGTTGCACCTTCCGGCACATCATCGGTCACCACCGCATTCGCGCCAACGCGGCCGCGTTCGCCAATAGTGATCGGGCCGATAATCTGCGCGCCAGAGCCGATAATGACATTGTCGCACAGCGTCGGATGGCGTTTTCCGCCTTCACCATTGGTGGGATTGGTGCCGCCCAGCGTCACACACTGGTAAATGGTCACATTGTCGCCAATCTCGGCGGTTTCACCAATGACGGTAAAGCCGTGGTCGATGAAGAAGTTCTTGCCTATTTTCGCGCCGGGATGAATGTCGATCGCCGTCAGGAAACGGCTGAAATGATTGACGAAACGCGCGAGAAAAAACATTTCGGCTTCAAACAGCCAGTGCGCGACCTTGTGCAGCCCAAGCGCCAGGACGCCAGGATACAGCAGGATTTCCCAGCGCGAACGCGGCGCCGGGTCCCGTGCGTGGACCGAGTCCAGATAGCTGGTGAGCCGTTCGAACATCGTGAGATCAGTTTCCCATTAAAACCCGCTCAAAGCAAGCGGGGCTCATCCGGACCATGCACCGCTTCGAGTGCTGCCCGCCAAATTCCCTGCGTAGGTGGGGCCTTTCGTTCCAGAGACAAGCGGTCAACAGTGGCGACCAGCTTTTCTATATCGGCGTAGGAACGGCTGGCGCGGGGGACCAGGTAATTGGCTGCGTCTGCAGGCAGCGGCAGCCCGCGTTCTTCTGCCAGCGAAAGAAGCAGTTCGCGCGCCATGTCGTCATCCGGCTGGCCGATCTGCAATTGGAGCGAGCCGCCAAGCCGAGATTTGAGGTCCGGCAGGGTAATATCCCATGGCGGTTCTCCGCCGACTATCAGCAATGCAGATCCGTCTTCCTGGGCGCGGTTCCAGCGGTGGAAGAGCGCGTCCTCCTCCATCGCTTGCGCATCATCAACCGCTTCACCGGCGCCGCTTTCAACGAACCAGCGGGCAAAGAGTGATTTGCCGGAGCGCGGCGGTCCTGTGAGCACGGCGGTGCGGTAAGGCCAACTGTGCGGCGTAGCCAGGGCTTCTGCGACATGCGCATTGGCCGCGCCGACAATGACGCGCGCGGGGCCTTTTCCGGCCTTTAGAGGAAGGGCAATCTGCTCCAACGGGCGATCCTGACAGCGCCTAGCGCGAAATGCCGAGCGCGTTCGACCCTTCATTCACGGCCCAACCACGCGAACGCAAGGCTTCTGCAAGCGCTGAAAGCTCACCTGTGTAAGTTACACGCAGAACCGACGCGCCGCCAATCGCAGTGGAGGTAACAGAAACGCCGCTGACGCCGGGTGTACCGCGCAGGAGAGAAAGCGCGGTGTCAAAAGATGCCGCATCAGGAGTGGCGACCTGCACAGCGAATGTCGACGCAGTGGCAGCTTCCGTAGGTTGCGGATCAGGCGTTTCGGTGCTTGCCCCTTCGCTATCGGATGGCTGGTCAGCCCGGGCGGCCGCAGCGCGCTCAGCCTCTTCCGACCGGCGCGCTTCATCAAGCAGCGCACGCAAGGCCGGACTGATTTCGATGTTGTCGAGCGACAATGTCGGATCGGGCCGCAGACGACCGGAAGCGAGAGCCGCGGCGTAAATCCGGTCGAAACGGGTCACAGCGCGGTTGAGCATGGCTGGCAGCTCGGCATCGTTTTCAGCTCGCATGGTGAATTCGCCCAGATAGCGATTGTCCGGGCCATATCGCGCCGTAAAGCGCCCCTCTACCGGGCCGCCGGGATATTCCCACCGCAGGTTTGCAATCGGCACCAAAACATCTGCAGCACCGAACTGGTCGAGAATATTGTTCCACCATGCGCGGCTGCGGCGGCCGGTCTGGCCATAGGTCAGCAACAGTGATTCGCCGCCAGCGCCGGATGGGCGGACGTAATCGATCGTGCTCGACCCGAATTGATATTGCGCCCAGGCCCGCTGCCACGGATTGCGCACTTCGAACATGGTCTGCGTTCCGCCGGATACCAATGTAGGCAAGGTCAGCATCGGGGCAGAGCGCGCGCGCTGTCCGCTTGATCCCAGCAAGGAACCGGCGCGCTGCCGGTCAAAAATTACGCCAAGCCGTGCGACATAGCGGCGCGGGCCGATGTTTTCTTCCTTCACCACGATGGCTGCCACAAGCGTATCAAGCTGCGAATCGGAAATGTCCGGCCCGCCAAGCTTTGCCCAGGCCAGCCGCTGTGCTTCTTTCCATCCGTTCATCCGTGCGTCTTCGGCATTGTCGCCGGTCGTGTTCACTTCGATACCGCCGACATCGATATCCGTGCTGCTCGCAACGGGCGCGATACCGCGATCACCGGACACCTGGGCCATCAAAGAGGCGGCCGCCACAATGCACAGCAAGACGCCAGCTATCGCTCCGATCAAGGCCGGAAGCTGCTTTGCCGATGGGCGAAAAGGGAGGGAAAGTGTGCTCATGGGGGAAATCCAGTGCCTTTTGCCCAATGGCGAGTGGAATTCCAAGCACGAATGACTATGGCATGTGCCATGAGTTCCGACACACCCTCTTATACATACGAACAGGCCGGGGTTTCGATCGATGCGGGCAACAGGCTCGTCAAGGCGATCGGACCGCTGGTCAAGGCCACCATGCGCCCCGGCGCGGACGGCGAAATTGGCGGCTTTGGCGGCTTCTTCGATCCGAAGGCTGCGGGGTATAAGGACCCGTTGCTGGTGGCAGGCAACGACGGCGTCGGCACGAAACTGAAACTCGCCATCGAAAACGACAAGCATGACACGGTCGGCATCGATCTGGTCGCCATGTGCGTGAACGATCTGATCGTTCAGGGCGCTGAACCGCTGTTCTTCCTCGATTATTTCGCGACCGGAAAGCTGGACAACGGCGTGGCGGAACGCGTGATTGCGGGAATTGCAAAGGGCTGCCGCGAAGCGGGCTGTGCGCTTATCGGCGGGGAAACTGCCGAAATGCCGGGCATGTATGCGCCGGGCGATTATGATCTGGCAGGCTTTTGCGTGGGCGCAGTGGAGCGCGGCGAGCAATTGACCGGCGAAAAGGTTGCGCCGGGTCATGTGCTGCTCGGCCTTGCTAGTTCAGGCGTCCATTCCAATGGATATTCACTCGTCCGGCGGCTGGCGGCAGACAAAGGCTGGAAGCTCGACCGCCCTGCATTGTTCGATCAGGATCAATTACTGATCGACGCGCTGATCGCGCCGACGCGAATCTATGTGAAAAACCTGCTGCCCGTGGTCCGCGCTGGCCATATCGATGCGCTGGCGCATATTACCGGCGGCGGTTTGCTGGAAAACCTGCCCCGCGTGTTGCCGGAAGGCGCGCGTGCCCTTGTCAATGCCGATGCGTGGGAGCAGTCCCGGCTGATGGCGTTCCTCCAATCGCAAGGCAATATCGAGCCTGGCGAAATGGCGCGCACGTTCAATTGCGGTGTCGGCATGGTGCTCGCCGTCGCTACCGGCAAAGTCGATGCCGTGACCACTGCGCTGACCGCTGCCGGTGAAACCGTGCTGCGGATCGGGGAGATTGTGGAGGGCCAGCGCGGCTGCACGGTGCGCGGCTCTGCGGGCACTTGGTCCGCTCGCGAAGATTGGGAAGCCGGGCACGATGGCTGACGCCAAAGCGCCGAAAAAGGTAAAGGTCGCCTGCCTGCTGTCAGGCAATGGCACTACCATGTCGGCGCTGTTGTTTCATGCAAAACTGGCTGATTGCCCTTACGAAATCGTGCTGGTCGCAAGCAACAATCCCGGTGCGCCCGGACTTGGCATTGCGGCTGCGGAAGGCATTCCCACCTTTGCCCACGCGCACCAGGGTATGGACCGCCGCGCGCATGAAGAGATCATGGACGCCGCCTTGCGCGAAGCAGGCGCCGAATATCTCGCGCTATGCGGTTACATGCGGATTTTGACGGAGGATTTCTTCGCAGGCTGGGAAGGCCGGATGGTGAACACCCATCCCTCGCTTCTGCCCAAATACAAGGGCCTCGACACACATCAGCGGGCGATTGATGCCGGCGATGCCTACGGCGGCTGTTCCGTCCATATCGTCACGCCGGAACTGGATGGCGGACCGATTTTGGGGCAGATGCCAGTCGCAATCCTGCCAGGCGACACGTCAGACAGTCTGGCCAGCCGCGTTATATTGGCCGAATATCAGCTATACCCGCGCATGCTGGCGGAATATGTCGGACGGCAATACCGTGCAGACTGGCTGTTCGAACGCGTCCAGTCACTCGCTTTGGCTTTGCCTGAAGCCGAGGAGCGCGATAGCCACGGCTCCCCCGGCTGGCGCACCGGAGGCAAGACCGGCAAGTATTTTGCGTATTTCCAAGATCAATTCCACGGCACCGAGCACGTGAGCGTGCTTGTCAAAACAAGCGGTATGGACGAAGTCGTCGGCCTTTCCGAAACCGCACCTGACACATATTACAAACCCGCGTATTACGGTGCGAGCGGATGGGTTGGCATCATCCTGAACCGGCCTGGAGTGGACTGGGATAACGTGGCCGAATGGCTCGGCCGCAGCTGGCGGATGGTCGCGCCAAAGCGCCTGATACGGCTGCAGGACGCGGCGGACCAGTTCTAGACAATGAGCCCTCCCCCTCGCCCGCACCCCCTATCCCGATCTCCGTTGGTAGATCGCGCATGCGGCTGGCTCGAACGGGCGTGGTCCAGAGGAATGCTCACCCGGCCGACACTTGATCCTGATGCATTGTTCGAAAAAGCGTGCCGGGACGCGCCTGCCAGCGGCGAACAAGGCATTCGCGAAGATAGCGATGTCGCCGATTTCCGATTGCGCCTGACTGCGCTGACTGCTTCGCTCACGGCAGAGGCCAAGTTAAACCCGCTGGGCCTCACCATAGCGCATGGACAACTGGTGCGCGTGATCCGGCAGCGGTTGGAGCTCGGTGCATTATGGGCCGATCAGCCAGAACTAGCCGCCGCGCCGCTGGCCGCGCCCATCATCATCGTCGGGCAAATGCGCAGCGGCACGACGCGGCTCCACCGCCTGCTGGCCGCCGATCCGCAATTTGCCTCCACCCGCTTTTGCGACAGTTGGCTGCCGGTACCGCGCAAGCCCGATACTCGGCCCGCATGGTCCGCCATGTCGCTGTTGTTTGCGCGCAAACTCGACCCCTGGCTTGATTCGATCCATCCGTTCGGTGTGACGCGTGCTGACGAAGAATTGGGGTGGCTCGCCTGCGCGCTGAACCACGGAACTTACGAAGCCCAGTGGCGTGTGCCGACTTTTACCGCGTTTTCCGAAAGCCGCGATCCGGCACCTGTCTACCGTGAATTCGCCCGGATATTGAGCACTGATGCGCATAACCACGGAAATGCTGATCGTCCGCGCGTGTTGAAAGTGCCGCAATTCACCGAAGACCTTCCTGCCCTGCTGGCGCAATTTCCGGCTGCAAGAGTGGTAATGACGAAGCGGTGCGATCAGCAGACCGCGAAAAGCGCAGCATCGCTTGTCGCCAATCAGATGACTATTCAGTCCGACGAGGTCGACATGGACTGGATCGAGCAGGAAATGGCGAGAAAGATCGCGTTACGGCAAGGCCGAATGGACGCGGCCATGGCCAACTTCAGCGGCGCTCAGACCTCGGTCGATTTCGATGCATTGGGGCTCGATTGGGAAGGCGAGATTGCACGGGTTTATGCGGATCTTGGAATACCGATTGCCCCAGCATCGCTGACCGCCATGCAAGGCGAGCACAAGCGCGCAGCCGGTGCGGCCCATCATTCCCATTCAGGCCAATACAGCGCCTTTGCGCGGGCCGGAGCTTGAACGGATCAAGCGATCCGCAAATCAGCAAGACTTCCCGATTTCGCTATGTATGCAATCGTCTTCATTGGCTTTTCGCTGAATGATTGCCACTCAAAGACATGCTGATGATCCGCAACCACGCGGAAGTGGGTTGTGCCAGAAATCTGATCATTAGAGCTGATCGTCGCACCCGAGATATACAGATCGTCATTACGCCGACCGATACGGTCGATACGTATCCGATAGTCAGGAGCGAGTTCCCGGCCCTTCCGGATGACTTCAAGGCAAGCAGCACGGCCCCTGACATGGTGGCCTGAACTGTCCGTAATGCAGAAATTTTCGGCCAGCAATTCTTCAACGATTGCGAAGTCGCAAGAATTGATTGCATCGACGTATAGTCGAACCGTTTTGATATTCGATCGGGGGGGCCAAAGCTTCATAGTTGCGTCCTAATCAGTTTGACCAACTTGGCCAAACCCGCACGCCGCTCTTGAAAGAATCTTCCAAAAAGCAGCGCGCTGATAAGGACTACCAGTAAATTAAGGCAAAGCCTATCCGGGCTATCGATTTACCCGAACAAAGCAGTATTTAGCCGACAATTTCGCTTTCGTCGAAGAAGTATGCGATCTCGATTGCGGCATTTTCGTCGCTATCGGAACCGTGCACAGTGTTGGCTTCGATGCTTTCAGCCAGTTCCTTGCGGATCGTGCCATCATCAGCGTCAGCCGGATTGGTAGCGCCCATGATCTTGCGGTTGCGAGCAACAGCATCTTCGCCTTCAAGAACCTGCACAACAACAGGGCCACTGATCATGAAATCGACCAGTTCGCCGAAGAAGGGGCGTTCCTTGTGGACGGCATAGAAACCTTCTGCCTGTTCCTTGGTCATCTGGATACGCTTTGACGCGACGACGCGCAGACCGGCCTTTTCCAGCATGTTGGTGACTGCACCGGTCAGGTTGCGGCGAGTGGCATCGGGCTTGATGATCGAAAACGTGCGGGTAACCGCCATGGGGATTTCCTTTGAGGATTAAGACTGCGTGATTGCGCGCGCCCCTAGCGCCAAGCCTGCTGTTCGGCAAGCCTGAGCAGCACGGGTGCTATTGCTTGCCGATGATCAGCATCGCGCTGGCCCCGTCGCCCTCGGGACTGGCATTGAAGCTGAAAAAGCCGTTGTCCGGCCCCTCTCCGCCAATCATCACGGTGTCTCCGCTCTTCATTTCCATCTGGATTTCGAAACCTGCGGCTTCGGCCTCGCCGCGATAATGCGCTGCCAGTTCGTCAGGGGAAGCGGTGCTTTTCAAACCGATCATCGTGCCTTCGCCCTGCCCGCCGCTCATCACGGTATTCGATGCGATAGTCGCACCGGGATAGATGGAAAAACCGTTCGGCAACTCCGCATCAACATTGCTGCCGGTGGCAACCACGGTTTCGTTGCCCTCTTTATCGGTAAAGCGAATTTCCGCATCGCCGTCATTGTCACCCACCGAATACTCGGCAGTGCCGTCCTCGGATTCTATCGTGGTGGTGTCGCTGCCGCCGCATGCTGCCAGCGCGAGCGTTGCGGTAATAGCCAAGAGTTTGCGCATATTTCGCTCCTTCATGTCTCAATCCAAGGCAAAGCTTCACATGGAGAGCATCGGGGTCAAGGTCCTTCGACCCACCGGCCACCTTGCTGCTTCCAGAATTTGCGCTCCAGCCCTTCGCGGTTTTCCAATGCCTTCCAGGTCTCGCGCGCAGGTACGCGCGTCGCGTCGTCAAACAGATACAGCACGCGCGAAAAACTGTCGCCCGGCTCCCGCCAATGCCCGTCCGCTATCAGAAGAAATGCTGCGCCGTTCAGCGGCTCGACCTCGTTCGAAAGCAGGATCGGCTGGCGCGCATCATGTTCATCACCGGCAATACCATTGGCGAGGAAAGCTTCCGGGCTGGCATTCCAGAGCGCGCCGGAGATCGTTTCGAGCAGATCCAGATCATCCGCCACCACCAGCAACTTCTCCCCCGCCTCGCGCACCTTTCGCGCCAGCATGGCCGTGGCGGCCGGTGCAGGATCGACGGATAGCAGGTAGAAATCGACACGCATAATCAGGCCTTACCCTTGGTACGGCGGCAGCGTTCAGAGCAGAATTTCACGTTGTCCCAGTCACGCTCCCACTTCTTGCGCCAGGCGAAGGGCAGCCCGCACCCGGCACAGGTTTTCGTCGGCAGGTCAGATTTCTTCCGCATCCTGGCCAATTACATTCGCCCTATCGCTTCGCTACTTGAGGGCATTACACCCGCCCTATCGCTTCGCTACATGAGGGCATTATACCCGCCCTATCGCTTCGCTACTTGAGGGCACGGGGTCCATACTCAGCCTTCGCAATTGTCGCGCACGAAACGGTCGATCAGGCGTACGCCATATCCGGTGGCGCCCTTGTCCCACGTCGCCCCCGGCTTATCCGACCAAACCATGCCCGCGATGTCGCAGTGCGCCCAATTGACCCCGTCTTCGATGAAACGCTGGAGGTACTGCGCTGCCGTGATGGAACCAGCCCAGCGCGGGCCGACGTTTTTCATGTCGGCAATAGGGCTGTCGATCAGCTTGTCATATTCCGGGGCGAGCGGGAAACGCCACAGCTTGTCGCCGCTAGCCTTGCCTGCCGCCAGCAGGCCGTCTGCCAGCGCATCATCGTTGGAGAAGACGCCGCCGTGTTCGTGGCCAAGCGCAATCATCATCGCGCCGGTCAGCGTCGCCAGATCGACTACCGTCTTGGGCGAATATTCCTTCTGCACCCACGTCAGCGCGTCACACAAGACCAGCCGCCCTTCGGCGTCGGTGTTGATCACTTCGATTGTCTGTCCGCTCATGGAAGTGACGACATCGCCGGGGCGCTGCGCCTTTCCGTCCGGCATGTTCTCTACAAGGCCGCAAACGCCCACGATGTTGGCCTTGGCCTTGCGCCCGGCAATCGCGAGCATTGCGCCCGCAACCGCGCCCGCGCCGCCCATGTCCCATTTCATGTCTTCCATGCCCGCAGGCGGCTTCAGCGAGATACCACCGGTATCGAAAGTCACGCCCTTGCCGACAAACAAGGTCGGCGTTTCGCCAGCGGCGCCGCCCATCCATTCAATCACCAGCAGCTTGCTGTCACGGTCAGAGCCCTGTCCCACACCCAGCAGCGCGCCCATACCCAATGTGCGCATCTCGTCCTCATCCAGCACGCGTATGACAGCGCCGGTACCTTCAAAGCGTTTCTGGCAGCGCTCGACGAAGCTTTGCGGATAAATCACATTGGCAGGTTCAGCGACCAGTTCGCGCGTGAATTCCACGCCGGTTGCAACAGCCTTAGCATCGTCCCAAGCAGCCGAAGTGCCCTTCGGAGCGCCCACTGCGTGAATAGTTTTCAAAGTGCGCTTCTGTTCGTCGCGCAGCTTCGTACGGTAGGTGTCCCAGCGCCAGCTGCGCAGCCTTGCACCAGTCAGCACAGCAGCGGTTTCCTCTGCAGAAAGACCGCTTTTCGCGACATCGATGGCCAAGGCTTCTTCACCGCTCATCAGATATTTCGCCGTCAGCGCGGCGCCCGCCTTCTCCAGCGCAGCCATCCGGCCTGCGTCCTTATTCTTGCCCGCGCCCACCAGCGCCAGACGCACGACTTTGCCGTCAGCCTCATAGAATCCGTCGAAAACCTGTCCGGCCTTTCCGGTGAAGCGGGAGGCCGATGCGCCTTCTGCAACTGCAGGCGGAAGATCGGCGGGGAGTTTGTCCTGCTCTACGATGATCGCGGCAATGCGTGTGCCGGCGGCTTCAAGGCTGTCGTTGAATTCAATGTTCATGGAGGCTCCCGCGTAAGGTCGTTCTATGTCTGAAAAGCAGAGATTTGATGCCCTGCAAAGCTGACATTGCAGTTAGGAGCGCGTGGTGCGATAGGCAAGCCATGCTACCCGGGTCGCCTCATGTGCCACACGCTTTGTTGCGCCGTGCCTCGGCGACGGGGCTCGTCGCATTCGCGCTCGGCTGCACGGCCCCGGCGGTATTGGCGCAGGACGAGCAAGCGCCCGATTCGCCTGCGCAACAGCTCGAACGCCCGCTGCTCCCCGAATTCAACGAATCAGGACAGCGACAGATCGGTTTCGAGGCTGATGTGCTGGAATATGACCAGAACACCGATACAGTTACCGCATCAGGCAATGTCTTGCTCCGGTCCGGTGACCAATCGCTTCGCGCCGATGATGTCACCTGGAACCGACTGACCGGAGAGATTGTGGCCAGCGGATCAGTACGAATCGTCGATCCGGACGGAAACCAGCTCTTCACAGACAATGTCGTGCTGACGGATGAGCTGGAAGCGGGCGCGATGAGCAATCTGCTCCTCGCATTCCGGCAAGGCGCACGGCTCGCCGCAGCACAGGCCACGCGCACGGAAGACGGGGACATTGCTCTGGACCGTGCGGTCTATTCATCATGCGCCGTGGTCGATGCCGATGGCTGCCCGCGCAGCCCGAGCTGGCGCATCACGGCAGAACGCGTGTTTTACGACAGCGAAACCGCACAGGTCCGGTTTTCCGGTGCCTATCTGGAACTGTTCGGCGCGCGCATTCTGCCGCTGCCGGGCCTCACGATACGCGCCGATGGCAGCGCCACCAGCGGCTTTTTCGTGCCCAACATCGGTCTGACGGCCTCCAACGGCCTCGAGATAAGCGACAGTTACTATTTTCGGCTTGCGGATAATCGCGATCTGACCGTAACCGGCTATGTCTACACCGAGGCCGCCCCGATGGTATCGGCGCAATATCGGCAACTGACTGGCAAGGGCGCGTTTCAGGCAACGGGCTATGCGACCTACGGTTCGCGGATCCAGCTCAATGCCACCCAGCCCACTTCGGAGCGGAATTTTCGCGGGTATCTGAATACCAATGGGCGCTTCCAGCTGGACGAAAACTGGACCGCGAGTGGATCGGTGCGGATTGCCAGCGACCGCACATTCTTGCGCCGCTACGACATCAGCCGCGAAGACCGCATCCGTTCAACGATAGAATTCGAGCGGATTGACGACAATTCCTACGTTTCGATTGCCGGTTGGGCGACGCAGGCCCTGCTGGTCAGCACAGATCAGGGCCAGGTACCTCTTGCCCTGCCCTTGATCGATGCACGTTACCGGTTGCAGGACCCGGTGCTGGGCGGACAGGTTGAAGTGCAGGCCAACACGCTCGCGATCACGCGGGCAGAGGGGCAGGATACGCAGCGCGCCTTTGCCCGTGCGCAGTGGGACTTGCGGCGAATCACTCCGTGGGGTCAGGAAGTCACGGTGACGGGTCTGCTGCGCGGCGATGTTTATCATTCCGGCGACAATATGCTCAACACCAACCCGAGCTATCGCGGTGAAAGCGGATGGCAGGCGCGCGCAATTGCGCTGGCGGCGGTGGACGTACAGTGGCCCTTTATCGGGAGTTTTCTGGAAGGAACGCAAATCGTCACTCCGCGCGTGCAGCTTGTCGCTGCACCGCAGGTTCGCAATCTCGATATTCCCAACGAAGATGCCCGCGCGATCGATCTGGAAGATTCCAACCTTTTCGCCCTCAATCGTTTCCCCGGGTATGACCGCGTCGAAGATGGCGTACGGCTGACATACGGTGTCGATTGGCAGGCCAATCTGCCCGGCTGGCGGCTCAGCACGTCAATCGGGCAATCCTATCGCCTGACAGACGAGCCCACGCTGTTTCCCGATGGCACCGGTCTTAACGAGCAGTTCTCCGATTTCGTGGGCCGCACCGAAGTGCGCTACAATGACTTCCTGAAATTCACTCACCGGTTCCGGCTGGACAAGGATAATTTCGCTGTCCGCCGCAACGAAGTTGACGCGACAATCGGGTCGGACCGCACCTATCTGGAAATCGGGTATCTGCGGCTGAACCGCGACATCGACTTCACTTTTGAAGATTTGCAGGACCGCGAGGAACTGCGCGCCGCAGGGCGGTATGCTTTTGCACGGTACTGGTCCGTGTTCGGCTCCGCTGTCGTCAATCTGACCGACCGTGAAGAAGACCCATCGTTCACTTCAGACGGATTTGAACCGCTGCGAACGCGCCTGGGCATTGCCTATGCTGACGATTGTCTGGAATTCGGCCTGACCTGGCGGCGCGACTATATTCAGCTGGCCGATGCCGAGAACGGCAACAGCTTCCGCATCTATTTCTCTCTGCGCAATCTGGGTTTCTGAACGCATTGCATCCATCGCACCCTTGGCGAGCGAATATGGCTCAGCTAGGGTTAAGCCGCATTTTGACAGTAGGCGAAAGATACGGGGTGCCGTTTTCGCGCGCCTGCTACTGGGCCAAAAACAGGCCGTCTTAAGGATTATGAAAAACGTGAATTCGATTTTGAAAAACGCTTTGCGGATCGCCGTTGCCGGGTTCGGTGCAGCCATCATTACCGCTCCGCTCGCCAGTACGGGCGCGCTGGCGCAGGTCGCTGGCAGCGATGCCTTCAACCTGCCCGAAGATGTTTCCTTCATCATGCAGCAAGCGCAAAACCGCAATGACCGGCGCGCTACGGCGCGGGTGAACGGCAACATCATCACCGGGACCGATATCGATCATCGTCTGGCACTGATTCTCGCAGCGCAGGAAGTTGCTCTTCCGCCAGAGGAAGTTGCCCGCGTGCGTCTGCAGGTACTGCGCAATCTTATTGATGAAACGCTGCAGGTGCAGGAAGCTGCCGCGCTCGACATGGAAGTCACATCGGAAGAGGTGAACTCCTCATACGAACGGTTTGCCGTCGAAACCCGCGGGATGAGCGTTGCCGAAATGGACGCCTATCTGGAATCTGTCGGCTCCTCGGCGCGCTCTATCAAGCGCCAGATCCAGGGGGAATTGGCGTGGGAACGCCTGCTCCGCCGTAATGTCGTGCCATTCGTGAATGTGTCCGAAGGCGAAGTGACTGATTTATGGACCCGTCTGCAGGAATCGCGCGGCACAACCGAATACCGGCTCGGGGAGATTTTCCTGTCGGCGAACTCCGTCAATGCTCCGCAGGTCCGTTCCAACGCCGAACAGATTATTGCGCAATTGCGTCAGGGCGGCAGCTTTGTCGCTTACGCGCGCCAGTATTCCGAAGCATCGAGTGCCATCGTCGGCGGTGATCTGGGCTGGATCCAGCTCGAACAATTGCAGCAGCCGCAGCTTGAAGCCGCCGCCGCGCAGATGACGCCGGGCCAACTTGTCGGCCCGCTGGAAATTCCCGGCGGTTATTCCATCCTGTTGATGATCGACCAGCGCCAGATCGGCATGGCCGATCCACGCGACGCGGTTCTCAGTCTGAAGCAGATTTCATACAATTTCGCCCCCGGAACTTCGCAGGCCGAAGCCGAGCGCCAGGGCGCGGCCTTCATCGCTGCGGTCGACGGCATGAGCGGTTGCGGGACCGCGGACGCTGATGCCGCAGCGGTTGGCGCAACCACCGTGGACAATGACGAAATCACTGTACGCCAATTGCCAGAGGCTTTGCAGGGCGCGCTGTTGTCGCTCAGTGTCGGCCAGACCACTCCGCCCTTCGGTGACCTGACGGAAGGCATTCGCGTGCTGATGCTTTGCGGCCGTGATGATCCGCAAGAGACATCCGGCCCCAGCGTGGACCAGATCATGGGCCAGATCGAGGACGAGCGTATCAACCGCCGTGCCCAGCGGTACCTGCGCGATTTGCGCCGCGATGCGGTGATCGAATATAACTGATCCGGTGAAACCTCTCGCTGTATCGCTTGGCGATCCGGCGGGAGTCGGGCCGGAAATCATCGCCGCCGCATGGTCGCGGCGCGAGGAACTGGGCCTGCCGCCATTTTTGGTGATCGGCGGCGCAGGGATCATGGCCAGCGCCGCTGGTCATGATCGCATCCCATGCCGGGCCGGACCGGATGGTCCTTACAATCCCGGCGCTCCGAACAAATCTTCGGCACGAACCGCGCTGGAGTCGCTCGAACAGGCCATAGCAGGCACAATCGCGGGCGAGTTCAGCGGCGTCGTCACCGGACCGGTGGCGAAATCGGCCATCGCGGAAATTTCGCCCGGTTTCATCGGTCAGACTGAAATGCTGGCGGACATGTGCGATCTTGGACGGGACAGCTCCGTCATGATGCTGGCCGGTCCTAACCTGAAGACTGTGCCGCTGACGGTGCACTGTGCGCTGGCCGATGTGCCGGCGCTGATCACCTGTGACCTTATCATTCATCGCACCCGCATCGTTTCCCGCGCAATGCACACGGATTTCGGCATTGCCGAACCGCGCATCGCAATTGCCGGATTGAACCCGCATGCCGGCGAGGACGGGCGTATGGGGCGCGAAGAGATAGAAATCATCGCGCCCGCCATCGCGCAGCTGCGCACAGAGGGCATTGATGCCACCGGCCCCCATCCCGCCGACACACTGTTTGCCCCGCACAAGCGCACTACCTTCGATGCCGCGATCGCGATGTATCACGATCAGGCACTGGTGCCGCTGAAGGCATTGGACTTCGATGAGGGCGTCAACGTCACGCTCGGCTTGCCAATTGTACGCACTTCTCCCGATCACGGCACGGCATTCGATATTGCGGGAAAGGGTGCCGCGAGAGCTGACGCGATGATTGCGGCAATCCGTATGGCCGGCGAGATAGCGGCGCGGCGCGCCAATGGTTGATCTTCCGCCATTAAGAGAGGTCATCAAGACCCACGGACTCTCCGCGTCCAAGGCTCTTGGCCAGAATTTCCTGTTCGACGAACAATTGCTTGGCCGCATTGCTGCAATCCCGGGCGACCTGACGGGCAAGGCTGTGCTCGAGATCGGGCCGGGTCCGGGCGGCCTGACCCGCGCATTGCTCAGAGCCGGAGCGCGCGTTAGCGCTATCGAACGCGACAGCCGCTGCATCCCCGCGCTAGCCGAATTGCAGGACGCCTTTCCGGGCCAATTGCGCGTTGTGGAGGAAGATGCCCTTGCGATCGATCACGGCGATCTGATGGGTGAACCCTTCGCCGTCGTCGCCAACCTTCCTTATAATATCGGCACAGCGCTGTTCACGCGCTGGCTGGCGGAAAGCGCATGGCCGCCCCGCTGGACCAGCCTCACACTCATGTTTCAGCAGGAAGTTGCGCGCCGCATCATCGCTGCCCCTGGCACCGGCGAATATGGGCGCCTTGCCATCCTCTCCCAATGGCGCAGCACTGCCAAGCTGGCGATGAAAGTGCATCGCAGCGCCTTTACGCCGCCGCCCAAGGTGATGAGCGCGATTGTGCATGTGGAACCCGCCGCTGCTCCGGAAGATGTGGATATCCGCACCCTTGAACGGCTGACAGAGGCTGCCTTTGGCCAGCGGCGAAAAATGCTCCGGCAGAGCCTCAAGGGGGTCGAAGGCGCTTTGGAAGCGCTGGAAAACCTTGGACTGGATACGACCCGAAGGGCCGAAACGTTGGCAGTCAATGACTTTGTCGCCCTTGCCCGCGTTCTCGATCAGAGAATCAAATAGGTCACGATCAGATAGGCGGTCGAAAAGGCTGTCAGACCCAGCACGCCGTATCCCAGCAACATGGCCTTGGGCGACCACTCCGGATTATCGGGCTCTTCGATTTTCTTGCCCGTTTTGCGCTTGTTGGGCGCACTTCCGCTCAGGATTGCGTCAACGTCGATCCGTTCGCTCGTTCGCACACCAAATCGCCTGCCATTCACCCACATGACGCGCCCGGCAAGATGGTGTCCATGAAAGGAAATATCGACGATGTCGCCGCGCGACGGCGGGCGCGAACTGACGATCATCATGCCCTTTGGGGAGATATCGCCAACGCGCACGTCCTGTATCATGCGGTCATCGCGCATCGTGCCGGGCAGCATGGCAGTCATGCGCGTATCGACGCGCGACTGTTCAGCGCCAGCCAGCATGGGATCGCTCCAGATTGAACATAGCGAGGTGACTAGGCCAAAAATCCTTAGTAGCCGGTTAAGTTTCGCGTGCGGACGCGTACAGATATTTGACAGAAGTCACCGGTGCATTCAGTGCGGTTGCGAATGAAACAGCTTTCCGAAATTGAAACCGTCCTGATCCAGAACATCGATCAGCAGCGCATGCTGGACCGAACGCAGAACTGGGCCGCGACAAATTCCGGCACTTCCAATCTGGCGGGCCTGGCAGAGGTGGCAAACGCTCTCGCAGAGGCGTTTTCCGGCTTGCCCGGCGACGTGGCCCTGCGCGAGCCTGCCCCTGTCACCGTGGTCGATGCAGACGGGCGGGAAGTTGAGAAGCAGCACGGCAGACATCTGGTCTGCTCGGTCCGTCCAGAAGCGGAGCGGCGCTTTTTGCTGACCGGCCATATGGATACTGTATTTCCGGCCGATCATCCATTTCAGGACCAGGTCTGGCTGGACGACGAAACGCTGAACGGTCCCGGCACGGCAGATATGAAGGCAGGCCTTGCAATCATGCTGGAGGCGCTGACCGCGCTGGAGACGAGCGATGCGGCGGCATCCATCGGTTACGACGTCATGATCAATTCGGACGAGGAGACAGGGTCGCTATCTTCCGCCGCGCTGATCGACCAATTGGCGCGCGGCAAGCATGCGGCGCTCACCTATGAACCTTCCGCCCTGCCCGATGGCACGCTGGCCCATGCACGCGGAGGCAGCGGCAACTATTCCGTCACCTTCACCGGCAAGTCCGCCCATGCGGGCCGCAATCCGCAGGACGGGCGCAATGCCATCGTAGCAGCGGCAGATTGCGCCATGCGGCTCAAAGCGATGCAGCACGGCGACCTGCCGATCAATCCGGCGAAGATCGACGGCGGCGCTGCCAACAACGTTGTGCCTGACCATGCAGTACTGCGTTTCAATATCCGTCCCAAAACCACAGAGGCCGCGGACAAATTCTCGCATGATCTGAAAGCCATGCTGCGTGATCTTGAGGCGGCCCATGATGTTGGCACCCATTGCCACGGCGGAATTTCACGTCCCCCGAAACCCGTCGACGAGCGTGCGCAGAAACTGTTCGACCTTGTGCGCGATACCGGCGCAGCCTTGGGGCAGACGATCGGCTGGCAAAGCACCGGCGGCGTGTGCGACGGCAACAATATCGCGGCCAACCACGTGCCCGTGGTAGATACGATGGGTGTGCGCGGTGGCAAGATCCACTCGCCGCACGAATTCATGATTGTCCCCTCCCTCACCGAACGCGCCCAGCTATCGGCGATTGTTCTCCACCGCCTTGCCACAGGAGAAGCATTGTGAGCTTCGTGATGCGCGCCGCCAAGGCGGATGATCTTCAGGCCTTGTATGAAATGGCGAAGCTGACGGGCGGCGGATTCACCAATCTGCCGCCAGACCGCAATTCCCTGACGGCAAAGCTCGCCGGATCGGACGCAGCATTCGCGCGCGAAGGTGACGAGATCAAGGGCGAGACCTTTGTTCTCGTGCTTGAAAATACCGACACTGGTGATGTGCGCGGCACCTGCCAGCTGTTCTCGCAAGTCGGAGAGAATTGGCCGTTCTATTCCTATCGCATCACAAAGCTGACCCAGCATTCGCAGGAGCTTGACCGAACTGTGTCCGCAGAACTTCTCAGCTTGGTCAACGATTTGGGCGGTTGCAGCGAAGTTGGCGGACTGTTCCTGCATCCCGGCGAACGTGCGGGCGGTCTTGGCCTGCTGCTCGCGCGCAGCCGGTACCTGTTCATCGCCAGCCACCGGGAGCGATTTGGGGACCGGGTTCTGGCGGAACTTCGCGGCATTATCGACGAACGCGGCGGATCGCCCTTTTGGGATGCCATCGGCGGCAAATTCTTCGGCATGAGCTTTCAGGAAGCGGACGAGTTCAACGCCATTCACGGCAACCAGTTCATCGCCGATCTGATGCCCAAGCACCCGGTCTACATTGCCATGCTGGATGAGGCGGCGCGCCGCGTCATCGGCCTGCCCCACCCCAGCGGGCGGGCGGCCATGCGGATGCTGGAGAATGAGAATTTCTCCTATCAAGGCTACGTCGATATTTTCGATGGCGGCCCTACCATGATCGCGCCGACAGACCGCGTGCGGTCCATCGCCGATGCGCATGAAGGCACGATTGAGTCGATCACGCTCGATAAAGGAGAAAAGGCGCTGATCGGGGCGGGCCGGATGCAGAACTTCCGCTGCTGTTACGGAGCGCGCGAATTGCAACGCGATGGCGTGGCGATTGACGCGCAATCTGCGGATTTGCTGCAAGTCAGCGAAGGCGACCAAGTCTGGAGCATATTGCGATGAGCCTGACCGAAATCAATTTCGACGGCATTGTCGGCCCCAGCCACAATTATGCTGGCCTAAGCCTTGGCAATCTGGCGGCCACCAAGAACGCTGGCGCCACCGCTTATCCGCGCGCTGCCGCCCTGCAAGGCGTCGCCAAGATGCGCAGCAATATGGCGATGGGCCTGGCGCAAGGCTTTTTCGTACCGCCGCCCCGCCCCAATCGCTGTTGGTTGGAGGCGCTAGCCGCTGATGAAAGCACCGATCCGGCGCTAACTTCCGGTGCGTGGTCAGCCAGTTCCATGTGGACGGCCAATGCGGCGACTGTTTCTCCGGCGCCCGACACCGCAGACGGCAAATGCCACCTGACCGTCGCCAACCTCGTCACTATGCCGCACCGCAGCCAGGAATGGCCCGATACGCTGGCGCAGCTTCGGCTGGCCTTTGCCGATACAGCGCATTTCGCAGTGCATGACCCCGCGCCGCCATGCTTCGGCGATGAAGGCGCAGCCAATCACATGCGATTTGCCGATTCTCATGAAGAGACCGGGCTGGAAGTATTCGTCTACGGTCGCAGCGGCGGTCCCTTCCCCGCACGCCAGCACGAACAGGCAAGCCGTATCGTTGCGCGCAAACACGGCCTGGACCCTGACCGCGTCCTGTTTGTGGAACAGGCGCCCGAAGCGATCGCGACCGGCGCATTTCACAACGACGTGGTGTCGGTCGCCAATGAAAATGTGCTGTTCACGCATGAACAGGCCTTTGCTGATCCCGCGGGCACCTATGCGGCCATCACTGCGAAATGCCCCGGCGTGCAGGTGGTGGAAGTTCCAGCAGCGGCCGTCAGCCTGAAGGAAGCCGTTTCCTCGTATCTCTTCAATGCCCAACTGCTGACCCCGCCCGACGGTTCGGGTATGACGCTGGTGGTGCCCGAAGAATGCCGCGACAGCACGCCTGTGTGGACCTGGCTTCAGGAAATGCTCGCGGGCAATGGCCCTATCCGCAATGTGAAGGTGGTCGACGTGCGCCAGAGCATGGCGAACGGCGGCGGTCCGGCATGTCTTCGTCTGCGCATTGTCGCCGATCCCGCTGCCGTCAATCAGCGCTTCATGCTGGACGATGCGAAGGCCACCTTGCTGGAGCAGGTCATCACGGCGTATTGGCCCGAGAGCATCGACCCTGCGCAAATCGGCAGCGCGGAACTCGCTGATGCGGTGATAACTGCGCGTACGAAATTGCTGGAAGCCTTTGAACTTTCAGAGCTTATCTGAGTCTGCGACGATCCCTGTCGGATTGCTTTACATGCCGCTCTGCTTTAACCATCGTGATGCGCAGCAACCCGTGCTTGGCACGGTGCTTGCTGTGTAAAGCGTTAACGATGAGGGTCCGGATGTTTCGCAAATTAGGCAGGTTGTTCGTAATCAAGACGCGCTGGGAAGCGTATCTGATCATCTACGCGCTCGCCCTGGGCGCCACCTCACGCGGCACCGCCTATATTCATCAATATCCCGGCTGGGGCGGCTACGCCCTGTTCCTCGCCTGCACCGGCGCTGTATTTCTGGCAGGCGCAAAGATCCTCGACTGCCTGAAGTACGAAAAGGCGGAGCGGGACGCTGTTGAAGACGTCAGCGCGTAGACCAGCAGATGACAGGATAAGGTGGGGGTTTGTGTTGCTAGCTACCCGAGCAATGAATTTCGGGGGCAAGGACCGCAGAGATGGCGGAGATGCCCTTCTCTGATTGCATGAATAGAAGTGGGGGTTTCTGTTGCTAGCTACCCCCGGAGCCCCGGAATCCGTTCTGTTGCCCGGTCGGTCCAACCGCGCTTTAGCTTTGTAAATTCAGTCCGTTAGGACGTCAAATTACGCAGCGATTGCGAGTGCTTCGTTATCGTTTGCACTTATGTGTTGTGAGCGTTTAACGGGGGATCTCAGCCCGGGCAAAAACAGTGCCTTTCAACACACGTCGATCCTAGTTCGGCCCCGTCATAACCTGCTGATTTACCAGCAGTTTGTGGTGGAGCCGCCGGGTACTGCCCCCGGGTCCGCTGTGCCTAGTGCACACCGCATTTTATCGCCATAGCCCGAAAAAACGGGCAGGACCTATATAGGGCCTGCCCGCTTAATGTGAAGTGTATGTTCTGCGCCGAAGCGGGGAAAAATCAGCCCATCGGGCCGTTTTTCGGTGCCCCCGGGGCGCCGCCCTTCAGCGCATCGCGGATTTCCGTAAGCAGTTCGATTTCGGTCGGGCCTGCTTCTTCTTCCGCATTGGGCTCTTCCATGCGCGCCTTCACCTTGTTGGCGTAGCGGACCAGCAGGAAAATGATGAAGGCCAGGATCAGAAAGTTGATGATGGCGGTAATAAAGGCGCCATATCCGATCATTGCAGCACCAGCTTCCTTCAGCGCCGTGTAGTCTGTAGTGGAGCCGGTATAACCTTCAGGCGTGCTGAGCAGGATAAAGTAGCTGGAAAAATCCGCACCGCCGAATACCGCTCCGACAATCGGCATGATCAGATCATCGGTCATTGAAGTCACGATGGTGCCGAATGCACCAGCAATGATAACCGCAACCGCCAATTCGAGGACATTACCCTTGGCGATAAATTCTTTGAATTCTTTAAGCATCAACCCGTAGCTCCCTTATAACCTTTGTTAACCCTTTGCCAAAGACAGCATTGCCTCGCAAGTTAAAGCGCTTTGCTTGTATCGTGGGCCTGCCGTGCTATATAAACAACACACCTATCAGGGATTTGGAGGAATTTGCGCATGTTCAGTCGTATGGCCAAGCTGGCCACTCTTGTTTTGGGCAGCATTGCGCTCGCCTCTTGTGGTATCAACTCCGTCCCCGCCGCAGAGGAAAATGCGCGCGCCAAATGGGCCGATGTAGAGGCCGCGTTTCAGGAACGCGCCAATCTGATGGGCAATTTGCAGGAAATCACGATGGCAAGCTCCGAAGAGGAGCGCGAGACGCTGGAAAGCGTGATCGAAGCGCGCGCTTCTGCGACCCGTCCCGAAATTCAGCTGGATGCGGACGATCTTTCCGATCCCGAAGCCATGGCACGGTTTCAGCAAGCGCAAAATTCCTTCGGCGGTACCTTGTCACGGCTGATGGTGGTGCAGGAGCAATATCCCGAGTTGCAGAGCCAGGAAAACTTTGGCCGCCTGATGATTCAGATCGAAGGTATCGAAAACCGCATCCGCATCGCAGTCCGCGATTATAACGAGGCGGTGCGCCAGTATAACACCACCATTCGCACCTTCCCCGACACCATCGGCGCGAACATCATCCACGGTGCGGAACCGATGGTGCCCTACGAAGCCGTCACCGAAGGCGCAGAGGTCGCAGAAGACCTCGACATGCGCAGCGAGTGAAAGAAGCCGCGAGAAAACTCTTGCCGCTAAGGCAATGGTTTGTCCTGCTAATCGCTGCCGTGGCGATTTTCGGGGCGAGCCTTGCCCATGCGCAGCCCGTGTTCCCGGAACGCGGCACGGCTCCGGTCCTCGATCAGGCAAATATCATTGATGCTGCGACAGAGGCAAAGCTGACTCAGCAGCTGGATGCCTTTGAAGAACGGAGCCAGCGGCAGTTCGTGATCGTCACGCTGGATAGCCTGGGCGGGTATGACATCGCCGATTACGGCTATCAGCTAGGCCGCGAGTGGGGCCTCGGCGATGCCGAAAATAATGACGGTATCATCCTGATTGTCGCCCCGAATGAACGCAAGATGCGCGTCGAAGTCGGATATGGCCTTGAACCGATCATTCCGGACGGGCTTGCCTTCGAATATGTCGAAGGGATGAAGCCGTATTTCCGCAATAACGATTACTCCGGCGGGATCGCGTGGGGCGCGGACCAGATCATCACGCAGCTTGAATTGCCACCCGAAGAGGCGACAGCGATTGCAGCGCAGGCAGGCGAAGCGCGTTCTGAAGGTGGGTTTCCTATCGGCACCTTGATATGGCTCGGCTTCATTTTCTTCTTCTTTATCCTGCCCGCAATTTCGGGCCGTGGAAGACGGCGGCGATATCGCAGCGGCGTTGGCGGCGCAGTTGGCGACATCATCCTGTGGGAAGCGGGGAAGGCCATTGCGCGCGGCATTGACGGCGGTGGCGGCGGCTGGGGCGGCGGAGGCGGCGGATTTGGCGGCGGTGGAGGCTTCTCTGGCGGCGGTGGCTCCTTCGGTGGCGGCGGCGCCTCGGGAGGCTGGTGATGGCGTATATCAATGAAGCTGATCATAAAATCGTGTCCGATGCTGTGGCGCAGGCAGAACTGACCACCAGCGGCGAAATCGTGCCGGTTATCGCTGACAGGTCGGATGGTTATACAGATGTCATCCTTGTCTGGGCAGCGGCAGCGGCCTTTACGGCGATGAGTATGTTTGCCGCCTTCCCGGATCTCTTCCTCGAAAACATCGACCGGATGCTGGGCGGCTGGAGCCATGAATGGATCTACGGCGAAGTTATCGCCTGGACTGTTGGCTTTGGGCTGCTGACATTCATCGGCGTCTGGCTGGTTCTTTGCTGGGACCCGCTGCGGTTTGTCTTCACCCCCTCCCCTGTGAAACGCCAGCGCGTGCATGACCGCGCCGTGCGCCATTTCAAGGTGGGGGCCGAAGGCCGTACGCACGGCAAAACAGGGGTCATGCTTTATTTATCGATGCGTGAGCACCGTGCAGAAATCGTGGCAGACGATTCCATCGCGCTGATTGTTCCGGCCGAAGTGTGGGGAGAAGCGATGGCCGATATGCTTCGCGAAATCCGCAAAGGCGATGTCGCGGCAGGCATTGCAGCCGGTGTTCGCGACGTGGGCGTGGTCCTGTCGGAACACTTCCCCCGCGGAACTGGTGACGACAACGAATTGCCAGATCGCTTGATCGAGGTCTGACCCTCCGATAGCGCGCTCTTCATGAGCAATTCTGATGACCCCTTCGATCAAAGCGCACCCGAACAAATCACCTGGGACGGCAAATGGCTCACCGGCAAAAAGAAGGGCCGGTGGGAATATGTCAGCCGCAAAGGCGGGATCGGCGCTGCGGTGATCATGGCGCTTGAGGACGGCCATATCCTGCTGGTCGAACAATTCCGCGTGCCGCTCGGTTGCCGCTCCCTGGAATTGCCGGCAGGATTGATCGGAGACGATGACGGCGGCGAAAATGACGATCCGCTGAGCGCTGCCAAGCGTGAATTGGAGGAAGAGACCGGATATGCAGCGGCAAATTGGGAAGTTGTGGGCGACTTTTTCTCCTCCCCCGGCATGTCCGACGAACGGTTCACTTTGCTGAAGGCAACCGGCCTCACAAAGGTCGGCGCCGGAGGCGGAGTTGCTGGGGAAGATATTACCGTCCACCGCGTAAAGCTGTCTGATGTACCCGCCACCATCGCAGACTTCCGCAGCGGCGATGTGGCGATCGACACACGAATGCTACTCGTGCTCGGACCGCATTTGCTGAGCTGAAATCCGGCGCTTATCGATTGGGCTGTGTGGCACCGTAACCGGAAAGGGTGGGTTGGAACAAGCAAGGCGGGAGGGGATGAGGAAGACGGCCCCGCTTGGCCGATTACGATGCAATGCCCGTATGCGCCGTTCCTGCATAGGGTTAAAGCTGGACCTTAGGATGTAGCAACTGACCACAGAAAGAAGTGGCCGTTTCAGATGCCTGCTTCGACCGCCAGCCGGATCATATCCGCACTGCTTTTCGCACCCAGCTTTTCCATCGCCAATCCGCGATGCATCTTGATGGTCTTTTCCGATAGGCCCAGTTCATAAGCGATCTGCTTGTTACGCAGGCCTGCAGCGACCATCGTCATGACTTCAAGCTGGCGCTTGGACAGCTGCTTGATCTTTTCGGCCGCACGCACGCGCCTGGTCAGCATCGGGCTTTCTGCCCCATCTTCCAGCTCGATCTGGGAGCCGTGGAAATATTCCAGCACGCCGTCTTCGTCGTATACCGGCGCAACGACCACGGCATTACGGAACGGCGTGCCGTCCTTCTTGTAATTCAGGATTTCGACCAGAACGGATTTGTGTTCACGCACCCCTTCGCGGATGGCTTCGGTCAGCCACGGTTCCGTTCCAGGACCTGAAAGAAACCGGCAATTGCGTCCGAGGATTTCGTTTTCCGAATAGCCGGTCAGGTCGATGAAGGCCTGATTGCATGCAATAAGCGGGTTATCGGGCAAACGCGGGTTGCTCACCACCGAAGCGACCGGACTTGTCGCGATCAGATCCCGGGCGTCCGGGTCCGATGTATAGATCTTGTCTTCCACGATATGGTGTCTAGCCGCCAACCATGGCCAAGGTAAAGCGGCGTTAGCAAGAAGTTGCGACAATAAGCCGCTTTATCGGCGGTTTTTGGCCAAATCCCCTCATGAAAGGTGCGCTAGTTGCCAGACAAGAGGGAGCGCCAATCCGCGCCCCCCTTCATCAGCAAAGACCAGGCCTGAGCAGTTCTCTAGTCTTCCCACCAATATGGCGCGCGCTGGGCATCACCTGTGGTGACTTCATTCAGCGTTGCAGCATTGTAGGCGCGCCCGCCCAGCACCACAGTCTCAACCGTTTCAGTATTGCGAATGTTCTCAAGCGGATTGCCGGTCAGGATCACCAGATCGGCCAGCTTGCCCGGTTCAAGAGAGCCGATCTCGCTGTCCATGCCCAGCGAGCGGGCCGATGCAATTGTTGCCGCCGCCAGCGCCTGCACCGGGCTCATCCCGCCGCGCACGAAAGACCAGATTTCCCAATGTGTGCCGATGCCTGCCTGCTGGCCATGCGCGCCGATGGCGACCTCAACACCGCGTTCAACCAGCCGCGCAGCTTCACGGGCGACATCATCGTCAACGAAATCGCCCTCCGGCGCAGTTGTGCGCCGGGCATTGGCGGCCCGCAAAATCGCGGGCGGCGTATGTGCCTGAAGAAGCGGCTGTTCAAACACATTGGTGGCCTGCCGCCAGTATGGATCGCCAGCAAGTCCGCCATATCCGACGACCAGTGTCGGCGTGTAATTGGTGTTGGCGCCGCCCATGAATTGGAGCACGTCTTCGTAGAAATATTCGACCGGAATATTGTGTTCCAAAGTCGAATTGCCGTCGGCAATCAAGTTCAGGTCCATCCCGAATAAAGAGCCGCCTTCAGCCACGACCAGCATGTTTTCCTGCCGCGCAGCCTCAACCACCATCTGGCGCTGTTCACGGCGCGGCTGGTTGTAGTTCTTGACGCTCGGCGCACCTTCAGCGCGCAACCGGCGCACGTGATCCAGCGCGTCATCCAGGCTGTCGATCTGGGCGTAGGCGTAGGGATTGCGCGCACCGTAAATGATGCGGCCGGTGGAAAACATGCGCGGCGCAAGGATCATGCCGGTGCGTTGCATATCTTCGGCCACGAAGAACGGAGAGTCGCTCGACGGATCGTGGATAGTCGTCGTGCCTAGCGCCAGGTTCTGGTGCAGGCTCCAGTTTTGCTGCGGCACAAGTCCGTCCACCGCGACGGGACCATGCGCATGGGCATCGACGAAGCCGGGCACAATCGTGCGGCCAGCAGCATCGATGGTTGGCGTGCCTGCCGGGACAGGCACTTCACCCGCTGCTCCAACTGCCGAAATAATATCGCCATTGATCAATATGGTGCCGTTCTCGATGACGCCGCCGTTCACATCGCTCATCGTGATGATCCGCGCGCCGGTGATCGCCAGCGCGCCGCTGTGCCGGTCTGCCGGTACGGTGCGCATCATGGAAACGCCGGTTGCGGGCTGCGTATAGCTTTCGCGCTCCTCACCCTCTAAAGGCGGAGCCGAAGGGAACAGATCGCCCAGCATGGCCGTGTAGAGCGTCGATCCCAAGGACCAGTGCAGCCGGTCCCCGCCGCTTGCCCAATGCACGAAGTCAGCCCCGGAATCCGAAACTTCGACCACAGGCAAGCTGCGCGTGCTGGCCGATATGCTGACCGATTGCCCGCCGGGCATCAGCGGCATGGCAAAGGCGTCGTAATTTTCTGTAAAGGCTACAAATCGCCCCGTCGGAGACACGTGATAACTGGTCACCATTTCGCCCGAAGCATGCGTTCGTTCAGCTTCTCCATTCAGATCGGTAGAAACAAGCGTCTGTGACCCGCCTGACGATCCCGTCATGAAGATGCGGTCGTTTGCCGCGCCAAAGTGGGGCTGCGCATGGCTGCGGCTCACCAGGGCCATTTCTCCGCCAGAGGCAGATATCCGGTAAACGCCGGGATTGTCGCTGTATTCTGGCGCGGTCAGATATCCGCCGCTACCCTTTTCAAACACGATCGTCCGGCCATCGGGAGAGAATTGCGGGCGCGCATAATGGCCCGGCATGGATGTGACGGTCCGTCCTGCGCGGCCATCCGGCCCAACGGTGCGGATTTCGCCCAGTCCGGCATCGGTCCAGCGGACATAAACCAGCTGATTGCCATCGCGGGACCAGCTCGGGAACAGCTCCCGCGCATCGCCGCCATCATTGGTCAGACGGCGCATGGCGCCGCCACCTGCGGGCATGGTGTACAGTCTCCCCAGGCTTTCGAACACGACCGTGCGGCCATTTGGCGAAACCGCCGCAAAGCGCGGCATGGTCACTTCAACCTGATCGACAGCAACCGGAATACGCGGATGCGGCGCAGGCAGAACGCCGCGTGTGTCGCTGATGCTGAAGGGTATTTCGGCAAAACCGCTGCCGTCTGCGTTGATCCGGTTGATATGTCCGCCAGACCAGAAGACGATAGAGCGACTGTCCGGCGTCCAGCCCATGTTCGGATAGACGCCGGTTACGGCCCAGGTTTCCTGCACGTCGCGGTCCAGATTGTCATAAATCCGGCGTTCCGCGCCCGTCGCAATATTGCGGACATACAGCCCCGATTGCAGGTTTTCGCGGCGAACAAAGGCAATCATCGTCCCGTCGGGCGACGGAGCGGGTCGGACAGCGCCGCCGAGGCCGGACACTGCCGTCGTTATTTCGCCAGTGGCAATCTCGTACCGCTCTATGTTGAACAGGTCCTGGTTGGAATCCTGCGCATAGATGAAGGTGCTGCCCGGCGTAACGTTGCGGGTGTAGTATATTGCGCTGCCATCCGGCGAATAGATCGGCTCGCCCAGCTCTTTCTGGTGCTGTTCGTTCGGCCTTTCGACCAGTTGCACGCCGCTGCCGCCGGAAATATGGTAGAGCCACACTTCGCCTGTGCCGAGCGAACGGCCGGTGGTGAAATGCTTCTTCGCCGCGATATATTGCCCGTCCGGCGACCAGGTCGGCTGGTTCAGCAGGCGGAAATCCTCATCGGTCAGCTGGCGCATGTCGGATCCGTCTGCATTCATCAGCCAGATATTGTCGCCGCCGCCCCTGTCGGATGTGAAGGCGATGCGGCTGCCATCGGGCGAAAATCGGGGGTGAACTTCCCACGCCAGACCTTCTGCGATCCGAGTCGGTGTGCCGCCGGTAATTGGCATGGTGTAAATATCACCGAGCAGCGAGAAGGCGATCGTCCGTCCATCGGGCGACACATCGACATCCATCCATGTGCCTTCATCCACGCTGATCGGCACTTGTGACATCGTAACGCCCGGCGGGTTGTTGACGTCCCACTTAGCGCTGTCCGCCTCCGGATCTGCGTTTGCAACCTCCGGAGTTTCTGCAGATTGGCCGGGAGCTGGATTGGCAGGCATCGCGGTTCGCGTATTCTCGTCTTCGGTGACTTCAGTCTCTTCCGGCGGCGAAGCCTGATCGGCTGGCGGCTGCACCTGCGCAAAGGCGGTGGTGGTGGCGAGAAGACTAGTGGCGGCGAAAAGCGAGAATTTGCGAAGCATCGGCGACCCGTTTCAGTTGAAATGAACCACCATCATACGCGTCAAGCGTGCTTGTGCAATCTGCCGATCACTCGCCAGGTCTGTTTGCAGCCAGGATTTCCAGGACGCGGGCCAATGCCTGCCCCGCCGGTTCACGCTCATTCATCAAGGCAAAGCTGCCCGAAAGGGCCAAGGCGCAGTGGCCATGCACAACCGCGATCAGCGATCGGACAAGGCGGCGGACGTGTTCGGCGTCGAATGTGCCATCCTGCCTTTCGAACCATGCTCCAACTTCGCGGTCGACAATACCCGTCAGCGCCTCGCGCGCGGCCTCATCCTCCCGCGGAATATCGATCGCGCGGTCGATGCGGTGGTCGTAGATCGCCATCCATGCGTTGGGATGGGACATGGCAAATTCGAAATATGCCTGCACCAGAGCTTCCAGCCGCGCCGTGCCTTCGTCAGCAACACCCTCCAGTGCGCTTTCCAAGGCTGCAGCCCAATGCATGAAGGTCCGGCTGTTAATAGCGATGAGATAGCCGTCGAGTGAGCCAAACACGTTGTAGATCGTGCCCACAGAATATCCGGCAGTGCGCGCCGCAGCACGGGCTGAAAACTTTGCAAACCCGCTTTCCGACAGCAGCGCATGCCCTGACGTGACCAGCAATTCGCGCAGCTCCCGCGCCGTATGATCAGACCTGCGTCCCATGAGACAGTGGATAACGCCAGAATTGAACGCTGTCTAATTTTTAATTGAACAGTGTTTATTTGTTTGCCATGCTACACAGCGAATCATACGGAGAATGTCTTGTGAACAGTGCCTTTGCCATCGCTGGATGGGGCCATTACCTGCCGCGAAACGCAGTCTCTTCTGCCGCGCTGGATGCAGCGCACGGGATGGAAGATGGCTGGACGCATGACCAGTTCGGCATTCTTTCCCGCCATGTGGCAAGCGGGGATGAAACCAGTTCCATGATGGGGGCGGCAGCCGCGCAAAAGGCCTTGGACATGGCTGGCTGGGCGCATGGCGAATTCGATGCAATCATCGGCGGGTGCGGCGTGATGGAACAGCCCATCCCATCCACCGCAGCCCTTGTGCAGAACAGGCTCGGCCTTGGTGCCTCGGGTATTCCAGCGTTCGATGTGAACCAGTCGTGCCTGTCGTTCATGACGGCGCTGGATGTCGCCAGCATGGGCATGGCCTGCGGGCGGTGGAAGCGGGTGCTGGTGTTCGCCGCGGATATTGCCTCCGCCGGACTTGATCCCGCCAACCCGAAAAACCGCTCCATCTTTGGCGATGGCGGCGCCGCGGTGGCGTTGGAGGCGCGCGATACCGGTAGCACGGGTCAGCTCGCCAGCCGCATCGTCACCTTCGGACAGCACCACGCGCTCGCGCAATTGCGGTCGGGTGGAACGCAGCTGCGGGTACAGGAAGGGTATGACGCGCTGGTTGCCGGATCACGTTTCGAAATGGATGCATTCGGCATTTTCAAGGCCGCGGCAAAGGCTCTGCCCAGTGTTATTGATGGCGCTTTGGCTGACGCCGGCATGACCCGCGATGATCTGGACTGCATTGTTTGCCACCAAGCCAGCGCTCCGGGCGTGGAACACGTCCGCCGATTGTTTGCCCCAAGGGAGGACCGCGTGGTCGATATTTTCGCATCGCATGGCAACCAGATTGCCACGTCAGTTCCCACCGCCCTCGCCCATGCGCTGGATAGCGGCGCTGCCAAAGCCGGTGACCGGATCATGCTGCTTGGCACAGCGGCAGGCATCAGTGCGGGCGCGATGGTGTTACAGCTATGACCCTGGGACGCATCCTGATCACCGGTGCCACCGGAGGGCTCGGCTCCGCCTTGCGCGCCGAAGCAAAGTCGCGCGGAGCTGATATTCGCGCGACCAGCCGCTCTTCCCATTCGTCAGCCGATGCGCATTTTGTCGCGATAGACCTTGCCAGCGACAACGCCGACCTAGCCGCTCTGGTGGAGGGCCGCGATACAATCATCCATTCTGCCGCCCTGTCAGACAGTTGGGGCGATGCCAGCGCTTTCGAGGCGATCAATGTCGGTGCAACGCGCCGGTTGCTGTCGGCTGCCAGCGCCGCTGGCGTAAAACGCTTTGTCTTCATTTCCTCGCCTTCCATTTTCGCGCGGCTCGAAGACCAGATCGGCATTAACGAACAGACACAGCCCGCATGGCCGCCGCTCAACCACTATGCCCGCACCAAACTGGCGGCAGAGCGCATGGTGCTGTCAGCCGGCGACACGAATATGGCCACATCCGCCATCCGACCGCGCGCCTTGGTTGGCGAAGGCGACCGCGTGATCTTGCCGCGCCTTATCGAAATCGCTGGGCGTAGCCGTGTACCCCTGCCGCGCGGAGGGCGCGCTCTGATCGAGCTCACCGATTTGCGCGATGCAGCCTGGGCCGTATGCGAAGCTGCCGAGCGGTGCGAGAAATTGAACGGCAAGGCGATCAACATTTCGGGCGGGCGGCCGATCGCCGTGCGCGATCTGGCCCAGGCTGTCGCCGATATTTTAGGCACATCGCCAAAATTTGTGGACCTGCCCGCCGCCCCCGCCCGTGTGCTTGCGACTGTGCTTGAAAAGAGTGCAGGCCTGTTTGGCATGAAAGAGCCACCACTTACTCGTTATACTCTTTCGACCCTCGGTTATTCGCAGACATTCGATCTTGGGCCCGCACACCGTTTGCTGGGATACACGCCGCAGCATGACGCGACGCAGACAATCCTGAATCAGGTTCGCCAATCCGCCCGAAGGGCTCCGCAATGAAGCGCGTGTGTTTTCGCTGGATCGCGCGCGGATCGTGCCGCCATCCAGAGGTCATGACCATAAGCGGGGGCAGCCTGTGCCCAGCCCAATTTCCCGCACTGGTCGGCGTAATCTCCCACCCGGAACGCGGTATCATCCTGTTCGACACGGGCTACGATCCGGCATTCCTCACTGCCACACAGCCTTTTCCGGAACGCTTATACCGCTGGACCACGCCGGTGGATATCGGACCGGGGGCGGAGTGGAAGGCATGGCTTGCAGCGCATGACATTGCCGAGGGGGAACTGGCGGGGACCATTGTTTCGCACTTTCACGGGGATCATGTCGCCGGGCTGAAACGCCTCGCCCATTTGCCGGTCTGGTGCGCACGTGCCGGGCTGGATGACTTGCGCAGAGCGGGCCGGATCGGGCGTATTCGAAAGGGCTATCTTGCAGAGTGCGTGCCGCAGGAACTCAAAACACATTATTTCGAAGACGCGTCCGAAGTTCCGCTATCAGCGGCGTTTGCGCCGTTCACCAGCGGCCGCGATATTCTTGGCGATGGCAGCTTGCTTGCGGTGGAGCTTCCCGGCCACTGCCCCGGTCACTGGGGGCTCGCGTTCCAGACCGAGGACGGCCGGGACGTGTTGCTGGCCGCAGACGCCGTCTGGACCGGCAAATCCATTAGCTCCTGCCGCCCGCCTCCACGGATCACTACAGCTCTTCTGGGCGACACAAGGCGCTATCGTGCGACGCTGGACCTGCTTTGTCAGGCATCAGCCAGCAATGGCGATCTGGCCATCCTGCCATCGCACTGCTCGCAAAGTGCAGCTGCATTCAGGGGCGGCGATGCGGACTGAACGCATTTTGCTGGCATGGCTGCGCACGCACCTTGCGATGCGCAAATCAGCCAGTGGATTGGCGAAAAGCCGCGCGGCTAAATGGCGCGCCCTCCAGCCCAGCTTGCTCCGCACCCCCGCCTTGAACGAACACGCAGGAAAGCCGCTTGCCGATATTCCTGTCACCGACATATCCGATGTGCGCCGCGATTACGGCCGCTGGAACAGCCTTGGCCTGTCACACACTCAATGCACGTCGCTGGCCGGCGCAGCAGAGCGCGGCGAGGATACAGGCGAAATTGTTGCAGGCTGGTCCACCGGTACAGGCGGAGGTTCACGCGGATTATTTCTGACCAATGCCGCCGAACGCGCTGATTACATAGGCCAAAGTCTTGCCCGCCTGCTCCCCGCCAGCGCGATTTTCAAACCGCAGCGCATTGCGCTTCACTTGCGGGCCAGCAGCGCGCTTTACGCAGATGTCGGGCGGCGGCGCATGGAATTTGCGCATTTCCCGCTTGATCATGACATCGCCGAAACAGAAGCGGCGCTGCGCAGCTTTGACCCGACGATCCTGATCGCCCCGCCGCACCGCCTGCTTTCTCTTGCGAAGCGCGGATGCGACCTCCCCTCCCTCATGCATCTTTTCTACGGCAGCGAACCGATGAGCCGCGCCGAATGCGCCTTTGTGGAGCAGCGGTTGGGCCGCCTGCCCCGGCCGATCTATCAGGCGACCGAGGGCTTTCTGGGCAGTGCGTGCGAACAAGGCCGCCTGCATCTCAATGATCATTCACTGGAAATCGAACTTGAACCTGTCGCTGGAACCGGCGGTTTTCGCCCGGTCATCACCGATTTGCACCGCCGTAGCCAGCCGGTTGTCCGGTTTCGCGGCGATGACTTTCTGGAACTGGACGAGAGAACGACGTGTCCCTGCGGTTTTGCCGGCCGCACGATCTTGCCGGTGATGGGCCGCGTCAGCGACTTATGGATTTTGTCGACCGGGACAGTAGCGCCGCGTGCGATTGTCGCCACGATCGAAAAAATATTGGGAGGAGCGCTCGCGTGGCAGGCGCAAGCGAGCTCAACGGCCGCCATTTTGCGGACCGCCAGCGATTGCCCGCCCGATCTGCGAGAAGACGCGGCGCTTGGCTTGCAGCGCCTCACCGGGCTGCCGGTCAGCAGCTCCGGCAATCTTGCAGAATGGCATGGCCCCAAGCGCCGCAAGGTGATCTGGTCCGATGGCTGAGCGCGTGCTGATTACAGGTGCCCGCGCCGCCGCAGCGCTGGACCTGGCGCGCGATTTCGCCGCTGCCGGATGGGATGTCCATCTGGCTGATTGCGCGGCGACGCGCATGGCGCGCTGGTCTTCGATTCCCGCCAAGGTCCATCGCTACGCTTCTCCGGTGTATGATCGCGCGGGATTTCGCGCGGATATTCTCCGGTTGATTGCTTCCATCACTCCCGTGCATGTCATCCCTGTTTGCGAGGAGGTGTTTCACCTTGCCGCGCCGCCGCTTGAAAACGCGATGGCCGGCCGCCTGTTCGCTCCGCCCCTTCCCGTCTTGCGCCGGCTGCATGACAAGCACGCCTTCGCTGAGGCCTGCCGCAAATGGGGGCTTCCCGTTCCTGAATTCGAATTGCTGGCAAATAGGGAAGACCTTCGCCGCTTTGCTGCACAGAGCGCTGACTGGGTGTTCAAGCCGCCGTTCAGCCGCTTTGGCGAAAGCGCTCTGGTCGGTCCGTCCGCAGAGCGCTTGGCGCGGTGCAGCCCTTCGCAGGAATGCCCGCTGCTCGCCCAGCGGCGCATTCGCGGGGAGGAAGCGTGCTTCTACGCCGCCGCACATGACGGCGAATTGGTTGCCTTTTGCGCCTATCATTCGCGGTGGCGCTTTGGCGGAGGTGCCAGCTTTGCATTTACACCGCTGGACCATGAGCGGGCAGAATTGCTGAGAGCACTTGCCCGGCGCCTCGCCTCCAGTTGCGAAATCACCGGCCAGTTCGCCTGTGATGCGATTTTCGATGCCGATGGCGCGCCTTGGCTGATCGAATGCAATCCGCGCGCCACAAGCGGCGTGCATTTGCTGACCGGCTCCGGCGATCTCGCCCGCGCCATTGCGCTTGGCATTCCCATGCCCGCCAATCACACCCCCGCGCCGCGCCACCTTGCGCCCGCCATGGCGGTTTTCGGGCTGCCGCTGGCCTTGCGTACCGGGCGTGTCGCAGAATGGCGGAGCGCCATGCGTGACGGAACGGATGCCATATCCCGTTCCGAAGACCGCCGCCCGCTCGCAGGCGCATTGCTGGACGGTGCGGCGTTCGCGTTTCAGGGCTTCCGGCACGGCATATCCACGACGGCCGCAACAACGCGCGATATCGCCTGGAATGGAGAGGATTTGGGATGAGCGCATTTCCAGATAACGTTCGCGGTGCGTGGCACATGGTGGCGCTGGCACGCGACATCAGGCAGGGCACTTTGCGCAAGGTCATGGTATGCGGCACGCCGCTCGCTCTGTTCCGCACTGCCGACGGCCCCGCCGCATTGGTCGATCGTTGCCCGCACCGCAATTATCCGCTGTCGGAAGGCCGGATTGTCGACGGCACATTAGAATGCGGCTATCACGGCTGGCGCTTTGACCCGAACGGACACTGTATCACGGTCCCCGGCTGCGAGCTGGACCGCTGCGGCGATGCGCGGCTCGATGCCCAGCCAGTCAGACTTGCGGAAAGGCAAGGCGCGATATTCGTGACGCTTTCGGAAGATGCTCCGCCCGAACCGCCTTTGCCCCTTGATTTCGGCAATCCCGATCTCGATCATTTCTGGTGGCAGCAGGGGACTTGGGAAGGCCGCGCCTTTGACGCGGTCGAAAACGTGATGGACCCGTTCCACACCAACCATCTGCACCACGGCTTCATCCGCCGCCGCGACAAACGATTGCCGGTGGATCTGATCGTCACCAGCCACGGCGACGGAATCGATATGGCTATTGAGCAGACCCGGCCCGATCTCGGCCTGATGTCGCGCTTTCTGGAAAAAGACCGGCAGCGCAGCGTCTCACGCTATTACCCGCCCACGATTGTACAGGCGCGCTGGGAAGGTGCGAAAGAATTGACGCTGTGCGTCACCGCGATTTTCACGCCTGCAACCGCTGGCAGCTTCACTCCGTTCGCACGCTTTTCGACTCCGAAAGGCATGGCACCCGGTTGGCTGAAACAGGCCGCGATCCGGATGTTCCTGCGCCCGGTCGTGGCGCAGGACCGCGCTGCTCTGGCAAAGCAGCACGGGGTTATGCAGCAATTCGGCCATCCGCAGTTCGTGTCCGGCCCCGGCGACATCCTTGGCAGCCGCCTCCACCAATTGTGGAAGGGTGAGCAGCTTGCGACCGGAGCCGATGCTCCGGTGCGCGCTGAACTTTAGACCAGAGCCTGCAGCCTTACGCCCCCTTGTTCGGCTTGGGCTTGAACTTGCGCGGCTTACCTTTGAAGGCTGGCTTGTCACCGCGCGGCGCTGCGTTTGACGCATTGCCCTTGCGATGCGGCTTCGCCTGCGGTGGGCCGCGCCTACCGCCGGGACGCGGACCATTCCCGCGAGATGGGCGTGCGGCATCGCGGGGCGCTTCGGGAGAAAGCTCCATCTTCAAATCGCCGCCGTTTTCGTCGTCC
This sequence comes from uncultured Alphaproteobacteria bacterium, assembly GCA_963781165.1. Taxonomy (GTDB): domain Bacteria; phylum Pseudomonadota; class Alphaproteobacteria; order Sphingomonadales; family Sphingomonadaceae; genus Alteraurantiacibacter. The sequence continues at coordinate 840,318 of CAWADZ010000005.1, forward strand.
CCGGCCGTGCGGACCAGCGCATCGGCAAACTTGTCTGCAATGGCGCGCGGTATCTGGAAATGCGTTTCCACCTGACCAATGCGGATCGCGCCGATTTCGTTGCGGGTGATATGTCCGCGGCGGCAAATCAGCGGCAGAACCCAGCGGGGATCAGCGTTCTGACGGCGGCCGATGTCCATGCGGAACCATACAGTGTCCTCGAACCCGGGGCGATGACGTTCCTTTTGCGCATCGCGGTGTGCTTCGGGTGAATTGACCAGCAACTCCTCCGGCTCCGGCATCTTGGCGCGGTGCGCCTGCACCAGCAGTGCAGCGATTTCCTGCGGTGTCCGCTGGGCCAGCAGCTTTTCTGCCAGTTCGCGGTCTGCATCTGTTACTTCGACAGGCTGCAACAATACCTCCAGCAAGCGCTCCCGATCCTTTTCAAGAATGGCATCGCGGTCTGGTGCGTTGATCCAGTCGGCATTGATCTTTGCGCTGCGAAGCATGGATTCCACCCGGCGACGGCGCGGGAATGGCACGACGATGACGGCCGTGCCCTTCTTGCCAGCGCGGCCCGTGCGGCCGGACCTGTGCTGCAAAATTTCCGCATCGCGCGGAATTTCGACATGGATCACCAGGCTGAGGTTGGGCAAATCGAGCCCGCGAGATGCAACATCTGTCGCCACGCAGACCCGCGCACGCCTGTCGCGCAGCGCCTGCAACGCCTGATTGCGTTCGGACTGCGAATGTTCGCCGGACAAAGCAACCGAGGCAAAACCGCGTTCCTGCAGCATTGCATGCATATGACGCACCTTGTCGCGCGTAGCGCAGAACAGGATCGCGGTTGCGGCATCGTGGAAACGCAGCAAATTGACGACAGCGTTTTCAATCTCCGACGGAGAAACCGTCACTGCCTGATAGGCAATGTCGCCGTGGCCGCGCTCTGTACCGGTGGTGGCGATGCGCAGGGAGTTTTTCTGATAGCGTTTCGCCAGCGCCTCGATCGGGCGCGGCATGGTGGCGGAAAACAGCAGCGTGCGGCGGCCATCAGGCGTCGCGTCGAGAATTTCCTCCAGCTCTTCACGGAAACCCATGTCGAGCATTTCGTCTGCTTCATCCAGGACCGCAACGGCGAGGCCCGACAGGTCGAGCGCGCCGCGTTCGAGATGGTCGCGCAGGCGGCCGGGTGTCCCGACAACGATGGTTGCGCCAGCTTTCAGTGTGCGTCGTTCCTGCGACGGGTTCATGCCGCCAACGCAGGTAGCAATGCGCGCACCGGCCTTTTGATACAGCCAAGCAAGCTCACGGCTGACCTGCAGGGCCAGTTCGCGGGTTGGTGCAATGACCAGAGCAAGCGGCGCTGCTGCATAGGGAACCTTGCCATTTTCATCCAGCAACTGCTCAGCAAAGGCGAGGCCGAAAGCGACGGTCTTGCCCGATCCGGTCTGCGCGGAAACCACCAGGTCGCGCCCGGCCGCCTCCGGCTCGAGCACTGCCATTTGGACAGGTGTGGGACTATCATAGTCGCGTTCGGCAAGTGCCTGGGCAAGGCTGGCGGGCAATTCGGGAAAAGTCATGTAACACGGGCTTTCGGGCAGCAGGAAAACAGCACCGGAAAAAGCGGCGCGGTAAAGATTGGGTATGTCGGGACGGAACTGCCGGGACTGGCCCGCAGTGTCTATCGCGGAGCGTCCTACACTAAAATTACGCGCTTGGCTTTGAATATTTTGCAGTGCAGCATTTTTGATCATGAGGTCGCCAAATTAGCCCGGACACACTCCTCTGTGTGTTAGCGATACCTTTACTACGATTCGGCGCTTGAATTGCAGTTGGTGATTTTAGAATGCCTCCTCCTTCCTCAGTCGATATATTGCCGGACATGATCGCAAGCTGGCTCTGGACATGATGCCGATCCTGCGTAATGATAGCGCTCACATTTGGCCGTCTAGAGCCGTTGAGGGAATGCTTGGGAATGAAAAATCTGTCTGGTAGGCGGCTCGGGCTGAGCGCTGGTAATTCGGGCCTGGGCGTGTTGTGGGCACTCTTGCTCTCCGGCTGCGCGACTGTTCCCGCCTCTCAAATGGAAGCTACCGAGGCTCCATCACAGGCGGAAAGCGGCGCCGGGATCGCCAATCCTGAAATCTGGCCGGCTTACGAATATCCTGTTCCGAGCCGCGCCGAGCACGAAGCGCGTATCGCGCAGCTGCTTTCGCGCATGACCCTGCCTGAAAAAATCGGTCAACTTGTCCAGGCCGACCTGTGCTGCGTGACTCCGGACGATGTGCGCGAGTTCAATCTTGGCTCCATCCTGGTGGGCGGTAACAGCGGGCCGTATGGCGATGATCTTGCCCCCGCCCCCGCGTGGCTCAGCGCGGCGGACGATTTCTACAACGCGTCGGTCGACACTTCGGATGGCGGCGCAGGCGTGCCGATCATCTGGGGTACGGACGCGGTGCACGGTCATTCCAATATAATCGGTGCGACGATTTTCCCGCACAACATTGGCCTTGGCGCCATGCGCGATCCAGACCTGATCGAGCGGATCGGCGCGGCAACCGCCGCCGAAATCCGTGTCACCGGGCAGGAATGGACATTTGCGCCGACAGTCGCCGTGCCGCAGGATTTCCGGTGGGGCCGGTCTTACGAGGGGTACTCCTCCGATCCGGAACTGGTTGCATCTTATGTCGGCGCGATGGTGCGCGGATTGCAGGGCCCGCCAGAGGGCGACAATCTGCTCGCTGGACCATACGTGCTCGCGTCCACCAAGCATTTCCTCGCCGACGGCGGGACAGACAACGGCGTCGATCAGGGGGACTCGTCGATCAGCGAGGAGGAACTGCGCGATATTCACGGCCTGCCCTACCGACCGGCCATTGCGGAAGGCGTGTCGACTGTCATGGTCAGCTTTTCCGGCTGGCAAGGCCGCAAGATGACGGGCAACCGCTCGCTTATCACCGGTGTGTTGAAAGAGCGCATGGATTTCGGCGGCTTCGTGGTTTCCGACTGGAATGCGCACGGGCAGATCGAAGGCTGCACCAATGAAAGCTGTCCGCAGGCGCTGATGGCCGGGATCGACATGTATATGGCGCCCGACACCTGGCGCGATGTATACGCCGATCTGCTCACCCGCGCCCGAACTGGCGAAATCCCGATGAGCCGCATTGACGATGCCGTTGCCCGCATTCTGCGCGTCAAAATGCGCCTCGGTCTGTTTGAAGCCGGCGCTCCTTCGACCCGGCCATTGTCGGGCGAATATGACCTTCTCGGTTCTCCTGAACACCGCGCCATTGCGCGCGAAGCGGTCCGCAGTTCGCTCGTATTGCTGAAAAATCAGGATGTCCTGCCGCTGGCCTCCGGCTCCCGCGTGCTCGTTGCCGGCGAAGGCGCCGATGATATCGCCCGGCAATCCGGTGGTTGGACAATTTCCTGGCAAGGCACCGGGCTAGACAACAGCCAGTTCCCCGGCGCTACTTCCATTTGGGAAGGTCTGCGAAGCGCAGTGGAAGGGGGCGGCGGTAGTGCGCAGCTTTCCCCCGACGGCAGCTTCACGGTGCGTCCCGATGTCGCCGTGGTGGTCTTTGGTGAGGAACCCTACGCAGAATTTCAGGGCGACCGCGAAACGCTTGCGCTCGACGCTGATCTGACCGGCCCTTATGCGGTGATGGAAGACTTGCGCGAACAGGGCATCCCCGTGGTGGCGCTGATGATCACGGGTCGCCCGCTTTATGTGAACCCCGCGCTCAACCTGGCCGATGCCTTTGTGGTCGCCTGGCTTCCGGGCAGCGAGGGCGGCGGCATTGCCGATGTGCTGGTCGGGGACAGCACCCGTGCCCACCGCCATGACTTTACCGGCACCTTACCCGCAGCATGGCCGCTGACGCCCGACATGGACGATGGCGCGCTCTACGATTTTGGCTTCGGCCTCAACTACGGCTCGGCCGCGCAGGCATGGACCGTTTTGCCAGAAATCGAAGTTGAAAGCGCCGGTGACACCCGCCTGTGGTTTGCCAACGGCACTGTACCTTCAAGCTGGTCCCTGCTGGTGAATGGCACAGGCGACGAAGCGCAAACCCGCATTACCGGCGTACCGGCGCAGGCCCTTTCGGGGCGCGTGCAGGTGACGGCAGAGAATTTCGTGGTGCAAGAGGGCGCCCGCCGCTTTGCCGTGGCTGGCGGTACATCCTCGGTCCAGTTGCGCAATTTCAACGCGCTCAACCTCGACAGGGAAACCAATGCGGACATCATGCTGCTGACGACCTTGCGCGTTTTCGACGCTCCGGACAGCGCAATGCTGGGGGCTGCGGGCGATACGAGTTCCGGGATGATCAATTTCCCCATGCCGCAAACGGGCGGCTTTGTACGGTACGGCATTCCGCTCAAATGTCTGCGCTCTCGCGGTGCGGATATGACGGCGGTAAACCTGCCGTTCGTGCTGACCACGCAGGGCGAAACGGACTTCGCAATCGGGGAAGTTCGGCTGGGGATGGACGCAGAAGTGGTGCTGCCCTGCGAGTAGCGGGAGCGGTTTTTAGGGAAGTTTGTTGCGGTGAACGCAGTTGAGGAAATCTCCATTGCCGATGTCGCCGCATTCCGGCGGGACGATCAGGCCTGCCTTTCGTCCGGTAGTGATCCGCAACCTGTTGTCGGATTGGCCGATCGTGCAGGCGGGCCGCGCTGATCCGCACGGCGCGCTTGACGTGATTGAACGGCTGGACAGCGGAGCAGCCGCAGAACTGATGGTGGCCCCGGCATCGGAAAAAGGGCGGTTTTTCTATTCGCCCGACATGCGCGGCTTCAACTTCGACAAGGATCAAGCAACGCTGTCACAATTGGCGCAGCACCTGCGGCAAATCGAAGGACAAACGGATCCTATCGGCATTTACGCCGGTGCAGCATCGATAGCCACTCATCTGCCGCGATTTGCAGCGACGCACCCATTTCCGTTGCTCAGCCCCGAAGATGCCGCGATCCCGCGCATTTGGTTGGGCAATGCAACGCAGGTTGCGACCCATTTCGATCTGTCTGACAATTTCGCAGGCGTAGTGGCCGGACGCAGGCAATTCACCCTGTTTCCGCCAGATGCCACCAAAGACCTGTACGTCGGCCCGCTGAATGTCACGCTGGCCGGGCAGCCGGTCAGCATGGTGGACCCGCTGGCACCCGATCTGGACCGGTATCCCGATTTTCCCAAAGCGCAGGAAAAGGCGCTGCAGGCCGAGCTTGGCCCGGGCGATGTTATCTTCATTCCCACGCTTTGGTGGCATCATGTCCGCTCGCTCGGCCCAATCGGCGTGCTGGTCAATTACTGGCACAACGATACCGCGCACGGCGGCGGCTTCCTGGCGCTGGTCCACGCGATGCTGGCGATCAGGGATCAGGCCCCGGCAGAGCGCAAGGCATGGCGGGCGTGGTTCGATCACATGGTGTTTGACGAAAATGCGCCCGATGCCGCCGCCCATTTGCCCGATTATGCCAAAGGGGTGAACGGTCCGCCATCACCGCAACGCGACGAACAAATCCGCAGGTTCCTGGTGCAGGTCCTGTCGGCTGCAAGTTGAAACACAAAGGGGAGTATGTGCACATGACGAAGTCCAGGCTATTATTATCGATCGCCACAGCATCGCTGGCACTGGCCGCATGCGCCGCGCCTTCTACAGCGGGATTCGCCCAATCTTCGGAAGGCGCTTCGGTGCAAATTCCCGAACCCCTGCCGGTCGGCACCTGCATCAACATGGGCAATTCACTTGAACCCGAGCAGGAAGGATCATGGGGCGGAGAACCCATCATTGCCGCCGATTTTGCACGTATCGCAGATGTCGGTTTTGATAGCGTGCGCATCCCCGTTCGCTGGCACAACAAGAGTATGGAAACGGCCCCCTACGCCATCGATCCGGATTGGATGGCACGGGTGGTAGAAGTGGTCGACATGGCTCTCGCGGAAGATCTCAATGTCATCCTGAACAGCCACCATTTCGACCCGATCTATTCTGATCCCGCAGGCACCGCACAGTGGCACGGCGGCGTATGGGACCAGATCGCCCGCCAGTTTGCAGATTATCCCGAAGACCGTCTGTGGTTCGAGCTTGAAAACGAACCGCACGATCAGCTGACGCATGAAAACCTGCTCGACACGCTGGAGCCTGCCCTGCTTGCGGTACGCGCCAGCAATCCCACGCGCGCCGTAATCATCGGCGGCGAAAACTGGAGCGGTGTGGACTCGCTCGCCAGCCTGCCCTTGCCCGGTGACGCGAACATCCATCCGACCTTCCATTATTACGATCCGTTCCAGTTCACCCATCAGGGCGCAAGCTGGACCGCGCCCGACATGCCGGAGCCGGGCAGGCAATTCGGCGGAGCGGAAGACCTGGCGCAATTGCAGCGCGATGTGGCGAAGGTGCAGGCGTTTATCGAACGAACCGGAAGAGTGCCATTCATGGGCGAAACCGGCGCGTACGACCTTCACATTTCCACGCCGGAACGCGCTGCATACCACCGGGCGGTGCGCGAAGCCTTTGCGCCCACCGGCATCGGAATTTGCACATGGGCCTATGCCAACACCTTCCCGTTCTGGGATCGTGAAAGCGGCAATTGGTTGCCCGGAATGCGCGCCGCCATGGGTCTCCCGGAAGACTGAACCTTACTCTCTCGGGTGCGACCGCCTTTGGCCTTGCGCCGATTGCAACGCAAACCTATGGTAGCGCTATCACGGGACAGGACGGGCAGGCTAATGGGCCGCGACATATCAGAGTTTTTGCCAGGCGATTACGCGAACGGCACCTTTATCGGGCGGGCGCAAACCCCTGACGGACCGAACGTTTTGCTTCTGCGGGGCGGGCGGATATTCGATCTCACCGAAAGGGCGGCCAGCGTGTCTGGCGCGGTTGCGCGCCGCCAATTTGACGGCGGCAAGGATATTGGGCCGATCGCAGGCGGCTTGCCCGAGGGATGGGGTCTTCTTTCCCCGATAGATTTGCAATGCATCAAGGCCAGCGGCGTCACCTTCGCACTGTCGGCGATAGAGCGCGTAATAGAAGAGCGTGCGCGCGGCGATGCCTCCAAGGCATCCGAAATTCGCGGCCAGCTGGAAAACAAGATCGGCGCAGGCATCCGCTCCGTCGTTCCCGGCAGCGCAGAGGCGGAGCAGCTGAAGCAGGTGCTGATATCCGAAGACATGTGGTCGCAGTATCTTGAAGTCGCGATTGGCCCCGATGCAGAGATATTTTCCAAATCGCCTGTGCTGTCATCCGTGGGATGCGGCGCTCAGATCGGAATTCGGTCGGATTCCGATTGGAACAATCCGGAGCCCGAAATCGTGCTGGTGTGCGATCCTGACGGGGAAGTCGTTGGTGCGACGCTTGGTAACGACGTGAACCTGCGCGATTTTGAAGGGCGCTCTGCCCTGCTCCTATCGACTGCGAAGGATAACACCGCGAGCTGCGCCATCGGGCCGTTCATCCGGTTGTTCGATGGTACCTTCACCATGGACGATGTGCGTACCGCAGATGTTGAATTGGCGGTGGAGGGAACTGACGGTTACAGGCTGTCAGGCGTCAATCTGATGAGCGAAATCAGCCGCGATCCGCTGGAACTGGTGCGGCAATGCACCGCGCAGCACCATTATCCCGATGGCTTTGTCCTGTTTTGCGGCACACTTTTCGCGCCCACGCAGGACCGCGATACGCCCGGTGCAGGCTTCACGCACAAGCTGGGCGATACGGTGACGATCAAATCGGAACGGCTGGGCAAATTAACCAACACGGTCACAACATCGTGCGATGCGCCGCCGTGGTCGATGGGCATCGGGGAATTCGCGCGCAATCTTTCGAACCGCGCCTTGATTGACCGGATTTGACAGGCGCATGCCGGCATCGGGCCTTGGAATATTGGCGCTGCAAGAAAATGCGCCTACGGGCGAAGCCTGCACCGCCGACTGCACAGGTTCGAAGATATTGGGGGCACGATGACGAAGCTTGGGGATGGACGGCATGACTGAAGACAACTCGCCGGATGCGGCCGGTTCGGCAATCTTTCCCAGCCTGTCCGGCAAGCGCGTCATCATCAGCGGAGGCGGTTCCGGCATTGGCGAAGGGATCGTCGAAGGCTTTGCCAGGCAGGGCGCGAAAGTCGCTTTCGTGGATGTCCAGGACGCCGAAAGCGAGGCGCTGTGTGAGCGCCTTTCCGATGTCCCGCATAAACCAATTTATCACCGCTGCGACATTACCGATATTGAAGGCTACACGCAGTGTATCGCTGAATTGGTCGATCTTTTGGGCGGCTGCGATGTCCTGATCAACAATGCCGGCAATGACGATCGCCACGCGGTGGCAGACGTGACCAGCGAATATTGGGATCAGCGCATGGCGGTGAACCTGAAGCACCAGTTCTTTGCCGCCAAGGCGGTGGCTCCGATCATGCGCGCGGCAGGGGGCGGCGCGATTATCAATCTGGGCTCCATCAGCTGGCATCTGGGTTTGGAAAACCTGACCGTCTATCAGACTGCCAAGGCCGCCATCGAAGGCCTGACCCGCAGCCTGGCGCGCGAACTTGGCCCGCACAATATCCGCGTGAATGCGATCCTGCCGGGCAATGTCCAGACGCCGCGGCAGCAGGAATGGTACACTCCGGAACAGGAAGCAGAGATCGTGGAGGCGCAGTGCCTGCCCGGCCGCATCCAGCCTGCCGATATTGCCGCCATGGCGATGTTCCTTGCATCCGATGACGCGCGGCTGTGCAGTGGCCACAATTATTGGGTAGACGCCGGATGGAGATAGATTTGCCAGTTCGCCAAACTCTCGCCGCTGACAGCAAGCTGGGCGAAGGGGTCCTGTGGGACGCTGACGCGCGGTATCGTGTGGTTCGTCGATATCAAGCGGCACCGGTTGTGGCACTACGATCCCGATACGGGCAGCAATTCTTATGCAGAGGCTCCAGGCCAGATCGGCTGGGCGTTGCCTGCGGACAATGGCAAGCTGCTGTGCGGATTGCAGGACGGGATTTACATTTTCGATCCTGAAGTCAGCACTTTCGAAAAGCTGTCTGCAGTCCCCGGCGAACCGGCAACAAACAGATTGAACGATGCCTGCACCGACCCGTGGGGCCGCGTGTGGTTTGGTTCCATGGACGACAGCGAAAACGCAGGCAGCGGGCGTTTCTATTGTTTCGACAGAGGCGAAATCACGCCTGCGGGGCCTTCCGGGATTACCATCACCAATGGTCCGGCGGTCAATGCGCAGGGGGACCGCATCTATTTCACCGATACCACCGCGCAGAAAATCATGGTCGCCAACCTGTCACGTCAAGGCGTTGGCGAAGCGCGGCCCTTTGCAGATACTGGCGCACTTTTCCCGGACGCCTATCCCGATGGGCCGGTTGTCGATGCCGAAGATCATGTCTGGACCGGGCTGTATCTCGGCGGAAAAGTCGCGCGCTTCTCCCCCGATGGTGAACTCACCGCGACCATAGATATGCCCGCCCGCGACATTACCAAGATGGCATTCGGCGGCGCGGATTTGCGCACAGGATATGTCACCAGTGCCACGAAGAATATGTCGGACGAAGACATGGCGCAGTATCCGCAGGCTGGCAGCCTGTTTGGATTTGACGCGCCAGTCGCAGGTTTTGCCCAAGCGCGGGTAGCGCTCGGGTAAATTCAGACTGCGTGAAACGTCCTCAGTGATTGTGCCGCGGCAGCTTTTTCGAAGTGCCGCGATATTTCAGCGCGAAATCCATCGTTCCGCCGCGATCGAGCTGGCCTGTTTTTTCGCGGAAAAGCTCTTCCCACGGCGTTTGCGATTCCGGCACCGGAGGTATCGGCTCTTCCGCCAGCCTGCGCGCTATTTCGCTTTCATCCACCAGCGCATCGCATGATCCAGCATTCAGATCGACGCGGATCATGTCGCCCGTGCGCAGCCATGCCAGTCCGCCGCCAACCGCGCTTTCCGGGGAAATGTTCAGGATGGAGGGGCTGTCACTCGTCCCCGATTGCCGCCCATCACCCAGCGTCGGGAGCGATTCGATACCGCGTTTGATGAGCGCGTCGGGCGGCTGCATATTGACGACTTCCGCGCTGCCCGGCCAGCCAATCACGCCGGATGAGCGGATAACCAGCATGCAGTTCTCGTCAATTTCCAGCGAGGAATCATTGATACGGTGGTGGTAATCGTCAGATCCGTCGAACACGATCGCACGCGCTTCGAATATGCCCTCGTTGCCGGGGCGAGAGAGGTAGCGTTTGCGGAAATCCGCGGAAATGACGGAAGCTTTCAGAATGCCGAAATCGAACAAATTTCCGCGCAGGACAAGGAAGCCGGCCCGTTCCATCAAAGGATCGGCGAAAGGCCGGATCATCTCACGGTCATGGCTTTCACAGCCCATGAGATTCTCCGCTATCGTAGCGCCGGTGCAGGTCATGCAATCCCCGCGAAGCTTGCCTGCATTCAGCAATTCCCACATCGCGGCGGGCACGCCGCCCGCGCGGTGAAAGCGTTCTCCGAGATACTCGCCTGCGGGCTGCATATTGACGAGCAGGGGCAAGTCATAACCGTGCTGCTGCCATGCCTGCGGATCAAGGTCGATCCCGGCATGGGCCGCCATCGCCTGAATATGCGGCTGCGCATTGCTGGACCCGCCGATTACCGAAACGGTGGCGATCGCATTGATAAAAGCGTCGGGTGTCAGAATGTCCGAGGGTTTCAAATCAGCCTGCACCATTTCCACGATGCGGCGGCCGGTGCGGTAGGCGTACTGGCCCCGTTCCCGGTATGGCGCTGGAACCGCAGCGCATCCTGTCAGGCTCATCCCCAAGGCTTCTGCCACGGCATTCATCGTGCTGGCGGTACCCATCGAATTGCAATGACCAGCCGACGGCGCGCTGCTGGTGGCGCGTTCCAGGAATTCTTCCTCGTCGATTTCGCCAGCTGCAAGTTTGCGCCTGCTGCGCCAGATGACCGTGCCGGAACCGACCAGCTCTCCGTCATGCCAGCCGTCCAGCATCGGTCCGCCGGATAACACAATGGCAGGAATATCGACGGTGCTGGCAGCCATGATCTGGCTAGGCGTGGTCTTGTCGCAGCCGGTCGTGAGAACAACCCCGTCGATGGGGTAGCCGTTCAGCAATTCTACCAGGCCGAGATACAGCAGGTTCCGGTCAAGCGCGGCTGTCGGGCGGCGGCAGTTTTCGAAAATCGGATGCACCGGAAATTCAATCGGAATGCCGCCAGCGTCGCGGATGCCGTCGCGTGTGCGCTTGGCAAGTTCGATATGGATGCGATTGCACGGCGACAAGTCGCTGCCGCTTTGCGCTATACCGATTATCGGCTTTCCGCTGCGCAATTCCTCCGGCGTGACGCCGTAATTCATGAACCGCTCCAGATAGAGCGCGGTCATGTCCATCCGTTCCGAATTGTCAAACCAATCGCGCGATCGCAGACGGCGTTCGGGTGGTTTGGTCACTTACCCGTCTGGCTTTCTGCCGCGCCTTCTTGGCGATTTCCCGCCAAACTTGGTGCAGCGTCAGATTCCCGGCGAATCAACTTATACGGCATGATTGTCTGTTCCGGCTCCCGCCGCTCACCCGAATGGCGCTCTCTGTTGATGCGCGCGATCGCCGCCACGGCCCATGCTGTCATTTCGCGGATCGGCTGGCGAATGGTGGTGAGTTCCGGCCAGATGGTGCTGGCCATGGCGGTGTCATCGAAACCGCAGACCGTAATATCATTCGGCACATCGAGGTGAAGACGATGCGCGACGGCAACCGTGGCGGCCGCCATATCATCGTTGCTGGCAAAAATGGCGGTTGGCCTTGGCGACACACCAAGCAATTTCTCGGCACCGGCCATGCCGGACCGGTATGTAAAGCGCCCCTGCACCACCAGATCATCGACCAGTTCGATCCCGGCATCTTCCAGGGCCGCGCGGTATCCTTCCAATCTGCGGCCGCTGGCGACCTGTTCGGGATTTCCGATGATGAAGCCGATCCGCTTGTGCCCCAGATCGATGATGTGCTTCGTCATGTCATAACCAGCCTGGAAATCATCGATCATCACCGCACCGTGCGATCCGCTGGCCTTTCCCTGCCCCACGGCAATTGCAATGCCATCGATCTCCGTCACCGCGTTCATCACGCGCTGATCGTCACACAAGGGCGGCGGCAGGACGAAACCGCTGATGCCGGTTTCACTCAGGCGTTTGATCAGCGGGATAGCGTCGGCCGTCTTTTCGCAGCTTTCCACAACGATATGGATATCCTTGCGGCTGGCTTCTTCCAGCGCGCCCATCAGGAATTCGCTTAGATATGAAGCCGAAGGATTGTCGAACACCAGCGCAATGCGAAGCTGCTTACCCCCGGCAAGACTGCGTGCAGCGCGGTTGGGTGAGTAATTCAGTTTCGCAATCGCATCGAGCACATTCTGGCGCGTTTCATCGCGGACATTGCCTTCCCCGTTGACGACGCGGCTGACCGTCATGGGGGAGCAGCGGGCTTCGCTTGCCACGTCGCCTATTGTCGGGGCGGAGCTTTTCCTGCGGGAGCCGCGCTTACGAGCGTGTTTGATATCGCTATCGTTGCCATTCATCGCACCAGCCATAGCCATGTGTGGCCCTGCGCAGCAAGTGGGCATGATATGTGCCTGCTTTGCGCCGTCTGCGGTGTCAGCCAGATGCGCCAAGCCGAACTTGCTGCGTCGCGGCGAAAGGGTCAGGCTACGGCGCATTTCCCGCATTGCCGAAAATGCAGCTTTCTCCCGGTTGACAAGACTCGATACGCTCATCATGGTAGCGCTACCATTAAGCGGCGCGGCGTCAAGAGGCGGATCGCCAGGGAGAGGATTTTCGCATGAGAAATTTGCTGCGCGCTGCGCTGTACGCTGGCGCTGCCACAATTATGACGACGGCTCCGCTAGCGGCGCCTGCTATGGCACAGGATACCGCTGCGCCGCAGCGCCCGATGGCGGATGCCGATTACTGGAATGCAGAGCTGCCGGTGGAACAGCGCGTTGCCGATCTTCTTGCGCGTATGACGCTGGAGGAAAAGGTCGCGCAGATGATTACCATCTGGAACGACAAGCCCGAAATCCAGGACGAGGCGAATTTTTTTGATCCTGCCCGCGCCAGCGCGCGATATCCCGATGGACTTGGCTTTTTTGCCCGGCCGAGCGATCTGATGGGTCCGGGCAGCCCGCGCGTAAATCGGCCGCGCTCAATTGAAGAAAGCATCGCCTACGCCAACGCTATCCAGCGCTGGGCGCGTGAGGATACGCGCCTTGGCATTCCGGTTATGCTGCATGAAGAATCGCTGCATGGTCTGGCGGCGCGCGATGCCACCAGCTTTCCGCAATCCATCGGCCTTGCCTCGACATGGGACACCGATCTCGTGCGCGGCGTAAATGATTACATCGCCAGTGAAGTTCGCGCGCGCGGCGTCCATCAGGTGCTTTCCCCTGTGGTGGATGTCGCCCGCGATCCGCGCTGGGGCCGGATCGAGGAAACCTTTGGCGAAGACCCGTATCTGGTCGGTGAAATGGGCGTTGCCGCAGTCGAGGGCCTGCAGGGCGTCGGCACAGACCGGCGGCTTGGTGAAGGCCAGGTGATGGCAACGCTGAAACACATGACCGGGCACGGGCAGCCGGAAAGCGGTACCAATATCGGCCCTGCACAAATCTCCGAGCGGACTTTGCGTGAGATGTTTTTCCCGCCATTTCAGCAGGTGGTGGAACGCACGGCCATCGACGCTGTCATGGCCAGCTACAACGAAATTGACGGCATCCCCAGCCATTCCAACCAGTGGCTGCTGGGTGATATCCTGCGCGGTGAATGGGGATATCAGGGCGCCGTCGTTTCCGACTATTACGCCATCGAAGAAATGGTGAACCGCCACCGCGTTGCAGAGGATATTCCCGCCGCAGCCGTGCTGGCGATTGACGCGGGCGTGGACGTCGACCTGCCCAGCGGCATCGCCTATTCCAACCTCGCCGCGCTGGTTGCCAGTGGACAAGTGTCTGCGGCGCAAATCGATCAGGCCGTGACCCGCGTACTGACAATGAAATTCAACGCGGGCCTGTTCGAACAGCCATTCGTGACAGACAGCGCGCCTGCCATGCGCTCCAACACGGAGGAAGGCATCGCGCTTGCGCGGACTGCGGCGGAGCGATCGCTCGTGCTTCTGAAAAACGACGGTCTGCTGCCTTTGGCCATGCCTGACGCGGGCAGAGCGCCCGACTATCGCAGTCATCGGGCCCAACAGCGATGTTGCCCGCCTGGGCGGTTATTACGGTATCCCGCGCGATACCGTCACCCCGCTCGAAGGCATCCGCGCCTTGCTGGGCGACAGCGCCAATATCGTCCACGCCCCCGGCGTGGTCATCACGCTGGACGATGACTGGTGGGAAGACGAGGTGGAACTGGCCGATCCGGCAGAAAACCGCCGCATGATTGCAGAAGCAGTGGAGGCTGCGCGCGGTGCCGATGTCATCCTGTTGTTCATTGGCGATACCGAGCAGACAAGCCGCGAAGGCTGGGCAGAAGGGCATCTGGGCGACCGCACCAGCCTTGACCTAGTGGGCGAGCAGAACGAGCTTTTCATGGCTCTCGAAACACTCGGCATTCCGATAGTCTCGGTCCTCGTGAATGGCCGCCCGCCAAGCTATCCGGCCATTGCAGAGCGTTCCAATGCCATCCTGGAAACCTGGTATGCCGGCGAACAGCAAGGCAATGCGATTGCCGATGCATTGTTCGGGCGGGTGAATCCGGGCGGCAAGCTGCCGGTAACGGTCGTGCGCAATGCCGGGCAGGTACCGTCATTTTACAACCACAAACCAAGCGCGCGGCGCGGCTATCTGTTCGACGATGCTTCTCCGCTGTATCCCTTCGGCTTCGGGCTATCCTACTCGACCTTCAGTTTTGGCGCGCCTACGCTTTCGTCCGACACGATCGGCATCGGCGAAGGTGTGACTGTTCGCGTGCCCGTGACCAACATTTCGCAAATCGCAGGCGATGAAGTCGTGCAGGTGTATCTGCGGGACGAGGTCAGTTCCGTCACGCGGCCTGTCAAGCAGTTGGCCGGTTTCGAACGCGTCACTATCCAGCCAGGGCAAACCGCGCAGGTCGATATCACCATCGATGCCGGTGCCTTTTCGTTCTGGAACCGCGAGATGGAATTCGTGACCGAGCCGGGAGAATTCACTCTGATGGTAGGCCCCAATTCGGCGGATCTTACTGAAGTTACGCTCACAGTGTCGGAATGAAACCGCAGACAGCAGGGGATTTGTAGACCATGAACAACCACTTCGCGATGAACCGCCGCGCTGCCCTGGCAGGACTTGCTTCCGTGCCATTGTCGGCCTGTGCTGCGCGAATGCCAGGACCGGGGGTAAGCGAAGCCCGCCCGGCTGAAAGCCTGAATGCGATTGCCATGCGCGGCGGCCGCCGGTTCGGCTCCGCTATCGCATCGACACCGGGAAACAGCGATGCCGGTTCGGTCCAGAACCCACGCTATACCGCTGTGATTGAGGCGGAATGCGGGCTTGTCGTGCCCGAGAACGAAATGAAGTGGCAGGCCATCCGGCCCGGTGCGGACTCCTATGACTTTTCGCGAATGGATTCCATCGTCGCATGGGCACAGGAAAGCGGGCAGGCGGTGCGCGGGCATACGCTGCTCTGGCATCGCCCGCAGTGGTTTCCGGACTGGCTGAACGAATACGATTTTGGTGCCAATCCAGCATCGGAAGCGGAGCGTTTGCTGACCGATCATATCAACACCGTCACAGACCGGTATCGCGGCACGATCAGCAGCTATGACGTTGTGAATGAAGCGATAGATCATGATCGCAATGCGCCCATTGAAACCAGCCTGAGCCGGGCAATGGGCTCTCCCGAAGCGGTGATCGATCTGGCGTTTCACACGGCGCGCCAGCAGCTTCCCGAAGGCCAGCTAGTCTATAATGATTACATGAGCTGGGAACCTGCGCATCTGAAGCACTGCGCCGATGTTTTGCGGCTGCTGGAAGGGATGGTATCGCGCGGAGTTCCGGTCGATGCCCTGGGTATCCAGTCGCATATCGAGATGTTCGAACTTGATCCGGCAACCGGCGTTGGCCCCTATGCAGAACGCCAATGGCGCGCATTCCTGGATGAAGTCACCGGCATGGGCCTGCGATTGCTGGTTACCGAGTTCGACGTGAAGGACGCGGCGCTCCCCGGCGACATAACGGTGCGCGATATGCGGGTGGCCGATTATACCCGCCGGTATTTCGACCTGTTGATGGAATATGACGCGCATCTGGATGACATCCTCGCGTGGGGGATGGTCGATAAGTACAACTGGCTGCAATATTTCGGCAATGCCGCCCGGCCTGATGGGCTGGAAATCCGCGGTGCGCCCTACTCCAGCGAATATGAGGCCAAGCCATTGCGCGATGCCATAGCGCAGTCACTCGCCAGCGTCTGACACGCGCCATTTGGCAGAGGTGACCGGCTTCCGGCACCTTACGGCCACTGCATAAAAAGAGGGCCGCCCGGCAAATTCGCCGGGCGGCCCTTTTAGGGAGAACTTTTGACGCGCGCCTAGAAGTTGGCGCGCAGCACCAGAGCGTATCTGCGATCGTTGATGAAATAGGACCGCGGGGCCAGATCATCCGGATTGCCGGTATAGGCCTGCGTAGTTCTTGTGACCTCGTTCAGCAGGTTGACCCCTTGCACGCCCACCCGGACGCTCTCGCTCAGATTGACGAAGATCGACGCATCAAGCTGCCCCGTCGGCTCGTTGAAGATCGAGTAATACGGGAAGATGACGTCAGTCGCAGTCAACAGGAAGCGTGAGCGCCAGTTGTACGCAGCACGGGCCGAAATCGGTCCCTGCTCGTAGAAAACCGTCGCATTCACGTTATGCCGTGAAAGCTGTTCCAGCGGCAGATTGCCAGTCGGCACCGTGGATTCGTTCGCCAGCTCGCCGCCGTTCAGGAAACTGTTCGGAAGGCCCGAACTGTCGATGAACGTATAGTTCGCGGCAACGCCCAACCCGCCCAACGGACCCGGCAGGAAGTCATAGGTCTGCTGGTAAGCGACTTCGAAGCCCTTGATCTTGCCGTTTCCGTCAAAGTTGGCAGGTCCGCGCACAAGCACATCTCTGGTGACGCCATTGTTGGTAATCTGGCGCGTCGACAGATCCTGATAAAAGAAGTCGGAAATGTCCTTGTAGAACCCGTTGATCGTCAGCGATCCGACTGCTGCAAAATACCATTCCGCTGTCAGATCGAACTGCCACGCCGTGGCCGGCCTGATGAACGGATTGCCGGCCTGCGCGGTCAGGTTGCCCGCCCCATCAAGGCTCAGGTTCAGGAAATTCCGGATGAAGCCGTTGTCGGGCCGGGTCAGCACGCGGGAGGCCGCGAAACGCAGGATCACATCGTCCGCGGGCTCAATCCTGAGATTGAGGCTGGGCAGCCAGTAATCATAACTTGTCTCGGCGATACTTTCGAATGTCGAACCATCCGCGAACTGCTGCAATGCCTCGTAATTGCCTTGCCCCAGATCGCAGACACCGCCCGGCGAAGTTGGCGGCGTGCCGGGAGGCGCACCGGGAGGAACGGTCAGCGCGCAGCGGGTGCTGAACGGATCGACAATGTTGAATTGCTGCTGCGTACCCACACCGATCTGCCCCGAGGAGGTGACGTCCGTGGTCACGTAACGCAGGCCCGCATTACCGGCAAAACGCATACCGCCGATGTCGTCGGAGCCGAAGCGGATCATCGCGTAGGCGGCAATATCCTCCTGCGCGACGGGTTGGATATCGGATGGAATATAAGGGCCATCTGCACCGGCGCGCGCCGCCAGCGGCTGAAAGCCAGCGGATCCGCCATTTGCGACCCATTGTTCGTTTACAGACCGGGCGAAATCGACAGAACCCTGATAATTGCCGGTCAGGTCGCCGCCGTAATAGAACGCCCCTTGCGGACCGGGTGCATCGCCGCGGAAGAAGTTGGGGAAATCATAATATTGCGAACGATACGGGTTCGTGTCGGCGAAGCTGACCGGGCTGCTTCCGGCCCAGACTTCGCTCAAAACGCCCCAGTTATACGTGGTGTACCGCACCGTCTGGTCGCGGTCCTGATATCTTGCACCAAGCTTCACTTCGCGCAGGAAGGAATCGTCCGCAAATTCATAACCGAGATCGGCGCGCAAAGCATATTGCTCGCCTTCGGAATCCTCGATGTGATCCATGGCCGCACGCCAGAACTGGAAGCGGGGGTCGGAGAAATATTCGGCCTCTGTCGCGTTGTTCAATTCCGGGCGGGTGGCATTGGCATCCGCCACAGTCGGCCCGGCCCATGAATAGGCCAGGATGTTTGGCTTGCGCGGAGTGGCAATCGGAAGATCGCCAGTCAGATCAAGCTCCTGATCCGCGAAGTTCGCACCGAAAATGGTGAAATCGAGATTTTCCTTGCGCGATTCTGCGTACTGGAAATCGAGCTCCAGGTTCAACCGATCCGTCAGCTGGCTGTTGATATTCAGCCCCCAGTCCTGATTGGTCGTTTCTTCGTCCACCTGACGGCGGGAAAGCTGCTGCTGGATGCCGCCAATCGGTACGAACGGAGAGGTACCGGGATCGCCGCGCCAGCCGTCATTAGGATTGGTGATGTAACCGGACTGGAACAGGCCGTTTCCGTCATACTGATAGTCGGTGAAGCCGCCGACGGGGCACTGCGCGCGGGTCGTGCCATCGCCCAGCGATCCATCCGTATTGACCAGGTTGGGGCCATTTGCATTTTGCTGGCAGCCGACCGGATATGTGCCGTATTCGGCCAAATCCGGTGCAGTTTCGAAAGTATACTCGCCCCATTCCTGTGTCGCGTGGGACCGGATGAATTCTGCGGTGACGACAGTGCCGCCATCCGGAGTTTCATACTGCGCAGCCAAGGCAAGGCCGGTACGCCGGCGGTCGAAATCCTGCGTGCGGAACTGCGCGCCCAGCGGCGCGTAGCGCACGTCGGCATAATCCGCGAAACCGTCCGCTCCTGCCGTTCCGGAATTTCCGCATGCACTGCCAGGGGGCGGCAAGGTGAAACTATCGGACCCACTGGGCAGCGGGTTGCGGCAAACCTGCACTCCGCCCGCATTCGCGGCATTGACCAGCGTACCGTCGCGGGTCTGGAAGTTTGTAATTTGCAGGCCGTCTGCGCGGGCGCGGACCTGCGAATAGGATGCGCTGGCCAAAATGCCGAACGTACCGATTTCGGTCTCCCACGTGTTGCTGATCAGGCCCGACAGGGTTGGCGTATATTCTTCGCTGAAATCGCCGTAATTCAGCTCTGCGCTCAAGCCGAGCTGAAGGCCATATCGGTCGAAAGGCTTGCGCGTCACCAGATTGACCGTACCGGCCAGTCCGCCTTCGATCAGATCGGCAGTGGCGTTCTTGCTGATGATGACGGAACCGAGCAGTTCAGCCGGCACATCGGCAAAGTTCAGCGCCTGCCCGCCAACGCCTGCGACAAATGCCGTCCGGCCGTTAAATTCCGAACGCACGTAATTGAGGCCGCGAACGACCACGCCGGAGCCTTCGACCGAAAAGTGGTCGGGATCGTTGGAACCGGCGAAACGGTTGATGGCGACGCCCGGCACACGCTGCAGGGCTTCGGTTACAGAGCGATCTGGCAAAGCGCCGATGTCTTCGGCAGTGATGGCATCCACCACTGTGTCGGCATCGCGCTTCAAATTCTGGGCACTTTCCAGAGACCGGCGAATACCACTGACGTAAATCGTGGTGTCGGCTTCCGGGTCCTGCTGGCCAGCCGTTTCGGTCTCGTCCTGCGACGAGGTATCCTGCGCCATCGCCGTCTGACCGGCGAGCATGCCGCCCAGCACAGCCAATGAAGCCCCAACCTTCAGCATGTTCTTGATTGTGAATTCGCTTTCGGCAGACGCGCCGAGTCCGTGAATTGTAGCCTTGGTCACCAGACCTTCCCTCCCATGTTAGCGCTACCATTATCTGGCATGACGCTGTGTAATTCGATTGGCTAAGCTTATTCCCGTGATTCTCCCTTGGCAAGTCCGCTGTTGAAAGATTGGCGAAGGTGCGGCATTTCTGCCGCGAAGGGAGCTTTTCGGCAACATGACGATGGACAAAGGTATCGTTAACATAAACGCGGTCGATCACGTCGTGGTTGTCGGCGGGGGCACCGCTGGCTGGATGACGGCTGCGGCGATGTCCCGTTACTTCAACAATGGCCGTCGCAAGGTGACGGTGGTCGAATCGGACGCCATCGGTACCGTTGGCGTTGGCGAGGCTACGATCCCGCCGATCAAGAATTTCAACGCGATGCTGGACATTCCGGAGAACGAATTCCTGAAGGCAACACGCGGCACGTTCAAGCTAGGCATCGAATTCGTCAATTGGGGCCAGCAGGGGGACCGCTATTTCCACCCCTTCGGCACCTATGGCCAGGACCTTCACGGCATTCAGTTCCACCAATTGTTCCTGCGTGAGGCAGCGCGCGGCAACGGCGGCAGCATTTCCGATTATTCGATGAGCACGGTCGCGGCGGCCCTTGGCCGCTTCGGACGCCCTGCCCCCGGCGCGAAATCGCTTGTCTCGCAAATGGCCTACGCCTTTCACTTCGATGCGGGCCTGTATGCCGCCTATCTCCGCAAAATGGCCGAAAAGCAGGGCGCTGGCCGAGTTGAAGGCCGCATCGTCAAAGTGCACCGGCACGGCGAAAGCGGCGATGTTAGCTCGGTAGAGCTGGAAAGCGGCGAGAAAATCGAAGGTGATCTGTTCGTCGATTGCTCCGGTTTTCGCGGGTTGTTGATAGAGGAGGCGCTGGAAACAGGTTATGAGGATTGGAGCCATTGGCTGCCGATGGATTCGGCGCTTGCAATGCCAACCGCCAATACTGCTTCGCCCCCACCCTTCACCCGCGCCACCGCCCATTCGGCAGGCTGGCAATGGCGCATTCCATTGCAGCACCGCACCGGCAACGGACACGTATTTTCCAGCGCTTACATGGAGCGCGAAGAGGCAGAGAAAATCCTGCGCGCCAATGTTGAGGGGGAGCCGCTATCCGATGCTCGCCTGCTGCGCTTCACCACCGGGATGCGCAAGAAGGCGTGGAACCATAATGTTGTATCATTGGGACTTTCGGCGGGCTTTATCGAACCGCTGGAATCCACCAGCATTCACCTGATCCAGAACGGCATCGCCCGGCTGTTTGCGCTGTTCCCTGAAAAGATCATCAGCTCGGTGGAGCGCGACGAATACAACCGCGGCATGCGCGAATTGTATGAGGATGTGCGCGACTTCATCATCCTGCATTACAAGGCGACCCAGCGTGATGATTCCGAATTCTGGCGCTATGTCCGCGATATGGATGTTCCCGAAAGCCTTGCCCGAAAAATTGATCTTTGGCGGCTGCATGGCCGGATCTTCCGCGAGAATGCAGAACTGTTCACCATGCCTAGCTGGACCGCCGTGATGCTGGGGCAGAATATCTGGCCGGAACGTTACGACCCCATAGCCGATACGCTGGATGAAGCTCGCGTATCATCGGCAATGGCGCAAATGCGCGAAGGCTATCGCTCGACCGCGCAGGCCCTCCCGACGCAGGAAGAATTTCTTCGCCAGTCAGGCGCCTGGTTTGATGATAGCGGACCCATTCCCGCTGCAGCCGGAGGCTTCCGGTGAACGGCGACCCCATCCGCAAGATCGTGATCGTCGGCGGCGGAACCGCTGGCTGGATGGCCGCCGCTGCAATTGCCAAGATCATGGGCAGTTTCCCGGGGCCTTCCATCACGCTTGTCGAAAGCGAAGCCATCGGCACTGTCGGCGTGGGCGAGGCCACGATCCCGCAAATCGCAGCATTCAACAAGATGCTGGAACTGGACGAGCGGGAATTCGTCCGCGAAACATGCGCGACGTACAAGCTGGGCATCGAATTTGTCGACTGGCTGCGGCCGGGCCATGCCTATGTGCACCCGTTCGGTTCCTACGGGCTGGACATGCTGGGAATTGAATTTCACCACTTCTGGCTGCGCGCCCGCGAGCTTGGGCAGGATATCCCGCTCGATGAATTTTCAATCGCAGTTGCTGCGGGCAAAGCGGGCAAGTTTTTCTGGCCGCGTCCGGATCAACCCAATTCACCGCTATCGCGCCTCTCCTACGCATTCCAGTTCGATGCGGGACTTTACGCGAAATACCTGCGTAAGATTGCCGAGAAACACGGCGTGGTGCGCGTGGAAGGCAAGGTTGAAGAGGTCTTGCAGAACGGCGAAAACGGCCATGTTAGCGCCGTCAAACTGGACAATGGGTCCACCATCGCAGGCGAGCTTTTCATCGATTGCACTGGCTTCCGGTCATTGCTGCTGGGGCAAACGCTGGGCGTTGGTTTTATCGATTGGACCAAATACCTGCCCTGCGACCGCGCGGTTGCCATCCCGTGTGAACTGGGAGGCAAGCGGGAGCCGCTGACACGGTCCACTGCCCGTCCGGCAGGCTGGCAATGGCGCATCCCGCTGCAACACCGGATCGGTAATGGCCATGTCTATTCCTCCGCCCATATGGAGCAGGACGAGGCGACCCGGTTGCTGCTTGCCAATCTGGACGGCGCGCCGCTGGCAGAGCCCAACCACCTGCGCTTTAGCGCCGGACACCGCACAAAGGCGTGGGACCGCAATGTTGTCGCTCTGGGCCTTGCCGGAGGGTTTCTGGAGCCGCTGGAATCCAC
This sequence comes from uncultured Alphaproteobacteria bacterium, assembly GCA_963781165.1. Taxonomy (GTDB): domain Bacteria; phylum Pseudomonadota; class Alphaproteobacteria; order Sphingomonadales; family Sphingomonadaceae; genus Alteraurantiacibacter. Next base: position 863,009 of record CAWADZ010000005.1, read on the forward strand.
CGCGATCCACCTCGTCCAATCGGGGATCGCCCGGCTGATGAGCCTGTTTCCAACGACGGCTTTCGCGCAAAAGGAAATTGACAGGTACAACCGCGAAACGGCCTCCGACTACGGAGATATCCGCGATTTCCTGCTGCTCCACTACATGGCGAGCGAGCGGAACGATTTGGAATTCTGGCGGTATTGCCGCGCTCTCGATCCGCCCGATGCGCTGAAGGAAAAGCTGGAAATGTTCCGCAGTTCCGGACGCGTCATTCGGGAACATAATGAACTTTTCACCGAAACAAGCTGGTTGTCTGTCATGGTCGGCCAGGGGGTCGATCCGCAAGGTTATCACCCCGTCGCAGCGATGCTGGACGAGGATGAAACGCGCCGCCGCACCGCGCATATTCGTGAAGTCATCGCGACCACGGTTTCGCAGATGCCGACGCAGGATGATTTCCTCGCGCAGCACGGCGCGGCCATTCCTGCATCTCAGCGCCTGAGCGTATGAGCGTATGAGCAGCCTTGGCCAGCCCGCGGCAATCGAAGAAATTGCGGGCACGGTAACGGCAGAGGTTTTTGCTGCCATCCGCGAACGGGGCCAGCCTGCCGTCCTGCGCGGCCTTGTGGACGATTGGCCCGCAGTCCAGTCGGCCCGTCAGAGCGACGCAGAGATTGTCCGCTACATCACCAGGGAACGCGCGCCGCGCCCCGTTGCCGCCATCGCCACGAAGCCGGGCGCACAGGGACGCTTCTTCTACAACGACGATGTCAGCGGCCTCAATTTCGTCAAGGGCAACGGCCCGCTGGAGATATTCCTCGCCGATCTGCTGAAGGCCAGCACTATGCCCGATGCGCCGGGGCTGGCCGTCCAGTCAGAGGATATCGAAGAGATCCTGCCCTCGTTTGCGCGGAAAAATCGGCTCGGCTTGCTGTCAGGCGTCGCGCCGCGCATATGGATCGGCAATCGTATCCGAGTGGCCCCGCACTATGATGTGAAGGAAAATGTCGCGTGCTGTGTGGCGGGTCGGCGTCGTTTCACGCTGTTTCCGCCAGACCAGATTGCCAATCTGTATCCCGGTCCGTTCGAGCTGACACCCGCCGGAACTCCCGTCAGCATGGTGGACCCGCTTGCACCGGACCTTGCTGCATATCCCAGGTTCGCAGAGGCATGGAAAACCGCGCAGCAAGCGGTGCTTGAGCCGGGCGATGCCATCTACATTCCCTATTGCTGGTGGCACGGAGTGGAATCGCTGGAGCCGGTGAGCATTCTGGTGAATTACTGGTGGAACGATGGAGAACCGGGTGGCATCGCTGGCCCATATGACGCGCTGCTGCATGCCATCGCGGCCTATCGCCATCTGCCGCCTGCGAAGCGCAAGGTTTGGCAAGGTATGCTGGACTATTACGTATTCGAGGGGAGCGGCGATCCAGCTGCGCATCTGCCGCCACATGCGAAGGGTGTGATCGGTCCTCCTGCGCCCGGCCTTTTCGCCAAAATGCGCGATATGATCCGCGGGGCACTGGGATAGCCAGGGTCTATCGCGGTGCGCCCCCGCCTTGCTGTAACACCGCGCCCATGAAATCTGCATATGGCGGGGCGAATTGCAGGGCAGCCTGTGCCTTTGCAGCGAAGGCCTGACGCGCCTTTTCAGCCTCACTCTGACCCATGGAGCGCGACTGCGGCGTGATGCCGCGCGCAAAGCCCAATGCGCCCAGCAGAGCCATGTATTCCTGCCCCAATAACGGCGCTTCCTCCCAGAACGGCAAGCGTCCGCGCCGCGTGAATTGATCGATCGCCAGCGTCAGTCTTTCCGATTGGCGCTGCTCGCCAAACACGCGCCTCGCCTGAACGGAGGCATAATGCAGCCCGAGCGTATCGCGCACCGCATCCATCATCAGCCCAGAGCGGCGATTGTATTCGCGCCTTTCAAGCGGTTCGATCCGGTGACCGGGCAGCATTTCCAGCAGCAGGTCCAGCTGACGATGGGCAAGGTCCAGATTGTAACAGCCGAGCGGTTCAAACCGTGCCGCCGCATCGCCCAACGCCACGACATTGCCAATCCACGGATTGGCAACGCGGCCCGGAACAATCGATATGGACGCGGCCGCAGCGCCGCCCAGCGCCTGCATCGCTGCGCGATCTTCGACCGCATCGGAGATACCGAGCAAGACCTGCAGCCCGTCGCGTCCGGCAAATTCACTCAGCCAGCCTTCGGGCAGCACCGTGAAACGGTCTTCCAGCGCCAGCATCGCTTGCCCCGGCCGCGCGACGATAACGCGGCGAACGGGCAGATAATCGCCCCATTCCATCTCCTGATGCCGCGGCAAGGCGGCCAGCAATTGCCCTTTCCCGCCGCTGCAATCCAGAAACAGATCGGCCTCCAGCCTGCCCGCTGGTGCAATTTGCAAAGCTGCAATCCCGCCGTTTTCGTCAGGCTCGATTGCGGCGATTTCACCCTGTACATGTTCCACGCCAAGCTGCTGAGCCAGACTGATGAGCAGATCGCGGTATGCGGGCGCGTTCCAGCGCAGCGCATAGTCGACCTCATCCAACGGGCTAGGCTGATTGCCCGGCGGCACGCAAAACTGCCCCGCTTCTGCCAGAACCTGTGCCAGCGAACCGGAAGGTGCGGACTCTTCGCCCAGATTCTTCGATCCGCCGCCCCAGTCGCTGGCAAAGCGCGTCAGCAAGGCAGGCTCCAACGCAGCGCCGTAAGGCATAGCCCCGTGCTGCGCCTGCCCGCCCGGCAGCGGCGCGCCCCATCCGATCATGTGCGTCACCAGCCGGTGGCTTCCGCCAGCTTGCTGCAGAATGGATTGTTCGGAAACGCCAAGCCGGTCATGCAACCTGTTGGAGAAAGGCAGCGCGGTTGCCGCGAAATCGGCGAAGGCAGCGGGATGTGGCGGCAAAGCCACGACGACAACCTGGCACGCAGGCAGCGCCCGTTTCACACCGATGGCCGCCAGCACGCCCACCTGGCCGCCGCCGACCACGACGACGCGGCGTAGAGGCTCGCGAGGTGCGCTCACACCTGCTCAGCCAGCCGCGCAGCTTCTGCACGAAGGTAATCGGTGTGGCCGGGCATGGCATCCACTTGCGCAGAGATGGCTTGCTTCAATCGGTCCAGTGCAGACTTTACTCGCGCAGGATCGGCCATGGCGGCGCGGGCATCGTGTGTTTCGGGATAGATACCCTGCCCCAGATAGACCGCGATCCAGCTGGCGTCGTAGAACAATCCGTCGGAATATTTCTCGATCCGGCCAGCTTTACGCCAAAGCTCCATCTTTTCAGCCAGGCTGTCCGGCACGGTCATGGTGCGCACGTGATTCCAGAAATCGGAATCGTCGCGGGTTGTGGCGTGGTAATGCAGGATCAGGAAATCGCGCACCCGGTCATATTCCATGTCCACCAGCCGGTTGAATTCGTCACGGTCGCGCGGATCGATCTGGCCGCCTTCGGGAAATAGCTCGATCAGATAAGTGATCGCCATCTGCGCGAGGTAGATCGAGGTGGACTCGAGCGGTTCCAGAAAGCCGCTGGCAAGGCCGACGCCGATGACATTGTGGCTCCACGAACGTGACCTGCGGCCAGGCCGGAAACGCAGGATGCGCGGATCAGCCAGGGGTTCTCCTTCCGCAGCACCGCGTATCGCCTCACAGGCCTCGTCCTCGCTGATGAATGCGCTGGAAAAGACATACCCGTTGCCCATCCGGTGCTGGAGCGGGATCTGCCAGCGCCAGCCGGCGGGCATTGCGGTGGCAGTGGTGTAGGGCCTGATGTCGGGCGTCGCATGAGTGCAAGGCATGGCCGCAGCACGGTCGCAAGGCAGCCAGTGCGTCCAATCCTCCCACTCCTCGTCCAATTCCTGCCCGAGCAGCACCGAGCGAAAGCCGGAGCAATCGACGAACAGATCCCCTTCGATCCGGCGCCCGTCTTCCAGCAGCAGAGCTGTCACATTGCCGCTGTCGGGGTCGCGCTCCACCTTGGTGACGCGGCCTTCATGGCGGGTAACGCCTGCGCCGGTGCCAAACTCGCGCATGAACGGGCCGAACAGCGTTGCATCGAACTGGTAGGCATAACCATAAGTCGACGCGAGCGAGGTATCCTGCGCAGGCGGCGCAAACCGGTTCGCCTTAGCAGCGGCGACCGCGAGAGAAAATTCGCCAAGCGGCCCCGCCATGCCCTGCCGCTCCAGCTCCAGCCACCAGTGATGGAACCCTACCCCGGCCACCTCTTCACCGAAGCTGCCGAAAGGGTGGATATAGCTTGTCCCGATGGCGCCGAAATCGCGGAAATCGATGCCCAGCTTGTAAGTGGCGTGGGTGGCTTTCATGAAAGCCGCCTCGTCGATGCCCAACCGTTCCACAAAGCCGCGGATGTGCGGCAGAGTTGCCTCTCCCACCCCGACGATGCCGATGTCCTCGCTTTCGACAAGTTCGACGCTTGCCAGATCGGGCAGCAATTTTGCCAATCCGGCGGCAGTCATCCAGCCAGCCGTGCCGCCGCCCAAAACGACGACACGGCACAGTTTATGGTCTCGCTCTGTCATCCTCTGACCCGGTTAAAGCACTTGACCGGCAGCGACAATCGCAGGCGGCATCAGCCCTCCATATCCTCCAATTCGCGGCCCTTTGTTTCGCGAACCATCAGCCAGACAAAAATGACTGAAATGGCTGCACTTAGGGCGTAGAAGCCATAGGCACCCGTCAGGCCGATAGTGCCCAGCATGATCGGGAAAGTCATGGTGATCCCGAAGTTGGCCGTCCACTGCGCAAAACCGCTCACAGCGAGGCCGGACCCGCGGATCTGGTTGGGGAACATCTCACCCAGCATGACCCACATGACCGGGCCCCAACTGAAGTTAAACAGCGCGACATAGGCATTGGCTGCGACCAGAGCGATCACGCCAGCTCCGTCCGACAGCACCAGCTGGTCGTCGACCAGCGAACCACTCATGAAAGCAAATGCCATTGCGGCCAACGTCACGGCCATGCCAATCGAACCGATCATCAGCAGCGGCTTGCGGCCGATGCGGTCGATCAGCGCGATGGCTGCGAGACAGGCGGCGATAGAGATCGTGCCGCTCAGAATGTTGATCTTGAGAGCATCGGCTTCGCTGAAGCCCACTGCCTGCCACAAAACCGCGCCGTAGTAGAAAACGACGTTGATACCGACAAGCTGCTGGAACACCGCCAGGCCGATGCCGACCCACACGATACGGCGCATCTTTCCGGTGCCCTTATCGATCAGATCGGACAGGCGCGGTGCGTGGTCATTGGCGATGGACGTTTCGATCTCGGCCACCTTGCGGTCTGCGAAGACCTTGCCGAACAACCGATCCAGCACCTTGTTGGCATCAGCAATGCGGCCCTTGGTGACCAGAAAACGCGGGCTTTCCGGAATGGCGAGCAGTGCCAGCAGGAAAATCGTTGCCGGGATAAGCTCCATCCAGAACATCCAGCGCCATGCCTCATAACCCATCCAAGCCGCTTCCACGGAAGAACCCGCATATTGGGCGAGGAGATAGTTGGACAGGAATGCTGCCGTCAGGCCGATAATGATCATCACCTGCTGAATACTCGACAGGCGACCGCGCATGTGTGCCGGTGTCACTTCGCTGATATATGCTGGCGCCAAGACACTTGCGGCGCCAACGGCGAGGCCGCCGATGATGCGATAGATCACAAACTCGGTCGAACTTCCGGCAATGCCGGACCCGAACGCGCTTATGATGAAGAAAGCCGCTGCGATCAGCAGCGTGTTCTTGCGTCCTATTATATCGGAAAGCCGCCCGGCGACAAACGCGCCGACCGCGCAGCCGAGCAGCATGGAGGCGACGTTGAAGCCTGTGCCGACATCGTCGGAATTGAACGCTATGCGCAGACCATCGACCGTGCCGTTGATCACACCGCTATCAAAACCGAACAGAAATCCGCCGATCGTCGCCACTGCCACAATGGCCGTAATCAGCGCCATGTTGGTGCTGCCGTCACCGGCTGCATGCATCTTGTCCATCACTCTCTCCCGCCAACCCGCTTGCATCGCGGCTATTGTATGGTAGCGCTACCTATGATGGAATTCTGCGGTAAAGCAAGCATGCTTTTGACGCGCTACACAGATCAAAAGGGATGACGCATTATGCTGGATGGAACCAATTTCGTGGCTGGTGAACGGCGCGGCGGCCAATCGACCTTCCGCGCCAAAGAAGCTGCAACAGGCACAGAAATCGGTCCCGATTTCCACGAAGCGGACACCAAGGATGTCGCCGATGCCTGCGCTGCTGCCGCAGCAGCGCAGGGCGTTTTTGCCAGCCTGCCCTTGCCGCAGCGCGCTGCATTCATCCGGCTTGTCGCCGACACGATCGATGCATTGGGCGATGATCTGACACAGCGCGCCATGCGCGAAACCGGCCTGCCCGAAGCACGCCTGAATGGTGAGCGAGGCCGGACGGTCAGTCAGCTGCGATTGTTCGCGGACGAGGTAGAGCATGGCGCGTGGCAGCAGCTTCGCATCGATCACGCAGATGGCAGCCGCACCCCGCCAAAGCCTGACCTGCGCCTCCGCATGATCCCGCTAGGCCCGGTGGCCGTCTTCGGGGCGAGCAACTTCCCGCTCGCTTTCTCCGTGGCCGGGGGTGACACCGCTGCGGCATTTGCAGCAGGCTGCTGCGTTGTGGTGAAAGGGCACCCTGCCCATCCTGGCACATCCGAACTGGTCGCAGGCGCGATCAGCGCGGCCGTTGCGGAATGCGGCTTGCCTGCGGGCATCTTCTCGCTTCTCAACGGGACTTCGAATGATCTGGGTGCCGCATTGGTCGCCAATCCACACATCGCCGCTGTCGGCTTTACCGGATCGCGCGCAGGCGGCCTGGCATTGATGAAAATTGCAGCCGATCGGCCCGTTCCGATCCCGGTCTATGCCGAAATGAGCAGCGTAAACCCTGTTATCCTGATGCCTGCTCGTCTGGCAGAGGCGGCGGAAGACCTTGCGAAGGCCTACGTCAGTTCCCTGTCCATGGGAGCAGGACAATTCTGTACCAATCCAGGGATCATTCTGGCTGTCGAAGGACCGGCGCTTGACCGTTTCCTGGCTGAAACCTCCAAATCGCTTGGCCCCGTCCCGGCGCAGACCATGCTGACTGAAAACATCGCCTCGTCGTTTGACGACGGTGCAGGCCGCCTCGGCGCTCTGCCCGGCGCAAAGCTGCTCGGCGCGGGAGAAGATGGTTCGGCGACCTGCGGCAAGGCGCAGGTTTACACCGTGGACGGCGAGAGTTTTGCCGCGAACAACGCATTCTCTGATGAGGTTTTCGGTCCGGCTTCCATCATCGTTACGTGCAAATCGCTTGATCAGATCAAGTCAATCCTGACCGGAATGGAGGGGCAGCTGACCGCAACCATGCACATGGCCGGCGATGACCGGGCAGAGGCCGCGCAGCTGCTGCCGATCCTGGAACAGCTTGCGGGCCGGATCATCGCCAACAGCTGGCCGACGGGCGTCGATGTAACCCATGCCATGGTTCATGGCGGGCCGTTCCCCGCCACCTCCGACGGCCGGAGCACTTCGGTTGGTACGATGGCAATCGACCGCTTCCTTCGCCCGGTCTGCTATCAGGATATGCCGCAAGACCTTTTGCCGGAAGCTCTACGTGATGGAGAAACGTCCAGCCTCCGCCGCATCGACGGGCAGTATTAGGCGCGCCAATCAGCCCGTGCTGATCGCAAATTCAGGAGCGCGCAGTCTACAGGTTGATTGCGAGCGTATCCCTGACCGGATCGTAGCTTATGTCGATGCCGCTGGTACGGAGCGTGTCGAAAGCGACATACCCGCCATCTGCACCCAGCCGGCTGTAAAGCTCTTGCGGCAACAACTGGCTGAGATCGGTCGATGACACGTAAAGCTGCGAATTCTGGTCGATCGACACATTGAGGACACCAGCGGGTCTGCCGTTGAGATTGACCCGCTTGTTGACCTCAAGATCACCGGACCGCGCACCGCGCACGGCAAGATCATAATTGACGTTCAGCAAACGGCGACCGTTTACGGTCACCCCGGTCTCATCTTGCGCGGGGGACATATTGGAAATGGGCTGACGAGCGCTGGAGAGGAACTCCGCAGCGCGGTCGCTGTCTGCGAGCGTCAGTTCGCCTGCGGCTTCCAACCCGGCAGGCAAGACCACCTTATCCGATGACGAAGTTGTGAACTGCGGCCCCTGCATGAGCGGGATATCGGTCAATAGGTAGCTCTGCACTGCGGCCACTTCCGTTGCATCGCGCTGATTGGCGAGGCTCAAGGCAAATGCCGGTATAAGCCCGCACACCGGCAGCAGCGCGCACAAGGGCCACCAGCCCGGAAGCCGTTTCACCTGTGCGATTCTGCTCGCCAAGAATGTCAAAAGATTTGCCTCCCCCCAATTATTGAAAAGATAAGCATTCCAAAGCGCTGATGGCAAGACACTGGCTTCGCATCTCCGACATAAGCGCTTGTAATCGCTCAATTCTGTCATACCTACTTTCCCGTTAACCAATTCCGGCCACCGGGTTTTATCGAGTCGCGGGCCAATTGGTCGGCATGGACTCGAGCAGGAAAGAAACGCCGCGCCGTGCGATTACGCTGCCCAAGCTGCTGCTTGGTGTATGCGCATCGGCGTCTTTGCTGCCCTCTTCCGCTCTCGCGCTAGATATCCCGAACCCCGTGGCTTCGGCCCATGCGAGCCCCTATTCATGCCCGGCGCGCCGCTTCGCGCCCGCCGCTCCTGCAAGCGCGCCGACTACCGCCGCTACGGCCAAATCTTCCGCAATCCTTGGTGGACAGCCGAGCGCACTGGACTTGATCCGGCAGCAACAAAATGGGCTGGAGGCCGCCGCCGAACAGTCTCCGCCTGCCATCCCTGCATTGCACCGGTCGCTGGCCATCGCTGGTTCTTGCCAGCTTTCCCTCGCCGCAATCGCCATCCCCGACAGCGTTCGCACCGATCAGCCTGGCGCGATCCGTCCGGTTGCAACTGCCAGCGCATCGGCTGACAATTTTCTCGGAAGCGCACGCGTGCGCATCCGGCAGACGCCGTTTACGGAAGACTGGCAGCGCGTTTCATCGCAGGAATTGTCCGCAGGACGCGTCAACAATTTGCTCGGCGCGAGCACCAGTGTCAGCGTGGAGACTGTCTCCCAAGTCAATCGCTGGGCCAACCAGCGGATTGAATATGCGGACGATAATGCCACCTACGGCAGGCGCGATTATTGGGCCACGGCCGCTGAAACGCTGTCGAATGGCCGCGGTGATTGTGAAGATTATGCAATCCTCAAATACCACATGCTGCAGGCGCTTGGCTTTGATGAAAGCCAGATGTTTCTGACGCTCGCACGCGATCTGGTGCGCAATGCCGATCATGCCGTGCTGATCGTGCGGGTCGGTCAGCAGCACTACATGCTCGACAATGCGACCGATGTCCTGCTGCCCGCGAACATATCTTACGACTACCGCGCCACGATGAGCTTCAACAGCGAATCCGCCTGGCTACACGGCTATGCGCAGCGGCCCGGCATCCAGCAGCAACAGCTCCGCCAGATCGCCTACCGTTCCGACAGTGCCGTATCCAGCGCCCTTGTCACGGGCCTCAGCAGGTAGGCGAGAATACTTTTCGCACCGGTTATGATCTCAACATCTGTGATCATGCCGGGGACTATCGGAAACTGCTGCCCGTCTTTTTCGATGAAGCTGCGATCGGTTTCGATAATCACCCGGTAATAGGCCTCGCGTTCGACTTCGTCGTAAATGCTGTCGGCGGACACTTCGACGACGCTGCCTGACAATCCGCCATATGTCGCGAAATCATATGCTGTCACCTTGACGTTTGCAGGGTCCCCTACAGCCACAAAGCCGATATCGCGCGGGCTGATCCGTGCCTCAACCAGCAGCCGGTCGCCGATCGGCACGATCTGCATGATAGTTTCACCCGCGCTGACGAAGCCGCCCTCAGTTGTGACCTGTAGATTGTTGACTATGCCCGTGGTGGGAGAGCGCAATTCGTTGCGGTCCTGCCGTGCTGCCGCGCCGCGAATGCTTTCGTCATTTACCGCGATCCGCGTTTCGACTTCGCTGCGTTCATCAAGCGCCTGCTGCCGGAAATCGAGGCGCGATGCCTGTAAATCCGCCTGCGCTTCGCGGATGGAGGCGGATGCGCGGGCAGCGGCCTGCCGGGACGCGGAAAGCCTGCCGCGCACATCGACCAGTTCCCTTTGCGCGGTTAGCAATTCTGTTTGCGGCACGATGCCCTGCGCTGCCAGCGGCGCGAGCATATCGACTTGCTGCTGCGCCAACTGCACGCTTTCCACCAGAGAGCTTGCCGTTGCCTCCGCTTCTCGCAGATCACGGCGGCGCTGGTCTACGGCCGCTGCAAGCGCAGCTTCGCGGCTGCGGGCAGTCGCCACACGCGCGCGCTGCAGACGCTGTTCTTCTGCGCAGACCGATCCGGGCGCGCAGCCCATCGCAGAGCCTTGCGCTTCACCTTCAAGCCGCTGCGCCCGCACCGAAAGCCGTGCATTCTCCGCTTCCAATTGGCCAAGCTCGGATGCAGCCATGCTGTCATCGAGACGAACGAGTATCTGCCCCTGCTCTACCCGCTCACCCGTGCGCACCAGTATATCGGCAATCACTGCGGGTTCGGAAGGCTGCACCAATTGCGCCTGGCTTGACGGAATGACCCGGCCCTGCCCGCGCGTTACTTCATCGACCTGGGCAAAGCTGGCCCAGGTGACCAGCAGGAACATGGCCGCTGCACAAATCGCGATAAGCTTGCGGTTCGCGTCCCAGCCCGCAAAGCGGTCAGCAAGGCTCATGGTTGTGTGTTCCCGTCAAAGGCATTTGTTGAAACTTGCTGCGCCTGTTCCTGCAATGCGGCGCGGTAGCCGCTGCTGGCGGCCGCGGGATCGGGTATGGTCAGCGTCCACCCCTGCGACGGGTCCATCCTGCCGCCCACATCATTGTCTGCCCGCCGGTCTGTGCGATCAGCGGGATCGCGCCGCAAATGAGGCTGCGGCACAAACTCTTCCTCGACCGCGGCCTCTTCCACATCGACGGCGGCAAAGCGCGCGGGATTGTAGGCCGGGCGGAATTCGCGGCCGATCCAGCGGGATGCGAAGTTGGCTGCGCGGCCAGACCTGCCCGGCATGCGGTAGAAGATATGGCGGCCTTCCACATGCACCTTTTCAAGCCGGTAAGCCCAATAAGGCAGCACGTAGTCAGCGTGATAATGGGTTGCCGTGCCAACCGCTTCATCGACGAAGCCTGCGAGCGCTGCCCGCGCCACGTCCTGTGATTGCCGCCACAAATTCGCAAGCGGCCTGCGGGCGAGCGAGCCATCGCAGGTGTAACTGAATTGGCAGACCGGATCGGCATAGCCTTGATAAACAACGCCGCAGACGGATGACGGATAAGCAGGGTGGGTCACGCGGTTCAGGATGACCTGCGCCACTCCGCGCTTGCCCGCAACGCTTTCATTCGCCGCTTCGTAATAGATCGCCTCTGTAAGACAGCCCAGTGCAGTGGAATAGCTGGGAGAGCCCGCCGCAATGCTGCGGAACGGCGCCACCTTGTCCGTTAGCCGTGCGGCAAAGGGGATGTCCGAATTGCGGGTCTGTGCGCTTGTCGCGTCCTCCTCCAGCAAGGCATCGCCCTGCACGGTGAACTGCGCCAATTCACGCTCCAGCGCCAATGGCGCGCTCATCGCGGGGGCTTGCTCTGCCTCTGGCAGCATGGATGAAATGCTGGGCGCGGCGAGAACGAACAACGCTGCACCGGCTATAATCAATCGGAAAGCGCGCGAAGGCGTTTTCGTGAAGTGGGAGGTAACGCGAACGGCCACGGCGTCAGCTTCCCCCTTTCGGCAGGCTTTGCAGGATCTGCGCCTTCGGACCGTCGGCCACAATGCGCCCGTTATTCATCACGATAATGCGGTCGCAAATATCAAACAGCGCCGGGCGATGTGTCGCCACGACCAGCGTTTGTTTCGGCCCGATGACCTGCCGTAAGTGATCGACCAGCATGGCTTCTGTATTGGAGTCCATCGCCCCGGTTGGCTCGTCCAGATAAAGCAGTTCGAACGGAGCTACGAAGGCCCGTGACAAGGCGAGGAAGGCGCGCTGACCGCCTGAAAGCATCCGTCCCTGCTCACCCACTTCGCGGTCGAAACCGGCTGCATCGCGGGCAAGAAAGGTATCCGCGCCGGTCTTGCTGAGTGCCGCAATGACTTGCTCATCCGAAGCGCCAGGAGCGCCAAGCGCGATGTTTTCGCGCACGCTGCCGGTGAACAGATTTGCATCCTGCCCGACGAACCGGAACGCCCGGCGCATTTCAGAAGGGCGGAACTGGCGGCTGTCTATGCCTTCGATGGTCATCGCGCCGTCGGTCGGCGGATAAAGACCGCACAGCACACGCCCGAGAGTGGACTTGCCAGAAGCGACGCGGCCTACGATTGCAATGCGCTCCCCCGGTTCGATGGTGAGGTTCAGACCTTCCAGAGAATTCACCGGGCTGTCCGGATAGGCGAAAGAAAGATTATCGAGGGCGATGCGGTAACCGTCCGTCTGCGCCGCCGGCAAAGACATGCTGCCATTTTGCCGTTCGTCATCACCTTCGAACAGCTGCTCGATGGAATCGAGCGCCTCTCGCGCCTGGCGGCCACGTGTCAGCAGGAAAGCGATCTGTCCGGCAGGGGCGAGTGACCGCGACGCCAGCATGACAATGGCAATGATCGCGCCCATCGTAATCTCGCCCGCCGCAAACAGGTAATAGCCGCCAACCACCAGCGACACGCTGGAAATTTGCTGGAAGGATGAGGCAAGCGCAACTGCGGTTGATGAAATCCGGCGCAGGCGCAGCTGCGAATTGCTGCCCACCTGGGACAGCCCATGCCATTTGCCCAGCAAGCGCCGTTCACCGGAAACGCTTTTCAGGGTTTCCATTCCGGCAATCGATTCGACGAGAACAGTTTGCTGCAATCCCATATCGGCCTGCGCATCGCGGGCCGCATCGGTCACCTTGCGTTGCAGGACCAGCCCCGCAATCGCCATCAGGACCATCGCGACTACCGGGACCAGCGCCAGCCATTTCGCGATGTAGGCGATGACAGCGATGAACAGCACAAGAAAAGCCAGATCGACCATGAGCACGATAGTGGTGGAGGCGAAGAAATCGCGCACGAGCGCGTATTCACCGACCCGTGCCGCGAGCGCACCTGTGCTGCCGCGCCTACCGCTCATCGGGGTGGAGATCACCCGGGAAAACAGCTTTTGCGACAGGCGCAAATCCAGCTTGCGGCCGATCTGATCGACCACGTTGGTGCGGGCCGTGCGCAGCATGAATTCCATGGTGAAGGCCAGCAGCACACCCGATGCGAGCACCCAGAGCGATGCCTCCGCGCGGTTCGGGATGACCCGGTCGTACACATTCATCGAAAAGATTGGCAGCGACAGCGCCAGCGAATTGATCAGCAGAGATGCGACCAGGACGGGCCGGAATGCCTTGCGTTCCTTCCGCAGTTCCGACCAGAACCAGTGATGCCGGCCCTTCGTATGCCAGGGCGCGTCCTTTTCCCGCAAGCGATCGGGATTGGCGATAACGGTGATAATTTCACCATCATAATCGCCGTTCATATCTGCCAGCGGTTGCCAGACAGGTTCATTCGCAGAAGCGGGGAAGACCAGCACGTCGGTTCCGGAAATTTCCAGTACCGGCAGGGCCAGTCCCCCTGCCATTCGGGCAATTGCGGGATAGGCCTCTGGTGCGCGTGGCAATTTGGTGCCTTCCGCGCTTTCATAATTCATGCCCGCCAGATCGAGCGCCGGGCCCGCCTGATGAAACGGCAGCAATCCAGCCTGATCGCGCGGAAGCGTATCAAACAATGCGCTTGGATCAGACAGGCCAAAATGCGCGGAGAGGCGCGTCATGGCGAGTATCAGCGTGTCTTTTTCCGCCGACCCGGAGAGTTCTCCTGAATGATACACAATGCGCTCCTGATGGACCGCTACCGCCTAACGCGGATAGCGACGCCTCTGCAGTTCAGCAGGAACCGAAGGACCATAATCGAACCGCTCACGCTCTTCCATTCCTGCACCTGCACCAGGTGATAGCTGAAGAGCGTCAAGGAATTGGTTAGTGGCCGCCAACACTTGATATTGCGCAAAAATCTCCGAGAAGCGGGAAGTTTCGCGGCGCACCTGCGTGTTGAAGCGGGTGTTCTGCGCATCTAGCACGTCGAGCAAGGAACGGCGTCCGATGTTGAACTGGCTGCGGTAAGACAGCAGCAGGTCGTCGCTGACCTGCGATTGCCGTTCCAATGCTGACCCCACAGCTTCCTGAGTGGTCATGGCAGTCCATGCATTGGCGACATCTTCTTCAGCCTCGCGGACACGGTCATGCAGGCGGTACCGTGCTTCGCTGGCACGGCGGACCATTTCCTGGACCTGAGCGGCACGGCGTCCGCCATCAAACAGCTCCCAGCGAATGTAAACGCGGGCCTGCACATCGTTGGTTTCGCCCTGGAAGCCATCAATATCGTCGCCGATACGGCCGCGCGCATCGACGCCAATTTCAGGCGCGAGTTCGCCGCGCGCAGACATCACCATGGCGTTCGCCGCGTCGACATCCGCCTGTGCTTCACGTACCAGCGGGTTTGCCGTACGCGCCGCTCCGATGGCGGCTTCCTGGCTTTGCGGCATCAATGTCGGGAATGAGGGAGGCAAGCTTACGCGGCTGATATCAAGACCCGTCAGGCGGCGCAGCGATGTGCGCGCGTTCTGCAAATCTTCCTCTGCCTCTGCCAGCAGAACCAGCGCGGCCTGCAATCGCTCTTCAGCTTGCTGCAAATCCGCAACACTGATGGACCCCTGATCAACACCTTCGGAAAGGCTGGTGGTCATTTGCTGGTGAAAGACAACATTGTCTGTCGCCGCAGCAACGATGCGTTCCTGCAATAAGCCGTTCAGATATTGGCGCGAGACCTGCAATGCGATGAATTCGGACCGCTCGACAACGCGCAATGATGCCCCGTCAACGCGGGCAGCCTGGCGCAGCAATTCGCCGCGGCGACGGCCGAAATCAACCACAGTCCAATCGGCGCGCACCTGCGCCTCAAGCGGGGTGAGCCAGTCGTCGGAAATACCCAGCGTGCGGCGCGTGGTGTTTTCCAGCCTGCGCACGCCAGCCGAAGCTTCGACGTCAATTGTCGGGAAATACAGCGACTGCGCCTGCTCCCTTTCGAACTGGATCGCCTCGGTATTCATTTGCGCCTGAATGATTTCAGGATTGGAGGAAATTGCGGTTTCGATCGCGTCGCGCATGGAAATGGAACCGCCATCGGTTTGCGCCATGGCCATTGGTGAACAAGTCGTCAGGGCGACTGCTATTGCGATTTTGCTTAGAGCATTCATCTTATCAACCCCCCTTATTCAGCTGAAATTTCGACACGGCGATTCTGCGGGCTGCGCGTGCCATCGGCTAGCGGCACAC
Organism: uncultured Alphaproteobacteria bacterium; assembly: GCA_963781165.1. Lineage (GTDB taxonomy): Bacteria > Pseudomonadota > Alphaproteobacteria > Sphingomonadales > Sphingomonadaceae > Alteraurantiacibacter. The sequence goes on from CAWADZ010000005.1 coordinate 878,502, forward strand.
GCGGGTTGCTTTCGCCTTGCGCGCTCACCTCGATCTGCACGCCGCCGAGATTTCGGCTCCGCAATGCTGCCGCAACTGCATTTGCGCGCTCCTGCGACAGCGACAAATTGTACGCATCGCTGCCCGCCTGATCGGTGTGCCCTACTACATCGATGGCGCTCCACCCGCATGCAGTTACATTCTGCGCGACCGTATCCAGCGTCGATGCCGCATCATCTCGAACTTCGGCCTCATCGAAATCGAAGAAGACCATGCCGATGACGTCATCTGCGCACTGTTCCAATCTGCGTTGTGGCGGCTGTGGCGGTTGCGGCGCCGGAGTGATGTTGACCGGCGGTGCCATGGGCACTTCGTTCATCCGGTCATATGCGCGCCCGCAATTGCGGATGCTGGTTTCGTCACGCGTGGACGATTCCATGAAGCCGAGTGCAATGGCGCACTGGACCTTGGTTTCAAGCGCCCAGAGGTAACGCGGATCGTCGGCTGAAATGTAACCCTCATCCAGCGAAGCGGAGAGACCGGCATCGTATCGCATGGTCAATTCATTCGTCAGGGCTGAATCACCCAGCGCCATGAGTTCTGCGTAATCTTGCGACTGCGCGCTCGCTGGAAGGCTAATCCCTCCTGCAATTGCGACCGACAATACTATAAGTGAACATGATAGCTTCATGTTGCTCCCCCCCAAAAATCCCCGTTAACCATGTGTTACAGCAAGTTCACTGCCGTCGTCCATGGCAATCTCAATGCCGTTCAGACTCGTAAACATGGAATGGCCGTCAATGTTTACCGACAAGAGTTCTGCGAGCTGGCTGGCGTGTGCTTCGCCGATCTCAACAGGGGTATCATCTTGCCCACCCACAAACTGTTCGATCAAGCTATCGACTGTTTTACCTGCCAACGCGTCTGCAATTGCGCCTTGCGCGATTTCACTGATCGCTAGCGATGGATCCGCGGACGCCGAGGCGCCCTGCCCTTCGCCAAGAACCAGCAAGGCTTCCATCATACCCATTCCGCTCATGTCCGGCCCTGCAAAGGAAAACGCTGCAGGTTCGAGGCCATGATCGGCCGCGTGTTCTGCGGCATCCGAACTGCCCCGAACAGCATCGCCATCACCCAGCGGGTTGGAAGGTGTTGCTGCGATGTGCTGCACCGCGGTGTGCGGTGCGGCATTCTCGAACTGATGTTGCCCTTCCAGGGCAGAGCGTTCCGCAAAGTCACGCTCGGCTTCATCCATTACCCGCGTCAGCGCCGGCATTGCGGAAGATGGGTCAAAATTCAGCGCGTACTGCGCAGAAGGAGCGTTACCGTCCTGCGCCGCAGCCGCCACCGGCATTCCGGCAAGGAAGCCAGCCATTGCGGCAGATGCAATCGCCTGATCGGACACACGCTCCGCGCCAAGGCGCAAGGTGACATCCGCCAGTTGCCCCGTGCGGCCATCCGCCCAGGTGAAGGTGGAATTTGCATGAACCGTGACATCACCGCCGGCTTCGACGCGCCCGGCGCCGTCGCCCGTCAGATTGATCGAGACAATCCCCAGATCGGCGAGCGAGGTGTACTCCCCAGCATCGGCAATTCCATCGGAATCAGCATCCTGCCACACACCAAATTCGGCATAGGCTGCATCCGATGCATCCAGGATGCCATCCGCATTGCTGTCAAACAGGACTGCCACCGCAGCCAGATCGGTCATGCTTCCGCCGCCGAATACAAACTCGCTGGCGCCGCTGACATTGCCGTCGCCGTTTGCATCATGGATCAGCAGTCCGTCGTCAGCTCCGACCAAGGCCGTGCTTTCAAGAATGCCGTCACCATCAAGATCATAGGCGACGCCCGCGCCAAGGCCGAGGAATTCCACGCCATCGCCGTCAAGGTCGAGCAGAACAGGAACGGTACCAGGATTGGCCGTAATGTTCAGCGTGCCGGCATCAACAATATCACCGTCGCCATCACGGATGGAAATCGGAACACTGAAATCGACCGGATCGTTGGTAATGGCAGTTGCACCGAAATCGCCAATCTTGAACGTATTGCCCGACACGTATTGCCATTCGACACTGTTGAAACCGTCAGCAGTGAATGCTGCAATGCGCGTACCGTCGCCGACATTTCCGACATTGGCGGTGCCATCACCATTGAAGATGACAATGAAGACTCGACCGCCAACACTGACTGCACCGTTATTGGAGACAATCACACTGGCACCGTTGAAGCTGATGCCGATGCTGGTGATTGTGTCTTGTACACCGTCGCCGACATTCTTCACCGCGCCGCTGTCATTGTCGTCGAATGCTCGAACCTTGATCTGGGTCGCCGAATTGATCTTCGTGAAGAAGGCAGACCCGCCGTTGACGGTATAGTGCCCATCAAAGTTCTGGGTATCATCGCCGCCGTAGAAATTGCCGCCAGAAACTGGCGAACCAGACAGGTCGGTGACGTAATCGACGCGCATGGATTCGCCCGAACCGACGGAGTTTCCGCCGCTTACGCCGCCTTCATTGGCATTGGTGTTAACAGTACCGCCGCCAACCGGTGTAAGGAGCAGGTCCTGGCTATCTGATGTTCCGGGCAGATTAAATCCAGCCCAAGAGCCGTTGCCGCCCACGAAGTCATAGCCGCCATCATTGAAGTCAATGTCTTCAACGGAATCGATGGGCCGAATGATGGTGACCTTATATTGGTCATTAGCTCCGGCCGGTTGCAATTCGATCGTGAACACGTCCAAATTCTCGTTGGCTGTTCGCGCAGTGATCACCGTGCCATCCGGCGAAATCGTGTACGTCAGCGGAGCCAGTCCAGACGTCAGGTTCTGGCTTTCCAACGCCGTGACCGATGCGCTGGTGAAGATAACTGCACCAGGCCCGTCTGCGCCATAGTTATTGTCTACATCCCCGTCAGTAAGATCCAGCGTAGTCAGGGCTGACATTGAACCGGCAGTGTTGGTCAATATCGCAGCGGCCGGCGCCAAGGCAAATGGCACATCGTCGACGATGTTCACCGTGATCGTGCCCGTCACGCTGTTCCCGTTGGCATCGGTGGCGGTGTAGCCGTAGCTCTCCGCGCCGAGTTCGGTATTGGTGCCATCATCGGCATCGGGGCTGGTGTCGAACGGAGCCGTCAGCGTGTAGCTGTAGCTGCCGTCGGCATTAAGCGTCAGCGTCCCGTAAGTGTCGCTGCCGCTGTCGAGCACATAGCTCACCGCGCCTGCCACGTTAAGCTGGCCGCTCGCCGTCTCCGCCGTGCTGGCAGGATCGCTGCCCACGCTGTCGAGCGCAGCCTCGTCCACCGTCACCGCGCTATTGTCCGGTGCCAGGGTCACGTTCGCCACATCGATCGTCAGCGTCGTCGTCGACAGATCGCCGTCACCATCTTCAATGGTGTACACAAACACATCCACCGCATCCGCGCTCACCGCACCCGCGGTCGACTGATAGGTATAGGTGCCGTCCGCATCCAGCGTCAGCGTGCCGTACAGGCCCGCAATGGTCACCCCGACCGAGCCGGAGGCATCGGTTACCGTATCGCCGCCCGCAGCGCGCACGCCCACAACGCCGCCTGCAGCCTCTGCTCCGTCAGCGCCGAACGTGTCGGCAGTGTCGGTCAGCACATTGCCGCCCGTACTCGCCCCCTCGGTCACGCTGTCTGTATCCGCCACAGCAGTCGGCACATCGTCCACGATGTTCACCGTGATCGTGCCCGTCACGCTGTTCCCGTTGGCATCGGTGGCGGTGTAGCCGTAGCTCTCCGCGCCGAGTTCGGTATTGGTGCCATCATCGGCATCGGGGCTGGTGTCGAACGGAGCCGTCAGCGTGTAGCTGTAGCTGCCGTCGGCATTAAGCGTCAGCGTCCCGTAAGTGTCGCTGCCGCTGTCGAGCACATAGCTCACCGCGCCTGCCACGTTAAGCTGGCCGCTCGCCGTCTCCGCCGTGCTGGCAGGATCGCTGCCCACGCTGTCGAGCGCAGCCTCGTCCACCGTCACCGCGCTATTGTCCGGTGCCAGGGTCACGTTCGCCACATCGATCGTCAGCGTCGTCGTCGACAGATCGCCGTCACCATCTTCAATGGTGTACACAAACACATCCACCGCATCCGCGCTCACCGCACCCGCGGTCGACTGATAGGTATAGGTGCCGTCCGCATCCAGCGTCAGCGTGCCGTACAGGCCCGCAATGGTCACCCCGACCGAGCCGGAGGCATCGGTTACCGTATCGCCGCCCGCAGCGCGCACGCCCACAACGCCGCCTGCAGCCTCTGCTCCGTCAGCGCCGAACGTGTCGGCAGTGTCGGTCAGAACATTGCCGCCCGTACTCGCCCCCTCGGTCACGCTGTCTGTATCCGCCACAGCAGTCGGCACATCGTCGACGATGTTCACCGTGATCGTGCCCGTCACGCTGTTCCCGTTGGCATCGGTGGCGGTGTAGCCGTAGCTCTCCGCGCCGAGTTCGGTATTGGTGCCATCATCGGCATCGGGGCTGGTGTCGAACGGAGCCGTCAGCGTGTAGCTGTAGCTGCCGTCGGCATTAAGCGTCAGCGTCCCGTAAGTGTCGCTGCCGCTGTCGAGCACATAGCTCACCGCGCCTGCCACGTTAAGCTGGCCGCTCGCCGTCTCCGCCGTGCTGGCAGGATCGCTGCCCACGCTGTCGAGCGCAGCCTCGTCCACCGTCACCGCGCTATTGTCCGGTGCCAGGGTCACGTTCGCCACATCGATCGTCAGCGTCGTCGTCGACAGATCGCCGTCACCATCTTCAATGGTGTACACAAACACATCCACCGCATCCGCGCTCACCGCACCCGCGGTCGACTGATAGGTATAGGTGCCGTCCGCATCCAGCGTCAGCGTGCCGTACAGGCCCGCAATGGTCACCCCGACCGAGCCGGAGGCATCGGTTACCGTATCGCCGCCCGCAGCGCGCACGCCCACAACGCCGCCTGCAGCCTCTGCTCCGTCAGCGCCGAACGTGTCGGCAGTGTCGGTCAGCACATTGCCGCCCGTACTCGCCCCCTCGGTCACGCTGTCTGTATCCGCCACAGCAGTCGGCACATCGTCGACGATGTTCACCGTGATCGTGCCCGTCACGCTGTTCCCGTTGGCATCGGTGGCGGTGTAGCCGTAGCTCTCCGCGCCGAGTTCGGTATTGGTGCCATCATCGGCATCGGGGCTGGTGTCGAACGGAGCCGTCAGCGTGTAGCTGTAGCTGCCGTCGGCATTAAGCGTCAGCGTCCCGTAAGTGTCGCTGCCGCTGTCGAGCACATAGCTCACCGCGCCTGCCACGTTAAGCTGGCCGCTCGCCGTCTCCGCCGTGCTGGCAGGATCGCTGCCCACGCTGTCGAGCGCAGCCTCGTCCACCGTCACCGCGCTATTGTCCGGTGCCAGGGTCACGTTCGCCACATCGATCGTCAGCGTCGTCGTCGACAGATCGCCGTCACCATCTTCAATGGTGTACACAAACACATCCACCGCATCCGCGCTCACCGCACCCGCGGTCGACTGATAGGTATAGGTGCCGTCCGCATCCAGCGTCAGCGTGCCGTACAGGCCCGCAATGGTCACCCCGACCGAGCCGGAGGCATCGGTTACCGTATCGCCGCCCGCAGCGCGCACGCCCACAACGCCGCCTGCAGCCTCTGCTCCGTCAGCGCCGAACGTGTCGGCAGTGTCGGTCAGCACATTGCCGCCCGTACTCGCCCCCTCGGTCACGCTGTCTGTATCCGCCACAGCAGTCGGCACATCGTCGACGATGTTCACCGTGATCGTGCCCGTCACGCTGTTCCCGTTGGCATCGGTGGCGGTGTAGCCGTAGCTCTCCGCGCCGAGTTCGGTATTGGTGCCATCATCGGCATCGGGGCTGGTGTCGAACGGAGCCGTCAGCGTGTAGCTGTAGCTGCCGTCGGCATTAAGCGTCAGCGTCCCGTAAGTGTCGCTGCCGCTGTCGAGCACATAGCTCACCGCGCCTGCCACGTTAAGCTGGCCGCTCGCCGTCTCCGCCGTGCTGGCAGGATCGCTGCCCACGCTGTCGAGCGCAGCCTCGTCCACCGTCACCGCGCTATTGTCCGGTGCCAGGGTCACGTTCGCCACATCGATCGTCAGCGTCGTCGTCGACAGATCGCCGTCACCATCTTCAATGGTGTACACAAACACATCCACCGCATCCGCGCTCACCGCACCCGCGGTCGACTGATAGGTATAGGTGCCGTCCGCATCCAGCGTCAGCGTGCCGTACAGGCCCGCAATGGTCACCCCGACCGAGCCGGAGGCATCGGTTACCGTATCGCCGCCCGCAGCGCGCACGCCCACAACGCCGCCTGCAGCCTCTGCTCCGTCAGCGCCGAACGTGTCGGCAGTGTCGGTCAGCACATTGCCGCCCGTACTCGCCCCCTCGGTCACGCTGTCTGTATCCGCCACAGCAGTCGGCACATCGTCCACGATGTTCACCGTGATCGTGCCCGTCACGCTGTTCCCGTTGGCATCGGTGGCGGTGTAGCCGTAGCTCTCCGCGCCGAGTTCGGTATTGGTGCCATCATCGGCATCGGGGCTGGTGTCGAACGGAGCCGTCAGCGTGTAGCTGTAGCTGCCGTCGGCATTAAGCGTCAGCGTCCCGTAAGTGTCGCTGCCGCTGTCGAGCACATAGCTCACCGCGCCTGCCACGTTAAGCTGGCCGCTCGCCGTCTCCGCCGTGCTGGCAGGATCGCTGCCCACGCTGTCGAGCGCAGCCTCGTCCACCGTCACCGCGCTATTGTCCGGTGCCAGGGTCACGTTCGCCACATCGATCGTCAGCGTCGTCGTCGACAGATCGCCGTCACCATCTTCAATGGTGTACACAAACACATCCACCGCATCCGCGCTCACCGCACCCGCGGTCGACTGATAGGTATAGGTGCCGTCCGCATCCAGCGTCAGCGTGCCGTACAGGCCCGCAATGGTCACCCCGACCGAGCCGGAGGCATCGGTTACCGTATCGCCGCCCGCAGCGCGCACGCCCACAACGCCGCCTGCAGCCTCTGCTCCGTCAGCGCCGAACGTGTCGGCAGTGTCGGTCAGAACATTGCCGCCCGTACTCGCCCCCTCGGTCACGCTGTCTGTATCCGCCACAGCAGTCGGCACATCGTCGATGATGTCGATGTCGAGCGAATTGGTGTCGGAAGAACCATCGGTATCGGTGGCAACAACGGCAAAGCTGTCGGTCAGGCTGTCTTCCCCCGCCAGCAAATGCGCTTCAGTGTTGTCCGATAGCGTGTATTCGTAAGACACCGTGGCCGCGACCACATCGCCCTGCGGGTCGAGCGTAGTCATCACGCCGGTCACTGTCAGAGTGCCGTAAGTACCGGTAATCGTGACCGGATAGGTCACACCGCTGCCGAAGATGGAAGTGCCGCCGATGCTCAAGGTATCGAGGCCATCACCGCTGGTCAGGTCAAAAGTGCCCGATTGCGTCAGCGCGGATGGATCGGGTGAGCTGCCGTCTGCGAGGTCATCTTCATCAACAACCTGCTCCACGCCCTGCAAGCTGAAGCCGCTGAGCACGACCGGATCATCCGCACCGTTGATCGTCACCGTCACCGTCGTGGTGCTGGTATCGCCGTCACCGTCGGTGAGCGTGTAGGTAAACACATCGGTCAGCGTTTCGGTCTGGTCGAGCCCCTGCACAGTGGGATCTGCGTTGTTCAAAGTATAGACATACGAACCATCAGCGAGGATGGAGAGCGTACCGTAAGCACCGGCAACATCGGTATCGACGGAGCCTGTCACCGGCCCGGCGACGACGCCGGCAGCAACACCGGTGACAGTTGCACTGTCAGCGCCCTGTACATCGGCCACGCCGTCAGTACCGTTGGCGTCGGGAGCCGCAATGTCGGTGCCTGTGATGACATTGCCGCTTGCGACCAACGGGCCGTCTTCGGTGACGGAATCCGCGTCCGGATTGGCAACAGGTTCATCATCGATGATCGCAATTTCCAGATCACCGCTGCTGGTGTCGCCATCCTGATCGGTGACGACCACGGCAAAGCTGTCCGATGTTGCATCGCCATTGGTGTTGGTTGTCAGCTCATAGGTGTAGCCAATCACGCCATTCGCGACGGAAGTGATTGTCAGCGTGCCAAAGCTGCCGGTGAACATCTGGCCGGGACCGGTCACGGCAATGCCGTCGATTGTTACAACAGCCGGACCATCGGGCGCGGTGAAGGTGAAGGTGCCGGAGGTGATCTCGCTGTCGCCAGCGGCAGCAGAACCGGGGAACGGGCTTTCGACGCCCGCCTCGTCTACCAGTGCGCCATCATCGCCCGCCGTCGGAAGGTCGAGCGTGGTGAGCGAGTTGGCGATGGTGATAACCAGATCGGCGTTGGCCAGATCGCCGTCGCCATCGGTAATGACGTAATTGAAAGTATCCGTAACCCCGCCAGGCGTACCCGGATCGCGCGTATAGCTGAAGGTGCCATCGGCGGCGATTGTCAGCGTTCCGTAAGTGCCCTGCACCGTTTCGCCAGTGACGCCAGCGCCGCCAGTCCCGGTGTAGGCGGTAACAACCGCACCGTCCGCACCTTGCGTATCATTGACAAGCACGGAGCCGCCGACAGGGCCGTATTCTCCGGCGACCAGACCGGCAGCATCATCCGTGGCTTCCGGTGCATCATCGACAATGGCAATGACGAGTGAAGTGCTGGCAACACTGCCGTCGCTGTCCGTAACCGTCAGGCTGAAGGTGTCGCTGTCGGGATCGCTGAGCGTGTTGTCGGTGAGCGTGTAGGCGTAGCTGTATTCACCGGCCACAACCGAGATGACGAGCTCACCCTTGGCCGTCACAACCGTGCCGCCGCCGGTAACATCCTGACCGTTGATCACGAGCGATGCGAGCGTGTCACCGCCGGTCGTAATCGCAATGGTGCCCAGTGCAATTTCGCCGTCGCTGGCAGCATCGGAACCTTCAGGCTCACCGCTACGGGCAGGCAGGCCGGCTTCGTCTACGTCGCTATCGCCTTCGACGGCAAGCGTCGGCGTGGAATCGTCGGCGAGCGTAATCGTCACGGTCGCGGTCGAAACATCTCCGTCGCCGTCTGTGATGGTGTAGTCGAAGGTGACCTGACCATCTTCGCCCGGCCCGGGCGTGTAAGTGAAAGTGCCGTCACCGTTATAGGTGACTGTGCCGTCGCCCTGCAGGGAACCGGCAACAAGTGCGATTTCTTCAGGTGCGACATCGTCTGCCCCGCTTGTGTCGTTGGCAAACACATCAACGATGATCGGAGCATTTTCGTCCATCCCGGCCGTACCGGTATCGTCGCGCGCTTCCGGTTCATCATCGACGATGGTGATCGTCAGATCGTCTGTGGCGGTATCTCCGTCCAGATCGGTGACGGAGATCTCGAACGTTACCGAAGTACCATCGCCGCCGGTATTGTCCGCCAGAGTGTATTCATACGAGATAGAACCATCACCGGTCAGAGGATCGTACGTGACAGCCGTTATGACCAGCGTTCCGGTGGTGTCGGAAACGATCGTCTGAGGCAGATTGCCTTGATCAACGGTGACACCGTTGATGGTGATGCTGCCCAGACCGTCGACCGAATTGAATGTGATCGTGGCGCTTGTTGTCTCGCTTGGGTCGCTGTCATTGGCGGGATCATCATCAGCGATTTCGCCAGTACCGGCCGGCTCGCCGGAACGCGGGGGAAGACCGCCTTCATCAACCACAGTCCCTTCGCCGGTCTGCGGAACCGACGTGATCACTGCCGGGCCATCTTCTATTGCGATGGTGAGAACAGCGCTCGATATGCTGCCGTCCTGATCGACTATGTCATAGCTGAAAGTCTCTTCGACTCCGCCGGGCGTATTGACGTCGCGGGCGTAGCTGTAACTGCCATCTTCTTCGAGTGTCAGGACCCCATATTCGCCCTGCAAGCTGGCCCCGGGGGCCGCGCTGCCGCTTTCATTGGAGAACCCTGTAACGCCGCCATCGGTCGGAAAATCATCCGCGCCGGAAACATCGTTGTCCAGCACATTACCCGTGACTGCGTCGTGATCCCCTCCTGGTACAGTGGCGGTATCGTCAACCCCGATGGGGGCGTCATCGATAATGCGGATCTGGAGAGTTGCCGTGGCCTCGTCGCCATCGGTATCGACAATTGTCGCTTCGAAGAAACCATCGAACTCTTCAGCCAGAGTATTGTCCTGCAGCGTGTAGCTGAAACCGATCTCTCCTGATTGAAGGTTGATACTTGTAATTGTCAGTGTGCCGAATGGCGAGGTGAAAGACTGGCCGACCGCAGTGATCTCTTTGCCATTAATCAGGATTGCAGACAATCCATCAGGGGCAGAAAATATAATCGTACCGCTGGTTGTCTCTCCATCGCTGGACGCATCTGTGCCTTCGGGCTCTGACGGGCTTCCCCGCGATGGCAAACCCTCTTCGAGAACGGTCGCGATCGCGTCTGTCACACCGACAGGATTGTCAGGAGTAAGGATGACGATTTCCGGCTCCTCATCGTCGAGCAGGCCGGGAATGATTTCCTCTTCAAGCAGAATGTTCTGCGGCAGTTCTGTATAGGGCAGCAGATCGCCGAGATCGAAAGCTGACTGGATCGCGCCGGGGTCGGTCGCGAAGTTGCCTCCGGAACTGGGGTTTACGCCGGCGGTGGGATCAGTTGCACCGTCAAGCAGCGCCGCGATATTGGCAGGCGGGATTGGGGTGCCGTCGACAATGATCTGGGGGACAATGATTGCGCCATCCGGCACGACGATGCGTGTTCCATCGGCGAGGATGATGATGAGATCGCGGCCGTCGAAATCGAGGCTGTCGATCGTCTGGCCGTCCGGTAGAGTGACCACATTGTCGGAACTGGCCGGGATGACCTGTGCGGCCTGATTCGCCGATTTGGCAACCGCCGGGATTGCCTTCGATCCGGTCTGATCCCGTGCGATATCGCTATCGCCCATGTCACCGTCGAAGCCGTTCAGTTCTTCACTCATTGTATCACCCCATAATGCGGATGGAGCAGCATGCTGTCCCGGATCCGCCCCCCTCAGACCCCGCACTCACGTCCCACGTAAGACGGCGGTTAATGAGGGACGACACCACCGATCAGGTATGGTTACAAGGCCGTTAAGCATTTGAAGTGAATCAAAATTTTCGAACAAAATCTCAAGGTGCGAACTAATACGAAGCTAAAATTCTGAATCGAATACAAAAAATGAAGCACCTTTTGGGCTTGCATGGGCCAACACAAAATCTTGTAAAATCAGACGTGTTCCGTTGTGCTACATGTCTACGTGCAGAAATTTAGAGTTTCGCGCCGCGATCTTACAAATTTGCAAATGAGTTCAACGCGAGTCGCCTGGATAACGAGATGGTTAGGGCAGGTTGTGCTGATGCTCTGTCTCTCTGCACAGCACGCAATCCGCGCGATCAGGACTCGCCGACGAGCAGCCGGGTGGAGCCCTCGTTGAAAGCCCCCTGCGCCTGCCTTGCAGAGCAAAATCCGGCATTATTTCGTCTCATAACGTCGCATCCGGTTTACCTGGTTGAAAAATGTAAGTTGCAGAATTTTCGACACCGGTTACCTTCGGCGCATAATCGGGGTCTGCATCGGACGGACTTGATCATTTGGGAGAGGGTTTTTGCTGGTGCATTCCAGACGCAGACATCTGCAATTTCTGGCCGCTGCCGGACTGACAACGCTCTTGCCGGGCTGCGGTTCGTTCGGGGGCAAGGACCGGATCACGCTGGCGCACACAATGGACGAGTTGCATCCGGTGCATCTTGCCATGCAGCGCTTCAGGGAAGAACTGATCGCGCTGTCAGGCGGCAGCATGGCGGTTGAGATTTTTCCCAACGCCCAGCTTGGCACAGAACGAGAGCTGGTAGAGTTGGTGCAGCTTGGCGCGCTGTCCATGACCAAGGTGTCCTCGCTTTCGCTGGAAAACTTTTCAGAGGATATGCGGGTATTCTCCCTGCCCTATATTTTCGATGACGGTGCGCACCAGTGGCGTGTTTTGGAAAGCGAGACTGGCCAGGAAATTCTCGGCAGCCTGTCGGACGTTCTGCTCAAGGGGGTCGGCTATTACGACGCGGGCGCGCGCAGTTTTTACATGACGGACGGCCCCGTGCGGACGCCTGCGGATATTCGCGGCAAGACCTTGCGCGTTCTGCCCAGTGAAGCGCTTGTCCAGACCATCGAGATTTTCGGCGGCGCTGCGACACCTATTGCTTTCGGAGAGCTATATGCAGCGCTTCAGCAGGGCGTTGTCCAGGGTGCGGAGAACAATCCGCCCAGCCTTCTGAATGCGCGCCACTACGAAGTGTGCAAATTCTACTCGCTCGACGAACATGTGACCGCACCCGACGTGGTCGTGATGAGCCAGCGCGTGTGGGACGATCTTACAGAGGAACAGGCGGAATGGGTGCGGGAAGCGATGGCAATTTCGGTCGCCTATCAGCGTGAGACGTGGAACACAGCCTCCGACGCGGCACTGGCTGAACTGGAAGCAAACGGCGTTGCTATCAACCGGCCCGACAAAACGCCGTTTCGCGAAGCGACAGCGGGGCTGCGGGCCGGTTTCGACGGAACGCGTGTGGGCGAACTCGCGCAGCAGATCGCCGCATTGGGAGGAAGCGTCTGATGCGAGGCCTTGTTGAAAAGGCGCTTGGCGGCGTACTCGTCTTCCTGTTCGTTGCAACAGTGATCACCGTCACCTGGCAGGTGATCGGCAGATACATCCTGTCTGCGCCAAGTTCAGCCACTGAAGAAATCGCGAGATTTTTGCTGATATGGCTCGGCACACTTTCTGCCGCCTATGCCTTTGCGCGCCGGATGCACGTCGGGGTCGATCTGATCTCGGCCAGATTGTCTGAAAGCTCCCGCGTATTGGTGGCGCGCTTCATCTGGCTGATTTGCGCAATATTCGCGCTCGGCGTGATGGTTTACGGCGGCGGCCAGCTGGTCAATATCACCCGCACACTGGGGCAAACATCGGCCGCCATGGGTCTTCCCATGTGGACGATTTACACCGTGATGCCGATCAGCGGCATCATCATCGCCTATTTCGCCATATCCTTCCTGATCAGCGGCACGCCGAGCGATCACGCTCCGGAAGAGGAGCCAGCCCATGAATAGCGGCCTCATACTGGTATTCGTCTTCTTCATTCTGGTGGCGCTGAATGTGCCGATCGCGTTTTCCATCGGCATGGCGACGATTGCAGCGCTGCTTTCGATCATGCCGCTCGATCCGGCCACCACCACCATGGCCCAGCGCATGGTTGCAGGACTGGACAGCTTCACGCTGCTGGCGATCCCCTTCTTCATCCTGAGCGGATATCTGATGGGTGCAGGCGGCGTTGCATCGCGGCTGATTGCAGCTGCCAAAGGGCTGATCGGGGCACTTCCGGGCGGCCTTGCCGTCGTGAACATCATTTCGTGCATGCTGTTCGGATCGGTTTCCGGATCTGCGGTTGCCGCAACATCGGCCATCGGATCATTCATGGTTCCGGCCATGAAGAAGGAAGGCTATGACGCGCCTTTCGCTGCCTCGCTCACCACGTCGGCCTCTATTCTTGGCCTGCTGATACCGCCGTCCAACGTGATGATCGTTTATGCGGTCGCCGCCGGCGGCGTCTCCATCGGTGCGCTGTTTCTGGCCGGTTACGGGCCGGGCCTCGTGGCCGGACTTGCCCTTATCATTACCGCAATGATTGTTGCCCGCAAGAAAGGCTATCCCGTGTCGGAGCGCCTTCCCTTGCGCGAATCCGTGCGCACCATCATCGCCGCCCTGCCCAGCATCGCCATGCTGATCGTTGTGGTCGGCGGGATTGTTGCAGGTTATTTCACCGCGACAGAGGCCAGCGCCTTTGCGGTCATCTACTCGCTCATCCTGGGCCTGTTCGTGCACCGCGAAATGCGCTTTGCAGAATTGCCCGCCATCATCGCAAAGTCAGCAGAGACGACCGGTATCGTCCTGTTCCTGATCGCCGTTTCTACAGGCATGGCATGGATGCTGGCCTATTCCGGCATGCCTGCGGCCATTGCAGAGGCGCTGCTGACGATCTCGGAAAACCCGATCCTGCTATTGCTGCTGATCAATGTGATCCTGCTGGTGATCGGGGCGTTCCTCGACATTACGCCCGCAATCCTGATCTTCACGCCGATCCTGCTGCCGGTTGCGGTTGCGATGGGTATCTCCCCTGTGCACTTCGGCATGATCCTCATCTTCAACCTCTCGATCGGGCTGTGCACCCCGCCGGTGGGGACGGTCCTGTTCGTCGGCGCGGCTGTTGGGCAGACCAAAGTCGCGCACATGATAAAGCCGCTGCTGCCGCTCTATCTGGCAATGCTTGCCGCGCTGGCACTTACCACAGCTGTGCCCGCACTGTCCGAGGCTCTGCCCCGCGCGTTCGGCATGATGTGACGGTGCAGCGCATACGTCACAGATCATTTCGCCGATGGGAGAGTGAGCGATTAAGCCCGAGTCGCGCGCCGAGTTGACGATGGCCGGTGCCACGACGCTCCGTGAGCAGAGATCTCGTCCGCTCGGCCGCAGCGTTACCGATCTGTGGTGCATGCCGCTCTGGTGGCGGGACAAAAAATTTCAGCCGATCGGCCAGATTCAGCATCAATATTGCGATTATCTGTCCCATTTTGGGAAACAGCAGGACCGCGTCGCAAATTTACTAGATGCAACCGCAATTAGGGATTAACGAGTCATTCAATCAAGAAGAGTCACATACCTGTAAAGCTCGACTGCTTTACCAATATGGTATCGACTCAAGGTCAACCACGTGATAACCATCTGGTTGAGAAAAATAAAAAATAATTGCTGGGGAGCAACTATTTTTACGCAACCGGGGGGTTAAATTATGCGTACGGAATCGATTAGCGTTTCACTCATCTGCTCTCACTCAATCGTCAGGGAGGGACTCAAGTCCATTCTTCTCGACGAGCAGTTTACAGTCGTCGGCGAGCACAAGAATTGCCGCGCTCTCATTGCCGCCAAGAACGAAGGCGCAACTGACGTCGGCATGATCGTCGTCGATGCTTGCAACTCAGACGATACCGCGCTCGATGTGGCGTCTGTTCGGCAGGCATTTCCCGATTCAAGAGTGGTGACGCTGCACGAGGAACTCGAGGTAGAAAACCTCGTCGACATCTTCGAAGCCGGTGCCACTGGCTACATCCTGAAAGAGATCTCGTGCGATTCTCTGGTCAATTGCCTGCAACTGGCAGCGCGCGGTGAAAAGGTCGTTCCTGGCGAACTGGTGGCGCAATTGCCGCATCTTGCCTTGGCAACCGCAGACCAGGCAAAAGCCGAAGGCGAGCTTTCGGAACTGCTTTCCAAGCGTGAAATTGCAACGCTGCGCTGCCTCGTCATGGGCTACCCCAACAAAGTTATCGCCCGCCGTCTTGATATCGGCGAGGCCACTGTGAAAGTGCATGTGAAGGCCATCCTGCGCAAGCTGAATGTCCAGAACCGCACCCAGGCCGCCATCTGCGCGGTCAATCACGGTGTCCAGGCCGCCATTCCCGAACTGAATGTGTCCAGCCCTGTTCCAAAAACCGACGAGGTCCTGGAACCTGCTGGCGCTTGCGAAAATGGCAGCGCAGGCCCTTTCATGCTGGCAGACGAACGCGCTCGCGAACGCGCTGCGGCAGACTGAGCGAATTTGCAAGGGCCGCCGGGCGTGGGTCAATCGCACCCCGGGCATTTTGAAATCGGCGACCGGCGCTATTCCAATGCATCAGAGTGGGCTGTCGCTGCGCGCGGTCACTGCTGGCCCGATACTTCGCTACTGCACCCCTCCGACCACCTGCGGACGCAGTTCGATGAACTGCATCGATAAATGACGTTTGCGGCTTTACTGCCGCGCATAGAAAAATGGACTTGCCATGAAGATTACAATGATCGGTTCCGGATATGTCGGCCTGGTTTCCGGAGCCTGCTTCGCCGATTTCGGCCACGAAGTCGTTTGCGTCGATCTTGACCAAGCCAAGATTGACGCGTTGCAGGGCGGCAGAGTGCCGATTTACGAGCCCGGCCTTTCCGACCTGATCGAACGGAACGTCAAAGCCGGACGAATTTCCTTCACGACCGACCTCAAACCGGCTGTTGCCGCCGCAGAGGTCGTATTCATCGCCGTGGGCACACCTTCCCGCCGGGGCGATGGGCATGCTGACCTGCGGTTCGTCGAAGCTGCTGCTGCGGATATCGCGCGCGCGATGGACGGGTTCACCGTCGTGGTGACCAAGTCGACCGTGCCGGTTGGCACCGGTGACGAAGTTGAGCGGATCATCGCAACGACGCGGCCCGACGGTGATTTTGCAGTAGTGTCAAATCCTGAATTCCTGCGCGAAGGTGCTGCGATCGAGGATTTCAAACGGCCTGACCGGATCGTGGTCGGCAGCGAGGATCCCCGCGCTCTCGCCGTGATGCGCGAAGCCTACCGCCCGCTCAGCCTGAACAAGTCGCCGATCCTGGAAATGAACCGGCGCTCCGCCGAACTTACGAAATATGCCGGCAATGCGTTTCTGGCGACCAAGATCACATTCATCAACGAGATCGCCGATCTTTGTGAGAAGACAGGTGCCAATGTGCAGGAGGTTGCGCGCGGTATCGGACTCGATAATCGCATCGGCACGAAATTCCTCCATGCCGGCCCTGGCTTTGGCGGCAGCTGTTTCCCCAAGGACACGCTGGCCCTGCTGAAGACCGGACAGGACTTCGAGGCTCCGCAAGCTATCGTGGAAGCGGTCGTACAGGTGAACGAGAAGCGCAAACGCGCCATGGGCCGCAAGGTTATCCAGGCGATTGGTGAAGATGTCCGCGGAGAGATCGTCACTATACTGGGCCTCACCTTCAAGCCCAACACCGACGACATGCGCGACAGTCCCGCAATAGCCATCGTGCAGACTTTGCAAGATGCCGGCGCCGTGGTTCATGCCTATGACCCGGCGGGAATGCCGAACGCCCGCGAAGTGCTGAAGGATGTTGTGTATTTTGACGATCCATACGCGGCGATGGAAAATGCCAAAGCGCTCGCCATCGTAACAGAGTGGGATGAGTTCAGGGCGCTGGATCTTGCCAAGGCACAAGCCAACCTCAAGGGCATGGTCCTGGTTGACCTCAGGAACATATATGACCGCGACGAAATCGAAATGCTCGGTATCAAATATGTGGCTGTTGGCCGGTAGACCCGCTTCTTTCAGTGCCGCCTTTCCGACTTCATGGAGCTTTCGCATCTATCATCGCGGTCTAACCGCGCGCCGTGTATAAGCCGAGAAAGAAGGAGGCCGAAGACATGTCAAAAGTGATGTTTGTCATTTCTGGCCTTGGTGCGGGCGGTGCGGAACGGGTGATTTCGCAGATAGCCGCCCACTGGCATGAACTTGGCACAGCGGTGGAGATCGCCAGCTTCGACGCTCCCGGCGACGCCGAATTCCACCACTTTGCTCCTGAAATTATCCGTCATCGTTTGGGGCGTAGTGCATCGGGCAAACCCGCTGGCAGGCTCTCAAAGCTGCATAATATGCGTGATCTGCGAGAATTGCTGAAGCGATCCCGTCCCGATGTGGTGGTATCTTTTCTAACCAAGAACAACCTCCTCGCGCTGATTGCGACGAGCGGTCTCTCTATCCCGGTAATTTGCTGCGAGCGGAACAATCCGGAGCGGCAAAAGAAGCATCCCGCATGGAACCTCATGCTGACCATGGCCTATCGGCGGGCACGGCTAATCATTTGCCAGACAGAAGCCGTCAGGCGCTGCTTTTCACAGTCGGTCCATGATCGCTTGCGGGTCATTCCCAATCCTATCAGCGCTTGGCCGCAGGCGCGCAAAGCCGCAATTCCTCCGCGGATCGTCGCCGTAGGTCGTTTGACTGAGCAAAAGGGATTTGACGTGCTTCTGGATGCCTTCGCACAAGTTGCGAAGACGAAAACTGACTGGCGGCTGGAGATTTTCGGCGAAGGACCGCAAAGCGGCGCTCTCCAAGATCAGATCACTCGCCTCGGCATCGCCGACCAAGTGCGGCTGATGGGTAACAGTTCCACGCCCGGCGGATGGGTGGAGAATGCCAGTTTATTCATTCTCTCCTCACGGTACGAAGGCTTTCCCAATGTATTGGGCGAGGCGATGGCAGCGGGGCTGCCGGTAGTATCCACCGATTGCGATTTCGGGCCTCCGGAAATGATCGAACACGGTCGTTCGGGTCTGCTCGTCGAGCCGGAGGATGCAGATGCTTTGAGCGGGGCCATGCTGAAATTAATGCAGGACGCGGCGCTCAGGGAGCGGTTAGGGTTGCAGGCAGCACAGGCAATCGCTGCATTCTCTCCGGCGCAGGTCATGCGCAAGTGGGACGCGGTGCTGGAGGAGGCGCTTTCAACGCCCGCGCAAATGCCCCAGGAAGCTGCGCACAGCTTGAAGGAAACCGCTCCATGACCGTACGCACGATGAAGATGCTGGTGACTTCTGCTGGCCGCCGAGCGGGGCTTCTTGACTGCTTCCGCGCTTCGGCTGAGCGGATGAATATGGCGCTCGAGATTCACGCCTGTGATCTTCATCCGGAATTGAGTGCCGCCTGCGCGCTCGCCGACGCGCAGTTCGCCGCGCCGCGTTGCTCCGATGCAGACTACACCCCGGTCTTGCTTGATTACGCCAAAAGCCACGACATCGCGCTATTGGTGCCCACAATCGATACCGAACTGCAGCCGCTTGCTGCTGCGCGCGCAGATTTTGAGGCGCTGGGCACCTATGTGCACGTCTCCTCCGAAGAGGTGATCGATATAGTCCGCGACAAGAATCGAACCACAGATGCGCTGGCGAAGGCCGGTGTTCCGGTTCCCCGGACAGCCACACTGGAAGAATTTCGCAGCGATCATGCGGGCTGGAACTGGCCTCTGTTTGTCAAGCCGGTGGCTGGCAGCGCAAGCCGGGGCATCGCGGTGGTGCAGTCTATTGAAGAACTTCAAAGCGTATATGACGAGCCCATGCTGGTGCAGGAACTGCTGAGCGGCGACGAATACACGATCAATCTGTTTGTCGATGGCGAAGGCGTGATGCGCGCCGCTGTCCCACACCTCCGCCTGTCGGTGCGCGCAGGCGAAGTGGAAAAGGGGCGGACAGAGCGCCGCGCAGAATTCGAAACGATTGCCCGCAATCTCGCCGCCGCCTTGCCCGGGGCGCGGGGCGTGTTGTGCTTCCAGCTGTTCGACGATCCTCGCCTTGGACCGCGCATTTTTGAAATAAACGCCCGTTTCGGTGGCGGCTACCCGCTGGCCGATCGCGCCGGCGGATATTTTGCCGAGAACGTCCTGCGCTCTGCCATGGACATGCCATTGGTGGCCTGCGACGACTGGCAGGACGGGGTAACCATGCTGCGCTATGACAATGCCGTCTTCGTCTAGCAGCGCAGCGCCGAGCGTCCTTGTCTTCGACCTCGACGACACGCTTTACCTTGAACGGGACTTCGCATTCAGCGGGTTCGCTGCAGTAGAGGCGCATTTGCACGCGCTTCACGGCGATACGGTCATCCCCGGCACCTGCCGAACCTTGTTCGAGCAAGGTGTCAGAGGTGAGATATTCAATCGCGCGCTAGAACATTTCGGGCTGGCCGCCGATGCCGCCACGATTGCCGCGCTGGTCGAGGTCTATCGCGGCCATGCGCCGCAGATTGCTCCCTGCCCCGATACCGAGCGCTTCCTTGCAACCGACAGCAGACGCCGTGCCATCATTACCGATGGGCCAGCGGCGATGCAGCGCTCCAAAATCGGCGCATTGGATTTTGCCCGGCAATTCGGACTTATTATCCCTACAGGCGAGCTGCCGCAGGGCATGGGAAAGCCGCATCCACGCGCCTTTGATAAGGTGATGGCGTGGTCGGGAGAAGACGGTGCCTCCCATGTCTATATCGCCGACAACCCGGCCAAGGATTTCATTGCGCCGCGCGCCTTGGGTTGGCGGACGGTCCAAATTGACCGCATTGGCAAAGTGCACTCATCCGAGCCGGCATCGCCAGGTCATTCGGCCGAAATACGGATTGGCTCGCTGGATGAACTTCTTTCCGCAATGGAGACGCCCGCCTAATTTCCAGGCTGGCTCACCGAAGTCGCGGTACGCCGTTCGCCGCCGACCATCACCAGCAATGTCCGCAATATGATCCGCAGGTCGAGCCAAATACTGCGGTTCTCAATATACCAAAGGTCGAGCGCGATCTTCTCGTTCAGAGTAAGCAGCGTGTTACCGTTGACCTGCGCCCAGCCGGTGAGCCCGGGACTAACTTCACCTCGCTTGCGCCCGGCCTCGCCCCTTTGGGCAATTGTGTGCGGCAACAACGGGCGCGGTCCCACGAAATTCATTTCACCCCGCACGACGTTGAGCAAACCCGGCAATTCGTCGAGCCTGGTGCGGCGCAAGATATTGCCGACCCAAGTGACACGAGCATCATCGGGCAAGAGATCGCCGTTCGCATCGCGGACATCGTTCATGCTGCGAAATTTGACGAGCACGAAATCCGACCCGCCCTTCCCTGATCGCGTCTGGCGAAAGATAACCGGACGCCCCATCGACAGGCCGACCAGTAGCGCCAGCACAGCCAGCAGCGGCAGCGCCAGAATCAGCAAAAGCAAGGCAATAAGGCGCGTTATCATGTTTCGGCGCGAGCGTTAGTAAACGAACCCGTCCTCTTCGGCCCGCTTCTTGCGGAATATCCGCAAGATCCGCTCCTTCATCGAAGGTTTGGCGCGGGGATCATCGGAGTAATAATCCGATGCATCGACATAGAACTGGATCGCATCTCCATACTGCCTGCGCGCGTGCTCCGCATAATCGACGTGGTCGAAGATCACTCCGTCAACGCGGCCGGAAAGCGTTTCCAGAGTTGCGCTCATTTGCTCGACTGTGGTCCGGCCCCAGCGCGAAACGAGCACTGTGTGATCGGTAAAATCGCACATGGCCCGCGCATCGCGCACCGCCAGTGCGGCGGGCGCATTGACGATCAGCAGGTCGAAGTGGTTCTTCAGGTCGGCGAGCAGGCGTTGCAGGCTTTGCGCATTGAGAATCGCGGACGGATTTTCAACCGGCCGCTTCGCGCTCAATATCGCAATGCGGCCAGTGTCTTGCACGAATCCGCGATAATGCTCGCCTGAAGCAACACCCTCCGGCGAATCAAGCAGCGGCTTGACCGAGGAATCCTGCAGCAGATCTTCAAGCCCAGCCCTGCCCGTCATCACGTCGACAATATCGGGTGTCTCAAGAGTGCTCTGGACGATCTTGAGGAGGCCGCTGTGGCGAAGGTCCAGGTCAACCAGCACCACGCTCTGTCCCATCACCTTTGCCGCAGCGGCCAGCGTCAATGAGACGGTGGATTTCCCGTCATTGGGCAGCGCACTTGTGATCAGCACGGATTGCGGGCCGGCGTGCGTCCGCAAGGCACGCAGTTCCGAATAGGTCGAACGCGCCGCTTCCGCGAACATCGACTGCGGGTCTTTGATGACAGGGCTTTCGCCAATCTGCTCTGACAGGCCGGATTCGATGCGTGGTAGCATGCCCAGGGTCGGTAGACCGAAATGCCGCGCAACATTGGCCGCAGTCCGCAGGCGTCCGTCGGCAAGCTCAAGTCCCAGCGCCATCATTACCGCCAGCACCGCCGAGCCGAGCATTGCAACTAGCGTCAGCTTGGCCGGCTCTGGGTAGATGCGGTCGTAATTGGCAACTGCGGGGGAGACGACCATGGTATTGACGCCTTCAAGCTGCATTTGCGCGCGCACCTGCTCGATCCGGTCGACAATGGATGCAAAGGCGGAATTGGCCAGCGCACTGTTTCGTTCAAGCTCCGACAGGCGAACCGAATTATCATTGTTGGCAAATGCCTGAGACCGGACGGACGACAGCGCGCCCTGCAGACGGCCGGCACGCGCCGCGTCCTGCGCTGCCTGGCTGCGCGCCATTTCACGCATTTGTGCTGCCTCTGCATTGGCCACCGCCTGCGCTGCGGCGCGCGCATCGGCCCGCTGTGACGCCAGCGCCGCTTCCACCGAAGACATCTCGCTGGTAACTCGCTGCATATCCGGGTGATCGGAGCCAAAAGTGGCGCCCAGCCGCGCTCTTTCTGCGAGCAGCGCGGCCTGCTGGCGTTCGAGCTGCTCAACCGCTGCCGATGTTGCCTGCGCAGTGCTGCGCAGCCCTGCAGCGCCAGCGATGACTGCGCTGCGCGAAGACGAACCCGCGCTGTTTGCACTGGCCGATGCTGCCTCTGCAGCGATCTGATTCATGAAGGACAGGTTTTCGCTTGTCCCGAGGCCAAACGGCATGCGCGCGTCCCGTCGAAATTCTGCCAGCTCGCTCGATGCCGTTCGCGCAACCTCTTCGCGTTCATCCCTTTCAGCCAGCAGGGATTGCAGCAGTTCTTCGCGCTGTTCCACGCCCCTGCGCGTACGCACCTTGCTAACCGATTCCGGATACTGGTTGGCTATGCGCGCGGACAGGTCAGGTGACCGCGTTGTTATGGTCAGCTGGATAAGATCGGAATTGGGCTCGCTCGACAGTGTAAGAGCGCTCAGCAGCGTATTGATTGCCTGGTGCATCTGCGCGGTTTCATCGCCGCTGATTTCGCCCATCTCCGCGCGGAATGCAGGGTCATTCAGAAGATCCAGATCGCGTACGACGGCTTCTGCCGAAGACCGCGAACGATGCAGGCGAAGGGCGTTGATGACACGCACTTCGTTTCGGTTGCTGACATCGGCCTGGTTGGTGCCGACTTCGTCGATCAGCTGGACCTGTACCTGGGAAGATGAGCTGTAGAGATTGGGCGACATCAACTGGTAAACGAGCACCGGAATAGTCACCAGTGCCACCACCAGGAGGATCATTCGCTTGTGACGTTCCAGCAGTCGCACGAAATCGCGAAGCGAGAGCGTGTGGTGTGAAACAGCCTCCGGACTGTAAGTCCACGGGAGGCGTCGCTCCGCTGGCAGAGGGTTATCGAATTCGTTGACTGTTGCCAGATTTGCCATGCTATTTTCAGCCTGTTGCCGCTTCGTTTGAGGGCGGGCCCCGATGAATTATCCCATCAGGATCATGCGCGCGCAGACCGCGCTTTGCTAGGTGATCATCGGTATTGCGAGCGACTTAAATAGGTTAGCCCATTTAGCTATTCCCGATGGCGCATTGCGCCTCCGGCGCCGCTCACCCACAGGGATTGACCGCTGAACTGCACCGTCAGAAGCGCATCCTTACGCCCACACCCATCTGGAACCGGCTGTATTCATCAAGCGGATCATCGCTACTGCGGGTGCGGTAACTGGCCCTGCTGAACAGCGATATGCGGCGGTTTAGCAGATATTCCGCTCCGCCGGTGACCCGCACCCTGTCCTGATCGCCCACAATGCTGCCAACGAAATTAGACCGCTCCCACTCAACCCCGGCCGAAGCCAGCAGATTGTGCCGGACTTCCTGATCGACAGATACTCCGATCGTCGTTTCTGTTCGCGTCGAGCCACCGGAGCGGAAGGACGTTACATCGCCATTGAAAAGGTTGACATTTATCGCCGTGCGCTGTGCCGGACGGTACGTCAGCCGGCCTTGCATGGAAAAGCCGGTGCGGCTGTCCCGGGTCGGATCATCGGGCGACAGGTGGAAAATACCGGCACCCACCCCGCCTTCGATCAGGCCGCCATCGGTGAAGCGAACCCCAAGCAATGCCCCGGTCGTTGACACATCGCGGTCAACATTGGTGATGGCTTCGCGCAGGCGGAAATTGCGCCGTGTGTAATAGCCGGTGCCCGTGAAATAGAACGGGCCGCCCGGACGGAAGCCGACTGTCGCCCGTCCTGAATAGCTGTCGTAATCACGGTCATCGTCTTCCGGATCCAGTGCGTTGACGTTCTGTATATCGCCCAAGACCTCTACCAGAAAGCGAGAGCCGCGGCGGCTGTAACCGGCGCTCCCTCCCAATATTCGGTAAATACGCGGGCCAAGCTCGTCTGCCCGGCGCGATTCCGGATCACCTCGATCCTCTATTACCCGGTCGGCCAGCCCGCTGACAAACAGCGTTTCGCCTTCTCGTGGACGCCATTCAGAGGTCAGAACAGCACTTCCAGCTTCCGCATTTTCGCTGCTGAAGTCGGCATATCGGCGAATGTTCAGCCTGGTTGTAAACGTGGTCGTCAACGCCCCTGCGACATGTTGCAGCTTGGCAAAAGTGCGCACTCTCCCAATCACGTCACCTTCTGCATCGTCAGGTGCAGCAAAAACGTTGCTCGTGTATTCAGCTTGCGTTTCAGCGCCAACCTCAAGCGTGAAGGGCCCGACGCGAAGCGGATCCCAATCGTATTCCGGATCTTCAGCGAAAACTGCCGGGGCGGTCGATCCGATTTCCTGGGCGCTGGCAGATGCCGTCGCGCCGGAAATCAGGCAGACTGCAGCCGGGGCGAACCACGAGGGGCCAACGCGCATCAGAACCACCGCTCGTAAACGCGGATACGATCACCTGGCAGGATGGGCGTGTCTTCTTGGGCGCGTGAATGAACTTCGCGGCCATTCACGTTGCGGATCACTTCCACTTCATTCTCATACGCGCGGTAGGTATATCCGCCCGCCGCCGAGACTGCCGAAAGCACCGTCATTCCCTGACGATACGGAAATTCGCCAGGCGAGGCGACTTCACCAAGCACATAGAAGGGACGCAAGGCTCCCGGCTGTACCGAAACAATTGGGTTGTTGAGCAGATTGCGTGAGCGATAGCCCTCGGCAATACGATTCTCGATTTCACGCAAGCCCAGTCCCGCGACCTGCACTTCCTGCAGCAGCGGCAGCGAAATCATGCCGCCGCTGTCGATAATGTAAGAGCGATCGGCCTGCTCGACGTCTTGAATGGTCACCAGAACCTCGTCCCCCGGTTGCAGTTCGTAATCTGCAAGGTTCGTGGTTGAAATGGGCGGAAGATCGGCAAGCGTTGTTGTGCATGCGGCAAGTAGAGCGATGCCCAAAAGGCAAGCCAAAGCTCTTATTAATTCCCTTGTTCGTAGCATCATGTCGAACCTCCCCCTAATGTATCAGTCAGCGTAATTGCGAAGAGGAAGAAAGCACTGCCCCTCGCTACCAGTTTCGCATCTCCCGTATCTCAGGAAACACCCCAAATCCCGCCCGATCACTATCGCAGAGTAAGTTTTACTCTCGGGCAAGGTCAAGTCCACGAATATCGAATGCCGGCTCAGCGCCGCTATTTCATGCCAGGCAAGCTGCTCCCGCCGGTCAGTATCCGGCCGGTAGCTGTCATCCTCGCTGTCGCTGAATTCGGGATCCAGCAGCGGATCGGCCAGAAAAGTGCTGAAATGGGCAAACCTGCGCTCATAGTCGCGGTTGAAAGCATGCGGCAGAGGACCCCGGATTATTGCACCTGTCATACGTTGAGCTCCCATAAAGCTTCTGCCGTGCGCGCCATGTCGTCCTGATCCAGCGTGTGATCGACCAGCAGCATCAATGTCCGTTTGCCCAGTGAGGCAGCACTGGAAAGATTGCCATCGCGCGGGCAATCGAGTGCTTTCAAGCCAAGCTCCTGGCTCATATCCGGGCATGAGCCAGTGCCGCAGGGAATGCCGCTCTCCATCAGCTGGCGGATCAGTTTCGAACGCAGTCTTTCGGGGTCAGGAACGTCGGACGGCAGCAGCACGTAATACTTGTAATATGCGTGGGTCACTTCGGCAGGAACTTCCGGCACCATCAACAGCGGATGGTTCGACAATGCATCGCTCAGATACCGGGCATTAGCAGTGCGCGCGGCGAGCCAGCCCGGAAGCTTGCGCAATTGCACACGGCCAATTGCTGCCTGCATTTCGGTCATGCGGGCATTAGTTCCGAGCCCGTCATGAATATAGCGAAATTGCCCCGCAATTCCTTTGCCATCAGTAAGTTTGTCCGCATTCTTTCCATGATCTTTTAGCGACCAGGCACGCTCATGCGCGTCGTCATCGCGCATCACCAACAGCCCGCCTTCGCCGCCGGTCGACATGATCTTGTCAGTGCAGAAGGAAAAGGAAGCCGCATGGCCGAAGGTGCCGACTTTACGCCCGTCCACCGCCGCGCCGTGTGCCTGCGCGCAATCTTCGATCAGGAAAAGCCCATGCAATTTGCACAGCTCGCCTAACGCCTCCATGTCGCATGGCCAGCCCGCCAGATGAACGCAAATTACCGCCTTCGTGTTGTGGTTGATCATGCGCCGGACCGAATCCGGATCAATATTTTGCGACGGCGAAAGCACGTCCGCAAATACCGGCAGCGCGCCGACCGAGGCAACGCAGCTCGCGGTGGCGAAAAAGCTGCGCGCGGGGACGATAACTTCGTCCCCCGGCCCGATGCCGAGCGCGCGCAGGGCGATCTCCATCGTCACCGTGCCGTTGGCCATGCAGATCGCCTGGCGGGCACCGATAAAACGGGCAAATTCGCGGGCGAAACCGTTGCACTCGTCGCCGTGGACCAATGCGTTGACCTTACCCGAGGCGAGGACGCCTGCAACCGCGTCGCGCTCATCAGCCTCGAACCTTGGCCATTCTGAACGGACCTGTTGCCGCAGCGGCATCGCTTGCGCTGGATTAGCGGTCATTGGCAGTCTCGGCCAGATAGGCTCGTTCAAACAGCAGGGTCAGTTCGGCAGCCGAGGAATTCTGCAGCAGGTCCTGATCGTTGCCATTGGCAGGATAGCGCGCGAGCCCGTGGACCAGCCTGACAATGTTTTCGTCTTCACCCGCGATGGCCAGTTCCGCGATCCGGTTAATGGCCATGTTGATGAAGGGCAGAGGAATAGGCCGCGAATGCGCCTCGAAGATCCCGCTAATTCCTGACTCAATCTGTTCCTCGCAAATGTCGAACAATTCCTCGAACAGCTTCTCGCCCGGACGCAGGCCAACGAATTCGATTGCTGCGCTCTCCTCTGGTTCAAGGCCGTAGAGCGAGATCATACGGCGGGCGAGATCGACGATCCGCACCGGATTTCCCATATCGAGGACGAAGATCGATCCCCGCTGCGTTTCGAATTCAAGCGCGCTCGAACTGCTCTGCAGGATCAGCTGCACCGCCTCGCGGACGGTCATGAAAAAGCGTTCGATATCGGGATGCGTCACGGTCAGCGGTTTGCCTTCGCGCAGTTGGCGTTCAAACAAGGGCACAATAGAGCCGCTTGATCCCAACACGTTACCGAATCGCACGGTCATGAAGCGCGGCGCATCGGGGTCGTCCACCCCGCACATATCGAGTGCCTGGCAATACAGCTCGCCCACGCGCTTTGTCGCGCCCATCGTCCCGATCGGATTCACCGCCTTGTCGGTCGAAACCTGGATCATCGCCCTTGCACCGAATTCGCATACCGCATTGGATATGATGCGTGTCCCGACGATATTGGTCATCGCTCCGGCGCAGGGATTTGCCTCCACCATGGGCACATGTTTCAGCGCTGCGGCGTGAAATACGATTGACGGCTGGTTGGTCTGGAAAACGCGGTTGACCGCCGGCGCATCGCAGATGCTGGCGATTTCGGCGACAATGTTGAGGTCGGGATAGAGCTCCCGCAAGCTCATTTCGATCTGGTAGAGATTGTATTCACTTGAATCGAGCAGCACCAGTTTCGATGGCCTGATCTGCGCGATCTGGCGGCACAGTTCCGACCCGATCGTCCCGCCCGCTCCCGTCACCAATATGCTGCGCCCCGCAATCTGGCGCAGTACGCTCTGGTTATCGAGCTGGTATTCGCTGCGGCCAAGAAGTTCCTCGATAGGCAGGCCCTGCGCGCCCGGGTCTGAGGAGTGCTGCAGCAATTGCGCCCAGGGGTCGCGCACGCGGCACACCTCGACCTTGCGTTCACGGCAGGTGTGAATGATGCGCGTGACGTCGCGATTGCTGAGGAATGTCCCGTCATCGCAAACGATCACGTAATCGGGCATGTTGTCTTCAAAATCCAACTTGCGCAGCACGGTGGCAAGGTCGTGCTGGCTGCCCAGCACCGGAATATCGTCGACCCGCAACAGCGAATCTTCGTGGTTTGGGAGCAGCACTCCTTGGATCTTGACCGAGGAACCGTGATCGGTTTGCGCCAGGTCGATCGACACCCGCGCCCACTGCCAGGACCCAACGAGAAGCGCCTTCTTGCTGACGATCACTTTAGTCTTGGCGTGGGAAACCGACTTGCGCTTATCGGACAATTGCCGCTCGACCCGCCGCATCATGCGCACACTGAGCATGCCGAGCGTGGCGAATGCCCATTGGATAATAGCCACCGGAAGAAGCGATAATGCCTCTGACCGCGTGGCAGGGAAAGCGAAAGCGAGAAGCCACGCCAGCGCCAATCCGCCCGATGAGACCATGGCAAGGAAGCTGGAATGGGTAAAATTCACGAACCGCCAGCTGCGTTTATAAAGGCCCGACGCAGCAAAAACTGCAGTCGCAAAGGCCGCAAAGCCTAGCGAGAACACAGCAAAATTGGGCCACGGCCCGAAAGATTGCACGGCAAGCATGTGGAGTGCGGCGAAGAGCGTCACGAAAACGATGGTGAAGTCGATACCTATGACGGCGATATCGCGTCTCAGGCGGCGCAGTTTCCGCCGCATGGCAGCCTTATTGTCCGCTGACTGCTCGGCGTCCCTGTCAGCTTCACTGCTTTGAATTTTGCTCTCTGGCTTGTTCATCCGCTCTGGCTCATTCATCTGTCGCCCGGAACCGCCCCCGCTTCGGCAGGCAAGGCAACTTTGTGGTGAGCTGCACATTAGCCACTGTTATCGGCGCTGCGGCATGAGCAAGCAGGCAGTAGCCGGATTAGTCGCCGAAGCGCCGCAAGCTCCCCACAGGCTCGCGACGCGATAATTTGGCTAGGGTTTTCTATCCTCAGCGGAACGGCTTTTCCCAAATGGCCCACCGGGACATATCGAAAGGATAGTAGCCGTCTGCTGCGGTTGCCTGACCGAAGCTTTTGCCTTCATATCGTGGGCGTGACTTTTGGAACCTACCACCAAGCACCGGGCCGCTGGCGCATGCGCCGTCGCCTTGGCAGAACCGATCCGAGATCAGTGAGAGTTGGGTTTCGGTGAAGATTCTCGTCCTTTCGAGCCTCGCCTATTCGCTCATCAATTTTCGCGGTGACCTGCTGCAGGCGATGATCGACAACGGGCATTCGGTAATCGCGTGCGCGCCCGACCGCGATCCCGATACGGAAGCCAAGCTGGCTGCAATGGGAGCCGGGTTCAGGCACACGCCCATGCAGCGCACGGGGACAAACGTATTATCCGATCTTGGCCTGGTGTCGGGTTATGTCGGACTGGTGCGGCGGGAGAGGCCAGACATCGTCCTTGCCTATACGCAAAAGCCGATCATCTATGGTGGTATCGCCAGCCGCATAGCCAGCCTTTTCGGACGGAAACCGCAGTTCTTCGCGTTGATGTCGGGCCTCGGGCAGGTTTTCAGCATGGACGCTGGATATTCCAACGGACTGCGGAATGCCGTGGCACGGCTCTACCGCGCCGCTCTTGCACGGGCGCAGGCCACCTTCGTTTTTAATGGCGATGATCGTAGCGATATGATCGAATTGGGCATTGTCGACCGGACGCAAAGAGTAATCCAGGTTCCCGGGTCGGGCGTATCGCTGACCCGCTTCGCCGCCAGCCCTCCGGTCATAAAACCCCTTCGGTTTCTCATGATCGGACGCCTGATGCGCAACAAGGGGATTATGGAATTCCTGGAGGCATCGCGCATCGTGCGCAAGGACCATCCTGATTGCGAGTTCCAGATCGTTGGCCGGTGCGAGGATGAGAACCCGGCCGGCATTTCGCGCGGGGAAAGCGAGCGGCTTGCTGCCGAATATGACGTGGAGTTCGTGCCCGGCACCGATAACGTGCAGCCCTATCTTGCAGCCTGCTCTGTCTTTGTGTTGCCGTCATACTACCGGGAAGGATTACCGCGCACGATATTGGAAGCGCTCGCCACCGCGCGTCCGGTGATCACGACCGATCTGCCTGGCTGCCGCGATGCCGTTGAAGACGGCAGCAACGGCTTCCTCGTCCGCCCGCGCGATGCAGCAGACCTGGCATCAGCGATAGCGCGGTTTGCTGAGAATTCTGGGCTGGTTGAACAAATGGGTGCTGCCTCGCTGAAAAAGGCTCAGGAAATATACGACGTGCATCTGGTAAATCAGCAGCTTCTGAGCGAAATGGGACTGCTGCGATCCACCGGTGAGCGCGGGGCCGAGGGCACCCGCAGCGAGGCCCTGC
Organism: uncultured Alphaproteobacteria bacterium; assembly: GCA_963781165.1. Lineage (GTDB taxonomy): Bacteria > Pseudomonadota > Alphaproteobacteria > Sphingomonadales > Sphingomonadaceae > Alteraurantiacibacter. Next base: position 908,719 of record CAWADZ010000005.1, read on the forward strand.
ATAACCGGGTGAACCCTCTTACCGCCAGCACCGGGAGCTGATCGGCTATGCTCAAGGCAGCACTCGTTGGATGCGTTGGCAGCACTGCGCTCGCTGCCGAGGTGCTGGCGCGATGCCCGGACTGGTCGCTTGACCTGATCGTTACGCTGGAGCTGGATGCGGCGAAACGGCATTCAGATTTTGTCGATCTTGCCGGAATAGCGGGCCAGACTGGCGCGCGGCTCTTCCGCACTCTCAATTCCAACAACGCCGAATGCCTGCAAGCCGTTGCCGAAGCCGACGTCGATTTCATCTTCGTTATCGGCTGGTCGCAGATTTGCCGCGAAGAATTCATGAACCTGAAGCCCGGTAAGATCATCGGCTATCACCCCGCAGCGCTACCGCGATTACGCGGCCGCGCGGCATTGCCGTGGACGATCCTGCTGCAGGAACCGATCACGGCCGGTTCCCTGATGTGGCTTGGCGACGATGTCGACAATGGTGACCTGATCGACCAGCACTTCTTTCATGTCGCCGCTGATGAAACCGCAGAAACGCTTTACGCAAAACATCAGGCTGCACTGGAGGTGATGCTGGAACGCTCGCTCGCGTCCATTGCCAGCGGACAATTTCCGCGTGTCCCGCAGGACGAGCGATACGCCACTTTTGCGGCGAAACGGACGCCGGCCGACGGACTGATTGACTGGAACGATAGCGCCGACGCCATAAACCGGCTCATCCGTGCGGTCGGCAAGCCCTATCCCGGAGCGTTCACTTTCAATGGAGAAGACCGCCTGACGATCTGGCGTAGTACCGCATTACCAGACGATGGCAGGCAGCACGCGAAGCGCGGCCAGATTGTTGAAAGATCAGATAGGCAGTTCACGGTGATGACCGGCGATGGCCTTCTCAAAATTAACGAATGGGAAACGGGATCAGGCAAAGCGCCATTGCAACATGCTGTTCTGGGGAAAACCGGAATATGAAACTGTCCGACCGATTTGGCCGTGTACTCGCGATAGCTCCGCATCCCGATGATGAGATCCTTGGATGCGGCGGAACACTCGCGCGCTTGGTCGATGAAGGTGGCGAGGTCACCATTGCGGTCGCCACCACCGGCCAGCAGCCCGCCTTTCCTGCCGAACAGGTAGAGCAGGTGCAGCAGGAAATGCGCCGCGCGCACGAAATTATCGGGGTCAGTGATACGCGGCTGCTCAACCTGCCCGCAGCCGCGCTGGACACGATCCCCGCACGTGAATGCAACGCGCCATTTGCCGAACTGGTCGATGCGGTTCGCCCGGATACCTTGCTGTTGCCATTCGTCGGAGACATTCACGCCGACCACCAGCTGACATTCCTGGCTGCAATGGTCGCCGCCCGCCCGCGCCATTCAGCAGCGCCTTGCCAGATCCTCTGCTACGAAACTGTGAGCGAGACCAACTGGTACGCCGCGCCGACCACCCCGGCCTTTGTTCCAAACGTCTTCGTCGATATATCCGGTACGCTTGAACGAAAGCTGGAAGCGTTCGCTGCCTTCGCCAGCCAGGTCCGCCCGTTCCCCGAGGAACGCAGCCCGCAAACGCTGCGCGCACTTGCCGCAGTGCGCGGTTCGGCAGTCTGCATGCCAGCGGCAGAGGCTTTCATGCACGTGCGATCTATCCTTCGCGCCTGATTTTCGGGCGTCCGGTCCGCTGAGTCGCCATTCGAACCGCGCAAAAAGCACCCCCGATCATCCGTCAGACGGGTTTTCCGGCCTGAATACTCACAGCTCGGCGCTTTCGCTGCACAATTGGTCAATAATCTCGGTACAACGCTTCACGTTTACAATTTTTACCGCAAAAGCCGCTATCCCGTGTTTGCCGCTATAAGTAGCGAACTGGATTTTTTATTGCAGGTAATAAACAAATGTCGCAAAAACATCGGGCCTTTTCGGTCAGCACCCCCGCTCGTCTAAGTAACAGCATCGGATTGACAACAATAGCATTTTTCCTCCTTTCCGCTTGCGGATCGGAGGAGAGCCCGGCGCCCGTCGCCACTTTGCCGGCTCCCAGTGCCACTGCCACGCCGACCCCGTCCCCGTCACCAACGCCAAGCCCCAGCGCCACACCCACGCCAACGGGCGGTACAGGCAACGGGGCAGCCTTCGCCAATCCTGACAATGGCGCCATTCCAGAGGCGAACCGCCACCCGCTCGCCTTCCCCACCGCGATCGGGTTTGGCGCCCAGGCCAAAGTGCGCAGTCCCAATGCAGTCGTTTACCGGATCAACAGCCTGGCCGACACGGCAAACCCCAGCGATGGCCTGATCACCCTGCGGGAATGCGCACTCGCGCTGCAGGTATCGACGCCTTACACTATACCGGCAGGCAGGCCGCGCTATTGCGTGTTCGACGTGAGCGGGCAGATCGTCGTCGAGTCAGAGATGCGGATCACGGTTGATGGCCTCTACATCGCGGGTCAGACTTCGCCTGGCGGCATCGAAGTGGTTCGCGGACGCGGATTGGTTGACGCGCCGCTGTTCTACACGCGGCGCCAGAGCAACACCATCGTTCGCCATATGCGGTTCCGTTACGGTCCCCACACCGATGCGCCGAGCAGCAACGGCGATTCCGTCCGGATCGGGGAAAGCAACTTGCAGGTACTCGACCACGTTACCGCCATGTTCGGAACCGATGAAAGCCTGGATGCGGTCTGCACCGATTGCACTGTGCAATTTTCCATGATCGGGCCGAACCTGTGCCGCGATGCGGGCCATGATCCGGGCAATTACCATTGCAAGACGTTTTTCATGAAGCCCGCCAACCGGGTGACGGTAGCCTATAATCTGTCACAGCACGGAGATGAGCGCGGAGCCAATATGGCAGGAGGCATCCCCCGGGCACCGACCGGGACCACCGGCCAGATCGATTATGTCGGCAATACTGTCTACAATTTCATCAGCGAGCCGGGTCTGGTGTCGAACCAGTTCGGCAGCGTCTACCTCAATTGGGTGAACAACACCCACCTGGAAGGCGTGCTTTCGCAGGATCGGCCGGAATCCTTCTTCCCCGCCCTGTTTGACAGAGCGACCAACTCAACATTCGGCTTCTTGATTTACCGCGATGGCAACCAGGCTCGCCGCGGCTTTGGCAACTATCCGGGCTCCACGATCAGTTCCAGCGTGTTCAAGAGCAACTGGACCTACGCGCCAGGTATCACCAAGAATTATTTCCCTTCCTGGATGGTGACAGACGCTCGCACGGCGCAGCGTACAGTGCTTGCGCAGGCCGGCGCGCTGCTCTGCCGCAATGGGAACTGCCGTGACAATGTGGACGCGAGATACATCGAAGACGTCCAGACATGTGACCGTGCGCCCTACCTTTTCGCGAATGGTTTCCCGGGCGGAAACCCGGCAGACTATGGCGGTTTTGCGCGCATTACGGCAGGATACAATCCTTTGGCCGATGGCGATAACGATGGCATGCCGGACGCATGGGAGGCGCAGTTTTCCAACACCAATGCGAACCGGTTCGATGCCAATGATGACGCGGACAATGATGGGTATCCCAACATCGAAGAGTACCTAAGCATGTTGGCCCAGGATGACCGCCGGTACGGTGCATCAGGGTTCTTCAACACGAGCCTGCAATTGCCCGCCGCAAACTGCGGTCGTTAAGGGGCACGGTCCTGTCCGGGTCACCCTTTTGGGCCATAAGCCGGACAGGATGATCTTGCCGATGGGCCAGTCAGTTGGCCCATCGGCAATATACCGGACGCGACTATACCAAAGATAGGTTGAGCTTTGCATCCTGCAGGCCGACTGTCTTCATCCGAATGCTGGCCTATCCCCGGCTGCTTTTTTTGCATCACCTTCACGGTTGCGATGCGCAGTTTCGGGATTGGCACGGCGGATTTGAAGCAGGATAGGTCTGGCCATATGGCAACCGAGCGGAAAACCACGATATGCGTCCCCTTTGCCGGTGACCGGCTGGGCGGAAGTCATATCTCGCTCAAGGGTTTGCTCGATGCGCTTCCTGAAAGCCAGTATCGCGTAATCGTTATTCCGGAAGTTCCGGGCGGGCGCATTTCGGAATTTTTTGGCGCCTACGAGCAGGCCACAGATCCGTGTGCGCTTGAGAAGCCCTTCAAGGTCGGTCGCACCTTCGGGCTTGGCAGCGTGCTGCGCACCTTGCCGCGCATTTCGGGCCGCGCACGCCTGCTGAAAGAACTGGGTGCCGATATCGTCCACACGAACGATGGCCGCAGCCACGCCAGCTGGGCGCTGGCGGCCAAATTCGCCGGAGCGGGAATGGTATGGCATCACCGCGGCGATCCTGACGCGCGCGGCACCAGCATGGTTGCGCCGCTGCTGGCGGATCAGGTCGTGTCGGTGTCCGAATATTCGCTCCCCCGCCGCCGCTGGGGCAAGCTGAAGCATGCGCGCGTCATCCACAGCCCTTTCGACGTCAGCATAGATGTGGACCGCACCGAAATGCGTCGCCGGTTGATCGCCGAACTCGGTTGCCCGGACGATGCGATTATCTGCTGCTATTGCGGGCAATATATTGTTCGAAAACGTCCGGTGGCCTTCATCGACGCGGTCGAAGAACTCGACAGGATCTCCCAGCGGCCTGTCGTCGGTGTGATGTTTGGCGAACCCAAGGACGAGGAACTCTATGCAGAAATGCAGGAGCGTCTGGACGGGCGGGTCAAGGCCTCTCCCGTGAAGCTGATGGGCTACCGCGAACCGGGGCATGAGTGGATCGGCGCCTGCAATGCGCTGTTTGTCACCGCGCTCAACGAGCCGCTCGGGCGTACGCTGGTGGAAGCGATGCTGGTCCGCACGCCTGTGATTGCCACGCAGTCGGGCGGCAATGCAGAGGCACTGACACCTGATTGCGGGATAATCGTCCCGCTTGATGATCCGCAGGCAATGGCAACCGCTACGCTTGAATTGCTCGGCGATCCTGAGCGCTGCGAGGACATGACCCGCCGCGCACAGGCCATGGCGCGAGGCCGCTTCAACAGCGAACGTCACATCCAGCAGATGCTAGAGGTTTACCGAGAACAGTCGGGCAGGCCGCCTCGGACTGGTATGTCGAAGAGGGCGAGTGGCGGGCATGAGGAAGGCGCCGGATCACGCCAAGGCTTGCCCCGGTCCGGGACCTGAATCGCGGTTTACGAAGGCGCCGAAATCGCAACGCCACTGTCCAGCTGATTTGCGCGAAATCGTTCAAGACAATCGGCATGCAAATCCGAATAGCGCGCGCCGATCTTCGCAAGCGAGTAATCGCGAACAACCCGTTCCCGGCCCGTCTGGCCCATTGCCTCGCGCTCAGCTGCCGGCCGCGCCGCCAGCGCCAATATTGCCTCGGTCAGAGCAGCGGTATTCATCGGTGGAACAATCAGGCCTTCTTCGCCCACAATCCGGGCGCTGTCGCCTACATCGGTGGCAACAACCGGAACGCCGCAAGAGAGTGCTTCGCCGATGACATTGGGAAAGGCTTCCCCCCAGGCAGACGGTACTGCGAGCAGGTCCATCCCCGGCAACCAGTCGGCAACATCGAAGCGAGCGCCGCAGGTCGTGATGCGGTTTGCTGGAATGCTACCTTCGATCAACCGCCTGAGCTCTGCGGGCGGATCTTCAAGGCCGTGCCCGACAAGCACGAGGTGGATATCGCATCCCTGCGCGCGTGCAGCCGCAACCGCTTCAACCAGCCGTGCCTGATCTTTCATCGGGTGCAGCCGAGCAACGCAGGCGACGCGCAGAGCGCCCTCTGCAAATCCGAAAGCGGCCTTTGCTGTATCGCGAGCGGCACGTTGCGGAGCATAGCGCGCCGTATCGAAACCGTTGGGAATGACTACACCGCGGTCCGGCGAGTAACCGATGGCCTCGTGCTGGCCGCGCGAGACATGCGCGTTGTAGACGACCGCTTCTGGCCCGCGCGAAATCCGCGCACTCAATTTCAATTGCACCCGCGTCTGACGGCTTTCCAGCGCAAGATCGGGAATGGAGTGCCGGATATTCCAAACCAGCGGAACGGTGCGCCCGGTGCGGTATCGTGCGAAGCTGGCGGCAAGATTTCCGTGGTACATCCAGCCGTGGATCAGATCAGGAGCAATTCTGCGCACGAGCCGTGGCAGGCTGATCATGGCACCTGGTCCGGCAATGCCGCGGCGCATACCCAGTGTGTGGACGGCAACGCCCTGCGCCTTGATCCTTTCGGCAATCGGCCCCGGTGGCAGCAGCGAAAGAACCTCCGGCGTGTCCTCCCCGCCCTGCTCGATCAGCTTGGCGAGCATGTTTTCCGCCCCGCCAACATTCAATCCGGTTATGACGTGCAGAACCTTCATTACTGGTGATGCCTAACCGGAACCGCCATCAGGACCGGCTTGCCCGGCGCGCGCCTGCCCCGGTCAATTCACGGTGCCGCTGTTCGAGCCATGCATCGAGATTGGCGATCCCGTCGCCGTCGCCATCCTCCCAGGCGTCTGCCAGATCGGGGTTGGCACCGTGCGCTATTTCCCAATCATCAGGCATCCCGTCTTCGTCGGTATCCTGCTCGGCACGGGCTGGAGCGATGGGCGGGATTGTTCCGGGCGCCCGCATGATTGATCCCGTGCGGCTCTCCACCTCGGCTATCACTTGCCGGTCCAGTGGATCGCGCGGGAAAGCGCCAGCGCCCGCCAACACCCACTGATATGCCTGCTGCGAAGAGGCCGGAGTAACCGTTGCTGCACAATCGGGCTGCATCAGTTCAATTTCGGTCAGCGATGCATCCTGCTGCCGAAAATCTCCAAGAAAGGCATTGTCGGCGGCGTAAACGCGTGCAGATCCGCTGCTGCCTATTCGCTGCCGGGCAATTCCCACTGCCTCGCCCTGCGTGTCGGGCCCGGCGATAAAGCTGTTGCCAATGATCGCCACGGGCGTTCCGCCGTAGCTTTCCCACACCTCGGCAAATTCGGACTGAGCGTTGTAGAACACATTGTTGATGACCTCGACGCAAGACCCCGGCGGGAAATTGATGTCGGGATTGCGGTCACCATTGTGCGCACACAGATTGCCGATGAAGCTGAAATGTTGCGGAGTATCAGGGTCGGAGGCAAGCAAGGCGCATTTGTCATGCGTTGGAATGCCCCAGGAAAAAATCGAATTGCTGACGGTTATGAAGTTGTTGTTGGCGTAGCCATTCACCAGTTCATCGCGCGCCCAAGATGCGCTGACATGGTCGATAATCACATGAGAGCTATTCTCGATCGTGATCGAATCCTCGCTTCCGCGTTCATCCCCGATGCGGTCGTTGCGAATGCGCAGATGCCGGATGATGACGTCATTGGTGTCCTTGATGACCAATGGCGTGCGGCCGTTTTCGCCGCCGCTATGCGCCAGCGTGATTCCCTCACCCGGCGCGCTCTGTCCGGCAATGGTGATGAAAGGGTGACGGATACGCGGAGGCGGACCAGTGAAACGGATCACTCCGGATACGCGGAAAACGCAGACGCGCGGCCCCATCGCTTCGATGCAACTGCGTAAGGAGCCGGGGCCCGAATCCGCCAGCACAGTAACGGGAATGATCCTGCCGCCTCGCCCGCCCTTGCTGCGCGAGCCGTAACCTTCGGCTCCAGGGAAAGCGGGAGTTTCCGGCGGCTGCCAGACTTCGCTGTTGCTATCGTCCTGCGCTCCGCTTTCGGCCGGGCCAGCACAGGACACCAGCCCCGCGGCGAACGCGAGCCAGAGTGACTTGAGCGAAAAGTTCATTTGTCGTCGCATGGTTATTTCATCGCCCGGTGGCCTGCACTGTCCAGAGTGGCGAATTTTGCTGGCGAATTGGATTGTGAATGTGCGTCCAGGCTTGCAATTTGTCTACCGCTCACCGGGGGTAGTTACGGCAACATAATCGTGCAACTGGCCGGTATCGCACACCCAAAGGGTGTATTCCGGTCCTCATAATTGCCAACGGTGAACCGCCATCGGGGCCGCTTATAGCCAAAGCCGCCTTTGGCCAGTGTCCGCAAATGCGATACAAATTCGCACGATGAGCATGTTCCTCGACGATACACGATCCGAAACGGCAGTTTTGTACGCCGAGGAAAGCCCCTCTGCGCGAAAAGCACGTCCGGCAATTACTTTGGGCAGCGTGTTGTCGCTGTTCCTGATGATCGGTGTCTTTTCGGTTTCGTGGCACATTGCTCGGCCGGGTGAAATCAACTTCACATTCTCGGACGCAGCCTTTGTCGTCGTTCTATTGGGGCTGATCGGCGCTTCGCGGTTGAATTTGGCACCACTTGGCGGTTTGACCCCGGCGCTGGTATTTTCCGTAATCGTAATGCTAGGCGCCCTGTTCGTCAGCACGTTGATCAATGGCGATATTATGCGGTGGCTTATCGTCGCGGTGCAATACAGCTTTGCCTATCTGATGCTGCCGATGATGTTCGCCAGTTTCGATCACAAGACGCTGCAACGCTGTGTGGTTTTCTACATCCTAGGCGTCACTTTTTCCCAAGCAGTGGGTAACATCGCCAGCCTGTTCTTCGACTGGACCGAAACGGCCCCCTATTTCGGCAACAATTTCATTACCGGCATGGGGCGACTGGGGGCATTTTCCGGCAACGCAAACAACAATTGTGCGATGGCCGGTTTCGCTCTGGTCTTCCTGCTCTATGCCGTTGACCGCAAGCTGATGAACCCGCTCGTCAGCCTGATCTGCGGCATATTCCTGTTGTGGGGCATTATTGCCTCTGCAAGCTTCGGCGGCTTCGTGATCTGCCTTTCTGCAGCGGGGCTAGTGATGTTCATCCGTTCGCCGCGATGGGCGACCGTAGCCTTTCTTGTCCTGATAGCCTTTGTCGCGGTTTACTTCGCAAGTGGCTTCCCCTTGCCAGCCGCGTTCGAACAGCGTGTTTACGGTTCGCTGTCAGGGGGCGGCTTGCAAGAGGCGGGGACATTTGCCGGAAGGATGGATTTGGCGAAAGAGGCATGGCGGATGGCCGGCGACACGCTGTTCATCGGCCTTGGCGCAGACAGCTACCGCGTGGTCAGCATGCACCAGGCGCCGGTGCACGTCTTTCCGTTGCTGCTACTGACAGAGGCGGGTCTGCTGGGGCTGGTCGGTTTTGTCGGCGTGCTTGGCGTGCTGTGGTTCAAGACGATGACCAATATCGCTGCCGATCCCCGCCGCGGGATCATCTGCGCGGGTGTGTTGCTCATCTTCACCCTGTTCACGCTGACTGTGCCCCACATGTATGCGCGACTGTGGTTGGCACCGGTATTCCTGGCCATACTGACCTGCATCAAGGACAATCACCGCAAACCCGAGCGTCCACTGCGTAACCAGCACAACGCCCGTTACCCGGCGAGGGCATGGCACCCGCCTTCTTCACATCTGAGCCTCCCGGAATGACCGGCACCGCCGCTACAACCGCCACCGCCAAAGCGGTGCTGCGTTCGCGCATCAAAAGCGTCATGCACTTGATGACCGGCAACATCGGCAATGCTGTTGTCATGATCGGCAGTATCGCGCTCGCCACCCGCGCGCTCGGGCCAGAGGCATTCGGTGTTTTGGCAATGACGCTCGCAGTGGGCCGCGTTTGCGAGCGGGTCGTTCGCTTCGAATCCTGGCAACCACTTGTAAGGTTTGTCGCGACAGAGGAAAGCGAGACCGATCCTGAAAGACTTTCGCGGCTCTATCTGTTCGGTTTAATCCTCGATGTGGTCGGGGCCGTGGTCGCCGCTTTCCTGTCCATCATCGTGGCTTTCATTCTCACATCCCTTTTCGGCTTCCCCCAGGAAATGCTGCCGCTGGTAGCAATCTATGCCGTCGCCATCGCGCTCAACCTGCGCGGGATGTCTTCGGCGGTAATGCGTATGGCCGGCATGTTCCGGACAATGGCCTACATCATCTTTGTCGCCGGTTTCCTGCGCCTGATACTCGCAGGGGTATTCTACTGGGCGGGCGCCGGGCTGATGACTTTCGTCTGGGTGTGGACCATTTCGCAGGTGGTGGACGCGCTGCTGTACAATTTCATCGCCTTCCGTCAGCTCTCCCGTCAAGGCACACCGTCTCCGCTCCGCGCGCGGATGGGCAATTTGATACGGGATTTCCCGGGCTTTCTCGGGTTCGCCTTCACCACGAATGCCTCAAGCGCGCTGCGCACGATTACGCATGAGGCAGATACGCTGATCGTCGGCGCTTTGACCGACAGTTCGGAAGCGGCCGGTTTCTACCATCTCGCCAAGCGGATGGCGAAAGTTGCCATGCAGTGCGGCGAGATGATCCAGATGGTGATCTACCCTGATCTGGCGCGAATGTGGGTCGGCCAGAAGACCAGGCAGTTCCGCAAGACCATTGCCAGCGTGCAGGGCCTGCTCGCGGTGATCCTGGGAAGTATCTTCATAGTCGCATTGTTCATTGGCGAACCGTTGATAGCCTTTGCATTCGGCCCAGCTTTTGCCCCTGCCTACCCGATCCTGGTGGCGCACCTGGTGGCGGTCTTCCTGATCATGCATTCAGCACCGGCGCGCTCGGCCCTGCTGGCCATGAACCGTCCGCGGTACGTGCTGATATCGGCAGCAAGTTCGACCGCTGTCTTTCTGGCAATCGCTATCACTGCCATTCCGATATACGGCGCGATCGGTGCAAGCTTTGCGCATATAGGCTTTGGTCTTCTGAACGCCGTCGTGCTCGATGTCGCAATGTGGCGATCCAGCGGGCAAATCGCTTCGTCCAGCAAGGCAGAACCGGCCTAAGCGGCCGTCAATCCATCAGGCCGTCAGCCTTCCATCCAGTGGCGGTGCCACATGCTGAAGGTGATACAGCTCCACAGGTGGAAGCCCCAGTTGCGACGGCCAGAAAGGTGTTCTGCCCAGCGTTTCTGTACATCCTTGCTGTCGAAATAGCCCAGCGTTTCCAGCCGTTCTGCACTCAGATGATCCTCTGCAAGATCGCGTAGCGGCCCACGCAGCCAATCGTTCAGCGGTATTCCGAAGCCGCGCTTGGGCCGGTCGATCATGTGGTCCGGCACCCGCCGCGCCAGCAGTTTGCGCAAGGCGATCTTGCCGGTCTGTCCATCGGGCATGCGCAGGCTTTCAGGCATGCGCCACGCGGTCGAAATCAGTTCGTAGTCGAGCAACGGAGAGCGCACTTCGAGGCTGGCCGCCATCGATGTCCGGTCAACTTTCACAAGCACATCGTCCGGCAGGTAGCAAACGGCATCGAGGAACATCATCTGTTCGAGCTGGCCAAGGCCATCGGGCAGGTTCGCCGTTGTGAAGGGACTGGGCAAGGTTCCGGCCTGTGCGGTCCACTGCGAATTGAAATGTTCGTACCGATGGCGAAAGTCCGATTTGCCGAGGATTTGCAAAACCTTCTCAGCCCGGTCGCCGTTCACCTCTCCGGCGTGCCCTCCGGATTTGAATATCTGTGCTGCCTTCGCGCCCGCGTCCAGCAGCCAGAAAGGCGCTGCGCTTGCCGCGCGCCGCAATCCGCCGGGCATGCTCTGCGCCAGCCGTTCCATCGCCAGCATGCGCGGATAGCGTTTGTAACCACCGAAAAATTCGTCTCCCCCGTCGCCCGAAATGGCAACGGTCACTTCGGACCGGATCAGGCGGGAAATGAGCAGCGAGGGGATTTGCGACGGATCGGCGAAGGGTTCGTCGAAGACCTGCTGCATCTCGCCCACGGAATCGAGCGCCGCGCTGGGATCGAGCGTAAGCTGCGTATGTTGTGATCCGATATGTGCAGCAAGCTCGGCCGCCTCCGCAGTCTCGTCGAACTCGCTTTCTGCAAAGCCGACGGTGTAGGTCTTGGCATCGCCTACAAGCCGCTCCTGCATCACCGCGCAAACGAGGCTGGAATCTACTCCGCCCGACAGAAACGCTCCGACCGGCACATCCGATACCAGCCGCTGCTCCGTCGCGGTCCCCAGTCGCTCTTCCAGCGCATCGAGCGCCTCGGTCTCATCCTCGAACCGGGTGTCCAGCCCCTCTTGCGCAGCCGAGTGCATGCTCCAGTATGTGCACGTTTGCGCCCGGATCGCCTCCATGTCCGGCGCAATGCCTTCCAGCGAGAGGACAAGGTAACTCGCCGGGGGAAGCTTGCCCACGTTCCGGTAAATCGAAAGCGGCGCGGGGATATAGCCGAGCCGCGCGAAATGTGCCGCAGCCTGTCCATCAATCTCCGGCTGTGCGAACTGGGGATGGCGGCGGAGCGCCTTCAGTTCCGAGCCGAAGGCCAGCGAGCCGCCTGCAATGCCGATATACAGCGGCTTCTTGCCCAGCCTGTCCCGCGCGAAGGCAATCTGTTTCTCCTTCCGGTCGAACAGCGCGACCGCGAACATGCCGTTGGCCCGTTGCAGCGTGGCGGCAAGGCCGAATCGCTCGATCGCCTCAAGCAGCACTTCGGTATCCGAGGTCCCGCGAAACGTCGCACCCAGCGCGGTGAGCTCTGTGCGCATCGCCTGAAAGTTGTAAATCTCGCCGTTGAACACAATGACATAGCGGCCAGATGCCGACTGCATCGGCTGCGCGCCGGTTTCGGACAAATCGATGATCGAAAGGCGGCGATGGCCAAGGCCAACCCGGCCCTCCGCCTCCACGATAGACCCGCCCGCATCAGGGCCGCGGTGAAGCAGCGCATCTCGCATATCGTCCAGGACGCGCGCAGGATCGACCTTCAGCCTGCCGGAGAAATCTACAAAGCCTGCAATACCGCACATGCCGCCGAGCATAGGCACGCGGCCGCGCTATGCGAGGGCAAATAAGGGTATTTCAGTGGGCCTAAAGTCGGACAAACGCAGCGCAATCGCCAGATTGCTTGTGGGAACTACAATAGCTTTACAGCCTGCTCGATCACCGATGTGGTTTGCATCTTTTCCAGGCAATCCTTGATGCGCTGCGATTCTTGCACGTGGTTCGCGTTCATCTTGTCGATCTTCTCGATAATCCGGTCGACACCGGGCTCCCGAATGTCGAACACGTAATCATCCTGCTGGAAGTGCGCTGCGAGGTCGATATATTTGCTGGCCCAGCCGAGTATGATCGCTGGAACTCCCGTCCGATAGGCAAAAACCACCGAGTGATACCGCGATGCGACGACATACTTGAACCGGCTTATGATATCGATCAGTTCGGGGCTGGAATATTCGCCAGAAATGACCTCCACCTTGTCCCTGTTGTCGATCTTGCCCAGAAGTTTTTTCGTAAGTTCCTTGTCGGCGGTGGACGTGTTGAGAATGCACACCTTCTCACCATCATCAATCAATTTGTTGAGCAGGTTCTCATACAGATCGAGAACAGCTTCGGCGTTGCCGATCCTGAACACGTTCTCATTGATAATGAAGCCAACGGAACCGGGTGAAGGATAAGTGATGCTTGCCGGATCATGAGACTTCAGGATGTCGCCGGCTTCCGGGAAAATTTTCTCCCTGATGACCATGTCTGCCGACAGTTCGACATTGTCCAGGCCCAGGGATGTCAGGCACTCGAACCCTTCTGTCTCCCGCGCATATATCTTCGTGCAGTAGCTAAGTTCCTCTTTCACCTCTTTGAGGAACTCCGCATCATCGTCATCGCCCCAGTCGAACGGACCAAAGCTTTGCGGCATGAGGATGATTTTCTTGTTGTATCGTTTCGCGATCCGGATCGTCTGGAGCAGCATTCTGCCCCCACCCTTTCCCCAACCGGAACCAAGCGTATAGCCGCTCGCATCCAAGATAGCATCGGCCTCTTGCAAGGCGGTCTCCATCTCGGCGATCTTGCCGTCCCACTTGTCGGTCTTGCGCGACATACCGGCCAGTCTGGTCGCCAGCGGCGCGACGACCGGCACATTGTTCAGGCGATATTTGTAGAGCAGCCGGGTAAAGTCGTCATACGGCAGCAGCTTGAATGAATATTGCTCGGGCTCATCATATTTATTGGAAAAGCCGATGACCTCGCAATCCTTGTAGATGGCTTTCAGGCCAGAATATAAGGAAAGAAACATGGCTTGAGAGCCTTTGTTTCTCATCTGTATGCCGGTTATTATGAATTTTTTCATGCTGGTTTTTGGCCCTCTTGATGATCTCGCCATCGAATCTTCAATGAATTGCGTTTGCCCGGAAGAATTCGAATGCCCCTTACTCAATCGGCAAAAGCTGCCTTTTCGCCTCGAAGTAAGCTCAGAGACGTTGCGGAAAAGCCGTCCAGGTCCTGATCACCTGAAAACTACCACCGATGGAAATCGTGTATCTGGTTTCGGGACTACCAGCCGAAATCCCGGGGCGCAGTTGGTAAAAGCGATTAGCCCTTAATTGACTTTTTGGACGACCATTGGGGACCGGCCCGGACCCGCATGATCGGCCAGCCCGCGCTGTTCAGCCCGCCCGCGCTGTTCCACCGGACCCTTCCATTTACCGCTGCCAGTGGCTCAGCGATTGGCCGCTGATCTGCTCCAGTGCCTCGATGGAGGGGCCGTAATAATCGGTCAGGCGGTTTCTGAGTTCATCGGTAAACTGCGGGTACTCGATCTTGCGCGCCACCAATCCACGGGCAGCTTCGAACGGCGGGCTCCCTCTCAGCGGGCGCACGATCGGCTTCATCCACGAAAAACGTTTGCGCATTCCCGCAGGGACGAGCGGTGCGGTCTTGTCCTTCACCTTCGCCCGCCCTTCTGGCGCAAGTGCGCGCGGCGGCAAGCCCAGATGGTCACGGACCTGCGACATCTGTTTTTCCGGTGCCTTGGACACCCCTTCAAAAAACAGAATAAGCAGCTTCTCACGGCCAAAGAGGTCGATGAATGGCTGCAGGTGCGATGCAAAGTTTCCTGACCCGAGCAGCTGGACATTCGCGCTTTGCGAAGGATCGAGATGGGCATTGATGTCCGGCCCGACCTCGCCGCGCCTGAACAACATGCAGTAACTGGAATAGGCCCGCTCAACCGGATTGCGTAGCTGCACAATCAGCTTCACCTGCGGCAGGTCGCGGTGCAAACGGGCCGCAGCATCGGGCGCATAAAGATAGGAATTGGATTTCTCGCCAACGGTCTTGCCCCGCCCTTCGCCGCTGAACTGCGACAGATACCAGTCCTGGCCCCGGTCGTACTTCCTGGAGAAATAATGCAGCTCCGGATCGGGCATGTAGACTGCCGGATCAGACTGTAGCTGCGTCTGCAGCCAGGTCGTCGCCGACTTCGCGGCACCAATGATGATGAAGTCGATGTCACTGAGTTGCATTGGCTTATGGCACCCATGGTTACTGCGCTGGAACAGGGTGCGCCATTGGCCGACTACCCCGCCTCATCTTAGTGCCAGTATCGCGCCGCCCGGGCCATTGCTAAGGCTGGGGACGCCCTGCCAATTCGAGACCTTCGGGTGCCGTAATGACAGCACCTTAGGGATAGCGGCGTCTGCCCATCCACCCCTTCGCAGTAATCATTATGATTGCGCACCCCTCATTGCGGGTGCGTTCATATACCGATGCCCTCTTTTGCAAGCAGGGCAATTTGGGCATCCAGATACGGTCATAGACTGGTCCATCCAGAGCGAACCGAACTGCAATTTCAACCAAGACAATCTGTAAAAATCAAAACGAGGGGAAATAATTTTGATTTTTACAGATCCCGTCTTCTTGTTTGTGTTTCTTCCGATTGTACTGGTCTCATTCTATGCAATTGCGCATTTTTTCGGCAAGAATGCCGCGCTTGCTTTACTTTTCATATCTTCGATAATTTTTTACATCCCACACAGCATGGCCTCGGTCATACTGTTGATCGTGGCTTTGTTGGTGAACTTCGTCGTTGCGCTCGCAATAACGTTTCAACCTGACGACCACAGGTACCGGAAGCGAATATATCTCTTCGGGCAAGGCTATAATTTCGTCTCGCTATGCTATTTCAAATATAAGATCGTCACGCTTCTGTTCGGCCCGAGCGCCGGCCTCATGGTCGATATTGCCGGTGTCGCAATACCCGCGGGCATTTCCTTTTATACCTTTCACCAGGCCGCTTTTCTCGCAGACGCGTATGCGCGAGAGAAGAACGTCACGCAGTTCCTCGGCAGGCTGGGATCGACACAATCGATCATTTCCGCGTTTTGCCGCTACGGCGCCTTCGTCAGCTTCTTCCCCCAGCTGATAATCGGACCGATCACATATCTCAGCGAGTTCAATCCGCAGGTACAATCAAAGCGGTTTCTCCGCCTGAACCCCGTCGACCTTGCAGTCGGGCTGACATTCATTGCGATCGGAATGTTCAAGAAGGTCGTCATTGCCGACAATCTTGCCCCCACGGTGGACATCGTTTTCAGCGCCGCCAACGTTGGCGCGGAAATTCACCCCGTGCAGGCCTGGATCGGTGCGCTGTCCTACATGGGTCAGCTCTATTTCGACTTTTCGGGTTATTCGGACATGGCTCTGGGCCTCGCCCGAATGTTCGGGCTGCGTTATCCGATAAACTTCTTCTCGCCGTTCAAAGCTAACGGGATCATAGATTACTACCGCCGCTGGCATATGACGCTGACGCGCGTGATTGCCCGGTTCCTTTACACACCGTTGTCCGTGGCCGGCACGCGTTACAGTATGTTCAACCGGCTTGCTCCCATTCCGGCACATCTGCTCAGCCTGTGGCTGCCAATGCTGATTAATTTCCAGATCATCGGGCTGTGGCACGGTGCACTGTGGACCTTCTGCGTCTTTGGCCTGATGCACGGTTTCTGGTACGCGCTGGAGACGGAAGTCCGGGCGACAAAGTGGTACAAGTCCGTCAAGAAGACGACCTCCCCGCTGGTGATTGGCTTTATCGAGCGGGCCGTGTTCTTCCTGCCGCTCCTCCTCAGCCTGGCGATGTTCCGGTCTGAAAGCGTCAGCGGCGGTTTCCACCTGTTCTCGCAGATGTTTGGCACATCCTTCGACGCGCCATCGGCTTTCAACATGCGTTATCCGGTGATGATGCTGGGCGTCGCATTTTCCATCATCTATCTCTGCCCGAACAGTGTCGAGCTGATGCGCCGGTACCGGCCGGCAATCATGACCTACGACAATGAAAGCTACGGCCCCGCCTTTCTGCGCCGGCTCTGGCGCCCTGGTTGGGCGCAGGCAAGCTACCTTTCCGTGCTGGTGATGGCTTCACTGTATTACGTGTCCCGGCAGCCGCCTTTCCTCTATCAGGGGTTCTGACGCCATGACGAAAGAAGTGCGAATAGAGACCGTCAAAACCGTTTCTGCGCAGGCCACGCCCCGGCTATCGCTGAACGCGGTACGCTGGCGGGCAGCGCGCCCGATGGTCATTGCGGCAGTCCTCATTTCTACCGTTTATCTCACGCTGTCGGCCATCGTCATCTCGGTCGACCCGCACAATGTCTACAGCTGGGGCGCCGAACCACGCTTGGAGCCCGGCAACACGCCAAGGGATCTGGTCATCGACTGGATCGACGTCGCCGCCAAGGATCCAGAATACAACACGTTCCTCGTCGGCAGCTCGATTACTGCGATGTACACGCCGGAATACATGAAAGATATTCTGGGGCCGGATGCGCGTATGGCGAACCTGAGCTATGGCGGTCCGCGCCCCCGTGACCGCGACCTGGTTCTTGGCCGGCTCGTCGACCATCCAAACGTCCGGCACGTGATCCTGACGTTTGACTGGACGTATATCCAGAACCCGGACGTCACCAACAGCGCGTTTCCGACATTCCTTTATGACGACGACATCACCAACGATCTGCGGATGGTGAATTTGCCGACCATCCGGCGGACATTCGGCATATTGGGCGGAGAGCTGACGTACAGCAATCCCGACGACGAGAGGTACGCCAAATACACCTCATCGATGAATACCGAATTCCAGAGCTCTTCTGAAATGGCGAGGATTGAACGGATGATAGAGCGCAGCCGCACGGGCATCGGCGCTGCAAGTGGCAGAGATTGCGCCAGTTTCCGCGCCATAAACGAACAGCTCGTGCCCGATGTGAAAGCGCTCGCTGCGCGCGGCGTTCAGGTGGACATCCTTTTCCCGATCGTATCCTACGCATTTTATTACGTCCGCCAGAACGACATCAGCCCTACCCTGCTCGATGAACAAATGACCGCGCGGCGGTGCCTGGTAGATGCCGTTGGCGACCTGGCCAATGTGCGGATCTTTGCCTTGGATGACGAACCTGATGTTGCTGGCGATCTCGCCAATTTCCGCGAGGTCGGCCACGTCTATGATCCCGATATTTTGCGCAGATATGTCAGCGCAGTGAAGACAGGCAGCGACCGGCTGACCAGCGCAAATGTCGCGAAATACGAAACGGATATTCGATCGTCAGTCGAAGGTTACCGCCTGACGAACAGCAATATGGTTCGCGAAAGCACAGGCTCCAACCGCTAGATCGCGGGCTTTCGCAGACTCAAACTTCACCGCCCAACGGCCAAAAGGAAAAGCATATGTCGGATAAGCAGGAAATTCTTGGCAAGGTTGCCGACATTCTCAGGGATTTGTTCGATGAATATGACGGCCCGATCACCATGGAGACGACCGCGAACGATGTGGCGCAGTGGGACAGCCTTTCCCACGTGCGGCTGATGGTGATGATCGAAATGGAACTGGGCGTACATTTCGGGACATCCGAAATGCAGAGCTTCAAAAATCTGGGCGACCTGGTCGACGCCGCTGCAAAGCAGATCTGATGACCTCCTGCGATTTTCCCTGGCGGCCTCCGCTGGCCAAAGATTGGGCGGAACGTTTGGCAGACATAGAGGCCGCGCTGAACAATGGCCGCGAACCGGATTATGTCGCGGTCAAGACGCTGGCGAACCAACAACTGGGCATGCGCGAACAATTGCGGACCGAGCGGCTGGCGAAAAAGCTGATAAAAGCAGACCTGCCGAATTCCGAATTTTCGCATGTCACATTGGGTTTGCTCGGTAATCGCACGCTGAGCTACCTTCCCGATCCGCTGGCCGCAGCAGGGTTGGCGCGCGGGCTTGCGATATCATCAGTCGAGGCGCCGTATGACAGCGTTGCCAGCTACGCCTTCTCACCCGCCGACTGTTTCGGCCACGCGCTCGATGCCTTGCTGATCGTCCTTGATGATAGCGCATTCGCAAGCAAGCGGCCGATACTCGATCGCAGTGCCGAAGATGAGGCACTGGCGGACGCGGAAAATCTGGCAAACGCACTGGCCGCGGCGGCCAAGGAGAAATCGGGCTGCAAGGCGATTTTTGCGACCCTTCCCGGAACGCCGCAGGTCTCTTCCGCAGAACTGGCGACACCCGGCACCGCCGCGCGGTTCCGCCATCTGGTCAACCTCATGCTCGCAGAAGGCGCAATGGATGGCCGGTGGCTCCTGTGGGATCAGGCTGCGCTTGCAAGCTGGGTAGGTATGGACAGCTGGCTTGATCCGGTGCGCTATCACGCGGCAAAAATACCGTTCAGCGTGGATGTGTGCCCCTTGGCTGCCGATAGCATCGCAGCCGTGCTGGCGGCGATGAAAGGCAAGGCTGCTCGCGGGCTTATCCTTGATCTCGATAATACACTCTGGGGCGGTGTTATCGGCGACGATGGCCTTGCAGGGATCAGGCTTGGCCAGAATTCACCCGAAGGCGAAGCGTTTGTGGCGTTTCAAAACTTTGTGCTGACCCTGCGTGACCGGGGGGTCGTTCTGGCGGTGTGTTCGAAAAATACAGACGAAATTGCGCGGGAGCCCTTCCGGGAGCATTCGGAAATGGTCCTGAAAGAGGACCACATTGCGGTATTTCAAGCCAATTGGAGCGACAAGGCCACGAACATCAAATCAATCGCTGAAACGCTCAGCCTGGGCCTCGAATCCTTTGCCTTCATAGACGACAATGCCGCCGAACGGGAACGGGTGAGGCAGGAATTGCCCCTGGTATCGACCATCGAAGTCGGCGACGATCCCTCATTCTTCATCGAACGGATCGCCCGTTCCGGCCTGTTCGATCATCTGCCCCTGAACAAGGAAGATGTGTCCCGCGCGGAGAGCTATGGGGGGCGCGCTGCAGCGGCGGAAATCCGCGCGAAAATAGGCAATTATGATGATTACCTGACGTCGCTTGAAATGCGTATGGCGATTGCTCCGTTTGACGACGCGGGACGAAGCCGCATCACCCAGCTGATCAACAAATCGAACCAGTTCAACCTGACGACCAAGCGCTATGGCGAGGAGGATGTCAGGAAAATGGAAGGCGATCCCGACTTGGTTGCCTGGCAGGTCAGGCTGGAAGACAAATTCGCCCAGCATGGCATGATCGGAGTCGTGATCGTCCGAACGGATGGGCCAGAATGGACGATTGATACTTGGTTGCAATCATGCCGCGTATTGGAACGCGGCGTGGAGCAATGCGTGATGAACAATCTGTTCGAAGCCGCCGCGGAGGCCGGTGTGGAGCGGATTCATTCAGTCTACATCCCGACCGACAGAAACGGAATGGTGTCCGATTTTTACACCAGGCTGGGATTCGCGGTGGTCGATGAAAAAGATGACGGATCGGTCACGTATTCCTGTGCCGTTTCGGATTACGATCCCCACCGAACTTTCATCGATGTCGACCTTTCGAAATAGTGCGCCGCTCCTGTCACCGATCAGTTAGCGGATACAGAAAGCGACCATCCCTATCGCGAAAGGCGCGCAAAATTGGCAACGCCCGGTGAAGGCGTACGCTCTCCGGATGGTCGGTTCGATTGCGATAATTCTGTTCCAGCGATGAGCCCCCCGATTGCCCTCAGGCGATCATCATTCAGGCTGTAGAACACCAGTTTCGCTTCTTTACGCGTTTCGACGAGGTCAGCTTTGCGCAGAACGCCCAATTGCTGCGACAGGGCCGGCTGTCCGATACCCGAAGATTGCTCGATTTCTCCGACGTTGAGCTCGCCCTTTCTCAGCAGCTGGAGAATCTGAAACCGCACCGGATGGGCAATGGCTTTCAGCTCATCGATTGGGGCATCATTGGTCATTTGCGCTTCCCCTTCCCGGCCTCTTGCAAGAACCAGTCGGCGCTGTCTTTGGCAGCAAATATTTCGTCCAGATCATGCGTAGGCGGCTTCAATAACGGCTCACCCGCAAGCCAATTTGCCGGTGCCAGACCGTCCTGCGCATCGATTGCCTGCAGGGCATCGAGCATACGCAGCATTTCAGGGACGGAACGGCCCATATTGGCGGGATAGCAGGTCATCGCCCGGATCACGCCCGCCGGATCGATAAAGAAGGTGGTCCTGATGGCCGCGCTATCGCTATCGGTCGGCGCAACCATACCGAATGCGCGTCCTATCACCATCGTCGGATCTTCCAATATGGGGAAGCGAACTTCCACATCGAAACGGTCGCGGATCGTGCGGAGCCAGGCGAAGTGCGAAAACAGGCTGTCCACCGAAAGCGCCATCAATTCGCACCCGCGCCTTTTGAATTCTTCTGCCTGCCGGGCCAGTGCGACAAATTCAGTCGTGCAGACCGGCGTGAAATCGGCGGGATGGGAAAACAGGATCAACCACCTGTCACGGTAATCCGACAGCTTGACCGGACCGGTCGTACTTCTCGCTTCGAAATCGGGAGCGACGTCACCGATGCGGAGGCTGGCGGATACGGGCGTCTGGATATTTTCGTCTGTCATTGAACACGTCATAACACTTGACTCCGGGATTGCAATACATATACACAGTTTATGTAAGTTAGTGGAGATTTAGCATGTCCGTATCCGACAAGGCGCTCTCTGATGCTGTCGCACAGGTCAGGCGCGCGCACGACAACAAGGCGCTGCGCCCCTCTATTGCCGGGTTCTTCGACGAGGCGACTTTTACCGTCAGCTACGTCGTCCACGATCCGGCAAGTGGTGAGGCCGCCATTATCAACTCGGTGCTCGATTACGAGGCCGCCTCCGGGCGCACATCCCATGCCTCGGCAGACCGGATAATCGAATACATAGATAAGCATAACCTTAAAGTGAAATGGCTTATCGAGACCCATGCACATGCAGACCACATTTCTGCAGCGCCGTATTTGCAGGAAAAGCTGGGCGGTCAGCTTTCGATCGGCGGAGAGATTACCCGTGTGCAGGAAGTATTCGGAAAACTGTTCAACGCCGGCACCGATTTCGCGCGCAACGGATCGCAATTCGATCACCTGTTTACCGACGGCGAAACTTTCAGCGTGGGCGGGATCGAAGGTATCGCGCTTCACGTGCCCGGCCACACCCCCGCAGACATGGCATTCATCATCGGCGATGCGGCATTTGTCGGCGACACTATTTTCATGCCCGACTACGGGACGGCGCGGGCCGACTTCCCCGGCGGCGATGCACGGCAGCTTTTCCGGTCGATCCAGCGCCTGCTGCAATTGCCGGAAGAAACGCGGGTGTTCCTTTGCCACGATTACAAGGCCCCGGGGCGTGACGAATTCGCGTGGGAAACCACGATCGGTCAGCAGCGCCAAGAGAACGTGCATGTGAACGACGGCGTGACCGAGGACGAGTTTGTCGAAATGCGCACCGCCCGCGACAAGACACTGGCCGTTCCCAACCTCATCTTGCCATCGGTGCAGGTGAATATCCGAGGTGGGCATCTGCCCGAACCGGAAGACAACGGCGTCATCTACATCAAGATACCGGTGAACGCGATATGACGCTCCCCGGCTTTCCAGATGCGGCCCCGCTTGCGGGGCTTGGTGGCGGTATCCTGATCGGGCTGGCCGCAGCTTTGATGCTGCTGGGTGCCGGCCGCATTGCCGGTGTCTCCGGCATCACTGCGCGCGCGACCGGTATCGCCGACAGCGGCATGTCGCGGTCCTCTGCATGGATGTTCCTGCTTGGGCTTCCATTGGGGGCAGGCTTGATTGTTTTGCTTTCCGGCGGTTTGGAAGCGCGTTTCGCCAGCCCCACTTTCCTGATCGTCGCCGGGCTGCTTGTCGGTGTCGGAACACGGCTTGGCAGCGGATGCACCAGCGGACACGGCGTCTGCGGCGTCAGCCGCCTGTCGCAGCGGTCCGTAGTCGCTACGGTTCCATTCATGGCAGCGGGTATAGCGACTGTCGCTGTCATGAATGCTCTCGGGCTGGAGGTGCTGCGATGATCAAGCGTATCCTTCCTCCGCTCTTGTCGGGCGTGCTGTTCGGGGCTGGACTTGCCCTTGGCGGCATGACGAACCCGGCACGTGTGCGCGGCTTTCTGGACCTGTTCGGCGACTGGGACCCAACGCTGGCGTTCGTCATGGGCGGTGCGGTCCTGGTGATGGCCATCGCCTGGCGGTTCCAGCCGCGTATGGCACATCCCTTCTTTGCCGAAAAATTCGCCCTCCCGGACCGCAGCGACCTGACGGCCAAGCTGATCGGGGGTTCGGCCCTGTTCGGAATTGGCTGGGGCATCGCAGGCCTGTGTCCGGGGCCGGCCGTGGCCGCTCTGGTGATCAAACCAATATCCGCCGCAATCTTCGTGGTGGCAATGCTGGCGGGAATGGCTTTTGTAAGGCTGACGGAAAGGTCGCAATGATGGACATTCGCCAAGTGACGCCAGGATTTGCGGTCGCCCCGCAAATTGATCCAGCCGATATGGAGAAGCTTGCCGCTCAAGGCTTTGCCTGCGTGATCTGCAACCGTCCCGACGGTGAGCAGCAGAACCAGCCTGATGCCGCCACAATGCGCGCCGCTGCGCAGGCTGCTGGCATGGAATACCACCACATCCCCGTGAGCGGGGGCGAATTTCCTGCCGAAGCCGTCGACGCCTTTCGCACCATCAGGACAACAGCCACGGGGCCCGTTTTGGCATATTGCCGCACCGGTACGCGGTCGATCACGCTGGAAACGCTTGCCAATCCTGCCAGTCTGAACGCGTCCGATCTCATCGAGCAGGCGCGCAATGCGGGCTACGATCTGTCCGGCATGGCCAGCCAATTAAGCACATGAGTCAAAGCGTTCTGGAGATAAGATCATGACCCGATCATCGCATCATCAAGTCGTTATCGTGGGCGGCGGGGCCGCTGGCATCGCCACCGCGGCTTCCATGCTGAAGCGCCAGCCTGCGCTCGACATTGCTATAATCGAGCCATCTGAAACGCACGCATATCAGCCTGGCTGGACCATGGTTGGTGCCGGCGTTTTCGAACCTGAAGTCACGCGGCGCACCACCGCCAGTGTCATGCCGAAGCATGCGCACTGGATCAAAGCGAAGGCGGCCTCCTTCCAGCCCGAGCAGAATGAACTCTCGCTCGAAGATGGCTCTACGCTGCGGTACGATATCCTGATCGTCGCCCCAGGTATTCGTCTTGCGTGGGAAAAGATTGCTGGGCTTGAAGATACGCTTGGCAAGAAGGGCGTGACGTCCAATTATCGTTACGATCTGGCCCCATACACTTGGGAATTGGTGCAAGGCCTGAAAAAAGGCCGCGCGATATTCACTCAGCCACCGATGCCGATCAAATGCGCTGGCGCGCCGCAAAAGTCGATGTACCTCTCATGCGATCACTGGCTGCGCAGCGGAGTGCTGGACGACATCGAAGTTGAATTCCGCAATGCGGGCGGCGTGCTGTTCGGCGTGCAGGATTATGTCCCGGCGCTGATGAGCTATGTCGATAAGTACGACATTGCACTGAAGCTGGGCAGCAATCTGATCGCGGTCGACGGACCGGCGCAGCAGGCTGTCTTCCAGACCGACGACGGCGAGGTTTCTACCGGTTTTGACATGCTCCACGTCGTGCCGCCGCAGGTCGCGCCGCAATTCCTTGCGGACAGCCCTTTGGCTGGCGACAGCGGTTTCACCGACGTTGATCAGCAAACGCTGCAGCATGTGCGTTACGCCAATATCTTCGGGCTTGGGGACGGCGGATCATCTCCCAATGCGAAAACCGCAGCTGCGGTTCGCAAGCAGGCACCGGTCGTCGCGGTGAATGCCTTGCGCGCGCTGGAGGGTAAGGGTCCGACTGCCGGATATGACGGCTACGGATCGTGCCCGCTGACCGTGGAACGCGGCAAGATTGTCCTCGCTGAATTCGGCTACGGCGGCAAATTAGCGCCCAGTTTCCCCACGTGGCTCATCGATGGTACCAAACCGCAGCGACTTTCATGGATGCTGAAGGCCGATGTCTTGCCATGGATTTACTGGAACGGGATGCTGAAGGGCCGCGAATGGCTCGCTGGCCCGGGCAACATGATCGCCCAATAACACTTAGCCAAAGGGCGACCGGATGATGCTGTCCCGCTATTTGCCAATTCTCGAATGGAGCCGGACTTACAACCGGTCGATCCTGACGAATGATCTGATGGCGGCGGTAATCGTCACCATCATGCTGATCCCGCAAAGCCTGGCTTACGCGCTGCTTGCGGGGTTGCCGCCGGTCGTCGGCCTCTACGCATCGATCCTGCCACTGGTTCTTTACGCGATTTTTGGCACAAGCCGGACGCTTGCCGTCGGCCCGGTGGCGGTAGTGTCCTTGATGACGGCGTCGGCGGCGGGTGCAGTGGCAGCGCAAGGTACGCCTGAATATCTCGAAGCGGCGATCACGCTCGCCATGCTGTCCGGCATTATGCTCTCAGTGCTCGGCCTGCTGCGCGCTGGTTTTCTCGCCAATTTGCTCTCCCATCCCGTGATCAGCGGCTTCATCACGGCTTCGGGAATACTGATTGCGACCAGCCAGCTGAAGCATATTCTCGGGATATCGGCAGGCGGCGATAACTGGCCTGACATGCTCGGCTCGCTCGCCGCGTCGCTGGGGGCCACCAATCTCTGGACACTGGCGGTGGGTGTGCCCGCCACGATTTTCCTGTTCTGGGTGCGCAAGGGAGCGAAGCCTGCCCTGCAAAAAATGGGATTGCCGCCGCGCGCAGCCGAAATGACGGCAAAGGCAGGGCCGGTGGTGGCTGTTATCCTGACCATTTTGGCCGTCCTTGCCTTTGATCTGCAAGACAGGGGCGTTAGCGTCGTGGGCGCGATTCCGCAGGGATTGCCGCCCTTTGCGGTGCCCTCCACCGACATATCGCTGATCGAGAAGCTGTGGGTGCCGGCTCTCCTGATATCGATTATCGGATTTGTCGAAAGCGTGTCGGTCGCGCAAACTCTGGCCGCAAAGCGCCGCCAGCGTATTGCCCCCGATCAGGAGCTGATCGGCCTTGGTGCGGCGAACATCGCAAGTGCATTTTCGGGCGGATATCCGGTTACGGGTGGTTTTGCCCGGTCTGCTGTCAATTTCGATGCCGGGGCGGAGACGCCTGCAGCTGGGGCCTTTACGGCCATCGGCATCGCCCTTGCCACATTGTTCCTGACGCCCTTGCTGTTCAGCCTTCCCATCGCAACCCTTGCAGCAACGATCATCGTTGCGGTGCTCGGTCTGGTGGATCTCAAAACCCCCGGCTTGCTTTGGCGCTATTCCAAGGCGGATTTTGCGGCGCATATCGCGACCATCGGCATCACCCTTCTTGCCGGGGTTGAGCTTGGCGTGATTACCGGCGTCGGTGTCGGCCTTGTGCTTTATCTGTGGAGGGCGAGCCGGCCCCATGCGGCCATTGTCGGGCGTGTTCCGGAAACGGAGCATTTCCGCAATGTTGAACGCCATAAGGTCATCACCATCCCGCACGTTCTTTCGATACGCATCGATGAGGCGCTAACATATCTGAATGCCCGCTGGCTTGAGGAGTATGTGCTGGAGCAGGTCGCCGACCGTCCCGCCGTACGCCATCTCATCCTGATGTGCAGTGCGGTGAACGAGATTGATGCATCCGGGCTCGAGAGCCTGGAAGCCATCAACCACCGACTCGGCGATGGCGGGATCTCGCTGCATCTTTCGGAGGTCAAGGGACCGGTGATGGACCGGCTGCAACGCACGCATTTTCTGGATGAACTGAACGGAAAAGTCTTCCTGTCGCAAAACCGCGCATTTACCGAGCTGGCGCTGGACGATGGCGCTCCAGCAGAGCCGCACGACAGTTACCTCGCAAGGGGGCTCATCTGATCCATCCTACTGCCCTATGTTGCTTTACGTATGGCATCCCTGCTCGCTAACACTGAGGCTGCGATCTCCCCTTTGAAGGATACCCAAGACATGGCCAGCACGCCGCCGCACCAGCCTGACCGGATCGACCCGCAATCGCCGCCTGAAACACCAGGAGTGCCGCAGGAGCCGGTGCCGTCCCGGCCTCCCGAAATCGACCCTCCGACGCCCGATATCGACAACCCCGATGTCAGCCCTGATGAGGTTCCGCCCGGCGACAATGGCCAGATTCCCTAACCCGTGGCTAATGACACAATAGCAGGGGAATCTCCGGTCCACTGAGCATGTCATATCTCACGCCGCCAAGGACCGTTCGCGGAAATGAGACCGGCCCTAGGCACCCATCACCATGTAGGCCGCCTTGTGGTTCGCGGCAGCCTCCATCAGTGCGCGGGCAATCGATCCGCCCGGCTCATGCCGCAATTCGATGATTTCCGCTAAATGCCTTTTCCGACGGTCTTGGCGACAATACGATCCGCACCACCCTGTGCCCGGGCGGCAAGAAACGAATGCGCAGGCTGATGGAAACGGTGCAATCGGGCCGTGTCGATACCGGGCTGCTGGTCACCCATCACTTTCCGCTCGATTGCATCGAAGACGCTTATGATCTGTTCTCCCACCAGCGGGATGGTGTGCTGAAGATAGCCATTACGCCTTGATCGCGGCAATGCTAAGAGGGGGAAGCGAAACAACAACCGGGGGGCCTGCATTGCCGACTGACCACGCCCCGCTTCCGCCGCTGTATTCCAGGATCGCATTGGGCGTGCTGGTCCTGCTGGGCATCGTATTGTGCTATTTGATAACAGCGCCCTTCATTCCGGCACTGGTCTGGTCCTTCACATTGGCAGCACTGTTCGCCCCGCTGGAAGGTTTGGTGCGGGACCGGGTCGGCAGCGCAGCACTTTCGGTATCCTTGACCATGCTGGTCGCCGCCATTCTGGTGGTGGCGCCAGCGATCTTCGTTTCCGCAGCGCTAGTCGAAAGTATTATCGGCGCAGCTGAGGCAATGACCCGAACGCTTTCTGACGAAAACTTGCGCAAACCGATTGCAGATTATTCCGGCCTTGCGTCCGCGCTCCCCTGGTTTGATCTGGAGGTCACGTTGCCGCAGCTAGTCGAAACGGCAACATCCCGGGTGCAAGGATGGGGAGCAAGCTTGATCCTGGGGTCGATAACCAGCTTCATCAATCTGCTCCTGACCTTCTATTTCCTGTTTTACATGTTGCGGGATAGGGCCACGATCATCGTTGCAATCGCCCGCATGACGCCGCTTTCCGACGACGAATTTTCATATCTCGCGGATCGTCTGGAAAAGACCATCTTCGCCTCGGTTTACGGCACTGCGGCTGTCGCTGCGTTGCAGGGATTTTTGGGCGGGCTGGTTTTCTGGTGGCTGGGCATCCCTTCCCCGGTCTTCTGGGGTGTCATCATGGGATTGCTTGCCATTGTGCCGTTCCTTGGTGCTTTCGTCGTGTGGGTCCCTGTCGCTGTCTTTCTGGCGTTCAACGGGGAATGGTTTGCTGCGGCCATCCTGACTGTCTGGGGCATTTTCATTGTCGGGCTGATCGACAACATCGTTTATCCGATACTTGTCGGACGCCAGCTTGCCCTGCATTCGATGCTGTCCTTCATCGCGATCGTGGGCGGCATCGCCGTATTCGGCGCGCATGGCTTCGTGCTCGGCCCGCTCATCGCTGCGGCGACGCTAAGCTTGCTGGAGCTTTTGCGAACGAGAATGGATAAACGCGAGGCAGCCGCGTAGGGTTGCTCTCGGTTCACAAACCGCAGGCTCACCGCCAGCCATGGACTGTGCCCTCGCACCGCCAATTATCGTTCTCTATCAGTTATGTAAGTAGTGGCGGAGAGGGAGGGAGGCAAACATAAGCTCTATCACTTTGTAATTACATTGTTTAATATCATGAGTTCGTCAAAATACCCCAATGAATACCCCTTTTTTGATTGAACTTTGCTTATCCTGAAACCTCCTTCCGTCATTTTGAGTTGTAGACGGGGTTGCTCACGGCAAGTGATGCGACATCGCTAACCACCTTATTGCGTTCTAACCCCCTAATGCTACGGTTCTCGACCGAACATCTCGCGGCCAAGGCCGAATAAAGAAAGAAGGCATCTGCTAGCCTCGGGCTAGCCAGATGTGAAAGCGCGGTATGCGTCGGCGATACCATCGCGGAGGCTGATCCGGGGCAACCATCCCATGCTCGCCATCATCTCTCCGCTCATCAGCTTGCGCGGCGTGCCGTCGGGCTTGCTAGTGTCTTTCGTGATCTCGCCTTCAAAGCCGATGACGTCGCACACGATCTTGGCCAGTTCGATGATCGGCAGATCCTCCCCCGAACCCAGATTGACGTGGCCCTCGTCCGAATATTCTTTGAGCAAGAAAACCGCACCATCGGCCAGGTCGTCGACGTGCAGGAATTCACGCCGGGGTAAGCCGGTGCCCCAGATTTCGATACTGCCGGAGCCCGCTTCCTTTGCCTCATGCGCCTTGCGGATAAGGGCGGGCAGGACGTGGCTGCTTGCCAGATCGAAATTGTCGCCGGGGCCGTAAAGATTGGTCGGCATCGCGCTGATGAAGTCGCAGCCATATTGCCGCCGGTATGCCTGACACAGCTTGATCCCGGCGATCTTGGCGATAGCATACCATTCGTTTGTCGGCTCCAGCGGCCCGGTCAGCAGCGCATCTTCCGGGATCGGCTGCGGGGACATTTTGGGATATATGCAGGACGATCCGAGGAACAACAGTTTTTCCGCCTCATTGCGGTAAGCTGCCTCAATGATATTCGCCTCTATCATGAGGTTATCGTAGAGAAATTCAGCCGGGTAATTGTTGTTGGCAAGGATGCCGCCGACCTTTGCTGCTGCGACAACCACGGCATCGGGCCGGTTGGCGACAAACCATTCGCGAACCGCGGCCTGTTCCCGCAGATCGGTGCTGCGGTCGCTTGTCAGTATGTCGCAGCCTTCGCTCGCCAGCCGCCGCACAATGGCAGAGCCAACCATGCCTTTGTGGCCCGCCACATAGACGCGCTTGCCAGCCAGCCCGTATGCCATCAATCAGCGCCAGCGATGGGTTCAGCCTTCATCAGTTCGAGATCGGCCAGAACCATTTCACGTGCCAGATCGCGGGGTGATGTGTCGTGCTTCCAGCCAAGCTTTTCGTGCGCCTTGGTCGGATCACCCAGCAGCAGTTCCACCTCTGTCGGGCGGAAATAGCGCGGAGTCGACTTCGATCAGGCAGCGGCCATCTTCAGTGGCATAGCCCTTCTCCTCGACGCCCTGACCGCGAAACTCGATGGGAATGCCGACGTCTTCAAATGCCCAGCGCACGAATTCGCGAACTTCAGTGGTGATCCCGGTCGCCAGCACATAGTCGTCCGCTTTGTCCTGCTGCACCATCATCCACATGCCGCGCACATATTCGCGGGCATGGCCCCAATCGCGCTTGGCATCCATGTTGCCGAGATAGAGCTTTTCCTGCCGCCCGAGCGCAATCGCGGCGGCGGCACGGGTGATCTTGCGCGTTACAAAGGTTTCACCGCGCAGGGGGCTTTCGTGGTTGAACAGAATGCCGTTAGAGGCATGGATGCCGTATGCTTCGCGGTAATTGACCGTGATCCAGTACGCATACAGCTTGGCAGCGGCGTAGGGGCTGCGCGGATAAAAGGGCGTGGTCTCGCTCTGCGGGACTTCCTGCACAAGACCGTAAAGCTCCGATGTGGAAGCTTGGTAGAATCGCGTCTTCTCCTCAAGCTTCAGAATACGGATTGCCTCGAGCAAGCGGAGCGTGCCCACCGCGTCGGCATTGGCCGTGTATTCGGGTGTTTCAAAACTGACCGCAACATGGCTTTGGGCAGCAAGGTTGTACACTTCATCCGGCTGCACTTCCTGCATGATCCGGATCAAATTTGTGCTGTCTGTCAGATCGCCATGATGCAGGTGAAACTGCTGATTATCGACGTGCGGATCCTGATAAATGTCCTCGATACGCCCCGTGTTGAATGATGATGAGCGGCGTTTGACGCCGTGCACTTCATAGCCTTTTTCGAGGAGCAGATGCGACAGATAGGCACCGTCCTGCCCGGTCACGCCGGTGATGAGGGCAGTTTTGTTGGATGTTTGGGACATTTAGCTAATTTCTCCGTTATGCCTGGTGCCGCTAACGCCAAAGACGGCCCATGGCAACGTTCGGGTTGCGGCTCATTCCTCGTCAAGAAAATGTCGCAGTATGCGGGTCGGCCCACTGTAGTGGGTTCGGAGGGGACTTGGCGTCTGTGTCCGTGCTGTCAACAGCGAAATCTGCCCAAGCTGAACGACTTTTTCGTGACCGCCATCCCGGCGGCGTATGACCATCTGCCGGGTGGGTTGACGAAAAATCAAACTATGCGCAGTCCTCAAAAAGCGATGCGAAGGAACCGGTTCTGTGGTTAAGTGAAGAAAGGCTGGCAGTTGGTCTTTGCCTTGGTGCTCCTATCATTCGCGAAATCTTGGGATGAGATGCCTGCGTGGCGAGTGGATGGCACGCGAGCACTGCCTGCCGGAAGTTTGGCAGCGCTTCTTGAAACACTGCAATGCCCCCCTCGCAATTCGCGACTAGCGATTTATGGCGACAGTCATGTCGCGGGGGCACGGACGGAAGCCGGACCGAGTTCAAGGCGGTCTACCTTTGGTACAGTTCTCGCTGACAACCTGCCAGGCGACGTCAATATTGTACTAAACGCAGTCGGAAGGGACACCGCCGCAATGGGGGAAGAGCGCTGGCTAGCAGAGGCAACACGGGCTGATCTAGTATTGCTGGCATACGGCACGGATGATGCTGCCCCCGTGGTTGGTTGAGCCACAAACAACCTGTGCCTCTCGCAGATTTTCAGGCGTCTGTTAGCCGCATGGTCGACCTTTTCAAAAAGTCCGGCAGCCGCGTTATGTTGATCGCGCCCCCGCTAGGCGGCAGCC
>CAWADZ010000006.1:0-320657 GCA_963781165.1 uncultured Alphaproteobacteria bacterium
TGTGGCTTAGCGTCTTTGCAGGCTCGCAAATCTCACAGCAGGCGGCGGAATTTCCCGAAATCGTCAATCGCCAGATCGACGTAGCGATCGAATGGCTGCGTACAAAGGGCTTCGCGATCAGTGACGACCATGTGCAGTCCATTCTTGGCCAACTGGCCAGCGGCGCAGGCACGGTCACGCGGGCAATCGGCGGGGTATTCGGCGGGCTGACGACATTCGCCCTGATTATCATCATCGGTATCTATGTCGCTGCGGAACCACGACTTTACGAACGCGGAATCGCGTGGATGATGCCCCGCGGACGGCGCGGCGATTTCCACGAAATGGTCGACAAGATGGGTTACACCATGCGCCGGCTGATGTTCGGGCGGATCGTCGGCATGGTTTTCGAAGGCATATTCACATACCTGATGCTGCTGGCGTACGGTTTGGTGACTGGCGATCCGATCCCGATGGCTGCACTGCTGGCAATATTGACCGGGCTATTGGCCTTTGTGCCCAATATTGGCGCGGTCATTTCCGGTGTATTGATGGTATTGGTCGGCTTTTCCGGCGGGGCCCAGATGGGCGTTTATACAATTTTCGTATATTTCCTCGTTCAGAATATCGACGGGTATATTATTGTACCGATGATCGCCCGAAAGACGGTTGATCTGGCCCCCGCACTGGTGCTGGGGATGCAGCTGATCATGGGTATACTGTTCGGTATCCTTGGTCTGTTCCTTGCGGATCCGTTGCTGGCAATGATCAAGGTGGCGCTGGAACAGCGGGCCAAGTCGAAAGATGCCGAGGACGAAGCTAAGCTGGCAGGCGAAGCTGGACCGATGGAGAAAAACGCTGCGTAAGTTCCTGTATACGATAGTTATTCTTATCGTCATCGTGATGGCAGGGCTGTTCGCCCTGCGCATGTTCGACGATGAATTGACCGAAATCGCCTTCGTGCCAGATGCCGAATTCGTCGAACAGGATCCGCTCGCAAGCAACAGCTATCAGGATCCGGACATGTGGTTCAGCCGTCCCGGAAAAGGCGTGCAGAACGATCCGGCCCGCTGGCAGCCCGCATTTGCAGAGGCTGACCCTGAGCGGCCGCGCGCGGGCAGCGCACGGGCGGCCGAGCCCGCTAGCGGCGAGATGGTGGCTGCCGTATCTAATCCGGATGGAGAACCACCGCGTTTCGCTGTCTTCTTCGTACACCCCACCAGCTATTTCGATGCGCGCCAATGGAACGCCTCGCTGGATGACGAGGAATCGCAGAACCGGGCCCGGTTGATGGTTCGCGGACTTGGCAGCGCCTTCAATCAGGCGAGCGAAATCTGGGTGCCGCGCTATCGCCAGGCGACTTTCGGCGCATTCATTACCGATATGCCGGAAGCTACGCAGGCTCTCGAAGCGGCCTATGGCGATATCGAGCAAGCGTTCGATTTCTTCCTGGATTCAATTCCGGCTGACATGCCCATCGTACTCGCGGGGCATAGCCAGGGCGGATATCATGTGACCCGTCTGCTGGAAGACCGGATTGTGGGTACTCCGCTGCAATCGCGCATCGCGATGGCGTATCCAATCGGCTGGCCGATCAGCATCGAGCACGATTTGCCCAGCCTTGGCCTGCCCGCTTGCGCGACCCCAGATCAGGCTGGTTGTATCATGACCTGGGCCAGCTTCGCCGAACCAGCCGATCCGGGCCAGTTTTTCCGCCGCTATGCCGCCATACCGGGCAATGACGGGCAGCCCCGCGGGAACAGTCCGATACTGTGCGTTAATCCGCTGAATGGAATGCTGGGCGGAGAAGCGGGCATTTCAGCAAATTTGGGCACGTTGGTGCCGGAAGATGATCTGACCACGGGAGAACTGGTCCCCGGTGCAGTGCCGGCACGCTGCAACGACAATGGTTTGCTGCTGATCGGCGATCCGCCCGAACTTGGCCAGTATGTCCTGCCGGGCAACAATTACCACGTGTATGACATCCCGCTGTTCTGGAAGAATTTGCAGCAGGATGTCGTGCGGCGTGTCGGTGCATGGCAGCAAACGCCCGCGCAGGTCCTGCCATAACCGCGCTGGTAACAGAAGACGCCGCCACCTTCCGCGATGCGTTGCCAGATGGCGGCGTGTTGATGGGACTGGACCTTGGCACCAAGACAATCGGCGTTGCCATATGCGATGCCGGGTGGAGTTTCGCAACCGCTGGAAAGACCATTCCCAAGGGCAAATTCGCACGCGACAAGGCTGCGCTCGAAGCCATTTGCAAGGATCGCAGCGTGGCCGGCATCGTCATCGGTCTGCCGCTCAATATGGACGGCACTGCAGGCCCGCGTGTGCAGGCGAGCCGGTCCTTTGCGCGCAATCTTGCAGTGATGGAATTGCCGGTTCTGCTGTGGGACGAACGCTGGTCTACCACCAGTGCAGAACGTGATCTGATCGCCCAGGATTTTAGCCGTGCAAAACGGGCAGAGCGCATTGATAGCCACGCCGCTGCTGTCATACTGCAAGGCGCGATCGACCGTTTGGCTGGCGGAATTCTTTAAACCGTTGCCAAGGCGCGGCGGCGCTGCGCCGCTTCCATCGCCACCAGCCTGCTGCCCGAAGCCTCTGCTTGCCTCCACAAATCGTCGCTCTGCGCCGCGTCCAGCGCGCCCGCCTGCGCATCCAGCGCAACCAGACGCATGCGGTCGCTCGGGTGCGTGTAGGCAAAATGGCTCGCCAGATCACGCGCCTCCTCGCCTCCCAGTCCGACAGCCACACGAAGGAATGTCTCGCTTCCACCCGCGCTGATGACGCCTGCTATTTCATCCTTCTCGACGTCGAAGCTATACTGGTCGAGCCAGCCTTGCGCTCCGCCAGCATGCATGATGTTGATGGAGACCGAGAGGCTTTCGGGCGGATATTGCGAATGAACGTCCCGATGCGCGCGGTAATGCATCAGCTTGCCCGGGGTCAGCGTGGATCGTTCGATAAAACGCAATCCGGCCTTCTCCCCCACAGCGCCTGCGACCTTTTCGTAATCATATTCCCAATAGTCGCTTGAATAGCCCGGTCCGAAATAGCCTGTCGTCAGGAAATCGAAGTTGTGATCATGGGGCAATTCATAACTGAAAGCAGACTTTCCGCTCGCCCTGAACATGTGCTCGTCTGCGCTCGGCCAGAAATTGGCGCGCATGTAGAATTCGCTGCCCAGAGTGGAGAGCATGACGACCTGCGGGCCGTAATCGCTGGCCTCCTCAGCCGCCTTGATGCCGCGCTTCAATTCATCGACCAGCATGTCGCCAAGGAACGTGCGGTTGTTACCAAGCCGGCGTAGCCAACGCGCACCGGACAGCAGGCTTTCCTCTTCCCACGGCCGAAAACCGCTTTCGTGGAGGCCTGCGATGCATTCTTCCAATTCGCATACGGTTTCATCGGTGAAATCTACGACACGCGGCATCAGGCGGACTCCAGCTTGGCAAATTGGGGATTGGTTTCGAGCAATTGCGCGCGCAGCGCTCCGGCTGGCGCGGCAAGCGGATCATCGGCGCGGCGTGAAAGAGTGATGAGCGCGCGAAAACCCTTTTCGCTGTCCAGCGCGAGGCATTCCCGCAAAGCCTGCCAGCGCAGCGATACGTCGCCGTCATCCAGTGCCGTGCGGGCCATCAATGGTGCCGCATCGCTGCGCCCCATCCGGCCAAGCAAGGCGATTATACCTTCCTGTCGGCTGGTCGCTATCGCGCCTGCTGTTTGCATCAGCAATTCGCCGGTCGATGCATCATATTCACGGCCCGCCCGCGGCTCGGCAGCGGTGCGGACAAGGCGCAGCACCACCAGCCGACGCGCAACGTAGTCCACCGCGAGTGTTTCGGTTTGCAGGTCCAGCGCGATCCGCGATCCGCGCCGGAGCGGGATTCTCTCGGACTGAAAGCACTGGACGCCCTCTCCAGTGCCACGTCTGCGCACGATACGTGCATCAGCTTCGCCAGCCAGAATGGCATCAAACCTCTCGGCATCAGAGAACTTGTAGCCGTCAATGGTGACGGCGCCCGCTTCACGGCTCTGGATCATCAGTTGCGCACGGCCGGAACGCGCCAGCAGTATCGATCCCGCTGTCTTGCTGCAGCCATGGCGGAAAGGGGGGTGCCCAATTGGATTGCCGCGCAGGGCCGCGCAGTAGTGCTGTGAAAACAGCGCCATCAGCCGCTCGCCCTCACCTTGTCTCGTAAATACGGTTTCCAAGGCGCTGCAGGCCTCAAAAGGGCAGCCATCGCCAAACCGGCCAAGGTCTTCCATAAGCTGCGACGCGCCCGGCTCAGCGCGCCATGCATCGCGCGCCGCGTCCATGGCCGCCTGGGCCCGGCGCTGCGGACCACGATCGGTCCGCAACGCCGCGATGAAAGGGCTTACATCCATCTTCCGGCCCGAACGTTAGAAAAGGCCGCCGGTGGGGGGCGCGGTGTCATAGACAAGCGTTGCGAGCATGATGATCGTGTCATCATGGCCAGGCGTCTGGGTTGGCCCCGGATGGGCGCCGAACATTCCGGTAAGGGTGGTCAAATCTGGCAAGCTGGCCAGATCAATCTTGGGAAATTTCATGTTTTCTCTCCGTTGAGGGGGAAGGCAGACAAAATGTCGGCCCACGGAAAGAATGCCGCGCCTTGGCAGCTCATGGAAATTAAATTACTGTAATTTAACCTCTTATTGCGTTTTTGCCCGCTTCAAAACAACGACCAGTCCTTCTGGAATGGCTACTGAACAGGGCAATGCGATGCGCGCGGCATCGGCGCGGGAGCGATTGATAATGCTCGCCGGAATTTGCGGGTCTGCCAGTACAGCATCCGCCATTCCCAACAGCCGTGCCTGGCGCAGCGTCAGATCTTCCGGATCATCGCTGGAAAGGGTGAATTCATGCACGTCAGTCGCCGGAGGATCACCGGCATCAGCCAGCCAGCTTTCGACGCGGTCCGCGCTGCCTTCATCCAGCGGATCGAGCATTCCGCCTTCGCCCAGCGCACTGTCCAATGCACGGCGGCGCTCCGGCATGACGGGAAAACGCGTGCGGATTGCATCGCGGCCACGGGACAGCTTCGCAGCGAGTACGCCAAGATCGGCAGGCAGCAGTTTTTCAAGGCGCAGGCGCAGCTGCTTGGCCAGCCCGGCAGATGCACCGCCTGTACCCACCGCCACCAGAACAGGATCACGGTCAAGAATGCTGGGCGTGGTGAAATCGCACAGTTCGGGCCGGTCCACGACGTTGACCAGCAATCCCGCGCACCGCAGGCGCAGCGCATCGGCTTCGCACATGGCCGCATCATCATGCGCCACGAACGCAATCCGGGCGCCTTCGTCCATGCCTTCCTGCATGTCCGCTACAACGCGCCCGCCAGCGCGCTCGACCAGTCGCCGCTTAGGTTCAGCCATATCCCCTTCGCCCAGCACGATCACGGGCTGCCCGGCAATCGTGTGGAAGAGCGGCAATTGCTGCATATCAGGCGAGGAAGTCCGGCACGCGTTCTGCATCGGCAATGCTGCCCGGCAGGATACGGTCGGCCACGATAGCAAAATCAGAGCCGTCCACCATCACCTCTGCCACGAAGCCGCGCGAGTTGTAGCTGCTGGCCATGGTCGCGCCATACGCTCCCGCTGTGCGGAATACCGCCAGATCGCCGGAAACAAGCGCGTCTGTTTCCCGGCCCATCGCGAAGGTATCACCCGTTTCGCAGATCGGGCCAACAATATTGGCAGTCATCCGCTCTCCAGTAGGCTTTACGGCATCGAAATCATGCCACGCGCCGTACAGCGCAGGGCGGGCAAGATCATTCATGGCGGCATCGACAATCACAAAGGGATCGTTCAGCCCGCGCTTCACACGGATCACGCGGGTCAGCAGGACGCCGGCATTGCCAGCGATCACGCGGCCCGGTTCAAACATCAGGGTGACGTCCCACCCCTTCGTTACCCGCGCCACCATCGCGCCGTATTGCGCAGGACTGGGGAGCACTTCTCCCTTGCGGTAAGGCACGCCTAAGCCGCCGCCCAAATCCATATGGCTGATTGTGTGGCCCGCGCCGCGCAAGGTGCGCAGGCTGTCACCCAGTTTCGCAAAAGCGGCTTCCAGCGGTGCCAGTTCGGATAGCTGGCTGCCGATATGCACCGCAAGGCCGCGGAGATCGAGACCGGGGAGCGCCGAAAGCTCGGCAAACAATTCTGGTGCGCGGTCGATCGGTACGCCGAACTTGTTGTCCGCCTTGCCGGTCGAAATCTTGTCATGCGTACCCGCATCCACGTCAGGGTTCACGCGCAGTGCACAGCGTGCAACCTGACCGCGAGCGGCGGCAATGGCGGCCAGTTCCCGCCCTTCTTCGCTCGATTCAATGTTGAATTGGCCGATCCCGGCATCAAGGCCTTGCGCCAGTTCTATATCGGTCTTGCCCACGCCGCTGAACACGATGTCTTGCGCCGGCATACCAGCCAGCAACGCGCGGGCGAGTTCACCGCCCGATACTACATCCGCGCCGTAACCTTCACGGCTGAGCAGCCTGAGCACTGCCAGATTGGGATTGGATTTAACGGCAAAGGCAAGATGCGGCGGTTTCTCCAGCCCGCGAAGTCCTTCGCGGAATACGCGCGCATGGCGTTCAAAAGTGGCGCGCGAATAGACGTAGACCGGTGTCCCCACTTCCTCCGCGATGCGCGACATTGGAACGTCTTCGGCATACAATTCGCCGCCGTGAATGTGAAAATGGTCCAAGGTCAGCCTTCCGGTGGCAAATCGAACGGATCGTCTTCGCGTTCTTCGCTTTCACGGCGCAGTTCGACGTTCCGTTCCGGCACTGCCTGCGGATCGGTTTCGAGCAATTCCTCTGCATCGAGCGGCTCGGTCGCTCCGTAGGGTGCTGGCGGAAGCGACCGGCCGGCAAGCGGCACCAGTTCGGTGCGCTGACCACATGCTGTCAGAAGAAGGATGACGCCAAGGGACGTCACGGTGCGAGAGATCATGTATCCATTCCCAATGCCATGCGGGCCTTCCGAACCTGCTGCCGGACCTGATCCGGAGCAGTGCCGCCGTAAGATGCCCGCGCCGCGACCGATTGCTCTACCGACAACGCCTTGTACACACGCCTATCGATGCGCGCATCAATTGCCTGCAATTCCTCCAGCGAAAGCTCGTCCAGTGCGGCACCTTTGCTTTCCGCCAGCTTCACCGCGGCGCCGGTAATGTGGTGCGCCTCCCGGAACGGTATGTCCGCTTCCCGAACCAGCCAGTCTGCCAGATCGGTGGCAGTCGCATAACCAAGCTCTGCCGCCTGCCGCATCCGCTCCGTCCGGAAATCGGCGCCGTCGATCATGCCGGTGGTCGCAGCAATACACAGCTGGAGCAATCCGGCCGCTTCGAATACCGGCGGCTTGTCGTCCTGCATATCCTTGGAATAGGCGAGCGGCAGACCCTTCATCGTCATCATCAGCGCCATCTGGCATCCGGCGATCCGGCCGGCATGGCCGCGCACCAGTTCCGCCGCATCGGGGTTCTTCTTCTGCGGCATGATCGAACTGCCCGTGCTGAGTGTATCGGGCATGCGCACAAAGCCGAAGGGCTGGCTGGCCCAGATCACGAATTCTTCCGCCAATCGCGAAAGGTGCAAGGCGCACTGGCTCGCCGCGCCGAGGAAATCGAGCGCAAAATCCCGGTCAGACACGGCATCGAGGCTGTTGGCCGTCGGCCCGTCGAAGCCGAGCGCCTTTGCGGTCATGTCGCGGTCAATCGGGAAACCCGTGCCTGCCAAAGCAGCGCTGCCGAGCGGCGACTGGTTGAGCCGGACACGCGCGTCCCGGAAGCGCGAAAGATCGCGCAAGATCATCTCGTAATAGGCCATCAAATGATGGCCCAGCGTAACCGGCTGCGCGGTTTGCAGGTGAGTGAAGCCGGGCATGATGGACCCGGCATGCTCGCCAGCACGGTTCACCAATGCGCGCTGCAATCCGGCCAAAGCATCAAGCAAACTGTCGGTTTCATCGCGCACCCACAGGCGGAAATCGGTTGCCACCTGATCGTTGCGGCTGCGCCCTGTGTGCAACCGGCCCGCCACCGGACCGATCAGTTCTGCCAGCCGCGCCTCGGTGGTCATGTGTATATCTTCGAGGTCCCAGTCCTCCGGCACCCCGTCGGTTTCGTATTCAGCCGCTACGGCATCCAACCCGCCTGCAATTGCCTGTGCATCCTCTTCGCTCACGATGTTGCATGCGGCAAGCATGGCGACATGCGCCTTGCTGGCGGCTATATCCTGTCGCCACAATAGTTTGTCGAACGGGATACTCGCATTTATCTCGCGCATTATGGCAGAGGGGCCTTCGGCAAATCTGCCGCCCCACATCGTATTGGAGGAATTGTCCGTGGCCAAAATGCGCCTTTCGAATTTGCTGGTCGCCTGCCTTGCGGCGGGGCTGCTGACGGCGTGCGATACCGGCGCAGGCGGCGGGGCGCAAGAAAACGCGGATAAGAACGGGGCAAGCGAAACTATCGACCTGACAGGCACCCTCAACCGCAGCTTTGCCGGAGAAGCGATTCCCGAAGTCACGCTGACCGATCCTGACGGCAACATACTGGACCTCGCCGGACTGGAAGAACCGGTATTGCTGAACCTGTGGGCGACATGGTGCGCGCCATGCGTGGTGGAAATGCCGTTGCTTGATGAACTGGCGGCCGACCTTGAAGGACAAGTGCGTGTGCTGACCGTGAGCGAGGACTTGCGCGGAGCCGAGGTGGTCGTCCCCTTCTTCGAGGCGCGTGATTTGCCCAATCTTCCGCGCTGGATGGATCAGCAGAACGACCTCGCCTTCTCCTACGGCGGCGGGGCGGTACTGCCGCTGACCATCCTTTATGACCGCGAAGGCAAGGAAGTGTGGCGCGTAATCGGGGCCTATGACTGGTCGACCGCGCAGGCGCGCGAGGAAGTGCTGGAAGCTGCGCAGGCTGCGGCCAGCGCCGAATAATCGGGCAGCGCCAGACCCATCCGCTCCAGACCTGCTCCGGCAAGGCCTGCGACCAGATGCGCTTTCAGGCGCGGTCCCGAGGAAATTCGCGATGTGGGCGCCATGAACAGGTCGCGGAACAGGGCCGGCCAGATCGAATCGGACTGGAACGGCGGGGTAAATCCCCACGTTAGCCATTGGTACAGCCGCACGTGCGATGCCCGCAGATCGACATAACGTGCCAAAGCTGCATCCAGCGTATTAGTCTCTTCAAGCGCCTTCGCTATTCCCCACGCATCGAGCAACGCCATGTTCGCACCCTGCCCCAATTGCGGGCTCGCCGCGTGCCAACTGTCGCCAATATGCGCGAGCCGTTCTGCCGTGGCTGACGGGCTCGTGCGATGGGCGTAACGCGCAAAGGTCAGCTGATCGCATTGCGTCAATGTATCAGCAACAACCTCCAATGCAGGCCACAAATGGCAGACCTCCTCTCGGAAACTGGCCATTCCGCGTTTCTGCCAGCCGTCATGTTCGTCCCCCCGCAGGGACCAGAAGAATGCCGCCTTGCCCTCCCCCACCGGCAAGAGGCCGACCATCCGGTCCGCCCGGCGGTATCGCTGCTCCAGAAGTCGCGGGTTGAACGGGCCGCCAGCAGGCCAGCCGACGGTTGCCCATAGTGCGCCGAACGGCAGCTGCGATTCGGTGGCAGGCACAAGGGCGGAACGCACGCCCTGTGCGTCCAGCACCAGGTCATAAGGCTGCGAGCCCGTGCCATCGGCGAAAACGAGAGAGCGCCCATCCGCGGTGAGAGTGGTCGCCGTTATCTCATGACCAGTGCGCACTTCGATACGGCGCGCCTGCACCGCATCGAACAGGACGCCGAACAGGCTGGCGCGGTGAATGCCAAGGCCGAATACTTCAGGGGCGGAAAGGTCGGCATAGGCCGCCTCCAGCACAGGCTCCCCTTCTGTGTTAATCCCCAGCAAGCCGTCGACAGGTGCGCCTCTGGCCACCACCTCTTCCGCCAGGCCCAGCGCATGAAGCACACTCATGCCGCTGGGCTGGATCATCAGGCCGGAACCAACCGGCTGCGGTGTTTCAAAGCGTTCGAACAGCGTTACCGCATGCCCTTGCCGGTCCAGCAGCAAAGCGGCCGCCAGTCCGGAAATACCGCATCCGGAGACGGCTATTTTCAAATCTTGCATCTTACCCCTTTTGCACAGGCGAACCTTACGCTAAGGCGCTCCCGCTATAGGCATTCCTATAGGGCGATTAGCTCAGTTGGTAGAGCATCTCGTTTACACCGAGAGGGTCGGCAGTTCGAGCCTGTCATCGCCCACCAGTTTCGACTAGTGAGAATGATCCGGGGGATCATTTTCCGTCGAAACTCCCAAGCAAAGCGCGGGATTCGTTACTTCCAAGATCACTGGTATCGAGCGATAAGCCGGTCTATTCGGCCAGTATGAGCGAACCCAAAATCCTCGTCCTCGCAACCGGCGGCACGATTGCCGGACAGGCAGGATCGGCAACCAACGCCGATTACCGCCCCGGACAGATCGACATCGCCGATTTTCTCGATTCTTTCCGCGCACTCGGCGTCGATACCCCGCTGGAGGGAAGGCAAATCGCCAATATCGATTCGGCCAATATCGGTCCGGCAATCTGGGTCCAGCTGCATACGGCGTGCATGGCTGCGATGGCGGACCCTGACTGCGGCGGCGTCATCATCACCCACGGTACGGACACGGCGGAAGAAACCGCATTCCTGCTCGATTTAACTCTTCCCACCACCAAGCCGGTTGTGCTGGTTGGCGCAATGCGGCCCGCCGATGCCGTGGGCAGTGACGGCTTGCGCAATTTTGCCAATGCCGTCCGGATTGCCGCACATCGCGATGCGCCGGGTCGCGGCGTATTGGTGGTAATGGGAGATACAGTGTTGTCGGCGCGCGATGCGCGGAAAGCACATACGGGCGCCGCGGGTGCTTTCAAGGGCTTCCCGCGAGGTCCGATAGCGCTTGCTACGCCTGCCGGGGCCGACTGGCTGTCCCCGCCATGGCGACCTGATGAGGGCGCCCGCTTCGGTTTTCCGCGCAGCTTCCCCCGCGTGCCGATCCTGCATGCCTATGCGGGAATGGACGGAGCCAGCGTGAAGGACGCTCTGGCGGCTGGCGCGGAGGGATTTGTCCTTGCTGGCTTCGGCGCCGGCAATTCTCCCGATGCTGTATATCAGGCGCTGGTCGATGCGGCGCGTGACGGGGTGATGATTGTCCGTGCGTCGCGGGTGGATGAAGGGCTGATCAACCGGGAGCCTGAGGATACCGCGAACGGACTCATTGCCGCCCGCGCCCTTGGCCCGGCAAAAGCGCGAATTCTGCTGCAAATGCTTCTGGCGAGCGGTGTGACCGATGTTGCAAAAGCGCAGGCCGCCTTCGACCTGCGTTGATCGGCGAGCATCGCCGCGCCTACGCCGTCCCTACGCCAAGGCCATCGTGTCATGCCCGATTTCAGCAAAATAGCGCGCCATCGCCTCCGCCGCCGTATCCGACAATTCGATGAAGGCGCGGCGGCGATCGGCGTCGTCCTCCACCCGATCGAACAGGCCAGCTTCAACCATTTGCCCGATCCAGCGCAAGGCAGTGGTGGGAGGCACGCTCGATGCGATGCACAGTGAAGTCACCGAAACGCGGGTGTGTTCTACACGTGCAGCGGTGAGATCGAGCAGCATGTCCCATGCCGGATCTGCAAACAGTTCTGCATCGAAAAACTTGGCGCGAGCCGTGCGCTGGTGGATGATCTGCCGCACCAGCCGCGCATCGGGCAGCGGCGGACGCGGTTTGCGCACCAGTTGATTTTCAGCGCGAT
Source organism: uncultured Alphaproteobacteria bacterium (assembly GCA_963781165.1). Classification (GTDB taxonomy): domain Bacteria; phylum Pseudomonadota; class Alphaproteobacteria; order Sphingomonadales; family Sphingomonadaceae; genus Alteraurantiacibacter. Next base: position 11,794 of record CAWADZ010000006.1, read on the forward strand.
ATCCATCGGACGGGCTTTCAAAACGGAACGCGCCGCCCCCTGCCTTCTGCCCCCAGCCGCCGCCGGCACTATCCAGCCTGTCCAGCCGACTGGCGATTTGGCCTACCTGCTCTGTCAGACGCAGCAAAGTGAGACGGTCGTCTTCGGACAATTCACGCAGGCGCAGGTTCGGCGTTTCCGCCAGCACCCGGCCCAGCGCAATCACCCGCTCTGCCCGCAATGGATTGACCAGGATCTGCGGATTGGACTGCGAACAGCAGCCAAACACCGCATCAAGCGATTCCATCGATGTGGAGATCACCAGCCGAGCTCCAGATTTTGCCGCCCTGCTGTCCAGCCGTGTCAAAGTTGCCATCGCGGCAACATCCGGCTGCGGGCAATCGACCAGAACGATCTCCCCCAAGGCGCGGGCATCACCGGCCAGCAATTGATCCAGATTGCCGCGTTCACGCACGCACAGGCCGGCCTGGGTCACGTCGTCTTCAAGATCACCGCGAAGTAGGTCGCAATCGGCGAAAATAGATACTGCCAGCGGCAATCCTGCCGCATCGGCAGCCAATCCATAAACAAAATCGGCTTGCGCCATCGCCCTATTCTCCTGAATCGCCCGTTCGGAACACAGTGAGAACAAATGCGGATCATGTCAAGAATGTACGTTAAGCATCAATCCGCAAAGGGGTCACGCACCAGGATGGTGTCTTCACGTTCGGGACTGGTCGAAACGCTCGCCACGGGGCATTCGATCAGTTCTTCGATGCGGCGGATATATTTGATCGCCTGCGCCGGAAGATCAGCCCAACTGCGCGCCCCGACCGTGGTGCCTTCCCAGCCTTCGAATTCCTCGTAAATCGGCTCGACCGCCGCCTGTTCGGCGGCATGGGCGGGCAGGTAATCGAGCACTCGGTCGCCGAGCTTGTACCCTGTACAGATGCGGATCGTCTCGAACCCGTCGAGCACGTCGATCTTGGTCAGCGCAATCCCTGTCACGCCCGAAAGCGCGCAGGTCTGGCGCACCAATACCGCATCGAACCAGCCGCAGCGGCGTTTGCGCGCGGTGACGGTGCCGAATTCATGACCACGTTCACCCAGCTTCTGGCCGATCTCGTCTTCAAGCTCGGTTGGAAACGGCCCGCTGCCCACCCTCGTGGTGTAGGCCTTCACGATACCGAGCACAAAGCCCGCCGCATTCGGGCCAAGCCCGCTGCCGCTTGCGACGGTCCCACTGACGGTATTGGAGCTGGTGACGAAGGGATAGGTGCCGTGGTCCACATCCAGCAGCACGCCCTGTGCGCCTTCGAACAGGATCTTGGCCCCCGCTTTCTTCACTTCGTTCAGGCGCTTCCACACAGGTTGCGCGAACTGGTTCACGAACGGCGCAATTTCGCGCAGTTCTGCCAGCAATCCTTCGCGGTCGACCGGATCCTGCCCGAACCCTGCACGCAGCGCATCATGATGGGCGCACAGCCGGTCAAGCTGTGGCTCAAGCTCGTCCAGATGCGATAGATCACACACGCGAATGGCGCGGCGGCCGACCTTGTCTTCATAGGCGGGGCCGATGCCTCTGCCGGTCGTGCCGATCTTGCCCTTGCCCGCCGCTGTTTCACGCAGGCCATCAAGATCGCGGTGGAGCGGCAGGATCAGGGCGCAATTGTCCGCAATACCGAAATTGTCTGCCGTGATGGAAACGCCCTGCCCTTCCAGCTTGGCGATCTCGCTCTGCAGGGCCCATGGGTCGAGCACCACGCCATTGCCGATCAGGCTGAGGGTGCCGGTGACAATCCCGCTCGGCAACAGGCTGAGTTTGTAGACCTGGTCACCCACCACCAGCGTGTGACCGGCATTGTGGCCGCCCTGGAAGCGCACGACGGCATCGGCGCGGCTTGCCAGCCAATCGACAATCTTGCCCTTGCCTTCATCGCCCCACTGGGCGCCGATCACGGTGACATTGGCCATGGGCACTTAAACCTTTCAAGGAAACAACCGCCGCGACCTAGGCAATGGTGATGCCGAGGGCAACATCGCTGCACGTTTTCCCTGCGGGCAAAGCACGCGATTGCGACAAATTGCGGCGATTTGCGACTGGAGAAATGCGCCGCGCCAGTCAAAATCAGCAGGGGCTAAGGGAGAAAGCCGTGCGATTCGCCATTACCGTTCTGCTCGCCTGTGCGCCGATTGCGGTGTTTGCCAGTGGCCCGCGTGAGGCAACGCTGCCGCAAACGGACAGCCGCGCATCCGTGCAGCGCGTGTCATATGGCGCGGAAGGATTGCAGGCGGCGCTCTATTGGCGCGGAGCTTCTGCAGATGCACCGCTGATCGTGTTCGTGCATGGCGGCGGCTGGTCGCGCGGCGATATGCGCTCCACTATCGGCTCCAGCATGCTGGGGCACTGGCAAAGTGCAGGGTTATGCAGTCGCCTCGCTCAATTACCGGTTTGTGCCTGATGCCACCGTCGAACAGCAGGGAAGCGATATTGCTTCAGCACTCGCATATCTTACGCGGAACGCGGCGGAACTCGGCTTCGACAGCGAACGCATCGTGCTTGCCGGTCACAGTGCAGGGGCACATCTGGTCAGCCTTGTAGGCACCGATCCGCGCTATCTGGAAGCGGCAGGACTTTCGTCAGGAAATGTGAGGGGAGTGCTTGCACTGGACGGGGCCGCCTACGATGTGCCGCGCCAGATGGATGAAGGCGGACGGCTGATGAGCCAGACGTACCGCGATGCCTTCGGGACAGAGCGCGGGCGACAGGAAAGCCTTTCGCCAACTCTCCACGCAGCCGCGCCCAATGTTTCTGAGTTCCTTATCCTGCACATCGACCGGGATGACGCCCGGTTGCAGAGCGAGAGCCTCGCACAGGCATTGGCGGATGCAGGCACATACGCGGAAGTGCGCCAGGTTCCAGGCCGCGGGCTTCGCGGTCACAGGGATATTAACCGGCGATTGGGTGAACCGGATTATCCGGCCACGCCGCTGGTTGATGCATGGCTGGCGCGGATCCTGCGCTGATAGGCGCAAGACCCGCGCGCCATATGATCAGCCTCCGGTCACGGCCTTGCTGACCAGAATATTCACCGAAACACGGCGATTTTGAGCCCGGCCTGCGGCGGTGGTGTTGTCAGCCAGCGGATCGGATTCGGCCATGCCGGTCGGTGTCAGCATCCGCCACGGCTGCCAGTCGCATTCCTGCTGAAGGTAATTGACCACGCGGCCGGCGCGCCGCTCGCTCAATGTCTGGTTGTAATCCTGATCGCCAACAGAATCGGTGTATCCCACGACCAGCAGCAAGGCGTTGTCTGTCTGGGCGGCTTCGCGTGCAGTCTCGCACAGTTCAGCCTGGCCAGCAGGGGTCAGGTTCCAGCGGCCCGTGTCGAAATAGACGTTGGCAGTGCCGGTCACATCATACTGGTCGATATTGGCAACGCGGCCACGCAGCGCCTCTGTTGCCGCTGCATTGACTTCGATTGCTTCGCCCTGTTCGGCGAAGCGCTGCGACGTGGCGCCGCGGATCATGGAGGCGGTTTCGAGATCGCTGTTGGAAAAGCGCACACGGCTTGCCAGCAAGCTGTTGCTCCACTGCACCGTGCCGACCGAAACAGGCAGGCCGTTCAGCAGATCCGCCGTGGTCAGGCGCGTGCGGCCTAGGCCCAGCAAACCGCCACGCCCCCTGATATCGGTCCCTTCGGATACGCGAACCGTAGTGACTGTGCCATCAGGGCTGGTGATCTGGAGTGTGTCGCCGGTGCGCGCGGAAATAAAGCCTTCAAGCTCCGGCCCTTCGGTCAAACCTGACAAATCCGTGGGAGGCGAGCCGTAGACGTTGATGTTTTCTTCAGCCTGCACGGAGTTCATCTCCTGCGCAGAAACGCTGACAGCGCCCAAGGCCGGTATAGCCATGATGGCAGCCATGGCATAAAGTTTCGGACGGTTTGGAATAATGTTCATTGCGTTGTTCCTTCAATCTAACGCAGCCGGGCCAGCCAATTCGCGATCTTCTTTCGAACGGCAGAAATCGCCGCGCCCAGCTTAAAAAACCATTGTCTCCTTTGAGGTGCGAGCAGCATCAAACGCGCAGCAACCCGCCACCTTCGCCGTCTTGCCTGTTCAGACCAACCTTGCTGGCAGATGAATGGTTAACGCAGGGTAATTGATTGTAGGGGCGGTCAGAGCGCGAGATGCGGCGAACCGTTTCACAGGGTTTTACAAATTCTGGCGCCATCCGAAAATCGGCCCCAAATTCACCGCTACTGGTCCTACAGTTGGACCGCTTCACCGCCGCGCAGCACGTGGGTGCAGGCCAGCTTTGCCGGATCGTCACCCTCATTCAACGCCGCCACCGTGCGCCAGCCTTCATTGCGCAGACGCGCTGCCATGTCCCGGTCATGGCCCTGCGGCAGGAACACCCGTTTGCCCATGGGCTCATCCGCCTTCACGGCCTCCACCAGTGCGTCGGGATAAAGTGAAAAGCCGGTAGCAACCTCCTCGCTGCCGCCGATGCGGTACGTGCCGCCCCGGCCCAGCGCGCCGCGCACGCAATCTGCATACAAGGTGAAACCGAACCAGCTTTGATATTCAAAGCCGTGACGCTCGGACGGGTCGAGGGTCAGGCGCGCGCGCCCGTCAAGCCGCTGCGCTATCTGGCGCAGGCCATCGATCCGCGAACCAAGCGCGCGGGTTGCATCCAGAGTTGCAAGACGCTCCACCGCCTCAGCAAACGGGCCAGCAGCATGGATCAGCGGCAAATACGCCTCGCCGCCGGCATCAACCAGCGCGCCTGCGTCCTTCGCATCCAGTTCCTGCCGCACAGCTTCGCGCGTTGCGGCATCAAGCGGCAGCGGACCATCGGCGAGCGTATCGACCAGATCGGGCAAGGTAAAATCGACCGAAATGCCGGTCGCACCTGCCACTTCGAGCGCTTCGATTGCCAATTCCACGATCTCGCCGGCCGCCGCGACGCTGTCCGCACCGATCAGTTCTGCGCCGACTTGCTGATATTCGCGCCTTGGATCGAGCATGTCGCCCGCAATTCGCACGACCTGCCCTGCATAACAGAGCCGCAGCGGGCGCGGCACATCGGCCAGGCTGGTGGCGGCAATGCGGCCGACCTGCACTGTCATATCGGATCGCAGGGCAAGGCCCCGGAGGCTTTTGGGATCGACAAAACGGAACAGTTTGCGCGTGCGCACCCCGTCCATACGCCGCGCCATGCTTTGTTCAAATTCGATGAGCGGCGGGCGCACCCGGTCATAGCCGTGGCCAGCCATTGCATCGAGCATCGCACGCTGGATACGCGCCGCGGCAGCCGCGCTTTGCGGCAGGCGGTCTTCCAGCCCTTCCGGCAGGAGGTCTTGTGTCGGATCAGTCATAGGCGCGCCCTAGCCAATTCCTCATCCCGGCGGAAGCAGGGATGAGGAGGTGGGTATCAGAAGCTGAGCGCGCGAACCTTCTTCACGCCCTCCAGCGCGCAGACGGCGTCCTGCACTTCCTTTGACGGTGCCTGATCGAGCGAGAGCAGCAGCACAGCGTCACCGCCGCGGCTGCGGTCCGGCAGGCGGCGTCCAAGGTGGAAGTTGCCGATGTTGACGCCAGCCGCGCCCAGCGTCGAACCCAGACGGCCAATAAAGCCGGGCGCATCTTCGTTGACGATGTAGATCATATCGCCTTCCAGATCGGTTTCGATCCGCGTGCCGGCAATTTCCACCAGACGCATTTGCGAATCGCCAAACAGGCTGCCGGCGACTTCGCGCTGCCGGTCCGCTGTCTTCGCCGTCACGCGCAGTAGCGTGTGATAATCGCCTTCACGGTCGTGGCGCACTTCAAACACGTCCAGCCCGCGTTCCTTCGCCAGAATCGGGGCATTGACCATGTTGATCGTATCGGACCACGTGCGCATCATCCCCGCCAGCACGGCTGCGGTGATCGGCTTCATGTTCAGCTCTGCCGCTGCGCCAGACACCTCGACCGAGATTGACTGCACATCCGGCCCTTCAAGCTGGCCGACCAGCGAGCCGAGCTTTTCGCCAAGCGCAACATATGGCTTCAGGCGCGGAGCTTCTTCAGCGCTCAGCGAAGGCACATTGAGAGCGTTGGTCACGCCGCCATTCACCAGATAATCGGCCATCTGTTCTGCCACCTGCAATGCCACATTGACCTGAGCCTCGGTGGTCGAGGCGCCAAGGTGGGGGGTGCAGATGAAGTTCGGTGCGCCGAACAGCGGATTGTCCCTAGCCGGCTCCACAGCAAACACGTCCAGCGCCGCGCCCGCGATGTGGCCGCTTTCCAGACCGTCCTTCAGCGCCGCTTCGTCGATCAGTCCGCCGCGGGCACAATTGACGATGCGCACACCTGGCTTGGCCTGCTCCAGCCGTTCGCGCGACAGGATATTGCGCGTCTCGTCGGTCAGCGGCGTGTGCAGCGTGATGAAATCGGCACGGGAGAGGAGCGCGCCGAGGTCGACCTTCTCAACGCCCAATTCCAGCGCGCGATCGGTCGTAAGGAACGGATCGTAGGCAATGACCTTCATGCGCAGGCCCTGCGCGCGGCTGGCGACAATTGCGCCGATATTGCCCGCGCCGATCAGGCCAAGCGTCTTGCCGGTCACTTCGACGCCCATGAACTTGCTCTTGGGCCATTCACCCTTTTGCGTCAGCTCGTTGGCTTCAGGTATCTGGCGGGCAAGCGCCATGATAAGCGCAATGGCGTGCTCTGCCGTGGTGATTGAATTGCCGAATGGCGTGTTCATCACGACAACGCCGCTGGCAGACGCCTTTGCGATATCGACATTGTCCACACCAATACCGGCGCGGCCGATTACCTTGAGATTCTTCGCTGCGGCGAGAATTTCTGCTGTGACCGTGGTGGAAGAACGGATGGCCAGACCATCATATTCACCGATACGGGCGATCAATTGCTCGGGCGTTTCGCCCGTGATGACGTCCACATCGCAGCCGCGCTCTTCAAAAATGCGGGCGGCGTTAGGGTCCATCTTGTCGGAAATGAGAACTTTGGGTTTCTGGGACATGATTACTGCTCCGAATGCACCTGCGCAGGCAGGGCGTGGAATTTGGAAAATGGATGTGAAACTGGCCCCCATTTTCGACGGGGGCGCACGAGAACCTTTAGAGGTTGCCGGCCTTCAGCTCTTCATAAGCCCATTCGATCCACGGCAGCAGCCGCGCAATATCTTCGGACTCGATCGAACTGCCGCACCAGATGCGAAGGCCCGGAGGGGCATCGCGGTAGCCGTTGAAGTCGTATCCGACCTCCAGCTCTTCCAGCTTGGCAGCGATCTTCTTGGGCACGGCCGACTTGTCTTCATCGGACAGGCTTTCATACCAGTCGCCCTGGAACACCATGCATACGCCGGTGTTGGTGCGCTTGGCCGGATCACTCGCCATGTTTCGCAGCCACGGCGTGGCTTCGATCCAGTCGGTCACGATCTTGGCATTGGCATCCGCGCGGGCGATCAGGGCCGAACGACCGCCGATGGATTTGGCCCATTCCAGCGCCCAGATGTAATCTTCCACCACCAGCATTGACGGGGTGTTGATCGTCGCACCTTCAAAAATCGCCCGGTCGACCTTGTCGCCCTTCTTGAGGCGGAACAGCTTGGGCAGCGGCCATGCAGGATCATAGCTTTCCAGCCGTGCAACAGCCTTGGGGCTGAGAATAAGCATCCCGTGCTGCGCTTCGCCGCCCATCACCTTCTGCCAGCTGAACGTGGTCGCATCGAGCTTTGCCCAGTCCATTTCCATTGCGAAAACGGCGCTGGTGGCATCATTGATGGTGATGCCCTTGCGGCCCGGCTCCAGCCAGTCTGTGTCGGGGATCTTCGCGCCCGAAGTTGTGCCGTTCCAGGTGAAGACAACGTCATTGTCCTGCGGGATCGAAGCAAGGTCGGGAATTTCGCCGTAATCGGCGGTCAGCGTCGTCAGGTCTTTCAGCTTCAGCTGCTTGACCGCATCCTGAATCCAGACATTGCCGAAGCTTTCCCACGCGGCGACCGTGGCAGGGCCAGCGCCCAGCATGGTCCACATCGCGCATTCAAGCGCGCCTGTGTCAGAGCCGGGCATGATGCCGACTAGATAATCATCGGGAACGCCCAGAAGTTCACGCGTCAGATCGATCGCGTATTTCAGGCGGGCTTTGCCATATTTGGAGCGGTGCGAGCGGCCGAGGCTTCGGGTGTCGAGCTTTTCGGCGGCCCAGCCCGGCGGCTTTGCAGTCGGCCCGGACGAAAAAAAAGGACGCTCTGGTTTGAGCGCCGGCATATCAGTCATGTATTCTCTCCTTACAGAGAGCACGCGCGGCGTTGGGACCGCGTGGCCCGCCGGCGGCACTAGAGACACCGCGAACTAAGTCAAACGTAATTGAAGTAACATGTGAAACGACCGGCCGTTCCGCGAAACGTTTAAACGTTGTTAACCATGAGTAAGATATAGCCGTTAACCATTGTCAGACCACGGATACGGCCATGAAATATGCAATCATCCTAACAAGTGTTAGCCTTGCCTTGGCAGGCTGCTCTGTCCTGCCGCAAAGGAGCTATGATCGCTCCGCAGGGTCTTCTGCACAGGCTGGCAGCTATTCATCGGCCTCGAGTCGGACAAATGCATCCTCTCCGGCCCGCACCAGGCTTGCAGCGGCGGCGCCAATTGCCAGCAGTGCGGCAGCGGCGCAGTGCCTCAACCAATTGGGGTCGGCCGGCGCGCGCTTCGATGCCCTGCCGGATCAATACCGCGATGAAGGTTGCAGCACGCTCGGCACCGTGCAGATGCATGCGTTGCAAGGCGATACGGGCCAGCTCAACATCAGCAATCTGGGGCCAGTTACTTGCCCGGTCAGCACGGCATTCGCCGCGTGGGTGCGTTTCGGAGTGGACCGCGCAGCAAGAGAAATACTCGGCACACGGCTTGCCAGCGTGCAGACGATGGGCAGCTATTCATGCCGTAATGTCGCTGGCACCAATCGCCGCTCGGGCCATTCGACGGGATCGGCGATCGATGTTGGCGGCTTTGTACTGGCCGATGGCCGCGTCGTCAGCGTTGCTTCGGGGTGGGATGGCTCCGCAAAGGAACGCGAATTCCTGCGGGTTGTTCAACGCAGCGCCTGCCGCCGGTTCGGCACCGTGCTTGGCCCCGATTACAACGATGCGCACCGCGATCACTTCCACGTCGAAGGCGTGATCGACGGCAATTCCTACTGTCGTTAAGCCGCCGCGCGAAAATTCAGGCGATCTGCCACGGCCGTGGAACCTGCAGGATCATCATAGGTGATGCCGAAGCATCACCTGCTGCCCGCTTTGCAGCGGCATCGCGCTGCTGTTTTTCCTCCAATCCGGCTTCGATGCGCAACCGCACCGCCTCTGCCGCATGAGTGGCGCCCAACTTGTCCATCATGTTGGACCGGTGGATTTCAACGGTGCGCGGGCTGATATCTAGTTCGCGCGCAATGGCCTTGTTCGAACAACCCTCGGACAGCCAATCGAGCACTTCGCGCTCACGTTTCGACAAGCCTTTTATCCGGCGGCGCGCATCGATCAGGCGGCGGCGCGATTCCGCGTGACGGCCCGCATCGGAGTGCACATGTGCGACCATCCGGCGAAGCTCCCCTTCGCTCAGCGGCAAGGTAAGGTAATCGAGCGCGCCGGACTGTATGGCATGAACTACTTCTTCCAGTCCGGGGTTTTCGCGGGCAGCGACGAGCGGGATCCAGATACCGCTGTCGGCCAGCTCCTCCAGCAGTTCGCTGATCCCCTCCTCCACCACATCGTCGGAAGCGATGATCACCCCGTCATGCGGAGGCCTGTCGAGCAATTCGACAAGATCGGAATAGACCTCGGCATGGTGCCCCATTGAAAGGACGAGCCGCGATTGCGTGGCGCGGGAGCGGCTGTCGCCGCCGACGATATGCATGGTAAGACGCTGTTCCATGCATCTGAAAGTGAACGAAATTTCCGCAATTTACATTCCGTATTACTACGGAATGCCACCTATTTGGTGGGCACAATTGCGCAAGCAGTCCGATAAACTGCCAAAAACTAACGTCCATATTGGAGTATAAATTGCCGGAAGCCACTTATCGTGATGCCACCTAGTCGCCCGATCAGGAAAATGCGGGGCGATAACTAAGTGAAATCACTTAGGTTGTTCAAAGCTGTAATCGGGGAGCGAATGAAACGCGGTGCGCAATGCCTCGCTCCAGCTGTTCGAAATCGCATCGAAATATGGGTCGCTGCTTTCGATCCGGCGTTCATGCATGGGAGCAAACTGGTCCCGCCCGATCACCATCAGATCAAGCGGCAATCCAACCGATAAATTGGCCTTCAGCGTGGAATCGAAGCTGACCATCAGCAGCTTTACCGCGTCCTCGAAACTCATGTCCGGATCGTACCCGCGCAGCAGGATTGGCCGCCCGTATTTCGTTTCGCCAATCTGGATGAACGGCGTGTCGAAGCTGGCTTCGATGAAGTTGCCTTCGGGATAGATCATGAACAGGCGCGGCTCCATGCCGTTGATCTGGCCCGCCAGAATGATCGAAGCGGTGAAACGCCCCTTGCCGCGCGTGCCATTGTCTTCCTGCGTTGTGGAAATGGTTTCGCGCAGGATCTTGCCGATCTCCACCGCAACCTGAAACATGGTGGGCATGTCGAGAAGGCCGTTCTGCCGGTCTGCAGGAGCTTTGGAACGTTCTTCCAGCAGGCTGATCACCGCCTGGGTCGTGGCGAGGTTGCCTGCAGTCATCACAGAAATGATGCGCTCACCCGGAACGGACCAGGTGAACATCTTGCGGAACACAGAGATGTTATCGACGCCCGAATTCGTACGGGTATCGCTCATCAGGACGAGGCCCTTATTGAGCACCATGCCAACACAATATGTCATTAAACTGCTATACTCCCGGCAGCATCCTCTCACCAAGAGCGGGCTACTGCTGTTCCACTTTTTGTTGTTCGACCGCCAGATGCACCGTCAGATCTTCAGTTCGTGAACCGAAGGAAACGCCGGTTACCGGAGCCGCATCACGATAATCGCGCCCCGTCGCAACGCGCACATAACGCGGATCGGGAGAGATGCCATTGGAAATATCGAACCCGACCCAGCCCAGCCCCTGCACAAAGGCCTCTGCCCAGGCATGGGTAGCTTCCTGATCGATCCGGTCGTTCATCATCAGATAACCGCTGACATACCGCGCCGGAATTTCGAGACTGCGCGCAGCCGAGATAAAGATATGCGCATGGTCCTGGCATACGCCCTGCCCATCCGCTGCGGCTTCCTCCCCCGTCGTTGTGACGAGTGTTTTGCCGGTGCGGTATTCCACATTTTCGCGGATCACGTTGGATAGATTGTGAAGCGTGTCCACCATGCCCGTTTCGCTCCGTTTCACCTTGGCGATCAGCGATCTGATTTTCGGGCCGGGCTTTGTCAGCTTGGTCTGCCCCAGGAATGTCCACAGCGGCAAATGACCGGCATGCTGCCCGATCACACCGGCATTGTCTTCGGTATCGACCCTGCCTTCGCAGGTGATCAGGACTTCGCGCGCGCCCTCTTCCACTGAAATGAGATTGACGTGATTGAAGTTCTGGTCGTCGAAAACCAGTTCCTCATGCGCGCCTTCCAGATCCATGTTCCATTCCAGGATTTTCTGGCCCTGGGTTTCCTTGGGTGTCAGGCGCAAGCGCTGGATTCCATGCGAAACGGGTTCGGCAAAGCGGTAGCGTGTGGTGTGGCGGATGGAGAGGCGCATGGTGTCTTGTCCTCCTCTTTACGCCATGAACCGGTAGTCGGATGCGATGGCGTTTGCGATTTTCTGGTTGCCCGCGATGAATTCCAGCAGGAATTCGTGCAGGCCCTGATTGAAGATATCTTCGACTGATTTATCGATCAGCCCGATATCAGCGGCGCGCATCTGCTCTTGCGCATTGCCGCTTTCGCCGTGCAGCTTTGCAAGCTCAAACAGGTTTTCGCGCATTTCGTTGTAGCAAAACACAAGACTGCGCGGGAAACGGTCATCCAGGATCAGGAATTCGGCAATTGAGCGGGCGCTCATCTCGCCCGAATTGAGCCAGCGATAGGCACGCTCTGCTGAAAGCGAGCGCAGCACGCTGTCCCACTGGCCGCTGTCGAGCGGCGTCCCAACCATCGAAATCGAAGGCAGGAGCAGGTAATATTTGATGTCAAGAATACGTGCGGTGCTGTCTGCGCGTTCGAGGAATGTGCCGAGCCGCGCGAAATTATAGGTCTCATTGCGCAGCATCGAGCCATGCGTTGCTCCGCGTGCCAATGTGCTCTCGCGGCGGACCACTCCGAGCGCTTCGTTGAGGTTGCTGGACCGGACAGGGCGCGCCAGCAGGTCGCGCAGCGTCATCCACCCTTCGTTGAGAGCTTCCCATACCTCTGCCGTAATCGCGGAGCGGCACACGCGGGCATTGGTGCGCGCGCGCTCCATCATCAGCATCACGCTTTCGGGATTGTCTTTCGATCGCAGCACGAAATCGCACACGGTCGCCCCGACGTAGTCATCGTGACCAGCATCATAGGCCTTGCGCAGCCCGAGTGTGGTAAGGATCGAAATCCATTCCTGGCTGGCCATGTCAGGCCCGCGCGTAAGTGTCATGCGGTGGCCCGCTTCCAGCAAGCGCGCAGTATTCTCTGCCCGTTCGAGATAGCGGTACATCCAGAAGATGCCGTTGGCGACGCGTCCTAACATCAGTCGTCCAGCACCCAACTATCCTTGGTCCCGCCGCCCTGGCTGGAATTGACCACGAGCGAGCCTTTTTCCAGTGCCACACGAGTCAGACCGCCGGGGGTGATATCGACACCGTCGGGCGAGCACAGCACGAACGGGCGCAAATCCACGTGACGCGGTGCGAGCCCCTTTTTCGTGAAAATCGGACAAGTCGATAGCGCCAGCGTAGGCTGGGCGATGTAATTTTCCGGATCGTTTTCCAGCTTGGCGCGGAAGTCGGTGATTTCCTTCTTGGAGGACGTCGGCCCGATCAGCATCCCGTATCCGCCTGAACCGTGGACTTCCTTGACCACCAGCTCTTCCAGATTATCGAGCACATATTTCAGGCTGTCCGGGTCGGCGCAGCGCCACGTTTGCACGTTGGGCAAGAGCGCCTTTTCGCCGGTGTAAAACTCGACGATTTCAGGCATGAAGGAATAGATTGCCTTGTCATCTGCAACACCCGTTCCCGGCGCATTGGCAATGGTAATGCCGCCAGCGCGGTACACGTCCATGATGCCGGGCACGCCAAGCATACTGTCTGCATTGAATGTCAGCGGATCGAGATATTCATCATCGACCCGGCGATACAGGACATCTACCGGCTTGTAGCCGACGGTAGTGCGCATCTGCACCTTGCCGCCAACCACACGCAGATCGCTGCCTTCGACCAGTTCCGCGCCCATCTGGTCTGCGAGGAAAGCGTGTTCGTAATAGGCGGAATTGAAAATACCCGGCGTCAGCACGGCGATCGTCGGCTGACCTTGCGTGCCTTCCGGAGCGCAAGCCGCCAGGCTTTTGGCAAGGCGGCGCGGATAATCGGAAACCGGGCAAACCTTCACCTTGCTGAACAGTTCGGGGAACATCGCCATCATGGTTTCGCGGTTTTCCAGCATATAGGAAACGCCGCTCGGCGTGCGGGCATTATCTTCGAGCACGAGAAAATCATCAGGCCCGGTGCGCACCAGGTCGATGCCGGTAATGTGGGTGTACACGCCGCCCGGCGGTGTGAAGCCGACCATCTGCGGCAGCCATGCGGCATTGTTGCGGAACAGGCGTTCCGGCAGGCGTCCGGACCGGATAATTTCCTGCCGGTGATACAGATCGTGCATGAAGGCATTGAGGGCGCGAACGCGTTGCTCGATCCCCTTGGAAAGGCGCCGCCATTCGCTGCCGGTAATAATGCGCGGCACCAGATCGAACGGGATCAGCCGTTCTTCGGCGTCGTCTTCACCGTATACATTGAAAGTGATGCCGGTCTTGCGGAAAAAACCCTCTGCTTCCGTGCTTTTGCTGCGCATCCAGCGGTCGTCCTGCTGCGACAACCATTCCTGATAGCCGCTATAGGCATCGCGCACCGATCCATCAGGCGCGTGCATTTCATCGAATTTAGGAGGCTCGGAAGCGCTCATGGACCCCTTTGTGCGGCAGGATGCAGCGTACAGCGACCAAGAGTTTCTCGGTGCGTTTCAATATATAAAGGTTAGCGGTTCTGACAGTTCCCGCAAGCTTCAAGTTCATCCACGATTGCCATGATGCAATCGGGCGAGGTGGGGAAGGTCAGATGTGTGCACCGCAGCGCGACTGCGCGGTCACGTTCCTGCGCACCGCCACATGCGGCGCGGCGCGAAATCACGCCGTCGCGCGGGCTCCAGAATGCCACCGTTTCTACCGGTGGCTTGGATTGCAACTCTGCCGGGATCGGCGGATTTTCAACCGAATGTCCCGCCACAAGCTGATAGGCGCGCCATAGATTATTGGAATAAGGGGAATGGCTGAAGGGCGATCCCATCGTGATAACCTTCGCCACACAATCGGGTTTCATCTTGGCCACTTCGCGCGCGAAAACGCCGCCAAGGCTCCAGCCGATCAGTATCACCTTCTGCCCATACCGCTCGCTCACATCGCAAATGCGATCTGAGAGCAGGCCGAGTGTTTCCGGCGTCGGCCCGAGGTTGTGCCCCAGCCCCCACCGTTTCACGGTGTGGCCTGCCCGTTCAAGCTGCTGCGCCATGTAGCGCATGCGGGTTGGTCCGGTGCCAAAGCCAGGGAGCAGCACAATGACGCGCGGCTGCATGCTCGGCTCAATCGGCAATTGCGGGCGGAAACGGCGGAGAACCGGCTCTGCAACGGCTCCCAGCTCCGCGTAAAACAACTTCATCGGCGGTGAATGGGCATTGTCCGGGCTGGATCCGCGCAGCAATCCGATGCGCTGCGCAACAGCGCTTCCCACGGCGCCCGCAGTGCGCCGAAATCGCTGGATTGGTGTCTGTGTGTCAGCCTCAATCGGAAACATAATTCGCGAGATACAGCAAGGCGAGTGGCCGCACAATGAACGCTCGGCAGGCGGCGGCGATGAAATCTGGCCAGGACAATTCCTGATCGCCAACCGGAACCGGCGGGCCCTGCGGTAACAAGGCGAAAACCGGCGCGGATATTTCCAACGCGAGGGGCGCGGTGATCAGGCCCGCTCGCTACTTCGCACTAAACCTGCCGCAATCAGCCGCAGTCGCCAATCCGCTGGGATACGACCCGCATACGCACGGTGCCATCACCGGTTTCAAGCGGCAGGGTGTAGGTCATGCGCAGGTCGGAGCCTTCCTCTGCCGTGCTGCCAGCAACTTCGACCCGGCCATTGAGGCCGACATCGGAATTGCAGGTCATCGCTCCGTCGAGATCATTGCCGTCGGCGGTGAAGCGAGAGAGCGTACAGGATGCCTCGACCATCTCGGAGAACCATTCTTCGCGCGTAGTTTCAGCGCCCACGCAATAGAGGTTAGGCTCTTCGGCACCGGCTGCAAATTCAGCCCGCGCCTCGGCTATCGTGCTTTCGGCAAGGCCGGGTGCGTCGAATTCGATCAGTTCTACCGTGGTGCTGTATTCACCTGCCTGCGGCATCGCGCCGTTATCCTCGATCACGGCGGCTACATCACCGGCAGCCAGTTGCTCGTCAGTCAGAGCTTCATCGGCATCGTCGCCGCAAGCGGCCAGCGCGAAGGCGGCAATCAGCGGAAGGGCATAGATCGGGCGCATGGTATATCCTCAATAATTCAGGCCGCAGCGAGCTGCCGGATTGGGGATATTCCTAAACGCACCGGCCCGCGCTGCCAATCGCAGGCGGGCCGAATCCGCGCAGTTTGAAACCTGCGTCCCATTGTGGTGCAGACCTCCGCCGCTCTCCTAACCGGCAGCTTCGCCATCCGCGTTACAATCGCCGATGCGTTCGGACTGCATCCGGATGACCATTTTCATGTCGCCCATCGCCGGGTCCTGCCCTTCCATCGTCATCGTCATGTCCATGGATGTTTCAGTCACGTCGCCGGCAAATGTCATGCTGCCCGCATTGGCTGCGTCACCGCCGCATGTCATGGCCGCGGTGAAGCTGTTGGAGGTGGTTTCATAGCTGGTCATCTCGCAGCTATCGTCGCCTTGTGCCATCTGGTCGACGAAGCGGCGATAGCCTTCCTCTGCGTCTTCCTCCGACATGCACTGGGTGTTTTCCTGCGCGAAGATTGTGCTCATGAACTCACGCGCCATGGCGACTTCATCTTCAGGGGAGCCGGGAGCTTCCAATGACACCAGTTCTCCGCTGGTGCGGTATTCGCCGGGCTGCGGGGTAGGCAATGCAGCGGCGGCCGCAGCGATCTGATCGGGATCGGTCGGATCATCCACCGTGTTGGTGGAATCGCCGCAGGCCGCCAGTGCCAACGCCGAACTTGCAATAAGAACAGTCGAAAAACGCATGATATTTTCCCCCTTCACGGATTCGCGGAACACCGTGAAGGATGCCCACGCGAAGGGCAAGCGCGGTAAAGAATTGCCGAACCGCCTTACCATCTCCATATCCCTGTTCATGGCCGAATTGATTATCAGACGCGGGCTGGAAGAGCCCGATACCACGGGCGATTTCGTGCCCCACAAACCCGCTCGCCCAGAAAAGCTGATGGAGGGAAAACCGTTCAAGCTGGTTTCCGAATATCAGCCCGCAGGCGACCAGCCGACTGCCATCGCGGAATTGGTCGGCAGCGCGAGGGACGATGAACAGACGCAGGTATTGCTCGGCGTGACGGGCAGCGGCAAGACCTTCACCATGGCCAAGGTGATCGAGGAACTGCAGCGCCCCGCCCTGATCCTTGCCCCCAACAAAATCCTCGCCGCGCAGCTGTATGGCGAATTCAAGAGCTTCTTTCCGGAAAACGCGGTCGAGTATTTCGTATCCTATTACGATTACTACCAGCCGGAGGCCTACGTCCCGCGCTCCGACACCTATATCGAGAAAGAGTCTTCGGTAAACGAAGCGATCGACCGGATGCGCCATTCGGCCACGCGGTCTTTGCTCGAACGTGACGATGTGATCATCGTAGCGTCCGTTTCGTGCCTTTATGGTATCGGTTCGGTCGAGACATATTCGGCGATGATATTCGACCTGAAGGCGGGCGAAAGCGTCGATCAGCGCGAGTTGATCCGCAAGCTCGTCGCCTTGCAATACAAGCGCAACGATACCGCCTTCGCGCGCGGCTGCTTCCGGGTGCGCGGGGACAATCTGGAACTGCACCCCAGTCACCTTGAAGACACCGCATGGCGGATCAGTTTCTTCGGTGACGAGATAGAGGAAATCAGCGAATTCGATCCGCTGACCGGCAAGAAGGGGACCACGCTGGACAAGGTGCGCGTCTACGCCAACAGCCATTACGTGACCCCTGGCCCGACCATGAAACAGGCCGCGAATGCAATCAAATTCGAGCTGACCGAACGGCTGAAGGAACTGCACGAGGAAGGCCGCCTGCTGGAAGCTCAGCGGCTGGAACAGCGCACCAATTTCGATCTGGAAATGATTGCCGCCACCGGCAGCTGTAACGGGATCGAAAATTACTCGCGCTTCCTGACAGGCCGCCTGCCGGGTGAACCGCCGCCAACGCTGTTTGAATATCTTCCCGAAAACGCGCTGCTGTTTGTGGATGAAAGCCACCAGACCGTGCCGCAGATCGGCGCGATGTCGAAAGGCGATCACCGCCGGAAGATCACTCTGGCCGAACACGGTTTTCGCCTGCCAAGCTGTATCGACAACCGGCCGCTTCGCTTCAATGAATGGGACGCGATGCGCCCGCAGACATTTGCCGTTTCCGCCACCCCCGGAAGCTGGGAAATGGAGCAGACCGGCGGTGTGTTTGCCGAACAGGTCATTCGCCCCACCGGGCTGATCGACCCGCCGGTGGAGATCAAGCCGGTCGAAGATCAGGTGCAGGATTGCATCGCCGAATGTAAAGCGACTGCGCAAAAGGGATACCGCACTCTCGTCACCACGCTGACGAAGCGCATGGCGGAAGACCTTACGGAATTCATGCACGAACAGGGCGTGCGCGTGCGCTACATGCATTCCGACGTGGAGACGCTGGAGCGTATCGAGCTGATCCGCGACCTGCGGCTTGGCGTCTATGATGTGCTGATCGGCATCAATCTGCTGCGCGAAGGCCTTGATATTCCTGAATGCGGGCTGGTCTGCATTCTTGACGCGGACAAGGAAGGCTTCCTGCGTTCCGAAACCTCGCTCATCCAGACCATCGGCCGCGCCGCGCGCAACGTGGATGGCAAGGTCATCCTCTATGCCGACCGCATTACCGGCAGCATGGAACGCGCGATGGCGGAAACCGAACGCCGCCGCGAAAAGCAGCGCGCTTACAACCTCGAACACGGCATCACGCCGACCACGATCAAGCGCGGCATACAGGATATCGTCGCCGATACCGCAGCGCGGGACGGCGTGCTGATCGAAACGGGCGATCCGGAGGTCAACAACCTCGTCGGACACAATTTGCGCGCCTACATCAACGATCTCGAAAAGCGCATGCGCAACGCCGCTGCCGATCTGGAATTCGAGGAAGCAGGCCGCCTGCGCGACGAAATCCGCCGGTTGGAGGCCGACGAACTGGGCATTCCCGATCAGGACAAGAAAGCGCCTATTGTCGGACGTTCCAACGAAGGCAAACCGGGCACACGCAAGATGCGGTACGGCCGGACGCAGCGGAAAAAGCTGAGTTAATCAGTCGCCGTGTCGCATGGTGAGAACACCTGCTCTCCGGCAAGCGCGCGCTGCAACTGGGTAAAGCTCCAGCTATTTCCGGCGACGAAGAAACCAATCATTTGATCCCATTCTTCCCCCGTGCCGTAGCCGAGCCCCCAGCTGGTCACCCGCGTCCTTTCTGCGTCGATAGATTCGAACTGAATCAGGTTGGACATATGCGGCGAACGTTCAAGAATTGCAGCGTTCATCCACGGCGCGTCGGTAGCAGCGCCAAGATCGGTCCGCAGGAGAAGAAATTTCTCCGGTACATAGTTCACGATGTCGAGGGTTATCGTCCCTTCATCACCAAGGCTTGCGCACGGATCATAATTGCTGCGAATTGCACCGCCCGAACGCAGATCGACCTCCCCAACTGGGACCATCCAGCTTCGCACACCGTCATCCGTCGTAAACCGGGTCCAGACCTCCGAAAGCGGAGCATCCAGCTCAACAACCAAGCGCAACGCTTGTTCTTCACTTGAAATCGCAATCGCGTCCGTTTGCGGCGCGGTATCCTGCGCAGCTGTCGTTCCCGTGCAAAGCAACAAAGCGATAGTGGCAATCGAACTTTGCAAATGCATAATCTGTAACTCCAAGCTCTAGCCAGTGCATGACTAGCTGAAGATCGCCTGAGGGTCATTCAGAATGTCGCTGTAGTTTAAGACAGTGATTATCGATCGGCAGTATCTCCGACTGTCACTCATCGGGCCTTCCGGCGAGTAGCGCTTCGGATTATTAAAACGAGGAGTGCGAAATTTCGCGCAGGCGTGGCCGGTGTCGGATTACCGGTGGCCGTGCAACGAGAGTGGGGTGCCCCGCGAATCGTGAAGGAAACCGTCGTGAGCGGCGGGTGCATCTGTATCGATCGATGAAGGCTATACCGACGTAGGGGCAGCCATTCCGATCTACATGCTGCGGGCGGACGGAAGCCTGTTCAAGGCTGATTTGCAGCGCTGATTGGCGCGTCCTGGCGTGCACGGCTGGCGATATCGCTTCCGCAGGGCTTGATCCGGCGCGCGCCGAGGCACATTTGCGCAATGTGAAACGCTGCCTTTCCATCCTCACGCTGTTTGCTCTTGCCGCATGCGGGCAGCAGAGTGAAGCCGCGCGTGAGCCGCAGCGCATTGCCCTTGAAGATACCGGCTCAAGACAGGCGCGCGCCGATCCATCGCCCGACACTGCCGACGCGCTCTGGACAGTCGCGGAAAGCGGCCAGGCTATACGCTTTGGCAATGCCGGCGAGGACCCGTTGCTGTCGCTGGTGTGCTATTTGCAGGAAACGCCGATACAGCTTGTCATTATCCGGCATGCAGAGGCGCTGCCCGGCCAAAGCGCGCTGTTTCCCTTTGTCGGCAACGGAATGCGCAGCCGCTTCCTGACTGACGCGCGCCTGTCCGAGGGCGAATGGCGCTGGGAAACGCAATTGCCGGCGGATGATCCGCAGCTTGATGTGTTTGCCGGAACCCGCGATCTGACGGCGACTTTGCCCGGGCGCGGAATGCTGGAAATTCGCGGAAGCCGCATTCCGGGTGAATTCATTGACTGGTGCCGCGCCGGTGGCCGCACGCCGGAAGTCGAGAACTATTCGGAAGACGAACAGGCCGAGGCGGGTTAGCTCCCGGCAAGCTCCGCCAGCATGTCCGGTGTCAGGACCTGCGGCAATTGCTCGCCGTTTTCCCCCGCCGGATACCACACGTACAAAGGCACGCCCGCAGCGCCCCATTGTTCAAGGTAACGCGTGATCGCGGGATCGGCCCGCGTCCAGTCGCCGCGCATGGCCACGACGCCCGCATTTTCAAACGCTGCGCGCGTTGCGTCCCGCTCGATGGCAACGCTTTCATTGACCTTGCAAGTGACGCACCAGTCGGCGGTAAACCACAGGAATACAGGCCGGCCATCGCCCCGCGCCTCTGCCAACGCGGCCTCGCTGTAGGGCACAGGGTCAAGCAGGCTCTCGGTCGAGAGCGCCGCCTGCTCCTCCGCACGGAACGGAAGCGCGATGATGAAATAGAGCGGGATGATCAAAAGGAGAGCCTGCATCCGCCGCGTTGCCCGGCCATTCGATGCCAGCAGGATCGCAAGGGTCACGCCTGCCCCCAATGCCGTAAAGGCAAAATGCAGACCGCCCAGCCGCCAAGCGAGCCAGACCAGCGCCAGCGCCGTCAGTCCCATCGGCACCGCCATGAACTTGCGGAATGTCTCCATCCATGCGCCCGGCTTTGGCAACCGGCTGCGCAGCGCGGGAATATAGCCGAGCAGCAGGAACGGCAGCGCCAGCCCCAGCCCGAGGGCGGCGAACAGCAGCAAGGCTTGCGGCACAGGCAGCAGCAGGGCTGCACCAAGCGCGGCTGCCATAAATGGACCGGTGCACGGCGTTGCGACCACTGCCGCGAGCAGGCCGGTGGCAAATGCTCCGCCTTGCCCGCCGGTCCGGATCGGCAGCATGGGCAATTCAAAAAGGCCGGCAAGATTGGCGGTGATAAGCGTCGCCAGCACCAGCAGGGCGGCCACGACAAGTGGTTCCTGCAATTGGAACGCCCAACCGACCTGCTCGCCTGCGGCCCGCAAAGTCAGCAACAGCGCGCCCAGCGCCAGCACAGCCAGCATGACGCCGGCGGTATAGGCCAGTCCTTCGCGCCGTGCCTGCGTCTCGCTTTCCCCGGCCCGCACAAGCGTCAGCGCTTTGAGGCTCAGGATAGGAAAGACACACGGCATCAGATTTAGCAGCAACCCGCCCAGCAATGCCCCGCCGATCAGCAAGTAAAGCGGCGAGTCGCTGCCACTGCGCAGTGGTGTGCCGCCGGTCGGCACATCGCCCGGAACGGTAGAAAATTGTACGCCCTCTCCTTCGCCGCCAAAGGCCAGGATACCGGAGATTTCGCCTGCATCGCGCCGCAATCCGCCGCGCGCAATTTCGGCGATCAGCAGGTCCCCTTCGCGGGTGAAAGTCTGCACAGCCGCGTAATCGACGATGTCGGGCTCCGCGATGAACACATGCGGGTCTGCAAATGTCAGCGCCGCAGGTACCGGTATCGCAATCCGCAAAAGGTCCTGACTAATACTGAAAGCGCCCGCCTGATCGATCATGGGCGGAATGGCAGCGCGGTGCGCATCAAACTGCGCGCGCTGTGCATCGCTGGATTGCGGGAAACGCAAGGTCAGCGTCGCACGTTCCGGCACGCACAGTTCATCCGAACATGCGAGCCACTGTGCATTGAGAGTGATCGGCGCAATATTGGTCACCGCTGCGTCACGTGGCACCGCAATCGGGATCAGCACGGCATAATCGCTTTTGTAAGCGTGGTTCACAATGCCGAACAAATTGAGGATCGAGGGCACGGGATATCGCGGCTCTCCCGCTTCCCAGCCCTCTGGCAAAGTCCAGTCCAGTTCCATGCCCAGACCCGCTTCACCGGGGTTCGACCAATATCCGTGCCAGCCGTCCTGCGGCCTGAAACGCAGCGCCGCTGTCAGCGTCTCGCCCGGCTGCGGCTGGGTTTCGGCCACAAGATCCGCCGCGATGTAGTTCGTGCTTTGCGCCTGCACGGCCAAAGGCATCGCACATAGCAGCAGGACGGCGACGAAATACCGCATAAGAGAGAGGCTTGCTTGCATTACGCCAGAGACCTAGGAGCGGTGGCGATGGCGGACAAGCGAGAACTCCTGATTTTGGGCGGCGGCCTGGTTGGCATGACGCTGGCACTGGCGGCGGCGAGGAAGGGCATTTCCAGCCACGTGGTCGACCGTGCCGATCCGGCAGACCTCGTTGCAGAAGGTTTCGACGGCCGCGCCACGGCAGTATCAACCGCCAGCTGGAATTTGTTCAGGAACATCGGGCTTGCAGACCAGCTGGAACCGCACGGATGCAGGATCGAAAACATCGCTGTGACCGATGCGATGCGCCCCGGGCGGATAGATTTCCAGCCTGAAGAACATGAAGGCACATTGGGCCGGATGTTCGCCAACCGTCAGCTACGCCTTGCCCTGTTTGACGCGGCGAAGGAGGAACCGCTGATAAATTGGCATGCCAAGGCCAATGTCGTTTCGCGTGAGCGCTCAGAACACGGCGTCGCGGTCACTCTGGAAGACGGCACTGTTCTCACCGCAAGCCTGATGGTTGCAGCCGAAGGCCGCGGGTCGCCTACACGCGACGATGCGGGAATTTCGCTCGCAAAATGGAATTACAGCCACCGTGCCGTGATCCAAGGCCTCATCCATGAAAAGCCGCATGAAGGCGTGGCATGGGAAATTTTCTATCCTGCCGGACCGTTTGCATTGTTGCCTCTGCTTGACGATGAACACGGGAATCACCGCTCCGCGCTGGTTTGGACGATTGCAGAGGATGATGCAGAAGCTGTTCTGAAACTTGGCCCGCGCGGTTTTCTTTCCGAGGTCGAAAAGCGAATGGATGGTCTGTACGGCGCCATCAAACTTGACGGCGGGCGCAGTTCCTGGCCGCTCGGCTTCCACCACACGGCCAAGATCGTGGATAACCGCCTCGCGCTAGCAGGCGATGCGGCGCACGGCATCCATCCCATCGCCGGGCAAGGCTTTAACCTGGGCCTGCGCGATGTTGGCGCGCTGGTGGAAGTGATTGCAGACGGCATGCGGATCGGGCTGGAGCCCGGCGATGCGCAGGTTCTGGCGCGTTACGAAAAGTGGCGCGGGCTTGATGCCTTCATGGTCGCGCTGGCGACCGATGGACTGACGCGCCTGTTCGGCATTCCGGGCAAAGCGCCCAGTGCGCTTCGCCGGCTCGGCATGGCAGGCGTGCAGCGAATGCCTGCGCTCAAACGCTGGTTCATGGATGAAGCACGCGGGATGAGCGGCGACCTGCCCGATCTGCTGAAAGGTTAGCTGGCAGGCCTGCTGCGCTGGTTGCCAGCCGGACTGCGCTGTTCGACAGCCCGCCCTTCGCCGTCGCGCAGTTCACGCGGATCAAGCACGGCGGCTGTCTCCAATGTCTCCAAGGCCCGCTGGGCCGCTGCATAGCGTTCTGCCGCATCTATCCAGTCCTGCGCCGCGACTGCATTGGGCAGATTGCGCACTTCGGAAACTGCGGGCTCGATTTGCCCGGTCTGCAAGAACAGGCGGGCGCGTTCCAACCGCCGCTCCGCAACGGGAGAGGCCGTATCGTCCCGCCGCACCACGAACACTTCCGACAATTCACGGCCGATGCGCGTGAATACGCCTTCACTCGCCGGGGCATCGGTCAAAGTGGGCGCCAGCCCTTCGAGCTGCGCGACCAACTGGGACAATGTAATGGGTGATTGTGCGGCATCGATTACAGTCTGCACCGCATTGGGCCGGTCTTCACCGAACCGCAGGCGCAACTGATCCGCCAGATATCCCAGCGGTGTGCCCCGTTCGATTGCCCTGCGGCTGGCGAAAGCGATCAGCAATGCCTCGGCGCGGGCGGCATTTCCGGCAGCGGCCTGTGATTGCAGATCGAGCTGGGTCAGGCGCTGCTCCATCGCAACAATCCTGCTGTCCAGGCCGCCTTGTTGTTCCACCACCTGTTCAACCTGCTGCACCGCCTGCCGCGCTTCTTCAGCGGCGCCTTCGGCAGAGGCAGCAGGCGTGGGTTCCGGCGCGTCGATCTGGTCATCGGCAAGCAACGCTGCTTGATCTCTGCCGCCCTGCGTATCGGTGCGGATATTGAACAGATCGGCACCGTTATCCACCAGCCACATGGCCGCAAGGCCAAGCAGAAAAGCGGCACCGATCGCGATCAATATCGGCCGCATCGGTGGCTTTGGCCGCCGCGAACTTGCGGGGGTGAAATCGTAACTTTGCTCCATACCGTCCTTCTGCAAGCTTACCTTGGCGTGTCGCACCGCCTGCATTTGAGGTTTTACATTAATGGCACATGTCGCGTGCCAACGCCAATAATGAGGCATCATCGGGTCGTGGAGCAGATTGCAGGTCACGCCAGTCGCCCCCAGCCGCCTCTGCGACGCGCGGACCGATACAGGCGAGCGCAATACGCGATTTGTCCAGCCCGCGGCGATCGCATTCGCTGGCAAAGTGGCGCGCTGCGGCTGCGGAATGGACGATCACCAGCGGCTCCGACGCGCGCAGGCTTACCTCGTCACTGCCAGAAAGCGGTAGGGCGCGGACATCATAGACGGTTCGCGTGACCACGCTGATTCCATCCGGCAGATCAAGCGGCACATGCTCCGATCCCGCCAGACGGAGGAAGCGCATATCGCCCTTGATAGCATCTATTACGGCTTGCAGCCCGCCCGATCCCGTCTGCGCGACGGTAAATCCTGCATCGCGCGCTTCAGCTGCAGTGACCTCTCCCACGGCGTAAACCGGCAAAGCGAGCAGCTTTTCCAGCGCCGCGCCCCCGTGACGAATGGCATTGGCGCTGCCGAGCAATAAACCATCGAATCCCGCAGGGTCCGGAACGTCCCAGCCCATCGGCACGACTTCGAACAGCGGCCTGCCGAGTACCGCCATGTTAAGATCGCGGGCCGCCTGCAAAGTCGACTGCAGGCCGGGTTCAGGGCGGATGGCGAAAATCATTGCGGACCGTCAAACACGGCGCGAATGGCCGGAGAGGCGCTTTCAAGGAGCTGCGCGGCAAGTTTCGCTGGAGCGGCACGATCTCCGGCGGCAAAGCGCGCTTCGCCCTCCACCCGCTCTGCCCCGTCCATGCTGAAAATGGCTGCGCGCATTGTCAGCTGGCCATCGGCATTGTCACACAGCACAGCAATAGGGGAATGGCAGTTGCCGCCCAGTCCAAGCAAC
Organism: uncultured Alphaproteobacteria bacterium; assembly: GCA_963781165.1. GTDB lineage: Bacteria > Pseudomonadota > Alphaproteobacteria > Sphingomonadales > Sphingomonadaceae > Alteraurantiacibacter. The sequence continues at coordinate 37,334 of CAWADZ010000006.1, forward strand.
AAGGCACGCTCCGCCATTACCTCGGCATAGCTGGGCGCGTGATTGAGCGGTGCAAGCAAACCTTGCGTCCGGATATCATCGGCCCGGCATTCCAGCGCAATCGCTCCTTGGGCCGGTGCTGGCAGCCAGTCGTTCTGGTCCAGCGGGTGGCCCACGTCATCCTGCCCCAGACGAGAAAGGCCAGCCGCAGCAAGAAAGGTTGCCTGCGCTTCGCCTGCGTCCAGCTTGCCCAGCCGGGTGGCAACATTGCCGCGAAAGGTCACGACCTTGCAGTCCGGCCGCATGTGCAGCAACTGCGCAGCGCGGCGCGGCGCGCTGGTCCCGACAATTGCGCCTTTGGCCAGTGCCGCGATGCTTTGCGCGCCAATAAGACGGTCCCGCTTGTCCGCGCGTGGAAGGATAGCAGTGAGCAGCAGGCTTTCGGGCCGCACCGTCTCCACATCTTTCAGCGAGTGCACCGACGCGTCGATCAGCCCTTCATGAAGCCAGGCATCCAGTTCCTTCGTCCACAAGGCCTTCCCGCCAATTTCGGACAAGGGCCGGTCCAGCACCTTGTCCCCGCTGGCAACGACGGACACCAGTTCCACTGCTTCTTCCGGCCAGCCATGCGCCTCGCACAGGCGGCGGCGGGTCTCTTCGGCCTGCACCATGGCAAGCGGAGAGCGGCGGGTTCCAAGTTTCAGGAGAGGATATTCAGACATCGGTTTGCTTGCCCTAGCGAGCAGGACGGCTAAGGGAAAGTGCCATGACGCTGGTCCTTGGTATAGAAAGTTCATGCGACGAAACCGCAGCCGCTCTTGTAACGGGCGAGCGCGAGATCGTGGCGCAGGCAATTGCCAGTCAGGAAGCCGAACACGCGCCCTATGGCGGCGTGGTCCCAGAAATCGCTGCCCGCGCCCATGCAGAGCGGCTCGCGCCGCTGGTTGCGAAGGTATTGAAAGAGGCAGGCGTCACGCTTGCCGATTGCGATGCCATTGCCGCCACCGCTGGCCCAGGCCTTATCGGCGGCGTGATGGTGGGACTGGTCACAGCAAAGGCGCTGGCGATGGCTTCGGACAAGCCGCTCCTGGCGATCAATCACCTTGAAGGGCACGCGTTGTCGCCCCGGCTGGCCGATGCTTCGCTGCAATTCCCCTACGCGCTGCTGCTGGTCAGCGGCGGGCACTGCCAGATCTTGCGCGTGGAAGGCGTGGGCAAATACCAGCGGATCGCCACCACGATAGACGATGCGCTGGGCGAGGCTTTCGACAAGAGCGCCAAGATCCTCGGGCTCGGCTATCCTGGCGGGCCCGCTGTGGAGCGGCTGGCGATGCAAGGCGACCATGCAGCGGTGCCCCTGCCCCGCCCATTGAAAGGCAGCAAAGAACCGCATTTCAGCTTCGCCGGATTGAAAAGCGCGGTGTTGCGCGCCCACCAGTCTGGCGAACATGCCGACGCGGATATTGCGGCCAGCTTCCAGCAAGCCGCCCTTGATTGCATCATCGACCGGACCCGCAAGGCGCTGACTGAAATGGACGATGTGACTGCACTTGTCGTGGCTGGCGGTGTCGCCGCCAACCAGACGATACGCAGGGGGCTGGAGGAACTGGGCCGCGAGTTCGATCTGCCGTTCACCGCGCCGCCGCTGGCCCTGTGCACAGACAATGCCGCAATGATTGCGTGGGCCGGAGTGGAACGGCTTGCAGCGGGCTTCGCGCCCGATCCGCTGGACTTGAAGGCGCGGCCGCGCTGGCCATTGGACCCCGATGCAGCACCCGCGCGCGGTGCAGGAGTGAAAGCATGAGTGAACCTGTCATCGGTGTCGTCGGAGCAGGTGCGTGGGGGACCGCGCTGGCGCAGGCGCTTGCCTCTGACGGGCGCGCGGTCAAACTCTGGGCGCTGGAAGATGGCCTTGCCGATGCCATCAATAGCGCGCACCGAAACGACCTTTATCTCCCTTCCGCCGCGCTCTCCGAAACGATCGAGGCAACCGGCGATCTTGGCGCGATGGCGGCGTGCGATATCCTGCTGCTGGTCACTCCGGCGCAGCATATGGGCACGACACTGGACCGGCTTGGCCGCTATCCCCGCGATTTGGTCCTGTGTTCCAAGGGGATTGAGGCGAGCAGCGGACGCATGATGCATGAAGTTGCACATGATGCCGCGCCCGGCAGCGACATTGCGGTGCTGTCCGGCCCGACATTTGCGCATGAAGTCGCCGCCGGCCTGCCCTGTGCAGTTACGCTGGCATGCGGCGGGGGCGAAGACCAGTGGAACCGGATCAGCCCCGCCATCGCAAGGCAGAACCTGCGGCCCTATTATTCGGATGATGTCGTTGGTGCTGAAGTCGGCGGAGCAGTGAAGAACGTCCTCGCCATTGCCTGCGGCGTCGTGGACGGGGTGGGCCTGGGACAGAATGCCCGCAATGCGCTGATCACGCGCGGCTTTGCCGAGATGCTGCGCTTTGGCGTGGCACTGGGCGGCAAGCCCGAAACCTTGAACGGCCTGTGCGGTCTGGGCGATCTGGTGCTGACCTGCTCCTCCACCTCCAGCCGCAATTTCTCGCTTGGCAAGGCGCTGGGCGAAGGGATGAGCGCGGATGAAGCACTCGCCGACAAGCGCACTGTGGCAGAAGGCGCGCATACTGCTCCTGTCTTGCGCAATATTGCCCGCGCGCGCGGTGTGCAGATGCCGATTGTGGAGGCGGTCAACCACCTGCTGGATGGCCGCAGCGCGCGCGATGTTGTCGCCGAATTGCTGGCGCGCCCGCTGAAGGCGGAAGGTCTCTCTCGTTGAGCGAAACCGCCGCTCAGGGCCCCGATTCTGAACGCAGTGTGCCGGATCAGGATCGCGAGGACATGAACGCGCTCGTCAAAGGCGGGCGCACCAATACGTTCGGTTTCGTCCTGCGGCTGATTGGCGGCATACCTTTCCTGTTCATCGGATACCGGCTGTACGGTGTGGAAGAAATGGGCCGCTTTGCCTCTGCCGTGGTGGTTATCGAACTGTTCGCGCTCGTCTGCGCCCTGGGAGAGAAGCGCGGGTTAGCGCAGCGATTGACCCAAGGCGCGCAGGAGGACGGCGCACGGCGGACCAATCTGGTCTACGATGCGATGCTGGCATCACTCGCCTTGTCCGCAGTTATCGTCACATTTCTGGTGATCTTTCCCTTCCCGATCTTCCCCAGCGGGACGAGCGGGCGCTGGGACATGCTGATTATTGGCGCGATCCCCGCGTTCGCACTTACCGAGATCTTGCTGGCGGCACAGGCCTACCGCTTCGATATCGCAACCACGGTTCGCGCCCGAGCGATTGTCGAGCCATGGACACGCTCGCTTGCGGTGGTGGCCTTCTTCTTCATTCCCGGCCTGCGTGACGGCGGCGTCGCGCTGGCTTATCTGGCCGCGGTCTATGCCGCGCTGCTGACGGCGGCGTGGCCGTTCCTGAGAAGTTACGGACCGCCTAGGGGTTGGCGGCCACGTCCGCGGCGTCTGGTGCGGCTGGTGGGGCAGGCCTTCCCGCTTGCCGGGGCCGATGTGATCGAGCGCGGGACACGGCTGATGGACGTGTTCCTGCTCGGCCTGTTCACGTCGCCGACGGCGGTGGGCATTTATTACTTCGCGAAGGAAATCGCCAGCCTGCCGCAAAAGCTGAAGACCAGTTTCGAGCCGGTGCTTTCGCCGGTCATTACCAAGAATTTGAAGACCGGGAATTACGCCGCCATCGCCAGCCAGGTGCAGCAGGTGGGCTTCTGGATCATTGCATTGCAACTTGGCATTGCACTGGCGCTGGCGATACCGGGCGAAGCCGTGATGGGCCTTGGCGGGCCGGCGATTGTCGGCGGCACGGCCGCGCTTGCATTGTTGCTGATAGCAGAGGCTGTCGCGTCGATGGCGGTCGTATCCGAAGGGGTGCTGGTCTACATCGCCAAGAAGCGCAATCTGGGCATATCCATTGCGGTGATCGTCTTGCAGGCCGTGCTGACCGTGTCATTTATCCTGCTCGCGCGTGGCTGGGACATGGAAGAAGGTTATTTTGCAGGCGGGGCCGCAATGGCGCTGTTGCTCGCGCTTGGTTTTTCCAGCCTGGTGAAGGCCTTGCTCCTGAAGTCCTTGCTGAAGGCTCCTGTCGGCAATTTACGATGGGCGCTGCTATGGGCGACAGGTGCGGCCGTCCTTGTGGGACAAGCCGCGATCCTGCTGCCTGAATGGGCGGAGCTGCTGTTTGGCATTCCCGCCATTATCGCCGTCTATGGCTGGGTAATCTGGACGCGCGGCTTCGGACCGGAAGACCGCGTGTTGTTCAGCAAGAGCCAGAATAGCGGCGATGGCGAAGTCGCGGTCACGCCCAACCTCTGACCTGATTATTCACAAGATATTCAGCGGCCAAGCCCAATCCTTCTTGCTCAGCAGAGAGGGGACACTCGTGCACAAAGCCGGAAAATTCACCGCCATCGCCATGATCGCCAGCATGGCGATCAACCAGCCGGAACTGCACAACGCGGCACAGGCGCAGGATGTTGGCAGCAGCGATCTAGGCCGCTTTGTAATGCAGGCCCCGCCTCTGCCGGAGGACTGTGTTTTGCCAGTCCCGGGCGCGAGCGCAGATGCCCGGACTATCAGTGTGACTGCCCAGCGTCGTCAAGCCCAGACTTTCACCTCGCCCTCGCTCGTAGTGACGATCGGGGCCGATCAGGCTTCGCCTGCCTCGGTCGCTCCTCCTCCGCCACCACCACCTGCAACAGCCGCTGAGGTTTCGCTTCCTGAAATCGCCTCTACGTCAACGGTCACACAGCCCGGCTGGCGCTATGTCCCGGCCGTGCAGGTGCCGGTCGAACAGGACCGCGAACAGTATGATGGCGAAGAAGTCGCGCCAGCGCTGTGGGCGCAAGAACAGCCCGTCTCCACCTTCTCCGTGGATGTCGATACCGGCGCTTATGCCAATGTCCGCCGCTTTCTTTCGGAAGGCCGCCTGCCGCCACAAAGCGCGGTGCGTACCGAGGAGATGATCAATTATTTCCGGTACGATTACCCGCTGCCGGAAAACCGTGAGCAGCCCTTTTCCGTAACTACAGACATCGCTGTAACCCCTTGGAACGATGCGACCCGCCTGCTGCGTGTCGGACTGCGCGGGTATGATTTGCCGCGAAACGAACGCCCCGCAGCCAACCTGGTGTTTCTGTTAGATGTGTCGGGTTCCATGGCATCGCGTGACAAATTGCCGCTGGTGCAGGCCGCCATGCGAATGCTCAGCAGCGAACTGACGGAGCAGGACCGCGTTTCCATCGTCGTTTACGCAGGCGCGGCCGGCGTTGTGCTGGAACCCACCAATGATGAATGCGCCATCCGCATCGCCATCGAGAAATTGCGCGCAGGCGGCTCGACAGCTGGCGGCGCGGGCATCCAGCTGGCATACAATATCGCGCGCGGCAGCTTTATCGAAGACGGCGTCAACCGCGTGATCCTCGCCACGGATGGCGATTTCAATGTCGGTATATCGGACCGAGATTCCCTGATCGAACTGATAGAACGGCAGCGCGACAGCGGCGTCACGCTTACCACGCTCGGATTTGGCACAGGCAATCTCAACGATGCGATGATGGAAAAGATCGCCAATCACGGAAACGGCAATTACGCTTATATCGACAGCGCGATGGAAGCGAGAAAAGTGCTTTCGGAGGAAATCGGCTCCACCCTTTTCACCATTGCGCATGATGTGAAAATCCAGGTCGAATTCAATCCCGCGCTGGTGTCCCAATACCGGTTGATCGGGTATGAAAACCGTGCCCTTCGCGAACAGGATTTTGACAATGACGCGGTGGATGCGGGGGAGATCGGCGCGGGCCATCAAGTGACCGCGCTGTATGAGATCGTCCCCGCTGGCACCGCTGGCTGGATACGTCCGCGCCGCTACGCCGACGAGCCCGAACTCCCGCAAAACCGCACCGAAGAAATGGCCTTTGTGCAACTGCGCTACAAACTGCCGGGTGAAGACACATCGCGTCTGATCGAACGGCCCTTGCCCGTCCGGCTTCTGACAGGTGCAGGCAGGGCGCGCGGGGATATGGCCTTCGCCAGCGCCGTTGCCGCTTATGGCCAGTTGCTGCGGGGCGACAGTTTGATGAGCGGTTTTACTTACGGCGATGCAGTTGCCCTGGCGGGAGAGCAGGATGGGTATTGGCGAGAAGAGTTCCTGCAACTCGCCGCGCTTGCGGAATCGCTCGACGGACGCTGATTGCCCGCGCTAAGGCCGGTGTATGGAATTCCTTCGCCGACCTCCCGTTGCCATCGTTCTTGGCGCCTTTGTGATTTTTCTGCTCGCGCGATTTGTCGCCGGCGCCAGCGCACCGGATTTTTCCGCGCGGCTAGCGGCCCAGTCACCCGCTGTTATCGCGCAGGCAGGCGGCGGCAATCAGGTGCAGGCGCTGTTCCAGACACCGCGCGGTCAGCCAAGTCGCCATCCCGTGCTGATCGGCGGGGAACCGCTGGATGAAACGACCCGCGCCGATATTGCAAAGGCTGTTGCAGCCATGTCCGGCGTTGGCGGCATCCGCTGGTCCGATGGCGGAATGATGGCTGTCAGCGGCGAACCTGTGTTTCGTCCGCTCCACTGCCAGGAAGATGTGCAGGCCCTGCTGCGTGCCCGCACGATCCGGTTCGAGGAAAGCTCAAGCCGCATGGATATCGGCAGCACTGCGCTGATCGACGAAGTCGCAGCTGCATTGCGGCCCTGCCTTGGTGCGATCATCCAGATCACCGGCCATACGGACAATTCAGGACCGGAGCCGGGCAATATCGAACTTTCTACCGAACGCGCAAATGCCGTACGCGCCGCTTTGGTCCGCCGGGGAATCCCGGCAGACGGCCTCCGCACGCGCGGAATGGGATCGCGCCGCCCCGTTGAAGGGCTGGATCCGACAGACCCTGCCAATCGCCGGATAGAGTTTTCTGTCATCGCTACCGACCCGATCAGCCCGACACCGGTCGACACCCCCGCCCCGCGATAAGGTCGCCGCCAGCAAAAAGTCACGGTTGCGAAAGACCCCTGTGCAGCACTAGGAAGCCAAGCATGCCGATCTGGATGGAAGTTTTTGTGCTGATGCTGCTCGCCTATGCGGGCGGGCTCGGTATTGGTTGGATCATCTGGGGCCGCGCCGCGTAATGCCGTGCGCGGCAAATTGAGAAAGCTTTGAATATGCCCGAATTGTTGCAGGAATATTGGTTGTTGGCAGTCATTGCACTGTTGATTGGCGTGCTGGTGGCGTGGTGGATTTTCCACGCATCTCGCCGCACCAAGGTCGAACTGGAAGACAAGGCTGACGACAGCGGCGCGGCAAAGCGCAACCAGGCGCTGATCGATGCACAGCCAGCTGCGGCAGCTCCCGGCCCGGTTACTGCCGCAGCCAATAGTGACAGGATCGCCGCCGCACCTGCCGAAGCTGATGCGGAAGCCGGCGCAGCGATCCCGGCGCGCGAAGCTATTCGCAAAATGGCTGATGTCACGCCGGAAAAATCTGCCAAGAGCGAAGCGACGTCTCCTGCCGCGGAAACTGACACAGCACAGGCATCTTCGGGCGATGACCTTCGCCGCATCAAGGGCGTCGGGCCCAAGCTTGTCACCATATTGGCCGATCACGATATCAAAAGCTTTGCGCAGATCGCTGCGTGGGACGATGCTGATATTGATCGTATCGACGCGCAGCTCGGCCGCTTTCAAGGCCGCATCCGCCGCGATGACTGGGTCGAACAGGCAAGGTTGCTACAGGCCGACGATATCTCCGGTTATGAAGAGCGTTTCGGCAAGGTGTGATCAAAAAGGTTAACGCACAGCGGGAACTGGACCAGCGACGGGAGCGTATTGCCAACGTAAGATAGCAAATGTTTAGGCAATATGCGAACCAAAATCATGGCTACACAGATAGATGCGCTCCAGCACAACGTTCTTGTTGTCGAAGATCAATTCATCATCGCGCTCGACATTTCAGAGACTGTGCAGGATTTGGGGCACCGGGTCGAAGGCCCGTACGCCAACCGCGATCACGCATTTATTGCCATCGCCCAGCAAATGCCCGATATCGCCATCCTCGACGTGATGGCAGCCGATGGAGAGGTATTTCCGCTGGCAGACGCCCTGACAGAGGCCGGAGTTCCGATCATCTTCCATTCCGGGCATGTGACGCCGGACGATATTGCCAAGCGTTATCCAAAAGCGATGGCCGCCTCTAAGCCTTGCCCCCCAGCAGACCTGGTCAATATGATCCAGCAAGCCTGCAGCCGCGTCAGTTCATCCGCGCATTGATTGCCTTCCCTGCGACATAGCTTCTTGCCGAGCATCCGATGAAATTCTAGGGGCTGGTTTCAAAGGAGACTATTTGCATGGCCGACATGGTTCCGTTCGATTGGGCCGACCCGTTCAACCTCGACGATCAATTGTCAGAGGAAGAACGGATGGTGCGCGACGCCGCGCACGGCTTCGCGCAAAGCGAGCTACAACCGCGCGTCATAGAAGCCTATTCGAAAGAGATTGACGCACCGGAACTGTTCCCGCTGATGGGAAAGGCGGGCCTGCTGGGCGTGACGATCCCCGAAGAATATGGCGGCGCCGGCGCGAATTACGTGTCTTACGGCCTGGTTGCCCGCGAAATCGAGCGCGTCGACAGCGGCTATCGATCCATGGCCAGCGTCCAGTCCAGCCTCGTCATGCATCCCATCAATGCCTATGGCTCTGACGAACAGCGCGCCAAATATCTCCCCGGCCTCGCCAGCGGGGAATTGATCGGTTGCTTCGGCCTTACTGAACCTGACGCCGGGTCCGATCCTTCCGGCATGCGGACCTACGCCAAGAAAGATGGCGACGGTTATTCGCTGTCCGGCGCGAAGACGTGGATTTCCAATTCGCCCTTCGCCGACGTTTTCGTGGTCTGGGCCAAATCCGAAGCACACGGCGACAAGGTGCGCGGGTTTATTCTGGAAAAGGGCATGGAAGGTCTGGCTGCACCGAAAATCGGCGGCAAGCTTTCCCTGCGCGCCAGCACGACCGGCATGATCCAGATGGATGAAGTTACAGCTTCCTGCGGACGCCCTGCTCCCGAATGTCGAAGGCATGAAGGGGCCGTTCGGTTGCCTGAACCGCGCGCGATACGGCATTTCATGGGGCAGCATGGGCGCAGGCGAGTTTTGCTATTCTGCCGCCCGCCAATATGGACTCGACCGGCACCAGTTTGGCGTGCCGCTCGCCTCAAAGCAGTTATATCAACTGAAACTGGCCGACATGGCGACAGAGATCGCGCTTGGCCTGCAAGCATCTCTGCGGGTTGGCCGCCTGCTCGACGAAGGGCGGTACGCGCCTGAAATGATCAGTGTTGTAAAGCGCAACAATGTCGGTAAGGCGCTCGATGTCGCTCGCACTGCGCGCGACATGCATGGTGGCAACGGAATTTCCGAGGAATATCAGGTGATGCGTCACATGGTGAATCTTGAAACCGTAAACACTTATGAAGGAACTCACGACGTACACGCGCTCATCCTAGGGCGCGCTATCACAGGCATTTCGGCTTTCTAGGGCAACAACCTGCCGCAGAGTGCTGCAAATCAGCAACACCCTCGCGTGCTCTCAAAAATTTCTCTTCGCAGATGCGGAACAATGAGGCATTAGAGGCATTGCGACCAGTAATGAGGGCGGGAAAACTTCCCGCGTGATTTGAAGGGAATACAATGAAACGACTTCTTCTTTCTGCGTCCGTAGCGGCGCTGGCAATTCCAGGGGTAGCACATGCTGATCCCTATATTGCAATCAGTGGTGGTGTTGCCACCGCTGAAGACGCCGACAATAGCGGCGTTTTCATCGATGACGTACCGGCCCGTAGTGGCCCGGGCGGACAGGCTGGCATTCCAGCCGGTACGCCTTACTCGTTCGACACGAACGCCGACCTCGGTTGGAACGTCAATGGCCAGATCGGCTATGCGTTCGACAGCGGCATCCGTATCGAACTGGACGGCAGCTATGTCACCTATGACATCGAAAACCACCTGAACCCGACTTTGGGTGGCCAGTCGATCAACGATCCGGACGTAAACGTCCTGACGCGCGGTGACCCAACCGGTATCTCAATCGGCGAACTGCTTGCAGACGGCCGCGGCGATGTTGAAAGCTACGGTGCTTTCCTCAACATCCTGTATGATTTCGATCTCGGTGCGGTGAAGCCATACGTTGGTGCCGGTGCTGGTATCTACGTCATTGATGTTGATTACATCCCCGGTGGCGCTCTTGTCGCCAACGATGCGGACACCACTTTCGCCTATCAGGGCATCGCCGGTGTTTCGGGTCAGCTTTCCGAACGTGTTCAGCTGTTTGCTGAATACAAGTATCGCGGCCTCTTCAATGAAGCCGACATCACCAACCGTCTGATTCCGGCTACGCTGGAAGTAGACACGACGCAGCACATCGGTGCCTTGGGTCTGCGGTTCATGCTTGGCGGTGCAGATGCACCTCCCCCGCCGCCCCCACCGCCGCCGCCACCGCCGCCGCCTCCTCCGCCACCTCCGCCCCCACCGCCTCCGCCTCCGCAGGCGCAGTGCAACACGGGCCCCTACATCGTATTCTTCGATTGGGATCAGTCGGATATTACGCCGGAAGCAGCGACCGTGCTCAACAGCGCAGTAACCGCCTATGGCGATTGCGGCATGGCACGCATCATGCTCGCCGGTCACACCGACACGTCGGGCCCGATGGACTACAACATGGGTCTTGCTGCTCGTCGTAACGCATCGGTTCAGTCTTACCTGACCGGTCGCGGTATCCCGGGCGCACGCATCTCCAGCGAAGCTTTCGGTGAAAGCCAGCTGCGCGTACCAACTGCAGACGGCGTTCGCGAATTGCAGAACCGCCGCGTTGAAGTGACCTACGGCCCCGGTTCGGGCATGTAAGTCCAGCCTAACGGCAGACAAAAAAGGGGCCGGGAGAGCAATCTCCCGGCCCTTTTTGTTTGGCCTCTCGAATTTTCAGGCAGAGTGGCCTTGGGCAATGACCCTCGGGTTGGTCCCGCGCTCAGCTATCGTTCGCAGGAAGCATCGGCGACGGCTTGCCAATCGCAAGTCCGGCGTCCGAGAACCGGATCGGGGTGCGCAGCCCCTTCAATCCTTCCTCCAGTTCCACAACCATTCCGCGCGCAAGTATCTGCGGATCGGTCAGGGCCTGCTTCACGCTGTTGATCGGTCCTGCCGGCACCTTCTGGTCCTCCAACCCGGCCAGCAGTTCCTCCCGCTCCCATTCGCCAATCCGGCGGCTGATCGATGCGGACAGGCTCTCTCGGTTCTTCACCCGCCGGGCGTTCGTCGTCCATTCCTCACGGCGCGGTAGATCGATGACTTCGCAAAACCGTTCAAACTGCCGATCATTGCCGACAGCGACAATCAGCCAGCCATCCTTGGCGCGGAATGCCTCATAAGGGGCGATATTGGGATGCGAATTGCCCAGCCGTTTCGGATTGCGGCCGCTGGACAGGTAATTCATCGCCTGATTGGCCAGCGTCCCCACCATCACATCGAACAGCGCCATATCGACCAACTGCCCGCGCCCGGTTGCTTCGCGTTGATGGAGGGCGGCCTGAATACCAATCACGGCGTAAAGGCCGGTCAGAATGTCGGCGTAGGCTACACCGATTTTCTGCGGCGGTCCTTCGGCTTCGCCGGTCAGGTCCATGATCCCGCTCATACCCTGGATGATGAAATCATAACCGGCGCGGGCCGCATACGGTCCATCCTGCCCGAAGCCGGTGATGGAGCAATAGACCAGCCGCGGATGCTCGGCACGAAGCGTTTCGTAATCGAGACCGAATTTGACGAGGCCGCCCTGCTTGAAATTCTCGATCACCACATCGGCATCGGCGATCAGGGCCTTCACCCGTGCGAGGTCGGCTTCATTGTTGAAATCGGCAACCGCCGAGTCTTTCCCGCGATTGGCGGCATGGAAATATGCAGCGTCCTTGCTGCCGTTGCTTCGGTCGATAAACGGCGGACCCCAGCTGCGTGTATCATCGCCTTCGGGGCTTTCGACCTTGATGACCTCTGCGCCCAGATCGGCGAGCACTTGCCCGGCCCACGGCCCTGCCAGGATGCGCGCCAGTTCCACGACTTTGAGGCCTTTGAGCGGCGAGCTTTCGTTGGAATTCATGGCGACGCCTTAGATCGCTCACAAAGCGCGGTAAATGGCGAAGCCGCACGGCGCGCAATTATGCAGCGAATGCCATCTCAACCGGTCGGTCGTCATCATTGGCGGGTGCCGGTTCACGGCGCACCGATTTGGCAGCCCGTTTGCGCCGAGCCCGCGCCATTCGCAGCGGCTTGGAGAACAGTTCTCGCGCCGCGACTCCGGCTGAGCGTATGTTGGCCCAGACCGACAATGCCAGACTGAAAATGACAGCATCAATGTAGATCGCGAGTTCCATCGCATAAGCCGCAAAAAACTCCGGCCCGAGCAAGGCCAGAAATTCGCCCCCGCTCAGCATCACTGGCACAAGGATGATGGCATAGAGCAGGTGGTGCATGCGGAAACGCGACAGCCAGAACACGGGTCGCTCAACCAATTGTTCGTGGCACAACCGGGCGAAATCCGTTCTGGGGAAGAGCAACATGGCGATAAGCGCGCAAAGCAGGAAACCGGTAAATCCAATCATATCGTCAAGCTACACATGGCCCGCAAATAGGAAAGCCCTTGCCGCCCGAGCAATCGGCAGCGTAAATCCCTCGCTCCACAATTCATCCGGATAGCTGCTTTCAATGAAATTCGCCCTCGCCATCATCGTCCTTGCCGCTGTTGGTGTGGGCATTTCCTATCTCATATCACCGCTGCACACCTTCAATACGCTGGTACCAAAGGATGGAGAAAGTCGTCAGGCGGCAGAGGGGATCGCGTATGGCGGCAATGAACGCCAGCAGCTTGATATCTACGTGCCCGAAACAGAAGCAGCCGGGCCAAGGCCGGTGATTGTCTGGTTTTATGGCGGTAGCTGGAACAGCGGATCCCGCGAAGGATATGCCTTTGCGGGCCGCGCCTTGGCAGCGCGCGGATTTGTAACAGTTGTGGCGGATTACCGCCTCGTGCCCGAGGTGCGTTTTCCCGGCTTTGTCGAAGATGGCGCGGCGGCGGTGAGATGGGTGCGGGCCAACATCAGCGAGTATGGCGGCGATGGAGATCGGATCGTCCTGGCGGGACATTCTGCGGGCGCATATATCGTCGCGATGCTGGCCAATGATCCGCAGTGGCTGGGCGATGACCGCGCGGCCATCGCAGGATTTGCCGGGCTGGCCGGACCGTATGATTTCTACCCCTTCGACACATCTTCGACGGTAGAGGCATTCGGTCAGTGGCCCGATGCCGCGGCAACCCAGCCAGTAACCTTTGCCGACAGCTCTGCCCCGCCAGCGCTGCTGCTTACCGGATCGGACGACACGACAGTCAAACCCCGCAACTCGGTTGCCCTGAACTCAAGGCTGGACGACGCGGGAGTGGACGCTGAAATGATAAGCTACGCAGGCGTCGATCATATCGATATCGTCATAGCCCTTGCCCGGCCCTTGCGCGGAAAGGCGCCGGTGCTCGACGACATCAGCGGCTTTGCAGAGCGAGTGACCGGTCCGGCAACCCGGCAGCGACAATAGTCATTCGCGCATTCCTGGGTTAGGGACGGCCAATGGCATCGCTTGGCTTTTCCGTGAACGAATTGCTTCCCCGCGCACGCGCTGGCGGAGCGTTGAAAATGGGGCTGACTGCGCTTGCCGAAAACGATTGGTTACAACCCGCGCCGGACCTTGCCGTGCGCGCCGCAGCATTCGATGCCCATCCGGAAAGCGTACAGCTCACTCCTCGGGCGATCGCGGCAGGCGATGAACTGGCAAACATGCGCGGCGTTACCGGCGGCCTGGAGGGCGCAGCGCGGTCGATGTGGGAAGATGTCTGCCTGTTGGCCTCCGATAGCGACGATCAACCCTACCGGCTGATAGGCGCGGCGGTCGCCTTTCCCACCGATTGGGACCCGGCAGACAAACTGGGCCAGCCGCTGATCGGATTGCACAGGCCGATCCACGGTTACGCAGATCAGCTTGCCAGCGGTGTCGATCATTTCATGGCGAAGCTGGAGCCGGGGCGCATCTTTGGCCGCTGCAACTGGTTCGTCAGTCCAACACCATCCTTGCGCTGGATTGACCTCGAGCCGCCCGCGCAGACTTTTGCCAGTGTGAGCGCAGATAATGCCGGCGAAACTTTGTTCGTCCGCAGCGAACGCCAGACCTTGCGACGCCTGCCGGAAACGGGCGCGATCCTCTTCACTATCGGCGTGTATGTCACCGCGCTCGGCGCGCTCTCGCCGCAAAACATTGCGCGCATGGCAGAGGCACTGGCAACGATCCCCCCGCAGGAGGCAGATCGGCGCGGCGCGGCGTATTTCGCGCCGCAGCTGCAGGCCTTTGCCGCTACCGCTCCTGCATGGACTGGCGGGTCGTCTTGAGCAGCGGCTTGGTCAGATATTCCCACACTGTCTGCGATCCGGTGAGGATTTCTGCCGTCGAGGTCATGCCCGGCTGAAGGTCGATAATCTGCCCTTCGTTCCGCGGCCTCATGGTAGCCGTGTCGACTTCCAGATTGACGCGGTAATATGTGTTTGCCGTCCCGTCATCGCGCTGTTCGGACAGCGTATCGGGGCTGATGAAGACCACCTCGCCAGCGCCAGAGCCGTAGACGGCGCTGTCATAGGCATCGAAATTCACACGCGCCCGCTGGCCAAGTGCAACAAATGCAATGTCGCGCGGCGGCACCTGCGCCTCCACAATCAGCCGCTCGCCGGTCGGCACGATTTGCAGCACTTCATCACCGGGACGCAGCACGCCGCCAACGGTCGTCAGGCGGACGTTCTTCACAATCCCGTCAGTCGGCGCGACAAGCGATGCGGCACGCAGGCTGTCCTGCCGCTGCGTCAGCAATTGCTGGGCCGCGACCAGCTCCTCCTCCGTCTGCGCGAATTCGGTTTGCAGATCGCGGATGTATTGCGCGCGAATATTGGAAATGCGTCCCTGTGTCTCCACAGTGGAGCGTTGCATGCGAATGATTTCAGACCGTGCGACATCGCCTGTTTCGACAAGCGGCAGCAGCAAATTCAGCTCTTCCTGCTGCAATCGGGCAAGATCTCGCAGTGAGCCGATTTCTGCCTGCAATGCGGCGCGGCGGCGGCGGTACAATTGCCGCTGATTGGCGGTGAAATCCGGAAAATCGTTCAGGGATGCAGGGAAATTCAGTGCCTTGTCGAACAGCTCTGCATCAATGCGCGCCATCCGGCTTTCCAGCGCCGCGACCCGTCCGCGCGCTTCGGCAACGCCGGCAGTCAGCTGCACCGTGTCCAGCTCCACCAGCAGGTCGCCCTGCTCCACCAGATCACCTTCGCGCACATTGATGCGGGCAATTGCACCGCCTTCCTCGCTCTGCACCACCTGCACGCGGGCATACGGCACGACCCTGCCGGGTGCGCGTGTCACCTTGTCCAGTTCCGCCCATTGCGCCCATGCGATAAAACCCACCAGGGTCAGGCAAATGACGATGATAATCCAGTGGGATGGCCGCAGTCGCATCTGTTAGTGGGCCTTCTTTTTCGCAATGGTGGAATTGACCGTGCCTTCGGTCTTTGGCGGGGCTTTGTCATCCAGCTTGCGCGGAGCAAGTTCGCGCAGCATATCTTTCGTTGGCCCGTCTTTCACCACCTTTCCGCCCGCCATCAGGATGATGCGGGTGAAGCGCACCAGCAACTGCGGTTTGTGCGTTACCATGACCATGATGCTGTCACGCGCCAATTGCTTCGAAATTGCCTCAAGCGCCGCGTTTTCGGTCATCTGATCGAGCGAGGCGGTGGGTTCATCCAGCAACCAGACATTGGATTTGGAAAGCAGCAGGCGATTGATCCCGACCATGGCCCGCTGGCCGCCCGACAGCCCGCGCCCGCCTTCCTGGATTTGCAGAGAAAGGCCGTCCTGCTGGGATGCGATCATGGCGTCGAGGCGCGTTTCGCGGGCGACTTCCATAATTTCCTCATCGGTCACATCACCAAGACCCATCGAAAGGTTGTCACGCAAGGTGCCGTTGATCAGCCGCGCATCTTGGGAGACATATCCGACGTGGCGGCGCGCAATGTCTTCTGCCACCTGCGACAGATCCAGCCCGCCCAAGAGCACATTGCCTTGCTGAGGCGAATACAGGCCGCTAGTTAACTTCAGCAACGTCGATTTGCCGGACCCGATGCCGCCGATCACCGCAACGCGTTCTCCCGGCGCGAATTTCAGCGATTCAATTTCCAGCGCAGGTCCCTGGGTGTTGGGATAAACGAATACCATCCTTGATTTCGTAGGCGCCTTCCATGTGATCGGGGCGCAGCGCGCCTGCGCCGCTGGCCGGATCGAGCGGCAGCGCCATGATGGAATCGAGCGCCTTCAGGGATGACCGCGCATATCCCCATTGCACGATCAGGTTCGGCAATTGCGCCACCAGCGGGCCATTGATCCGACCCGCGATAATGGAACACGCCAACAAGGCACCGGTCGTGATCTGCCCTTGAGAGGCGAGATAGGCGCCCCACCCCATGATCGCGACATAGGCGGTTTGTTGCAGCGTCGAGAACAGCGATCCGGCAATGGCGGAGGCTTTCTTCACCGGCATTTCATAGTGGTGAATTTCGCGCACCAGCCTGTTCCAGCGGCCCATCATGAACCAGCCGCCGCGATTGGCCTTTACCGTTTCCGTTGCGTCGAGCGATTCCACCAGCATACCGTTCTTGCGGTTGCCGCTCACCTGTGCGCGGTCAGTGCCGTTGCGGATAATCTTGCTGAGTATCAACGCGAAGATCAGCGCGATCGGCAGGCTGAGTATCGGCACCAGCGCCAATTGCCCGCCGATCATCGCGATGACGATAATGAAGAAGATGGCAAAGGGCAGATCGGCCAGCATGAACAATGACCCGGACGACATGACCTGCCGGATCTGTTCCTGCCCGCGCAGCTGCGATGCCATCGTGCCGATGCCCGGTGGCCGCGCGTCAAGGCGGATGGCCTGTGCGCGGGCGAAGAAGAACTCGCTCACCTCCGCATCAATATCCTGCGCTTCCCGCTCGATCAGCAGGGCCCGCAAGCTGCGCAGGCACAGATCGAGCAGCAGGGCAAAGCCCACGCCCGCTGTCAGGACAAACAGCGTATCGTAACTCGCCAGCGGGATGACACGGTCATACAGTTGCATAGAATACAGCGAGGTCGCCAGGGTCAGCAGGTTGGCGAATACCGTGGCGAGGCCGGCCATGACCAACGGCTGCTTGCGCCGCTTGATCGCCCGCCAGAAAACCGAAATCGCGCTGCCTCCGTCAGAGGAAAGCGGATCGGGCAGATACATGGTGAAGAACCGCTGGTCCGGATCGTAAGGCAGGACGGACCTTTCCCCCACCAGAGCCATCACATCATCGCCGTCCCACTGCTGCACCACGGCCCAGCCGCATGTGTTGTCATATACAATCAGCGGAAACTGGTCGGGACGCGGGCGGCCCTCGATCGGGCGCGCAGGTTCCCACCCCAGCACGGCGATAAGGCCCGGCAGAGCATCGATCCCTTCGGCCAGTTCGGTTTCACGCAACTCCAGCTTCCAGTGGGGCGAGAGCGGTTCTCCCGTGGCCCTTGCGTAATTTTCTACCGCGCGTTGGGCGCTGCCATCGCTCACTGTATTTCCCCAAAGCGCTTCTGTCCGCCGCCATCAGGCTGCCATCGACACGAAAGCGCCAGAATGCGCGCGATTGCCGCCGCTGCACCCACACGCGCATCGCTTTCCGAAAGGCGGGCATTGGCCGCTTCTCTGGTTGCGTTCATCACATCGAGCCAGCTGCGCCGTCCGGCGATAAACTGGCGCTGGTAACTGGCAATGATTTCGTCCGCAGCATCGGCAGCGATAACGCCCGATGCGATGCGCCGCTCTGCCGCGCGCACCAACACGTAATCGCGCCGCAACTGCTCGCGCAGAACGCGCTCTGTTTCGGCAAATTCAGCGATGGCGCGCTGAATCCGCGCATCCCCGGCTTCGATAGCCGAAATCTGCGACAGACCGGCGCCAAGCTGGGCGCGCAGCACCAATGCCGCGCGCGCTCCGGTAATTTCATTTTGCGATACCTGCAGCAGCAATTGCGGCCAGAACTGCGCCTTGGCGATATTGCGCTGTTCCTCTGCCACGGTGATCAGATTGGTCAGCGCATCAAGGCTGGGGCTGCAACCCAGTGCCTCCGCCAAGGCGACTTCTTCGGCAGGCAGCGTGCCCGCCATACCGGGAGGCGGCAAGACCGGATCGACAGATACGCCCCCCGTCAGCGTGCGCAGGCGGATCAATGCTGAATCGCGTGATTCCTCGGTCGTGGCCAGATCAAGCTCAACCTGCGCTGTACGCGATTGGCCAAGCGTCAGGTCCGCTCTCGGTGAGACTTCCTGATCCACCCGCCGCCCGATTGCCGCCAGCAAATCATTGTGCTCGCTCAAGCTGCTTTCGAAGACCGTCGCCCGTTCGGCTGACAGAACGTAGTCATATTAGGACGACACGACCCGCAGGATTATGTCGCGCCGCGCCTCTCCAATCCGGTTTTCGCCAACCCGCAGCGATGCGCGTGCGCGATCTATCTTTCCGGTGATGCGGCCGCCGGACCAGATCGGCTGTTCAAGCCGGGCGTTCAAAGCCAGCCCGTCCTGATCGGCGAAGGAGAAGCCTTCGGTTGCGGCAAGCGCTTCGACGGACAGGCTGGGGTAGCGTTGCCACCGGGCGGCGCGGTAATCCGCATTCAGCGCGTCAGCCTCCGCCTCTGCCGCCTCTACGGAGGGGTGCGTAGCGGACGCGAGCGCGGCGGCAAAATCCAGCGGGCCGGGAATGGCGACAGGCGACGGCACCCGCACGATCTGCACATCCTGACGCGGCGGGCCGTAAGGCTGCGCGATCACAGGCAATTCTTCAGCGGTGACCGGTCCGCCATCGTCCTGCGCGCCGATGTCCTGCGCGCAAAGACCCGCAGGAAATGTGATTCCTACGCAAATTGCAGCTGAAATGGCGAAACGGCGCATCGAACCAATCATCGGGGGGAAGAACGGCGCATCGCCATGATGTCGCCGGACAATTGTGCCCGCATTTGTATATCCCCCCGGAAACACCTACGGCCCCTTTTGCGGATTTTTTGTGGCTCGTCTTCTCGGCATTTCAGTAGCTCAAATCAACACTCTAATTTCCCTGCAAGACAAATGCAGCGCGAATGCGACATTTGCGAAACAGGACGGAAGCACCGCTGTTGCAGATTTGATCTTGGCGTATTACCGCAATAATTTTTGGTCGATGCGTATCAGCGCTTGCTCGATAGCAGGTTCCGGTAAAGCGTTTCACTCGCGACACCATTTGCACAATTCCGGGGCACAACAACGCTCCGGACGTGTCAAAATTGTCTTAGCCGATTGCGAAAGTCACATTGTTGCGCAATCGTCACCGAAATGGCTGTTCGAATGCCGATGACAAAGTCGTAATTGGAACAAGCCACGCGGCTCGCTAAGGCAGCGTTGGGAACGCATACGGGGACGGAACATCGGGGGACTGCAATTCATGCAAGGGTTTGGCAAACGGGCGCGGCTTTTGATCGGCGCCTCTGCCATGCTTTCCTTAGGCGCCTGCGCCACGCCGCAAGTGGAGGTCGCCGCGCCCAGCATGGCGGTGCCTGCCGACTGGGCCCAGAGCGATCCTGCACCCATTTCGACTGACCTGACGCAATACTGGACGCTGCTGGGCGATCCGTTGCTGGCCGATTTCGTTGAACAGGCCATTATCGAAAACCGCGATCTGGCGGTCAGTGCGGCCCGCCTCGATCAGTCGCGGGCTTCACTGGTGCAAGCGCGCGCAGGTTATTTGCCAAGCGTTTCCGCATCTGGCGGGATCAACCGCGATGTGGGGGATTTCGCCCGTGACGGCGTGCAATTCTCGCTCGGCGCGGATGCTTCGTGGGAGGCTGACCTGTTTGGCCAGATCACCGGCAGCGTGCGCGCCGCCGAGGCCGATCTTGCCGCTTCCGGCTATTCACTGGCAGATTTGCAGCGTCTGATTGTTGGCCAAGTGGCCATTGCCACGGTCAATGCCCGCGCCACATCGCAGCAATTGGAAATCGCCCGCAGCACGCTCTCCTATCAGGAAGACAATTTGCAAATTGCGCGCTGGCGCAATCAGGCGGGGCTGGTTTCCAGCCTCGATGTCGAACAGGCCCGCACCCAGCGCGCGCAGACTGCGGCAAGCATTCCGCTGCTGGAAAGCAGTCTTACTTCCACCGCCAACGCCATCTCCACGCTGATCGGGGAACCACCGGGCCGCGTACTGGATGCGATTATCGCGACAGAGCCCGCTCCTGTACCCGATCCGCAAATGCTGATGGGATTTGAAGCGCCGGCAGAGGTCTTGCAGCGCAGGCCCGATGTGCGCGCGGCAGAAGCATCGCTTGTCGCCAGCAGTGCGCGCATCGGCGTTGCCCGCGCGCAGTTGCTCCCGCTTGTCCGGCTGTCCGGCAGCATCGGGACGGGCCAGGCGAACCTTGGCAACATCTTCGATATCATCAGCGGCAGCCTGTTTGCAGGTGTCAGCCAGCTGATTTTCGATGGTGGCCGCACGCGGGCGCAGATCGACAGTGCAGAGGCAGGCGCGCGCGCATCACTCGCCAGCTGGGAACAGACAATCCTGAACGCGCTGGAAGATGTCGAAAGCGCCGCCGTCGATCAGCGCACCGCGGATGAACGGGTCCAGATCAATTTGGAAGGCCTGGATGCGGCCAGCAATTCCGCGCTGCTCGCGCGCAGCCAGTATCAGGCGGGCCTCACCGATTTTCGCACCCTGCTGACGGCTGAAAACCAGCTTCTGGCAGCGCGCAACAGCCTGGTCAGCGCCCAAGCGGACCGCGCCACGGCCTTCATCCGCCTGACGCAGGCGCTGGGCGGCGGCTGGGCCGGTGCCGATTACGATTTTCCGCTGCCGGCCAATGCTGACAGTTCGTCAGGCACGGATAGCCAAGCTGACAGGAACTCCGAATGAGCCAGACCGATCCCGCAACGCCCGATGATGGCGACATCGAAAACTACCTTGAGGATGGCAAGCCGAAGAAATGGTACAAGCGCAAACGCTGGTGGGCGCTTGGCGTACTGATCGTTCTGGCGATAGTCGGTATTACGCAATGTTCGGGCGGCGAAGAGGCACCCGATTACATCACTGCCGAAGTGGAAACGCGCTCGCTTGACCTGTCCGTGACCGCCACCGGCAATTTGCGGCCGACTAATCAGGTAGAAGTCGGCTCCGAAGTTTCAGGCCGCATCGACCGCGTGCTGGTTGATGTGAACGATCAGGTCAGCCGCGGACAGGTATTGGCGATTATCAACACCGAAGTCATCAGCGACCAGATCCGCCAGAGCCGTGCGAATCTGACCGCCGCACAGGCGCAGGTGGCGCAGGCGCAGGCCACGCTCGACGGTGATCAGGCGCAGCTCAATCGCCTGCTCGAAGTGCAACGCCTGTCAGGCGGCCGCGTGCCGAGTGATGCGGAGATCGATCTGGCCCGCGCCGCGGTAAATCGCGGACGTGCCAGCGTGGCCGCAGCGCAGGCGAACGTATCCTCTGCCCGCGCACAGCTTTCCTCAACGCAGGTCAGCCTTGACCGCGCCACAATCCGTTCGCCCGTATCGGGCGTCGTGCTGGCCCGGCAGGTAGAACCCGGCCAAACCGTTGTCGCCAGTTTCAACACACCAACCCTGTTCGTGCTGGCAGAGGATCTGGCGACCATGCAGCTGCGCGTTGATCTTGACGAAGCAGATGTCGGGCAAGTCGAAGCCGGGCAATCGTCCACCTTCACCGTGGACGCCTATCCCGGACGCCGCTTCCCCGCGACTGTGGAACGCGTCGATCTGGCCTCCAACAACATCGCGCTGCAAAGCCAGCAGCAGGGACAGGGGCAACAGGTCGTCAGTTACGAGGCGCGGCTTACCGTTGGCAATAACGAAGGCCTGCTCCGACCCGGTATGACAGCGACGGCGACCATCGCCACACAAAGCACTGGGCGGCAAATGCTGGTGCCCAACAGTGCACTACGCTTCGACCCCGAAGCAGATGACGATTCCGGCGGTATTTTCGGAGATCCGGAATTTGGGCTGGAGCAAAACGACGACGCCACCATCGGCGTCGGCAGTCGCCAGACGGTCTATGTTGTTGAAGCCGATGGCACGCTGCGCGGGATAGAGGTCGTGACAGGCGAAAGCGACGGCCGCTTTACCGTCGTCACTTCAGATGATCTGACCGCAGAAATGAAAGTTGTTACCGGCATTCGCGCAGGCGGGCAGTAGGCGCGACGTGACGCAGCATAAACTCATCGAACTGGAAGGCATCACCAAGACCTTCGGCAAAGGCCCGGCGGCGTTCCAGGCGCTGAAGGGCGTGGACATGAAAATTGATCGCGGCGATTTTGTTGCGATCATGGGTCCGTCCGGGTCGGGCAAATCGACCACGATGAACATTCTGGGCTGTCTTGACGTGCCCACGGATGGAATATTCCGGTTCCGGGGTGTCGAAGTCCAGGCACTCACCCGTGACCAGCGATCACTCCTGCGGCGGCGCTATCTCGGTTTCGTGTTCCAGGGCTTCAATCTTCTGGCGCGCACAACCGCGCTGGAAAATGTGGAACTGCCGCTGCTGTATCGCGGCGAGACCAAGAAACAGCGCCGCATCGCTGCCGAACGCTCGCTCGACAAAGTTGGCCTGTTGCCCTGGGCTTCACACACACCGGCTGAATTGTCCGGCGGGCAGCAGCAACGCGTGGCGATCGCCCGCGCCTTGGTGACTGATCCCGACGTGCTGCTGGCGGACGAGCCGACAGGCAACCTCGATACGGAACGATCGCTGGAAATCATGGAACTGCTCACCGACCTCAGCGATACGGGCATCACCGTGCTGATGGTAACGCATGAGGAAGAAATGGCCGAATACGCGCGCACCATCGTGCATTTCCGCGATGGTCTTGTCGCGCGAATTGACCGCGGCCATAAATCGGGCGCGCCGTTGGAGGCGAAGGTCTGATGCGCATGATCGGCGCCACTCTCCTGCTCGCATTCCGGGAAATCCGGCGCCATTTGTTGCGCAGTTTCCTGACGACGCTGGGCATCATCATCGGCGTTGCGGCGGTTATTACCATGGTAACATTGGGACAGGGCCTGACAGCCGATGTCCAAGAAGATATTTCCGGTCTCGGGTCGGATGTCTTTATCGTGTTTCCCAGTCGCACCGATCCCAATGTCAGCCCGCCACCATTTGATGAAGCCGACATTCGGGCGGTGAGAAACCAGATTGCCGGTGTCGAATATGCAGCCGGTGCGGTAACTTCTTCTGCCACCGCTTTTCACAATGGTCAGGATTGGCAAACCGGTGTTCAAGGCGCGGATGGCGAATTCTTCGACGCGCAGAACATAGATATCGCCGAAGGACGCGGCTTCAGCGAAGAGGAAGAAGATAGAGGCGAAAGCGTCTGTATCGTCGGCCCCACGGTGGTCGAGAAGATCTTTGTAGAAGATCAGGTGCTTGGCGAGGAGATGCGGCTTGGAAACGTATCCTGCCGCGTCATCGGTATTGCAGAGGATAGAGCATCGTCTGCCGGTGGCGGCGGCGGCAATGATGCGAACGATATCGTGTTCATGCCGCTCAAAGCCGTGCAGCGCCGATTTATCGGAAACGACAATATTCAATACTTCGTCGTGAAATACGATCCGAGCTACAACACGCTGACTATTCAAAACCAGCTGGTGTCCCTGCTACGCGAACGCCGCGTGATACAGGAGGGCGAAGATAACGATTTCAATCTGGTGGATACCGCCGAAATCAGCGACACGATCGGACAGGTGACAGGTGCCATGACCGCAGTCGTCACTGTCATTGCCGCAATCAGTTTGCTCGTGGGCGGCATCGGCATCATGAACATCATGCTGGTCAGCGTGACCGAGCGTACGCGAGAGATCGGCATCCGCCTTGCTATCGGAGCGCTTGCCAAGGAGGTTCGCTTACAATTCCTGACAGAAGCAGTCGTCTTGTGCTGTTTTGGCGGAATGCTTGGCATTCTGCTGGCACTCGGGCTGTCGATCCTGCTGGCAAACGCGATCGAGCTTCCATTCCTGTTCAATCCAGCGCTGAATGTTGTCGCTTTCGTTTTCAGCGCCGTGATGGGGATTATCTTCGGATATTACCCCGCCCACCGCGCCAGCAAGCTCGATCCGATCGACGCCCTGCGCCACGAATAGAACAAGGGCCGCGCGTTCTTGAAACACGCGGCCCTCTATTCTTCAGGCAGTTTCCACCAGCACCAGTTCGCTGTCTTCCAGTGCATTGACAGTAATCGTGTCGACATCTGCAACAGCCACGCCGTCACGCGCGCCTGCCGGAACGCCGTTCACTTCGATGCTGCCGGTTGCCGCCACCAGATAGCCCTTGCGGCCGTTCAGCGTGTAATCGAGCGTCTCTCCCGCTTTTACTGTCGCGCCCACAACGCGGGCGTCAGCGTTAATCGATAGCGCGTCGGCATCTTCGGCATGGCCGCTGGCAAGGATCGCCCAGTCGCCTGCGCGGTCACTTTTCGGGAATGGCTTTGCACCCCACTTTGGCGGCTGGCCCAGCTTGTCGCGGTCCGGCATGATCCATATCTGGAAGAGCGTCGTTTCCTCGTCCTCCACGTTATATTCGGCATGGGTGATACCCGTACCTGCGGACATGACCTGCACATCGCCGGCTTCCGTGCGGCCTTGATTGCCAAGGCTGTCCTTATGCGTGATCGCGCCGGTGCGAACGTAAGTGACGATTTCCATATTGTCGTGCGGGTGCGGGGGAAAGCCGCTTTTCGCGGCAATCCGGTCATCATTCCACACGCGGATTGCGCCCCAGTGCATTCGCGCCGGATCGTGATAACCTGCGAAAGAGAAATGATGCTTGGCATCCAGCCAGCCGTGATTGGCACCGCCCAGACTGTCAAATGTGCGTACGTCGATCATCGCGTGTCTCCTTTGCAGATAGAGATGGGGACGGCCCCATCTCCTGCAATGCGGACGTTTCTTGAGTAGGCTAAACCCTGCCTATCAGCCCCTGATCGTCGCGCGGCATTCGCCAAGGCCGATGCGTGCAAACCCATCTTTCTCGGCGTAGGCGGTCATGATCACTTCGTCGCCATCTTCAAGGAACTTGCGCTCCTCGCCATTAGGCAAGGCGATGCTCTTCTTGCCGCCCTCTGTCAGCTCTATCAAGCTGCCTTCGCCGCCCTCTTCGCCGCTGGTGAGTGTGCCCGTGCCCAGCAGATCGCCCGGCTGAAGGTTGCACCCGCCCACGGTGTGGTGGGCAAGCAGCTGCGCTGCAGTCCAATACATCGCTGTCATCGGGCCTTTGGAAAGCCGGTGCGGCGCGTCGCCTGCTTCACGCATTTTGGGCGTAGTGATGAGCACTTCCATCGTAATGCCAAATGCGCCGTGGGCCTGATCGCCCGCATCCATCAGATAGGGCAGCGGCGCAGGATCGCCTTCGGGCCGCGGATTTTGCGCGGTACGGAAGGGCGCGAGCGCGTCCATCGTCACGACCCAGGGCGAAACGCTGGAATGGAAATTCTTGGCCAGAAAGGGCCCGAGCGGCTGGTATTCCCACGCCTGCAGATCGCGCGCGGACCAATCGTTCAGGATCGAAATACCGGCGATATGCTGTTCGGCCTCGCCAATCGCGATTGGTTCGCCAAGTTCGTTGCCGTGCCCGACCCAGATCGCCATTTCCAGCTCATAATCCAGGCGGCCCGATGGCCCGAAGCCCGGCGTGCCGCCTTCTTCGGCAGGCTTCTTCTGCCCGGTCGGTCGTTTCACGTCAACGCCGGATACCCGGATCGAGGATGACCGGCCATGATAGCCAATCGGCACATATTTGTAGTTCGGCAGCAGCGGATTGTCCGGCCGGAAAAGGCTGCCGATGTTCATCGCGTGATGAATGCCGGTGTAAAAATCGGTATAGTCATTGATGAAAAACGGCAGGTGCATGGTGCAATCGGCGGCGCGGTGCAGGTGCGGTTCGACCTTGGCACGGTGGCTCTCGTCTGTCAGCAGGCCGAACACTGCCTGACGCAGCGCGGTAAGCGGCCCGCGCCCGCCAGCGAACATTGCGTTCAAAACCGGCGCGTTGGCCGTCAATGCAGCGTCCTCTGCGGGATCTTCCATCAGCATGGCGACGGCAGGCAGGTCGAGAATGAAGTCGCCGATTGCCATCCCGCCGCGCTGCGGTGTGTCACCCACAGAAAAGATGCCAAGCGGCAGGTTCTGCACCGGGAAATCCGGATGGCCATTAGCGCCTTCTACCCAGCTGGTTGCGGACGCATCGTTGGTGAAATCGGTCTTGGTCATTTAGGGTAATCTCGCTTTCGGAAATCCGCTCCAGCAGGCATCGTAATCGCTTTGCAGCAGCCCGCCATTCATGGCGAAGTCGGTTGTCTGGATGATCGCACGGCTTTCGAACATGAAGGCCAGCGTGTTATCGATCTTGGTGGGTTTCAGATCGGCCTGCATCGCCTTTGCCGTGCTTTCGACATCGGGGCCGTGGCCGTTGAACTGGTTGTGCAGGGACGCGCCGCCGGGGGCGAAACCGCCGCCTTCCTTCGCGTCATACTCTCCGTGCACCAGCCCCATGAACTCGCTCATGACGTTGCGATGGAACCATGGCGGGCGGAACGTATCCTCTCCCACCATCCAGCGCGGCGGGAAAATCACGAAGTCGCAATTGGCGGTGCCCGGCGTATCAGACGGGCTGGTGAGCACGGTGAAAATAGACGGATCGGGATGATCGAAGCTGACTGTCCCGATGGTATTGAACCGTGCCAGATCATACCGATAGGGCGCAGAGTTCCCATGCCATGCGACCACATCAAACGGCGAATGGTCGATAGTCGCCGTCCAGAGCTTCCCGTTGAATTTCTGAACGATTTCGCAGTCGTCGTCGCGGTCTTCGAACCACGCCACCGGCGTTTCGAAATCGCGCGGATTGGCAAGGCCGTTCGCGCCGATGGGGCCAAGGTCGGGCAAGCGAAACGGCGCGCCGAAATTCTCGCAAACGTAACCGCGTGCCGCATCATCCCTCAGCTCGACCCGGAAACGCATTCCTTTGGGAATGACTGCGATATGTCCCGGCGCAACATCCATGCGGCCAAGCTCTGTGGCAATCAGCAGCGCGCCTTGCTGCGGCACGATCAGCATTTCGCCATCGCTGTTCTGGAAGGCACGCCCGGTCATGCTGGCGGTGGCTGCATACAAATGGATGCCGATGCCGCCTTCGGACGGCCCGCCATTGCCGCCATAGGTCACCAGACCATCCACGAAATCCACTGCAACCGTCGGTAAAGGCAATGGATTCCAGCGGAGGCGGTTGGGCGTGGTGTAAGAACCATCCGGAGCGGCAAGCTTCGCCGCGCCGGAATAGGGCTGGAATGCACCATGCTCGGTCGTCGGGCGCATCCGGTATAGCCAGCTGCGGCGGTTTTCGCTGCGCGGCGCGGTGAAGGCGCTGGTGCTGAATTGTTCAGCATAAAGGCCGAACGCGGGCCTTTGCGGGGAATTGCGCCCTTCGGGCAGCGCGCCGTCCACGGCCTGCGTAGCGAAGTGGTTGAGAAATCCGGTTTGATATTGCATCGTGATTTAGTCTCACATGAAACCTTCCAGTCTCATGCCCCGCTTGGCCCCTTTTCGCAATGGTCTTACAGGGGGCAACGAGCGAAGCTACACAAGGTGCCGAAATGAAACTTTACGGATACTGGCGCAGTTCCACCAGCTACCGCCTGCGCATCGCGCTGGAGCTTAAGGGCCTTGCGTACGAGAATTGCCCGGTAAACTTGCTGGAAAATGCGCAGAAATCAGAAGGTTTTGCCAGCCGCAATCCTTTTGCGACGGTGCCGATGCTGGAGGCCGATGGCCGCGACAGGGCGCAAAGCATGGCCATTATCGAATGGCTGGACGAGAAATATCCCGATGCGCCATTGCTGCCCGCCGATCTGGAGGAGCGCTTTACGGTCCGCGAATTGGCCTATGCGATCGCCACGGAACTGCATGCGCCGCTCAACCTGCCGGTGCTCAAATATCTGAAAAATCGAACTCGGCCAGGATCAGGATGCCATCGACACCTGGTATCGCCATTGGCTCGACAAGACCCTGCATCCGGTGGAGACACGGCTGGCGCAGCTTAACGCAGGCGATTTCCTGTTCGGTGCGCCCGGCCTGTTCGAAGCAGTACTGGTCCCGCAATTGTACAACGCGCGCCGCTTCAGCTTCGACCTAACGGCTTGCCCGCATCTGGTGCGGATCGAGACAGCCTGCAACGCCCTGCCCGCATTCCGGCGCGCCCATCCGGACCAGCAGCCGGACGCGAATTAAAGCACTTCGGAAAGCGTCTCATCTACGGCGTTGAAAATGCCGCTCAACTGCGGCTCTGTAATGCAATAGGGCGGCATCAGGTAAATCGTGTTGCCGAGCGGGCGCAGCAGGATATCGCGGGAGAAAAATCCCTCGCGCATTTTCAGTCCGACATCGGCCAGATACCCTGCGTCCTGCGCATCCACATCCAGTGCAATGATGCTGCCCATTTGGCGCAGATTGCTGACCGGGTGTTTCGCGGCGAGCGTTTCAAAGCCCGCTGCCAGATGCCTCGCCAAGCTTGCAACGCGGTCCAGCACCTGCTCCTCCTGCCAGATCGCGAGGTTGGCATTGGCGGCGGCGCAGGCGATGGGGTTGGCGGTAAAGCTGGAGGAGTGGAAGAACAGTTTTGACCGGTCGGTGGAATAATGCGCGTCGTAGATCGCCGCGCTCGCCATCGTCACCGCAAGCGGCATCGAACCGCCCGTCAGGCCTTTCGCGAGGCACAGTATATCCGGCACCACGCCGGCCTGTTCGCAGGCGAGCAAGGTGCCCGTGCGGCCCCATCCAGTCATCACTTCGTCGGCAATGAATAGCACATCGTGGGAAGCGCAAATGGCCCGCATTTCGCGCAGGGTGGCGGCGGAATACATCAGCATTCCGCCAGCCCCCAGGACCAGCGGTTCCACGATGAAAGCCGCTGCATCCCCTGCCTCGCAGGCCGCCTCCAACGCATCCAGCGTATCCTGCTCCCGCCCGGCTGCGGGAAATGGAATGGTCTCAACATCGAACAGTAACGGGCTGTAAGCACGGTTGAAAATGCCGCGCTCGCCGACGCTCATCGCGCCGATCGTATCGCCGTGATAACTGTGCTCCATCACCAAAATCCGGTTCCGCAGACTTCCCGTGTTGGTCCAGAAACCCAGCGCCATTTTCAATGCTACCTCGACTGCGGTGGAGCCGGAATCGGAGAAGAACACATATTCCAGTTCCGGCGGCATGATCGCCGTCAGACCGCGCGCCAGATCCTCTGCCGGCTGGTGTGTCCAACCCGCGAAAATCAGCTGGTCAAGCTGCGCTGCCTGCTCCTGAATCGCGGAAACAATGCGCGGGTGATTGTGGCCATGCGTGATGACCCACCAACTGCTGATCGCGTCAATAACGATGCGCCCGTCAGCGGTGAACAGCTCCGCCCCGGCAGCGCGTTCGACCAGCGGGATGTGTTCCTGAAGGCCATGCTGGTGGAAGGGATGCCAGACAGGCGACTTGCCGCTCATGCCAGCAGGTCCAGCCGGATATTTGCAGCAAAGGCGTCCTTCAAGGTTTCCGCATCAAGCAGGTTCAGCATGGGTAGGCACCCGATGATCGGTGCCTTGCCAAATCGAGCAATAGCGCCCCTTGCTACTGGCTCCTCTTCACCCACAAATGCCACGCCTGCAACTGTGACACCGCGCGCCCTCAAGGCTTCGAGCGTCAATAGCGTGTGATTGATCGTGCCGAGCGCCGTGCGCGCGACGACAATAGCGGGCAGGCCCCAGTGTGCGAACAGGTCAGCCGCCAGCAATTCATCGGTGTAGGGCACCAGAACGCCGCCAGCACCCTCTACCACCAGCGGCCTTACGGTATCCGGCAGCGAAAGGCGCTCAAGGTCAATCGCCACGCCTTCTATCCGCGCTGCCTCGTGCGGCGAACAGGGTGTAATCAGGCGGTACGCTTCAGACAGGACCTGCGCCCCGCTGCCCGCCGTCAGCCGCGCCACGGCCTGCGTATCGGTCTCATCCTCCAGCCCGCTTTGTACCGGCTTCCAGTACGTCGCAGCCAAAGCGCCCGTCAGGCCAGCGGCAAACACGGTCTTGCCGATGCCGGTGTCGGTGCCGGTGACGATATAACCGCCGCTCATCGCCAATCCTTCATGATATCCAGAACCCGCTCAACATGCGCCTGCTGGTGCACCGCCGATAACGAGAACCTGATGCGGCTTTCACCTTCGGGCACGGTCGGCGGGCGTATTGCCACGCCCAGCACGCCTGCCTTTTCCAGGGCCGCGCTGGCGGCCAGTGTGTCCGCCTCACTGCCAATCGTCACCGGAATAATCTGCGTCTCGGATGCGCCCGTGTCGAAGCCCAGCTCCTGCAGGCCTGTCCGCAATCGATCGGCAAGCAAATGCAGCGAGGCGCGCTCCGCATCCATGCCGGGCGCAAGATCCAGCGCAGCATCCATTGCGCCCAGAACCGGCGGCGGCGGCGCGGTGGTGTAAATGAAGCCGGATGCAGCATTGACCAGATAATCGCAGATCTGCGCCGATGCCGCGATATAGGCGCCAAATCCGCCCAGCGCCTTGCTGAAAGTGCCCATCACGATATCGGGCTTGTCCGTCATGGCGGCTGTCAGCCCTCCGCCCCCTTCGCCCAGCACGCCGGTTGCATGCGCCTCATCCACCACCAGCAGCGCGTCATGATCGCGCGCAATCTTTTCCAGCCGCGCCAGATCGGCGCGGTCGCCGTCCATGCTGAACACGCTTTCCGTCGCGATGACCCGCGCAGGGGCATTCCGGCCGTGCTGTTCCAGCAGCTGTTCAAGATGATCCAGATCGTTGTGCCGAAACCCGTGATGCTTTGTCCGCGCCGCAGCGATGCCGTGGTGGATGCTGGCATGGACCAGCCAGTCGGCAAACACCGCTGCCTTCGGCTCCAGCTTCAAAAGCGCCGGGAAAAGCGCGGCATTGGCTTGCCAGCCGGTTGCAAACAGCAGCGCGCTCTCGGTGCGTTTGAAGGCGGCGACCCGCGCTTCTATGGCGCAATGCGCCTCCAATGTGCCGGATACAAGCCGCGATCCCCGCGATCCGGTGCCCAGTCGCTCTGCCCATTCGGAGGCGCGCCGCGCCAGTTCCGGATGCCGCGCCAGGCCGAGGTAATCATTGCTGGAAAGGTCGAGCAATTCGCGCCCGTCCCGGTAAACATATCCCGGCGCCCCCGGCGTGATCGCGCGCATGGACCTGTGACGGTCGCTTGCCTTGCGTTCAGCAATGGCCCGGGCAAATTGTTCGCGCATGGCCGACCTACTCGGCCGGTATGCTTTCAGGCGCGCAGGCTCCGACGCAAGTTCCAGCAGCGCGCATTGGCTCCTCACCTTCCATTGCTTTCAGACCAAGGCGGGAAAACAGCGCGGCGTCGCTATCGTCGCCGGCATTGGGCGCGGTCAGCAACTTGTCGCCTGTGAAAATCGAATTTGCACCCGCCATGAAACAGAGCGCCTGCGTCGCATCGGACATGCTTTCGCGTCCGGCAGACAGCCGCACCATGCTCATCGGCATGCAGATACGGGAAACAGCAACCGTGCGGACGAATTCGATATCATCGATTTTCGCCATTGGCGTATCGGCCAGCATGTCGCCAAGCGGCGTGCCTTTGACCGGCACCAGCGCATTCACCGGCACGCTTTCGGGATGCCGTTCCAGCGTCGCCAGCGTATGCACAAAACCGACGCGGTCGGCGCGCGTTTCACCCATTCCGACGATCCCGCCGCTACAAACATTGATGCCCGCGCCGCGCACGTTTTCCAGCGTGTTGAGCCGGTCCTGATAATTGCGCGTGGTGATTACGCGGTCGTAATATTCCGGCCCGGTGTCGATGTTGTGATTATAATAATCGAGGCCTGCTTCGGACAATTGGTCCGCCTGTTCGGGCGACAACATTCCCAAAGTCATGCAGGTTTCCAGGCCCATTTCACGCACGCCTTTCACGATCTCGACGATCTTCGGCATGTCGCGCTGTTTCGGATTGCGCCATGCTGCGCCCATGCAAAAACGCTGGCTGCCGGCATCCTTCGCTTGCGCTGCGGTTTGCAGAACCTGTCGCACATCCATCAGCTTGGTCGCCTCCACCCCGCTGTCGGCATGCGCGCTTTGCGAACAGTAGCCGCAATCTTCGGGGCAGCCGCCGGTCTTGATGGAAAGCAGAGTGCACAATTGCACCTCGTCTGCGCGGTGATGGGCGCGGTGGACGCTGGCGGCGCGAAACAGCAAATCTGTGAACGGCAGTTCGAAGAGATCGGCAATCTCCTCTCGGGTCCAGTCGGTGCGAACAGGGCTTGGTGCGTTGGCGGTCATATCCATGCAAAATCGCATGGCGAAAAACCGCAGAGAGGTAAAGCGGGTGCGTGGAATTGCGGCGCGGCAAGCCGGCCAAACCGGCAAGCGCACCGACCCCATGCAGACAAAACCTGCTTCGGCTCAAATGTAAAACTTCGTCAAGAAACGTCCGTTTTGGCTTGGAAATATAGCGCTTTGCAAAAATGAGGCATAGTATCGCGCATGAAATAAAACGCGTTTCAATGTGGGTGGAATAATTTGAGAATAGCAATTGCAGACGATGACCGGGAAGTGCTTCAGCAACTGTCTTCCTACCTTGAGAAGGCTGGGTACCTTTTCGACAGTTTCCACAATGGCAAAGACCTGCAAGTCGCTTTGCGGCGCGAAACCTATGATGTGGTTCTGGTCGACTGGAACATGCCGGGCGCGACCGGGCTTGAAGTCGTTGCGTGGGGTACCGAAAATCTCGACCGTCCCCCCGCCTTCATTCTGATCACCAGCCGTTCTGACAAGGCGGATGTTGTCTCCGGCTTGGAAAACGGCGCAAGCGATTACATCGTCAAACCCGAAAGCGAGGAAGTCATCATCGCGCGTATCGAGGCCGCAGCCCGCCGCAATGCGAGCCCAGCCCAGCCCGAACGCTATCAGACGCACGGACAATACCGGGTAGACCGGCTTAACGAGACGATCGAGCGTAACGGAGAAGCGATCAAGCTGACCACGAAGGAATTCAAGGTCGCCGCACTGTTCTTCGAAAATCTCAACCGGCCGCTTTCGCGCAGTTACATCTTCTCGCAAATCTGGGGCAATATCGGGGATATCGCGACACGAACTCTCGATATGCACGTCTCGCGTGTGCGTTCGAAACTGGAATTGCGCCCGCATAATGGCTTTGCCATTCAAACTGTCTTCGGTTTCGGCTATCGCATGGATGCGTTTTTCGAAGAGGCCGTTGAAAATGAGAAGGTTGGCGCGCGGTAAGGCCGTATTCCCTCTGAAGGCTCGGGCACCTGCTCCGGTCCGCCGGACGCTGATCGCAGCCACGCTTGGTTTCGCGCTCACGGCATGTTCGGTCGTGACGCCCGCCAGCATCACTTCTACCACCGGTCAATTGCCGCAAGGCCAGCCGCTCCAACTAGCGCCGTTCCCGCAGGACGAATCCCTGCGCGGGAAATTTGGGCAAGTTCTGGCAGAGCACATGGCCGCGCAGTCGATCATTTTGGCAGATGATGCGCCATTGATCGCCGAATTCGCGATCGGCGCGCGCGGCGCCAGTGCGGGCCTTGCCGATCCATCCACCTCCACCCAAGACGACGTCGTATGGGAATCTCCTCCCCGCGGCCGCGGCAAATTCGACAATTGCGACGCCCGGCGGCTGCGCGCAACGCTGATTCTGCTGAACCGCGCGGAAGGCACAGTGCGGTATCGCGGGACGGCCGAAAGCAATATTTGCGATTACGGCGATCAGGAATTGGCGGATCTGGCCGCGGTCCTGATCAATGATGCGAGCGGCGCTCTTCCATCCGATTGAGAATGCGCGCGCGTTACCGATGGCGCGGCAGGGTAATCGCAAAGCGCGTACCCTCACCTTTCCGCGATTCCACGGTTATTGTCCCGCCGTGCTTATCCACCACGCGTTTCACGAAGGTAAGGCCAAGCCCCACACTCGGCCCCGCCCTGCGCTCGTGCGCTCCGAAGCGGGCGAACGGGCTGGCGAGCCTTTCGGGCGGCAAACCCGGACCGGCATCTGCCACACTCAGCCCGAAATGCTCCGGCGAAATGTCCTCCAGCGCAATTCGCACCGTGCTGGCCTCAGGCGCGAATTTGATTGCGTTGCCGATGAGATTGTCGAGCAAACGCGCCATGAGCGAGGCGTCCACTTCGGCAAACAGCATATCTTCGGGCAAGTCCGGCTCAACTGCGATCCGCTTGCCCCGCGCGGCGGCATAGGCGCGGTCGCAGGCCTCTTCCACAAGCGAATTGCAATCGGTATCCTCGAATTCCAGCTCCGTTTCGTCCAGCCTTGCCAGCTGCACGAAATCATCTGCCAGTTTGAGCGTTCGCTCCGCCTGCTTGCGGATACGCGCAGGGACATCCTCTTCCGGTCCGTCCACCGCCGCAACCCGTTTCGACAGGCCGATAATCGCGACCTGCGGTGTGCGCATGTCGTGGGAGAGAAATTCCAGCATTTCACGGCGCTCCTCCTCCCGCCGGCGGCTTTCGGAAATATCGCGCAGGGCCATGATTTCGCCGCTCTTGCCGTCATCTTCCAGTTCGAAGTCTGCGCGCGCCACAAGGAACGTCCGGCCATCGTCGAAGGTGATTTCACGCCTTTCATTGTCATGCGCGGCGCCGCTCTGCACTAGCATTGCGGCAAGCGGCTGTGGTTGGTCTTCGCGGAAGGCCGGGAAAAGGTTTTGCGCCTTGCGATTGGCCATCATCACATCGCCGTCGCGGCCCAGCACCAGTATGGCATCGGGTGCTGCCTCGATCACCTTGCCCAGAAATGCGAAGCTGCGGCTGACGTGGCTGACAAGGCGGCGCATGCGGGCGACCTGCCGCGCGATCTGGTCAAAACCTTCCACATCGACGCGCTTCGCTTCGTCACCGCGAAGAAACGCGG
Source organism: uncultured Alphaproteobacteria bacterium (assembly GCA_963781165.1). Lineage (GTDB taxonomy): Bacteria > Pseudomonadota > Alphaproteobacteria > Sphingomonadales > Sphingomonadaceae > Alteraurantiacibacter. Next base: position 72,492 of record CAWADZ010000006.1, read on the forward strand.
CCTCTTCTTCCAGATAAGCGCTGACGGACGTTAGACGGCGCCAGCTCCAAAGGGGATAGGCCAGCAGATCTGCCAGCAGCGCAACGCCCGGGGCGATCCAGATACCAGCCAGCGGCACCAGCGCGATGGCGAGCAGCACAGTAGCCGCCGAGATAACCAGTGTCACAGTCAGGCCGGCGCGCGGAGACATTCGCCAGAACACCAGGAACTGCACCAGCAAGGCGGCCGCGGCGAGCAGACCGGACCAGAAAGGCGGCAGGTCGTTCACCAGCCCGCCGGTGCGCAGGGCGTCATACAGATTGGCCTGCGTTTCCACCCCCGGCATCACGCCGACTTGACCCGCCCCGACGGAGTACCGGTCCCCCATCCCCTGCGCAGTCGCCCCGATCACCACGGTCTTGCCGCGCAGGAATTCCGCCGGGACCGTACCTGCGATTACATCTGCCGCAGAAACTTGCGAATAAGTGCCAGCTGGATGGAAAGACAGGACCGGACGAACGGGCCATTCCTGCCGCGCCGCATTCTCTCCCATTCGCACGGCCGCCATGGCGAATTGCGGATAGGCCGCGCCGTCTATTTCCAACTCAAGATCGAACCGGCGCAGGACTCCGTCGGCATCAGGCTCGATCCCGACATGGCCCAAAGTGGCTGCGCTTTGGCGAAGGATCGAGATAGGAAATGCCGGAACAGTTCCGCCGATGGAATTGGGCCGGGGCGCAAAGCTGTGCGGCAGGGCGACAGTCCCGTGGCGCGCGATTGCCGCTGCCAATGCCTGATCGTCCGGCACGCCTGACGGTTCAAGGAACAACACATCGAACAGCACAGGCCCGCTCTGCGCCTCTACCAGCCGGTCCATCAACCGGGCGTGCAATGTGCGCGGCCAGGGCCATGCGCCAAGCCGCGCCAGACTGGCATCGTCGATCCCGACGATGACGACATCCTTTGACGGAGCAGGGCGAGCCAGGGCCGCTGCACGGTCCAGCAGGCTGGCATCAAGCCGGTTGGCAATATCACCGCGTGCGGCAAGGAACGCGAGCGCAATGCCCAGCGCAAGCAGCACGATCCATTCGGTAAAGATCCTGCGGACGACCATCGCTACCCTGTCTTGGTTCGGGTCCGATTTCTGGTCTGAGAATCGGTTGGTTCCGGGCATGGATCTGCGGCGAGATTGCTACGCTCGCGCTCTCTGGCGTGCATCATTCAGGGGACACGGTCAGGTTCTGCTCCGGGCCCCAAACCTTCAGCAGCCCTTCCTCCGCATCGGATTGGATCGCCGCCACACGCCAGACATAGGTACCGGGATCAAGCCCGGTAATGATAGTGGCAGTGCCCGGCAGAGCGATTTCATCATAAAGCGGCGTCCCGGCCTCTCCCTCCCGCCACAGCTGGAAGGCGAAATGCGTCGTGCCTTCGCCCTGCGGCAACCAGGCGAAGCGGAAACCATCGGCAATCGGCGATGTCTCGGCAACCGCCTCTGCGCCCAGTCGTTTACGCCGGAAAGAAAATGTGTCCGACAGCCCTTCGATGCCGCTGTCCGATATCGGCCGGGAACGGACGAAATAGCGGCCATCCTCAAGCCCGTCGAATGTGGCGATTCCATCACCGCTAACATCCTGTGCAATCATTTCCAGAAAGCCCGCATCGCGCGCGATCTGGGTGCGTGCACTGCTCGCACCTTCGGGCGGAATCAGGGCGAAAGACACATCCTCACCCGTCTGTATTGCGCCCGGCTCCGCGATTTCTACCGGGGGCAGCAATTGTTCCAGAGCCGAAATGCCCGTCTGCGTGACCGCCACGCCCCACCCCTCGGTTGCAAGCTGAGAGACTGTATCGTTTTCAACCGCGACCATGCCTTCGACAATTTCGCTGACATTCAGTCCGGACGCATCGTCGTAGGCCACACGGTACTGGGTGCCGCGCACGGCGGTCACGGCGGCGGGTGTGCTGGTACGAAAGCGCTCTTCATCGCGCAGCGTGGGCGCCTGTATCTCGCCGCGTCCGCCCAGAATGCGAAATTCAATATCGCGCAAATCGCGTAAAGCGTAAATCCGGGCGCGTTCCAGCCGCGCGTTTGAATTGGATGGCAGGGAAACGGCTGCGCCATCGGCCGATTGGAAGGAGACAAATCCGTTCATCCCGGTGCGAATGACTGCGCCCTCCCTTACGGGCATCCCCGGCTGCGGGACTGCGCCATCAATGTTCACCGGGCCGGAGAAACTTCGCACAGTCAGCCCGGCATCGCGCCAGGCCAGCAGATTGCGCGGCAGGCGGATGACGGTGCCGACGGGAATGCGGTATGGATTGATGATGCGGTTGATCCGCGCAATCGCGGCAATCGCGCCCCGCCCGCTCATAAAACGATCGTCGATGGAATACAGCGTGTCACCTGCCTCCATCCGGTACGTTACCGCACCGTCCGCCGATTGGGCATGGGCAGGAAGCGCGAAGTTGAGGGACAGCGGCACCAGACAAGCCATTGCGGCCCGCCAGAAGTCAGCCTTGTTCACAATGGGCATATCCGGACCTCCCGCTCTCCGGCAAAACTACGCCGTCTGCCTGCATTCGCGCAAGGCCTTGCCGCAAGCAAAGCGTTTGCACAGCTGAAATTGCCGCGCCGGAGGCTCCGTCTTGCCCCCAAGACGATCACCCTGGGGCGATACTACGAGAACGGGGCGCTCCGGCGCGAACAGGCAGATCCAGCTTTCGCAATTTCCCCGCATTCAGTCTCAGGTGCGACCCTGAAGGACCCGGACAGGGTTTTTGCGCGGCACGGGCATTCACCAGGAGGACCGGTGGCGGCCCATGCCTACTGGATAGGGGTCATCTCTTCAGATGATCCGGCGACCTCTGCAGGGCCGCTTGAGAGCGTGGCGGCGGCGGCGAAACATGCAAGAGTAGCAATTACCGCCAGCGCGACGCCGATGCGTTTGGTAATGGCTGAATGCGGCGCGCGTGCTGCACTGCCTGTCACTTCTTTGTCTCCCCTCGCCCCGCCGAATTCCTCGCCCCGCCGAATTTCCAAATGCTTCATATCATCACCTGACGCGGTCGCTCAGTAAACACTTGTAAAATGTTGCGCATAAGCGCGCCCGGGTGTGCCTCGCTCAAGGCTTCGCCACTATCGTCATATAGTTGAACGTTTTGGCTTGCCCTGACGCAGGCACTTGTCCAGATTGGCTGACACGTGAGCAGATTTCCTTTCTCCGCCATCGTCGGCCAGCACGAAATGAAGCTGGCGCTGCTGATTGCGGCGGTCGATCCGTCGATTGGCGGCGTGATGGTTTTTGGCGACCGGGGAACCGGTAAATCCACAGCCGCGCGTGCGCTTGCCGGGCTGCTCCCGCCGATCTCCGTTGCCGACGGGTGCCGCTACGGCTGCAAGCCCGATGAAGCTGGTACCTGCCCCGATCCCTGCACCTCCAAACGCGCACGCAAGCAACCGGTACCATTCGTCGACATGCCGCTGGGCGCAACCGAAGACCGCGTGCTGGGCGCGCTGGATCTGGAACGGGCGCTGCGGTCTGGCGAGAAAGCGTTCGAGCCGGGATTGCTGGCCAAGGCGCATCGCGGCTTCCTATACATCGATGAAATCAATCTGCTGGAAGACCATCTGGTCGACCTGTTGCTGGATGTGGCCGCATCGCGGGAAAATGTGGTCGAGCGTGAAGGTCTTTCGGTCCGCCACCGCGCCAGTTTCGTGCTGATCGGCAGCGGCAATCCGGAAGAAGGCGAATTGCGCCCGCAATTGCTCGACCGCTTCGGCCTGTCGGTCGAAGTGCGCACGCCGACTGAAATCGAAGACCGCGTCGAAATCATGCGCCGCTGCGCCGCGCAGGAACGTGACGCGAAAGCCTTCGAAGAAAATTGGGCGGCAGAGGAAACCAAGGTCCTGAAACAAATCGCGCGCGGCCAGACGAAATTGGCCAAGCTCGACGTTTCGGACGAGATCCTGACCGATGCGGCCAACCTGTGCTCTGCCGTCAACGCAGATGGCCTGCGCGGCGAACTGACCTTGATGCGCAGCGCACGGGCACTCGCCGCGCTGCGCGGTGCAAAATCCGTGCGCCGCGAACATCTGACAGAAGTTGCACCGCTGGCGCTGCGGCACCGCTTGCGCCGTGATGTGCTCGACGAAACAGGGTCCACCGTGCGGATCGAACGCGCGGTCACCGAACTGTTCGGATGACCGGCGTTTCGCCGCCGCCGCCGGATCCGCTGGCCGAAGCGCTGCTTGCAGTCCGGCTTTTCCTGAAAGCTCCGGAGGCCCTTGGCGGGATAGTCATTCGCGGCGGCGGCCCCGCGCGCGATCTGGTGCTGGACACCGTCCGCGCGGCTCTGCCTGTTCGCCGGATGCCCCCGCATGTGGACGAGGCGCGGCTGCTGGGCGGCGTCGATATCGTCGCGAGCCTGACAGCGGGCAAACCTGTTACGCAAAGCGGATTGCTGAGCGAGGCAAAAGGCGGCGTGCTGATCGCCCCGATGGCGGAACGCATGACAGACGCACTCGCGGGACGGCTGGCGCAGGCGATGGATGGCGGCGCTGGCTTCGGGCTGGTGCTGCTCGATGACGGGATCGAGGCCGACGAACGCCCGCCTGCCGCGCTGACCGACCGGGTCGCCTTTGTCTGCGACCTCAGCATGGCCGCGTCGCTCGGTGCTGAAAACCCGCTCTACCCCGATCAGGTGCCTTTAGGTGCCGTTGAGCCCGCCTCGGATGACACGCTTTCTGCGCTTGCCGGGGTGGCAATGGCGCTGGGTGTAGATTCCGTCCGGCCTCTGCTGTTCGCCCTGACCGCAGCCCGCGCCCATGCAGCTTTGCACGGCAGGTCCCAGGCTGCGCAGGAGGATGTGCAGGCCGCCGCGCGGATGGTGCTCGCTCCGCGGGCAATCCGCATTCCGGAGCTGCCGCCCGAAGATAGCGAAAGCCCGCCCCCTCCTCCGCCAGACGACCAAGACACGCTCGATAACAGTGAGACTACTCAATCGGGCGACAGCATACCGGAAGACCTGGTACTGGAAGCCGCGCTCGCCGCGATCCCGCCCGATGTCCTTGACATGATTGCAAGAGAACGCGCGGGGCGCAACGCATCAGGCGGCGGGAGCGGGCGGCGCGCAAAATCGAAATTGCGCGGCAAACCCCTTGGTGCGCGTCCCGGCATGCCGCGCGATGGCGCGCGACTGGCGATCATTGATACCTTGCGGGCCGCAGTGCCGTGGCAGCCCTTGCGACAGCGAGAAAATCCAACCGGGCAATTGCAGGTCCGCAAGGAAGACCTGCGCATCCGCCGGTTCGAGGAACGCGCCGCAACCGTCACTGTATTCTGCGTCGATGCGTCCGGCTCTGCCGCAGCTGCGCGGCTGGCGGAGGCGAAGGGCGCGGTCGAGCTGATCCTCGCGCAGGCCTACGTCAAACGCAGCGAGGTCGCGCTGATCGCCTTTCGCGGAACGAATGCCGAAATGCTGCTGCCGCCCACCCGTTCGCTGACCCGCGCCCGCCGGGCTTTGGCCGGATTGCCCGGCGGTGGCGGCACGCCGCTCGCCAGCGGGCTGGCGCTCGCCCGCGAACTTGGCGGAAGCATCCTTTCACGCGGCAACACGCCGTTCCTGGTTTTCCTGACAGACGGCAGCGCGAACATCACCGCCGGTGGCAATGCGGGGCGGAAGCAAGCACGAGAGGATGCGCATGCCGCCGCCCGCGCGCTCGCATCCAGCGGGATGGACGCCCTCGTAATCGACATCGCCCCGCGTCCCAGGGAAGATGCCAAGGCCCTCGCCCGCACGATGCAGGCGCGGTATCTCCCGCTGCCGTTTGCCGATGCCAAGGCGCTGAGCAATATCGTGATCGCCGCCCAGCCCGAAGCCCAACCAGCATGAGCGGCGCGCTGGAGTGGGAGCGTGATGGCCGCATCTGGCCGCACCGCGATGCATCGCGCTTCGTCAAGGCCGGCGGGCTGGAATGGCACGTGCAGCGCATGGGTTCAGGGCCGGAATTGCTGCTGCTGCATGGAACCGGAGCATCCTGCCACAGCTGGAGCGGACTGATGCCCATGCTCGCCAAGCACTTCACCCTGACCGTACCTGACCTGCCGGGCCATGCCTTCACCAGGGGGCAGCTGCGCGGCGGGCCGAGCCTATCCAATATGTCCGGCGCGGTAACTGCATTGCTCGAAATGCTGGAAGTTACGCCCGCGATAACTGCCGCTCATTCGGCGGGCGTCGCCATAGCGCTGAACCATGCACGCCGTGCAGACACCGCCCTGCCGATCATCGGCTTCAGTCCCGCCATCATGCCCTTCCCCGGCCTTGCCGCGCGGCTGTTTCCGGCGATGGCCAAGATGCTGTTCGTCAATCCCTTCGTCCCGCGTATTTTTGCAGCCAGCACCCGCATTCCGGGGGAAGCGCAACGCTTCCTGCGCCGCGCGACCGGATCAGAAACCTCGCCCGAAAATCTTGCCTGTTACGAGGCGCTGCTGGGCAATCACCGGCACTGCGAAGGCGCGCTGGCAATGATGGCAAACTGGGATCTGGAAAGCTTTTCCGAAAGCCTGCAAGACATCACCAATCCCGTGTTGCTGGCGCACGGACGCAATGACAAGGCTGTGCCGACGGGATCAGTCGAAGGGGCCGCCGCTCGGCTACCCAATGCACGGCTCGAACTGTTGCCCGATCTCGGGCATCTGGCTCATGAGGAAGCGCCCGAAATGGCCGCGCAATTGATCATCGAATTTGCGCGCGAGCAGGGCGTGATAAATCATTGATAGAAATCGTGTTCTTCTATGCCATCGCGCTGGGGTTCGGGATTTACCAGATCTGGTCAGTCAATCGCGAGATCAAGAAAGACAAGGCTGCGAAAGCCGCCGCTGACGATCAGCCGTCAGGAACGGGATCGGGGCATGCGGAAGGGGAGCATGAACTGGACGATCGGTGAAGCATACCGGTCCAGATCAAGGCTTTCCTGCACCGCCATCATCCGCTCACCATAAAGCTGCGTCGAAAGGGTTGACCGCGCATAGAACGGCGCATCTTCCCATGTCTTGATCACGCTTGCATCGCCCCTGTCGGCGCGGGTTTTTCGTTCAACCTGCCACAATGTATTGGGCAGCGGCGCGACCATCGTCAGCTCTGCAGGCTGCGGCGTACCGTCACGCGCAAAGCGCAGGGCGCTGGCGAAATGCGATCCGTCGCGCCGCACCCCTTCATAATTCACCACGCTGCCGCCAGAGCCATGCGCGCGGGACCAGTGCCACAGGCGAAAACCCTCTTCCAGGGACTCGTCGCCAAAGTTGGAATCGCAATAGGCTCCGCCTTTCCAACTGAGCCCCGGCTCCTTCATATCGACTTCGATGCGGGCGCGCGGGGCAAGGCAATGCCAGCGGTGGCGCGCTGCCGGATCAAGACCGAAGCTGACTGTATTGAGCGCCTCCGGCATGACTCGAATCGTGCCGCGCACCGGGCGCTGAAATGGATTGAACAGGCGCTTGTCGCGTTCCTCGATGTCGATTTCCAGCGCATCGCCGGTCCAGCGCATCGCGCTTGGCCCGATGCCAAGCGTATCGCGCTCCTGCACCACGGCGCTGCTTGGCCGCTCCGTCATCGCCCAGCGTCCGCGCGGGCCGTACAGGGCTACATTGAGCGACGAGTGATTGGTCGGTTGAGCCCGCCCGCTGCGTTTGTAATAGGGGGAAAATACGCTGCCGATAAAGGCGATGATCGTCAGCCCGTGCTTCCCGTCGTCGCTGAGCGCATCGATGTACCACCAGGCGTAGCCACCGGGTGGAACCGGCGCGTCGAAGCGAGGTCCTGCATGATCGTGCGCGCCGCCAATTGTCCGGACAAGGCCGCCATCGGCACCCCCGCCCCCGGGTGCGTGCTTCCACCCGCGCAATAAAGCCCAGGGATCCGGGTCCGCGTTCCCTGGCGCAGGAAGGACGCCGCCCATCCGTGCGAGGCCCGTCCATAAATCGCTCCGCCGGTCGAGGGCAAAAACATCGCGAATTCGTTCGGCGTCAGCAGGCGATGTTCGCAGCGGTTCCTCCAGCTCCAGCCCGCAATGGCGCAGGCGGCGCATCATGGAATGCGTGCATTTGTCTCTCTCCTCGGCGGAATATGCATGGCTGTCGCCATTGGCGGGTGCATTGACGATGATCTGCAAACGTTCGCGGCCCTGCGGTGCTTCGCCAGACGGGGACTCGCGGTCCTGCGCGCAAATATATGTCGTGGGATCGGCAGGCGGCCTGCCGGCGCCGATGTCCGCAAATTCGCGGGCATAGTCGGGCGAAAAGAAAACGTTGTGCCGCCTGAGCGGAAAGCCGCTGGTCTTCGCATGGGCAAGCCATACCATGGCGGAAAGGGAGCGGGCATTGCGCTTAAGTCCGCCTGCGGCCCGTGTCACATCCGGTCCGAGCGCACCATCTGCCAGCGCCGCCGGGTCGGCGTTCACGATCACGCGGTCTGCGGCGATATGTTCGCCATTTTCCAGTGTGATGCCCGATACGCGGCTGCGGGAGGTCTCTATACGGGTGACAGCTTGGCCAAAGCGGTAGCTCGCGCCCTGTCCCTCCCCCAGCTTTTGCAAGGCGGCTGCCAGCGCGCTCAAACCGCCATCGATCAGCCACACGCCCTGCGCCTCCACATGGGCGATCAGCATCAGCGTGGCGGGCGCTTCGAACGGCGATGATCCGCAATAGGTGGCATAACGGCCATACAATTGGCGCAGGCGCGGATCGGTGAAATGTTCGCCGAGAACGTCCCACATTTTCTCGTACGGACGTATCGCCGACATCTCGCCGATGCGCGACACGCCAAGGCGTTTGATGAACTGCGGCGGCCAGAAGACCTTGCCTTGCCGCAGCAGCGTCTTGTCGAGAAGTTCATAGATATGCGCCGCCTCGGCGCGAAAACTGCGATAACCGCGCGCCGCATCCGCTCCGGCGAAATCGCCAATGGCTTCTTCACTGCGAGCAGGGTCTGCAAACAGATCGAGCCGCTCGTCCGCATTCCATGCATGGCGTGCCAATGTTTCAGCAGGGCGGACGCGCACGTGATCGTCCAGTTCCGATCCGCAGGCGCGAAAGATTGTGTCGAAGACATCGCGCAGGGTGAAAACAGTGGGGCCGGCATCTATCTCGACAGTGTCTACGGTAAGGCGGCGGGCCTTGCCGCCGGAATGCGCCTCTTTCTCTACAACTGTCACGCGGCATCCCTGCGCTGCGAGCAAGGCGGCCGAGCACAGCCCGCCAATGCCCGCGCCAACAATCACGACGTGGGGGGTGTCTCGCATTGTCATCGTCGAACTCGACACAGTCTCTCCTCGCGAAGATGATTGACCTTTACACGCGTTCTGTCCAGTTGATTGGACATATGGAACGCGAAAATCCTGCATCCGGATCAAACGGTCCACCCGAATGGAAGCGCCGCTGGTTGAACAGGCGCAACCGCATTCTGGCAAATCCGGCGTTCCAGAAGTGGGCTTCGGCGCTGTGGCCATTGCGCCGGGTCGCGCGCAAACACGCCTCGCATCTGTTCGATCTCGTAGCAGGCTTTACCTACTCGCAAAGCCTGCTGGCGGCCGTAGAGTCCGATCTCCTGACGCTGCTGGCAGCGGGACCAAGCGACGTGGACGCGATCGCCGAACACTGCGACCTTTCCGGTGAAGGAGCGCTGCGTCTGGTGAGAGCGGCGGCAGCACTCGGGTTGGCGGAGGAGGTTTCTCCCGGATGGTGGATGCTCGGCCAGCAAGGCGCTGCGCTGCAGGGCAATGCGGGCGCTCAGGCGATGATCCGGCATCACAAACTGCTCTACGCTGACCTCGCAGATCCTCTCGCCCTGCTGCGCGCTGACCGTAAATCGGAAACGCAACTGTCACGCTTCTGGCATTATGGCTCGCAAGAAAACGGCGAAAAAGCAGGTGCTTACTCAAGCCTGATGGCCGTATCACAGACCATGGTGGCAGAGCAGGTTTTGGCAGCGCATGACTTCTCTCGCTACGCAAGTGTTCTGGATATCGGCGGCGGACACGGCGCATTTGCGAGCGCGTTGGCGGCGGACCATTGCGAAATCCGACTCGGTATCTTCGATCTGCCGCCGGTGCTGGAAGGCACCGCACAGCGACTCGAGTCGGAAGGGCTCAGTTCCCGCGTCACCCTGCACCCTGGGGACTTTTTCCACACCCCTCTGCCGGGCGGTTATGACTGCGTCACACTCAACCGCATCCTGCATGATCACGATGATGACGCGGCCCTCGCTCTGCTGCGCTCGATACGCAAAGCGCTGAAACCCGGCGCCCGGTTGGTGATCGCAGAACCCATGGCGCAAACACCGGGCGCGCAGGGCATGGGGGACGCATATTTCGGACTGTACCTGTGGGCGATGAATTCTGGGCGGCCGCGATCCATTCGAGAGATCGGGGCAATGCTGGAAGCATCGGGGTTTGCCCGCTGGATGCCCGCGCCCACCCGTCAACCCGTGATCGCGAGTGTAATTGTCAGTCTGTCATGACAGGTTGAATTGTCATGCTTGATTGACACTCCTGCAAGTTCCGGTAAGGTGATCATGCAAAGAAGCATCGAAAGATGCCGTGGCCCGATCAGGGCTGGAAGGGGACGAAAGAGCGAGATGGAAGCACATGCGGTCATATTGGAGGCTCCACGAAAGCTGTCTCTGCGCCCGCTGACCCTGTCTCCGTGCGGCCCGTCCGATGTGGTCGTCGAAATCCATCACAGCGGCATCAGCACCGGCACCGAAAAACTGTTCTGGACCGGTGAAATGCCGAGTTTCCCGGGCATGGGATATCCGCTGGTTCCGGGTTACGAATCAGTCGGACGCATTATTGCGGCCGGAACCGAAGTGGAAAGCCGCGTTGGTGAATGGGTCTTCGTGCCCGGTGCCACCTGTTATGAAAGCGCACGCGGCCTCTTTGGCGGCACGGCTGAAAAGGTCATACTGCCGTCGGCCCGCGCTCTACCTGTTTCCGAATCGCTGGGCCGTGAAGGCGTGTTGTTCGCGCTTGCCGCCACTGCGCTGCACGCCATTACTGGCGGTCAGGTCCCTGATCTGATCGTTGGGCATGGCACGCTTGGGCGCCTGCTGGCTCGTCTTGCAATTGCCATGGGCGCGCCCGCCCCTACCGTGTGGGACAACAAGGCAAACCGCCGCACCGGCGGTGCGGGCTATGAAGTTCTCGCGCCCAAGGACGATGATCGCCGCGATTACTCCTCTATTTACGATGCAAGCGGATATGCCGACGGCATGGACGCGCTGATCGGGCGGCTCGCCCATGGCGGCGAGATAGTTCTTGCAGGCTTTTACGCCAACCGCCCCAGCTTTGCCTTCCCGGCTGCATTCCGTGCCGAAGCACGCTTCCGCGTCGCCGCCGAATGGAAACCCGCCGATCTCACCGCAACACGCGACCTCATCGATAGCGGCGCGCTCGATCTGGGCGGTCTCATTTCGCACACCAGCCCCGCCGGGGAGGCCATGAAGGCCTATCCCACCGCATTCAACGATACCGATTGCCTGAAAATGGTGCTCGACTGGAGCCAATCAGAATGACCATGCTCGACGCCGATACTGCCCTTAGGGACGAAGCATCGATTGAACCCGATCCCGTCCACACGGGCGAGATAAAATCCGAAACCCAGATCATAGCGATCTATGGCAAGGGTGGCTCAGGCAAGAGTTTCGCCCTGTCCAACCTCAGTTACATGATGGCGCAGCAGGGCAAGCGCGTGCTGCTGATAGGCTGCGATCCCAAGTCTGACACTACCAGCCTGCTGTTCGGCGGCAAAAGCTGCCCGACGATCATCGAAACCAGTTCAGCCAAGAAACTGGCCGGCGAAGAAGTCACCATCGAGGATGTGTGCTTCCAGCGTGACGGTGTGTTCGCCATGGAACTTGGCGGCCCGGAAGTCGGGCGCGGCTGCGGCGGGCGCGGCATCATTCACGGCTTTGAATTGCTGGAAAAACTGGGCTTCCACGAATGGGGCTTTGATTACGTCCTGCTCGATTTCCTGGGTGATGTGGTGTGCGGCGGCTTCGGCCTGCCGATTGCCCGCGACATGTGCCAGAAAGTGATCGTTGTCGGATCGAACGACCTGCAATCGCTCTATGTCGCCAACAATGTCTGCAAGGCAGTGGAATACTTCCGCAAGATGGGCGGCAATGTTGGCGTGGCTGGCATGATCATCAACAAGGATGACGGCACCGGAGAGGCGCAGGCCTTTGCCGACGCCGTCGATATTCCAGTGCTGACAGCGATCCCTGCGAATGAGGATATTCGCAAGAAATCAGCCAATTACCAGATTATCGGAATGCCCGGAGGCGAATGGAGCGGCCTTTTTGAAGAGCTCGCCGAAAACGTCGCTGAGGCTCCGCCGCGGCAACCTACCCCCCTCGATCAAGACGGGTTGCTTGGCCTCTTCTCCCCTGAAGATACCGGCCGGGACATCAAACTGATGCCCGCCACACAGGCTGACATGCGCGGCGGCACATTCGAAGAGAAACCCTCCCTCGAGGTGATCTATGATGAGGCTTGATGCATGAGTGATCTTGCACCCGATATGGCGCGCGAGCCCGACCGGATCGATATCGATACGGGCGGCAACGGCGGATGCCACGGCGGGGCGGACACCATGAAGGAAGCTGCACGCAAGGCAGGCAAGAGCGAAATATTGGATCGCTACGCTGCTGACTATCCTGTCGAAGAGAGCAAAGGCCCGCACGATCAGCCGCAAAGCATGTGTCCCGCATTCGGGTCCTTGCGCGTTGGCCTGCGGATGCGACGCACGGCTACGGTCCTGTCCGGTTCGGCATGCTGCGTTTACGGCCTGACCTTCACATCGCATTTCTACGGCGCACGGCGAACTGTCGGCTACGTCCCCTTCAGCTCCGAGACGCTCGTCACCGGCAAGCTGTTCGAAGACATTAAGGAAGCGGTCGAAAACCTCGCCGATCCAGAGAATTACGACACGATCATCGTCACCAATCTGTGCGTCCCAACCGCCAGTGGTGTTCCGCTGCGGTTGCTGCCGGACCAGATCAACGGTGTCAGGATCATCGGCATTGATGTTCCCGGCTTTGGCATTCCCACCCATGCAGAGGCGAAAGACGTGCTGGCCGGTGCCATGCTCAAATATGCCCGCGAGGAAGTAGAGCAAGGCCCGGTTGCTGCTCCGCGCGAGAAGAGCGACAAGCCCACGATTACTCTGCTGGGCGAGATGTTCCCGGCTGATCCGGTTGGTATCGGCATGATGCTGGAGCCGCTTGGCCTCGCCGCTGGCCCGGTTGTGCCAACTCGCGAATGGCGCGAACTTTACGGCGCGCTCGATTGTGCTGCGGTCGCCGCTATCCACCCCTTCTACACTGCAAGCGTGCGCGAATTTCAGGCTGCTGGCCGCAAGGTCATCGGTTCTGCTCCCGTTGGCGCAGAAGGCACCGCTGCATGGCTCGATGCCATCGGCGATGCGTGCGGCGTGAAGCAATCGCAGATCGATGCCGCGAAAGACACCTTCACCGGAGCAATCCGGGGCGCGCTCGCTGCCAATCCTATCAATGGCCGGATCACCGTATCGGGCTATGAAGGCTCTGAATTGCTGGTTGCACGCCTGCTGATCGAAAGCGGCGCGGATGTCCCTTATGTCGGCACCGCCTGCCCCAAAACGCAGTGGTCCGATCCCGACCGTGAGTGGCTTGAAGCCAAGGGCGTGCGCGTCAATTTCCGCGCTAGCCTGGAAGAAGATATTGCCGCTATTGCGGAATTTGGCCCTGACCTTGCGATTGGCACGACCCCGGTCGTCCAGCACGCCAAGCAAAAAGCTATCCCTTCGCTCTACTTCACCAATCTGATCTCCGCTCGGCCTTTGATGGGTCCCGCAGGCGCTGGCAGTCTGGCGCAAGTGATCAATGCGGCGATGGCAAACAAGGCGCGCATGGATACCATGAGCGAGTTCTTCGAAGGCGTCGGCACCGGTCACACCAGCGGCGTCTGGGAAGACACGCCGATGGACCGGCCCAAGTTCAAGGCGAAATATGCCGCGCTTAACGAAGCTGCCCGCAAGGCAGCAGAGGCGGTGGGTTCATGAGCCTGATCCTCGATCACGACCGCGCAGGCGGATATTGGGGCGCAGTTTACGTCTTTACGGCGATAAAGGGCCTGCAAGTTATTATTGATGGCCCGGTTGGCTGTGAAAACCTGCCCGTCACATCCGTGCTGCACTACACAGACGGATTGCCACCGCACGAATTGCCTATCGTGGTAACTGGTCTCGGCGAAGAAGAACTGGGCAAAACCGGCACAGAGGCCGCGATGATGCGAGCCTGGAAAACGCTCGATTCCGAATTGCCTGCGGTCGTCGTCACCGGCTCCATTTCAGAAATGATCGGCGGCGGCGTTACGCCGCAAGGCACCAATATCAAACGCTTCCTGCCGCGCACGATCGATGAAGATCAGTGGCAAAGCGCCGACCGCGCGATGAGCTGGCTGTGGACCGAATTCGGCCCGAAGAAAGTGCCCGCCGTGAAGCCGGTGAAAGAAGGCGAGAAGCCCAAGGTCAACATCCTAGGCCCGGCCTATGGCATGTTCAACATGGCCTCTGACCTTGCTGAAATCCGCCGCCTTGTCGAAGGCATTGGTGCGGAAGTGAACATGGCCTTCCCGCTCGGCAGCCATCTGGCAGATGTGCGCCGCCTTGCCGATGCGCAGGCCAATGTCTGCCTCTACCGCGAATTTGGCCGCAATCTGTGTGAACTGATGGAGCGGCCCTATTTCCAGGCGCCCGTCGGCCTTAGCTCGACCACGAAGTTCCTCCGCGCCCTGGGCGAAGAACTGGGGCTGGACCCCGAACCGTTCATCGAACGGGAAAAGCACACCACGATCAAGCCTTTGTGGGATTTGTGGCGGTCCGTCACGCAGGACTTCTTTGCCACGGCCAGTTTCGGCATCGTCGCGAACGAGACCTATGCGCGCGGCATACGCAAATTCCTCGAAGATGACATGGGCTTGCCCTGCAATTTCGCCTTCAGCCGCTCTGCCGGCGTAAAGCCGGACAATGCCGCTGTGCGCGAGGCCATCCACACGAACCCGCCGCTGGTGATGTTCGGATCGTACAATGAACGCATGTACATGGCGGAGTGCAAATCACGCGGGATTTACATCCCAGCCAGCTTCCCCGGCGCGGCCATTCGCCGCCACACGGGCACGCCCTTCATGGGCTATTCCGGCGCGACGTATCTGGTGCAGGAAGTGTGCAATGCACTGTTTGACGCGCTGTTCCATATTCTTCCGCTCAGCACCGATCTGGACAAGGTGGATCCAACGCCCGCGAAACAGCACCGCGAGATGGCGTGGGATGCAGACGCCAAGGCCAAGCTTGATACGCTGGTAGAGGCGCAGCCGGTCCTGATCCGCATTTCCGCTGCAAAGCGCCTGCGCGATGCCGCCGAAAGAGCCGCCCGCCGTGCTGGCGAAGAGCGCGTATCGGCTGAACGGCTCGCCGACGCCCTGCTTGCAGGAGAAGGCGCATGACCGCCGAATTTCACGACATTGCCCGCACCACCGGGCCACGCCATTCGGGCAGAGAAATCCGTCCGGGTACCAAGGGAGGCACGTCGCCTCTCGCACAATCAAGCACAATTGGAGAAAAGCTATGAGTGATCCTGATGATCGCTTCGGCCTGAGGACTTACCTTACGCCGGAAGAAGCGAAGGAATTCCACAAGCTGTTCATGGCGACGTTCGTCGGCTTCGTGGCAATCGCCGTCGTTGCGCATGCGTTGGTGTGGATCTGGCGGCCCTGGCTTCCCTGATCGTCACCTGACGTTCGAGACCGAACTCTCGGTCTAATTTGGAATCACACAAGAAAGGAATTTCATCATGTGGAGAGCTTGGATGATGTTCAATCCACGTACTGCGCTCGTCGGACTTCATGTCGGACTCGCCGTACTGGCATTTTCAATCCACTTCATTTTGCTGAGCACGGATACGTATAACTGGCTGGACGGCCCGAATGCGGCCGCAACAGCACAGCTTGCGTCGAACTGACACCAGCAGACGAAGTGCAGATCATTCGACTGTGCGAGAGGCGCGGCTGGTAAAGCTGGCCGTGCCTCACGGTCGAAACACTGACTAACCATTGTCCCGTCGATAGCGGCGGGGGAGGATTGGGCTATGGCGCTCCTCAGTTTTGAGAGAAAATATCGTGTGCGTGGCGGCACTCTGATCGGTGGTGATATGTTCGACTTCTGGGTCGGGCCCTTTTACGTGGGCCTGTTCGGGATAGTCACGGCCATGTTCGCCACCCTGGGGACGATGCTGATATTTTATGCAGCATCGCAAGGTCCAACCTGGAATCCATGGCTGATATCGATCGCTCCGCCCGATTTGTCCTACGGTCTTGGCTTCGCGCCATTGGCCGAAGGCGGGTTCTGGCAAGTGATCACGGTCTGCGCGCTGATATCTTTCGTCTCGTGGGCGCTGCGCGAGGTGGAAATCTGCCGCAAATTGGGCATGGGCTATCATGTGCCGTTCGCTTTCGGCGTCGCCATTTTCGCCTATTTCACCCTGGTGGTTATCCGCCCGGTACTGATGGGCGGCTGGCACTTCGGCTTCCCGTACGGGATTTTCAGCCACCTCGACTGGGTATCGAACACTGGATACCAGTACCTTCATTTCCACTATAACCCGGCGCACATGCTGGCGGTGAGTTTCTTCTTCACCACCACCCTCGCGCTGGCGCTGCACGGCGCACTTGTTCTCTCGGCGACCAATCCGGCGGCGGGCGAAGAGGTGAAAACACCGGAATATGAAGACACTTTCTTCCGCGACCTGATCGGATATTCGGTCGGCACGCTGGGCATCCACCGTGTGGGCCTGCTGCTGGCACTGAACGCCGGTTTCTGGAGCGCGGTTTGCATTGTCATCAGTGGGCCGCTTTGGACCAAAGGCTGGCCCGAATGGTGGACCTGGTGGCTCAACCTGCCGATCTGGTCGTGAGGGAGCACTGAAACATGGCGCAATATCAAAACATCTTCACCCAGGTTCAGCTCCGCGCTTCTCCCGAAATGGGCGTTCCGCTGCCGGCAGAACAACAGGGTTCACGCACCGGAAACACGACGTTCAGCCATATCATGGGGCTTATCGGCCAAGCGCAAATCGGCCCCATTTATCTTGGCTATCTCGGGGTTGCTTCGCTTGTGCTTGGCTTCATCGCGTTTGAAATTATCGGGTTCAACATGCTGGCATCTGTCGGCTGGGACCCGGTCCAGTTCGTCCGCCAGCTGTTCTGGCTTTCGCTCGAACCGCCTGGACCTGAATATGGCTTCTCACCGTTTGTGCCCCTTGCCGAAGGCGGGTGGTTCATTCTTGCCGGGCTGTGCTTCACATCATCGGTGATACTGTGGTGGATCCGTTCCTATCGCCGCGCAGCCGCGCTGGGCATGGGCAAGCATGTGTCATGGGCGTTTGCCTCTGCAATCTTCCTGATGCTGGTACTCGGCTTTATCCGCCCGCTGATGATGGGTAGTTGGGCTGAGGCAGTGCCATACGGCGTGTTCCCGCACCTTGACTGGACCGCCGCTTTCTCCATCCGGTACGGCAATCTCTTCTACAACCCGTTCCACGCGCTCTCGATTGTCTTCCTTTACGGGTCGGTCCTGCTGTTCGCGATGCACGGTGCGACAATCCTTGCCGTAGGCCGCTATGGCGGAGAGCGCGAGATCGAGCAGATCACAGACCGCGGAACCGCATCGGAACGCGCTGCACTATTCTGGCGCTGGACCATGGGCTTCAACGCCACGATGGAATCCGTCCACCGCTGGGCATGGTGGTTCGCCGTGCTGACCACGCTGACAGGCGGGATCGGCATTTTGCTGACTGGAACCGTGGTCGATAACTGGTATTTGTGGGCACAGGAGCATGGCTATGCCTCGCTGTATCCCGATACCGGCGTTGCCGACCCCGCAGTAACTGCGGCAAGCACTGGGAGTGCAGGACAATGAGCAGGTTGAAGCCATACCATCTGGCGCTTGCCGCGCTGCCGCTGAGCCTTGCGGCGTGTGAATTCGCGCCGAAGACCACCGAACAGAACGGCCCTGCCGGAACCGGGATGGACCGCGTTTACGTAACGGACGCCAACATTCCTGCCGATGTGCCGCCGCCGCCTTACGAATTGCCTCCTCCAGGCGGGCCGCGGGCATCGGAAGTCTATGAGAACGTGCAGGTACTGGGCGATATCTCTGCCGATGAATTCAACTATCTGATGGCGGCAATCACCGAGTGGGTCGCGCCGGAGCAAGGCTGCAATTATTGTCACAATCCAGCCAACATGGCGTCCGACGAGGTCTACACCAAAGGTGTCGCGCGTTCGATGATCCAGATGACGCAGGATGTGAACCAGAACTGGTCGGCCCATGTGCAACAAACGGGCGTTACATGCTGGACGTGCCACCGCGGGAACAACATTCCTGAAAACGTGTGGACCCTGCCCGAAGAACGCACCAGCAATTCGATCAACGGAAACCGCCGCGGCCAGAATGAACCGATGGAATTGACCGGCAACAGCTCCCTGCCGAATGTCGCAGTCGCCCGTTATCTTCTGAACGGCGATGATCCGGAGGAAATCCGCGTCGCTTCCAACACGATGCACCCCACGGGCGAGAATACGACAACCACTATGGGTACCGAAGCGACCTTCTCGCTGATGATCCACATGTCCAATTCGCTCGGCGTGAACTGCACCTATTGCCACAATACTCAGGCGTTTGCGGAGTGGAATCGCAGCACGCCGGCCCGCGGAATCGCGTGGCACGGCATTCGCATGGTGCGCAATATCAACGGCGAATACATTACACCGCTGACATCTGTATTCCCGGCCAATCGCCTTGGACCTGCGGGCGATCCTTACAAGACCAATTGCACGACATGTCACCAGGGTCAGAACCTGCCGATGGGCGGGGTACGGATGGTCGCGGATTATCCAGCTTTGCAATCGCTGTTGGCGCCAGCAGCCTCACCGGCATCGGGCAGTGGTGCTGGCAGCATGGACGACGCTGCAGGATCGGAGATGACGGACACGAACTAATCGCTTCCCCTTCGCGGGAAGCGGTTAATTCGAAGGACTCTGGGCGCATGGCCCGGTCCGGATCAATCGCGCCGAGCCTTCGCCCGGCGCGATAGGTCTATCAGGTGGACGGGAAATGACAGGGCCAGCGGCACTGCGATCCAGGGCCAGTCAGCACCGACCAGCGCGCCGCGAAGAGCGATCAGCATCAGCACAGCAGGCAGCAGCAGCAAGGCGGCATCGCTAAGACGCCAACCGCGCCATAGCAGCCAAACCGATTCCAGAATGATCACGGCGAGCACGACATCGACCGCATGACCGCTGGTGAAAAAGTCTGCCATCAGATTAGCGGCGGATCAGCCGAATCGGCCATTCAGCTGCACGATCTGCCAGTTAAGCGCACCCGCGACCGTCACCCACACAAGATAGGGCACCAGCAACAGGGTGGCGAACCGTGACAGCCGCCAGCAATAGATCATCACCGCCACGATAGAGACCCACAGCAGGATCAGCTCGAAGAACGCCCAATCGGGCCGCTGAAGGCGGAAGAAGATCAGGCTCCAAACGATATTGAGAAAGGCGTTGGCGGCGAACAGGCCGATCAGCGTGTCCGATACCCTTGTGCTGGGTGCCTTGCGCCAGGCCGAAACAAAGGCGATTACCGCCAGTGCAAAAATGGTGGTCCATGCAATGGGAAAGACAGCGCGCGGCGGGGTCCAGTCAGGTTTGCTGAGCCCGTCATACCATGGTCCCAGATCGGTGATCGTTCCGCCAATCGCCGCCACGCCCAGCGCCGCCAACCCGGCGATGGTGACAGGCAATATCCAGCTTTTGCTCATGCTCATCGTGTGGCAGGTCTCAATCCCAACAGATGCGCTGTATCCTTGATGAAAATCTTCAAATGGGCAAGCGGCCGTGCACGCACCAGCCGTTTGTTCATATAGGCCTGCCAGGTCAATTCCTGCACATCCTTGTCCGCGCACATGGCAACGAAGCGTTCGCGCCGCTTGTCGCTGGAATACCAGAAATGCTGCATGATGCCGAGGATCCAGAAGACCTTGCCGTGTTCACGCATGAAGGTCTTGCGCGCCTGTTTCAGCGCAGCCGGCTGGCCGCTGGCGACAAAGGCTTCTGCGGCCTGTGCCGCAATCCGGCCGCAGGTCATTGCATAGAAAATGCCCTCGCCCGATGCCGGCGCAACAACGCCTGCCGCATCGCCAGCGACCAGTACGTCACGCCCGTTGTCCCATTTCTTCAGAGGCTTGAGCGGAATCGGCGCACCTTCGCAGCGGATGGTCTCGCAATCGGCCAGCCCCATGTCATCGCGCATGGTCTTTACCGCGCCGCGCAGGGAGAAACCCTTGTTCGCGCTGCCCACGCCGATGCTGGCGGAATGGCCGTGCGGAAACACCCACGCGTAGAAATCTGGCGAGAGATGCCCCTGATACAGCACATCGCAGCGGCTTGCATCGTAACCTTCGGCGGTGCTTTCGGGCGACTTGATCACCTCGTGATAGGCGAAAACGCAGTGCATGTTCTCCGCGCCCTCGATATTCTCCTTGGCGACCGCAGAGCGGGCTCCATCGGCACCGATCACCAGCTTGGCGCGGACCTTGCGCATTTCGCCGCCGCGGCTCTCGCGGAAACAGACCAGCGGGCCTTCAGCGCCGTCACGCTCGATATGATCGAAAGTACCTTTCTGGCGCGTTGCTCCGGCGGTTTCCGCGCGGGCACGCAGCCATTCGTCAAACACATCGCGGTCGACCATGCCGACATAGCCGATTTCCCCCACGGGCATATCCACATGGCGGTTTGACGGGGCGACCATGCGTGCCGACCTTGCCTTGGCGACCAGCAGGGATTGCGGAATTTCGAATTCTTCCAGCAGGCGCGGCGGTACGGCGCCGCCGCAAGGCTTGATGCGCCCTGCCCGGTCGAGCAGCATCACACTTCGCCCGGCCTTTGCAAGGTCCCACGCCGCTGTTGCGCCCGAAGGCCCTCCACCGACCACGACGACATCGTATTGTGCTTCGCTCATGCTGATACCAGCTCCCTTGCTGACCGTGTCTGCCGCCCGGTCGCGCGGATTGCCAAAATGGCAGCAACAACAAAGAGTGCTGCTTCCAGTGCAAAAATCATTTGAAAGGCCGCGCCGTCCTGTCCCTGGACCCGGCGGGCGATATCGACGCCAACTGCGCCGAGCAGGCCGCCTGTACCAAAGGCGATGGCCTGCGACGCGCCCCACACGCCCATACGCACGCCTTCGCGGGTGTTCTCTCCGGCTCCGGCGAGCCCCATCATTGCGCCGATTGCGGCCACCGCAAATACACCGTTGCAGAAGCCGAGCGCGAACACGTTTGCCGCCAGAGGCCAGCCGGTACCCACCTGCGCCGCAGCGGCGAGACCGCACAGTGCAATGGCGGACCCGGTGCATCCCGCCACAATCCAAACGCGAAGCTCGACCGGCATCCGTCCTGCAAAGGCGCTGCCGCCAATGCCGGATACAATCATGCCGATCAGCACGCCGCCGTGCTGCATTCCGGAAAGGCTGGTCGATTCCCCGGGCGTCATCGCGAACACCAGGCCCGCAAACGGTTCAAGGATCAGGTCCTGCATCGAATACGCCAGCATCGAGACGAAGATGAAAACGGTGAAGCGGCGGGCTTCTGGCTCCTGGAATATCTCCCGGATGGCGCTGGCGAAATCGGGCGCGGCGGCTTCGGGATCGCGCACCCGTGCAGACAACCTCGCGGCCTTGTCCTCCAACCGGAACATCGCCGCCATGCAGACGAGCAGTGCTGCGACCACGACGCCGCCACTAACCAGCGCCAGCCGCTGCGGCGTGAACGGATCAAGCAGTGCGCCGGCAATCCCGGCGGAAATGACAATGCCCGCCACCATCATGATCCATGTGGTCGCAGCGGCAGCAGCGCGGCGCTCCGGAGCGACAGCTGAAGCCAGCAGCGCCAGCAACGTCGTCCCCCCCGCGCCCACGCCTGCGCCGATCATCGAAAAGGCGAGCATGGAAAGCACGATGCCCGCCCACCAATTGGCAGCGAGCAGGATCGTGGCATTCACCGCCAGCAGTCCGCCTACGCCAAGCATGCTGACGCCGCCCAATATCCAGGGCGTCCGGCGGCGGCCCATATCGGAACCATGGCCCCACAGCGGGCGAGTCAGTTGCACGGCATAATGCCAAGCCACAAGTCCGGCAGGAATGGCCGCAGCCAGCGCATATTCGACCACCATGACGCGGTTAAGCAGCGATGTCGCCAGCATCACAATCGCTCCGATCGAAGCCTGCACGGCGCCAAGCCGCGCGATCGACCCCCAGCCAAGGCCCTGCTGCGGCGTCATACATAGCCCCCGAGGCCGAGCGAAGCAGCAAGCATACCCAGTACGTAAAGCGTCACGCCAGTTGCATTGTACCACGGCGCGTTGCGCGCCGGATTGGCGATCAGGCGCGGCATCAACGCGAGCTGCACGGCGAGCAGGATGCTGACGGCGATCGCCGATATGGTCATCCCCCATGATGCCAGCAGGGCAACAACGGCGATTTGTGGCAGAGCCATCACAACGCAGGCCAGCTTCGCCGCGCGGTCGATGCCCAACGTGACGGGAAGGGAGCGAAGGCCGGTCGCCCGATCGCCCTCCACCGCCTTGAAATCATTCAAGGTCATGATGCCGTGCGCGCCTAGGCTGTACAGACCCAGCACCGCCAGAACCGAGCCCGGCGGCAACGCGCCGGCCATCACGCTGGCGCCGGTGAACCAGCTGAGCCCTTCATATGTCAGCGCGACCACTGCCGGCCCCCACCAGCCGCTCGTCTTGAAGCGAAATGGCGGCGCACTGTAGCCCCACGCGCAGGCAAGGCCCAGCAATGTGGCGGCAAACACCCACGGTCCCGTCAGCCATGCAACTGCCATCGACAGCATCGTGCCGGCAATCGCAATTCGCAGCCCCCAATTGCCCGGGATACGGCCGGAAGGGATCGGGCGATCTGGTTCATTGATGGCATCGACATGCCGGTCAAACCAGTCGTTCACCGCCTGGCTCGTCCCGCAGACGAGCGGGCCAGTCAGCGCAATACCGGCGATCAGGAATGGCCAGCGAGCATCCAGCGCCATGCCGGATGAGACAACGCCGCAGCCAAAGGCCCACATTGGCGGAAACCACGTGATCGGTTTCAGAAGCGCGAGCACATCCCGCGGCGCGGGCGGCGTCACTGCCTGAGTCGAAACGGTGGATTGCGTCATGAGTCAAGGCTATGCTTGACAGTTCAATGCGTCAAATTTTTTTGACACTTTATCGGCCAAACGGCGAAACTAGTCCGTATCCGACACCAGATTGCCCAATCCATGCCGGTGCAGCTTGGAATAAAGGCTTTGGCGACTCAGCCCGAGGATTTCTGCTGCCGACGCACGATTGTCCGATGTGTGGGTCAGCGCGGCTTCGATGCACAGCCGCTCGATCAGGTCGGTGCTTTCGCGGACGATGTCTTTGAGCGACATGCGGCCGACAAGCTCGGTCAATTGTTCAACGGAGCGCGGCAATTCATTGGTTGCCGACGGCAAATCGCGGATGCGCCGGCCAACAGGCCGGATGACCATACCGAGATGCGGATCTTCTTCATCGGTTTGCACCGCAGAAAGCTCCACCGGCTCGCCTTCAAACCCATCGGTTGCCCCGACAACAGTGCTGACATTGCGCGCGACGCCGTGTTTGGCGAGCTGCCCTTTGACCAGTTCCAGATCGATGCCCGGCCGCCCGATATAATCGGCAAGCGATTGTCCCAGCAGGTGATCGACGCTGGCTGCGCCGACCAGTTCGGCAAATTCGGAATTGGCGGTGACGATGGTCATCTTGGAATCGGCCAGGACGAAAGCGTCAGGCATCCGCTCCACCACGCTGAGCACAGGCATCGCAATTGCACCGTCGCCGCGTTCTTCAGAGAGGAGCCGAAGGAGCAGATATTGCTTGCCGCGCTGGCGGAAGCTGGTGGCCTTCAGCGTCAATTCGGTGCTGTCGTCTGCGAGCGAAATATTCAGCGGGGATACCGTGTTGGAAGACGCGGCGGACCCGAGAAACCCGATCAACGCGTCGCGCGATGATCGGTCGAACAGGCCGGACAGCTTGCTGCCTTGTAAATCCCCGGCACCGGCCTTCAGCAAGCGGTGCGCGGCAGGATTTGCTTCACGGATACGGAAGGTTTCGCCTTCGACCACCAGCACCGCTTCGGACACTGTATCGAACAGATGGCGATACCGGTTTTCGGCCTGACGAAGACGCATGTAATCCCGTTCCAGCGCCTGTTGCGCCTGAAGGAATCTCTGCTGCAGCCCTCCTTCTTCCCGCATGTCCCGTCCCAGAGCGAGGCAGCGGTCGGAATTTTCGAACCCGACCAAAGCATAGCGCACCGGAAGGTCCGCGTCGGGTCCGGGATGATTGACCTGGCGCCAACGCTGCGGCCGCCCTTCACGCATCGCGCCGAGCAATTCCATGACCTTGGGCTTGCTTTCGATCGTAACGACGTCGGCCCAATTGCGCCCGATCCAGTTTTCCAGATCCGGAAACTGTTCGGGATCACCGCTGCCGCCCACGATGAGTCCCTGGTTGTCCAGAACCAGGCTGATATCGCCCGCAATCAACGCAAGCTTCGCCGCCGCTTCCGGATCGGAATCGTCAAACACTCCGGCGAAATCACCGAAGTGCAGCTTGCCTTCAATGCTGTGCTTTCGGGTGAGCATCACATTTTCCAGATTAGGCCTCCAAGCAAGACATTTGCTTGGCTGCCGGTACGATCCTGTCGGCCAGAATTAGGGCAGATTGCGCGTCCTGGGCAGTGCCATCAGCACCAGCCAAATCGACCAGTTCCGGATTTGCGTTTATAGCGCGTCCACCCAGGAGGATTTTGACAGAGCGGCATTTCGAAACGCTTCGAATTGCCGTCACAAGACTTGCGAGTTCGCCGCTAGAGCAGTCGTTACTGACGGTCAAGCCGACCAGCTCAAACTCCCGGTCAGAAAGGATTTGCAGGAATTCTGAACGCTGTGGCTCGATCAGGGCCTCGCTGTCCCAGCCAGCCCGCGCAAACACCTCTTCAACCATCAAAGTGCCGAAGCAATGCTGTTCGCCAGGGAGCGGCGAGAACAGGGCGCTGCGCGCTGGAACGTGCCCGTCGTGATGGACAGGGCACCGCAGCGCGACCTCCCGCATTACTTCCTGCAGTCGCCAAAGGCCCATCGTCACATCGACAAAGTCGCAGCGGTCTTCTTCCCAATATTCACCCAGTTTGCGCGCAGAGGTCGCCAGCAATTCGATGAAAACTGTCTCTGCCGTGACCCCGCGATCAAGAAAGTATTCGATCTGCGCCATCAATTCTTCAGCCTCAAGCCCGAGCGGGAGCGGCGCAAACGCTTCAATTTCTGCTTGTTGCACGATATTCGGATTGTCGGCTGAATCATTGGCAGCGCTGGCAACGCGCGAATTGGCAAGAGCCATCAGCAATCGCGGAAGGATTTCATGCTCGACCAGCTGGTCCAAATTGTCTTCGGCGCGGTCTATTGAGGTGTCAGCAGAAACGCCCGCGCAGGGCTTGACGGAGGATGCGAACTGGCTTCGCATACCGGAGTTGCTTGAGGTTTCCTGACCTGACTTTCTGCCAGCGCCGACTACCGATGCCATATCAGACTCTCCCGTCTGTGAGTGGCGCAGAACGCGCCGTGCCCATCCAGAACTCTCATAATTCGAGTCGCGAGGGCGGCTGGACGCTAGGCCGAACAATAGTCGCTGGCAAACACAAACCTGTCAACTGTAATTGTCGTCCAGTTTGGTTGACACTCTGCCAGATTTGGGAGTAGGTTCCATTCCAGAACTGGCGAAAACTGTCGCTGGATACTGGAGGGGACAGCACCGAAATGCAGAGCGCTGCACATGGCCGTGAAATGCCCCTGAAAAGCCGGGCGCTCTACACCACGGAGGAGCGGCGCCGGCGTGACCAATCCCGCTGGACGATCGTCCAGGGCGTGCTCGCTCCCCTGCAGTTTATTGTCTTTCTGGCCAGCCTTTTCCTGGTTATTCGCTACCTCATGAATGGCGAAGGCGCATTCGCGGCTGATGCCTCTATCATGCTGAAAACGCTTGTGCTTTATACCATCATGATCACCGGTTCGATCTGGGAAAAGGTGGTCTTTGGCAAATGGCTTTTCGCAGAATCCTTCTTCTGGGAAGACGTGTTCTCGATGCTGGTCCTTGCATTGCACACTGCCTATCTCGTCATGCTGTTTGCGGGCATCGGATCAACTGAGCAGCGCATGCTTGTCGCTCTTGCTGCCTACGCAACCTACATCATCAACGCAGGACAGTTCTTGCTGAAGTTGCGCGCCGCGCGACTCGAATCGTCCACACCCGCGGTGCCGGCATGAGCGGCGTCCAAACCCTGCCCGCCAATGGTACAGACTGCGCGCCAGTGCTGAACAAGGGCGTCCTGCGGGAACGCGGCCAGCGCGAGGTTTTCTGCGGATTGACCGGCATTGTCTGGCTTCACCGCAAGATGCAGGACGCCTTCTTCCTGGTGGTCGGTTCGCGCACCTGCGCGCATTTGCTGCAATCGGCAGCGGGCGTGATGATATTTGCGGAGCCGCGCTTTGCCACCGCCATTATCGAGGAACGCGACTTGGCCGGCATGGCGGACTGTCATGACGAACTCGACCGGATCGTGGACAAACTGCTGACGCGCCGCCCGGACATCAAGACGCTGTTCCTCGTCGGCTCCTGCCCGTCCGAAGTGATCAAGATGGACCTTGCCAAGGCAGCACAGCGCCTCGGCTCGGAATATGCAGGCCGGACGCGCATCCTCAACTATTCGGGCAGCGGTATCGAGACGACTTTCACCGAAGGCGAGGATGCTTGCCTCGCCACTCTGGTGCCGGAAATGTCAGCGGCGGAGCCGGATGCCGCGCCAGAACTGCTGATCGTCGGCGCACTGCCAGATATTGTCGAAGACCAGTTCCTGCGCCTGTTTGCCGAACTCGGGATCGGGCCGGTGCATTGCCTGCCGGCGCGCAGGGCATGCGACCTACCCTCGGTTGGCCCGCATACGCGCTACCTTCTCGCGCAGCCTTTCCTCACGGAAACGGCTTTGGCGCTCGAGGACCGCGGGGCGCAGCGGCTCGACGCTCTTTTTCCGTTCGGCGCGGAAGGCACGACAGCATGGCTGCGCGCTGCTGCGGAGGCGTTCGGCATCGATGAAATGCATTTCAACAAAGTCGTCGCGCCGGGCCGCGAACGCGCCAAGCGCGCCATCGCGCACAGCCGCGAACGGCTTGAAGGCAAGCGCATTACCTTTCTGCCGGATTCGCAGCTCGAAGTGCCTCTGGCACGGTTCCTGGCGACCGAGGCGGGCATGATCCCTGTAGAAGTCGGCACGCCGTATCTTCACCGCCAGCATACGGCGCGCGAGCTGGAACTGCTGCCTGAAAGCACCCGCATTTCCGAAGGCCAGCACGTCGACAAACAGCTGGACCGGGTGCGCGAAGACAAGCCTGACCTGACCGTTTGCGGTCTTGGCCTCGCTAATCCGCTGGAAGCCGAGGGCTTTTCCACCAAATGGGCAATCGAGCTCGTTTTCTCCCCCATTCACGGCTTTGAGCAGGCAGGCGATCTGGCTGAACTCTTTGCCCGTCCGCTGCGGCGGCGTGATGTGCTGAGGGTATAGGGCGATGCAGCTATCCGTCTGGACATATGAAGGCCCGCCCCATGTCGGCGCAATGCGCGTCGCAACCGCGATGGAAGGCATGCACTATGTCCTCCACGCGCCGCAGGGCGATACCTACGCGGATCTGCTGTTCACTATGATCGAGCGGCGCGGCAAACGCCCGCCCGTTACCTACACAACCTTCCAGGCCCGCGATCTGGGCAAGGATACCGCGCAGCTTTTCCAGGACGCCGCACGCGATGCGATGGAACGGTTCAAGCCGCAGGCGATGATGGTCGGCGCAAGTTGCACTGCAGAACTTATCCAGGACGATCCCGCCGGGCTGGCTGAGGCTATGCGCCTGCCCTGCCCCGTCATTCCGCTCGAATTGCCAAGCTATCAGCGCAAGGAAAACTGGGGCGCTGCGGAAAGTTTTTACCAGATTGTCCGTCATCTTGCTGACACCGACATCACGCCGCGCGGCGACAGCGTGGCACTCGTCAACATCCTTGGCCCGGCAGCACTGGGTTTCCGCCACCGGGACGATCTTGTTGAAATCCGCAAGATTCTCGACACGCTCGGCATCGAGATAAATCTGACCGCGCCATTGGGAGCATCGCCAGCCGACATTGCCCGTATCGGCGCTGCTGACTTCAACATTGTGCTGTATCCCGAAATTGGCGACGAAGCGGCCCGCTGGCTGGAGCGGACATTCCACCAGCCCGCCATCCGTACCGTGCCCATTGGCGTTGGCGCCACGCGCGAATTCATTACCGCCGTTGCGGCACTTGCCGGCGTCGACCCCGCTGAAGCACTAGGCGACAGCGGATCACGCATGCCGTGGTGGAGCCGGTCGGTCGATTCGACTTACCTCACCGGCAAGCGCGTTTTCATCTTCGCCGATTCCACCCACGCGGTCGCCGCAGCACGCATCGCGCATGAAGAGCTTGGCTTCGAAGTGTGCGGGCTTGGTTGTTACAATCGCGAATTTGCCCGCGAAGTGCGCGAAGCGGCCAAGATATACGGCGTCGAACCGCTCATCACGGACGACCACATGGAAGTGGAAGACGCGATTGCCGCAGCATCGCCCGAACTGGTGCTGGGCACGCAGATGGAACGTCACATCGCAAAACGGTTTGGCCTGCCATGCGCAGTCATTTCCTCACCCGTTCACGTGCAGGATTTCCCCGCCCGCCACAGCCCGCAAATGGGCTTTGAAGGCGCCAACGTAATTTTCGACAGCTGGGTTCACCCGCTTGTGATGGGCCTGGAGGAGCATTTGCTCACCATGTTCCGCGATGACTTTGAATTTTCGGATGAGGCTGGCCCATCCCATCACGCGGCGCATTCGCCTAAGTCCGCGGCGCCCAAAGTCGAAATCGAAGAACCTGCCAGTGAAGGCGAATTGTGGACCGAAGAGGCTTCGCGCGAACTGAAGAAAATTCCGTTCTTCGTACGCGGTAAGGCCCGCCGCAATACAGAGGCATTTGCTGCCGAGCAGGGCCGCGCCGAAATCGACCTCGCCACACTGTATGATGCGAAGGCACACTATGCCCGGTAATCGCAAGCCTCCTGTGCGCGTCACTTTCGTAACGCTGGACAATCACCTGAAGGGCGCGGTCGAGCGCGCGGACAGTGTGCTGCGGGCCGAGAATATCGAAGTTTCGCTTCACGCGGCCGCTGACTGGGACCGGGACGCTGCTGCGCTCGATCACACGAAGGCTGCAATCGCAAATTCCGATCTGGTCATCGTATCGATGCTGTTCCTGGACGATCACGTGCGCGCGATTCTGCCGACTTTGGAAGCGCGGCAGGAAAGCTGCGACGCGATGGTCTGCATGATGTCCGCCGCAGAGGTCGTGAAACTGACCCGGATGGGCGCGTACCGCATGGATGCGCCCGCCAAGGGTCCGCTGGCACTGCTCAAGAAATTGCGCGGATCGAAGAAGCCGGGGGCAAGTTCCGGCGCGAAACAGATGCGCATGCTGCGCCGCCTGCCGAAAATCCTGAAGTTCATTCCCGGCACTGCGCAGGATGTGCGCGCCTATTTCCTCACTCTGCAATATTGGCTGTCAGGTTCCGAAGAGAACGTGGTGGCAATGGTCCGCTCGCTTATCGATCGTTACGCCGCAGGCGACCGGGAAGAGCGGCGCGGGGCAACGCAGGCGGATGCGCCGCATGAGTATCCTGAAGTTGGCGTGTATCATCCGCGCACCGACCAGCGGATTAGCGAAAGCGAACGTCTGCTGCCGCGCAAGCAGGGCCGCAACGGCACGGTCGGCTTGCTTATGCTGCGATCTTATCTGCTGGGCAATGACAGCGGCCATTATGACGGCGTTATCGCGGCGATGGAGGATGCGGGTCTGCGCGTCATTCCTGCGTTCGCCAGCGGCCTTGATGCGCGCCCTGCGATTGAGAAATTCTTTGTTCGCGGTGGCACACCTACAGTCGACGCGGTGATCAACCTCACCGGCTTTTCGCTGGTGGGCGGCCCTGCCTACAATGATGCAGATGCAGCGGCAGAATGCCTTGCGGGCCTTGATGTGCCTTATATCGCCGCGCATCCTCTTGAGTTCCAGTCGCTGGAAGAATGGGGCGCGCGTCATCAGGGGCTGCTCCCGCTCGAAACGACGATCATGGTCGCCATTCCGGAGCTTGACGGCTCCATCCAACCGACCGTGTTCGGCGGCCGCTCGGATGGCTCCGGCGAACCCTGTCAGGGCTGCGGCCGTGGATGCGTTTTTGAACCCACCGGCGCGATCCGTGCGATGCGCAGCTGCCCCGAACGCGCCGAGATGCTGGCCGCCAAAACGGTCAAGCTGATTACCAATCGCAACGCGGAACGCGCTGATCGCAAGCTGGCCGTGGTGCTGTTCAATTTCCCGCCCAATGCCGGAGCAACCGGGACCGCTGCTTTCCTTGCGGTGTATGAGTCCCTTCACGCAACGCTGCTGCGCTTGGCCGATGAAGGCTATAATGTTGAGGTCCCCGAAAGCGTCGATGCCCTGCGCGATGCCATCCTGCACGGCAACGCCGCGCGGTACGGCTCCGAAGCCAATGTTGCTGCTCGCGTCGATGCTGACACCCACGTCCGCCGCGAACCGCATCTGGCCGAAATCGAGGCACAATGGGGCCCTGCACCTGGCAAGATCCAGAGCGACGGTTCGCATATCCAGATTTTGGGCGCGCATTTCGGCAATGTCTTTGTCGGGGTGCAGCCCGCGTTCGGATACGAAGGCGACCCGATGCGCCTGATGTTCGACGGCGATTTCGCACCGACCCACGCCTTTGCCGCATTCTACCGCTGGATTCGCGAAGACTTCGGCGCGCATTCGGTGCTGCATTTCGGCACCCATGGCGCGCTGGAATTCATGCCCGGCAAACAGACTGGCCTGTCCGGCGATTGCTGGCCCGAACGACTGCTGGGCGACCTGCCCAACTTCTACCTTTATGCGTCAAACAATCCTTCGGAAGGCATTCTGGCAAAGCGCCGTTCGGGTGCAACACTGATCAGCTATCTCACGCCGTCATTGGCGCAGGCAGGATTGTACAAAGGCTTTGCCGACCTCAAGACAACTGTCGAGCGGCTGCGCAGCACGACCGACGCGGAAGAGCACGCCGCGCTTGAGGAAATGATTGCAGACCAGTGTGCCGCGCTCGATATCGAGGGCGGCGATGTGGGCGAACTTGCCGGTCGTTTGTACGAACTCGAACGCACGCTGATCCCGCACGGTCTGCATGTGCTCGGCAAGACACCTGAGGGCGCAGAACGCAGCGATTTGCTCGACGCGATGACCGAAGCCGACCCGGAAGCTGACCGGAGCGAGCTCGAGTCATTGCTGGAAAGCTGCGACGAACTCGGCTCGTTAGTCCACGCGCTGGATGGCGGTTATGTCCGCCCCGCACCCGGCGGCGATATTCTTGCAAATCCGGCTGTGCTGCCCACTGGCCGCAACATCCATGGGTTCGACCCGTTCCGCATTCCCACCCGCTTCGCCTGCGAAGAGGGCCGCAAGCAGGCAGAGGGCCTGATCGCTCGCCACGTCGAAAGCGGAGAGCCTTATCCCGAAAGCCTCGCCATGGTGCTGTGGGGCACGGACAATATGAAGAGCGAAGGCGTGCAGATCGCCCAGGTGCTCACCCTGATCGGCGCGCGCCCGCGGATGGACAATTATGGCCGCCTCGCTGGTGCCGAACTCATCCCGCTCGAAGAACTGGGCCGTCCGCGCATCGACGTTGTCGCGACATTGTCCGGCATTTTCCGTGACCTGCTGCCGCTGCAAACGCGCATGCTGGCCGAAGCCGCCCTGCTCGCCTCGCAAGCAGATGAGCCGCTGGAAATGAATTTCGTGCGCAAGCACAGCCTGGCCCATCAGGCAGCGCACGATTGTGATCTGGAAACGGCTTCGCTGCGGGTCTTCTCCAATGCCGAAGGTGCCTACGGCGCCAATGTGAACCAGCTGATCGACGGCGGCGTCTGGACCGATCAGGACGATCTGGCCAACGCGTTCGAGAACAAGAAGGGCTATGCCTACGGGGTTTCCGGCGCGCCGGTGAAGCACAGCGCTTTGCTGCGCAGCGCGCTCGCCGATGTCGAATTCACTTACCAGAACCTCGAAAGTGTCGAGATCGGGATCACCGATATCGATCAATATGTCGATGGTTTGGGCGGCGTCACACGTTCGGTGGAGCGGGCGCGGGGCAAGAAAGCTCCGGTCTATATTCTGGACGCTACGCAAGGCGGCACGGCAAAGGTGCGCACACTTTCCGAACAAGTTGCACTCGAAACCCGCACCCGCACACTTAATCCCAAATGGTACGAGGGGATGCTGAAACACGGCTATGAAGGCGTGCGCAGCATTGAAAACCACGTGACCAACACATTCGGTTGGTCCGCCACCACGGGCCAGGTCGATCCGTGGGTTTATCAGAAAATCAGCGAGACATTCGTGCTCGACCCCGAAATGCGCGAGCGGCTTTCCGCTCTAAATCCCAAAAGTTCGGCGCGTGTTGCCACGCGCCTGCTCGAAGCCTGCGAACGCAATCTTTGGGAACCGGACGAAGATACGCTGGAGGCACTTCGTGCTGCGAGTGATGATCTGGAAGACCGGCTCGAAGGCGTGATTGCGGCTGAATAGGAGAATATAATGAACCTGCTAGATCCCCGTGCCAAATTCAGCGCTCCCGACGGCGAGGGTTCGGTTCAGGTCGCGCTCGATCCGGAAGACAAAATCAAGGGAGCCAAGGTATTTGCCGTTTATGGCAAAGGCGGGATCGGCAAATCGACCACGTCTTCCAACCTTTCGGCCGCATTCAGCAAACTGGGCCACCGCGTGCTGCAGATCGGCTGCGATCCGAAGCATGATTCCACCTTTACGCTCACCAAAAAGCTGATGCCCACGGTGATCGATGTGCTGGAATCGGTGGAGTTTCATTCCGAGGAACTTCGGCCCGAGGATTACATGTTCGAAGGCTACAACGGCGTGATGTGCGTCGAAGCTGGCGGCCCTCCTGCGGGTACGGGCTGCGGCGGTTATGTTGTCGGCCAGACGGTGAAACTCTTAAAGCAGCATCACTTGCTGGAAGACACAGACGTGGTGATTTTCGACGTGCTGGGCGATGTGGTGTGCGGCGGGTTCGCCGCGCCGCTGCAGCATGCAGAACGCGCCGTGGTGGTCGCCGCCAATGATTTCGACAGCATTTTCGCCATGAACCGCATTGTCGCCGCGATCGGTGCGAAGGCCAAGAATTACGAAGTGCGGCTGGCCGGCGTCATTGCCAACCGTTCCGCCGCAACGGACGAGATTGACCGGTTTGCAGGCGAAATCGGCATGACGCGCCTTGCCCATTTCAAGGACCTCGACGCAATCCGCCGTAGCCGGCTGAAGAAGTGCACGCTTTTCGAAATGGAAAGCGACGATCCCGAAGTGCTTGCCGCGCAAATGGAATACATGCGCCTCGCGCAGCTTCTTTGGGACGGTGTCGAGCCACAAGAAGCGCGCCCGATGAAGGACCGCGATATCTTTGATTTCCTGGGGTTCGAATGATGGCCAGTCACGCCCAAACTCATCAAGCTCCAACCCGATATGACGCGCAGCGCGAAAAACTGGCCGAATATTTCGACCGGACAGCGCAGAAGGCATGGATCGATCTCACCTCCGACGTAAAGGTCAGCGGCATTCGCGCCACCGTGCGCGCCGGGCGTGACGAAATGCGCAGCACCTTGCTGAGCTGGCTACCGGCCGATTTGCGCCGCCAGCGCCTGCTTGATGCAGGTTGCGGCACTGGCGCGCTCAGTATGGAAGCAGCCTGCCGAGGCGCGGACGTTACCGCAATCGACGTGGCCGGCGGCCTGGTCGATATTGCGCGCAAGCGTGCAGACACGTTCCACGGCCACGGCCGGATCGATTGGCGCGTGGGTGACATGCTGGACCCGTCGCTTGGCGAGTTCGACCACGTGGCCGCGATGGATTCGCTGATCCATTATTCGCTGGATGACATGGTCGATACAATCAAATGGCTGGCGCAGCGCACCAGCAAGTCAATCCTCTTCACTTTCGCGCCCTATACTCCGGTGCTCGGCGCGATGCATACGGTGGGCAAACTGTTCCCCCGCTCTGACCGGTCCCCCGCAATCGTGGTCGTTTCCGAAGAGCGCTTACGCGAAAAGCTGGCCGGGATAGGCGAATGGCGCGTCGCCCGCAGCCACCGCGTATCGAGCGGCTTCTACAAATCTCACGCGATGGAATTGGTGCGCCGCTGATGGAACAAGGCCCTCCCCAATCTGCAAACTGGCGCGCGGTAGCAACCGCATGGCTGCCGTTTGCGGATGCGGCGAGTGCCGATCTGCCGCTGGGGCGGCTGCTGCGCCTTGCGCTGTTCCAGTTCAGCGTGGGCATGGCGATGGTATTGCTCAACGGCACACTCAACCGCGTCATGATCGTGGAGCTGGGCATTCCTGCATGGCTCGTCGCATTGATGATCGCTGTGCCGCTGATGATTGCGCCGTTTCGTGCGGCCCTTGGTCATCGGTCCGACACGCACCGGTCTGTTCTGGGTTGGCGGCGCGTTCCCTATATCTGGTTCGGATCGCTGATGCAGTTCGGCGGACTGGCCATCATGCCGTTCGCGCTGCTGCTGATGAGCCGGCCAGATGCCTTCACCCTTGGCGTATGCGCCAGCGTGCTGGCCTTCCTGCTGGCCGGTGCCGGTATGCACACGGTCCAGACCGCCGGCCTCGCGCTCGCCACCGACCTTGCGCCTGCCGAAAAGCGCCCCCGCGCTGTCGCCCTGCTGTACGTGATGCTGCTGGTCGGCATGATGTTCGCGGCGCTCGTGATCGGGGGCCTGCTGCGTGATTTCACACCGACACGGCTGGTGCAGGTCATTCAGGGCGCTGCGGTGCTGACGATTGTCCTCAACATGATCGCCCTGTGGAAGCAGGAGCCGCGCAATCGTGCCCTGACCGACACTACCGAGCCGCGTATCCCGTTTTCGCATGTATGGAAAGGCTTCACCGCACAGCCCAATACGCTGCGCCTGCTGGTAGCCATTGGTCTGGGCACGATGGGTTTTGCCATGCAGGATGCGCTGCTTGAACCGTTTGGCGGGGAAATCCTGCACCTGTCCGTCGGCGCAACCACTGGCCTGACTGGCGCATGGGCCTTTGGCGCGCTGCTCGGCTTTGTCTTTTCCGCCAGCCATCTGACGCGCGGCACCGATCCGCTGCGTCTGTCCGGCACCGGCGTGGTAATCGGTATTTCCGCATTCATGATGGTGTTGTTCGCAGATCCGCTGGATGCCCCCGCCCTGCTTGGGTTTGGCGCAGTCGCCATCGGGCTTGGTGTGGGACTGTTTTCGGTCGGCACTTTGGTCGCCGCGATGGAGCTTGCGCCGAAGGACAGCGCAGGACTTGCTCTTGGCGCATGGGGCGCAGTGCAGGCGACGGCAATGGGTTTTGCCATCGCACTTGGCGGCATTATCCGTGACCTGGTCGGAACCTTCGCTGCGGCTGACGGGCTGGGCACTGTGCTGGCCGACCGCGCGACAGGTTATACGGTCGTCTACGCTCTCGAAATCATTCTCTTGCTCGGCACACTGATCGTGCTTGGCCCTCTCGTCGGACGCACACGCACCGGCGGTACTGAAAACGCAGCCACGCGGTTCGGGCTGCAGGAATTCCCGACATGATCAACGCGAAAGGAAAAACCCATGGTTGATGGCAATATAGTGGGCGATTTTGATGTGGCGAAGCTGGCACTCATTGCCTTCTTCCTGTTCTTCCTGACCCTCGTTTTCTACCTGCGGCGCGAAGATCGACGTGAAGGCTATCCGCTGGAAGACCCGATGACGGGGCACATCGATTTCCCCGGCGGTCCGCTCAGCACGGCAGAGCCCAAGACTTTCAATCTGCCCTTCGGCAAGGGCACCGCAACTGCGCCGCCCAAGGAACGTGATCCGTTCGAAGTTGCCGGCAAGCGCCGTGAACCTTTCCCCGGTGCGCCCTATTTCCCGACGGGCAATCCGCTGGAAGATGGCATGGGACCCGCAGCTTTCGCCAACCGGGCGAAATATCCCGATATGACGGCCCATGGCACCGCGCGCATCGTGCCAATATCGCTTGATGGTGATATTTCCGTCGCACCGCTCAGCACCGATCCGCGCGGTCTGAAAGTGATTGCCGCTGACGGCGCGGTGGCCGGCACGATCACAGATCTGTGGGTCGACCGGGCAGAACATCTGATCCGCTATCTCGAAGTCGACATTGGCGAGAAGAAGGTCCTCGCGCCGATGGCCATGGCAGTGGTGCGCAAGGACAGGGTGATGATCGATGCGATCAACGCCGCTGACTACGTCGGCGTACCCGCACTGGCATCGGGCGAACAGATCACCCGTTACGAAGAAGAGCGCGTCGTCGCATACTTCGGTGGCGGCTATCTCTATGCCAATCAGCGCCGGCAGGAGCCGTTTGTATGATGGAATACGAGCATGAGCCCATCCGCGGCCTGCCGGGTGATCTGCCCGCGGGCGAGGAGATTCTGTGGCAAGGCGCGCCTGACTGGCGGGTGTTCCTTCGCTCTGCGCTCAAGTCACGCTGGATCACCGGGTATTTCGCGGCCATCGCCTTTGTTGCATTGGCCAGCGGATCGTTTCTTGGCGCGCTTGCCAGCGCCATCAGCGGCATGCTCGCCGTTGGCCTGCTCGGAATATATGCCGTGCTGGTCGCCCGGACCACGGTCTACACCATTACCAATCGCCGCGTCGTGCTGCGGATCGGCGTTGCGCTCAACAAATGCATAAACCTGCCTCTGAAGCTGATCGGCGCTGCCCACTTGCGGCCGCAAGGTTCCGGCAATGGCGATATCGCGCTTGAGCTGCTGGGCCGCCACGGCATCGGTTATGCGATGATCTGGCCGCATGCCCGCCCGCTGAAGCTCAGCGCTGTCCAGCCGATGCTCCGCGCCTTGCCTGACGCGGAAAACGTCGCTGGCCTGTTGGCAAAAGCATGTGCCGCAGTTGTGGCGAATGCTCCGGTGCAAGGGCTTCGTCCCCCGGCGGCGGCCGCAATTCCGGCCGCTTCGCTGCCAGCCCGATTTGAGGAAGCCGCCGCATGAGCCACGGACATAGCCATGAAAACACCGTTCCCAAGCCAGCCCTCGTGGCCGCAGGCCTGCTGATTGCTGTCTGCCTGCTGATGACGGCCGCCGTCTCGCTCGGCTTCATGGAACGGCAAGCAGTTCCCACCGTGGAGCGGGCGGAGGCGAATGTTGCGCCGATTGCGGAACGTTCCTTACGGTTCCTCGATCAGGAGAATGGCACAGTCCTTATCGCTGATGTCAGCAACGGCGATACCGTCGCGGTCATCGACGTGGAAACACAAAGCGGCGGTTTCGTGCGCGGCGTGCTGCGCGGCCTTGCCAGAGAACGGCGGATGCATGGCATCGGGTCCGAACCTCCGTTTGACCTGACCCTTTGGGGGGATGGATCGATCTCTCTCACCGACAGCGCCACGGGGCGCATTATCGAACTGGGCGCATTCGGGCCGGACAACCGCGCCGTGTTTGCCGCCATGCTTCCAGGCGGAGACATCACTTGATGCCGCAATCATTCGACATGCCCTGCCGCATAGCGGTCGAACAGAGCGATGCGCATTTCCATGCCCATGTCGAGCTGGCCGACAACATCGCCATCTATCCCGGTGACCGCGTGCGCGTGCACGGCGATCCGATCAGCGTCGACTTTGGTGAAACCGCCACGTTTGAACGCATGGCTACTGTCACCAGAGCAGGCCCGGTGCGCCGCGCCTGGACCAAGATCGCCGCCTATTTCGACTTTGCCGAGCTTGTTGAAGTCAGTTTCAATCCAGGGAGGGTGCGATGAACGCACACACACCGATCACCAGCGAAGACACCATGGAAATGGCCAAGCACGAAACCGTGCTCAGCCCGCGTTTCTATACCACCGATTTCGATGCGCTGGACGCGATCGACGTATCGCTGGTCCGCGCCGAGTGGGACTCGCTGATCGAGGAAATGAAGGGCGATCCGAACAAGCAGCATTTCAAGAAGGATGACAGCTTCAAAGGCGCTATTGACCGGCTGGAGCCGGAATTGCGCGCGGAGATGATCGATTTTCTCGTCAGCTCCCTTACCGCCGAATTTTCCGGCTGCGTGCTCTATGCCGAAATCGCCAAGCGGACGAAGAACCCGGATGTGAAGCAATTGTTCAAACTGCTTGCCCGCGACGAAAGCCGTCATGCCGGTTTCATCAATGAATCGCTGAAAGATGCCGGGATCGGGATCGATCTGGGCTATCTTACGAAGACCAAGAAATACACTTTCTTCAAACCGAAGTTCATCTGGTATGCCGTCTATCTTTCCGAAAAGATCGGCTATGCGCGCTACATCACGATCTACCGTCACCTCGCCGCCAATCCGGACAAGATGATCCATCCGATTTTCAACTGGTTCGAAGAATGGTGCAACGATGAATTCCGCCACGGCGATGCCTTCGCGCTACTGATGCATGCCGACCCGAAGCTGCTGAAAGGCCACAACAGGCTGTGGATCCGGTTCTTCCTGCTGGCTGTTTATGCCACCATGTATGTGCGCGATCACAACCGTCCGGTGTTTCACGCCGCGCTGGGGATCGACCCGACAGAATATGACTACAAGGTCTTCAGCATCTGCAACCAGATCAGCCGCCAAGTCTTCCCGGTAGAGCTGGACATCGATGACCCGGCCTTCCGCCGCAAGATGGAGGCGTTGCTTCAGGCCAGTCACAAGATCGAAGACGGTAAGGAGCGCGGCGGTATCGTTGGCGGCTGGATGCGGCTTAGCGGCATGGCCGGCGCAGGCTGGAACTTTGCACGCATGTATTTCCACCGCGCGAAGCAGAATGCGGTTCCGGAAACTGTGCGGCTGCAGCCTGCATGGTAAGCTGGAGCGGCCATATACTGCCCGTTCTGGCGACGATTGCGATCTGGTTCATTGCCACGGGGCTTGTCGCCTGGATCGATAACCGCGAACGCGCCACTTTCCCGCGCAGTCTGGCGCTTGGCGGTATGGCCGGCATCGTCGGACTTACCGCGATTTTCCTGAGCATGGGTTCAGCATCGCTCTGGTCCGCCTACATCGCCTTCGGCGGCGCAATACTGGTATGGGCGTGGCACGAAATCGGTTTCCTTACCGGGGCGGTTTCCGGCCCTCGGCGTGAACCTTGCGATCCATCCGTCAGTGGATGGGAGCGATTTCGACAGGCCAGCGCCACTCTGATCCATCACGAAATAACTCTGGCCGTAACGGCGCTGCTGCTGATCTCGATCACTTGGAACGAGGCCAACCAGATCGCTGCCATGACTTTCACGCTGCTTTACGCCATGCGGCTGTCGACCAAGCTGAACATATTTTACGGCGTGCCCAATTCGGCGACCGATATCCTGCCGCCGCATCTGGCATATCTGAAAAGTTACTACGGCCCGGCCCGGCTGGGCTGGCCCTTGCCTGTGTCGATTGCGGCCGCCGCTGCTGTCAGCATCTGGCTGGGCAAAGTCGCCATGGCATCGGCTGCTGGCAGTGCAGAGGCTGTGGGCGCAAGCCTGCTGTTTGCATTCGCCGCGCTAGGCACGATTGAACACTTGTTTCTCGCCCTGCCGTTTCGCGACGGCATGCTGTGGGGCTGGGCCTTGCCCACTTCCCGGCGCAAGAAAATAGGGCGAAATCCGATTACCGAAGGGGATAGCTGACCATGAATTTTGACGGGTTTTTCAAGGCTGAACTGGAAGCTGTCCGCGAAGAAGGGCGTTACCGGGTTTTTACAGAGATCGAGCGGCGGCGCGGCGCGTTTCCGCATGCCACCAGGTATGTGCAGGACGGCACACAGGAGGTCACAGTCTGGTGCTCGAATGATTACCTCGGCATGGGTCAGCATTCGGTCGTGATCGACGCGATGCACAAGGTGCTGGATGAATGCGGCGCAGGTGCAGGCGGAACGCGCAATATTTCCGGGACAAACCATCACCATGTTCTGCTTGAGCAGGAATTGGCAGACCTGCACGGTAAAGAAGCTGCGCTGCTTTTCACCAGCGGATATGTTTCCAACTGGGCGGGCCTTGGCACTCTGGCCAGCCGCATTCCGGGCTGCGTTGTGTTTTCGGACGCGCTCAACCACGCTTCGATGATCGAAGGCATTCGCCACAGCCGCGCCGAATACAAAATCTGGAAGCACAATGATCCCGCGGATCTCGACCGGTTGCTGTCGGCCTACGGACCGGATGTGCCCAAGCTGGTCGCATTCGAAAGCGTTTATTCGATGGACGGCGATATCGCCCCCATCGCCGAGATTCTCGACGTGTGCGAAAAACATGGCGCGATGACTTACATCGACGAAGTCCACGCGGTTGGCCTCTACGGCCCGCGCGGCGGAGGCATTGCCGAACGCGAAGGCCTGATGGACCGGATCACCGTGATCGAAGGCACGCTGGGCAAGGCGTTCGGCGTGATGGGCGGATACATCGCGGCTTCGGCTGATCTGGTCGACTTCGTGCGCACATTTTCCAGCGGATTCATTTTCAGCACCGCCCTGCCCCCAGCAGTGGCGGCGGGTGCCTGCGCCAGCATCAAACATCTGAAGGCCAGCAGTCACGAACGCGAAATGCAGCAGGACCGCGTGGCCACGGTTCGCCGCAAGCTGGATATGCTGGGCATTCCTCACCTGCCCAATCCCAGCCATATCATACCGGTGATGGTCGGCGATGCGCGCAAGTGCAAGATGATCAGCGACTGGCTGATGGACAATCACGGCATCTATGTGCAGCCGATCAATTACCCGACCGTGCCGGTGGGAACGGAACGGCTGCGGCTTACCCCGTCGCCGGTGCACGGCGATGGTGACATCGACCGGCTGATAAACGCACTGAGCGATATCTGGTCGCAGTGCGAATTGGCGCGCGGTTCCGTGGCTGCATAGACGGCAGTTTGCCTAACACAAAAAAAGGGGCGCGGACCAACAGGTCCGCGCCCCTTTTTTGCCTGTGGCAGCGGTAAAGCTTATTCGCCGCCGTGAGTCGAAATATAGGCGATCACGTCCGCGCGGTCCTGCCCTTCGGGAAGACCTGCAAACGCCATTTTGGTACCAGGAATCACGCGCTGCGGATTTTCCAGATACTGGAACATTTTTTCCGGCGTCCAGGTGATGCCGCTGTTCGCGTTGGCAGGAGTGTAGTTGTAACCTTCAACCGAGCCAGCGGCGCGGCCGACAATACCGTACAGCGATGGACCAACACGGTTCACGCCTTCTTCCAGCACATGACAGGTCTGGCACTGGGCGAAAACCTGTTCGCCATGCGCTTCATCAGGCGTGAAAGAGGCCAGCGTGGTACCATCGAGTGTATCGGTGGAATCAGCAGTAGGAGCAGGCGCTTCTGCAGTGTCGCCAGCGTCGGCAGTCGTTGCCGGGGCATCTGCTGCATCATCCGCAGGAGGCGGTGCATCATTGCCGCCGCAAGCAGCAAGCAGGCTGGCACCAGCGATTACCGAAAGATACTTCAACCGAGTTTTCATCTATTCAAACCCCTCTACTTTTCTTGTCGTTCTCGACGCGAATTATGTCGCATACAAAACTCTTAACGCACGATTGCCAATCACGTGCCCTAAAAATCTATCATGATCCATAGGCCTGTTGATGGCAACGGAAAAAGCTGGACCTTTAGCCCGTGTTCCGGCGGCGTTTCAGAGCACGATTATCCGCGACATGACGCAGTGGGCGCGCCGTGACACCCGGGTTCAGCGGTCAAACCTGGCCTCGCGGTTTTCAGCGAACGCCGCAGCGCCTTCCGCAAAATCATTGCGCCTGAACGCATCCAGGAAAATTGCACGGGTTTCGTCATCGTTGTCAGCCTGACCATCAAGGACGCGGCGCACAAACAATTTGATCTCGCGGATCGAATGCGGGCTGGCCGCATGGATTTCGGCCAAGAGAACGTCCGGGCTATCAGCAATCAGTTCGACAAGGGCAATCCGCTTTGCTTCTGCGGCATCCAGCAAACCTCCCGTGAACAGCATTCGCCTGGCTTGGCCCGGACCGACAAGATCGGTCAGCAATTTGACATCATGCAGGGGGTACACAAGGCCTAGCTTGCCCGGTGTGATACCAAAGCGCGCCTTGCTCGTCGCGACGCGCATGTCGCATGCAAGCGCGATGCCGCATCCTCCGCCCACGCAGTCACCCTCTACGAACGCGATTGTCGGCAAGGCCAGCCGCGTCAGTTCGTATTGCACGCGGTTGATTGCAGCCTGGTTAGCCGCAAGCCACGCGCTGTCGTCCTTGTGCCGCAGCATTTCCTTGATGTCGGCGCCGGCGCAAAACACTCCGCCCGCCTGTGCCGAGCGAATGACCAATGCCCGCACATTTGGATCAGCCTGGGCCTGTTGGAGCAAATCAGGCAAAGCTTGCCACATGGCCATGTTGAAGGCGTTGCGTTTGTCCAACCGGTCTATCAGCAAATGCGCAGTTGGACCTTCAAATTCCAGGCGGAGATTCATGCTCAATACCCTTTCAGGAACGGGTAGGTATTGATTGTATGCCTCTTTGGCCAGAAGGCTGCACTTCTGCTCTGACGGTTGGGTGCTGTGCCGACTGACCGCCAGCCAATAAGCGGCGCATTGCGGCTCAATCAGATAATGTAGCTCCAGCCATCTGGCAGCTTCGTCCGGTTGGCGACCATTCTGTCATGCAGATGCGCAATCTGCTTGCTGCCGGTCTTCACAAAGAGAAACGGGAAAATTCCGTGCAGCACACAGGCCGCGCCGGCCACGATCATCCGGAAACCGAAGCCGGAAGCCTGCACAAGATGCTCGCTATAAGTCTCGCCGACATCGGCGGGATGTTTCGTGAATGGTGCTAGAATCATATTTGCTCACCCGTCCTGTTTGCCCGGCTTATATTCTAACTTGTCACGGAATTTATCCCAAATTTCTCGTCAGATCCTGCTCAATGCGATATTGCATCCCATTAATGAGTAAAAATATCAAACTCGATACCATCGACTGGGCCATTCTCGCCCAATTGCAGGGCGACGCCTCCCAGACTGTCCAGGCCATTGGCGAGCAGGTGGGCCTGTCCACCAATCCGTGCTGGCGGCGGATCAAGCGGATGGAAGATGCCGGTATCATCGCGAAACGCGTTGCGCTGCTCGATCCAGGTGCTGTGGGCCTGGCGACAACGGTGTTCGTCGCAATCCGCATCAACCGCCATGATAGCGAATGGCTGGAAGCCTTTGCAGCCGCCATCAATGCTCTCGACGAAGTGATAGAATGCCACCGCATGGCAGGCGATATCGATTACATGTTGAAGCTGAGAGTGCGCGATATCGCCGATTACGACCGCATCTATCAGCGGCTCATCGGCAGGGTTGCAGGATTGTCTGACGTGACAGCCAGCTTCTCCATGGAGGAGATGAAGTTCACCACCGCGCTCCCCCGCCCGGACTAACCGTTCACGGGTCTTCAAAGCAGCAGGCTTGCCACGCCAAAGGCGATTACGAACGATGCCAGGCTGGCGGCAATGACCGGCACCAGTGTTGCCCAGCCTGCATCCAGCAGATCGGACAGGCGAGAGCGCATCGCGGTCGCCGTTACCGCCAGCAGCAGCAAAGCCTTGGACGCGTCCAGCGCGCCTTCGCGGATTTCACCCGGAACGGAAATCACGCTGTTTAGGATCAGCAGGATCAGGAAGCCGACGATGAACCACGGCAGGAAGGCGCGGCCTCTGCTGGCAATGCCCTTGCCGCCCGCTCCGCCCAGCCACATGGCAACCAGCGCTACGATGGGCCCCAGCATCGCAACGCGCGCCAGTTTCACTACAGTTCCGTCACGCCCTGCTGCATCGGAATAGGCGAACGCGCCGCCAATCGCCTGCCCCGCATCATGCACCGACGCGCCGATCAGGAAGCCTGCCTGCCGGTCCGAAAACTCTGCCAGGCCAGCAAGCGCAGGATAAGCGGACATGGCGATGGCGCTGGCGACCGCCACACCCACCAGCGTGACTGAAAAGCGCGCCTGATCCAGCCGGTCCTTGCCGATCACACCGTACAGGGCGAGCGCGGCGGAAGCACCGCAAATGGCGGTCGCGCCGCCAGCCAGAATGCCTGCCTCCTGCGATTGCCCGCTAAACCGCGCTGCAATCAAGGCCGCACCGAATGCGCCGAGCATCACGATCAAGAGCC
This sequence comes from uncultured Alphaproteobacteria bacterium, assembly GCA_963781165.1. Lineage (GTDB taxonomy): Bacteria > Pseudomonadota > Alphaproteobacteria > Sphingomonadales > Sphingomonadaceae > Alteraurantiacibacter. The sequence goes on from CAWADZ010000006.1 coordinate 116,961, forward strand.
CGCCAAAGGCTATCCATCCAAGGGCCATGACCTGTGCGAAAGTGACCTGCAACCCGAGCAGGACAATGCCGACCTGCAAAAATCGCTTGGCCGCAAAGTCCAACCCCGGCGCGGTGACTTCCACTTCCGACACAAAGCTGAGCGCCAGACCAATCAGCAGGCCGAGCAGGATTATGGGAAAGCCATACTGGCTCGCCAGCCATGCCGCCGCCAGAGAAGCTGTTGCGCACAGCATCAGTCCCGGCACATATTCGCGGATCGCTCGCCGCGTGGCAGGGGCGGCAGTGTCTTCAGAGAGATACAGTTCCCCGAACAGGTCCCCTGCGTTGTAATCTGGCGAGCGGCGCGTCATCCCCCTCGCACTCGCATCAACAGGCGTGTTCCGGTCATTCAAGCGTGAACGCATTTGGCAGCAAGGTGGTGATCTGCGTGCGCATACGGTCCTCGCCAACCGCATCGCAGCAGATGATATGAGTGTCGGTCTTCGCCGCCTGCGCAGCTTCCGCGATCGCCTGCCTGCATCCGCCGCACGGCGTTACCGCGCCATTGCCGCCTTCGCTATCGCTGCGATGTCCGCCGACGATCGCGATGCGCACCACGTTTTCCAGCCCGAAAGCCTGCGCTGCGGCGGCCAGCGCGGATTGTTCTGCGCACACGCCCAGCCGGTAGCAGGCGTTTTCCATATTGGCGCCGACAGCAATGCGGCCATCGCGGCTTTCGACCGCGCAGCCGACAAGAAAATCCGAATAGGGTGCATAGGCCCGCTCCCGCGCGCCGCGCGCCTTTGCGATCAATTCGTCTTCGCTTTGCTTCGCCAGATCGCTCATGCCTGCGCGTCCAGCCGCTTTGCCAACGCGATTGCGCCTGCGATCAGGAACGGCACGAGCACGAAGGAAAGCACGATCTTCGCAACCGCTTGCCCGATCAGCAGATCGCCGATGGGAAATTCGCCATAAAAGGCCAGAGTGATGAAAATCACGGTGTCGATCGCCTGACTGATCGCAGAGGCAATCGCGCCGCGCGCCATCAGCCAAAGGCCACCGCCACGGTCCCCATTCGGCCCTTTGCCGCGCAATTTGTTGAAGATCCAAACATTCAGCAGCAGCGAGACACCATAGGCGACCGGTCCAGCCGCCATGATCCGGGGCGTCTGTCCATGGACCGTATTGAACGCCAGAAGGTTTTCCGCCGGCATTTGCGGCGAAGCGGGCAGCGCCAGCACGATGAAGATAAGCCCGATGGAAAAGGCGAGCGGCAAGAAGCCCCACAGCACCAGCCGGTCCGCCATGGCCTTGCCATGCAACTGTGACACCACGCTGGAAATCACCACCAGCAGCAAGAAGGCGAGAATGCCGCTTTCGACGACGATGGGTCCGATAGCGAACTGTTTGAAGGCAAGCACGCCGGCAATCACCGTCATCCCGCCATACAGCAGGGTCATCACGAAAAGTGATCGGGCCATGGGAACAGTGCGGGCGGGCAATCCGGTGTCAGTCATTCGCGGTGGCTATGGCCCGAAGGCGTCGATTGGCAAGTCCCCACGCGGGATAACTCCCAATTTCTGTTTGAACACGGCGGGGGAATAGGCAAGAGCCGTGGCTGACTGCATCTTAGGAGTTCCCGTGCCTCCCCAAATCGTATCACTCGCAGGGATCGCTGTGATCCTGCTGATCGCATTCCTGCTTTCCACCGGAAAACGGCGGATCAAACTGCGCGTGGTCGGTGCCGCCTTCGCCCTGCAGGCCGTCATGGCCGTATTGGTGCTGAGCACGCCCTGGGGCGTGCAGGCGATCCAGTTCCTGTCCAATGGCGTGATTGCATTGCTGGATTATTCAAAGGTCGGGATCGAGGCCGTGTTCGGCTCCATGGATGCAAACCCGTTCACCAATACATTCGTCATCGCAGCCTTGCCCGTGATCGTATTCTTCGCCGCCATCGTCTCCATCCTGTATCACTGGGGCATCATGCAGCGACTGGTGCGCTGGGTGGGCGGTGCGATCGGCTGGATTACCGGCATCAGCAAGGTGGAGGCGCTGGGCAGCGCGGCAAATATATTCGTCGGCCAATCCGAAAGCCCGCTGGTCGTGCGGCCTTACCTGGCGGCGCTGTCCCCCAGCAGGCTGTTCACCCTGATGACCGTGGGCATGGCGGGCGTGGCAGGGACCATCCTGGCCGCTTACGCCAGCTTCATCGGTTCCGAAGCTGTTCCCTTCCTGCTGGCCGCGGCCTTCATGTCGGCACCCGGCGGAATCCTGATGGCGAAGATCATCATGCCCGATGACGAAAGCGATCTGGCGCGCGATTCGGCCGTTCTTTCCGGCGTCGATATGGAAGAAATCAAGCTGCCAGCTGCGCGTATCAGTTCGGAAGGACCGGCGGCCCTGACAGAAGGCGGCAAGGCGCATGAGGTCGAGGTCGCCGAAACTTTCGAAGAAGGTCACAGGCCCGCCAATGTTATCGAAGCCGCCGCTCAGGGCACCCAGACGGGTGTGAAGCTGGCGGTGGCTGTGGGCGCAATGGTAATGGTGTTTGTGGCACTGGTTGCGCTTGCGAATGGCATTCTGGGCGGCGTCGGCGGCTGGTTCGGCTATCCCGATGTCAGTTTTCAGCAGCTGCTTGGCTTTGTGTTCGCGCCCGTCATGTATCTGATCGGTGTCCCCTGGAACGAGGCAGGCATTGCCGGCGGTCTGTTCGGCACCAAGATCGTGCTCAACGAATTTGTCGCCTTCATCGAACTCGGCAGCCTTAGCGATGGCACCTTTTCGCCTCGCACGACTGCCATTGTGACATTTGCGCTGTGCGGTTTTGCCAATTTCAGCTCCATCGCGATCCAGATGGCTGTTACCGGCGGGCTTGCTCCGAACCAGCGCCCGGTCATCGCGAAACTCGGCCTGCGCGCATTGGCGGCGGGTTCTCTTGCCAATTTGATGAGCGCGGCACTGGCCGGGCTTCTACTGCCGTACTAAAGGAGCCAGGACATGGCGGACCTTGCATCCATATCGCTCAAACAGCCTCTCGATGAGATTTCGGACGAGCTGGGAAACAGCTTTGCCGAATACGGCTTTGCCATCGTGCGCGATCACGGCATTCCGCAGGATCTGATCGACCGGGCGGAGGAACTGGCCAAGGCTTTCTTCGCCCTGCCCGAAGATACCAAGAAAGCGTATCATATCGCTGGCGGCGGCGGAGCGCGCGGCTACACGCCGTTCGGCACCGAAATTGCCAAGGACGCGAAGGTCCATGACCTGAAGGAATTCTGGCACGTCGGGCGCAGCCTGCCAGAAGGCCACCCGCTGTCGGATTTTATGGCGCCCAATATCTGGCCTTCCGAAATCGCCGGCTTTGAAGAGACATTCGAGCAGCTTTACGCAGAGTTCGAAAAGGCCGGCGACACTATCCTGCGGGCCATCGCAATGCACCTTGGGCTGGCCGATGATTACTTTGCGGCGACAGTCGAGGATGGCAATTCGGTGATGCGTTTGCTGCATTACCCTCCGCTTGGCGATGATGTTCCGAAGGGCGCGATCAGAGCGGCTGCGCACGGCGATATCAATACAATCACTCTGTTGCTCGGCGCAGAAGAAGCCGGGCTGGAGTTGCTGAGCAAGAATGGCGAATGGGTGCCCGTGTCGCCGCCCAAGGGCGCGCTCGCGGTCAATGTAGGGGACATGCTGGAACGGCTGACAAATGGCCGCCTGCGGTCAACCACGCACCGCGTCGTCAATCCTGGCGGCAAAGCGGCGCGCCGCTCCCGTTATTCCATGCCGTTCTTCCTGCATTTCCGGCCGGATTTCGTGATTGAGCCGCTGGAACAATGCCTGGCACCGGGCGACAAACCCGCCCCGCCTATCACCTCGCACGAGTTCCTGCTCCAGCGATTGCGCGAAATCGGGCTCGCCTGAACCGCCCTACCGATTCGCTTGAGTGTCGACGGATTCGGCCGCTGGGGCAGGCCGTTATGTTGCGATGCAGCAACAGTTGCTTTCGAAACCATGCCGAACCCACAGGAAATAGGCCGATTCTGACCACCAGAGATTGCAGTGTCACAACTCTGTAAGAAAAGTGCTGCTCAGCGCTCTCATTAGGCCAAATCTCTCTCCTTCCCGGCCTCGCCTTCTTCACTTCAAGGAATTCACCGACATGAAAATCAGGTTTCTTCTGGCTGCCAGCACCGCGACAGTGGCGGCAGTGGCACTTGCAGCTCCGGCTGCTGCGCAATCGACCGGTTCAACCGATTTCGAAACTGACACGATTATTGTCACCGGCTCGGTCAACCGTGATGTCGGCGGCGTGCAAACGCCAGAAACACCCAACGCCCGCGTGGTTCTGACCGAAGAAATCATCCGCAAGCAGCGCCCCGGCCAGACGGTCAACGACATCATCAACCTGGTTCCCGGCGTAAGCTTCCAGAACAATGATCCCTGGGGTTCTTCGGGTGGTGGTTTCACCATCCGCGGGTTTGGTGCTGACCGTGTTTCGCAGACACTGGACGGCCTGCCGCTGAACGACAGCGGCAACTATGCCCTGTACACCAACCAGCAGGTCGATTCCGAAGTTCTGGAACGCGTGAACGTCAACCTCGGCACGACCGATGTTGACAGCCCGACTGCTTCTGCAAGCGGCGGCACGATCAACATCCGTACCCGCCGCCCGAGCGACGAAATGGGCTTCACCGGCACTGCCACCTATGGCGACGTGCTTGCCTCCGGTGCGGAAAACACCGAATATTACCGCGTGTTCGGTATGTTCGACACCGGCGACATTACCGGCAACGGCCTGACCGCATTCGGTTCGGTCAGCTACACCAATTACGGCACACCCTATAACCCTTACGGCGAAATCAAGAAGAGCCAGTACAACGCCCGCATCTATCAGGAGCTGGGCGGCAACGGCGATTTCATTTCCGTCAGCGGCCACTTCAACGCCAACCGCAATAACTTTGCCGGTTCGGAAAGCCTTGCGAACCTGTTGGAGCTCGGCGAAGGCAATGTGCCGCCCGCACTTGCCGACGAAGGCTTTGACGCGAGTGAAGCGCGCTTCCAAGTCTATCGTTTTAGCGGCGAATTTCCCTGCACCGTGCCTGCCGGCCAAGTCATCGGCGGCGGCGGCATCAACGGCACGTCGGAACGATATGATGATCGCAACGGCTGCGGCGCGGCATTCTATCGCCGGTACAACCCGTCCGATACGGGCAACGTGCGCATCAACTCACTCTTCAGCATCACCGACAATCTGACCTTCACCTTCGATCCCAGCTATCAGTACGTGAAAGCCAATGGCGGTGGCCCTGACGATCTTCGTGAAGGCCTGTTTGATGGTCTGACCGGCGCGTTCAACGGCGGTTATTATTTCGGACGTGATCTCAATGGCGACGGCGATACGCTGGACCGCATTGCCGGTAACGACCCGAGCCAGACGACCACAGACCGTTACGGCGTCGTTGCCAACCTGATTTACGACATCAATAGCGATCACCGCGTTCGCGTTGCCTACACGCTGGATCACGCCCGTCACCGCCAGACCGGCCAGATCAGCGCAATGCTTGCCAACGGTGAACCTGTAGATGTGTTCGCGGTCGATACGCCGCTGCTGGATGTGAACGGCAATCAGGTGAACAAGCGTGACCGCCTGTCGTATGCAATCCTGAACCAGTTCTCCGGTGAATATGCCGGTAACTTCGGCGATCTGTTCGTGAATATCGGCCTTCGCCTGCCGTTCTTCACCCGTGAGCTGAACCAGAACTGCTACACGACCTCGGACAACGGTTTCGTGGATTGCCCTGCGGCCGGTCAGGACCTGACCGCGTATGAAGCGGACAACCCCGATTATGTCGGCCCGATTTCGCGCGAATATGATTACAACAAGGTCCTGCCGACACTCGGCCTAACGTACAACTTCACCGACGACCTTTCGCTGTTCGGCAATTACTCGATGGGCCTGTCGGTCCCGGGTACCGATCCGCTGTACGATTCGCTGTTCATTCCTGAAGACCAGCGCGCTCGTCCGGTTCCCGAAACCACCAATAGCTTCGACCTTGGCATGCGTTACAACACCGGACGCTTTCAGGCGCAGCTCGGAGCCTGGTATACTCGCTACGACGATCGTCTGGCTTCGGCCTTCGATCCCACCGCGCGTAATGGCGAAGGTGCCGTGGTGTTCCGCAACCTAGGCCGAGTCAATAAGTGGGGCCTTGATGGCTCGATCGCTTTCAACCCGACGGAAAACACACTGCTGTACGTCTTCGGATCGCTCAACGATTCCGATATCGCCGAGGATGTGCTGGGCGGTGAATGCGGGCTGGACAGGGACGGACTGCCGACTCCTGCACAGTATGGCTGCACACTTGCCAATATCGGCGAGCAGTATTTCCTCCCGACCGGCGGAAATCCGGAATCGGGTTCACCAAATTACACCATTGGTGCGCGTGGACAGGTCGAATTCGGTGGTCTGGAGCTGGGTGCACAGGTCAAGCGTACCGGCAAACGCTGGATCAACGATATCAATGATAATCGTGCACCGGCCTACACGCTGGTGGACTTCGATCTGCGTTACAACATCGTGGAGCTGGCCAACGGCACGAATGCCGCTGTTCAGGTCAACGTGACCAACCTCTTCGACGAATATTACATCGGCTTCTTCGGTGGATCGCTGGACGGCTTCGGCTTCGCCCAGATCGGCTCCCCGCGTGCAGCCAGTGTATCGCTGATCGTCGGCTTCTAAGCCGCACGAATTCAGGTGAAGAAAACAGGCGGCGGCGTTCGAAAGAGCGCCGCCGCCTTTCTTTTGTCACACGCTTGCGCAAAAGGGTTTGCATGAAGAAAAATCTGACCGCCGCCCTGCTCGCCAGCCTTTCCCTTTCCGCCTGCGCGACTGTGCCAGGCAGCACCATCGATGAGGCGGCAGGTGCAGGTGCACCCGTCACCGTGCAAATCCTTGCGATCAATGATTTTCACGGCAATCTGGAAACTCCGCAGAGTGCCTACAGCTACGCACAAGATGGTGAGATCCGGCGTGAACGGCTCGGCGGTGCATCGCGGCTTGCGGCGACGCTGGAGGCGTTGCGCGAAGGCAATACAGTCACCGTTGCGGCGGGCGACCTGATTGGTGCCAGCCCGCTCATCTCATCGCTGTTTCTGGATGAGCCATCAATCCGCGCCCTGTCGGAAATGGGCCTTGATGTCGCATCGGTCGGCAACCACGAATTTGACCGCGGAACGCAGGAATTGCTGCGAATACAAAATGGCGGCTGCGAACAATTCACCTTGCGCGAGCCGTGCGGGGTTGAACCTTTTGCGGGCGCAGGCTTTGCCTATCTTGCCGGAAATGTGGTGGGCGTAGACGGCGACACGTTGCTGCCAGGCACAGCGATGAGGGATATTGGCGGCGCCCAGATTGGTTTCATCGGTCTGACGCTGGAAGGCACGGCCAACCTTGTGGCGGCGCAGGCAACGCAGGGCTACGACTTTTTGGATGAGGCTGACACGGCCAACAGGCTGGCTGCGGATTTGCGCGAACAGGGTGCAGATGCGGTTGTCTTGCTGATCCACGAAGGCGCGGATGTTGATCCACGTTATAATCTGACAGGCTGCCCTGACCTTGGCGGAGCGATTGTGCCGATAATCGAACGGCTCGACCCGTCGATTTCGCTCGTCGTATCCGGCCATACGCATCAGGCCTATGTGTGCAATATTTCCAATGCGGTTGGCGGAGAGACACTGCTGACCTCAGGGGGGCGCTACGGCGCCTTCGTGACGGACATCACGGTGGTGATCGATCCGGTGGCGGACGCGGTGCTTTCGGTCAGCGGGCGGAATGTCGCGGTCGATGGTAGCGCCGGTAGCAGTGCGGCCATTGCAAACCTTGTGGCCACGTATGCGGAAGCTTCCAGCCCGGTCGCCAACCGTGCAGTCGGCCCAATCACCGACAATGGCGAGCGCGGTGAAAATTGCTCAGAAAATACAGCGCAGGATTTTGTCGCTGACGCCTATCTAGCCGGAGCGAACTCAGCCCTGCCTGAACCTGTCGACTTCGCGTTCGTGAATTCCGGCGGCGTTCGCGCGGATCTGGCTGGCGCGGATGACGGCGTGCTAACTTTTGGAGAGCTGGCCGCCATCGCACCGTTCGGCAACGGACTGATCATACTGGAAATGACAGGCGCAGAAATTCGCGCCGTGTTGGAGCAGCAGTTCTGCGAGGAGGGCCCGGCAACCATCTGCCAGTCGGGGCTAGTCCCGTCAGCAGGCCTGCGATACACAGCCAACCGCACACTTGCGCCGCAGCAACGTATCACGTCGATAACCCTTAATGGCGAAACACTGGACGCGGCGCGCAGTTACCGCGTCGTCACCAACAGCTTCCTCGTTGGCGGCGGCGATGGCTTTGCAAAGTTCACCGAGGTGCCGCAAATTGCAAATGTCGGTTTCGATATCGACGCGCTCGAAGCCTATGTCGCCGCTGGGGACCTTTCAGTGCCTGTTTGCGGCCGCGTGCGTGATCTGACACCTCGCGATTAGGGCATTACCTAGCGAAGCGGCGGCTCGTCGAAACTGCGCAGTTTTCGGCTATGGAAACTGCCGCCTTCCTTGCTCAGCAGAGAGAGCGTCTCAATGCCAATGCGCAAGTGTTGGCTGATAGACTTTTCGTAGAAACTGTTCGCCTGTCCAGGCAGCTTGATTTCTCCGTGCAGCGGTTTGTCCGACACACACAGCAACGTGCCGTAAGGTACGCGGAACCGGTAACCCTGCGCAGCAACGGTCGCAGATTCCATATCGATCGCCACGGCGCGGCTCTGATTAAAGCGCAAGGCAGAACGGGTGTAATGCAGCTCCCAATTGCGGTCATCCGTCGTGACGACGGTGCCAGTACGCAATCGGCCTTTCAGCTGTTCGTCGCTGTCGCCCGTAATATTGCGAGCAGCATCGAACATCGCCGTTTGCACTTCGGCAATCGGCGGAATTGGGATTTCCGGCGGGATTTCGTTATCCAGGACGTTGTCATCACGCAGATAAGCGTGGGCCAGCACATAGTCGCCGATCTTCTGGCTAGGTCGCAATCCGCCGCAATGGCCGATCATCAGCCAGACTTCGGGCCGCAGCACGGCAATATGATCACAGATCGTCTTGGCATTAGACGGCCCGACGCCGATATTGACCAGGGTAATGCCGGAATTATCTTTGCCGACCAGGTGATATGCGGGCATCTGGTGCTTGCGCCATGTACCGTCCGTTACCTTGGCGCGCGCGCCCTCAAGATCGCCCCGCTCAATCACAACACCGGGCGCAGAAAAACGGTCGTACCGGCTGTTAGGATCGGCCAATTCGGCCAGCGCGAAATCGATGAATTCCTCGACGTATCTTATGTAGTTAGTAAACAGGACATAGCGCTGGAAATGTTCCGCCGGCGTACCGGTATAATGGCGCAGGCGTGCCAGACTGAAATCGGTGCGGAGCGCATCGAATAGCGACAGTGGCCGTTTGTCCGACCCATCGCTGATCCAGGTGCCGTCCACGACTTCATCGCCGATCTTGATCAGGTCAGATGCCGGGAAATTGCGCGTCAGTTCTGCGCTGCTGGCGCCTTGCAATTCGACAGCGCCGTCATCCAGCACGTATTGATAAGGAATTTCGTCAGCGGACCGGCCGACCTCCAGGTCAACATCATAATCGTTTACCAGATGCTGCAATTGCTCTTTCAGATAGGGGCGAAACAGGCCCGGTTCGGCGATAGAGCTGCAATAGGTGCCAGACTGGTTGAGCCGCGCGAAGGAGCGGGCCGGATGGCTGGTGTGCTGATCATCGGCGTAGCGCAGCGTCAGTTCGGGATAGGCGAAAATGCCTTTATCCCGTGCAGCAGGATCGGGCGGCGTCCGGTCGTCTGCAAAGCGGCCCAGCGCTGCCACCAGATTGGCGCGGGAAGAGTTCGAAATCTCCTCCAGTTGGTCCAGGATACCGTCGATTTCACCCGTCGTTGTCGCCACAAACATTCCATCCGAAAAAGCTTTTGATTATATCAGTCTAACTTAGTCCTGGGCAAAAACCCAATCGAGATAGGCCGCCAGGCGAATGCCCGACTGGGCGAGGCGCTCTTCAGCCGTCGGCATCCACATCCAATGATATTGATAGCGCAGAACGACCGGGGATTCCGGTGTACCAAGGCCCAGCCCCTGCCCCGGTTTCCGGATAAATGCGGTCGCGCAAAGTGGTGCTTTCGGCCACCCATGTGGCGGGATCTTCGTCCCACCAGCCCAGCACTTCTTCCGGTCCGATCCGCCGTTCCAGCCGGTCTACATATTCGGAATAGGAAAGCTGCTGGCGCAGGATCATGCCTTCATCCCAGACCCAGTGTAGGTTGGTCGTTTCGTCGAACCAATCGACAACCACGTCATTCCCGCCGCGATCGGTGCCGTTCCCGGCATGCAGCGGCATGTGCAGATCGGACACGATGTGGACGATGAAGCGCAGGGCCAGCGCCTTGTCTTCCTGCGAAGCGGTGTCGTCCCGCAACGTGGCGGTGAAACGGGCCAGCGCGGTCATCGCATCGCCTTCGGGCGGATGCTCCAGCTGATCGACGTCGACGCCCTCGGGCAGAGTGACGTAGTGATACGGACCGGCCTCTTCCTGCCAGAAAGGGATGGGGTTTGACCGTTGTTCGTCGGGCCAGGTGCTGCTTTCCGGCAGGCCTTCGGTGCCCAGGATCGCTGCAATCTCGGCGCGTGTTCGCCCGCTGATATTGTCTTCGGCGATTTCAGCTGTGACCCGGTGACCGGTGGGACCCCATGCAGAAGCAGGCGCGGAAACGAGCAGCCCGGCTGCGGCGAGTGAACATGCGAATGTCTTGATCATCATGCGCGCCTAGCTACACGATATGGCAACTCTGTGAATAGGTGATGCAAGGTTTCTGGTGATGCCTTCAAGCACTCGATGGAAAGCCTTCAGCGGGGACGCGCCGAAAGCCTCCAAAACCAACAGCGCGGCGGTGTAAGGCCACCGCCGCGCCGATAATTCCGAGAGCCTGCCCTTGGCGGGCAATGCGATTAGCGTTGTACTCGGCCCGAGCCGTCGCCTGTCATCAACTTTTCGACCTCTGGCACGCTCACGCGGTTGAAATCGCCCATGATCGTGTGTTTGAGAGCGCTGGCAGCAACGGCAAATTCGAGACTTTGCTGGCGATCTTCATATGCATTCAGGCCGTAAATCAGCGCCGAGGCAAAACTGTCGCCGCCGCCAACACGGTCCACGATATCGGTCAGTTCATATCGGCGTGACAGCATGAAACCGTCATCGCGGGTGCGCAGGCAGGCGGACCAATTGTTGCGGTCTGCGCTCAGGCTTTCGCGCAGCGTGATGGCGATCGTGTGCATATCGGGATAGATATCGAGCACCTTCTGGCCCAGCGCCTCATACTTCGCTGTGTCCAGTTCGCCCGATTCCACATCGACATCGACGGAAATATCGAGCGACTTCTGGCAATCTTCTTCGTTGGCGATCCCGACATCGACAAATTTTACCAGCTCTCGCATCACTTCTGGTGCGGTCTTGCCATATTTCCATAGCTTGCCGCGGAAGTTGAAATCGCAGGATACGGTAACGCCGGCTTCTTTCGCTGCCTTCACGCAGGCCATCGAAAGATCGGCCGCCGACTGGCTGAGGGCGGGTGTGATACCAGTGATGTGCAACCACTTTACGCCGGTGAAAATGGTCGGCCAATCGAACTCGTCCGCACTGGCATTGCAGATGGAGGAGTTGGCGCGGTCATAAACAACTTTCGAAGCGCGCTGGTTGGAACCGGTTTCCAGGAAATAGATGCCGACGCGGTCGCCGGAACGGCTGACGTGTGCGGTATCCACGCCGAACTTGCGCAGTTCCATGATCGCGTTTTCGCCAATGTCGTTATCGGGCAGCGCGCTGACGAAACCGGCATCCAGTCCGTAATTGCAAAGCGCCACCGCAACATTGGCTTCACCGCCGCCAAACGTCGCCTCGAACCCGGGCGATTGGAAGAAACGTTCATGCCCCGGCGTTTTGAGGCGCAGCATGATTTCGCCGAATGAAAGAAAGTCCGCCATAATCTTAACCCTGTTTCCTTGAATTGCTTGCAATCGCGACAGCTTCGCGCGCGAGTTGTTCGACAGCGGCGAAATCACCGCCATGCGTTGCTTCTTTCGGTGTGAGCCAGCTTCCGCCGCACGCCAGCACGTGCGGCAAGGCCAGAAAATCTGGCAGGTTAGCCGCGCTGACGCCGCCTGTTGGCATGAAACGCATTTCACGAAATACCGATCCGAGCGCCTTCAACATAGGCACCCCGCCCGCCAGCGTGGCGGGGAAGAATTTCACGTCGCGCAGGCCCAGTGCGTAGGCGCGCTGCACCTCGCCTGCGGTCATGGTGCCGGGGTAAACCGGAATGTCTTCGCCCTGACAGTATTCGACAATGTCATCGACCAGACCCGGGCATACGGTGAACTGGCTGCCGGCCTTGCGCACCGCCTGCGCCTGTTCCCGCGTCAGGACAGTGCCTGCACCCACGATAAGCCCTTCGGTTTCTGCAATGATGGCTTCCATGCCCTGCAAGGCTGCATCGCTGCGCATTACCACTTCGATCACGGACAGGCCGCCAGCCTGAAGTGCTCTGGCGGTTTTAACCGCGATTGCCGGATCGTCCTCTGCAATGAGAGGGACGACAGGGGCTGCCGCAAGTCGGGCCGCCAAGTCGTCTCGAATTGTCACTTCTGTTCACCTGCGTTTGCGAGTCGGGGCTTAGGAGAAAGCCAGTCCGCCGTTTATATCGAAATTGACACCGGTGACAAATGAAGCTTCGGCAGAGGCCAAATAGGCCACCGCATCCGCGATTTCTTCGGCCCTGCCCTGCCGTTTCAGCGGAGTTGCATTAGCCACGTTCTCCCGCGCAGCGTCTGGCGTGAAGGTGTCGTGGAACGTGGTGGCGATCATGCCGGGGCATAGCGCGTTTACACGGATACCCTGTGGCCCGAGCTCTTTTGCCAGTCCGCGCGTAAAGGTCATCACCGCGCCTTTCGACGTGGCATAGGCGATGGCGCCGCCGCCGCCGCCGTCACGGCCTGCCAGAGAGGCGAGGTTCACGATAGCACCGCCTTCTGGCATGTGCGGCACGGCAGCCTTCGACGCGAGGAATGTCGATGTGAGGTTCAACTGCATGACGAAGTTGAAAAATTCTTCATCCATCTCGTCCAGCTTCTTGCGCGCGACCATGCCGCCGGCGTTGTTCACCAGGATATGGATGTGGTCGCCATATGCATCGCGCGCGGCGCTGATCAGAGCATCGACATCGGCAGATTTGGTGACATCTGCTTTCACCTTGATCGCCTTGCCGCCAGCCGCTTCGACAGCGGCTACGGCAGCATCGGCATCGTCTTCATTGCTGTTGTAATTGATGACAACATTGGCGCCTTCGCTGCCAAGCTTCACGCACACAGCCCGGCCAATATCGCGGCTGCCGCCTGTAACAATTGCGGTTTTGCCTGCAAATTTCATAGTGTTTTTCCTGTCTAGCTGAGCTGTTTTGCCGGTTTGGTTGAATTAAGAGGTTTGATTTCAGGGCACAGGACGAAAATCGACAGAACCGTCAATATCGCCAACGCCGCGCCGACCACGAAGGCCGGTGTGTAAGAATTGACCGTGATGACCGGGATCAGGAAGTTGAGCCCGACTACTGCCAGTTTGGCCGCTGTGCCAGCAAAACCCGCTAGCGAACCAACTGACGCGCCGCTGTAGAAGTCACTGGGCAACGTCTGTATGTTGCCGATAGCGGTCTGGAACCCGAACAGGATCACAGCCATGATCAGCACTGCGGTCAGCGGAGTTGCCGCCTGTGTTGTCAGCAACAGCGACACCAGCATGATCAGCCCGCCAAGCGCGATCACGGTCTTGCGTGTGCGATTGACCGTCCAGCCCACCTTGATGCGGTTGCCTGCCAGCCAGCCGCCGAACCATGCGCCAAACATCGCGCCAACATATGGCACCCAGGCGTAGGTCGCGATTTCTTCGACGCCGAAGCCGTAGGTGTTGAACAGGTAGATCGGCAGCCAACCGACAAACAGCCACCAGATCGGATCAATAAAAAAGCTGGCGAGAATGACGCCCCAGCTTTCCTTCCGGCTGAGGATTTCAGCCGTCTTGGGCGCGTAGTCGGCAATCTCGTTGGTTTCCGCGTTACGCTGCCCCTTGAGGATAAACTGGCGTTCTTCCTCACCAAGCCAAGGATGCGCCTCCGGGCCGGATTTGTAGACGATCAGCCAGGGCACAAGCCACAGGAAGCCCAGCGCGCCAACTGCGATGAAAGTCGCTTGCCAGCTGCCGAGAAAGACGAACAGCACACCGATAATCGGAGCCGAGACGATTCCGCCGATGGCCGCGCCCGAATTGAAGATGCCCTGCGCCAGCGCGCGCTCGTCGATCGGGAACCACTCCGCGTTGGCCTTGGTTGCCCCCGGCCAGTTGCCGGCTTCGGAAACACCCAGGATACCGCGAAAAATTGCGAATGTGGTCAGGGAATGCGCTACCGCATGCAGCATGGTCGCGGCCGACCAGACAACGATGGAAAGCACAAAGCCAAGCCGCACGCCGATCCAGTCGAAAATCTTGCCGAATATCGTTTGGCCAAACGCATAGGCGAATGTGAAGACATTCAGGATGATGGCGTAGTCGGTTTCGGTCAGACCGAGTTCGGTCGAAATTTCCGGCCACAGGAACCCCAGTGCACCGCGGTCGATGTAATTGATGATGGTGGCAAGCGCGACGAGCCCCACGATCCAGAAACGGAATTTTCCCTTCATCATGTCTATTCTCCCCCTCCCAGAGGTACTCGCGCGGCATAGCCCCGCCAGCTGATTTCCCGGCCATCGAGCGTGGCCGTGTGTTGTGCTTCGGGATCTGCGTCCCATGAAATAGCAATGGCCACTTGCTGTCCGGCGAGCGTCTCGATCAGCACCAGATCATTGGCCCCTGAACGTACGTGGCGCAGCGACGCGATCTGGCTATTGCTGTCGATGGTCTGTTCGGTAGCGCCGTCATACAGGCCGTGAGATTCCAGCATGCTGACGAATGTCGCGTTTGCCGCTCCGCCAAGGCGCTGTAACACCACAGGCTCGCGTCGCAGGTTGAAGTTCGGATCGCTCGCGCCGCTTTCGCCCAGGATGACTTCCATGCCCGCGCTCGGCACGAAGCGGTAGGTATAGAACCGGCCATCCAGCAGCCAGGTCATGAAACTCTGGTCCGCGCTCGGCATAGCCCGGCCATCAACCCAGATATGCTGGTAGCCATTGCCGCTGCCCAGTACGGGGCGGCTGGTCGTGTTGCGTGTCGGCGCGAAGCCCAGTTGCATGATGTGGCCAGAATAATGCAGCGGCAGGTCGAACTGCACTTCGCGTGCCGCCTGCGCCCGCAGCACGTCCAGTGCGATGGGCTGTGACAGGCCCGGCACATCCACCATCGCCAATACGCGCGTCATGGTGACGCCCTCGTTAGGGTAGGCGCTGTCTATGCCAGCAACACTCACCTGCAAGCCGTCTTCGACATGGAAATATTGCTGCGTTGGCCACGCGGTGTCGGCCAGGTCGCGCATCCCGTAGAAATGGCTCTGTTCATTCACGACAAGCGCATTGTGGGCGACAGTCTGTTTGGCCCATGTCTCGTTTTCAGGAAGGTAGCGGCCACCCTCCTTCGCCTCGATATTGAGGAACCGCGCTGCGCCGTAATCGCGCACGATTTCATTGCCGCGGTCATACAGCTGCCAGCTGAGCTTGTCGAAATGGCCGTGTCCCATGCCTTGCGACGCGTTCTTCGCCACCATCGCCATGTGCATTGGCCCTTGCCCGCTGCGCATGACGGCAATTGCGCCCTGATCGCCGTCAGGGCCATCGCGGAAAAGCATGGACCGGAACTGGAAAGGCTCGGCCTGGCCTGCTGCCAGCGCGCGGGACATTTCGAGGCCAGCGGGCGTGATGACGGTACGCCCTTGTTGGCGCGCAATATCCAGAAGCGCCGGATCGCGGGTAACAGCGTAACCGATGGCAACGCCTTCATACAGTTCGGCGGTGTTCAGGCTTTTGTCGCGGATCGCATCGTTGAACGGGAAGAAGTACCCGTCATAAGTCAGCTGGATCGTGGCGTTGAGCGCTTTCCCCAGAATACCATCGCGGTGTTCGAATATGCGCAAGGCTGGATCATTGCTCTCTATCGCGCCGGCGAACACCATGAACGGCAACATAGCAAAGCGCTGATAATAAGGGCCTTCGGTATAATATCCGTCCGGCGAAAACAGCAGTTCTGTCTGCCGGATAAAACCCGCTTCTCCGTCGCCAGCTGAGCCGTAAAGCGCGCGGCGCACCAGTTCATCATCGCCGATTACATATCCAGTCATGCCAACCGCAGCTGTCGCCCAGGTTGCGTGATTATGGATCAGATTGAACGTTTGTTCTGAATCGACAGAGAGAAATTCGGAAGCGCGGCGGAACACATCGTTATCGATCCGCTGGCGGTCCGCCGCATCCAGGTCGGCCCGCACCGTTTCGTAAGCCTGAATGGCGTGAACCTGCCACATGGCATCGTTCAGCACCTGCCAGAACAACCTGCCGGTGTTCTGGTTGGCGCGCGCAGGATGATCACCAAGTGTGGGATAAAGGTCCGCGTATTCCAGCAGCATATCGCGCACGAATGCGAAATAGCGCTCCTCCCCCGTCAGCTTATACAGATGCCC
Source organism: uncultured Alphaproteobacteria bacterium (assembly GCA_963781165.1). Lineage (GTDB taxonomy): Bacteria > Pseudomonadota > Alphaproteobacteria > Sphingomonadales > Sphingomonadaceae > Alteraurantiacibacter. Next base: position 133,689 of record CAWADZ010000006.1, read on the forward strand.
CGCAAGGTACATCGCGCGGTAATTGCGCTTGTGCTGTTCATGGGTGTAGCCGCCGCCAGGATCGGCGGGAACAGGGACCGTTATACCTGCGCCGATCATGCCGTCGACGAATTCCTCGGCAATCGCCATTTCGGCTGCAAACAGCTCTGGATAAACCGCTTGCTCCGCCTCGGCAGCCTGCGCGCTGGCCTCATGCTCGTGAGCAAACGCTGGCGCGGCAATTGCAAGGACGGATGCCGAAGCGACCAGGGCGAGGATCATCCTCATTCGGCAGACCCGGAGGACACATTGCCATCCATGTCCACACGCGGCTCACCCGGGAAATTGAGCTCGGTCAGTTCCGGCTCAGGCGTTGCATCGAATACATTCCGGTTGATGGCAGTCACTGGCGTGCCGACCGTATGCGTGACCGCGACCGGCGCGGACGACTTGAAAACATTGCCCTCAATCATGGTCCGCTGAGCGCCGTGCAGATCAATGGATCTGCCAGCGCCCGTGCCCACATTTTCAAAAACCGAACCGGTGATATTCACGTGCGGGCCAAAAGTACTTTCGTCGCGCCCACCGCGGTACACAGCCACCGAAGAGCCGGTCACATTGCGAAAAACGGAGCCTTCGATATCGAGATACTCGACATTGTATTGCCCCTGGTCGTCGTATTCGGACGCTGCGGAAACAACCGCGCCGCTGATATCCTCGAAGACGCTGCCGCGAATGTCGACGCGGTCTGCGAGCGTTGATTTGCCGAAATAGATCACATCGAAATCACGGTTGATCTCAAGGTTGCGAACAACGACATTTTCCAGCGCAATTTGCAGATTGCCGCGGATCGGAATGCTGGCTGTCCGGATCACGGAATTGCCCGAAGCATCGGGTGCAGCTTCGCCGTCGATCACAAGGCTCGCGAGACGAAGCCGCCCACCTTCACGCATTTCGAACAAAGTGGGCCGGGCGAAGGTGATGACCGTGTCATCGCTGCCGATGATGGTCAGCGAACGGGTGATGGGGATTGTCCGATCAACCGCATATGTGCCCGGTGCAAGCATCAGAGTATCGCCATCACCCGCAGCGGCGATAGCGCGCAGCAATGCGCCTGGTGCTGCCTCGACCGCGGTTTCAGCGCCTGTGCCAAAAGGCTCCTGCGCGGAGGGCTTGGCATACCAATCGACCCCAACTTCATCGAGGGACATGACGCGCAGATCGCGCGGTGCGCCTACATCGGCCAGCGAGGGTTCGACGGGATAAAGCAGCCCGTTCACGCCGCGCTCCAACTGCGTATCGACGCGGCGGATTGCATCAACCGCGCTGTGGAGAGTGCCGGAAATCACGGCATTGTTCTCCAGCGCGATCCCCGAAATATCGGCATCGACTTCCAGGAAAGTGCCCTCTTCACGCCCACCGAGGAGGTTGGAATAGAAATAGCTGTCCGACGGTGCGGCAGAGCGTTCTTCGTCGGCGCCTGCACCAAAAGTGATGCGGTCACTGTCGATGATCGTGTTGCGCAGAATTTGCGCATATTGCACTTCGACATAACGGTTGGCGGGCGAATTGGGCACGCCGTTCATCACGGTCAGCGCGCTGGCAAAGCCATTGCCGCGCAGGCCTTCCATATAATTATCCTGCACCGTCTGGCGGCGATTGATCACGCGGATGCCGCCGGTGTGATCCTTGCCGTCGCCGATGAAAACATTGCGCTCCACCAGATTGCCGTCGCCGTGGCGCAGCGTAAGCGCCCCGCGAGAACGCAGGAAAAGATTGCCGCGCACGGTATTGCCGCCGGCTTTGACGGAGATGATTTCCACCTCGCCATCGCAGCGGTCGAACACGTTGTTTTCGACCGTGGTATTGGAATTGAATTCTGCAAAATGGCTCGTGCCGATCCGCAGCGTCTCGCCTCCATTTGAACCGAGGTTTGGACGCGGGCCAAAATAATTGTGATCAATTAGGTGATTGTTTTCGCGGCTTTCCTCTGTGTTGAGCCTGACGGCCAACGTTACGCCGCGATTGGTCTTGCCTGCCAGATGGTTGTGATCGAACCGGTTGTTCTGTCCGTAGATCGCTACCCAGTAATCGGTTTCATTGCGGTCCGGTTTGCTAAAGCCATCGATGACGGTCTGCGTGACGCGTGAATTGCGCGCCAGATCTTCGCTGTCGCGCCGGAAGGAAATGACCTCGCCTGTCGGGCTGAACCCATCGCGGAACACAAGGCCGGAGACGATGATGTGCTGACCGCCGATACGCAGGTTCGATTGACCGGTAAGGATAACTTCGCCCGGCGTTTCTGCCGCCAGCGTGATTGGCGCATCTGCGCTGCCCTGGCCGGTAATGACCACTTCGAAGTCACGCCACTCACCATTGGCGAGTGTGATCGTGTCGCCTGCAGCTATCTGGCCTAACGCGGCGACATATTCATCCTGATTGCTGACAAAGCGGTCTTCTGCGTGGACCGGTGCAGCCAAAAGGCAAAACGCCGCTGCATACAGGCCAATCCTGCAAACCATCCATCGTCCCTTCCATTATAGTTTGGAAAGACAATAAGGTTGGTGCACATGGTGTCAATCGGAATTGCATGCCAAAATCGAAACTCTGTCATACCAATCGGGATTATGCAGTTTAGTGAAGTTTCGCTGCGGAGAGGAACCGTTCGCGGCTGGCGCTGGCGCGCTCCTGAACCTCCGCCATCGCCTGACGTTCGGTCGCATCGAGCATGGTACCGATAAGCCGCTGGAAATGTTCGCGCATGGCCGCCCGTGCTGCAGCCGGATCGCGGGCCTTCAGCGCCTCGAAAACGGCGCGATGTTCTGCCGTACGGATATGCTGATTGTTATCGCACACGGATTCGTAAACCGCTTTCACCTGGGGGATGGAATCGCGCATCTGCCAAAGCTGCTTAACGCTGTGCAGGATCGCGGCATTATTGGATGCCTTGGCGATGGTTTCATGGAACAATTCATCGGCCCTGTCCCCCTCTTCCTTTCCGCCAACGGCCATCTGGTTGACCAGCTCTGCAATCCGGTCAATCTGTTCGTCGGTGATGTTGTGGGCCGCCAGCGCTGCTGCCTCTGACTCAATCAGCATGCGCGCCTCAGTCACTTCGAAAGCGCTGACGCTGGGAAGCGACTCCTCGGGACTTGGCGCATTGTCGGCAACATAGACGCCAGATCCGGTCTTGATTTCCAGCCGCCCGATAGCCTGCAAGGCGATTTCGGCCTCGCGGATCGTCACGCGGCTGACGTCGAACTTTTCGGCAAGCTCGCGCTCTCCGGGTAAGCGTGAACCGACGGGGAAGGCTCCCTCGTCAATCATCTCGGCGATTTGCCTCGCGATGGATTGGTACAGTCTTTTCGCAGTCATCCCCTGCCCCGGATTATGTGTACAGAAACGCGCTAGGTTAAACTCCAGACTAAATTGTTTCGCCCGCTACAGCAACGGCTGAAAAAGGAAGGCGCCCTGTTCGAAGATAGGGCGCCTCCAGGGAGAGTTCAGAAGCGGAAGCGCACACCCGCGAAGTACCGCGCTCCGTAAACCGACACCGACGAGAAATCGTCCGGTGCGCCGCGATAATCGATCCGCGGCTCGTTGAAGAGGTTTATCCCTTCCAGGCGGAAGGTGACATTGTCCGTCAAACGGAAGGAAACGCGCGCTTCGAAAACGCTGGTATCGTCCACGTAACGAATGCGGCCGGGCGTTGCGACGAACTGCTGGAAGTAATTCGTGCGGTACTTCCACACGCCCTGCAATTCGACCGGGCCAATCTCGTAATAGGCCTGCGCCGAGACAACATGCTTCGACAAACCAAAGATGTTTGCCGGAACGATCAGCCCCGGCTGGACACCGGCGACCGATCCATCGTCATTGAAGATCGTGACAGCGCCCAGCGTATCATCCTCGAATTCAAAATTCGAATTGGCGTAATTGTAGCTGACCTTGAAACCCAACCCGTCAAGCGGCGCGGGCAACCAGCTGAACCGATGGGCCGCAGTCACTTCAAGACCGTAGATATCGCTGCTTTCGCCGGTCACATTGGTGGTGGAAACAACCGTCTCCAGATCCACACCGTCGACATTGAAGATTTCAGTCTGCCGGGAGTTTACAAACCCGCCGTCGAATTTCTTATAGTAAAAACCCACCGCAAAAATTGAATCCTCGTCCGGATACCATTCAAGGGCGACGTCCGCGTTCCATGACAGAAGCGGCTGGGTGAAAGGATTGCCGGTTGCGCCGGCAGAACCCAGCGCTTCTTCGACAGAGAACACTGGCGCGCCTTCGTCGACCAAGGCATTGAAAGTGCGCCCGAAACTGAGCGAGGACGGATCAGGGCGTGAAAGTGCACGGTACACTGCAAAGCGCCCAAGCAGATCGGGTGTGAATTCACCGGTCAGATTGAAGCTGGGCAAATATTCCGTGTAGGAACCGCCGCCCGATACGACGACGAGCGAGTTTTCATCCGAAACAATATCGATCAATTCACCGGTCGTATCATCGAACACTGCGTTCAACGTTCCGCGGAAACCGCGCGAGTCCACTTCGGTGTGGACCACTCGGACACCTAGGTTTCCGCGCACCGGAAGTGAACCGAGATCACCGTTGAAGTTGGCCTGCACGTAACCGGCCCAGGTACGCTCTGTAATGTCGCTGTTCTGGATTGAATCGAAATCGCCGGTCGGGAAAATCGGCACGCCATTGTTGTCGAACGACAGGCCCGAAGGGTCTTCACGCTCCAAAACCTGCACCACGCAAAGCGCGTCGAAGGTGGCGAAGGAATTGGCAGTGCCGATCACATTGCCGTTCTCGTCGAGATTGGTGATGAGCGGGTTGCCGCCAGACACGGATGACAGGAAGCCGGAAACAGGGAAGTTCGTCCGGCATTCCCGGTTTGCTGCCGCCAGTGCGCCCGTATCATCGGTGTCGTTATAGCTGTTCTCGAAACGGCTTGAACCGGATGCGCCAGGAACATCCTGATAGCTCAAGTCCTGATAGCGGACGCCGGTCATGATCGACGAGATGAAGCCATCAAGCTCATATTCCGCGTCCAGCCGTCCGGCCCAGATCGAATTGTACCGGTCCTGCTCAAGATCGGCGCGTACGCGTGGATCGTTCGCAAACAGATCATGGTTGGTGACGTCGAAGTTCTGGGTGAAGAAATTCAGCCCCTGCGATCCGTTTTGCATGATCTGCACAGCCGTTTCGACACGGTCGTTGGTCGACGAACCATCGCTTTCGCGCGCGTCTGGCCATACTGCGGCGCCCGTGATGTCTTCATTATCCTCGGTGCGGAAACGGACCTGCACGGCCTGCTCGATCCGCTGGGTCTGGGAATACGAAACATCGCCCGACACAGTCAGCCGGTCGCCAGCCTCGGCAATGAAATTGATGCCGCCGCCGTAATAATTTTCCTCCCTCTGGAGATATTCGCTTGTCGCTTCGATCCGCTGTTCACCGGTGTACTGACGCAAGGCGCCGCTCTCGGTGTAGATCAGCGGCAGATCGATGCGGTTCGGATCGCCGGGCGCATCGACGCGCCGGCCTTCCACGAAGCCTAGGTCGCTGCGCTGTTCGTTGTAAAACCGCTTCGCATACTGGAAATCTGCATTGACCTCGAAGGTCGGCGAAGGCCGGTACTGGAGCGCCGCAAAGAACGAATCGCGCTGATCATCGGTGATGTTGGTGCGAAGGCCATAACTGTTGCGCGCGATAATGAAATCGTTGGTATTCGTCCCGTCGCGCAGCGCGTTGACCACGTCATCGTTGGAGTTGCAATTGCCGTCATCATAGACACCGGCATTCGGCGTTGTCGGATCAAGGACGCAGGCCTGGATCGTGTTGCTGACATTGGCCTCGCGCTCCGGATTGGTTGAGCGATTGGTCTGGTAACCTACTGAAATACCAAGCTCGCCATATTCGCCAAGGTCATACTGGTCGACGTAGCTGAGCGTGATGCGGTGCCCGAAATCGCGAAAACGCTGGTCTTCATCGACGTTGAAATTCTGCGGGTTGTAGGGAAGTTTATATTCCGCCTGAAAGCGCCTGCGCCCGTAATCGAGCGGTGCAACTGTTTCCAGGGCGATCTGCCCGGCCACGCCGCCTTCGATCAGGCTTGCCGATTGCGTCTTGTAGATCGCCAGCGTGTTGAACAGTTCAGAGGGAAATTGGCTGAAATTTACCGAGCGATCACCACTGCCGTTGGTCGCAATACGGCCGTTGATAGTGGTCGAGCTGAGGAAGGGCCCAAGACCGCGAAGCGCGATTTCCGTGGCGCCGCCCTGCTCGCGGTGCGACGCTGCACCGGTTATTGTCTCAAGCGCTTCACCAATGGAGAGCGCCGGCAAATCGCCGATTTCATCCGATGTGAGGACATCGACGATCAGATCATTGTCACGTTTTTCTGCGATGGAGGATTGGATGGTTCCGCGAATACCGGTGACGACGATATCCTGACCGCCAGCAGCCCCTTCGCTATCTGCGGAATCCTGCGCCATTGCCGGAGCAACAGTCAAAACGATTGCACTGGTGGCAAGAAGCCCCGCCATGACGTGCTGCTTCTTGCTGGACCGGCGAGCGCCGTCCTTCCCAATTCCCATCATTACTCTCCCAGAGTCGTTGTTATGGGTTCAGGTTAGGCAGGTAAGCCAGCATGTCAACCTAACGGACATGCCAATCGCGAACTAACTGTAATACCAATTGATGTGTTGCGGTAATGATACACGGATCAGACTGGTGAGGCCGCGTTTGCGGATTTGCCAGTGCAACGAACCGACACAGAAAAAGCGCCCCACAATCGTGAGGCGCTTTCCCTTGTCGTCAGCGGTGTGGTCGTCAGCGTTAGAAGCTGAGAGTTGCACCGAATGTGAGACGCCGGTCAGGAAGACCCTGGAAGCAGAACTGCGCGCCTTCGTTCACGCAAGACTGTGTGATGTCCGACTTGGTCAGGTTCACGCCTTCGACACCAACGCTCAGGTAATCGGTGATGTTGTAAACGACGCTGGCGTTCAGCTGCCCTCTTGCCTCGGTCACGACCGGGAAGCCGAGCGTACTGTTCAGCGACGCACCGCCCGCCGTATCCAGCGTACGGAACGCATCACGCCAGGTGTAACGTGCACGAGCCGACAGGCCGTACTTCTCGTAGAACAGCGTCACGTTGTACGCGTGCGGCGAGAAGTCCAGCAGACCCTGAACGGCGGTTACTTCGACGAAGTTGGCATCGTTGTAGATACCATTGATCGCATTGAAGATGTCCGTTCCGCGTCCCGCAGACGTGTTGAACGCCTCGCCACCACCAAATTCCTGGTAGGTGTAGTTGGCAATCACGCCGAAGCCCGACGCGAAACCGAGCGTGTCCTCGAAATCGGAAAGGTCATACTGGAACGCGACTTCGATACCCGTCTGGGTGGTCGAGGCAGTGTCGTTGATCTGTGTGAGGATATCGACGCAGATTCCGGTGCCTGGAATGTTGGAAGACACATTCCGGTTTGCGATCGGGTTGAAAATACCACCGCCCTCGCAAGGCGGAGTAATGTCCCTGAACCCGTTTCCATCTTCCGGAGCCTGTTCAAGCTGCGAGACAAACAGATTGTCACGAACCTTATGGAATACGCCCACGCTAAGCAGAGCTGATGGCGCAAAGTACCAGTCAGCCGAGGCATCGTAGGAAGATACAGTTTCCGGTGCGAGGTTTGGATTGCCGATTGAAATTGCAGCTTGCGAGCTGGTCCCGAAAACGATCGAAGTCGACAAGGCATTGAAATCCGGCCGGTTGATATCTTCGGTGTAGGACGCGCGAAGAACCAGATTATCGAGCACTTCGGCAGACAGGTTAACGCGTGGGAGCCATTCTTCATACGCGCCCGTGGTGGTAACCTTCGTCACCGCGCCATTGCTGATATTGTTTCCCGTCGAAGCAATGTTGGTGGCGACATACCGAAGACCGACGTTGCCGCGAACCGGACCCACTTCAAAATTCGCTTGTGCGTAAGCGGAGGCGGTTTCTTCATCGATGTCGAAGAAGCCTTCAGGGCTAGCGCTCGGATCATCGATTGTGCGCATTCCCGGCGCTGTCAGCAACGCCGCCCGAAGTGCATTCAGCGTGCCTTGCTGATCGTTGAATGACCGTTCCGGGTCAATCAGAAGGAAGTCCCGGAAGGCCAATGTGCGCCCGTCAAAATCACCCGCAAAATCAGGTCCCGGAACGAGCAGGTCTGCAAAAGCAGTCCCGCTTGGGCTGTCACTCAATCTGGTAAGATTGAGGTTGGAGGCGACATCCTGGAAGTAGCTGTTACGCTTGTTGTACCGGAAGCCGAAATCGAGCGACGTGAGGAAGTTGGTCAGCTCGTAAGTGTCGTAAGACAAGTCGACGCGGAAGGCATCCTCGCTGTTTTCGGTTTCATCATTGCCGACGGTGATGGATTGCAGCACTACGTTGGCCGGGTTGAGAAGATCAGCTGCGGACGGCGCAAATGGCGAGCTCTCGTTAATGCCAAATGTCAGACCGTCACTCAGATCGTAACGGAATGGCACGGCGTTGTCGTTGCCACCACCACCATCGAGCGGCGCATTGGGGTTGATAAAGTTCAGCGTAGTGCTGAGGTTCGGGTTGCGTGTTTCCGAACGCGACGTGGAGCCTTCCACCCGGATCGACACGAGGCCAATTTCCCAATCAAATCCGAGACGATAAAGCTGGCTTTCGGTCAGACGAGCACCGGTATCGCTTGAAAAGCGCAGGTTGGGATCATCATCGTCGACGCCCAGATTCGGCTCGATCACACCAGTCAAAGCAGCTTCGATGCTGCCCAGCGTAACGCCATCGAGCGACCCGTAATTGATTGTCTCGAAAGTATCGGGAACATTGTAATTGAGAACTGCACTTACGCCGGAACCCTGGACGCGGTTGCTGTCCTGGCGACGCTGCTGGTCGTTGTAGAAACCGTCGAAGAAGAGTGTGAAATTCTCGGACGGCGCCCATTCGACCGAGCCAGCGACGTTGATTGTTTCGTATTTGAAGTTCTCCAATTCCTGGTTGAGGAACTGAATACCAAGGAAATCGAAATCTTGCGCAGCAGGGCGGCGCGTTGGCTGATCTTCAAGGCTGCCATTACGAATTACGTCGGCATTCACATTCTCGACAAGGCCGCCGTCGCGGTCGACGCGTGGACGCAGGGAAAGCGCTTCCTGTTCGGTATAGCTACCGGCGATCACGATACCGATGTCACCAATCCCGGTTTCCCAATTGTCACCAAAGCTGGCGGCAACACGCGGGCTGAAAGTGTCAGAGAATTCGCTGTATTCGCCCTGCACACGCAAGCTAGCGACGCGGTCTATGATATCCAGCGGGCGGATTGTCCGCAGGTTGATCGTGCCGCCGACCGAACCTTCGATCGTGCGCGCTTCCGGCGCCTTGATAACTTCGAGCGAGGCAATGATTGCGGCGTTCACATCTTCGAAGTTGATGCCGCCACGGCCAGCGCCAGAGCCCACAGTCGAAACGCCGTTGATTTCGGTGCGGTTATCGTTGGTACCGCGGATCTGCACGCCGCTGCCGACACCGGCGCGGCGAGTGATCTGGACGCCCGGAATATTTTCGAGGACTTCTGCGAGGTTCTGGTCAGGCAGTTTACCGATATCTTCGGCCTGGATGACCTCGATCAGGCTGTCCGCATTACGCTCTTCGTTGAGGGCGCTTTGCAGCGCGCTGCGAATCCCGGTGACGACGATCACTTCGTTTTCGTCAACTTCCGGATCGCCAATATTATCCTGCGCCATCGCGGGCGCCGCACTGATAGCAAGAACGCTTCCGGCCAGAAGGCCAGCGACGACGCGGTTTCGACGGGCAAAGCCGCCTTTCGTATTCCTCACAATATCTCTCCCATTTATTATTCTTGAGCAAAAACTAAATTTGCATACCTTTTTGTCAAGCCAAATTCATACCGATTAAACGATATCTGTCATACCAATTGGTGGCCGCCGGCTTCAGACGTTTCATCGCTGAGGCCTGTGGCAGGCTGTTCTTCTCGATCCCGTATTCGTCGTCCCCACGTTTACGCAGGTGTAATCAGAGCCTTTTAATCACATCACACCGGAATGACAGCGGTGTCATTAAGGCGGGGCATGATCTGTCACAAACAGTGGCCATTTAGACACAGTCTTGCGCGAAAGACGCCATCGACGTGATATTAATGTAGCGCCAGTGCGCTAACCTGGCTGGCTCCGTGGCGCGTCAGCGGGCTCTCGCGGCAGAATAGGCACGGCAGAATACCTCCACCGCTTGCTCGATACGCTGGCGGTTGCGAACCTCGTCGTTCTTCTCGCCAAAGCGCCGCTCCAGATCGCCCATGCCTTTGCACATGCAGGCAAATTGCTCGGCGGCAAGCTGCGCATCATCGACGATGAGTTCTCCGGCGGCCACCATCGCTTCGATGAAGGCCGTGAATGCTGCCAGCATCCGGTGCGGTCCGGCGGCCAGAAAAGCAGCGCCGATTTCGGGTTCCGCTTCCGTTTCCGCAGCGATCCGGCGTTCGAACTGGACCATCTCTTCGCGCGACAGGAACCGGACCATGTTCTCGCCGATAGCGGTCAACCTTTGCCGCAATGTGCCGCGCGTGATGTTCTCGATCGAAAAATGCTCCCGCATCATTTCGCACTGGTTCTCGACAGCCGCCACGAACAGGCCGCGCTTGTCCTGGAAATGGTTGTAGACCGTGACTTTGGAAACGCCCGCATCGGCAGCAATCTGCTCGATCGAGGACCCTGCAAATCCCTTGTCGAAAAACGCCGCAGTTGCCGCAGCAACAATGGCCGCGCGTTTCCCGGCATCTGCGGGCCTGCCCATGCGTCTTTTAGGCTGGGTTGACAAAATGAACGGCTCCGTACAATTAAACGCGACCGTTCAATAATGGGCGCATCGCGTTAACAAGGCAAGGGATACCCCCGTGAACTGGATTGCCATTCGCATGCTCACCGGTGATGCGCAGAAATTCTACGGCCTGCTGTTCGGTATTGCCTTTTCTACTCTGCTGATAACCCAGCAGCTCACCGTTTTCGTCAATCTGATCGAGCGCGGGGCGAGCGGTGTTTATAACGAGCCGACCGCCGACGTTTGGATCATGGATGAGGTCAGCCGCACTACCGATGTGAACTTCCCCATGCCCTCCACCGCGCTCGATACAGTGCGCGGCGTAGAAGGCGTCGAATGGGCGGTCCCGCATTTGCGCGCCAATGCCTCTGTCCGCACCCGTGACGGTGATCTGGAAGGCGTGACCGTCATCGGGGTGGACGATGCGACGCTGATCGGATTGCCGAACCGGATGGTAGAAGGCAGCAAGGATGTCTTGTCACAGCCCGATACTGTAATCATCGATGACGTCGGTGTGGGCAACCTGTTCGAAGAAGGCCAATCGCCCATCGGAGTCCGTCTGGAGCTGAATGACCAGCGCGCCGTTATCCGCGGTGTGACGGACGCGATCCCCAGCTTCACCAGCCAGGTTTCGCTTTACACCAAATACAGCCAGGCGCTCAATTACGTGCCGGGCACACGCAACCGTCTGTCGTTCATCTTGGCAAGCGCGGCGGACGGCATCACGCCTGAACAGCTTGCCAGCAGGATCGAGGCGGAAACCGGCCTGCGCGCCCGCACCCGCGATCAATTTGCCCGCGACGGGGTGGACTTCATCATTGAAAATACCGGCATCCCGATCAATTTCGGCATTACCGTTGTGCTCGGCTTCATCGTAGGTGTGGCGATTGTGGGGCTGACGTTCAGCCTGTTCATTCGCGACAACATAAAACAATTTGGCGCGCTGAAGGCGATTGGCGTGAAGAATGGCAAAATTCGCGGCATGGTCGCCACGCAGGCCGGTATGGTCGGATTGATCGGATACGCGCTTGGCCTGCTCGGTACAGTCGGTTTCATCTGGGGCAATTCTGGCAGTTCCTTTTTCAAAGGCTTCTACATTCCGTGGGAGGTGCCCTTGATCAGCCTTGTGGCGATGGTGGTCATCATCACGATCACCGGCTGGCTGGCGCTGCGCGGCGTGATGAAAACCGAGCCGGCGGCGGTGTTCCGGTGAGTGAGATCGAAACCGTCATTGCCACCCCGAATGGCCGCACTGCCATTTCGGCGCGCAATATCTCCCGCGATTTTGATGCAGGGCAGGAAACAATCCGCGTGCTGCACGGCATCGACCTTGATGTGTGCCCGGGAGAACTCACCTATCTTGTTGGAGAAAGCGGCTCTGGCAAGACCACCCTTATCTCGATCATGTGCGGCATCCTGTGGCCGACCGAAGGCTCAGTCGAGGTGTTCGGCACGGATATCTACGGACTGAAAGATGATGACCTGGTGGACTTCCGGTTGCAGAACATCGGCTTCATTTTCCAGCAGTACAATCTGATCCCGGCGATAGATGCGGCCAGCAACGCCGCTGTCCCGCTTATCGCGCAGGGCATGGACCGCAAGAAAGCGCGCGCCAAGGCCGCCGAAATGCTGGACGCGCTCAATATCGCGGATCAGGCCGACAAATTGCCGAACCAGCTATCCGGCGGGCAGCAGCAGCGCGTCGCCATTGCCCGCGCCCTGGTGCACGAGCCGCGCCTGGTGGTGTGTGACGAGCCGACTGCCGCGCTCGATGCCAAATCAGGCCGCCGCGTGATGGACCTCTTGCGCGATGTCGCGCTGGCAGAGGACCGCAGCGTGATCATCGTGACCCATGACAATCGTATATTTGACCTCGCCGACCGTATCCTTGTTCTGGAAGACGGCCGCCTTATCCATGACGGCACCGAAATGCCGGACGATCATTAAATTGGACGCATGATGGCCAATCCATTCAAGAACCTGTCTTTTTCGCGCCAGATCCTGCCCTTGCTGGCAGTGATCGGGCTGATCGTGGCGGCTGTGTATGTTTACCGAACCCTGCCCGACCGCGAGCTGTCGGAGCCCGGCCGGGAGCCGCCGACAGCCACAGGAGATCTGGCCGATGTTGCCCGCGTCGCCGGTTCGGGCATTGTCGAACCGTCCAGCGAAATCGTTGCGATCGGCACGGCGCTTTCCGGCCTGGTGACCGATCTGCTCGTCCAGCCAGGTGATTTCGTGACGCAGGGGCAGCCGCTGTTCACGGTGGATACGCGCGCGATCCGTTCACAGCTGAGCGAAGCAAATGCGGCAATCGCCGAGGCCCGGGCCGCCATTTCCGAAGCGCGCGCCGCGCAGGCCACGGCCAGCCGCCAGCTGGAACTGTACCGCAATGTATCGGATCCGGCCGCCGTCAGCCGCGTCGAAGTGATCCGCGCTGAAGGCGATGTGATGGCGGCGGGGGAACGGCTGAATCTTGCCCGGGCACGGCTCAACGCCGCCCAGGCCCGCGCCAATTCCATCCAGACCGAACTGGGCCGCGCAACTGTTCGTGCACCCATGGCCGGAGAAATCCTGAGCGTGAATATACGTCCGGGAGAGTTCCTTTCCACCGGCGGCAGCGGATCGCAGAACATCATCGAGATGGGTGAAACACGGCCCCTCCATGTCCGCATCGACATCGATGAGGAACAGGCCCCGCGCGTCGCGCTTGGCGAGGCAGCGATGGTGTCCCCGCGCGGCGCGGCTGAAAATCAGGTCAGCGCCAGCTTCGTGCGTGCAGAGCCGGTTGTCGTGCCGAAGCGGCAATTGACCAACACCGCAGCTGAGCGCGTCGATGTGCGGGTGTTGCAGATAATCTATGCTCTGCCCGCCAGCGCCCGCGATAGCTTCCGCGTCGGCCAGCAAGTCGATGCGTTCATTCCGGCTGCCGAGACGGAGGGCTGAGCCGATGCGCAAGCCAGCCATTCTTTATGCCCTGCTACCCGCCCTAGCGCTCGGTGCATGCGTTGCGGGCCCTCCGCCCGAAGTGGCAACACCCGTGCCGCAGCTTCCGGCAGAATTCATGTTTGCTGCTGGTGCAGATGCCGACGCCAGCGTGGCCGAGCTGCTGCCGCAGGACGATCCGGCCTTCGAAACGCTTGCCGCGCAGGCGCTGGCCGGCTCTCCGACACTGGCTGAAGCCATTGCGCGGATTGATCAGGCCCGCGCCGGAGCTGCACGCGCAGGTGCAAACCGCTTGCCGGAAGCAGGCGCGAACGGATCGATCACAGGCAGCCGCCAGAACCTGAATATCCCGGACAACTCGCCCTTCTCCATCGAAACCGAACAAGTCAGCTATTCGGCCAATCTGGTCGCCAGCTGGGATCCAGACATTTTCGGCGTCCTGCGCGCACAGGAACGCGCAGCGGTGGCGCGGATCGATGCGGCGCAGGCTGGCGCGGCTGCGGTGCGGCTTGCTCTGCTGGCAGAAATTGCAGGGACGGTGATCGACTGGCGCACAATAGAAGCGCGCGAGACGGCATTGCAGGCCGACCTTGATGCAGCATTGGAACTGGCGCGCCTTTCGCGGGTGCGCGAAGATGCGGGCATTGCGCCCGGCTTTGACAGGGTCGGCGCCGAAAGCGCCGCCGCATCCTCGCGAAGCCGCCTTGCGGCCCTCGCCAGCGAACGCAACCGGCTCGGCGGCAGGCTGGTCACGCTGACAGCGCAGCCCATGCCGCAGGTGCTGGCGGCCTTCGCACGGCCAGCGCCGCCGCACGCCCTTCCTGCAGCGCCGGATGGTGCACCGTCGGAACTGTTGACCAATCGCCCGGACGTACTGCGCAGTGCCGCCGTCCTCGCCGCCGCAGATGCAGAGCTGGCGGCGACCGCACGCAGCCGTTTCCCGAAGTTCGACCTGAGAGCGGCGCTCGGCCTCCTGTCGTTCGATCTGGGCGATCTGCTCGACGAAGACAGCATTGTCGGTTCGCTCGCCGCGTCGGTCGCTGCGCCGCTGCTCGATTTCGGCCGCCTCGAGGCAGAAATTGACGGCGCGGCAGCGGAAAAGCAGGCCGCTTTTCAGGCCTATCGCGGGACGGTTTTTGCCGCACTTGGAGAGGCAGAGACAGGTTATGGCCTTGTCGCCTCCACCGATGCCGAGGCCGCGTTTGCCATCGCAGAACGGGACAGTGCCGAGCGTGCAGCCCGGCTTGCCAACACCCGCTTCGAAGCAGGCCTCGCCGATTTCCTCACTGTGCTGGATGCCCGCCGCGCTGCCGATGCCAGCGGAGAACGCGCCGCCGCCGCCATTGGCCGCGCCCGCCGCTCCCGCGTTCTATTGTGGCAGGCGTTGGGCGGAGACAGCCAGCCGGATTGAGTTCTTCACTTTCCAGCCTTTGTCTCAAAGGCATCCGGCGCTAGGCTGTTATCGAAAGCCATATTCCGGGAAGAGGAAATGATGATGCGCGATCTGGTCAAACGCCCTGCCGCCACTGCAAACGCCCATTGCACGGCGGAGCAATATGATGCGCTGTACAGCCAATCTATAAGTGATCCCGATGCCTTCTGGCTGGATCAGGCGAAGCGGCTCGACTGGTCAGTTTTCCCTACAAAGGGTGGCGAATGGTCTTTCGATCCGGTTGAGATCGCCTGGTATTCGGACGGTGTATTGAACCTGTGCCACAACGCTGTGGACCGCCACCTGAAAGAAAACGGCGACATGGCCGCCTTCATATTCGAACCAGACAGCCCGGACAGTCCGTCTCGCAGCCTGACCTACCGCGAATTGCACGGCGAGGTTGTTCGCATGGCCAACGCGCTGAAAGCGATGGGAGTTGGCAAGGGCGACCGTGTTACGCTCTACATGCCCATGATCGTGGAAGGTGCGGCGGCCATGCTGGCGTGTGCGCGCATTGGCGCTGTGCATTCGGTGGTGTTCGGCGGGTTTTCCCCGGAGGCGCTGGCAGGACGTATAGAGGCCTGCGAAAGCCGCTTCATCGTTACTGCGGACGAGAGCCTGCGCGGAACGAAGCGAGTGCCGCTGAAAGACAATATCGATGCCGCCATCAGGCTGCTCGATGCAAGTTCCCCCATCGATGGCGTGCTGGTTATCCGGCACACCGGCGGCGAAATTACGATGCAGGAAGGGCGCGATCACTGGTACGCCGATGTCGCCAGCGATGCCGATTGTCCGTGCGAGGAAATGAACGCGGAAGACCCGCTTTTCATCCTCTACACCAGCGGTTCCACCGGAAAGCCCAAGGGCGTCCTCCACACGACCGGCGGATACGGCGTATGGGCAGCGGCGACGTTTCACTATACGTTCGATTATCAGCCGGGCGAGGTGTTCTGGTGCAGCGCCGATATCGGCTGGGTCACTGGCCACAGCTATGTCACCTACGGGCCGCTGATCAATGGCGGCACCAGCGTGATATTCGAAGGCGTGCCCAACTACCCCGATTTCGGCCGGTTCTGGGACGTGATCGAGAAACACAAGGTCAACATCTTCTACACCGCCCCCACTGCCATCCGCGCGTTGATGCGCGAAGGCGATGACTGGGTAACCAGCCGCGATCTGTCCTCTCTTCGCCTGCTCGGCACAGTGGGTGAACCGATCAATCCGGAGGCTTGGCGCTGGTATTACGAGGTTGTCGGGCATAGCAATTGTCCGATTGTGGACACATGGTGGCAGACCGAAACGGGCGGACACATGATTACCACCCTGCCCTATGCGCACGACATGAAACCCGGCAGCGCGGGCAAGCCCTTCTTCGGGGTGCAACCGCTGCTCGTCGACAATGAAGGCCATCCGCTGGAAGGCGCGGCAGACGGCAATCTGTGCATCACCCACAGCTGGCCAGGCCAGGCCCGCACCGTTTACGGCGATCATGACCGGTTTATTGAAGCATATTTCAGCACCTTCCCGGGGCGCTACTTTACCGGCGATGGGTGCAAGCGCGATGATGATGGATATTACTGGATTACGGGCCGCGTGGACGATGTGATTAACGTATCCGGCCATCGGATGGGTACTGCCGAGGTGGAAAGCGCTTTGGTGCTGCATTCCAAAGTGTCGGAGGCGGCGGTCGTCGGCTATCCGCACGATATCAAGGGACAAGGCATTTATTGCTACGTCACGCTGATGGAAGGCGAGGAAGACAGCGAGGCTCTCGCAGCAGAACTGCGCCAATGGGTCCGCAAGGAAATCGGCCCGATTGCCACGCCGGACCATCTGCAATTCACCGGCGGCCTGCCCAAGACGCGCAGCGGAAAGATCATGCGCCGCATCCTGCGCAAGATTGCGGAAAACGATTACGGCGCGCTGGGAGACACCTCTACCCTGGCCGATCCGTCATTGGTCGAACGGCTGATCGATGGGCGGCAGAACCGCTGAACCGGAAGACTAGTCCTGCTCGTGGACCCAGTCCTTGCGCAGGAACGGTCCGGCCAGCGCCATCAGCAATGCGGCCAGCACATACAGCACAAGCGCGTAAAGCATGGAATATCGCAGCGCCTCGTCACCATAAACGGGCTTCAGCAGGTCGGAGAATGCACCAAGCGCGTAGATACCGCCGCCAAGGCCAATCAGATTGTTGATCAGCAAGAACAGCGCGGACGCAGTGGAGCGCGCGGCGGGCACCACCAGATGCTGGATCGCCGACAATACCGGCCCAAGCCAGATATAGGCGAGCGCCTGCGGCATCAAGAACAGCAGGAAGGCAAACTGTGCATCGTTGCTCGTGATACCAGCGGCGAATAGCGGCGCGCCGAGCAGGAAAGCGATACCCGGAAGCCACGCGAAATAGGCACGGTCGCGGCCTCCCAGCCGGTCTGCGATAATGCCGCCCGCCAGCACGCCGACCACGCCGCCGATCAGCAGCAATGCGCCGTAGAACCGCGAGGCCTCCACAAGATCGAAGCCGAAGCTGCGGATCAGCAGGCTGGGCAGCCAGAAGGCGATGCCATAACCGAGCATGGAGGACGTTGCAGCGCCGAACGAGAGCAGCCAGAACGAAGGCTTGCGCGATAGAACGCCCGCCGTTTCGCGCAAGGATGGCGGAGCGAGCGATACGGCCGGCGCATCGGGCGTTTCCGGCACTGACTTAGGGGCGGCTGCAGGCTTCACCTTGTCACGCACCAGCAATTTGAAAATCGGCGCGATGATGACGCCGGAGAGGCCAACCACGAAAAACGCCGTGCGCCAGTCCACCGTTGTCGCAATATATCCGCCTACCAGCACACCGAGCCCAGATCCGATTGGAATGCCCAGCGAATATACTGACAACGCCGTTGCGCGCCGCGAGCTGGGGAAATAATCGCCGATCAGCGCATAGGACGGAGCGACCCCGCCCGCCTCTCCAATCCCGACCCCCAGCCGGGCGAGAAAAATTTGCCAGAAGTTGGTCGCCAGTCCGCACAGCGCGGTAAATCCGCTCCACGCCGCCAGAGACACGGTGATGACCCAGCTGCGGCTCGTGCGGTCCGCCAATGCCGCCAGCGGAACGGCCATCGTCGAATACAGCAGCGCGAAGGCGATGCCGCCCAGCATCCCCATCTCTCCATCGGACAATTGCAAATCGGCCTGGATCGGCGCTGCAAGGATCGACAGAATCTGCCGGTCCACGAAGTTGAAGATGTAGACGACCAGCAGCATCGCCAGAACGGTGTTGCGGTGCGGGTCGGCTCTCACCGGCGCATTCAGTGGCGCGCTTGTCGCGGCTTTGTCCAGGCTCACCCGTAATGCTCCTTCAGGAAGCCGGCGATGGCGCTCAGCGCCGCCGGTTCATCGAGCAGCGGTGCATGGCCGCGGCCCGGCACTTCCACGCCTGTAAACGGCCCCTGATGAAGCTCTTCCATGCGCGCCATCGTACCGGGTGCAAGCAAATCCGACAATGCGCCGCGTATGACCAGCACCGGCGTTTCACCCAGCGCCTGCCACAGCGGCCAAAGGTCGGCCTGTGGAGTGTCGCCGATATCGGAAAACCCTTCAGCGATCGCTGGATCGTAGGCAAAGGCGATGCGTCCGTCCGGCAAAGTCCGGCACGTGCGCCGGGCCCATCGCTGCCAATCGGCTTCGCCAAAATCGGGAAAGGCTGATGCGTTGATTGCCGCGCAGGCGAGCGCCGCATCATCCCAGTTGGCAAACGATGTTCCGCCGCCGACATAGCTGCCAATGCGGGCAAGGCCCTCCTCGGCCAGTTCGGGACCGATGTCGTTGAAGACGATTGCCGGGAAGGCGCCCGGATGCATCGCATTCATCACCATTGCCATCAGGCCGCCCATCGAGGTGCCGATGAGCGCCGGGCTTTCGATGGCCAGACTGCCAAGCAAGGCAAACATGTCGCCTGCGTACACGTCAGGCCTGTAATTGGCCGGATCGGGATCATTCGACGAGCGCCCGCGACCGCGCTGGTCGGGGACGATCAGCCGATAATCGCCCGCCAGATGCGCCGCCAGCGGCTCAAAATCTGCGCTGTTGCGGGTCAGCCCGTGCATCATCAGCACGGGCTGACCCGCCCCCCCGTAATCCCGCGCGAACAGTTCGACCTGTCCGCATCCACTGGCATAGAAATGCTCGCGGTAATTTATCGCGCCATCCATTATCTGTCCGCCGGTCAGCGGATCAAAATTCAATGGTGGCCGTGACATAAACCTGGCGCGGATTGCCGTAGAAGGCCGTCAGCGTGCCTTCCGTGCCGAGGTTTGGTGTGGGTTGCCCGCCGGTCAGCACGGGTTCGCCGGTCACCGGATCGATTGCGATGAAGGTGTAGCCCGATGTGCGATATTCCTTGTCGGTCAGATTTCTGCCGTAGAGGCCCAGGCTCCAACCGCTGTCGTCATTGTAGACAATGCTGGCATCGACCAGGGCATATCCGTCTTGATCTAGGAACGGGTTGGCGATTTCGAACTGCGTTGTGGAGCTGCGGAAAGAAACCGTGCTGCCAAGGTAAAGATCGCCGCCGCCGACAGGGGTCGTGTACCCCAAGGTCGCACTACCGCTCCATTCAGGAGTATTCTGCACTTGGCGGAATTCGGCAACATCGGTCGGTGTGCCGCCGATATTCGTGATGAATTCGGTATATTCCGCATCGATCCAACCGAGTGACCCGATGAAGCGCAAATCGTCACCCGGCGAAAGGAAGTCGCGCGCCAGACGGGCGTTGGTTTCCAGCTCCAGGCCCATGAATTCAGCCGCACCTGCATTGGAAACAACGCCGCAGAACGTGGCGATCCCGCCCTGATTACACGCGACCGAGCCGGGAATTTGAACATCGGTATATTCGGCATAGAAGCCTGCCAGCGCCACATAGACCGCATCGTCCAGCAAGCTGCCCTTGTAGCCCACTTCGTAGCTATCGACCGATTCCGGCGCGAAGCTGAGGAAGTCGGCGATTTCAGCATCGGTCGGTGCGCCCGGTGTCGCGGCGGGAGCGTTTACACCAACACCGCGCGGGTCGAACCCGCCGCCTTTGAAGCCTTGCGAGAAGCTGGCGTAGATATTGTGATCGGGGGTCGGCTGATAGCTGAGCGAGACGCGCGGGGTGAATTTGTTGAAATCCTCCGACCCGTCAAAATCTGTGCTTGCTCCGCCAAAGGGAATGCCCGCGCCGCCGAACACTGGCGAACCGCCGCCAAGGAAATTCTGCCGCAGAATGGTCGCGGAACGTTCATCCCAGGTGTAACGACCACCGACAGACAGGCTCAGCTGGTCTGTGATATCAAAGCTGAAATCGCCGAAAACCGCATAGGTTTCGGTATCGACATTGGCCTGTGTGAAAGCGGTGAAGCCATTGAAAGTGGTGAACAGGCGCACGTCGAACTGCGTATCGGCGGCGGCATTCAGATAATACCCGCCCAGCAATCCGCTAAACCGCCCGCCATCGTCCCAGATCAACTGCAATTCCTGGCTGGTCTGTTCGTTGGTGTAGAACGCCGGCACATCCAGATCGACCGCAGGCAGCGCGTCGAAATCGATGGGCGATGCGCTCTGGTCGGCGCGGTATGCCGTGATGGACCGCAATGTCAGCGCGTCTGACAGATCGATGCGGGCATTGATGGCAATCCCGTAGGCTTCGACGTCCTGTTCCGGATCAACAAGTCCGCCGCGGGTGTCGAAAACGTTGTCCAGCACTGGCGCGCCCGAAGCCGCGCCCGGGATCAACCGGTGGCCACCGCGCGCATTGCTCATGTCATGCGAGTAATCACCGGAAATGCGCAGCAGATATGGCTCGCCATTGCCGCCCACTTCGATCGTGCCGCGCGCAGCCCAGATATCCTTGTTGTAATTGTCCTCGCCCGTGGTCAGGTTTTCACCGAAACCTCCGCGTGAAAGGCGCGCTACCGAAGCGCCGACGCGGACCGGATCGGCGATTGGCGCCGACACCGTCACCACACCTTCAGCCCGGTCGAAGGAACCATATGTTCCGCGCAGCCGCACGCTGAGTTCGTCGGGCAATTCGCGTGTGACATATTTCACCGCGCCGCCGATGGTGTTGCGGCCATACAGCGTGCCCTGAGGGCCGCGCAGGACTTCGATGCGCTCGACATCATAGATATCGAGGACAGCAGCCTGCGGGCGGTTCAGGTAAACATCGTCCAGGTAAATGCCGACGCCCTGCTCGAAGCCGGAGACCGGGTCCTGCTGGCCGATACCGCGAATGAAGGCGGAAAGCGTAGAGTTGGTGCCGCGCGATTCCTCCAGCGTGGTGTTGGGCGTGATTTGCGCAATATCGGTGATGTCGACAGAACCGCGGCGCTGCAGTTCCTCTGCGCCAAAGCTACTGACGGCAACGGGAACATCGAGCAGCCGTTCTTCGCGGCGGCGGGCGGTCACGATAATCGTGCCGGTTGCCTGCTCATCCGCCTGCTCATCCGCCTGTGCATCGTCAGGCCCGCCCTGCTGCTGTGCATGGGCCGGCACAGCCAGCGCACAAAGGACAAGTGCGGAGGCCGCGGACTGGCGCAGAAAGGCTTTCGACATCAATTTTCTCCCAAAGATGTTCTTTTCTATTTGCCGCCTAATATTGAAACCTGAACCACCTTTCAACTTTTTTCTTTGCACCCATTCAAATTTCGGGTTAGCGCCGTGGTATGGGAGCCACACAGACCGATCCGCAGGATGATCGCGCCAAGTCGCCGCGCACCGCTCGCGGGCGCGAAACCTTACGCAAGCTGCTGGATGCCGCTGCGCTGGAATTTGGCGAAAAGGGCTTTCATGAAGCTTCCATCAGCGCGATAACCCGCCGTGCAGGCACAGCGCTGGGCAGTTTTTACACCTATTTCGACAGCAAGGACGCAATCTTCCGCGCGCTGGTTCAGGATATGAGCGCGCAGGTCGCACGCCATGCCGGGGAAGCGGTAAAGCCGGAAACCGGCGCTTTCGAGATAGAGCGCGCGGCGCTGCATGCATTCCTGGATTTCGCCCGCGAGCATAAGGAAATCTACCGCATCATCGACGAAGCCGAATTCGTCGATCCGGAAAGTTTCCGCCGCCATTACGAAACTACCGCTGCACGTATTCTGGACCGCTTGCAAAAGGGGGAGGCCGCTGGCGAATTTCGCGAAGGCATGGAGGATGCCCACGCCTGGGCGCTGATGGGGATGAATGTCTTTTTGGGTCTGCGATATTCGGTCTGGTCGGAAGACGGCGATGCACAGCGGATTGCAGACCTTGCCAACGACATGCTGCGATCCGGCATCGGACGCAGCGGCGACTGATCTGCCCGCTGCCGCTCGCTCTACCGGGCCACATCTACCAATGCCCGCCGGTCGATAATCTCCACAGCGCGGCGCGTGGGCAAGGCGATGACACCTGCCCGGCTGAGAGCCATCATCTGGCGGCTGACAGTTTCAATGGTCAGGCCAAGCACATCACCGATCTGCTGGCGAGAGAACGGCAAATCGAAACCCCGCAGCGGCTGCGGGCTTGCCCCTGCTTCACAAGTTGCAGGCGCCAGTCTCTCGGACATTTCCAACAGGAAGGTGGAGATTTTTTCCTGCGCATTCTTTTGTGACAGCAGCAGCATCCAGCGGCGAGTCCGGTCAAGTTCGGTGAGTGTGCGTTCCAGCAATTTATGCTCGAGCGCGGGATGTTCAGCGGCGAACCGGTCAAAATCGGCACGTGCGAAAACGCAGACCTCTGTATCGGTCAGCGCAGTCACCGAATAATCGGTCGATCGCCCGAAAGGCCTGCCGATGAAGTCGGAAGGGTAAATTACGCCGACAATCTGTTCGCGGCCGTCTTCGGTCCCCGCACTCAGCTTCATCATGCCGCTGATGACATTGGCGACCAGAACCGAATCCTCGCCTTCCCAGACCAGCGACTCGCCAGCAGAAAGCTTCCGCTGGCGCCCGATAGTGCTGAGCAGAGCGATTTCGTCCGGGTTCAAACCTGAACAAATCGCGGTGTTGCGCACCATGCAGGTATCACAGGAAGACATACAAATGCCTTACCAGTGATACTGTCATCCCTCAATCAAGATCGATTATTCGCAGTTTTCGATGACCAGCGCGATGCCTTGCCCGCCGCCGATGCACATGGTGATCAAGCCGTAACGACCGCCAATGCGTTTCAGTTCGTACATGCATTTGACAGTCAGAATGGCGCCCGTTGCACCCACGGGATGGCCCAGCGATACGCCCGACCCGTTGGGATTGGTCTTGGCCGGATCGAAGCCGAGCTGCTTTGCAACGCCGCAGGCCTGCGCGGCAAATGCTTCGTTGCTTTCAATCACGTCGATATCGTCCAGCGACACCCCTGCCCGCTCCAACGCGACCGGAACCGCGTACACAGGACCCAGCCCCATCACTTCGGGATCGACGCCGGCATGGCCCCAGCCAAGGATCTTG
Organism: uncultured Alphaproteobacteria bacterium; assembly: GCA_963781165.1. Lineage (GTDB taxonomy): Bacteria > Pseudomonadota > Alphaproteobacteria > Sphingomonadales > Sphingomonadaceae > Alteraurantiacibacter. The sequence goes on from CAWADZ010000006.1 coordinate 157,360, forward strand.
GCCATCGGCTTCAGGCCCTGCTCTTTCACGGCCTTGCCGCTCGCCAAAACGACGGCAGCAGCCCCGTCATTGATGCCGCTGGCATTGCCAGCCGTGACAGTGCCGTCTTTCTTGAAAACGGGCCGCAGACCCGCCATCGATTCCAGCGTTGCATCGGCGCGCACGTGTTCGTCCGTGTCGAAATGGGTCACGCCTTTGCGCGTCGTGATTTCAACCGGGACGATCTGTTCCTTGAAATACCCTTGCTCGGTAGCGTTCGCCGCCCGCCTGTGGCTTTCGACTGCGACCCGGTCCTGCTCTTCGCGGCTGATCGAAAGCTGCTCGGCCACATTTTCGGCTGTGATGCCCATGTGGAAATTGTCGAACGGATCGTGCAGCGCGCCCAGCATCCCGTCCTGCAGGATGAGATCACCAAGCTTGGTGCCCGACCGTGCGCCATTGGTCATATGCGGCGCATGGGACATGACTTCTGTGCCCGCTCCGATCGCGTAATCGCATTCGCCCAGCTTGATCGCCTGTGCGACGGAAACAATCGCCTGCAGGCCCGATCCGCACAGCCGATTCACGTTCATCGCCGTGCTTTCAACCGGAATGCCGGCATTTACCGAAGCAACACGGCTGACATAGGCATCGGCAGGCTGCGTCGGGATCACGATACCCACGGCCGTCTGCGAAATCTTTTCCGGTGCCACGCCTGCACGCTCCAGCGCTTCCTTGATGACGATTGTGCCAAGTTCCGCCGGGCGAAACTTCGCCAATGTGCCGCCGAAGGTACCGATGGCCGTGCGGGCGCCGGAAAGGATATAGATGTCTTGCATAAAATAGGTCCACTGCGCTCGGGTTATCGTAAGATCGGAAGAGTACTCGGTTTATGTATCAGCAATACAGGATCGGGCCTCCCTAAAGCTCCGGCCAGCGAAGGCCAAGCCGGGATCAGCGAAATCCGGTCTATCACGCTAGACAGCAATGGCCCAGATGCGCGCCAATAAAAAACATTCATGATTGTTTTATCTGATTGCTGCGTTATGGTCATGACAACACGCTGGAGGATGCGAAAATGGACGCGGCGCAGACAGCCCAGATAAAGCAGAACATGGAAATGGAGGCGGAGCGCAAGGCCCCGCCAAGCGGTTTTCCGCGCCTCCCCCCGATCCCTGCCGGCCGTTATGTCGATGCAGAGTTTCTCGGGCTGGAGCGCGAATTCATGTGGAAGCGCGCGTGGGTTTACGGCTGCCATGCGGACCAGATACCAGAGCCCGGCGACTGGATGCTGATCCGCAATAGCGGCTCCCCCATTATCGTCCTGCGCGACCTGTCCGGCGAATTCCGCGCCTTTTACAACACCTGCCAGCACCGCGGTGCGCCGTTGGTGACAGAGGACAAGGGCAATGGCCGCGGCTTCGTCTGCGGCTATCACGGCTGGTCCTACAAACTTGATGGCAGCCTGGTTGCAGTACGCGACAAGCGGGACTTCACCGATTTCGATATGTCATGCCATTCGCTGAAACCGGTCCGCTGCGAGACACTGGGCAAACTGATCTTCGTGAATGAAGATCCGGAAGCCGAACCGCTGATGGATCACCTCGGCCCGATGGCGGCAGAGTTCGATCAGTTCGAATTCGATAAGCTCGATTTCGTCGAAAGCCGGTCTTACGAAGTCGAATGCAATGTCAAAGTGCTGCTCGACGCGTTCCTTGAGGTGTATCACCTTAAATCGATCCACCAGAAATCGGTCGACCGGTTCCTTGATCACCGGGGCATGACAGCGGTGCTGTGGCCCAAGGGTCATTCACGCATGGTCACGCCAAACAAGCGGCCTGATTGGCAAGACCCCGGCACGATCGGCATGCCGAAGCTGCCCAAAGTCACGGAGATTCCGCGCGACAATAATGTCAGCTACATGATCTATCCGAATTTCGTGATGCCGCCGTCCGACAGCGGCGTTCCGCTGCTGCAATTCTGGCCGACTGGCACCAACACCTGCCGCGTGGTTTCGACGTGGATTGCGCCGGAACACGATCCCGAAAATCCGCATCCCAAGTGGGAAGAACGCACCGCCAATTGGGAGCGTATCCTGTATGAAGACCTGCAATATGCTCCGCAAATTCAGGAATCGCTGGAATCGCCGGGCTTTGTGGGTATGCCCCTGAATTATCAGGAGCGGCGCCTGTATCACTGGCATGAAGAGCTGGACCGACGGATTGGCGCGAACCGCCTGCCCGAAGGCCTCGCCGTAGAGCCGGTTCTGCAAGATTGGGTGGATGCGTGAACACTATTGAACCGGTGCCATCTGCGGATAGCGATAAGCCAGAATTCGGCTTCACCAACGAAGAACTGGCAACGATGGACACTGTGTACCGCGAAGGACTGCTGGAAGGTCAGGTCGTTGTCATCAGCGGTGGCGGGTCCGGCATTGGCAAAGGCATCGCTTTCCTCTGCAATCGGCTCGGCGCGGACGTGGTGATCTGCGGGCGGACAGAGGAAAAATTGCGCATCGCCTGCGACGCGATGGAAAAGGCCACAGGCCGCCGCCCGATGCATGTGCCCATGTCGATCCGGGAGCCGGAGGATGTGGAAGCGTTATACGACGCTGTCTATGCGCGGTTCGACAAAGTCGATCATCTGATCAACAATGCCGGCGGGCAATTCCCGCAGGACGCGATTGATTTCAGCCGCAAGGGCTGGATGTCGGTGATCGACCTCAATCTCAACGGCACGTGGTGGATGACACAGACGCTGGCCCAGCGCTGGCGCGAAAAGGGCGCGCCCGGCAATGTCATCAGTATCGTCGCCAACGTCGAACGCGGAATGCCGCAGGCTGCGCACACATGCGCCGCGCGGGCCGGCGTGATCTACCTGTCGAAAACGCTCGCGACCGAGTGGGCACCGCTGGGTATAAGGGTCAATTGCATCGCGCCCGGTGTGATCGAAAGCGAAGGTTTCCGCGTATACCCGCCCGAAGCGCTGGAGCGCTTTCATGACGCGAACCCCATGAAAAAGCGCGGCGATGTGTGGGATATTGCCGAGGCCTGCGTTTACCTGATGGCGCCATCGGGCGACTTCATCACCGGAGATTTGCTGGTGATTGACGGGGGGCAGGCGCAGAACGGCGCCGTATGGCCGGGCGGAAGGCCTGACTGGTTCGGCGGGACGAAGTCCGACAGGACCTGATTACTCTTCCAGCCCAAGCTCATTCATCAGTTCATCGCGCAAACGGAACTTCTGGATTTTTGAAGTCGACATCGGCCAGCTGTCCACAAAGCGGATATCGCGCGGCAATTTGAAATTGGCGATCTGCCCGCGGCAGTGTTCGATCAGTTCCTTCGCGTCCGCATGTTTACCCTTTGCAAGCTCCACGAACCCGACCGGCACTTCGACATAGCGTTCATCGGGAATACCCACGACCTGCGCCAGCTTCACCGCATCATGGGTTTGCAAGACGCCTTCGATCTCCGCCGCCGCCACGTTCTCGCCGCCGACTTTCAGCATATCCTTGGTGCGGCCATGGAACATGATCGTTCCCGCCTCATCCAGCGATCCGATGTCGCCAGTGTGCAGCCAGCCATCGCGAATGCTCTCCGCTGTCTTCTCGGGCGAATTGTAATATCCGCTGAGCATGTTCGGCCCGCGCGCGCAGATTTCCCCGCGCTCGCCCGTCGCGCATTCGCGCCCCGTTTCAAAATCGACGATGCGCAATTCCCATTCGTCCAGCGGCACACCGAGCCTGGTAGTGCGGCTTTCTTCGCTTTCATCAAGAGCGCTGGTGCAGATCGTGCCCGCCGCTTCTGTCAGTCCATAGGTGCCGACATGCGTGATGGACGGCATCGCCTCTATCATCGCGGTCTTGATCCACGCGGGCTGGACGGCAAAATTGCTGTTCATCAGGCGCATGGAGGACAGATCAGTCTTGGCGAAGCGTTCGTGCGAAATGAGGTCCTGCATGATGGTGACAAAGGCGGGATAGGCAATGGTGGCGCGTTCCCGCTCCAGCATTTCCAGCGCGGTTCCCGCTTCGAAGAACGACACGGTAAGGTAGGCCCCGCCCGCGTCGATCACCATCATCATCGGCAGTATTCCGGCGATGTGGTAAATCGGCAGCGGCGACCAGACCTTGTCATGCGCCGTCACTTCATATCGCTTGCCCAGATTGCGGCTGTTGCCGACCATCGCCCGGTTGCTGATCATGCAGCCTTTCGGATTGGACGTGGTGCCGGAGGTGTAGAGGATCAGTCCGGTATCGCCCGGCTCCACAGCCTCTGCGCAGTCATCGATGACGGCCTGCGGCACATCCTCGCCCAGCTTCATCGCCTTGCTGCGCGGCAGGACGGATGGACTGCATTGTTCCTCCAGACAGATAATCTGGCGCAATTCCGGCGCCTCCGCCAGATGCAGTGCCATCGGATCCTGATCAGTCTGGAGCGAGGGCAAAGCCGTATGGAGCCGTTCCTGAAAATCGAGCGAGTCGGCGACTTTGCCAGTCGTTACCATCACCCGCAGCGCAGCATCTTTGGTCAGGTAAGCGAGTTCCCCCGGCTGGTAACGGGCATTGACCGGAACCACCACTGCACCAAGCAGCGCGCAGCCAAAATAAACCTCCAGGAATTCCGGACAGGTTGGCAGCAGGATGCCGACATGATCGCCGCGCTTCACGCCCAGTGCCGTAAATGCGCGAGCCCAATCGGATGCTTGGCTGTAAAGCTGTTTGTAACTCAGCCGCCTGTCGGGAAACACGAGCGCATCTCCATCACCCACGGTATCTGCCCTGTCCTTCAGCAGTTTCCCGATCGTGTAGATTGTCTCACTCATTGCTCTCTCCAATTGACGCGCCGGGCTGTTAAAGCTCACGCAGCAAGGTTGACGGATCACCGTCCCACGTATCGGCCGCGCGCTTTATCGCGTCGAAGAAACTGCGGATGGCAGGGCTGTCCTCCAGCACTTCGACCATGTGGCCCAGCGCGCTCCGGCAATCGACATAACAAAACCTGATGGGACCAAAGAGACCGCTGCTGGCGACCTCGAACCCTTGATCTGTGTAATGCGCCACGGCTGCATCGTAATCACCGGCCATGATTGCAACGTGGTGCATTCCTTCCTCGCCGGCGGGGATCATGTCGCGGTAACAGGATGGGCTATCGTCATGCTGCTGCACCAATTCCACCTGCACTGGCCCAGCCTGTGCGATGGCGGTCGAGAAATCGACCGCAACAGGTTTCCCGCGATAGACCGGGTCTGCAATGGCGATGTGCCGGTTGACCAGAAACGGCCCCACACCCGCCGTGCTATGCCAACGGCGCGCTGCCTCTTCCAGGTCGGCAACGACCCAGGACATCTGGAAAATCGCATGCTGCGCGCGTTCCATTTCAATCATCCCAAATCCCGCACCCGCTTAACTGCTGCACACTAGCATCGCCGCATGGCTTGTAAACATACAGGCATGATTGTTTTTTTGTGGCGAGCCGATAGTGTGGGGTTCAGCAAGGAGATTTCGCCATGTCCGCAGAGCGCCCATTACTGAAATTCGAGGACCTGGAGATCGGCCTTTCGCGCAAGTCATCAAGCCGTACAATTACCGAAGAGGAAATCGTGGAGTTCGCGCGCCAATACGATCCGCAATGGTTTCACACCGACCCCGAAGCGGCAAAGAATTCAACCTTCGGCGAAGTGGTGGCGAGCGGGGTGCATGTGCTGGCGATCTGGCGGCAACTGGATCACGAGATCAATTCCGACATCGATTATGTTTGCGGCATCGGCTTCGACAATTTCCGCCTGAAGAACGCGCTCAGACCGGGCGACACGGTGTTCGTGACCTCGCGCATCCTGTCAAAACAGCCTTCGAAAAGCGGCAAACCGCGCGGTACATGTGTCGGCTATTACGAAATGCGCAATCAGGACGACGAGATCGTGCTGCACTTCGAAAGCATCAATCTGGTGCACACGCGCAGCTAGAACGTCACCATTCGCATGCGAGGGCCGCGGCCTTTTCGCCTGCTGCATCCATCGCCCGCGCTACATCTTCGTCCGAACCGAAAGTTGGCGAAACATTGACAGTGTCGATCTGCGTCACGCCGATAAAGCCGAGCCATGCCTGCAGATATTGCGCTTGGAAATCGAGCGTTTTCAAGGCTGCATCCTGGCCGAAAGGCATTGCGCTGGCTGCGATGATCAGCGCGCGCTTGCCAGCAGCCAGACCTTCCACATTGCCGGCAGCATCATTGCGGAATGTCATGCCCGGCTGTGTGACCACATCGACAAAGTGTTTGAGCCTGTAGGGTATGCCGAAATTCCACATCGGCGTGCTGATCACGAAGCTGTCATGATCCAGAAATGCCTGCGCAACCGCCTCTATCGCCTTCCATTCATTCGCTACATCGTCGGGCACAGGATTGCCGAACAGCATGTTGTAACGGCCTTCGATCATGTCGCCTTCCAGCGAGGGCAAGTCCATCGCCCATAGGTCCACGTGAGTTACCCGGACTGCAGCCGGCAAGGCTTCGAGGAAGTGATGCGCCACGACGCGTGACCGCGACCGGGTGGCGCGCGGGCTGGCATCGAGGTGGAGAATACGCATCGCTCAATCCTCTGCAGGATCAAGGCGCACGTCAAGATCGACAGCTATGCCCGCGTCCGTTTCCTCGCACTGCCATGCCTTGATCGGCTTGTCGGTCAATGTGCCCTTGGGGCAGCCGTTGCGTAGATCGAAGCCTACCCCGTGGAGGGGGCAGAAGATCATGATCTTCTTCACCTTGCCGCCGTGCAGTTCCTGATAGGCATGGCTGCACCTGTTCTCGACCGCGAAGACGCCGAAGGCTGTCCGTACCAGCAGCACCTGCTCCCCGCCATGCGCGACAACAAACGTGCCGTTCGGCGGCACATCCTCTGCCTTTGCGATGACTTCCAGCGCCACGTCAGGCGCGCTGGTTGAACCGGCGGCCGACCATGGCGCTGGCGATGTTCGTTTTCTGAATGTCTATTGCTCCGCCAGCAATGCCCCATCCCCACGAATCGCGCATCCGGCGCTCCATCGGGAAATCCTTGCTGTATCCGTAAGCACCCATCAGCTGCACCGCATTGCCGGTGACTTCACGCGATATCGAATTGGCGAAGCATTTGGCGATGGAACTTTCCTGGATCGAAGGCAGTCCGTCCTGCGCGTTGGAAGCCGCCCGCCAGATCAGCAGCCGCGCTGCATCGACCTGCATCTGCATTTCGGCCAGTTTCAGCTGCACGGCCTGGAAATCGACGATCGGTTTGCCGAATTGCTTACGCTCCTGCACGTAGGCGATCACGTCTTCCAGCGCTCCAGATGCCTGCGCCATCGACATTGTCGCATTGCCGCAGCGTTCCAGATCGAACGCCTCCATCAGTTTCTTGAAGCCGCCGGCGGGCACGACCACGTTTTCCTTGGAAACGCGGCATTCATCGAACATCAGATCGGATGAGGGGATACCGCGAAATCCCATAAGCTCTTCATTGGGGCCGAAGGTCAGCCCCGGCGTATCCGCCTCGACAAAGACCGCGCCAATGCCGCGCGCACCGGGATCATCCGACATGCGGCAATAGACGACATAGCCATCGGCGTGCCCGCCGCCAGAACACCAGCGCTTGGTGCCGGTGATGACCAGATCGTCGCCGTCCTCCACCGCGCGCGTCGTCAGATCGGTCAGCGCGCTGCCTGCATCGGGTTCGGACATGCTGACGGCCACGATCATGTCGCCGCTACACACAGCGGGCACAACGCGCTGTTTCAGCGCATCGCCAGCGAAACGTTCAATCGCACGGACCGGGCCGACTGCAGATTCAAAAATCGGGAAGGCCACAGCAGAGGAAATCTTGCCGAATTCCTCCAGCACGATGAGCGCTTCCAGATTGCCCAGACCCATGCCGCCAAGCTCTTCGGGAATGTTCATGCCGAGAAAGCCTAGCTCGGCATATTGCTTTACCAATGCACGCGAAGGCGGCTTGTTCTCGGCCTCCAGTTGATTGGCAATGGCGGGCAATTCCTCGCGCGCGAAACGGCGCGCGGCGTCCTGCAATTCGCGCTGATCGTCGGTAAGCTGAAAGTTCATCGGGTTCCTATTGCTTCTCGAAAACGAGCAGAACATTGCCCGGCATGTGGAAGTAGAGGCCATAGCCGCTGTTGACGATGACATGGCCGTTGTAGACTGCCGGGCCAGGCCCGCTCATGCCGCCCCCGTGCCCGGTTGCGCCGGTGATGGTCTGTACAGGCTGGCGGGTGTTGTAATTCCACAGGACCCGCCCGTTTCTCCTGTCATAGGCGCGCAGGCGCCCATCAAGATGCCCGGCAATGACCGCGCCCGGAACGGCGGTGGCAGCCGCAGATATGCCCGGATCGCAGTACAGCTCCCCGTCGCAGATATTGTTCGCCTTGTTGCGCCACAGGATACGGCCATCTGCCGCGTTTATGGCGTGCATGCCTGCGCCGTTTATAGATACATCATATTCACGCCCGTCATGCGTATCGGCAAGGTCGGAAATCGGCACGTAGACGGTGCTGCCCTGGCTCGACATGCCGAAATGGACCCCGCCCTGCGTCCCGCCGTGACCAAGCCGACGTTCCCACACTTGCCTGCCGGTTTCCGGATCGATCCCGTGCACCACGCCCGATTTCGAACCGACAACGATCATGTCCCGGCCATTGCCGATCGGCACAAGCAATGCTGACGCCGCGATATCCAGATCGGGGCCGTTTTCTTCCGGACAATTTTCATTGCCCATCATGCAGCCCACATTCCACGCATCGTCCGCCGTGAACTGGATGTGCCACAGCTTGCGTCCGCTGCGGGCATCGACTGCGAACAACGCGTCGCTGTTGCCGTCCGCAGGGGATGAGTAATTCTCGCCCGATCCGAAATAGAACCGGTTGCGCGCTGCATCATAGGTCGGGCTGTTCCATACCGGAGCGCCCGACGGACCCAGTATGCGCGCACCCGCGCTGGTTTCACCCTGCTCCGTCGGCGGATTGGGGACGGTGTAGGTCTTCCACTCGCGCTCTCCTGTGGCAGGATTGAGCGCGACCACTGCGCCGCGGAAAGTGCAGCAGGAATAATTGGGATCAGCCGCCGATGTCACCTCGAGCGAGGAGACCGGCACAGCCAGCATTCCGCCGCCCAGTGTCGGCGTTCCGGTGATGGTTGCGTTGGGGTGATCATCCACCGAAACGCGCCAGATTTCCTCCCCCGTCATTGCGTCGATGGCGTAAACCCGGCCCAGGATATCGCCGAAATATAGCCGCTCATTTTCCGCATCGGCAACGATGGCGGTGCGCACTTCGGCGCCGGCACGGTATGTCCATTCGGCGCATCCGGTATCGAGATCGAAGGCGTAAACCTTGCCCGTCTGGCTGCCCACGAAGACGGTGTTCCAACCCACGGCAGGCTGCGAACGTGCCCGGATCGCGCCGGGGTAGGCGAAGGCCCATTTCAGTTCCAGATCGCCAAAATCACCCGCGTCGATGCCGCCGACAGAGGCAGGCACGAAACGGTTGTTGTCATGGCCCCAGCCCACCGCAGCAGGCGGCGGAGCGGTTTTGTCCAGACGGGTATTCTCGCACGATGGCGGGGGCGCTGGCGGCTGGTAATCGTCAAGCTCGATCCGCGCGAGATATTCGGCAATGTGCAGCTGTTCTTCGGAGGAGAGGTGCGCGGCCTGCTGCTTCATGATCCCTTCGCTCATCGCGGAAAGGACAATATCGGGCTCCAGCATTTCGAGCCACACAATGGCCGGTGCCTTGGGCACCGTGCCATTGTGGCAGGAGGCGCAATTTTCGTTGAAGAGGGCGAGCCCCGGATGGTTCTCGACGTCGATCGGCGTGCCGATCCGCGCCACCAGATCATCGGTCGATCCGAGCTGACCTCCGCCCTCACCCTCGCCCGGAGCAAGCTGGTCGCATGCTCCGAGCAGAGAGGCGGCAAGGAGAAGTGTGAGCGAAAAGCCCTTCTTCACGCGACTAATCTCCCAGGCTGAAACCCACTTCGACACCGACGTAACGCGGCGGTCCGAACTGGCTGTTGAGCCAGAGGCCAGCGACGTTCTGCGAGGCCGTGCGATACCGCTTGTCAGTCAGGTTCTGGCCGATGAGGCGCACGTAATATTGGTCATCGCTCCGGCTGAGCGTGATCGATGCGTTCACCAGCGTGCGCGAATTCAGGAACGTGTTACCAAGCGGATCATCGATAGCCTGCGTGAACAGGCTGCTGCTCTGGTAGGCAATATTGCCGTTGAACGTCAGCTCGTAATCGGCGTTGAGATCGAAGTTGTAATTCCCGTCGAGGGTCCACTGCCATTCCGGCGCACGGTCCAGCGGCGAAGTCGACAAATCATACCCGGCATTGGGCGCATCATACTCACCGTAACTGGCATCCTGATAACCGAGGATGCCGCGCAGTGTGAGGCCGTCCGTCGGCTCTGCGGTCAGTTCTGCCTCGATCCCTGCAACCTCTGCACTTGCCGCGTTTACGAAAATGGTCACCTGATTGGGGGAACCGTTCACTTCGATCGGCACGTTCAGCTGCCGCTGCAAATCATTGTATTCGACATAGAAGCCGGTGAGGTTGAAGCGCACCGTGTTGTCGAACAATTCCGACTTCACGCCCACTTCGTAACTGTCTGCGGTTTCGGGCCGGGTGGCCTGCGCTGCTTCGGCAAAGGCGTCCAGATCGGCGCCGAAGGCTGCGAAGCCGCCGATCTGATCGTTGAAGCCGCCCGCCTTGAAGCCATGCGAAACCGTGCTGTAGAAGAACAGGTCCGGCGTCGCCTGGTAGCCAAGGCTGACGCGCCAGGTCAGTTCGTCAGCGGAATCTTCCACCCGGATTACGCCGGCAGGATAATTGAAAACGCTGGCATCAAGCGCCTCGTCGATGGAAATTCCAAGGTCGAAGCCGCCTTCCAGTGCGGGGATGAAAGTCTGCTGGCGGCCAAACCAAGTCTTGTCTTCCCAGGTGTAGCGCGCACCGCCTGTCAGGCTTAGCTCCGGCGTGATTTCGAACGTGCCTTCACCGAAGATCGCGGTGGATTCCGCTTCCTGCGCATTACACAGGATATACGGCGTGTCATTCCAGTTGCCGAACGGCAGCGGACCGCCGGTCAGGTCGAGGAAGCCGAGGATCTGTGACACGCAGAAGTCGGCATCGTCGGTCTGGTAAAAACCGCCAAGGATCATGTTGAACGGGCCGTCGAAATCGGTCGAGAAGCGCAGTTCCTGCTGAAATGTCTCACGGTCATCGTCACGCGTCGCATCGAAAATGGACAGCGGATTGCCATTCATATCCAGCGGGGCATGACCCGGATAGCTGTTGGGAAGGCGCGAACGCTGGCTGCGCCAGCCGGTCACCGATGTCAGCGTGCCGATGTCGAAATCAATGTCGATATTGGCATAGAGCCCGTCGACGTCGATCCGCTGTCCGCGCCCGGCAAACAGCAACGCATCATCGCGCAGCGTGATGGCCGCATTGTCGAGCGGATCGTCGTTATCGGGCTGGAAGGATCCTGTGTTTAGCAGATCGGTCAGGAATGGTGTGGTCCCGGTATAAAGATTGTTTTCGTTGACTGAAGGCACCGAACCGGACCGGTCGCGCAGGAATTCATACTGGAACAATGCACTGATGTTGTCGGTCGGTTCAAACAGCAGTTTTGCACGCGCCGACCAGACTTCGGTATCACCGATACGGTCGCCATTGAGGCAGCCTTGCGAACCCTGGAAGGGGTTGGCGACAAAGCCCGTTACCGGGCCATAACAGCCGCCATTGCGATAATAGCCGTCAGTTGAATCGAGCCCGCCAACAATGCGCAAGGCCAGCGTGTCTTCTACCAGCGGGACGTTGACCGCGAATTTCGCGTTCGCTGTGCCGAAGCTGCCTGCCTGGAACCGCGCATCGAAACTAAGCACGTCCAGTTCCGGCCGGATGGTGCGCACGGTAACCGCGCCGCCAGTAGTGTTCTTGCCGAACAGAGTGCCCTGCGGACCGCGCAGCACCTCGACCTGCTCCACATCGAATGTATCGAGCAACTGCGTCTGAACGCTGGGAATAACGAAATCGTCGACCAGAACGGCAACGGGCGGTTCGAAGTAAACGATGATGTTGTTCTGGCCTACACCGCGCATCGCGAAGCTGGCAGCATTGAAGCCGGTAATCGTTTCGGCGGAGAAGTTGGGAACAAACGTTGCCAGGCCGCCGATATCGCCGACGTTGGATTGTTCGATCAACGAACGGTCAATGGCGGACACGGCGACCGCAGTCGTCTGCAAATCGGTGTCGCGCCGGGTGGCTGTCACAACGATGCGACCAATGCCTTCATCCTGCTCCGCTGCAGCCTCAACTTCTTGATCCTGCGCTGGTGCGTCTTGCGCGAGAGCAACCCCCGGAGCCATCCCAAGCGAAAGCGCAACCGCGGCCACGCCACCATAAAGAACCGACTTTTTCATAATTCTATCTCCCTCCAACCTCTCGCAGCAGCGGCGTTCAATGCACCGCTTGCCAGTTGACATGGCGGTCCTGCCACAGCAGAATATAACAATCAATCATGCTTGTTTTTTTATTGGTCAAATTGTTGCCGTAAAACCGCACCATCGGCCCGGGAGCTTAAGATGAACTTCGATTTCCGAAACTGGGATATTCACGTGGGCACGCCCCACCCCTTCAATGCGGAGCGCGCCCGACCCAACAATGGCACCGGCCGGCCTGACCCATCACGTTTCTATACCCGCGAGACGTGGGAAGCGGAATGGGAAAACATGTTCACGAAGACATGGCTGCTCGCTGGCGTCGAAAGCGATATTCCTGACGAAGGCGATTGGCTGCGCTTTGAGATCGGACCTGAATCCTTCGTTGTCGTGCGACAGGGGGATGGCAGCGTAAAAGCATTCTACAACGTCTGCCCGCACCGCGGCAGCCAAATCGCCCTGACCGACTTCGGATCGGCAAACAGTTTTGTGTGTCCGTTTCATTCGTGGAAGTTCGACCTGGAAGGCAAGAACGTAGAAATTACGGATGAGGAGACTTTCAATCCGGATGTTCTGTGCCACGGGACAGACCTTTCCGAGGTGAAATGCGACACGGCTGCGGGCCTTGTCTTCATTTCGATGAACGATGATGTGCAGCCGCTGTCCGAATTTCTGGGCGAAGTTGCGGACCATCTTGGTCTTTACGACATCGATCAGATGGTGGCGGTGCAGCACAAGAAGTCGGACTGGGCTGCGAACTGGAAAGGCGGGGTGGATGCGTTCTACGAAATCTATCACCTCCACTCAGTTCACCCGCAAACCCAGGCGGTGATGGATGACCGTACGCAGATTGATCTGTTTCCCAACGGGATGAGCCGCCAGTTCGTGCCGTTCGCGCAGCCCAGCCCGCGCTTCCCCGATCAGGAAACGGTCAATGAAGGCATCAAGATGATGCTGGCCGATGCGGGCATTGATCCCGAAGCTTCGCTGGAACGGCGCAGGAAAGCCGCGCCGCTATCCAGCAGGCCAAGCGCGCGCGGTCTGACAAATACGGGCTTGGTTATGAGAAATTCAGTGACACGCAGCTCAGCGATTCCACCATCTACGGCCTGTTCCCCAATATCCAGATCGGCTGCCATCCGGAGGCCGTGTTCATTCACCGCTTCCTGCCTGATCATAAAGACCCGGAGCAGTTCACTTACGAAACCATCATCATGTTCAAGCCGGAAGATATTCCGGGCCACAAGCCCCCTGCATGGATGGGCCTTGCCGCCGATGCTGATTGCAGCGGGATGACCCGGCCCGATATCGTGCACACCGGAATTGGTGAGCCGCCAGAACTTGGCGAAGTGCTCGATCAGGACAGCGAATTGCTGCCGATCGTGCAGAAGGGATCACATTCACGCGGTTTCAAAGGACCGTTGTGGAGCGAGCAGGAGGCGCGCCTGCGCCATTTTCACGTTGAACTCGACCGTTATCTCGGCGGCGAGAAATAGGAGCAGCTGATGCCAACCACTTTTCTATCCCGCTTCAAGATCAAGCCGGAAAGGGACGCCGAATTCGTCGGACTGATCGGAGCGATGGAAGACAACGCCAGCCGAGAGCCGGACACGTTGCAATACAAATTCTACCGTCTGGAAGAACCGCATGCCTTTGCTGTCTATGAAAGCTTCACCAATGAAGAGGCCGATACAGCGCACCAGCAAAATCCCGAAAGTGCAGACGTGATCGCCAAGATGATCGATTGCATCGACGGCACTTACCACCGGGAGTATCTTTACGATGTCGAAAGCTGAACGCGGCGGCGCGCCGGGCAAATCCTTTATCGCAACGCTGCGGGTAAAGCCCGAAAAGCGCGACGAGTTTATCGCGTTGCAAACAGAGCTGAAGGGCTTGGTCCACGACCACGAACCGGACGCCTACGTGTATGAAGTGCTGCAGGCGGAGGATGACAAGAACCTGTTCTACTGCGTGGCCACTTTCAAGGATGAAGCTGCCTTCGATCATCATATGGGCATCGATTTCCATGACCGGCTCGTACCACCGATCCTGGATTGTCTTGCCGAGGATATGCAATTGGCAATGATGCGTTCGCACGCCTGATCACGGTCGGCTTGCGGCGGAGCCAGAAAAGGGGCCATCCTTGACGGGGCGGCCCCTTTTCTTGTCAGAGTTGTTCCGGGTTTTCGAGCAGTTCGGCCAGCGCTGCCAGGAAGCGTGCGCCGTCCACCCCGTCAATCGCGCGGTGATCGCAGCTGAGTGACAGATGCAGCACCGGCACGATGCGGATTGCGCCGTCATCGTCCACAGGCTCTGGCCGCGCCGCGCCCACAGCAAGTATCGCGCCTTGCGGCGGATTGATCACGGCATCGAATTCCTCGACCCCGAATGCGCCGAGATTGCTGATCGTGAAGCTGCCGCCTTGGAATTCTTCGGGCGTGAGCTTTCCGGCCCTCGCCCGCTGCGCCAGCGTCGCAGAACGCTTGGCAATGGCGGCCACATCCAGATTGTCCGCGCCGGTAATGATCGGAGTGATCAGGCCGCGATCTGTTGCGACAGCCATCGCGATATCGGCACTGGAGAACAGATGGATTTCGCCCTCGTGCACCTGGACATTTACTGCAGGGACCTCGCGCAGCGCCAGCGCCGCAGCGCGGATCAGATAATCATTGATCGTGCCGGGTTTGCCGTCACGTTCGCGCAAGGCCAGCAGCCGGTCGGCCCGGACTCTGCGCCGCAGGTAGATGTGCGGGATGGTCTGCTTCGCCTCGGTCAGCCGCCGCGCAATCGTTTTGCGCATGGATGTCATCGGCTGGATTTCGACTTCGCCTGATGATGGTGCGCGCGTCTGTATCGGAGCAGCGCGCGATGCCGCATGGTCCGCGTCTTCTACCTTGGCGAGCACATCGGATTTGCAGATCCGGCCACGCGGTCCGGTGCCGGTGATTTTTGCAAGATCGACATCGTTCTGGACAGCGATCCGGCGCGCGAGAGGAGAGGCAAAGGCGCTCTCCTGCCCGGGGGCCTGTGATCGGACCTTTCAGTGCAGGCGACTTCGAACCGGCGATGGCTTTGTCGACATCCTGCCGGGTGATGCGTCCGTTGCGGCCGCTTGGCGAGATATCCGCAGCGGACAGGCCAGCGGCCTCCGCCGCGGCACGTGCCGCAGGCGAAATCGCGACATCCTTGCCAATGGTGCTCTTGCGCGGCGCGGGTGTTGGAGCGGCTGCTTCCTCGGCGGGCGGCGCTGGCTTCTCTCCAGACTGCTGAGGCTTTTCTTCGCCGTCACCGCCGCGATTTTCGGCGGGCTTGAAAGAAGACACGAACGCATCCACCTCGGCCCTATCGGCACCGGGCGGGCCCATCACGCCGAGCAGCGCGCCAACCGGCTTTGTCTCCTGCTCGCCTGCCAATATCCGCACAAGACAACCATCGGCCTCTGCCTCGACTTCATTGGTGATCTTGTCCGTTTCAATCAGAACGATCACGTCACCTTTGGCAAACGGCTTGCCTTCTTCGACCTGCCACTGCGCAACCGTGCCTTCGGTCATTTCGATGCCCCATTTGGGCATGGTAAAGGGTTTGAGCGCAGCCATGACCTCAGCCCCAGTCCAGCGTGCGGCGCACCGCAGCTTCGATGGCGGGGGGGCCGGGAACGTAGGCGCGTTCAAGTTCCGGTGCGAAGGGGATGGGCGTGTGCGGCGCGGTGACGCATTCGGGCGGCGCATCGAGGCTGGTGAAGGCTTTCTGCGCGACAAGAGCCGCAATGTCGGTGGCGACACTGCAGCGCGGCGGGCTTTCATCGACTACTACCAGCCGCCCGGTCTGCTCCACGCTGTCGAGAATGGCCTCTTCGTCCAGCGGGCTGGTGGTGCGCGGATCGATCACATCGCAGCCGATGCCTTCTTCCGCCAGCTTGTCCGCCACCTTCTCGGCAAAGCTGACCATGCGGCCCAGCGCCACGATCGTAACATCGCCGCCTTCGCGCGCCATGCGGGCATGGCCAAACGGCACACGGTGAATACCTTCGGGCACTTCGCCCTTCTTGCCGTACAGCGCCTTGTGTTCGAAGAACATCACCGGATCATCACCGTGCAGCGCTTCGTTCATCAGGCCCTTGGCATCGGCGGGCGTGGTCGGCAGCACCACTTTCAGGCCGGGAATTGCGGTCAGGAGATTGTAAAACGCCTGGCTGTGCTGCGCGGCGGAATTCATGCCCGCGCCATAAATCAGCCGCACCACCACCGGGCAGCGCGCCTTGCCGCCGAACATGTAGCGGAACTTGGCGATCTGGTTGATCAGCTGGTCACCGCACACACCGATGAAATCCGCGAACATCAGTTCTGCCACGGGGCGCATTCCGGCCAAAGCCGCGCCAGCCGCCGCACCGATGATGGCGCTTTCGGAAATCGGCGTATCGATCACGCGTTCGGGGCCGAACTTGCCGATCAGGCCGGTGCTGGTGCCCCAGATGCCGCCAATGGCTTCCTGCCCGCCAGCGGTGCCCGCGCCGCCCGCCACGTCTTCCCCGAGCAGGATGACGCTGGGATCGCGCTCCATCGCATCGTGGAGCGTCTGGTTGATCGCTTCGCGTATGTTCATTACGGCCATCTCAGCGCGTTCCCTCAATATGCCGCATAAACATCTTCCTCGATCTGCGACGGATCGCATTTCTCGGCTGCCTGCGCTTCCTCCACCGCCGCGTTGATCAAGGCTGTCACCTCTTCGTCAATCGCGTCAAGCTGTGCCAGATCGAGCATCTCATCTGTGGTTTCGTGCGCGCGGAATATCTTCAGGGCGTCACGTTCCTCGCGCAGCCGGTCGACTTCGCCCTTGGCCCGGTAGCGCTGCGGATCGCCTTCGAAATGGCCGTAGAAACGCTCTGTATCCAGTTCGATTGCGGCAGGTTTTCCAGATCCGCGCACGTGATCGAGCAGTTCGGCCATCGTTTCAAAAGTGTCGTAGAAATCGCAGCCATTGGCGCGCCAGACTTCCATGCCGAACGCTTGGGCGCGGCTGGCGATATCCTTGTCGGTTGCCACGGCGTATTTGTCGCCGGTGTGTTCCGAATAATGGTTGTTCTCGAACACGAAGATGGCTGGCACGCTGATCACAGCGGCCATATTCATGGCCTCGAACGTGGTGCCCTGATTGCACGCCCCATCGCCGGAGAAAGCAATCGCAACCTTGCCTTTGCCTTCGGCCCGGGCCGCAATTGCAGCTCCCACGGCTTGCGGAGCGCCCGCGCCGACAATGCCGTTCGCGCCAAGCATTCCGATGGAGGTATCGGCAATGTGCATGGAGCCGCCGCGCCCTTTGCAAAGGCCGTCGCGGCGGCCGTAAATTTCTTTCATCATCGCTTTCACATCGCACCCCTTGGCGATGCAGTGCCCGTGGCCGCGATGGGTGGACACGATCATGTCATCATTATCCAGATGCTCGCACACGCCTACTGCGGCGGCCTCCTGCCCTGCATAAAGATGGGTAAAGCCCGGGATTTCGCCCTTGGCGATTTCTTCGTGCAAGCGTTCTTCAAATTGGCGAATTGTGGCCATGCGGCGATATGCGCGAAGCAAGCCATCTTCCGAATATTGCATCAGATATCCCCCTCGCCCGGGCCGTTATTGCCGTAGATGTAATCGCTCAGCGTGCGGTGGAAATGGCGCAGGCGGATCTCCTGATCGCCCAGCCAAAGCCCTTCAAAAGCCTCACTGCGCATACCCGCCTGTACGTGCGGCAGGTTAAACGCATCCTGATCGAGCACTTGCCCGATAGTCTTGTCGCCATGCTTGAAGATCTGATGCCGCACGCGCTCGGGCCATTTCTCCCCCTCGGGCACCAGCTCGAACATCCAGATGTCGTAAAACATCTTGTTCGGATCGGTCGGGTGCGGCCGCTGGCGGAACATCATCACGTCATCCGAATGCACGTTCAACGAGACATTGGGGAAGATCGTGTAATGATAATCATCCGTCAGCTGTTCATCATTCAGGTCTGAATAGTCCTTACCCTGCTCCGGCCCGTTCTCTCGCTTGAACTTCTGCAGCGCCTCCCGAATACCGCTGATCGGGCCTTCGTATTCAGCGGGGTCCATTCCGGCGGCTTCCATCATTCCGGCAATCAGCGGCGGCATGATGGAGGGCAATTGGACACGCGGGCTGACAGCGGCAAAGGGGATGAGATAGCGGTTGTGCTTGTCGTAGCAGTCGTACTGCACGTTCACATCATCGAGATACCACTTCAGCTGCGGGTGGATGCCTTGCACGTGATAGGTCTCGCTGAAAGCATCAACGCTGGCCTTCCAATTGCAATCCCATTCCACCGTCACATCGCGCGTCCACGCCATGCGGTCCATGTGATACGGATCCAGATGCTGCGGAATGACGCCAAGATAATCCTGCAATGGCTCAATATCGGGGTCGAGGGAGAACCACACGAAGCTGCCCCACTCATCTGCCTTCACGGGCTTTACCCGGCCGCACGGCGGCGGCCCTTGGGGAAAGGTATCCCGGTCTGGAATGTGGAGCAGCTTGCCTTTCGAGGAATAGGCCCAGTGATGATAGCTGCACCGGAATACGCCGTCTTCTTCGGCAACCGAACCCAGCCCTTCTTCGGGCACAAGACGGTTTCCGCGGTGCAGGCAGACATTGTAGAAACCGCTGACAGAGCCATCCTTTTGCCGCACCAGCAGCACCGATTCCTTGCCGATATTGGTGCAGATGTAATCGCCCGGCTTCGGGAATATCGTCTGAGCGTCCGCCCAGCAGCCAGGTCTTGGTCCACACGCGGTCCCATTCCAGCTGCATGAACTCTTTCGAGGTGTAGCGTTCTGCTGGAATCAGATCGTGGCCGAGATCGGGGTCGGGCGCCTTTTCAATAGGCGTGCCGCCGGGCACAGCCTCTGCCGCACGCTTGATTGTCTGCTGGCGTTTCACATCCATGACGGGAAGCTTTCGCCCTTTCCTTTAAAAATGCGTGTTCTTGGTGAAGCCGCCATCGACGACAAGGTGCGAACCATTGCACCAGCTTGCCGCCGGACTGGCGAGGAAGCCGACTGCGCGGGCGATTTCCTCTGGCTTGCCGAACCGCCCTTCGGGCTGCTTGCGGATGAGCGACTGGTAGAACTTTTCCATCGCGCCTTTCAGCATTTCCCAATTGCCGCCTTCGAATTCTACCGGGCCGGGTGACACGACATTCACACGAATGCCGTCCTTGCCGTGGGCCAGCCCAAGCTGTTTCCCGTAGGTGATGAGCGAGGCTTTGAGCGCGTTATAGCCCTGCGGCCCGCCCATATCCTCCAGCGCAGATGTAGATGCGATCAGCACGATGGAGCCGTGCTTGCGCTCTATCATGCCTTCGATCACTGCATCGACTGCGCGGACCGGGCCCATCACATCGACCTTGAAGTTCTTTTCCCAGTATTTGAGGCTGCCAAGACCGCCCGATGCGGAGGTGACGGGGACGAGGATGTCCACGCCGTCCAGCTCTTCATCGGCCCATTCCATCCAGGCTTTGAACTCTTCACCATCGGTGACATCGCAGCCCTTGCCGATGACCTTTGTTTCGTACTTCTTCAGATTGGCCACCGCGTCCTTGACGGAATCGTCGTTGCGGGCGGTAATCGCGACGTCGCAACCTTCGCGGGCGAACAGTTCTGCAATCGCGTAACCGATGCCGCGCGCGCCGCCGACGACGATGGCCTTCTTGCCTTTAAGTCCCAGATCCATAGCTCTACGCCTTCCTTAATTCTCTGAATTCTGCGGAATTGGGCAAACGGCCCAATTGCGCCCCGCCGGAAACCTGCACGGTTTCCCCGGTGGTGAAACAATCATCGGCCAGCAGCCAGCAGACGGCGGATGCAACTTCGTTTGGCAGTACCGAACGCCCTTCGATGGGCACATGGCCAAGATACAATTTGGTCAACGCGGGATCGGCAAAGATCGCCTCTGTCATCGGTGTCTGCGAAAATCCGGGAGCCACCGCGTTCACGCGGATGCCCCGCTCTCCAAGCTCCACCGCGGCGACGCGAACAAGCTGTTCAAGCGCAGCCTTGGCGCAGCTGTAGGATGCAAGACCCGCCCCGGAGAGCGAGGCTGTTACGGAAGAGAACAGCACCACGCTTCCGCCATTCGGCATGGCAGGTATGGCGTGTTTCAGCAGCAGCGCATTGGCAGTGAAGTGCATCTCCATCTGCTCTTCGATCTGCGCCCGGGCGATCCGCGAAATGCCGCCGGCGCACGTCGTGCCCGCCGCATTCACCAGCAGATCGAACGGACCGGCAGCTTCGCACATCGCCTGAATGGATGCCTCATCGCGCATGTCGCAAACTGCATGGTTTCCGCCAAGCCGCTCGGCCAGACTGCGCATCGCGTCTTCGCTGCGCGCAGCAACCGTTACATGGCAGCCGTCCGCAGCCAGACGCAGCGCTGCCGCCTCGCCCAGCCCGCCCGGACTGGACGCGCCGATCACCAATGCCTTCTTTCCGCTGAAGTTCATGCCAGCACCCTAGGACATGACACACCATCTGCAAGAAAAAAGTCAGACATGATTGTTTTATGGCCGGATGAACGCTCCGTTGTCGATCAGATATTCGCCGCCCGTCAGGAAGCGCGCATCATCGCTGCACAGGAAAACTACCAGGTTTGCGACGTCCGACGGGGCACCGATTGCGCCGGCAGGCAGGACACCGTCATCGACCTCCTGCTCTTCACCCGGCCTGCCCATGGCACCCTGGATCATCGGGGTTTCGATGGAGGAGGGATGCAGCGTGTTGCAGCGGACCTTGTAGCCTTTGTCCTGACAATGGATCGCCAGCGATTTGCTCATCGACCGCACTGCCCCCTTCGCTGCGGAATAGGCGAAGAAGGGCGGATAGCCGAGGTGGCTGGCGGTTGAACACATGTTGATGATCGAACCGTTTTCCGATTTGGAGAGCAGCGGCAACCCCAGCTTGCAGCCAAAGAACACGCCCTTGCACATGACGTCCATTGTCCGGTCGAATTGTTCTTCGGTGGTTTCCTCCGGGTCCGCGACCACTACGATACCGGCGTTGTTGACCAGTATGTCCAGTCTGCCGTGATCGCTGGAAATGCGTGCGAAGACCGCTTCCCAGTCAGATCTGGAAGCCACATTGTGTTTCATCGCGACTGCCGTATCGCCAATCGTATCCGCAACAGCTTTCGCGGCGTCTTCATCGATATCGGTCACGTAGACATGCGCGCCCTCTGCCGCAAGCTGTATGCAGTCCTGCTTGCCCAGCCCCGACCCGCCACCGGTTACCAGCGCGATGCGATTTTCCAGCTTACCCATTTTCATTCTCCCGTTGATTTATTTGACTGCGCTGTTCGCTAGTCGTTATGGAACATGCAAAAGCAGACACTGCTGCTTTTTTCGTAGATTGATGAAGGCCATGCCTGCTCAAAAGATATCCTCCCCCGGCAAGACTGCCAGCAACGGCAGTGTGCGCCAACTGATCGAACCGACGGCGCAGGCGTTGAAGAGCGCGAAAACACGCACGCGGTTGATCGACGCCACGATCCGGTGCCTCGTCAAATTCAGCTATGCCGACACCACGACACCGAAAGTGGCGGAGGAAGCCGGGCTTTCGCGCGGCGCCATGCTGCACCATTTCGAAAACGGTCGCCAGTTGATGCAGGCCACGCTGGTAGAATTGCACCGCAAGCGTTTGCGCGCATTTCGCCGTGCCGCCGGAACGCTGGACCATGATGCGCGCACGCTGCTCCATGCGTATTGGGACCAATTGCTGCGCCCGAACTTCATCGCGTTTCAGGAACTTGCCAATGCCTCGCGCACGGACAAGGAACTGGCCGCAGTGCTGGAACCGGTCCGCCGCGAATTCGATGAACGTTGGCATGAACTCGCGATAGAGCTTTTCCCCGAATGGGCGGACGATCTGGCGGCCTTCAAGATCGCGCTGGCGCTGACGCAGAACACTCTGGAGGGCATGGCGCTCAACCGGGTGACGCAGGGCATCGACGACGAAACGATTTCTCTGGTGCTGGATCATCTGGAAAAGGTCATCCTTGATCTTCGTCCCGACCGCAAAAGCTGACGCTCAGCCACGGCGCTGCCCCCACGCCATCCCGCGCCGCAAAAGTTCATAAAATACCGGATAATTCCACGCACATCGCTCTGGATGCGGATAAAACCCCGCCAGCGGCCTCAGGTCGTAATGCCCCCGGCAATGCCCGAGCGTGAGATAAAGGACGGCCCCTTCCCCAACGCTGCGTTCGTACAGCACCGGAACTTCTGCCTCGTCCCAGTCTTTGTCACCGAATTCAGGGCAAATGCCATTGAAACTGGTGTGTAATAGAGTTGTGAAATCGGCTGTCTTGCGCGTCAAATACAGCTCATCGACAACGGAAAACTCGCGCAGGCCGCGCGTCATTTCATGATCGCTGTTCGTGACCATGACCTTGTAAGGCCCGATGGGCGGATGCGCCGCAAACTGCGTGCCCAGCAAATCCATGAATTCGGGTGCCTCATCAGGCGTTTCGACCGTGCCGTTATCACCAAATCGCAGGATCGAATTGGTGCCATGAAGCGCCAGCCAGCGCCCGCCCGACTGTAGCCATTCGGACAGGACAGCAACCTCTTCCGGCCTTGGCACAAGGTCGCAGGTGTAGGTGATCAGCAGATCGGACTGCCGGATCAGATCGGCATCACCGTAATCTGCCGCCACGCTGGTTCGCAGTTTGGGTTGCTCTGAGAGCAGCTTCAGCAGTTCCAGCCGCGCAAAGTCGATATCGTGGTATTTACCGGCTGCCACCAGATGCACTTTCACCGGATTTCTCCTGCTCGTTCAAACCGTCTTGCCATCTCGCCTTGCACTTCGGACATTCCTGCCGCAAAAACAAGCATGACTGTTTTTTTAATGAGGTATCGATGACCGCAGCCGGAGCTGGAAAGGGCCCCTTGAAAGGGGTTCGCGTGCTTGATCTCACCAGCGTATTGATGGGACCCTACACCACGCAGATCTTCGCCGATCTGGGGGCCGATGTGATCAAGGTGGAGGCACCATCGGGCGATACGACGCGCTCCCTCCCCCCGGGGCCAGCGGATGATTGCGGCGCGATGTTCATGAACGTCAATCGCGGCAA
The DNA here is from genome assembly GCA_963781165.1 of uncultured Alphaproteobacteria bacterium. Classification (GTDB taxonomy): domain Bacteria; phylum Pseudomonadota; class Alphaproteobacteria; order Sphingomonadales; family Sphingomonadaceae; genus Alteraurantiacibacter. Next base: position 180,940 of record CAWADZ010000006.1, read on the forward strand.
ACGCAGCCTGGTGCTGGATCTGAAACAGGAAAATGCGCGGGAGGCATTGCTGCGCATGGCGGAAAAGGCGGACGTGTTCATCCACTCCATGCGGGCAAAGGCGATGGGCCGGCTGGGCCTGTCCTATGCTGAGCTGAAGGCGCGCAATCCCACGATCATCTACGCCAACCTTTACGGCTATGGCCGCGACGGGCCCTATGCCGATTTCCCGGCATATGACGATATCGTGCAGGCCGCATCGGGGATCGTCGATCTGCAAGCCTCGCTTTCCGGCGGGGAGCCGACCTATCTGGCAACCGTCGTGGCGGACAAGGTGGCGGGACTGACTGCCGCCTATGCCGTGATGGCCGCCCTGTTCGAGCGGGAGCGCAGCGGGCGCGGCCAGGAAATCGAAGTGCCGATGTTCGAAACGCTGGCGTCATTTTCCATGGTCGAGCATCTGTGCGGCGCTCTGTTCGATCCGCCCCTTGGCCCGACTGGCTATGCCAGGGCGCTTTCGCCGGAGCGCAAGCCTTACAAGACGAAAGACGGATATATCGCCGTGATGATCTACAATGACCGTCACTGGCAAAATTTCTTCGATGCGATCGGCAATCCCGAATGGTCGAAAGACCCGATGTTTGCATCACTCAGATCGCGTACCCAGAATATCACCAGCGTGCTTGGCCAGCTTTCCGATGTTCTGGCGCAGCGCACGACAGAGGAATGGATGGCGCTGATGACAAAGGCGCAATGTCCGGCCATGCCGGTGCGCTCCATCGATGATCTGATCGACGATCCGCATCTGGAAGCCGTTGGTTTTTGGGAGCGCCGCGAAACACCGGACGGTTCAGTTCGGATGCCCGGCGTGCCAGTGCGCTTTTCGGAAACACCCGGAAAGGCGGGCAGGCCCGGCCCGAGGCTGGGCGCAGATAGCCGCGACGTGCTTAGCGAAGCCGGCTTCTCCGACGAAGAGATTGACGAACTGGTAGCCGCGCCCAAGGACGCTCAGGCGGGATGAAAGACGACCTGCGGCCCGCTTTCGGTCTGAACGATCTTCGCGGCAACCGGCGCGCCGATCGCGACCGTGTCAGGCCCTGCGCCGTCAACGCGGCTCATCATTCGCGCGCCCTCTTCCAGATCGACCAGCACGACATTGTAGGGCTGCAGCGGCGGCTTCGGGTGAATGACCGACACCGAATACACCGTGCCGCGGCCGCTCGCTTCCACCCACTCCAGCGGCTGGCCTTCAGGACCGGCAAGGCGCGGCGGGAAATAGGCCTTACCGTCAATCCGGTCGCGCTGGATCAGGAATCGGCCTTCCGCAAGGGCAGCGCGCCAGTGCGCTTCGGGAGAGGAAACAGCGTGATCGCTCATGTCGCAGGGATATGGCGCTGCCGTCACGGCGTCAATCGGGAGGGCAGCGAATGAGCGATGCCTTCCCCCGCGCGGCCTCCGCTATCGCCGGTCTGGCAACCTTTGGCGTCGGGGAAATGCCTGGCTTCAGCTCCATCGAATTGGCAGCGCAGGCCGGTCTTCTCGCGGTGCAGGACGCCGGATTTGCGATCAATCAGGTGGACGCGGTGTTCTGCTGCCTGCCGGACGATCTTTTTGGCGGGCTGGCCCTGGCCGAATATCTCGGTCTTCGTCCCAGCTTTACGGACAGCAACCGCACCGGCGGATCATCCTTCGTCAGCCATATCATCACCGCCACGATGATGATCGAGGCTGGTTATATCGACAGCGCGCTGATCGCTTACGGCTCTAACCAGCGTAGCAGCGGCGGCAGGCTGGCCACACCTGCGAAAAGCTCTGTGTGGGAACAGCCATACAAGCCGATCTTCCCGCTCAGCAGCTACGCCCTGGCAGCGGCGCGGCACTGCCATGAATTCGGCACTACGCGGGAACAGATGGCCCATGTGGCGGTCGCCGCGCGGCAGTGGGCGAATACGAACCCCGAAGCCTTCGCGAAAGGCCCGCTGACGATAGAGGATTGCCTCGCCTCTCGCATGATCAGCTCTCCTATCAGCAAGGCCGACTGCTGTCTGGTAACAGACGGAGCGGCTGCGGTTTTGCTGACCGCCACAGAGCGCGCCAAGGATGGCCCGCGCCCTGCAGTGCCAGTGCTGGGCGCAGCTGCGGCAACGTGGCACAATTCCATCAGCTCCATGCCCGATCTCACCACGACCGCCGCGCGGGAATCGGGCTGCCGCGCAATGGGCGCAGCAGGAGTTAAGCCTGCGGATTTCGATACCGTGCAACTGTATGATGCCTTCACGATCAACACGATCCTGTTCCTCGAAGATCTGGGCTTTTGCGCCAAGGGCGAAGGCGGGCCATTCGTGGAAAGCGGCGCGATTGCGCCCGGCGGCAGCCTGCCGGTCAACACCAATGGCGGGGGCCTGAGCTGTTGCCATCCCGGCATGTACGGATTGTTCGCGATCATAGAGGCCGCGCGTCAAATCCGCGGGCAGGCAGCCAATCAGCAGGAGGGCGCGCAGCTATGCCTTGCCCATACCAATGGCGGCACACTGTCCAGCCAGGCCACCATCATCCTCGGATCGGAAGCGACAATCTGACCGGATAATCACAGGAGAGAATACATGCCCCGCATCACCATTCCGCAAGAGCACGCCCACGATCCCCTGGGCTACACCTGGTCGAAATTCACGCCCGAGATCGGAGCTGCGGCGGCGGCTTACTCGCTTGCTGTTTATGAACATTCGCAGCTGTCGATGCGCGAAATGGAGGCGGCGCGGATGCGCACGGCCCATATCAACGGGTGCAATCTGTGCCGCGATATGCGGGCAGAGCGCGATCTGGCTGGCCATATCGAACGCAGCGGAGGCGATGCCGAAAAGGCTGCAAATGCCCGCGACAACACGCCGCCCGACGAGAAATTCTATGCAGATATTGCCGACTGGCGAAATTCAGGCAGCTATTCACCGCGCGAGCGGCTTGCCATCGAATTTGCCGAACGGTTTGGTGAAGCGCCGCAGTCGATGGATGAGGACGAGGATTTCTGGGCGGCCATGCACGAGCATTTCAGCGACACCGAAATCGTCGATCTCACCTTTGCCATCGGTTCATGGGTCGCGTTAGGGCGGTTCACTCACATCCTTGCGCTGGACGGAGTGTGCATGCCCACAATGCGGGATAGCTAGAAACCAGTTACTCAGGCGGCGCGGCGGCCATCAGGTCCATCAGATTGCGGGCAGCCTCGCGGTCTTCCTCATGCTTGAACGCCACGTCCAGATCGGGGGCGGCATCAAACATCAGCAGCATACTCCACAGCGCAAACTTGCGGTTTCGGTCCTGCTCCAGCCCGAAATCCACCAGCATCCGGTCGACACCGGCGGGCAGAGCGACGGGATCTACCGCCGCGAAATCCGCGGTCCCGAAATAGCGTTGCAGCATGTCTTGCATATCCATCAGGCCAGCTTAGCGGGGGCGAGGCGCGATGTCAGGCGGCAAAGTTACCTTGCACTGCACAATAGTTTCGTTTGGGCTAGCCGCAAAGCGCTGCTAAGGGGCCGCGCATGCTCACGATTGACGGTATCACCGTTCGGCTTGGCGGCCGGACCATTCTCGACCGCGCCAGCGCAACGGTGCCGGTGGGCGCGCGCGTCGGGCTGATCGGCCGCAACGGGGCGGGCAAGTCCACGCTGATGAAAGCCATGATCGGCGAACTTGAACCGGACGATGGCGAGATTTCCAAGCCGACCAAGGCCCGGATCGGCTATATCGCGCAGCAGGCCCCCAGCGGATCGATGACACCCGAAGAGGTCGTTCTCGCCGCAGATGTGGAGCGTGCGCAGCTGCTGGCAGAATCCGAAACCTGCATCGAAGATATGGACCGTCTGGGCGAAGTGCACGAACGCCTGCTCGCCATCGATGCGTACAGCGCACCGGCACGAGCGGCGAAAATCCTGAGCGGTCTTGGCTTTGACGAGGAGATGCAGAAGCGGCCTGTCGACACATTTTCGGGCGGCTGGAAAATGCGCATGGCATTGGGCGCGCTGTTGTTTTCGGAACCGGACATCCTGCTGCTCGATGAACCTTCCAACCACCTCGATCTGGAAGCGACGCTGTGGCTGGAAAACTTCCTTAAATCCTATCCCGCCACGCTGCTGGTGATCAGCCACGAACGCGATCTGCTGAACAAGGTGGTCGACCACATCCTGCACCTGCAAGGGGGCCAGTTGACGCTGTATCCCGGCGGGTACGATGATTTCGAGAAGCTGCGGGCGGAACGCGCGTCGCAGCTTGCCGCCGCCAAGGCATCGCAGGATGCGCAGCGCGCGCGGCTGCAGGATTACGTCGCACGCAATAGCGCGCGGGCCTCGACTGCGAAGCAAGCCCAATCACGCGCCAAGATGCTCGCCAAAATGCAGCCGATTGCCGCGCTGATGGAAGACCCATCACTCAGCTTCGATTTTCCCGATCCGGCAGAACTGCGCTCCCCGATGATCCAGCTGGAACATGCTGCCGTCGGTTACAATGATGCACCGCCCGTGTTGCAGCGTCTCAACATGCGGATCGATTCAGACGACCGGATCGCGCTGCTCGGCCGCAACGGCAACGGCAAGACCACGCTGGCCCGCCTGCTTGCCGCGCAATTGCCAGCGGCAGAAGGCGAAATGCTCAGCCCGGGCAAGATGTCGGTCGGTTACTTCACGCAGTACCAGGTTGAGGAACTGGCGAGCGATGATACGCCGCTGGAACTGATGTCGCGGGCGATGGAGGGCAAGACGCCGGGCGCTGTGCGCGCACAGCTGGGCCGGTTCGGCTTTTCCGGCTCCCGCGCAGAACAGCGCGTCGAGAAGCTTTCCGGCGGAGAACGCGCTCGGCTGGCGCTGGCGATCATTACCCGCGATGCGCCGCATCTGCTGATCCTTGACGAGCCGACCAACCACCTCGATGTCGATGCTCGCGAAGCGCTGATCCAGGCGCTGAACGATTATTCGGGCGCAGTAATCCTGATCAGCCATGACCGCCATATGGTGGAACTGACCGCAGATCGTCTGGTCCTGGTCGATAACGGCACGGCCAAGGAATACAAAGGCAGCATGGACGATTACATCGACTTCGTGCTCGGCCGGAACCAGCCGAAGAAAGACGCCAAAAAAGCGCCTGCCAAACCGGACAAGCCCGCGAACGGCGGCAAGAACCAAGCAAAAGAGCGTTTCGTTCGGTCCGAACTGGAAAAGGCAGAGAAGGCGATGGCACGCATCGCTAGCGAAGTCGGACGGCTGGACCAGTCGATGGTTGATTTGAACAAGACGCCGTCACCCGAAAGCGGGGCCGAAATGGAAAAGCTGCTGGCTGCGCGCGCGCAGGCGGCTGACAGGTTGGCCAAGGCAGAGGCCACATGGCTGGCAGCCGGAGAGCAGTTGGAAGAATTTGCCGATTAAACGGCTTTCCACCGGGCTTCTTTTACCGGCCCTTCGCGAGTGACCGAGAGGCCGATATCGTCGCCGCCCAAACGGTAGGTTACTGATCCAACCTTCGCCCAGTCGGAAACTTCCATCGGCCGCCCATCCGGGCCGGTCCAATCGCCGCCTTCCGGGAAGCTGGTAAAAAACGCCGTCCGCTCCGCACGCTCTTTAGCAAGACCAGCGGTGTAGCTTTCCAAAGCCAGATCACGCCCTTCCCAATCGACCCAGCCGATTTCATTGTCTTGCGCATAGGCATTGTTGTTGCCGCGCTGGCTGCGCCCGAATTCATCACCTGCCGTCAGCATTATCGTGCCGGTAGATGCAAACAATGTGCTGAGCAGTGCGCGCAAATCGGCGTCGCGGCAGGCAAGTACTGCCGGATCATCGCTCGGTCCCTCGACACCGCAATTCCAGGAATGGTTCTCTCCGTGTCCGTCACGGTTATCCTCGCCGTTGGCCCCGTTATGCTTGTGCAAATAGGCAACGCTGTCCGCGAGCGTGAAGCCGTCATGCGCGGCGAGGAAATTGACGCTGCGGCAATCACGCGGGAAAGATGTCGGATGATCCCGCAATCCGCGTCACCACATCGCCAATCGTCCCGTCACCGCGCCAGAAACGCCGCACATCGTCGCGGTATTTGTCGTTCCATTCCAGCCAGTTCGCAGGAAAATTGCCCAGCTGGTAGCCGCCCGGCCCGATGTCCCACGGCTCTGCGATCATGACGCGGTCGGCAAGCAAGGGCTCAGCCGCGATCTCGGCAAATATGGGCGCATCGGCGGCGAATGCGGGACCGCGCGCCATGACCGGGGCCAGATCGAAGCGGAAGCCGTCTACCCCGCAATTCCGCACGAAATGGTGCAGGCTGGCGACCGTCAATTCGCGAACCCCCGGATTGGCGAAATCAAGCGTGTTGCCGCATCCGGTATCATTGATCAGGCTTCCGTCCGGCGCATGGGCGTAGGCGGCGTTGTCCAGGCCGCGAAGCGACAGCACACCCCCGTAAATGTCGCTTTCGCCGGTGTGGTTGAACACCAGATCGAGAATAACGCCAATGCCTGCGTCGTGCAGCGCCGCGACCGTATCGCGCAGCTCCGCCACGCCGCCAGGACAAAGGCCCGGATCAAGCGCCATCATCGCCACGGGATTATACCCCCATGCGTTGCGCAGACCGAGCGGCCCGAGGTGCCGCTCGTCGATCCACGCGGTCACCGGCATCAGCTCGACCGCCGACACGTGCAGCTGCTTTAGATGCGCTATCACCGAAGGATGGGCAAGCGCGGCAACAGTGCCGCGAAGCCCTTCCGGAACATCGGGATGCAGCATTGTGAAAGCGCGGACATTGATTTCGTAAATCAGGCCGCCGCGCTGGAAATATGGCGAGCGCTGCGGGACAGGCGCAGTTGCAGCTGGCACCAGAGCGCGCGGCACAAGATGCGCCGTATCGGCGCCGAACTCCGCGAGCGCGGGATCCTGCACGAACCTCCTGTCCAGCTCCACCGCATACGGATCGACCAGCAATTTCGCCGGATCAAACCACAGCCCTTGATCGGGAGCCCATTCGCCGTTGGCGCGGTATCCATAGGCAGCGCCGCTATAATCACCTGCAAGAACCGCGCGCCAGTCATCGCCGCTGCGCTCCATCGGAATGCGGCGTTCGTCCGATCCATCGAACATGCACAGCCAAACGTCAGAGGCGTGCGGAGAGCGGACCCGAAAATGGGTCTCGCCATCCAGTACGCTCGCCCCGTAGCTGCGCTTCACGTCACCACGTCGGGCACGGTGCGGCCCGTGTGCTTTGCTATCCCGGCAATGGATTCGGCAGCCGCGATAATGTCAGCCAGCATATCGGGCGTTTCACGGTCTATGGCTGCATCACCGGGCTCGTACCGCTCCAGATAAACGCGTAAAGTTGCGCCCTGCGTGCCGGTGCCCGAAAGCCGGAACACCACTCTCGATCCGCCTTCGAACAAGACCCTGATCCCCTGGTTTTCACTGACCGATCCATCGACCGGATCGGTGTAGGAGAAGCTGTCCGCCTCTGCGACGGTCAGCGATCCGAATGCGCGCCCCGGCAAATCCGGAAGCGCAGCGATCAGCGCAGCCATCAGGGCATCGGCCCGCTCTGTCTCGATCGCCTCGTAATCATGCCGCGCGTAATAGTTGCGTCCGAACTGCGCCCAGTGCTCCTGTGCCAATGCATCGACGCTGATCTTGCGGACTGCCAGAATGTTGAGCCACAGCAGCACCGCCCACAGACCGTCCTTTTCACGCACGTGGTCAGACCCGGTGCCCGCGCTTTCCTCACCGCATATCGTCGCCATTCCGGCATCGAGCAATGTCCCGAAGAACTTCCAGCCGGTCGGCGTTTCATAACACGCAATGCCCTGCGCCTCGGCCACGCGGTCCGCCGCGGCGCTGGTCGGCATGGAGCGGGCGATGCCTTTCAGTCCGGCGGCATAGCCGGGCGCGCGGTGCGCATTGGCCGCCAACATGGCGAGCGAGTCCGACGGGGTGATGAAGCGCCCCTTTCCGATAATCAGATTGCGGTCCCCATCCCCATCCGATGCCGCGCCGAAATCGGGGGCATCCGGGCCCATCATGAGATCGTAGAGTTCCTTCGCATGGACCAGATTGGGGTCGGGATGATGCCCGCCAAAATCTTCCAGCGGAATACCATTGCGCACCGTTCCTGCCGGAAAACCAAGCCGCCCTTCCAGAATGTCCGTCGCATAAGGCCCGGTCACCGCGCTCATCGCGTCGAAAGCCATCGTGAAACCGCCGGATACGGCTGCACGGATTGCGGGGAAATCGAACAGGCTTTCCATCAGCTCTGCGTAATCGGCCACCGGATCAATGACGTGAACCATCATCCCGGCAACATCGGTATCGCCGTCCTGATCAAGGTCGATATCGGGCGGGCCAACAGTCTGCCAGCGATCTATCGTCTGTGTGCGCGCATAGATCGCGTCGGTCACTGCTTCTGGCGCAGGGCCGCCATTGGCGATGTTGTATTTGATGCCGAAATCTTCTTCCGGCCCGCCGGGATTGTGGCTGGCGGACAGGATCAAACCGCCGCTCGCGCCGTATTTGCGGATGACGTGGCTGGCTGCCGGTGTCGAAAGAATGCCGCCGCGCCCCACGATCACCTTGGCATAACCATTGGCAGCAGCCATCCGGATGATCTGCTGTATCGCGGTCCGGTTGTAGAAACGCCCGTCCCCGCCCAGCACCAATGCGGCGCCTTCAGGCCGGTCCACAACATCGAACACCGATTGCACGAAGTTTTCCGTGTAGCCCGCCTGCTGAAAGGTGCGGACCTTCTTGCGCAGGCCCGAAGTGCCCGGCTTCTGCCCTTCGAAAGGCTGGGATTGGATAGTCTGGATCACGCTTTTTCCCCGATAAGCTGGCGGTAGATCGCGGCATATTCAGCGCCGCTGCGCGCCCACGAAAAGTCTGCCGCCATGCCGCTACGCTGGATTTTCTGCCAGACCTTGGGCTGACGGTAGAGTTCGACTGTGCGGCTGATCGCTGCGGCCAGCGCATGGTAATGCACCCCGTCAAACTGCACGCCCGTTGCGACCCCTGCGGCCAATGCTGCGGGATTTGCATCAATTACGGTGTCGGACAGGCCGCCGGTGCGCGAAACAACCGGCACACAGCCATAAGCCAGGCCGTAAAGCTGCGTCAGCCCGCAGGGTTCAAAGCGGCTCGGCACAAGGATGGCGTCGCCGCCGCCCTGCATCTGGTGCGACAAAGCCTCGTCATATCCGAAGTGCAGCCCGACTTTGCCCTGGATGCCGCGCTGCACCGGCTTTCAGCGCATCGACTATCGCGGCATCGCCTGACCCGAGAAGAGCCAGTCTGCCGCCATTGCCGACCAGATGATCAAGCACTTCGGGAATGACATCAGCACCCTTTTGCCACGTCAGCCGCGTGACCATGATGAACAGCGGACCGTCGCTCTTCTCAAGGCCGAAATGCTTTTCCAATGCCCGCTTGTTGGCCTTGCGTTTGGACAGGCTGCGCGCGGTATAGTTGGCCGGAAGGGCGGTGTCGCTCCCGGGATCCCATTCGGCGGTATCGATGCCGTTGACGATGCCGCGCACCCGATCTCCGCGCGATGCCACCAATCCTTCAAGGCCCATGCCAAATTCAGCGCGGACAATTTCCCGCGCATAGGTCGGGCTGACGGTGGTGACCATGTCGGCCAGTTGCAGCCCCGATTTGAGGAAGCCGACCCCGCCGTATGTCTCGACCCCGTCTATCGACCAGGCCGTTTTGGGCAATTCGAGGCCGCCAAAGATTTTCCGATCATACCAGCCCTGAAACGCCATGTTGTGGATCGTCATCACGCCGGGAACGGGCGGGCCGGAACCGAACGGCGCATAACGCAAATAGGCGAGCGCCATCGCGGCCTGCCAATCATGGGCATGGACCAGATCGAAAGAGAGCTTTTTCGCGGCGCCAGAAGCAATATCCGCCGCCGCGCGCCCGAAGGCGGCAAAGCGCCGCCAATTGTCATCCCAATCCTTGCCCGCGCCATCTGTATAGGGATTGCCTTCCCGCGCGAAATAACCCGGCGCATCGAGCACCAGCAGTTCATGCCGGCCGATTTTAGCGCCCAGCAATCTGGCAGGCTCTCCCAGCAGCGCATCCCATTTGTGCAGCACCTTCGCCTTGCCGATAGCGGCCATTACCGCCGGATAGCCGGGCAGCAATGTCGTCATGGCAATATCGTGCGGCGCAAGCGCGGAGGGCAAGGCGCCCGCCACATCGGCCAGTCCGCCGGTCTTCACCAGCGGGACGGCTTCCGATGCGACCGAGAGGACTTTGAGCGGCATTATTCCTCCAGAAATTTCGCCATCATGGCCTTGGTCACAAGGGTCACGCCCTTTTCGCTGCGGCGGAAGCGCAATTCGTCAAGATCGGGATCTTCGCCGATGATCATGCCTTCGGGGATACGAACGCCGGAATCGACAATGACGTTGGTCAGCCGCGCGCCGCGTCCGATGTTGCAATGTGGCAGTATTACCGCCCTATCAGCGCTGGAAAAGCTGCCCATTTTTACGCTGCTGTAAAGCAGGCTGTTGCTGACCGAAGCCCCGGAAACGATGCAATTCTGCGATATCAGGCTGGAAACAGCCTGCCCGCGTCTGCCGTCCTCATCGTGCACGAATTTTGCCGGAGCGCCGACAATCTGGTCCGTCCAGATCGGCCATTCGCGGTCATACAGGTTCAACTTCGGCACAACATCGGTCAGGTCGAGATTGGCTTCGAAATAGGCATCCAGAGTGCCGACGTCGCGCCAGTATTCCTCGATTTCCTCAGCGGCACGGATGCAGCTGTCGGTGAAGCGGTGCGCTACGGCCTTACCGTGCTTCACGATGTGGGGAATGATATCGCCGCCAAAGTCCCGGCCCGAATTGGGATCGGCGGCATCACGGCGCAATTCGTCAAACAGGAACTCTGTATTGAAAACGTAAATGCCCATCGATGCGAGCGCCATATGAGGCTCTCCGGGGATGCCAGGAGGATCTGCGGGCTTTTCAACGAAAGCCGTAATCTGATCCTTCTTGTCGACGTGCATCACGCCAAATCCGGTCGCCTCCATCCGTGGCACCACCAGGCAGCCGACAGTGACATCGGCGCCTGAATCGACATGCTGGCGCAGCATCAATTCGTAATCCATTTTGTAAACGTGGTCGCCTGCCAGAATGACCATGTATTTCGGCGCGTGGCTCTGGATGATGTCGATGTTTTGGAAGACAGCGTCGGCGGTCCCTTCATACCACTGGTTTTCCGACACGCGCTGCGATGCGGGCAGGATATCGAAGCTTTCGTTTCGTTCCGGGCGCATGAAATTCCATGCGCGCTGCATGTGCCGGATCAGCGAATGCGCCTTGTACTGCGTGGCCACACCGATGCGGCGGATGCCCGAATTGATCGCGTTGGAAAGGGCGAAATCGATGATGCGGGAAACACCTCCGAAATAGACCGCAGGCTTGGCGCGGTTATCGGTCAGTTCCATCAGCCGGCTGCCTCTGCCGCCCGCCAGAACATAGGCCATCGCGTCACGCGCAAGCGGCTGAATTCTCGGCTCTTTCATAGATTCCTCTCCTGTTTTATTTATTCATCCCATTGCAGCATGATAGTCGCCAATGGGGGCAAGACAACTTCGGCCACGCCGTCTTTCGCGGTGACTGATCCAAGATTGCCTTTGCCGGTTCCGCCATACGTTTCACTGTCGGTGTTGAGTATTTCACGCCAGCGGCCGTCATGCGGCAACGGCACCCGGTAACGATCATGCATTGCGGGTGTCATATTGCTGATAACGGCAACCGGTTTTGCCCCTGGTGCCTTGCGCAGCCATGCAAAAACCGAATTCTGGCTGTCGTCGGAAATCAGCCATTCAAACCCCTCTGCCTCACAGTCGCGGGCATGCAGGGCGGGTTTTGCTGCATAGAGATGGTTCAGATCGCGGACCAGGTTGCGCACCCCTTCATGCATCGGCGAACAGCGCACATCCCAATCGAGCGCGCGTTCTTCAGACCATTCGCGCCGCTGGGCAAATTCCTGCCCCATGAACAGCAGCTTCTTGCCGGGATAGCCCCACATCAGGCCGTAATAGGCGCGCAGATTGGCAAATTGCTGCCAGTCATCGCCGCTCATCTTGGTCAGCAGCGATCCCTTTCCGTGCACCACTTCATCATGGCTGAGCGGCAGGACGAAATTTTCGCTGAAGGCATAGACCAGCCCGAACAAAATCTCGTCATGATGATGTTTTCGGTGGATCGGATCACGCGCCATATATTGCAGCGTGTCGTGCATGAAGCCCATGTTCCATTTGAACCCGAAGCCAAGCGCGGTCGATCCCGGCGCATCGTCATAGGCAGGCTGCGATACGCCCGGCCATGATGTCGATTCCTCCGCAATGGTCATGATCCCGGCGTGGCTGGCGTAGAGCGCGCGGTTCATCTGGCGCAGCAGCGCAACCGCTTCCCAGTTTTCGCGCCCGCCCTGCTCGTTGGGGATCCATTCCCCGTCCTCGCGGCTGTAATCGCGGTAAAGCATGGACGCGACCGCATCCACGCGCAGCCCGTCGACATGATAGTGTTCAGCCCAGAACAATGCGTTGTTGATCAGGAAGCTGGCAACTTCGCGGCGCCCGAAATTGTAAATCGCGGTATTCCAGTCGGGGTGGAAGCCGAGTTTCGGGTCCTCATGTTCATACAGAGCGGTCCCGTCGAAATTGGCCAGGCCGTGATCGTCCACAGGGAAGTGGGCGGGCACCCAGTCTATCAGGACAGAAACGCCTGCACGGTGTGCCCCGTCCACGAACCGGGCGAAGCCATCGGGGCCGCCGAACCGTGCAGAGGGCGCGTACAATCCGGTCGTCTGGTAACCCCAGCTCGGGTCATAGGGATGCTCCGACACGGGCAGGAATTCGATGTGGGTAAAGCCCATCTCGGTAACGTAGGGGATCAGCCTTTCGGCAAGGGCATCCCAGCTCAGGAACCAGCCGTTCTCGTCACGGTCCCATGAACCGGGATGGACTTCGTAAATGGAAATCGGCTCACGCCGGGCATCGACCGAAGCCCAATGTGCGCGGTGCTCCGCATCGCCCCAGTCGGGCTTGCCCGGATCGCAAGTCAAAGATGCGGTTTTTGGACGAAGCTCTGCGGCGAAAGCGAACGGGTCTGCCTTCAAGGGCAGGACATTACCGTCCGGTCCGGTGATGCGATATTTGTAAGCGCGGCCTGCGCCGAGATCAGGGATGAAGATTTCCCACACGCCGATATCCAGCCGCTTGCGCAGCGGGTGACGCGCGCCGTCCCAATCGTTGAAATCGCCGACCAAAGACACGTGGCTGGCATTGGGTGCCCACACGGCGAAATGCACGCCGTGCGCGCCTTCATGCTCGATCAGATGCGCGCCCATCTTGTCGAACAGGCGTTGGTGCGTGCCCTCTGCAATCAGGAAATCATCCATCGGGCCAAGCACCGGGCCAAAGCTGTACGGGTCGGTCACCCACCATTCGTGCCCGCCCGCAGTGCAGCGGTATTTGACCGGCTGGCGCTTGCCCTTCACTTTCCCTTCGAACAGGCCGCGCTCGTCAACCCTGGCCAGCTTGCCAAGCTTCTTGTCTTTCAGGCTGTAAGCCTCTGCAGTTTCCGCCCCGGGCAGGATCGCGCGGGCAAATGCGCCTTCCGGTCCATCGTGGATGCCAAGCAGCGAAAATGGGTCCGCATGGGTTCCGGCCAGCAAGGCCTCTATCGCGGACCCGGATGGCTTCACATCACGCCCCAGATGTCGCGCGCATATTCGGAAATCGTCCGGTCCGAACTGAACCAGCCGACATTGGCGATGTTGCGAATTGCGGCGGCTTGCCAGCCTGCCGTATCCCGCCAGCGCGCATCCACATCGCGCTGTGCCTCGCTGTAACTCTGGAAATCTGCGGCAAGCATGAACCAGTCACTATCATAAAGACCGTCCATGAGTCCCTTGTAACGCTTGGGATCATCGGGAGAGAACACGCCGGAGGATATGCCCTGCACCGCCTGGCGCAATTCCGGATTGCTTTCGATGATCTCGCGCGGATTGTAATCACCAGCACGCTGCGCCGCCACTTCCTCTGCGGTCAGGCCGAAAATCACGATGTTTTCGCGCCCGACATGCTCCATGATTTCAATATTCGCGCCGTCAAGCGTACCGATGGTCAGCGCGCCGTTGAGAGCAAATTTCATGTTGCCCGTGCCCGATGCCTCCATCCCTGCGGTCGATATCTGCTCCGACAGATCGGATGCCGGAATAATCCGCTCGGCCATCGAAACATTGTAGTTCGGCACGAACACAACCTTCAGCAAATCACCGACAACAGGATCGGAATTTACGCGCCGCGCGATGTCGTTCGCCAGTTTGATGATCAGCTTGGCGTTGTGATAGCTGGATGCGGCCTTGCCGCCGAAAATCTTCACGCGCGGCACCCAGTCCACGTCGGGATGGCTGCGGATCTGGTCGTACAGGGCAACAGTCTCGATCAAGTTGAGCAATTGGCGCTTGTATTCATGGATACGCTTGATCTGGACGTCGAACATGGCGTCAGGGTTCAGCGAAACCCCCATCAGTTCCTTTAAGTGTCCAGCAAGTGCCACTTTGTTCGCGCGTTTCACGGCGAGGACCTGCTTACCCAGCTCAGCATCATCAGCCAGCGGATTCAGCGCGGAAAGCGCCATTGCATCGTCAAGGAATTCGTCGCCAATCGCTTCACGGATCACGCCCGTCAGGCCGGGGTTGCATTGCTGCAACCAGCGCCGCGGCGTGACGCCATTGGTCTTGTTGTTGATCTTGTCCGGATACAGCTTGTGCAGGTCGGAAAAGACGGTGGTCTTCATGAGTTCCGTGTGTAGCGCCGCCACACCGTTCACGCTGTGCGCCCCGGCAAAGGCCAGATTGGCCATGCGGATGCGGCGGTCCCCGCCCTCGTCTATCAGGGAAATGGCGGCCACTTCGCCGTCGGCCATCCCGATTTCGCGCGCCTGCTTCAGTACGCCGCTGTTAATCTTGTAAACCAGCTGCATGTGGCGCGGGAACAACCGTTCGAACAATGGCAGCGGCCAGCTTTCCAGGGCTTCGGGAAGCAGCGTGTGGTTGGTGTAGCCAAAGGTAGCGCGGGTCACATCCCATGCCTCGGCAAATGCCAGCCCGTGATCGTCGATCAGCAGACGCATCAATTCCGCCACCGCGACCGCCGGATGCGTATCGTTCAGCTGGATTGCTGCCTTGTCCGGCAAGGTGCGGACATCGCCGTGATATTGCACATGGCGGCGCACGATGTCCTGGATGGAAGCCGAGGTGAAGAAATACTCCTGCCGCAGCCGCAATTCCTGCCCGGCGGGGCTGGAATCTGCGGGATACAGAACTCGCACCAGAGAATCCGCGCGCAGCACGTCAACCAGTGCGCCAACGTGATCGCCGGCGTTAAAAGCCTCCAGCTTGATCGGGTCGAGCGCGCTCGCATTCCATAGGCGCAGCGTGTTCACGCGCTTACCGCGCCAGCCGACCACGGGTGTGTCGAAAGCGGTCGCCTCGACCTCCTCCGCCGGGACCCACTTTACGCCGTCATCGGTGACCACCGCTTCACCGCCGAACCCAATGCGGTAGGCGCTTTCACGGCGTTCGAATTCCCATGGATTGCCATGCGCCAGCCAGGTTTCGGGCAGTTCAACCTGCCAGCCATCGTCGATCCGCTGGCGGAACATGCCGTTCACATAACGGATGCCGTAACCGTATGCCGGGATATCAAGGCTGGCGAGGCTTTCCATAAAACACGCTGCCAGTCGGCCAAGGCCGCCGTTGCCAAGCGCTGCATCCGGCTCCAGCTCTTCCAATTCTGCCAGGTTAAGACCGTGTTCGCGCAGCGCGCGGTCCATTTCTTCGGTCAGGCCGAGGTTCGACAGCGCATCGCGCAGCAATCGCCCGATCAGAAACTCAAGGCTGAGGTAATAGACGCGCTTGCCCTCGGCTTCATGCGTCCGCGACGTGGATTCAATCCAACGGTCGATAATCTCATCGCGCAGCGCCAATACAGAGGAGGCGAACCAGTCGTGTTCCTTCGCTGCAGTTTCGTTCTTGCCGATCCTGTGGCGCAAGATGTTCATGATCCGCGCTTCGAGCTGCTCGGACTTGATATCGGAAATGGCGGGCAAGAAAATGGCACTCCTCGTTCAATAGCATTGCTGCGCCCTGCTTATGCCGGTCCGCATGGTGGATTGTGCTCTTTCGCCAACCTGTCCCCGCCGTCATGTTAGGTTGTTAGAAGGGTGCGAGGCAATGGCTGATTCGCCCGCGCAATCGAATTCATTGTCCCCCAGACCATTTCCGCAGTTGCAAGCGTGACGCAGGTGCCCGATGCACCGCTGACGATGCCACGCGCCAATACTCCTGAAATCCATCACCTTGCCGCCGCCGCCGGAATTGAGCGCCATTGGCGTGACGTTGACGGCAATGACCAGACCACCACCGATGATGCGCTCGGCGCGGTGCTGAACGCTTTGGGTTACGAAACGGGCACAAGCCGCCAGATCGAAGACAGTCTGGCAAGGATTGCGGAAGAAGAGCATGGGATTCCCCCGATGCTGGTCACAGAAGCAGGTCTGCCCACGCCCCTCGATACCAAGTCGGCGTTTGCTGAAATCACCGGAGAAGACGGGGCGACACACAGGGTCGCAATTGAGAACGGCGTTCTTGGTCCGGTCGCGCTGCCGGGCTATTTCGACATGAAGGTGGGCCGCCGCTCGATCAGCCTTGCTGTGGCCCCCAGGCAATGCCCGTGGCCCGCGCAGGACACTCCGCGAATGTGGGGGACTTCGGTGCAGATACCGGCCCTGCGCGGCACCTCCCGGCGTGCCTTCGGCGGGTTTGGAGAGCTTGCCGCTGCGGGAGAAGCACTGGGGGCGGCTGGCTGCGATGCTATCGCAATCAACCCCGTACACGCCCTGTTTCCCGGCACAGGCGAGGATTACAGCCCCTATTCGCCGTCCAGCCGCATTTTCCTGAATGCATCCATGGCAGACCCAGCGCTGCTCGGGCTGGCGGAGTTGCCCCCTGAAAGCAGCGATGGCCTTATCGACTGGCCAGCAGCCCTGCCGCAGCGTCTGGCCGAATTGCGCGATGTCTTTGCCGGTCTGGATAGCGAAATGCGCGCACGGATTGCAGCAGACAATCAGCGCGAAGGCGGCGCGCTTCGGCGACACGCGCTGTTTGATGCGCTGGATTGCCATTTCCGGCCCGGCGGCACGAAAGGCTGGCGCGATTGGCCAGCGAAATTCCAAGACCCCAATGGCTCTGCGGTTGAGCGGTTCGCTGCGGACAATTCCGAAGAGGTCGAATTTCACCTTTTTGCGCAGTGGCTTGCGCGGGAAAGTCTGGCTGTTGCCCACACGCGGTCATGCGCTGCAGGAATGGATATCGGCCTGATCACCGATCTCGCGGTCGGCGTGCATCTGGCCGGCAGCGACACCTGGTCGATGCGTGATGCCATGCTGCAAGGGCTGACCATAGGCGCACCGCCCGATCCACTCGGCCCGTTGGGGCAGAACTGGTGCATCACAGGGTTTTCTCCGCAGGGCCTCCGGGCAAGCGGGTACCGGCCTTTTATTGACATGATACGGTCCGCGTTGCGATCTGCCGGCGGACTGCGGATAGACCACGCGTTCGGGCTGGCGCGCCTGTGGGTCATCCCCGAAGGCGAGCCATCATCGAGCGGTGCCTATCTCACCTACCCCTTCCTCGACCTGATGCGTCTTGTCACGTTAGAGGCACACCGCGCCAATGCGCTCATCATTGCAGAGGATCTCGGCACCAGCCCTTCCGGTTTCACGCAGGCCATGACGGACCGCAAAATGCTGGGCATGCGGGTCTTGTGGTTCGAACGGGCGGAGGATGACGGTTACATCGGCGCGCATGATTATCCGGTAAACAGCGTCGCGATGACAGGAACGCATGATACGCCCACGGTTGCGGGCTGGTGGGCGGCGCGTGACCTTGATTGGGCCGCGAAGCTGGACCGGTTGCCCGAAGGCACTGACCGCGCCAAAGCCGAAGAGCAACGCGATTGGGACCGCGGCCTGTTGTGGTCCACCCTGACCGGGAGCAACGATCGTCCCGCGCCCGGCGATACCGCGCCAGTAGTGGATGCCGCAGTGGACCACATCGCGCGCTCGTCCTCCATCCTCGCGATTGCTCCATTGGAAGACCTGCTAGGGGAAATGGAGCAACCAAATTTGCCCGGCACAACGCACGAACACCCCAACTGGCAGCGCCGCCTTGAAGAACCTCTGGCCGATAGTATTCGCAAGCCCGAAGCCCATCGACGGGTCCGCGCGCTGTCTGAGCGATGATCCGGGGGCGCCAAGCTGCGGGCTTGGCAAGGATACGCTGTATCCGCTGACGGCATTCGGATCGGCCGCATGATCTGGGCTGCAAGCCGCCCCTTTATGGAATGTTGGCATTTTAGCCACTCTCCGGCAGGAAATCTCGGCCCGGCAAAGGAAAACCCTTCGCCCACACTTTTATATCTCAATCATTTCATCTGCTTACTCATGGCAAAGCGCCTTCGACACTCTCCTCAGATTTTGCGTTGACCTATCATGACAACGGTGTCATCAAATAAGGTAACTGGTGTCAAAGGCACCCGAAGCATCGTCACAGGTGCAAAATGCCATGGGAGAGAAAATGAAGCTTTTTATCGAAAATCGCAGGATCGGTGCGCCCAACGCTGCCATCACACTGAAATGTGCCTTGCTCGCATCAGCAATGGTCACCGTGCCGGGAATTGCCCAGGCGCAGGCCGTTCCGCCGGATCAGGACGCGGATGTCGTTGAAGAAGTCCTGACGGACGACCCCAACACAATTGTGGTTACCGGCGATATCGCCAGGACTATCGAAAACTCGCTCGACACGAAGCGTGAACTTGGCGTTATCGGCGATGCGATCGTGGGCGAGGATGTTGGTGACTTGCCCGATTTGTCCATTGCGGAGACGCTGGAACGGATCGTCGGCGTGACTTCCGACCGGTTCAAGGGCGGCGCTTCCGAGCTGTCTGTCCGCGGCCTGGGCGCATTCCTCGGTTCCTCGGTTCTGAATGGCCGCGAAGTCACATCGGGCAGCGACGGCCGCGACGTGAACTACGGCCAGTTTCCGTCCGAGCTGATCAACGGCGCAATCGTCTACAAATCGCAGCAGGCCAGCTTTATCGAAGGCGGTGTTTCCGGCATTATCGAACTGCAAACTCTGCGCCCGCTCGATTACAATCGCCAGCGCATTCAGGTGCAGGGCCTTCTCGGGTACAGCGATTACGAAGACCGTGTTCGCGATGGCGATCCGGTCAGCGAACGCTTCACAGCGTCCTATATCGACCAGTTTGAAACAGGCATCGGTGAAATCGGGATTGCGCTGGGCGGCCAGATACGCCGCGATACAGCGCCAGAGGATATATATACCAGCAGTTCCACATACAGCGTCTGCAATACCGATTTCTCGGTCGATGGCGGTTCCAATTGCGATTTCATGCCGGGCGGTTCTGCGCAGCAGTATTTCGTTTCCAACCAGTATATTTTCCGCGCGATGGAAACAGAGGCGGACCGGGATGCTGTGATGGGCGCCATCCAGTGGCAGCCGACGCCCGATATCGATATCAACATCGATGGCCAGTATTCCTATCGTGACGACCGCGAAGACCGCCAGAACCTGATCATTGCCGATGGCCGCCGCCGCATCAGCCCGATTGCTGTCAGCGATACCGGTGCGCTGCTCGCTTACGAAGGGGAAAGCAGGATCGAGCTCAATCCCTTCCGCCAGGACCAGACCGAGGAATACATCGGTCTGGGGGCCAATATTGCATGGACTGTGGGGGACCGCCTCACGCTTGCAGCAGATGCCGGATATTCGCAGACGCAGCGTCGTCGCGATGAACTCGACATGCGTATCCGCACGAATGACCGCGTGTTCTTCCAGCTCGATTTCCGCGATGTCGAAGTGCCTGCGCTGACGTTCACCGACGTCAGCCGGGTCGAAAACCGGGTGGGCGCGGAATTCGACCTCAACAATTACGACCAGTACACCAACGGCCTGCGCGTCCGTCGCCGGCAGGAAAATGTCGATGACGACATCTTGTCCTTCCGTCTGGACGGCACTTATGAACTGGGCGGCGCAATTGCATCGATCCAGGCGGGTGTCCGCTACGCCGACCGCCGCCGTGTCCGCGACGACGGGATTGATCGCAGCTCTGACGATAACACCAATCCCATTCTGCTGCCCGGCGACATCGACGGCCCAGATGCCGTCGCGGCGCGGACGCTGTTTCCGGTGCAGAATTTGTATCAGGGCGCAGATACGCCAATGCAGGGTCTGACCTTTGCCAGCTGGGATCCCGGCGCATTGTTTCTGGCGTTGACCGGCGATCCCGATGCAGGCTTGCCCATCGGTTCCACCCTGACCACCGACGATACAGACGTTACCGAGCAAACCTGGGCTGGATATGTGCAGGCGAACCTCGACCTGACGCTGTTTGGCCTGCCGGCACGCGGTGACTTTGGCGTGCGCGTGATCCGCACGGAAATCACTTCGCTCGGTGTCAGCAGCGCACTTGCCACTACGCCGGGTACCGACCCGGGCACAGTGGATATCGCAGCCGTCGGCGACCCGATCGTGAACACCGAAAGCAACAGCTTCTGGAATGTGTTGCCCAGCGCCAATCTGTCGCTGGAGCTGGATCCCGACCTGCTGCTGCGTTTCGCTGCATATGCCGCTATCGCCCGGCCTGATCCCGAGGCCATGACCGCAGCCCTTGCTGTCGACAACGAATCCGATGCTTTCAGCGTAGGGGAGGCGATTTCCGCGTCGGGCAACCCGTTCCTGGAACCGCTGGAAAGCTGGAACGGTGACGTCTCGCTTGAATGGTATGCGGGCGACACAAGCTCCATCTCGCTGGCGGCCTATTACAAGAGCCTGCAGACCGGCTTCGATACGGATGTCAGCACCATTCAGGTGGTTGTGAACGGCACACCGACCGATGTGCAGATTGCCCGGACAGTCAATTCGGACGACAGCAGCCGCATCATGGGTTTTGAATTCACCGCACAGCATCAATTCGATTTCGGAGGGGGTTTTCAGGTCAGTTACAATTTCGCTGATTCCAACTTCGAATTCCCCGATCCAACAATCGGGCGCAGCGGAGAAACACTGGCAGACTTCATCGAGCCGGCCAATATCCCGGGCTATTCACGCCATTCGGCGAACGCCACGGTGTTTTATGAAAGCGGCCCGTTCAACGCCCGTCTGGCGTACAAGTGGAGGTCGGAATATTTCAGGCCGTTCCGCACCACGTCCAACCGCTTTGCCGGCGATCAGGGCTTTCTGGATTTCTCGACCAGTTATGACCTGACGGACAATCTGGAAGTGCGCTTTCAGGTGCTGAACATCCTCGACGAGCCTAACCTGCTCTATCGCCCGACGCGTGACAGCCTGGCGCAATCCGATTTTTCCGGAACGCGTTACTTCCTCGGCCTGCGCGGAAGGTTCTGATCCGTGGGCTAGCCGGCAAAGTGATAGGTAAACGGCCCGGGCGAGCATGCTTTTGCGTGTTTCGCCCGGGTCTCATGACAGCTGATCAATTGGCTGAAGCGAAGGGAAGCCGATATGAAACGTCTTGGGGTGGCCTTGGCCTGCATTGCGATGATCGCTTTTCCCGCACGCCTGCATGCACAGGACGACGTGCCAGCCGCCCCAACGCCCGCTACAGTGCCCGCAACAGTCCCAGCTTTCACGCCGTTCGATGGTTCGCCGCAATGCCGCGGCGTTCAAGGCTACGCTGCCGATTTCGGAGGGGCCCGCACCTTCCTGTGGCGTCCGCGCTGGATCACGTCTGTGACCAGCGACGACGCGCGTGAAGACGTCTTGCAGGAAGCCGAAGCAGCGCTCTCGCGCGGCCCATATTCCGTCACTGACAAGCCGCACCCCATCCCGGGGGCAACGACAAATGATTATGCGTCCATCGGACCTTACTGGTGGCCCGATCCTGATCAGGAAGACGGCCTGCCCTATGTCCGCCGCGATGGGGAAGTGAACCCCGAACGTGACGGCCCGGAATTCGACAAGGCCCGCTTACGCGCTCTTTCCGAAGACCTGAAAGCATTGGCGCTGGGGTATCACGCTAGCGGTGACGAACGCTTCGCAGCCCATGCGGCGCAACTGGTGCGCACATGGTTCCTTGATCCCGAAACCGCGATGCTCCCGCGTTTTGAATTTGCGCAGGGCATTCCCGGGCGGGTGAACGGGCGCGGCGAAGGCATTATCGAAGCCTCGCATCTTTCGACCATTGTGGAGGCGTTGGGGCTGCTATCTCCATCCGGTGCAATTACCGCCGAAGAACACCGCGCTTTACGTGAATGGTACACGCAATTTGTAGTCTGGATGGCCACCAGCGAAATCGGCGAAGCGGAAATGCAAAAGCGCAACAACCACGGCGTTTTCTACGATTTCTACCTTGCGCATTTTGCCCTTTATGCTGGCGCGGAAGGCGCGGCCCGAAATGTCGTGGAGGCTTTCCCAGAGTACAGGCTCGGCATGCAGATGGACAGGCAAGGCCGGTTCATGAGGAGTTGAGGCGCACACGCAGCTGGCATTATTCGCATTACGTTGTTGGCGGCGCGGCCCGCCTTGCGACAATCGGCGAATGCGTTGGACTTGACCTGTGGTCTGCCACCTTGCCCGACGGGCGCGGCATGCAAAGTGCGACCGCGTTCCTTGATCGATATGCCGCAGCGCCGGAAACCTGGCCTTTCCCAGACACGGACCTTGCGCGCGGCCGGATTGAGCGAATGCGGGAAACTTCTCGCCGTGCGGCGGTCATGCTCCATCACGATATTGCGGTGGAGAGTGTCGCTGAACTGCCTTAACCGCGCCCTCAAAGGCTGTTGAAAGGCATTCTACGCCGTTTCACGCACAATCAGCTTGGGCGGCATGATGAGGCTTTCGGTTTCCTCACCCGCTATCCGGCGCAGCAACAGATCGACCAGCCCGCGCGCACCCGCAGCAATGTCCTGCCGGATGGTTGTTAATGGCGGGATCGTTTGCGATGCGATGGGAAGATCGTCGAACCCGACCAGCTTCATCTGATCCGGCACTGCCACCTGCAGTTTTTGCAATTCGCGCAGGCATGCGAACGCAATTGTGTCACTCGCCGCAAAAATCCCGTCAAAATCGGAATGGTGATCCGCGAGGAACCCGGCAATCTCCCTGCCGGTCTGGTGGGGCGACAGATGGGTTGGCACGGCTTCAATAGAAGCATCCAGTTTCTCCGTCATGTCCCGGGCGCCCGCAAAGCGCGCGGCGAACTCAAATGGCGTGGTGTCGCCGAGGAAGGCGATGCGTTTGGCCCCTGCCGCGATCAACCGTTCTGCAGCTAGCCTGCCGCCCAGCCGGTTATCCGCGCCGACCACGCAATGCCGCTGGCCTTCCTGGTGATTTCCCCAGACGACCATCGGCAGATAGCCGTCGGCTATGTCCTCTATGCGTTCAAACTGGTTCGACTGGCCGATGACAATCACGCCGTCGATCATGCCCGAACGGATGAAGCGGTCGAGCCAGTCCTCATCGCGGTCAGGAATCACACGGCGGAGCATCAGGTCATAACCCTTGTCCGTCAGTTCGTCCGCCAGGTGGCCCAGCAATGTCATGAAGAAACTGTCTGAAATCTGCTGCTGCTTGTCATGGCCCAGCGGAATAATGACACCGATAACGCCGGTTTTCTGGCGGCGCAGCTTGCTGGCCATCTGGTTCGGCTGGAAACCGTGTTCACGCGCAAGGGCCTGAATGCGGTCGCGCGTTTTTGCATTGACCAGGCTCTTACCGGCAAGCGCGCGCGATACAGTACCCGGAGAAACGCCCGCAATCTTCGCAAGATCGGTGATGTTCCGAATGCGTGCCACTGGCGTGGCCGCGTCGCCAGTTCCGTCCTTGTCAGCCCCGCTCATCAAACTTTCGCCGTTTGCACCCCGATCGGCGTTTGTTTGCGCGGCACCCTGTGACCTGCATCGACCAGCATGGTCGCGAATGCACCCAAGATCATCAGCGCCCCGCCCAGCACCAGCACATTGCGAGGATCGCCGCCGAGAAGCGAGTCATAATACAGGGGCATCGTCAGCGTCTGGAACAGCATCGGGATCACGATGAACATGTTGAAGATGCCCATGTAGATGCCGTTACGCTCGGCAGGAATGGAGTCGGCCAGCATGACATAGGTATTGCCCATCATTCCGGCCCAGCCAATGCCGATGCCCAGCATAAGGACAAACAGGCCGAGCGGGGTTTCCACTCCGGGGATCAGCAGCATGGCGATGCCCGACGCGGACAGGCAAATCGCGTGCGCCAGCCGGGCGCCGATGCGTGCAACCACAGGGATCAGCAGTAGTGCGCCAAGAAACGCGATAAAGTTATAAAGCGCGCCTGCCTGCTGCGCCGTCAATGTCGCATCCCGGAATGCCGCGCTGGAGGGGTCTGACGTGTCGTAAAGTGAACGGCCCACCGCGAACGTGATGTACTGCCAATAAGCAAACATGGCGTACCACTGGCACAGCATCGCAAGGGCCAGCTGGCGCATGGGCCGCGGCATGTCCTTGATGGCATCCATGATCTCGCGCGCGGTGGCCGATACCGTCATCGGCTTGGCATCGATGGCCGCCTGTTCTTCTGCGTCCAGCGGCAATTCGGGCACACGCCAGACCGACCAGACGATCGTGCTGATCGAAAGGATCGCGCCGATGATAAAGGCAATCCGGACTATGACTGGAATGCCGTTATCGTCCAGAACATCCTTTGCAACGAACGCGGTGAGCAGTGTGGGCGCAAGATAGGACAATGTCTGCGCAAGCCCGGTAAATGCGCTCTGCGTGAGAAATCCGGTTGAGCGCTGGTCCGGTTCGAGCCTGTCCGCAACATAGGCCCGGTAAGGCTCCATCGTGATGTTGTTGCCGGCATCCAGGATCCACAGCAAGCTTGCCGCCATCCACAGCGCGCTGGAATACGGCATCAGGAACAGGCTGATGGTGCAGATTATCGCGCCGATCAGGAAATACGGCGTACGGCGACCAAGGCGTGAACTTGTCCGGTCGCTCATGGCTCCGATAATCGGCTGGATTATCAGCCCCGTCATCGGACCAGCCAGCCACAGCAAAGGCATCGTCGCCTCTTCTGCACCAAGGAAGCCGTAGATCGGACCCATGTTCGCCTGCTGCAGCCCGAAACTGAATTGCAGGCCAAAAAACCCGATATTCATTTCAATGATTCGCAGCAGCGAAAGCCGCGGTTTTCCGGCGATTGACATCGGTATTGTCCTCTCCAACGGCTGCTCTGATGGCGCCCAGTGAGAGCGTGGTGACACAAAAACAGCGCTCATGCAAACGTTTGCAAAATTGTAGTTGCAATCGTTTGCAGGAGCCTTATGCATAAAGGCGAATCGCGGTCATAGCGCGACGTTTTAGGAGAGAGACATCATGAGAATCCCCCGCAGCCTGGCTTTGGGCGTCGCCCTTTCGGCCTTTTCAACTCCGGCCTTCGCACAGGACGCTGTTCCCGCAGCAGATGGCGATCCGGTGCTGGAAGACAGCATGGCCACAAACACCATTATCGTGACCGGCGTTGCGCGCGGACAGAACGAACTGGAATCCTCCGTTTCGCTCAGCGTGCTCGATTCCGAAACGATTGCAGACCTGAACCCGCGCTCTGCCGCGGACCTGGTGCGACAGCTTCCCGGTATCCGGGCAGAGGCATCGGGCGGCGAAGGCAATGCCAACATCGCGGTTCGCGGCCTTCCGGTCTCCACTGGCGGTGCGCGTTATATCCAACTGCAGGAAGACGGCCTGCCTGTTCTGGAATTTGGCGATATCGTGTTCGGCAATGCCGACAATTTCGTTCGCGCAGACCGCAATGTCGGCCGGGTCGAGGCCATCCGCGGCGGCTCTGCATCGACATTTGCCTCCAATGCCCCCGGCGGCATCATCAACTTCATTTCCAAAACAGGTGAACGCGAAGGCGGCGCCATCGTTGGCGGCATCGGCCTCGACCATGAAAGCTATCGCCTCGATTTCGATTACGGTGCAGCGCTGACCGACGATAGCTATTTCCATATCGGCGGTTTCTATCGCACCGGCGAAGGCAACCGCGATATCGGTTACAATGGCGCCAACGGCGGCCAGATCCGCGCGAACTTCACGCAGGAATTCGAAGGCGGCTACATCCGGCTCTACGGCAAATATCTGGACGACAGCACGCCAACGATCCTGCCGCAGCCGGTCTTTGTCGGCGGCACGAACGACAATCCCGACTATCAGGCGATCGACAATTTCGATCCGCGCACGGACTCGCTCTACAGCCGTTACATCACCAATGCCGTGACGCTGGACGGGTCGAACAACCAGACCAGCTTTGACATTCAAGATGGTTTGTCGGTGAAGTCGGCGGCACTGGGCCTTGAGGCAGAGGTCGAATTTGCCGATGGCTGGGTACTGACCGAACGGTTCCGCTTTGCAGACAATTCCGGCAGCTTTGTCTCCCCCTTCCCTGCCAGCGCCGGCTCTGCCCAGTCCATTGCTGACGGTATCGGCGGAGCGGGTTCAACTATCGAATTTGCGTCCGGCCCCAATTCGGGATCGGCAGCCGCTGCCAGCAGCATCGGCGGCAATGGCCTGCTGACCAACATCGTGCTCTTCAACGTGCGATTGAACAGCCTCGACAATATCTCGAACGACCTGCGTATCTCGCGCGAGTTCGATGCTGGTGGGGCGAACATCAGCTTCACCGGCGGCTTCTACGCCTCGCGCCAGGAAGTCGACACCGACTGGCTGTGGACTTCCTACGTGCAGACGGTCGAAGGTGACGGCAATTCTGTCCTGGTCGATATCCGTGATGCGAACGGCGATCTTGTCACCCAGAACGGCGTCGTCGGCTTCGGCGCCAGCTTCTTCGGAAACTGCTGCCGCCGTAATTACGATGTCAGCTACGATACCTACGCCCCCTTCGCCTCATTGCAGGCAGAGATCGGCAGCCTGACGCTGGACGGCAGCGTCCGTTACGATTTCGGCTCCGCGAACGGGACGATTACCGGCAGCGACAGCGGCTTTGGCAGCGGCGTGACCAGCTTTGACTTTAACAATGACGGAACCATCGACCCGGCAGAGGCGCAGACCAG
Source organism: uncultured Alphaproteobacteria bacterium (assembly GCA_963781165.1). Classification (GTDB taxonomy): domain Bacteria; phylum Pseudomonadota; class Alphaproteobacteria; order Sphingomonadales; family Sphingomonadaceae; genus Alteraurantiacibacter. The sequence continues at coordinate 208,102 of CAWADZ010000006.1, forward strand.
CATCCTGCCGCTCGGCAGTGCCCGCCCGGTCAATTACGACTACGACTTCTTCTCGTTCTCGCTGGGCGCCAACTACCTGCTGACCGACGACCTTTCCATCTTCGCACGATACAGCCAGGGTGGCCGCCATACTGCCGACCGCAGCCTGTTTGCCCCTGCCGTCAGTGCCCTTGATGGCAGCCTGCCGGGCGGTGACAGCGGCGTGATTGCCGATGTGAACCAGATTGAAGGCGGATTGAAATACCAGGGATCTGGATTGCGCCTTTATGCGACCGCCTTCTACGCCGAGACATCGGAAACAAACGTAGAGATCGCGCCGCTTTTGCTGACCGACACCGATTACGAAGCCTTCGGTATCGAGCTTGAGGGTAGCTATACAGTCGGTCCGTTCTCGCTGTCTGCGGGTGCAACCTGGACCGATGCGGAGATCGTCGGAGGCGGCAATGCTGCGGTGATCGGCAATACGCCCCGCCGCCAGGCCGATCTGGTCTACCAAGGCACGGCGCAATACGAAAACGACTTCTTCACCGTGGGCCTGAACGCAATCGGCACGACCGAAAGCTTCACGCAGGACAGCAATGAGCTGGTGCTGCCCGCCTACACACAGGTGAACGCGTTTGTCGCCATTCGTCCGCTCGACCGGCTTGAACTGGCGCTCAATGCCAACAACCTGTTCAACGCTTTCGGCTATACCGAAGCGGAGGAGGGCGCGATCCCCGGCAACGGTATCGTCCGCGCACGCTCGATCGCAGGTCGCACAGTCTCCGCGTCTGTCAGGATTGATTTCTGACCGATCGGATGAAAGGGGCTGGCTGGGTTTCTCCCTCTCGGCCGGCCCCTATTGAATAGCTGACCGGTAGCGAAAATTTCGACCGATTTGTGATTGTGACGTCATGCGAGGCTCCATTGCATGTGATCTACCGCTCGCCTCGCAAACAATATGCTATCCACGAAGCAATCAGTCCGAACCCAACCTGCCCGAGCGATGATCATGAATGCGGTGACACCCTTGAACTCAATACCGGCACCCATCCCTGCAGCCTGGACTCGCTCCGCGTTGAGCAGGCTCTCGCTCGACGACAGCAACCAGATTGCGCCGATCGCTGCCTCTCAGGCGGATCCGATGTCGGCCGAACTGGACGTTTGGGATGCGTGGCCGCTCGCAGACCCGCGCGGCAAGCCAGTGACGTGGCGCGGCGGCGAATTATGGTTTGCCCTGGCAGTTTCCCGCGCTGATGATCCGGAAGAGCGCCATCATCTGGCGCGCATCCATCACTTTCACCGGATCAAAGACAGGTTCGAACATCTGGGCGTCACGCTCCCGTCCAATATCAGTCCGGGGGCGCGGGAATGGTCCGGCTCCGCGCGGCTGGACAAAGGCGTCGTGACGCTGTTCTTTACTGCTGCGGGATTGAAGGGCGACACATCGCTAACTTACCACCAGCGTCTATTCTCTTGCCAGACGAAGCTGTCGGAAACGGACGTTTTCGAGGCTTGGACCACGCCCGCAGAGCTGTTTGAAGCGGATGGCGACCTTTACCGTCCTGCTGACGAGAATGACGGCGTGCCCGGCAAGATCAAGGCCTTCCGTGATCCGTCCCACTACCGCGATTCCGACGGGCAGGACTACCTGCTGTTCACGGGATCATCGGCCACGAGGCCGGGATCGCACGACGGCGTTATCGGATTGGCCGCAAGGGAGCCGGACGGCACCTACAAATTGCTGCCGCCGGTGATCGAAGCGGTTGGCGTGAATAACGAACTTGAAAGGCCGCACATCGTCGAACACGGCGGGCACCTGTATCTGTTCTGGTCGACGCAGCGCGGCGTGTTCGCTCCGGGAATCGAAGCGCCGACCGGGCTATACGGCGCGACCGCCCCCAGCCTTGCCGGACCGTGGGCGCTGATGAACGGCCATGGCCTGGTTGCAGCAAACCCGAAAGAGCGTCCGACGCAGGCCTATAGCTGGTGGGTCCTGCCGGACCTTACCGTCACTAGCTTTGTCGATTATTGGGGGCCGGAAGATCTGACAGTACCAGAGCTGCAGTCGCGGCGGGCGCGGTTTGGCGGGACTTTTGCCCCTTTCATCCGCATCGCGCTTGATGGAGATCGTTCGTGGCTGGTGCGCAACTGATGGTTGGAGGCGGCGAAAATATGAAATTGCTCGGCGCTATCGAGGCGGGGGGCACGAAGTTCGTTCTCGCCACCGGCACCGCCGACGGAAAGATCAAGCAGCGCTGCAGCATCCCGACTACCGATCCGGACACCACTTTGGGCAAGGCTTTCGATTGGTTTGCGGCCCAGCCGGATGTGGCTGCACTAGGCATTGCATCTTTTGGCCCGGCCGAGCTTGATCCCTCCTCCGCGCAATGGGGCCATATTACAGACACGCCGAAACCGGGCTGGAGCAATACCGATCTTGCGGGCCATTTTGCCCGCGAACTGGGCATATCTGTCGGCTTCGATACGGACGTGAACGGAGCAGCGCTGGGGGAATTTCGCCTTGGCGCGGGCCGCGGCACGAATGGCATGGCTTATGTTACGGTTGGAACCGGCATAGGTGGCGGTCTGATTATCGATGGCAAGATCGTGCATGGGGCCGGTCATCCGGAAATGGGTCATTTCTATCCGAGGCGCAGCGCACAAGACGCGGAATTCGGCGGCTCCTGCCCGTTTCATGGCGATTGCCTTGAAGGTCTTGCCAGCGGACCTGCCATCCTGAAACGGTGGGGCAAGACGCTGTCTGAAATGCCGCAAGAGCACGAGGCGCATGATCTGGTCGCCGGCTATCTCTCGCAGCTATGCCACACACTCTTCGCCTGCTGCGCGGTCGAGCGTGTGATCATGGGCGGCGGCGTCATGAAAACTTCGGGGCTTTTGGAAAGGGTGCAAATGCGCACCAAGGATATTGGCGGAAACTATTTGCCTGGACGTAGTTGCCAAAGTGTCATGGCCACAGGTCTTGGCGACACATCCGGCATTACCGGCGCGCTGTTGCTCGCGGCAGAATCTCTCTGAACCAGCTGCAGTTTGGCTGCGGTGTCAAACGCGCCCGTCATCTTCCTCATCGATAAGGATATCCCCCTCGGAAGTAGGCAGGCGTTCGCCGTTGACCGAGGTAGAGTTAAGGTCCGGATCAAGACCGCGCACTGCCACGAAACGGCCTTCGCCCTGATCGTTCAGCACGTTGACACCGGGCAGACGGCGCAAGCTTTCCGCCACGTTCTGATCGGGAAACTGGCCGATCGCATCGCGAGTGAGCACATCGACGATCGTGTCGGCGCCATATTCGCGCGACAGGGCATTGGCCTGATTGGCGCGCTGGCCATAAACCAGAATGTTCGACGCAGCGTCTCCTCCGACGGCAATGTCGGCAGTCACCATTCCCAATTCCGGGACAACCACTTCTTGCATGACAGTAGGCACGCCGACATAGCGAACTTCCAGAGTGTACGTGCCCTCAGGGACATCAGCGAAGCGGTAGCTTCCATCGCGCTCTGTAGTGACCTGACGGTTCAATTCCCGGATGCGGACCACAGCTGATTGCAGCGCGACTGTGTCTGTCGTGTCGACCACGAAGCCAACGACTTCGGCCGCAAATGCAGGAGTAGCAGCAAAGCCAAGCGCGGCCATACTGGTCGCGGCGAGATAGCGGGAAAGTTTCAGCAGTGCCTCCAAACGTGTTGGAGGTGCCGATAGGGTGGCATTGAGAAAGCGGCGTGACGGCTGCGTTACGCATCAAAGACACTCCGCTAATGTCGAAGCAAAAATCGCAAAGCTTTCGTGTTAGTCGATGGATACGAACTAAAACTGCACACCGAATTCCGCACTTGGCTGCAAAGGAAATCGTTGGCTCATAACCGTGTTAGCACGTTCAGAGTGCCGGAAGAGGGTTCGCAACTCAGATAGACCCCGACGCGCTGAGAGCAATTGAAGAGGGTCATCCTTGGGACATGCAGATGGAATTTTCAAAAACCTCGAACGTAGCAGTGTGTCCGCTTTCCATCCCAATTGTGGGCGTTCGGTAGCGGCGTGAACCGTATGCCTTGTCACAGCAAAACGAAGCTGTTTGGGCCAAGATCGGCGAAGTCTGCGCCACAACCCTGCGCAGCGGCATGGCTGCGATCAGGCGACCGGCATCTCCCTTGCTAGGCTAATCACCGCATTTTGAAGTGATCTAAACCCGCTGGGCGAGCTGACCCTTTGCCAATTAATTAAACGCGCATTGAATTATTCACCGGCTGCACTATGTTGCATTGCAGAAAAGAGGTGATGACCGTGAAGCAGCGCCGGCCCGGACGACCAAAAAACACCAACGAAAATACCAGTGCAGCCTTGGCAAAAGCTGCTTTGCACCGCTTTGCCTCGCAGGGATTTGAAGTAACAACACTGCGGGAAGTCGCAGCAGATGCTGGCGTTGATATTTCGCTGATCTCTTACAACTTCGGCGGAAAATCAGGCCTTTGGAGAGCGATTGTCTCCAATGCTGGTGCAGGTTTAAAGAAAGCGCTGGCGCACGCTGAGCGCAAGTCAGCAACCAAAGACCCCGTTGCCGCGCTAGAGCATGCCATGAGGGCGTTCGTCGATTACCTCATGGAACAACCAGAGATACCCAGCCTTCTGCTCCGCGACATCACCGTCGATACCGAACGATCGGAGTGGCTTTTGCATGAGCTATCCATGCCATTGCACCAGCACTTTTTCAGTTTGGCACGAGAAGCTGCCGCTTCACATGGCGCAAAAGCCGATTATGCCGAGTTCCGCATGGCGAACTTTATCTACTCGGCAGCCAGTACTGTCGCCCGGCGCCAGCGTCTTGCAAAGCTGATCGGCGGTTTGGATGATGATGTGCAGTTCAAAGCTGCATTGATTGCAACCTTGATCGAACCGGTATTCAGCGATGGCTGAGCCAAGGCCTCTTGTCGATGAAGTCGATGGCTACCGGTTCAAGCCGCACGAGATGCCGATATTGCCCGGCTCTCCGGCAAATCCTGACCATCCTCCTGCGCGCAAGGCAGCCTACCTCTCCATCGGCGTGCTGCTGGGCCTCGTCGGCGGTACACAGAACGGTTTCCTGCTCGCGAATACGGCCGCTTTGCAGGCAAAAATGGCTCTCACACCGGTTGAGGCCGGCTGGCTGACCGTGGCATTCTATTCGACTTACGCCTGCATGAGCATGTTGCTCTTCCGCGTGCGACAGGAGTTCGGCATCCAGCCGTTCGTGCGGTGGGCAATGCTGGCCCTGGTATTCGCCAACCTCGTGCAGCTTGGTGAGTTGGGCTATTATCCGGAGATGGGCGCGCGGGCAGTGGCAGGCATCGCTGCCAGTGCATTGTCTGCACTCTCGATATACTACCTTATGCAGGGCTTGCCGCCTGCACTCAGGGTCGGTGGACTGGTGATCTCGCTCGGCCTCGTCCAGATTGCCTTTCCGCTTTCGCGCGCCCTTTCACCCGCGCTTCTGGTCGATGGCGACATAAGCCACGCCTTTCAGCTCCAGTTCGGCCTTTCCGTGCTGTCTCTAGGGCTTGTCTACCTGCTTCGGCTTCCACCCGGAACGCGGCACAAGACTTTCGAACCGCTCGACCTGCCAAGCATTTCGCTGTTCATCATTGGCGTCAGCGCCCTGTGCGCGTTCCTGATCCAGGGCAGAATACAATGGTGGGATACTCCGTGGCTCGGATATGCCCTCACCCTCGCGATCCTGGGCCTCGGCGGCTGCTTTCTGATCGAAGCCAACCGCAAAAGCCCGATGCTCGATCTCAGCTGGCTGTCGAGCCGCGCCATCATTTCCCTGGCCATGGTCGGGGCCACGGTGCGCGTCCTGGTTGCCGAACAAGGCTTCGGTGCAAGCGGCATGTTCGCGGCATTGGGTTATGGCAACGAACAGCTGACCGGTTACTTCTGGGTGCTTACCGGTGCGACCTTCGGCGGAATGCTGCTGTCAGTAGCCCGGCTGGACCCCAAGGATTTGACCCGGCCAGTCCTGGTCGCAGTCCTTGTCATTGCGGTCGCCGCATTCGCAGATACCAGAACCGGCGTCATGACCCGCCCGCAAGACCTCTATCTGACGCAGGCAGCGATCGCGTTTGCCGCTGTCTTCGCGATGGGGCCAATCATGATGGAGGGAATGCTGAGAGCGCTGGCAGCCGGGCAAAGCTATGTGATCAGCTTCATCGCGGTGTTTTCGCTATCACAATCGCTTGGCGGTTTAGCTGGGATTTCGCTTCTCTCGGCGTTCCACACATTCAGGATCAAAACGCATCTGATCAACGCTGGTGATACGCTGACGTTCGCCAATCCGCGTCTGGTAGAGGCGCTCGGCAGCCTTACTCGCGGGGCGGCACCGCTTCAAAGCGATCCGTTGCTCCGTCAGCAGACGGCCGCAGCCAGTCTTTCAAAGGAAGTCGGGCGTGAAGCCGCCGTGCTGGCCTTTAATGATGTTTTCTTCCTGATCGGCATGCTCGCAGTTGCAACTTTCGCGATCATCCTAGTGCCATGGATGATCAATCGGATACGCGGACACAATCCGCTCGCCAAGGAACTGGCCTTTCTCGAGACCATGCTTGCAAGGACACGACAATGACAAATGCTTCCCCCAATTCTGAACCCGTGCAGGAGGCCCCAGAAGGCGCGGCCGGTGACGAGCCTTCTGGTGCTGGCTGGTCTCCTAGTCTTTCAAAACGCCGGATTGCAGTGGCTGTGATCCTGATTGCTGTGGGCGCGCTCGTTGCGCTTTACGCGTGGGGATTGCCGCCCTTTGCCAGCGGAGACGAGACGACCGACAATGCCTATGTTCGAGGCCGCACCACTGTCATCAGTCCGCAGGTTGGCGGATATCTTGTCGAAGTTGCGGTGACGGACTTCCAGCGTGTTGAGGAAGGCGATCTTCTGGCACGGATTGACGATACGCCCTTCCGCGAGCGTTTCCAGCAGGGCCTCGCCAGCATTTCCGCGCAGGAAGCCAATCTTGCCAACAGCACCCAGAGCCTGCGCTCTGCCCAAGCCCAGGTGGAATTGCAGGACGCAGCCGTAGCCGGTGCAATGGCAGGATTGCAAAAAGCCCAAGCCGATATGAACCGCATCGCTGAACTCGTGGACGAAGGCTCTGTATCCCTGCGCGAGCGGGATCAGGCGCGGGCAGCTTTGCAACAGGCCCAGGCCGGCGTGCGTCAGGCCCGGGCACAGCGCACGATCGCTCTTGAACAGGTTCGCTCCGTACAAGTCGGACGCGGGGCTCTCGAGGCACAGGTCGCCGGAGCAGAGGCATCGCAGGGCCTTGCGCAATTCGAATTGTCGCGCACTGAAATCCGCGCGCCGCGTTCCGGACGTTTAAGCGAAGTGACTGCCCGCGAAGGTCAGCTGGTCACCGCCGGATCGCAGCTCATGTACATCGTGCCCGACGAACTTTGGATCGTGGCCAACTTCAAGGAAACCCAGACAGCAGATATGGCCGTCGGCCAAGCGGCCACGTTGCAAATCGACGCTCTTGGCGGGACCGTGCTCACGGGCCGCGTCCAGAGTATAGCGCCCGCGGCCAGCAGCGAATTCAGCCTTGTCCGTCCGGACACAGGTGCTGGTAATTTCGTGAAGGTGCCTCAGCGCATTGCCGTGCGGATCGTGATCGACCCCGGACAGGCTGCAGCAGAGCGGCTCGGCCCGGGAATGTCTGTAATTGCAACCGTTCATACGGAGGATTGATCGTGATGCGCAAGACCGTGCTTCTGCTCGCAGCCTCCGCATGGGTGCTCGCGGGCTGCGCGCCCACTCTCCAACAGGCGCCACTGGAAGCTTCAATAGAGCCTCCGGTGGAATGGCGAACCGGGCTTATGGATACAGCGCCGGTAGAAGCGAATTGGTGGGAAGGTTTTGGCGATCCGCAGATGACGAGGCTGGTGCAACAGGCGCGCCAGAACAACCCGGATATCCGGGTTGCCGCCGCGCGGGTTGAAGAGGCGCGCGCGACGGAGCGCGGCTCCCGCGCGCTTCTCTTGCCATCCTTGGGCGCTGGGGGTGAAGCGGCGATCCGGCGTGAGGTGTCCCCCTTTGGCCAAGCGCAGGAATCCGTGGCGGCCCTGCCGGTTTTTCGTGCATCTTATGAAGTGGATCTGTTCGGGATGAACGATGCGCGCTTAGAGGGAGCGCAATCGGGTGTGGCAGCAAGCGAGGCGGCTGAGGAAGCGGCTCGCCTTTCGGTCACCGCAGCAACGGCCAGCGGTTACGTCACATTGCTTGCCCTTGATGCGAGACTTGCGGTCATTGAAGAAACGGTCCGATCGCGCGCCGATGCACTCGAATTTGCGCGTGATCGGGCCGAAGTAGGCTATACTTCACAGCTTGAATTGCGACAGGCCGAAGCGGAATATCAGGCTACCGCGCAGCTCGTCCCGCAGATTACCGCACAAATCGCACGCCAGGAAAATGCACTTTCCGTTCTGACAGGCGAATTGCCGCACATGATCGCGCGCGGTGGAACGCTGGCCGATCTTCGCTTGCCCAGCGGACCTGCGACGCTTCCTTCAGAGCTGCTGCGCCGCCGGCCGGACATCGCTGCGGCTGAATATCGTGTCGCCGCCGCCGATGCGCAGATGCGAGTGGCCCGTGCGCAGTTTCTGCCGTCGATTAACCTTGGGGCGAGTGCAGGTGCAGCCGTTTCCGATCTGCTCGCAGATCCGATTGCCATCTGGTCCCTGGGCGGGAGCATCCTTGCACCTATTTTTCAGGGTGGCCGCCTTAATGCGCAGCTTGACGGCGCGACTGCACAGCGTGATCAGGCAGCCTGGGCGTACCGCGCAGCGGCGCTAAACGCCTTTCGCGAAGTCGAGGACCGGATGGTCGTGCTCGCAAGCTTGGAGGCCCAGCAGGAACCACTCAACGCCCAGCGCGCAGCGGTCGCGGATGCCCTGCGCCACGCACGCAACAGGTACCGTGCAGGCTATACGCCATACATCGAACAGGTTGACGCCCAGCGCGCGCTCCTTGGCGTCGAGCTGTCGCTCATACAGGTGAAGGCAGACCAGCTCTCGGCACTGATCGGTTTGTACCAGGCGGTTGGCGGGGCTCCGGAATAGACCCCCAAGGCGCGCGGCGAGAAGCGGCCAAGACCTCTCTCGTTTATTCAGGCCGCCCCATTTTGAACAACTGCTCTTCGGTGATTTCGAAATAGTCGGCCGGGCCGCCGCCGCGTGTGATCGGGCGCGGTCTCGCGGTCTGGTACACTCCATCTTCCAGCATTGCCGTGTTTATGTGAATGCCCACGGCCTCACCGATGACAAGCCATTGGTCGAGTTTGTGACCTTCCTTGTTTTCGAGCTCAATTAGCTGGGTCAGGCGACATTCGAAATGCACCGGGCTACCCGCCACACGATCTGCTTTGACGAGCGAAGATGGCAACGCGTCCAGCCCGGCTAGTTCAAACTCGTCGACGTCGGCACCGACACTTGCCGAGCTCTGGTTCATCTGCTGCGCCTGCGCCATTGTCGCAAGGTTCCAGACAAATTCGCCTGTGGCCTCCACATTGGCAACCGAATCCTTCCAGCCCGTCGAAGAAAAAGCGATCAGCGGCGGGCGATAGCTGATCAGACTGAAGAAGCTGTAGGGCGCGAGATTGCGCACACCATCCGCGCTAACCGTTGAAATCCACCCGATAGGCCGCGGCGCGACGATCGCGTTGAGTGGGTCATGCGGCAGCCGGTGGCCATCCGTGGGCCTGTAAAAATAATATTCGGTCATGGGGGCTCTCCGCCTCGCTTCAGCGGGGCACTTGCAAGAATAGCGGTGACATTGTGCGCCGCCTTCCTGCGGCAGCGATCGAGAGCGTCGTTACCGAAAACGCTAAACGCTGGCTACCGCGCGAAGAGCAGCCGCTGGGTTTGATACTCGCGTGTCGGATTGCCGACGGCGGGATGTTTTTGGCATGCCATGGGAAGCTGGCTGCTGACATCGCGGAGCATCTTTCTGAAGGCGAGCAGATTATCCATTCTTCGACCAAGCTTTGCAGGGTTCACACGCCGGTCGCGTTTCCGCTTCCTGGCGGGCAGCGGCTCATCATTGCAGAAGAGAAACCTGACATCCGTCCCGATCAAACCCTGATCGCCGCCCTTCGCCGCGCGCACTCTCTGCTCGCACGCGATCGCAAAGGTAACCGATCACTCCAAACTGGCGATTGTGCCTGCGGATTCGCCCGATTTGAAATGTCCTCCAACCCCTTCACCGTGCACGCATGCTATTGCACATTTTGCCAACGTGAAACGGGGGCTGCATTCGCTCATAATGCGCTGGTAGAAAGCGATGAGGTGAAGCTGACATCAGGTCAGATCGAAACCATTGACAACCCTGCGGCAAGTGGACAGGTTAAAAAAATAGTCCGCTGTTCAAATTGTCACAGCCCTTTGTGGACCCACTATCCGGCGTCTGCGCACCGCACAAAATTTGTCCGGGTTGGCACCTTAGAGGACTCTGCGGCATACCGTCCGGATGTCCATAATTATACTAGCACCAAGCCTGCGTGGATCGTACTGCCAGAAGGAGCAAAGGCCTTTCAAGGCTTGTACCCACTCAATCAAATTACGGAACTATTCGGCAATTTAAGGGGCGCCCGGTGGTGGACGGGCGTGCACGGTGAGTAAGCGCAGCTGCGAGCTCCGGTCGGTAGTGCCAACAAATTAGCTTGCCCGCCTTCGCCGGAATTAAATCTTGGCCTGGCCGGCCAACCAAGTTTGATAGTTGCAAAAATTGGCTGGTTTGGAGCTCCGATTGAATTGTCTGAGCGTCCGCAATTGGAGCGCAAAGCGGTCATCCACCGCCTAGCGGTGGATCAGGCCAGATGTGGATACGTTGATGCTCGCGCCGTTCTTGCAGGTGAGCAGCTTCTCCAGCGTGTCGAGCTTGCTTGGCGCCTTCGTTTTGGCGGCTTTGGACATGGTATTCTCCGGTTGATGCGGGCGCCGTGATGGCGGCCGCTACCGACACGAGCCCGGCTCACCGGGCAAAGACTGCAATGCTCGAGGCCGGCGCGAAGTCCAGTCCATTGTGGAAGCATGCAAATTATCCACCGACCGGTACCCTTGAACCCTTCCGAATCGCCGCCCTGTTCCTGTATTGTTCGGAAATGGCCACTGAATCGAAAGAGGCAGTCCCTAATGCCGATCACCCGCTCGTCGTCGTCTACAAGGCGGCCGAGAGCCTTGGGCGGCAATGTGCCGCTCGGCTCTGATCTCCCCGCAGCCGGAATCCGCACCCTGCAGGTGAACGAACCAGAAGCCGCAACCGTGCGCGACATCTTCAGCCGCTACATCGAGATCGGCTCCGTCCATGCCGTTCAGCGCGGGCTCGGCGAGCAAGGCATTGTCTCCAAGCTGCGCACCTATTCTACCGGCCGCACCTCGGGAGGCGGGCAATTCAGTCGCGGGGCGCTGTTTCATTTGCTGCGCAACCGGATTTACCTTAGCCAGATTGTGCACAAGAATCGGGTCTTCGACGGCGAGCATGATGGGATTGTCGAACCGGACCTGTTCGACGCGTGCAGCGCAAGCTCGATGGCAATGCTCGGCGCCATCACGCTGCTGCCGACACCCGCGTCACCAAGGCGCCCCTTACCGGCAAGCTGTTCGATGCAAACGGCGAGGCGATGATACCTTCGTTCTCGCGCGGACGCTCGAACCGCGTCTACCGGTATTACGTATCCGCATCGCTCCAGCAGGACGCCGACAGAAAGGGCGACGACACTGTTCACCGCTTACTTGCGGCAGCAATCGAGAGTGTAGTTTCAAATACAGCTAAACGCTGGTTGCCGCGCGAAAAGCAGCCGCTCAAGACCGTACTCGCAGTCCGGATCGCGGACGACGGAATGATAATGGAAGGCCCTGGGAAGCTGGCTGCCGACATCGCCGAGCATCTTTCCGAGGGCGAGCGGATTATTAATTCTTCGGCCGAGATATGCCGGGTTCACACGCCGGTCGCGTTTCCGCTTCGCAGCGGGCAGCGGGTGATCATCTCGGCCGGTAAACCTGACATCCGTCCCGATCAAACCCTGATCGCCGCCCTTCGCCGCGCGCACTCTCTGATCGAACGCGATAGCAAAGGCATGCCGCTGATCGAACCTCTCCTCCCTCGCCGTATGTTGGCAAGCTGCTGCGGCTCGCATTCCTCGCGCCAGACATCCAGCGCGGCATTCTTGAGGGGCGTCAGCCGGGCACATTGAACCTGCAGCAGTTGGTCAAAATGGACATCCAGCTCTGCTGGAATGCGCCGCGCAACGCTCTGAACTGGCCAACCACCAAATAGCTTGTTCTGGTGAGTAACAGGCCTGTTATCGCGAATTTGCATCCTGTTATGGGCGAATAACTATTCCGTTGCGGCGAATAACAGGGAAACCAAACCGATTGCGATTGGCGCAGGGACTGGCCGCGCAAATCTGGCCTGTATTCTCCAGAGGCGAAGCTCACTTACCTAGCGAAGGACCGTTTGGCCTGTTGGGGCCCGCGCACACCGCGGCTTTGCGCGCCTGCCCTGTAAGCAGAGAATGGTGCTGGGGGTGGGTGGCGGAGCGGGTGGGATTCGAACCCACGATACGGGGTTACCGTATACACACTTTCCAGGCGTGCGCCTTCGACCACTCGGCCACCGCTCCGCACTCCATCTGCGCTCCTGCTTATAGGCTTGAGCGCGTCAGACCCTGCCTGGACAGGAGGCGCGCGTCTAGCGGGACAGGTGGCGGATGACAAGCGCCCTGCGCATCGCTATTTCACAAAGCAATGGCGCGCACGATAGGCATGGCCCCCTCGGCAGAGGAAATGGAAGCGATGGCGCGCGCCGCGCTTGACCGCTTGCCACCTGCGTTTGCGACAAAAATGGGCGAGATCGTGCTGCTGGTGGAAGACTGGCCGGATGCGGAGATCCTCGCAGAGCTTGGCATCGAAAACCCGTTTGAACTCACCGGAGTATACGAAGGCCTGCCTTTGACAGAGCGCAGTATCGAGCATTCCGGCACCATGCCAGACCGTGTCCGCCTGTTTCGCCGCCCGATCCTGGATGAATGGGCAGAGCGCGGAGACGAGACACTCGAGCATTTGGTGGCGCATGTTGTGGTGCACGAAATCGGCCACCACTTTGGCTTGAGCGATGATGATATGCACGCGCTGGAGGATATGGCGGGCTGAAAAGCTTGCCAATCGGGCACGGAGTGGCAGGATACCGGCATGATCTATCGCTTGGCCCTAGCCGCCCTTCCTTTCGCCCTCGCCTCGCCTGCTCTGACGCAGGAGGAACCTGCACCGGTCACCCCCACATCTGTTGTTGCCAACGCTGCGCCGGAGGAATGGGTCACAATAGCGCCCGAAGACATGCTGGTGATGGAGCTCGCGCCGGATGACACCGGAGAGCCGCGCCGCGTCGTCATCCAGCTGATGCCTCCGCCGTTCAGCCAGCCGTGGGTCGAGAACATCCGCACCCTCGCCGCTGCGCATTGGTGGGACGGACGAGCGTGAACCGCGTGCAGGACAATTACGTCACACAATGGGGCGATGTGACGGAGGAGAAGCCGCTGCCGGAGGGGTTAGAGACGCCCTATGCCTCGTGGGACTACGAACCTAGCGAGTTCAATGTCTACGAAGTCGGGATCGACGATTTCAGTGAAGGCATGCGTGCCAACCTAGAAGCAGTGTTCGAGAGGATCGAAAGTCGCGGGCCGGGTGATCCGGTCGGCATCGCCAACCTCGACGATGGCAACATCACTTTGGAGACATGAGCTACAGCTTTTTCGCTGCCTTCGAAGGCGGTTTTCCCTATTCCTACCGTCTGGAACAGTATTTCGCCTCATCGGCCGCGCCCATCCACTGCTACGGCTACGTCGGCGTAGGCCGAAATTACGCTCCCGACACTGGCACCGGAGCGGAGCTTTACACCATCATCGGGCAGCCGCAGCGGCATATGGACCGCAACCTTGCCGTGGTTGGCCGGATTATTGACGGGATGGAGCACCTCTCCAGCTTGCCGCGTGGCTCTGGTGATCTGGGTTTTTATACCGAGGACGAAGCGCATTTGCGAACACCGATTGTCTCTGTCCGGCTTGGCAGCGATCTGGAAAGTCTGCCCGCGTTTGAATATCTCGATACGGCCAGCGAAAGCTTCGCACGCTACGTCACCGTTCGCGCCAATCGCGATGATCCGTTCTACACTGTACCCGCTGGCGGAGTGGACGTTTGCAGCGTTGAGGTGCCAGTGCGCCGGAGCGGGGAGTAACCCACAAACTTGACGAAGTTGACATCGTGACAATCACCGAAGCCGCACATTATACAACAAAGTCAGAGATTTATGCGCAAAACGCGAAGTTGACACTTCTGCGAACAAAAACGCGCGGTGCGCAAAAACCGACGATGTGAAAAAGCGCCGCCGCAGTAAGCGTTGCCGCGCGCTGTAGGAAAGCCTGACCGCGATCAGATACGGTCGGTCTGCGCCACGGCATCGCTCGCCCGCAAAGAGCTGAGGATGCGGGTCAGATGCGCCAGGTCCTGCACCTCCAGATCGACTTCATAGGTATGGAAAGGATCGTCGCGCTGGGTCAGCTCCAGATTCATGACGTTGGCATTGTTGCGCGCAAAAACACCGGCCATGTCGGCGAGCGTGCCGGGGCGATTGTACAGCACCACGTTCAACCGGCCGACCGCTCCGTGAGACCGCTCTCCCCACGACAGATCAACCCAGTCGGCATCGACCCCGTTGGCAAGTTCCAGGCAGTCGATCGCATGAACTTCCACGTTTGCACCGGCGCGGCGCAGACCGACAATGCGGTCGCCCGGCACCGGGTGGCAGCACTCTGCCAGATCAAAGGCAACGCCCGGTGTCAGCCCCTTGATCGAAATAGCGCGTTCCTGGGAGGGTTCTTGAGGCATGTCCGCGGTGCTGCCGGGCACAATGGCTTCCATCACATCCCGGTCGCCCAGCTTGGACGAACCTATGGCATACATCAGGTCCTCCACGCTTTCGAATTCGAGCCTTTCCGCCGCCTGTTTCATGGCCTTCTTGCCGACCTTGGTGGGCAGGCGTTCGGCCATTTCATCGAACAGCTTTTGCCCGATTTCGGCCACTTCCTCGCGCTCTTTCAATCGCACCGAACGGCGGATCGCGGCTCGGGCCTTGCCGGTTACGACAAAGCCCAGCCAGCTCAGCTGTGGCTGCGCATTGTTGCTTTTGATCAGTTCCACCACATCGCCATTGGCCAGCGGCGTGCGCAGCGGCATGTGCCGCCCGTTGATCTTCGCGCCAACAGTCTGCGCGCCCAGATCGGTATGCACGGCAAAGGCAAAATCGACCGCCGTTGCGCCCTTGGGCAACTGGAACAGCGCCCCTTTCGGGGTGAAGGCAAAGATGCGGTCCTGATAAATCGCCAGCTTGGTGTGTTCGAGCAGTTCTTCCGCGTCGTGACTGGCATCGACAATCTCGATCAGATCGCGCAGCCATCCTACCGCGCCATCGGGCCTATCGCCCTGCTTGTAGGCCCAGTGCGCGGCCAGTCCGAATTCGTTGCGCTGGTGCATTTCGCGAGTGCGTATCTGCACCTCCACACGCATGGATTTGTCGTAGAACAGGGTGGTGTGCAGTGACTTGTAGCCGTTGTTCTTGGGCGTGGAGATATAATCCTTGAACCGCCCCGGCACGAACTGGAACGCGCTGTGCAGGATGCCGAGCGCGCGGTAGCAGTCTTCCGAGTTTGCCGTCAGCACGCGGAAGGCCATGATATCCGATACCTGTTCGAACGGCAGGTGACGCTCGGCCATTTTCTTCCAGATCGAATAGGGGTGCTTTTCGCGTCCCCAGACTTCAACTTCCAGCCCGGCTTCGGACAGGGCCTGTTTGATATCCAGCGCGATCCGGTCAACCTGCCCCATATCCGATTGGCGCAATTGATTGAGCCGGTTGGTGATCGTGGTGTAGCCTTCGGGTTCCAGCTGCTGGAAAGCCAGCAACTGCATTTCGCGCATATATTCATACATGCCCACCCGCTCTGCCAGGGGGGCGTAGATATCCATGGTTTCGCGGGCGATGCGCTGGCGTTTTTCCAGCTTCTTGATGTGATGCAGCGTGCGCATATTGTGCAGCCGGTCCGCCAGTTTCACCAGCAGCACGCGCAAGTCTTCGCTCATGGCGAGCAGGAATTTGCGCAGGTTTTCTGCCGCGCGCTCATCCTCCGGCATCTGCTCGATCTTGGAAAGCTTGGTAACGCCGTCCACCAGCCGGGCCACTTCCTTGCCGAAGTTCAGCTCGATATCCTCAATCGTGGCGAGCGTATCTTCGACCGTGTCATGCAGCAGCGCGGTGATGATCGTTTCCTGATCCAGTTTCAGGTCGGTCATCAGTCCGGCGACTTCTACCGGATGGCTGAAATAGGGATCACCCGATGCGCGCATCTGGCTGCCGTGTTTCTGCACGGTATAGACATAGGCACGGTTGAGCAGCGCCTCATCGGCGTTGGGATCGTAGGCCTTGACCCGTTCAACAAGTTCGTACTGGCGGAGCATCGTTGTCAAGATGGGGGTGCGGCGCGCAATAATGCAACAACAAAACGCGATTTACAGCGCGGCGAATGCCTCTATCGCGTCGATCCGTCCGGAAACCACCAGTTGATCGTCGGGCAGGATGAGCGTGTCGGGAGTGGCATGGATGAAATCCTCGCCTGCACGTTTTACCCCGACCACGGTAACATCAAACTTCTTGCGGCACTCGCTTGTGACGAGTGGCAAGCCGACAATCGCTCCTGGTGCGGCGAGTTTTGCGATGGCGAACTCGTTTTCGAAACTGATGAAATCGAGCAGATTCTCGTTGAGCAAACGCGCCACCCGCTCGCCCATTTTCTGTTCGGGGAAGATCACGTGATGTGCCCCTGTCTTTTCCAGTATGCGCCCGTGCCGCTCATTCGTTGCCTTGGCCCAGATGGACGGGACGCCAAGATCGGACAACGCCAATACCGCCAGGACGCTGGCCTCGATGTCCGATCCGATACCCACCACGGCAGAGGGAAACTCCGCTGCACCCAGCCGTTTCAGGCAATCGATATCGGTGCAATCCGCCTCGACCACCTTGGTCAGACTGGTGGCATATTCTTGCACGCAGATGCTGCTGGCATCAGCGCCAAGCACTTCATGTCCCATGCGTTCCAGCGTAGTGGCGACCGCGCCGCCGAAACGGCCAAGCCCGATGACAAGGACAGGATGACGATTAGCCGACAATGGGAGTCTCCTCGGGATAACGATAGGGACGCTGCCTTGCCCCGCCCAATGCAAGCGCCGTGGCAACCGTGATGGTTCCCACGCGCCCGACAAACATCAGCAGGCACAGGACAACCAGAGCCGAAGGCGGCAGGCTGGCGGTAATGCCGGTGGACAGGCCCACCGTGGCAAAGGCGGAGATTGTCTCGAACAAGACATCTCGGATCAGCAGATTGGTGACGGAGAGGATATACATGGTGGCAATCATGATCAGCAGCGCCGCCAGCACCACGATGGTCAGCGCCTGGCGTTCCACCGCGTGGCCGAACCGCCGCCCGAACAGCCCGGCATCGCGCTGCCGCCGCACTTCTGCCCACACGATTGCCAACAGCACGACGAAGGTGGTGATCTTGATCCCGCCCGCCGTGCCCGCGCTGCCGCCGCCGATGAACATCAGCACATAATTCAGCATGATCGTCTCGCTGCGCATATCGCCCACATTCAGCGAATTGAAACCGGCAGTGCGCGGCATGGCGGAATGGAACAACGCATTCAGCGCCTTCGACCCCGCTCCCATCGGCCCCAGCGTGCCGGGGTTGCTCCATTCCATCAGCAACGTTGCAAGAAAGCCCGCCAGCAACAAGACGATGGTGGCGCAGACAGTGATCTTGGAATGCACCGTCCATTTGCGGACGGCGAAACGCTTGGCGCGCAATTCCTGCATGACAGGAAAACCCAGTGCCGACACGATGACCGCAGCCATGATGGGCAGCAACACCCAGCCGTCGGTCTGATAGCTCATCACGCTATCCGCAAAGGTGGAAAAACCGGCGTTGTTGAATGCGCTGACCGCATGAAAGCTGCCGTGCCATAATGCCTGCCCGACGGAGAAATCGTAATTCGTCGCGAACCGCGTGGTGAGTATGACAGCTATGGTCAGTTCCACCGTCACCGTCACAGCGAACACCAGTCGCAGCACCGATTTCGTATCGCCGATTTGCAACCGGTCGCGCTCGACCTGCGTCGCCATGCTTCCGCGCAGACCGAAACCGCGCCCCGCCATGAGGCCAAGCAGCGTGGCCGCCGTCATGATGCCCAACCCGCCGATCTGGAACAGCACCATGATGACGCCCTGCCCGAAGGCAGACCAGTAGGTGCCGGTATCAACGACGATCAGCCCGGTCACGGCCACGGCGCTGGTGGCGGTGAAGAATGCGGTAATCAGCGCGGGCTGCGTGCCGTCAGCGGTCGCAAGCGGGTTCCAGAGTAATGCCGTGCCGATGGCGATAGCAGCCGCAAAAAGCACGGGGATCAGCCGGACCGGATCACGAAAAATGAGCACGCAGAGGCGTTTAGGCCTCCACCAATGCAAACGCCAGCATTATGCCAGCGCTATGGAATAATTAGGGCAAAGTCGGGCAATCGCCCTCGCCCATGGCCCACGATATGCCGCCTGCAATCACGTCTCGCACGCCGTCCTCAGCATAACTTTCATCCGTATGGCCCAGCGCGGAATAGAAGCTGCGCCCCTCGCCTACGCAGCGGTTCCAGATGACCGGGTGATCGTCCCCCATCGACAGCGCGACGCCGTCATTCCAATTGCCCTGGACATAGCTGCCTTCATCGATGGCGGCGAGCACGTGGAAGCGCCCGCGCACACTCGCATCGAAGGAATACCATTCGTCATTGCGGTACCACGGCGATGGCAAACTGGCAGTGGCGGGGTGGGAATCGTCTTCCACAATGATCGTGCCGGACCGCACACCGGGGTTCAGCGGATGGCCGATGAAGCGCGCGCCGATCAGCTCGCTGGCATACCAATCCCAGGTCATACTGCCATCGCCCGCCGAATGCAAGCCAACAAAGCCGCCGCCTTCCTCAATAAAGCTTCGGAACGCCGATTGCTGTTCGGACGACAATGTGTTGCCGGAGGACATGGCGAACACGGCCACGTCGAACTGTTCCAGCCTCTCTGCATCAAACCATGACGGGTCTTCGGTGAACGTCACAGACCAGCCGCGCGCCTGCGCAATTTCCGCAATTGCGGCCCAGGATGCGCCGATGGAGGCGTGCCGGTAACCGGCCGTGCGGCTGTAGACAAGGATCGCGCCTGTCTCTCCTGCCGCCGCCGGTCCGCTTACTTCATCCTGTGCGGCAGCGGGTACGGCCGCAGCCCCGATCAGGGCCGCAATGCCCAGCGCAAGGACGCGTCGCAAAGGCTCAGCCCTCGCTCGCCTCATACCCCACAATCGGATCGACCTTGCCGCGCGTATAGCTGTGATAGCCATCCCTTGTCTCGCCGTAGATGCGCGTGGCGATGGGCTGACCCCATGCACCCGTGCTCCACAATGCTGCAAACAAAGGCTCCACAAACTTGTTGCGGCCAACGCGGCCAAGGAAACCTTCCGCCTGCGCCACGGCCGGCTGGTATTCGTTGCGCAAGGCAGCTTCCAGCCACAGGAACAGCACTTCATTGTTGCCGCTTTGCGAAAGGCCAAGCGTTTCGTTCAGCGTGGCAAGCTGGTTGGCAGACATGTCGTCCGGCAGGCTTTCCAGGAAGCGGCGCTGTTCTGCAGCGGTCCAGCCGGACCACTCGTTCGCCTGCGGCAAAGTGCCATCGGCCGCATAGACTTCGCTCGCACCGTCGACTTCGGCAAAAACCTCTGCTCCCGGAGCGACTGCGTTATCCGGCAGGCCGGTGCCATAGACCCATTCGTCCAGCATCAGCGCCTCTTCCAGCTCTGCATCATCGCCGATCAGATTCTCGCGCATGTCGGCCAGGAACATTTCGCTGGTGGCGGGCTGGAAGGCGTGATTGTCGAACCAGTTGGTCATCCATTCGTCGAACCGTTCGCGCCCGACCATAGTCTCGACCGTTCGCAGGAACACTGTTCCCTTGTCATAGATCGCTTCGCCTGCGGTATCGAACGGGCTGATCCCATCCGGAGTGCGCATGGCAGTGTTGGGATTGTCCGCACCGTTTTGGGCGACCATTTCCTGCAGTGCGGCATAGCTGAGCGCATATTCCTGGTTGGCCCGGTCGGCGCCGTAAACCTCTTCGCTGATACGGTTTTCAAGATACGACGTGACACCTTCGTTCAGCCAGCCATCGCGACAGCTGGAGTAGGTGACAAGATTGCCGGACCAGCTGTGCGCCAGTTCATGCGCGATCAGCCCGTTGTTGGACCGGTCGCCGGCAATGAAAGTAGGCGTGAGGAAGGTCATCACCGGGTTTTCCATTCCGCCATAGGGGAAGGATGGTGGCAACACGATCATGTCGTACCTGCCCCAGCGGTAGGAGCCGAACAGGCCTTCCGCCGCTTCGATCAATTCTTCGGTATCGCCCAGTTCCTGCGCCGCCGCTTCGATCATTTCAGGCTCCGCCCAGACGCCTGCACGCGGGCCAAGCTCGGCAAATTCAAGGTTTCCGGCAGCAATCGCGATCAGATAGGGCGGGACGGAATTGTCCATCGTGAATTCAAAGGCGCGGCGGGAAGATTCGCCTTCCATCGCCTGCAATTCTTCGGGATCACCGCGGCTGATGCCGCTCATCACCACGGTCAGCGGATCGGGCGCGGTTATGCGCGCTTCCCACGTCTGGCGGATGCCGGGACTGTCCTGCGTGGGGATCCAGCTGCGGTTCAGGATCGCCTGACCCTGGCTGAAAACGAAGGGATATTCGCCGCCTGCCGTCTGTTCCGGAGCAAGCCATTGCAAAGCTTCCGCCTCCGGCCCGCTGGCATAGGAAATGACGATCTGTTGCAGGCCCGGCCCGGTCAGCTCGCCCAGCTGCACGGTGATCGGCTCACCCTTCTCCGGAATGCTTTCACCGATTTCATAGTCCAGCGCATTGCCATTGCCATCTGCGATGCCGCCAATAACCAGCCCGTTGGAATCAAGGACGATTTCGCTCGCATTGTCGGCAGCCTGAATATCCAGCGTGGCGGTGCCTTCCACGCGCTTGCCTTCAAAATCCAGATCCAGATCGAGCGCCACATGCGTCACCCGCGCTTCCAGCGGCCGGGCATAGGTGAATTCGTCCATCGCCTGCTCGGTCGTCAGGATCGGAGCAATCACGCGTTCCTGTGTCGGCAGATCGTCAGCGGTGCAGCCTGCGACAAGCAGAACCGAAATGGAGGCAAGGATTGGAAAACGCATGAAAACTCCGGAAAAAGCGGATATGATGTTGCCGGTGTCATAGGCAGGACGCAGCGGCGTGTCATCTATCGATAAGGATGCGCGCTTTAACGAGAGCTGCATGCTGGCATCCAACGTCTGCTTTAGGCGGTGTAGCATAGACTGATCGCGCCATTAAAACGCGAATCAGTACCACTGAAAGATTGATCTGATGACCTTGACCCGAATTGTTCGCCAAAGCCTGCTGCTTGCCTGTGCCGCACCATTGGTTGCTGCCGCACCGGCGTTTGCACAGGACGACATCGTGGTCGAAGGTGAGCGGATCGAAACCGCCGATGTGCGCAACATCGCGCGCGATATCACCGTCGGGTCACAGGCGACGCAAACCCCGCTGCCGCGTTTCCAGCGCCCTGTCTGCCCCGGCGTGTGGGGCATGACCGAACAAAACGCGCAGGCTGTGCTGGACCGGATCGTGGCCAATGCCATTGCCGCCGATGTTCCTGTGGCAGAGGAGGCGGGCTGCGGCGCAAATGTGTGGGTCATCATCGTCGATGACGTCGAGGCCACCTTTGAACGGCTGGAGAACGAGGATTCCTTCCTCACCCGCCACCTGACAGACTACCAGCTGCGCAAGGTTCGCGATCAGGAAGGCTCCGCACGCGGATGGAACCTGATCACAACGCGCAACCCGGACACCGGGTCGAGGGTCCCGACCGGCTTTGAAGCGACGCAGGAATTTGTCGCCGCCCGCGCAGCCGGATTATCGGACCCGGCCAATGCGGTCAGGGGGCTGTCGCGCCTTGAGCTGGGCATCCGGACCGATATCGAATTATCGGTCCTTTTGATCGAGCGCGCAGCAATCGCCGAACTCGATTCCCATGCCGTGGCGGATTATGCCACGATGCGGCTGCTCGCCTATACGGAACCGCCAAGAGAGCAGGGTCCGGTGTCCACCGTGCTGACCTTGTTCGCACCGGACGACGCCGAAGCCGCGCCGCAGCGCATGACGCGGTTCGACCAGGCGTACCTGCGCGCGCTGTACCGCAGCAGCCCGACGCGGCCTGCGCGCATGGCGATCGGCAATATCTCCGGCATGATGGAAAACCTTGACGATCAGGAGTAACGCGGCGGCGTGACAAAAAGCGGCGA
Source organism: uncultured Alphaproteobacteria bacterium (assembly GCA_963781165.1). Taxonomy (GTDB): domain Bacteria; phylum Pseudomonadota; class Alphaproteobacteria; order Sphingomonadales; family Sphingomonadaceae; genus Alteraurantiacibacter. The sequence goes on from CAWADZ010000006.1 coordinate 230,592, forward strand.
AGCGGCTAAGCATGGGGAATGAGAACGTTCACAATCCCGCTCGCCGCACTTGCCGTGCTTTCTCTCACCGCTTGCCAGCAGAGCGATGTGCCGGCCCCGCAGACCGAGGCGGAGCTTGACGCCACACAGGCGCAGGATGACGGCAGCCGTACGCTGATATTCTCGGACGAATTTTCCGGCGACAGCCTGGACCGCACCAAGTGGAACGTGGTCGGCATGGATTTCTGGGTGAACGAGGAGGAGCAAGCCTATCTCGACAGCCCGGACACCATCCAGTTCGCGCAAGGCATTGAAGGCGCCGACGGGGGCGTGCTGGTGCTGCGCCCCGTTTACCGCCCCGGCGAAGACACCAATGCGGAGCGGGACGCAGATTTCATCTCCGGCAGGATCACCACTCAAGGGATTTTCGACTTCACCCACGGCCGCTCCGAAGCGCGCATCCGCATGCCGGACGCGACCGGCGTGTGGCCCGCCTTCTGGATGCTGGGCAATGGACCGTGGCCGACGACCGGCGAAATCGACATCATGGAATATATCGGCGAAGCGGACTGGACCGGCGTTGCCCTCCACGGTCCGAACTATTCAGGCGATGCCGGGATAGCGGACCGGCAATATTTCCCCGAAGGCACGGATGTGACCGACTGGCACGTTTACGCGGCAGAATGGACGCCAGACGAAATCCGTTTCTACGTCGATGACCGCCTGACCTTCCGCGTGCCCAAGACCAACACGCAGTTCTTCGGCGAATGGGTGTTCGACAACCCCCACCACCTCATCCTGAACTTCGCCGTGGGCGGGATTTACCCGTACAAGATCAACGGCATTCAGGAGCCGTATGTCGGCATGCCGGAAGTCACCGCCGACCGCATCCGCGCCGGCGAGATCGCGATGGAAGTGGACTGGGTGCGGGTTTATTCTGCTGGGGAGTGATTGATCTGTTCAATTGCTGTCACACTGTACACGCGCCATTCGAATGTGCTGACGGGGCAATTCAAGAAGACTTGCTGGTCCCCGCGATAATACCAAGCGGATGACGATATGAGCGGATTGTTTTCTCCTTCCCAGTATTGATAGCTGGCACGCGACGAAGGAATTTGGGCAACAGCAGTCGAGCGTCAGTCGAAAGTTAGAAATTGGCGGCACACGCTGGACTGACGGATATTCGTTAAAGCGCGCAAGATCAGAAAGCACGCCTTCATTTGCTGCGATAAGGTCGAAGCAATTCGGCTGATCCGTCATGGCGAAATTTGCCACATATCCGCCGCTTCCGCCTGACCATATGTAGGCAGCATCGACCGTAAACGAATTGATTGGCGCAAACACAAGTTCTTCATCGTCCGCGAAATCCACGATTTGACCACCCTCGGGCCGAGCGGTGTTTGATGCGCCAGACAGATTGGCGTTGGGATATGTGCATGCCGATGATGCCGCGAGTAGGAAGAGCGCAGGCATCAGATTGGCCCTGCCCGCGCTGAACGCTAAACCGCTCAAGTCCAAACAGCCTCGGGCGGCAGGCTCATCAGGATCGCGTCGATATTGCCGCCGGTTTTCAGGCCGAACAAAGTCCCCCGGTCATACACCAGATTAAACTCAGCATAGCGGCCGCGCCATTCGAGTTGTTGCAGCTTTTCCGCGTCGTTCCACTCCATGTCCATGCGTTTGCGGACCAGTTGCGGGTAGATGTCGAGAAACGCCTCGCCCACGTCTTTGGTCAGCGCCAGATTGCGCTCGAATGATGCATCGTCATCGCATTCCATGTGGTCGTAGAAAATGCCGCCGACCCCGCGGTGCACGCCGCGGTGGGGGATGTAGAAATAATCGTCCGCCCATTTCTTGAACCGGTCGTAGTAGGTCGGGTTGTGCGCCGCGCAGGCCGCGCGGAAGCGGGCGTGGAAGGCCTCTGTATCTTCCTCATAGGGAATGGGCGGGTTGAGATCCGCGCCGCCGCCGAACCATGCGGTTTGCGTGGTCAGGAAACGGGTGTTCATATGCACCGCAGGCACATGCGGGTTCGCCATATGCGCCACCAGGCTGATGCCGGTGGCGGTGAATTCGGGCTTGTCCTCGCTCGCGCCGTTCACCTGATCTGCAAATTGCGGGCTGAACGTGCCGGATACCGTGGATACATTGACGCCGACTTTTTCGAATACCTTGCCCTTCATCAGACCCTGCACGCCGCCGCCGCCATGCGATCCGTCATCGGTGTCGCGGTCCCACGGTGTGTAGGCAAAGCTGGCGTCCGATCCGGCTTCGCGCTCGATCGTTTCGAACTCCGCGCAGATGCGGTCGCGCAGGCTTTCAAACCATGTGCGGGCAGTCTGGGTATGCTCGGCGTGGTCGGTCATTCAAATCTCCAATTGTGCGCGCCGAAAATGACAGGCGCCGCGCGATCCCGCTTTGCGCCAAATCAATTTTGTGGCCGCACACTTGCCAAACCCATCGGCGCGCGGCAAGTGGCACGCATGGTTCCCGTTTCGTTCGCCTTCCCCTTTTGCGGTGATGAATTCCGCCTTGTGCCGCAGGACGGCGGAGCGCGGGCGCTGTTCTGGCCGCGGGAAAACGCCTTGCTTGTGGCTGACCTCCATCTTGAAAAGGCCAGCTTCTTTGCGCGGCACAACCAGTTCCTGCCGCCTTATGACAGCCGTGAAACGCTGGAACGGGTGGCAGAGGCCGTCCGGTTAACGGGCGCGCGGCGGGTTTATACGCTGGGAGACAATTTCCACGATTCGGACGGGTCGCAGCGGCTGGAACCGCATGCGGCGGGAATGCTGGCCGCCCTCACCCGCGCTGTCGACTGGGTATGGATCACCGGCAATCACGATCCGCTGATGGAAGCCCGCAGCGGCGGTACCATTGCGGAGGAGCTGGAAGTCGGCGGCATGATCCTGCGCCATATGGCAAAAAGGGGCGAAACACGGCCCGAACTTTCCGGCCATTTCCACCCGCGCGTGCAGGTGAAGGTTCGCGCGCGCCACATCCGGCGGCCTTGCGCGGTGGTCAGCCATAGCGGCGATGAAACATGCGGCCGGATGATCCTGCCTGCCTTTGGCGCGCTGACGGGGGGAATGAACGCTGCCGACCCGGCAATTCTCAAGGCCTTACAGCCTGCTAGTGCCGTGGATGCGCTGGTTCCTGCAGGAAAACGGCTCGCCAGGTTCCCTTTGTGGCGGGATGCTGCGTGAACCTCTGGCGTTTGCCTGCGTTACACCTTACATGGAGTAGCGAAAACGCAGCAAATAAAGGAGCGATTCCATACCACGTCCACCCCGCCGCACGATGGCACCGCCGGTCAAATCCGGCCCGAAATACGATAACCTCATCCAGTCAGACACGGTCCGCGTCATTGATGGCGAAGGTGAAAACCTTGGCGTCATGAAGACCGACGACGCGATCGAGAAGGCCGCCGAAGTTGGCCTGAACCTCGTGGAGGTATCGCCCAACGCGAAGCCGCCAGTCTGCAAATTCCTCGATGTCGGCAAGTATCGCTATGAGGCCCAGAAAAAGGCCAATGCGGCGCGCAAGACGCAGAAAACGCAGGACATCAAGGAAGTGAAGATGCGCCCGAACATCGACACCCATGATTACGATGTGAAGATGCGCAACGTGAACAAGTTTATCGACAATGGCGACAAGGTGAAGATCACCCTGCGCTTCCGTGGACGTGAAATGGCGCACCAGCATCTCGGCATGGACCTGCTGAAGCGGGTGCAGGACGATATGGCAGAAACCGCCAAGATCGAAGCATTCCCGCGCCTTGAAGGTCGGCAAATGCTGATGGTGCTGTCGCCGAAGTAAGGCGTTTTCAGAGGGAGGATGAGGTGAAGGCGAAGGCGCTTGGTTCCATCCTCCCTCTTGCCTTGCTGGCGGGTTGTACCGCTGCGCAATCCGGGACGTCACCGCGTGACACAGCCGCTACGGACTTGATAAAGGTGCTGGAGCCTTGCGGTGTCACTGCACCCGGCATGCCAGGCGATAACGAATACACCCACTTGCGGTTTGACGATGGCCCTGTCCGGCCTTGCTATCCCATAGACACTGCCAGTGCGGAGTTTGCCTGCCAGGTAAGAGATGGCGAAGTTATCTATCACCCGGATCATCCGCATGATGCAGAACGAGCCGACTGGGTAGCTCCCGACATCACCATTTCCGACATGCAATGCCGTGATCTGAACGGCGACGGTTCCGAAGTCTCTTGTGAATTCATCGCCGCGCATGATGGCAGTGAGCAACGCGTGAGCGGCCATCATTTTACTTATTGGTATATCACCGCACACGATGAAATGTCCGGTCACTCCTACGGTGATACATCGTGGCGCACGAGCGCAAGCTGTCTCGCCTCCTCCGCAGCGGCCAACTGATCGGCTAGATTTGCCCGATCTCGCCAAGCAGATCGGTGAACCAGTCCTCGGTCACGTCGAAATGTTTGCCGCCCTTGATCCGCTCGAATTCGATAGCGCGCAGTTCGTCATCGCGTTCCTCATCCTGCCCGATAACGCCGGATTGCCCGGCCAGCGCGGCATCGACCGCGAAGTCCGTGCATTGACGGATCAGCGCCAGATCGGCGGCGTTGGCAGGCGCTGAGCGGGAGAAGTACCCGCTCTTTTGTACCAGCACCTTTTCCGCGCCGATCTGCTCGGCCAGCTTTGTGGCGAACCATTCGCCGGGATTGACCTTGTCCAGCTTCACATGGCCAAACGGATCACGCGGAACCTCTTCTCCGGCAGCCTCCATTGCCGCCACGATTTCGGTGACGCCGGCACCTTCGGAAATGAACAGGTTCACCCCGTCGTGTTTATCCATGATGCCGCGCAGCCGCTCAGCTTCCCCGGCGATGTTGAATGGGCGTTCCGGCACGAATACGCCGTGCACGTCCCAGCGCGCGGCGGCGTTTTCCATCCATTCGACAAAATCTGCATTCTTCACCCAGCGGTGGTGGGCGTCAGCAGTCGCAGCGGTCAGCCAGCCGCATGCCCTGCCCATCACTTCATGCACCGTAAGCATGCGCGGATTGGCAGTGTGTTCAGCAATGACATTGCGAGCGAATAGCGCGCCCTGCTGCGCCGCCGTCCATGCGCCGAGCGATTGTTTGATGGGGATGACGTCATTGTCGATCGTCTTGGGCAGGCCGACGACCGTCAGATTGTACTCATTCGCAGCCAGATACGCGGCAAGATCTGCAGCGGCGGTATTGGTATCGTCACCGCCTATGGTGTGGAGCACACCGACACCGTCCTTGGCCAGCTGCTGCGCGGCGACCTCCAGCGGGTTCTGCCCCGCCTGCACCAGCCCGCGCTTTACGCAATCCTCTACATTGGTGAACTTGACGCGGCTGTTGCCGATGGGGCTGCCACCAAATGCATGAAGGCGGGCCGCATTGGCGCGCACATTGTCCGTAACTTCGACATAATCGCCGGTCAGCAATCCGGCGTAGCCATTGCGGTAGGCGATGATGCGCACGTCCGGCGCGATTTCGGTATACCGCTCGATCAGCCCTCCAACAGCGGAAGAAAGGCACGGCGCGAGGCCCCCGGCGGTCAGCATTGCTACGGTCTTGATGGTCATGGGGAGCGTTGTGCCAAGGGATGGCGCGCGGGGCTAGTGGGAATTGTTGCCTAGTTCTCCGGCATAAAGGTTGGGTTCGTAGATGCACTCGAAGCCATCCACGGCATCGTCGGCGATCCGGCGGGCCTGTGAGGCAGTCGCGATTTCAAGTTCGATCACGCAAGACGTGCCGTCCTCGCGAAGCCGGAATATCGTGAAGGCAGGCGGTTTGCTTGGCAGGGCATCGCCGGGCGGACGGGACAAGCGGATAATCACGGCATGCGGGACAAATCCGGTTGAACGCTCCACGCCCCGCCATTCGAATTCCGGTTCGGGTTCCTGCTCAATGCCAAAGAAGCCGTTGTCATGTGGTCGCGCCCCGAATCCGACATAAAGTCGCGCAGAGTCGGCGTACCGCCACCAGATCGGCACTCCGCCAAAGCCTGCGCAGCGATGGACGAGAGCATCGTTTGCGACATTCTCGTAATAGAGCTCACAATCTTCCAAGCGCGTTGTTGGTCCCGCCGGTACGGCTTCCGATACCAGCTCCATCGGCGCACATGCCCCGGCCAGCGACGCCAGGAGAACGGCGCAAGATCTGCGAATCCGCATTACGCAGGCTCCCACAGCTCCACGGGGTTGCCATCGCAGTCGCTGATGCGAGCGAAGCGGCCGACGCCTTCCATATCTTCGCGGTGGGTTGCCTCAACGCCGACAGCTGCCAGCCGCGCCACCAGTGCATCCAGCCCTTCAACGCGCAGATTGAGCATCACTTGCCGGTCTGCCTGCCAATAGTCGGACGTATCCTGAAACGCGGCGAACACCGTTGGGCCGGCTTCCTGCATCCAAACCCATTCGCCGTCCGGCGTGGGCTGCCCGCTTTGCGTCGCCGCAATGCCGAGGTGATCGCGGTACCATGCCGCCAGCCTCGCCGGATCGGACGATCGCATGAATATGCCGCCAATCCCCAGAACCTTGCCCTCTGCCATGTGCTCTCTCCTTGCCCTGCGCTCCCCAATGCCTAGGGTCATAATCGAGAATGGGCGTGAGGGGAAATAGGCAGGCATGACAGCGACACGCGTAGGTTTCTGGCTTGGTCCTGCGCTGTTCGCGCTAACTATCCTGCTGCCTTCTCCTGCTGGCATGGCGGGCCCGGCGTGGAACACCGCGGGCCTCGTCGCATGGATGGCAACCTGGTGGATGACACAGGCAGTTCCGCTGACGGTTACCGGTTTGCTGCCCTTCGTTGTCATTCCCTTCTCCGGCGGAGGCACGGCGAATGAGGTGGCGAGCGATTATTACTCGCCGATCATTTTCCTGCTGCTGGGCGGTGCGTTTCTGGCGCTGGCGATAGAGCGGACAGGCCTGCACAAGCGGCTGGCGTGCTGGATCCTCGATCGCATCGGCGGGCGCGGCGGAGAATTCGGGCTGCTGCTGGGTTTCATGATTGCTGCAGCGATCCTGTCCAACATCATTTCCAATACCTCTACTGCGCTGATCATGATGCCGATGGCACTGGCGGTGCTGGCGGGCGGGTCCGCGTCCTCATGCAACGAGGTGATAGGACAGAAAGAAACACCCTCAAGCAACGAAGTGCCAGGAAAGGAAGAAATCCGCGAAGACGGGGCGCTCGATCAAGCGGGACTGTCGGGAGCATTGCCGATGGGTCTTGCCTTCGCTGCCAGCATCGGCGGCCTTGGCACAATCATCGGATCTCCCACAAATGCCATCGGAGTGGCGCTTCTGCGGGATATTTCCGGCATCGAAATCACCTTTGCGACCTGGGCGATGTTCGGGGTGCCGATCGTGATAACAGGCATCCCGCTAGCCGCCCTGATTATCGCCAAGGTCCAGCGCATTGCCGATCATCCGTTCGACCTTGCAGCCGCGCGTGAGGCAATCGCCCCCCAAGGCCCGTGGACCCAGGCGGAGCGGCGGCTGGTACCGGTAATCGCCATCACTTTTGTCGCATGGATGCTGCGCGGCTTTATCGCGCCCTATTTCCCCGAAGGATCGCTGACCGATGGCACGGTGGCCATCGCGGCGGCGTTTCTGCTGTTCACCCTGCCCGATGGAACGGGGCGGCGGCTGCTGGAGTGGCGCGAGGCAAACCGTGCGCCGTGGGATGTGCTGATGATGTTTGGCGGCGGACTGGCGTTGGCCGGCGCGATGACGCGCACGGGGTTGGCCGACTGGCTGGGCAATGCGCTGCTTCCGCTGGCCGGCGTTCCGGTAATCGTGATTGCGCTGGCACTGGTGGCGATGGTCATTCTGATTACAGAATTTGCCAGCAATGTCGCCACCGCCAGCGGGATCATGCCCGTGGTCGCGGCGCTGGCAGTCGCGATTGGCGGAGAGAATGGCAGCGATATCGTGCTGCTGCTGGCCATGCCGGTAGCGCTCGCGGCAAGCTGGGGTTTCGTGCTGCCGGCAGGCACCGGGCCCAATGCGATTGCGTGGTCAACGGGACGCATTGCCCTGCCCCGTCTGATCAAGGCTGGCCTGACGCTCGATCTTGCCGGAATTTTCCTGATTGTCGGCGCGGTGTTTGCTGTGGCCAGCCTTGTTTACTGAGGCTTGCGGGAATCGCTTCAGGAATATAATTACGATTGAAACCAGATTGCCGGTGTAGATGCGTTCCTGCGGAGGTTAGGAACGGGCGGCCCGGAAATCTTGCAACATCCCTGCCTTCCTAGGGGTGATAACTTGCAAGGAAGGACGCCGCTATCATGGCCGACAAGACGAACGACCCGCAAAATGATCCCTTGGGTGCCGTTACTGCCCCGACCCCGCGCCGCAAGCCGAAGCCGGAGGTCACGACAATTGGCGGGCGCGAACTGAAGCCTTCGACGCTGATGATGGGCCACGGTTTCGATCCAGCCCTGTCCGAAGGTTCGCTGAAAGTGCCGATCTTCCTGACGAGCACGTTCGCTTTCGAAAATGCAGCGGCGGGCAAGCGTCATTTCGAAGGTATTACGGGGAAACGTCCGGGCGGCGCGGAAGGCTTGGTCTATTCGCGCTTCAACGGCCCCAATCAGGAAATCCTGGAGGACCGCCTCGCCATATGGGACGGAGCGGAAGACGCGCTGTGCTTCTCCTCCGGCATGACCGCGATTGCGGTGCTGATCCTTGCCGCCTGCAATGCGGGCGATGTGATTGTGCATTCCGGCCCGCTCTATGCTGCATCCGAAGGCTTTGTTGCCAAGGTCATGGCAAAATACGGCGTCACCTATATCGCCTTCCCCGCCGGTGCGAGCCGTGAACAGCTGGACACGGTAATGAAGGAAGCCAAGGCCAAGGCAGCCGAGCAAGGCGGCGAAGTTCCGCTGATCTATCTGGAAAGCCCCGGCAACCCGACCAATGCGCTGGTCGATATCGAAGCGGTGAAAGAAGCGCGCGATGCGCATTTCGATCCCGACCGTTGCCCTATCGCGATCGACAACACGTTCCTCGGCCCGCTGTGGCAGAAGCCGTTGGATCAGGGCGCCGATCTGGTGGTGTATTCGCTGACCAAATATGTCGGCGGCCATTCCGATCTGGTTGCGGGCAGTGTGTCCGGAGCGAAACGCTGGCTCGATGCCATTCGTGCACTACGCAATACGATGGGCGGCATTGCCGACCCGAACACGGCATGGATGCTGCTGCGCAGCCTTGAAACGGTGGAGCTGCGGATGCAGCGCGCCGGCGAGAATGCCGCGAAGGTTTGCGCCATGTTGAAAGCCCACCCGAAGGTCGAAGGTCTGGGGTATCTGGGCATGATCGAAGATGCGCGCCAGCAGGACATTTATGACCGCCACTGCCTTGGCGCAGGGTCCACCTTCTCCGTTTTCATCAAGGGCGGAGAGGCGGAATGCTTCCGCTTCCTCGATGCGCTGAAAGTCGCCAAGCTGGCTGTCAGCCTTGGCGGCACGGAAACGCTTGCCAGCCACCCGGCCAGCATGACGCATCTCTCGGTTGCAGAGGGCCGGCGCGCAGAATTGGGCATCAGCGACAATCTGGTGCGCATTTCGATCGGGATCGAAGACCCCGATGACCTGGTGGCAGACTTCGAACAGGCGCTGGAGGCGGTTTAAGCGCCCTAACCTGTCGGTATGGCCCAAACGCCGCTTGCCCCGCTTGGCTTTGGACAGCTAAGAGAAAGGTGCAGCGGCGTATGGGCCGTTTGAATTCAGCGAATATGGACGGGAAAAAGCGTGCTCCGGAAAATCGGTCTTTTGCTCAGCGTTGCAGCTTGCGGCGCATTGGTCACCTCTTGCGGCGATGATGAAACGCCTACGCCCACGCCGACCGAGACGGCAACGCCCACGCCAACCCCGACCACATCGACGACGTTCAGTCTGACGGCAGATTTTTCCGCCACCAGCGTCAACGCGAATTACGGCTACGCCTTCTTCACGCCCGATGGCGGCGGGGCGGAAATCTTCAGCGGCGCTGCGCGGGTCAATGGCACCAGCTCGATCACCCTTGTTGCCTCCCCCGATAGCGCTACTTTCGTCTTCCCCGATCTCAGCGATCCGGTGGTGTTTGGCGCTGCCGATTTTGTCAGCGTTTCCGCAACGCAGCGGCAATATGCGGCAGGCGATACCGCGCTTACGATGTTCTTGCCCTTCACCAATGTGATGCGCGTCAATTACGAAATCGACAATCAGGATTTCACGCGGGACACCGTGGACGGGGTATTGCGCAGTCAACGCACAGCACTGTACTTCAACAGCGTCACCACAACTGATGATATCACAGCGGCCCTGTCCTACACTGGCGCGGTGGATGTGACGGGCGGCGATCCGGGCGTGACTGCAGCGGGGGCAATTTCCGCTCCGAATGTGACCTTCACCATTACACCGGGCACCGAAGATACCGTGACTGGCACACTCAACCTGTTTGAAACGGTTGCGGGTGCGCAGACGCAAATCGCATCCTTCGCGATCAGCGCGACAGTCACTGCCAGCGGTGTCTTCCAGGGCACGTTGACAGACACGCCAAATGATCTGACCGGCAGTTTCGTCGGGACTTTGGCGGGGCCCAACCGGGAAGAGCTCTTGATCATCTTCGCAGCGCAGGATGCCAACGTACCGAACGCAGCAGATGATGGCGACAACCGCGTCTATGTGGGCAGCTTTATCGGAAACTGATCACGCACCCCGGATTACCGGGCATCGGTAGCTGCCTCTGGCAAAGGCACGCTGACGGTAAAGCGTGATCCGGTGCCGAAGACGGAATCGACGGTAATCCTGCCGTCCATCAGTCGCACCAGTTCAGCCACAATTGCCAGGCCCAGGCCGGACCCGCCGAACTTGCGCGTCACGCCTTCATCGACCTGTTCGAAATTGTTGAAAATGCGAGCGGTGTGCACCTCTTCAATTCCGATGCCGGTGTCCTCCACTTCCATCCGGATCCGGCCTTTGTGCGTCGACACCCTCAAGGCAATTTCGCCGCTTTCGGTGAACTTGGTTGCATTGCCGATCAGATTGGTCAGCACCTGACGCAGGCGCAGCAGATCGCCTTCAACCCAGCGCGGTACCTCCGGTGCGATATCGCAATGCAACGAAAGCCCCTTCTCCAATGCCGCTGTCTCGAATTGCCCGGCGCTCTCCCGGCACAGCGCGTGAAGATCAAGCCGCTCTCGGGACAAATTGAGTGACGCCGCCTCCATCCGCGCGAAATCGAGAATGTCGTTGAGCAACTGCGTCATGGTCTCGCCCGACTTGCTGATCATATCAAGATAGCGGCGTTGTTCGGCATTGAGCGGCGTCTGCCGCAGCACATCAGCAAAGCCGAGAACACCGTTCATGGGTGTGCGGATTTCATGGCTCATTTGCGCAAGAAAGCGGCTTTTCGTTTCGGCCAGCTGCAATTGTCCGCGCAATATGGCCGCGATCGGCAGACCGATGGCGAAGCTGCTGACAAGAAAGATTTGCAGCACCATCACCTTTTCACTCATGCTGCCATCGACCAGATTGATCGGCCCGCGGCCCGCAGCAGTCGCAATGATGGCCACTACCGCGAGATTGATAATCGCCACCGCATTCCCGACGGGTCCCAGCCTCAATGCGTAAAGGATCACGATCGGAGCATCGAGAAAGAGAAACGGGTAGTCTGTCTGCCAGAATGTGTAGACGCTAATCATTGTGCCGAGCGAGATGATACCAATCGCTTCGAGCAGCTTTGCGCGGGTCAGTTCATGCCGAGCTTCCCAGCCGTCGATCAGGATCACGGATGCAGGCACGAACAACAACAGGCCCAGCGCATCCGACCGCATCCATTTCAGCCATTGCCACAGCAAATCCTGCAGATCGGCCGGTTGCAGAAAGCCCATGGCCGCGATTCCGGAAATCGCACAGCCGCCAATGGCGACACAGGCAAACGTGATAATGTGCCGCGCATCCTCGAAATTGATCGGATGGCAGCGAAGGCGCGCAAGGCCGAACAGCACCGCCATCACTTCGATCTGGTTGGATAGCGCAAGTCCGATGGCCAGCGTCAATCCATCGCCAGCGAGTGTATTTGCCATGATGTTTGCCACGAAAGCTGCAAACAGCAGATAGATTACGCGCTCACGCCGCGAACGCAGCAGGACCACCAGCAATAGGGCATTGGGAAACCAGACCGCTGCGATGCGTCCTTCTTCACGGGTAAAAGCAATGCCAAGCGATGCGAGGACACCGAAACCTGCACCGACTGCAAGCATCGCCGCGAGAAGCGAAGCCGCTTCGCGCCACCGCGCACCGGACCGATCTTGTGCGCCGGCCCTTTCGGCGGCCAAATATCTTGAGGTTGTTGACATCGATCAGGTCACCACGGGTTCGAATTGCCCGTTTTTCCCTACACACGCCGCGCATGCGTTTGATCGACAGAGCCCTAGGCGATGTTACCTAGACGGAACCGAGGTCAGGCGCTCGGACGGAGGCGGCGGTGCCGGGGGTGGTAGGGCGGTTCTGTCTCGGTGCAGGATATACCGGCGAAGGCATTTTGGGTTCGGCGCGGCGTGCGGCTTCCATTGCACGTTCGTCGGCGCGCCGTTCAGCCTCTTCCAGTTCGGTTGTCCAGCGCCGGAATATTCCGGAAACGCCGCGGTAGGAGACTTCCAACCGGTCTTCGGACACAAGCCGCAGGTCGGCGCGGTAGTGGCCGATGGCATCGTAAGCCTGCAGTGCAGGTGTTTCTTCACAAGCTGCCAGCGTACTGGTTATTTCGCGATCGCCGGTTTCAGGGTCGGGAGCGCCCGAGTAGCCCCAATAATTGCAGCCATCGCGCCCGCCACGGATTTCGCCATCTGCGACCGCGATGCTCATTCTTTCGTCTGCGACATCCAGCCCGCCGATCGTGATGGCGCGCCATGTCCCGCGCTCAGGTCCGTCGAACCAAGCGCGCCAGTCAATTCTGGGACCGGCCACTGAATACATGGCGGTAAAAAGGGCGATGAAAATAGCCGGGACAATGAGGCGCACCGTCCATTTCTCGAATGCGCCGCCGCGATTCGGGCGAGGCGGCCTAACCACGCCCCTGTACCTTCACCCCTTCCACTCGCGCCTTTCTTCAGCAGCTTTCAGCACTTCATAAGCCAGCTGCAGCTTCTGGAATTCTTCTGCGGCGTCCGCATCACCGGGCTTCACGTCCGGGTGCACCTTCTTGGCCCGCGCCCGCCACTCACGCTTGATCGCGGCGAAATCGGCGTCGGCTTCCAGCTCGAAAATGTCGAGTGCCCGCATTTCATCCTTGGATCGTGAACCATCACCGCTGCCGCCCCAGCCATAATGCTGCGCCTCGGCATAGCCGGCGTTTTCGGTCTGCTCGGCCTTGGCGCGATTCGCTGCCTCTTCCTTGTCGAGACCTTCGAAATAGTCCCAGCCCTTGTTGTATTCCGCAGCATGGCGCTGGCAGAAAAACCATTTGTCGGGGCTGTTAGGGCTTTTGGGCGCCGGGCAATCGCCCTTTTCATCGCAGCCGTGGCGGTCGCAGATGCGCACCTGCACAGCGTCTCGCGCGTCTTCGTATCCGCGCCAGCGGGGGAAACCCCAATCGTTGGAGCGCCGGGCACCGGCCATCAGTTCGTCATCGAAAAAAGTTGCATCCGCACCCTATAGGCAAACTTTTGGCCTGCGTGAACAGGTAACAAAGTCCCGGGAACCTTCATCACCTGGTCATCGTTTGGACCCTATTGCTGCATTGCAATATGCCGAACGGCACCCGCCCTACCTGGCAAGAAACACAGGATAATATTCGTGAGCAAGCAACTGGCCATTTCCGCATGTGCGTCCATCTTCGCGATGGCGGCCTTTGCCCTTGTTTGCAGCGCCGCTTGGCGCGCCCGGCAATTCCTACGCCGCGAAAGAAACAGGCGCGGCGATTGAAGCCGCCGCGCCCGCTGTTGACCGGATCGCTCCGGCCCTGTTTGATTACGCGCGCTGATTAGCGACTGATCATTACCGTCACAGCGCGGCGGTTGCGTTCCCATGCAGTCTGGTTCGATCCGGTCGCAACCGGACGTTCCTCACCATAACTTACCGTGCGCAGACGTTCTGCCGGCACACCAAGGCTGACCAGGTAGTTCTTGGCTGAATTGGCGCGGCGTTCGCCCAGGGCGAGGTTATAGTCGCGCGTACCGCGTTCATCGGCATGGCCTTCGACCGTGGCGCTGGATCCTGCATATTGCAGCATATATTCGGCCTGACGGCGCAGGGCGACCGCATCTTCGCCGTCGATATTGTACCGGTCTGTTTCGAAATAGATCGTATCCGCGCCCATCATCGCCGAGGCGAAGTGCGACTGCGAACCCGGCTGCGCGCCCATAGGAGCCGCGGTCGCCGTCGGTGTCGGCGTTGAAGTCATCACATCTTGCGGTGGGTCGGGCGTGATTTCCGGCGGCCGCCTGTTGCAGGCGCTCAGTGCGAGTGCGCTGGTGACGGTGATAGCAATAGCAATGCGATTCATTTTCGTGGCTCCCTTGAACCTGCGGTTTTGTTACGGCGGATTTGCAACCCGATGAGGAATTAACGCAACTACGGCAGAACCGGTCCCCAAGCCGGATCTGACGCACCGACCGGTGTACGCAGGCGGCGCTCATTGTCTCCGGTCAGGTCTACCTGCCAAATCGAAGTGTCGCCCGAATTACGCTCGGTACGGAAGAACTGGATGATGCGGCCATTCGGGGCCCAGCTTGGCCCCTCGTCATGCCACGCATTGGTGAGCTGGCGCATGTTCTGCCCCTGCGGGCTCATCACCGCGATGCGGAAATCGCCTGCAATATGGGTGAAGGCAATCTGGTCGCCGCGCGGGCTCCATTCCGGTGTCGCGCAGCGCCCGCCGAAAAAGCTGATGCGACGCTGGCCGGTGCCGTCGGCGTTCATAACGTAGCATTGCTGGCTTCCCGACTGATCGCTTTCAAACACGATGCGGCTGCCGTCAGGAGAATACGAACCGCCGACCTCGATCGCCGGACTATCCGTCAGGCGGACAGGTGTACCGCCGCCCGATGCAGAGACGCGGTAGATGTCGGTATTCCCCGCAATCGCCATGGAATACAGAATGCTGCGGCCATCCGGGCTCCACCGCGGGGCGAAGGTCGGATTGCTGCTTTCGGTCACCAGAGTCTGCCGCCCGCTGTCAATCTCGTACACATAAATGCGCGGATTTCCGTCGGTGTAGGACAGGTATGCAATGCGCGAATAATCGGGTGAATATCGCGGGGTGAGCGCAGTTGATTGACCATTGGTAATGAAGCGGTGATTGGCACCGTCGCTGTCCATGATGGCAAGCCGCTTGACCCGGTTATCCTTGGGGCCGGTTTCGGCGATATAGGCTATCCGGCTGTCGAAGAACGGGCTTTCGCCGGACAGACGCGAATATACCAGATCGGCGCAGCGATGTGCGGCGCGGCGCCATTCGGACGGGGCAACGACCCAGCCTTCACGGACCAGCTCGCTCTGCAAGGCGACGTCATACAGATAGCATCCGACTGTCAGCCGCCCGTCGGCATTGGCGCGTACGAAGCCGTGCACCAGCATTTCAGCAGAGCGCCCGCGCCACGTGTTCCACGCAGGGGCCGTAATTTGCGCATAGCTGGGGCGCGGCAGGGCATCGGGGCCGACCGGGCGGAACAGGCCGTTGAAGCGCAGATCATTGTAAACGATACGCGACAGTTCCAGCCCCAGCGCCTCTGTCCCGCTGGAATTGGCCGGCGTTGGCACATTGTTGTTGGTCGCGAAGCTGGCAATGGCAATGCCGAGGTCCTGCCACGCGGAATCGTCGGTTACCACGACAGACAGACCGCCCTCATTGTCTTGATCAGCCGAGGCGCTGTCCTGATTGGCGGGCTCAATCGACGCGGGATCAAGATCGCGATTTTGCGCAGCAGCCGGGGATCCCAGCATCGAGATTGCGAAAAGCGCGAGGAGTGTCTTTTTCATCGTCATAGCCTTCGGTCAAATTGTGACGTGATGGTTTGCCACTGATCGTAAAACTGTTCTGGCAGATTGAACGGAGAAGCCAAGCGAACTGCACGTATCGCGCGCTCACAATGGACGGATTTTTGCGGCGCGTTGGACGGGGTTTCTCCCGATTGCCTGATACAGCTTGGATTTCCGGAAAGGCTTCCGTCACGGTTCAAACGGAAGCGCACAACGGTAACTAGCAGCTCTGCGTCCGATCCTTGAGGAGCGCTCCAATGCGGTCGCAGTTGCCGTTGCACAGCTGAATTGAGCGCAGCCGCCTCGGTCGCGCCAAATGTCGCAGCGGGAGAACCTCTGTTACCATCCGACGTGCTGCTGCCGTCAAGAAAGTCCGCGCCCAGCCGGCTGCCGCCGGCGCGGCGCGTGGCCGTGGGTGACGGAGCGGGTGTCGGTTGCCGTGTGGCGCGGGCCGTCGGCGTGGGAGCCGGCGTTGGGCGAGATGTGGCGCGGGTGGTCGGCCGGGCCGTTGGTGTCACCCGTGGCGGCACAGTTGGCGCGGCGCGCGGTTCGACGGGCGGCGCTGTCACCGGCTCCTGCGGGGCCTGCGGTATGTCGGTAATGACCGGCGCGAAGCTGGCCGCTGGTTCTGCCGACGGATCGGGCGCAGTGGATTCAAGGCTGACGTCTGTCGCAAGGCTGACAGTGATCCGTTCTGGCGGCAAGATCGGCAGCACGTCGCGGGTGGCATGCCATGCCAGAGCAGCCGCCAGCGCTATATGCGCCGCAACCGCCACGCCGATGCCGACGGTTTCTTCGGTAGAAAGATTCGCGGTCAGTGCCATTACTCGGCGAAGCTAGGCTCTTCGGCTGAACCCTGACTGACCGATGCCGCGGCCGTTGCCGGTTCTGCACCGGGTGTCGTGATCAGCGAGATTTTGGTGAAGCCAGCCCGGTTAAGCTCCCCCATCACGGCCATTGCGCGGCCCCAGTCGATATCCCGGTCAGCGCGCAGATTTATCAGCGGCTGTTCTGCACCTGGAGGCCCCATGAGATCTTCCAATGCCTGCGGCAGACCGCCGGTTTCTACCCGTGCATCGTCGATGTAGACAAAGCCTTCGCGGTCTACCGCCACGGTAATCTGGTCGGGCTCCTGATCGACCGGATTGGCGCGGCTTTCGGGCAGATCCACCGGCACGCCGCTTGCCAGCAAAGGTGCGGTGACCATGAAGATGATCAGCAGCACCAACATGACGTCCACAAAGGGCGTGACGTTGATTTCAGCCATCGGCGCACGGCGCGAACCGTGCCGCCTTCCCCGCCTGCCGCCTGCAATGCCCATGGCCATTACACAGCTTCCATTTCGCGGCTGATCTGCGCGTGGACGCGATCGGAAAAGCGCGTCAGCCGCGCCTCAAAGCCGTTCACCGTGCCCGAAAGCCGGTTGTAGGCGATGACAGCCGGAATGGCTGCGAACAGGCCGATAGCCGTGGCGAAAAGCGCCTCCGCAATACCGGGCGCGACCACGGCGAGCGAGGAGTTTTGCTGCAGGCCGATCTGGAAAAAGCTGTTCATGATGCCCCATACGGTGCCGAACAGACCCACGAACGGCGCAACGGAGCCGACAGTGGCAAGAAAGTTCAACCGGTCTGACAAGGTATCAGCTTCCAGGGCGACCTGTCCTTCCATCGCCTGCGCCACGCGGGCGCGGGCTGCCTCCCTGTCTTTCAGCCCAGCCTTGTGGCTGCGCCGGAACTCGGCGATGCCCGATGCTGCAACGCGGGCCGAGGGCGTGTCTTTCCGGCGACGCGAATCAAGCAGCCCGTCGACATCGGTATTGTTCCAGAACTCATCCTCGAACGCGCTGCTTTTGCGTCGCAGATTGGCCATCCGCATGGTGAAGCCGACGATGATCGCCCACACCCAGATGGATGCCAGCACAAGGCCGAGTATCACGACCTGCACGACGATATCGGCAGCGGTGAACAATTCGATCGGATCAAGCCGGGTCGGGGCATCTGCTGCGCCGGCGGCCAGAGTGTGCAAAATGCTCATTCAGGGTCTTTCTGGGTAAAGGTCGCAAAGGCTGCGCGCCATTCTTCCGGCTGGCGCTTGGGCCGTCCGTCGGCAGACAGGAAAGCGGCGACAATCTGGATTTCGGCCAGCAATTCTTCCTGGCGGAAAATGCGCTGGATCATGTTGGCACTGGCCGCGCGTACCTGCGTACAGCGGGTTTCCACCGTCAGCACGTCGTCGAATTTGGCCGGACGCCGCCATTTTATGTTGGCTTCCGAAACGGCATAAAATCCTTCGCCCGCCTCGAAAGCGGCGCGCTGGTCTATGCCGAGAACGCGCAGGATGTCGCTGCGCGCCCGCTCGCACCATTTGAGATAATTGGCGTGATAGGCGATGCCTGACAGGTCGGTATCCTCAAAAAAGACGCGCACCGGATAAAGGTGTCGCGACCCGTCGATTACTCCCGAGGGTGGCTGCATTTGCTCAGTCATTTATGAACGGTGGCTTACAGATGTAACCGCGCCGAAAAAAGAGGGGTAATCGCCGAGGCGAGTCATTAACGCGCCCAGTGGGTTATCATCGCGCCAGCATCGGCCCGAGCGGCCCTCCGCCAAACAAATGCACGTGCAGATGCGCCACCTCCTGACCGCCATTGCGACCGACATTGGCGAGCAGGCGGTATCCGCGCACCACCAGTCCCTTGTCCCGCGCGACATGGCCAACGGCGCGCACGAAACCGGCAATCTCCTCTGCCGTGGCATTGGCGGAAAAATCGTCCCAGCTGACATAGGCACCCTTGGGGATGACCAGAATATGCACGTCGGCCTGCGGGTTGATATCGTGAAAGGCGAGCGCG
This sequence comes from uncultured Alphaproteobacteria bacterium, assembly GCA_963781165.1. Lineage (GTDB taxonomy): Bacteria > Pseudomonadota > Alphaproteobacteria > Sphingomonadales > Sphingomonadaceae > Alteraurantiacibacter. Next base: position 249,390 of record CAWADZ010000006.1, read on the forward strand.
TGCTCATCCTCATACACGGCGTTCGAGGGGATTTCCCCGCGCAGTATCTTTGCGAAGATATTTTCCGGATCGTATGGAGCAGTCGGATCGATTGCCATCAGCCTGGTGTCCTTGCAGCCTTTTCATCGATGCCGGATACGCCTTCGCGCCGGTCCAGTTCCGCCAGCACATCGGCCAGCGCAATATCCTTTGCGCCCAGCAGTACGAGCAGGTGAAACAACAGATCGGCAGCTTCGCCGGTGAGTTCGCCGCGGTCACCTGTCAGCGCAGCAATGACCGTTTCGGTCGCCTCCTCGCCCACTTTCCGGGCGATGGCGGGCAGACCCTTTGCGTTCAGCTTTGCAACATAGCTGCTGTCTGGAGAGGCAGCGCGGCGCTGCGCAATCACGGCTTCGAGGCGGGCGAGTGTATCCATCGGCAAGCGCAATGCGCGAAGCAGCGGCAGCGCGTCAAGCCGAATGCGCGCAGGGCAGCGAAAGCCTAGTCGTCCTTGTCCGATTTGCGCATCGACAGGCGGCGGCCCACGATCACGCCTAGCACGCCCAGCGCGAACAGCGTCACACTGGAAGCTTCAGGAACCTGCGCGGCGGCTGATGCCGCTGCCGGAGAAGCCGAGATCGCTGTAATGGCGAGAAGTGGAATGCGGTGGATCATCGAGGTGATAAATCGGCGCTTTTGCCGCATCGCACAAGAATACTGCCGCGCCTGTCCCGCAGCGGGACCGCGACTAACATATGTGTAAAATGATGTATTTCGGGAGACTGGCGTGCGTCTTGGGCGAGCGCGGCTTTATCCCAGTAAATTCAGGTGCTTCGGGCTGGAAGTCCTGCTGCGCGCAGTGCCGCATGGGCCTCCGCAATCGTATAGGTCCCGAAATGAAATATGCTTGCTGCCAGCACGGCGCTTGCGTGGCCCTTTGTCACACCGTCCACCAGATGCTGCAGATTGCCGACCCCGCCGCTTGCGACAACGGGTATGGAAACCGCATCTGCAATGGCGCGGGTCAGTTCCAGATCGTATCCTGCCTGCGTACCGTCGCCGTCCATGCTGGTAACGAGCAGTTCACCCGCACCAAGCTCGGCCAGCTTCACCGCGTGTTCCAGCGCATCAATCCCGGTTTCACGCCGCCCGCCGTGGGTGAAGATTTCCCAGCGGCCCGGTGCCACCTTGCGCGCATCGACCGAAGCCACCGCGCATTGGCTGCCCATCCGGTCTGCAATGTCGGCCATGATTTCCGGGCGCTTCACCGCAGCGGAGTTGACCGCAACCTTGTCCGCCCCTGCAAGCAGAAGCGCGCGCGCGTCCTCCACGCTGGAAACGCCGCCGCCGACGGTCAGCGGCATAAAGCACACTTCCGCTGTACGCCGGACGATATCGAGCAGCGTGCCGCGCCCTTCATGGGTGGCGGAAATGTCGAGAAAGCACAGCTCGTCCGCGCCCGCTTCGCTATAGGCCTGCGCCTGCTCGACCGGATCGCCAGCGTCCTTCAGATCGACGAAATTCACGCCCTTCACCACGCGCCCATCGGCAACGTCGAGACAGGGTATGACGCGGATGCGGACTGTCACCGGTTCGCCATCGCAATCGCGGTCGCCAGATCCAGCCGTCCTTCATACAGCGCGCGTCCGGTAATCACGCCCTCGATGCCCTGATCGGCTTGCAGCGCGAGCATGTGGATGTCGTCCAGACCCTTCACGCCGCCGCTGGCGATCACGGGAATATCAACGCTGCGCGCCAGTTCCACCGTTGCATCGACGTTGCAGCCTTTCAGCAGACCATCGCGGCCAATGTCGGTGAACAGCAGGCTGGCAACGCCTGCATCCTCGAACCGGCGGGCCATATCGCGCACGGGCACGTCGGAGACTTCCGCCCAGCCCTCTGTCGCGACCATGCCGTCACGCGCATCCACGGCGACGACGATGCCGCCTTCCCACTCGCGCGCCATTTCCTTGACGAATTCTGGGTTTTTCAGCGCGGCGGAGCCCATCACGATGCGCGCCACGCCCAGATTGAACCACCCTTCCACGCCCGCTGCGTCGCGGATGCCGCCGCCAAGCTGCACATATCCGGGAAACGCCTCGACAATGGCCTCCACTGCGGCGCGGTTTTCAGTGCGGCCCGCAAAGCTGCCGTCCAGATCGACCACGTGGAGATGTTCTGCGCCAGCTTCCGCAAACAGCATGGCCTGCGCGGCGGGATCATCTCCGTACACGGTCGCGCGGTCCATATCGCCTTCGGCAAGGCGCACGACTTCACCGGCCTTGAGGTCGATGGCTGGAAATACGATCATAACGGTTTCCATTCGAGGAAGCGGCGGAGCAAATCCAGGCCATAGCTCTGGCTCTTTTCCGGGTGAAATTGCACGCCCAGGATATTGTCCCGCGCCACTGCGGCGACAAGCCCGCCGCCGTGATCTGTCATCGCGGCGATATCGTGGCCGTCTTCGGGCAGGAAATGATAGGAATGGAGGAAATAGGCCTCACCTTCCTCCAGCAAATCATGGTCGGCATGATGCGGCTTCAGAGCGACATCGTTCCAGCCCATGTGGGGCACTTTGATGTGCGGATCGGTGCGCTCTATGCGGGTGACATCGCCAGCAATCCAGCCGAGCCCCGGGCATTCCCCATGCTCCAGTCCTCGGGTGGCGAGCAATTGCATGCCCACGCAAATGCCGAGGAACGGGACGCCGTCCTGTAGGACTCGCTTCTCCAGCGCCTCGACCATGCCGGGGATGCCTGTCAGCCCTTCGTAGCAGGCCCGAAAGCTACCGACACCTGGCAACACAATGCGCCGCGCACCGCGAACAAGGCGCCGGATCGTCGGTTACGGTCACGTGCTCGGCACCGGCAGCTTTCAGCGCATTGTGGACAGAGTGCAGATTGCCAGCGCCGTAGTCGATGAGGGCGATCGCCTCAGCCATTCTGGTTTTCCGCACGCCCATCCGGGCGCGCGCTCCTCGCTATACCGGCAGACGAGCTGCCCCCGCTGCGGGCGGCCAGTCGGCCTTGCCGCTGTAGCGGATCAGCCACCGAGCTGCCCTTTGGTGCTCGGCACGGCATCACCCTTGCGCGCATCAAGCTCCACGGCCTGCCGCATAGCGCGGGCAAAGCCTTTGTAGATGCTTTCGCAAATGTGGTGGTTGTTGGTGCCGTACAGCTGCTGGATATGCAGCGTCAGGCCAGCCGTCTGGGAGACAGAGTGGAACCAGTGCTCGATCAGCTCTGTGTCCCATTCGCCCAGCTTTTCCTGCGTGAAGCGGGCTTTCCATACCATGTAAGGCCGTCCGGAAATATCGACCACAACGCGGCTCAGCGTTTCGTCCATCGGCGAATGCGCCTCCCCGTACCGGCCGATCCCGCCCTTGTCGCCCAGCGCCTCTGCCAGCGCCTGACCCAGCGCCAGCGCCGAATCTTCGGTGGTGTGATGCTGGTCAATATGCAGATCGCCGTCCACTTTCATGGTCACATCGATCAGCGAATGGCGGCTGAACTGTTCCACCATATGATCCAGAAAGCCGATCCCGGTGTGGACGTCATAGGTGCCGGTCCCGTCGAGATTCACTTCGACATGGATATCGGTTTCCTTGGTTTTGCGCTGTATTTTGCCTGTTCGCATAGGGTGAAGCCTATAAGCTGCCTGTCGTCATGCGCAAGCCGCCAGAGGGGCGAAATCTGCCGGACAATTGGCGCATTGCCGCCCACTTCGCGCTTGACCTTCCAACGCTCCAGCGCCACCTAACATTTATGAGTGATGATACGCCTGACAGCCTGATCCCGTACGATGAAATCGTCCAGGAAGCCTTGCGCGCTGTTGTGGGCCGCGTTCTTGGCCAGGTGCAGGAATCGGGCGCAGTTCTGCCGGGCAGCCACCATTTTTACATCACGTTCAAAACCGGCGCAGTAGGCGTTGATATTCCAGCATCTTTGCGGGAGAGGTTTCCTGACGAGATGACAATCGTGTTGCAGAACAAGTTCTGGGACCTGAATGTCACTGACACCGGCTTTACCGTGGGGCTCAGCTTCAATCAGGTGCCGTCAAAGCTTTCGATTCCCTTTGCCGCCATCACTGCCTTCGTTGATCCCGCGGTCGATTTCGGCCTGCAATTCCAGACTGCAGTCGATGGTGCAGAGCCTGCCGAGCACGACGATGCGGAAAACGACGGGACCAGCGAAGCGGAACAAGACGGCAAGCCGGACATTGCTCAAAGTGAAGACGGCTCCAACGTCGTCACGGTCGATTTCGGCCGGAAAAAGTAACACCGGGCTATTTTTCGCCCGAACCAACGGGGAAAACCTTGTCCGATCCAACTCATCTGACTGACCGCGTGGCAGACGCCATATCCGACGCCGAGGACGATAGCGTTCCCGGCCCCAGCCCGAACCCTGCAACAAATCTGATGATCCAGGACATCCTGCTGCGGTCTGTAGGACGCGTTTCGCGCATGACGCTGGAAAAGGCGTTGCTGGGCAAGAAATACGGAACCGAATTTGCCAAGGACGCGGTTGAAAACCGATCCCTTACCCACACGCTGGCCGCGTATGGCGTAACGAAATTCGCCACCAAGTCGCTGCCCGGTTTCGCGCTGGTCAGCACTGGCCTGCTGGTCAAGACCTTGTTCGACCGCAGCCAGGGCAAGCGCAAGGCGCGCAAGACCGGCGAAAAATCACTACGCGAACAGGCGAAGCCCGACTGAACGCAGTAAGCCGTCCCAAGCTTTGACTTGATTTGTTCAGGCTGGCTGCGCAACAGATGCGGCCATGGCCGACCACAGCAGCCTCGATCGCCCCAATCTCGCCAGACGCGGGTTGATGTTTATCCTCTCCTCTCCATCGGGGACGGGGAAGACAACCATTGCCCGCCGCTTGCTGAAAGAAGACGGCGAAATTGCCATGTCGGTTTCCGTCACGACGCGCGCGCCGCGTCCCGGTGAAGTCGAGGGGCATGATTACTTCTTCGTCGATCAAGACGAATTCACTGAAATGACCGAACATGGCGAGTTGATCGAGTGGGCAGAAGTGTTCGGCAACAATTACGGCACCCCCAAATCGCACATCAAGGCTGGTCTGAAAGAAGGCCGCGACTTCCTGTTCGACATCGATTGGCAGGGCACACAGCAACTGTATCAGCGCATGGAGACTGACGTTGTCCGCGTATTCCTGCTGCCTCCCAGTATTGGCGAGCTTGAAGGCCGGCTGCGCGGACGCGGGACCGACAGCGATGAAGTGATCGCAGGCCGCATGGCCCGCGCCCGGCATGAAATCAGCCACTGGGACGGATACGATTATGTCGTTGTCAACGACGACATCGACGCCTGCTTTGAAAAGGTGAAGACTATCCTTGAGGCGGAGAGAATGCGCCGTGCCCGCCAGACGGGCCTGGTGGATTTCACCCGCGGACTGATGCGCGACTAGACCGTCAGAATTCGCGCGACCAGCGCAGCGCCACTCCCACATCGTCAGGCGCATCGGCATAATGGCCCGGCTGGCTGCGGTAGAACAGGCTGCCCGCCGCGCTGCCGCCCCACAACCACCCGCGCCACGCAAGCTCTCCGGTCAATTCTCGTCCTTCCGGAGACAGGCTGAGCGTCTGCACGGCGTAGGCATCGGGCATCAAGATTTCATAGCTGTAGCTGGAAGGAAGGCGCAGGTTCAGCCCGCCGCCAGTCACGCGCAAAGGCTGTGACAGGCGCAGCGCAAGCCGGTCGTCACGGTTCAGAAATCCGCTGCGTTCCAGATCGATGCTCCAGCCATTGCTGCTTAGCCGCGACCCTTCAGCCACCAGCGGCGCATCGCGCAGACGGGTCATGCCGTGCCGGTACGATGCGCCCAGCCGCCAATGATCGGCAGGTTGCCAGCCAAGATCGAGGTCGACAAACAGATTGTCGCTGCCCGCAATGCCGAAACCTTCGTGAAAGCGCGCACCCAGGACTGTGCGGTCTTCCGCTGTCCACGTAAGACCGAGCGCGGTTTCAAGCGCGCCAAGGCGCCGGTCCAGCGCCACGCCGAAGCTGGCCACATCCTCATCCAGCCGCTGCCCGCGCAGCGCCGCCGCCCGCCGGACCGTGGCGGCAGTAAGGGTGGAGCCGGTTTCCGCACTGAAGCTGACGCCCCAGGGCCCGATCTGTTCGCGAACGGCAATGGCAGCGTCGCTGCCCGACAGCATGCCGTTGCTGCTGCGCGCTTGGCCGGCGATCATGAAGGCAGGCCGCTGTTGTCCCTGCAATCCTGCCACCACGCCGCTTGCGCTTTGACGATAGGCAAAGGCGAACTGTGTCGTGGGCGCTACTCGCAAGGACACACCCGCTGCCAGCACCCGCGCCTGCTCCGCATCGACACCGCTTAGGCGGAGAGCCCGGGCGCGCGGCGGCTGGCGGCCGCTTGCATCGATAGTGAATGCGACGCTCGCGCCGCCTGCATTGCCAGACAGGAAACGGCTCTGTGAAGCGAGCGCACCGTGCAATTGCTGGCGCTGCTCGGCCCCGCGCAATGTGCCCGCCAGATCGGTTTCGAACGCTCTGGCGTAGCGGTCTGTTATCAGGGTCGGCAGGGAAGCTGTAGCAAAGGCATCGCCCATCGCGGGCGAACCCGTGCCGGAGCCGTCACCCAGTGCCAGCGGCGCGCTCTGCCCGGCGATGGCGGTCGTTCCGAGCGGCTGGAATGCGGCGGCAATATTCAAGATCCCGCGCCCGAACACCGCGTCGGCTCCCGCATCACCTGCGTCATATGCGCTTTCAAGCAGGATTTCGGCAATCTCCCGCCCGGTCAGATTGGGAAAGGCCTGCGCCAGCAAAGCCGCTGCGCCTGCCACCTGGGGAGAAGCGAAGCTGGTGCCAGAAAACAGGAATACGAAGCCTTCGCTGTCCACGAACACTTCGCCGTTCTGATAGACGCAGCAAATAACTTCTCCGCGCGCTGTCAAAAATTGGCCGGTGTTCGCTCCGGCGCGGTTGGAAAAGCTGGAAATGTTGTAATCGGCATCGACAGATCCGACCACCAGCACCCCGCCATCGCCCGCATTGGCAAACTCCACGCCAAACGGCTGAAGTTCGGGCAAGCCGTCATTGCCCGCCGCCACCACGATAAGCACGCCGGCATCGACCGCCGCCCGCACGGACGTGCGCAGGCGGTTGTTAAGCCCGCCAGGCCCGCCCAGAGAGATATTGATGACCTTCGCCCCGTTGGCGACGGCGTAATCGATCGAGGCGGCAACATCATTGTCGAAGAAAGCGCAATCCGAATTGGGATCCTGCGGATTGTCTCCGCCGCATGTGCCCGGCGCATCGGCGCGGATCGCGAGAAGGGTGGCATCCCAAGCGATGCCGACAACACCGGTATTATCGCGTGCTGCCGCCGCCACCAGTGACACCAGCGTGCCGTGATCATCCGGCCCTTCAAGCGCGCGGTTCGCAATGATATCTGTCGAGGCGGGGGAAACGCGCCCGGCGAATTCCGGACTGTCGTCATCGATCCCGGTGTCGATCACCGCGATGGTCACGCCGGTCCCGATATTGCCATTGGCCCACACAGTCGTCGCATTGTGCTGGCCCGGCCCATCGGAATTGCGAAATTCCTGCGTGTTGAATGCAAGTGGTACGGCCTGCACGGGGAAGCTGGCGCTCGTCGGGGTGGGAGAAGGCGATGGTGTTGGGGCCGGAGTCGGTGTTGGTGTCGGCGTCGCAGGAGGGCGCATGGCAACCGGCGGGCCGCCGCCGCCTCCACCGCATGCGGACAGCACTGCAAGCGCAGCCGCTGCCGCTCCGTACCGCCAGCTTGCCAGCCGGACCCTTCTGCCTGTCTGTCCCAAAGCGAACCCTTGAATTTGTGAACCCGGTTTTGGCATGGCTAGCCATAATCCTGGATGAACGCCTTTTGTAGCGCTGCATCGCTGGCAGAACCTTGCCCACTTGTGCGCGCGCCGCCAAGGGGCTAGCCGCTGGCTAACAGGAGCGTTGCTCCGCTATCCGCAGCTGCAGGGATATTTGTTACATGAGCGACGAACTGGTCACCGTAATCGAGCAGGCATGGGAAAACCGCGCCGAGATCAGCATCGAGGATATCGATGTTCGTCACAGCGTCGATAAGGCCATCGAAATGCTCGACAACGGCGAGGCGCGGGTTGCGCAGCCGGATGGCAACGGCGGCTGGCAAGTCAACCAATGGCTGAAAAAGGCCGTCCTGCTATCCTTCCGCCTGTACGATAACCGCGTGATGGACGGCGGATCTGCGGGCAAGCCGGCGTTTGACAAGGTATCGTCCAAATTCGCCGGCTGGGGCCGCGAACGCTTTGTTGAGGCGGGTTTCCGCGTCGTGCCCGGCGCGGTCGCAAGGCGTGGCAGCTACATCGCACCCGGCGTTGTGCTCATGCCGAGCTTCGTGAACATCGGCGCCTATGTCGATGAAGGCTCCATGATCGACACCTGGGCAACCGTGGGATCATGCGCGCAGATCGGCAAGAACGTGCATATATCGGGCGGCGCTGGCATCGGCGGCGTACTGGAACCTTTGCAGGCAGAACCGGTGATTATCGGCGACGGCGCCTTTATTGGTGCCCGGGCGGAAGTGGCAGAGGGTGTTCGCGTGGGAGAAGGCGCGGTGCTTTCCATGGGCGTGTATCTTGGCGCCTCCACCAAAATCATCGACCGGGCGACCGGCGAAGTGCACCGCGGTGAAGTACCGCCCTATGCCGTGGTTGTTCCGGGCGCATTGCCGGGTAAAGCACTGCCAGATGGCACCATGGGGCCAAGCCTGTATTGCGCTGTGATCGTGAAAACGGTGGACGCGCAAACCCGCTCCAAGACAGGCATCAACGAACTTTTGCGCGACTGACGCGCACCTCGTGCTCCAGTGTAAGGGGCAGGAACTTTAACAGGGACGGTCCGTAGCACTACTACGGGTCAAAAGAGACGGAAGGCTAAGATAATGAGCTACAAAAAGGGCGACGAGATCCACATCGAAGATGATGACGCGACGGCTGGATCGAAGACGGGCCATGTGCGCTGGATTCTGGGCATCAGCCTGTTCGTTGCGATTGCCCTGCTGTCCGCGATCTGGATTTTCGGCGCATGGTCGCAAGGCGACACTGAAGAGGAAATCACCCAATCAGCGGTCTTGGACGAGCAGAGCTCCGAAGAGCCTGGCGACAACACCGACGGTCTTTTGCCGGCAACCGGCGACGGGATGGAAACCGAATAACTTGAAATCGTTGACTGGGCGGGAATGAAGAAACCGAACAGGAATTTTTACGATGAGCAATTCAAACAGTTTCCAGACCAATCAGTATGTCGAATGGGACTGGGGTAACGGCACCGCCAAGGGCCAGATAACAGATCGTTTCGAGCGCGAAGTCACCCGCACCCTCAAGGGCAATGAAGTGACGCGCGACGGCAGCGAGGACAATCCCGCTTACCTGATCAAGCAGGAAGACGGCGATGAAGTGCTGAAGCTCGGGTCCGAGCTCAAGGCGGCAAACTGATGCCCAAGGCGCAGAGCAAGGCGCAGCAACAGGCAGCAGGGGCCGCCCTGTCGGCCAAGCGAGGCGAAACGAAGGTCGGCGATCTTCAGGGCGCGTCGAAGGACATGTATGACAGCATGACCGAAAGCGAGCTTGAGGAGATGGCCTCTACCGATCGCTCCGCCCTGCCCGACACCGCTTCGGACGATTGAGGGCCCTATGGACGACGCCAAAAGGCAAGAGACCTATTCCGATTTCTACGACTGCGTGAATATGCAGCCCAAGGAACTGGAAGAATGGCTGGAAACCGACAACTCCAAGTCAGTCGGCGACAGCGATGATGATGGTGAAAGCACAGGCCACAAGTCTGGCCGCCGGATTGTCGAGATCAAACGCACGAACAAGGATGATCTTTCAGACAGCCAGTACGATCACATGGGAAAAGTTGTCGGCTACATCCATCGGCATCTCGCGCAGCGCCCTGATGGCGATGTCAAGGACACGGACTGGCGTTATTCATTGATGAACTGGGGCCATGATCCGCTGAAAGATAACTGAGCCGGAGGCCGCTCCGGCGAAAGCGCGTTAACCCACTGGCGTCTCGATCGGCAGCATTTCGGTCTGGCTTGCTGCGAATTCCTCCGCAGCGCGCATCACGCGCAGCATGTTCCGGTAGGAAATCATTTCCAGCTCTTCCTGCGAATAACCGCGCCGGGCCAGCTCAGTGAACAAAGCCGGATAGCCGGTTACGTCTTCCATTCCGGCGGGTCCGATAGGCATCCCGTCATAGTCGCCGCCGATACCAATGCTTGCAACACCGGCTAATGCCCGGATGTGATCGATGTGGTCGGCCATGTCGGATATCGTGGCAACCGGCTCTGGATTAGCAGCGTCCCATTCTGCCAGAGCCGCAGCGGCAGGCTCCGGCTGTCCGAGCCACCACTGTGTCAGCCGCGCCTCTTCAGCCGTCCGCGCTGCGTTCCAGATACGATGGTTTTCGCTGAGAAAGGGCGGGTGGCCCACAACCATTACAATGCCGCCGTTTTCAGGGAGCCGGGCCAGGACGCTGTCGGGCACATTACGCGGGTGGCCATTGATGGCTCTTGCGCCGGAATGGCTGAAAATCACGGGAGCGCCGGTTATATCCAGCGCATCCATCATGGTCTCTTCGCTGGTATGGCTGAGATCGACCAGCATCCCCAGACGGTTCATTTCCCGCACAACCTGCTCGCCAAACGGCGTGAGCCCGCCATGCTGCGGCGCTGCATTGGCGCTGTCGGCCCAATCCATCGCGCGTGAATGTGTCAGCGTCATATACCGCGCGCCAAGGCCATGGAATTGGCGCAGCACGCCAAGACTGTTGGAAATTGCGTAACCGCCCTCCATGCCCAGCAGCGAAGCAATGCGCCCCTCTGCGACGGCGGCCTCCACATCATCTGCGGTCAGCGCGAGTGCAAGATCGCGAGGATAGCGATCAATGATCCGCTTCATGACGTCTATCTGTTCCAGAACTGCAACCGTCGCATCTGCATCTTCCAGATCGGCAGAAACATATACCGACCAGAATTGCGCGCCGACGCGGCCTTCGCGCAGGCGCGGAATGTCTGTATGCATCCCGCCTTCGCTCCACCCGTTGGGCGGCACATCAACGGTATCGTTGAAATCAAATTCAGCGAGCATGTTGCGGAACCTGTCACGCAATTGCTCGGGCACATCATTGTGGCCATCCCAGACAGGCGCGGCTTCCAGTGCAGCAGCAGCAATCTCCTCCGGCGTATCCTGCGCGGCGAGCGGGGCGGTGAGAAACGTGGCGGAGGCCAGCAGGCTGGCGGCAAGAATGGCTCTGATCATGAAAGCTGACTATGCCCGTTGCCTATATACTGGCAAGAGCGCGCCAGAGAGAGAGGACTGGATATGACTGTTACTGCAAGCTGGAACGGCAAGGAAATCGCCCGCAGCGAGAATACCGTGGTTGTCGAAGGCAATCATTATTTTCCGCCAGAGGATGTCGATACAGCCATGCTCATCGCGAGCGACAAGACCACCCATTGCCCATGGAAGGGCGATGCCCATTACCACTCGGTCGTCGTGGACGGCGAAACCAATACCGATGCCGTTTGGCATTATCCGGAGCCGAAGGAAGCAGCGAAGCAAATCGCAGGACGGTTTGCGTTCTGGAAAGGCGTGCAGGTTTCCGGCGAGTGATCCGAACGTTACTGCGGATCGTGCTCGCGGCATTTTATGCCTACGCCGGATACCGCCATATTGTCGGGCCGGAACCGTTCCTCGTCATCACACCCGCATGGGTACCCATGCCGGAGCAGGTGGTGCTGTGGACCGGCATTGCCGAAATCGCCGGAGCCGCAGCGCTGGTTCAGCCTTTTTCCCTGCGTCTTCGCCAGGTCGGCGGCATCGGCCTTGCGCTTTATGCGCTGTGTGTATGGCCGGCCAATGTGAATCATATGCTGATGGATCTGGCGCGCGCAGACGGCGGCTGGGGCATGGTCTATCATATACCGCGCATGATGGCGCAGCCGCTGATAATCTGGCTGGCGCTGTGGGCCGGTCATATCGTCGACTGGCCCTTCAAAGCCCGCCGCTAGAAATCGAGAGTTAGGCAAACGAAACGGGCGGGAAGCGCTGTGCCTCCCGCCCGTTCGCGTGTTCCAATCGTGACTTGAGCTATTAGCTCATGTGCTTGGAAACAGCACCGGTCATCTTGAACATGGAAATCTGTTCTGTGCCGATCACCGCGCCCAGCTTTGCGTCCGGGTTGATTTGACGGCGATCCTTGGAGTCCTGCAGATCATTGGCCTTGATGTGGTCCCACACCTTGCTGGTGACCTGTGCGCGGGTCATCGGACCCTTGCCGACCACGTTTTCCAGTTCCGGTGTCAGGTTGACCGGTTTGTTCAATGCGTTGTTCTTGGCAGCCATTTTCAGATTTCCTTTCAGTCAAAAATACAGGGCTAGAGTTCTAGCACCGTTCAAATCTCTTCGTCGCCATCTTCCCAGTCGTAATCCCCGCCTTCTTCGCGGACATAAGTTGCTGTTGTCATTGCCACAGCGGTGACGTGCCCCTCCATCGCGGCGACAAGTTCATCACGTTTCGCGCCCGGCATCAATGTCAGCGGCAAATCGAGAGCGAACAATTGGAACACGAAATCATGCGGTTTGTCACCCGTTGGCGGGTCCGGCAGCAGCCATTCCGAATTGCCGAACGCGTTCTTTCCGACGCGCGGGGGTGTTTCCCCTTCCAGGATCATGCCCTTCTGGCCGGGCAATCCCCAAACCAGCCAGTGGCAGAACGGTTCACCCGTCTGGAAATCTGCATCCTCGACAATCAGGACCAGTTCCTGCGTGCCGGGAGGCGGCGCAGTCCATTCCAGCGGCGGAGCAACGGCATCTTCCTCGTCAGCGGTGAAACAGGGATCCAGCGGCCCACCGGCCTTGAATGCGGCGGAGGACAGCGAGAAGCCGTTTTTTCCGGCCATCGTTTCATTGCCCAGTTTCGCCGCAACAATCTTGCCGAGGCCAGCCCTAGCCTCTCCCGGTGCCTTACCAAGTGCCTCGGAGAGCCAGTCGGGGACGGTATCAGACATTCGTGCAGTCTTTCTTGGCTTCTGCGTCTTTCGGCGCATTTACGGATGGTTGAAGCGCCATGTGCCGATTGCGCAACGCCATTGCAAGGCCTCAATCGGTTCAGCCTGTCGAAGGAATCGGTGCGGTAGTCAGGCCGATGTAAACAGTTTCAACACAATCGGCCCCCGCTTGTCAGGTGCCATCTCATTCATTAGAACGGCCTTCGCCTTCGGTTCGGTCCAACAATCTGAAAAGAAACGGGCAATTATGCAAACGTCAAAATTCGCTTTGTCACTCGCCTGCGCGGCCATGCTGGTTTCATGCGGCGGCGGTGGTGGAACGCCCACCCCCACACCCATTGGTGGAGGCGGCGGCGGTAATGCAGGCGGTGGCGGTGGTGGCGGCGGGACCGATGCGTGTTCGCTTAGCTCCCGCCAGACATTCGCGCGCGACCTGCTGAACGAATGGTATCTGTTCCCGGATCTGATCAATACGTCACTGAACCAGAACGATTTTGGCAGCGTGCAGGATTATCTCGACGCATTGGTTGCTCCGGCGCGGGCGGAGAACAAGGACCGGTTCTTCACCTATGTGACGTCGATCCAGGAAGAAACCGATTTTGCCAATAGCGGCGCGACCGCAGGCTTCGGGTTCCGCCTCGGTTACGATTCCACCAACCGGCGCGCCTTTGTCATCGAAACCTTCGAAGGCACATCGGCCCTGGGCGCAAATATTGACCGCGGGACCGAAATTCTCGGCATCGGCACGACTGCCAGTAACATCCAGAGCGTCAATTCCCTGTTTGCAACAGGCGGAGCGGCGGCCGTATCCAATGCGCTCGGCCCGTCCACGCCCGGCGTCACCCGTATCCTGAGCGTCCGCGATCAGTCGGGCGTCGAGAGAGAGGTTACGCTCAGCAAGACAGATTATGCCCTTGATCCGGTGTCCGACAGGTACGGCGCACAAATCATCAACGATGGCGGCAAACAGGTCGGCTATCTCAACCTGCGCACCTTCTCTGTCCTGTCTGCCAATACCGATCTGATCAACGCCTTCGGGGATTTCCGCGCGGCAGGAATTACCGAGGTGATCATCGATTTGCGGTACAACGGCGGCGGCCGCATTTCCGTTGCGGAAACATTCGGCGATCTGCTGGCGCGCGGCTTTGAAAACCAGATATATAATGAAATCGCGTTTCGCGCATCCAAATCGTCCAACAATTCAATCTATCGCTTCGGCGCGCGGACACAGGCCATTGCGCCGACGAAAATTGCTTTTATCGGCACTCGTTCGACAGCCTCCGCCAGTGAGCTCGTGATCAACGGCATCCAGCCCTATGTGCCGAATATCGCCCTGATCGGGGAGAACACCTTCGGCAAGCCTGTGGGGCAATCTGCATTCGATCTTACCGAATGCGACGATCGTTATCGCCCTGTCACCATCCAGCTTCAAAATGCGAATGGTCAGGGCGAATATTTCAACGGCCTTGCCACGACCGTTCCCAACACCTGCCGCGCGAATGATGACATCCGATTCCAGATGGGCGATCCGCGTGAAGCAATGACGGCGACAGCGCTCGATTTCCTTGCCGGGCGCGCATGTACCGCGATTGCGGGCGGGCCATCGACCACCGCTTCTGCGCGGGATTCGGGTGTTCTGGCTCCGGAATTGCCGGATCGCAGCGCAGCACAGCACGAGGTTCCCGGTCTGTATTGATCGGGCAGTCATCTACGCTGTAGAATTGGGAGGGCGCCTGCGGGCTATGGCTCGCCGAGTGCGTCCTCGTCCATACCGGCGCGCCATGCACAGCCATTGCGCTGTTCGCGCCCAATCTGGACGGTCGCGGTAAAGGGATAGGTGCGATCGCTCATCCCGTCCGAACATACGCCGGGCGTCACCGCTATATCCAGCTCCGCGCCCTCCAGCTTTCCGCTGAAGGAAAGGCCGCCGCGCCCTGCAAAACGCTCGACAGGCACGGGCACACCGCCGGGATTGTCGGGCGTTCGCCAGACCATTTGCGCGCCGTCTATCGTGGCATTCCAGAACGGTTCGGTGCCGGTCAGTTCCAGCACCGCGTCTTCAGCTATCCCTGCATAGGGCCGGTTATCCGCACTGCTGCCCGGCACATTTTCCCCCTCGCCCGACTGGCAGGCAGGCAGCGCAAGGATAAATACGGCAGCCACGCTAAACTTGTTCATCGATCTGGTTCCACCGGTTACTTTTTCTTGACCCTCGCGCGCTTGTATATGATGCATTCTGGCGGAGAGAAGGATGATATCGCTCATTTACGTAAGCAAGGCCAGCGATGGCGTAAGCTCTGAAGACGTAAGCGATCTGGCGCAGCATTCCGCCAGAAAGAACGCCGAATGCGGTGTAACCGGAATGCTCGCCTACAACTCGGTTCGTTTCATGCAATTGCTGGAAGGGACAGAAATCGCGGTCATGCAAACGATGGAGCGCATTTCCAGCGACAGCAGGCACGGAGAGGTGGCTATCTTGCGCAAGACCGGCGTTCAGCGGCGCGAATGCCCTGACTGGTCCATGCGCGTGCTGTTCGGCCCGCTTACAGGATCAGGCAGCGCATCGGATTTCACTGCATCGCTGCCAAAACAGATGGAAATGGATACGCGCATCCTGTTCACCAGTTTCGCGTCCTCCCTCCGGGACTGACCAGGCGTTAGGCGAAAGCGAGTGCCAATGTGGCCGCGCCCAACCCGGCGGATAGCGGTACGCGCAAGGTCATCCACCAGCCTGGCCGGATGGTGACAAGCCGCTGGTCGACCATCGGGCTGACCAGAATGCCCAGCCCCAAGACAGCCAATGACGGTCCGGGCCAGGTCTCCCCGATCACCCATGGCAGATATGTTGCCAGCGCAAGCAGGCTGGGCCCGACCGCAGCGAGCCAGATCCATGCCGGGGCGCGGCGGCCCTCATCCGGCGCGGCCGCAGCCATCCCCCACCACATGCCGCCCAGAAAGCTGAAGATTAGCGCCGCATATGCCCAGCCAATGGCAATCGCCGTCCAGCGCCATTCCTCCGGCCCGAACCACACAGCCCCGGCACAGGCGATCTGGGGCAAGAGACCGGCGAAACCGAGTATTCTGGCATTGGCAGGTATGGTGTTCATGACCCCGGCTTAGCGCCCACCTTGGCCAAAGGCTACTCACCCAAAAGACCATGATTGGCAGGCGTAAAAAGACGTATCCGGAACGACACCTGCGGCAAGGCATTGATGTAGCGAATGAAAGCAAGATGGAACCCACAAAAATGAAGGTCTCCCCCTGGATTTTCGGAGCTGCTTTGATCGTGCCTGTAATCGGCGCAATGGCGGGATCGAGTATCAGTACAGAGCCGCTGGATACGCCGCAGGATATTTCGATGTTGCTGCCTGACAACCAGATCAACACTTATGCCGCAACAAGCCCTGAGCGGCCGCTCTCCAATCATTACGATCTGGAAACTCCGGAAGGCGTCGTTGAAGTTGCCGACCTGGCATTTCGCGGCCGCAATCACGAGGAATACCGCCGGGTAGAGGCAATGGAAGCAGCCTATGCTGCCGAAATGGCCGCATTCAATGCTGATATGGCGCCCGATTTGGAAACCTATAGCGCGTCGAATATTGCAGAGAGCGCGTCTGCTGACGTCACACAAGACGCGGCGTTAGATGCCGCTCCAGACCCGACAAAGGACGCTCACTCTGCTTCGGCGCGTGCCGAAGCGTCGACCATAATTTCAGGGGCTCGCATCATTGATGTGCAAGCTGCACTAGGCGAGTAGAAGCACGCTCAGTTTGTGCTGGCCCTGTCGGCAGGCACTTAACCAATCGCGCAACAAAAAAGGCGGACCGAAAACGGTCCGCCTTTTGTTGTCTTCGTCAACGTCTTGCGACGTTGGTTGCAGATTATGCAGGCATCAGGACCGTGTCGATCACGTGGATGACGCCATTCGATGCGTCCACATCGGTTCCGGTTACGGTCGCTGTGTTGCCGACTGCATCCGTCAGGACGACGTTACCGTCGACCAAAGTTGCGGTCAGCGTGCCACCGTTTACGGTTTCAAGCGTGTAGCCGTCGGGGCCCGCGCCGTTGATTGCTTCGAGCACGTCTGCGGCCATCAGTTCGCCTGCTACTACGTGGTAGGTAAGGATCGAGCCGAGCGTTTCGGTGTTGTTGGTGGTCAGATCCTCAACGGTGCCGGCTGGCAGCGCGTCGAATGCTGCGTTGGTCGGTGCGAACACGGTGAACGGACCTTCGCCCGACAGTGTTTCGCCAAGGCCAGCTGCAGTCACAGCGGTGACAAGCGTGGAGAAATCGCCATTGCCCATGGCAACATCTACGATCGTGCCGGGCGCGCTGTCTTCAACAGACATTTCATCGGCCATTGCAGTATCTGCTTCGGCCGTATCTTCGGCCGGTGTGCCACAAGCGGCGAGTGCCAGAGATGCGGCGGAGACGAGTGCGATAGAAAACTTTTTCATACGATCAATCCTTTCGGGATAGAAAATTTGCGAACATTTTCGCTTGGGCGCTTGGCAACGACTGAATGCCACCGCGGCCCTTCACCCCTACCAACGGGGCAATCGCGATGAGGTTCCAATTGTGTCAAAAAAAAGGCAACCCGTAAGTTTGTACGAGCGTTGCTGCGCCAAGTTTTGGGAATGGGAGGGGGAATGAAGGTCGGCGCAGCAACACTTACAATATGGCCAAATTCGGACGAGCTTGGCAGAGAGACTTTTGGCGGTAGGCCAAAAAGGCAGAGTCGGCGCGGCCTGGAAGTCCTTCACCCACGCGAAATCATTGCCTCCGCGACTATCGCGGCGAGGGCAAATCATCGGTTAATATGTTGAATATCCGCGCTTTGGTGCCCGGCCGGTCAGCGCTTGGCACTGTGCCGTGTGGTCAGGCTGTTGCCTGGGAAGTCTCGGCAGAAAGTTCTGCCTCCGCAGCTTCGCGGTCAAGCCGTTCCTGACGAATCGCTGCAGCTTTCTTGCGGTCGGATTCGACCTTTTGCGCCTGGTCAGCCAGCGCGCGCCATGTCTTCTCCGCCCGCAAATTGCGGTCACGCACGTTGTCGAGCGTGGCTTTCTCCGCTTCGGCAGCAGCATCTGTGGCGCGCTGATCATAGAAGGCAAAGGATTGCGACATGGGGATTCTCCGAAGAGGGTTGGAGGTGGTCGGTAGTGAGAACCGGACGCGAAAAATTCGCGCCCGGCTTTCACAATGCAAAATGATCGCGGTGGATCAGTCAGCAGCGCTCAGGTTCACGGCGCTTTCCTTGCCATTACGGCCGGACTCAACTTCGTAGTTGAGGCGCTGTTCTTTATCGAGCGTCTGCATGCCAGCGGCCTGAACGGCCGAGATGTGCACGAAGCTGTCAGCAGAGCCGTCGTCAGGCTGGATGAAACCATAGCCCTTGTCGGCGTTGAAAAATTTAACTGTGCCGGTCTTCGACATAATGTGTTCCTTTCAAAGAACGAGAATTACCGGCCTGCGAGAGTGCAAGCACGGGGTATGCGTCAAATCGTCTAAGGAAAGGAAGTCGTCGTCTGGTTTGCGCCGGGGCCCGAAAGGGCAAGCGGCGGTCGGCAAATCTCGAAGTCCGTCGCAAATTTCGACGTCAGCGCAAGCTATGTAACACGGGTTTGCTGCAATAGCGAACGAAATCGGGGATTTGCACTTCCGGTGCAAGGGGTAACGACCGCCGGACGGGAAACCTTGCCGCCGGAAAGCATTCAGATGGAATGATCACAATGACCAGATCCGCCCTCACCTGTTTCGGCATCCTCTTGCTGACTGCCGCCTGTGCCGGATCCCCCGGCCCTGTTGGCAATGCCGCCGTGCCCCAGCCTTCGCGCGCCGTGGCGCTGGATGCCTATCTGGGCACTTGGTACGAATACGGCCGATACGAAGCACCCTTTCAGCGCGGTTGCGAGGGGGTAACAGCGCAATATTCGCTGCGCGACGACGGCGACATTCGCGTGGTCAATTCCTGTTACAAAGGCGGGCTGGACGGTCAATTCGAACAATCCACCGGCCGTGCCAAGATTGTCGAAGGTAGCAACGGGGCGCAGCTTCGCGTCAGCTTTTTCGGCCCGTTTTATGGCGATTACTGGGTATTGGACCGCGGCGAACCAGATGCAAATGGCCAATACCCGTGGTCTATTGTTGGCGAGCCTAGCGGACGTTACCTCTGGATGTTGACCAGAGAGGCGCAACCCAGTGCCGAATTGCGAGCAGCTTTGGAGAACCGCGTCCGGCAGCTCGGTTATGACTGGAGCCTTGTGCGGCTTACGCAGCAACCCGAAGATTGACCGATCGGCGGAACTACAGCGGCTTGCCCTGCTTACTCTACGCATGACATTCACACCCACCCGCTCCGCCGGTCTTGACCAACTCACTACATTCCTGCCGCGCGGCGGTGAGCAATACGCGCGGACCCGCAACCATGATACCGGGCCTGCACGCAGCAATGTTTCGCAGTTGTCACCGTGGCTGCACGCCGGCCTGCTGTCGGAACGGGAGGTCATTGCCGCCGCGCTGGACCAGCACAGCCGCCAGGATGCGGACAAGTTCGTGGCAGAGGTGTTCTGGCGCGTTTATTTCAAAGGTTATCTGGAGCAGCGCCCGGCCATCTGGCGCGGGTACTGCGAAGGGCGCGACGCCGCCTTTGCCGAATTGGACAGTAATTCTGGCCTGCGTACATCCTATGCCGCAGCGGTAGAGGGCCGCACAGGGATCGCCGCCTTCGATCACTGGGCGCGTGAACTCGCGGAGACAGGCTATCTCCATAATCACGCGCGCATGTGGTTCGCCAGCATCTGGATTTTCACACTGAAGCTGGATTGGACGCTGGGTGCCGATTTCTTTTTGCGGCATTTGATGGACGGCGATGCAGCCTCAAACACACTTAGCTGGCGCTGGGTCGGCGGGCTGCACACCAAGGGCAAGACCTATCTGGCGCGGGCGAGCAACATTTCCCGCTACACCGCAGACCATCCCGATGGGCCGTTTGCTGCCGAAGGTTTGGCCGGAGACGCGCAGGCGCTCCAGGAAAGCGCCGAGTATCCGCGCGAAGACCTGGACTTGCCGGAAGGCTCTTCGCCTAGCGCTCCATTTGCCCTGTTGCTGCATGACGAAAGCGCCAGTCACGCTTTGCTAGATCTTGCCCAGCAACCTGCGCTGGTGATTGGCGCTGCCCGGCCTGACGCTCGCTCTCCGCATGAGGTCGGCTTACACGCACGCAGCTTCGCAAGTGGGGCAGTTGATAGCGGAATGAAGGCCGCAGGCGCAGCTTACGAATGTCCCACTGTCGATTGGCCAAACGGCAACTCCATTGCGGACATTCTGAGCACGGCAGGGCTGGATCTCGTGGTGACGCCTTACCTTCCCACCGGATGGACCCGCGATGCGCTTTGGCCTGAACTTTCCGCGCTGAGCGCGAAGGGCCAACTTGCCGAGCACGTCCACGACCTCCACCGGCTCACTTGGTCCCACGCCAGCGCCGGTTTCTTCCGCGTCAAAAAGGAAATCGACAGCGTGCTAGGCGACATCGGCATGGCCGCGGGCTGACAATTAATCCTTCGGCACACGGCCCAGAACACGCACCGGGCAATCGGCAAATTCCTGCGGAATAGCCGAGGGTATCACCAGCGTCTCAAGGTCGCCCGTGCACACACTCCCAATGGTCCGCTGACCAAGCGCGATGCGGAGCGAAAAGTCGAGATCGGGGCAAGCGCCGACTGTTTCCAGCAGAAATCGCTCGTTCGCGCCGGTATCCAGAAAGATCCGCTCGCGCCCGCCGGAACCATCGGGTGCGCGAGAATAGCCGCGAACTTCGCGCTGGGTGAAACAGGCCTGGCTGGTGTCGAGCTGCGCGAGCAAGGCGTCGTCCGCATCTGTTTCCGGAGCATCCATCGGAGCGCATCCAGAAATGCCGAGCATTAGTGCAGCGCCGAGCAGGGGCATTTGCGGTCGCTCCAGCCTTTCCGTAAAAGATGTCATCATTTCGCACCTCCCTTTTCTCACAAAGCCCATCTCGCACTTGCGCCGCGCCGCGCATTGGAGCAGCATCTCCTGCATGGCCGAGCGTTTTACCACATTTGCCGAATTCTGGCCGCATTACTTGCGTGAACATGCAAAGCCGGTCACCCGCGCCTTGCATTATGTCGGTACGACGCTGGTATTTGCCGTGGCACTGTTTGCCATAGCGTCCGGCCGCCCGTGGTGGCTGCTGGCCATGCCGCTCGCCGGATATTTCTTTGCCTGGCTTGCCCACTTCACGGTGGAGAAAAACCGCCCGGCGACCTTCACCTATCCGCTGTGGAGCCTTGCGGCGGACTTCCGCATGTATTTCCTGTGGCTCGGCGGGAAGCTTGGGCCGGAACTTGGCAAGGCTGGCGTCCGCTAGACATATCCGATGCCGGACCCTGTTACCATCCTTGTAGACGCGGACGCCTGCCCGGTGAAGGACGAGGTGTACCGCGTGGCGGAAAGGTTCGCCGCCAATGTCCGCGTCGTCAGCAATGCACCTTTTCGCGTTCCTGTCTGCGAGCGGGTGAAGCGCATTGTGGTGTCCGACAGTTTCGACGCAGCGGATGACTGGATCGCTGAACATGCCGGCCCGCGCACTGTGGTCATCACCGCCGATATACTGCTTGCCGAACGCTGCCTGAAAGCGGGCGCGGCGGTGCTCAAACATGACGGCGGCGAATTCGATACCGCCAGCATCGGCAGTGCAATAGCGACCCGCGCGCTGATGGCCGACCTGCGTAGCGGCATGGACGGTATCGGCGGCGGGCCCGCACCCTTTTCAAAGGCAGACCGTTCCCGCTTCCTCCAGTCACTGGACCGGGTGCTGACACGGCTCAGGTAGACAGGCGAACCAGCGGCCCTATTTGCGGCGCGAAAGGCGACGTTTGTTGGCTCTTACGGGTTTACGGTAATGCGCCAGCGTGCGCTCTCCCAATTGTTCTGCCGTTTGACTGAATCCTCCGGTCATCAGCGCGGGCCAGAGCATC
Source organism: uncultured Alphaproteobacteria bacterium (assembly GCA_963781165.1). Taxonomy (GTDB): domain Bacteria; phylum Pseudomonadota; class Alphaproteobacteria; order Sphingomonadales; family Sphingomonadaceae; genus Alteraurantiacibacter. The sequence goes on from CAWADZ010000006.1 coordinate 271,438, forward strand.
ATGTTGGCGACCATCTTTTCGCGTATCATCCGCTCCGTCTCACGCTCCGCCAGTTTCCCGCCTGACATGATCCGCATCCCGCGAAGCCACATGACAGAACCCGCTTCCATAGAGAGCTGCCAGCTTTCCAGGGCAAGCTCTGCGCCTGTTTTCGTCTTGCGGTTCGTCATGATATCGGTCCTGTTTTCATATCCATCGATGCTGCTTTCCCGCTTGGCCGGGAGGCCTGCTGATTGCGCATCACCTTAACAATGCCTCAAAAGGCATTTCGCCCCCGAAGCGCGCTCTATTTCTCTTCGTCCGGAAAGAATTGCGCTTTTGCCCGTTGGTCACGAAACACCCTTCCCCATTGCCGAGGAGCATCACACATGGCCGACAGAACACTTTCCGATATTGCTGCGAAACTGAAATCCATCGACGTTGCCATGCTCGTCACCAAAGCCGGCAGCGAGGGCAAGATTGCCGCGCGTCCCATGTCCAACAATGGCGATGTGAATGCGGATGACGGCACGACCTTCCATTTTGCGACCGATGATGGCCGGATCGACGACGATCTGAAATCCTCCGACCAATGCGGCGCCACCTATACCGCCGGCGAATTTTACTGCGCCGTGCAGGGCACAGGCAAACTCCACCGCGACCGCGCCGTGCATGAAAAGCACTGGGTGAAAGACCTGGAAAAGTGGTTCGACAAGGGGCTGGACACCGAAGGCCTGATCCTGATCGAACTGTCCCCGACCCGTATCAACTGGTGGGAAGGCCGCGAACAGGGCGAGATCACTCCGTAACCGGATTACCCCTCCGGCGGATCACCAGCCGTTTTGCCAGCGTCCTTGGCCGCGCGGTGTTCCGCCAGCAGGCGGTCGAGTTCGGCAATGCGCAGCCGTTCTGGCGTGTCTTTCGCAAGGCCCTTCAGGCGGCAGGTCGCCCACAATTGCCGCCGCTCCGCTTCCAGTGATTTGAGATAAAGATCGGCCATTGTTCGTCCTGTCTGGTCTGCGGCTGCCCCGCGAAAATGTGGGCGCGGTTTAGCGGAAATTGCGGGAATACCAAGCATTGTCAGCCCCAATCGTGGCCCCCAATCGCGGCCCCCAATCGCGGCCCCCGATCACGGCAGGGTGACGAAGGTTACACCCTGTCACCCAGCCAGAACCAGACGAAACCCGCAGATTTCCGCCGTTTGTGCAGGGAACCGGCAGGGTGACACTTTGCGCGAAATTGTTGGATTTGGCGGCCTGGAGGACGTTTTCATTCGCCCCCCGCATCCCCGTCGCTGTCATCCTCCAGATACGCATCATAATCGTCGCACCAATATTCGTCCCCCTCGGTCACGCGTTCGAGATACGCCTCGAAATCGTCCACGGGAAACATTCTGTGCTCCGGGTGGCGCGCATACGGCATTGCGGTCAGCTTGGCCTGCATGGCGAGCAGTGCGACGGTCAGCCGCTCGTCATAGCGGCACGAGACGTGGACCAGCTCACCCTTGTGAAAATGCGGCACCTCCACCCCGTTCAGCGCCCGCTGAAAAGGCTCCGCCAGAGCATCATATTGCCGCCGGAAGGCGCAGGACCACGCGGTATCGAACGGCTCCCCCTTCAGCCGGTTGCGTAGCCGGTATGCCGATTGGCGAGACATCCCCACATGCCGCGCGGCCTCTGCAACGCAGTGCGAGGCGGCCAGATGGCGCAGGAACTCGGCCTGTTTGAGAGGCGTCCACCCATCATGGCGCGGCTCTGCGAGCGCGGTGGTGGAGGAGGAGTCGGCGGGCGTGATCGATGTGTGCTGGTTCATGCCGGGGAGCCGAGCATGGTGGTGGGGGTGTAGGAAAGAGGCGGACGAATGCCTGTCCGCACGATTTTCGAACTAATAACGCCCAATTAATGCAAATGAGAGTTTTTATTCACGCAATAAACTGTTGATTATCCGGAAGACTCACTTTGGCGATGTGAGCGTATAAGCTAAAAAGAAGATCAATCAAATGGAGCAAAAGATGAGCACGAGCAGGATTTCGGTCGACTTAAACCAAAGGTCGTTTGAGATTGAGGTGCCAGATCAAAATGTCGAATCTGTTCTTAATTTGATAGGCGAGCTCTTCTCGAAATTGTCACCGCTGGGCGCAGCACCCGCGATGGCCAAGTCAAAAGATTTCGCAGCGGTAGGATCGCCCGCGCCGGACGCGGATGATCAAGGAACAATGGACAGTTCGAAATCAAAAAAGAAACGCTCAGGATCGAAAGCGGGCGCAAAGGCGAAAGTCCCGGAATTGATTGATCTCGGTTTAACGCCCGAGCAAAGAATAGAAATGGTCGAATTTTTTGAAGAGAAGGCTCCAAAAGGGCAAAATGACCAAGTCGCGACACTGGGCGTAATGTTGAAAAAATTCTTGGGAAAGAGTGAATTTAATATCGACGAAATGCACTCGGCATTCAAAGTTGTGCAAAAAGCTACGCCAAGAAATTTAATCGCTGTTTTCGGAAATATGAAGAGAGACGGCAAGGCCGGGTATTCTGAAAATCAATTGACTGTCAACTCATACACAGAAGACCATGTCTCATTTCATATGAAAAAGGAAGTGAAGGACGCCTGAGGGCCGCTGGGATATGCAGAATCGGGCTCTATGCGCAAGCGATCTATCGGAAATCGACAAAGCGGTCGTAGTTATTTCGGCGCTCTGCGGCGACGGACACACTACCGTTCAGGAGATTGTTGTCGCCCTAGAGTTCGGCCGGGCACGCAAAAATAAATCGTTCTCGCTTATTAAAGCGGTTGAAGGACGATAAGCGCGTTGTGAAACGTGGGGATGGCTATCGTATCTCTGCACGATTTGCTGCGGACGTTGCGCAGCTGGCAAAACCATTTGTCAGCTCTCAGCGGCCGCCGAGCACTAGCAATAAGCTTGATTCGGAGATTTTTGAGGGTGCACGTGGGTACGTGAAAAACGTGGTTGAGCAGATCAATCTTTCTTATGAGAATGCCTGCTTTGACTGCGCTGCTGTAATGATAAGGCGACTATTCGAAACACTAATTATTGATAGTTTTGAGCAGCAAGGCTGCATTATGGAGATCACTAGGCCCGATGGCAACATCCACCAACTTGGAGCACTGATTTCCAAGCTCAAAGCCACCCGCAGTTTCTCAGTCAGCCGACAAACGAAAGAGGCGGCCGATCATTTGAAGGACATCGGAGATTGGTCTGCTCACAACAGGAGGCATCGAGCGAGACAATCTGACTTAGACCTTGCACTGCGCCACATGCGCCTAGCCTCATCTGATCTCTTGCACTTAGCTGGGCAAGATTGAGCGATGAGATTCTAACTCGCTTTTTCAAGATTTATCCAATTCGATTCTATACACTCGGCAACTGTTCCTCTGCGATGGCCTTCCGGATCATGCACTCCTCTCAGCCGCCAGATCGCTCCATCGCGCCGTAAATCAAAACCCACCCCCTCAAAAATCCGCCCTAAGCCCGAGCGCTAAATACCGCTCCCCGCCATTGGCTTTCACGCGAACGCGCGGGAGGACGGGGAAGCTGGCGGTGACGTAGGGGCGCACCGCGTTGCCGCTGTAGCGGCCGCCTACGCCGACTTCGGTCGTGCCGAGCAGCGTGTAGGTTCCCTCCAGCCGGGCATAGGCGCGGATCGCGGTGTTGCCGCACAGGTCGCTATCGGCAAACTCGCCATTGGTGACATCGCGGCACCGCCCGTCTCCGTCGTCGAACCGGTCGATGAAGTAGCGGTCATTCTCGCGTTCATAGATAAACACTCCGCCGCCGGGGCGCAGGGTGACGCCGGGCAGCAGCGGGAGATTGTAGGCCGCGCCCGCCTCCGCGCCCCATTCGCCCTCTGCCCGCGCCAGATTACCCTCAACCGAGATCTGCGCCTGCGCGGCTGCGGGCAACAGCCACACGAAAAGCGCGGCAGCAGACGTAGTTGCATGTTTCCACATGAGCAATTCTCCCTGCCAGCGGGACTAGGGCAGGTGCAGGGCGAAAGGAATACGCAATTGCGCAAGGGCGCGGTCTAGTCCCCAAGCACCTGCAATCCATCCAGAAAAGCCCACAGCTCCGCCCGGTCCAGCTCCACCACGAAGGCTCCATCATGCCGATTGAACTGGAAGGTCAGCACATCCACCGCGTCCCCGCGCGGTCGGTGGAAATCGGAGAGCGAGCCTTTGAAGCCCAGCCCGCGCAAATGGGGCACGGCGACCGCCTTGATCGCCGCGTCCATTTCATCGCGCGGGGTTTGCGGCCGGATTACCGTGCGTCCCTCTCGCCGCCAGCCATGCGCCGGTGCTCCTCCACGCCGCGCTGCATTTCGCGGGCTTGCAGGTGGAGCGCCTTGCTCGACAGGCGGATTTCGCGGCTTTGCTGGAAGAAGCCGAGCACCAGCCACAGGAAGGCGAGCGGGCTTGAGACGCCGCCGAGGAAATCGCCCAGCTCGTTCAGCCGCAGGTTGGCCGGGTTCTGCCCCTGCACTACCAGATACAGCGCCACCCCGGCGACATAGACCACCGACAGTGCAAGGCCAATCAGTGGCAGGCGGCGGCGTTCCCGGCGCTCATCCAGCGGGTCCAGTCGGCCATCGTCTGCCATGGCGGTGGCCTCCTATTCGGTTTCGCTTTCGGGCAGGTACAGATGCTCGCCCTTGGCTTTGTACAGCGCGCTCATTTCCTCCATGCCTTTCAACGCGGCCTGGCGGCTGGCCTCCGCCGTGTCGCTGCCAAGCTTCTCGGAAGCGAGGAAGGTTTCCGGGCTTTCGTTCTGCTTGGCGGCGAAATCGCGCACTTCCTGGCTGATCTGCATGGAGCAGAACTTGGGCCCGCACATGGAGCAGAAATGCGCCGTCTTCGCGCCCTCTGCGGGCAGGGTCTGGTCGTGGAATTCCTCTGCCGTTTCGGGGTCGAGCGACAGGTTGAACTGGTCGCGCCAGCGGAATTCGAAGCGCGCCTTGCTCAGCGCATTATCGCGCACCTGTGCGGCCGGGTGGCCCTTCGCGAGGTCAGCCGCGTGGGCCGCCAGCTTGTATGTCACCACGCCGACTTTCACATCGTCCCGGTCGGGCAGGCCGAGGTGTTCTTTTGGCGTCACGTAGCAAAGCATGGCCGTGCCGTACCAGCCGATCTGCGCCGCCCCGATGCCGCTGGTGATATGGTCATATCCCGGCGCGATATCGGTGACGAGCGGGCCGAGGGTGTAGAACGGCGCTTCCCCGCACACTTCCAGCTGCTTGGTCATGTTTTCCTTGATCTTGTGCATGGGCACATGGCCTGGCCCTTCGATCATGACCTGCACATCTTCCTTCCACGCGCGGTGGGTGAGTTCGCCCAGCGTGTACAGCTCTGCAAACTGCGCCTCGTCATTGGCGTCCGCGATGGAGCCGGGGCGCAGACCGTCACCCAGACTGTAGGCGATGTCGTAGGCCTTCATGATCTCGGTGATCTCGTCGAACTTCTCGTACAGGAAGCTTTCCTTGTGATGCGCGAGGCACCATTTTGCCATGATGGAGCCGCCGCGCGACACGATGCCGGTCACGCGCTTGGCCGCCATTGGCACATAGGCGAGGCGCACACCGGCGTGGATGGTGAAATAATCGACGCCCTGCTCGGCCTGTTCGATCAGGGTATCGCGGAAAATGTCCCAGGTGAGGTCTTCAGCGACGCCGCCGACCTTTTCCAGCGCCTGGTAAATCGGCACGGTGCCGATGGGCACGGGGCTGTTGCGGATGATCCATTCGCGGGTGTCATGAATGTTGCGGCCTGTGCTGAGGTCCATAACCGTGTCCGCGCCCCAGCGGATCGACCAGACCATCTTGTCGACTTCGTTCGCCACGTCGGATGCGACGGCGGAATTGCCGATATTGGCGTTGATCTTCACGAGGAAGTTGCGGCCAATCGCCATCGGCTCTGACTCGGGGTGGTTGACGTTGGAGGGGATGATGGCCCGCCCGCGCGCAACCTCGTCGCGCACGAATTCTGGCGTCACATAATCAGGAATTTCCGCGCCCCAGCTTTCGCCGCGATCACGGGCATCGTTCTTCAACTGCGCGCGGCCAAGGTTCTCCCGCTCCGCGACATATTCCATTTCCGGCGTGATGATGCCTTGGCGGGCATAGTACATCTGCGACAGGTTTTTGCCTGCCTTGGCGCGCAGCACCGTCTTGGCAACATTGGGGAAGGCAGGCACGCCGCCCGAACGATCAGGGCCAAGCTGGCCATTGTCTTCCGGCTTGATTTCGCGCGCCTGATATTCCTCCACATCGCCGCGAGCGAGTTGCCATTCGCGGCGCAGCTGCGGCAGGCCGGTGTTGATGTCGATCTTGGCATTCGGATCGGTATAGGGGCCGGAGGTGTCGTACACACGGATCGGCGGCTCACCGCTGGAAGGCTCCAGATCGATTTCCCGCATGGCCACTTTCACGGCCGGATTGCTTTGCGCCGGCACATGAACCTTGCGGCTGCCGCGAATGGGGCCGGTGGTGACACCGATTTCAAATTGCGAATTGATGTCGGCCATGGGGATACTCTCCTTGAGGCGGGAGAGCGGATTTCTGGCCCTGTGCATTTCGGGAACCAGACCACTCCCTCCGCCGATGCTAATCGGTTCAGGTTCTACGGGTCGAGCGCTGCGAAACGCCCCTCTCAGCGCGCGCGCGCTCCCCGGGGATGGAACCGCTTTACGCGGCGTAGAGCCTTACGGCAAGGCGTGTGGGAGCAAAGCCCTACCTGCCCCCAGCTGCAACCCATGCGTCGATCTTGGCCTCCAGCACCGGCAGCGGCACCATGCCGGTATTCAAAATCTCGTCGTGGAAGCGGCGCACGTCGAAATCGTCGCCCAGCGCGGCCTCGGCCTCGCGGCGCAGTTCCTTGATTTTCAGCTCGCCGATTTTGTACGCTAGCGCCTGCCCCGGCATTACGATGTAGCGAGCGGTTTCCGTCTCCGCGAAATCGCGGGCGATGCCGTTCTCGACCATATATTCGATAGCGCGTTCCCGGCTCCAGCCCTTGGCGTGCATCCCGGTGTCGACAACCAGCCGCACCGCGCGCAGCAATTCGCCGCCGCCAAGATATTTGATGCGCTCTACAGGGTCGTCATACAGGCCGACTTCATAGCCGAGAAATTCGGCATAAAGCCCCCAGCCTTCGGTGTATGCTGTATAGCTATCGTACCGCATGAAATCGGGAATATCATCGTTTTCATAAGCGAACATGATCTGGAAATGATGGCCCGGATTGCCTTCGTGCATATACAGGCTGATCGAAGTCCCTAGCTGGCGTTCGGCGACATTATAGCCTGAAAAATAGAATGTGCCCGGGCGCATCGTGTCTGCGTCTCCGGGAAAATAGGACGCGGCTAGGCTGTAGGATTCGCGGTAGGGTTCATATGGTTCGATCCGCAGCGGAGTTCGCGGCTGGCGAAGGAAAAGCCGGCCCATCTGCGGATCGACAAGCGCCGCAGTTTCATACCATGCCTGCTGCAATTCAGCCTTGGTTTGGTAGGTTTCCCCGGTGCGTCCGCCAGCTTCTTCCCGTGCAACGTCCAGTGCAGCATTGATACGGGCGACTTCGGCAAGTCCTGTTTCGTGGATTTGATCCGCCGTCAGCGGCAGGGTGGTCATTTCCGCGATACGGTAATTGTAATAGGCCGCTCCGCCTGGCGTCGCTGTGGCTGCTATCGTGTCACGCGCCAGCGGCAAATAGTCATCCGCCAGATAGGCGCGCAGTTTTGCGAGCGCGGGCAGGAGCGTTCCATTGATAGACTCTGCCAGATCGGCGCTGGCGCGGGCGCGATCATCATCGCTGAAACTTTCCGGCATGTTGGCGAGCGGCGCGAAATAGGGGTTTTGCTCGGCAGGTGCATCCAGGATCTTGTCGAGCTGGCCAATCATGATTTCGACCGACATTGAAGGCAGGGTTATGCCGTTCGCTGCACCTGTGTTGAACCGCGCAATCGACTGATCGATCACGGTGGCAAAAGAGGCATGACGCGCGATGTTATTTTCATAATCCGCCATTGTTTCAAACGGCATGAACGCACCGGGCACGGACAGGATCGGATACTGGACATGCAGACCGCCAAAGTGATCGATGGGCAAGGCCAGCACGGTGGGGAGTATTGAGGGATCGGTTTCCGCCAAAGTGCGCTGCTTGGCGTATGCGAAGGTGTCGTATGCAATCCGGTCCATTTCGCCAAGCGCGCTGCGGTCGATGGCTGCGAGTGCAGCAAGATCGGCCTGCGCCGCCGCACGCTCTGCCGCGAAAGAGGCGGGTGAGTAATCGCCCAGCCGGTCCGCATCGGAAAAATCGCCGCGCAAGAACGCTTCGACCGGATTGCGATCGAGATTGGCCGCATCGCTGGCTTCGAACAGCGTGTGAAGGCGCGCGCTTTCCGTTTCCGAAACGGCAACGCTTTCGAACTGCTCCATCGTGGTGCAGCCGGCTGCTGTGAAAGCAGCGGCCAGCATTGTGAGCGGCGCAAGCGTAACGCGGGAACGAATTTTCATTGGGTCAACTCCGGTTGAATTGGGTACGGTCCGATGGGCGGATGATGCTTGATTGACAAGGCAGCTGCGGAACTGGCTAGCCGATCCCCCCTGCGGCCTGCCACTGGGCTATGGTGTCCAGAGGATACAGCAGCATGATGACATTCAGCGTCAGGTTGTCGCGCACCACCCAGGCTGCCACGACTTCCCCGATCAGCGCGAATGCGACTGTCACTTTTACCGGCAAGCGCAGGGCGGCGTAAAAGCCCAGCGCCATCCAGCCGATATCGGCGAAGGAATTGAGGATGCTGTCCCCGGAATAGCCCCAATTGGCCGTGACTGACCTGAAGCGGCCGATGACAAAAGGTGTGTTTTCCAGCACTTCCCATGCAGCTTCCAGAAACACTGCGAACGGCAGCCCCCATGACGCAGCCTTGGCTCCGCCGATCTGCCATTTCGCAAACAACAGCCAGCCGAGCGCGTAAAAGATCATTCCGTGAATGATATGGCTGGGCGTGTACCAGTCGGAGATATGCTGGCTGTTGCCGCTATCGTTGATCTGGCCGTGCCACAGCTTCACATACCCGCATTCGCATATCGGCGGACGGTTCATGGCGAACAGGACGATTACTGCGACAATCGCTATGCCGATGGAAACGAAGACCGCTGTGCGGTTCGGGACGAGCCTTGCCATGCCGCCGATGGTTAGCCTCCCGCACGCATCTGGCAAGATGTTCCGCCCGTTCATCCCCGCGCCAGACGGCGACTGCCACTTTGGGGGCTTGAGAATGGACGGCTTGCCGCTAGGCAGGACCAGACACATACCGACGACCCGCAAAAAGGCCGCCCTTATGACTGAATTTCCCGCCACGACCGACGAATACAAACAAGGCAAGCGTAACGCTTTCACCCGTTTCCTCGACGGAGTGGAGTGGCTGGGAAATCTGCTGCCGCATCCGGTCACGCTGTTTGCGCTGCTGGCGATTGGCATTGTGCTGCTGTCCGGCCTGTTTGGCTGGATGGGCGTTGCCGTGGCCGACCCTCGGCCCGCAGGCGGAAATGGTGTGGCAGAGGACGGAATGATCCGCGCGGTCAGCCTGATGGACGGCGACGGGGTGCGGCGCATCTTCACTGGACTTGTCGACAATTTCACCGGCTTTGCGCCATTGGGCGTGGTGCTGGTCGCGATGCTGGGCGTGGGCGTGGCGGAGAAATCCGGACTGCTGAGCGCGGCTGTACGCAGCATGGTGATGGGCGCGCCGCCAAAGCTGGTGACGGTCGCCATCGTGCTTGCAGGCATCGTCTCCAACACCGCGAGCGAAGTCGGCTATGTCGTGCTGATCCCCCTTGCCGGAGCGATCTATTACGCGCTGGGGCGGCATCCGCTGGCCGGGATGGCGGCGGCCTTTGCCGGTGTCTCGGGCGGCTATAGCGCGAACCTGCTGATCGGCACGATCGATCCGCTGCTGGCGGGTATCACGCAGGAAGCGGCGCAATTGATCGACCCCGATTACACCGTGCTGGCGACCGCCAACTGGTATTTCATGTTCGCCTCCACCTTCCTCATCACGATTATAGGTTCGCTGGTGAGCATCTATATCGTGGAGCCCAAGCTTGGGCCGTATGACGCATCCAAGGCCGATCCCACAATTCTGGACGAAGGGATGATGCAGCCGGTTTCGGATACGGAGCGCAAGGGCCTGCGCTGGGCAGGCATTGCCTTGCTGGCGGTGCTCGGCCTGATGGCGCTGACGCTGGTCCCGGAATGGGGCGTGCTTCGCAATGCGGAAACGGGCGACCGGATGGACTCGCCCTTCTTCGACGGGTTCGTCGTGTGGATCCTGATCTTCTTCGTCGTGATCGGTTACGCCTATGGCCGCGCGGCGGGCACGATGAAGACGGACCGCGATGTGATCGACGCTATGGCAGCGGCGCTCAGTTCGCTGGGACTGTATATCGTGCTGGTGTTCTTTGCCGCGCAGTTCGTCGCGTTCTTCGGCTGGACCAATCTGGGCGCGATCACTGCGGTGACGGGCGCGAATTTCCTCGTCAGCACCGGCATGACGGGGCCGACGGTGTTCTTCGCCTTCATCCTGATATGCGCGGTCATCAACCTGTCGCTCGGCTCGGCGAGCGCGCAATGGGCGGTCACCGCGCCCATTTTCGTGCCGATGCTGATGCTGATCGGTTATTCGCCGGAAGCCATTCAGGCGGCCTACCGCATCGGCGATTCCACTACCAATATCATCACCCCGATGATGAGTTATTTCGGGCTGATCCTGGCGTGGGCAACGCGCTATCAAAAGGATCTGGGGGTCGGCACGCTGATCGCGATGATGTTGCCGTATACGATCTTCTTCATCACCGCGTGGAGCGTGTTCTTCTACCTTTGGACCTTCGTGCTGGGCATTCCTGTCGGGCCGGGTTCGCCGACCTTTTATACGCCATGACTTTGCCGACCCGCCCCTCTGTCACTGTGCACCGCTTCGGCAATGAGGCGGAACCTGTCGTGCAGATCGATAACATCAGCGGCATGGCAGATGAGCTTCTGGGAAGAGGCCGCACGGCGGAATATCAAGACGGCGGGGCCAGCTATCCCGGCATCAGATCATGGTGCGAGCCGGATTTCCTTGATCGCGCCCGCCCGCTGATATTCCAGATCATGCAGCAGGTGTTCGGTTTTCGGCAGGGCATCAGCCTTGAAGTCTCCACCTTTTCCCTTGTCACGCTTGCTCCCGAACAGCTCGCGCCGCGCCAGTGCATTCCGCACTACGATCATTCCGGCGGTGAGATCATTGCGATCATGTATTACCTGCTCGGCCCGGAGACGGGCGGCACCGCCTTTTACCGCCATCGCCGCACCGGGTTCGAGACGATCACTCTCGCTCGCGAACCCGCCTATGATGCAGGGCTCGAGCAGGACGAGCAGGAATTCGGCATGCCGCCGCAAGGTTATCACTACGGGAACAGCAACCGATATGAGATGATCGGCGAGGTGAAGGCGCAGCCCGACAGGCTGATATTGTATCGCGGGAAGCTTCTGCATTCCGGTGTAATTCCAAACCCACAGGATTTGACCGACGATCCGGCAACGGGCCGGTTAACGATCAATATGTTTTTGCAAGGTCGATAGGCCCGCAGCGGCGCATCTATATGACCATGCTTTACCGCCTCGATGCCGATGCCGCCGCGATTGCGCGCGTGTTTGAAGTCAGCGCAGGCGATGACCCGTGGAGCGGTGGTTACGTGTCGCCCACCAGCTTTGCGCCGGTCATCACAGCGGGGCGCGAATTTATTGCCGGGCCGGGGTCTTCGCGCCAGCCGTGGCGCATGGTGCCGCGATTGTGGGGTGTGCCGCCGCCGCCGAATGCTCACGATGCTTCGCGGCCAGTGCTCAGCGTGCGCAATGCGGATAGCCCTTTCTGGGTGGGGAACCTGCGCAATCCGGAATTTCGCTGCCTGGTGCCCTGCACAGGCTTCATGGAATGGGGCGGTATCGGCACCGATGGCAAACGCCGCCAACACTGGCTGACCGCATCGGACCAGCCGCTGTTTGCGCTCGCTGGCGTGTGGAAGGATAGCGAAGTCCCCGGCTTTGCGCTGCTAACAGCCGCGCCCAACGCGCTCGCCAAGAGCATGGGGCGCGATGCTATGCCGGTGATCCTGCCCAACCACCGCGGCGCAAGGGCGACATGGCTGCACAGCGGGTGGGACAAGGCGCGCGATCTGCTTCAGCCCTATTCCTCATCCTGATGCGAGAGGACGGGGATTAAAGGCAGAACCGGTCGCCGCGCCGTGCCACGTTGAAGCCGCGTTCTGCCACTTCGCGGCTTTCGGGCGACGCAGGATCGCGGATCGGGTTGGTGTGGTTGTAATGTATGAAGTGGACCTTCGCGCGCTGATCCGGCGGAAGGTCTTGCAGCAGGTCCATCGTGTCGGTCACTCGCGGATGCGGTATTTCAGACATATCGCGGCCATCAAGCTCATTGTCGTCCCAGAAGGTCGCGTCGATGAAAACGCGGTCCATCAGGCCCAACAAGCTGACAAGCTGTTCACCGTTGCCAAAACCAGGCCAGAAATCGGTGTCGGGCAGGTACAGAAAGCGCCCGCCTGGATATTCCACCGCGAAGGCCACGGTTTCGGAATATTCGTCTCGATGGGGCACATTGAAGGCGCTGACCTCCAGGTTGGGCAAGACAGCTGGAACGGGCGCCTGCATCTCTGTAATCTGTAGATTGCCCAGTTCAACCAGTTGGCTCCACGGCCCGTTCTCACGCAGAAACTCCGCCATGCGCGGCATCGCGTGCACCGGCACACCATTCGCCCCCGCTGCTTCGCGCCCGAAAAAGGCGAGACCTAGGTAGTGGCCGATATGTGCGTGGGTGAGGAAGACGCCATCCAAGCCCAGCCCTTCGGAAGGCGGCTCGATGACATCGAACATCGCGAGCTGTTCGGTGATCGCGGGGGTGGCGTCGAACAGGTAGCGGAGCCCTTCGACCCGGTCGATGAGGCCGAGTGATGACGGCAGCAGGCGCGGCCCGTCATCATCCGCATTGCCGATCTGCGGTGCGCCCGCGTCCTGGCCTGCGCCAAGTACAACCAGTTCGTAGGGACACAGAGGCTCACCATTGTTGCTTTGCGCAGAGGCAGAAACTGCGCCTCCAAACACCATCGTCGCCGCCGCCAATATTTGCAATTTCCAAGCCATTTCTGGCTGGTAGCGCAGACTGCTACTCGGCGGCAACCGGGCGCAGCACCGTCAGCCCCAGCGCAAGGAACAGCGCCGCAGCTGTGCCCGCTGCGCCTGCGGGGAACATCAGGTCCGTGCCGGGCACAATTGCGGCAGCGTTAAGCGTGACGGCGGCCAATCCGGTCAATCCCGCCAGAACTCCGATGATTTTCGCCATGCCCCGTTCACCGCTCCACAGCATCTGACCTGCAGCAATTGCGGCAACGCCAAACGCCACCTTTCCAGCGTGAAACAGCAGGAAAGCCATGGCCAGAACGGCAGAGAACACCGGAGCCAGGGCCTCGCCCGCTTCCATCAGCGGCGGAAACATCACAAGGCCCATGCCCGCCTGAATCACATTCAGCACCCCGCCAACCGCAAGGCCTGCACCGATCAAGGGCCGCGCGGGCAGCAGCGCTAGGCCGCAGACGGAAATGGCGAGGAAGGCCAGCACTTCGGTCGACCAGATCACCGCCCGGTTGGGCTCCGTGCCTAGGTTGGACAGCGTGATGTAGATGATCTGTGTGGCGACGGTGACGATCAGCGCGATTGCCGCAGCGCGTGCGAAACTGGTGAAGTGCGTGGTCATGTGTCTGGGCCCTGTACGGTGAGGTGCGGTGAGGTGCGGTGGTGTGAATTTACGTTTGTTCTGCCCGCCAGTTCGCACTGCGCGCGGCTGCGGTTACATCGGACTTGGGCCGCATTTGCCTTGTAGCTTCGGTCCGCTATTACGACTGGCAACGCTAAACTACGCAAGAGGATCGCTCCTATATGAAAATGCTCCGACCTGCCCTGCTCGCCTCCGCTCTGGCGCTGCCGTTCACCCCTGCAATGGCGCAGGATGTGATGACGCCCGAAGATGTGGCGCGCATCGAAAACACCGGCACCGTCGCTGTTTCCGGCGACGGCACACAGATCGCCTATACCCGCGTCCACTATCCCGATGTGACCATGGGCGAAGACGATGGCGGCGGAATGCAGCAATTGTTCGTGGCCGATGGTCCGATGCAGTCGCGCGCCTTCCTGCCGGAAGACATGAGCGTTTCGGGCATTGATTATTCGCCCGACGGATCGATGATCACGTTCCTCTACACAGCATCGGGCGACGACCGCGGCGTGTGGGGCATTCCCACCAATGGCGGATCGCACCGCAAGCTGGCAGGCGTGGAAGATGCGCGGGTCAGCTCTTATGCGTTCTCTCCGAATGGCGACATGATCTACATGCTGGTGTCCGGTGCGCCTGACGAGACACGCGATGACGAGCGAGAGGCCGGCTTCGATGCAGTCGTTTACGAGGAAGAAGCGCGGCTAAACCGCCTGTTCGTCGCCGCTGCCGGAATCGACGAGGTGGATGCAGAACCGCGTGAAGTCACCGTGCCGGGCTATGTCGACAGCTTTGAAATCGCGCCGAATGGCCAGTGGGCACTGATCACCAGCGCGCCCACTCCGCTGGTCGATGACAGTTATACTTCGAAGCGCGCGCATATCCTCGATCTGACGACCGGGAGCCTTGTGACGGTGGAAACACCGGGCAAGGTCGGCGATATCGAAATCTCGCCCGATGGCAGCCAGCTTTCGATGATTGCGGCAGTCGATGAAAATGATCCGGCAGATACCACGCTGCATCTGGTGGACACGGCAACCGGCACCTACCGCGCGCTGAACGCTGGCGCTGCCGAAGCGGCAGTGGATGCGGAGTGGATGTCCGATGGGCGTCTTGCCGTGGTCATCCATGTCGGTACGCAAAGCGTGCTGCGTTTCTATTCCGACGATGGCGACATGCTGCGCGAAATAGACCCCGACGGCCTCATCCTCACCAGCCTTGAACAAGGCGGCAACCGGCTGACGGTGGAAGCCAACTCGCCCTCGCATCCGAACGAGCTGTTCCTGTATTCCAGCAACGGTTTTGAACGGTGGACCGATCACAATCCGTGGCTGGCCAATATCGCGATGGGCGATCAGCGCACCTATACCTACACCGCGCGTGACGGGCAGGAGATCGAAGGCGTCCTGATCGAACCCGTCGGCGGCATTCCTGCTGGCGGCGCGCCGCTGATCATGGATGTGCACGGCGGACCGGAAGCGCATGAAAGCAACGGCTGGGTCACCAATTACAGCGGACCGGGCCAGGTTGCGGCGGGTCAAGGCTACGCCGTGTTCCTCCCCAATTATCGCGGCTCCACCGGATACGGCACGGCCTTTTCGAAGCAGCACCAGGGCAATTATACCGATCCCGAATTCGTCGATCTTGTGGACGCCAAATATGCTCTGGTCGCAGATGGCCTGGTCGATGCCGACCGTGTCGGCGTGACCGGCGGTTCCTACGGCGGGTACGCCACCGCCTGGAGCAGCACCTATTATTCGGAAGAATTTGCCGCAGGCGTGATGTTCGTCGGCATTTCCAACCAGATCAGCAAAGTGGGCACGGGCGATATTCCGATGGAAATGTATCTTGTCCACGCGCTGGAATGGCCGTGGGAGAACTGGCAGCGCTGGCTGGAAATCAGCCCGATCTACTATGCCGACCAGGCCGATACGCCGCTGCTGATCATGCATGGTGACAGCGATCCGCGCGTCAGCCCGACCCAGAGCACGGAGCTGTACCGCAACATTCGCATCCGCCGCCCGGACACGCCGCTGCGGCTGGTGTTCTATCCCGGCGAAGGGCACGGCAATGCCCGCGCCGCATCGCGTTACGATTACAATCTGCGCATGATGCAATGGTTCGACACCTATCTGAAGACTGGTGACCGTGACGCCGCCCTGCCGGCTCCGCGTCCGGCGCTGAATATCTCGGGCGAAGACTAGGGGGCGCATTCTAGTACGCGGGGCGTGCTATTTTTGCCGAGACCGTCTAATGGCTGCCTTTCCGGATATGCGGAGGGGCAGCCATTTTTCGTACACTGATCCTGATTGCATTTGGCGGCGCGTTCCTTGCTTTCGCGTTCGGCTTCGTGCTCGCAGATGAGCAGGTGCCCATCTTGTTCCGGGTGGGGTTCGGCCTGATCGGTGCGCTCTCGGTTTACGGCGGCCTCAATCATTTGCGGTTCCTTTTCAGACGCCGCATTGCCCTGTCCGGCGGGCGCGAGCGCAAAGGCACTGTGCAACTGCGCGGCACGCTGGATGATGACAGCACCACCGCCTTTCTGACATTCACCACATCCTACGGTCAATGGCTGCTGATGCTCGACCCCAAGGACGTTGAGGCGCACAAGAGTGAATTGCGCGAAGGCATGTCAGCACGCGCCACCGTGGGCGAAGACGACCGCGTTTACGGACTGAGATTGGGCAGCAAAGACATTGATCTGCAGTCCGAAGGTACGCCCTTCAAAGGGGCCATGCGCATTGCCGTCGAGAAAGCCGAAGGCTGGGTGGCCGAGCAGGAAAAGAAACGGGCCGATTAGTTGCCAAAACTGTGACTTTCCAAGTTGGAAAGTTTTGACTTGCCGAATCGGAAAGTCGCGCCTATTCAGTTTCCATATTGGAAAGTGAAAGGATTGGTGATGGATCGTAATGAAGCAATCGCCGCGCTGCAAAGCGTAGCACAAGCCGAGGGAAGACTTGCCGAAACCGCCGCTTGGCCGTTGTGGCGCCACGCTGTCTTCGCTCTCGCAGAAGCAGTTTTGGTATTTGCTGTATCCCTGCCATTTGTCGGCCTGCTGGCAGGCTTTGCCTTGTCCATCGCGATTGCCGCATGGACTGTGAATGACGACAAGCAGCGATACGGAATGTTTGTGTCGGGCTGGCGGGCTGGCAAGCCCGGTGCCCTGCTGGTGATTATCACAGCTTTCGTCATTGCGATGGCGTTCCTGTCATTTACCGCACGCGGCGAACCTGCCCCGGCGCTCACGCCCACACTCGCAGCAGTAGCCACTTTTGCGGTCTGCACCGCCGGCAGCGTGTTATGGCAACGGCTTTACCAGCAGCAATTGCGCGGAAAGGCAGGAAAATGAACGTTCCTGCCATAGACCCCGTCCTCCATCCACCTGCACGGCTGCAAATCGCCGCGGTGCTGGCGCGGACGGACGAAGTGGAATTCGCCGCCTTGCGCGCTCTGGTCGAAGTGAGCGACAGCGTGCTGTCAAAGCATCTGTCTGTTCTGTCCGACGCAGGTTATATCAAGCTGGTGAAGGCCCCGCGTGATGGACGTCAACGGACCTGGGCCAGCTTTAGCTCTGCCGGGCGCAAGGCGTTTGCTGCACACATGAAAGCCCTCCAGGCGCTGGTCGAAAGCGCGCAGGAGGGCCTTTCTGCGGCCTGATCCCGAACTGGACTTTAGAAAGTGTAGGTCAGTCCCGCAGCGCCCAAAAACTGGTCGCGAGAACCACGCACAGAGGTGAAGGGCGTATCCGCCGCATCGCCGACCAGCCGCGAATATCCGGTGATGACGATCAGGCCCAGTCCGCCATTGGTGACGTCACCGTCCAGGTCGATACCCAGCAGCAGGTTCGTGCCGATCGAGGTAAAGCCGCCGCCATCGGGATCGTAGGCTGTCAGTGCGTCTGGCGCGGGGCCGACGTAGTTGATCGGATCGACGCCGAAATAATAATCCTGAAAGTCCTCGCTCGCCCATTCTGCGCTGATGGAGAAACTGGCCAATATCGCACGGCTCAGCGGCGAGGTGTAGGATACGCTTGGCGATACTACCGTGCCGCCGTGGGCGCCGTTGATATCGAACATGACGTCCGTGCCAATGCTGACGCTGTCATAGGGATTGAGGACGGCGGGGAAATTGATGCCGACGCTGGGGCCGACTTCGATGGCGCGGTCCAGTTCGCCGTACTGCGCGACGACGTCATCCTTGATCCTGCTGGCACGATTGTTCCGCAGCCGCGCTGCCACGCCAAGGTCAAAACCGACCTCGCCTCTTTCATCGGGGATGAAGTCTACTTTCAAACCGCCAGCGCGCGGAGTAATCCTGACGCCGCCGACCGAGCCAAGCACCACGGGCAGGACCGAGACAACGTAATCGTCAGAGCCGGTGTAGGACGGGCTGACCGCCGCCCCTGCACCGATCGTAATGAAGTCTCCGCTGAACACACTGTCTTCAATGCCCGGCGGCGGACCTTGCGGGCCGGGTGCATCGGAAATGTCTTGCGCGAAAGCTGGCCCAGCAAGCAACAGGCTGGAAACTGCGGCCGCAGCCGCGATTTGGCGAATTGTCATGAAATTTTGCTTCCCTGTCATTTGGTCTGGTAACGGGCCATGCGCCCCACAAGTTCCCTTCAGCCTTCGCTGTCTTTACGGCATAGCCCTTCGCCCGTCATTGCCTAGCGTCCTTAATCCGCTAAGGCACTGGCATAATGAACGGACGCGACTGTGATATCGCCATTGTCGGCGGGGGCCTTTCGGGCGGCCTGATCGCATTGGCTCTGGCCCGCCACCGGCCCGATCTGTCGGTGCGGCTGATCGAAGGCGGCGATGCGCCCGGCGGCAATCACCGCTGGAGCTGGTTCGAAACCGATCTGGATGCCGCTGGCAAGGACCTCATGTCCCGCTTCCGCAAGACCGAATGGGACGAAGGATACGAAATCCGCTTCCCCAAACTCAGCCGCAATCTGGAGGCCGGCTATCGATCGCTCACGAGCGAGGATTTTGCCGCAACGCTGGCCCGCGAACTGCCGGACGGGGCAATCCTGACGGGGCGCGACGCTGCCGTGGTAGAGGCCAAATGTGTAACATTCGCCGATGGCAGCGCGCTTACCGCGCACAAGGTCATCGATTGCCGCGGCTACACCTCGACCAGTGATTTGAAAGGCGGCTGGCAGGTTTTCATGGGCCGCCATCTGCGCACCGGTCAGCCGCACGGGATCACGAAGCCTGTCATCATGGACGCAACCGTCGATCAGGTCGCGCCTGCGGGCAATGGCGGGGCCTACCGCTTTGTTTATGTCCTGCCGCTCGGCTCGCATGATGTGTTCGTGGAAGACACCTATTATGCGGACAGGCCGGAACTGGACCGCAGCGCGTTGTCCGGCCGGATCGATCAATATTGCCACGGCCTCGGCATTGCAGGAGAGCCCGTCAGCTTTGAAACCGGCGTGCTGCCAGTCATTACCGGAGGAGATTTCGCGGCGTTCCAGGCCGCTCACCGAACGCCGGGAGTGGCAGTGGCAGGCGGGCGCGGCGGTTTTGTCCACCCGCTCACCAGCTATACCCTGCCGATTGCGGTCGATGTTGCGCTGGCGATTGCCTCTGATGCCGATCTGCCGGGTGACCAATTGGCGGCCAAGCTGGAGGCGCGCGGACGGCAGCTGTGGAAGTCCATGCGTTTTTACCGCGCGCTCGGCCGGATGCTGTTCAACGGCGCGGCGCCGCAGCACCGTTACCGGATCTTCCAGCACTTCTACCGCCTGCCAGAAACGTTGGTTGAACGTTTTTATGCAGGCAAATCGACACTTATGGACCGCTTGCGCGTTCTGACCGGCAAACCGCCCATCCCCATTCATCGCGGCATTTCCGCGCTGCTATCCACTTCCCCCCGGCTCAAAGCCACCCAATCCAAGGACAATTCATGACCACTCCCGAAGGCCGTACAGCATGTGTAATCGGCGCCGGTTTCGGCGGCATGGCGCTCGCCATCCGTCTGCAAAGCGCAGGCATCGCCACGACGGTTATCGAAGGCCGCGACAAGGTGGGTGGCCGCGCCTACCATTGGCAGAAAGACGGCTTCACCTTCGATGCCGGACCTACCGTCATAACCGATCCGCCCTGCCTGCAGGAGCTGTGGGAATTGTCCGGTCACGACATCGCCGAAGATGTCGAACTGATGCCGGTTTTCCCGTTTTACAGGCTCAACTGGCCCGACGGCGTGAATTTCGATTATTCGAATGACGAGGAGGACCTGCGCAAGGAGATCGCGAAGCTCGATCCTGCCGATGTCGCCGGATACGACCGCTTCCTGGAATATTCCGCCGCCGTGCATGAAGAAGGCTACGTAAAGCTGGGCACCGTGCCCTTCCTCGATTTCAAGTCGATGCTGAAAGCCGCCCCTGCTCTCGCCAAGCACCAGGCATGGCGCAGCGTGTATTCGATGGTCAGCAAATATATCCGCAACGAAAAGCTGCGCGAGGCGCTGAGTTTCCACACGCTGCTGGTCGGCGGCAGCCCGATGAAGACCTCCAGCATCTACGCTCTCATCCACAAGCTGGAAAAGGACGGCGGCGTCTGGTGGGCGCGCGGCGGCACCAATCGCCTGATCGCCGGGATGGTCCGCCATTTCGAACGGCTAGGCGGCACGATGCGCGTGGGCGACGCGGTCGAAAAGGTGGAAACCATGGGCGACCGCGCGACCGGCGTTGTCACCAAAAGCGGCTGGTCGGGCAAGTTCGATGCCGTCGCCAGCAACGCCGACATTGTGCATTCGTACAAGGACCTGCTGGGCGACAGCCACCGCGGCAAAACCTACGGCAAGGCGCTGACCAAGAAGAAATTCTCGCCTAGCCTGTTTGTCGTGCACTTTGGCCTTGAAGGCACATGGCCGGGCATTCCGCACCACATGATCCTGTTCGGCCCGCGTTACAAAGGCCTGGTCGACGATATCTATGACAAGGGCGTCCTGCCTGCCGATTTCTCGGTCTATCTGCATCACCCGACCGTGACCGATCCCAGCATGGCTCCCGAAGGCAAGAGCACATTCTACGCGCTGGTGCCGGTGGCGCATCAGGGAAAGATGCCGATCAATTGGGACGAAGTCGGCCCGCAGCTGGAAAAGCGCATCCTTGATGAAGTCGGACGCCGCCTGATCCCCGATATTCATGACCGGATCGTGACCAAGTTCCACTACGCCCCGTCCGATTTCTCGGCCGATCTCAACGCGCATCTTGGTAGCGCCTTCAGCCTTGAACCGCTGCTGACGCAAAGCGCCTTCTTCCGCGGGCATAACCGGGATGACAAGATCCACAATTTCTACCTCGTCGGCGCAGGCACCCATCCGGGCGCAGGCATCCCCGGCGTGGTCGGCAGCGCAAAGGCAACTGCGGGGCTGATGATCGAGGATCTGAGCGCGTGAAACGCCTAGCCGTCTATTGCGGGTCTGCCACGCCGGCGGATCCGCGCTATATCCAGCTGGCGCAGGAAGTCGGCACTGTGCTGGCGCAGCGCGGCATCGGCGTTGTCTACGGCGGCGGTAAGGCTGGCCTGATGGGGGCGATTGCCACCGCAGCGCTGGAGGCCGGCGGCGAGGTTATCGGCGTCATCCCGCAGGCGCTGGTCGATATGGAAGTCGCCAACACCGATTGCACCGAGCTGCATGTGGTCGACACCATGCACCAACGCAAACAGGCTTTCACCGACCTTTCGGACGGATTTGTCACCATGCCCGGCGGCGTGGGCACGATGGACGAATTGTGGGAAGCGATCAGCTGGGCACAGCTTGGCTACCATGCGAAGCCCGTGGGCCTGCTCAACGCCTTGGGATACTTTGACGGGCTTGTTGCGTTCAACACCCATATGGCCGAAACCGGCTTTGTCAGGGAAGCGCATCGCGGCATCATGATCGTGAGCGAAACGATTGAGGAATTGGTGGACAAAATGGCCGCTTTCACGCCTGCCAAAACGATCGTGCAGATGCGCGCCGAAGATCTGTGAAACGCGTAAAGCCCCGCCCCCTGGTCGCCAGTCACGTGGTGAAATCCACGCCGCGACAGGTCGGCGGAGGCCGCCCGAGAGAGGCGCTGGTGCGCCGCGCCCGCGAAAGCATCGCCAAGGGCTCCAAGAGTTTTTCCGTTGCCAGCCTGCTGTTCGACAAGACAACGCGTGAACGCGCCCATCTGCTGTATGCCTGGTGCCGCCGGTGCGATGATATTGCCGACGGCCAGGATCACGGCGGAGAGCTGAAGCTCGATACCTCCAGCCCGATGGACCGGGTGGAGGCGATCCGCATTCTCACCAACCGCGCTCTGGACGGCCAGCCGACTGCCGACATCGCCTTTGATGCGCTGGGCCAGGTTGCTGCCGAAACCGGCCTCACCCCCGAAATGGCGGGCGATGTGATTGACGGTTTCGTGCTGGATGCGCAGGAGTGGCGGCCCCGCACCGAAGCCGATCTGATGCGCTATTGCTACCACGTGGCGGGCGCGGTCGGCGTAATGATGGCGCGGGTGATGGGCGTTCCTGCCGATGCCACCGAAACGCTTGATAGGGCCTGTGACCTCGGCCTCGCCTTCCAGCTTAACAATATCGCCCGCGACATCGCCGAAGATGATGCCGCTGGCCGCTGCTACATTCCCGAAGAATGGCTGGCGGAGATGGATATCCCCCCCGGACAGCACATGAAACCGCAGCACCGCAAGCAATTGGTGAAGCTGGCAAAGCGGCTGGTGGACAGGGCCCGGCTCCACGATGCGGCCGCGCGGGTCGGGGCTGGCCGCCTCAGCTTTCGGCAGCGCTGGGCAGTGCTGTCAGCCGCCAACATCTACGGCGCGATTGGTGAAGAGGTGGAACGACAGGCAGAATTTGCCTGGGACCACCGCGTCTACACCAGCACATTCGACAAGATCGGCCATGTTATCGCAGCCTTGAAAGAAACGATCAGCGGATCGTTCGAACCGCAGGTGATGCCGGAATTCACGCGCGGCAAGCTGATGGTATTGGCGCGCATGGCCGGGCCGATTGCGGATCGTCCGTTGACGCCGGTGCGCGACGAAGGCGTTCGCCGCAAGGACGACTGACAGCAGCGCCAGACGGTTGCATTTGGAACCGGCTGAGGCCATCGCTCCTTGCAAGAGGAGACGACGATAATGAAAGCTTTTGTGAAACTTGCGCTTGCTGCTGCGGCGGCGGGTGCATTGCCTGTTTCCGGCCCGGCAATGGCGCAGGTCACCGGGACGGAGGCCGCGCCAGCAGAGGAGGCGGTCCTTGCCGAAGACCTCATCCTCGCCGTCATCAATGCCTTCATGGATGGGATCGCCGACAAGGACACAGAAGCAATGTCCGATGCGGCGCTCGACACGGCCTTCCTCGCCTTCGTGCGGCCCGATGAGGGCGGTGATGCTGCACGAACGATGCCGCTTTCACGCGCCATTACCTCGCTGGCCGAAACCGTGCCGGACATTAACGAGCCGCTGCGCGATGCTACCGTCATGGTGGACGGCCCCGTTGCAATGGTGTGGGCGCCGTATGATTTCTACGTCGATGGCGAGCGCAATCATTGCGGTGTCAATGTGTTTTCGTTGATCAGGCGTGATGGTGACTGGCGCATCGCCAGCGTCGTCTATTCCTACCTGCCCGACGATTGCCCGCCCGAAAATGCCGAGGAAGTGACCGAGGGCGCGGAAGAATGATCGCCAAGCTGCTGATCGCCAATCGCGGGGAAATCGCCTGCCGTATCATCCGCACCGCGCGCGAAATGGGCGTGGCGACAGTGGCGGTCTATTCCGATGCCGATGCCAAGGCGCTGCATGTGGCCCGCGCAGACGAGGCGGTACATATAGGCCCCTCCCCGGCGGCAGAAAGCTATCTGGTCGGCGAAAAGATCATCGCTGCGGCAAAGGCCACGGGCGCAGAGGCGATCCATCCCGGATACGGCTTCCTTTCGGAAAACGCCGACTTCGCGCAGTCCGTGATCGACGCAGGACTGATCTGGGTCGGGCCAAAACCGGAAAGCATCCGCGCGATGGGCCTGAAGGATGCCGCGAAACAGCGCATGATTGCTGCCGGTGTGCCGGTCACACCCGGCTATCTGGGCGAGGACCAGTCGCTTGAACGACTGACCAAGGAAGCGGACGCCATCGGCTATCCCGTGCTGATCAAGGCGGTCGCAGGCGGCGGCGGCAAGGGCATGCGCAAAGTCGATACGGCGGCTGACTTCGCGGCCATGCTGGAAAGCTGCAAGCGGGAGGCCAAGGCCAGCTTTTCCAATGACGAGGTTCTGCTCGAAAAGTGGATCACTTCGCCCCGCCATATCGAGGTGCAGGTCTTCGGCGACAGCCACGGCAATGTCGTCCACCTGTTCGAACGCGATTGCTCGCTGCAACGCCGCCACCAGAAGGTTATCGAGGAGGCCCCCGCCCCCGGCATGGACGAGGCCACCCGCGAGGAAATCTGCGCCGCCGCCGTGCGCGCTGCGAAAGCCGTCGATTACGAAGGTGCTGGCACCATCGAATTCATCGCGGACGCCTCGGAAGGCCTGCGTGCGGACCGCATTTTCTTCATGGAAATGAACACACGGCTGCAAGTGGAGCATCCGGTGACCGAAGAAATCACCGGCGTCGATCTGGTGGAATGGCAATTGCGGGTTGCAAGCGGCGAGCCGATCCCGCTGAAGCAGGAAGAGCTTAGCATCAACGGCCACGCGATCGAAGCGCGGCTGTATGCAGAGGACCCGGCGAAAGGCTTCCTGCCGAGTACTGGTCGCCTTGACGTCGCTTTGCTCGGCGCGGACTACAACCGGATCGATACGGGTGTGGAAGAGGGTGCAGAAATTTCGCCCTATTACGATCCGATGATCGCCAAAATAATCTATCACGCGGAAAACAGAGAACGGGCCATCGACGGCATGTGGCAAGCTTGCGCAGTCACAGTGGTTGCACCGGTAAAGAACAATGCCTGGTTCCTGCACCGGCTATTTGCTCTCGATGAATACCGCTCCGGCACCATGACGACGGGCACGATCGAGAGACATACCGAGAGCTTGACGGCGAAGCCCGAGCTTTCGGAATTTGCTCTTCAGGATGCCGCCTATGAGATGGGGTTTCCCGATTGGCACGATCCGCTGAAGGGGCTGCAAGGTTTCCGGCTCAATGGGAAGTCTCGAACCAATTTAAAATTGCTAATCGATGGCGAAGTGCAGCATGTTGCAGACTTCACTCGCGAAGCATCAAAGATTCATAACAGGGCGATTTTTCAAGGTTTTGCAGGAGAGAACCTGCGTTACGAGAACGGAGCGGTGTTTCGCGTAGAGCCTTACAGGCATGAGGGCGCTGGCGCAGCCCACGCCCACGACGGCGACATCCTTTCCCCCATGCCGGGCAAGGTCATTGCGGTCGATGTGGCGGAGGGCGACAGCGTCACCGCAGGCCAGCGGCTGATGGTGCTGGAGGCGATGAAGATGGAACACGCGCTGACCGCGCCGTTCGATGGCACGGTGACTGAATTGAACACCAGCCAAGGCGCGCAGGTGCAGGTCGAGGCCTTGCTCGCGCGGGTTGAGGCTGCCGAAGAGTGAGCGACCTCCCCCTCCCCGCCCGCCGAACGCTCGGCACCTCCGGCATCGAAGTCAGCCCGCTCGCGTGGGGCATGTGGCGCAGCGATGGTTCGCCAGACGATCTCGCGAAGCTGCTCGGCTCTGCGCTGGACGCTGATATCGACCTGATCGACACCGCCGATATTTACGGCTTTGACGGCAAGGACGGCTTCGGCACGGTCGAGGCCATGCTGGGCGAAGTCCTGCGCAGCGATCCATCATTGCGCCAGCGCATCACACTTGTCACCAAAGGCGGCATCACCCCGCCCACGCCGTATGACCAGTCACGCGCCTATATGGAAAACGCACTGGAGGCGTCGCTGAAAAGGCTCGGCACTGACACGATCGACCTCTACCTGATCCACCGGCCCGATATCCTCACGCACCCGCAAGAACTGGCACGCTTCCTTGATGACGCTGTGGCGAGCGGCAAGGTTCGCAGCCTCGGCGTATCCAATTTCACTTGCCTCCAGATCGATGCTCTCAGCCATTTCCTCACCGTGCCGCTCAGCGCCACCCAGCCCGAAATCAGTCCGCTGCGGATTGACGCACTGGACAATGGCGAGATGGATCAGGCGATGCGGATGGGTCTCACTCCCATGGCGTGGAGCCCGCTCGGCGGCGGCAGGCTGATGCGTCCAGAAACGGAACGGGACCGCAGCGTGGCCCGCGCGCTAGGCGATGTGGCAGACGAAGCTGGCGTTTCCCGAGCGGTTGCCGCCTATGGCTGGCTTATGGCGCATCCAGCCAAGATCATCCCGATTGTCGGATCACAAAATGCGGAAAGAATTGCAGAGGCCGCACAGGCCCTGACCATGCGCTGGACGCGCCAGCAATGGTACGCCGTATTCGCGGCAGCGCGGGGTGCGCCGCTGCCCTGATTGCCCGTCGGGCTACGATATGTCAGCCGCGCATCACGTCATGCACCGCCAGATATCGGCGCGCTTCGCCGGGCCTGCGAAACAGCTTGCCCCTCTCGCTGAACAGCACCAGCAGCAGTGCCAGTATGCTGCACACCAGCAGAGAGAGCGCCAGCGGCAAGGCTGTTCCGTCGTAAGCCTGTCCAATCGCGATGCCCATTCCCGCACCAAGCGTCATACGAATGAAGCTCTGCACGGAACTTGCCGCTCCCGCAGTTTCCGAGAAAGGTTGCATGGCGATTGAACCGAAGTTCGATCCGGTAAAGCCAAGCAAGCACAAATTGCCTGCCATCAGCGGCACAAAAAACCACAGATTGTTCGGCGCCAGCAGAGCGACCGCCACTTGCGTTGCGGAAAGTCCCAAAAACAGGATCAGCGCCGAATGGCTGACGCGCCGCGCACCGAATTTTTCGACAATACGCGAATTCAGGAAGCTCGAGACGAACAGCGTGCTGGCTGTCAGGCCGAAGATAATCGGGAAATTGTCCGCTGCACCGTAGTGCTCGCCAATCAATTGCTGCGCGGAATTGATATATCCGAATATCGCGCCGAATGTCAGTCCGGCTGCAATGACATAGCCGATGGCAACACGGGTGCGGAATGTCAGCGGCAGGTTCGTCAGGACGGAACGCGCGTCGATCGGTTGGCGGTCCGCGATCGCAAGCGTTTCAGGCAGGCGATTAAATGCCCAAAGGAACACCACCCCGGACATCAGCGTCAGCAAGCCGAAGATATATTGCCAAGGCGCAAATTGCAGCACGAGTTGTCCGACGCTGGGGGCCAGCACAGGCACGATCATGAACACCAGAAAGATCAGGGAAAGCAGCCGCGCCATGCTGTCGCCTTCAAAACGGTCGCGGATAATGGCCGCAGGCAAGACAATCAGACCGGCGGTAAGGAAGCCTTGTGCAAATCGCATGGCCAGCAAGGCATTGAAGCTGGGAGCAACAGCACAGGCCAGCGAAAATATTGCATAAAGCCCAAGACTGGCAAACAGGACCGGCCTGCGGCCAAATCTGTCGGCAAGCGATCCGGGCAACAGCGAGCCGATCCCGCTGGCGAGCAAATACACACCTACCACATACTGGCGCTGGTTAGGATCGGTCACGCTGAAAGTGGTCGCGATATTATCAAGCGCAGGCAGCATCGCATCGATCGCAAGCGCGTTCAGGCTCATCAGAGCAGCCATCAAGACCACGAATTCCCGGATGTGCACAGTTCGTCCGTCAGAATTGGCAGAACGGATATTCGTGTCGACGACCTGTTGCATGATGGCCTTTTGCATATTCAGCGTTCTGGAGGGAAGGAGTTTGTCTATGTTGGAAGCCGCGGCCGCTATTGCTAGATGCAGGCGATGCTAATTGCGCGGAAACATCCGGATGGATGACGAAGATGAGAGCGGCGATGATTCCGCCATTGGCCTGCGCAAGATCATCCATGTCGATATGGATGCCTTCTTCGCCAGCGTGGAGCAGCGCGACGATCCGGAACTGCGCGGGAAGCCGGTGGCGGTCGGGGGATCGAGCGGGCGCGGCGTGGTTGCAGCCGCCAGTTACGAGGCGCGCAAGTTCGGCGTGAAAAGCGCCATGCCCAGCGTCACGGCAAAGCGGCTTTGCCCCGACCTGATATTCGTCAAAAGCCGCTTTGACGCATACCGCGAGGCGAGCGAGCAGATCCGCGCGATCTTCCTCCACCACACGCCGCATGTCGAACCGCTCAGCCTGGATGAGGCCTATCTGGATGTGACAGAGGACATCCACGGCATCGGTTCTGCCACCGCCATCGCCCAGGTGATTCGCAAGCAGATCAGGGAGCAGACGCAGCTGACAGCCAGCGCGGGCGTGTCCTACAACAAGTTCCTCGCCAAACTGGCAAGCGACCAGAACAAGCCCGACGGGCTGTGCGTCATCCGGCCCGGAGAAGGCGCGGCGTTTGTCCAGTCCCTCCCCATCCGCCGCTTCCACGGCGTCGGGCCAAAGGGCGCGGAGAAGATGGCCAAGCTGGGCATCGAAACCGGTGCCGATCTTGCGTCAAAGGACGCTGCATGGCTGCGCGCCCATTTCGGCAGTTTCGGCGAATATCTTTACCGTGCAGCGCGCGCGATCGACCTGCGGCCCGTCCGCGCCAACCGTATCCGCAAGAGCATCGGCGGGGAGCGCACCTTCAGTGAGGATATTTCCAGTGGCAGCGCGCTGCGCGCCACTCTCGACAACATCATCGATATCGTGTGGGAGCGGATTGCCGCGAAGGAAGCCAAGGGCCGCACTGTCACGCTGAAAGTCAAATTCAATGATTTCCAGCTGATGACCCGTGCCCGCTCATTGGACCGCCCGGTGGCGGACAAGGCGCAATTCGCGGCTGTTGCGCAGGAAATTCTTGAAAGCGAACTGCCGCTCGCCATGCCGATCCGGCTGATGGGGCTGACGCTGAGCAATCTGGAACACGGCGGTTCAGCGGAAGAACCTCGCCGCGATGATGGCCAGCTTCGCCTGCTATAAAACGCTTACCGTGTGTCGCAGGCAGCAGTCTTTGACGTGATGATTTTTGCGTTCCGGTCAAAACCAGCCCAGCTGCTTGAGGCGTCTGCGGGTGACATTCGTGAGCGCCGCCGCTTCCAGCTCTTCCCGGGCAAACCAGCGCGCTTCCAGCAATTCGCGGCCATCGACGCGCGGTTCCTGAACTGCGCCTGCGGTAAACACATGCGCGATATGCGGGGCGCCGGACAGGCTTTCCTCAAAGGCGTGCAGCAGTTGCAGGTCTTCCAGCTCGCAGCGCAGCTCTTCACGTATTTCACGGCGCGCGGCTTCGGCGGCATCCTCTTGCGGGCCCATACCGCCGCCGGGCAGCGCCCAGTTTCGCGGACCATAGCTGTGCCTTACCAAAAGCAGCCGCCCGTCTGCATCGCGCAGCATCACTGCGACGCCGGCAACATCGGGCCGCGTCATTTTCCAGAAGGCCTTGCGGACCCGGTATCCGACCCGGAGCGAAAGCCGGTGCAGCGGTGCCGGTATCAGGTAAAGCATGTCACCTTCTGCCTCGCCGCGCCCAGCAGACGCGCGACCGGAAGGTCATGTTCACCGCGCATCGCAGCGTCGAAAA
Source organism: uncultured Alphaproteobacteria bacterium (assembly GCA_963781165.1). GTDB lineage: Bacteria > Pseudomonadota > Alphaproteobacteria > Sphingomonadales > Sphingomonadaceae > Alteraurantiacibacter. The sequence goes on from CAWADZ010000006.1 coordinate 300,847, forward strand.
CGGCGCGCTTGTCCTCGCCGCGAATGACGAACATCAGGGCGTCGCTGTTCAACAGGGACGGTATTGTCAGCGTGATCCGGTCGAAGGGTGCCTCCGGCGGCAGCGGGTCCGGTGTAAGGCGGCGCAGGGGTGCCGGATCGGCAACCTGGGGATCGGTATTGGGGAAGAGCGAGGCGATATGCCCGTCCGCTCCCATGCCCAGCCAAACCAGTGCGAAATGCGGCACCTGCTCCATAACGGTAAGAGAGACGACGGTGGCCCCGGCAGGTTCCAGCAAGGCGCGGATCTTGCCGGTGTTGCTGGCAGCGTGATCTTCCGGAACAATCCGGTCATCGCCCGGCCACACGGTGATGCGCGACCAGTCCAGATCGGTTTTGGTCAGGGCCTCGAAAATAGGGAACGGCGTCGATCCGCCCGGCACGCTGATCGCGATAGGCTGATCGGTCGCGGCGAGACATGCGCCGAGATAGTCCGCGAGGAACTGCGCGATCTCGGCATCGCCTGCGCCTTCGATAATGTCGATATTGTCCATATCGTTCGGGCTAGACGCAAAACCGCCGCGACGCCAAGCCCGAAAGCAGCGCCGCGGCGGTGAAAAGCGTGTCAGTTCGGATGTGTTAGCCGAGTGTGGAGGTCAGGAACCACACGCGTTCTTCGGCCATGTCCGTCCAGTCATCCAGCAAACCGTCCGTGGCGTTGTCGCCCGCAGCTTCGGCATGCTTTTTCAGTTCCTTCAGAGAGTCGACCATCTTCTGGTTATCGTCGCGCAGTTCCTTGACCATCTTTTCCGGCGCGAGCGATGTGTCGTCCTGATCCTTGATCTGGGTTGCGCCTGCAACCGAACCGATGGAGGTGAGCGTCATCGCGCCATTCTTGCGTACACGCTCCCCGATTGCGTCAATCTGGTCGCGGATTTCGATGGCTTGTTCGTCGAACAGCAAGTGCAGGTCGCGGAAACGCGGGCCGGTGACGTGCCAGTGAAAGTTCTTGGTCTTGAAATAAAGCGCAAGGTGATCCGCAAGCAGACCGTTGAGCCCGTCAATCAGTGCGGTTTTCGAATTGTCGCCAGTGCCGGCCATGATCAGTTCCTTTGTTTGGTTTGTTGTAGGATGAACGGCCGAGCGTCACGGTAGTTTCGCGAAACTTCCTGATCCCGGTGATCGCCAAAACCGATCAAAGAAGTGCTTAGAAGGGGAAAATACGATCACGAATGCGCTTGTTATCAGGACGATACCTGCTCCCCATCGCAATGGCTGACGAGGGAGTTTCTCCCAATCCGGTCCCGCAAGCACTGCGCCGCCCAATATCCCGATGACCGCCGCCGCTCCGCCAGCGGCCACAAAAACCGGATTTTCAGACAGGATGCTGATGGACAGAATGAGCAATCCGCTCGCATCGGCGAGGATGCCGGCAAGAAGCACGATTGCCACAGCACCAAGCGACTGCGTCGGTTCTGCGGGAGCTTTGGGGGCGTCCAGAAAAATGGTCTCGAGCGCGGCCAGAACAAGCGCGGCGGCAACCAGCCAGCTTTGTTGGCGTGGCGGCAATAAAGCGGCAAGCCCGCCCGCCAGCCACGCCGCCAGCGCGCACGCGGCAATCGCAGCTATGATGACGACCGCAAACACGGCCCAGGCAGGGGCCCCTGCCGCGACCAGACGCGAAACGCGCACAGCCTCCCGCCCGGCCAGCATGGCAAGCGCGACGGCCAGAAAGGACAGGAAGAACGCGGTCATCAGCCGTGACCCTAACTCAAGGGGTGAATGGAAACCATCGGGTTTCGCAGGTGAGGGAAACCCGCGGTAACCTGGCCAAGTCCGGATGACTTCGCGCGCTACGTAGTCACCCGTTTTTTTCTTCTTAGCTCACCATCGTTAACCATCGCACCAACGGGCTGCGCCTGTCAGCCGAGATAGTTTGCGAGAGAGCGAAATGAACGACAGTCCGACCGTAGCGCCGCGGTTTTCGCGCCTCACAGATCTGCGGGACAGTCTGGTACTGGCAATCTGCTATTTTATCGCCGGGTACATCGGCATCTCGCTCGCTGTTCCGCCAGGCTATGCCACGATTGTCTGGCCGGCATCGGGCGTCGCCCTGTGTGCGCTGCTTGTCCGCGGCCCCGCCATTTTGCCCGGCATCTGGCTCGGCTCTTTCGCGTTCAATTTCATGACGGGTTTTGATCGTTCGGCCGATTTGTCCGAAGCGTGGCCAGTCTTTGCAGTCGCCGCTGTGCTGGGATTGGGGGCGAGCGCCCAAGCGCTGGTTGGCATGTTGTGCGCTCGGCGATTTGCCCGCGGAATTGAACTTTCGAACCTGCGCCAAATCGGTCTGGCGATAGTGTTGGTCGTTTTGCTGCCATGCATCATCGCGCCGACAGTTGGCGTGACGACCCTGTTTGCAGCCGGTACGATGGATGCAGAGATGATCCTGACAAATTGGCTGACGTGGTATTCCGGCGATTTCCTCGGCGTAGTCCTGATCCTGCCAATCCTCCTGCTATCCAGCCGGTCACCGGCTGCCGTCCATTGGCACGGGCGATTGCTGCACGCTACAGGCTCGCTGGTCGCGATCAGTCTGGTTGCCACCATGTTGCTCACGTTCTACGCCTGGCGCTTCATTTCCGATCGTGAATACACGCAGGCGGAGGCCAGCTTCGCGGCTATCGCAGGTGACACTGATCAGGCGCTGCGCCACCGCCTGGAAATATACCAGAAGGCCCTGCAAGGGGGCGCAGCTTTTGTTGCGGTCGACGGAACCGTATCCCCCGGCCTATGGCGCGAGTATGTCGAGCGCCTGGAGATCACCCGGTCCTACCCCGGAATGCGCGGTTTCGGCATTTTCGAAGAAGTCCGGGCCGAGGACCTTCAAGGGTTCCGCAGCCAATTCGCCCGCGAGTATGGCGACCGGTTCGACATCCATCCAAGGGTCGAGCGCGAAACGCATCATATCATCAATCGTATTGAGCCGCTTGCAAGCAATATGCAGGCCCTCGGTCTCAACCTGGCCTTTGAAAAAGGCCGGCGCGAGGCGATCGCGCTATCGCTGGAAAGGAAACTGCCGGTCCTCACGCGGCCGATCATACTTGTCCAGGATGAAGGGCAAGGTTCCGGCTTTCTGCTGATGCTTCCCGTGCTGGACAGCGCAGGCATTCCGACCGGACGGTGGGTCTATTCGCCTCTGGTGGCAAATGAACTTCTCTCCGCGCTGACCCCGCGGCAAGGGGAGGATTTCTCTCTGGAGGTCTATCATGGCAACGGGACAGATCCGGACGCATTGCTATTTTCGACAGGCGAAGTGAACCCGAGCCCCAAATTCGAGCTGCAGCGATCGATGGACTTTGCGGGCCAGCCCGTGACCCTTCGCTGGACAAGCCTCCCTTCATTTGAAAGCCGCATTGCATCCAGCGCCCCGAACCTGGCCCTTGCAAGCGGGCTGACGATCACCTTGCTTCTTGGCATCTTGCTGGTGATCTTCGTGCGCCGCGAGAGCCACGTGCTTCGCAAGGTCTCTGATGCAACAGCGGAGCTGGAGGAACGCAACCGCATGCTCGTGATGGCAGAGGCCGCTGCCCATATCGGTCATTGGCATTTCAACATCGCCAGCAATCACATTCGCTGGTCTGAAGAGGTCCACCGGTTGCACGGGCTGGAGCCAGGAGATGCACCAGCACTCGAAAAAGCGATAGACTTTTACCATCCGGACGACCGCCCGATCATAGAGCAGTCAATGCAGGCCGCCCTGGCCGACGGACAGCCGTACAGCCTGAAGGCGAGGCTCTTCACCGAAGATGGAGAGATGCGCCATGTCGAGGTTCGCGGGCAGGTCGAAACGGGTCCCGAAGGAGAAGTTACGGGCATTCTGGGCGTGATCATCGACCGTACCGAAGAAACGATCATGCGAGAACAGCTGACCGAAACCATCGAAAAGGCGCGTGCCGCTGATGAGGCAAAATCCAGTTTTCTGGCCAATATGAGCCATGAAATACGCACACCGATGAACGGGGTTATCGGTTTCACGGAATTGGCGCTGGCTGACGAAAAAGTCCCAGAGCAGAGAAGACGGCTGCAGATGATTGCAGATTCCAGCAACGCGATGCTCCGGCTTTTGAACGACCTGCTCGATTTCGCGAAGATCGAAGCCAAGCAGATGGCGATCGTGAAAGAACCGACCGATCTCAGGCACACATTGCGCAGTTGCCAGCGCCTGATGGAACCTGTCGCGAAAACGCAGAACCTGTCGCTTAGCCTCGAAATAGATCCAGCAATTCCCTCCTGCATCCTGGTGGACAAAATGCGGCTGCGGCAAATCGTTCTGAATTTGCTGGGCAATGCTTTGAAGTTCACGGAAGCCGGCGGAGTCAGCATCTCGGCCACCGTAAACCAAAGGCGTTCCGATCACGCCGATAGTCTGTTCATTACAGTGCACGACACGGGCATCGGGATACCAGCGAACCGGCTGGACAGTATCTTCGACAAGTTTACCCAGGCGGACGAAACGACCGCCAGGCGGTATGGGGGGACTGGCCTGGGCCTGCCGATCAGTGCGGAGCTTGCCGGTCTGATGGGCGGCGAACTTTGTGCGCAGAGCGAACTGGGCACCGGATCAAGCTTCACCCTGTCGATCCCGCTAGAGCAAGTCGTTCAAAACTCCGCTGAGGCAGTGGCCGACGAAACAGCGGAAGAAGCCCTCACGGTGAACCGCCTCCGCATCATTATCGCAGAGGACAATCCCATCAACCAGGAACTGACCATCGCGATGGTCCAGAGCGCTGGCCACGGATGCGATCTTGCCCGCGACGGACAGGAAGTGGTCGAAGCCGTGTTGGAGGCAGATCGCCTCGGCCAGCCCTACGATATCGTTCTGATGGATATGCAAATGCCGCAGATGGATGGCTTGCAGGCCACTCGCGCCATCAGGGAAGCAGGCATTGATGCGGCAAGGCTGCCGATCCTGGCTGTGACCGCGAATGCGTATGCGGACGACGTCCAGCGCTGTAAGGATGCCGGTATGCAGGCGCATCTGGCCAAGCCGTTGCGGCTTACGGCGCTGCGCGCTGCGCTGAGCCAGTGGACCGCACGCTCGGAACAGGAACCGCAGGTTTCAGGAGAACCTTTCGAGGAAGAAACTGACCCGCGGCTGCGCAAGATGTTCGAAGATCGCTTGTCAGCCGCGCTGGAGGCAATCGACAAGGTGCTTGGCAGCAGCCGTACAGATGAAGTTGATGTGCAAGCCGCCGGAAGCTTGCTCCACCAGATCGCCGGGGTCGCCGCCCTCTTCGGTCAGGCGGAGCTCGGAGAGATTTGCCGGCTCAGCCAGCACGAAATCTTGCAGGCGCAAGATGATCATGGATTGCGCGAGTTGCTAAACGCCATCCGCCAGCGGCTTGCCATCAATGTGCCCGCGGTCTTGGCCCAGGACTGAACACGTTTCGCTGAACCGAATAGGGCGAAACCCCTACGTCACTCACTGCCAGACGTTTACCAATCTTTCCTAAATATCTCAGATCGTTGGAGACATGTTTTGGCCGCTATACTTATTGCAGACGACGACCCTATTCTGGTCGAGATACTCAAGTTTCGCCTTGAAAGCGCGGGCCACTTGGTCACGATCGCGCGCGATGGGGAGCAAGCCCTTGCCGCAGCCCGAGCGGATCGGCCTGAACTGATCGTACTCGATTCAATGATGCCGATCATCGCCGGACCCGAAGTGCTGGCAGCATTGAAGTCCGATCCCGAGCTTTGCGAAATTCCTGTCGTCATGCTCACCGCACGCGACGGTGAGGTCGATATTATTGCCGGTCTCAAAGGCGGCGCCGCTGAATACCTCACCAAGCCGTTCATCCCCCAGGAACTTCTGGTCCGGGTCTCTGGCCTGATCGCAAGATCGTAATGAAGCACAGCAGCAAATTCCTTTGTTTCCTATTGGCGATGACATGTGCGCCGGTCGCCGCGCAGGAAATCGAACCTGCGCGCGCCGAGCAGGTCGCAGAGGCGGAATTTTCTCAGGCCGCCGGCAATTTTGACCGGGCGCGGCAGATCCTCGAGAGCCTGCTCGAGGTATCACCGGACGATCCTGACTTGATGCGCCGGCTGGCCATGGTCGAGGCAGGCGACGGGCGGCTTGAAGCAGCAAGGGAGCGGATCGCAGCCGCATCGGCGCATTCACCAGACGATCTCGATATTGCGCTTGCCCGCGGCTACATTCTCTATTGGAGCGGGCAATTCGACGAGGCCGAAAGCGTCGCTGCCGCGATCGCTGCTCGCGATCCTGCCTATCCGGAACTTGCTCTGCTAGAGACCTCACTTGCACGCCAGAATGACATGAGTGGATTTCAGTTGCGATCGCTTTCCATCAATTCGGGTCTATCTGATATCACCCTGCGAAACGGGGCAAGCAGCACATGGAGCTCGCAGAGCATTGTGGCTGCAATCGACGTATCGAACAGTAACAGATTGATACTCGGAGCAATGCGCGAGGCACGCAGCGCGATTGACACCCGCCTGAACGCGCGTCTGGATCACCGCATTTCCAACGGCTTTATTTATGTTGCGGCCACAATCGTACCCAGCCCTGATTTTCAAGAAGATTGGAGCATCGCTACGGGCGGCGAATTAACCGCCGCAGAGGGTCTGACGATTGTGGCAGATCTACGCTTTGCCGAATACGGAACAGGCAATGTCATTGCTGTACAGCCTGGGCTGCGTATTGCGATCACGCGCGAATTTGACCTTACGGCCCGGGCAATCAACATCTTCGATGACGCCCAGGGCTATCGTCTCGGCTCTTCGCTGAGGCTCGATTACCAACCAGATGACGAGCATTCGCTTTTTGCGATCGCGGCGAGCTATCCAGACGCGGAAGCCAATGGCGTGCAGCAGATGCGCAGCGCGGCAATCGGGTTCGCGATTACGGTCGCCGAAAACATCACAATGTCCAGTGCAGTCAGCTACGAAAACCGCGATGACAGCTATCGCCGCTGGGCCGGAAGTCTGGGGCTGAATTTCCGGTTTGGCGCACAATGAATATCTACGCCGAGACTGTTCTCGCGACCTTCATATCTGCCGCCGCGATCGTTCTCGTGTTCCTTGTCCTCGTCCTGCGGCGTTACCTGGCGGAATGGAACCGGCCGCGTCGCGACGAGCGCGATACCGCGATCACGCGCAGCTACCTCCAGCGGGTAGCGGGTCTCAAGGTCAAGGATAAGAAAAGGTGGAGCCAAAAGGCGAAGCTTGCCGCAATCTATCGCATTCTGCCGCTTCTGAGAGGTGGGGAGCGCGAAAGGCTTCTCCAGATCGCAGAACTTGACGGGGTATTTGCCAAGACGATCCGGAATTCGCACGGCATCTACAGAGCCGAACGGATCAACGCGATCCACCTGCTCCAACGCTTTGGCAGCGAAGTTTGCATTGCCCGATTGCGAGAATTGATGGCCCGCGATCGCAGCCCGAGAGTAAGACTCGAGGCTGCATTTGCGCTCGGCGCCAACGGCATACTTCCACCCCCTCGTGAAACTCTGCGAATTCTAGGGGCACTGGAGCGACAGCCAACCCGGATCGACATCGCCCTGCTGCGCTCCATGGCACCGCTTTACCCAGACCAGCTGACCCTTCTTCTGGAAGATGATCTGAATCCCGCATGGCAGGCACGCATCATAGATTCTTTGGGGTGGTCAGAAAATATGGGGGTAGTCGAAGTGCTGGAAAAATCTGCCGGCGATCCTGATCCGGAAATCCGCTGCTCCGTGCTGCGCGCTTTGGCCAAACTCGGCCATTCGGCAGCGGCCAAAATCGTCTTCGGCGGGTTGGACGATCCGGTTTACACGGTGCGGCTGCAATCAATCGCAGCCAGCGTTCGGCTGGGCCTGCATGATGCAGTGCCCCAAATTTCAAAGCTCTGTAGCGACGATCAGCTGTGGGTCCGATTGAGCGCACAACGCGCGCTTGAGGAGCTTGCAATTGATGAAGGCGTTTCGCCGCCAGCAAGGGCGGCAGGATGAATTTGGATTTCCTGATCAACGCAGCAGCGACATTTGTCGTGTGGATTGCCTTTGCGTGCTTTTCGGTGGTCGCTTTGCGAAACCTGATCGCGGTTGCCCAGCTGCTGGTGGCTGCGTGGGTTTTTGCAACGCGCGTTCGCCCCGGCGATGGCGCGCGCGATCTGTGGTATCGCTACGCTGACCTTGCGCTCCCCATTTCGGTCATAGCACCGGCCCACAACGAAGAATTGTCGATCGTGCAAAGCGTGAAAGCGCTGCTCTCGCTGGAATATCCCGAACACGAGGTCATCGTGGTCAACGATGGATCGAAGGACGATACCATCGGGGAGTTGTTGCGCGCGTTTGATATGCAGGAAACGCAGCGACCGCAGGTAGCAGTCTTGCAGCAAAAGGCGATCCGCGCGACTTACCGCTCAAGGCGTTACCCCAATTTGCTGGTCGTTGATAAAAAGAACGGGCGGAAGGCCGATGCCGCGAATGCAGGTATCGGTTTTGCACGAACTCCTCTGGTTTGTGTAATCGATGCCGATTCGATCATCGAACCTGACGGACTGCTACGCGCTGCCGAGCCGTTCATGTATGACGACAGGGTAATCGCGGTCGGCGGAGCAATCCGGATTGCGAATGGCTGCACCATAAAAGGCGGGTCGCTGCAGAAAATCGGAATTGCCGATGAAATGGTTCCGCGGTTCCAGATCGTGGAATATCTGCGTGCCTTTTTAATGAATCGCGTGGCGAATGCACACACCAATACCTTGATGCTGATATCCGGAGCATTTGGCCTGTTCCGCCGCTCTACCCTGGTCGAAATGGGAGGGTATCGGCATGACACTGTGGGCGAAGACCTCGAACTCGTCGTTCGGATGCACCGCTTTATGCGCGACCAGAAGCGCGACTATCGCATCTCCTTTGTCCCTGACATCGTGTGCTGGACAGAGGCTCCTGCCGCGCTGCGCGGCCTGGATAATCAACGCGCCCGTTGGCAACAAGGCGCACTCGAGACGCTGGAGCGTCATCGTGGGATGATCGGCAACCCGCGCTATGGACGTATCGGTATTCTGGCCCTGCCCCAGATCGTACTTGAAGACATTCTGGGCCCACCAGCCGAACTACTCGGCTATCTCGTCCTTCCAGCGGCCGCCTTGCTCGGTTTGCTGGACCCGATGATGGCGCTGGCGTTTTTCTTCGTTTCAATAGTATTCGGATGCGCTTTGAGCGTGGGCACGCTTGCCCTGGAAGAAAAGCAATTGCGGCGCACGCCGACAGCAAACGATCTGCTTAGGATTGGCATAGCTGCCGTGATTGAAAATTTCGGATACCGTCAGATCAACTTGTGTTATCGAATCAATGGCATCCGCCGCTTTATGCGCAATGACAACAGTTGGGCTGCAGTCCCGCGGGTCGGCTTTAAGACCGGTTAGATGTAACCAGCAGGCTTTCGGCTCGGACGCATCAACCAAGATACTAGATCTGACCTAGGGATTGACACCCGAACTGTAAGAACAGGACTGGGCGGCGATTGAGGCAAAGGTATTCTCAGCACCGAGCCTCGCACGCGCCTTCTCACGCTGTTTTTCGTGTAAAGGATCTTGCCCTGCGCCGGCTTCTTCTCCCGGCCATCGATGCGGTACTACATCCGCCACAGTTGTCCGCCTCTTGGCTTCACCAAAAGGAAAAGCCCCACCGAGTCGCTCTTTTTGCAGGCTTCAGAGCCTGTCTTGGCCTTGCGAATTCCGACGTCCGTTAGCGCCAGAAACCACTTGGTTTACACGGGCTTTATAGCGTTTCCGGGATGTTCTGGGAAGGCGACGCTGGAGCGGGTGAAGGGAATCGAACCCTCGTCGTCAGCTTGGGAAGCTGCTGCTCTACCATTGAGCTACACCCGCATGCTGGCCGCGCGAATACCGCTGCCGCATCTGGGGGTCAATCGCCGTTTCCTTATGCCGGCCGCTTGTTTTGCAGGCTGGTGCGTTTGCAGGATGCAACCAGCGTGCCGTCCTGATTGTAGGCGCGGTGGGCGAAGGTGATGATGCCTTGGGTGGGGCGGCTTTTGCTTTCGCGCAGGTCCAGCACCTCTGTTTCGATCCGCAGGGTATCGCCGACAAATACCGGCGCGGGGAAGCGCACTTCGTCCCACCCCAGATTGGCCGCAGCCGTCCCTTGCGTGGTGTCATTCACGCTGATCCCCACCATCAGGCTGAGTGTAAAGCACGAATTGACCAGCACACGGCCGTATTCCGTGCCTTTCATATATTCGGCGTCAAGATGCAGCGCAGCGGGATTGTGCGTCATGGTAGTCATCAGCACATTGTCCGTTTCGGTCACCGTGCGACGCAGCGGGTGATCAAACATTTGCCCAACGCTGAATTCTTCGTACCAAAGTCCCGCCATCATGCTCTCCTGTTCGCCTCCGCCTCCTAGCGCGGGAGTTGGCATGGCGCTAGGACGCGAAAACCTTAGGAGAATTTTTCATGCGCCATACCCTGCCAGCCGCTTTCGCCTTGATCATGGTGGTCGGCTGCGCCCCCACCCCGCCGCCGCTGAGCGAACGCCCGGTGCGCGAACCTGCAGGCCAATGCAATGCTTCGGGCGCGCAGGAATACATCGGCCAGAGGGCCAATTCGCAAACGGGCGCGCAAATCCTTGCCGCCACCGGATCTGCCGCTCTGCGCTGGGGCCCGCCCCGTTCTGCGATGACGATGGATTACCGCCCGGACCGCGTCACCGTTGCCTATGATGACGATTTGGTAATCCAGCGCGTGGTATGCGGCTGACGGTTTGTATCATGCGAGAGTTTTGCGATGATTGGTTTTAGACGAAACTGTGCCCTGTCCATGCCGCTTCTGGCAGTGCTGGCTGGCTGCGGAAACGACCTTGAAAGCCGCAATTCCGCGGTTGGCCTGGATGGCAACGACAGCGCGGACATGGTGATCGTCCGCCAATCGGCTGGCTCGAAATCCGGGGGAAGCGGCCGGGAACGAACGATTGATGGTTTGGGCGAAGTCGATCAGGTGTCGGATGATTTTGCCGTGATGGCGGACGAAGGAGACGATGAAGAAGATGCCGATGGCATGCAAACCGTTGTCGATGCCTCTCCCGATGACCTTCGCGATATGGCCCAGGGCTTCGCGCCGGAACCGCTCGATGATGCCAGCGGCATCGATCCCAGTCCGATAACGCCGGAACCTGTCAGCGACTAGAAAACGGGTCTTCCATCGCCTCGCAAGAGTTGCACCTGCGCGCCCTTCCTGACATGGGAGCGCGCAGGAGAATGACCCGATGACAGGACAGTTTCAGCTCAACGAAGACCAACTTGCCATTCAGGAAATGGCGCAGCGGTTTACAGCGGACAACATCACCCCGCACGCCGCCGAGTGGGACGAAAAGCACCACTTCCCCAAGGACGTGATCAAAAGCACAGCGGAGCTGGGCTTTGGCGCAATCTACGTGTCGGAAGAAAGCGGCGGCATCGGCCTTGGCCGGCTGGAAGCCGCGCTGATCATGGAAGCCATGGCCTATGGCTGCCCCACCACCAGCGCCTTTATCTCCATCCACAATATGTCGGCATGGATGATCGACACCTTCGGCGGGGAAGAGGTGAAGGCAAAATATCTCGATGATTTGATCACGATGGAGAAGCTCGCCAGCTATTGCCTGACGGAGCCGGGCAGCGGATCGGACGCTGCGGCACTCAAGACCAATGCGAAGCTGGACGGCGACCACTACATTGTGAACGGCACGAAGCAGTTCATTTCAGGCGGCGGCGTCAACGATGTGTATGTCGTGATGCTGCGCACCGGGGAACACAAGACCAAGGGCATTACCTGCCTCGTGGTTGACAAGGACACGCCCGGCGTCAGCTTTGGCGCGCCGGAGAAGAAGCTCGGCTGGAACGCCAGTCCGACCGCGCAGGTCATTTTCGAAGATGCCCGCGTGCCCGTTGCGAACCGCGTGGGCGCGGAGGGCGAAGGTTTCCGCTTTGCCATGGCAGGCCTCGACGGCGGACGGCTGAATATTGGCGCATGTTCGCTGGGCGGCGCACAGCGGTGCCTCGATGAAGCGATTGCCTATTCCAAGGATCGCCAGCAGTTCGATACGCCCATCGCCGATTTCCAGAACACGCAATTCATGCTGGCGGACATGGCGACCGAGCTGGAGGCGGCCCGCGCGCTCCTGTATCTCGCCGCTGCCAAGGTGACGGATAATGCGCCGGACAAGACCCGTTTTTCCGCGATGGCAAAGCGCCTGGCGACTGACAGCGGATCGAACGTCGTGAATGATGCACTGCAGATCTTCGGCGGATATGGATATCTGCGCGATTACCCGATCGAACGTTTCTGGCGCGACTTGCGGGTGCATTCGATCCTCGAAGGGACAAACCAGGTCATGCGAATGATCGTGGGAAGGGATTTGCTGCGCTAATGACCGAAGAACTTCACATCCACACGCACGGCCGGGTCGGTCATATCTCGCTCGCCCGCCCGAAGGCGCTGCACGCCCTGACGCAGGGCATGTGCGAAGGCATGGCGGAGGCGCTGCTGGCGTGGCGCGATGATGATGCCATCGATGCGGTCATTCTTGACCATGCAGAAGGCCGCGGCTTTTGTGCGGGCGGCGATGTGCAATTGGTGCGCAATTCCGCGCTGGAGGATGGCGGCGAGGCGGGCCGCGCGTTCTTCCATGCCGAGTACCGCCTGAACCATTTGATGTTCACTTACCCCAAACCGATCATCGCCTTTATGGACGGCATCACGATGGGCGGCGGGGTCGGCATTTCGCAGCCCTGCGGTTTGCGCGTGGCCACCGAAAACACGATGTTCGCCATGCCCGAAGGCAGCATCGGCCTGTTCCCCGATGTCGGCGCAGGCTGGTATCTGCCGCGCCTGCCCGGGCAAATCGGCAAGTTTCTCGCCCTGACTGCTGCGCGCCTGAACGGGGCGGAATGCCTGTGGGCAGGCCTTTCCACGCACTACCTTGCGGCAGAGCATCTGGCGGCAGCCAAGGCGCGCATCATTGCCGGTGAAGCGCCCGCTGCGGTGCTGGACGATATGTCTGAAACGCCGCCCGAAGCGCGCCTTGCAGGCAATGCGGAGAAGATCGACCGCCTGTTCGGCCCCGATACGCTGGAAGGCATCATCGCCGCGCTGGAAGCCGATGACAGCGAATGGGCAGCGAAGGAATTGAAGGCGGTGAAGGCCAAGTGCCCCGCCACTTCCAAGGTCGCCCTGCGCCAGTTTGCGCAAAATGCAGATTGCGCCGATTTCGCCGAAAATATGGTGATGGAATATCGCATCGCCAGCCGCATGATGCTGCGCCATGATTTCATCGAAGGCGTACGCGCCGTGCTGGTGGACAAGGACAATGATCCGCAGTGGGATCCGGCTACGGCTGAGGGTGTGACCGACGCAATGCTGGACGACATTTTCGCCCCCGATCCCGCTGGCGGCGAATGGACGCCCTTTCCGCAGCTTGCCTCAAACGCCTAGCGTATCGAGTTCGGCCAGGACCGCGCCGCGGTAGGAATGGCCGAACAGTCGCAAATGCACCAGCAGCGGCCAAAGGCGATATATCGGCATTCGCTCGCGCCAGCCCGCGTCCAGTTCCAGCGCGTCGAAAAAGCTGCTTGGCGGATGATCGAACAGGGTCAGCATCGCCGCATCGACTTCGCGGTGCCCGACATAGGAGGCAGGGTCGATCAGCGCGGCAAGGCGCCCCTGATGGAACAATACATTCCCGCCCCATAAATCGCCGTGCAGAAGCGCAGGTGGCGGGCTGCGCGGCAACAGGTCCGGCAGTCGTTTGGCAAGGTCCTCCAGCCGCCGGGTCAGGCTGCCGTCGACCTTCTCGCCGTGACACAGCAGCCGGTTTTCCGCCCAGAAATCCGGCCAGTTGTCGCCGCGCGTGTTAGGCACCGGGACCGGACCGAAGGCGTAGTCATCATACCAGCCGTATGGCGCATCGCGCGGCGTGTGCAGCAGCCGCAGCCCTTCGGCAAGGCTGGCCCATCCCTTCGTTCCGTCAGCCTCCACATAGTCCATCAGCAGCAGTTGGTCCTCGCTGTGATGAACCTGCGGTGCGGGCGCGCCGGTTTCGGCAATGGCGCGCAGCATGGCTGCTTCGTGCAGGACAAGCGCGCCCTCCTTTGCCACCCAGCGCCGGCCATCTGCCAATTCGACCAGAGCCGCGCCGCCAAGATCACCGCCCGCCAGTTTGCGCCCGCCTGTCACCGGACTGCCCGAAATCGCTTCGATCCGGGCCGACCAGCTCATGCGGAAAGGCGCTTGATAAGGGCATCCGCCGCCGCGCTCACATCGCGCCAGGTGATCTCGAAACCGCTTTCGTCGCCGTAATAAGGATCGGCCACTGCCTGTCCCTCTCTGCCCGGCACCATATCCAGCAGCAGCGCCAGTTCGGCGGTCGCGTCGCTCGGTGAAAGCCGCCGAAGATCAGCGAGGTTCTGGCTGTCGAGCGCAAAGATATGGGTGAAGCGCGTGAAGTCCGCCACTTCCACCTGCCGCGCCTGCAAGCCGGAAATGTCCACGCCCTTGGCGCGCGCGGTGGCGATTGCGCGGCTGTCAGGCGGATTGCCGACATGCCACCCGCCGGTGCCTGCGCTGTCTATATGGACATCCAGCCCCGCGTCCTGCGCTGCCACCCGCATGGCCCCTTCGGCCAAAGGAGAGCGGCAGATATTGCCGAGGCACACAAACAGGATTGCGGGGGTTTCGTTCATGCAGGCCCCTACGCAGTCCAGGGCCCGGTGATCGCCAGCGTCATTGTCGGCGAATAAATGTTGAGGAACATGGTGTTCCCGTCCGGCGAGAAGCATGCACCCGCCGGTTCTGTTTGCAAGCGGATGCGGCCAAACGCATAGGCTTCTCCCGTCGGCGTGATGCCGCGCAGGTAATTGTCGACCGTGACGCCATACTGGTCTTCACACACCACGAGGTCGCCGAAAGGCGCGACGCAGATGTTGTCGCCAAAGCTGTATTCGTCATCTGCCGGACTTTCATAGAACAGGTCGATCGCGTCCGGCCCGTTATTGCCCGGACGCAGGCGGAAAATCTGCCCCTGCCCTGCCGCGCCGCCGCTGGTCGCGGTGAAGTACATTTCGCCGTCACCCATCCACAGCCCTTCACCGCGGGCAAAGATCGCTGCTCCCATTGCCGCGCCGCGCGTGCGCAGATCGTCATCGGGCGCATCCACATTGTCGAGCGTGATCCACGTGCCGGAATAGGGCTGGCGAACCGCCATCATCACGCCATCGGAATTGCGCGTATCGGGCACACCGTCGATCACCAGCGCCTGCAATGTGCCGCCCTGCGCCAGATCGCCGCGAACGGCGGGGATGAAACGATAGAAGACAGAATCGCCGCGATCTTCGGTCATGTAGACGATGCCGGTGGCCGGATCGACGCAGGCGGCCTCGTGATTGAACCGGCCCATTGCGCGCAAAGGTGCAGGTTCTACCAATTCGCCAGCATCGGCGGGAACTTCGAAGACATAGCCGTGATCGCGGTTGATCCGGCCATCGGCACGCGCGGTGTTTTCCTCACAGCTGAGCCAGCTGTTCCACGGCGTAATTCCGCCTGCACAATTGCGGATCGTGCCCGCAAGGCTGCGGTATTCGCGGGTCCGCTCCAACGTGGCGGCATCAAGTTCAATGGTCGTGGTCCCGCCAGGCAGAGGGATCAGGCTGCGCGCAACCGTATCATAGGCCGCGCCCGCCACTCCGCCGCCATCGGTGCCGGGAGATAATTCGTGGTTGCGCACAAGTGCGATCTTGCCATTGCCGAGATCGAAACACCCCATGCCATCGGCGCGGTCGGGCACTGTAAACCCGTCGCTCATCGTATCGCCAAGGCTGGAAATCACGCGGTACGAAAAGCCCTGCGGCAGATCGAGAACACCCGCGGGATCAGGCTGCAACGGACCGAACCGATTGCTGCTTGAGGTTGCCAACGTTGCAGATGTCGTGGTGCAGCCAGCGGCCAGCAATCCGCCAAATGCGGTGCCCGTCAGGGCGAAAAACTTACGGCGATCAGTCTGCATGTGGGCGGCCCTTGCAATTGCGAATCTAGAGTTCGTGCGAAGCTCTATAGCGCAAATTGCGACGTGCGTATTACCGGCCTTCGGGCAGTAGAGGAATTTGCCTCCCGCTCTCCCTCAGACGCAGGCGTCAGCGCGCCAGCCAGCCGCCATCGACGGCAAGGATATGGCCCTGCACATAATCCGCCGCGCTGCTGGCGAGGAACACCGCCGCGCCGCCAATATCCGCCGGATCGCCCCAGCGTCCTTCGGGAATCCGCTCGAGAATCTGGCGGTTGCGGTTTTCGTCCGCTTGCAAGGCGGTGGTATTGTTGGTGGCGATGTAGCCCGGCGCAATGGCGTTGGCGTTGATGCCCTTCGCGGCCCATTCATTCGCCATCAGCTTGGTCAGGCCGCCCACGCCGCTTTTGCTGGCAGTGTAGCTGGGCACCCGAATGCCGCCCTGAAAGGTGAGCATGGAGGCGATGTTGATGATTTTGCCGCGGGGGCCGTCTTGGCTCGCCCAGCCGGTCATGTGCCGCGCCACAGCCTGGCTAAGGAAGAACAGGACTTTGAGGTTCACATCCATCACCGCATCCCAATCCTCTTCCGAGAAATCGAGCGCGTCTTCGCGGCGGATGATGCCCGGCATTGTTTACGAGGATATCGATCTTGCCGAACGCTTCGACCGCTTCGTCCACGATGCGCTGGCAAGGTTCGATAGAGGACAGATCGGCCATGATGACATGCGCGCGCACACCCTCTGCCTCGACCAATTCGCGCGTTTCCGCCGGGTCGCGCCGGGCGGTCAGCACGATGTCTGCACCGGCCTTCGCCAGCGCCACGGCGATACCCTGCCCGATGCCGGTATTGGCACCGGTGACAAGCGCCACCTTACCCGAAAGATCGAAAACATTGGCTGACATGGACTATCCTCTCACTGCTGAAATCTTGCGGCCTACTCGCCAGCCTTACAGGCCGCGCAGATAGGCGCTGATGTCTTCATCGCGTGAGTTGGCGTAGAACAGGTCGGCAAACTTCTCGCCCGCAATGGCCGACTTCAGCAGATCCTGATCGACATTGCGCAGCACGCTCAACATGTCGTGGCAAGTGGCCTTTTTCAGGTCCGCCAGAACGCTGCGGTTCTTGGCCATGATCGCGGCGCGTTCCTTGGGATAGCCAACTCCGCTTTCGCCTTCGAACAGCTTGCGATAGCAATCCTGCAAGTTCAGTTCCGCGGCCCAGCCGAAGCCCTTCGCGTAAGGCATGGCGACGGCGTTACCGTCATTGATCTGGGCGAACAGGAAGGCGTCGGTCGGGTCGATAACCAATCCGCAGAACACGCCCGGCATCGCGTTGGCGGCAAGCATGGAGCCGGAGCCCGTACCGCAGCCCGTGACAACGAAATCGGCAGCGCCGGAGTTGATCAGGATGCCGGTCAGCAGGCCGACCATCGGATAGGTGAGCTGCGCATCGTCTTCGGCGGCGTACATGCCGTAATTGTGGACTTCGTGGCCCAGCGGTTCTACAACAGAGGTCAGCGCATCGTGAATGATGCCGTTCTTGGCGGCCTGGCTGTTCTCGTTGATCAGTGCAATTTTCATAAGGTCTCTCTCTGGCTGGCTTTTGACACGGTTTCGATGGTCCGAAATCGGGCCGTCAGGTTCATGACAAACAGGTAACCGGTGTCATTTGCAGATGCAAGCACGATGTGACCGGCCATGCCCGCTGCGCGTTTCACTTCTGCTTTGGCGGCACGACGGAGCCGCGCTCCATCAGGGTCGAGGGCAGCATCCATTCGGCATCGGCGGCGCTTTCCGGCGGCCCGATTATCTTCTTCGCAGCGACCCGCGCCATATCGACAATGGGCCAATGGACGGTCGTCAAATTGGGCCACACATGGCTGGACAGCGGCGTATCATCGAAGCCGACGATGGAAATGTCTTCGGGAATGAGCAGACCATTGCGCCGCGCCGCAATCATGGCGCCGATGGCCATTTCGTCATTGCAGGCAAAAATTGCTGTCGGCGGGTTGGACATGCGCACCAGCTCTTCCGCCGCGTTTACGCCGGATTCGAAAGTGTAGCTGCCAGGCCGGACCAATTCCTTGTCCACCGCAATCCCGGCCTCTGCCATCGCTTCTTCAAAACCGGCGCGGCGTTCCCTCGGCGATGTAAAGCCCTGCGGCCCTTCGATCAGAGCGATGCGGCGGTGGCCCTTTGCGATCAGATAACCCACCGCTTCGCGCACGGCATCCCGGTCGTTCGAAGTGACCGTATGCTCCGCCTCGTCCAGCTTTACCGATCCCATGCGCACGTATCTGCAACCGGCATCCTCGCACAATTGCGCCAGATCATCGCGTTCCGAAATCGGTGGCAGCAAGACCACGCCGAACGGGCGTTGCCGTTCCAGAAATTCGCGAATGTCTTCAGCGATGGTCGGCGAGGTCCGGTCGACCGGCTGCACCATCAGGCCGAATTCGGTATCCGCAATACCTTCCAGCACGCCCTGCTGCACATTTACCAGCAGCTGTGCGTTGGGATTATCGTGAATGACAGCGATGATGAAATTGCGGCGCAGCGCAAAGGCGCGGGCCTGCAAATTGGGCACGAAGCCCAGCTCTGCAATCGCCTGTTCAACGTGCATCCGGGTCTTTCGCTGAGCTGCGGCGATTTGTTGATGACGCGGCTGACTGTCTTTTTGGAGACATTGGCAGCGCGTGCCACATCGTTGATCGTCGGTTTCCCCGTTGCCTTCATCCCACTGCCATATGGTCAGTTGGGCGCGGGGCCAAGGCTTTTGGTCAGATTTGTGCGGTTGCCGCCACCAGTTCGAGCTCCAGAACACCCAGTTCGCCGAAGTCCAGCCGGGAGCTCGCGCCAATCTCGGCATCATGCACACCGGTTATGGCGCCGGACGATACCAGTGTGCCGGGCGGCAGGCTGTATCCGCGCCGCGCAGAAACTTCGCGCAGGAAATCAACCGCCGCCACCGCGTCTGCTGGGAAGTCGGTCAGCGTTTTGTCACCGACAATCTCGCCGTCGATTTCCGCGACAACGCGCAATTCGGAATCGCGGTGCCGCCAATCGTCCACTTCGGGACCGATCAGCAATCCGTGCTGGTTGCCGAAAGTCGCAAATAATTGCAGTGGGACCATAGTCGTTGAGAGCATGGTACCGGACTGCTGGCGATTCTCCACACCGATAAACATGCGGTCTTCCGCAGGGGTTGCGCCCAGTTCGAACACGAATTCCGGTTCGATCGCGGCAAATCCGCCTGCAAATGCGGGCATCGGCACGCGCTCTCCGGCCACTTCGTACCGAAGCAACTTGCGAAAGACCGGGCCGACCAGCCGTTTGTCGCTGAACCGGTCCTGGTAGGATAGGGGGCACACCGCCAACTTTCCATCCGACGATCTCGTCATCCCACGCGGCGATCGAACTATCCTGGACGCGATATGCATCTTCCAGTGTTTCCGGCTGTCCTCGGGGAAAACGGGCAGAGCACGCGCATGCAGCCGCGCTGAAGTCAGCTGTTTTGAAAATTCGCGAAGAACAGCGGGAATTGTGTGAGACATGCGAAGGGCGCCTTTTTGCGAAACCGTATTTCAGCGCGGTGTTACGCAGCTGCGCGAAAGAAGGATTACGGTGCACCCGTTGCAAAGCGATGGAAACATCTTCCCCTCCCGGCGCCTCCCGCACCGCCTTGCCTGATAATTGACACCGGTGACACTTGGCGTCAATAGCATAGGAAACGAAAGTTGGAGAGAGCGGAAAATGCAATTCAAGTC